>NZ_CTDZ01000009.1:0-2400000 GCF_001375555.1 Numidum massiliense | reverse complement strand
TGCACCGGGTCGACGAGCCAATACTCTTGTACGCCGAATCGTTCGTACTGCACCTTTTTGGAAATTTTGTCGTTTTTGCCCGTGCTCGGTGAAAGGACTTCTGCCACGAGGTCGGGCGCCCCTTCTATGCGAGCAGGTTTAACAATCTCCTGGTGCTCGTGCAAAATGAACACGAGGTCTGGTTGGAACTGGTTCGCTTCGTCGAGGTACACATCGAGCGGCGAGACGAGGATGATACCATTTTCACGGCAACTCAATTTCATAAAAAATGCTAAGTTGACCACGAGGTGTTGGTGGTTAACCGTCGGTGCCGGTTTTAAGTCAAAGCGCACGTTGTTAATAATTTCGTACCGTTCGTACGGCTCGGACTCGTACGGTTGCTGCTGTTCCTTTATGCGTGACGGTTCCTTTTTGTTTGCTTTATGGGACGACAAAGGACTCCTCTCCTCACGGGGTTATCGCGATATATTTCAATTATACGATAAATCTGGTGCCGTTCCAACTATGGCGGCAGTGAATACACAGTTTTTGCGCTGGGGAATTCCGGCATGTACCCTGTATCATTGCGGTGGGTCTTTTTCTTTTTTTGCCGGTATGTCATACTTTACTTACGGCCGTTCAAACGCGAGGATATGCGTGAGGAATAGAATCTTTTTTATAGCAATTACATAATCTTCTTAAGGAGTTGACAGCATGTCCCAAAAATTAAACCCGACGTGGGATTTAGACGTGTTTTTTCCGGGGGGGAGTAGCTCGGACACGCACCGTAAAGAAATTGAGGCGCTTAAAGGTCTTCTCGAGGAGCTAAACGAGGCGATCGTCCGTGGCGACAGCGGCGAGTTGCCAGCGATCGTTAACGGTATCCAGCAATTTGAACAGCGGTTAATAAGTGCTTACGCTTTTATCGGCTGTTTGACCGCACAAGATGTGACCGATGAAAAGGCGAAGTTACTCAACGGGCAAATGTTGCAGTTGATCGCTACAACCCAATCAGCGTTGACGCGCTTTAACGCGTTGCTCTCGAGCATTGCTGACGATGAATGGCAGCGGCTGTTACAAAACGACGAGTTACAAGCAGTTTCCTTTTACTTAGAAGAACGGCGCCAGCAGGCAAAAGAGATGTTACCTCCGGAGCAAGAAGTCCTCGTCAACGACTTGTCTGTCGACGGTTACCACGCCTGGGAAGAGTTGTACGACACAGTTGTCGGGCGGATGAAAATCCCGTTTACCGAGAAAGGCGAGACGGCTGACTTGTCCGTCGGGCAAGCGCACAACAAGTTGTACAGTGAGGACCGTGCGGTGCGCGAAGAAATGATGGGCAAATGGGAACAGGCGTGGCAAGGAGAAGCAGATTTGTGTGCGACGGCGCTCAACCACCTGGCGGGGTACCGGATTAACTTGTACCGGCAGCGCGGCTGGGATGACATACTCAAAGAACCGCTGGCGGAGAACCGCATGCAGCGGGAGACGTTAGAAGCGATGTGGGACGCTGTATCGCGCAATAAGGACATTTTCAAACGCTATTTGCAGCGAAAAGCAAAAGTGCTCGGTGTCGACGCACTCGCTTGGCACGACGTCGACGCCCCGCTCGGCAACGTAACGAAAACGATGACGTACGACGAGGCGGCACAGTTTATCGTCGAACATTTCCGCAGCTTTAGCCCGGATATGGCCGACTTTGCACAGCACGCTTTTGAAAACCGTTGGATTGAAGCAGAAGATCGGCCCGGGAAGCGCCCGGGTGGCTTTTGTACCTCCTTTGCTGCTCACAACGAATCGCGTATTTTTATGACGTTTGAAGGGTCGCTCGACAACGTCGCCACGTTGGCACACGAACTCGGGCACGCCTACCATTCCCACGTGATGAACGACTTGCCGATGTTTGCGCGGGATTATGCGATGAACGTAGCCGAGACGGCATCTACTTTCGCGGAAATGATCGTCGCCGACGCTTCGCTCACACAAGCGGAGACAAAAGACGAACGCTTAGCGTTGCTCGACGATAAAGCGAAACGGGCGATCGCCTTTTTCATGAACATTCACGCGCGCTTTTTGTTTGAAACGCGGTTTTACGACGTGCGCAAACAAGGTCCGGTTAGTGTCGAGGCGTTAAACGAATTGATGGTTGAAGCGCAAAAAGAGGCCTTTGCCGACAGTCTCGGGTCATACCACCCGCATTTTTGGGCCTCGAAATTGCACTTTTACATTACGGGACAGCCTTTCTACAACTTCCCGTACACGTTTGGCTTCCTCTTCAGCTCCGGCGTGTACGCGCGGGCACAAGCGGAAGGTAAAGGGTTTGCGCAGAAATACGTGCATTTGTTGCGCGATACGGGGAGCATGACCGTGGAAAACCTAGCGCAGCGCCACCTCGGCGTCGACTTGACGAAGCCGGACTTCTGGCAGCAGGCAGTCGATTTGTCCGTGCGCGATGCAGAGCAGTTTTTGCAGCTGACGGAGTAAAGGGCTAGTAGATTCATCAGCAGTTGAGCGCCGCTAGCATAAAGACTGGCAGCTTACTGGCAACAGGCGCTGTCCGGCGCCTGCCTTTTCTAGCGAAGACTTGTCGGGGCATACGTTAATCGTTTGCCCCTACAGCCGTATATCGTGCGGTGGATAAAAATCCCTACAAAAAAAGTACTTTTATTTTTGCCGGAAAATTGATAAGATGGATGTTAATTATTTTAAGGGAACATTGCTGAGAATAGATAGGTGGGATGAGAACAGATGAAACCGAGGACAATGTTTGAAAAAATTTGGGACAATCACGTCATTTACGAGGAGACAGACAAACCGAGTGTCCTGTACATCGATTTGCATCTTGTGCACGAGGTAACGTCACCGCAGGCGTTCGAAGGACTGCGCCTCGCGGGACGCAAGGTGCGGCGGCCAGATTTGACATTCGCAACGATGGATCACAATGTACCGACGACAGACCCGAGCTTAGGCGTCGCCGACAAAATTTCTGCTAAGCAGATGGAGACTCTATCGGAGAACTGCGCGGAGTTTGGCGTACCGCTCGCAGACTTTCAAAGTGCGCGGCGAGGAATTGTACATGTGATCGGGCCGGAACTCGGGTTGACACTGCCCGGAAAGACGATCGTCTGCGGCGACAGTCACACGTCGACGCACGGTGCCTTCGGCGCTCTCGCCTTTGGGATTGGCACGAGTGAAGTGGAGCACGTGCTGGCGACACAATGTTTGCAGCAGTCGAAGCCGAAGACGTTAGAAGTGCACATTAAAGGGGATTTAAAACCAGGCGTCCAAGCAAAAGACTTAATTTTAGCGATAATCGCGAAGTATGGGACCGACTTTGCCACCGGTTACGTGATCGAGTATACCGGTGATGCGCTGAAAAAAATGTCTATGGAAGAGCGGATGACGATTTGTAATATGTCGATCGAGGCGGGCGCCCGCGCTGGCATGATCGCCCCAGACGAAACGACATTCGCCTATATAAAAGGACGTGAACACGCCCCACAAGGCGAGGCGTTTGAGCACGCAGTCGCTGAGTGGCAGAAGCTCTGTACCGACGAAGGGGCCGTGTTCGACGCCCGCGTGGAAATCGATGCGGCAGAAGTTGCGCCGCAAGTGACGTGGGGGACGAGTCCGGGGATGGGGACTGACATTAACGGCGTCGTTCCCAATCCTAAAGACGCCAGAGATGAAACGGAGCGCCGCACGACTGAATTGGCGCTTGAGTACATGGGACTTAACCCGGGGACGCCGCTGACTGACATCGCTGTCGACCGCGTGTTTATCGGTTCGTGCACGAACGGACGCATCGAAGATTTGCGCAACGCGGCGAAAGTGGTGCGGGGTCGGCAAGTAGCGCCGACTGTGCGCGCGATGGTCGTTCCAGGGTCACAGCAAGTGAAATTACAGGCTGAAAGAGAAGGACTAGATGAAGTGTTTAAGGCGGCCGGATTTGAGTGGCGCGAATCGGGTTGTAGTATGTGTCTCGGGATGAACCCGGACATCCTTGACCCGGGCGAACGGTGTGCGTCGACGTCGAACCGCAACTTCGAGGGACGGCAAGGGCGCGGCGGGCGCACGCATCTCGTCAGTCCGATGATGGCTGCCGCGGCAGCGATTGCCGGTAGATTCGTCGATGTGCGGGAGTGGGAATTCACAGAGGAAGAGGTGGCGGGACATGGAGCCGTTTAAACGACACACCGGCATAGTCGCTCCGTTAGATCGGGCCAATGTCGACACAGATGCGATCATTCCGAAACAGTTTTTGAAGCGCATTGAGCGTACTGGCTTTGGACAGTTTTTGTTTTACGATTGGCGCTTTGACGAAGCGGGAAAGGAAAACGCGTCGTTTAAGTTGAATGAGCCTCAATATAAAGGGGCGAGCATTTTACTCGCCCGCAGCAACTTCGGTTGCGGCTCTTCGCGCGAACACGCACCGTGGGCACTGTTAGATTACGGGTTCAAAGTGATTATCGCCCCGTCCTTTGCCGATATTTTTTATAACAACTGCTTTAAAAACGGCATTTTGCCGTTGAAGTTACCGGAGGAGACGGTTGACGAGTTGTTCCAAAAGGCGGAAGAGGCAGTCTATGAATTAGTCGTCGACCTCGAAGCGTGTATGTTGTCCGACGGTGACGAGTTCCGCGTCGCATTCAATGTCGATCCATACCGCCGCGAATGTTTGTTGCGCGGGTTGGACGACATCGGCGTCACGCTCGCTCACGAAGATAGAATTAAGGCGTACGAGGCGAAGTACCCGAGTTATTATCGTATCGCAGCAAAGTAACGTTGCCGGACCGCATAGCCACAAAGTAACGTAGCCTGGTAATGTAGCCTGCTGGCTATTTCGTGTCCGTCGGGGCACAGTTCAGGGGGGGCGCTGTCCAACGCGCATATGGCGCCCTTATAAACGTCCGCCTCTCCGGCGCTGACGCTAGTGTTTGCCTTCTGGTTGTTACACGAGAGTCTCACGCTGAAAAAAGTGCTTTCCGTCCTTGCGGCGACGTTCGGGGTCGTCATCGTCATCGGGCTCGGCTCGGGAGGAGGCAGTTACTTGTGGGGCAACCTTACCTTAGGGATAGCCGCTGTGACGTGGGCGCTGCTGTACGCATCGTGACGTACAGAAGCAATGAGGATCCCTCGGAAGAACAACGGTCTGCACCAAAGACAGCAACGACGACGGCTGTTTCGAAGGAGGAGGAAGATTAGCGGCGATGGAAAGGGGGACGCGTATGCAGATGCAGTACGTGTCCCCTTCTTTTGGTTCCACTGCGCACATTTTTGCAAAACATGCAGCACTTTTTCACTTTTGTGTGCTTTTGGCGTCACACGGTACGTCTTTGTTACTATTTTTCCGGCGAATCATGCCTTGAATCTGTCCCCTCTTCCCCTTCGAGTTCCACGGTTGCCACTAACGGCAAGTGGTCGGAGGCAGCTGGGACGTCGCTGTACACTTCTGTGCTGAGGATGCGGAAGTGGTGGCTCGCAAAGATGTAGTCGATACGGGATTTTGGTACGTGTGACGGATATGTACAACCACGTCCCTCCCCACAGACGGCCCAAGCGTCCTGCATATACCGTCCAAGCTTTTTCCACGCAGACGCGCCCGGCTTCATATTCCAGTCCCCTAACAGGAGGACAGGGTATTGCTCCTGTTGTATTTTATCGATAATAAAATTTGTCTGCTTTTTATGCGTAAAAGGTTCTAAACTAAGGTGGGTGACGTACGTTTTAAATGGCGTGTCCTTATGAGCCAGCATCACTTCCAACAAGGAGCGGTTTTCCACGTAACTAAAGCGAAAACAGTAGTTTTCTTTGGCGACAATTGGATAGCGGGATAATAGCGCATTACCGTACTGCCGCTGTTGCGGAGACGCGGGCGAAGCGAGGGAGATGGCGGCACCGTAAGCGACGTGCATGTGCAACGTTTCCGCTAGCCAAGACGCTTGATCGACGTATTGACTGCGTCGCGCGTAATGGCGATCGACTTCGTTGAGGGCGACGAGATCGGCTCCGCTCGCTTCGATGACTGCGGCGATGCGATTTAAATCGAGTACACCGTCGGTGCCGCGGCCGTGGTGAATGTTGAACGTCATTGTTTTTAATTGCAAACGACATCTCCTCCTCGCGGTCCTCACGCATGTGTCGTCTAAGGCTTAGGACCGCTGATCTAGCTCCACTATTGTGATATTGTTCCCGACTTTTTCCCGATCTGCATGGCTCTTCTAAGCGACTAATCCCTAATATGGTATACGCTTTGCGCGAGTATATGTGAGTTGTCTTCTATAGGTACAACAAACACATCGCGTGTATGATAAGCGAAGCCAAGCATACGATAAGGATGGATAGATCCTTCGTTCAACCACCTTGCCTAGTCGTCACATCGTCTCATTAAGGAGAGGAAATGCCGTGCCGTTCAATAAACCAGTCCGCCTGTTGTCGCTAATATTCGTTTTGTATACAATCGTCGTCGCGCTTTACTTGTTTAATCTTCCGCGCCCAATCCCCGTTCCGGGGTCCTGGATTGGTACACCTGCTGATCCAGCGACGTTTATGTCTGCGGCTGAGCTCCAGGACAATGCATTTTACGCTCGCTTACGCGATTTTCTTTACTTTTTGGAAGCGCCCTTCGAGTGGTTGCTCCTGTTTATCGGCTTGTTTCGCGGTTGGTTTTTTTATTGGAAAAGGTGGCTCGACCGCCGTTTGAAGTGGCGCTTGTTGTCCGGCGTAGCGTTTGTCGCGCTGCTGCTCGCGTTTTTGGAACTCGTCGAACTCCCTTTTTCAGTCGCTAGTTATGCGTTATCACGGGCTTACGGGATTTCAAACATGAACGTGTCGTTTTGGCTCACCGACCATTTGAAGTCATTTTTCGTGTCGACGGCGATTACGTTACCGGTTTTGCTTGTACTTTTTTTACTCATTCGCAACAGTGCCAAACGGTGGTGGCTGTGGGCAGGCCTATTAGTCGTCCCGCTCATTTTGTTTTCGACGTTCATTCAGCCAGTCTTGTTGGACCCGCTGTTTAACGACTACGAGCTGCTTAAGGAATCCGAACTGAAACGCGATATTCTCGCCTTAGCGGCAAAGGCGGACATTCCCGCGGACCGGGTGTACGAGGTGAACATGTCGCGGCGCACGAATGCACTGAACGCTTATGTGACCGGGATCGGTACAAACACGCGCATCGTGTTGTGGGATACGATGTTAAACCAAATGTCAAAAGACGAAATACTGTTTACGATGGCGCACGAAATGGGTCATTACAAAATGAAACACGTCTGGTGGGGGACCTGGCTTGCGATCGCGGGGGCGTTTGTCACGCTGTTTATTATGTTTGTTGTCTCCAAGTGGGCGATTCGCTACTTTGGGTGGATGTGGGGGTTTGAATCGCCCGCACGGTTGTTGGCTTTGCCACTCCTCATCGCGATTCTATCGGTAACGAGTTTTGTGAGCACACCATTCGTTTCGGGCATTTCGCGCATCATGGAAAGCGCGGCTGACGAGTATGCGCTACATATCGTCGAGCAGCCACAGGCCGGGGTGAGCGGTTTTCAAGAGCTCGCTCGTACGGGGCGCTCAGAAACGTATCCACCGGCATTTATAAAATGGTGGCGCTACACGCACCCGCCGCTCGCGGAACGGTTGCACCGTTTTGTCGAAGCGAGTGCGCTCTCGCCGCATAAACCGTAGGGAAGTGTTAACTAGCAAACGGTGCGGGGTACGGGCATAGGAAGTAAAGATTGGGATATAGATCGAGACGTACAGGTATGGATAAAACGCAAGAGAATGTAGTATAAATATGGCACCATATCCAATAAATTATATCATCTACTAATTGCAAGCGGTTGCAATTGAGGGGAATATAGTTTATTATACGTTTAATAGGCGGTTTGTCTTGGAAAAGTAACTCAGAGTCATAATTGTTACTTATGTCGCTTATTAATAACTGACACTACTTGAGGAGGGTCTGTTCATGTCGCATTCTGTACAGGAATATCAAATCTCGGATAAGGTAAGAGATTTTCTCGCCAAGCCGAAGCAATTGTTAATTAAAGGTGAGTGGGTTGAGGCGACGGAAGGAAAGACGTTTGCCACCGTCAACCCGGCGAATGGCGAAGTGTTGTGCGAAGTTGCCGAAGCAACCGAACCAGATGTAGATAAAGCTGTGCAAGCGGCCCGCAAAGCGTTCGAAGGTCCGTGGAGCAAAATCACACCCGCGAACCGTGGCAAGCTACTGAACAAGCTGGCGGATCTCATTGAAGCGAACGCGGAGGAACTCGCCGAGCTAGAAACGTTAGACAACGGGAAGCCGATCCGTGAAACGAGTCGCGGCGACGTACCGCTAACGGCCGAGCATTTTCGCTATTACGCGGGCTGGGCGACGAAAATTTACGGGCAGACCATCCCCGTTTCCGTACCCGGACACTTTAACTACACGCGGCACGAGCCGATCGGGGTCGTCGGGCAAATTATTCCGTGGAACTTCCCGCTGTTGATGGCGGCGTGGAAGTTAGGGGCCGCGCTCGCCACCGGCAACACAGTCGTGCTGAAACCGGCGGAACAGACGCCACTCAGTGCGCTCCGCCTCGGTGAACTCATTATGGAAGCTGGCTTTCCGGAAGGCGTCGTGAACATCCTCCCTGGATTCGGGGAAACCGCCGGTGCGCCGCTCGTCAACCACCCCGGCGTCGACAAAATCGCCTTTACGGGGTCTACGGAAGTCGGGCGGGCGATTATGCGCGGTGCGGCGAGTAACATTAAGAAAGTGTCGCTCGAACTCGGCGGCAAGTCACCGAATATCATCTTCCCGGACGCCGACTTTTCCCGTGCCATTCCGGGGGCAGTGAGCGGTATTTTCTTCAACCAAGGGCAAGTGTGCTGCGCCGGCTCGCGGCTGTACATCCATAAAAAATCGTACGATAACGTCCTTAGCGACATGGTGTCTTACGCTTCGGAGCTGAAGCAAGGTCCCGGATTGGCGCCCGATACGGAAATCGGCCCGCTCGTCTCCGACGAACAGTTCGGCCGTGTCACTTCCTATATTGAAAAAGGGATCGACGAAGGGGCGAAAGTCGCTGTCGGCGGCAAAAGGGGCGAAGGGGAACTAGCTAACGGCTATTTCGTGCAACCGACCGTCTTCGCCGATGTGCAAGACGAAATGACGATTGCGCGTGAAGAAATTTTTGGGCCGGTCGTCTCCGCCATGCCCTTTGACGACATCGACGACATTATTGCGCGGGCCAACGATACGAATTACGGATTAGCCGCTGGCGTGTGGACGCGCGACATCGGCATCGCTCACCGCGTCGCACACGGCTTAAAGGCAGGTACTGTGTGGGTGAACTGCTACAACGTATTCGACGCCGCTTCCCCGTTCGGCGGTTACAAGGAAAGCGGCATCGGGCGGGAAATGGGTAGCTATGCGCTCGACATGTACACGGAAGTGAAGAGTGTGTGGATAAATATGAAGTGACCAAAAGAGAAAATACAACCTGCTTCCACTAGCTTCCACTTGGGAATTTCCCACAGTGGAACGCCCCTCGCATCTTGCGGGGTTTTTTTGTCGCCATTATCGAAAAAATTTTAAACTAGAGCACGCCGTCGATGAATTTCTACAGTCGATCTACGAAAGGAGATCGGCGTAGCGTATGTGTATCGACGGCGCGCGCCGCGCTGAGCACCGACATTGCCTTCACCACCAAAGCGTATTCGCAAGTGTATCAGATGGGGAACATTGAAGGCGAAATAGTGGGGCGGTTATCTGTCTCTGTTACCGTCGCGTCTCCCGCTGATTGGGCGGAGAGAAGGCGATTTCTTCGAACACGAAGTAGTCGACGTTAATCATACGGAATAAGTAGTCTTTACCCGACTCGCGATCGCGTAAGAGCAAGTAGTCGCGCCCAACTGCTCGAAGTGTGCCAGTAACGACTTTCGCATTCCACTCGCGATTGTTTTCATACGTCAAGTAAATGGTCATTACTTTTCCGATGTTCATGCGCAAAATGTTTTCGATATACGATTCTTCCTGCCGTTGATTAAGTTTTGCATTCGTATTAGCCGCTAAGTATCCAAAGTACGGGGTTGGATACGCACCGTAATAATCGTACATGCTGTCGCCTCCTTTTTGATGGGATTGGTCGCTGTTAATATACTTCGGGGCACTCTTGTGTCGTCGGAACGAAAAAACAGTGGCTTTTAAAGCGCCCGCTGTTTTGCTGTCCGTACCAAGTAGCTGGACACGCGCCGACAGGTCGGTAAAACCACAATGCGTTCGTCGCGGGATACAAGCGCTCACCGCGAATGACACGCTCTGCCAGCCTGATATCTTGGCTACGCGGGGACTGGTAAAAGTACGATTTTTGCACCGCCTCAAAACCGCCAGGCGTCTGGTAAATCATCTGTTCGATTGTGCGAATGTCAACGAAGTCGAGACAGTCTGCGACGACGCGATTCACACCGACGTTACCGACCATAAGCATGCCTTGATCTAAATCGCCTTCGGCTTCGGCCCGCATTAACTGTGCTAACAAGCGTACGTCTTGCTGTCTAGCACTAATTCGTGCCATAGCATCACCTCGCGATCCGTGGCGTTCTCTTCATAATATATGGGCGAATGGCGCGGGTGTGACAGTAAGACGAAAAGAACGTCGAAAAAAATCCGTCGAAAATGAGGGGAAACATGTCGTAACAATTTACGTTCGCCGACAAGATGTTGTCAAACAGTTCATGCATAAGGGGCAGGATACAACCTAAACATTCGTACAACTATGCAAACGGTGAAAAAAAACACGGTCTAATGTACAATAGGAATATATAAACGGTTTTAAACTATCCTGCTGTACACGGCTGGGACGCGTCGTGATGAAGGGGGGATGCGCCATTGGCAATTAACTTAGATTATGACACGCAACTAGAAGCTGTAAACGATGTCATCGAGTTGCTAGACAAAAGGGAGTGCATCTTATTCGTCAAACTGTTGCAAGTGAACGTACACGGTTTTTCCGCCAAAAACATTAGCAAAGCGCCGCCAAGTCTACTAAAGAAATTTATGAAGCAAAAACTTAAGCGCAAGCCGCCGACGTTCATCATCGAGCAGTTGGCTACAGCGGGTCATTTAGATCAGTATGACCGTTTAACAGTTGAGCAGTTTTTGCTTCAGGCCGGGCTCGACTCCGCACTTTCACCAGCGCGTCGGCTAAGTATGTTAGTCTTGAAATACCCCGACTTTTATGAGCAGCACAGGGAGGCCATTACTAAAAACATCGCGGAAGAGATGGATCCGTTTACTGGACTGTTGTCCGAGACACCGCCGCTCGCTGTGAAACTAACGACATTATTAGACCTACACGAAGAAATTGCCGACGAGCTAATGGCGGGAATCGCCAACAAATATCCGCTACCACCTGTAACGGACACGGTTCAACAAGCGGATGCACAGCGCGCTTTAACGGATCGACTTGCCGACCAATTGCCGGATCCACTGACAGGCGCGTACATTCACCTCGTCTGTATGTACAGAGATGACTGGACGGAGTGGGAGGCGGGGGATCAACTGCCCCTCGTGAAATTGGCATTGCTGGATGCACTCGCGCTGTATAAAGCGGCCTGCGATCACTTAGAACGGATGAGCAAGTTGCAAGACGACCTTAAGCGAGAGACCGAAACGCTCAACCGCGCCCTACAGAAGGAAAAGGACAACTACTTACAACGACAGAAGCGGGTGAGGCAACAAGAGACGAAAGCGAACGAGCTAGTAAAAAAACAGGAGCTGGCGAATGAACAGCTAACGCGTGCAAATAGGGAACTAACGGAAGCAAACGAGGAGTTACAACGAGCGAACGACATGCTAAAGTGTAAAAAAGAGGAGCTGCAATTGGCGAATGACGGCGTTGTGCGAACGAATGAACAATTGGAGCAGAAACTAGCGGCGCTAGAGCAAGTCGTTGCACAGCAGGAAGAACAGCTACAGCGTGAACGCGACAAACAGCTCGGGGAAAGGGACCGTATGCAGGTGGACCCCAAACAGCTGCAGCAAATGGCACTGTTTGCAGACAGGCAATTTTACTTTCTCAGCTGTCGTGACGACCCTTTGTATCGGTTGTTATTTACCGAAGAGCAGTATATTTCGTTAGAAGATTTAGTAGGGATGCAGAACTTTATCAATACACTAGAAGAAAAAGGTGATAGCAGGTTTTTATTTATTGACACCGACAGCCTATCGACGAAAGATATGTTCGCGTTAGAGGAGGGGCTGAACAGGTCGTATCAATTTGTGAGTGGTGGTGCGGCGCGCATCGTTAACACGATCAATTATTGTTTGGAAGGAGATGCATAATATGAGATTAAAAGAAGGCTTTGATCCGATCACGCGGCGTAAACTGGAGGATACCGTCTTCGTCGGCCGGTTAGTGACAGAGGAAGATTTACGAGAAACGCCCTTTCAAGAGCCGGTATATTTCCACGACGAATTCAGTGTGGATATTCGTTTTATGATTAGATGTTTATCCCCCATTCCGCCAGCGATCGCGGATAACTTCGCCTATTCGAATCAAATCTTAATTGGGGGAACAAGGAGTTACAACAACGTAAGGAAATTCAACGAACTCATAAATTACGAGCGTCTCGCACACCACGAAAAAAAAGAACAGATTGAACAGCTGCTAGCGAATAAACTTATCGTTTTTTCTCTCAATCCGACCCCATCGTATGTGTATGTGGAAATTCATAAAGTTGAAAACGTTTACCCTTTTTCGGGAGGTTACGGCATTATACCGAGCCCACAGTTAGGGCTGCATGAAAAACGGGATGACTTTGAAAAGAAACTTATTAGCTCCACGAGGCGGTTTACCTTGCCAAAATATCCGAACCTTTTCGCTCCGCCCGAATTTGTCCATTACGACGGGAAGTTATATAGCGTTTCTTTAACTTCTGCCGGAGGACATACACAGTATGTCCAAGAAGACCGGGGGGAAATCGTCGCGCGGGACGTTGCCGATCGGTTTAGTGAATGGGTCGATGCGCGGATCGACGATCACTTGTATTTCATCCCGAACGACAAATTAGAAATGATTAGGGACGACATGCAAAAAAAAGGTGTTAGCTTACATGCGCACAACGAGTGCGTGCAGGCGGAAAGTGAGGCTGCGGCGGCGTACACGAGCGAGGCGGCACCCCACGCACCAGCGCCAGCCTCAGCTCCAAGCAGAGTGTCCGCTGCATCGTCTTCAACAGCCGTTGCATCGACCGCCTCGACGACAAACACAGCAGGGTGCGATGCCTCGTCGGGAACTGCAGCTACCGGTACGCTGGCCGTACGATCGACGATGTCCACTCAAACGTCGCCGTCGCCTGGCGAGCTTCCACACGTTCACGCGAGCGAGTGGCAGTTTATCGAGCGACTTAAGGTACAAGCGGCCCGAAGAGGCCTTTATTACGCTGAAGAAGATCTCGTATCGTTCCACGTCAGTGCGAAGACGAACTTAATTACGATTGTCGGAGGCATGTCCGGAACGGGTAAATCGCATTTGGTGCAACTGTACGCCGAAACGATGGGGCTTACGAAAGGCAAGGATTTCCTCATGGTCCCGATGTCGCCGTCCTACCAAGAGCCGCACGATTTACTAGGGTACTTAAATCCGACGACAGGCATTTATTACGAAAGCGAGACCGAGTTAGTCAGTTTACTGCTCGCAGCGGAAAGCAATCCGGAAAAAATGTATATGTGTCTGTTTGACGAAATGAATTTATCGCAAGTGGAACACTGGTTTAGTCCGTTTATTTCTTTACTCGAAGTGGATGAAGACGAACGGTACTTAACGTTATTTAGCAAAAACAACCACTGCTTGAATCAACCGTACAAAGCGACGATCAAAATAGGCAGTAACATTATTTTTGTTGGAACCGTCAATTTTGATGAGACGTCGACGCGATTTTCCGATCGCTTACTCGACCGTACGAACGTGATTATCCCAGGTAAGATGTCGTTTGCAGAGGCACTGCAACTAAGTATCCAAAGCGGTAAACAGTTCGGCGATCTAGAGGGTGAAGAGAGAGAGGACAAGCTAGTTGCCGGTGCCTGGAGCGACATAACGACTGAAACGTATCGCTGTGACTGGGCGACGGGACAAGATGGGCTAACGTTCTTTAGTCCGGAGGAAATTGCCATCCTCGACAGATTGCACGAATACTTGCACGAGGCAGACCAAAAAAAAGGGGTCTCCTTTCGCGTGGCACGAGCGATGGCCAAGTTTATGGCGAACATTCCGCTGTGTGACATGGGAGAACCGCTACTATCGCGCGCTGTAGCGTTCGACTTGCAAGTCGCTCAAAGAATTATAACGAAAATACAAGGTACAGAAACTGTTTTAGCGCCACTCGTCGGCAATGCACACGACGAAGGATCTCTCGTAACGTATTTACAAAGCTCCGAGGTGCAGCAAGTGTCCCCATTTCATAAATCGCTAGCGCTTCTGGAGCGGAAGAGAAAAGAGTTGATCGCTAATGGCTTTGTTCGCTAGCCTTGCGACAGAGGGGATCCGCGTCGACGATACATACGAATTACCCTTCTGTCTGCGTTTAATCGTCGGCAAAGGGAGACAAATCGATAGCGTGACGATCGATCGCCTGACAGAGTTCACCTATAAGCTAAAACAATATATGTACACGATCACGGAATTAAAAGACTTAAAAATCGAGCTGGTCGGGAAAGAAGGTGTACGCGTCGACGTCGCGCTCATTTGGAATAAGGTGTATGTTTACGGGCGCAGCGAGGGAAATCAAGTCTATCACCTAAGTAGCGACAAGTCGTTGGTAACGTTGTATGAAAATGGTGCAAATCAGGACGATAACAGTTATCCCTGGCGCTGCGGCTCGTATCACTTCGAAGTCGTTTACGACGGGAGGAGTTACTTTGGCGGGTTTACCATCGTTCCGAAAAACGTCACTACGGCGCAGCTAGAGCACATTCGCGAGTACATTAATTCGTACGTATTGGGCCTGACAGAAGATGACCTTAGTTACAAAAAAACAGTTGCGACACTTGGCGACGCCGATCGGTACAGCTATTGGCGTTACTTTCAATGGTACGCGCAGCAGGAGCGGCTCATACTCCAAGCACTTAACCTTATCGAACAGCACAGCAGGATACAACGGAAAAGGACGTATGTCGTGCAAAAAGAGCCGCGCCGGATCGACCGTCACAGTGTGCGGCTGCAGCATTCGTTTAAAGGGGGTATTTACCAGGATGTAAGGTTTATAAATCGGCGCCTAGACGAAGACTGGGATACGGCGGCGAACCGCCTAGTTAAATATCGCGTCAACAAAATAGTGCGGTACATGACATCGGCAACAGTTTTTTTAAGGGAAGTTATGACAAACCACCAAGAGGAACGCGATCATTTACTAGCCGACCACGATGATCTACAGAACGACATGACAGTGATTCGAAATCAAAAGAACACGACGGAAAGCTCATTGATGCGGTTGCGACACGCATTGCTCGGCAAAGAAAAGAAATTAGAGAAGGTCGAGGAAACGATTGACAGCTTGAAGCAGCTGGCGGAACAAATTAGTACGTATAAAAAGAGTTTAGTGGCGACGATCAGCACCCCTTTTTGGGGTGCGGTCGCCGCTGTTCCCGCAAAAAACGATACGAGCGCAAGTGTCGGTTGGACTAGAGCGAGCGCCGGATCCGGATACGAGTTGTTCAACCGGTTGTGGGAGCAATCTGAGCGGCTTTTTAACGAAGTGAACGACATGCAAGCGATGCCCTTTCCAGTGTTTAAACCGACGTATTTGTTGTATGAGTACTACGTCTTTTTTGTACTAATCGAAGCGTTCAGTGAGGTTGGGTTTACACCGCCTGGGGGCAACTTGTCAGAGCAGCTGAGTAGCTTCTACAGTCGCGGACGGTTAGAAGAAGGTACCAAGGTGACATTGATAAAAGAAAATAAACGCATTGACGTCGTATACAACGAGTATATTCAGCCGAACGAAAAGCTCGCGCTAGAAAAGGATTCATACTTTTACAGCATGAGTGAGCACCGGGAGCCTGACATTCGAGTCGATCAGTATTGCCAGGTGGGGGCGGAATGGGTGTACAGCTCCTCCATCATTTTTGAAGTTAAATATAGTCCGCTGTATAACATTTGGAATCCCCCGGGAAAAGGGGAAACGGCGGCGATGGAGCAACTGGCTGGTTATACTTCTATTAATTACATTAGTAGGGCTGGCAACTATAACCACCATCCGATCAAAAAGATCATCTGTGTTTACCCGGGGGCCGAGCAGAAGGACATCGTATTCCCGTTTTCTTACGGGTTTATGTTACAGCTCTATCCCGCGACAGACCGCGGCGCGGAAGGCGACATTGTCGGTCGCAAGGAGTTGATTGCCGAGCTGGAGGCGTGGCTCGATGCTTAAGGTTTGTCACCATTTCGCAATAATTGCTGTGCCTCCGTGTGGTATATTAAAATAGACACACATTGAATATGAATAAGTGTAGGTGTTATTATATGCGCAAATTAGGAAAGCTTAAGGCATTAGGTCTTCTTGCGACATTCGGCGCTTATGTCATTTTAATCATGGGGGCACTCGTAACTGTGACCGGTTCGGGTGAAGGTTGTGGGAAATCGTGGCCGTTGTGTCACGGCGTGCTTTTGCCGGATTCAGTAAGTATCGAAACGTTTATCGAATACAGTCACCGCATCGTCTCCGGAATTGTCGGCGTTATTGTCGTCGCTTTTGCGGTTTGGGCAGTTGTCGCTCTGCGCACGCGGGCTGTTCGCTCGTTTGCTTCCCTCAGCGTGTTTTTTATCGTTTTACAAGGAGCGCTCGGGGCGATGGCAGTCGTGTGGGGACAATCGGACGCCGTGTTAGCGCTTCACTTCGGTTTTGCCATGCTCTGTTTCAGTTCGGTGTTGCTATTGACCGCGCAAGTGTTTAAAGCGGGTCGCGCGCCTCTCGCTTATAAACGGACGCGACAAGTGTCGTCCGGATTCCGCAATTTAGTGTGGGGGACGACGATTTACACGTACGCAGTCGTCTACACTGGCGCCTATGTGCGCCATACGAAGTCGGGCTTGGGTTGCGCAGATTTCCCGCTCTGCAATGGGCAGCTCATTCCGCCGCTGACCGGCGCGGCTGGGGTACAGTTTATGCACCGCGCGGCTGCGACGCTCGCGTTTCTATTGATTGCCGTTATCGCTTATATTGCGGTGCGCGATTACAAGGAACGGAAAGACGTCTACTGGGCGAGTATCCTTTCGTTCGCGCTCATCATCTTACAAATAGTTAGTGGCGCACTGTCCGTCTGGATGAAAATTACGTTAATGACCTCCTTAACGCACACGACGTTTGCGACGTTCGTGTTCGGCGCCCTCAGTTATTTGTCAGTGCAAGTGTGGCAACCGTCGCATGAGCTTCGTGGACAAACGATCCCGCCAGTAAAAGTGAACAAAGCATCTGTATAGCAGCGGGTGATAATAAACAGGGTGTAAAAGGTGGGCAGTATGAAAATAACAGAGAAGAAAACGCGTTACGACCGGACGGTCGTGTCTTACGACTGTTTGTTTGTACGGAGACAAGGCGACGAACTTGTCCTACAATACGAGATTCCGGAACCGTTCGACGTCTGTGTGGACGATCGGACGATGCACATTCCAGCTTTGACATATACGATTGCATTTTATTGGGAAGACCGCCCGTACAACGTCTACCACTGGCGTTCCCCGCAAGGAGAGTATTTAGGATCGTACGTCAATATCGTGCGGGATACGGTCATTGCGGAAGAATGTGTCTCTTACACGGACCTCATAGTCGACGTGCTCGTATTTCCAGACGGTACGTCTCACGTGCTCGACTTGGATGAGCTGCCGCTGCCGCTAGATACATTTGAAGACGGACGTGTGAATCGCGACTTACAGCAGTTACTTCTGCAGTTGGCGGATGTCATTTCTTACGTAACAGTGGAGACGAACCGATTAATTGGCGAGGGGAAAATCACCGGGGTCGACACGCCTGCTCGTTGAATATGTGCATCGCATAGCACATCTGCATAACATAGCACAACTGCATCGCATACACATCTGCATACCATAGCACATCCGCATAACATAGCACAAAACTGCATTGTGCAGTTGAACGCATAGTATATTTGCATAGTATAACAAAAGGGGCACACTGCGCATGAAAGCAGGTGCCCCTTGGCTTGCAAAGTGTACCAGCAGGCTTTTCTTAACTTAAGTATACGCGCTTACACTTGCGGAAAACCACCGCTCAGTTGTTGTTCTGCCATCGCCACTAGGCGTTTCGTTATTTCTCCTCCGACAGAACCGTTTGCGCGCGAGGTCGTGTCCGGGCCGAGGTGCACGCCAAATTCCTGGGCGATTTCGAATTTCATTTGATCAAGCGCTTGACGTGCTTGAGGTGCTAGAAGTTGATTCGTAGTACGACTATCTGGCATGTTATGCTCACCTCCACTTTGTACCCTATAATGTGTACCAATTGGTGGCAATCATGTATTCATGCTCACGTGTAAATACTGGAAAAAGCGACCATTATTTTACCGCGCGCGCGTACTGTACTGGCCAAGGCGTTGTGACACCGAGCGCTTTTGCTGCATGCAGCGGCCAGTAAGGGTTGCGAAGAAGCTCCCGACCTAACGCGATGAAATCAGCGCGGCCTTTCTGCAATATTTCTTCCGCTTGTTCCGGTTCAGTAATTAAACCGACAGCAGCCGTTTGGATGTTGGCTTCATTTTTAATTGTCGCCGCAGCGGGTACTTGGTAACCGGGACTGACGGTGATTTCTTGGGCGGGAGAAAGGCCACCGGAAGAAACGTCGATCACGTCGACGCCAGCCGTCCTAAGCGCCTTGGCTAAGGCAACCGATTGTGCCAACGTCCACGAAGGTTCATTAGTGTGTTCCAACCAATCGGTAGCCGAAATGCGAACCCAGAGCGGGTATTTTTCAGGCCAAACCGATTTTACAGCGGCGATGACTTGCATGAGCATGCGGCTACGGTTATTCAACGTCCCACCGTATGCGTCGTCGCGGCGGTTACTGTGTGGGGACAAAAACTGGTGCAGCAAGTAACCGTGTGCTGCGTGGATTTCAATGAGTTCAAATCCGGCCGCTAGAGCCCGCGCTGCGGCGTCGCGAAAGTGGCGGACGACATCAGCTATTTGTTCTTGGGTAAGTGCTTGTGGCACTGGGGCACTGTCGTTGTACGGCTGGGCACTCGCGGAGACGACTTGCCATCCCCCGTCTGCTTCACTAAGGAAGCCGCGGCCTTCGTGCGGTGCGTACGTGCTCGCTTTGCGTCCGGCGTGCGCGAGCTGAATACCTGGTACAGTCCCTTGTTCTTTGAGAAAGCGGGTAATTTTTTTCCACGGTGTGACTTGGTCATCACGCCATAGTCCGACATCGGCGGGGGAAATGCGGCCGCGCGCTTCGACAGCGGTCGCCTCTGCAATGATGAGACCCGCACCGCCGACTGCACGGTTGCCGAGGTGCACGAGGTGCCAGTCGTTCGCCAACCCGTCGACGGACGAATATTGACACATCGGTGAAACGGCAATGCGATTTTTAAAGGTCACGTCTTTTATTTTCGTCGGTTCAAAGAGTAAGCGCGTTTGAGTTGAAGTATTCGTTTTGGTCACAGTAACTGCTCCCTCCATTGTTCTTTCTTAATTTAAATAAATGGTACTTGACAGTTGACGCCCTTACATATACAGTAGCAAAAATAACTAATGATTGTCATATGAAGTGACACAGGTTTATGTAAATATGACGAATATGTGACAGAGGCGAGGCCAACGGCGACCTTGTCACAAATTAACGCTTTAATTCGTTAACGGATGTGTGCTATACTCGTAATAATTATCGAAATTATTGTTTTTTCTTTAGTGGGAGGTATGTTACGTTGAAACAACAGGTGTTACTGTACGACACAACTCTTAGAGACGGGACACAAGGTGAGGGGATCAGTTTGTCCGTCGATGACAAATTAAAAATCGCGAAGAAGCTGGATGAACTTGGGATCCATTACATTGAGGGTGGATGGCCAGGCAGTAACCCGAAAGACATGGAATTTTTCCTGCAAGCCCAACAATTGTCATTGAAACAGGCGACGATTACGGCGTTCGGCAGTACGCGGCGCGCCGGAACTCCAGCGGCTGCCGATGAGAATTTGCAGCGAATTTTAGAAAGTGGCGTGAAGGCGGTCGCGATTTTTGGGAAGACATGGGACTTTCACGCCACGGAAGCATTAAAGACGACGCTGGAAGAAAACTTACACATGATTTTTGACTCCGTAAAGTTTTTAAAACAGGCCGGATTGGAAGTTATATTTGATGCCGAGCATTTTTTTGACGGTTTTAAAAGCAATCGGGACTATGCGTTTGCAGCGGTAAAAAAAGCGGAAGCAGCAGGTGCGGACTGCGTCGTCTTGTGCGATACGAACGGGGGGACGCTGCCGCACGAAGTATCGGCCATCGTTAAGGATGTCGTGCGCGAGTTGTCGATCCCAGTCGGGATTCACTGTCACAACGATTGTGAGTTAGCCGTTGCCAATTCGCTCGCTGCCGTGCAGGCCGGTGCACAGCACGTGCAGGGGACGATTAACGGTTACGGTGAGCGGTGTGGCAATGCAAACCTCGTCTCTGTCATCCCTAATTTACAGATGAAGCTTGGCCTAAAGTGCGTCGCTGACAGTGCCTTACCGTCGCTCGCCTCGGTGGCAAAATACGTTCACGAAGTGGCGAATCAAGTTCCGCCGAACAATCAGCCCTTCGTCGGGCGTAGCGCTTTCGCCCACAAAGGTGGCATGCACGTAAGTGCGATATTAAAGCATCCGGAAACGTATGAACATATCGCGCCGGAGTCGATCGGCAACGCGCGTCGCGTGTTAGTGTCTGAACTGTCGGGGCAGAGCAATTTACTGTTTAAGGCGCAAGAGTGGGACATCGACTTAAACAAGAAAAATCCGCAGTCGCGAAAAATTATTGAAAAAATAAAGGAAAAAGAGCACGCTGGATACCAGTATGAAGCAGCCGAAGCGTCGTTCGAGTTAATGGTGCGCGAAGGGCTTGGTACAGTCAAACACTTTTTCCAGCTGGAGCAGTTCAAAATTTTTATGGAACGGGACGATGCGGAACGGTTGCTCACAGAGGCGGTCGTGAAGTTGCGCATTAACGGGGAAGTCGTGCACACGGTCGCCGAGGGGAACGGGCCGGTTAACGCGCTTGACAATGCGCTGCGCAAAGCGCTCGAATCGTACTTTCCGCTCATTAAAGAGATGTATCTCGCCGACTACAAAGTGCGCGTGTTGGACGAGACGGATGCGACGGCGTCCACCGTCCGCGTGTTGATCGTCTCGTCCGACGGAAAAGAGCAGTGGAGCACGATCGGTGTGTCCGCAAACGTCATTGAGGCGAGCTGGTACGCGCTGTTCGACAGCTTCCGCTACTTTTTATCGAAGCGCGAAGACGAGATCGAACTCGTCTCTCGCCAGGCGCGAGAAGAGCGGATCGGCGTGCTTAACCACTAAGGGGCCTATTGTCTTTCATTCGCCCAACGATACAGCAGCCATTCCGCCGCGATCCGGCAGGAATGGCTGCTTGTCGATTAAGGGTAACTGCCGTAACTGCGGCAACTGCGATAGAAACCAATCGAAACCCGTTCAAGTGGGGCGTCGCACGACCCATCCGAGGACGGGGACACCCGTGGATGTCCTCGCTTACGGTAGGAAAGAGAGCACGCGCGCCACGGTGCGCTCGTTTTTCTCCGTTATTTCAGCACGGCGCGGAATCGGTTGCCACAATTCTACGGGGTCAAACATTGACGGTGGGAGCTTAACGGGGCTCTTCGGCTGCCACTCGTTTACCCACGCTTCTGGCAAGGCGACGTTGCCTACATGGCGGTCATTCATTTCCGCCCACAACAGTGTCCACGCACGTGGCACGACGCGCCAGCGGTCGTAACCGCCACCGCCTAAGGCGACCCAACGTCCGTCACAGTACGCATGGGCCAGCTCGTGGACGAGACGCGGGATTTCCCGGTAAATGCGCATACTCGCCGCGAGGTGGGTGAGCGGGTCATAGCGGTGGGCGTCGCAGCCGTGTTGGGAGATAATGAAGTCGGGCCGGAATCCAGCGACGAGTTTGGGCAATACGGCCTCGAGCGTTACTAAGTAAGAATCGTCCTCGGTAAACGCATCTAGCGGCACGTTAATTTTTAAGCCATACCCTTTGCCAGCGCCCCGCTCGGTCACATCTCCCGTGCCAGGAAACAAGTAGCGCCCCGTTTCGTGGATCGAGAACGTACACACTAAGGGATCGTCGTAAAACGACCACTGCACCCCATCGCCGTGATGGGCGTCTGTATCGATGTACAAAACGCGCATGTCCGGAAAGCGCTGCTGCAAATAGGCAATGCCGACGGAAGCGTCGTTGTAAATGCAAAAGCCCGACGCCTTGCCGCTCATCGCGTGGTGCAGGCCACCCGCCAAATTGAGTGCATGGGAGCTGTCACCGCTTACAACTTCGTCGATCGCGGCTAACGTGCCGCCGACGATTCGCGCTGTCGCTTCGTGAACGCCGGGGAAGACAGGCGTATCTTCCGTATCTAACCCCGCTTCAGCTAGATCATCTTCCGCATAATCGTTGCCAGAGCATTTTTTGATGAGGTCGATGTACGAGCGGTTATGTACGAGCGCCAATTCGTCGTCGGTTGCGCGCCGAGGTGCGAGCAATTGCTCGTCTGCGATAATATCCAATGCCCGCATTAAGCTGTACGTAAGCTGGACTCGCTGTTGATTGAACGGGTGGTCGTCGTGAAAGTGGTAGCGGGTAAAGGCGTCGGAGTAGACGAAGCGCGACTCGCGTTTTTTCATAACCAATCGTCCGGCTCCTTCGACGGCCACAAGACATTGAATCCTTTCTCTTGCAAACGGTCGACGAGTTTGCGCGTATCGATCGTCTGCACGCGCATCACCAAATGCTTGACGCCTTCCGTTTGTCTTGGAAAGATGAGCACACTCGTCACGTTAATTTTAAACGCCTTTAAAACGACCGCCACATCTGCTAGTAATCCCGGACGATCGGGTAGGGCGATTTCAACCCGCTGGCTCGGAATATTGACGCCCATCAGTTCGATTAACGTGCGGAGAATATCTTTTTTTGTAATCATACCGACGACTTTGTTAAGCCGCACGACCGGTAGACAACCGACTCTGTTTTCGTACAAAAGCAGTGCGGCGTCTTCAATAAAATCGCGTGGGTGCGCCGTAATGACTTCCTTAGTCATGATCGATGAGACCGGCTGCGCCAAAATGCGCGTATCGTCCTGGCGTTCCAGAGTGGACGGGAGCGCCGCGCGCAAATCGCGATCAGTGACGACGCCGACGAGACTGTCTTGTTCGACGACAGGCAAATGGCGAATGTTGTATTTTTCAATGATTTGTACCGCCGTACGGATCGCGTCAGTCGGATGGACCGTTTTGACGTCTGTCTTCATGATTCTCTCTACTAACATTACGCATCCCTTCTAACATTACAGAGTAGTTTATACGATGCATGAGTGCGAATAGCAGCGTTGTGAACGTCAATAACAAGTGCCATTTAGATGCAGCGACGAAGGAGAAGGCGCGGCGCAGCGTGCCTTCCAATAGCAACGCATCCAACGCATCCCCTAATAGACGAGCGCCTCCTTAGTACATGTAGCGACGCTGAAAGCGGATTTCGTTGAACTGCTCGATCGACTCCTGTGGTACGTTTTTTCCGATGCGCACCATTAAACAGTTGGCCGGATGAGCAGTTATTTCCGGATCGTCCGTCGCGTAAACTTCCATGCCGATGCTGCCCATCACTTTTTCCATCACTTTGCGGTACTCCCAGACGGAGAGTCCCGTGCCTTTAAGATCCCAGTGCCAGTAGTACTCGGTCGTCAAGACGATGTAGTTTTCCATGTAATCGTCCATGTAGGCGGTTTGCAGCAGCCTTTTTCCGAGACCGAGGGCACGGAAAGGCGGTGCGACTTCAATTGCCCCTAATTCTAGCAAATCGACCTGCTTTCCTTCCGACCAGCGTTCGAGTGGATCGGGATACAAAAACGTCACGTAGGCGACGACGTTTTTGCCATCGGTCGCTTGAATAATGCGTCCTTCTGGTAAATCGGCAATTTCGGCAATGGCGCGCTGTTGTTCGGCGGGCGGCCGGAAGGCGACTAACCCGGGGTGAAACGGTAGTTGCAATACTTCTTCTCCAGTTACGGGTCCCCTAACAGTGAGCACCCGCCCCCCCTGCGCTCCTGCATCAACTTTTTGTTCGTACACCGTTTTAATGTGTTCCATCGCTGTCCCCTTATTGTCTTAAGGCGTTTTCCCCTATTATACACGAGTTTCACTCCTTTTTTGAATTAATTGTATGGCGAAATTGTTGAGTTGTTAATGGTTGCCATCTCCTAAATCGACATTGCGCATTATTAACACTATGCTATAATAAAGAACAAGAAAGTATATAAAGTATCCAAAGAGTAGAGGTTTGTTTAACCGCTTACACATTTATTAAGAGGAGGTTTGCTTGTGCAAACGGAAGTCATCCGTACAGTAGATCCGGAGAAGCATAACTTGACCAATTACGAAGAAGCCTACCGCAATTTTGATTGGAAAGAGGTTGAAAAAGCATTTTCCTGGTATGAGACGGGTAAGGTGAACATTGCCTACGAGGCCATCGACCGACACGCCGAAGGCGAGCGCCGCGACAAAATCGCCCTTTACTTTAGCGATGCCAAACGCGAGGAACAATATACGTTCACCGATCTTAAGGAACGCTCGAACCAGTTTGGCAACGCGCTCCGCAACATCGGGATCGGGAAAGGAGATCGCGTCTTTATTTTCATGCCCCGTTCGCCGGAGTTATATTTTAGTTTATTGGGCATTGTAAAAATAGGGGCAATCGCCGGCCCGCTTTTTGAAGCGTTTATGGAAGGAGCTGTCCGCGACCGTTTAGAAAATAGTGAAGCGTGCGCTATCGTAACGACGCCAGAGCTACTTGACCGGGTACCGACGGACGATTTGCCAGCGCTCAAACACGTCATTCTCGTCGGTGGGGAGGGTGACTTGCCGGAAGGGTATTACCGTTATGCGGACGTGATGGAGAACGCTTCCAAGGAGTTAGACATCGAATGGGTCGATCGCGAAGACGGGATGATTCTCCACTATACGTCAGGTTCGACGGGGAAGCCGAAGGGCGTGTACCACGTCCACAACGCGATGATCCAGCAGTACCAGACGGCGAAGTGGATTCTCGATTTTCAGGAAGACGATGTTTATTGGTGTACGGCTGACCCGGGCTGGGTGACGGGAACGTCGTACGGTATTTGGGGGCCGTGGTTGAATGGCGTGACGAGCGTCGTCCGCGGCGGCCGTTTTAGTCCCGACGATTGGTATGCGACGTTAGAGAAGTACCGCGTCACCGTTTGGTACAGCGCGCCGACCGCCTTCCGTATGTTAATGGGGGCGGGCGAAGAAGTGGTGCGAAAATACGACCTTTCCTCAGTGCGTCACATTCTCAGTGTCGGGGAGCCGCTAAACCCCGAAGTCGTCCGCTGGGGTGAAAAAGCTTATGGGAAGCGCATTCACGATAACTGGTGGATGACGGAGACGGGGGCAATCATTATTTCTAACTATCCGTGTATGGACATTAAGCCTGGTTCGATGGGCAAGCCGTTTCCCGGGATTGAAGCGGCGATTGTCGACGACGCGGGCAATGTTCTCCCTCCGAACAGGATGGGCAACTTAGCGATTAAGGCGGGATGGCCAGCGATGATGCGCGCCGTTTGGAACAACGAGCCAAAGTTTAAAAGTTACTTCCAAGCGGATGGCTGGTATATTTCCGGTGATACGGCACACATGGACGAGGACGGGTATTTCTGGTTCCAAGGCCGCGTGGACGATGTCATTATTACGTCTGGCGAGCGCGTCGGGCCCTTCGAAGTGGAAAGTAAACTCGTCGAACATCCGGCAGTAGCCGAAGCCGGGGTCATCGGGAAACCTGACCCGGTACGTGGGGAAATCATTAAGGCGTTTATCGCTTTGCGCAGCGACTACGAGCAGACAGATGAACTGAAGGAAGAAATCCGCACGTTCGTGAAAAAAGGCTTGGCTGCTCACGCTGCGCCGCGTGAAATCGAGTTTAAAGACAAGCTGCCGAAGACGCGCAGCGGGAAAATTATGCGCCGCGTGCTGAAGGCGTGGGAGCTGGATTTGCCGGCGGGCGACTTGTCCACGTTAGAAGACTAGGCCACAGAACTAGTGTCACGTAACTAGTGTGGGGAAATTAGCGGGCCTAGCTAGCCCCTCGTTAGTTTGTCGCGCAGAACGTTATTCGCATATCGTGCATGCACCGTAAAAAAAGCCTTGCAAGGGAAATCCCCCATTGCAAGGCTTTTAATGTGACTTAAAGCTGTAGCAGTAACGCGATCAGGAACAATTCCCGCGGAAAATTCAAGTACGCAGTGTTACTGCTAGCCTGTTTATCTTTATCGCTGGATGCACCGTCCTTATCCTTTTTAGGCGGTGCACCGTCCTTCTTGTCTTTATTGTCTTTGTCTGGCGGTGGCGGTGCTTGTTGTTGCTTGCCCGTCACTTGGATCGTATTCGACTGCCCGGATCGCCCCGTATCATTGGCTGCGACGACATAATAGGAGCGTGTTCCGGTAAAGCTGCCGGCGTGCGTATAACCCGTACCGCCGACGGCGGCAATTTGCTTAAAGCCGCTGCCGTCGTTCATAAAGATAAGGTATTGGTTGACGCTACCGCTACCCGATGGTTGCCACCGCAAGTTGACACTGTTGCCAGTAAATTGGCCGCTCAGCCCAATAGGTGCCGACGGTTTGGCGGGTTTATTCGGCTTATCCGGTTTTCCCGGCTTGTCTGGCTTGTCCGGCTTCTCTTCTTTAGGTGGCTTTTGTGAGATATTCCCGACGACGTTAGAAGGTGCCGATTCGATCCCCACGACGTCGACCGCTTTAACGAGGTATTTCGCATTAGCATCACCAGAATAACCGGTCGATTGATCGAGGCGGATGCTGGCCACTTTGGAAAATTTTTGTCCGTCGGTCGAACGGTATACGCGGTAGCCGACGACGCTCTCTTGCCCTGTGTGTCCCCAGCTGACCGAGCCGCCACTTCCACTTATGCGCGGCGCTCGTGGCGTACCTTCACTCGTGCGCGGATCTTCTTTTATGTCGGGATCGCTCACGTCGCCGCGAATGACCATGTCATCCGGTGTTTTGTCGTTGGCAATGTACGTACTGCCCTTGAATTTAACGGTGCGCCCCTTTTCCTTCTTATTGTGGTAGTCACATTCTTCCTTAGGCACTTGCCCCACCTGGAACAGTTCAGTCATTGTTGCTTTGTGCGAGCGGCAAGCGGCGGTGGCCCGTTTACCGGAAATTTTACAAATCTCGACACTGACGAGATCGCGCGGGTGCACAAAACGCGAACCGGGTGGAGACAATTTTGGCTGCGTTTTTTGAATCGCGTGGAAGAACCGCGTCCACATAATCATCGCTAAATTTTGGTCAGGTTTTAAGAAAGGATCTGACTTCTCATAATCATAACCAGCCCAGACGCTAATCGTGATTTCGGGCGTGTAACCGACGAAATACACATCTTTTTCATATTCGGCTGTCCCCGTTTTCCCGGCGACGTCGAAAGAGCCACTAACGTTTGGACCGACCGTGCCAGAAGCTGTACCTTTGCGTACGACACCGCGCAACATGTCGGTGAGCATATAAGAAGCCGACGGAGACATCACTTGCTCCCCTTTAACTGTATGCTCGTAAATCACTTTTCCTTCCGCATTTTCGATGCGCGAGATGAGGAACGTCTTATGAAATTTGCCGTTGTTGCCGAACGTGGCGTACGCCCCAGCCATTTGCTCTGGTGTAAAGACGTTTGAACCTAGTACGCCGGAGATGACTTGTTCTTCTGGTGGCACGGGCATGTTCAGCTTGGCCAGAAACTTATAGCCGTTCTCCACCCCGAGTTTGCGGTAAAACGCGTCGACAGCTGGTATGTTAAGCGACCACTCTAAAGCTCTCCGGACTGTCGTGCGTCCCCCTGCGGAAAAACTGTAATCGAAGTTGTTCACCCTATACCCCGATGTTACTTGAGCGGCTTTCGCGTTGTCTTCTAAGACCGAGCCCGGCTGCAGCACACCAGCGTCGAGTGCCGGTGCATAGGCAAGCAGCGGCTTCATCGTCGAACCGGGTTGCTTGCGCGAGTCGAGGGCGCGGTTTTGAATGTTTTTCTTGTCCCGGCCGCCGACGAAGGCGAGAATGGCACCCGATTTATTCTCGACGACGACAGAGCCGATTTGCTCTTTTGCCGATAGTTTTCCTTTAATTCCTGGCACAGATACCTTCATTTCGGGTTTGTAGTGTTCGTACGTTTCCACAGACTTATTGATCGCGTCGTGCAGCTTCAGATCGACCGTCGTATGCACGCGGTACCCGCCTTCGGCAGCACGCGTTTTGTATTGCTCCAGCAGCTCATTGTACTTCTCCGGTTCCAGCTCTTTAAGCTTGTAACCGTCCAGCTCCATCAGCTTCTCCGCTACGCGCAGTTGAATTGCCTCATAAAGGTAAGGGTACTGCTCGTAAACGTACGGTTTAGCTTTCGTAAGCGACTTCTTAATATTGAACGCTTTCGCTTCTTCGTATTGTTTTGCCGTAAGTTTGCCGTTGGCGAGCATGCGGTCGAGCACGGTTCGTTGCCGCTTCAGGCCTTCTTTTAACGTATCTTCTTTAAACGGGTTGTAACCGTTCGGCTGCTGCGGCATCCCGGCTAAGTAAGCCGCTTGCGCAATGTTGACGTCTTTCGCACTGACGCCAAAAATTCCTTTTGCGGCTGCTTCGATGCCGTACATATGTTCCTTGCTCGCTCCTTGCCCGAAATAAATCTGGTTTAAATACGATTTAAGAATGTCCTCTTTCTCGAACAGGCGGTCTAGTCGCAAGGCGAGGAAAATTTCTTTTGCTTTACGCGAGTATGTTTGATCGGTGTCTTTCAAAACAGCGAGTTTCACGAGTTGCTGTGTAATCGTACTTCCGCCGGTCGACACCGCGCTTCCCGCGAGGTCTTGGGCGGCAGCGCGCATGAGCGAGCGTGGCACAATGCCATCGTGTTCGTAAAACTCTTTGTCTTCGGTGGATATAAATGCGTCAATAATGTATGGCGATACGTTTTTAAGTTCGACGAGTACGCGATCGTTCGCGGTGCGGAGCTCCCCAGAGCCGATTGGTTTTCCGTTGCGATCGTATATGTAACTCGTTTGCCACGATTCCATTATGTCGGCAGCCATTTCTTCTTTACTCGGAATGGGCTGGTCTTTCACGAGAGATGCGACCAGTCCGGCAACCGTCCCGAAGCCAATAAAACCAGCCAAAAGCCCTACTATAACAATTGTTAAGACGAACACCATGAAATATTTACATAAACGAAACCATAAAGGCTTTTTCCGGTAACGCGGTTTAGGCGTATGCGGTGTTTCAGGTGCTTTGTCCGGTGTTTCTGCCATATTCGCCCCTCCTTATTTCAGCTAACATTATACCATAGTAAAGCAAGTCTACCATACAAATTTTTCCGGTCACGCTGCGAGGTATGATCCTACATTGATATAGACGTATAATGTGCATAAAAAGTTGCGGCAAGCGAGATCTTTTTCGTTTATATTCATATGAAGAGAGCGAGGCGCTATGCCGTTTTTTTTTGTGGCAATTATGCGGGCGGGATCTGTATGGCGTAAAAATGGGCAGAACGGTCCTAATAGGTTGCGTCTGGAGCGCGATGTATAGCAAATTGGAGTGGCATTGCATTGACAATGGTCGTAGCAGCATGGTATATATGAGGGTAACTAAAAAACCATACGCCATAGCGTTGAATAAGTGCTAGTAGTCCAAGCGACCCTTCGAGAGGCGCAAGTCTCGCCAGAGAGTCGGTGGTTGGTGCAAACCGATGAATTCGCTGGAGACGAATTACAACTTAGGAGCTTGTGCTTGACACCGGGTGACGCCGTTAACCGTAACGAAGCGAAGTGACAACTGTTCTTCACAAGGGTGGTACCGTGGATGTGAAACATCCGCCCCTTGCTGGAACAGTTTTTTTATTTGTCAAAACAAATGTGTATACAGCCGTATGAGATACACAGGCTGAACTAGCTGAAAGGAGATCTAAAGAAAGTGACAGACGCAAACGGACAAAAAGGTGTACAGCAGCAAAAATTAGAGCACAAACCATTAAATGAGGAACAAACAGATCAGGTAAACGAGGAACAGACCGATCAGGTAAATGAACAATTAGAACGAGAAGTTGCGCGGCAGCTAAAAATTTTGCGCCGCGGTGTCGTGGACGTCGTCCCGGAAGCCGCATTGGCGGAAAAAGTGCGGGAATCGATCAAGGAGAAACGACCGCTTAACGTAAAATTAGGCATAGACCCGTCCGCACCTGACATTCATATCGGACATACGGTCGTCATCCACAAGCTGCGGCAGTTTCAACAGCTGGGGCACAAAGTGCAACTGTTAATCGGCGACTTTACGGGACGGATCGGCGACCCGAGCGGGCGGTCGGAAACGCGTAAACCGCTCTCCGAAGAACAAGTGCTAGCTAATGCACGGACGTACCAGGAGCAAGTGTTTAAAATTTTGGATCCGAAACTGACGGAAATCCACTTTAACAGTGAATGGTTGGCCAAGCTTTCGTTTTCCGAAGTATTGTCGTTAGCGTCGCAAATGACCGTCGCTCGCATGTTGGAGCGCGACGATTTTGAGAAGCGGTACAAAGCGAATCACCCCATCGGCGTGCACGAATTTTTTTATCCGCTCATGCAAGGGTACGACTCGGTCGCGCTCGAAAGTGATGTCGAGCTAGGCGGGACGGACCAAACGTTCAACGTCCTTATGGGCCGGCAGTTACAGCGCGAATTCGGGAAAAAAGAGCAAGTGGCAATGACACTACCGCTCCTCGAAGGCCTAGACGGGGAAAAGAAAATGAGCAAGAGTCTCGGTAACTACATCGGCATCGACGACGAGCCGGGCGACATGTACGGTAAAGCGATGTCCGTCCCTGACGCGTTGATGCTAAAGTACTTCGAACTGGCAACCGACTTGTCGCTGGAACAGTTCGAGACGTTAAAGCAGCAATTAACGGAAGGCACGATGCACCCGCGCGATGCAAAAATGTTACTCGCGCACACCTTCGTCCGCATGTACCACGGAGAGGAAGCGGCCGCCGAGGCAGAAGAACGCTTTAAGACAGTGTTCCAGCAGCAGGCACTCCCGGAAGACATTGCGGAAGTATCTGTGCGCGCAGTGGACTTAGATGATGGGAAAATGTGGATCGTGAAACTGCTCACCCATCTCGGGCTCGTTGCCTCGAACGGAGAGGCGCGGCGGATGATCCAACAAGGGGCGGTCAAACTGAATGAGCAAAAAATGCCTGCGGCCGACGTCGATGTCGCGGTGACAGACGGACTCGTCGCCCAAGTCGGCAAACGCAAATTTGCCCGCGTCAAATTAGAAAAGTAACAAAAAAGCACCCCGCTGAAGGGGTGCTTTGTTTTTGCCGTTTTTTCACTATTAACGGGAGTAAAATTCAACGATGAGTGTTTCGTCAATTTCCGACGGAAGCTCGGCCCGTTCCGGTAACCGCGTGTACGTGCCAACTTTTGTGTTATCGTCGAACGTCAAGTATTCCGGCAAGAAGTTTCTCGTCTCGAGCGCATCTTTGACGATGTTCAAGTTGAGGCTTTTTTCTTTCAAGCTGATCGTATCGCCAGGTTTTACTTGGTAAGACGGGCGGTCAACTTTTTTACCGTTAACGGTAATGTGACCGTGCGTGACGAGTTGCCGAGCTTGTGCCCGCGTACGGCCTAAGCCGAGGCGATAGACGAGGTTATCCAACCGCGATTCCAACAGGATCATGAAGGTTTCCCCGTGAATCCCTTGCATTTTGCCCGCTTTGTCAAACAAGCTGCGGAATTGCTTTTCGTTCATGCCGTACATGTGGCGCAGTTTTTGTTTTTCTTGTAGCTGTACGCCGTAGTCACTCATTTTGCGGCGTTGGTTCGCGCCGTGTTGTCCCGGCGGGTACGGCCGCTTCAGTTCTTTACCCGTGCCGCTTAACGAAATGCCTAAACGGCGGCTTAATTTCCACTTTGGTCCAGTGTAACGTGCCATTTGGTCATCAATCTCCTTCACATCATTTGTTTGATTAGGAGCAACAAATGATGGGATGTGCCTGATTTCTCACACAGCCTGGATAGCACAGGTCTGTGAAGCGGCTCGCCCATAAATGCCGCGGTAACGAACCTAATCAGTGAGGGTGATCACATCACCATACGTTTGCTATCCTCGATCCAACTCGTACAACCCGTGTTGCACAAACGAATTATATCTTACTGCTGTAGTCATGTCAACGATTGCCGCGTTTTGCTGCGTGTTTTAGCCTTACGTCTGCACGGTACGCTTGCAAGCAACTTTAAACAAAACACAAAAAAATGTTGCGCTGGAGAAAACGTTCGTGTAAAATGGGCTAATAAAACGTAATAATTACGTTTATCGTCATATGGATTGCCGCTTAAACACGTCGGTTTTACATACGTAAAGTTATCAAATGGAGTTGATAATAGCTGTGAGAACGGCCAAATGGATTCAGTCTTCCACTGTTAACATTGTCGGTATTGCGATCATGTTATTCGTAACATTTCTCGTTTTTACCGATCTGACAACTTGGACGAGTCAGTGGGTGACCGTACCTTCGTCATTCCTTACACTGAATACGATCTTCCTCAGTATTTTAATCGAGGCGTTACCGTTTGTACTACTCGGCGTGCTGATTGCAGGAGGGATTCAAGTGTTCGTCACCGAAGATCACATGCGTCGCTTGATTCCAAACAACAAAATACTGGCGGTCGGCATGAGTGCCCTGTTAGGCGCGCTGTTTCCGGCGTGTGAATGCGGGATTGTCCCGATCACGCGTCGCCTAGTGGCGAAAGGTGTGCCGATTTACGCCGCCATTGCTTTTTTGTTGACTGGACCGCTCATCAACCCGATTGTTGTCTTTTCGACGTACATGGCCTTCGGACACGATTGGCGCATGACGACGTTGCGCGCTGTCGTCGGCTTCTTTGTTGCAGTTGCGATCGCGTGCGTCATCAGCCTCCTATTTAAAGGCTCGCAATTAAAACGTGACCCGTCACTAGGGACCGTTATAACTACTCCTACCCGCCCCCCGTTGCGTGAACGCGTGGAACACATGTTAGTACACGCGATTGACGAGTTTTTTTACGTCAGTAAATTTTTGATTATGGGCGCTTTTTTAGCGGCAATCGTGCAAACGTACGTCGCTTCTAGTACGTTGACGTCGCTCGCTTCAGGTTCAGCGAGTTCGTCGCTCGTCATGATGGGACTGGCCTACCTACTGTCGCTATGTTCCGAAGCGGATGCGTTTGTCGCTGCTTCGTTCCAACATGTGTTTCCAACAAGTGCACTACTCGCCTTTTTAATTTACGGACCGATGCTCGATTTGAAAAATACGATCATGATGTTAGGCGTGTTCCGGACGAAATTTGTGCTCGTATTTGCCATCGTGACGACAGTGACTGTCTTTGGCGGCATCATGCTCGCACAAGTTTGGATCGGGTGAACGGAAGTTGGATGAGAAAAGTCATGGAGGTGGGGTGCAGGTGGCATGATGAACCAAGGTGGGATGTGGATAGCATTGAAGGTGAACCTAGATTGGATGTGGATGGCGTTGAAGGGTGAACCTAGATTGGATATAGATGGTGTGGAGGCTAAATCCAGGTTGAGTGTTTTTGTATGGATGGGATGTAGAGGGCATGAAGGTCGATGAGTGTCGATTGAGTGTTAGGGGGAAAGATAAGGTGGGAAATTTCTTTCAGCAGTTGTTAAAAGCGCTCATTTTGCTGTCTTTTGCCGGGTTTTTGTTCAAGCTGTCTTATACAGGTGAGATTAGTAAGTACATTAATTCACAGTTCGTGACGCTTAGTCAACTCGCAGCACTTCTGTTAGTGTTTTTGTTCGTCATTCAACTGCAACGTCTCTTTAGCGGGCAACGGGAGGAAGGTAGGCAGCGCCAAACGACGGGTGCGTGCGGTGTGACCGATCACGGTGCCGTGCGTAGCGAAGACTGCAGCCATCACGTGCGCTGTGATCCTCATCAGGCGGTAAATAATGCGATGGAACAAGAGGCCTGTTGCGACGCTGATCACGGGTTTAGCGGCAAGTGGTCGCTGAAACAGTTTCTATCGTATGTGATTATCGCCATTCCGCTACTGACTGGTTTTTTGCTGCCGATCCAAACGCTTAACGCGGAAATCGCTACGAAAAAAGGGATGATGCCATTCGCGGCACAAGGGCAAAGCGCTGACCAGGGTAATGGAGTAGGTACACAAGAGGAAGGTGATCGCCCTGGCGAAAACGGCACAACCGAGGAAGGCGGCGGAGCAGCGAGCGAGGAAGCAGGTGGGACAACCGCAGCGGAAGCAACTGACGATTTGTACACAAATAACGCCATCGATGCATACGACGACGAGGAAGCGCCCGGAGACGAGATCATCGTTGACGACGGACCGGACGAGTATTACGGAAAGATGCGAGACGAATTGAAAAAACAAGACGTCATCGTATTCACTGAAGAAGATTTCGTGCAACATTACAGCGTAATGTCGATCTACCCGGATGAATTCGTGGGGAAAAAGATCAAACTGACTGGCTTCGTCTACAAAGAAGAGGGGATGGCAGCAGACGAACTAGTCGTCGGTCGCTTTGCCGTTACGTGCTGTATCGCCGACTCCAGTGTCCTCGGTTTCTTATCTCAAATTCCTGAAGCCCAAGAGATTGCTGCCGATACGTGGCTCGAGATCGAAGGCAGCCTTGAGACGACGTTTGTGGACGACGTGGAACTTCCATATGTACATGTTACCGAGTGGCGGGAGGTCGAAGCGCCCGAAACACCTTATGTATATCCGTTTTGAGACGGCGGACGAGGCGTTTTCATAAGTTCGCCTTTTTTTTGTCCGTAGCTTCTTGACAGGTGTATCGTTCAAAGATACAGTAAAAGTATAAACGATCCAAAACGTTTTGGAGGAAGTAAATGACGACGATTAAAGACATCGCGAAAGTCGCTGGTGTTTCCGTGACGACTGTTTCCAGAGCATTAAACGGTTACGCGGACGTTAGTGAAAAGACGCGAAGAAAGGTAGAGAAGATCGCCGCGGAGCTCGATTACAGTCCGAATACACTCGCGCGCAGTTTAGTGATGAACCGCTCACAGACGATCGGCTTGCTCGTATCCGATTTCAGCACTGGAATGGTTAAAGATAACTTTATGGTCGAAGTGCTGGCAGGTATAAACAAATACGTCGCGCAAACGGACTATGACCTCATTTTATTCAACGCCGATTCGACAAAGCAGCGCGAGAAGACGTATTCGCAGTTGTGTCGCGAGCGCAAGGTAGACGGGGTCATCCTTCAAGGCATCAAAACGGACGATCCGTACCTCAGGGAAGTTGTCGAAAGTGACATTCCGTGCGTCCTGATCGACATTCCCATCGAGTCGTCGACTGTCGGCTACGTGACGACAGACAACGTACTCGGCGCGAAAAAAGCGGTGGCGCACTTAGTCGAACAAGGGCATACGAACATCGCTATGATGAACGGCCACAACTTAGCGTTCGTCAGTCAGAAGCGCTTGCAAGGCTACATGGAAGCGCTGAAAGAGGCGAACCTGTCAGTCAACTGGGACTGGATCGTGAACGGTGCGTTTGAAGAGAAACAGGCGGAAACGGTCGCAACGGCGCTGTTAACGGCAACCCCCGACATTACTGCGATTTTTTGCGCGAGTGACTTAATGGCCTTAGGGGTAATAGCAGCAGCGAAAAAGCTCGGGCGCCACATTCCCGATGATTTGTCAGTCGTCGGTTATGACGATATTTTACTCGCTTCATATGCGACTCCGAAGCTGACGACGATTGCGCAAAACAAGGTTGAGATGGGTTACCAAGCGGCTAACTTGTTGATCCGCATGTTAGAAGGGACCGACGAGTCCCACGTCATTTCAATCGACACAGAACTGATTGTACGCGAATCGACGAGTGAACCGCGAAAAAGAGGAAAATAAGCTGGTTTAAACCGCTTATTTTTTTCTTCACTATCCAAAACGTTTTGGATGATGATTTAATTCATGTGATGCAAGGAGCGATCGCATTGTTGCGCTACGATTTAGGAACCGGTGAAAACAAAAACTGGCTCGTCTCGGAAACGGCCTTTCATCCACAGCAGTTAGGGAAATGCGAAGCGATTATGTCGCTCGGTAACGGTTATATGGGAATCCGTGCCACGATGGAGGAGCCGTACTACCGGCAGACGAGAAACATGTTCGTCGCCGGGACGTTCAACCAGTTTGCCGACAACGAAGTGACAGAACTACCGAACGCCGCTGACTTAATCGAAATGAATATCCTGTTGAACGATGACTACTTTTCATTGGAAAAAGGTAAGATTATCGCTTACCGCCGCGACTTAAACGTGCGTACGGGGGAACTCGTGCGGCGCGTCGAGTGGGAAAACGAGGCTGGCGAGCAGTATCGCTTCGTCTTTCGCCGCTTTGTGTCGATGCACAATTTGCACTTACTCGCTGCGAAAGTTGACATCGAACCGTTAAATTCAACGGTCCACCTTAAGTTAAGTTCTGGGATTAACGCCCAAATGACGAATTCGGGGACGCAACACTTTAGGGAAGGCGAGAAGCGCATTTTTGATAAAACGTTTATCCAATTACTGCAACAGACGACTGAGTCAAACATCGATTTTGTCTTAAATACGACGCATCGCTTAGCGATTGACGGTACACCCGTCGCCATACAGCCGGAAATGGCGATCGGTCGCCGCCAAGTATCTGTCGCGTACGACGTTACGCTAGAAAAAGGGCAGACATTGTCCATCGAAAAAATTTCGAACGTGTTTACGAGTAGGGACAAAGCGTATGACAACGAGCAATATAACTTGCAAACGTTGCGCGACGCGGCGCTCGCCAACTTAAAAGAAGAAGCAGCAAAAGGGTATGCGCGTTTGTTTGCCGAGAGTGTCGCTGCGTGGCAAGCAAAGTGGGACGAGATGGCGATTACGATCGACAGTGAGCAATCGTATGACCAATTAGCGCTGCGCTTTGCCCAATACCACTTGCTCGCGATGACCCCTAGCCACGACAATCGCTTTAACATCGGGGCGAAAGGTCTTTCCGGCGAAGGGTATAAAGGACATGCCTTTTGGGATACCGAAATTTTCATTCTCCCGTTCTTCATTTACACGTTCCCGGAAGTGGCGCGCCAACTACTCGAATACCGCTACAACACGCTGCCCGGCGCACGGCGCAAAGCGCGGGGGAACGGCTATCGCGGGGCGATGTACGCTTGGGAATCGGCCTTTACTGGGGATGAAACGACCCCAGTGTGGGGGGCGGTCGACATCGTGACCGGCAAAGCGACGAAAATTTGGTCCGGCTTTATCGAGCAACACATAACGAGTGACGTGGCGTACGCCGTGTGGCAGTACTACTCCATTACCGGCGACCAATCGTTCATGGACGCTTATGGGTATGAAATTTTGTTTGATACGGCAACTTTTTGGGCGAGCCGCTTGGAGTGGAACGAGGCGCAGCAGCAGTACCACATTAACGACGTCATCGGACCGGACGAATACAAAGAACACGTGAATAACAATGCCTTTACGAACTACATGGCGCATTGGAATATTGACACGGCACTCCGCTGTAGCCGCGAGTTGAAAGAAGCCCGTCCCGAACTGTGGGCATCGCTGAACGACAAACTGGATTTAACAGAGGCTGAGCGCGAATGGAGCGAGAAGCTCACACTCATTTATTTGCCGCAGCCGCGAGAAGCGGATTTGGTCATTCCGCAAGACGACACGTACTTAACGAAAAAAGTGATTGACCTCAGTAAGTACAAAAACCAGGAGCAAGTGGGGAGCTTGTTTAAAGATTACAATCTCGAACAAGTGAACGAGATGCAAGTGTCGAAACAGGCGGACATTATGATCTTGTTCTACTTGCTGGAGCACAAATTTTCTCCAGACGTAAAGCGCGCAAACTGGGAATATTACGAGCCAAAAACGTTGCACGATTCCTCACTCAGCTTATCGACCCACTCGGTGCTCGCATCCGATATGGACGACCCGGAATTGGCGTACAGCTTGTTCTCGCGAGCGGCGCGGATCGACTTGGGGCCAAATATGCATTCCTCCGATCACGGGATCCACGCCGCGTCAATCGGCGGCATGTGGCAATGCGTCGTGAACGGATTCGGCGGTGTCCGACTGTTCGACGGAAAACTGCGGCTCAATCCGAAACTGCCGCGACAGTGGTCGCGCTTAACGTTCCCGCTCTATTGGCAAGGTGAACGTCTCGTCGTCGCGATCGATAAAACGACACTGCAGATCGAAAGAGTGACGAACGGTGAAGCGGCGAGCAGTCGAGAAGTTATATCGCTCGAGGTCGCAGGCAACACATACGAACTCGAGCGTCAGTTGAGGATTGACCTTAAAGGAGATTGACCGATTAAGGTAGCAAGTTTTCAATATGGAGTCAGTCTGTACGCTGACCGCGGCTCGATCCAATACCGCCGAAATCGCTCCTGACAACATCAATTGCGAAAGGACTAATTGCTTATGAATGAAAGACTGGCAGCAGTTATTTTCGACCTCGACGGTGTCGTTACCGATACGGCGGAATACCACTACGTTGCATGGCGGACACTCGCGGAACAATTAGGTATTGCGATTGATCGGCCGTTTAACGAACAGCTAAAAGGGATTAGTCGCATGGATTCGCTGGAAAAAATATTGGCACGCGGCGGGCAGGCGTCCGCCTATACCGCCGCGGAAAAAACGGCGCTGGCAGAGCAAAAAAACGCCCATTACACACAACTCATTCAAAAAATAACGCCACAGGGCGTGTTGCCTGGCATCCGTGCGTTGTTGCAAGAGCTCGCCGACAACAAAATTAAAGCCGCCTTGGCCTCTGCCAGTAAAAATGCCCGCGCCATTGTCGAAAGGCTGGAGCTCGACCATCATTTCGATCACATCGTCGATGTGCGTACGATTGCTAAAGGTAAACCCGATCCGGAAATATTCGTGGCCGCTGCTGATGCACTAGGCGTTCCTTACGACCGCTGTATCGGCATTGAAGACGCGGCAGCCGGGGTGACCGCGATCCGCGCGGCAGGTATGTTTGCTGTCGGCGTCGGCGACCGGGAGACACTCGCTCACGCCCATTACGTCGTCGAAAGCACGGATGAACTGACGCTGAAGGCTTTAGTGGATAAAAAAAGCACGTGGCTTAGCGGTGCTAGCTAAGGAATAGCTGCCTGGCATAGAAACAGCCGGCAAGTTAAACCGCTTCGCATTTAATAACTGTGGTTTTTATAGGGGTTAGCCCCTTACTATAAAAACAAACTAACACAAAGGATTGAGGTCCATGAAAACGAAGGCAAAAAAATGGCTTATCATGCTCACTATTTTCTCTTTGTTAATGGGCGTTGTAATGACAGGTTGCAGCGGGAACGATAACGGTTCGCCCGCGGAGGATAAAGCAGAGAAAAAGCAGGCGGAGAAAGTAACGGTGAAGTTAGCGGGGTGGGGCGGCAATCCGAGTGAGACGAAGCTGTTGAAGCAGACAATCGCCGACTTTGAAAAGAAAAACCCGAACATTAAAGTGAAACACGAAGTGATTGCTGACCAGTACATGGATGTCATTAAAACGCGGCTCATCGGAGGAGAAGGTCCAGACGTCTTTTATCTCGATGCGTTTGAGGCGCCTGCCCTCATCGAAACAGGCGTACTCGAGCCGCTGGACGAGTATGTGACGGACGCATTTGATGTCGCCGATTTTGAAAAACCGCTTTTAGAAGCTTTTCAGGTAGATGGTACCACGTACGGGTTCCCGAAAGACTATTCCACGTTAGCGTTGTTTTATAACAAGAACATGTTAAAAGACGCTGGTGTCGACGTGCCGAAAACGTGGGACGAGCTACGCGAAGCGTCGAAAAAATTGACGAAAGACGATGTGTACGGCTTTGGCGTCGCTCCGGAACTGGCGCGCATGTACTACATCGCTGAAGCGAAAGGTGGAAAAGTCGTCAAAGACAACAAGGCAAACTTTGCTGCAAAAGAAGTCGTAGAATCGCTTCAACCGATCATTGACCAACACAACATCGACAAAACGTCGATCCAACCTTCCGAAGTCGGAGCTGATTGGGGCGGCGAGATGTTCGGACAACAAAAGGCGGCAATGGTCATCGAAGGGAACTGGGTCATCCCGTTTCTGGAAGATACGTTCCCCGATGTCGACTACGGAACAGCTGAAGTGCCGACGATCGACGGAAAAAAAGGGACGATGGCTTACACTGTCGCTTATGTCATGAACGCCTCTTCGGAGAAAAAAGAAGCGTCTTGGAAACTGATTGAGTATTTAACGGGTAAAGAAGGCATGGAAACGTGGACGAGCAAAGGTTATGCTTTACCGACGCGCAAAAGTGTAGCAGAAAAGCTCGGCTACGACAAAGATGAATTGCGCGGTGCTCTCGTTGCTGGCGCGCCCTATGCGACCGTTTGGGCGGAAGGGACAAACTTGCCGACCATCACGAATAACTTTAACAACCAGTTTGTTAACGCCTTCCTCGGCAAGCAATCTTTGGAAAAGGCGCTAAAAGAAGCACAAAAACAAGCGAACAGTGAAATCGAATCGAATTAACGACTAACGCAACCGGTCAGCATACCGACTAATGCGATCGATTCGCACGAGGCAGTGAGGACGAATGAATAGGGTTTCTATATTCGTCCTCCGCCCTTCATTGTGTTGTTACTTTCTGCCTTAGTTGATTGACACGAATTCTGATTTTCTCTTGCCATAGGAGATGAAAGTAATGAAGCGCAAGAAGAAATATTCGCGGAAGGCGTTGCGGGAGGCGACACAAGGCTACGTCTTTATGAGTCCGACGGTTTTTGTCCTCGCGATGTTCATTATCGGCCCGTTGCTATACGCTGTCTTTCTATCGTTTCACAAAGTACAATTGTTAGGGACGACGAGTTACAAGTTCGTCGGGTTGGACAACTTTTTGCGTATTGCCGACGATCAGCGCGCACTTATCGCCCTTTGGAACACGTTCAAATACGTCGTCATCGTCGTCCCGATACAGACGTTATTGGCTCTCGTGTTGGCAGCGATCTTAAATGCCGGTTTAAAGGCACAAAAATTTTTCCGCATCGTTTACTTTTTACCGACACTTACTTCCTCTGCGGTTTTAGCGTTAATTTTCATGTGGATGTATAACAAAAACGGTTTGATCAACCACGTGCTAGACCTCGTCGGTTTACCGACGTACAACTGGATTGGCGATCCGAACGTCGCGCTAACGTCGATTATGATCATGAACATTTGGTCGACCGCCCCTTACTTTATGGTCATTTATTTAGCGGCGTTGCAAGAAATACCCGATTCGATCTATGAAGCAGCTGACTTGGACGGAGCGAATGTCATCCAAAAGTTTTGGCACATTACTGTCCCAAATTTGCGGCCGATTACGTCGTTTGTCGTCATTATGGGGTTGATCGGCACGTTCCAATTGTTTGACCAGTCGTATATTTTTTCCGGCGGGTCGGGGGGTCCGAACAACGCCACGTTAACCGTCGTCCTTTTAATTTACCAATATGCGTTTAAATCGCTTGGCACGATGGGGTACGCGGCTGCACTTGCACTGCTGCTGGCGATCGTCATTTTAATCGCGACATTGCTTCAGCGGAAACTATCTAAAGAGGAATCGCTTTACTAGGGGGGATCGTCGTGAAGAAGAAGAAAAAAATTTCCATTGGAAAAATAATTTTATACGTGATCCTCGGTTTATATGCAGTCGTCACTTGCGTACCGTTTTTGTGGGCCTTGTCGTCCTCCTTTAAAACGTTAGAGGAAATTGTGAGTGGCTCCATCTCCTTTATCCCGAAGCAATTTACATTTGAGAACTATATGCAGATCTTCCTGCAAGAGGGGATGTTCCCCCGCTGGTTGTTGAACAGTACGATTATTGCCGTCGTGGGGACAGGGCTCAATTTACTGTTCAATTCGATGGCGGGTTATGCCTTGGCTCGGCTCAGTTTTCCTGGGAAGAAATCGCTTTTTATCGTCATTTTAGCGGTGCTAATGATTCCGATGCAAGTGACGATGATCCCGAACTACTTAATTTTAAAACTGTTCGGGTGGCTGAACACGTACCAAGGGATTATCGTACCGGGAATGATTAACGCCACCTTTATTTTTATGATGCGGCAGTTCTTTATTAATTTTCCGAAAGAACTAGAAGAAGCGGCGGAGATTGACGGACTCAGCAGAATCGGCACGTTTTTCCGCGTCGTCTTGCCCCTGGCTCGCTCGGCGTTAGCAGCGCAAACGATCTTCGTGTTTATGGGTTTTTGGAACGATTTTATGCGCCCGCTAATCGTCATGTCCGATCCGTCTATGTTCACGTTGCCACTCGGACTCAACACGTTTAAAGGGCAGTTCGTCAGTTATTGGAACTACATTATGGCCGCATCGATGGTGTTTACGTTGCCCGTCCTGCTCCTGTACACCTTCTTTAACAAGTACTTTGTAAAAGGGATTTCCTTTACGGGCGGAAAATAAGAGCCAACTGGGAGTGGCTCTGGATCGAAGGAGTGGCTTGAATGTCTTGGACCGTTAATTCGCGCGACTTATCCCCACAAGCGCTGCTGAACGAAGAAAGTTTGTTTTCCCTCGCGAACGGCTACCTCGGGGTGCGCGGAAATTTTGAAGAAGGTTACGGCGACGGCATGGCGTCGATTCGCGGCACATACATTAACGCCTTTTACGACACCGTCGACATTGCCTACGGGGAAAAGTTTGTCGGTTACCCCGTGACACAGCAAAAACTACTCAACGTCATCGATGCGCAAACGATTACGATTGCCCTCGTTGAAGAAGAGAGCGCAGAGGAAGTGTCACTGTTCGCGGGAGAGGTGCTCGCGTATGAACGGGTGCTGCGCTTGGACCAAGGGGTGAGCGAACGACGCCTGCATTGGCGTTCGCCGCGCGGTAAAGAAGTGAAGCTAACGTTTAAACGGCTCGTTTCGTTTACGAAGCGGGAGCTGTTCCTGCAAGAAGTGACAGTTGAACCGGTCAATTTTTACGGCACCTTGCAATTGACCGTAGAAGTTAACGGCGATGTAGAAAATTATACAGCAAAAAACGACCCGCGTGTCGCGACTGGCGACGCGAAGCGGCTGACTGTGACGCGCGCGGGACATAGGAATGGAACGATGTTCGCGGAAGCAGTGACAGAGCGGTCGAAACTGCAGACGGCGTGTGCCGTCGCTTGCGACCTGAGTGTTCCTTTTGAGCGAGAGGATGCCGTGACGGACACTGCCGTGCAAGCGGTGTTTACGTGTGACCTTACGCAAACCGTCATTTTTACGAAAAAAAATGTGTTCACTGATACGTTGCGACACGGGGAGCAGCCGCTAGCCAGAGCAGGCGAACTTGTGGACGGGCTGAAGGCGTACACGTTTAAAGAGGCGGCTGAGGCGCAGGCAGCTTACTTGCGTCGCTTCTGGCAGACGACTGACGTACAAATTAACGGCGAGGCCAAGTTGCAGGAAGCAATTCGCTTTAATTTGTATCACTTGCTGCAGGCGGTCGGACGCGACCGACACGCGAACATCGCGGCTAAAGGCCTCTCCGGCGAAGGGTACGAAGGACATTATTTTTGGGACACGGAAATATATATGTTACCCGTTTTTTCGCTCACGAACCCCGAATTAGCGAAGCATTTGCTCCTATACCGACATACGATTCTCAAGGCAGCGCGGGCGCGAGCACGAGAAATGGGGCATAAGCAAGGCGCCCTTTACCCGTGGCGCACGATCGCCGGCAGCGAATGTTCCGCCTACTATCCGGCTGGCAGCGCGCAGTACCACATTAGTGGAGATGTCGCCTACAGTTATGTGCAATATTATTTGGCGACGAAAGACGTCGATTTTTTAGTAAAATACGGGGCGGAAGTACTGTTTGAGACGGCGCGCCTCTGGCTCGACGTCGGCCACGAGCAGGACGGCGCGTTCAAAATTGATGCTGTAACCGGACCGGACGAATACACGTGTATCGTGAACAACAACTACTACACGAATGCAATGGCGAAGTACAATTTGACGTGGGCGGCGAAAGTGTATGCCCTTTTGCAAGAAAAGGCGGAGGAGCCGTTACGCGCCTTGGCTCGGCGGATCAAGCTTACGCCCGCCGAAGTGTCCACCTGGCAGCAGGCGGCAGAACGGATGTATTTACCGTACGACCCCGAGCGAGGCATCAATCCGCAAGACGATACCTTTTTGCAAAAGGCGGTATGGGATTTTGCCAATACGCCTAAGGAGAACTATCCGCTACTCCTACACTACCATCCGTTGACGCTTTACCGCCATCAAGTATGTAAGCAAGCGGACACAGTGCTCGCTCACTTCCTGTTGGAAGATGAACAACCCTTTGCTGTCATCAAAAACTCGTACGATTACTACGAGCAAATTACGACGCACGATTCCTCCCTCTCCTCGTGCGTGTACAGCATGATGGCGGCGAAAGTCGGTTACGAGGAGAAAGCGTATCGTTACTTTACGGAAACGGCACGCCTCGATTTGGATAATTTGCACGGCAATACGAAAGACGGCCTGCACATGGCGAACATGGGCGGGACGTGGTTGGCGATCGTCTTCGGTTTCGCTGGTCTCCGCCTGAAAGAGACGGGAATTTCTTTTGCACCAATGCTACCGCGCGAATGGCAGTCGTATGCCTTTAATCTGATGTACGAAGGGAATTTGTTGCGCGTAACCGTGACGGAGAAAGAGATGTCCATTCAACTCGTGGAGGGGGAGCGGCTTAACGTAGCGATCGACGGTCGCGTGTATAAGGTGAACCGGGCTGCAGGGGTCAAGGTGCCACTCATTAGGCAATAGTAGCAAATAGGTTAGTAGACGCTCTTAGACTAATTAGTGGGAGGAGGAGGCGTACCTAAACTGTTTGGTACGGAGATGCTCTTCACTCGATGAATTGAGGGGTACTTCTAAGATAGGTAGCATACAGTAACCCGAAGTTAAATTAATGCAACGTACGCGGCAAGTATACCGTACGTACTCTTTTAATATGGGACGAGATACAAGACCTATCTCAAGCCTGCAGGAAAAAAGAAGTCTTCTTTTCTGCAGGCTTGTTGCATTTAATCTTGCATTCTGGGAGCTGACGGGTGACCCCGACTTGCTCGATCTGAAGCAACAAGGCGGGCAGTGGGTATTCGGGGAATATGTCGATGTGTTTCGGCAACTTTACGGTGCTGTCCATGCACAGCAAATTCCCGTCCTCGCCATCACGGCTAAACCGGGGTTTGTATTTAAATACCAATCAGCGCCGACGCACGTCGGGGGCGGTAGCCGCGGGGGAGCAAGAGATGGTCGTTCCGCTCATCGTCGGCGGTACAACGGTTAAACCGCGGCACAATCGCCTCGTCGACATGAAGGACTACTTACTGACATTACTTGGTGAATAATAGACGAATAGCACAACGTTTGTTTATGCACTTACGAAAAACGGCGAATTAAACCCCTATACAGAATTCGAACAGGGGCTGCGGCAGAACGTCAGCTTTTATTAACTTTCTGTCGTAGCTCCTTTTTGTGGTAACGCCCAGCATGGGCGTCGCAGACGATTTATCACATAAGAAAAACGTTGCGGCAATTTCATGACCACTTTCGGATTGAAAATACGACAGAAGGCTATATCAAACATATTTGGCACAAGCAGAACAACTCGGGGCAAAAAAAGCCGGGCGAACAGGACGTCAACGTTACCGATTGTCGAAGGAACGGAAGAGAAAATGTTGGAGAAAGGTGTGGAACATTATTCTTCGACCGTGTATCCCAGGGGCAATGAGCCAAAATTTAAATACGAAATGCGTGAGGCGGAGATCGTCGGTGGGGGAGAAGTGTTAACGTTGTCGACGTGTTACCCGTGTAGCTACTTGGTATTATCCGTAACGCTTATGCGTACCTTGTGGATCAATAACATAAACACAATTATCGCCCCATTCGGGTTTCGAATAGTAAAAAATGTTGATGTCGTTTATTCTCCTGAGCTAAACGTCCATCCCGGCTGAAGGTAGTGAGTCTTTCCTTTGGCTTGAACTTTTTTATAACACCTTGAGTGTGAACTAATGGACACACATGTTTCAGAATTAGTATCAGAGAAGAGAGAAATTTCTATTTAGGGGCGATGGCAATGAATGCGATCCTGGTAGACGATGAACCACACGCCTTGGATTACCTAGAACGTCATCTCGCAAAGATCAGTAACATAGAAGTTGTCGGGAAATATATTGACCCGTTTGTCGGGAAAGAAAAAACTATCGAGAAAGCGGTAGATGTTGTTTTTTTAGATATTAATTTACCGAAAATGAATGGTCTTCAACTAGCAGAGCAGATTTTGGCAAGAAAGCCAGATGTCACGGTCGTCTTTGTTACGGCGTGCGATGAGTATGCGGTACACGCTTTTGAAGTCAACGCGTTAGACTACTTAGTAAAACCAGTCCGCAGTGACCGTTTGCGAAAAACAATTGCACGTATTGAAGAACATCTGCGCACAAAAAAGAACAGACAACGTCCGCAAGATGAACCGATTCGCGTCAACGTATGTAGACAGTTAACGGTACAAGCGGAAAATGAACTCGCAGAAATGATCCGTTGGCGAACGGCAAGGGCACAGGAGCTGTTTCCGCCAAGTGATTGTATAACTAAATGGTATAAGCAATGGAAGAAGAGGTAAAACATAGACATTCCAAGGCAAGGCTGTTTTCGCGAGTAAGTCACCAATTCCAGATTGCAGGTCTGCTAGCCCTTTTGCCAGATTATTCATGTGCAGAGAAAAAGTAAACGAATGATTACGAGTGAGGCCAGTTTCCAAGATGTATGATATTCTAGGGGACGGCCTTTTTATATGGTCATCCATTAAGGAAGAATACTGCAAGTAGCAAAGGTAGATCGTTTTCGTGGCAGAATTTCAACTTTTTCCGTTTTATGTAGAACTGTAGGGGTGATTAGTAGATAATAGTGTATGAAATAGTTTACATAGTAGTCGTACCCATTTAAACATGAAACCGAAATTATAGGGGTGTTACTGTGAAACCGAAAGGTATGGTCGTATTGCTATCGTCCCTTTTCCTTATTGGTGGCGAACTAGGGTCGCTCGCAACTATTCCTTTACCGATGCAGTCGGTACAAGTAGCATCTGAGGAAAACAACGTTACTACAAGGAAAGTGAGTGGCGAGTATACGGTGGCGGTAGGTGTTCTTAAGGTGCGATCAGGTGCTGACACAACTTATGAAGAACTAGGCACGCTAACCTACGGGAAGAAGATTAAAGTGACAGGGAAGACGAGCAACGGCTGGTATCGTTTTAAGTTTAATGGGAAAACAGCTTATGCAAACTGTGCCTTCATTAAGCCTGTAACAAAAGAGTGAAAAGAAAGCGTTTCATCTAAAAAAGTCGATGAGCGGTGCTGCTCGTCGACCTTTTAATACGACCTCTACCTAGATCATTTCTTTCCCTTGTTTCTTTTTCCGATCAATCGTTGTTCATACGTTCGAGCCGTTCTCTTGTTCAAGTCTTAGGCCGTCTACTCATGCTCTTCGTCCCGCTGTTCCTTTTCTAAAAACCTTAGAAATTGAGTAGGACTTACTTGTAAGTCGACTGCGGGCTTGACAAGATATTTCCACTCGTCTGGAATTTCACTGGAGCTATGCGAGTGTCCACCATCGTCATCTCCATAGACCAATGTCTCGACCGATACGTTTAGGACGTCCGCAATTTTTTTGAGAAGCTGAATGGATGGGTTTGACTGCAAATCCCGCTCCAAAGAACTGATATACGATTTGGCGACATTTGCGCGTTCGGATAGCTCGGTTAGGGACATTCTTTTTTGCTCGCGGAGTTTTCTTACTTGTTGACCGACAGATTGTGTCACAATATGATCCCACCTATTAGTATTTTGTGATATGTGACGGTATCTGCTCTTCACCACGCATCATGTCGATCTTTTCATATGAAGTTGTACACTATAGTGAACTTAAAAGTGTTATTACAAACTATATATTTACTACCAAGAGGTTACTTAAATCCATTTTACAATGTGTAACTATACATTTTCTAAACATCGAGGGTTTAAGGTGATATCCATTTATAGTTGTTGTCAAAGTTCCTGCCAGTTATGTACCCGTACCCGTGGCGATGTTTTACATTGCTTGCTTGTTTGCAACATGGAAGAAAAAGTAATTCGTCATTGTACGTATTCCGGTTTTACGTATTATGTTTTTACGAATTAGTGTGAAGCATATTCACACGAAAAAATAAGGTAGCAATCGTCACGCGGTTGTACTAATATATAGGATATACTAGCAAGCGTACAATTTATACGAGCTGAGGAGAGTGAGCTGAGATGAGCTTGGCACAGACTAAAGTAGGTTTTTTTGGTGATTTTGGTGGAAGTTTTGTCCCGGAACAACTGCAGGGAGTCCTCGATCGGTTAGACGAGGCGTTTCAAACGTACAAGGACGATCCTGACTTTCGGCAGGAGTTAGACCACTATTTGCGCGAGTTCGTCGGGAGACCGAGCCCGTTATATTTCGCCGAGCGCCTAACAGATGCGTTGGGCGGCGCAAAAATTTATTTGAAACGGGAAGAGTTAAATCATACTGGCTCACACAAAATAAACAATGTGATGGGGCAAGTGTTGTTGGCCAAACGGATGGGCGCCAAGCGGATCATCGCTGAGACAGGTGCGGGACAGCACGGCGTCGCGACGGCGACGGGATGCGCCATGTTCGGCATTGACTGTGTCATTTACATGGGTGAAGAGGACACAAAGCGGCAGGCGTTGAACGTGTTCCGCATGGAACTTCTCGGCGCGAAAGTCGTCCCGGTTACTACAGGGACACGCACATTGAAGGACGCTGTCGACGCGGCGCTCGGTGACTTGATGGCGAATTACGAGAACACGTTCTACCTGCTCGGTTCGGCCGTCGGGCCCCACCCTTACCCGACGATTGTCCGCCACTTCCAATCGATAATTGGGCGGGAAGCGCGGACACAACTGTTGGAGCAGGAAGGGCGTTTACCGGACCTCATCACCGCGTGCGTCGGCGGCGGCAGTAACGCCATCGGGTTATTTTCCCCGTTTGTGCAGGACGAAACAGTCAAAATCGTCGGTGTAGAACCAGGTGGAAGAGGCAGTGCACGCGGTGAACACGCCGCGCCAATCACGTACGGTGGTCCGGGTGAAATCCACGGTTTCAAATGTTACGTGATGAAAGACGATGACGGGGCAATTCAACCGACCCACTCCATTGCCGCCGGGCTCGACTATCCCGGTGTAGGCCCGGAACACAGTTACTACAAAGCGAGCGGCCGCGCGGACTATGTGACCGTGACAGACGAAGAGGCGCTAAACGCGTTCCAAGTACTTTCGAAAGCGGAAGGCATTATTCCCGCGTTGGAAAGCGCACACGCCGTCGCTTACGCGATGAAAGTGGCGCCGCAAATGGATCGCGAGCAAATTGTCATCGTCAACTTGTCCGGCCGTGGCGATAAAGATGTGCAACAAGTGTTTGATCTTGTGCAGCGGTAATTACATGGGTGAGAATATACGATAAATGAAAGGTTCGTTTTGCCCCCTCAGTTGATTGGAGGGGGTTTTTTCATCTGTATACTTATTTGTCCTTATTTGACCGCTGCTACTAGCGCCTCGAGTTCGCGGTCGCGGATCACGATGTCAAAGACGTAAAAGTCAAACGGCTCCTTCTCGTACACCGTTATTTTTGCGTAGTATTCTTTCGCATCCTTCGTTAATTGCTGGACATCAATGCCGAGATGTTCGTCGGGGAACTGCCCTGTTTTTTCCGCCCCAACGCGAAACAATTTTCGCGCGCCTTTAAGATTCCCTTTCTTAAAATGATGCAGCGCGGTCGCGATTTGTAGTAACCCTTGATAAAACAGATGCTGCCGTCCTTCTGCTACCCACAACTCCTCCAGCAATTCGTGGCATTGCAAAAAATCCCGCGTCGTACTGAAATGGTATAAAAATTCGATGTATCGGCGAGGGTAGTCGTGTGAGATCGTTTCCTGCACGTTCATTATGCTTAGCTTCCTCCTAATATGTCAGGCATAAGTGCAACCTTCCCCTATTTTAGCAAACAATGTCTGAAAAAACGGTGAACATGTTCTTACATCGAAGCTGAATGCAAAAAATGAATACCGGAGATGAGCGCGTCTGATGCGGTTTGCAGAAACGAATTCACCGTTTAGACTTAGTTCTACTTTTTTGTTCGTTGACATACATGTATATACAAGTTAAGATTAAACTGTAACATGTATATACATGTCCTGCATGCATTCTCTATCAAATGCTCGGGCAAAAGCAATCTTTTTGTGTGAGACAAATTCTTTTTGGAGACGTTTTGAAAACGTTCACGGGGGAGGATACAATGGATATTCGGCAGACGGCGGCAGACATCATTGCATCTATCGGCGGTAAAGACAACATTGCCAAGGCGAGTCACTGTGTGACGCGGTTGCGGTTTGCACTCGTCGACGAGGGGAAGGTCGACCAAAAAGCGCTCGAACAAATTGACGCGGTGAAGGGATCGTTTTCCGCGAACGGGCAGTTCCAAGTCGTCATTGGACAAGGGCTCGTCGACAAAGTGTATGTCGAATTGACGGATTTGGCTGGAATCGAGGAGTCATCGAAGCAAGACGTAAAAGATGAAGCGGAAAAGAAACTCAATTGGTTGCAGCGCGGGGTAAAGATGCTCGCAGACATCTTTATTCCGATCCTGCCGGCGATCGTCACCGCTGGGTTGTTGATGGGGATTAATAACATTTTAGCGGGTAAAGGTATTTTTTACGCCGGTAAGTCGGTCGTCGACGTACACACGGCATGGAAAGATTTTGCTGATATTATTAACCTAATCGCCAATACGGCGTTTACGTTTTTGCCTGCCCTAATCGGATGGTCAGCGGTGAAGCGCTTTGGCGGTAACCCACTACTTGGGATCGTGCTCGGACTCATGCTCGTTCACCCCGACTTATTAAATGCGTGGGGATACGGGGAAGCAAAGGAAGTTCCCGTCTGGAACTTATTCGGACTAACGATCGAAAAAGTCGGTTACCAAGGGCAAGTGTTACCGGTATTGTTCGCCTCATATGCACTGGCTAAACTGGAGATCTTCCTTAAGAAGCGCATTCCCGACGCGTTTCAGTTGTTACTCGTCGCGCCGATCGCCCTACTCGTGACAGGCTTTTTGTCCTTTATCGTCATTGGACCGGTGACGTTCGGCTTAGGGAACGCGATTACGTTATTTTTTACAACGATTTTCGATAAATTTGCGATCTTAGGTGGTTTAGTTTACGGTGCGCTATATGCGCCGCTCGTTATCACTGGGATGCATCACACCTTTTTGGCTGTCGACTTGCAGCTCATCGGGGATATGGGTGGCACTTTTTTGTGGCCGATTGTTGCCTTGTCCAACATTTCGCAAGGGTCAGCCGCACTGGCGATGATGCTCGTATCGAGAGATGAGAAAGTAAAAGGACTGTCGCTCACTTCAGCGATTTCCGCCTATCTCGGCATCACGGAACCGGCGATGTTTGGAGTTAACTTGCGCTTCCGCTATCCGTTCATTTCGGCGATGATCGGTTCGGCGACAGCAGCCGTATGGATTACGCTCAACAAAGTACTGGCACCGTCGATCGGCGTCGGTGGTTTGCCCGCCTTCTTGTCGATCGTTCCAGAAAAGTGGCTACCGTTCTTCATCGGTATGGCCGTTGCCATCGTCGTACCGTTTGTTCTTACGTTTGTCATCGGAAAAGCGCGGAAGCAATAACAGGGGACGCTACTCGCAATAGATCGGATACCATCAGTCATTCACGATAACCCGCGATTGTTGAAAAGTAGAAATGGTGATTACAGATGAGCAACTTTAAAAAAGAAATCGGGAAAATGTTGGACATTGGGGAAAAGCGTACCGTAAACAGGCATAACGGGACTGGGCACGACGACCAATGGTGGCGGAAGGCTGTCGTCTACCAGATTTACCCGAAAAGCTTTTACGATACGACCGGGAGTGGTACGGGGGACTTACAAGGCATTATCGCTAAGCTCGATTATTTACAGACGTTAGGGGTAGACGTCATCTGGTTGACGCCGATTTATGAATCGCCGCAACACGACAACGGCTACGATATTAGCGACTATTATCGCATTGACCCCGCCTACGGAACGATGGCTGATTTTGAGCAGTTACTCGAAAAGGCGCATCGCCGCGACATTAAAGTGATTATGGACATGGTCGTCAACCATACGTCGACGGATCACGAATGGTTTCAGGAGGCAAAACAATCGCGCACGAACCCGTTTCGATCTTACTATATTTGGAAAGATGGCAAGAACAGCGACTTGCCAAACAACTGGCAGTCGAAGTTCGGTGGCCCGGCCTGGGCATACGATGAACAGACCGATCAGTACTATCTGCACTTGTACGATGTGACTCAGGCCGATTTAAACTGGGAAAACGAACAACTGCGCCAAAGTGTCTATGAAATTATGCACTTTTGGCTGCAAAAAGGGATCGACGGTTTCCGCCTTGATGTGATCAATTTGCTGTCGAAAGACGCGCGCTTCCCCGATGACGACGGTTCAGTACCGCCAGGGGACGGTCGGAAATTTTATACCGATGGCCCGAAGATTCATCAGTATTTACAAGAAATGAACCGCGAAGTGTTTCGTAAGTACGACATGATGACTGTCGGCGAGATGTCTTCGACGACGGTTGAGCACGGCTTGCGCTACACGCAACCGGCACGCCACGAACTGGACATGGTATTCCAATTCCACCATTTGAAAGTGGATTACCCGGACGGAGAAAAATGGGCCTTAGCGGACGCCGACTTCCATCAACTCAAGCAGATTTTGTCGATGTGGCAAGTGAAGTTGCACGAAGGCGGTGGCTGGAATGCGCTTTTCTGGTGTAACCACGATCAGCCACGCATCGTCTCTCGCTTTGGCGACGAGGGGCGCTACCGGAAGGAATCGGCAAAAATGTTGGCGACGACACTGCACATGATGCAAGGGACGCCGTACATTTACCAAGGGGAAGAGCTGGGCATGACGAACCCGAACTTTGCCCGCATTGACGACTACCGCGACGTGGAATCGTTAAATGCGTACGGTGCACTGCGAGACGGTGGCATGTCCGAGAAGGACACCCTCACTGTGATCCAGCAGCGGTCGCGGGACAATGCGCGTACGCCGATGCAATGGGATGCGAGTCCTGCCGCTGGTTTTACGACGGGTGTGCCGTGGATCCCCGTCGCGCCGAACTACCGGGAAATCAACGCGGAGGAGGCGTTGGAAGACCACGATTCACCGTTTTACCATTACCAGCAGCTGATCCGCTTAAGGAAAAAATATGATATTATCACATATGGAGACTATCGTTTGCTGCTACCAGACGATCCACACATCTTTGCTTATGTGCGCACGTACCTAGACGAGGCGCTACTCGTAGTGAGTAACTTTTATGAACAGCCGGCGACGTTTGTGTTACCCGACGAGTTGCTGGGGATTCCAGCGTTTGCGCGAGCGGTTGGGGTAGACGGCGTAGGTTGCGAAGACAGTGGGACGGTTGGTGGTGGCACTAATAGTGAAAGTGATGGCATGCCAGGCGACGTGGCGCGTCGCGCGAATGGGAGTCGCGTGTTGATCGCTAACTACCCTAATTCCGTGGGAGACTTTCGAAAAATCGCGCTCCGGCCGTACGAGTCGATTGTGTATTACCTTAGCTAGAAAAAAGTTCGTGGTGATTTGCAATGAAACGTAATAAGTATTTAGCAATTTTCGCAGAATTGGCCGATCAGATTGAGATCGGCCACTTTCAACCGCATACGACCCTACCTTCGGAAAATCAACTCGCCGAAACGTATGGCGCCTCGCGAGAGACGATTCGCAAAGCGCTCAACTTGTTGGCGCAAGAAGGGTACATTCAAAAAGTACGGGGCAAAGGATCGGTCGTGTTAGATATAAAAAAATGGAATTTGCCCGTTTCCGGGTTGGTCAGCTTTAAAGAACTTACGGCGCAAACTGGACTGTCGGTGCGGACGTTAGTGCATGAGCTGACACTTGTTAAGGCTGATCCCTTTTTACAAAAGCAGTTAAAATTGGCAAAACGGGATGAGGTGTGGAAAGTCGTTCGCGTACGGGAAGTAGGTGGGGAGCGCGTCATTTTAGATAAGGACTACTTTAACCGCAGCTTCGTACCTACGTTGACGAAAGACGTATGTGAAGACTCGATTTACGAACATTTGGAGCGAGACTGTGGCTTGCAGATAAGTTTTGCCAAAAAGGAAATCGTGGTGGAGGAGGCGACGACCCAAGACGAGCACCTACTTGACTTGGAACGGTTTTCGAGCATCGTCGTCGTAAAGAGTCACGTCTATTTAAACGATGCGAGTATGTTTCAATACAACGAGTCGCGGCACCGCCCCGACAAATTCCGCTTCGTCGACTTTGCGCGCCGTGGGCACTTTCATCAAGCGTAAGTTACGAGTCGGAGATATTAGGATCATAGAAGTAAGCATTAGGATATTTACATAAAACCTTCCCGGGCTTGTCCCACATTTGCTATAATAATATAGGAGTAACATTCTAAAAATACAGGAGGGTTAAGAGGATGAGCTATTTTAAAAAAGGTTTCTGCTGGTTACTTATTGTCGCCCTGTTGTTACCGGTTTACGCTTTTGCGCAAGAACCGCCGTCACAGACGTCGGACGAATGGCTCATAGGAGAGACGGGTAGGGAACAAGGTCAACACGATCGTCACGCGAATGGACCGACCGCGAACGGGAGTACAGAAATTACATCTGACGTTGCGATTATTCACGAAGAACGCACAGAAGAAGCCGTTGCCCAAGGGATTGCACTGACGCAATTTGTCCGCTTTGACACGCGCGGATGGTTGCGCGGCGGCATTATGACGGTCGACTTGCAAGACGGGACGGTGAAAACGGATCTACTAACGGCAGGAAAAGTGGCCAAGGCGACGCCGACGAGAGAACAGGTGAAAAAATCCGGGGCGATCGTCGGCGTGAACGGCGATTTTTTTGACATTGGCAATACGAATGCCGCGCTCGGGGGCGAGGTGCAGTCGGGAGAACTGTTGAAGAGCGGCTCGAAGCAGTGGTTACAAGCCGCCGTGACGAAGGACAAGCTCGGGGCGATCGGCCGCATGGTGCTGCAAGGCACCGTGCGCGCGGGAGAGGCGAGTCATCCACTGAGCGGTATTAACCACGCGAATGTCGCTGCCGACGAACTTGTGATGTTTACCCCGCAGTGGGGCGATGCTTCCCGCAAGCATATGAAAGCGGGAACAGGGGCGTATGTAGAGGTGCTTTTACAAAAAGGGAAGGTCGCCAAGGTGATCCGGGGCGATGTGTACGACAAGCCGCTCACAGAGGAGCAATCGCTTCTCAGCGGTAAAGGTAAAGCGGCTGCTTTCTTGGAAGGGCTTACGGTCAGCGATGCGGTACAAATCGATTATGCGACGGACCCACAGTATACGGAGATGCTTTTTTCGGTTGCCGGTAATGTGCAGCTGGTGAAAGAGGGGAAAATCGATACGACCGACGACGGGGCAGCCCACCCGCGGACGGCCGTCGGTTTTAGCCGTGACGGGAAAAAGATGTTCCTCGTCACTGTTGACGGTCGGCAACAAGACAGCCGCGGTATGACGTATTTAGAGTTAGCCACCTTGCTACGGGACGAAGGGGCTTGGACCGCTATCAACCTCGACGGCGGGGGATCGACGACGATGGTGTCGCGACCGCTCGGTGAGGAGAGGATCGCCGTCGTGAACAGCCCATCCGATGGAACGGAACGTCCGGTTCCAAACGGCATCGGCCTTTGGAGCGAAGCTAAAACAGGGAAGTTAAAAGGGTTTCGCATTGAGGCACCGGCAGAGCGCGTGTTTGCAGGGCTTAGTCGGACGTTCCGCGCACACCCGTACGATACGGCGTACGCACCGCTAGAGCTCGATGCGAAAAAGATTAAGTGGGATGCCAAGCCGGGGGCGTTAGGGAAATTTAAGGAGAACGCGTTTCGGGCAAAGCGCGCCGGGGTCGGGAACGTGCGGGCGCGTTACGGCAACGTTTCGACAAAACAACAGGTTCGAGTGTTAGGAAAACCGATTGCGCTAGAAATAAAGCCGAAGCAGATCGGACTCGAAAAAGGTGAAACGGAGACGTTTCTCGTAACGGGAAAAGACGAGGAAGGGTACAGCACGTTTATCGAACCGCGGGACATCGACTTGACGTACGACCGCGATATCGTCGACATTCAGGCGAACGCGGATGGTTCTTTTACAGTTACCCCGCGCGTTGAACGGGGCGCGACAGTCGTGACGGCAACGGTCGGAAAACTGAGTACGCCTCTCGGAATTACTGTCGGGTTAGAGACGGCGCGCGTCGAAGGTTTTGAGGATGCGTCCGATCCGTGGACGTTTTTTAAAGTGCCGGACGAGGTTGAAGGTAGTTTGGAATATGTCGACACACCAGAAGGTGACGGACAAGCGATTAAGTTGAGTTACGACTTTACGACGTCGACGCGGACGCGGGCAGTGTATGCGTTTCCTCCGGGTGGATTACTCGATTTACCGGGAGATGTGAAAAAAATCGGCGTACGCGTGTACGGTGACGAAGGGAACGACCACTGGCTGCGGGCGCGCATTTTGGACGGAGCCGACGTGTACCACACGCTCGATCTCGCCTTGACCGTCGACTGGCGAGGCTGGAAATACGTCGAAGCGGACATCCCGCCCGGGGTGCAGTACCCGATTACGTTGGATCGCATCTATCTGGTGGAACCCGATATGAACAAGCAAGACACCGGATACATTCTGCTCGACGACGTTACGATCAAAACAGCGCAACAATTGGAGCTGCCTCAAGTAAAAAAACTAGAGGCGCCGATTGTGCTAAAACACGGCGAGTTACCAGACCGCATGTGGAAGTTCGCGGTCCTCAACGATTTGCAACTCGTCCATAGTAATCCGGACAGTAAAGAAGTGAGTAACTCGATCGCTGCCATGCAAGCGGTGAATGAAACGGATGTCGACTTTGTCATCTTAAACGGCGACATCGTCGACTTCGACACGACAGAGCAATACGAATTTGCCAAAAAGCTAATCGACGACAACCTTAAACGACCTTACTACGTCATCCCCGGCAACCACGAAGCGTACGGTTCAGGAAACTTAGACAACTTCAAGAAGTACTTCGGCCCGGACTACCAAACGTTTGACCATAAAGGGACGCGCTTTATTTTGTTGAACTCGACGTTTGCCGGGTTTCGCGTTAGCAATGCGGCTCAATGGTCGATGCTCCGGAACGGCTTAAAAGACGCGGCGCGAAACCGTCGTGTGAAAAATGTCATCGTCATGGCGCACCACCCGTTAAAAGACCCACTGCCGGATGGGGGCCACACGGTGGACGACCAGAAAGAAGCGGACTTGCTCGAATCGCTGTTAACGCAGTTTCGAGAGACGAGCGGTAAACCGGCGATGATGGTTTCCGGGCACGCGCACGTCGTTAATATTGATCAGCGGGACGGCATCCCTTACTTGGTGAACGGGCCCCTCGGCAAAGGGACATACGGTTCGCGGGACGATGGCGGGTTTTACAGTTACGGCATTTATGGCATCGATCCGCGAGCGAAAGCGAAACCACTTGCATCGGCGGAGGACCCAGCGGCATCGGTTGCGTCGGAGACTGATGCGGAGTCGCCACAAGACGTGAACGCGTACGGCGCACACGGTTCGGTGCAGCAATCAGAGGTACGTTCAGATGGCGAAAAAGGTTCTTTGCAACAAACTAAACAACAAACTACAGGAAGTTCACACGTTGGACGAGCTACAGTGCAAGGAAATCTAGAGGGTAACTGGAAACCGTGGATGCTCGTCGATGTCCGCCCTGTTTTGCTAGACGTCACGCTGAGCAAACGAACGTTCAAAGTGAAAGCCAAAGAACAGGTAGCGATGACCGGGATTCAAGCGGAAGGATGGCATTTCCCACTGAAGTATCCGGCGACACTGCAGTATGTAGCCTCCGACAAATTACTGATCAAAGGACAACCGACAACGCCCAACCAAACCGCCAAGAAAAAGGCGATCGCGACCTTTGATCCCGAGAAGCAAACGATTATTTTTTACCGGGCAGGAACGGTGAAGTTAACGGTGAAAACGGGTGACTTTGCGAAGACGTTCGTGTTGAAAGGGAAAAAGTAGCGGGAAATAAGCGTGTCTCGTAGGGTCTTTTAGTACCGATTAGCGTTCTTCTGAAGAAAAACCCCAGGAAATGGACTTGTTTATATCCCATCTTCTGGGGTTTTGCACGCGATTAGCGGCGATTATTTTGAATGGCCCTTTCTTTTTAGTAAATATTTATTAACGACGGCGGCGTCTTCTGCGTCTTCTGGGCTCTCTAGGTGGTGTTGGCGGTGTCGTCGGTGCCGTTACTGAAACAGCGACATCGATGGTACGCAAGTTCGTCCTTACCCGCATCGAAGAAGTGCCGGCCATTGTTCCCCGAAGAGTGACAGTTGTCGTCGTAACCTGTACGATTTCAAACACACCGACTGACCCAGTAACATTAGCGCTTGTGATCGTTTCGTTTGCAGCGAGAGGGGGACTGTACTGGAATACTTCTCCAGGTCGTAAGGTAATAACCTGGACGGTGTACGTTTTTCCTCGTTTAGCCAAATAAGATCACCTCTGAGAGTGGTAGTTAAACACAATCTTCCATCAGAAGACTATGTTTGCTAAATAGTATATTCAAATCTCTTACAATCGTATAGACTTGCGCTACAGCGTCTTAAAAAAGTGTGTATATAAGGTAGTTTGTGGGTTATTAAGAAAGGAGGACAAAATATATCTTGATGAAGCATAGGTTTATCAAATAATATTATATAATTATATCATTGTGAACAAAATGCCCAAGGGTGAGCACGATTAAATACCTTTCAACAACTTTCAACTACGCTTAATGAATTCCTTTCTTCATCTAACTTAGCTTGCAAAAGCGAACGAATGTTTGGTATAATGGTGGACAATAAAACTGTTCGGGAGGAGCGTACGAGTGACATCTTTTCGCTTTATACATGCGGCCGACTTGCATTTAGACAGCCCGTGCAAAGGGATCGGTCAGCGACTGCCGGAGATGGCGCGGCGGCGGTTGCAAGAGGCGACGTTTACTGCTTGCGAACGGTTGGTGCAGCTTTGCATCGAAGAGCGGGTCGACTTTTTGTGTATCGCGGGGGACGTGTACGATCTCGCTGACCGCAGCTTGCGGGCACAAACCTTTTTTCAGAAAAAGATGCGTGAGTTAGCGGCGCACGGTATTCACGTGTACGTCTGTCACGGCAATCACGACCCGGCTGACGGAGGGCAAATTCCGCTCACTTGGCCGGACAATGTGCACTTTTTTTCAACGGAGGAAGTCGAGGCGGTGCCCTTCATTAAAGGTGGGCGCGAGGTGGCACGGGTGTATGGCCGTAGCTATCCGACAGCCAAGTTTACGGAACGGATCGTACAAGACTACGTTCGTGAGCCGGATGTCCCTTTTGCGATCGGGGTCCTGCACACGAACTTGGACGGTGATCAAGCGCACGACAATTATGCACCGAGTACGAGACATGAACTGTTCGCCCAAGGTTTCGACTATTGGGCGCTCGGACATATTCACAAGCGGGCCGTTGTGCACGCCGGCGATCCCTACATCGTGTACGCGGGCAATACGCAGGGACGGAGCGTGAAAGAAAGCGGGGCGAAAGGGTGTACGCTCGTCGACGTAAGCGACGGCCACATTGACCGCGTCGCGTTTTGCGCAACGGACGACGTGCGCATGTTTTCGCCGGAAGTCGACTTAACGGACGTTAACGACATGCAGCAAGGGATTGACCTCATCTTAGAGTCCTTGCAAAAAAGTGCGCGCTGCGCCGAAGGGCGTGCAGCCGTCGTCCGACTGTATTTGACGGGTAGAACCGATTTACATAGCGCGTTAAAGCCGGCGGACTCCTTATTAGAGTTACTCGACCCGTACTTAGAAGACTTCATGTTACAGGAAGACTGGCTTTGCGTGGAGTCCGTCGTCGTCCGCACACAGCCGGTAATTTCCCGGGAAACATTGCTTAGTGAAGACAGTTTTTTAGGGGACTTTCTGAGGCTCGTCGAGCAGGCGGAAAGTAGCGCGGAACAGCTAGAGTCGTTAAAAAAAGACGTGCTAAATGACGTGTTTATGCATCGAGAGGCGCGCAAACATTTAGAGCAACTAACGGAAGATGAGACGAAACGGCTATTGCAAGAAGCGAAAGATTTGACGCTGCAGTTGTTTTTAAAGTGACGTCTTCTAGAAAGGAGCGTGTACTGTGTGGATTAAAGAGATTCACGTTTACGGGTTTGGCGGGTTGCGCGACGTGTCGTGGCAGCTCGGTGACGGGCTAAACGTCGCCCTCGGTTTAAACGAAGCAGGGAAATCGACGCTGATGGCGTTCGTTCGTGCGGTGTTGTTTGGATTTGAAAGCCGGCGTAACCCGGAGCTTCGCTATGAACCGCGGGAGGGGGGTACCTTTGGCGGAGCGCTCACCGTCGTAGACGAAGACGGTAGGACTTTTCGCGTGGAACGCATTTACCGCCAACGCGTCGCGGGTGACGTCACCGTGCACCTTCCCGACGGAGGGCAAGCCGGTGAAGCGGTGTTAAGCCAACTCGTAAAACAAATGAACGAAAAAGTGTTCAAAAACATTTTTGCCTTTGGGCTACGTGAATTACAAGAAATGGATACGATTCGCGAGGATGAGATTAACCGCTTTATTTATACAGTCGGGACAGGGGACGGCAATGCGATTTTGCGCGTGCAAAAAGAGTTGCAAGAGCGGGAGCAAGCGCTGTACCGCCCGAGCAGTAGCAAAGCGCGCATTAACGCCAACTTGCGGGCCATTCGCGACGTGCAGCGTACCCTTGCCCAACTAAAACAAAACAACCGCCAGTACGGGCAGCTCACCGGGCAGAGGGACAATCTCGCACGCGAGATTGAGCGTGAAGAGGAACGGGCAGAAGTGCTCCGTCGCGACATGGGGCAGTTAGAGCAGATGTTGGCTCATTTCGACGATTACAACCGCTACGTAACGGTCGTTGATCGGTTAGCGGTGTTGCCTGCCATTGAACGGTTCCCTACAGACGGAGTGCCGCGACTAGAAGCGTTGGAACGGCAAATTAGAGACAGCGAAGCACAGCAAGCGGAGCTAGAGGATAAGTGCCTCGATATCGAGCAGCAGTTAGCGCATCTCGATGTACACTTACCGCTGCTCAAGGAGCAGGCTCAAATTGAAGCGCTACGCGATCACGTACCGACTTTTCAAGAAAATAAAGAGCAAATAACGCTCATTATGCAAAAAAGCTACCGCGAACAGGAGCGGTTGACGGAAATTTTGCAGCGGCTCGGGGACGGCTGGACGGCCGAGCGAGTCGCCGCGTTCGACACGTCACTTGCCGTTAAACAAGCGGTGCGTGACTTTGCATTTTCGCTGAACGAGTTAAAGACGGATACGGCGCTCGCACAGAAAGAACAGGAAACGGCCAAGCGGGCGGTAGAGGTGTGTGAACAACAACGAACCGCGTGGCTCGCCCGCAAACCACGGGTTGCTTGGGGAGATCTGCTTCGGAAAGCGGATGAGGGTGTTCGTGACAAAGGTGCGACTGTGAGCGGGGATGAGGGTGTCCGCGATAGAGGAACGATGGCAGTTACGGATGATGGTACCTACGATCGGGGTGCGACGGTGGGTACCGATGAGGATGTCCGCGACCAGGGCGCGATGATGGGTACGAACGCGGAGCTTAATCCAGATGTGGAGCAGGGTTTGGGTCTTAATCCAGATGCGGGTCCGAGTCTGGGTGCTAATCCGGATGTGGGTTCTAGTCGAAGGGCTAAGCTAGGTGTAGGTTTAGACGCTGGGCAGCGTGCGCTGCGGCAAGGGAAAGTGAAGCGAGGGCTTGAACGCGAGCAGCGTGCGTTAGAGCAAGTAAAGCAACTCAAACTACAGCTGTTAGCTTTAGAGGAGCGTCTATTGACCGCGGAGGAGCGGTTGCGCGATTACAGCGACTCCGAGGCGTCACTGCGGCAACGGATGCAGTCGACCGCGAAAAACGTGAAAAACGCAAAAAAACAGCGGCTTACTTTGAAGTGGCTCTTCGCAGTACTCACGGCAGTATTGCCGACGGTTTTTTTTGCGATGTCCGAGCCGCTGACTGCCGTGGCGGTATTTGCCGTCTTGGCGATTGTGACGGCGAATGAGTTTAGAAAGCAACAACCGGCGCAAACCGAAGATGATTTTTATGACCACATGTTGCACGATGTAACACAAAAAAAGGAAGAGGCGGACAAGCAGTGTCAGGCGATCCAGGCAGAGTATGAACGGATGGAGCGGACGGCACATGACGTCTGTCGCCAGTTCGGGCAGCGGATGAGCGACCTTTTTACATGGGAAGAGCAGCTAGCGGAAAAGCGGGAACACTTGCGTGTGGCAGATGGATGGCAAGAAAAATGGGGAGAACTGGAACGACAAGTTGAGCAGGTGCAGAGTGAGCTCGCTTTTAAAGCGCACACGTTAAGGCAACACGTTGAGGCGTATCGGCAGAAGTGGAACGAATGGCGCAATTGGTTGAAGGAACAAGGCTTTATCGTAACGACTGACGGCAACCGGTTAACGTCGGAGTCAAGGCGGGGAACAGAAGCGAATCCTCCAGAATGGAGGCGGCAAGTGCAAGAGGAGGTGCAGCAGCTTTTGTCTCCGGAACTTGCGTTAGAAATGACGCGCGACGTGGAGCAAGCAAAAGAAACGATCCGTCGCATGGAAGATTTACAAGCCGAGCGAGATCAACGCGAAGACGCCGTCAACACGTTTATCCAACGGGTTCAAACGGTCATCGCCCGCTGTAATGTTTCCTTAACGGCGGGGAGTCCGGATACGCAAGTGCGGGAATTAACCTTTTTACTGGAAAAAGCGAAGCGGGAACGGCAGCTACAACAGGAGTTGTCTACCCGTCTGAAAGAGGTGACGGAAGAACGTGAACGCGTCACCGAGCGGTTAAGGGGTGAACGTGCGGAAGTGGCAGCCCTACTGCAGCGGGGCGGTGCAACGGATCAGGAGACATTCCGCGAACGTGCGGCTCAGTATCGAGAAAGGGAAGAGTTGCAGAAAGAGCGTGACACGCTGTACCGATCATTTGTTAGACTCGCCGAGCTTACTGGGGGACAACAGATTTTGACCGCTGCGGCTAAGGTTACGGAAGTGGTTGCAGCAGATGAAACGGATAAAATTGTCGCCAAAGATGAGGTCGCTACAGTGGTTGAAGACGGCCAATGTGATATAGCGGATGAAACGGTTGACGTGTCCGAAGTGGCTGCGGCTTCCGAATCCGCGACTGTCGGTCGCCATCCGCAAGAAGAGGCAGTCGCGAACTTGCTACATGCGTGGTCACAGGTGAGTGTGTTGGAACTCGAAGACAAGTTGCACGCTGCACAAGAGGAGTTAGCGGCGGTACGCGAGCGTACAAAACAGTTGCGGGACGAGTGGGCCGACGTGCGGGCGACGATTGAGCACTTGACTGCGGGAACTGACCTTTCTGAGCAACAACACCGCTATTTTCAACTCGTAACTGAATTAGAGCGCGACGCACAGCAGTGGGCTGCGGTCGCGTTGAGTAGGTACTTTATCGAGCAGGCGATCAACGTGTACGAACGCGAGAAACAACCAGAGGTACTAAAGTATGCCTCACACTATTTTCACACGTTAACTGAAGGGCGGTATGTGAAAGTGTTAGCACCCTTCGGTAAGAAGACAATTGAGGTAGAAACTTATGACGGACAGCGCCGCGAACCTGCCTTTTTGAGCCGTGGCACTGTCGAACAGCTTTACTTAGCGATTCGTTTCGCTTTAGTTGAGGCTTACCGGGAACAAGCGTGTCTACCGATGGTTTTGGACGACATTTTTGTCAATTTTGATCCGCCGCGGACACGGGCGGCCATTCGGACGTTGGCTGACCTTGCGGAGAAGCGACAAATTCTCTTTTTCACTTGTCATCGGCACGTCAGTGAGATGTTTAAACAAGAGGCTGTTTCGTACGAACAGCTGCACTTGGACAATCCCATTCGCGGGGAAACGCTTCGCACGGTGGCGCGCTAAGGCGAGTGGAAATTCGTTCACGAACATTTAAGTCCCCTTGGCGATTGAAGGGAGAATGGCCAATCGACGACGTGACCGACTAATCTACAGCCGCAGGACGTACACGTAATGCAAACCGCGGCTGCAAGATCCCCCTCTTTTTACAGCGGAGCAAGACGTATGCATGGCTTGACTGTCGTTAGGGGTACTCGGGCGATCTTATCGGGTGTTTTCTCGTGCGATCTGGTTGTCGTTTTTACCTTTCGGCGACTGCCATTTCCTTTTTCGCCAATGGGAACGGGTCAATGTGGTCCTAGTAAACAACAGGATATCGCCTGGGAAGTCGCATAGCGCTAACGAAGGATTCGCGTCGCTTCGTCGACGATACGGTGGATCACTTCCTCGGCACTTACGCCGTCATTGAGCAGTCGCGTCGCCTGTCCAGCCCAAAGCGACATATATTGCGCCTCGTTTTGGGCGGCAGCGGCACGACGAATATCCGAGGTTATCGTATTTTGCGAAGGAAAGGGAAGCGGCGCCACGCCAGACGATTCGACTGCTTCGATGAATGCGTTGCGAAGGCCGCGTGCCGGACGTCCCGAAAACGCATTCGTAATCGTCGTGCTCTCCTCGGTACTTTCCCATAGTGCCTGTTTGTAAGCAGGGTGGGCACTCGACTCGCGAGTCGTTAGGAACTGCGTCCCCATTTGCACCCCTTGTGCGCCGAGTGCCAGTGCCGCGACGAGCCCGCGTCCGTCCATAATACCGCCTGCAGCAATGACGGGTATGCGTACGCTGTCGACGATTTGCGGTACGAGGGAAAACGTACCGACATTCGCGCCATGCGGATGTTTCGCGACGTCGAAAGTACCGCGGTGCCCGCCCGCATCACTTCCTTGGGCGACGATGACGTGCGCACCCTTTTCCTCGGCGAGCTGCGCTTCCTGTACGGTCGTTACCATCGCAATAACCGTACATCCCGCAGCGTGTGCCTCCCGCATCGCATCTTCCGGTAAGACGCCGAAGGCTGTACTGATTACCGGGACTTGTTCGCTAAGCAGCACTTCGAATTGTTCGGTAAACCGATCCGGGGTTTGCAGGGAAGATACCTTAGCCGCCACCTCTGCCGTCCTGTCTGCTTCGGCAGAAATAATTCCGAGCTTCTCTCGAATCGGTTGTAGGACGGTCGCCACTTCCTCTACGCGAGAAAAGTCGTCCTGCAGCGAAGTAGCAAATAAATTGACCGCAAATGGTCGCTCCGTTTTCGCGCGAATGTTGCGAATCGCTTGTCGAATCGCTTCTGGCGCCATGTAGGCCGCGCCGAGCGTCCCTAAGCCGCCAGCCTCGGCGACACCGGCGACCATGTCGACCGACGTAACGCCGCCCGCCATTCCCGCTTGCACGATCGGATAGTGAATTTGTAATCTCTCACATAGTGGTGTATGTATACGTAGTGTCAACGAAAGGGCTCCTTTCCCCAGCCATTTTTGCAATTTAGGCGTGAAATTGTGAAATAGTGTGCGCGTAATCACGCTTATTATAATATAACACACATTTAGCTTTTGACATTGTGTCTCATAGACTTGTCGTGTGTCCACACGTTTTTTCGCAGTAAAAAAAGCAGCTCCGCGACATGAGTAGCGATACGCTGCTTTTTTGTATACACAATCACTTACTTCATTTCGTATACTGAGTAGTTAGTCGGCTACAACATGAAGTACTTTGCCACTGCCCGCATCAACTAGTACTTCATATTTGTCGTTTTTGCCCATTCGGATTTCAACTTCATATACGAGCTGGCCTTTTTTGTAATCGAGTTCGGCGGAGACGGGCAGGCCGTCTTTTTCTTTACGTGCTGTTGTAATCGCATCGACGATATTTGTTTTCGCTGCTTGTGATTTTTTGCGGTCCTCTGGGTCGTCACCGTCATCTGTAACTTTTGTCACCTCGCCAGTCGTGGCGTCAATGCGCAGATCGTAAGTAGTCTGCTCCGCAAGCACTTCGACCTCGTATTGTAACGCGTGGTTTTGTTCCAGTTCAATCGCCGTCACGCGACCGGGTTGTTTTTTTACTGCAGTTTCAATGGCTTGTTCCATTGAAATTTCCGGCTTCTGCAAGTTGCCACGACGATCCTTTTCTCGAGTAGCGCCTTGGCTCCTTTCGGCTGATTCGATTGCATTGTTGTTTTGCGTACTTTGCGGTTGTGGTGTCGTTGCGGTTGAGCACCCAACTAAGGAGAAGATCGTTGTCGCGACAACTGCCAAGTTTATTAAAATCCTGCTTCGGTTACGCTTCATGTGCACATTCCTTTCTAAATGGGATATTTGTATACCTTACCCATTTTGGACAACTTTATTAACAAGTGCCATCATCGACGAAGACCAATTAAGACGACAAATTGACGAGCTAAATAATTGGAAGAGAAAATTAATGGATAAATTGAACGGTAACTTTGAGAATCTCATCAACGATAAGCTTAACATTGAACAGTTGGCACAAACGATTGCCGCTCTGCGCCAATTTAACTGCAGTAGCGCAGATATATACGACTCAGCAAAATTTTTAATGGAACAGATTCAAGCGGGTTTAAGGGCGGTCAATTATTACAGCACTTGGGATGCGAAAACGAATCGTTATACCCATCAGCTAAAGGACCTATCGTGGAGCCGTATATTGCAGAAGGACTGGGATTTCTCTCGGAAAACAGAACGAGAACGATTTATTGACCAGATGAAGGAACAATACGGTTTTTCCGACGACGAAATAGAGATTATGGAGAAACTACGGAAGAAAATACAAGAAAGATACCCGAAGCTCCCGCCAGAAAAGCTTGACTGGTATTTCTCGCGACTGTTGGGAGGGTTTGTTTATGGCAATCCCGAAGGAAGTAACTTCTTGAAAGACTTAGGGAATAATATTGCTTGGGAGTCGACGGCAGGAAACCCATATGTCGATGTAGAATACCTCACACTGGATGGGCAACTTGTTCCCTTAACGGAAGAATTCTACTTTACTAAGGTATTAGGTATACCGGAAGAAGAGTATAAATTGTTGAGGTATAAGGTGCGGATTCAGAACTTCATAGTCGGTAGACCAATCGATTATAGTTGGGATCAAATCAAAGAAAGTAAGAAATTCAATTTAATAAAGGAAAACTTCGAGAAGGCGACGGGTCGCAAGTTAAATATGGAAGAGTTCGAGAAAAAATGGAAGGAGCAGTATGACGCAATGAAACACTGCGGCGATTTTGCTCACCAAATGATCATCGTTGCGACATTAACACATGAAAATCCCCTACCTTTCTTGGCAGATATTGTTACCCTAGGAGAAACCGATGATAATGCTGGTTGGTTAGGCGATGCCACTAATGATAAAGATGGCCCACTCAGCATGGGGCCGGACGATTACAAAGCGGATTTAGACGCGGTGAACATTCACCACGTGATGAAAACGAAAAAAATATCTTACATCGAGGCCAGTAATCAATATTACCGTGACCTCGATGCGAAATATACGCGGGCTGAAATGTTTCGAAAGATCAAGAGCTTGGAAGAAGTTAAGAAGGCTATTTTGACAAAGTTGAAGGTTGATACGATGGAAGAGGTCCGTAAAATAGCACCCGACACGTATAACTTTTACCGGAGTCTAAAGGACGGGAAAAATGAAATGGGTGATTACCGATGAGCATGCGGTGGAAGGTTGCACTTATCTTGCTTGTATTGTTGGCTGCGCTATATTTTTTTAAAACGAGTCAAATCAAGAACGCATTTGATGAGATCATTCAGGGAGAATTGTATTGATTCTCCCTTTCTCTTTACCATTTGGGGACACGTCTACTGTCTAATTCTGGACAGCAGACACCGTCAATTGCTGGACGTTATGTAGTGGTAGTAACAATTAAAGGAACAAAAACGACACAAAGCGCAAAAACGACATATTGACAAGAAATCGATCGTACATACATAGTAAAATATACACTGTATGAGATAAAAATAAAATGGATAAAAAAGGAAACATACAGAAGTAACTATGTCGTTCCTGTTGAAAGCGAATGCAGCAGCAATTAAAGCACATACATAAAGCTCATCGTGTCTTGTATATGTTAACGCGCGGCGACGATTGTTGACTGATGTTCCTCTTTGCCAAAAGGAAGCTGGTCAATCAAGTGAATAAGGGGTGTTCATCGTGTGGCGATTACTTAAATCGAGAGTGTTTCGCAAGTACATTTTGTCTTATTTAGTCGTTTTCTTTATTCCGTTTGCGATTATGAGCGTGTTTATTTACCACCATTCGGTCACGAATTTAAAAACAGAAATCGAGCACTCAAACATTAATAAGTTGAAGCAGGTGCGTAAGGAAACGGAAAACCGGATGCAAGAAATGCAAAATATTGCGATCCGCATTGCTTATGACCCTCATCTTACACGGTACATGGTGAACAACCCGATCACCCAAATGGAAGCGATCAACCAGCTCGCGTTGTACAAGGCTAGCAGTTCGATCGTCGATCAACTGTTTTTGTACTTCCGGAACTCCGATGAGATTTACTCGGACCAAGGGCTATATTCTCTCGATACACTGCTCAACAAGGCGTACATTATTAAATCGCGACCAAAAGACGCCTTTATCAATACACTGCAAACGATCGACCAACCGACGATTCTCCCGGCAGATATCGTCGTGAAGAACAACCAGAAGACGTCGAGCATTATAAGCTTTTTGTATCCGATTCCGCAAGGGTGGGCGTATAAAAACGGGGTAGTTATGTTTTATGTGAAGGAAAGTGTGTTTCGCCATTTAATCGAACATACGTTAGGCGATTTTAAAGGAGACGTCGGTATATTTGACAGTAAAAATCGGTTGATAGCGACAGCGAGTAACGGCGGCGATTTAACAGTGGACGACTTGCGCCCGACGGAGACGACACCTTTAGGAATCCACACGGCAAAAATAAGGGGCAACAATTACTCACTCGTATCGGTGCAATCGGACGTGTCCGGTTGGACGTTCGTGACAGCGATGCCGACAGCGCAATTTTTCGGGAGCGTCAGTCAAATTCAGCTCGTGCTGGCCGTGTTTTTCGGTTCCGTCGTACTCGGTGGCGTGCTACTCGCGCTCATTTTTGCCGTACAGCAGTTCAAGCCGATCCGTACACTGATCGACTTTACTCAAAACCGAAGCGGTACAACAAAACAGCGTGCAGGAACAAGCGGTGAGCACTCCGTGCAACATATCGTGACGTCTTTAATGGAGGATCACGATTCCTTGCAAGAACGAGTGAGTGCACAGGAGCCGTTTGTACGCGATCAGTGTTTACTGCGCTTGCTCAAAGGCGATTGGCACGACATCGCTCATTTACAGCAACTGTTAGTCACGATTGGCGTGACCTTTCCTTATCGCAATAATTTCGTGACTTTCGTTACATTCGATGATAAAGCCAGTAATGCGAAATCAAAAGGCGCCGTCCTCAGTGCATTGAAATCATCGACATTGGCGCGAGCCGTCACTTACGAAGTGGAACTTATTCACGATAATGCGATCGCCGTTATTGTCAACACAAACGGCGAAACAATCGCTGACATTGACGCGATTAATCAACAGTTGCGCGAGCAAGTGCAGCTAGCGACAGACGTTCACGTTGCACTCGGCGTCGGCAACGTCTACCGCGGGTTACAGCACATTCACCAGTCGTTCATTGAGGCATCCGGTGCGGTGGCCTATTGGATGGCCAGTGATCGCATAAGTGTCATCTACTTTCACGAGTTAGCGACACGCCCTGAAGTCCTAGATTGGACTGCGAGCGATGCGCAAATAAAACTCGTCCAAGCGTTGAAACAAGGGAACGAGAAAGTTGCCCTCGCCGCGACGAAAGACGTGTTTCACCGATTGAGCGAACAGCACTTACCGATCCATCTTTTAAAATGTTACAGTTTCGATTTAATTAACGCGGTGTTGCGAACGGCCCGCGAGTTACAGTACGGAGATAACAGGACGATTAAAGACTTGGTCGATTTTACGTCAGTCGGTGATCTTGAACAAAAAATAACGGCAGTCATTCGTCAACTGTGTGCGATCGCAAACAAAAATAAAGAGCTAGACCACAAACGATTACACAATGAAATGATTCGCTACATGAATGCGCACTTTACAAGTGACCAATTCAGTTTAGAGCGCATGGCCGATCATTTTAACTTATCGACATCATATTTAAGTCGCTTTATTAAAGAAGTAACCGGCGAGACGTTTACGAAGCACTTATGGCGCTTGCGCTCCGAAAAAGTAAAAGTGCTCTTAGTGACGACCGATCAGCCGATTAAAACGATTGTACAAGCCGTCGGCTACGTCGATGTGCCAAACTTTACGCGCAAGTTTAAGAAAGAGGAGGGAATAACTCCGGGGCAATACCGTAAAGCACACCACAGGGATCTGCAGCAAAATGAGAGTGAAGAAAAGTTGTCCCTAGACATGCCTTAATGGGTAGTCCTTTAAATAGGGTATGTCGAATTTGTCCTATCCCTTGGGCGGCGTACAAAAATCTCACATATTGTCACGCCTTCTCCAGTTGCATTATGCTGAAAGCGGAAACGGAAGCTAGCATAGAGGGGAGGCGAACTCATTTTGGAAACGGCAACAGAAAGGCAAGCGGATGCGTTAGCCATTGGAACTCGAGAAGGAATAAAACAAAAAAGGCGCCGTACGAAGTGGCGTAAAGTTCTACAAAATTGGCAACTCTACTTATTTTTGTTACCGGCCGTCGTGTATTTCTTTGTCTTCCACTACATTCCGATGTACGGCGTACAAATTGCGTTCAAAGAATTCAACCCGTCACTCGGCATTTGGGGTAGCCCGTGGGTTGGTTTCGAACATTTTCAGCGGTTTTTCGAGTCGTACTATTTTTGGGATCTCATTAAAAACACACTCGGCATCAGTGTGTACGCGCTACTCGTCGGTTTCCCGCTCCCGATTATTTTGGCACTCGCCATTAACGAAGTGAAAGACGGCTTATTTAAACGGGGCGTACAGACGATTACTTATGCGCCACACTTTATTTCAGTCGTCGTCATGGCTGGGATGATCATCGCCTTCTTGTCTCCGACGACGGGAATTATTAACTTGGCACTCGGTGCACTCGGGATTGAACCGATTCCGTTTATGAGCGATCCGAAGTGGTTTAAGACCGTTTACGTGCTGTCGGATGTGTGGCAAAACACCGGGTGGGGGACGATTATTTATTTGGCCGCACTGGCCGGCGTCGATCCGCAACAGCACGAGGCGGCGATCGTCGACGGGGCGACTCGGTGGCAAAGGATATGGTATATCAACATTCCGACACTCATTCCGACGATGGTCATTTTACTCATTTTGAACACGGGCAGCTTGTTGGCGGTCGGTTTTGAGAAAATCTTACTCTTACAAAACCCGTTAAACATGGAGTCGTCTGACGTCATTTCGACGTTCGTCTACCGCAGCGGGTTATTAGAAGCACAGTACAGCTTCGCTGCTGCTGTCGGGTTGTTCAACGCCGTCATTAACGCCATCTTGCTCGTCATGGTCAACTACATCGCGCGGAAAAAGAGTGAGACAAGCCTTTGGTAAGCGGATCTTTAGAAATCCGACCTTCAGAATGAGAAATCTAGTATGTGACTCTAGAATGTGAATCTAGAATGACTCTAGTACGTGAATCTAGTAAGTGAATCGTTAGTTAGCGAGTCTAGCAAGTGAATCTAGTATGCGAGTCTAGCAAGTGAATCCTTAGTTAGCGAATTTGTAGTCAGTGGAAACAGTATCTGGCGTTAAAGGGAAAAAGGGGTTTGAACAACTGTAAGAGAGGAGGATGAGCATGGAAGCGGTTCGGGAGAGTAGGTCTGACCGACTGTTTAAAATTGCCAACTACACGTTTCTGACGGTCGTGCTCGCCATCGTGCTGTACCCGTTGATTTACGTTGTCAGTGCGTCGATTAGCAATCCGGCGTTCGTCAACTCGGGACAAATGTGGCTCTTCCCGAAAGATATTATGTGGGAAGGTTACGTACGCGTGTTTGAAAACAAACAAATATGGATTGGGTACCGCAACACGATTTTTTACACGCTGCTCGGTACGACGATCAACTTACTAGTGACCATTCCTGCCGCGTACGCCTTATCGCGACGGGATCTCGTCGGCCGGAACTGGATTATGGGGATGTTCGTCTTCACGATGTTTTTCAGTGGCGGGCTCATTCCGACGTACTTGCTCGTGAAAAACATGGGGATGGTGAACACGATTTGGGCGATGGTATTACCTAACGCGGCGGCGGTATGGAATATCATTATTTGTCGCACATTTTTCCAATCGACCATCCCCCGCGAATTAGAGGAAGCGGCGACCATTGACGGCTGTTCGACGGTGAAGATGTTTCTAAAAATCATCTTACCGCTGTCCAAGCCGATCATCGTCGTCATGGCACTGTTTTACGGTGTCGGCCATTGGAACAGTTATTTTAACGCGTTAATTTATTTGTCGGATCAAAACTTGTACCCACTGCAATTAGTGCTACGGCAAATTCTCGTCTTGCAGCAAATGGACGCGGAGACGACAGGTGGGGCAGTGGGAGCCGTCGCCACGGCGATGGCAAACAAAGCGGAAATCGCCGCGATTATTAAATATGCAGTGATGATTGTCTCCACCTTGCCGGTCATTATCGTCTATCCGTTCTTGCAACGTTATTTTGTCAAAGGAGTGATGATTGGCTCGATCAAAGGGTGATGAAAAAGGGCGTTTCAACTGAACGAAGAGTCTAAGAATCACATGTTGTGCGGCATGGGCATGGACGAGAGCCCGTTATTTACACGAACAATTATGGAGGAGGTCGTCAGTCAATGAAGAAATTTACAGCAGTTTTATTGTCGGTTGTGTTACTAGTCGGCTTACTCGTCGCTTGCTCTGGTAGTGAGGAGAAAGCGGACAAGCCGGAAAGTGCGGGGAAGGTGAATAAAACGGGGTACCCGATCGTCGATGAATCGATTACGCTGACCATGTTCGCACCTAACGTCGGTTCGAACGAGTGGGAAGATATGGATTACTTTAAGGAAATGGAGAAAAAGACGAACATTAAGTTTAAATTTAACACACCGCCAGTGGACAGTTTAGATACGAAAAAGAACTTGACGTTTGCGAGCGGCGATTTACCGGACATATTTTACGCGTCATCGTTGACGAAAGAGGAACAAGTGAAATACGGCAATCAAGGGTTGCTCATCCCACTAGAAGACTTGATCAAACAGTATGCACCTAATGTGCAAAAAATGTTGGACGATAACCCGCACGTGAAAAAATCGATTACGACTGATGACGGTCACATTTACGCCTTGCCGAACTTTAACGAAGGGCTGGCGTGGGCGCGCGGACCGATGTGGTACAACGGGGAGTGGCTAAAAAAGCTTGGTGTAAAAAAATTGCCGGAAACGACGGACGAGCTGTACGAGTTACTCAAGCGCTTTAAAACGGACGATCCGAACGGCAACGGCAAAGCCGATGAAATTCCATTAACTGGGTTTAAAATCGAGGACATCCGCCAATGGTTCCTCGGTGCATTTGGCGTACTCGATCCGGGTGTGTACGTGCTCGACGGCGAAGTAAAGTATGGAGCCATCCAACCGGGGTACAAACAATACTTGACCTACATGAACAAATTGTGGGACGAAAAGTTATTAGACCATGAGACGTTCTCGCAAACAGATGACCAGAAAAAAGCGAAAGGGCACGACAATCGCGTCGGATTATTTGCCGATTGGTTCCCGCATTTTACGCTCGGCGGGCCAGATGACAGTACGGACAATCCGATGATGCGGCCGGTGAAAGGCCCGGATGTGGACAAACCGGTCCTGCCGATTACCGACGGTCTCAGTGTGGGCCAATTCGCGATTACGAGTGAAAACAAACACCCGGAAGCGACGATGCGTTGGATTGACGATTCTTATTCTGAAGAAGGCGCTGTTTACTTAAACCTCGGAGCGGAAGGAAAGACGTGGAAGTGGAAAGACAAAGCGAAAAACATTCGCGCACACGTCGATCAGCCCGAAGGGTTTAAAAGTATGGAAGATTACCGCGGCACGTTGACTCCGGACTACGGTATTCCTGTGCCGAAATGGGAACGTAAAGATGCGATTGTATGGGAAGATGACCACTTTAATGACTTTACAGTAGAGGAAACGGAGAAAAAGTTACTTCCCGTCGGGCACGTCCCCATGCCGCACGTCTACTTGACAAAAGAGGAGTCGAATGAAGTCAGTCGGATCCGCTCCGATTTGGATACGTACGTGCAACAAATGGAGGCTAAGTTCATTACGGGGCAACAACCACTGAGCAAATGGGACGACTACGTGAAGACGATCGAGAAGATGGACGCCAATCAGTTAGTCAAAATTTATAGTGATGCCTACAAACGTTACGAGAAAAAATAACGGTTCGAAATAGCCGACATCTGACCCCCTGTACGCTTAAGGGGGTCAGAAGCTATTCGTGTGCAGGTGATCTAAACGCCCAAGGACATAACAATATTCGATCACACCATCCGGAAGTGTATGGTGTTTTTTTTGCACACTAGAACCAATATTGTCCCGAACCTGCAGACGGTAAGCCGTTGCCGTGGGAAGCTTGTCTCACATTAAACGGCAACCGGGGCTACCGTGCCGGAGTTGATAGTGTCCTTAATCTTGTAAGAACAAAGGGAAACGCCGCTAGGTCAGCCGCTTACATTATGTACTTTTATACGCTATTATAATGAATATGGGGAATTATTTTCACTACACAATATAGAACTAGCGATCTATCACTGAAAAAAACACATGACAAATTGGAGGGGAAGAAATGACGCGTTTCATTCCAGAACCTTACAAGATCAAGATGGTCGAACCGATTACCTTACAGCCGCGGGAGGTACGAGAAGCGCGCATCGCGGCGGCAGGGTATAACCCTTTCCTGCTGCGGAGTGAGGATGTATACATCGATCTACTAACTGACAGTGGGACGGGTGCGATGAGTGATGCCCAGTGGGCCGGGATGATGCATGGGGACGAATCGTATGCAGGGAGCCGTAGTTTTTATCGGCTACAGGGAACGGTGCAACAGCTGACTGGTTACGAGTATGTGCTGCCGACGCACCAAGGGCGCGGGGCGGAGCAAGTGCTGTTCCCGCAACTTATTCGGCGCGAAAGACAGGCCGTTCTGGGTAACATGCACTTCGATACGACAAAAGCACACATTGAACTTAACAAGGCAGAAGCGGTGAACCTCGTGATCGAGGAGGCGCACGACACGTCGGTGCAACATCCGTTCAAAGGAAACGTTGACCTCGAGCAACTGCGGACGTACATCGCCACACACGGGGCGGAGGCTGTCGCTTTCATTCTCATTACCGTGACGTGTAACAGTGCCGGCGGACAACCGGTGTCGATGGAAAACATTCGAGAAGTGTCGCGCATTGCTCGGCAGCATAACATCCCCGTCTTTTTCGATGCGGCACGCTTCGCGGAAAATGCGTATTTTATACAACAGCGCGAGGAAGGGTACGCGGAGAAGCCGATCGCCCACATCGTACGAGAAATGTTTTCTTACGGTGACGGGTTGACGATGAGTGCGAAAAAAGACGGGCTCGTCAACATCGGCGGGATGATCGCTCTGCGAGGTGATCGCGGTGTCGACGGCGGAACCGACCACGGTGCTAACCGCGATGAAGGTCACGGTGCTAACTGCGATGAAGGTCACGGTGCTGACAGCGATGAAGGCCACGGTGCTGAAGACGGTGCTAGCCGCGATAGCTGCCGCGACTTGTACGAACGCTGCCGGGCGATGATCGTTCCGTTCGAGGGGTTCCCGACGTATGGCGGGCTTGCTGGGCGCGATATGGAAGCGCTCGCAATCGGACTGCGCGAAGTCGTCGACCAGGCGTATTTACAGCACCGCATCGGTCAAGTGGAATTACTCGGTGAGCTCCTGCAGCGTGGCGGGGTGCCGATTCAGCAGCCGGTTGGTGGTCACGCTGTGTTTGTCGATGCAGGGAAGTTTTTGCCCCACATACCGAAAGCGCAATTTCCGGCGCATGCCCTCGCCGTCGCATTGTATCGGGAAAGCGGCGTGCGCGCTGTTGAGGTCGGCTCGTTATTGTACGGGCGCGATGTGGCGAGTGGCGCCGACGGAGTAGCGCCCCTTGAACTGCTCAGGCTCACGATTCCGCGTCGCACGTACACGGACAACCATATGCGCTATATTGCCGACGCGCTCACTCGCTTGCTTGCAAAGCGAGAGGAGATTCAAGGCGTGGCCTTTACTTATGAGCCTTCGCTGTTGCGCCACTTTACCGCTCGCTTTAAACTGGTCGATTAGCGGGTGAAGCGATGAGTTGGGTGCGCAGGTCAAAGTATGTGTGAGGGTAGCGTTACGCGTGTGGCACGCATGTAGTATGTGGGGTACGCGTGTGTTAAACGTATGGGATCGATCGTTTTGTCGCGGGATGGCATTCGTGTTATTGTGGAGAGAGTGATAAAAAGCGACACCGAGCCGGCCGAAGGAGTTTGTAAAAAGGCAATGAGCTTGGCGATATGAAGTAGGGGGATACATGGAAAGTAACAACGACCATCAGAAGATCGATCACACCGACATGAATCCAGCGGAATCGCGCAACGGCGATCAATCGAATGTATGTTGTACCGACAATCACTTTGATCCTTGCCGCACTGATGCAACAAAAGCAATTGTGACGATTAAACCGGACGAGACGGAAGCGGGGTTAAACGAGCTGCACCAAGTGGCACCAGATGCAAAACTAGAACAGTGGCTCGACGACGGGCTCGCAGTGATCCAGCTGCCAAAAGGGTTCGATAATCTCGCGAGCGAATGGCGGGAGCATCCGCCGATTTTCGTACAGCACATGTGTCCGGTGCATCTAACAGTAAGCTTAGCAAACCGCGTAGACGATGTGCCGAATATCGTGCAGCACGTCCAACATATGCACAATTTGTTACAGGATCGCCTGTCGTTTTCCGTACAAACACGGATGAGCGAACGATTTAAACCACCGTACAAAAGGTTTACGGTGAACGAGGCCATCGCCACAAATGTCGCCCAGAAAACCGGCCTCAAACTAGACGTAAAGAAGCCAGAGCAGATCGTTTCTGTCGTGGTGACGGAAGGGTGTGCGTTTGTCGGCGTGTCGCTAGCGGCTTGTAACTTGAGCGATTGGGCGGGAGGCAAACGCCGCTTTGCGCAAGAAAAAGGGCAAATCTCACGTGCCGAATTTAAGTTGCTCGAAGCAATAGAAGTTTTTGGCATCTCGATGCCGAGTGGGGGATGGGCACTCGACTTAGGGGCTGCGCCAGGTGGTTGGACGCGCGTGTTGCGAAAGCACAATATAAATGTCGTCGCGGTCGACCCGGCGAAACTCGACCGCTCCCTTGTACGAGATGGTAGCGTCCACCACTTCAGAGAGACGGCACAGCTCTACTTTAAGCGCGACAACGCCCGGACGTTTGCCCTGATCGTCAATGATATGCGCCTTGATACGAAAGAGTCGGTCGCGTTAATGGGCGAGGCCGCCGAACGGTTAAAAGAGGGCGGCTTCGCCGTCGTGACCTTAAAGTTGCCAAAAAGGCACTCGCAAAAAACAGTCACGCAAGCGGTGGCGAAGCTCGAGCGCTGGTACAATATTTGCGGTGTCAGGCAATTGTTCCACAATCGCTCCGAAGTGACTGTCTATATGCAAAAAAAGTAATGCCAACAGAACATTCGGAATTAAACCCGGAATTAAACCCGGAATTACACCTGGATCATACTCGGAGGTTTGCGTTTAAATAGTCGAAGCACCGATGGGCACGGGTCAATGTGATCCTAGTAAACAACAGCATATCGCCTGAGAAGTCGCATAGCGCTAACGAAGCATTGGCGTCGCTTCGTCGACGATGCGGTGGATCACTTCCTCGGCACTTAAGCCGTCATTGAACAGTTGTGTCGCCTGTCCAGCCCAAAGCGACATATATTGCACCACGTTTTGGGCGGCAGCGGCACGACGAATATCCAAGGTTATCGTATTTTGCGAAGGAAAGGGAAGCGGTGCAACGCCAGACGATTTAGCTGCTTCGATGAATGCGTTGCGAATACCCCATAGGCAAAATGATGGGAGGGTGAACGATGGAAACAGCAACAACCGATTTTTACACTGGGAATAATACGACTGACGCCGACACCTTGAACGTCATTTTGGAAAGCGCGTATGAAGGAATTGCCGTCGTCGACGCCCAAGGCATCGTCGTACAATTTAGCGATGCGTACAGTCGTTTTACCGGGATTAAAAAAGAGGACGCTCTCGGGCGCCACGTTACCGAAGTAATCGACAATACGAATTTGCACAACACAGTAAAGACGGGGATTCCCGAGCGCGGTGTACTGCAGACGATCCAAGGCAACCCGATGGTCGTCCACCGCATCCCGATTTGGAAGGACGGAAAAGTCGCGGGGGCAATCGGCATGCTTATTTTTGAAGGCGTTTCCGAACTGTATCACATATACGAGAAACTACAAAACCATGCGCTTCACCAGCAGGCGGAGTGGGCGCGTTCGAGTGCAAAACGCACCAGCACCAACAACGGCGAGAAGCGCGTCACGATTGCGCAAATAATTGGCGAGAGCGCACGCATGTCCGAAGTAAAAAGGTTGGCGCGGCGGGCGGCGCGCACGTCTGCGACGGTTCTCATAACAGGTGAAAGCGGCACGGGCAAAGAGCTTTTTGCGAAAAGTATTCACTATTTAAGTCCGTTCGCCGACGGTCCGCTCATTACCGTCAATTGCGGTGCGATTCCGGAAAACCTCATTGAATCCGAGTTGTTCGGGTACGAAGAAGGCGCCTTCACCGGGGCACGCAAAGGCGGTAAGCCGGGCAAAGTTGAACTAGCCAACAACGGGACGCTTTTTTTGGACGAGATTGGGGAAATGCCACTCCCAATGCAAACGAAACTTTTGCGAGCCCTACAGGAAAAAGAGGCCGAGCGAGTCGGCGGCATTACCAAATACGACTTTAACGCGCGCATCGTTGCTGCCACGAACCGGAATCTCGAAGAAATGGTCGCGAAGATTTATATTATCGGTTAAACATTATTCGCCTACACGTCCCGTCACTGCGCGAACGAAAGAGCGATATTCCGATTTTGTTGTCCCACTATTTAACGGAAATTTGCAAAAACTACCGCATCCCGGAAAAGCGATTGACCTCTGAGGCGGTAGCCGCACTCATTCGTTATCACTGGCCGGGCAACATTAGAGAGATGGTCAATATTGTGGAAAGATTGGTCACTTTAGTCGAAAAAGAGTGGATCGGCCTCGAGCACCTTCAGGTGAACCGGCTTTCCGCTAAAGGGAAACTCGCCGATGACGATAACTGTGGAAATTATACGTACTACGGAGATTACACGCTCCGAAAGGGAGATACGTACGGCAAGGACGACGTTTACTCCGCTGACAGTGCGTACCGCGCGGACGGCACGGCTGGCGTCCTATCTAACGGCACAGCTGGCGATACACCAAACGGCACAACGAACGGCACAGCTGGCGATATATCAAACGGCACAACGAACGGCACAGCTACAGAGCAGCAGGCGGTTGGTGGCGAGAGCGCTTCCCCTCACAACTTTATTGCGCAAATAAAAGTGCAAGGTCGGGAGCAGGAGCGAAAGATGCTGACACACATTTTGCGGATGGTGCGGGGCAATAAAACAGCAGCGGCGAAAATGTTAGGCATTCACCGCACGACGTTGTATCAAAAACTGAAAAAGCACGGCATCAGTTGATTGAAAGCGATACAGGCAAAAAAAATGGTGCCGTGTCCGCGAAATATTTTATTATCGCACAGTGTAGATAGTATGTAGTGAAATAACTACAGTTATAGTGAAAACACTACATTATAACTACACAACTGTTCTTCCAGTATGGGAAACGCGTTACATATTTTGAGTCCGTCGGCCGCACACGTTCTCAACTAGCGAGCGACTGTTATAGATAAAAAGTTAATAAACGGTATGGATGAGCCGTTAAGTGACTGTCGATGTACACATCTCGGTCGCTTTTTTTATATATATTCACCTTTTTTGCGACGCCACTTGGCACACTTATTGCTTTTACTTTATACGCATATTGTTATATTTTAGCGATACAAATGTGTCAAAACAGTTAAGGAGGAGTGCTGTGTGTCGTTTTTCGTATTCCGCACGCCGCAAACAATCGTTTACGGCAATGACAGTTTTCAACAAGTTGGGGCGGAAGCGTCGGCCTATGGGAAGAAAGCGCTAATCGTCAGTGACAACATCATCGAAAAGCTGGGGTACGTGCGCGAGTGTCAGCGTTATTTGCGAAGCGAAGGTATCCAAAGTGTCGTGTACACAGGAGTAAATAGTGAACCGACCGACGAATATGTCGCGGAGGCGTTAGCCTTGCAAAAAAAGGAACGGTGCGACCTCGTCATCTCGATTGGCGGCGGGAGTTGCATCGATACGGTGAAGGCGGTTGCCGTTTTAGCGACAAATGGCGGGTATATCGGCGACTACATGGACGACCAAAAAAAGGTTACCCGTCAGCCAATGCCCCACATGGCGATCCCGACGACAGCGGGAACCGGGTCTGAGGCAACGGATGTGACCGTTATTACGAACACGGCCGACGACGTAAAGATGATGATCAAACAACCAGCTTTCATGCCGTCTGTCGCTCTCGTCGATCCCGTGTTAACCCAGTCGTCGCCGGGTCGCGTGACAGCGGCGACTGGTATCGACGCACTCAGTCACGCGATTGAAGCGTATTTATCGAAGCGGGCTCAGCCGATGACCGATACGCTAGCGTTGTCGGCGATGCGTTTAATTACGCGCAACATTCGGCAAGCGTATCGGGAGGGCGACGATGTCGCCGCGCGGGAAGCGATGTCACTCGGATCGCTACAAGCGGGGATGGCCTTTACGAATGCCTCCGTATGTTTAGTACACGGCATGTCTCGCCCGATCGGCGCGTTATTCCACGTCCCTCACGGCGTCTCCAATGCGATGCTTTTGCCCGCGGTTTTACAATTTAGTAAGGACGCTTGCATTGAGCGACTCGCCGATTTGGGACGCATATTTTTATCCCAGGGGGCGGAATCGTGTGATCGTGGCTCGCAACCAACTGAAGCGGCGGCAGATCAACCCAAGCAAGCTACTAAATTTTCTAAAGAAGCCACTCGGTTGTCAGACCGAGAGGCAGCAGACGTTGCCGTGCGCGAGGTGAATCAGCTCTGCATCGACTTGCAGATTCTGAACGTGCGGGAGTGGGGCATCGATGAACAAACGTTTAACGACGCCATTGAAAAAATGGCGGAAGATGCACTGGCGAGCGGCAGTCCGGCCAACAATCCGAGGGTGCCGACGAAAGATGAGATTGTGGCTCTTTACCGCGTCTGTTACGACTACGACTATTCGTGCGCGAGCGTTGGAGTAGCCGAGTAAGCAGTAGCAATGTAAACGGTACAAAAAAGCAAACGCGCAAATGCGCAATCAAAACAGACGACAGCTAACGGCAAATCGTTAGCGAGAGGGGTGAAGACGATGTTCGGGCTTATAGGATTACTGGCTTCATTGGCGCTGTTGATGTATTTGACGATGCGGGGCATAAACATCATTATCGCTGCGTTAATCAGTTCCGTCCTCGTAGCAGTGACGGGTGGCTTAAATTTAGAGACGGCTTTAACGAAACATTACATGGAAGGCTTCACCGGTTACTTTGCGACGTGGTTTTTGATTTTTTTACTCGGAGCGATTTTTGGCAAGGTGATGCAAGATACGCGAGCGGCAGACAGTATCGCTAACTGGGTAAAAAACACAGTCGGACCATCGCGCGCCGTGTTTGCCGTCGTCGCCGCGGCAGCACTGATGACATACGGCGGAGTCAGTTTGTTCGTCGTAGGTTTTTCCGTTTACCCAATCGCAGTCTCGTTATTCAAAGTAGCAAATTACCCGCACCGCTTTATTCCAGCGGCTCTCGTGTTCGGGTCGATTTCGTTCACGATGACCTCACCGGGATCGCCTGAGATTCAAAACTTAATACCGACGAAGTATTTCGGCACGACTCCGACAGCTGGCGGTTTCATCGGCGTCGTCATCGGCGTTCTAATTATGGTGATCGGCGGCTTATACCTCGGTCGGGTCGTAAAGAAAGCGGTACAAAACGGAGAAGAGTTTGCCTTACCGCACGGGAACCGCCGCCTTACGCACGAGGGGGCGGAAAGTGGGACAACAGACAATCCAGCAACGAAACACGCCGTAGCGGGGAACGCGACAATGGGAATAGTAGCAAGCAAACGTACGGCGCCAGATCGTGAAGAAGAAAGTGCTGCGGCAGCGGAGACAGGAGCGACTGTACACGCGGCAGGCGGGGTGGCTGAAAACACGCTTCCCAACATCGTGTGCGCGGTGCTTCCGTTAGTGGCGGTCATAGCAATTTTGAACATTTTGGCCAACTATATGTCGTCGACCGGTGCGGCGCTCATCTCGTTAACGAGTGGTATCACCCTTGCCTGGCTACTCATGCATAAGCAAGTTAGCGAATATTGGGGTTCGTTAGCTAAAGGGGCGCAAGACGCGCTCGTAGCTGCAGCAAATACGTGTGCCGTCGTCGGCTTTGGCAGTGTCGCTGCGCACGTGCCAGCGTTTGATCGAGTCGTCGACACGCTAGTTAACATCCCCGGTCCACCAATGTTAGGACTGGCGATCGCGGTGACACTCATTTGCGGCATTACCGGTTCTGCTTCGGGAGGGCTCGGCATCGCCTTGCCGATTTTGGCGCCGCTCTATATGGCGCAAGGATTAGATCCGGGGGCGATGCACCGTATTTCGGCGCTCGCGTCGGGCGGTTTGGACTCGCTACCGCACAACGGGTACGTCGTCACGACGATTCGCTCCATTTGCGGGGAGACGCACCAGCGGGCGTATAAACCGATCTTTATGCTCAGTGTGCTACTCCCAACCGTTGCTTTGGGCATCGCTGTCATCCTATACTCGCTTTTCTAGGCCGTAGCTGTTATTCTAGCGCACTCGCAAGTCTAGTCTAGTAATTTCGACATTCATTTTTGGGAGGGGATTATTGAAATGACGACAACAAATGGACAAGTGTTGAAAAACTTCATCGGCGGCGAGTGGGTGGACGCCCACACGGAGATATACGCCACTGTACCCAATCCAGCCACGGGTGAAACGTTGGCCGAAGTGCCGTTATCGACGCAAGAAGATGTCGACCGCGCGGTAGCGGTAGCGAAGGAAGCATTTGTCTCGTGGCGTGCTACACCCGTTCCGAGACGGGCTCGCCTCATGTTTAAATATCAGCAACTGTTAGTAGACCATTGGGGCGAGCTAGCAGAGCTCATCACATTAGAAAACGGAAAAAGCTATAAAGAAGCGTACGGGGAAGTACAGCGCGGCATCGAGTGTGTCGAATTTGCTGCAGGGGCACCTACTTTAATGATGGGGAAACAGTTGCCCGATATTGCGACTAACATCGAATCGGGTATGTACCGCTATCCGGTAGGTGTCGTCGGCGGAATTACCCCCTTTAACTTCCCGATGATGGTGCCGTGTTGGATGTTTCCTTTGGCGATCGCTCTCGGGAACACATTCGTGCTTAAACCGTCGGAACGGACACCTCTCCTCGCCAACCGCCTTGCCGAATTGATGCAAGAAGCTGGACTTCCGGATGGCGTGTTAAACGTCGTGCACGGGGCTCGCGACGTCGTCAACGGCTTGCTCGCGCACAAGGACGTCCCGGCGATTTCCTTCGTCGGTTCGGAACCAGTAGCTAAATACGTCTACACGACGGCAGCTGCCAACGGGAAACGTGTACAGGCGCTAGCCGGTGCGAAAAACCACTCGATCGTTATGCCGGATGCTGACTTAGACATAGCGGCGAAAGAAATTATTAACGCCGCATTCGGTTCGGCCGGTGAGCGGTGTATGGCTTGTTCCGTCGTCGTATCGGTTGGCGATGTGGCAGAACCATTTCTCGCCAAGTTACAGCAGCGCGCCGACGAGATTAAAATCGGCAACGGCCTTGAAGCAGACGTGTTTTTAGGTCCAGTCATTCGCCAAGACCATAAAGAGCGGACCGCCAGTTACATCGCCCTCGGCGAACAAGAAGGGGCCACACTCGTGCGCGACGGACGCAACGACGCGTGCTACGAGGAACAAGGGTACTTTATGGGGCCGACGATTTTTGACAACGTGCGACCGACGATGCGTATTTGGCAAGAAGAAATTTTTGCTCCGGTGCTATCGATCGTGCGGGCCGACAGCTTGCAAACGGCGATCGAGATAACGAACGCCTCCGACTTCGGCAACGGCGCTTGCCTTTTTACGAGCAACGCCTCAAACATTCGGTATTTCCGGGAAAGTATCGAGGTGGGCATGTTAGGCGTCAACATCGGTGTACCGGCACCGATGGCGTTCTTCCCCTTCTCGGGATGGAAAAACTCGTTTTACGGTGACTTACACGCTAACGGGCCGGACGGCGTCGAGTTTTACACGCGGCGGAAGATGTTAACGGCACGCTATTAGTGAAAGCATACACAGAAAGGCTGACTTCAAATCCCCAGCGCATCGGCGTTGGGGGGGTTGTTATTAGCTGTGTTAGAATATGTTGCTGACAATTTGGAAATATATAAAATATCATTTATTTGACTGTATATAGTGTGTCATTATTTAATTCTTCTCCTTATATTTCCCTGTGTGTATGAGGTTGACCTTCACGTGAACCGAGGCTAAAGATTCTGGGGTGAGCGGGAACTTTTTTGCGTCGAGTTGTTTCCATTGTTTGTTGTGATACCGGTACAAGTATTCCTCTAACTGTAACAAGTCTGTTTCCCTTTTTAAACCGTGCAAGTACGTTTGTCTTACCTGTCGCGCGACTTCTTGTTCTGCGTGTCGCCGGATCAAATGAACAGGCGTGCTATCAAAAGACTCGACGAGATTTCCGTCAAGGGTAATCGTTACGTGGAAGCGAGGAATGCCATCTTTAATGTGCGACTTAACTGTCACCGATGGATCTCCCAAAGAGACCGTCGCCTGCCCTTTTCCATCCGCACGAAAAGTAAGCGGGCTCCGTACCGTTTTGCCCGTTATCCAGCGTGTGCCACGCAATTGTTTTTCAGAGAACGTGCCTTTATATTTTCGATCGTGTAAGGCGGCGACACCGCCAACACCGATGAGTGCTTTGCGCTCCATACTCTCTCGCCATTGGGAACGGTTTAGCGACAGCAACGGAAGTAAAACCGTTGAACCCGGCTCCCGGTATTCTGAAATAAAGCGGTGATATCTAAGAGGCGGCGTAATCGAAAGCTGGCCATACGTTTCTTGCGGTTGGTGCATAACGGAGATGAGTGGCGACAAATAGAAAAAAGGAAGCTTCGCAAAAACGTCTTCGATTTTTTCCTTCGTAGCAAATAGCCAAGGTGTGTAACGAATCTCCCGAAAGCGACCGAGGGAATCGAGAATGGGCTCAAGATCGTGTTGCAGCGCTCTCACCGAGACGAGTAAGCTCGATATATGGCTAAAGGAAATTTTTTGCTGGGCTGTATTATACAAGTTGTTGACTGCTGTGCTCGGTGTGTCGCCACTTGCTTTGCCCACCCATACCGGCACAGGTTGCGTCGGTTTGTCGGCCTCCTCCTTAGCGACGCTCGAGTGATCCAACAACTGCACGTAGACGGTGTACTTCCCATTGTCGTAATCGACGCCGAGAGCGGCTAAGTAGTTCACATCTTGAATATTCGTGGCATCCCAGCAAGCGGATAACAACAGGAGGGTCGGTAAGAACAACAATGTCGTTTTTACCCACTTTCTCATGGTCATTCGTCCTTCCGTCGTGTGTTATCTTGAATCGATAAGCTTTTAGGGCGATGTGTCATGTCTTTCCAAGGCAATTTAAACAAGGAGGCAAACAGCTCTTTGAACTGAAGGGGGGCGAGCGTTGCTAAATAAGGGACTTTAAACGACTCGAGCCGGGCCATATGAATGACGATCGCAAAGGAGGCGATAAAAAAGCCGAACATACCTAGAAAGGTTGCGCAGATTAAGACGAAGATGCGCAAGACACTTACCGTCCCACTTAACGAGTGGTTGACTAACGCAAACGTAGCGACAGCTGTCTGCGCAGCCATGACGAGGTGAGTCGAAGAGGCGAGGCCAGCGCGAACGAGCATTTCGCCTACAATTAAACCACCGACAACAGCGACGATTCCTCCGACTGCTTTGGGTAACCGTTCCCCTGCTTCACGGAACAATTCGAACAGTCCAAGTAGCAAAAAGGCCTCGAGGGGAACAGATACCGGTATGCCGATTCGCGACAAAGTAACTGTAGCTAGTAAGGGAAAAGGAAGTTGATCTACATTGAAGGTCGTCAAAGCGACCCAAAATCCGGGTAAAAATATTGCTACTAAAAAACCGATCAAGCGAAGGAACCGCTCAAGTGAAACGAAGTAAAAAGGCTTATACAAGTCTTCGGGCGACTTGAGCAGTAACGTAAAATTTGCAGGTGCAATGACAGCCATCGGTGAACCGTTGACTAAAATGGCAAAACGACCGCTCACTAAAGAGTGGACGACGAAATCAGGCCGTCCAATGTAATCTAACAACGGGAATAGGGAGTATGTCGAGTCGGCGATTATTTCTTCTAGCTGTGGGCTTCCGTGTAAGGCGTCAATGTCAACTTTGTTTATTCTTGTACGTGCTTCCTCGACAATTTCCGGGTTAATGATGTCGCGTATATACAGAAGGGATACTTTTGTTTGACTTCTCCTCCCGACCGTGAATTGCTCGTGGCAAAGAGAATTTGTCGCCAGGCGTTTGCGGATTAAGGCGACATTCGTCGTCAGTTCTTCTGTAAAGGCGTCGCGGGGACCTTTGATGGATAATTCCGTATTCGATTCACTCGGCGTGCGGCGCGGTGGATCGGCGATATCGACAGAGTACAGATCACTATCATTCGGGAAGAAAATAACGAGCTCTCCTGCATACACCGTTGTAATCACTTTAGTTAATAGCGGTTTGTCTTCCATCTTTTCTAGTGCCAACGTTTTTTCCTCCGGCGGTTTGTCACCACTTGGGAGAAAACCACGTGCGATCATTTGTTCCAGTCGCGGGAGGACGATCTCGTTAATTTGTTTCGTATCAGTCATACCTTCGCAGAACAAAAGTAAAATAGGCTGTTCATTTTTTTCACTCCCGAACCGATATTTTTGTACGTGTACATCTGCGCTATCGGCAAATGTCTCCCGTAAATGTTGCTCGGTAATTTTTTCTGTTCCCGCCCCTTCCTCAATCGTCTGATCAGGTTGTTCGGTCGCTGTTAGTTGACGGAAAAAATTTTGTAAGTAACGAAAGGGGGTTATGCGCACGATCCTTTTTTCCTCCTTTTAGCCATAAGCACAAGCAAAAATAATGCAAGCGTGAGTACAGCGACGGAAGCGAGGGAAAGCGGGAAGTAAAAGCGGTTAAGAAAATTGAGCATACTGGCATCGCCGATCGGCAATTGGACGAAGAAAACGATCGCGATACTGAAAGACAAAAGAAAGATGGTCCGGTAGCGCTTCGTGAGACTCAGGCAGTCAGCGAGTAAAAACATGGCTGCTGCAATGCGAATAAGCGCCCCGGAGAGCCATTGATAGATAGACAAAAAGTCAACGTGGCGGATGTATTTCCCGATCGTCACCAAGCGCCATTGTTCATACGCGGGGTATCGTTGCTTGGCAACTTCATCGGGTCCGAAGGCAGCGATCGCTCCAGTCAACGTACCGAAAATGAGTAGTAGTAAAAAAAGACCGAGTAACAGTAAGGGGATAAAACGAATCCTCCTCCGCACGTATTGCTGTAGCTGAAGAATGATAATCAGTTCTGCGATGCCTCCTCCGACGTAGACGAGACCACTTAGCACCGGATTCCAACCGTGCTCGAAGAGGGGTAAAAGCAATGTGTAGTTTTTTTCCGGGAGGTTGGCTGACATGACAAAATCACCGAAAATGATGACAACAGGTAATAAAATCCCTGCAGTTATGCCGATCGTACGCATACCGGAGATGGCGGCGAACAGACAGACAGCTGTAAAGGACGCAGCGATCACGATGACCGGTGTTTGCGGTAGGTAAAATACTTTCGTCCATCCTGTCGTATCTTTTAACGTAAGAAGTACGATGCTCGTTAAATAAATAAACATGAACATCTTGACGGCTAACGTCACGCCTATTCCAAAGTGGGCTTTTAACCAAGAGAAAAGCGGTTCTGGATGGATATTCTTTATGATGTAACTAAGCAGCCCGATCCATAACAGCATAGGGACAATCGTAAGGACGACGCTCAACCAGGCGTCCCGTTTCGCTGTACCGATTAAAGGGGGTAAGATGGTTACGTGATTCATCAACCCGGTCGCTAAGACGATGACCATAAAGGAAAGAAAAACGCTAATTTTATGCGAGCTAGGTGTCATGTAAATCACTTCTTTCGATGTATGTTACAAGCTGTATATTTATGTGCACAATATAAACGAATCAGCGCACCTAGCCATCTCGCCATACCGGGAAAAATTAACACGACTAACTTTAGGACACACAGTTGTTGGTTTTTCCATTTTGCACTATTTTTATGTATCGTTGCCCCGTGTTACATATTTGTTAAGGGTTTATTCATTTCTCACTAAATAGTGGCGGAAATATCCGGCGCGTGGTATGCTTATCATGATTGTAGTCAATGGGTCATAGGGTTAACTATTCACTGCTGTTGAAAGCGGTAACGTGAAAATCGCAAATCAAGCAGGCTTTGTATAGTCCGAAGGAGAAATGTAAGCGTGTAGGAATCGGTAAAAAAACGAACGTCTCAAACGAACGTCTCAGTAGAACGGATAAACATGTATCCGGTTAGTGGAGAGAGTAACTGTAGGACGTGGAATGAAAACAGGCAGCTAGAATGAGCAAAGGCGAACGATTTGGTGGGGTGAGAGGAATGAACAAACCGTTAAAAGTCGCCGTGCTTGGGACAGGCACGATGGGAAAAGTACACGCGGATGCATGGTCGCGCATCGCCGGAGCGCAGTTAGTTGGCATGACGTCACTCGACCGCGAGGAGACGCAGCGGTTAGCGGATCGGTACGGCGCACAAGCGTACGATTCGGTTGACGACATACTCGCGGCGCCCGATGTCGACGTTGTCGACGTCTGTCTCCCGACATATTTGCATAAGCCGTTGATCGAGCAAGCGGCTCGGGCAGGCAAGCACGTCATTAGTGAAAAGCCGTTAGGATTGAACGTCCAAGAAGCTACTGAAATTATCGATACATGTAAGCAGCACGGCGTCCAACTGTACGTGGCGCACGTCGTCCGCTTTTTCCCGGAATACGTTCAAGCGCACGAACAGGTGAAAAACGGTGCCGTCGGCAAGTCCGGTGTCGTCAATATGACGCGCGGCGGTCACTTTCCGCGCGGCTGGAAAAATTGGTACGCGGATAAGGAAAAGAGCGGTGGCCTAATTCTCGATATGATTATCCACGACTTTGATTGGTTGCGGTGGACGTTCGGCGACGTCTGCCGCGTAATGGCTCGCTGTCAGTCGCGCCTCACTGGCGACGATCCGCTCGAGTATGCGCTCGTCACGTTGCGGATGGCGGACGGTACGATCGCACACGTCGAAGGCTCGTGGGCACACGCGACGTTCCGCACCACGTTTGAAATTGCGGGTGCGGACGGTATGCTCGAACACGACAGCCGCACGAGTACGCCGCTTACAGTGAGTCAGCGCGGGACAAAAGTAGCGGCAGCGCAAGGGGTAGCTGTCCCGGAAAGTCCGCTGGCAGAAGGACCGTACGAGCGTGAACTGAGGCACTTCACCCAGTGTCTGTTAACCGGCAGTGAACCGATCGTCACTGCGTACGACGCGTTAAAGGCGGTCGAAATCGCGCAAGCGGCGCTAAAGTCAGCGGAAACAGGCGAAGTGGTTACACTGAAAGCGGAAGCGGAAGAGGTGAACTGACGTGAAGATCGGAATGATAAGTTTTGCGCACATGCACGCCTACAGTTATGCCGCCCATTTACACGCCCATCCGGACGTCGAGTTAGCCGCGATTTGGGACGATGATCCCGCGCGCGGTACAGCGGCGGCCGAGCAGTTCGGCGGGACGTTCTACGAAGATTTGGCAGACTTACTCGCTACAGATCTCGATGCGGTCGTCGTATGTTCTGAAAATAACAAGCACCGCGCACACGTCGTCCAAGCCGCGCAAGCGGGTAAGCACATTTTGTGTGAAAAGCCGATTGCAACGACAGTCGCTGACGCCGAAGCGATGCTTGCCGCGTGTAAGGACGCGGGAGTCATTTTACAAATCGCCTACCCTGTACGTTTTGCGCCGGTAGTCCAGCGCGTGCGCGACATCGTCCAGTCGGGGCAGTTAGGGGAGATTTTGGCGATTAAAGGCACGAACCACGGTCAGATGCCGGGTGGCTGGTTTATTGAAGAAGAGCTGTCTGGGGGCGGCTCGGCGACAGACCATATCGTACACGTGATGGACTTGATCCGCTGGATGCTGCAAGATGAAGTGAAAAACGTGTACGCGGAATTAGACACGCGCTTTTACGACATCGCTGTCGAAGACTGCGGCATGGTCAGTTTAGAACTCGAATCGGGCGTCATCGTGACGATCGACCCGAGCTGGTCACGGCCAAAAACGTTCCCGACGTGGGGCGATGTGACGATGGAAATTGTCGGTACGAAGGGGACACTGTCAGTCGATGCGTTTAAGCAGGCGCTGCATTATTACAACGACCGCGAAGGAAAGACGCAGTCGCTTCCGTGGGCAGAAGATATGGACAAACGCTTAATCGGCGACTTCGTACAGTGTGTAAAGCAGGAGGGCGAGCCTTCAATTACGGGTGAAGACGGGCTTAGGACGCTCGAAGTCGTGAAGGCGGCGTACGAATCGAGCCGGACGAAGCAAGTTGTGACGCTTAACCGCAGTTAAAATGGAAGTCGACTATTAGAGATTTACTTGGACGTATTAAGAGGCGTTTCGCAAACGGAGAAGGGCGGAACGCCTCGACGTGTTTACGCATCGTTTGCGAACTCGATCGAGCCACTCGCTTTTAAGAAATGTCTATCGGATATTCTCGGCATGTATCCCACACGCATAGCGACCACTTATAGCAGAAAGCCGGTTGTTCTCCTGCACAGCGGTGTGTCGCGAGCGGAATTGTCATCGTGGAAAAGCGAGGTATGTTAGTTTTTATCGTGCAACCACGACAAAATGTAACCGATCGCTAAGTCGTAATTCCCGACCCGACAGTGCTGCTCCCCACCCTCCGCTGTAGTGAAAAGCCTGCTCGTGACCCGGGCACGGGGCAAATGATTCCGTAAATAATCGAAGTGCCACTGCGGAATATAGTGGTCCTTTTCGCCTGCGAGCAGCAGCACACGTTGCTCGATGCGGTTCAGCAGCCCTTTCAACGTATGTTTTTCAATCGCGCGATAAAAATCGAACGGCGAACGCGTGCCAGTAATATACATGCCGTGGGTGATGCCCCAATTGGCGAGCGTGTCCTGCTGCATTTTTTTGCGTACGAGGGCATTGATGATTCGCTTGCAGCTGAACTTATACAGTTGTTGCAGTAACGTTCTCGCAGGCTGCGGCAATAAGTGAAACAGCACATCGAGCCCGTCATAGCACACATCGTAACAGACGACGTGGGCGATCCGCTTCTCCATCGCCGCCGCCCTTAGAGCAAAATACCCGCCCCAAGAGATTCCGACTAAGGCCACTTGGTCGAGCTGGAAATAATCCAAAATGGCGCCTACCGACTGTTCCCATTTCTCGTTGAACGTCATGCCTTGCCGCAGTGTGGCGCCTTGTCCTTCCCCTTCAAATAAGAGAACGTTGTATCCGGCGCGCGCGAACCGCTCGCAGATGAGGTAAAATTCTTCAATGAAAGAGTCGTATCCTCCGTGTACGAGGACCGTCTGAGATGTGTCGGCAGGTGCGTCCGCTTCGATGAATAGGCAAGGCAAGTGACCACCCTTAAACGGCACCTGATACCTCACGGCGGAAGGGACTGCTTTCTGAAACATTTCCGCCATTTTGTGATACATAACATTTTTTGCGGGATCGTCGTCCATTAGCATGAATTCTGCCATGCGGTAGTAATACATGCTGTGGACGTATCTACCTTCCCCTTCAGCGATTTCCGCCATACGTCGCCATTCCACATACCATGTCTCGAAATTATGTATGTTGGCCGCGGCAGCATACACTTCTTCGCGGTTGCAGGCCACATCGCCGAAGGACAGTACCCGGTTTACTTGAAAATTGAAATTAACATCGTCGAAAATTGCTTCGAATGCCACATCGATCATCTCCTTCACGGTCAGTTTACGAAAAATCGCGTGTAAACACATGAATGAGACGGTCATTTTTTTGTTGCTTCTGGAAGACGCCACTCGGACTAACGCCGAAGTTTTCCTTAAACACGCGTGAAAAGTGTGCCGCATCGGCAAACCCGTATAGATGGGCCGCCTCTGTGATCGATTTTCCGGAGAGGGCTATTTCCTTAGAGGCGTGAAGCAGTCTTTTCCACGTCATATACTTCATAAGCGAGATGCCCATTTCTTCAGTGAACAAATGAGTCACTCGCGATTTAGACAAAAAAACACTATTTACGGCATCTTCATAACGTAAGTGAGTGAAATCGCTTGACTCAATATATTGAATAACGTCAGAGACTCTGTCGTCTAGCTGTCGCAATGGGGGGACTCCTCGCAACAACTGTTCGACGGTCGAGTAGATTAACTCATTGATGGCTGCGTTATTCGGCGCGCTGCCGTCAATCGTCCGCGTCATCGCTTTGGCGTTTGTGGTTAGGTGAGGGTTGTGGAAATAAACGATACCTTCATAAGCACTTTTTTTATTTTGAAAATGGTGGTTACTAATCCGTCGTCCGATCGTCGTTTCTGGATTGAACAGTAGGGATAAAATGTTCCCGTCGCCATAGACGACGTGTTCAACATGGCTGTCTATTATGGCGGATGCATCTGTTTGATACCGATTAATCGCCAACGTATTCGTCGGTATAAGTAGTTGAATCCCGTAATGACGGTGTGGACGTTCGTTTTGCTCGTTACCGAACAAGACGAAAAATTGTTCTGCAATACCGATAACCTTCATTTCCTTCCCTTTCGTTTGCAAGTAGTTCCGGATCAATAGATTTGCATCGAGTGTATGATAACTGCGCGGGATCGTCAATAAATTTTGCCTTTATAAATGTTGACTCAAAGTTGGGAAGGTCCTTCTACATAGATAAAGAAGGACTTGGTAAAATATTGTCGAATACTTAAATCGTGGCGAATACTTATTGATCACGGGTGATCTGTGTGTGGTGTGAATAGCTTCGCAATAAGAAACGACACGTAAAACGACACGTGAAACGACACGTGACGACGATTGGAAGGAGGTTAGTGATGCAGTTTCCGGTATGGATCGAGCTCGGTCCGGTAAGGCTCCATCCTCATTTTGTGATGGAGGCGCTTGCTTATTTTCTCGGTTTTCGTTTGTACCTATGGTTCCGTCGACCAGAGAGGTTGTCGCGCACCGTTCAATGGTCGGTCATCGCCGGCGCAATCGTGGGGGCGGCGTTTGGGTCAAAAATACTCGCATGGCTGTACGACCCGTCTGTCTTATGGGCACATATTGCTAAGCCACTTGACGAGCCGATATTTTGGATGGAAGGGAAGAGTATTGTCGGAGGATTACTCGGCGGTTTAATCGGGGTGGAGCTGGCGAAGAAAATGGTCGGGCACACCGCTTCAACAGGCGACGATTTAACGTTACCGCTTATATTCGGGATGGCTGTGGGGAGGATCGGTTGTTTTTTGACCGGGTTGGAGGACAACACGTACGGCATTGCTACCGCTTTGCCTTGGGGGATCGACTTCGGGGACGGTGTATTGCGGCATCCGACACAGTTGTATGAGCTACTGTTTTTACTCGCGTTAGGAATTATGCTCTCGTTTATCAAACGAGTCCTGCATCGAGAAGGGGACATTTTTAAGCTGTTTATGGTTACGTATTTCGCCTTCCGGTTAGGCGTTGACTTTATTAAACCGTACCCGCGTCCGTATATCGGGTTGGGGGCGATTCAAGTCGCTTGTGTGCTAGGGATCCTATATTACACCCGCCACTTGCCGCGCCTCATCCGGTTACTTAAAAAAATGACAAGCGAGAGGAGATTGACTGGACATGTCTGAACGGCCATACATTTTTTATGAATTAACGAACAGCATTTGCTCCACTTGCTACCGTAAGGTCGAAGGGAAAATTGTCGAACAGGACGGTAAAATGTACATGATCAAGCGTTGTCCGCAGCACGGGGCGGAACGGGTGCTAATCGCGAGTGATGCCGCATATTACAAAATGTGCCGCGCCTACTTAAAACCGTCCTCGATGCCCCGCCACTTCAATATACCGATCCGCTACGGGTGTCCGTACGACTGCGGCTTGTGTCCGGATCACGAGCAGCATAGTTGTCTTGCGCTCGTCGAAGTGACGGAAGCGTGCAATTTGAAGTGTCCGATTTGCTATGCGGAATCCTCTCCTCAGCGGCAGACGTTTCGCAGCTTGGCGCACATTGAGGCGATGCTCGACGCGGTCGTCCGCAACGAAGGCGAGCCGGACATCGTCCAAATTTCCGGTGGCGAACCGACCATCCACCCGGACTTTTTTGCTATTCTCGACGCGGCGAAAGCGCGACCGATTAAGCACATCATGGTAAACACGAACGGATTGCGTATCGCTAAGGATCGGGATTTTGTGCGCAGGCTAGCTTCGTACATGCCGGGGTTTGAAATTTATTTGCAGTTTGACAGCTTCGAAGCGGAAGCGCTCAAAGAGCTTCGCGGTGCCGACCTCCGCAACATACGCGAGCAAGCAATGCAACACTTGAACGAGTTTAATATTTCCACAACATTAGTTGTCACTTTGAAAAAAGGGTTAAACGACAATGAGATTGGGCGTATGATTCAGTATGGGTTAAAGCAGCGCGCGGTACGTGGCGTTACCTTTCAGCCGATTCAAGCGGCGGGGAGGCTGGAACAGTTTGACCCGGCAGTTGATCGCCTCACGTTGAGTGAAGTAAGGGAACACATTATTGCGCAATCGGGTGTATTCCGCCAAGAAGATATCATTCCCGTGCCGTGTCATCCCGACTGTTTGGCCATGGGGTATGCGCTTAAGGTAGGAGAACAAGTGGTGCCGTTAACTGGGCTGATCGATCCCGATGTGTTATTAGCGGGCTCGGGAAATACAATCGTGTACGAGCAGGACGAGACGTTAAAGGAACACATTTTTTCACTCTTTTCCACGAGTCATTCGCCGGAATCGTCCGCGCTGTCTCTAAAAAATCTGTTGTGTTGTTTGCCGCCGGTGCAAGTACCGGAGTCGATTGCGTATGACAATGTGTTTCGCGTTATCATTATGCAGTTTCTCGATCCGTACAATTTTGACGTCCGCTCGGTGAAAAAATCGTGTGTGCATATCGTGCATCCCGACGGACGCATTATCCCGTTCGATACGTACAACATGTTTTACCGCGACGGGCGCGAGACGTTGCTTCAGCAGTTGCGCGAAGAAATGGTGCCGATGACGTAGGTAGCGATACAACATTAGCGCTATGAATGTTAGCGAAATGAGCGTGGCGCAAAATAGATTATGTGGGGAGTGGTGTTATGGAGGAAGAAAACCGTGAAACAGGTGACGGTTGGTCTGGTTGTGCCATTGTATTTGGGTGCAATTTTTTGGCTCTTACTCTATCTATAGGTTTGGGATATTTTATACAATTCATCCTGCTTATAGGGGTGATCCAATTAATTTATATCATCCCGCTCATAATCGTGGCTAAACTTAAGGGAAAGACCGATCTCGTTAAGGGTATGGCGATTGGGGCAGGTGTGGTCTTTCTCCTACAATCACTTTGCTACGGTATGCTTTAGACCGGAAAAAGTGTCAAGTGCATAGGCTGTCTAGGTGAACGCTTTAACCGGAAAATTGACTTCTCTTCGATGGACTGTGTGCAGTTATTGTATGCCATGGAGAAGGCGATGAGCAACAGATGACTACTTCAAATTGAATGTAAAATTGGGCCTACTTAAGCTAAACGATGTAGGCCCAATGACTACTGCATTTGCGAGGGGGCTTTTCTATAAACATTCGTTTGTCCTCTGAATTATTTATTTTTCAATACGATCATGGCGTTGCTAATCAGCCCTAATCCCATTCCGGTAGTTACGCCAACGATAGCGCCAATTAGCGTATCGATCCACCCGCCAGCGAGGAACATCTCCCGCCCACCGCTACCGAGAAATCCAATGAGTGCGCCGGTTGAGAGCCCAAAGAACATGAATCCTGCGTAAAACAGACCGATCGCTTCGTAATCTGCAGGGTCGCGGTTTTTATAGTACTCGGCAAACCGCTCCTGCAAGTCGGCAGACTTTGCGGATTCACTGCGAAACGTGAGCTCCTCTTGGGCGCGTGCAAACGCTTCTTGCTCGGAAAGTCCTTCTGCGATCAAATCGTTCATGTAGTCGCTCATGTAAAGCACCATATCGTTTTGCGCTTCGAGTGAGGTCTCAGAGCGGCTCTTAAACTTTGCGAGTTTCGCCATAAACTTGTTCTTGGCCTGACCAGTTTTCCGCCTGAGCTTCTCCAAGTAGGTCATCTCGGCTTCTTCTAAATAGTGCCGTGACTGCTCTTTGGCAAATTGGTTCATTTTCTCCTTAATTTTAGGACTAAAGCTCATTGTCTTCACCTCCATGATTTCTCAACATTTGAATACGCCCACTTAGAAAATCCCATCTTTCCCAAAAAGACGCCAATTCTTCAATCCCCTTTTCGTTGAGCGTGTAAAACTTCCTAGGGGGCCCATTTCTGAAGGTTTTTAAATTAGCTCATACGAACACCGCCCCTGAAGCTGCAATCGCCGTATTGATTGAATCCGCCGTCTGCCGAAGAAGTGGTAGAAATTCCTCCAATAAAATCTTTTTGGATACCCGACCGGCATGCGCTGAACAGTTAATCGCCGCGATAACGCGGCCGTTTGCTGCGATCGGGACAGCGATGGAACGAAGGCCTTCCTCGAGCTGTTGGTCGACGCATGCCCAGCCGCGTTCCCGAACTTCCCGGAGTTCCGCCTTCATCGTTGCTTTGTCGGTGATCGTGTTCGCCGTGAACGACTTGAACGGAATTTCATTGAGGGTGGCATCTTGTCTATCCTCCGACAGGTGGGCAAGGAGGATGTGACCCATTGAAGTGGCATAGGCCGGGAGACGAGAGCCGACGTCGAGGTTAATGCTCATGATCCGGTTAGCGGGAACACGAGCGACGTAGATGATATGGGTTCCGTCCAAGATTGAAATCGAGCACGATTCACCAGTCTTCTCTGCGAACTTCCGCATAATCGGGACGGCGAGGTTCCAGATGCTCTTCGAGGAAAGATAGGCGTATCCCAGTGTAAGTGTCCGCGCGGTAAGTGAATAGATGCCGTTTGACGATTCAGCGAAACCCAACGCCTCAAGTGTAAGCAAAATGCGGCGGACGGCCGGACGCGACAGTCCTGTCTTCGCGGCGGCCTGGCTGACCGTTAGCTGAGGGGTTTCCTGCGAAAAGGCTTGAATGACGATGAGGCCGCGTTCAAGGGATTGGATAAAGTCACCCGATTTCCTGAATTTATTTATTGACAATCTAGATGCTCCTTCCTATACTTAAAACAAGGTGTACGCTATAAGATGTTTTGTACGTATATCGTACAATATTAAAGCGGTTTCTGTCAACGCTTTTATTGTATCCAGTCGCTGCAGACATAACGTTTCACGAAAGGGGTGGTATGAACAGTTCAAAATTGAGCTTCTGACGAAACCGAATCGGAACAAGTCGGTGACTATGAGGCCGTTTCGTTTGACTTCTTCTTTATGAGAGGACATTTAAGTCCAGAAAGGACATTAAATCGGATGTCCACTTTTTTCTTATGATCTTGTTGTACGCATAGCGTATGATTGTACGATTTATGTACCGTAGAGGAGGGTAAAAAGATGGAATTTTATAAAGTGACTGTGGACGGAAACGACATTCAAGTAGCGGATTATCCAGGTGTGAAGGAAGCGATCATTGTCATCCACGGACTGACGGGCAATTACCGGAATTTGCACTACCTAATCGAGCGGTTCAAGGGCGATTACCGCATCATTGCCGTCGACCTCCGCGGGCGCGGCAACAGCAGTGCGCTCGATCCCGAGCCATCAATCTTCAAGCATGCAGATGACATCATCGGTCTGATTAAGGAACTGAAGATCGATAGCCCGATTCTCGTCGGCTATTCGATGGGGGCATTTATCTCAGCGATTGTGGCAAGCCGCCTGAATTTCGTAAAGGGGGTAGTGCTTCTCGACGGGGCTGCCGAAACGTCCGACCACCAGCGTGCCATTGTAGAACCTTCACTAGGGCGGATCAGCCGTACTTACGAATCCAAGGAAAAGTACGTATCGGAAATCCAGAAAATCTATGAGAACTTGGGCATCACCTGGTCCGATGAGCTGGCTGAAACGGCGGCCTACGAAGTCGAAGAAAAGAACGGGCTTTGGGTGCATAAATCCGACGAAGCCGGGATCCGTGCTGATTTCGACAGCTTCCGTTCATTCCAGCCAGAAGAGGTGGGCACGAAGATTGATTGTCCGGTGCTCCTCGTTTACGCGTCCGGTGCGATCGGACCAATGCCACCACTGTTCCTCATGGCGCACTACGACAAGACGAAAGCCGTCATCCGCAACCTTAAGGTGATCGAAACGGACGCTAATCACTACACGCTTGTTTTTGAAGAGCGGACAGAAGTGGCAGAGGCGATCGAGGAGTTTTTGGGGGAAATCGAAAATTAAACGAATGAAGAGAACGGGGGGAAATATCTTATGGGAAATCCGTTACGCGCACTTAGCCGGAAAATGTGGAACTCGCACCAACATACGAAAGATGTCGTAACATTTGCCACCCTTCGTAGTGAATTTAACGCTGCAGGACAAGCGACAGCAGAGCTACCGAAGGACAAGGCATTTTATGGGAAAATGGGGGAAGAAAAGACGGGGAACAGCCGGGATAATGATCAGCGAGATGCGTACAGTCTAACCCAGATCGTGGGCCTTATCTTAGGTCCGCTGCTGTTCTTCGGCATCTTGTCCTTCTTGACGCTCCCCGGACTCAGTGATGAGGGACGGGCCGTCCTAGCGATTACTGCCTGGATTGCAGTCTGGTGGATCACGGAAGCGATTCCGCTCGGTATTACATCGCTGATGCCGCTAATCCTGCTGCCGATGATGGGAGCAGTTGACGGCGGAACGGCAGCATCCGCCTACGGGGACTCGCTCATCTTCCTATTTATCGGAGGATTTGCAATCGCCCTTGCACTGGAAAAGTGGAATCTGCATGAACGGATCGCCCTCTCCATCATTGGAGCGGTCGGAACGAGTACATCTGGTCTAGTGCTGGGATTCATGCTTGCGACAGGCTTTATCTCAATGTGGGTCTCAAATATGGCGACGGTCATGCTCATACTACCGATTGGGACGGCCATCATTGCGAAGGTCGTTACATTAATGAAGGAAGATGGCGTTCATTCCGAAGAGGAAGAGACGAAGTTCACAAAAGCGATCATCTTCGCCATTGGATTTGGTGCAACGATCGGTGGCAGTGCCACGTTGATCGGGACGCCGACGAACCTAGTGCTCGCTGGGCTGTCGAAAGAGTTGCTCGGCATCGACATCTCGTTTGCCACCTTTTTTGCATTCGCCTTTCCCCTTATAGTGCTGCTCATGCTGTTTGGAGTGGTCTATATTACCAAAATCGCTTATCCGATGAAGGTCAAGAAGATTGCCAATGGCCGCGAGTTCGTGATTGAGCGCAAGAAAGAGCTCGGCAAAATGTCGTATGAAGAGAAAGTGGTTCTCTCAGTCTTTCTATTTACAGCTTTCATGTGGCTGACGCGGACATTTATCTGGACTGATCTCATCCCGGGGCTTAGCGATACGATGATCGCGATGGTGAGTATCGTCCTACTGCATGCTATTCCGGCTTCGAAGGAAAACAGCGGCCGTATCCTCGGAGCAGATTCACTGAAGAATATGCCGTGGGGTGTCCTGCTTCTCGTCGGCGGCGGCTTGGCGCTTGCTGCGGGTTTCAACGGAACAGACCTTGCGAGCTGGATTGGCAATCAGCTTCTGCTGCTTGACGGTGCTTCGTATGTAATGATTCTCGCGATTCCGGCATTGCTGGCCATCGCCATGACCCAACTAGCACCGAACACGGCGACCGTCACGATTTTACTTCCGATTGGAGCGTCTCTTGCGCTTGCTATCGACGTTCACCCGCTGCCAGTTATGACGGCTATTGCAATGAGCGCGGGGTTTGCATTCATGTTGCCGATCGGAACGCCGTCCAACGCCATTGTCTTCGCAACTGGAAAGATCACGATGATCGACATGCTAAAAAAAGGAACATGGCTAACGATCCTTTCGTTCGTCCTAATTTTGGCCTTCGTTTACTTCATTCTTCCGTTCGTATTCGGCATCAATCAGTACGAATACCCGGATGCACTTAAATAAAACTGGTGAGGAGTGGAAATGATGAGCGACGCATTGACATATTTTAGGAAAGTCTACGATGTGGTTCCGGGCTGGGTGCAAAAGATGCACGACTACAGTCCGGCGGTGCTAGACACGTACACCGGAATCCGTGGGGAGATTATGCAGGATGGGGCACTGTCTCGAAAGGAGAAGGATGTCCTCATCGCGAGCATGAACGCTGCGCGGCTATATGCCCGTAGTATGGTGTACCATACGAAAGGCGCGATCGACTTCGGCTACTCCGCGCCGGAAATCGTGGAGTTCTTCCTGACAGCCTTCCTCTATAAAGGGAACCGTGCGCTGCAGACGGCTACGGAAGCCATCCGCTATGCGCTTGAGTTAAATGGGAAGACTGTTCCGGAACTGGCTGATAGCGGAGCTAACGCGGTGGAACTATTTCGCCAGGTCATCACTTGGCTCGACGGCGAGGACACCTCCTATTTAAAAGAGGTCCTTCACCTTATGGAGAACGGCGATTCACAGGCCATCGAAGAGAAAGTGTTATCGGATGGTCTCGTCCCGACTCGCCTAAAGCTCCTAAACATGGTCGGGAACCATGTTGTCGAGCTAGACGGGAAAGGGGCTATCCCGTGGATCGAGCGTGCCCGGGAAGCCGGAGCAAGTGAAGCTGACCTCGCGGATGTCGGCTATATCTGCATCTTAACTGCCGGCATCCCGACATGGTTTGAACTAAGTGATTCGCTACTAGCTGCCGTGGATCAGAAGAACGGGGGCTGATCGGAAGATGAAACGAAAAGAGAGTGCAGCAGAAGCGCTTGCCTGTGTAAAATCTGGAGATACAATTTTAGTCGGCGGCTTTGGGCTGATCGGCGCGCCGCTCACCTTGATTGATGAACTAACTAGGATGGACGTCGACGGGCTGACGATCGTTAGCAACAACCTCGGTGAATCGGGCAAGGGGCTTGGAATTTTATTGAACCAGAACAAAATCAAAAAAGGTATCGGCTCGTATTTCACGAGCAACCGGGATGTCGGTGACAAGTACCAGCGCGGCGAGATTGAGCTAGAGCTTCTGCCACAGGGAACGCTTGCAGAATCGATTCGAGCGGGCGGTGCTGGCTTAGGCGGTTACTACACGACGACTGGTGTGGGAACGGATCTAGCGGAAGGAAAGGAAGAGCGGGAGATTGACGGTGTCCGGTACGTCTTCGAGAAGGCCATAAGAGGTGATGTGGCACTCATCCGAGCACATAAGGCGGATACACTCGGCAACCTCGTCTATTACAAAACGGCACGGAACTTCAATCCACTCATGGCGACGGCCGGAAAGACGGTCATCGTCGAAGTCGATGAGATCGTCGATCCCGGTGAACTAGATCCGGAAGAAATCGTCACACCGCATTTATTCGTCGATACGATCATTGAGGCGAAGCAGGTGCTAACGAAGGAAGGAGTGGTAAGCGTATGAAGGCGTCCCTGTCGAAAAGCGATGGGCAGCATATGATTGCGAAGCGGGTGGCGAAAGAACTGAAAGGCCCGCTTACCGTCAACCTTGGAATTGGCATTCCGACTCTCGTTGCGCAGTATTTAGATGATGACAGCATCTACTTGCATACGGAAAATGGCCTGCTCGGTGTAACCGACGTCAAAGAGGAGGACATCGACCCGAACTTGGTGAATGCGGGCAAGCTCCCGGTCGGCGAGGCAGTCGGTGCCGCCTACTTCAACAGTTCTGAGTCGTTTGCCATCATCCGCGGCGGCCACGTCGATGTCGCCATTCTCGGAGCGCTACAGGTCGACGCGCGCGGCGTCATCGCGAACTGGGCAGTTCCTGGGAAGAATATTATGGGCGTCGGCGGTGCGATGGATTTGCTCGTCGGGGCGAAAAAGGTATTTGTGACGATGAGCCACACTTCGAAGGACGGATTGCCGAAGCTTCTTAAAGAATGTACGTATCCGATCACCTCCACCCGCAGTGTCGACCTGATCTTTACGGAGCTCGCTGTGTTTGAAGTGACGGAAGATAGGCAGCTCCGTCTCGTCGAGCCCATGCCGGGCGCGACGATCGAGGAAATCCGCAAGAAGACGGCAGCGGCATTCATTGAATAAAAAGGGACAAAAGGGGATAGATGAATTGAACATCCATTCGGTTGACGTTTATATATTGGATCTTCCGACCGTTCGGCCGCACCAGCTCGCGATGCATACAATCACTGAGCAGACGATCGTAGTCGCCTGCGTCCGCGATGAGGACGGCGTCGAAGGATGGGCGGAAGTCGCCACAATTGGCGGGGCGTCGTACGGGGAATCGACGCCGGAAGCAATTAAGGTGAACATCGACCGGTACATCGCACCTCTCGTCATCGGGCGGAACCCGATCCGGTTCGGCAAAATCATGAACGACGTGGCGAAGCAAGTGCGCGGCAACCACTTCGCTAAAGCGCTGGTGGAGTCAGCGGTTGTCGACCTCGCCGCAAGGCAGCGCTCGATTCCGGCATACGAACTGTTCGGCGGGAAGATCCACGATTCGCTTCCCGTCGCGTGGACCCTCGCCAGCGGTGATACCGGCAAGGATATCGAAGAAGCGAAAGAATTCCTCCGTCAGAAGCGGCACAACATCTTCAAACTGAAGATCGGAATAGGGGATCCGAAGAAAAATGTCGCGCATGTGCTTGCGATCAAGCAAGCGGTTGGCGACAAGGCTCGGCTGACGGTCGACATCAACCAGGCGTGGGACGAAGATACGGCGAATGCGTGCATCCCGGCTCTTGAGGAAGGCGGTATTTCGATGATCGAGCAGCCGCTCCCAGCTTGGAACCACGAAGGGATGGCTCGGCTTGCTGCACGATACCGCGTACCGATCTTGGCGGATGAAGGGGCGACATCCATCCAGGAAGTGTTTCACATTGCGAAGCACCGAGCCGGCAATTCGATCGCACTGAAAGTATGCAAGGCGGGCGGCCTAACGGCGACGAAACAGACTGCCGCCATCGCAGAAGGCGCAGGGCTCGGCCTGTACGGAGGCACGATGATCGAATCAGACCTCGGCACGGCCGTGTGCGCTTCTGTGTACGCGACTATTCCGGAATTCAAGTTCGGCACGGAACTATTCGGACCGTTACTATTCAAGGATTCGATCGCGGTGGATGGCATTCGGTTTGAGAACTTTGAAGTCGTCATCCCGGATGGATCCGGTTTCGGCTTGGAGATCGACCGTGAAAAAGTGAAGCATTACTCGAGGGAGAAAGGGGATCTCACATGAACAACGCCGTGATTGTTGACTCGGTCCGAACGGCGATCGGCAAGCTCGGCGGCGCGTTAGCGAACGTCGAGGCGAACTACCTCGCGGCTCACGTCATTGAGGCACTAATCGCCCGCACAGGAATTGAGAAAAACATCGTTGAGGAAGTCATCTTCGGCCAGGCGAAACAGAGTGCAGATGAGTCAAACCTCGCCCGCGTCGCGCAGTTGCGGGCAGGTCTCCCCGTCGGCATTCCGGCGTATACCGTCCACCGTCAGTGTGGCTCCGGCGTACAGGCAGTTAACAACGCCGCTCAGCAGATTGGTATCGGTCTAAGTGAGGTCATCATCGCGGGAGGCGCAGAATCGATGAGCACAGCCCCGTACTATGTAAGTGGCGTCCGGTTTGGCGTGAAAGCGGGTAACGCGATACTAAAGGACCCTAACACTGAAAGCCAGCCAGGCTCTCAGCCCGTCGAACAGTACGGTCACCTACAGATGGGGATCACCGCAGAAAATGTCGCGGAGAAATACGGGATTTCCCGCGAGGAGCAAGATGAATTTGCCTTGCTTAGTCAGGAGCGGGCACACGCGGCCATTCGAGAAGGCCGCTTCGGGGACGAGATCACCCCGTACGCTGTGCAGGATCGGAAACAGACGGTCGACTTCAAGGTCGACGAGCATCCGCGGGAGACAAGCCTAGAGAAGTTGGCGAATCTGAAGCCCGTCTTCAAGTCCGGCGGTACGGTGACCGCTGGCAACGCGAGCGGCCGGAACGATGGCGCCGCGGCACTGTTAGTCATGAACGAACAAGCGGCCGACCGCTACGGTTTGTCGCCAAAGGCACGAATCATTGCACAGGCCGCATCTGGTTGCGACCCAGAAACGATGGGCATGGGCCCGGTCGGCGCGACACAAAAGGCGTTGCGACAAGTTGGTTTGACAGTGAACGATCTCGACGTCATTGAATTGAATGAGGCATTCGCCTCGCAGGCCATCGCCTGCATCCGGGAGCTAGGTCTCGACATTGAGAAGGTCAACCCGAACGGCGGCGCCATCGCGTTGGGGCATCCAATCGGCGCAACCGGCGCCATCCTCATGACGAAGCTACTCCATCAGCTCGAGCGAACGGGCAGCCGGTACGGATTAGTGACGCTCTGCATCGCCGGCGGCATGGGCATTGCGACCATTGTGGAAAATTTGAGGGTGTGATGTAGTGTGATGCGACGTGATGTGACGTAATGTGGTGTGATGTGATGCGGATAGAGGAACCGCTGCTCAGCGTGAGCGGCGGTTTTTGTAAGTTGTACAGTTTTTTAGCGTTGAGTCCCCTTTGTCATTCCATTACAATAATAAGGAATGTCATTCCACTACAATAATAAGGAACAGAAATAAAAACGCGGAAGCTTTCGATTGGTCATAGACGAATTGAATGATAAGCTAGATCTTGAATGATAAGTTAGATCTGTATCTGGAAAGCTTTTAAGAGTTGAAAATGCCGTTTTTTCAGAGGGAGGTACTTATGGCAGAAGATAATACTACGAGAATTGAATTAAATGGCAAGGAATTCATATTGATTGGAACAGCTCATGTTTCCAAGCAAAGTGCGGAGCAGGTAAAAGAGGTCATCGAAGCCGAACGGCCGGACTCTGTGTGTGTGGAGCTCGATGAACAAAGGTATGAATCGATCCAGAATAAAAGTAAATGGAAAGACATGGATATCTTTAAGGTGATCAAGGAAAAGAAAGCCACTTTGCTTTTGATGAACCTAGCGATTTCATCCTTCCAGAAACGAATGGCCGATCAGTTTGGGATAAAGGCCGGACAGGAAATGATCCAAGGAATCGAATCCGCGAAGGAAATAGGTGCCGACCTTGTTTTGGCTGACCGGAATATTCAAATCACATTTGCTCGCATTTGGAACAACGTCGGCTTTTGGGGGAAGGCACAGCTGCTTTCACAGGTGTTCTTCAGTATTTTCAACAATAAGCAAATTTCAGAAGATGAACTGGAAAAAATGAAAAATCAGGATACGATCAACGCCATTTTAAAGGAATTCACTGAAGGCTTCCCAAGACTGAAGGTTCCGTTGATTGATGAGCGTGATCAGTATTTGGCGCAAAAAATCAAAGAAGCCCCTGGGAAAAAAGTTGTGGCGGTTTTGGGTGCCGCTCACGTACCGGGAATTACGGAGGAAATCAGCAAGGAACACGACTTAAAGCGTCTCTCTGAACGCCCGCCGAAGTCAAATGTTCCAAAAATTATTGGCTGGTCGATTCCCGCATTGATTTTAGCGATCATAGCCTATACTCTTTATGCCAATCCTTCCGCAGGCTTGCAGCAGGCCATCAGTTGGATCTTATGGAACGGTTCTTTATCAGCCATCGGAACTGCAATTGCTTTTGGTCATCCATTGGCCATTTTCACGGCATTCATCGCAGCACCTATCACCTCACTGAATCCGCTGCTTGCGGCGGGATGGTTTGCTGGCGCCGTCCAAGCATATATGAGGAGGCCTCACGTGAGGGATTTTGAGAATCTGTCAGTGGACGTTTTCAGCTTAAAAGGATTCTGGCATAATAAGGTAACACGAGTTTTGCTTGTCGTTGTGCTGGCCAACCTGGGAAGTTCCATCGGTACGTTTGTTGGCGGAGCGGACGTGATTCGGCTTTTTTTGGAAAATATGGGATGAAAATGGATCCCTAGTGTTTCCAGTGTAACTAGCAATAGCAAACAGCGAGGCGGCAACCTTTTTTACGATACTAATAAACGGTGGTCAAGCACGTCCTTTTGACATGCTTGACCGGCCTTGTTCGTTATTAAGGAATCGGGTGCGGCGAGTGCGCCGAATCGATGCGTTCAGAATGGAGGAGCACTTTTTCTAGCTTTGCTCTGTCCACTTCATAGCTTATTCCCGGACCGTTCGGTACGTCGATGTAACCATCCTTCATCGTAATTTCCGGCGTGACGATGTCTTCTTCCCAGTAATGAGAGGACGGAGCGGTATCGCCCGGCAACGTAAAGTTGGACAAAGCCGTCATGTGGATGTTGTGGGCACGCCCGACGCCTGTCTCCAGCATACCGCCACACCACACCGCGATGTCGTGTGCTTTACACAAGTCGTGGATGCGGACTGATTCCCCGAGTCCGCCGACACGGCCGATCTTAATGTTAATGATGCGGCAACTGCCCAGTTCGATCGCTTTGCGCGCATCTTCGTAGCTGTGAATACTTTCGTCTAAGCAGATCGGCGTTTGCAGTTCTTTTTGCAAGGTGGCGTGGTCGATAATGTCGTCGTGGGCGAGCGGCTGTTCGATCATCATTAAGTTGTACTCATCCAATCGCTTCAGATGGGCAATGTCGTCTAACGTGTACGCCGAGTTCGCATCCGCCATGAGCGGGATGTCCGGGTATTGTTTTCTGACAGCGTCAATAAACGCGATGTCGGTTCCCGGGGCGATCTTTACTTTGATCTTTTTAAAGCCTTCCGCGACGTACTGCCCCACTTTTTCCACTAACTTTTCCGGCGAGGCTTGAATGCCAATGCTCTTACCAACGGCAATTTTCTCTTTTTCCCCGCCGAGGAGCGCGTGCAGCGGTTGCCCATTTTTTTTGGCAAAAACGTCCCAGATCGCTGTCTCCAACGCCGCCTTCGCAATGTTGTTGCGCCTGACGAAGGTAAGCATGTTGTGCACGTCGCGCGGGTGGGCGATGTCGCGTCCGATCACTTTCGGAATGAGGAAGTCTTTTAAGATGTAGGTGGCGGTGTACGTCGTCTCCTCGTTGTAGTAAGGTTCGTCACTCGTCACCGTTTCACCCCAGCCGGAGATGCCGGATGAGTCGACGACCTCTACGAGACAGACATCTTTCGTCCGCATCGTGCCAAAGCTTGTCGTGAACGGGGTCTGCAACGAAACGTTTACGGTGTGCAAAATCACTTCCCTAATGTGGATCGGTTGCTGGCTTGCTTGCTCGGTCGGTTGCATCTTAGCTTATTTCTCCTCCTGTGCGTGTAATTTCACGATTTCTGTTAAAACGTCGATACCGTTGAAGAGCGCTTTGCGGTCAAAGTGCATGTACGGATGGTGCAAGCCCGGTTTGAGATCACAGCCTAGACCGACCATCGTCGCTTTTAAATGTGGCTTTTTCAAGGTGTAAAAGTGGAAATCGTCGCCGCCCGGGGTAATGATCGGGGCGATCACCTTTTCCTCGCCGAGCGCATTGGCGATTGCTTGCTGCGCCATCGCTTGCGCCTCTTCGTGCACTTCTGCGGCGGCAATGCCATAATCCTCGGTAACGACGATTTCCGTGTCAAACAGTGCTTCCGTCTGCCGTAAAATGTCCTTGGCGCGCTGTTTCAACTGCGTCATTAGCTCGTTCGTCTGCGCGCGCATATCAATGGCGAGCGACGCTTTTCCGGGGATGATGTTCGTGTTTTTTCCACCGGCTATGAACCGTGTCACTTTGATCGAGTGCGGGACGCGCGGGTCTAAGTGAATCGTCTGTAGCGCGTTAAGAATGTGATGCCCGACTTCGATCGCATTGTGCGTCAAGTGTGGACGGGCACCGTGCGCATCGTCGCCGCGAATCTCAAACTCGAGCGAATGGGTGGCGCCGTGGACGATTGCCGGAGAAGCAAAACCGTTAGCCGTTTCTTGCACTGGCCGCAAGTGAATGCCGTACAAAAAATCGACATCGTCGACGACACCTTTTTCTGCGAGCTTTAAGGCGCCGGTGCCGACTTCTTCCGCCGGTTGAAAAATGAAGCGCACGCCGACTTTGTTTAGCACTTCGGGTTCTTGTTGTAACTTCCACAGCGTGCCGAGCACCATCGTCATATGGGCGTCGTGGCCGCACGAGTGGTTCGCTTGCATGTTGCCGTCCACTTCTTGCCACAGCGCGTCTATGTCGGCGCGAATAGCGATCAGCGGCGCTTGAGACGTGGCGTTCGCCGCAGTGCCTACGCTCTCGGGGCTAGCACCACCATTACTGGCGCTGCCGCTGGTGCTGTTATTGGTGGCGCTGCTATTGGCGGTGCTGCTATAGGTGGTGCTGCTGTTGGTGCTGGCGCCTCCACCCTTTGCCATGTTGCCGATGTTACCGATGTCACCGATTACCCCGGTGCAATCGTCGAAGGTGCGCACGCGACATCCTGCTTGCTCCAACAAATTTTTAATATAAACAGTCGTATGTTTCTCTTCCCAGCTCAACTCCGCGTGGGTGTGTAAGTAGTCGAATGTGTCATAAATTCTTTTCTCGTTCGTTAACGCCACTTCAGTAGCACCTCTCACTGAATAAAATATTTGTTCGTCGGATTGACGAACTCGAGTTTGCCCACTTTTTGCGCAATGTGTAGCAGCAGCGCATTCAGCACGGAAAATGTGACAGGTCCTTTTTCTAGCACGGATTTTTTGGACGTTTGGATCGTCAAGATGTAGTCCGCGTAGTCGGCAATCGGCGACAACCGCGTGTCGGTAATGACGATGACTTGAAGGCCGTTCGCTTTTGCCTCCTCTGCAAGCCGAATCGTCGCTAAAGCGTAGCGGTAATACGAAAACAAGGCGACACAGTCGTTCGTGCCTTTTTTCGTGATGCCGATGTCTGTTTCCGGTCGGTATAACGTGACATTGTCCAACAAGTGCCCGAGCAGGAAAGAAAACCAGTGTGCAAACGCGAATGAATGGTAGTAGCCGACGACACTGACCGCGCTGGCAGCGACGAGCTGTTCCACGATGTCCTCCGCCACCGACCACTCGATCGTTCGGGCCGCTAGCTCAATCGTTTGTTCATCGGTTGCCATCACTGCTGCGAATGGATTCGTGGCTTGCGTTTCGTTTGCACGATTGGCATCGGCATCGGGATCGGGCGGGTTGACGGTGAGCAGGGCGCGCTGCACGTCTTTCTGCAAGTCGCTGTAACCGTTAAAGCCGATCGCCTGACAAAAGCGGATCACCATCGTTTCACTCACATCGATAGCCCGTGCTACCGTTTTGGCCGGGTGGGTCGCGAAGAGCGCCGGATCAGCAAGGAGCGCCTCGCCAACTTTTTTCAACCCTTTCGTCAAATTGTCGTAATGCTGTTGCGTCTTTTTGCGGTACGTCATCGTCAGCTCCCAAAAAAAGTTTTTGCTTTATAGTTGTTAAAATAAATTGTATGATTTATTATAGCGTTAGTCAACTAAGAATTTACTGGAGGTAGCCAAATGAATAAAGCGAAAGACAAAAAGAAGTGGAGTATCCCAGACGCATATGTCATACTATTCGGCATCCTCGTGTTAATTGCCCTCTTGACGTACATCATACCGGCTGGGGAATTTGCCCGCGAAGAAGTCAAAGGTATTTCCATGGTTGTGCCCGACAGTTACAAGCAAATCGAATCGTCGCCTGCGAGTTTAATGGACGTATTCCTCGCCATTCAACAAGGGATGATCGACTCGGCGCCACTCATTTTCCTCGTCCTCGTCATCGGTGGCTCCTTTGCCGTCATTGAATCGACAGGGGCGATCGACGCGCTCATTTTAAAAACGATCGAAAAGACGAAGAACAAAGAAATACTCTTGATGACCGTCGTCGCTATTTTGTTCTCCATCTTTGGTGCGCTCGGCATTATCGTCAATGCCGTCATTGCCTTTATACCGATTGGCATCATTTTAGCGCGCTCGATGAAACTTGACGCCGTCGTCGGGGTGGCGATGATTTATCTCGGTGCCTATGCCGGTTTTAACACGGCGTTCCTCGATCCCCTCACGACGGGGACGGCACAACAAATCGCGCAGCTCCCTCTGTTCTCGGGGATTGGTTATCGGATCGTTATTTACTTGGCGGTACTGTTAGCGACTATTTTGTACGTTGCGTATTATGTGAAAAAAATTAAGAAGGATTCGACTAAAAGTGTGTTAGGCGACACGCCCTTCCCGAAAATGGAGGAAAAAGAAGAGCTAAGTAAGGAAGTGCCGTTCACCGGTTTGCACAAAATTGTCCTGCTCTGGTTAGCGGTCGGTATTGGCATTTATGTGTTTGGCGTGTTCCGCTTCGAATGGTCGTTGAATCAAATGGCTGCGATGTTCTTAATCATTGCGGTAGGTACAGCGATTATTGCTAAAATATCGCCCAACCGCCTCGTGAATGAGTTTTTCAACGGCGCTAAAGGTCTCGTCTACGGTGCAATGATTATCGGGATGGCGCGGTCGGTCGTCGTCATTTTGGAAAATGGAAAAATCTTGGATACGATCGTGCAAGGAATGGCTACCGTGATGACGCCGTTTACGAGTGTCAGTGGTGCGGTCGTCATGTTCATTGCGAACGAGCTGTTCAACATTTTAGTGTCGTCAGGCAGTGGACAAGCCGTCATCGTCATGCCGATTATGACCCCGCTGGCCGACTTGATGGAAATCCCGCGCCAAGTGGCGGTGCAGGCGTACAAACTAGGCGACGGCTTTACGAACGTCATTACGCCGACGTCGGGGATCTTGATGGCGACCCTCGCCATTGCCGGTGTACCGTGGACAAAGTGGGTGCGGTTCGTGTTTCCGCTGCTCCTCATTTGGACCGCGTTGGGAATTGCGTTCCTCGTGGGCGGCGTGTTGATGAATTGGGGGCCGTTTTAAGGGACGGGGAGTATTAAGAGGAGTGGTAGGAGATTTTTAAAGAGTTGTTCTAGCAGGAGAGAAATCGAGTAGTCGAGTGCTGTTCTAGCAGGAGAGAAATCAAGTATAGTAGAGTGTTGTTCAGCAGGAGAGAAATCGAGTATAATCAAGTGCATTCTCTGTAAAGGAATGCGTAAGAGGATACGTCCAAAAGAAGAGGTTCGTGTAGGCCGATAGATTGAGGGAGTCTATCGGCTTTACAGTGGCCATTAGGATTTAACGTACGTGAAGCTACCCCCGATAAAACGTGGATGGTTAAATCTTAAGTGGAAAAATACGACGGATTCAGGTGTTTTTTTAATCAAACAGTATAACAAGGAAAAATACAAAATGTATGACCGTGAGGAACTATTATTGGCGTTTTCCCAACAAATGCGGTTATATGAAGTTGGCCGTGTACAGACCACTGTTGTGTGGTATAATAAATATAAAGAAAGTTTCGTGATAAGGCTTAAGGTGGTGACGGCATATGGACGACCTACTCGATCCGAAAATCGACTTTGTTTTTAAACGCATCTTCGGCAGCGAAGAAAACAAAGATGTGCTACGTGCCTTTCTGAACGAAGCGCTGAAGACGACGGAACCCGAACCGATCACCGATCTAACGATTGTAAATCCGTTTCTCGATAAGAATATGCTTAATGACAAACAGTCCGTTCTGGACATTCGTGCGGTCACGGAGGACGGGAAGCAAGTTAACATTGAAATCCAACTGGCCAATCAGTACGATATGAACAAACGCACGTTGTACTATTGGGCGAAACTGTATACGGAACAATTGCAGGAAGGTCAACGTTACCACGAACTGAAGAAAACGATCACCATCAACATATTGGACTTCAAATTTCTAAACAACAATCAATACCACAGCATTTTTCACTTACGGGAAAATACATCGCGCATAGTCCTTACCGACGACATCGAAATTCACATCATGGAACTGCAAAAACTACAGGAAGGTGGGCACAGTCTTCAGGACGGGTTAGTAAAGTGGCTGCTTTTCTTAAAAGGAGTAGACAAATCAAATTGGGAAAAACTCGCAAGGGGTGAACCGGAATTGGAAAAAGCGATGACGACACTCGATTTTCTGAGTCAGGATAAAGAAGCGCGCTTAATGTATGACATGCGGAAGAAAGCCCTTCTCGACCAACGATCCGCTATAGCTTCTGCTGAAGAAAAGGGGTGGGAACAAGGAAGGGAGAAAGAAAGAAAGGAAGTTGCAAAAAAACTTCTGCTAAAGGGCTCTTCCGTAAGTCTTGTATCCGAAGTGACCGGATTAACCGAAGACGAAGTCAAGAGATTACAAGAAGGTCTGGGGGACGAAATGTAATTTTCATGGATTAACGGACTGTCTCCACAACCAACGAGGTCCAGCCCATTTCTTCGATCCACTCGAATTAACCGCCTACCACTCCAAGAGTGGTTTTTTTGCATTTCGCTAACATCCAACGTCCTCTCTTCCCCCTCCTCCCTACGATCTCCCTGTGCTCTCCCCGCGATACAAAACGCCTGTTCGCTGACCGAATTTGACACCATCCCTATGGTATAACTAACATAGAGCATCACCCGTGGCGTATACAGTTTAGCAGCGCAGAGAATAGCAAATTTTGTTTCGTGCGCGACAACTAGCGTATTCCGTCCCGTGTCTTGCACATTAAACATGAGGCTCATTGCCCCATTGTGGCACATTAAACATGAGGCCCATTGCCTCATGTCACGACACATAACGCACAGCACACCGTTCCGTGGCAGGTACAGGGGCGTACTCATAGGCGTACTCATAACAACACCATCCGTCCCAGGCACTCCCTTATTCTGCCGTTCCCTTGTCCGAACCGCATAAGAAGGGTAAAATTAAAGGAAAGAAGCATCGGGCGAGCGAAATCATCACGTGAACAGATCGTTAGGCAGATAAGGAGCGCAAACGTGCAAACGCACAAACGTGCAAACGCGTCCGATTGTCACATCGTCGCGCGATAATTACACACCGTCCAATGCGAAAGGCCGGCTGATGGAATGCATACGGAACAGACATACGCCGCTGTGCTCACAGGTGCAGCATTTTTACTATACGAATTCAAGCAAGTGGTTCAATTGAAGGCACAAGGGCTGTCCGATCGCGAGATCCGCGAAAAAGTCGTCAGCGACAACGTGTTTCAATATGAGAAAATTTCCAGTGCGAAGCGCGCAATCACTTCCTTACTTAGGCGAGTGAACGCGCTAGACGACACCCTTAGGCGATACGCCTTAGAAGGCTCGCACGAAACGGTCAAAGGGCTCAACCTGTACGCCATCATGAAGACCGATCGCCTATTCCGCGAGTTTATGGACGAAGTGATTCAAGAGAAATGGGCGACCGACGACTACAACTTGGAAAAGAAGGAACTGAATACATATTTTACCACAAAAGCCGAGCAAGAGGAGAAAGTCGCCGCGTGGAGCGCGCAAACAGTCAACAAGCTAAAAGAAGTATATCTAAAAATTTTACTCGAAACCGGCATTTTAAAGGACAAGGCATCGGGTGAGTTGAATCGCCTCCTGCTCGATGCGGACGTTAAAGACCATCTGCGGCGGATCGGCGATCAGCGCTACGTGCAAGCAATGGGGGAATGAGGACACATCATGGCCAGCTTAAACGGGAGACTCGATCAGATTATCCCTAAAATTAAAGAAGCAAAATTTGTCGACGGCCGCGGGCTCGGCAACGAAATCAGCTTCTACGTGTTCGATTATGAACCGGAGCACGAGCTCCTCGTGCGGGACTACATCGCCCACATCAAAAGGACGTTCAACTACGAAGGCTCGAATCGGCGCATTATCGAGTTTGACCTTTACAAAATGATGCTGGAGATCGCCCAGGAACGCCACATTTTCGACCGCATTTTTCAAATGGAAAAGCGGCAAGGGCAGGCGGCGCTGTTTCGCGCGATGACGACTTTCGCCAAACCAGACATCTTTTTACAAAAAATTAACGAGCAGATGGATCGCGTCCAATACGATGTCGTGTTCCTGACCGGGGTGGGGAAAGTGTACCCGTTCGTGCGCTCGCACAACATATTGAACAATTTGCAGGAAGTGCTAGACAAAACGCCGGTCATCATGTTCTTCCCGGGCACGTATGACGGCCAGTCGCTGCAGCTGTTCGGCAAGTTCAAAGACGACAACTACTACCGCGCGTTTCGCTTAGTCGATTAAACAAAGGAAGCGGGGGATTCCGATGATCATTAAAGATATGTTCCAAAAAGATATTACCCGCGACATTCGCGGCGTCATTAAGGTCGCACAAACAGATGAAGATAATATTTACCAAGAACTGGACGAGTACGTCGTCACCCGAGAATTAAACAAGCACCTCTCCAAGTTTTACGACAACTACCAAAAAGGGATCGACAGCGCCACCGACAAAATGGGCGTCTGGATTTCCGGTTTTTTCGGCTCGGGGAAATCGCACTTTTTAAAAATATTAGCCTATTTACTCGAGAACAAGCAAGTGAAAGGGAAGCGCGCCGTCGACTTTTTTGCCGATAAAATCGCCGACCCGTCGTTGTACGCCAACATGCAGCGCACAGCAGATGTCGATACAGAAGTGATCTTGTTCAACATCGACTCCAAAAGCGCCCTCGACAACAAGTCGAAAGAAGACGCGATTTTGCGTGTGTTTATGAAAGTGTTTTACGAACACCGCGGCTATTACGGCGACATTCCCGGCGTGGCAGAGATGGAGAAGTATTTGGACGAGCAAGGCCTTTACGACGCGTTTCAACGCGAATTCAAGGCGCTGGCCGGAGAAGAGTGGCGCGAACGACGCCACACGTTTTACTTTGACGCGGACTACGTCATCGGCGCCTTGACCAAAGTGACGGACATGACAGAAGAAACGGCGCGCAACTGGTTCGATAACGGTGTCAATAATTTTGAAATAAGCATTGAAAAATTCGCCAAAGACGTGCAAGAGTACGTGGCGAAAAAAGGGGACAACTTCCACCTCGTGTTTTTGGTCGACGAGATCGGGCAATACATCGGCGACAGCCGCAGCTTAATGTTGAACTTGCAGACCGTCGCCGAAGACCTCGGCACCTACTGTCAGGGGAACGTGTGGATTATGGTCACGTCCCAAGAAAGCATCGACAGCATCGTTAAAGTGAAAGGCGATGACTTCTCGCGCATTCAAGGGCGTTTCGACACGCGCCTCTCACTGTCGTCCATTTCTGTCGACGAAGTGATCAAGAAGCGCATTTTGCTAAAGACAGATGTCGCGAGCGACAAGCTGAAGTTATTGTTTCCGGAGAAGCGCGCGGTCTTAAAAAACTTGATCAGCTTCCGCGAGAGCACGGCCGACTTACGCGGCTACGACCATGCGCAAGAATTTGCCGACGTGTACCCGTTTATCCCGTACCAATTCAAGCTGTTGCAAAACGTGTTTGAAGAAGTGCGCAAGCACGGTTCCTCGGGCAAACACTTGTCCGAAGGGGAACGTTCCATGCTGTCGGCGTTTAAGGAAGCCGGACTCCGCTACAAAGACGCGGAAGAAGGCTCACTCGTGCCGTTTTACGCCTTTTACGACACGATCAAAGAGTTTTTGAACCCGTCTATTTCCCGGGTAATTGACGGGGCGTATGAAAACCCGGCACTGCAAGACGACGCCTTCAACATGGACTTGCTGAAAGTGCTGTTCATGATTAAGTACATTAAAGAACTGCCGGCTAACATCGACAACATCGCCACCTTAATGGTGACGCACATCGATGAAGATAAATTGAAGCTAAAAGAGAAAATTAAAGTGTCCTTGCGCAAGCTAATCGCCCAGACGCTCGTGCAAAAAAACGGGGAGCACTTCATCTTCCTCACCGATGACGAGCAAGACGTTAACCGCGAGATTAAGGCCGTGACCGTCGACGAAGACATCTTGAAGCGGGAGCTGGCGGACTACGTGTTTCACGACTTGTACGACGTGAACAAGTATCGGTACTCGAAGGCATACGATTTCCCGTACAACCAGAAGATGGACGAGAAGAACTACGGCAACCAAACGGCGACGATCGGGCTCACTGTCATTTCCCCGCTGTCCGACCACTATCAAAAAATCGACAACGAACTAATGATCATGACGTCGGACAGTGGCGAGTTACTACTAAAACTCGGCGGCAACGAGTCGTATGTGGAGGAAATGGAAGAAGCGCTCAAGATCGAAGAGTACTTGAAGAAAAAGAACGTCTCGCAACTACCGGAAAACATTCAAAACATCTTGAACAACAAGCGGGTCGAAGCGCGCGAAAGACGTCGCCGCGTGCGCGAGTTAATGGAAGAAGCGATTAAGGACGGCGCCTTCTTCGTCAACGGCAGCAAACCGGACATTAAAGGTGCCACGGTAAAAGATAAAATTAACGCTGCCTTCGCCTTACTCGTCGACAACGTGTACACGAAGTTAGGCTATATGAAGGAACACATTGGCGACGCGCGCGAATTACGGGCATTGTTACTCTTGAATGACAACCAAGTCTCCTTCGACGGACAGTTGGCAGTTGAGGCAAACAAACTGGCCAAAGGCGAGATTAGAAGTTTTATTAATTTGCAAGATGAACTAAACAAACAAGTACGGGTAAAAATGTTACTCGACCGCTTTCACGATAAACCGTATGGCTGGAAAATGCTCGATACAGCAGCGATCATCGCCCAGCTATTAAAAGCGCAAGACATTCGCATGCGCTATAAGGGCGAATATTTGGAGCCCGCTACAGATGCCGACACCCTCGTCACTGTCTTCACGAAGACGGCAGAGGCAGACATCGCGATCGTGTCCAAGCGGGAAAAAGTGGACGAGAAGTTGTTGCGCACGGCGCGCAGCATCTGTCGGGATGTCTTCAACAAGACGGACTTAAAGGACGACGAAGACGGCTTAGTGGAAGACATCAACGCGCTCATTGCAGAGAAAGTCGCGGAAATAGAGGCGTATAAAGCCCGTTATGTCAATCGCAAGTATCCGGGGATGAGCCTGCTCGATAAAGGGCTGGAATACTTCGGGGCATTTCATAAAGGGCTAGACAACGTCTCCTTCTTCACGAAACTGAAAGAGTTAGAAGACAACTTGTTCGACTGGATCGAAGATATGACGTACATCGAAGGCTTCTTTCATACTGACCAGCAGAAAATTTTTGACCGCGGCTTAGCGGCGATCGAGCGGTACGAAGAAGACCGGATGTATTTGAGTGGCGGGGAGATCGAGGAAGTCGTGCAATCGCTGCGGGCGATCTTGGAAGACCCGATACCGTACCGCAAGATTAAACACATCCCGGAACTGTTAGACGCGCTGGACAAACAGATCGAAGCGGTGTTGACGGAAAAACGTGCCCACGCCCGCGAGAAGGTAACACCTAATTACGAGCACCTGTCATTATTGGTCACGCAATACGGCGTTTCTGACGCGACAAAGAAAGAGGTCGACGATTTCTACGACGCGTTGTCCGCGAGCATCGATACGTCTACCGACCTTTTTAAAATCGATGCGTTCATTACGCAAAGTGCGAATTACGTCGAGAAAATGGTGCCTCGCATTCAACGGGAAATTGCGGCGTGGGAAGAGCGGCAAGCGGAAGAGCAAAAAAAACGGCAAGATGCGGCGATTGCCGATCCGAATGAGAGTAGAACGGGAACGGGTGCGACGGGTGCAACGGATGAAACGACTGCTAACAGTTCGGGAACTGGATCTGTTGTTGCAACCACAGCTACTGGCGATGCAGCAGGTGAAAACGCGAGAGCTAAGGCCGAGGCTGTAAACATAGATCTTGCGGCCAATGACCGCGTGGAGCAAGACTCGACTGGGAGCACAACGACACGGACACGCATCGCCGCTGCAAAACCTGTCGAGTCGGTCAATGTGACCAAACTCGTCGGGGTAAAAAGGTTGGACAGTGAAGAGGCTGTCGATCAGTACATCCACACCTTGTCCCATAAATTAAAGCAAATCATTCGCACGAATAAACGGATCGAATTTATCGACTGAGACATCGCAACTAACATTAACGACTAAGCAGGTGAGTGACGAATGAACAAAACAGCGTTGAAAAACTTCGCCACGAGCGCACGGAAAGAGTTGCTGGAAAAAGTAGAAACGCGTGCCTTTAAACTCGGCATTACTGCCGATGCGATCAAAAAAGCGGAAATCGAAAGCTCGGACGCCATCATCCTAGATGGCGAACCGCTTGATCACGCCCAAAAAGTGCAACGGGACAAGCTTATCGATCGCATAAAAGAAATTGGCTTCGACCGTGTAAAGGAAGAAGTCGCTTACACCTGGTTCAACCGCTTAACCGCGTTACGTTTCATGGAAGTAAACGACTACCTTCCGACGCGTGTACGCGTCTTGTCTGCCGCAGATGTAGACAGTGCTGAGCCGGAAATGATTAAAGAAGCGTTATCGCTCGACTTGGACTTGGATAAGGAACACGTGTACAAGTTGAAGATGGACAACGACACAGAGGAGCTATTCAAGTACCTCGTCATTAAACATTGTAACGATTTAAACCGTTATATGCCGTTTATGTTTGAAACGATCGACGACTATACGGAGATTCTCTTTCCGGATGGCTTGCTAGCAACGGATTCTTTTGTCCGTGAGATGACGGATACGGATGTCATTCCGGAGGACGATTGGCGGAAAATCGAAGTGATCGGCTGGCTGTACCAATTTTATATTGCCGAAGAAAAGGACCGGGTGTTTAAAGCGAAGAAAAAGTATAAAGCGGAAGAAATTCCTTATGCGACACAGCTTTTTACCCCTGACTGGATCGTCCGTTACATGGTACAAAATTCGTTAGGGCGCTACTGGGTCGAAGCGCATCCCGAACATCGAGACTTGCTGGAAAACTGGGAGTTCTACATGCAACATCCGGAACGGGATGCCGAGCTCGAGGAGAAACTAGCGCCTTACATTAATAAACAGTTAAACGTGGAAGACATTAAATGCTTCGATCCGGCAATGGGGAGCGGGCATATTTTAGTGTACATGTTTGACGTACTGTATGAAATATACAGCAAATGTGGCTACATGGAGCGGGAAATCCCGAGGCTGATTATTGAAAATAACCTGTACGGGCTCGATATTGATGATCGTGCCTATCAACTGGCGTGTTTTTCCGTCGTCATGAAGGCGATGGCATACAATAAGCGCTTCTTGCGTAGCATTGCCAGACACGGTCTGACTTTGAATTTAGCTTCTATACAGGAAACGAATGTATTGACAGACGAAGACATTGCCTACATCGCTGGGGAAGACCAGGGAACAAACTTCGAGCAAACAAAAGCGTTTATTGATCAATTCCGCGATGGAAAAACGATCGGTTCGTTGATTAAAGTAGAACACTTTCCGCGTGAGTTTTTGAAAGAGCGAATGGATAGCATTAAAACGGATCAAGTAACAGACTTGTTTGCGACGGCGAGGAGAGAAAGAACGTTACCGTTACTTTCGCAATTAATGAAGCAGGCTTCTATCATGAGTGGTCGATACGATGTGCTTGTGACGAACCCGCCGTATATGGGTTCGAGAAGTATGAACGCCGTTTTGTCGGGTTTTCTAAAGAAGAATTATCCTGACTCAAAAAGTGATTTGTTTGCTTCGTTTATGGAGCTGGATCATTATTTGGGGAATGGTTCTCTCTTTTCAATCATCAATCAGCATTCATGGATGTTTTTGTCGAGCTTCGCGAAGTTAAGAGAGAGTGTAGTAAGAGATAAATTAATTGATTCTATGTTGCACTTAGGACCTAGGGCGTTTGATGAAATTAGTGGTGAAGTAGTACAAACTACAGCGTTTGTATTAAGGAATTATCACATTACAGAAATGAAAGGTTCTTATGTGCGGTTGACTGATGTAAAATCACCAAGAGAAAAGAAAGAGAAAACATTAGAAGCTGTACAATATTCATCAGTTTCTCATCGTTTTTCTTTTGATCAAAACAAATCGGTTAATATTCCTGGATTCCGTATCGCTTATTGGGTAAATGAGAAGATTATAGAAAAATTTGATCAGTCTAAGAGTATAGATGATTATAGTGACTATACAGGAGCCCAACATAAAACGGCCAATAATGAAAAATATTTGAGATATCATTGGGAGATAAATAATAGAGAAGTTGGAAGGGGAAAAAGATGGGTTTTATTTGTAAAGGGTGGGGAATTCCGGAAGTGGTATGGGAATTTACAATACGTAGTAGATTGGTCTGAGGCGGCAAGGAACTTCTATTCAGAAAATCCTACTTCTAACCTTCTTGATCGCAAATATTGGTATCTCGAAGGTATTACTTATACAGAATTAACCATGCGAGGGTTTAATTGTAGATATATGCCAGAGGGGTGTATTTTCTCAATTGCAGGTCCCGGAATAACAAGGGTTAGTAAACTACATTATTTTATTGCATTTCTAAACTCTAAAGTTGCCAATGAATTTCTAAATATATTCAATCCAACGTATCATGCGAACGTACAAGACGTCAAGAACATCCCGGTTATTTTTCCTGAGGATGAAGTATGTGTATCTGAGTTAGAAAAATATGCAGATGAGAATATTAGAATCGCAAAACAGGATTGGGATAGCGTTGAGACCTCAATAGATTTTTTGACACATCCATTTATGATTTATAGTGACTCTAGTCGTACAATAAAAGATATGAGCGAGGAATGGATAAAAAATGTGAATAACCAATTCATGAGGTTAAAGAATAATGAAGAAACAATAAATGAATTCTTCATTGAATTATATCAGTTTGAGGATGTACTCAATCCTAAAATTAAGGAGAGTGATGTACCTGTTACTATACCTACTCAATTAGAACAAATAAAATCCTTCCTCTCCTACGCCATTGGCTGTGCCTTCGGCAGGTACTCACTCGACGAAGAAGGTCTCATCTACGCGGGCGGTGAATTCGATCCGTCTCGCTACAAAACCTTCCGCGCCGACGAAGACAACATCCTGCCGATTTTACCGGGGGCGTACTTCGAGGACGACATCGTGTCTAGGTTCGTTGAATTCGTGCAAGTGACCTTTGGCGAGGAGACGTTGGAGGAGAATCTTGACTTCATTGCCGATGCGTTGAAGCGACGGAAAGGGGAGACGGCGCGGGAGACGATTCGGCGCTATTTCATGAACGATTTCTTCAAAGACCACGCGCAGACGTACAAGAAGCGCCCGATTTACTGGCTGTTTACGTCAGGCAAGGAGAAGGCGTTCAACTGCCTTATTTACATGCACCGTTACGACAAGTCGACCCTCTCCCGCATCCGTACCGATTACTTGCACGAATACCAAGTGCGCCTCGATGCGGAGAAACAGGACTTGCTGGACACGATCGAAGGAGAGTCGACAGCGCGCGAAATCAGCAAGGCCAAGAAAGAGTTAAAGTCGCTCGAGAAGAAAATCGATGAGCTGAAGGCATATGATGAGTTATTACACAACATGGCCGACCAGCAGATCGAGATTGACCTCGACGACGGGGTGAAGGTGAATTACGCCAAGTTTAAAGGCTTAGTCGCCAAAATATAGTCAAAGGACAAAAGGGTACACGGCATCAGTTGTGTACCCTTTCGTTCTTTATTTTACGAGTAAACGAACACACCTGAACAATTGTTATGTCTTTTTTTACCCTTATTGTAAATCAACGCGAATAGCGTCATCACAAGCACGGGATTACGAGGACATCGCCGTAAATAAATCATAAAAAAATTTCGCCCACTAAGCAGGAATTCGGCTAGTTCCGTAGAATAATCCCTATAACATCTTAGACGACGGCAGAAACAATAAACCAAAAAGAGGGAGGGGAAAAGTCATGACACTCGATCCTATTTCACTCGGGTCACTCATTCGGCAACGCCGCAAGGCGCTCGGTCTGACCTTGAACGACTTGGCTAACGAAAACATTTCGGTGCCGACGATTAGCAACATCGAACGCGGCATCACTGGTAACGTCGTTAGCGATAAGGTCGCTTACATTCGCGAGAAACTGGGTTTAACGGACGAGATGGTGGAACAAATGATGCAAAAGACGGAAGTCGAGCAGGAGCGTTTCGCCCGTCAGCTTTCATTCATCCGCCACTTGACCGAATTAGAGCTGTACGATGAGGCACGCAAAGAAGTGAGCGCACTTGAGAAGGATGAGAGACTGAACGATTTTCCGCTTTATGCGACGACGGCTCAGCTCCTTAAAGGGATTGTGTTACGGAAACAAGGCCAGTGGGAGCGGGCTAAGAAGGCATTGAACCAAGTGCTGCGGTTATTGCAAGAAGAGGATCTGGACGATGCGACCAACCTTGCTGCCGAGGCTTATTTCAACTTGTCGATCGCTGTAGTCCTTGGTGATCAAGACTACGAGCAAGGGATCGCCTATACGGATAAAGCCCTTGAAGCATTCTGCGAGGATGGGGAGGGAATAGAGCTCAAAGGTCGTATTTTGTATCAAAAGGGAGCTTACTACCTCCATCTGGAGCGATACGGCGAAGCGTTTCGGTATGTGATGGAGGCACGAGATGTTTGCGAGTCGAGCCACGACATCAAAAATCTCCTGTTGACGTACAACTTAGAGGCAAATGTGTTGAAGCGCCAACACTTGTATGATCGGGCGATTACAGTGTTTCAACAAGCGATTGACCTTGCGAGCAAGTGGCACCCCGAAGTGCGGATGGGTAGTGTGTTGTATCTCAACTTAGGGGATGCCCACTATCACAAAAAAATGTACGATCAGGCATTGCGCTATTACGACATATCGTATAATTTGTGTCGGAAAACGACTGATCAGGACACGCTTGCCATTCTGTATTTTTCATATGCAGAAATTTACTACGAGACCAAACAGTTCGCGAAGGCAACTGAATATGTCAACAAAGCTGCCGAGCTAGCACAAAAGTTCAACCTGACTCCGGACTATTTACGGTTTTTGCTGCTAAAAGCGAAAATTTGCTCAGACCAAAACTCCAACGAAGTGAAGGCAATCTGTGAGGAAGGGTTACGTCTAGCTGAACAGAGTAAGTTGTACAATAAAAAGAGGGATTTCCACTTCGTGTTAGCGAGTTATTACGAACAAACCGGCAATCGTGAAGTATTTCGGCAAGAAGCGGAAAATATGTATTTTGCAGAGGCTCAAATACGTAGGAGGTAGGTATCGTTGAAAAAACTCATCGCTTCAGTCATCGTCGGTGTACTTTTGATCATGCCCATTACCGCGTTTGCCGCTGATAAGAATCCTGTTGATATGAATGCCTATAATTCGCAGGATAAATAATATTTTTTGTAGCACATCATTATTAAGGACAGCCACATAGCTGTCCTTTTACTTTTTTATGTATCGGGTCATTTTGTTTCGGCACCATCCCAAATAAATAACAAAAAATTTCGCCCACTAAGCAGGAATTCGGCTAGTCCCGTAGAATAATACCCATAACATCTTAGACGACGGCAGAAACAACAAACCAAAAAGAGGGAGGGGAAAAGTCATGACACTCGATCCTATTTCACTCGGGTCACTCATTCGGCAACGCCGCAAGGCGCTCGGTCTGACCTTGAACGACTTGGCTAACGAAAACATTTCGGTGCCGACGATTAGCAACATCGAACGCGGCATCACTGGTAACGTCGTTAGCGATAAGGTCGCTTACATTCGCGAGAAACTGGGTTTAACGGACGAGATGGTGGAACAAATGATGCAAAAGACGGAAGTCGAGCAGGAGCGTTTCGCCCGTCAGCTTTCATTCATCCGCCACTTGACCGAATTAGAGCTGTACGATGAGGCACGCAAAGAAGTGAGCGCACTTGAGAAGGATGAGAGACTGAACGATTTTCCGCTTTATGCGACGACGGCTCAGCTCCTTAAAGGGATTGTGTTACGGAAACAAGGCCAGTGGGAGCGGGCTAAGAAGGCACTGAACCAAGTGCTGCGGTTATTGCAAGAAGAGGATCTGGACGATGCGACCAACCTAGCTGCCGAGGCTTATTTCAACTTGTCGATCGCTTTCGTCCTCGGCGATCAAGATTACGTGCAAGGGATCGCCTACACGGATAAAGCCCTTGAAGCATTCCGCGACGATGGAGAGGAAACGGAGCTCAAAGGTCGTATTTTGTATAATAAGGCTAATTGCCACTTCCATCTTGAGCAATACGGGGAGGCGTTTAGGTATGCGATGGAGGCACGGGGGGCTTGTGAGAAGGGCTACGACATCAAGCATCTCTTATTGACCTACAATTTAGAAGCGACCGCGTTGAAGCGTCAATATCTGTACGACCAGGCAATTGCAGTGTTTCAACAGGCGATTGACCTCACGCGCAAGAATTACGTTGACCCGTGGATAGGTAGCGTGTTGTATCTCAATTTAGGTGATGCTCACTATCACAAAAAAATGTACGATCAGGCACTCCGTTATTACGACATTTCGTATAAGCTGTGCAACAAAGCAAATGATCAGGACATACTCGCTACGCTTTACTTTTCGTACGGAGAAGTTTACTACGAGACCAATCAGTTTGCGAAAGCTACTGAATATGTAAACAAGGCCGCCGAACTAGCGCAGAAATTTGACCTTTCCTCGGAGTATTTACAGTTATTGCTGCTGAAAGCCAGAATTAGCTTAGGTAAAAACGCCGACGAAGTGAAGGCAATCTGTGATGAGGGGCTGCGCCTAGCCGAACAGAGTAATTTGCACAACAAAAAGAAGGACTTCTACTGTGTGTTGGCGAATTATTACGAACAGAATGTCAATAGCGAGGTATCTCTGCAATAAGCGAAAAATATGTTATATGCAGAGGCACTTAATACGTAAAAGGTAGGTATCGCTGAAAAAATTTGTCACTTCAGCCATCGTCGTTGCACTATTGGTCATGCCTATTACCGTGTTTGCGGGTGGTAGTTGCCCAGGTCCTTATAAAACACAAGGTGATAAAGGGCCTGTTGGGAAAATACATGTAGAGAATTCACAGGGCAAATAAAATCATGCTTCTGTTGCACTTCAAATGATGAGGACAGCCGGACAGCTGTCCTTTTCGTTATTTTTCTGTGTCGTCGTCCTATCCTTTATCGCCTCGCCTTTAAGGATTTTATTACGCTTTTCCCGACAAGTTCGGTCGATCGAGATTTAGAAGCGTTAATAAGCAAGGGGTATTACACTCCAACCGATAAACAGCCATGTTAAAATAGAAGCGGCAATTTAGCCTATCTCCTTAGACCTTTGGTCGATCGCAGGATGGACAACGACGGTGCTTTTTGAAGCGACGGTGCGGACTTCCTCTGATTGTCCGCACCAGCGGTCGTTGCATCTATTTATACGCCATCAATTTCCGTCATCACCTTCGTCGTCATGCGAATAAATTGGCTGTTGAAGTGTCCGTTAGACTGTTGGAGTAAATTTTTGAATTTCCCTTTACACAACAACTCCAAAATATTATAATGGTTAATAACATGTTCGCTATAGTTTTTTTTAGCGTTGTAACACCTCTTTTGAACGCAATACAAAAAAAATGGTGGGTCAATAGAGGTTGATCTAACATATTGGCTCTTTAAACGAATAATCACCACTGGTAGTGGTAGCGGAATGGCTAGAAAACTCGCCTACTAAAACTTCACAACAGGAAAATACAGCCATCTGGAAGAGCGAAAAAAGAAAACGATAACACGAACGAAAATCGGATCAAAAATAAGGTAGTAACTACCGAAACGATAAATGATATCCTTTGTTTTGCGGCGGAAGGAGAAGTGTTCATCACACTATAAGATGTATCAGGCTGGGAAGAATGCTGGTTTGGATACAAAAGTGATAAATGGGACGGATGGGAAATATATTATGCAGTTTTAGCTTCCCGCGAAGCGCTCGATCGGCTTGGTATTAAACCAGATAAAAGGGCTACGAAGCATTAGTGCAGACAGCATTAACTACGGCAGGGACGGCATTTATTCCGATTCCTGTGTTGGTACGGCGATAGGAGCCGGTGCAGGAATACTTGCGAATATGGCTTTGAATTATAAGTTCGGTAAAAAGCAATAAGTCGGTGATGGATCGGATTAAAGGTTGGTTTCATTAAGTTACGGAGGTGTATCTACAAGTGTTAAAGAAATTATCTGAAGAAGATTTTGCGGTATTGAGGGGCCCTTTGGAGTCCGGGAGGCAAAGTCCAAGTCATTTAGGGTTCATACTACTATTATGGATCCCTTTTCATGCACTTCTATTTTTCTTGACGTATGTCGTTGCGGCTGATAACACTTATTACCCGAATAGGGAAGAAATGTTTTCAGTTCATTTTTGGATCACTTTAATTATAGTTGTTTTTTCCTTGATCTATGCCATCCCAGCTATTTACAATAGAAGTCAAAAGATGCAATATTTACTAGTCATCTTAGTATCCCAAATATTTGTTGTGAGCTTTTATATAGCGGCTTTGTTTTTAATATTTTCCCCGGAGACGGGGATCGATGGGGAATCGGCTCTAACTTTCACTTATGTTACGTTATCTTTTGGCGCATTAATCTTTATCGTGACGTGCATTCGTTTTTACATCTTATTGCACTACCGGAAAGGTTCCAAAAAGGATCAACTCAGGGGAAGCGTTGAAGGAAATATAAATTCCTATTTACCGATGATCATTGTTGCCAGCACCGGTTTAGTATTTGTACTGCAATTTTTAATTCGATCGAGCGGTTTTGCTGAACCAGATACGATCATTTTTGTGGTCATCGCTTTTATTGTTTTCTATACGATGTTATTCGTTCTTCCCGAGCAACTCGTCATTCTATATTGCAAGTTCCGCTTTCAAAGCTTCAATTTCGACATGGATGAGAACCTGCTGACGGAGGATGACGACCAGACAGGAGAAAATGCTAGCCTGTGACAAGTGTTGAGCGCCGGGCGGGCTTCCTTTTACTCGGCACTAGTCGTTGCTGCTTCTGTCTATTACGGCATAAACTTCGTCGTTAAGTGGGTATATTGGCTGTTTTACCCAGACAAAAAGCTTCCCTCTCCCTCGGATCATCATGCAAGTGCAAGGCAGCACGCACAAATCGTTCCCTTTCACATTATAATAAAGGATAGAGAGGTGAGTGCGGTGAATATCGGGCAAATCTAATCGGCGCTCGCGGACATTTTTGCGCGCCGCTAACAGACGGGGAGCAGCACAAAATTGTTTCTGGGTCGACCGGGACGGCGAGTTCGCGGAAGACGTCGCACGGCTGTCGCTGGACGACACACAGTTGGAATTGGTGACGGCAGGCAATTGGCTGATGGATACGGTGTTGTATGCGCAGACGTTTCACGCCGATCGCGTGTTCGATCATTTTGAGCGAATTGGGCATTGATCCGTTACCTACCGCCCCTGCTGGGTATAGGTAGCAGTTCATTCACAAACTTTTTCAACACACTCTTCCTTTTCTGGTGGAAAGCCTTCTTCCTCACCAATGCTTCCAATGTAATAATCACTTGAATCGTCGACGCTTGCCGAAAAACCAGCCTTTCCATTTACGATCCCGTCAACCATAAGTCCCCCTAGTGGGCTTCTAGATACATCCGTAAATTCGACTGTTTCTATTCCTTCATAGTTTTTACGAATGTAATCTTCTACCTTTATCTTCGCCTTGTTGGCAACTTTTTTGTCAATCATCACATTGCTCTTCACAAAATATCCCCCCAATATTATAATGGCTATCAAGATGACCACCACAGTTAATTTTTTCAAGGTTACAACACTCCTTATATTCATCATACTAAAAAAAGGGATGGATGACTATGGGTATAACGATTAGAGATCAGGCAGCGGCCGAAATCGCTAAGGAGTCGTATAAGTACTCGAAAACTACTATTAAAGTAAAAATGAAAAACGGTACTAAGACCATCTGGAAAGTCATCGACGAAATTAGGGACAAAGAAACAGGCCTACATATGTACGTCATCCAGAACCCTAAAACGAAGGAAGTCGTCATTAGTTTTGAAGGAACAAGACCACCCGATAAACTCTCTGCGGTGGAACAAACAGTTAAAGACATAGAAGAGGATATAAACGGCACCGTTACTGGGACTCCGAATCACGTTAAAAAGGAATACCGTAGTGGAAAATATCGGGGTTCACCTTCACAAGATGCTCTACTCGCAAGTGACAGGGCTTATGTCAAAGACGGCGATTTTTACATTAAGAACAAAAACCAATTCACGGCGTCGGAAGACATTGTCAATAAGTACCTATTAAGCCCCTATAGTAACTTGGACATCACTAAACACTTTAAGTTATACTAGTGATGAAAGGGGCAGAATCAAATGAAACGCCGTCAGTTCACCAAGGAATTTAAAATCCAAGTCGCAAAGGAAGCCATGGAGGTTGGTAACCAAGCGCTAGTTGCTCGCCGCTATGATCTCGGTTCTAACTTGCTTAACCGATGGGTTCGCGAATATAAGGACGGGCACTACGGGGACGTCCCGATCGAATCCGCCCAACCACGCGAATTCAGTGATCTTGCTCAGGAAAATGATCAGCTAAAACGGTTGTTGGGCGAAAAGGATTTAGAAATTGCCATTTTGCGTGATCTTGTAAAAAAGCAGCACCCTCACTTGCTGAAAAGATTGAAGTAGCGGACAAGTGGATTTCTAAGGGATACCCGATCCAAACCGTTTTACGGATTGTCCACGTACCGCGTTCCACCTATTACTATCAGAAACACTATCGGGTGAAGGAGAAGAAAGTAAGTGGGGGGAGACCGGCACCAGGTTACTCCTTCACAAACAGCGGGCAAAAAGTGTCCGACGAACAAATTAAAGAATGGCTTATGGAGCTCGTCTCGGGTGATGGCTACGCGTATGGGTACCGAAAATTAACGGTGGCGCTCCGTTCGACGTACGATTTAGTCATTAATAAGAAAAAAGTGTACCGTCTCTGCAAACGGTTAGGCATCTTACTGCCGCAGCGACGGAAGCGAATCCGCCACCCTAGGCGCCTTGCACGTAACCGCCTCGTTGAGCGATCGAATGAGCTGTGGGAAACAGACATCAAGTATGGGTACATTGCCGGAGAAAACCGCTTTTTCTTCCTGCTTTCCTACATTGACGTTTATGACCGTTCGATTATTGACTATCATGTTGGATTAGCTTGCGAAGGTCAAGACGCTGTTCAGGTGCTACAACGAGCGCTTTCGACACGCGGGCTTCAGGAGGCACAAGAAAAGCCGATCATCCGGACGGACAATGGTCCACAGTTCGTATCTAAAGTATTCGAAGAAGCTTGTGAACACTACGGTTGTGAGCACGAACGTATTCCGCCGAACACACCGAATAAAAATGCCCATATTGAGGCGTTTCATCGGATCGTTGAGGACGAATGCTTCAACAAGTATTCCTTTGAGACGTACGAGGAAGCATATCGTACCGTCATAGGCTTTATGGACTTTTATAACAACCGCCGCATACACGGTAGTATTGGGGACATGAGCCCCGCGCAGTTTTTCCATGCGCATCAAACATCTTCGTTGCGCACGAAAGCCGTTCGACTCTGATCCTTCCCTTTCGTCTTCCAAGCCAACAGCCGCTGTAAGACGTGACGTCAAGGGCGAGCGAAAGCGAGGGCGTAGCCTTTACCCTTGACGGAAGGTCTGAAGCGACTACACTTCTATTGACGAAAGGAAGCGAGAACCAGAGATAACGTGAGCTTGTAGTTATGTATGTCCAGTTTTAAGGGGTTTATCCGGTACATCAAAAAGTACGGCGCCGATAACGTCACTTTTGTCGGGCACTCACTGGGTGGAGCACTCGCATTATATTATGCGGTCAAACATAACGCACATGCCATTACTTTCGCTGCAGCCGACGCCTACAAGTTGCTAACAGATGCGGAGAAGAAGAAAGTGCGGGAAGGCGCCTATCGGGACAAGATCATTTCTTATACATACCCACTCGACTTTGCGGGAACGATGCATTCCCAGTCAATCGGCTCTGTCTACTACGTCGGTGATCCGCTGACGGATGGTGCTTGGTTTTTTAAACACGGTATTGCTAACTTTACAAATGCTAAGTTGTACGATGAAGACGGTTACCTCCGTGCCGACGTGTTATACGATGAACTCACATACGGTCGCGTTCCGCAATCGCCGTTAGCGCTGAAGTACAGCGGACAAGGAAACGTTGCTATTTTTCTACAGACCGAAATCATGCGGGCATATGGGGAAGAGTTGCGAGCGACCCAAGAACTACTTTCTAATAGCTTAAAACAATTTAGAGAGTTCCCCAGTCGCAACGATGATGCAGTTAATGCTGTAAAAAGTAAATATTACCGTCTAGTTGGTACTGGTGCATACGACAAAATGACGGCTGCTGACGTGGACGAAGCCTTCAAACGAATCGCGCAGTCATTTGACAAAACGGTTCCCCTATTTTACGACGCATCGCTATTTGACTACACCTTTCAACTGCTAGGCGAGACGGTAAACGGCACTGCTGAAATCGCTTATCACATAGAGCAAATAGCGGAAAAGTTTGCAGAGACCGATCAACGACTGGCACAAACGATTAAGCAGAAATAGCGAAGGAGGGATATGCTGTGCCCCACGACTTTAATCCGAAGTATTACGAGAACAAGGATTTAATGAAAGAAGTAGAGCAGAGGAGCAATTTGAGGAAAAATATAAAGGACGATATGGAGGCGGAAATAAACTTCCTCCAAGCATATATTACCCACAGCAACGTTGTACCTTACGTTGTAGAAAAGCAAAACGAGCTATTCAGTCGGATTTACCATACGTTTGATGGAGAAGCAATAGAAGCGCTTTTCGGCCGTATGGATGAAAACCGTGCGAAACTTAGCACCCTAGACATGTGTTACACATCATTCCACTCCAAAATAAGAACGCGTTAGTCATTCAGTGGCTTCACCCACCCCAAAAAGGATACACCGGTTTCGGCTGGTGTATCCTTGCTTTATAATAAAGGATAGAGAGGTGAATGCGGTGAATATCGGGCAAATCGAATCAGCACTCGCGGACATTTTTGCGCAGCCGCTAACAGACGGGGAGCAGCGCAAAATTGTGTTCTGGGTCGACCGGGACGGCGAGTTTGCAGAAGACGTCGCACGGCTGTCGCTGGAAGACGTCAAGGTACATACGTTAACGACGCACAATCAGTTTTACACGAAATACTTACTGGAGGAAGACGACCCGACCTCCGCTTTTCTCATATACACACAGTTGGAACTGGCGACGGAAGACAATTGGCTGATGGATACGGTGTTGTATGCGCAGACGTTTTACGCCGATCGCGTGTCGCTCATTTTGAGCGAATTGGGTATGGATCCGTCGCTGCGCGCGGTCGTGAAAAAGTACGAGCGGTTTTTCAACAATAAGCAGCGCTTTCGTAAGTTTCAAGCGTTCGAGATCGAGGCGTATACGGAGCCACTGATCGAGACCGCTATTATGAGTGTGTTGTGCAACGTGAAGACACCGAACGTTGAAGCGGTGTTGAAAACTGTGTTAATGGACACGCTCGACGATGCGGAAAACAAATATTTAACGCAGTTTGCCAAGTTTTTTGATGTGGATGTGTTTTGGACGTACGTGGCGAACACTTACGGCTATGAGCGCGAGCGCGAACAACGATCGCTAAAGACACTGTTTATGCATTTAACGGTGACCGCCTTCAGTCATGCCGTCGACGAGAAATATTTGCAAGATGTCGAGGATTTTATCGCGACGCGTAACCGGGCGAATGCGCTCGTGTTTATTGACCACTGGATGCATCATAAGGTGGACGACGCCGTCTTTAACACATATGCTGCAATGGCGGAACAAGAGCTGCAGTTGGCACGCCTCATAAAGCAAATGCCGCTGGAAGCTTTTCAAGAAGCAGATATTTTTCCTTACGTCGATCGGGCAATTCTTATGTACATCGTTAACGGTTTGCACGCGCGGTTAGAAGACTACGAGGCTTACAAAGCACTCATTCGCCTGCGGCGCACGAAACATTACTACCCGCAGTATGCGGCACTGTACGACGCGCTTTACTACACGGTCGAGATGCACGCTTTCCATAAACGCCTAGGCGGCCGCATTCCGCAAGGGCGAGCGGGTGATTTATACCGTTCGTATGTGGACGATTACTATGTGATGGATACGTATTACCGCAAGTTTTACGTCGCCTATGACCGGGAAAGTACGCACGAGCTCATGAAAAAGCTGCAAAAAATGGTGGAGCATTTGTACACCGACTGGTACATGGGCGAATTGAGCACGCACTGGTCGCAGGCGGTTGCAGCGGACATGCAGGACGAGTGGGCACTGCCCGGCGCTGAGAAGCAGCAGAACTTTTACCGTGAGTGTGTGTCTCCGAAGCTGCAAGAAGGGGCGCGCGTGTTCGTGATCGTGTCCGATGCCTTTCGTTATGAGGCGGGGGTGGAATTAAGCAATCGGTTAAACGCGGAGACGGTCGGTGAATGTGAAGTGACACCGTTGCTCGGGGTCGTGCCGTCGGTAACGAAGCTTGGCATGGCCGCCTTACTGCCGCACCGCACGCTCGATTTTGCCGCCGACGGACGCGTCCTCGTGGACGGGAAGGATACAGCGGGACTGGAAAACCGCAAACAGATCGTGGAGACGAAGGCGAAAGACAGCATCGTGAGGCACGCGAGCGATATGCTGACGATGAACAAAGCAGCGCGCCGCGAAACATTTAAAGGCAAGAAACTGATCTATCTTTACCACGACACGATTGATGCGATGGGGGACAAAGCGGCGACGGAAATATATACGTTTGACGCGGTAGAAAAAGCGGTGGACGAACTGTACGCACTCGTAAAAATGATCGGCGACGATTTGGGCGGCACGAATGTGTACATCACGGCCGACCACGGTTTTTTATACGAGCGCGGGGCTCTCGCGGAAAGTGACAAGATCGGGAATGAACAGATGGCGGCGATCGAGGCGAAGCGGCGCTATGTGCTCTCGCCCGAACAGAGAGAGGTGCCGGGGCTACTAAAGATCGATTTGTCGGCCGTTGTCGCCAATGAGCAAGGGCTTAAGGCGTACGTGCCGAAGGCGGCGATTCGCTTTAAACGGCAAGGGGCGGGTGCTAATTTTGTACACGGCGGCGCGAGTTTGCAAGAGATCGTCGTCCCGCTCCTCTCTTTCAAAAACAAGCGCGTCGGACAAAAAGGGGTGCGGGCGGTAGAGAAGGTGGACATCCGCTTGACGAGTGTGACGCGAAAAATCACGAATCGGTTGTTCCACTTAGATTTTTTCCAAACGGAAAATGCCGGGGACAAAGTGTTGCCGCGTACGGTCGTCTGTTATTTCGTCGACGAAGCGGGAACGGTGCTGTCGAACGAAGAGACGATCATCGGCGATCGTCATTCTGACGACCCAAGCGATCGCACCTTTAAGCGGCAGTTCGTGTTGAAGCAACTCGCTTACGATAAGCAGAAGGCGTACTACTTCATCGTGAAAGATACGGAAACGGGCGTCATTGTAGAAAAAATCCCGTTTACGATTAACTTGGGGATCGTGAGCGACTTTGATTTTTAGTGTGTACGCGGCATGTTTGCAGCGACGGATGACGAAGACAGTATCGAGGATGGCGTTGCGCGGGTGAAAAAAATCGCCAATGTGCGTCCCTTATCACGGGTAAAGCGGCGTTAAAAGGGGTAGAAGGCGCCTTTTAACGCCGCTGTCGACTTCAATGGTATCGCAAAAAGCGGAGTCGGCAAAGGGGTCATCAGGGCGCTGGATCCCATCGGAGCGGGACTGAGCTTTTACAGCAATTATCAAGAGGCGAAAGATGCGGGACTGAGCGGGGGCGCGCTACAGTAAGAGCGACTGTCGATACAGCAGTCGATACTGCGGTTGGCGGAGCAGTGCAGGCGGGGGCCGTAGCAGCTTTTACGGCGGCTATACCAATTCCGGGTGTTGGTAAAGCGGTAGGTGTAGGCGTCGGCGTCGGAACAGTTGCAAATACCATTACAAATAAAAAGATAGGTAAAAGTAAAAAAATCGTTGATGGATCGGATCAAAGGCTGGTTTCATTAATTATTGAACGGAGGTGCAAGCGTAAGTGTTAGGGAAATTATCCGAAAGGGATTTTGCGGTATTGAGGGGCCCTCTGGAGTCCGAGAGGCAAAGTCCAAGTCATTTAGGGTCCATACTACTATTATCGATCCCTTTTCATGCACTTGTATTTTTCTTGACGTATGTCGTTGCGGCAGATAGCACTTATTACCCGAATAGGGAAGAAATGTTTTCAGTTCATTTTTGGATCACGTTAATTATAGTTGTTTTTTCCTTGATCTATGCCATCCCAGCTGTTTACAACAGGGGTCAAAAGATGCAATACTTAGTTACTATTTTGTTATCACAAAATTTATTTGGTGTGAGCTTTTATATAATGGCCTTGTTTTTTATATTTTCCCCGAGAATAGGGATGGATGGGGCATCGGCATTAACTTTCACCTATGTCACGTTATCCTTTGGCGCATTGATCTTTATCGTGACGTGCATTCGTTTTTACATCTTATTGCACAAAGGTCATTACCGGAAGGGTTGCAAAAAGGATCAACTTAGGGGAAGCATTGAAGGAAATATTAAATCCTATTTACCGATGATTATTGTTGCCAGCACCGGTTTAGTATTTGTACTGCAATATTTAATTCGATCGAGCGGTTTTGCTGAACTAGATACGATAATTATGATGGGTATGTTTATGTTGATTTTTTTTACGATGTTATTCGTTCTTCCCGAGCAACTCGTCATTCTATATTGCAAGTTCCGCTTTAAAAGCTTCAATTTTGACATGGACGGTAACTTGCTGACGGAAGACCATATGGAAGACGAAGAGACGGGAGAAGGTGCTAGCCTATGACGTGCGTTAAGTGTCCGTAGCAGGTTAAGTGTGGTCGTGTGTGTCCCTAAAGTTATAGAAAAGCAGCTACAAATAGTGACATTCCATCTCAAATGAACCGAAAGGACGTGATCCTATGAACCGGGCTGCCATCGATATGTTATATGGACAGCAAGCGAGACTCATTGGCGCAAAAGACAATCTTCAAGGCCAACTTACGACATTGAACGAAAAAATCAGCCGTTTGCGGACAGCTGCAACGGAATTGTCTACTCAGATCACTACTTTGAAAGGCCATCAACAACGAGTAGACAGTTTAACAGTTGACGAAGGCCAGTGGAAAGGTGAGCATAAGCAGAAATTTGACGATCGGTACAATGCGTATAAAGAGAGCGACTGTTGATACGGCATTGATACAGCGGTAGGCGCATTTGTATAGGGGTGAACTGGGTAATCAATCAAAAGTTCGGTAAGAGCAAAAAGTCGGTGATGGATCGGATTAAAGGCTGGTTTCATTAAGTTAAAACGGAGGTGTATTTAAAAGTGTTCTGAAGAAGATTTTGCAGTATTGAGGGCCCTTTGGAGTCCGGGAGGCAAAGTCCAAGTCATTTAGGGCTCGTACTACTATTCTCGATCCCTTGTCAAGCGACAACGTCATTGTTTATGACACACGGCAGTTAAAGAAAGACTGGCAGGAAGGCATTTTTATTCTGGTAGATTTTCTGATAACGCGGGATATTTATCAAAATAGTCCCGTACTACTTGATGCACATTAGCGATTTGCAAGGATCACTTGACGGAACAGTTGGCGATCGCTGAGCTAATCGGGTTCTGTTCCGACGCTCAGGACAAACCGGTACAAGGAAGCACTGTCGCCATCGGCAACATGACCGTCGGGGACACGATTGCGAAATTGGCGTCATCATACGAACGTAACGTAGCGTGCGAAAGCGTTTCCTATCGGGACAACGTCAATAATTGTAAACGCTACAAAGAAATTATACCGATATCGGTTGAAGTGTCTGTTAGACTGTTGGAGTCAATCTTTGAATTTCTCTTTACACAATAACTCCAAAATATTATAATGCTTAATAACATGTTTACCATAGTATTTTTTAGCGTTGTAACACCTCTTTTGAACGCAATACAAAAAAATGGTGGGTAACCACAGGGGCTGATCTAACATATCGGCTCTTTAAACGAACAATCGCCACTGGTAGTGGTAGCGGAATGGCTAGAAAACATGCCTACTGAAACTTCACAACAGGAAAATACAGCATCGGGAAGAGCGAAAAAAGAAAACGATAACACGAACGAAAATCGGATCAAAAGGAAGGTAGTAACTGAAGCAAAGTCAGGGGACGAAAAGTAAGAATCGTCATGAAGTAACGGATATGCAATGGTCAGTCAAGCGATAATTTAGTGAAGGAGGACGAGGCACATGGGTCACCAAGTGGATATGAGCGAAGTGCTTAGTTTGTCAAAAGAAGTAACTTCAAAGGTCGAGGATGTACGCACTGGTCTGGATTCTCTCTTAACCTCTATTTACGATTTCGAGAAGATGGACACCTTTAGAGGGGCATCGGCTGATGCAGCGAAGGGGTACTTAGACACGATCCATCGGACGTTAATCTTGGCGTTTGATGAATTGTTTTCTGTACTGGGGCAGCAATTTAAATATCATATCGCCAAATTTCGAGCGGATGTTGATAAGGACGATTCCGCAATAATTGTCAGTGATTACTTGCGAGATCATCAGGACACGATTACGAGCGAATACGATGCCTTGAACGATACAGTAAATGAGGTCAAACAAACGATTCGTAATATCGCTGACATTAGTCATCTCGTAAAACCGGGAACTTATTCCCTCCATCGCGATCAGTCAGAGGTGACGAAATATATCGAACGCCTTGATCGGAACCTACATAAATTTACGGCGGTTCCTATAGACGATCCCTTAGACCACAGCTCGAGTCTAGAAACGATCTTGCAGGCCGTTCACACGGTGATGGCGAAAACCGGCAATATAAGTGGCGAAGCGCGATTTAAGGAGCTTAAGGACGGTTCTGGTATTGCTGCGATTAAGACGATGAAGGATATCGTCGGCTATGCTAGGAAGGGAAGAACGGCAGTAAAGGGGGTTATTACGGGCTATAAGATGTATCAAGCAGCTAAAGATGCCGGATTAGAAACAAGGGTGATAAACGGTAAAGATGGGAAAAAGTATTATGAAGTTGTTGCCTCTGAGGAAGCACTTAATCGTCTAGGCATTAAACCGAATAAAGTAGACTTGGATAAAAGTATAAGTGATCCAAAAAGGTATAATAGACTTCCAAAGGATAAAAGTCAATGGGAAAGAAAACATTGGGAAACATACAAAGCAAGCAGGTTGAAGTTGAGGTACGTCAACAATAAGGGGGATGCAAATTGGTCCGCCACGGGTAAAGAGGCGCTTAAGAAATATCCGGAAATCGGTTACATGACGGATGGGGCTAGCCTTAGTGAAAGAACGAAAGTTATCGGAAAGGCGGCCTGGAAAGGAACCGTGACATCCTTTAAAGACATTGGCGATTTTAAGGGAATCGCCAAAAGCGGGTTTGTCAAAGGGACCGGTAAAGCGCTCGCGCCGGTAGGAGCGGGATTAAGCTTTTACAGCAACTATCAAGAGGCAAAAGATGCTGGACTAAGGGGGATTGACGCCACAGCCAGAGCGACTGTCGATACGGCGATTGATACCGCGGTTGGCGGAGCAGTGCAGGCGGCAACTGTAGCTACTTTTACAGCGACAATACCAATACCGGGTGTTGGTACGGCGATAGGGGTTGGTGCAGGAATACTCATCAATTCAGCTTTGAATATAAAGTTCGGTAAGAGCAAAAAGTCGGTGATGGATCGGATTAAAGGCTGGTTTCATTAAGTTAAAACGGAGGTGTATTTACAAGTGTTAAAGAAATTATCTGAAGAAGATTTTGCGGTATTAAGAGGACCCTTTGAGTCAGGAAGGCAAAGTCCGGAGATTTTAGGGCGCGCTCTATTTTTATTTATATTTTTACAAGCGCTTCTGTTTTTCTTGTCCTATGTCGTTGCGGCAGATAGCACTTATTACCCGAATAAGGAAAAAATGTTTTCAGTTCATTTTTGGATCACATTAATTGTTGCTGTTGCTTCCTTGTTCTATGCCATTCCTGCTGTCTATAAACGAAGCCAGAAAGTACAATATTTACTAGTGACTATCGTAACGCAAAATGCGGGTGTTTCATTCTATATCATGGCTTTGTTTTTTATTTTTTCTTCGCGGACGGGAATGGATGAAGCATCGTCCCTCACCTTTACTTATGTCACGTTATCCTTTGGCGCATTGATCTTTATTGCAACATGCATTCGCTTTTTTATCTTGTTGCACAAAGGTCATTACCGGAAGGGCTCCAAAAAGGATCAACTTAGGGGAAGCATTGAAGGAAATATTAAATCCTATTTACCGATGATTATCATTGCCAGCACTGGTTTAGTATTTGTACTGCAGTATTTATTTCGAACGATTGGTTTTTCGGATGTAGAAATAATATTAATTTTGGTTCTTGGTATTTTACTCTTTTATGCGATGTTATTCGTTCTCCCAGAGCAACTCGTCATTCTATATTGCAAGTTCCGCTTTAAAAGCTTCAATTTTGACATGGACGGTAACTTGCTGACGGAAGACCATATGGAAGACGAAGAGACGGGGGAAGGTGCTAGCCTATGACGTGCGTTAAGTGTCCGTAGCAGGTTAAGTGTGGTCGTGTGTGTCCCTAAAGTTATAGAAAAGCAGCTACGAATGAACACGAGGGACGGTACCTATGACTCACCGACAAGTTATTCTAAATCGAGCACCTACTAAAACTGGACATCTAGGCCGTTAGTGACATTCCATCTCAAGTGAACCGAAAGGACGTGATCCTATGAACCGGGCTGCCATCGAGATGTTATATGGACAGCAAGCGAGACTCATTGGCGCAAAAGACAATCTTCAAGGCCAACTTACGACAGTGAACGAAAAAATCAGCCGTTTGCGGACAGCTGCAACGGAATTGTCTACTCAGATCACTACTTTGAAAGGCCATCAACAACGAGTAGACAGTTTAACAGTTGACGAAGGCCAGTGGAAAGGTGAGCATAAGCAGAAATTTGACGATCGGTACAATGCGTACAAAGAGAGCGTCAAAAACTTCGTGGCCAAAACAGAGGGAATCAAAGAACAGGTGGACGAGGAAATTGCGCGGGCAGAAAGCCTGCAAGGTATGTATCAGTCCGAGTTGTCTACCATCTCTTCACAAATAACGAGTATTAGCAACCAAATTGAACGAGAGCGAAGGAAGTGATGTACAGTGTCGAAGCAAGTAAGCATTAATATCGGAGAATACCGTGACAAAGTCGGGCAAATTAAAAACTCCCAGTCTGGCTTAACGACCTTTGGTTGCTATGCCTCATTTAATCGAACGAATATTAAGCCGTTCACGGACGACTTGGAAATGTTTATCGAGGCGACCAAACTGTTTGCAAGGTACAAGGAGATCCTCGAGGCCGACATTCAGACACTGGTGAAGGTTGGTGAATCCATCCAAAAGCAGGATGAAGCGTTAGCCCGAGCTAGCAACAAAGTTTCCGGTCCACAAGCTGCTATATAATTGCAATGTCACGCAGTCAGAGTCTATGTCAAGTCGTAAGAGTCACAGATGTCATCGAGAAGAGCGAACATACAGGAGAGGATTGTTAACGATGAAGATCGAGCAGCGCCCCCTCATTTTTGACAACGTCATTGTTTATGAAACACGGCAGTTAAAGAAAGACTGGCAGGAAGGTATTTTTATTCTGGAAGATTTTCCGTTAACGCGGGATATTTATCAAAACGGTCCCGTGTTTTTCTCTGTGTCACCGGAGGACGGTAAAGCCGAATTTGTCCACTTTACGTACTACTTACCGATCAATGTCCCTATAAGCTTAAGTGACGAGACGCATTTTCGCTTTGAAGAGCAGTTCCGCATCGATGACGCCCTCGTCTTGCGACAGGCGGACGAAGCCGTTGACTTTTATGATGCTTACGATCGAGTGAAGCAGTATGCCAGTGAACAACAGATCGAGCTGGAGGACACGTATTACTGTGTGTTGTTGAAAGTGTTCGACGACATCATTATTGACTTATACGTCCCCATCCGGGAGCGAGGTGATCAGTCATGATTGTGGAGAACCATGTCATCGCCCACCGGAACGTCGCGTCCAAGCTGTACCGGTTTGTGCCGGAGGAGATCGATCTGGCCATGACTGATTTTGACACGATCTTGCGTGAACATGGCTATCATACGAACGGCACTTTATTCTTTACCATCATGAGTGATCCGACCGCGGAAATTATGACTGCGGAACTATTTCTCGCGATCGAGGAAGACGATTTTGACGTGGATCCGGAAGAAGAGATTCAATTCCACAGCTATTTCTTCGTCGACCAAATGCTCATGACGCGGATCACCGCCGATTTTAACGAACAATCACAAGTGCAGTACTGGGCGCTGATCGATTATATAAACAAGCACGACATGAGTCAGAGGACGCCGATTTTCGTGGTCTACAAAAGAAGCAACGCCGGGGAACCTTATGTGGAGATGAGTGTCGGAGTCGGGGTCGAGGTTGCATAACGTACACGTGTGCCCGAGAGTCGTGGCCGACATATAGTCGCGATCGGTATACAGTCATGGCCGGCATGCAGTCGTGGCCGGCATGCAGTCGTGGCCGGCATGCAGTCGCGATCGGCATACAGTCGCGGTCGGCACATTGAAAAGCACGCAAAGGAATTGGCGCAGTGAGGGGGGAGGTGTTAACCCATACTGTTGCCAATTCCTTTTTCACTGGCAGCTAGGCAATCGTTTAGAAACGATAGTGAATACTATCCTTGTATTTCTCGTACAGTGCTTGATTCAATGCATCGCCACCGTCTAAGTTGGCACTGTAAAAAATCGGCGGGTACTTCATCCCGCGATCCACTAACTTTTGACACACTTCAACGACGATGGCATTCAAGATCGTTGCCCCTACAACCGTAGAAGAAGGGGCGACTTTTTGATCGATGCCTTCGATGGTACAGGTAGCGTCGCCAATGGCACCGTGGTTATCGATGACGACATCGCTCACATCGTACAATTTTTTGCCAGACGGATGGCGGGAAGTGGTGCCTTTAGAGTAAGTCATATTCGTTAAGGAAATGACGTTAACTCCTTTTTCTTGGGCGACCATTCCCATCTCAATCGTCACAGGGTTGCGGCCGGAGACCGAGTGTAAGATTAAGACATCGTCTGCTTTAAAATTTACTTTTTTAGCTAACACTGTCCCGTAGCCGACTAAGCGTTCCATCTGGCTAGTGAGCGTGATTGGTTCATTGTCTAACATCAGCTCTCTGCCGAAGATCGGATTGATGGTCATTAAACCGCCGGCGCGATAGTACATCTCTTGCGCCAAAATACCGGCGTGGCTCGCACCAAAAATATAGATCGAACGCTTCTTCTCTGTAGCCTCCACTAAGATATCTCGGGCCTTTAGCATAGCGTCCTTTTCCTCTTTTTCTACCGTAGCAAGTAGTTCCGCCATTTTGTTGAAATATTGAAAGGTCATGATCACACCCCATTAAAAGATGCTGACATTATAAGATGCTGACATTAAAAGATGCTTGCAATTAACTTCGCAATTGGTCCGAAAATAGAGAAGTCGTTACCGCCGAAGATTAAGAGCCAGTTTTGAATGGTGCTGTCGAACATCGTCACCGAGACACCCATCACCAAGACCATCACAACACCAGCGACGGCACTCCCGATAATACTTCCCCGTAAGCCCCCTTGACCTTCGCCAATCACGGCCGCGGCACCGCATTCGAAGAAGCTGGTGATGACCAACGGTACGAGCAACACACCGAACATATTCGTCGTATTGGCAATTACAATCATTACGGTAGACGTGATCATGGCGACAACGAAGCCGATAATGACGGCGTTCGGTCGATAGTTAAAAATAATGGGTGCATCAAAAGCCGGAACTGCATTTGGAATGAGCTTTTCCGAAATACCTTGGAAAGCGGGAATGATTTGGTTAATCAACATTCTTACACCGAATAGCATGAGGAGTAAACCAGCACCAAAGCTAAGACCGTTGTTGACGGCAGTCATTGATAAATACTCGCCATCTTCAATTAAAGATGGGATCAATAAGCCGACGACTACGTACATAATGGCAATGACAATGCCGCCTGTGACGGAAATTTCGCGGAAGAAGGACAAGCTCTTTGGCACCTTTATGTCTTCCGTTGATTTTTCTTTGTTGCCGACTCGTTTGGCGACAAAACCTGAGATCAAGCTGAGGAATCCTGTGGGGTGCCCGATTAGGAAAGAATTGTCACCCGTTGCATCCCAAACGTATTTACGCATAATCCAAGGCATGAAGGACCAATAGAGTGCAGAACAGATGGCCCCGAAGACAATGAGCGTCGTACCTTTCATACCGGCTTCCACGCCAGCAGCGATAAAGACGAAGGGGAACCACCACAACATGTGACCAGTTAAGAAAATCGTCTTAACAGGCGTCAATCGGGCAATCAATAAGTGAATGATTAAGCCCAAAAACATAGCCATCCCTACATCGCCACCGTATGAAGCGGTGAAGGTGGCATCGTTCAATCCGTCGGCAACTTCACCTCCAGCTAAGGCACCTTGGAAAGCGGTATTGATCGGAGCGATCGTCCCGACTAACATTTCCACGCCTTTACTTAGGAGCACCATCCCGAAGGCTGCTGCAAGAGAACCCTTGACAATATCAGAAAAGCTTTTCCTCTGCACAATTAATCCGATGGCCGCTATTAGACCAAGTAGAACAGGGGGATTTTTAAGAATTTGGTTGGCTATAAAATCCAATTCAAACGCCTCCTTGTATATTGTGTTCAAGCCCTTTTTAACACATCCATCAAAAGCGACGATACGTTAAAAGAAGGGCTTGACATCATCCTGCTACTTGCACGCTAAGCCTTCGTTTCTAAAAATGATTGCAGCGCCCCTTTTACTTCGTTCGTGTCCATGTACTTTTTAATCGGATAGATCGGACAATTGACAGAACTCTCTAATTCCCCGAGGAGCTCGTGGCTAGTAAAGATGGCATCGCAAGCTGTGCCCTTTGCACTACTGAGATCGGTGTTTTCTACGTCAGCTTCAATCCCTAACTCCCGTGCCACACGCTCTAACGTCATTTTTAAGACCATGGAGGAACCGACCCCAAAACCACACACTGCTAAAAACTTCACGATTGATCACCTCCCTTCACATTGGTTTCAATTAATCGCGAAATTTGTTCAATGTCTCCGTTTAGAAATGTATTAAATGATGCCTGATCCATTAATAAGGTAGTAATATCTGCTAATGCATCGATATGAGTGCGGCTGTCCTCGGCGGCCAAGATGAGAAAGAGCTTCACAGGAACCCCTACGAGATCTACCTCTTCGTCCACAATTAACAGTGACATGGACAGTTCGTTGACGCCTTCACCAGCTTTAGCATGCATCAAGGCGAAGTAATCGGCGAGAACCATATAGGGGCCATTTTCTTTTACGTTTTTTTTGATGTTCGTTACATATAGGTCACTAATCGATCCTTCATTTAAAAGCGGTTCACACGCAAGGTCGACCGCCTGCTCCCATGAGGACACCGCTTGAAGATGTAGCATACGTTCCTTCGTCAGTAATTGCTTCAATTTATTTTCAGTTTCAGCCATAATTGACGACTCCTTTAACAATGTTGTCATAAATATATTGCCCTTCCTCTTGGAAGAAAATGGCCTCAATCATTTGCCGATCGAAAATAATGTTGAAGAGGGTCTGTAGGATCGGCTCTACATGTTCCACATCTTCTTTGTGAATAGCTAATAAAATGACGACATCAATCTTTTCGTCATCCCAGATCGTTTGCTGAGGATTGACAAAAATTTTAATTTTTGATTTTGTGACGAAGTGTGGATTACCGTGAGGCATTGCCACGCCGTTACTCATATGAGTCGGTGCCAACGATTCTCGGCCGTAGACAGATTCCTTAAATTCATTAGTGACACATCCTTCTGCCACTAGTTCGTCACAGAGAAAACCGATAACCTCCTCCTTTTCATTCAGTGAATGATTCAGATAAATATCTTTCGGACGTAAAACTTCCGAAAGGAGCGAATTTGTGGCCATGTTCCTATTTGTTATGGCGCTACGCTGTATAAACCACTCGCCGTAGTGCTCCAAAATTATTTTTACATCTTGGCGTGTGAGAATCGGTGATATTTTGATTATGGTCTGTTCTTCTGTCTGTTCTTGCGCCTCCAAAGGAACGGTCGAAATAATAAAGTCAAATTGGGACAAGTCTTTTGAACCAATCTTGGAGAGCGACAACGTTTCATAACTATCGATATTCGGCAACAGTTGTTTTACTTGGCTGGCAATTAAGGAAGAAGTGCCATAGCCGTTGGGACAGACAAAGAGCACGCGGATCGATTGGCGATGTCGTTCGATGGCAGCTTGGAAATGGACCATGATAAAGGCGACTTCATCTTCGGTTAAGTTAAGATTTAACTCTTTTTCAATATCCATCATGACAAACCAAGTCAACCCGTACATCACGCTATATTTTTCCTTAATAACGTCTAACAAGGGATTCGTAATGTTAATATCGTTCTGTAGGCGGTATATCATGGGAATGATATGGGTAATTAAACCTTCCCGCAGTAATCGGTCGTTTTCTAAAGGCACTTCCGTTGAATAGGCCATCTTTTTAATGGCTGCATCAATTAAATCGATGTATTTCTCGGTTACTTCTACGTCGTTTTTTATCGGTTCAATACCACTAGCAATAAACAGTTTATTAATTGACCGCAGCTCGGCATCTGTCAGTTTGATTTCAAAGGCACTTTCCATAAGATCACTTAATTCAAGGGTCAAAAAATATGTGGTCATATCGTGAAGTTGCTCGAAATTAAAAGGATCCTCTTCGACCAGCTCAATACGATGCCCTTGTAAAATTCGCCCCACCATAATGACAAGCGATGTTTGGATAACCTTCATCGACTGATTGTTTACACGGTGCTTCAGTTTACCGAAAAATTCATCGAGAATGAGAGAGAGTGTGCTTACCATCGCGTCACCGAATAAGCTCCTGTACAGTGGCTTAAGACTGTTTGCATCCCCTGTATGGTGCTGATCCATAGAGAGAATAAATTGTAGCAATATGTTTTGTCGTTGATACTCATCTCCGACGAAGAAAGTGCCACTATTGTTCGTTTCCAAATAATTTCGATCTAATAAGAAAAATTTTTTGATCGTTTTCATATCAGCGGCAATTGAACTCCGACTGACAAAGAATTCCTCCGATAGCGCTTGATAGGAGACAGTCTCCCCATTGATGAGCAATTTATTCATAATAGCAAGTTGACGCTGTTCAGTTGGAGATAAAAATTGCTTTTCTTCCGTCCTGTAATCGTCGTGGAAAAGCTGTATTTGCTCCTCGCTACCTTGAAGAGTCCAATTTTGATTAGCATCCTTAGTTAAGCAAAGTTGATAATGATCCGCCAGCATTTCGGAAATGGCATTTAAGTCATTTTGAATGGTCCGTGTAGAGACGCGGAAATACTCGGCGCAATAATCGTTGTCGTTCAGTTTGCCGCACGTGATTAATTCGTTAATAATTTGGTTGATTCGTCTGTTTTTCAAAGTGTTCACCTCCTATTTGTAAATTTTCTACCCTATAATTAATTATAGAAGGGGGTGATATATTTGCCTAGAACAAAGCCCTTCCAAAATAAAGGAAAGAAGGCTGAACACATCCCAATAATGACTCAACAGTCATCACTTCAAAAAGGCAACCATCCAAATTGGTCCAGAACAACCCAAGAGAAGCAAAAGGGTGATTAAGGGTGATCGATGCGTTGATTGTCCGGTTCGAACCACTGCAAATTTATTGTAAAAGGAATTAGCCCAAACATAGAGGGTATTTTCCTAATGAGGTAATTCTTTTAAAAGAGCTATATTTAGTCATTCTACAATACTACTATCGTCATCAAGGTTACAAACTCAAACGAGATAAAAAAATTCATGAAATGGGCAGGAATTTGCGATTTGTTGTCGAATTAGCTTATGAGACAAACGATGCAGCCGGAGACGATTAATACAAGGTTCTTACTTCGACATGCTGCAGGGGTTGTCAAAATAGCTATAGCTTGTGCATTATTGTTTTACTATTTGGAAGAAATGTCTTCCTTATCTTGCGAACGGTGGGTCAGCTTTTTTGAAGAAATCGGACAGAAAATGGCACTTAATAAAAAAACGTGGGAGTGACGTGGTTATATGAAAAGAGGGGAAATTTGTAAAGAGGGGCAAAGTAGAAAAATAAGGGGGGTTGAGACGTTAATTGCACACGTACTCCAAGTTCCGGAGGATCAAATTACCGATGACTTGGCGTATCGATCAATTATGGCATGGGATTCCTTGGCGCATGTCAATCTTATGATAGCCCTCGAGAAGGAATACGGTGTTCCACTAGACGCTGACACAATCGTTGAACTTAATAGTGTAGCAGCTATTCGCGCCTTTGTGCAACAACATGTCTCTCATCGGGAAGAAAGTTATGATCGGGGCAATGAAGGGCGTGAATATGTGGGGATAGCGAACGTTGCATCAATGAATAGCGAGGCGGAGTCCTCCCCTCAGCTTGAGTCGACGGGGAATCGTATTGCAGTGAAAGAGGTATTCACGGGAACCCATGATGCAACGACTATTTGTCGTGGGCTTGCTGGAGTCATTTTTGATCGAACGCGTACGACATTAGTCGATCGGCAGGGTAAACTCCTTTACAGAGGGTACTCCATCCACGACTTAGTAGCCCATTCAACTTTTGAAGAAACAGCATACCTTCTTCTTTATGGCGCGTTACCTAATCGCGAGGAGCTTAACGGCTTCGATAGCGAATTAAAGGCAGCCCGGTCGGTACCGGCCCCAATCCTTGAAGTTATCCGTATGGTGCAACATGCTCATCCAATGGAAGTCCTTCGAACGGCAGTTTCTGCCTTAGCAACCTTTGATGTCCATCGGGGTGATAACTCGGCCAAATCGCTACAGCAAAAGGCTATTCGCCTCATTGCCCAAATACCGACATTGGTGGCTGCTCACCAAGCCATTCGCCGTGGTAAACAGCCTCTACTACCTAGCCCTACACTTTCCCATGCAGCCAACTTCTTGTATATGATTCACGGTGAGATTCCTAACGAGCGAGCGGTCCAAACCATAGACAAAATCCTTATCCTACATGCTGATCACGGATCGAATGCTTCGGCATTCGCTGCTCGGGTCGTAGCGGGTACACGCTCCGATCTGTACGCCACGCTAACAGCTGCTATTGCTGCTTTTGCCGGTTCGCTTCACGGGGGAGCCATCGAGAATGTTCTCACCATGGTTCAGGAAATTGGCGAACCAGATCGTGCCGCTGAGTATGTCGCACGTCTTCAATCTAAGAACGAGCCGATCATGGGCTTTGGTCACCGGGTATATCAGACGGAGGATCCACGGGCTCGGCATTTGCGGCAGGCGGCTTACGAGTTAAGTGTACAGTTGGGAGAAAAGAAGTGGTACGACATATTAGAAGCGGTAGTTAATGCGATGCGATCGTACGTAAAAAAAGGTGTCGACGTCAATGTCGATTTTTATGCAAGTATTATCTACCATCTACTTGGGATTCCACAAGATCTTTTTGTCGCAGCATTCGCGATTGGTCGGATGCCTGGCTGGATCTCTCAGGTAAAAGAACAGTTCGAGAATAACATTCTCATTAGACCGCTTCTTCAGTATGTAGGGGAGACAGATTCCCCTTATCTGCCGATTGATCAACGGGACACTAGAGGCCGCAAGTCCAGCTAACGGTTGGGTGACGTGTTTCACTATCATTGACAGCGCTTAAATATTTTTCTTATGGGTGTTTTCAATTAAGGAGGGGCTGTTATGGCACATATTCGATCCAGTCGTCCTTTAGCAATACGTACTTCAAGTACCTTACTTCATGCTGGTTTTCTTTCTAGCGTTGAACGTTACCCCGATGCCTTGGCATTAACGATCGCTAACCGTGAATGGACATACGCCGAAATCGATGACATCGCTCGACGTTGGGCGTTCGTCATTCGCAATAGTATGCATGCTGCACCTAGAAGGATCGGTATATTTGCTTATCGAAGTGAGGTGTCTTACATAGGGGTATTGGCAAGCTTGTTTTCCGGTGCTGCATTCGTTCCGCTAAATCGCACTTTTCCTACACAGCGGACGCGTGCGATGATCGAGCAGGCAGAGCTCGACGCGTTAATTGTAGATAAAGCTTCTCTGCCACAGTTTTACGAGATCGTCAAAGATTTGCGACGGCTTCCTTATTGCATCCTCTTGCCAGATTCGCACAAAGAGGATTTTCCCCACGTTGCAGTTGAAATTCGGGATCGACTAGATGTAGAGTATGCTGTCCCCGTCGAGGGGCTACCCGTTATTTCTTCAGAGGCAATGGCTTATCTGTTATTCACTTCGGGTAGTACAGGCGTGCCAAAAGGTGTGCCAATCACCCATTCCAATGTCAGTCACTTTATCTCGATCAATCAGCAGCGTTACCAGATCACACCTGAAGATCGTTTGACACAAACGTTTGACCAGACGTTCGATCTCTCCGTGTTTGACCTTTTCATGGCCTGGGGAGGAGGGGCTGCCGTTTGCGTGATACAACCGATTGAACTGTTGTCACCGTTTCGCTACGTACGAGACAAAGGTATTACTGTGTGGTTTTCCGTACCGTCTGTTGCCGCATTGCTCCGTAAGCAAAACCTCTTAAAACCGAATAGTCTTTCGAGTTTGCGTTTGAGCCTTTTCTGTGGAGAGGCACTCCCGAGAGCGACTGCGGAAGCCTGGCAAGTAGCGGCACCACATTCAGTCATTGAAAACCTTTACGGCCCTACCGAGCTGACGATTGCCTGCACAGCGTACCGCTGGCATCCAATAGAGTCCCCAAAAGAGTGTGTCAACGATATCGTTCCTATCGGTCAACTTTATCCCGGACTCGATGCGTGCTTACTCGATGAAAATCTTGAACCTGTGCCTCGTGGTTCCGAAGGGGAATTATGTGTGGCTGGACCACAGACCTTCCCCGGTTACTGGCGCAACCCGGAACAAACCAAACAGCGTACCGTCCGGATTAAACAGGCGTCCGGGGAGGTAAAAGAGTATTATCGAACGGGCGATCGCGTTCGCTATCTATCTAGCGGTAATCTTGCGTATATGGGGCGGATCGATCATCAAGTACAGATACAAGGTTATCGGATAGAGTTGAGTGAAATTGAAGGTGTGCTATCGCAACAACACGGAGTGTTTTCGGCGGTGGCTTTAAGTTGGCCGGTTGAAAATGGAACAGCGAAAGGAATCGTTGCTTTTGTCATTGCTAGCCCCGAAGTGAACGCTACAACACTTATTGAAGCAGCACGGGAAAAGGTGCCGAACTATATGGTACCGCGGAGTATCTATATTGTTGAAGATATGCCGTTGAATGCTAACGGAAAAGTGGACCGTAAAGAACTACTACGTCGCCTTGAAGCAGGTGAGATTCAGGGGTGAGACCGTTGAAAAACATTGTAAAAGATCCACTCGGGGTATGTGTTCCAATGGAATTTGCGGGAAAGCAGTATAACATTTGGTCTCTCAAACGTTTAGAGAATCGACTCGGTCTGCAACTCTCGCGAGTGCCTTATTCGATCAGACTGCTAATGGAGGCGTTTTTGCGTTCTGTTACGGCTAGATTTGCAAGTGTGGATACGGCAGATGCGACGCTTCGTGCACTTGCCGGAGGGGAAGAACAAGTCGTTATGCCGTACTTGCCCGCCCGTGTGCTCTTACAAGACTATACTGGCGTTCCGGTCATTGTAGATTTAGCGGCAATGCGTGAAGCGGTGAAGAAGCTTGGGGGCGACCCAGCACTAGTCAGCCCTGTGTTACCAACTGATGTGGTTGTCGACCATTCAATTCAGGTGGACGTAGCCGCGTGTACAAAAGCATTGCAGTATAACACAGAGCAAGAATTTGTACAGAATCGAGAACGCTTTAAGTTATTGCGTTGGGGGGAACGAGCGTTTCAAGGCCTGAGAGTTTTTCCTCCTGGCACAGGAATTGTCCATCAGGTAAATTTAGAGAACCTCGCTACGGTCGTACGGGTACAAGAGCGTGACGGTATATTGACCGCATTTCCTGACAGCGTCTGTGGCACAGATAGTCATACAACGATGATTAACGGTCTCGGTGTATTAGGGTGGGGAGTTGGCGGTATTGAAGCAGAGGCCGCCATGCTGGGCCATCCGTTCATGCTCCTGCGTCCCCCTGTGGTCGGTGTAAAGCTAGTTGGCCGCTTGAGGCCGGGGGTTACGACTACTGATCTGGTGTTGTCCGTAGCGGAACGACTCCGCCAGGAAGGCGTTGTCGATCAGTTTGTGGAGTTCTGCGGCGAAGGAGTACGCGCATTAAGTCTTGCTGAGCGAGCGACAATTGCCAATATGGCTCCGGAATATGGAGCTACTTCGGCTTATTTTCCAGTAGACGAAGAGACGTTGCGCTACTTGCGCGCCACTGGACGCCCTGAGTCGCTAGTTCAGCTCGTGGACCGCTACTACAAGTTTCAAGGCTTGTTTTGTCATAACGAAGAACCGCTCCCTATTTTCAACAAGCTCGTGACGTTCGATTTAACTAAGGTTGTACCGAGCGTTTCCGGTCCCGCCAAGCCTCAACAACGCGTATCGGTTCAAGAGCTGAAAACGTCATTTTCTCGCACACTTACGACAACTTATGCACCTTTAATAGCATCTGAGAATAGAGACGGTGCGATTAAGGTGAATGTGGCGTTCGATGACCGTACGGTGACTCTTACCCACGGCTCCATCTTAATTGCATCTATTACTTCGTGCACGAATACATCGAACCCGTCTGTTATGATTGCGGCAGGTCTGCTGGCGCGTCGCGCTGTGACTCGGGGACTGACTGTCCCGCCGTATGTAAAGACTAGTCTTTCTCCGGGATCACAAGTTGTTACCGATTATTTGAAGGCTGCAGGGTTGATTTCGCCACTGGAAACACTTGGATTCCATGTGACGGGTTACGGGTGTATGACCTGTTCCGGTAGTAGTGGGCCGCTGGATCCACGACTGGCTACCGCAATAAAAGAGAATAATCTGGTGGCGACGTCTATCCTTAGTGGTAACCGCAATTTCGAAGGGCGGATTCACCCTCTAGTTAGGGCGAATTATTTAGCCTCTCCGCCGTTAGTCATTGCATACGCCATCGCGGGTACAGTCAAGATCGACCTCACGCGCGAACCGCTAGGCACTGATACGCACGGTGTTCCGGTATACCTTTCCGATATCTGGCCTTCGGACGAAGAGGTTTCCTCTGTGATGAACAAATCCATTTCTCCACGTATGTTTCGCGACCGCTACCGACAAGATTCTCGGGCGACCGAGCAGTGGGAGACTATTTCCGCGCCGGAGAGCGATTTGTTCAGTTGGGAGAAAGACTGCACGTATATTAAGAGGCCTCCCTATTTTGACTCGATGACTCATTCGGCTTCGTCGCCGAAGTCAATTTCAGGGGGACGCGTACTCGCTTTATTAGGCGATAGTATAACGACTGATCACCTTTCCCCAGGGGGAACAATTGACCCCACTAGTCCTGCTGGTCACTATCTGGCGGCGTACGGAGTAAAACCGACTGCATTTAATACGTATGGAGCCAGACGGGGAAATCACGAGGTGATGATGCGAGGTACACTGGCTAATATACGTTTGAAAAACATGCTGTTACCGGGAGTCGAGGGAGGAATGACGATTCATCATCCTTCCGGCCGGATGATGACCATATACGAAGCTGCTATGCAATATGCTACTGACGATATCCCACTAATTATTCTTGCGGGTAAAGAGTACGGCGCGGGTTCATCGCGAGATTGGGCCGCTAAAGGCCCACGTCTACTTGGCGTTCGCGTTGTCATAGCCAATAGCTTCGAGCGTATTCATCGTTCTAACTTGATTTGTATGGGTGTTCTCCCTCTGCAGTTTCGTTCGGGAGAAAGTTGGCGCTCACTCGGGTTGGACGGAACGGAAATATATGAAATAAATGGTGTTGAAACACTTAAGCCAGGGGAAGAAGTGATTGTGGAGGCGCGGAAGACTCACGGGGAGATCGTTCGTTTTGCTGTTCGTGCGCGCATTGACACAGAAAGCGAACTGACATATTACCAGCATGGCGGGTTGCTCCATCTCGTTGTTCGAAAATTGTTGACCGCAAAGAAAAATCGGGACGAAACTTTGGATCAGGGGATTGCAGTATGGTAATCCGAGCAAAGGAAGACCTAGTCTCAAGGAAAGCTGTGGAGCCTGGTACAGTTACGCCTGTCCAACTGCTTTCCGAACTGTCCCTTACTAGAGAAAACCTTCGTGAGAATTCCCTGGCATCTTTAATAGAACAATTCAGAACGCGCAAACGTGCGTTCGAATGGATTCATCTAGGAACGACAGACGTTACGATCGGGAAGCTTTTAGACCTAATCCACAATACGCCACAGTTGTTGCCACCGCGCACTGGACATATGGGAAATTGGGAAGAGATTGTGCGGGGACGAGCGGGAATGATGGATTTTAACAAGTCTGTCTGTGCAGGAAGGTACGGGTATCCGCTAATCTACTGCTTTAACCAAACGGAAGATGCCGCCATGCAGCATGGTGATTGGGTGTACCTTCCGGGCTCAAGTGTTGAAAATGGCCAACGGACAGTATTGCCACTCTTTACGTGGGATGGCACCCATTTCGTAAGGCGTAGCCGTGAAGAGCCGCTGTTTACACCGTTCGTTCAGACCGAAGTCGGAGGCCATTTAATCTCGATTACCGAGTTTCACTGGAGGCGGATGCAACGGTTGGGGACATTTCCGTTTCGTTTGGAAGCGTCGATAATACGTGAGAACGAAGCATTTGTCAAAGAAATTTTGCACGTATTACTCGATGAAGCAGCTCATCAAAATAACGCGCGGCGCGCTTTTCAGGATCTGTTGAGTCATCAGGTCACATTGGATGGGCGGATGCGGCGTATGGATCTTCAGCGTGTGGGACGCGGTTATCGGATGGGTAAGGCGTATTACGCAAATGCCGAGGAATTGGTTGATGCCGCGATACTACCGTATCTTGCCGTAACTGAGCCTAATGTGTTTTTCGATCGAATCAGGGAGTTTCCGAACTATCTTCCAATCATGTCTAATGTATTAACCGGTGTCCTCTCGGCGATTTTCTGTACGCACTACCCGGGATATTCGATCGAGCGCGCATTAATGACTCAACCGTTCAATCCGCATTTTCACTGGGGAGCACGGGCAATGGCAGGGTATCCGCCCAAAAGGAGAGGCTACTTTTATGAGAAATCTACGATAAAGAGCTATCGAAAGATTTGTCAGACCATAATTAGGAATTTTTCAACCGTCGATCCTATCTTTATTGTTCTCATGCCCGTCGTGATCTTCGCGTTGTGTCCGACAGACTGCCACGCTGGGGATCGTGAACGTTTGGAGGTATTGTTTAGAGAAGTGAAGCGGTCGACGGATCCTTTCTCTCCTCAGTCGGATCTTATGATGCAAGAAGTAGAACGAGTGGTGGCGCAGTGGTTGCAAAATAACGAGGGGAAGCTGTCGAGATACTTTCTTAATCGTTTCTACCCCCGGCAAGGTATTTTGAACGAGGGAGAAAGCCATACCTTTAGTACCCCAGTAGAGCCCGCAGGATTTCGGGAGTTAACGATCCGACAAGCGTGTATGATTGTCGGGGCGCTATTTAACACATAATGTCCTTGCGAGAATTAGGAATTATAGATGTAGTAGAAACGAGAAAAAACGCGTTAAAGGAGTGAGTGTTCTCCATGTCCTGTCATATGTTACTTGTCGGGAGGTCACGACAAGTGCACGCTAAAGCGAAGCAGTTAGGCATGAAGCTAAGCATGCTGATTCCGATGTCGAAGCTTCAAACGCCGAACCGTTTAAACCTTTACGATCGTCTCGTTGGGTTGCCCGCGACGGCACCGGTCGAGGAATGGGTGGCGGCAGCACACATGATTCACCGTTCGGATCCTATTGACGCCATAGGCGGATTCAACGAAGTGTTTCAGGGATATGCAGCCACTATTTCGCGTGCCTTACAGATTCCGTTTCACGTACCGGAAGTTATTCGCCGTATAGGGAAAAAGGACGAGATGCGACGGGTGTTGCGCGAAAATGGGCTAGATCCGACCCCCTCACTTCTCGTTACTAGTCCCGACGAAATCGCAGCATTCGGAGAAGATTACGGCTATCCGCTCGTGATAAAACCTGTAGATGGACGCGGTAGTTTGGGAGTTTCTATTGTACGTAACAGTCGAGAAATTCCAGCTGCGCTCGATTGGTTTAACACGTGGTCGCCGGGTTATGGGATGCTCGTAGAAAAATTTTTAGAGGGTGAGGAATACAGTGTCGAAGCATTCTCGGAAAGGGGCAGGCACCGCGTCGTTTGTGTCACACAAAAATTTAAAGATCCTATAACGAGTGTCGAAACAGGTCACTGTCTACCAGCTCCCATTACAGATGACACGCATACGCTTATTGCGCATTTCGTAACACGTGCGCTCACTGTTCTAGGCTTGGAAAATGGGCCGTCGCACACAGAGGTTATTCTTACGGGGGATGGCCCGCGTATCGTTGAAACTCATGCGCGATTAGGAGGCGACAGTATTGTCGATTTGATCCAATTGGTGAGCGGCACTGATCTCGACGAGCTGTGGATTCGGCAAACTGCTGGAGAGCAGGTGTTTGATGAGGTTCCCAGCCGATTAGACCGATTCGCCGCCATCTATTTTGTCACACCGCGGGGAATGGGAACTCTCGAACGGGTCGAGAGAGTAGAAGACGCTTCGTCGATGGCCGGCGTCGTGCGCGTTGAAGTACTTCAAGATTTAGGGACCAAAGTGCAAGGGGCCTATGATTCGTTTTCGCGAGGGGCTTGTGTCATTGCGGTAGGTGATACGAGTACGGAGGCGACGGTACGTGCACAAAAGGCGGCAGAACATCTTAGGTTTGTCGTATCATGAGTAAGTTTGCGGGCCGTTTAGGCGTGCCCCCAGCTGGCCGTTGGCTGTTGGCCGCAACACTCGTGACGACTGTGGGAAACGGGATGCATACGCTTGCCACCGGCAAGCTTCTGTACGACAGTACGGGATCAGTTGCCGCCTTTGGTGCCGTTATCATTTTTGAGCAAGTCATCAGCTTCCTGATGCAAGTGGTCGCTGGTCCTAAAGTTGATCGTAGCGATCCGAAACGTACGTGTGTCCAAGTTGAACTGATACGCGGCGGATTGTTAATCGGCTTTGCGCTGGCCATGCTCGTTTCGCACAATGTGTTTTTATGGATCATGCTGATGACGTTAAGTATTAAAGTGACCCAACCTTTTTACCGCGCGGCAACATTTGCTTTAGCGCCAGCAGTGATGTCGAGCGAGTCACTCGGCCGTTTTAACGGCTATTCGAATATTTGTCTACAAGGGGGACAGCTGTTGGGTGTCGCTTTGGCCGGTGTGGTTATTCATTATTGGGGGGCACCAGCTGCGTTTTTGATAAATGGAGTGACATTTATTTTTTCTGCCGTGTCAATAAGTTTCATCACTGTTCCCCATGCGGAGATAGTACGCGCAACCGGCATGTCACCACGTATTTCATGGAAACAGTTACTAAAGGAATGGCGTGAATTTTTCTTGCTTCTTCGGCGAGAAATTGGGCTCGGATGGCACCTTATGTTGAACACTGTCGACTCGCTTGCCGTCATCTTGTTCAATCTTGTATTAGTTCCACTTGTGGCAGTAAGGTACGGCGGTAGCGCTTACTGGCTCTCAATCGTGGACGGCGCCTTCGCTGTCGGCGCGATGGCGACAGCTGTCGTAGTTGCACCGCTAACGAACCGTTGGGGGTCGCATACGACAGTCGTCATCGGTGTTGGTGGTCAAGCCGTATGTTTCCTGTTGCTAGGTCTTACCGATCAAACATGGCTAACGTTAGGTTTAACTTTCGGAATAGGTGCGTGCAACACGATATCTTGGACCGTGTTAATGACTACCTTGCAGCTCAGAGTCCAAGGACGGCCGATTAAAGGTCGGATTGGCACTGCGCGCAATTTGCTAACGTCGGTTACCGCAGCAGCTTTAGTCCCACTAGTTTCTAAAACACTAGACTTCTCTCTAGAGTGGGCGTTCATACTAAGCGGCGGTATTTGCTTAGCGTTTACAGCGATCGCGATCGTATTCGGACTTTCTCGTGTATTGGGAGCAAACTTGTTGGGGGAACACCCGCAAGGAAAGCATGTGACGACGGGAAGAGGATAGGTTGTGAATGGCGACGGGGGAATGTATGCATGTGGGGGGACTACAGAGAGTTAGAGAGGAGGTGAGTCTTATAAAACTGACCCTCGATATATTGAACCTACACCTCGATGAACCGTTTGTCAGCAACAAAGGAAGTGTGACAAACGTTCGCCAGATGGTCGTTCATCTGCATTGGGAACGGTATGTAGGGATAGGAACCGCTGTCTTTGCGAAAGAGTACGGCATGCACGCCCATACTGTGCAGGAGGCGCTCGCCAAATGTGCGAAACTTTTCAGCGGCGCAACACCTTTTGAGATCGAGCACCTTCTTGATCTGGTCGAAGCCGTTGTGCCAGGGCAACCAACAGTTGTTGCTGCGGTGGACATGGCGCTTCACGACCTCCTCGGCAAGGTCGTCGGTTTGCCCCTTCATCGATTATGGGGGTTCGACGGTTTACCGTTGCCGTCGACTGGCCTCTCTGTCGGTGTTAGGCATGAGCAAGAGTTAATCGAACGCGTGCAGCAATTTGCACAGTGGCCGATTCTTAAAATCAAGTTGACAGCTGCGCATGACGTCCATCTCGTTCGCCGTCTTCGGGACGTGTATGCCGGTCGCATCTGGATCGACGGCAACGGCTCTTGGGAGGATGCCAAAGAGGCTGTTGCTGCCTCAGAAGTATTCTACGAATGCGGTGTGGAGCTTTTAGAGCAGCCCATTCGAGCTGGCTTACTTGAGTGTTTACGCGTTGTCCGCGAGTATTCGCCGATTCCGATTGTGGTGGACGAAGATTGTTTCGGACCTCAAGATGTGCTGCGGGTCAAAGATTGTGCCGACGTTATTAATATCAAGCTTCTCAAGTGCGGCGGTTTACGTCGAGCCTTAGAAATGATACGGTTAGCGCGCCGTTTAGGGTTTGCAGTTATGCTTGGCTGTAAGACAGAGAGTGTCGTCGGTATTACAGCGATGGCGCAACTGGCAGGGCTTGCCGACTACTTAGATCTTGACGGACACCTCGACTTGTCCGATGATCCCTACAGTGGGATGACCGTTGTACGCGGTCAGATTTTGTTACCGGAAAAGCCAGGAATCGGTGTGACGACGCAGTCTGAGAAGTATCGGAAAACTCGAACGGAGGTAGAACAACAATGAAAAAATTTCGCTGTGCGGTATTGGATGATTACCAGCAGGTGGCATTAACCGTAGCCGATTGGTCAAAGATTGCGGATACAGTAGAGGTTAGACCCTTTTACAAACATATTGATAAGGAAGATGATCTCGTACAGGCGATTGACGACTGTGAAATTGTCGTGATTATGCGGGAAAGAACGCCTTTTCGCGCATCGCTTTTTAAGCGTCTGCCGCAACTAAAGTTATTGATTACAACAGGTATGCGCAATGCGTCGATCGATTTGGCAGCTGCCGCTGCACACGGTGTCGTCGTTTGCGGGACAAAAAGTAGTTCCCAGCCCCCGACTGAGTTAACGTGGGCACTCATCCTCGGGCTTGCACGCCATATCGTACAAGAAAATGATGCCTTACGCCACAATGGTCCGTGGCAAAGCACGGTTGGGGAGGATTTATATGGTAAACGACTCGGGCTACTCGGCCTTGGAAAGATTGGTAGTCAGGTTGCGCGTATCGGTCTCGCCTTCGGCATGGAAGTCGTCGCGTGGAGTGAAAATTTGACTAAAGAACGGGCTGAAGACGTAGGGGTAAGCCTAGCCACGTCGAAAGAGGAATTGCTTGCGAGCAGTGATTTTGTCTCGATCCACCTTAAGTTGAGTGAACGAACGAGAGGTTTGATCGGGGCTACAGAACTTAAGCTTATGCGCCCTTCGGCATATTTAATCAATACGTCGCGCGCGTCCATTGTCGATCGAGCGGCGCTCATAGAGGCGCTACAAAACCGCTGGATTGCCGGTGCAGGCATTGATGTGTTCGAGACGGAGCCTCTGCCGGAGAACGATATCTTTCGTTTGCTGCCTAACGTTCTTTGTACCCCGCATATCGGGTATGTGTCGCAAGCGAATTACCAGACGTATTACCGTGAAGTAGTGGAGAACATACAGGCCTTTCTAACTGACTCTCCTATAAGAGTACTGTCTTAATGGCACTGTTTTTTTACTAGGAGCGCTTGCACGGTTACGAGCGAGCACGTTTCTAATCGATCGGTTGATGCGATGACAGACTAGCAGTGGCCGAATGGGTTTATTAAAAAGGAGTTGAAAAGTATGGTAAAACAAAGGATGCTCAAACTGGGGGCTTTTCTACCAGCTCCGGGTCACCACGTGGCGGCGTGGCGTCACCCAAATGCGCAACCCGATGGCGGACTCGATTTTCATTATTACCGTTCACTCGTTCAGACGGCGGAGCGCGGAAAGTTCGACATGGTCTTTCTGTCTGACGGGGTAGGTATTCGTACCCACTATAAAGACGAAGACGAGTTAAGCCGCTGGGGGCGTATCGTCCACTTTGAACCATTGACTTTACTGTCGGCACTCGCAGTCGTTACTAAGCATATCGGCTTAGCCGCTACCGCCTCGACCACTTACAACGAGCCGTTTCACATTGCGCGCAAATTCGCCTCGTTGGATTACCTTAGCGGTGGCCGCTCCGGGTGGAACGTCGTCACTTCTGTTACGGACGTAGAGGCACAAAATTTCAACCTAGACAAGCAGCCGACACATAGGACGAGGTATCGGCGGGCACGGGAATTTATGGAGGTTGTCACTGGATTGTGGGACAGTTGGGAAGACGATGCCTTTCTATACAACAAACAATCTGGGCGTTACTTTGATCCGAAGAAGCTACATATTTTAAACCATAAGGGTGAATTTTTTTCTGTCCGTGGACCGTTAAATGTGGCGCGCCCCCCGCAGGGATATCCGGTAATTGTACAAGCAGGCGCGTCGAAAGATGGACAAGATTTCGCCGCACGTTGGGCAGAGGTAGTATTTACAGCTCACCAGACTCTTGAACAGGCGCAAACGTTTTACAGTAACATGAAAAAACAGGCCGCAAATTACGGTCGTTCGCCAGATCAAGTGAAGATCCTTCCGGGTGTATTTCCCGTCATCGGTCGGACGAAAGCCGAAGCGGAGGAAAAGTATAGGACGTTGCAGGATTTGGTCGACCCAGTTGTCGGACTCGGTTTACTTACGGGATTGTTAGGCGACGTGGATATTTCGCAATATCCGCTGGACGGTCCGCTACCCGAGTTGCCTGAAACAGAGGGGAGTACGAGCCGCCAAAAACTTATTTACGAACAAGCGCGTCGCGAAGGATTGACCATCCGCCAGCTCTATCTCTCTGTTACGGGTTCTCGTGGGCATCGTTTTATTTTGGGAACGCCACAGACTATTGCAGACGAGTTAGAGGATTGGTTCGTTAACGGTGCGGCAGATGGGTTTAACATTATGCCACCCTACCTGCCGGACGGCCTAACAGATTTTGTAGAAATGGTTGTACCCGAATTACAGAATCGCGGGTTGTTTCGCGAAGATTACGAGGGGACGACGTTGCGCGAGAACCTCGGTTTGGAACGTCCGAACTATGTCGTACAGAAAGAACCTTCTTTATACACAGAATAACAGCCAAGGAATAACGCTAGTGATCGGCGAAGGCCTGCCGATCACTAGCCGGGGAATGAACGCATGTGTTGTGAAACCAATCATTCGGAAGGGGAATGCGGCAAAATGTCGTCGGGAAAGCGAATCCTTTACATCGGCGGAGGGCGGGAGGCGCTGGAGACATTGCAAAAGGCCAAGTCTCTCGATTTAGAAGTCCTCTACATTCAACAAAAGAATAAATTCAATGATATGTTGTTAGACTACGTCGATAAGGTTGTTCTAATTGATTACAGAGACAATAATGTCCTCATTCCAATCGCGAAGACGTTACAGACTATCTTTCCGTTTACATGTGCACTCTCAATGAGTGAGGATGCGCTTGTTCCTGCCGCACATGTGCGTGATGCATTAGGGTTATCCGGTAATTCAACGAAAACCGTACAGCTCCTTAAGGATAAATCCCTTATGCGGCAGAAATTAAATACGCTAGGGATCAGTCCCGTCGCTGCTCGAGTTGGTCACACGCTGGAAGATATCATCGCTTTCGGGGATACTCATGGCACGCCATTTGTAATTAAGCCGACGGCGGAAGCGGGTAGTTTTGGCGTATTCCGTGTAGATGATACCGTGCAGTTAAAGGATATATGGCGGCAGATACAAGCCTTGAAAATATCGCCGTTCTTGCTAGAAGAGTATCTCGACGGTCCGGAGATCAGCGTAGAATCGTTTACATTTCACGGAAGACACGTGATATTAGCAGTTACCGATAAGCGAACACTAGACGCGGTGGAAATTGGCCACTCAATTCCCGCACAACTTGATAAGGAGACGTACGATCTCGTCGTTAACCTTGTCCATACGTTCCTCGATGCAGTAACCTTCGCAGAAGGTCCGGCGCATACAGAAATTAAGCTCACGCATAAAGGGCCGAGGATCGTAGAGTCTCACGATCGCCCCGGGGGCGATCGCATTAACGAGTTAGTCCGTCTCGCATACGGTGTCGATATGAAAGAAATGACGCTCGGGTGGCCCTGTGGGCTTGTGGAACCATTGGAGACTTCACCACAAATTCAGGGTGGATCGGCGATCCATTTTTTTACGACGCGTGAGGGCATCGTTCAAGAGGTTTCTGGAGAGGATGACGTTAAGCATCTAGAAGGAGTTGTCGAACTTAATATAGGGGTTAAACGTGGAGATTACGTACATCGCTTAAGGGAATCGTATGATCGTTTTGGGTGGGTTGTGGCTAGAGGGACTAACGTACAGGAAGCTATAAACCGCTGCCAAGAGGTTGATCGTACGGTGCAAATTCGTGTTGATATGGGCGAAGCGTAAAGGTCTAACTTCTCGTCGCCCGCTGTCTCTGAAGCAAAAGAAAAAGAGTGGCGGCAATATGAGCTTTGCTTTTGGTCTGCGTATCGGTTTGTTTTTTTGCTTTTATTCTCGTTCGTTTTTGCATGGGTCGGTTCGTTTCGGCGCCGGAATAAGATTGCCACTGTTGAACGTTAAGCAGAATCGTTAGTATAGGCCTGTCGCTCTTCCGAATCGGGTCTTTCTCCGCGCTTTTCTGCCTGTTTACGGCATTGCTTTAGCCGAAGTACACGGAGCCGGGCTTTCGTTAGAAGAATTCGAAGAAAAAATCGCCAGCAACAAAGATCTTCCGTCGTTTATGCGCAACGCGAACGACTGGTTGTGTTCGCAGTTCGGATGGACGATTAAATCGACAGTGCAACAATTAGTGCCAATGACTTGTGATCACGACTTACACTCGGAAACGTTAGGCAAAACGATTCCAGCGGGTCACGCGACGGGAATGTCGGCCATCGTCACGACCGTCACCCACCAAGGGCCGGTCGTCGTAACCGAATGTATCGGAAAAGTGTATGCCGAAGGGGAAGTGGACCGTAACGATTGGGTGCTGCGCGGCGAACCGGAAACGGTGGTCAATATCGCTTGCCCGGCAACCGTTGAATTAACGTGTGCCACAGTTGTAAACCGCATTCCCGATCTCCTTGAAGCGCCAGCAGGTTATTATACGACGGAAAAAATGCCAGTTGCTAAGTACCGGACGTACCCGCTTCACTTTTATGTAAATGACTAACATTTGAAACGATAGGGGCTGCCCCAGGTGATCGCTCTTCGCTCAGTGATCACGCTGACAGGTTGCCCCTTTTTTTTGCTTCAACCCTATTCAAACTTCTACATCAAACGTCTACTTCAAACGCCTACATCAAACGTTTACTTCAAACGTCTACATCAAATGTTTACTTCAAACGTCTACATCAAATGTTTACATCAAAAGGATTCAATCATTCCATACATGCGGATCGTATAGTAAAATGTTAGGTGCGAATTGTAATAATTGTATCGTTCATCTAGTACATATATTTTCACCTTGTGGGAGAGAAAAATGAGAGAGCCGCGGAGAACACGATTTAGAACGGCAGTAAGGATCGTTATTACTGCTGTTTTTACTGTTGCAGTTACTTTTTTGTTTTTTATCGTTGAGGTATTCTTTCAAGAGCCCGTTAGCACGCCAAAGGACGAACATAATACCGCGGTTCTACTAGGAAAAGGCGCGGCAACCATGAACGGCGCGGTTTGTTGGAAGTACGTCTTAACGTCTGTGGTCAAGACATATATTTTTATTCGACTCACCTTGGTTTATCGGCACAAGAACGAGCGCGCCATACTAAGGAAATACTGGCGATCACTACAAAAAGAAATGGCCACAGCATCGTCGTCGGCGATTTCAACGCGTATCCGCAAAGTCCAGAAATACTATGGCTCGCATCACATTTCAACGATGTGTTTGCGAGTGAAACTGCAGCGTACACGTATCCGACTCCGTACAAACATGCAAAAACGGGGGCTGTATCTGCTCCGTATGCCCGGATCGACTATATTTTTTCGATCCAAAAATTTAAAATAAGTCGCACCGAAGTGTTACTGACTAACGCTTCCGACCATTTACCACCAATGGCTGAAATTGTGCTACCGTACAAAAAACGATAAGCGAATGGTGGAAGAAAGTGCCGTTTTTTTCCGAGAAGCGAATCTATAAAGCTAGTATTACTGTTTAACATCATTCCTTACGTGTTTGCTTATGGTACAATGGTGCTTATTCATTCGGAAAGTGGGCGATACGTATACAACCGAAATTATGGACGAAGTCCTTTATTTTGTTAATACTTGCCAACCTGTTCACGTTTATGAGTTTCCAAATGCTCGTGCCGACGGTACCTCCGTACTTGCAGCAGCTGGGCGGGTCGGAAATTGCAGTCGGGTTGGCGACGACGCTTTTTTCGATCGCAGCCGTCGTCATCCGCCCGCTGATCGGCTTCATCTTAGAAAGCCAGACGAGGAAAAAGCTCGTGCTCTCCGGTTCCGTGGCGCTCTTAATCGTCACCGTCTGCTATGCGCTGTTTCCACTTGTCGGCGCCTTTCTGTTGTTGCGGTTTGTCCACGGGATCGCCTGGGGGTGGGCGACGACGTCGAACGGCACGGCGGCAGTCGACCTCGTACCGACGAAGCGAATCGGCGAGGGGATGGGGTATTACGGTCTCTCTATAACACTCGGGATGATTATTGCGCCGAGTTTAGGGATTTACGTCTATCAACACTATCCATTCGAGCAGTTGATCGTCGTCGCAGCCATTTTGGGTGTAATCGCCTTGGGGCTATTTGTCGCGACAACGTTTCAAACGCCCGAGAGTGTGACTAAGAATGAGTTATCTATTAAATCGTTTTCTTTCTTCGGGTCACTCATCGAGAAAAACAGTTTGTTTCCGGCACTCGTAACGCTCATTACAACGTTCGGATACGGAGCGATCGTCACCTTCATCGTCATTTTTTCTGAAGAAAAGCAGCTAGACAAGGTTTACCTTTTTTATTTGTGTAATGCCATCGCTGCAACCGTCGTGCGCCCAATTACCGGTAAGTGGTTTGACCGGCGCGGGCCGTGGTCGCTGACGATCGTTTGCGCCGTCTTAGCGTTTCTCGGCATGTGGGCGCTGGCGCTTGCGGAAAACAATGGACATTTAATATTGTCTGGCGTTTTGTTCGGTCTCGGTTACGGCTCGATGCTTCCGGCGATCCAAGCGTGGATTCTCGCGCGGACGACGCGGGAAAAGAGCGGCATCGCTAACGGGATGTTTTACTCAGCGATCGATTTCGGCATCGGGATTAGTGCACTTGCGATGGGGGCGCTAAAACCGTTCGTCGGAACGGCAGCCCTGTTTGAAATATCTAGCTTTTTCTTCCTCGGAGTCATCGTCCTGATGGTCATCGACTATCGGCGGCAAAAGCAGGAGAAAAAAACTAGCAAAGCTTAAGGAAAACCTATTTAACCCCCGCTTTATTCGAGGCGTGCGTTGTTTAGATGATACAACGATACAGGAAAAACTGGGCGGAGATGTTATAATAGCATTAATGAGGATTGATCGTTACTGGCAACGGGCGTTGCACAAGCGTACCGAAGGTAGGGGTGGGCAAACTGAAACAGAAAATCATATTTACCGGTGGCGGCTCGGCGGGGCATGTGACGGTAAATTTAGCGTTAATACCTAGATTTAAACAGATAGGATGGGACGTTGCGTACATAGGGTCGCGTGACGGGATCGAGAAGCAACTCGTCGGCAACTTGGACGATGTGCCGTATTTTGCCGTGGCGACAGGGAAATTGCGGCGGTATTTTGACTGGAACAACTTTAAAGACCCGTTTAAGGTGATGAAAGGGATTTTTCAGGCATACCGGATTATTAAACGGGAGAAACCTGCTGTCATTTTTTCCAAAGGCGGTTTCGTGTCGGTACCGGTCGTCATCGGCGCACGGTTAAATAAAGTACCGACGATTATCCACGAATCGGATTTAACGCCGGGACTCGCGAACAAGTTGTCGATTCCTTTTGCGACGAAAGTGTGTACGACGTTTCCGGAGACGGCTAAGCATTTGAAAGGCGATAAGGTTGTGCACGTCGGGGCAGTCGTGCGCGACGAGTTGAAGCAAGGGAATGCGCTCCGCGGGTTTACGTACTGTGGATTTACGAAGACGAAGCCGGTCATATTGATCATGGGCGGCAGTTTAGGCTCACAGCGCATCAACGAAACGGTACGCGCCAACTTGTCCACATTACTGTCTGAGTTTCAAATCGTACACATTTGCGGAAAAGGGCAAGTTGACCCGTCGATCGAGGAACGCCACTACAAACAATTTGAGTACGTGAGCGAAGAATTGCCGAACCTAATGGCGATGGCTGATTTTGTCATATCGCGGGCGGGCTCGAATGCGATTTTTGAATTTCTCGCCTTGCGTAAACCGATGCTGCTCATCCCGCTGTCGCGGGCTGCGAGTCGCGGCGATCAAATCTTGAATGCGAAGTCGTTTGCGGACGCGGGCTATGCGGAAGTGTTGCAAGAAGAAGCGTTGACCGACGAGTCGTTCGTCGCTGCTGTGCGCCGCGTGTATGAGAACAGGGCGCAAATTACCCGCCAAATGGAGCAAAAAGAAGGCGAGGAAGCGATTGACAAAGTGATCGCCCTACTAGAAGAAAGCGCCAAGTGAGCTGTGTACACCGAGAGCGTGGGATTTGTGCATGTCGAGAGCGTAGAAGTTGTACGTGCTGAGCATGTATGTCATAGAAGAGTGAGTCGTGTTAACGTTTATCACCTAACGGTTACCACCCAATGAGATGTCCAGTAGTCTCAAGGGTGGTTTTCTACTTTTTGCCACTAATTTATAGTAGATGCTATTTAAGGCAGTGTCCTATAATTTTTTCCAACAAAATAAGACGAAAGTATTGACTGTTGCTAAAGGGGTGTTATAATACTCATTAGCATCATTGATAATGAATATCATTATTAATATATAAAAGGATGGCTCATGAAAAAAAGATACTTATGGATCGCACTGATCGTGTTGTCGTTCGCATCACTGTTCATTGGGGTAAAAGATGTGAAACCGCTAGATTTATTTCGTCTGACTGACGAGCAAACACAAATTTTACTCGTCAGTCGGTTGCCGCGGCTCATTAGTATTGTATTAGCTGGGGCGAGTATGAGTATTTGCGGGCTCATTATGCAAAACTTAAGCCGCAATAAGTTTGTCTCCCCGACGACGGCAGGCACGTTGGACGCGGCACGGTTGGGCGTTCTCGTTTCGCTTATGCTATTTGCGGCGGCGAGTCCGTTGCAGAAAATGCTTGTCGCGTTCGTGTTCGCACTACTTGGGACGTTTTTGTTTATGAAGATTCTCGAGCGGATTAAGTTTAAGGACACGATTTTCATCCCGCTCGTCGGGTTGATGTTCGGGAACATTATGAGTTCGCTCGCGACGTTTTTTGCGTATAAGCACGACCTCATTCAAAACATGTCGGCATGGTTACAGGGCGATTTTTCGATGATTATTAAAGGTCGCTACGAGCTGTTGTACATAAGCATTCCGCTCGTCATCATCGCTTACGCGTTTGCCAATAAGTTTACGGTGGCGGGGATGGGGGAAGATTTCGCGAAGAACTTAGGGTTAAACTATAAACAGGTTGTCAATATCGGCTTAATCATCGTCGCCTTAGTGACGTCCGCGGTCGTGCTAACTGTCGGGACGATTCCGTTTCTCGGTTTGATCATCCCGAACATCGTCACAATTTACCAAGGGGATCACTTGAAGAAGAGTCTTTCTCACACGGCACTGTTAGGGGCTTCCTTCGTGTTGTTTTGCGACATTCTCGGCCGGGTGATCATTTATCCGTACGAGATCTCGATCAGCTTGACCGTCGGAGTGATCGGCAGTGGGATTTTTGCTTACTTACTCATGAGGAGAAGGACATATGGGTTATAAAGCGAAAACGGGAATGCTCGCAACTGTCGCCGCGCTATTAGTCGTTTCGTTTTTGTCTGTCAAACTAGGGGGCAATTGGGAATACGCCTTACCGCGACGGGGGCTGAAACTACTAGCCATCGTCCTTACTGGGGCGGCGATCGCTTTCTCGACCGTCGTGTTTCAGACGATTACGAACAACCGCATTTTGACGCCGAGTATTTTAGGGTTAGATTCGCTCTATATGTTGATCCAGACGGTGATCGTGTTCGCCTTTGGTGGGACGACGCTGACGTTGATGAACAGCCAAACCCACTTTTTACTGTCGGTCGGGTTGATGGTACTGTTTTCGGCTGTGTTGTATAAGGTGCTTTTTAAGCGGGAAGAGCAAAATATTTACTTCCTCCTCTTAATTGGATTGATTTTTGGTACGCTGTTTCAAAGTTTAGCGACGTTTATGGAAGTGTTGATCGACCCGAACGAGTTTCAGATCGTACAAGACAAAATGTTCGCTAGCTTTAACAACATTAATACCGATTTGCTGTTCATTGCCGGCCTTTGTTTGTTCCTTGCGACGCTGTATTGTTTGCGGTTTACGAAGTACTTAGACGTCCTCGCACTCGGAAGAGAACAGGCGATCAACTTGGGAGTGGCTTACGATCACGTCGTCAAACGGCTACTGATCGTCGTAGCGGTGCTCATTTCCGTCGCGACGGCATTAGTCGGGCCGATCACGTTTCTCGGGTTGCTCGTCGTCAATGTGACGTATCAGTTTCTGCAGACGTATCGGCATAAGTACTTGATTTTAGGTGCTGTATGTATAAGTATCATCGCGTTAGTAGGCGGACAAATGATCGTGGAGCACGTATTTACGTTTGCGACGACGCTCAGTGTCATTATCAACTTTGTCGGTGGCGTGTACTTCATATATTTATTGCTAAAGGAGAATAAATCTTGGTAGAAGTGAAGAACGTCTCGAAAACTTACGGTAACAAGAAGGTCGTAGACGACGTTTCCGTCCGTATCGCTAAAGGAAAAATCACTTCCTTCATCGGACCGAACGGCGCGGGCAAAAGTACGTTATTAGCGATGATTAGTCGACTCATTTCTTGCGATGAAGGGGAGATTTTTATCGAAGGGCGGGAGGTTGGTCAGTGTAAAAGCAACGAGCTGGCAAGAAAGATCTCCATATTAAAGCAGTCAAACCACATTGCGCTGCGCCTGACGGTAAGGGAGCTCGTCTCTTTCGGTCGCTTTCCGTATTCGCAAGGACGGTTGACGCAGGAAGACTGGCAATACGTAGCGGAAGCCATTCACTATATGGGGCTCGAGGACATTCAAGAGAAGTATATAGACCAGTTAAGTGGAGGGCAAAGGCAACGGGCGTACATCGCGATGGTGATCGCCCAAGACACGGAATATATTTTGCTCGACGAGCCGCTTAACAACTTAGATATGAAACATTCAGTGCAGATTATGAAAATATTGCGCAAGCTGGCAGACGAGCTCGACAAGACAATCCTCATCGTGCTGCACGACATTAACTTTGCCTCCGTTTATTCCGATTACATCGTGGCGCTTAGGGAGGGAAAGGTCGTGCGGGAAGGGGCGACGGAGGAGATTATAAACCAGGCGGCATTAAAAGAAATATACGATATGGACATTCATGTGCGCGACATTGATCGCTGTAAAATCTGCGTGTACTTTGCTTAGTGCGATGTTAGGTGAGCAGTCGAAAGTTGCGGCCGTAGGCGATAAACCGATCCGTCTGACCATACATTGCGTCTTTTTTTAAGCTGATAGTGAGAATGATTATCGCAATCGACAGATGTTTACCTTTTTAAAGGGGTGATTCGAATGTAGACGTGTAAGGGAGTAACCAAGATGTTATCGCTAATCGGCAAGAGAGCTATATAGTGTGGGTGAAGCAAGTCTTCCATTTGATGTCGATTGAGACAAGGAAATTAAATATAAACTGAGGTGAATCGCATGAAAAGGGCTTTTCTATTTGTATTTATTGCTGTGTTTGCGATCATGGCCGTCGCGTGTGGGGCGAACGGGGCTGACGGGGCGAAGGATGAACCGTCCAAAGGGACGGAGACAAAGAAAGCGGGCGGGGAGAGCGCCAGCGAAGAACTGACGATTAAGCACGAACTCGATGAAACGATCGTTAAGAAAAACCCGCAAAAAGTTGTCGTGTTCGATTACGGTTCCCTCGATACGTTAGATAAACTTGGGGTCGAAGTGGCAGCACTCCCGAAAGGCCACGTGCCCCCCTATTTGTCCAAGTTTGAGGACGACAAGTATGAAAATGTCGGCAGCTTAAAGGACCCGGATTTTGAGAAAATCCACGAAATCGGTCCGGATTTGATTGTTATATCCGGAAGACAAGCGGATTTGTACGAACAGTTTAAAGAAATTGCGCCGACGATTTATTTAGGCATCGACCCGAGCAAGTACATGGAATCATTTAAAGAAAATGCGAAAACGTTAGGGAAAATCTTCGACAAAGAGTCGGCCGTCGAGGAAGAGTTGGCCAAAATCGATGAGACAATTGACAAATTGCATGAAAAAGCGTCCAAGAGTGGCAAGAACGGTTTAATCATTTTAGCGAACGACGGCAAAGTGAGCGCGTATGGGCCGAATTCTCGCTTTGGCATCATTCACGATGTGTTTGGCCTTAAGCCGGCGGACGAGAAGATTGAAGTAGCGACGCACGGGCAAAGCGTGTCGTTTGAATACATCGTAGAAAAAGACCCTGACTACTTGTTTATTGTCGATCGCGGCGCTGTCGTTGGCGGTGAATCGTCGGCGAAACAAGTCGTTGAAAACGAATTGGTGAAAACGACGAAAGCGTACAAAAACGATCATGTCGTTTATTTAGATCCGAACTACTGGTATTTGTCTGGCGGCGGTCTCGTTTCCGTGGCGGAAATGGCGAAAGAAGTGGAAGCAGGTCTGAAGTAGGCTTTTGTACCTATTCGATTGACGGCGGAATGGCCGCGCAGGCCGCGCAATAACAAAGCAAACGATGATTACTGACCAACTTAGAAGATGTCCCCCGCTTAGCTGACCTCGACTATAATACGGAGGTCAGCTTTTGCCGTTGTCACCATTTCCGTCGCTTCGTCTTGTCGAGGAACATTAGGACACCAGTCGGGGTGGCGATGGTGCAAAAGGCGATTGAGGAGTATCGGTTGAAACCCGGAATTGGGCGGTAGGATACCATTTCGCGCTGCGGAGCGAAGAAGGGCGAGACCGTCCAAAGCCGGAAATGACGTATGTGTAACATTTCTCTCGAAGGGTTTTAGCAGGAATTTGGAGGGAGAATATAGAAAAGGAAGACCTAAATAGTACTCCTAACCACCACGAAAGGAGAGGTCTTCCTTGAAAACCATTATACCAGAAATCGCTACTATCTTGGAACAGTCTACAGATATGTTGTCGTTTTGGGAAAGCTTACGTATTCGCCTGATGGAAGTGATGGCTGATCTGTTCGGAGAATTTTTGGAGCAGCTCGATCAGATGATGACGACGCATTACAAGGAAAAATACGGTTGGAAAAGTGAGCGATTGGACAGCCGGGAGTTCACCAGTTTTTTTGGGACAGTGTCCTATAAACGCCACTTGATGTACGACCGAAACGGAAACGCACATTACCCTGTCGATGAGGCAATCGGTTTAAAACGCCGTAAAAGATACAGCCCAGACCTTATGATGCTCGGAGCAGAGTTAGCTGCAGCGCCGGGAATGACCTACCGCCTCGCCTCAGAGGTCACGCAAAAACTTGCCGGTATAACGATCAGCCATACGACGTTTCAGCGCTTAGTAAAAGAAGCAGGTGAAGCTCAAGCTGTCATGGATGCTGAAAAAAGGGATCGAATTTTTGAGGATACGGTAATTCCTAACTCTCCGTCCGTTAAGCACTTATATTGCGAAGCAGATGGCTTATACGTCAAAGGGAGAGGCAAAGGAATAGAGATCAAAAATATGCTTGCCTATACCGGGTGGGAGCAAAACGGACAGCGTGTCTCGTTAACAGATCGTCACGTCTTTTCTACCGTTGAATCGGTGGATGACTTTTGGGAAATAGGTTATGCAGCGATTCGACATCGTTGGGATCTCTCACATACACATGTGGCGACTAATGCGGATGCGGCTTCATGGATCTCTGAGGAACGCGTTCAAAATACCTTTTCTGAAGCGACATCGGTTGTCCGCCAATTGGATCCTTTTCACGTAAAGAGGAGTATTCGTCGCGGGTTGAGCCGCCAGCCAAGGCTCATTCCTCAAATTGAAAAGGCAATATCCGAAAAAAATAAGGATAGGTTTAAAGCGGTGATTGATACGGCACAGGGAAATGCAGAGACGGAGCGAGAGGAAAAGCGTATCGAGAACATGCAGAAGTATCTTGAAGGGCACTGGGAGATCCTCTGCGACTGGCGTGAGGTTAGTCCAGACGTGCCAAAAAATGCTCGTAGGATGGGATGCATGGAATCGAACCAGAGACGTCTGGCATACCGCATGAAACGTCGTGGCATGTACTGGAGTGAAGAAGGGGCTCAAGCCATCGCCAAAGTACAACAAGGCGTTACCAATGGGACGTTGAGACAGGCATTATTAACTGTCTGGCCCAACCGCCAAGTGACACAAAAACTAAAACGCCATGCGAGGCGAATAGGTAAGTCGGATCACATTGGGGTTCAAGTTGGCAGGATCCAAGTAGGTGCCGCATCAGCTTCAAGTGCTATTGGGTATTTGGATAAGGTGGTTAATCGCCGTCCTTGAAGAGTTAACTCCTCAAGGGCGGACAACAAGTGAACGTTAGGGAATGACATATTTAGGTCTTTAAATCCTTGATCCTGTAAGGTCGTCGAGTAAAGCTTGACACATACGGAAATGACTGTAGTCGTAACAATGAATCACCTTTTGTGGTAAAATGTACGTATTAGGATCGGATCAGATGGGATCCGATCACGTATACCTTTAGATGGAACCGATTGCAGGCATGTTACTTGTAAAGGTGTGGACAATGAACGACATTCCTAAGGACTTGACAGGTTGTTATTTACAGACTCTCATTGAAACGAGTTCTGAAGCGATTACGATTATTAATGCGTCAGGTGACGTGCAATACTGGAATTCCATAGCCGAGCAAATGTACGGCATCCCGTTAAAAGACATTAAAGGACAGAAAATCAACCAGTTCTTTAAAGATGAGGATCTAAAATTGCTGGAAATCCTCCAAACGCGGGAACCGCAGTTTAGTGTGTACCATCAACCGCGACCCGATAAGCACGTGTTGATTAGCTCATCGCCGATTTTTGACGACGAGGACCATTTAATCGGGGCGATCTCGATTGACCAAGATATTACGAATATCGTCAAACTAAACGAAAAATTGACGTTAACGACGTCGCAATTGCAAAAGATAAAAAAGCAGTATCGCTTGCGAGCGCAAGGGGGGCCCTTTTCCGATATTCGCGGAAATAGCCTTGCGATCCAAAAGGCCCGCGACCTGGCGTATAAAGTGGCTACGACGGATGCGACCGTATTAATCCAAGGGGAAAGTGGCGTCGGCAAGGAGCTTTTTGCGCAAGGGATTCACGATGCGAGCTTAAGGAAGAACGAACCTTTCGTGGCCATTAACTGTGGCGCCATTCCGGAAGCGCTGTTTGAAAGTGAGTTTTTCGGGTATGAAAAAGGTGCCTTCACCGGTGCCGGCCGCGATGGGAAGCCCGGGAAAGTGGAGATGGCCCACGGCGGCACGCTGTTTTTGGATGAGATCGGCATTTTGCCCCTAGATATGCAGGCCAAATTGTTACGTGTACTGCAAGAACGAGAAGTTTGTCGCATTGGCGGCAATCGCTCGAAAAAGGTGGACATCCGCGTCGTAGCGGCGACGAATAGCAATCTAAGTGAGATGGTGGACAATGGGTCGTTTCGCGACGACTTATATTATCGCTTGAATGTCGTCACGTTAAACATCCCGCCGTTGCGCGAGCGAAGCGAAGATATTCCCGTTTTGGTGAAAAACTTTATGAACGAATTTTCCATCAAATACAACAGGCAAATGTCGGAGTTGCAACCGAGCGCCCTCAACTTGTTTACAAGTTACGAATGGCCAGGCAACATTCGTGAACTAAAAAATGTCGTGGAACGGATGATTATTTTTAACGATAAGTGTCGTTTGCAGGTAGAGGACCTCGTCGATATATTTCCAGTGTCGATCGGTGAAAAGACTAGAGGAGCAAGTGAGGAGAGGGAAGGGCTCGCGCAAGAGAAAGCGATGCTGGAAAAGGAGCGCATTAAAGAGGCGCTAACGGAGACGTACGGCAATAAAACAGCCGCAGCAAAAATACTCGGCATTTCCCGCGTCAGCTTGTATAAAAAACTAAAAGAGTACAATATAGAATGTTAAGTCCCCGCAGCGGCGAAACGGGGACTTAACGGGGACTTGTTGTAGACAGAACGCATGGAAAGACCTTAAGTTTTTTCCACTTCTTGGCCAGCCATATTAATCAGAGTGACGGGATCATTCTTTACTTTCGCCACGATTAACCCGACTGCAAATCCGATCAATCCGGTGATAATCCATCCGGCTCCAAATTCGAACAGCGGAATGAAGCTGAAGGCATTATTGATCGCCTCTGGTGCCACTTTTGCATCTTTCAACGCGTCGAGGATGGCGACGAAACCGACGCCGACGATTGTGCCGACATAGACGGATTTACGCCCGTTAAACAAATTGTTCGCAAAAATCAAGGCGATAAGCGCGATCGCAATCGGATACAATAACAGTAAAATCGGCGAAGCCATCGTCAAAATCGTGTTTAAGCCAAAGTTCGTAATAACTAAACTCAGTAGCGCGAAGACGATGAGCCACATTTTGTAAGAAACTGCCGGCACGATCCGTTCAAAGTACTCAGAAACAGCAGCCAAGCACGCGACGTTCGTCGTAATGCCGGTTAAGAAAATGACGGTGCCGATAATATATATACCGACTTGTCCGAAGAGGAACTTTGCACTTTGTGCCAACACTTCCCCTCCGTTTTCCTTGTAGCCAATAGCGTCGACGCTGGAGGCGCCGATCCACGCCATGGACACTTGCAGCGCGATTAACCCGATAATCGTAATCATACCGGATTTAATGAAAAGCTTAGACACTTCTTTCTCTGAGCGGATACCTAACGACCCGATCGATTTAATAAAAATGCCACCAAACACGAACGCTGCCAGTACGTCCATTGTGTAGTACCCTTGGGTAAAGCCTTTCAAGAAAACGCCTGTCGTGTATGTCTCTAATGGTGCTTTCGGACTACCCATCGGTGTCGCGATGGATTTTATAATAAGCGCCAATAACAGTATGGCGAACACTGGTGTGATGATTTTCCCTAGTCGATCGACAAACTTCGATGTATTCCACGAGAGTATGACGGTGAGGACGATAAAGATCGTGGAAAAGACGAACAAATAAAGACGTTGATTCGCTCCCGATTCAACGAGCGGATTGATCGCAATTTCATACACGACCGACGTGGTGCGCGGGATGACGTAAATAGGTCCCAGGGTGAGGAAGAGTAAGATCGAGAAGATCGTTGCAAATAGCGGGTTTACCCTTCCGGCGAGTTTTTCCACTGTCCCGCCGCCGCGCGTTAAGGCGATAATGGCGAGTAAAACTAATCCGACGCCTGTAATTAAGAAACCGCCCATGGCGATCCACGTATTCGTGCCTGCCTGCTGACCGACCATCGGAGCAAAAATGACATTACCCGCACCTAGAAACATGGCAAAAAGCATTAATCCGATCGCTACAACTTGAGAAAACGGTAGTTTCTTTTCCATAGTCTCCCCCTAGTATTCGTATGTTACGTGCTTGGCACCCGGGCGATCGATTGACGCGCACCGGGTGCCAGTAAAGCGGCACAATGTCCGTCAAAAAATACGTCGAGAAAAATGAGTGCCGGTTACAAAGGCAACGCGCGTGATCGCGAGTGATCTGCCCCTGCCCGGGATCTGGCGGCAACTGGCGACGACTACTTGTTGCGTTTACTTAGGCGGCCTAACAAAAATGCGGCTACGCCGACGCCAATGAGCGTGTTTGTCTTTTTGTTGAACACTTGTTTCGTCACGAGATTGAGGTTTTGCGGGCGCTCGGCCAATCGGCGCATAAAGTATCCAAACCAGTCTTCTCCGAACGGCACGTACGTGCAGAAGTTAAAACCTTCCTGGGCAAGTTTAATTTGCAATTCGCGACGGAAACCGTACAACATTTGAAACTCGAACTTGTCCTTCGGAATGTTGTGTTCCCGTACAAATCTTTTTACATGGTCAATCACGCGGTGGTCGTGCGTCGCGATGGACGTAAATTTTCCATAGAGCAAATGGTATTCGATTAACTTGATGTAGTTGCGGTCAATCTCTTTTTTGTCTTGATACGCTAAGTCCTCGGGCTCTTTGTAAGCGCCTTTCACAATGCGTAAACGGTAATCTTTGTACTTCTCGATATTCCTTTCTGATTCGTAAAAATACGCCTGAATGACCGTCCCGACATTGTCATAGTCTTTGGAAAGGTCGTCGAGAAGATCGAAGGTCGGTTGCAAGTGGCCGTAATCTTCCGTGTCAAAGTTGACGAATACGTCGTATGCATGCGCTTTAGCGACGATTTCCCGCAAGTTGTCCAAGCAGAAGTCGTAGTCGATGTCGAGTCCGAGTTGCGTCGGCTTCAACGAAATGTGGGCAGCGATGTCGTGTGCGTGGATCGCTCCGATGACGTTCAAAATTTCTTCTTTAGCTTTGAGCGCCTCGGATTCTTCGAACACAAATTCGCCCAAGTTGTCGATCGTCGCGGAAATGCCTTGCGCATTTAACTCTTTTACACTGGCGATCATTTCTTCGATGTTTGTGCCAGCGACGACAGACTGGGCGCCGAGCTTTAGTCCCCAACGTTTCGCACCGCTATTAAGCGCTTTATTTTGCGAGAGCATAATAAAAAAGTCCTTAGTTAATCCCATTGTAAAAACCTCCAATTTGATTAAGAAAGTAAGTAGATTGTACACCGTGTCCGAGTGCAGTTTTTACCAGCCACGTGGTCAACGAAGGGTGAACGTTCACACGTCAGTTGAATGGAAGGTCACTTGAGTAAAAAACCTTCGGTGTACGGGTCCGTATCCTCCAACACAAATTGATGCATGCCTGTCATCCACGCTGAACCAGTAACTTTTGGCACGCTTGCCGGAAAACCGGCAACTGTCGTCTGCCCGATGACCGTTCCTTTAAAGGTTGAACCGATGATACTTTCTTGGATAATGTGTTCACCCGGCTGTAGGTCGAGTGTCGATAGTTTTGCACACGTGCCGGTGCCGCAAGGTGAGCGGTCAATTTGTCCTTCGCCAAATACAACGACATTTCTATAATGATTGCTACCCGCTTCTATACTAAATTCCACGAGATCCACCGTATTTATTTCCGGCAGTTCAGGGTGTTTGACATTAATTTGTTCGTTTACCGCTTTTTTAATCGCCATGCCGAGGTCCGCGAGGTGTCGTTGTTCGTCGATGTCCAATTCTAAGTTGAGTTGACCGGCGTCGACAATGGCAAAGAAGCTACCGCCGAAGGCGATGTCTACCTTGATGGGACCGATATTTTCAACGACAATGTCGACGTCCTGTTCAAACAAGAAGGCAGGGACGTTAATGAAGGAGACTTCTTTTACTTTGTTGTTTTCATAGGCAACTTGGCATTCAACGATGCCGGAAGGGGTATCGATGAATACGCTATCTTTTTTAGGAATAAGCCCCCTATTAATTGCTATTGTAACAGAGGCGATGGTGCCATGACCACACATGTTCAAGTAACCGCCACTGTCCATGAATAGGACACCGAAGTCGCAATTCGATGCGCATGGCTCCGTAAGAATCGCGCCAAACATATTTAAATGGCCACGCGGCTCATGCATCAAAAATTTACGGATATCGTCCATGTGCAACTGCATATATTGCTTTTTTTCCATCATCGTTTTTCCGCGAATGGGCGGAAGGCCGTCGACGACGATTCTCGCGGCTTCACCCATCGTATGGGCGTCTATCGTCTGAATATAACGCTCTCCATTTATCATAATAAGGCCTCCAACATATATAAAAAGTAGGTTGTGGTTACATTAAGCAAAGATCGTGCCAACCTGTTGGAGTGCGTATGACGGCCTTTTTTCGTATTTTGCTAGCAGGTGAATAGGTGAAGGTGTTCATTTAGTTTACACTTTTGTTAATAAGCGCTTAACAGTTGTCAATTTGTTTGATTTGTTACTTCTTGTCTTGCAACTGTCTTTCCGCTTTGCAATTGCGGCTAATCGATGACACTTTCATCGGAGACCGCGAACGTTGTACGTTAGCGCCCGATATCATATATACTGAGGTTAGGAAAAATAAGAGGATCGCGCGGACGGGTTTCCAAAAAAAAAATTTGGGAACGGGATATGGTTTGCATCTGGTTCGCTCCTTTTTTTGAGGTGCTATTATTGAAACGTCGTGTGAATCGCACGTTGAATAACGTGCTATGTTTGAGCTATGTGCTTTTTATGGTCGTAGCACTTGTCGTCTTTTACGCCAGTGGCGATGTGTATCGATATCCGATCGCGCTCGGCGGGGTCATCTGCGGGGCAGTGCCGTACCTTTTAGAAAAATTTACGCGCGTCCGCCTACAACCGCGTCTCGTCATCGCGTACTTTTTGTTTCTCATCGGGTCACAGTGCTTAGGGTCTTTTCTCGACTTTTACAGTCAGTTTCCGTGGTGGGACAAAATGTTACACTTCTTGAGCGGTATTTTACTCGCTTATGTTGCATTTGCCCTACTCGACCGCATGACGGATGAATTGACACGACAGCACTTGTCTGCGCAGATCGTCTTTCTGTTCGTGCTTTCGTTCACCGCGTTTGTCGGCGTGGTGTGGGAAATATATGAGTTCAGCGTTGACCAATTGCTGCACACGCAAGCACAGCAAGGGAATACGGACACGATGCTGGACTTAATCGCCGATACGTTAGGAGGCCTCGTGACGGCGGTATGGGTCGTGTGGCGCGAAAGGCAGCCCGAAGGGTCGCCTGTGAAACAGAAGCAAGAGGCGTGATTAGAGTGGCATTCAGTACCAATGGCCGAAAAAGATGACAGGAAATTGTAAATCGGATCTCATTTTGACACTGCATCGTATGCGGTGTTTTTTTATGTTATGAAATGCGTGCCACTGTCGTATATATACGCATGCACGGAAACGGTTAGCGAGCGGTGTAGCGGAAAGGAAATGTAAAGCGAGGGCATACGAGGAGGAATTCCATGCTAGAGCGAAAAAAGTGTTGCCACAAGGGGAAGGGGAGGTGTTGGTAGCAATGGTGGTCGATTGGATCATATATAAATATAAAAACGTAAGGGGGGGCTTTAGCACAAGCTGTAGCAAGGGCTGCGGGGGGCGACGCCTAATGGTACTCGTCGCGACGGTGTTACTGGCTGTGCTGTTTACAGCTTGTGCGGGTGCAGCGGGAACAGGTGGAAAAACTGGCAAAGCCGCTCGCGAGGCGGACAACTATCCAGCGCAACCGATCACGTACATGATTCCGTTCGATGCAGGCGGGCAATCGGACGTCGAGGCACGGCGGCAACAACCGCTTTTAAAAAAGTTGCTCGGGCAGCAAGTGAATGTGACGTATAAGCCGGGGGGCGGCGGTGCCGTCGGTTGGGCCGAACTCGTGCAACAAAAGGCAGATGGCTACTATATCGCCGGAATCAATGTCCCCCACATTATTTTGCAGCCGCTCGCGCAACAAGACGCCGGTTACGAAACAGCGCAGATTGAGCCGATCGCTATTTTTCAAACATCGCCGATCGGGTTGGCGGTGACGAAGGAAAGTGGCATCACGTCATTGGAGGAGTTTGTACAGGCGGCTAAAAAAGAGCCAGGGAAATTGACGGTTGCAGGTTCGGGATCGTATTCCGGGCACCATTTGGCCTTCGGGCAACTGCAGCAACTCGCCGACATCGAGTTGCAGTACGTGCCGTTTACCGGGGGTGCGACGCAAATCCAAGGGTTTCTCGGCGGCAATACAACAGCGATCTTAGCCAATTCCGACGACTTGGTCAGTTATAAGGGAAAAATGACGATTTTGGCGATCGGTTCGGAGGAGCGCTTCGCGGCTTTGCCCGATGTGCCGACGTTCCAAGAGAGCGGGTTTAACTTAACGGCGAGTATCGATCGCGGGGTTGCCGTGCCGCCGGGAACGCCACCGGAAATCGTGGCACGGCTGGAAGCGGCGTTTCTCGAGGTTGCGAACGACCCAAAAGTGCAAAAGGAGATGCAGAAAGACGGGTTTGCGCCACAAGCGATGGGGGCGGCGGAAGCGAAGCAGTACATAGCGGAGAAGAAGAAACAATATGAGCCGGTTCTCGAGTCGCTGGACGCCCTAATGAAGTGACGCATGGCGCAAAGTGACGAACAGGCAAGTGTAACAGCGTAACTGCGCAACCGCGCAATGAAGAGCAGGCAGACGTAGAGGAAACGAGCAGGGGGAAGTGAGGGAAGGTGAGTATATGGGAGACGTTATTTCTTACGTGTTAAGTGCGCTCACAGATCCTATTAACTTACTGGCGATGACAGCTGGCGTTGCCGGGGGTATTGTCGTCGGCGCCCTGCCGGGGCTGACGGCGACGATGGCGTTAGCGCTCATGCTGCCGTTTACGTTTTCCCTCGAGGCGATTACGGCACTCATCGCGCTCGGCGGTATTTACATTGGCGCGATTTACGGGGGCTCGATTTCCGCGATTCTCATTAATACGCCGGGGACCCCGTCGTCGATTGCGACGACGTTCGACGGCTTTCCTTTGACGCAGCGTGGGAAGGCGGAGCACGCGCTCGTTTCCGCTGCGTTCAGTTCCGGCGTCGGCGGTATCCTCGGAGGCTTTGCTCTGCTCTTTATTTCACCGGTGTTAGTGAAGCTGGCATTGTCGTTCGGGCCACCGGAGTATTTTTGGGTCGCTATGTTTGGGCTAACGATCATTGCGAATCTGGCGTCATCTTCTCTGTTAAAAGGATTCCTCGGCGGTAGCGTCGGGTTGTTACTCAGTACGGTAGGCATTGCCCCGATTGGCGGTGAGTCGCGCTACACGTTTGGCTTTGCTACGCTGCAAGGAGGGGTCGATCTAACGGTCGCCTTAATCGGGTTGTTCTGTATCCCGGAAGTGATTCGCATGGTGGAACAGATCGCGGTGACACATGGGAAGATGTCTTATCGCCCACAAAAAGGTGTAGCCAGCGAGACGATTCGCGCGTTACTGCGCAAGCCGCTTCTTTTTATCCGCTCGTCACTCATCGGTATTGTCGTCGGTATTATTCCTGGGGCGGGGGGCAATGTCGCTAGTCTGCTCTCGTACGACATGACGGTACGGTTTGCGAAAGACAAGGCGTCCTTTGGCTGCGGGAATATTGAAGGAGTCGCCGCTTCGGAAGCGGGGAACAACGCCGAAGTCGGCGGGTCGCTCGTGCCGCTGTTGTCGCTCGGGATTCCTGGCGCCGCTCCGGCGGCGGTATTGTTAGGGGCGTTGACGATGCAAGGGATCCGCCCTGGACCGGACTTGTTTAGTACGAATGCGGCGCTCGTCTATACGTTTTCGTGGGCATTCATCATCGCTAACGTGCTTATGTTCGTCTTTGCCTTTTTCGGGGCAAAGGTCGTCGCCCGTGCGATTGCCATCCCAACGTATTATTTGGCGCCTTTGATCATTTGCCTAACCGTCGTCGGTTCTTATGCGCTGCGCAATTATTTTTTTGATGTGGCGGCGATGCTCGTCTTAGGCATCGTAGGCTACGTGTTAAAACGGTTCGGCTTTGATCCGGGGCCGATCGTGTTGGGGTTAATTTTAGGCCCGATTGCGGAGGTCGGCCTCGTGCAGTCGATGTTGACGGGGCAGGCGCAGGGCAGTATATGGCTCGTGTTTTTCACCCGACCGCTGTCGCTCGCGCTGATCGCATTGTGCTTCTTCTCCCTCGCGTGGCCAGTCATGACGAGGCGTCGCGAGCGACGACGACAACTTTCGTCGCCTTCCCCGGACGAACAGCAGATGCCGCGAGCGGCGTACGAACAAGTCATTCAGGCAACAGAAGCCGTGCAACGCACTCACCCGGGAGAACATCGACAACTAACGGTAGCTATGCAACCGGAGGTACTTGCCCGACAGGCGGAGGCAATGGAGGACGGGGAACCGAAACCACCCGCCTCAGCAGCGATTAGCGTGTCCAGTACAGGGGAACGTCAGTGGCGCGTGAATCGCCATAGCGTGCTCGCAGTGATTCTCCTCGTTATATATGGGACTGCCGTGTGGCACACGTTTTCCCTTCACGTAACGAGTGCCGTCTTTCCGCGTACGGTTGCATTGATCGCGCTCGGCTTAAGCTTACTCTATTTTACAAAAAGCGTACGCTTCCCTGTGCGTGAACCATCACTTCTTAGGAGCGAGTGGCGTCGCGTGTTAACGAGTATGTGCCACATGGCGGTTTTTGCCGCGTTGTTGTGGGCAGTAGGATTCTTGTTCGCAAGCGTGAGCTTTCTAATGTTTTTTGCTGGGTATTTACAACGTGCACACCAGCGTGGCAACGGGCGGCGAGCGGTGCAACCGCGTCTATTGCGTATGTTGCAGTCGAAAACGGAGCACCGGCCAACCATGCAGCCGTATACGAGGCAGGTTCCCGCGATGAGGCGGCGTTTGGTTCAGTTCCGGACGATGCGATGGCGTACGATGCAGCTACGTACGGTATATACAGCGCTGTTCGCTGTCCTCGTCAGCGGCACGTTGTACGTCGTTTTTCGCTTCATTTTTTTCGTACCACTTCCTACCGGTGCCTTGTTTGAAGCGCTCGGCATGATACGTTAAAAGTGTGATACAGTATGAAATAGAGATGAGGATAGAACCTATCGATAGTGACTGATTTAAGACTAATAATGAAGCGCATCGATGGTTGCGGTTGCTGCTACATATGAAGTGCTACATATGAAGGGGTTTCAAAACAATGGAAAAAGACGAGCGACAAACACATACGGCACGGCGAAAAAGCGAGCACATCGACATATGTTTACACGGCGATGTGCGCGGGCAAAACGTCACGACTGGTTTCGAAAAGTACCGCCTGCGCCACACAGCGCTACCGGAGATCGATTTTTCCGAGATTAGTCTTGCCGGGTCGTTTTTGGGCAAACGGATCAAGGTTCCGCTCGTCGTCAGTTCGATGACTGGCGGGACGCCGGAAGCGGCCGAGATTAATGAGCGTTTGGCGACGGTCGCCGAACAGCGCGGGTGGGCGATGGGATTAGGTTCCATGCGGGCGGCACTGGAAGAACCGGAACTGGTGGCGACCTTTCAAGTGCGCAAGCAGGCGCCGACGATTCCTATTTTTGCCAACTTAGGAGCCGTCCAGCTCAATTACGGATACGGGCTCGACCATTGCCGCCGCGCCGTACAGTTAGTAGAAGCGGACGGACTCGTCTTGCATCTGAACAGTTTACAAGAAGTGTTTCAACCGGAAGGAAATACGAATTTTAAAGGGCTGCTGTCTAAGATCGAGCAATTGTGCCACACCCTCGACGTTCCCGTCGGGGTTAAAGAGGTCGGTTGGGGCATTGGTGGTGAACTCGCGGCGGCACTCGCCGCCCGCGGCGTGCAATTCATTGACGTGGCAGGTGCCGGGGGGACGTCGTGGAGCCAAGTGGAAAAATACCGTTCCCGCGACCCGGTGCGTAGCTTGGCGGCGGAGTCCTTCGCCGGATGGGGTCTTCCAACGGCGACGTGTATCCGCGAGGTGCACACTCGCGTACGAGAGGTGACGGTCATCGGCAGCGGCGGTATCCAAAACGGAGTCGAGGCGGCGAAAGCACTCGCCCTCGGCGCTGACTTAGTCGGCGTTGGGCGTCCCTTGCTCGCTGCCGCCGTACATTCCCGTGCCGCTCTAAGTCGCGTCTGTGCGCGTATCGAGTTGGAACTGCAAACGGCCATGTTCGGAGTCGGTGCGAGCGACGTGCAGCAATTAAAAACGGGTAACTACCTTGTGGAATGCGATTGAGCCGAGCCTTTATACTGGGCAACTCTAAACAGCTCTACATTGTCAGGCGGTATAAAGTTCGCTAAAATAGTGGTTACTACACAAATACAAAGAGACGGAACAATTCAAAATGTTTTTGTTTAAAAAGGGCAACAGAAAGGAGCGTTCCATGACACAACCGTACTTAATCGCCGTTGACCTCGATGGTACGCTGTTGAACGATGAAAAAAAGATTCAAGAAAAAACGAAGCAAGCGCTCAAGGCGGCTCGTCAACAAGGACATAAGGTCGTCATTTCGACCGGTCGACCGTATCGTTCGAGTGTGTCGTATTATCGCGAATTAGGATTAGATACACCGATCGTCAATTTTAACGGAGCGTTCGTCCATCACCCGCTCGATCCGAGCTGGGGCATCTATCATACGCCACTCGAATTAAAGACAGCGAAAACGGTGTTTGAAGCGTGTGAGGCATTCGCCATCAAAAATATGATGGCCGAAGTACTCGACGACGTCTATTTGCAGCAACACGACGATACGATCATTAGCGCGTTAACGATCGAGCCTACGGCGTTAAAAACAGGAAGACTCGGCGATATTTTAACCGATCATCCGACGTCCATTCTCGTACATCCGGAAGCTGAGCATGTCGCTACTTTGCGCGAGACGTTACAACAGACACATGCTGAAGTGATTGACCAGCGCACGTGGGGCGCACCGTGGCACGTCATCGAGATCGTAAAGGCGGGGATGAACAAAGCAGTCGGCTTAAAAAAGGTTGCCGCATACTTCAATATCCCGCGCGAGCGCGTGATCGCCTTCGGGGACGAGGACAACGACTTAGAAATGATCGAGTATGCCGGACATGGTATCGCGATGGGTAATGCGATTGAAACTTTAAAAAATATTGCTGACGACGTCACAAAGACGAACGAAGACGATGGCATCGCCCATTATTTGCGCCAAGTGATCGGTATTTAACAGAACACGGGCCAGACTTTTCGCGCTCAAAACTGGTAACACCTTTGCTCTCGTAGCTCTTTCTCGTAGCTCTTTATAAATAAACAACCGTCAACTAGAGTTTTTTCACAGAAAAGGGGCAGTTGGATGAACGATTTCGATACAGTCATTGATCGCGCTCATACAAACTCGATTAAATGGAATTATTCCGAGCAAGTTTTTGGTACTGACGACGTATTGCCATTGTGGGTAGCAGATATGGATTTCCCTGCGCCACCGTCCGTCGTCGAGGCGTTAGTCGCGCGTGCGAAGCATCCGATCTACGGCTATCCAGGGATGCCAACGTCATTTTTTCAAGCGGCGGCTAGCTGGTTTGACCGCCGCTTAGGCGTAAAGGTAGACACAGAATGGATGACAGAACTTCCCGGTGTCGTGTCAGGGTTGTATGTCGCTGTTGAAGCATTTACAGAGCCGGGGGATAAAATTGTGATCCAGCCACCGGTGTACCATCCGTTTTTTGACGTTGCCAAGAAGCGCGGCCGCCAGTTGGTCGAAAATCCGTTAGTCGAAACGAACGGCTATTATACGATGGATTTTGCCGATTTACGTCGTAAAATTGACGCTGACACGCGGCTTCTCATTTTATGTAGCCCGCATAACCCGGTCGGGCGGGTGTGGACAGAGGAAGAGCTGCGTGAACTCGCGGACATTTGCCGCGAGAACGATATCATCGTCATCTCTGATGAAATCCATTCCGATTTAGTGTTTGAAAAGGGCGCGCACCGGCCGTATTTTTCATTAAGCGAAGAAATGGCCGACCACAGTTTGACGTTCGTTTCCGGTAGTAAAACGTTTAATTTAGCCGGCTTGTTTACGTCCGTTGCGATCGCCAAAAACCGCAAGCTACTTCAAAGGTTTAAGGGGATGCAGCAGCGAATGGGGCTGCAATTCGTGAATGCATTTGGCATCGAGGCGCTAACAGCTGCTTACAACGGAGGCGAACAGTGGTTGGATGAATTGCTCCCCTATTTGCACGATAACGCGACATACGCGAGTAACTTTTTACGCGAGCGCCTACCGCAAGTGAAGATGCACGTACCCGAAGCGACGTATCTCGCTTGGCTAGATTTCCGCGACAGCGGGGTGCCGGCAGAGGAGTTACCTCATTTTATCGTTCAGAAGGCGCGACTCGGTTTGAACGATGGTGTGGCGTTCGGGAAGGAAGGCGCCGGGTTTATGCGACTCAACTTCGCTTGCCCGCGGTCGCTGTTAACCGAAGCGCTTACGCGCTTAGAAGCGGCGTTCGCATCACGCGACTAAAGCACTAAAGCACTAAAGCACACACTGCGACATTGCCGACGACAAGGTTGTCCACGGTTAAAACGACCTGCAATCGCGCACACGATGTGCTGCAAAGCAACGGAAGTTGCAAATGTGATTTTTTTACACTAAATGAGGGTTGCCGTAGCAACCCTTTTTTTAGTGGGGTGGATCGAGACGAGAGTATATCCGGCAACTTTACGCGCTTTTACGCGCGGTAAGATTACGGTCGCAGCATGTTTAAAAGCAGGGAGACGTCGTTCGTAGAGCCGACCGTAATGACCGGCGTCGGCATTGATCCGACGAATCTCCTTACTTTCGGGGCAAGGTCTTGCGTCGTGACGATGACGTCCGCCTTGCGCATCGCTTCATTGCGCACGTCCTCCGGGGCAAAAATGTCGATCGTGTCAATCTCCGCCTCCGTAATCCGTTTAATTTCATCTAAATAAAAAATACAGGCGCTATTGCGACACTCGAAAAAAAGGTAGCGCGTTTTTTTTGCTAACGGTTGTCCGAACAGTTGAACAAAGGCGAATGCCGATAAAAGCACGTCCTCAACGCTGTAATTCGCATCGAGTGCCTCTTTCACGAGGTTTTCCACAAAAGGAACGTACGGATGCTGCTGCTTAAACGCATCCACCTGCTCCTGGTCGGCCACGCGCGTGCCGCGTCCTTTCATAATCACGAGCAGCCCTTCTTCTTTCAATTGCGTATACACTGTTTGAACTGTGTTGCGATTAACCGACAGTTGTTCCGCTAACTGATTCGTCGACGGCAAGGGGTCTCCCGGCTTAAGAATTCCTTTGCCGATTAACCACTTAATTTGCTCCCTTATTTGAACGTTGAGCGGCAACGGGGAGCGCGTGTCGATTTTAAATAAGCTTGCTTCAGTCATAAGGTAAAACCAACTTTCCTAATTGACTAGTAACCCAGTTAAGTTTTAGCATAATCAATGTATGTGAAAAAAGCAAGTCCGCGATGGACGATCCTGTTTGTCACATTGTAACTGTATAGTTGTGCTACCGCGCAATTTAGGTGTTGACAAACGCGCGCATTCCGCATATGATGTATTTGACAGGTTAACTAAGCAACTATGTAATTGTGGAACCGCGAAGTCGCTTTAACCTTATACGATTCTTTTTTTAAATCATGAGGAGGAAATATTAATGGCAGCTAAAGTACTCACGAAAGATACGTTCCAAGGGCAAATTCAATCTGGGGTGACGCTAGTCGACTTTTGGGCAGAATGGTGTGGGCCGTGCCGCGTACAATTGCCAATTATCGAGAAGTTGGCCACCGAATTGGACGGGCAAGCGACGGTCGCTAAAGTTAACGTCGATGAACACGGCGATCTCGCCGCGCAATTCGGCATTACGGGGATTCCTGCCTTACTCATTTTTAAAGACGGCGAACTCGTCGATCGCTTTGTCGGCTTACAAGATGAAGGCACGCTGAAGAAAGCCGTCCTCGCCCACGTTTAATGACGGCGGAGCGTTTGAATACGTCCGTTTAAATATGTAAGATATAAGGTGACAAACACTTAGTGGATTAGGAGCGAAAGTCGATGTATAAAACAGTTGTAGTCGGTACAGGACCAGCTGGTTTAACCGCGGCGATCTACTTAGCGCGTGCTAACTTGAACCCCCTCGTCATTGAAGGGCAAGAGCCGGGCGGGCAACTGACGACGACGACAGACGTCGAAAACTTCCCCGGCTTTCCGGAAGGGATATTGGGGCCGGAGCTAATGGATAACATGCGCAAGCAAGCCGAGCGGTTTGGGGCAGAGTTTCGTACGGGATGGGTAAACAGCGTCGATTTATCTGAAAGACCGTTTAAACTGCAAGTCGAAGGAATCGGGGAAATCGTGGCGGAAACTGTCGTCGTCTCGACGGGCGCTTCTGCGAAGTTACTCGGTATTCCTGGGGAAAAAGAAAACATGGGCCGCGGTGTTAGTACGTGTGCGACGTGTGACGGTTTCTTTTTCCGCGGGAAGAAAATTATCGTGGTCGGTGGCGGCGATTCGGCGATGGAGGAAGCGACCTTCTTGACCCGCTTTGCGAGCGACGTACGCATCGTACACCGGCGTCACGAGTTGCGCGCGTCAAAAATTATGCAAGACCGTGCCCGCAGTAACGAAAAAATTAGCTGGAGTTTGAACAAAACGCCGCTAGAAGTAATTGCTGGCGACCAAGGTGTCTCCGGGCTAAAAGTGCGGGATAGCGACACCGGCGAAGAGGAGATCATCGAGGCAGACGGCGTGTTCGTCGCGATCGGCCACCGTCCGAACACCGCCTTCTTGGACGGCCAGTTGACGACTGACGAACTCGGTTACTTAGTCGTGCAAGAAGGGACGTCTGCGACGAACGTTCCCGGCGTGTTCGCCTGTGGGGACGTCCAAGATCGGACGTACCGTCAAGCAGTGACAGCTGCGGGTAGCGGTTGTATGGCTGCGCTCGATGCGGAACGCTTTTTAGAAAATCAATAAAAATCGCTAAAACAGCCGAGGTAATACACTTGTTTGGTAATGCAACGCCCCGATGTGCAAGCAAACACTTATACGCGAAGCAACGCGCCTAGGCGCGTTGCTATTATGTTTTGTAGCATGAATAAAAGGGTATGTGTTTATGGATGAACCCTATTTTTATACGTTAAGAAGGAGTGGTATAGCGATGAGTAAGGAAGCAATGCTGAAACAATATGCGATGACGCGCGGTTATTTGCTAAAAGTGTTGGAAAATGTGACGGAAGAGACGGCAGACGTTCGACCAGAAGGGTTTAACAATACGGTACGCTGGAACGCGGGACACATTTTAGAGACAGCCGAAGAGTTCTTCTTCGGTTTTCCAAAAACGTCGCACATCCCAGTCGAATATAAAAAAATATTCGGCAACGGCACGAAACCAGCCGACTGGCAAGCAAAACCGCCGTCACTAGCGACGTTGCGCACGCAGTTGCACGATCAGGTGGCACGCATTCAAGAAACGATGGAAGGGCGACTCGGCCAACCGTTGCCGAAGCCGTTTTCGCTCGGGCCGGGGCTAGATTTCGCCACTTATGACGACGTGTTACTGTTCGCGCTTACTCACGAGGCGATGCACCTCGGGTACATCAATGCGATGAAGCGGGCGATCGGGGGTGGGGCGAAGTAACGTTCGTCCGTTCGTGAGAGGTAAATGGACAGAAACATAATCATCACTACGTTGGACGGGAGAAGTCATGGAGAACAATAGTCCGCTCGTACTAACGCGGCGGCAATTTTTGAAGAAAAGTACCCGATGGGTGTTAGGTGCATGCGCACTTGGCGGTCTATCGGGTGCTTATGCCTATTGGGTAGAACCGAACTGGTTAGAAGTGAAACACGTCGATGTGACGCTTGAGCAACTTCCGCCAGCTTTTCACAAGTTTCGTATTGTGCATTTTAGCGATTTGCATTTAGGACACTATTTATGGCCCGAAGATTTAACGGACTTGATCAGTCACATCAACGAACTAGGTCCCGATCTTATTTGCTTTACCGGCGATTTCGTCGATCACGAGACAGACGTCGTCGCTGGGGCCGTTTCTTATTTGTCACAACTGCGCGCCCCGTTTGGACAACTGGCGGTGCTCGGCAATCACGACCACGGGAACAACCGCGAGCCGGTCGTCAGTGGCTTAACTGCAGCGGGCTTTGATATGCTCATCAATGAACATGTTGCATTGATGCATAAAGAGGAGACGTTGTACGTTGCTGGGGTCGACGACCACTTGGCCGGTGCGTCCGATGTAGAGGAGGCGCTGCGCGGCATTCCGGAAAGGGCTTGTACGATATTGCTTAGCCACGAGCCGGATGTCGCCGACGATTACACCCGTTACCCGCTTGCCCTGCAATTGTCCGGCCACAGTCACGGCGGACAAATTCGTCTGCCGCTCCTCGGTTCAATTTACACCCCCGCCCTCGCTAAAAAATATACGAGTGGCTTGTACACAGTACCGGACAGCCGACTGCAAGTGTACACGACGCGCGGCATTGGGACGACCCGCTTACCACTTCGCGTGCATTGCCGCCCCGAGCTATCGGTCATTACGTTGCATCGCGCATAGGTGTTAAATCTTTGTGAACAACGACGATCGAACGGCTGCCGTTTGCACGACGCACACATGATAAGGTCGACGCTTGCGCGTAGCTAACGGTATAATTGGTGAATAAGGCGTAACGTAAACACTATAATAAAGTAAACAGCATGAGGAGGTGCCACGATGAATATTTCTATAACACCCGATGCGCTCACGTGGTTTAAAGAGGAAATTGGGGCACAGGCTGGCGACTTTGTACGCTTTTTTGTGCGTTATGGCGGTCACAGTCCGATTCAGGCGGGCTTTTCCATCGGGGTGAACGTACAAAAACCGCGCCACATAGCGGCGTATGCGAAAGAGGACGGCATTACTTTTTTCGTCGAGGAAGACGACATTTGGTATTTTGACGATCACGATTTCCGCGTCGCTGTGAACAGTGAGACGAATGAAATCGAATTTTCGTATCCAGCGCGAACGAAGGAGTAGTTTCGACGTGAGTTCCCGGTTTGCGCCTGACGACTAAAGTTGCGTGGCAATGCTTGGGTTCGTAAGCAGCGAGTAGGTGCCTATGGACCAAATCGGCCCGTGCGTCGCCTGCTGTTGTGGCCGAACATCGCTATTGGCTATAAGTGCTTGGCGACCATGCGCGCTTTATGCAGGATGCGCTCGCGACCGGACAATTACCGCCTTTTACCGAAGTGCAGCTACATACTTGCTCGGCATTTTATCGCCGCTAATGGCCGATCATATGGCGCGCGAGGAAAACGGAATAATATCGTAAAATATCGTCGAAAATGACTAAAAAAAATGGTAGACTATCTATACCGTATGGCGCGGGGAAAATCTACCATTTTTTGTTGCCCTAAAAAGGTGGAACATTCCATAAACTAGAGAGGCGTACGGATAGCTGGGGGAGATTTACGGTGCAAAAAACGTTAAAGACTATTACGGCGTCGTCCCCGATTTCGAATCAGAAGACTCACTGCCAGCCGTGCCGACGTTGGCGCGCCATACTACTTGGGCAGAGGGGATGATGGCACTGGGGAAGACGGGAATGGGAAGGCGATTCCAGTTTTGCACGTGGAGCAGCGCCAGACGGCGAAAAAAGTCGCCGCCTTACGAGCGGAACGAGACCTTGTCGACGCGCGCATCGTCTCACGCGTCGCTAGTGTGCGGGAGTGAACGTACACGAAAACGTGTCGACAAGTGAAGTGACGAATCACTGCCAGGCGCGTTTCGCGTGTAATTGTCTTACCGAGTGAACGAGCGATAGCAGAGGATGGATGAGGTGAGTAAGATGAATGTAGAGGATCACAATGGGCAACGCGATCAGTGGACGTCGCGCCGCGGGTTCATTTATGCGACGATTGGCGCAGCAGTAGGATTAGGAAACTTATGGCGGTTCCCCTTCATGGCTTATGAAAACGGGGGCGGCGCATTTTTGCTCCCGTACTTGTTTGCACTACTAACGGCCGGTGTGCCGCTCATGGTCATGGAGTTCGGGCTCGGGCATAAAATGCGCCTCGCCGCCCCAGGAGCGATGCGAGAGATCGGCAAGCGCTGGGAGTGGCTCGGCTGGTGGATGGTGTTCATCCCACTTGCGGTCATGGTGTTTTACACGGTGATCGTCAGTTGGAGTTTGCTATACTTCGTGTATAGTTTTACAAAGATGTGGGGAGAAAACCCCGGAGCGTTTTTTGATGAACAATTTTTGGCGGTCAGTAGTGGACCGTGGGAGTTCGGCGGCATTCAGTGGCCGATTTTTGCCGCGACCGCGCTCGTTTGGCTATTTACGTTTTGGGCGTGTCGCCGCGGCATTTCCAAAGGGATCGAATGGGTGTGCAAAGTGACGACACCGCTGTTAGGCCTATTGTTTTTGTTCATATTGTTGCGCAGTGTGACTTTGCCCGGAGCAGCCATCGGGTTGGACGCCTTTTTACGTCCCGATTTCGCGCAAATTATGAATGCCGAGGTGTGGATTGCCGCTTATGCGCAAGTGTTTTTTTCGGCGACTCTCGGTGTCGGGGTGATGATCGCCTACGCCAGTTATTTGCCGCGGAAATCGGACATCGTCAACAACTCGTACATTACAGTGCTCGCTAACGGCAGCTTTGACTTTGTCGCCGGACTCGCCGTGTTTGGCATTCTCGGCTACATCGTGCAGGTGTCGGGCACTCCCTTGCAGGAGATTGCCGCTAGCGGCGCCGGCATCGCCTTCGTCGTCTTTCCGCAAGCGATTAACTTACTACCCGGCGGACCCGTGTTGCAAGCCATTTTTGGGGCAATGTTTTTCTTCAGCTTAATGATGGCGGGGATCTCGTCCGTCTTGTCGATGGCCGAGTCGTTCAGTTCAGCTGTGCTGGATAAGTTTCGCGTGTCGCGGCAGAAGCTCGTCGCCATTGTGTCCGTCGTCGGTTTTTGCGTCAGCGTCCTGTTTACGACGCGGGCCGGTGTGCATTTGCTTAGCATCGTCGACCATTTCGTCACCAGCTTTGGCATCGCCTTCGTCGGCCTTATGGAAGCGATCGTGCTCGGATACGTGTACAAGGCTCACATCATGCGGTCGTATGTGAATGCTGTGTCGGATCTCTCGGTCGGTAAATGGTGGGACGTCTGCATTAAGTATGTGACGCCTGCCGTGCTCGGCTTTACGATGGTCAGCAGTGTGCTGGACGAAATCGCCCGACCGTACGAAGGATATCCGCGTGCGGCGCTGGTCACCTTCGGCTGGGCGGCCGTCGCGGCGATGATTGTCGCTGCGGTAATCGTCAGTCGAACGAGCCGCAAGCAGTTAGGTGACGACATTCGTTCGACGTAGTAGCATTAAAAAGCGCCCTGAAGCAAGCCAAAGTAACCGAAGCAATCCGAAGCAAGCCAAAGCAAGTCAAAGCAACCTGAAGCAAAAAAAGGAGCCGTTAAGGCATGTGAATCGGTGCTAGACCGGTTGCGACCAGTTGTGACTGGTTGCGGCTGGTTGAGCGATCTGAGGGCACGCGATTTCCTCTGTCTTAGCGGCTGTTTGTGCTTTCGAAAGAGGATTCTACCACGCGTGACACTGTTCCGTGACCATTGGTGTCACGTTAACGAACAGACGATAGTATTGCTTTTTAATACTATATATAGTATCTTATTAAATGTGCTCAACAACATATTGATACAAAAAGAAAGATTGTATATATTAGCGCTTTAGGTATTTACTAGGTTGGTAGATTTAAAAGGGAATCCGGTGCAAGCCCGGAACTGCCCCCGCAACTGTAAGTGTGGACGAAATCGGAACGCCCACTGCACAGGTCGGTTAACGCTTCTTGTGTGGGAAGGGACGAGAGTAGGGTGATGCACGAGTCAGGAGACCTGCCTAACGCGCCAAGATCTAACCTTCGGGGTGTGAGTGTTAGAAGTGGAAATAGGCGCCGTAAACGATGCCGTCGATTGTTTTTGCGCGCTTCAATCACTGCGCCCGCAAGTCCACTTTCACATGCCCACCCCAACCTTAACGGTAGGGATTTTTTATTGGTTAAAGAAGGGAGAAAGGGTGTTCCGCATGCTCATTACATACGATTCACGGACCGGCAACGTGCGCCGTTTCGTACAAAAATTGCCGTTAGACCACGTGCAAATCGACGACGAGTTACAGCTTGACGAACCGTTCATTCTCGTCACGTACACGACCGGATTTGGACAAGTCCCCGAACGCGTCGCTGCTTTCTTAGAGCGGAACGGTAAGCACTTAGTCGGAGTAGCCGCAAGCGGCAACCGCAACTGGGGTCATTCGTTCGCCAAAAGCGCGGACCTCATCGCCGCAGCGTACGGCGTCCCAGTAGTGAGCAAGTTTGAACTATCGGGAACGGAATCTGACGTATTACTTTTTCAAGAGAGGGCGGAGCAACTATGGCAAATAGCAGTCACATTGAACTAAATAACGAAATGATGATGATGAAAGATGGCTTTTTCCAGCTGGAAAAAGACCACGAAGCGGTACAGGCGTTCATGCGCGAGGTAGAAGGGAATATGCTCACTTTCGATTCGCACTTGGACAAAGTCGATTACATGATCGCCAACAACTATTACGACGACGTGTACGAGCAGTACAGTGCGGAACAAATCGAGGAAGTGTTCGCCACGGCGTACGGCTATGAATTCACCTTCCAGTCGTACATGGCCGCGTCGAAGTTTTACAATGACTACGCCTTGAAGACGGATGACAAACGCCACTTCTTGGAGCATTACGAGGACCGCGTGGCAATTACGGCGCTTTTCCTCGGCCAAGGGGATCATGCCAAAGCGATGCGACTCGTACGGGCGATGATGGAGCAACGCTACCAGCCGGCAACGCCGACGTTTATGAACGCTGGCAAAAAGCGGCGCGGGGAAATGGTGTCGTGTTTCCTCCTCGAAATGGACGACAGCCTGAATTCGATCGCCTTTAACATCGGGACGGCGATGCAACTGTCGAAAATCGGCGGCGGTGTCGCGCTCAACCTCTCGAAACTGCGGGCGCGTGCCGAACCGATCAAAGGGGTCGAAGGGGCGGCGAGCGGCGTCATCCCAGTCGTCAAACTGTTAGAAGACGCGTTTTCGTACGCGGACCAATTAGGGCAGCGCAAAGGTGCGGGGGCGGCGTACTTAAACATTTTTCACTGGGATATCGCCGAATTTATGGAGACGAAAAAAATTAACGCCGACGAGAAGATTCGGATCCAGTCTCTGTCCATCGGCCTCATCGTGCCGAACAAGTTTTTTGAGTTGGCGGAGAAAGACGAGCCGTTCTACGTGTTTGCGCCTTATTCGGTGTACAATGCGTATGGTAAACATTTGGACGACCTGGACATGGACGAAATGTACGACGAGCTCGTGGCGAACGACCGCGTGAAAAAGAAAGAGCTCGACGCCAGGGAAATGCTGACGAAAATTGCGACGACGCAAATGCAGTCCGGCTACCCGTACATCGTGTTTAAGGACAACGCCAACCGCGTACACGCCTTGAAAGACATCGGACAGGTTAAAATGTCTAACTTGTGCACGGAAATTTTTCAACTTCAGGAGACGTCGACGATTAACGACTACGGCGTTGCAGATGATGTACGCCGCGACATTAGCTGTAACTTAGGCTCGCTCAACATCGTCAACGTGATGGAATCGGGCGACATCCGCGGCTCTGTCCACGCCGGCATCGAGGCACTCACTGCCGTTTCCGACATGACGAGCGTATCGAACGCGCCGAGTATTAAAAAAGCGAACGAAGAAATGCACGCGGTCGGTTTAGGTGCGATGAACTTGAACGGCTTTTTGGCGAAAAACCGCATCATGTACGAAAGTGACGAGGCGAAAGACTTTGTGCGGACTTTTTTTATGATGATGAACTACTACTCGCTGGAAAAAAGTAACGAAATCGCGCGGGAACGCGGCGTAACGTTTAAACACTTTAACCAGAGCGAATATGCAAAAGGCACGTATTTCCAGCAGTACTTGGAAGAAAACTTTGCGCCGCGTACGGACGCCGTGCAGCAGCTGTTCAAAGGCATTCACATTCCGACGCCCGACGACTGGCAGCAGCTAAAGGAAAGCGTGCAAAAAGACGGGTTGTACCATGCGTACCGGCTAGCGATTGCGCCGACGCAAAGCATCAGTTACATTCAAAACGCGACGTCTAGCGTGATGCCGATCGTCGATCACATCGAAAACCGGACGTACGAGAATTCGACGACGTATTACCCGATGCCGTTTTTGTCGCAGGACAACTATTACTACTACAAATCGGCGTACAACGTCGACCAGTTTAAGTTGATCGATTTGATTGCGGAAATACAGCGTCACGTCGACCAAGGGATCAGTACGATTTTGTTCGTACAGAGCGACATTTCGACGCGGCAGCTCGTCCGCTACTACGTCTACGCGCAAAAGAAAGGGCTGAAAAGCTTGTATTACACGCGCAATAAGACGATCGACATTGCCGAGTGCACGAGTTGCGCCGTGTAAGTGCCAGCGAGACTGACATTTGGAATACGTTTTGCTAGAAATTAGGAGGCGTTTGACGTGAAAAACATGCGCGCTGTCAACTGGAATCGGCTAGACGACGAATATAGTGAGGCGTTCTGGAAACAAAACATTTTACAGTTTTGGACCGAGGATGAAATCGCCGTTTCACGCGACCTAAAAACGTGGCACACACTGACGAAAGAGGAACAGACGGCGTATGTCATGGCGTTGTCGGGATTGACGGGACTCGACACGATGCAGGGCGACGACGGTATGCCGCTCATCGCTTTGCACGTCGATGACATGCAGAAAAAAGCGGTGCTGTCGTGGATGGGGATGATGGAGCACATTCACGCCAAAAGTTACTCACATATTTTCACGACGCTGTTGCCCTCTAGGATGACCGACTACTATCTCGACGAGTGGGTACCGAACCAGCCGCACCTCAAACGCAAAGCGGCGTTGATCGGCGGCCGTTACCACGCGTTGCACAAGCGCGACGCGACGCCGTACGAGCTGTATACAGCGATGGTCTCATCTGTCTTTCTGGAGAGTTTCCTCTTTTATAGCGGTTTTTACTACCCGCTGTACATGGCCGGGCACGGTAAGCTCGTCGCTAGTGGCGAAATCATCTCGCTCATCATTCGCGACGAATCGATTCACGGTTTGTACGTCGGTACGTTGGCACAAGAAGTGTACAACGCCATGTCAGCCGAAGATCGGGCGCGAGCAGATAAAGAAACGGCGGATCTCCTCGACGAGCTTTACGAAAACGAAGTCGCCTACACGAACGAAGTTTACGGTAAGGTCGGCCTCGCTGACGACGTGTGCCGCTTCGTCCGCTACAATGCGAATAAGGCGCTAATGAATCTCGGGCGCGAACTGCGCTTTCCCGAGGAGCCGGTAAACCCAATCGTCTTAAACGGTCTGAAGACAGACACGAAAAACCACGACTTTTTTAGCGTGAAAGGGAACGGCTACGTCATGGCCTTAAACGTCGAACCGCTGCGCGATGAAGATTTCGTGTTTGATGTGGTGTAAATAGGATCATGCAGTATCATATCGTTGAAGTCATTGCTAAATGGAAGGAAGCGGGCGAATCGGTCAAAATTTGACTGGTTCGCCCGATTTTTGTTGTATGTACCGATTATTCCCAGGTTATATGTAACTATTTTGCAACCTTTTTTTACATAAAGTTATTATACTGAAGGAGTACGTAAACGCGCGTTGATTAGTTAGCGCGCAACTCGCTTCCTAATCTTTAAAAAACGAGAAAAAAATTAAGGCACTCTTAAGAAATTCATTAGCGGGAGTTAAAAAGCGGGCTGTATGATAGGAGTAACAAATTATTTGCTACCGTACGCTCGAGCGTATATGGAGCCATTATGAAAGGATTTATACTTATGGAACAATTAATTGCTTGTACACCGTTAGAAGTAAAAGACCGTCAAGGGACGTGCACTTATTTATACGAACAATTTTACCATCTACTTTACGGAATCGCTTTGCAAATTGTGAAAGATCATTACTTGGCCCAAGATGTGTTGCAAGAAACGTTTATTAAGGCGTATCGTCATCTCGACGACTGTCGCGATCGCAGGAAAGTACGGGCGTGGCTGACGACCGTGACGAAACGGACAGCGATCGATTTTTTACGCAAAAGAAACAGTCAAGTGGCAGTACCGATCGACTACGTGACGGTGGAAGAGACGGAAGCGTTTGCAGCTGAGCGATCGGTGGAAGAAACGGTCGAAAACGAGCTGATCTATCGCGACGTACTGCGCCAAATGGAACGGCTTGCGCCGAACTACCGCAAGATGATCGTTTTAAAGTATGTTCATGAATTGAAGGAGACGGAAATCGCCGCGCGCTTAGGAGTGAAGCACGGGACAGTAAAGTCGGCCGTATTTCGCGCGCGTCGGAAAATGCGGGCGTTATGCGAGAAAAGTTATTATGTGGAGAGTCATATCGGGTAACAGAACGACATCGGTAAGAGGGATTGGGTAAGGACAGTCCTTCTAGAACAATGAGATTCCTCCTAAACGAACAGTGAGATTTCACCTAGACGGTAGCGAGATTATGGTGATCGGTTCACGTATGATTGCCAGACAGGCGGCATATAACGTGGGTTTGATCACTTGTTTTACCTTCCCCTTTACTTCGTAAAAGAGTATACTTATACAATCTCTATATATAGAAGGAAAGGGGTTTTGGCAGCGTGCAAACAAAATTCGTTAAAAATCAGTTAGCGATCTATTTGTTGCTCCTTCTCGTGCCGCTGTTTTGGGGAGGTGCGTTTGGGGCGGCGGAACACGTCGTCAGTGAAATTTCTCCGTTTACGGCAGCTACGATTCGCTTTGCGTCAGCTGGCCTTATTTTACTCATGATCCTCGTCGCACGTTCGGAATGGGATGCCCGCGCCGTGCACAAACATTGGCGCGGCTTGCTGCTCATGTCTGTCACGAGGATTTTTTTGTATAACGCCTTTTTCTTTGTGGGACTTAATATTACGTCTGCCGTCAATGGGTCGTTAATTGTCGCGACTGGCCCTGTCTTTATGGATTGCTGTCGTAATCTACGGCGCCTCCCTTTCGTGGCAACAACTGTGCGGGATGGCGCTCGTCATTGTGAGTGTGTTGATTGCGACGGTGCAACCGCAGCCGGCGCTACCGAGTGAGAAGGACGGTATGGTCGTAAGCAAGTAGAGTGAAGGCAATATGTAGAATGAGGGCGATACAATGGTAAGGCTTGTATAACCGAGTGATACGCAATTTGCTATTATGGTAGAGATGACGTATGCCATTATAGGGGAGGAACTAAAATGAGTCGTTCAACGAAGCTATACATTGCGAGGCACGGCCAGACGGAGTGGAATGTGGCGAAGCGGATGCAAGGTCATTGGGATTCACCGCTTACGGATCTCGGGGTGATGCAGGCGGAGTGGTTGGGAGCCGCGCTCAAGGATGTGCCTTTCGATGCGGCGTACGCGAGTTCGAGTACGCGTGCGCTGCGCACGGCACAATTGATTATGAAAAAGCGAGATGTGACGGTCGTCGCGCGCGATCAATTGCGGGAAATACAGTTGGGGGAATGGGAAGGCCAAGAGCAAGAAACGCTAGCCGTGCAAGATCCGGAGCAATTTCACGCCTTTTGGAAGAAGCCGTCTACCTTTCGGCTACCGGGTGCGGAAACGTTTTTCGACGTGCAAAGGCGGGTACTAGCCGAACTAGATAAGGTGTTGCAGGAGCACGCGGGCGAGACGATCCTCATTGTCAGCCATTCGGTAGCGGTGAAGCTAATGATGGCCCACTTTGAAGGGCGCGACATCGACCGCCTTTGGGAGCCGCCTTATTTGCACCCGACGTCACTCAATGTAGTGGAAGTGATCGATGGACAGCCGAGCATTCGTTTGTACGGGGATACGTCGCATTATCGGAAGGAAGTGGCGGAGCGTTAGTTTGTGAGGTGGGAATTTCGAGTAAGGGTGGGCACCGACTGTGGTTGGTAAGGTTGGGTGCCCTTTTTTTATTTTTTGCGTATTATGTATCGCCTCAGTTGATCATAAATGTGTGACAGGTGGTTAGGTGTGTTGACAGTGTACGTCAAATCGTGATAATCTATCCTTAAACCGTAACCGGTTACGTACTATACTTCATTAGAGTGTTACCGGTTACTTATTTTGAAACATGTGTAACCGGTACCGGATACTATTAGATAGTGTTGGAAGTGATTTTGCGGGCATAGTTGGGAGGTGTGGCGTAGCGACAATCCGATGGCCTTTCCGTGCCGCGGATCAGGGGATCAGGGGAGGGCTACTGAAGAGGGGAAAGTAGACAGGGAGATATCGAACGGCTATTATTGGTAACAGAAGAATAGATAAATTAAGGCGAGGAGAACATCATGTCTAAATCGAAAGTAACTGTTGTAGGAAGTATCAACATGGATCTCGTGACGGAAACGCCTCGCGTGCCACGTTTGGGGGAGACACTTATCGGTACGCGTTTTTCTACGGTTCCTGGGGGAAAGGGAGCCAACCAAGCTGTTGCATGCGCCCGTCTCGGTGCCGATGTGACGATGGTCGGCTGTGTTGGCGGTGACGGATTTGGTCAAGAACTTATCGATAATTTAAGCCGTGAAAACGTACATACACGATTTGTTGAAAGGATTGACGACGTGTCGACAGGGATTGCTGTGATCACGATTGCGAACAGCGATAACTCGATCATCGTCGTTCCAGGGGCTAATCACCACTTGACACCGGACTCTGTACGACGTGCGGAAGAAGCGATAGAAATGGCGGATATCGTATTGTTACAGTTGGAAATACCGCTAGAGACAGTACGTGAGACGGTAACGATCGCCCACCGCCACGGAGTCCCTGTCATTTTAAACCCGGCACCCGCAGCCCAATTGCCACAGGATTTGTTGGATCAAGTGACCGTACTGACTCCGAACGAACACGAACTGGCGGTAATAAGTGGGGAGCAAGCAGATCGCGTAGAAGGTTTTACCCAACTTATTCAAGCATTTGCCGGGGAAATTGTGATGACAAAAGGTAGCGAGGGCGTCTACTATAAGGACGATAAACAAGTCGTCCACGTTCCGAGTTTTGCTGTAGAAGTTGTCGACACAACTGGTGCTGGTGATTCTTTTAACGCCGGTTTAGCTGTGAAGTTAAGCCAAGGGACATCCCTTCGAGAGGCCGTGCGTTACGCGGTTGCCGTAGGGGCTTTGTCAGTAACAAAATTCGGTGCACAAGGCGGCATGCCGACTGAAAAAGATGTGGCGGCTTTTTTGCGCGATAAATCTTATTGACACATCACGCGCAGTACTATTATAATTACAGCAGAGACGTGTGTAACCGGTCACACATTCTTTATGATAGGGTAGGGCTTGCTCATTTATTTTTTCCCTATGTGTTACCGGTTACTATTTAACTGAATAATTAATACGTATGAGTGGATCGGTTGGCGCCTTAATTTAAGGAAGTCATCGATCGTTCCAGATGGTACGTCCAATAGATCAATATAATATGGACAAATTGAGGGATGTAAATGTACAACGAAATCAATATTTTATCTCCGTGCGGTATGTTAGGTTACGGGTTTCCGGTTGAATCTTTTATGAGAGGCTTAAAAGAAAACCTTCACGGCATTGTCGTTGACGCTGGCTCTACGGATGCTGGTCCGCATAAATTAGGTGCAGGTGTGCCAATCGTCAGTCGAAGGGCGACAAAAAAGGACCTGGAGGTCATTATACAAAACGGCCTGCCGAGAAAAATCCCGATAGTGATCGGTTCAGCAGGTGGGGCAGGTGCCAAACCGCATGTGGACTGGACACTTGGTATTGTAAAAGAAATACTACACGAAGCAGACTTAAAGGCAAAGATTGCTGTCATTTGGACTGACTTTGAGAAGGAGTACATAGTTGAAGCTAACAAGCGAGGGAAAATAAAACCGTTGTCCCCTAATGTAAAGCCGCTTACGGAAGCTATCATCTTGGAGACGGAAAATATCGTCGCGCAAATGGGCCACGAGCCAATTTTGGAAGCGCTGGAAAACGGAAGCGACATTATTGTTTGTGGCAGGGCATATGATCCCTCACCATTTGCAGCGATTGGCGTTTATCATAAGAAAGATTTAGCCCTATCCTATCACTTAGGGAAAATTTTAGAGTGTGGTGCACTTTGTGCTGAACCTGGAACGACGAAAGATAGTATTTTGGGAAAAATAGGGGACGGTTACTTTACCGTAAAGTCGTTGAATCCGCTTCGAAAATGTAGCCCGACGAGCGTTGCCGCTCATACGTTTTACGAAAAAGAACACCCTTACATCTTACATTCTTCGGGAGACAGTAAGAATCCGAAGTATGCGTTTACGGCAGCAGGTGATATTGCCGAGTTAGACTATATTTTTGACATGGCCTTCGGGATTGATAAAGACTGGCTGAAAAAGAAAGACGGCACTTTAGAATACGCGAAGGTTTCGGAAAAAGAGAAGGAGAAATTAACCTTCTACAATAAGTTGTATAAAGAAGGCTTGATTGATCCGCAGTATATTACGAAAAAATGGGACACAAAGGAAAAGGCATTTTACGATGGCGAAGCAGCGGTCATCGTAGGAACAGCTGGTAAAGTTATCGACATTTACAACGGGAAAATGAAACAAGTGAATGGTAAGGATGCGGAGTTAGTCGTCCTTCCACCGGCCAAAGGGGAAGGGCAAGGCTACGGACCGACCGACGTGACGAAAGAAGCGAGAGGGATTGCGATTTCGTCGCAATCGGAGCACAAAGAGATTGCCTTCAAGATCTTGGACTATTTGGCCAGTCCGAAGGGGCAAATGTTTGACCGCTTAGGGTTTGAAGGGGAGCACTACAAAGTAGTAGACGGTGAGATCGCACTAGATGAAAAATATTACAACGAGTGGTACTCGCGCTTCTGGGAGCCTAAGGCGTTTGATCCAGAAAAACCGCTAAAAACACCGTTACTCAGTGAGCCGGCTACTGAGTCGCAAAAATTAGTGCAAAAGCATTACAGTGAAAATAACAACGTGATTATTCCGGAAGAATTGGTTGCCAGTAAGGATGCGATTGACAACTTGTATAAAGAATATGCAACGGACATGATTACTGGCAAACGCCCGATCGATGATTTCGATAAGTTTGTCGACGAATGGAAACAAGCCGGTGGCGAGCAGATTACGGATTTTGTCAATGAAAAATAACAAAGGGGACTGTCGCATTGCTTTCTTTTGAAGAACGAGTAAAGGGCGTCATTTTATCCACCGCTTTAGGGGATGCACTTGGCGCCCCCGTCGAAAAATTAAGTTACGAACAAATAAAAGAACGGTATACGCGAGTAGAGACACTTACTACTGAATGGTATAAAGCGAACGAGCCATTCGAGGTGACGCAAGGAAAACAGCGCGGCAACGGCATCGTGACAGACGATACATTGATGACGATCGCCCTCATCAATGTCTATCTGAAGGAACGGCGACACTTGGACGCCTACGATCTCGGGAATGCATTTGTGAAGGAAATTGCGTTTAAAAAGACGTACATTCCAGAGTTCGGGAGAGAAGCACTCATTATCGACCGACTGTTCTATCCAGAAAAACACATTTTTACACGCCATGTTTTGGCTAACTGTGAACCGCGCGAAGCGGGGATCGGCAATATGATTAACTGTGGTGCGGCAATGTATATAGCTCCTGTAGGAGTCGTCAACGCTGGTCATCCGAAAGCGGCGTACGACGAAGCGATTTTGTTTGCGATGGGCCACCAAAGTAGTTACGGGCTGGAGGCTGCGGGTGTCCTCGCCGCCTGTGTGGCCAAGGCATTTCAACAACATGTAACCGTTGATGACATTGTCGATACCGCGATTTATTACGCCAAGGACGGTACAAAACAAGCGATAAAGGCACTAACGGATGCCGCACGAGAACTGCGGTCGGTTAAACACGACATGGACCGTGTCGTCAAGACTTTTCATCAGGTAATCGCTCAATACTCACCCATGGGGGACGATGTTCATCGACAGGTGGATAAGATCGGGATTCCCTCCAATCATTACACGCCAAGCCGTTTGTTTTCGATTGAAGAATTACCGATGGCACTCGCTTTTATTGTTTTAAACGACGGCGATTACTATCAATCGCTGTTAGATGGCATTAATTCTGGTAGGGATACCGATTCGATTGGAGTAATGATTGGTGTTATTTTAGGAGCGATGTACGGTGACCGAGTTATTGAGAAAGCGCACGTGGCTTTACTAGAGGCGACGAACCGAATAGCCTTTAGCGAGCTTGCTACTCGCTTCTCGCAAGTGGCGAAAAAAATCATTACCGATGATTTAGAGCTGAACGACGAGCGGAAACAGCATTTAAGTGTTATAGATTAAAATGGAGGGACTTCATTGATACCGAACAATTATTTAGAAACGATTTATGCCGGTTTTTTAGGGATGAATGCAGGGATTCGCCTTGGCGCGCCTGTCGAGCCGCCTGTCTGGACGGATAAACGTATTGAACAAATCTACGGAGATATTCGCGGTTATGTCAAGGAGTATAAAAATTTCGCTGCTGACGACGATGCAAATGGTCCGGTGTTTTTTATACGCGCCCTGTATGACGATGCCAGTGATCGCGAGCTTGAAGCGGCCGACGTCGGTAACGCATGGCTCAACTACGCACGGCACGGAATCGGAATTTTTTGGTGGGGTGGGGAAGGTGTTAGTACTGAACATACAGCGTACATAAACTTGACGCGCGGGATCCCAGCCCCGAAGTCGGGATCAGCGGAAGTTAACGGGCTCGTGATGGCAGAACAAATTGGCGGCCAAATCTTTATCGATACGTGGGGACTACTATTTCCTAACAACATACACAAAGCGGCTGAGTACGCGGAGAAGGCAGCAAGTGTTTCTCACGACAAGAACGGCCTTTACGGTGCGAGATTTATGGCCGCATGTATTTCTAAGGCATTTGCAACCCATTCGATACTGGAAGTGATAGAAGCGGGATTAAGCACTATTCCCGAGGATTCGACATACGCGAAAGTCGTTCAGGCTGTTGTCGACTTTCACCAGCAACAGCCAGACGATTTTAAAGCGTGTCGGCAATACTTGGAAGAGGAGTGGGGGTACGATAAGTACACTGGGGTGTGTCACATTATCCCGAACGCGGGTGTTTGTGTGCTTGCCCTTTTATACGGAGCTGGCGATTTTGCCCGCACGATTGAAATTGCGACGATGTGTGGATGGGATACTGATTGTAATGCGGGTAACGTCGGTACGATTGCTGGTGTGATGTACGGGCTAGCTCACATCCCCGATCATTATCGACAACCGATCAACGATTTTATCGTGACATCGAGTGTCTCGGGTTATTTAAACATCGTCGACATCCCGACATTTTGCAAAGAACTTGCGCTGCTGGGCTATCGCTTGTCGGGGGCAGAGGCTCCAGCAGCACTTGTAAACGGATATAAGCGGGATGACATTTATTTCGATTTTGAACTTCCTGGTTCCACCCATGGCTTTAGAACCGATCATTCGTTTAAGACATTGCTCCGCCATTCGGATCAAGTCGGTTTTGAAAGTACGGGGTCGTTAGAAGTGTTGTTCGACCGCATGGTAGAAACGGATCGCAGCAAAGTCTTTTACAAACCGTTCTATAGAAGATTTGATTTTAGTGATGAACGCTATAAGCCGACTTTTGCACCGAAGGCATATTGTGGACAAACGGTAAGTGCCGACATTTATTTGGATAAATGGCATGGCGAAGACATTATTCTCACACCGTACGTTCGCGACACGTACACGCAAGAGGATTTGACGTCGGAATCTATCACGTTACAAAATAAAGCGTGGCAGAAGATCACATTTACCATACCGGACACGGATGGTGCCGTGATTGATGAAATCGGCTATATTATTCAGAGTCCTTCTCCGTTGACGAACAGGGCGTTAGGTTGCTTATACATCGATAACTTCCACGTATTTGGTAACGCGGATTACACGATCGATTTCTCTAAGCAGTTTGAGGAGTTCAAGTGCATAACGCCTTTCGCTCATAATCTCGGAGAGTGGTCGCTAACCGGGGATTATATGACGTGTGTGGCTCCTAAAGAAGGGTGCTCCGCGTATAGCGGAAACTATTATGCGCAAGATGCCTCAATTGCAGCCAACGTCCAACCGATTAGCGGTGAGAGTCATTGCCTCATTTTTAGAGCGCTTGGGATTAAACGTCATTATTTAGTAGGCTTTGATGGTCCCGGGAGAGTCTCTCTTATTAAGAACGATTTTGGCTATGAAAGACTACTAACGGTTCCCTTCGCTTGGGAACATGGAAAAAACTATTATTTTCATATAGAATGTAGGGGAAGTCGATTTGTTTTTTCCATTAATGGGCAAGTCGTTCTAGAGTGTGAGGATGATCGCTTTGAGTACGGCATGTTTGGTTTCGGTTGTTTAGCAGAAGGTGAAACAAACATTCGGCATTTTCATATACGGGACCTTTAATTGTTGCTGGCAAATAACGCGTCATTTTAACGTTTTCGTGTGAATGGTTTCACTTAGCGATGCTGGGCGATCTGTCGAATAAATGGTGAAGGATCAGTCGAGGAGCTTGGTAAACAATCGGCACCACCTGCAACGAATAGGATGCCGTTTTACCAAGCTTTTCGGTTGTTTATTTCGTTCGAAGTTGTTACTTACCCGTTGGCAAAACGGCGATTGGCAAAAGTGTCATTGACTTTGGAAAAGGGGTACGTGAAGTGAAGAAAAAAAAGGTTACGATTAGGGAAGTTGCGAAAGAGGCTGGTGTATCAGTAGCAACCGTTTCCCGCTATTTGAATAAAAACGGTTATGTGAGTGACGTTTCCAAAGGGAAAATCAAGGCGGTGATGAAGCGATTAGATTATAAACCTAACGAAATTGCGCGCGGATTGGCAAGAAAAAAAACGAATACTATCGCCTTAATCATTCCAGATATAAAAAACCCTTTTTTCCCAGAGCTTGTTGTAGCGATCGATGAGGTCGCGAGATCAAAAGGCTATAGCATTATCTTAATTAACACAGTGGAAGATGAGTTGCAAGATAATAACTTTTGGAAAAGTTTACAGAGCAGATATGTCGATGGTTTTATCATCGCTGCTTTCCGGTTTAACAAAAATGTATTAAAAAGCATACATGATTTGCAAATTCCTTATGTTCGTGTAGATCGAGCCGCATCCAACGAAACGCCTCATTCGATTGGTCTAGACAATTATAAAGGAGCTAAACTGGCGACCGAACACTTACTGGAAATCGGTTGTAAAAAAATTGCCCATATTAGTGGCCCTAAATCTTATCCTCCGTCGATTGACCGGATTTGCGGTTTCGCCGATACAGTAATGAAGTGGTTTCCGGACGAGGAACCGATTGTTTATGAGGGTAATTTTACACTAAGCAGCGGGAAAAAAATGACTAAACAACTACTGAACGACGATGCGAGCGTTGACGGTATATTTTTAGCCAATGATTTAATGGCGATTGGCTCGCTTAAAGCGCTAAAATCAATGGCGATTAATGTGCCGAAAGATGTGGCACTTGTAGGGTTTGACGGCATAGAATTAACCGAAATGGTCGAGCCAGAAATTACGACAGTCGAGCAACCAATTTATGAGATCGGTGTCGTTGCTACGAATAAACTGATTCATTTGATCGAGAAAACAGTCGATGATACCTTGGATCTTGAGCTGGACGTCCGTCTTGTTAAACGGGAGTCGACGTTGGGGTTCAAGGCGCGTTAGTTTAATGGATAAACCGCTACTGTTTGCAACGGGTAGCGGAATCGACAGCGACGAAACGCCATAACAGCTCAGTCCCAGAAGAAATGCCGATGCGGGGAGTTCGCCGATTTTTTTTCGTCTGCGGGAGCTTGTTTGTCTTATCTCGTGACTCTGGCGAAGTGGTCGGAGGCAGTTCCAACGTTAACCGCCGTTCCGGGTCGTCAATGAGGTCGTATCCGTTTAGCTCCTTCGTAACTTCAAGTGCTTGTGTCAGTTTCGCCGGACCGTTTAGAAGGGCTTTATCCGGAACACCTGCGCGATTCGTGCGCATTAATTCGATGCCCTCTATCGGAACGGCCCCTCGTATGAGCACTGCCCCGACCGCTCCCGGTTCGTGGGCGACGATATTCATACAAAAATGCATGCCGTAAATAAAGTAAACATACAAAACACCGACCTCTCCGAACATGACTTGATTTCGCGGCGTCATGCCGCGGTAGGCGTGGCTAGCTGGATCTTCGCTCCCTTTGTACGCTTCTGTTTCTGTAATTTGCACGCGGATGAGTCCGTTTTTTGTCTGTCTGACGAGGTGACAGCCGATTAATAGTTCTGCTACTTTAACCGTGTCTTGTTCGAGAAATGTTCTTTCCATTTTTTGCTCCTCAATCTTATACTATGACTGTATGACTTATAATGGCACATGAGAGTGAAATCGAGTATATCGCATTAACGCCACTCTAACAAGTTTAGCAAAAACATCGCTTTTGTTACGGTTAACTCTTCTGTCGCATATGTCGTAGCTGATTGCGTCCCCTTTTGATGGTAATGGCTATTTTGAGAAATGGTACCTTGATAATTTGACGAAAGGTAAGATTAGGTATGAAAAGTTTCCGATTGTACGCGGCGGTTTATTTCGCATCTACGCAAGTCATTATTCCCGTACAATAAATATGAGGGGTGGACGGTGATGCTCAACCAAAGACAGCGCTATATTTTGCGGATGATTATTGAGTGCGGCACATATGTACGTGTTTGCGAAATCGCTGAGCGATGTCGAGTGAGTGAACGTAGCATTCGTTACGATTTACAGGAAATTGAATACTTTTTAGAGCAATGTGGATATGGGGGCGAAAGGCACAAGCAGCGGGGAGTGCGTGTCATTATACCGGAAGATGAACGTCGGTGGAGGTTGCTACGACTTATTGGGGAACCAAAATACTACAACGTACTTTCACCTACAGAACGCCGTGATACGATTCTTGGGGTTTTATTCAGGTCGAATCGTCCTGTTCATTCGAGGGAGCTTGCTGCATTGTTGCATGTCACACGACGAACAATCTCAGATGATTTTAAAAGTGTAAAAAAGTGGTTGGAGCAACATTGTTTAACTTTGCGATACATTAGCAACAAAGGATATTGTGTTCACGGCAACGAGCGAGACATTCGTTTGGCCATGGCAGCGCTAATCCCGAACCCGAACCGTAATAGAACGTTAAATGAGATCGTGTATCGCTTAACTGATCTAACGGAAAGACAGCTGATGACCATACGAGAGATTGTGCTGGCTCATCTTCGACCACTCCCTTACGACCTGACGGATTTCTCTCTAGATGGAATCGTATTTCATATTGCTGTTGCGGTTCAACGCTTGCGAAAAGGCTACAACATTGCGATGCCGGAGCGGGAGTTATACGAGTTGCGCGTAACGGAGGAGTTTGTTGTTTCGATGGCGATCACTGAAGACCTCTCGTCCGAATTGCACCTTGAAATTCCCGAAGCCGAGGCCGGTTACATCGCGTTGCATTTACTCGGTTCAAAAATGTTACACGAAAATCAGGAAGTGTCGCCTGCACGCCACTCGCTACAGAAGGCAGTTGGGCAATTTATTCGCGAAACGGGGGCACGTCTTGGGACAGATTTGTCCCAAGATAAACAGTTAAGGGATGGTTTAATCGTGCACCTACGTCCGACTTTGTACCGTTTAAAGTACAATTTACGTTTAGAAAACCCGTTGCGCGAAGAAATAATGAAGTGGTACGCCGACATTGTGGAAGTTATTAAAGTAAGCGTACGCACGTTGGAGAACGCCTTCAATGTTTCCTTTAACGATCATGAATGTGCCTTTCTGGCAATACACATTGGGGCTTCTCTCGAGCGGCAAGCTGTAATTGAGGAAAAACCGCGCGTGCTATTGGTGTGTGGAAGTGGCATTGGAACGGCGCAGTTGTTGTCGAGTCGGTTGAGGCGTTATTTTCCGGAATTGGATATTGTTGACACGCGGGCATCGTTTAATCTGACCGATGAATGGTTAAGAGAAGCTGACGTCGATTGGATCATTTCCACAATCCCTATACATCAAACGATGATCCCACACATTGTCGTAAATCCGTTTTTAACGGCACAAGATCGACAACAAATCAGTACACTGTTACATCAATCGTACGAAACAGGCATAGAAGAAAGGGTGAATGGACCTGTGCTGGAAGAAGTATTAGTGCCGGAGTTAATCATGTTAGATGTCGAAGTGCAAAATTGGGAGGAGGCCGTCCGCCAAGCAGGACAGCTGCTTGTCGGGCAGAATCTTGTCGAGCCCCGATACGTGGACGCAATGGTGAACATGGTAAAGGAAAGTGGGCCGTACATCGTGATTGATCAAGCCGTAGCGATGCCTCACGCGCGTCCCGAAAATGGAGCAAAAGCGCTAGGTTTTTGTTTGTTGCGACTGAAGACACCTATCGCATTTGGCCACGAAGAACATGATCCGGTGAAACTCGTCGTCTGTTTAAGTAGCGTTGATGCGGAAATGCATTTAAATGCCTTAAGACAATTAGCGCATGTACTCGGAGACGACGATACAAAAAAAATACTGATGACGGCGGATAAGGACAGCATCTTGCGGACGATTCACGCAGCCAGCAAATTTTAGTTATAAACAATTCTTTTTGGGGGGAGTTACTATGCTTAACATTATCACAGTTTGTGGAAATGGCATTGGTAGTAGTTTGATGTTAAAAATGACAGTCGAAGAGATTTGTAACGAGGAGGGGGTTGCTGCGGAGGTGGAGTCTTGTGATTTTGCTGCAGCACAAGGTAAACCAGCAGACTTAATCATTACGGTAAAAGAATTTGCCAATCAGTTCCATGAACGGGAAGTTGTTACAGTTAGGAGCTACATGAACAAGAGAAAAGTAAAGGAAGATGTCTTGGAGAAAATTAAGGAAATGTCAGAATGACAATGTTAAAGACACTATAATCTTCGACGGGGAGGAATAACGATGTCGTTACTAAATATAATTGCTAACGATATTTTGACCCAACCGGCTTTTCTTATAGGTTTAATGTCTATGATTGGTCTAATCGCGTTAAGGAAATCGTTTAACAAAATATTGGTTGGAACTTTAAAACCGATACTAGGGTTTTTAATGCTCAGTGCAGGTGCCGATATTATCGTTAGTAACTTAGATCCATTAGGGAAAATGATTGAATCTGGCTTTAACTTAAAGGGGATTATTCCTAACAACGAGGCGATCGTATCGGTAGCACAAACCGTTTTAGGCCGAGAGACGATGTTCATTATGGTCCTCGGTTTTGCCATCAATATTCTTGTAGCCCGATTAACGAAGTACAAATATATTTTTTTAACCGGTCACCACACGTTTTTCATGGCTTGTCTTCTGTCAGCTGTACTGCAAACTGCAGGGTTATCCGGGACAGAGTTAATCTTAATCGGCGGTTTCTCACTAGGTGCATATAGCGCAATATCACCGGCAATTTGCCAGAAATACACGTTGAAAGTAACAGACGGAGACGAAGTCGCCATGGGTCATTTCGGTAGTCTCGGTTATTATTTATCGGCTTGGGTCGGGAAACTTGTCGGGAAGCCAGAACAGAGTACAGAAAAGATTAAGATTCCGGATCGCTGGGGGTTTTTGCGAGACACTACCATATCGACAGCACTAACGATGTCGTTTTTTTACATCATCGCTGCTTTAGTAGCTGGTCCCCAAGTTGTTGATGAGTTTTCTGACGGCATGAACTATATCATCTTCTCTTTCCTAGCGGCGCTTAAATTTAGTGTTGGGGTAGCAGTTGTTTACGCAGGTGTACGTATGATCCTTGCTGAACTGATTCCAGCATTTAAAGGGATAGCGTTGAATGTTGTCCCGAATGCGATTCCCGCCGTCGACTGCGCCGTCTTTTTCCCATATGCGCCTACTGCAGTTATCATCGGGTTTGTCGCAAGTTTTATTGGTGGCCTTGTCGGGATGTTCATTTTAGGTGGCATTGGGGCAGCGTTAATTATTCCGGGATTAGTGCCCCATTTCTTCTGCGGGGCAACTGCTGGCATTTATGGTAACGCTACAGGTGGTAGGAGGGGGGCAATCGTCGGGGCTTTCATTAACGGTTTGGCGATCTCTTTCTTACCAGCCATGCTCTTACCCGTTCTCGGTGATTTAGGGTTTGAGAATACGACCTTTGGTGACACGGATTTCGGTGTGATTGGTATATTGTTCGGCAAGGCTTCGCTAGTGGGAAAAGTAGGCGTATATGCGCTTGTTGCGCTGTTCTTGTTGGCTCTAATTATTCCGTCGTTCATAAAAACGAAGTCTCCAGTGTTAAACAACCAGTATACAGAGGAGACGGAATGAACGCATAATAGTGTTTTCCTTTAGATTAATGCTTGAGTATTTTTGGTATAAACTGGGGTATATTCATGAGTAGAGGGTGTACTAGTGAGTGAAAATTGGTGTATTGACTTCTGGTGGGGACGCACAAGGGATGAATGTCGCAATCCAATCAATTGTTAAGGCGAATGAACTGTACGATCATGAAACCGTAGGGATTTTAAGAGGTTTTAACGGTTTTTTTAACAAAGAATATATCACTTTGACTAGCAAAGATGTTGGACACATTTATAACTTGGGCGGGAGCTTTTTACTTGCGGGAAGAACTGAAGCGCTAAAAACAATTGACGGACGGGAACGGGTCGTCTCAGAAGTTCAAGCTTTGGGCCTAGATGTGTTAATTGTCATAGGTGGAAATGGTTCATTGCACGGTGCATCGCGTTTGAGCGAGATGGGAGTTAGCGTGATCGGGATCCCGGCCACGATCGATAACGATGTATATGAAAGTGACTACGCGATCGGTTTTGATACGAGTCTAAATGTCATCAGCAATAGTTTAGACAACATTCGGGACACGGCCATTTCTCACGACCGGACACATGTGGTAGAAGTGATGGGGCGAGATTGCGGTCTGCTCGCCCTTCACGGTGGCAGGGCGTCCTTCGCGGAATATATTATCGTTCCGGAAATGGACGTTGACTATAATGACCTGTGTGAGGATTTGCTCAAACGTCGTGCACAAGGGTTTACCAACCATTTGATTGTCGTAGCTGAAGGAGCGGATTCAGCACAGCGGGTAAGTGAAGAGATAACAAAAAGAGCGAGAATAAAGACGACGGTTACGGTGCTTGGGCAAATTCAACGGGGCGGTAAGCCGACTGTTTATGAAAGACTGATCGCACGACAATTCGCGGAGGCAGCAATAAAGACAATTATGCAGGGGGACGTTAACGTTTTCATCACGTTACAAGATAAAGAGGTGATATTAGTATCGTTATCAGCACTAACAGACCGTAAGAAAGTGATCGATCTGTCACTGTTGCCGTATACGACACATAAACGTTAGGAAGATTACCATTACCTTTCTGTAGGCGTTTGACTAAAATGCAGTGATTTACAAAGCAGACGGTAGGGGCGACCTACCGTCTTTATATATTAAATACATTCCCCATTTTGCCGTTCATCACGGGGCTCGTTTCGCGATAGCTTCAACGCTGCTTTCCGTATGTGTGCCGGCAGATCCGATGCAGAAGGTTTCGTCACAAGAGTATCCGCCACATAAGTATCTGGCGAAAGCGAAGCAATAAACGGACTCACCTCGCCGACGTAGTAAAGGTGTAACTCGTGCATCGCCCGTGTACAGGCGGTGTACAACAGTTTGCGTTCGTTCTCCCGTCCGTACTGCGTCTCGGAGGCGTCGTAAACGATCACTGCATCGAATTCTACGCCCTTGGCGAGGTAAGCGGGGATGATCACCGTGCCTGCCTCAAAGGAAGCAGTCTCTCGCGCGATTAGCCGTACCGGGACGCTGCCGTTTTCTTGGAGGGCGGTGTACGCTTCACGGCTTTCACGGGCAGTTTTGCAAATGACGGCGATCGTCTCCAGCCCGTCTTGTTGCAACGTGCGGATGCGGGCGGCGATTTTTGCGACGCGATCGTCTTTGTCGGCCACGCGGGTGACGGTCGGTAAGTTGCCGGCGCGGTTAAACGGTTCGATGGTTTCACCGCCCGCAATCATGCCGCGCGTAAATTCGACGATCGGCCGCGTGGAACGGTAGCTGCGCGTCAAGAGGACTGTTTCTGTCTGTTCGCTGCCGAAGAGCGACGAAAGGAGCGCATAGCCGCTGCCGGCAGCATGGGCGTAGATTGCTTGGTTTAAGTCGCCGAGTACCGTCATTTTGCTCCGCGGAAACAACCGTTTGATGAAGGCAAACTGAAAAGGTGAATAGTCTTGCGCCTCATCGACGAAGACGTGCCGTACCGTCGTGTTCGTTTGAAAACCGGTAATTCTCTCGTGTAAATACAAGTAAGGCGTTGCATCTTCAGCGGCAAGTTCGTTGCGGTCCAGCTTTGCGACCGTTTGGGCACAAATAGTTGCCCAATTCGGTGGTAAGGGGCTGTCGGACGCGGGATGGGCAAAACCTGCAAACAATTGCCGATAGATGGCGTGCATGTTGATAAAGCGCAACTTACGTACGTGGGCGCGCAGCGGTTTAAACTGTTTAGCCACGACCCAAGAGGCGAGCAACTTTTTCTCCTGCTCATAATCGTCAAACGTGTCGGTTGTACGACGTTTTTTTCGTTTCCGTTGCAATTCGTGATAGGCGCGCATGTACGTCTCTTCGTCGAGCAGTTCAATCGCTTCTTCCACCCATTGTTCGTCTCGTTCCATCCATTCGCGGCGCTGCAACTTTTTGAGCAGCTTTTCTACGAGTAACTGGATACGGTTCGGTAGCGAGATGGACGCGTCGAGGGCGTAAAATTGCTTTTTCATGTAGGCGGCGGAAATGAGGATTTTGCCGCGGAAGGTGATGTCGCGGAAGATCATCCCATCTTGCCCGAGCCAAGCGATATATTTTTCGATTGTGTCCATAAAATCGATCGACGCTTTAAAGCGAATGCCCGCCACTCGTTCCGCATAACCAGGCTCATCCATCGCTGTGAGGACGTATTCGAGCTGGGTGAACGGATCTTCGAGCTTGTAGTCACTGCCGAGTCGATACTGTAAATACTGTTGAAACGTCGTTTGTTGCATGTTTTCTTCTCCGAGCTCCGGCAGGACGGAGGAGACGTAACTGTTGAACATGTCATTCGGTGAAAATAGCACAATTTGTTCCGCCTTGAGTGTCTCGCGGTAGCGGTAGAGCAAATAGGCGACTCGCTGCAACGCGGCTGACGTCTTACCGCTACCTGCTGCGCCTTGCACGATGAACAGACGACTTTTTTCATTGCGAATGATGTGGTTTTGCTCTTTTTGGATCGTAGCGACGATGCTTTTCATTTGGGTATCTGACTGTTTGCCGAGTACTTCTTGCAACAGTTCGTCGCCGATCGTTACCGACGTGTCAAACATGCTGGCGATGCGGCCGTCGCGGATGATGTACTGCCGTTTTAGTGTCATGTTGCCGCTGACCGTGCCGCTAGGCGTTTCGTATTGCACAGGCCCTGGCGAGTAGTCGTAATATAAGCTGGACACGGGGGCGCGCCAATCGTAGACGAGAAACTGTTCGCTGTCTTCATCGTAAAAAGAAGCGGTTCCGAGGTAGATTTGTTCCGCCTCTACTTGCGATTTTGCCGCAGTCGAACGAATGTGCAACGCTGTTTCGGCTGGCGACGAATCCTTTTGCGACGGATCCCCTAGCGACTGATCTGGGTGAATGGCCGTATTTTCGTGCGCTTCGTCCGCTACTTCCGTTGGCACGTGAGCTGTGGCTGCGTCGGTTGCACTCCTGATCGCTGCATCGTGCGCCACGAAGTCGATGCGCCCGAAATAGGGTGACTGCTTGAGGCGGCGCATCGTCGTCAGTTGCTTGTGCGCTTGTCCGTGACTGCGCTCTCTTTCCGAAAGCACTTCAGCTTGCTGCCGAATACTCGTGAACGTTTCTATCGCTTCGATGGCATCATCGAGGTTGACAGTTACATCGTCCCAAAAGTGTTTGCGGATGTCCACGATTTCTGTTTTCGCTTGATCGGTCTGCTGCTCAAGAGAGGTGATGCGCGCGTCGATGTCGGCGACGACGCGATCGACCCGCTGTTGTTCTTTCTGCCAGTCTTTGTCCGTTAAATTCATTAAACCGCTCCTTTTGACAGTCTGTCTGCCATGACATGTTTTGGCCAAAAAGAATTGACAAACGCGCTCCCCCGTGATAAGATTATTATAGAAAATTATTACCTTCACGAGGAGTGATGGTCGAGTAAGCCATCCTCCATTTTAGCATGTTGTTTTAGGACTTTCAATAGTCGTTTTTTTGTTGTTTAAAATATTTGTTTGTCCTCGAAAATCGTAGCGCGTTGCTGATTAATCGATCAGCAACGCGTTTTATTATTTCATACGGTCGTCTTCATCCTATCATTTCTTCTTATGCCAACAATATAACAACTAATGATGCTGACGCGACACGGATGAATCTCCGACTTAAGGCGGAGAGAAAAATCAACCTGTGGCCACTCAAACGGGGTAGCAAAGTCGCGTATCATTAATTTTGTTCTCAAAAACATTACAAGTTTCGCTTGTGTAGGTGAAAGAAAGGGGAGTACATATGAAGGGTATTACTACGTGGTCTTTTCGCAACCGGGCAGCGATCGTCGTTTCCGTGTTGCTCGTCCTATGCTTAGGGGTACTTAGCTACTTTACGTTGCCGATGGAATTTTTGCCGGAGGCGGACAATCCACAAATAACGATTGCCACGCTCGGTCAAGGATATGACGCCGATTCGATGGTGCAAGCGGTGACGGAGCCGCTGGAGCAGGCGGTCGCAGGAGTAAAAGGGAAACGGGACGTTTTTTCCCAAACGGGTGACGGCTACTCGCAAGTGAACATTTTTTTTGCATCTGATACGGATATGAAAGCAGCGACTCAAGAGGTGAAAGATGCGTTAAGTGCGCTGACGTTTCCGGAAGGGATTGCCAAGCCGCACGTCGTGCAGTTAAACACGTCGATGATTCCGGTCGCGCAAGTGTCGCTCGCTTTTAATGACGGCATTACGAAAGAAAATATTAAAAAAGTGGAGAAAGAGATTTTACCGCAATTTCAGAGTGTGAAAGGCGCAGCTCAAGTGGCCGTTTACGGAAAGACGGACCCGCGCGTCGTCATTCGCCTCGACAAGGACAAAATGGCGAAGTACCAGCTACCGCTACAGTCGGTTATGGGTGTGTTAGAGGGGCAAAACTTCGCTGTCGCTGTCGGGGAGAAACCGATGGACGGCCAAACGACGAATCTAAAAGTGATCAGCAACCTCGACGATTTGGACGCGCTTAAAAACTTAACGCTGCCGCTTCCGGGAGGAGCTACGGGGGAGGCTAATTCCGCATCCGCTGCACCACCTACTGTACGGCTAAAAGATGTCGCGACGATCGATACGTCTGTCGCGCAAGAGAGCACGACGCGCATTAACGGGAAAGAATCGCTTCTACTCGTGGTCACGAAAGATAGTACCTCGAGTGCGGTTTCTGTTGCCGACGAGGTGCAACACAAAGTCGAAAAACTTAACAAGGAACACACGGACGTGCGCGGGGAAGTCGTTTTCGCGACGTCAGACATGATTGTCGACTCGGTGAATACGATGTTGCGCGAAGTGTTGCTCGGCGCACTGTTTGCGACTGTCGTCATTATGGTCTTTTTGCGCAACGTCCGCTCGACGCTCATTACGATCATTTCCATCCCGCTATCCTTAGGGCTCACGCTGTTGCTGTTGTGGCTGTCCGGCGTAACGCTAAACATTTTGACGCTCGGCGGGGTGGCGGTGGCGATCGGGCGGTTAGTCGACGACAGTATCGTCGTCGTCGAGAACATCTTCCGCCGCATGCAAGCGAAGACGCTTAGCAAAGAAGATGTGATCGCGGCGACGGGCGAAGTGGGGAAAGCGATCACGTCGTCTACATTGACAACTGTGGCCGTCTTTTTGCCGCTCGGGTTAATTTCTGGTTCGTTACGTAGCTTTATTTTACCTTTTGCACTAACGGTGACGTATTCGCTCCTCACGTCTCTCATCGTCGCGTTAACCGTCGTGCCGTTAATGAGTAACAGCTTATTAAAAAGAGCCAAGTTGCCGCGGCACAAGCAGCCAAAGCGGTACGTACGCGTGCTCCGGTGGTCGCTGAATCACAAGTTTGTGCCGATCGCACTATCGGTTGTCGTCCTCGTCGGATCGGTCGTGCTGTACGCCGCGATGCCGAAGGGCGCGGTCGACGCCGAAGATGCGACGATGGTTTCGGCGACGATGACTTTTCCGAGTGATACCCCGCTGGAGAAAGTGAAACAAAAAGGCCTTGCCTTGGAAAAACAAATTTTGCAAATGAAAGGTCATGAACACGTCATTATGCAGCAAGGGAATAGTGCCGACGCTGCAGCGTGGGGGCAGGTGAACAACCCGACAGAAGTCGAATTTACCGTCGTCATGAAAGAAGGGGCAGACGCGGAAAAGACGGTGACGGCGATCAATGCGCTAAAAAAACAGTATCCGGATGCAGACATTACTGCCTCTACCGCATCGATGATGGGGGGCGCGAACGGATCGGTCGTCACGTTTGACATAGTCGGGGGCGATGAAAAGGCACTCGACGACGCCGCTAACAGACTGACAGCAGCGCTCAAAACCGTCACAGGTGTCAAAAAAGTGTCCAGCAATGTGGAGGAAAAGAAGCCGGTTTATGCGATTGTCGTCGATACGGCCAAAGGGAATACGCAACAGACGGCGATGCAATTGCGCGGCCTGCTCAATGAAACGCCACTTGGGACGGTGCGATTGGACGGTAACGATACACCTGTGTACGTCGATGCCAACATTGAACCAAAGTCTGAGAAAGACTTGAAAAAACTATCGCTCGTTACAGAGAAAGGTATCGTGCCGCTTTCATCTGTCGCCAAAGTTGAAAAGGAGAAAAGGAGTAGCACAGTCCTCCATAAAGACGGAAAATCGTACGTCCGCGTCAGTGCCGAAGTCGATCCGCAGCAACTGTCGGTCGTTTCCGCGGCTATGGACGAAAAAGTAAAGCAAGTAAATCTACCCAAAGGTGTTACCGTGCAAACAGGTGGGGCGTCCGACCAACAGGCGAGTGAGTTTGCCGATCTCGGGTTGACGATGCTGGCCTCGATCGGGATTGTCTACTTGATCATGGTCATTACGTTTAAGTCGCTGCGGACGCCAATCGCGATATTGATGACACTGCCACTCGCGTCGATCGGCGCTGTACTCGGACTGCTCGTGACGCAAGTTCCTGTCGATCCAACCGCTATGCTTGGCGCGCTCATGCTCATCGGGATCGTCGTCACGAATGCGATTGTGCTCATCGACCGGGTGAAGCAAAACGAGGAAAGGATGACGATTCGCGAAGCGATTCTCGAAGGAGCGGCCACACGCCTGCGCCCGATTTTGATGACCGCGATAGCGACAATTTGTGCGATGCTACCGCTTCTGTTCGGGCATTCGGCCGATGGGAGTCTCGTCTCACAAGGGTTGGCTGTCGTCGTCATCGGCGGCCTGACCGTCGCCACAGTGCTCACGCTCGTCATTGTCCCTGTCTTTTACGAACTGCTTTACTTCCGCAAGTCGAAAGAACAGCGGTTAAAGGCGCTTAGGACTGGTGGTAGAGCCGAGGGGACGACGGTGGCTTGACGGGTAACATCGAAAGTCGAAAGCAACAGCGGCCGACATGTCATCAGGAAGCCGCGAAACAGAAGGCAATGATGGGTCATTGGGTAACCATGCAATGATGGCGTTGCAACTCCCATGCGTCATGCGAACTCCCATCCATTGAAGAGGAATTCACTTACCATTGGAGACGGCATATCGCCAAAGCGAGTGCAGCTGTCATTAGTAAGTGTGGCAGGTACAGATGCGCGCACGGCTCCCGGATCAGTGTAATGATCCGGGGGCTATTTTTACGTTTGGTTAACATGGCGTTAACTGAGAGACAACCATGCATACATTATAATCAAATCAGATATGGAGAGGAGAGAGTTGAATGAACGCGGAAATTGTCTTTTTTGACATTGACGGTACGCTTTTAGATGAAAAAAACAAGTACCTCGTTCGACGAAAGAAGCTATTCGCGCACTTCAAGCCGCGGGGGTAGAGGTCGCTTTTGCCACTGGGCGCGCACCGAAGATGTTCGAACATTTAATGGAAGAGTTGGATATTTTCTCATACGTCAGCTGCAATGGGGCATATGTCGTCTACGACGGGAAAGTTGTCTTTGCAAGGCCGCTCGATGAACGACAGTTAGCAGCTTTGCGCCGAAAAGCAGATGCGCACGGGGATGCGATGGTTTTTTCCGATCAGGATACGTTGTGGACGACCGACGTCGACCATCCATACGTCTGCGCCGCCTTGGAGTCGCTTTGTTTTGAAGCGGAACTTGAGAAGGAACGCCGTGCGAGAAGCCGCAACATTTATTATGCCCTTCTTTTTTGTGCAAAGGGCAAGGCGCGTTATTTGGAACGGTTTGAGGCGTTCAAATTTATCCGCTGGCACGACTACGCACTAGACGTGTTGACGTTACACGGGTCGAAGGCGGTCGGAATTGCCGCACTGCTGCAGCACCTCAGGATCGGGAGGGAACGTGCCGTGGCATTCGGAGATGCCCTAAACGATGTTGAAATGCTGCGGTACGTCGGTACGGGGATTGCCATGGGCAACGCCAGCGAAGAAGCAAAGCGCGCCGCCGACTTTGTGACGCGCGACGTGGCGTTAGACGGTATTCGCTACGGACTGACGCGCATCGGATTGTTGTGAAACGAGTCACATTTCCCATAAACGTACCGGATGACTTTGAAGTGTATCGGGTTCTCGTGTGACGGGGTCTCGGCTGACTGTGAAGCAGATGGGCTTATCGTAAAAATGCCGTTACCCGTTCACGAGCGAATGTCTGTGCCGATCGTTTCGATTCCCCATCGTGCGACGACGACGAAGCCGATAAACATGACAGCGAAAAACATCGCGAACACGAGTGGAAAGGAAACGCCTGCATTTATGAGTGCTCCGGTTATAAACGGGGCGATGATGCTCCCGATGCGTCCGAATCCCGCTGCCCAGCCCATCCCGCTGCCGCGTACTTTCGTCGGGAATTGTTCCACGGTGAAGATGTACGTCGCGGCGAATGAACCGAGCATGAAAAACGACAATAACATCCCACACGCGATAATCCATACCGTCGACTGCGCAAACCCGAGGCCGAGTGCGGCCAAGGCAGAACCGGCCATCGCGGTAATGAGTGTTCGTTTACGCCCCCACTTCTCTACGAGCCACGCCGCCGTTAGATAACCAGGTACTTGCGCCAACGTCATCACGAGCACGTAGCCGATACTGTTCACGAGCGAGTAGCCGCGCATCGACAAGACAGACGGCAACCACAAAAACATCCCGTAAAACGTAAAGTTCATGACAAACCACAACGTCCACGTGACGAGCGAACGCCGTGCAAGGTGGTTATTCCATAAAGCCGTAAACGATTTCCCTAACGAGACGCGCGACGACAACGACTGATACAGTGGCGACTCCGGCAGGCCAATGCGCAGGACGATCGCATACAGCGCGGGAATCGCACCGATGACAAACACGATGCGCCAGCCAAACGACGGTAGGATAAAAAAGGAAATGAGCGCAGCTGCTATCGATCCGAAGGCGTAAAACGAATTCAAGTAGACGACGCGGCGCCCGCGAATCGCTTCCGGCGACGATTCGAGGACGTACGTCGTCGCCACTGGTAACTCCCCACCTAGTCCGAGCCCGGTAATAAAGCGTAACACGATAAAGATAGCGACCGTCGTCGCCAACGCTGTCAGGCCAGTGGCCACACTAAAAACGACCAATGTCCACATAAAAATATTTCTGCGCCCGTAACGGTCGGCGAGCGAACCGGCCACAGCGGAGCCGATTGCCATCCCGATAAAGCTAATACTGGCAAGGACGCCGGTGAGCGTCGAGTCCAAGTGCCATTCACTCGTTAACGCTACTAACACGTAAGACAACAAACCGATGTCCATCGAGTCAAACAACAGACCGATCCCGGATAAGATCAAGATGCGCCTTGAAGGGATCGTTGTGCTGTTAGGGGTGACCGTCAACTGCTGCTTCACAGTGATCCTCACTTCCTTCTATAAATTATCGGGCATTATGTTATATGGCAATTGCCCTAGAAGTGTTCATCAAACTCGGAGGATAACGGTCATATTGCTTCCTAACGAGCCATACGATGGAGTAAACCGTGAGACGGATGGGGGAAACAATGTGGGAAGGTCAGGAAATGGTGTGGGAAGGATAGGAAATGGTATGGGAAGGTCAGGAAATGTTGAAAGAGATGGCTGCGCGACAAATGTAAAAAGTACTAGTCGTGTGCCCATCTCGCTTACAGAAGAGACGCTCGCCCGCTATTTTCAACTAAACAAAGAGGTAAAAGCGATTGAAAAAGAGCTCGCAAAACTAAAAAAGACCTTTAACGACTATTTCGATCAACTCGTCGGTGAACGGCAAAAAGGAGAATTTGTACTCGGAAACTATAAGTTGCAGCGGCAAATTCGCACCTCGGAAAGCTATTTGCCCCAGGAAACAGTGCAAAAGTTAGAGGCGCTCCAGTTGACGGACTGCGTGCAAATCGTGAAGCGTCCCGATGAACAAAAAATAGACGCCGCCGTGACGCTCGGCTTGTTAGCGCCCGATACGTTGGAAGACTGTAAGGTGAGGAAAATGTCGGCCGCGATTTATGTGCGGGAAGTGTAAGTATTGGGAAGTGGTAGGGAAGTGTAAGTGTAGGGAAGTGTAAGTGTTGGTCAGTAGTGCAGGAGTGTGCGGGAGTAAGCGGGAGCAGAAAATAATTGTTAAAAAACGGCATAAACGGCATAATGAATACCGAAATAATACCGAAATGGCCGTGTGAAAGAATGAGGGGCTGGCTGCCTCTCATTCGTATCTTGGCTCTTTTCCAGTCCGATCAAAGATCAAACAATTCCACGACAACAACCACATTCAAACAGTGTTGAACAGCAAGTTGAGTCCGTATAATTGTGTAGAAAGGGTTTCAAGAAAATAAAGGGAGACAGTTTCAAAATCCTCGGTTAGAATGAAAGTTGAGAGACCACATTCTAAAGAGGAGAGATTTTGAAATGGCTCACTACCAGATTACCGTAGATCAGGAATTATTGCACAAACTTTTTTTAGGAAATTCCCAAGATGCCGGTGTCGCTAAGTTGCTCGAATCGGTATTAAACCAAGTGCTTCAAGCCCAAGTGACGGAACAAATAGCCGCTGGACCTTACGAGCACACCGAAGATCGTCGTGCCTATCGTAACGGGTCATACCCCCATCAGTAAAATATAAGACAAATTGAATTCAGAGGAGCGTTTTTTTTGGAGAAAAATTATTGGATGATCACATTAGGGATGGTTTGGACGGTTGTTTTTGCAGCGATGAGCTTTTATTGGGCGATGGGTGGCCTTATTGGTGCAAGATCGCTTGGTGGATCCATTTATGAAATGGCCATGAATCCTTCTCGCTCCTTTTTGGTTATTTTATGGCTTACAGGTTTCATTAAAATGCTAGGTTTTCTATTATTGTTTTTACTATCTATTCGATGGAGGAAGCCACTTATAACAGATGTTCTCTTTTATGTGACTAAAATAGTGGGGATGCTTCTGTTCTTTTACGGATTTTTTAATTTTATCACGATTTTATTAAGCCAATTTCATATATTAGATTTTGACTTGGAATTATATGCAGTGTTGTGGAGGCTGTTTTTTTGGGAACCATTTTGGATGGTTGGTGGTATCTTTTACTTTTTTTCCGTTAAAAGAAAACAGACGTCAGTCAAACTATAGGGACAGACATTGTAAAAGGAAATGGGCAATTGATCAGGTAACATTTTTCCGAAAGTAACATCTACTTTTTTAAATGTCTTTCTCTGTTCAACTTTACGATAAGATTGAGTGAATAAAATCTTTGCTTTAAGAGCTTCAAAAGAGTATTTCCACGACCAAATATGAATCATTGTCTTAATTAAAAGATTGAGGGACTGTGTATAAGCGGTTGTGATAGTGTAGTCTAAATAATTAAATATTTCTTACCAATCATTCATTGCCTTATATGGTGGAACAATTTTTATACATTCTTTACTTGTTTCTCAAAGTATTCTTTTTGCAGAAGACCCATATGAATGATGTCATGCCATTCACCATCTCTAAATAGACTTTGTCTATTGCTTCCTTCCTTTTGAAAACCAATCTTAGTGTACAAACGAATAGCCCTATCATTAAATGAAAATACTTTAAGGGAAACTCGATGAAGATTCATTTCGTAAAAAGCGTAATCCAGCAGTAATTTCAATCCCTCTGAACCATATCCTTTTCCCCAATATTCCTTTTCCCCAATATCGATAATACATTCAGCATTTCTATTTTTATAATCAATGTTAATTAATGATACAATGCCAATTGGTATCTCATTTCCTTTTTCTAACATGATATAGCTTTTGGCTGTATGAGATCCCAAAATAACATGATCTACAAATTCTTTAGTTGCTTCCATCGGATAAACATCTAAAGATGGGTTGGTGGAATGCATAACTTCAATATCATTTCTCCACTTATGATAAAGTTCTGTGTCTTCCTTTGTCATCTTTCTTAGTTTCACCCTTGATGATTCAAACAACATAACGATCACTCCTCGTATTATATATTTAAGAACAAAAATTGCTCCTTGATAATCAAATATTTTCATCAATTTTATCGTGATTATTGAAAGTTAAAGTTTTCTCCAAGCCACAGCGATAGCTGTCTGCTTGCCGTTGACCGTGGCGCCCGATTCTTAGTAGGCGCTGGAAGGGGTCGGAGCCCCACCAGCGAATGTTAGTACACTAGCATCGTATAAAGTTAATGGCTCGTTGTCAAGTAGACAATTTATTTGGCACAACCATTCAGTACAGTTTAACGTACGATCCACTAATCTTATAATTTCCCGAATTATGGATACGGGTTACCTGTCAATACCTCGTTGACGTTATTCTAAAACGAGACAATAGATTGTTCGCAATTTTCGCATATTTAAAACGTTAGCTACAGAGTAACCTAATAGTTCTGATCCGTCTTTACGATTGATAATATGTACTGGAAATTATTGGATATTATGACCGCCCATTTTATCCAATAAATTCTTGAATTTAGAAGAAACAACGAACCAACCAAGGTCATTCAGCAAACAATCAGTTATTCGATGACCTTCATCTGGATTATAATAGAATAACATTTTGCTTGGCCAGTTATCAATCAATCTACCCTCCAGTAATTCGTACTGTTCAAAACCATGGGCATCGTCGCAATAACAGATGATATCACGCACGTCGCTGCGATCCTTAAGTACTTTATAGTAATTCACTTTTTTTGCCTCCCGTGCGCCCGTTTTCTGCAGGATGTCGCGATTTGGCTGAGCAACAAGAAGGGCATGTGGCATTCGAGGTAGAACGAACGGATCGCTTGTCCAGCTCGGCCGTTAAAGGAATCGTCCAGTGATGGAGGTAGCCTTAATTTGTAACATCTCGCGTGAAGGCAAGGTTTATTATACTTTTATTCACCTGATAATAGTCCGTACAATTAAGAAGTCTATCCTCCGAAGGGAGATAAACGATTCCGTCGAGTTCTTTTGAGAGATAATAAACCAATCTTTTATATGCTCTTATATCCATGATTACGGCATCTTCTGCTACTTCAATTAAATAAATGTTTTCTATAGTTAATAGAGTAGCCTTATTTCGCAACTTGGGTACTGTAATATTGGAAGGCGACATACGCTCTATGTAGATATGCTCTTTAAATTTATCGGAGCTATCCCACTCAGGGTTGTCGATCCATTTGTCCCACGACAGACTGATTTCATCACTATCGTTCACGTCTACATCAGATTTAAAATAGGAAAGACTTATACCGTCATCCCAAATATAATACGCTAATCCAAAGATATCACACGATAGCCTTCCATCTTTATAAAGCACGTATGTTTCCATATTTATTCCCCCTTTAAATATTTAGCCCCTTGCTTCAACCTTTTAACCAACTCTTCATATTGTCCCTTCGTTAAACTTCTCTTTATATATTTGGGAATCTGGGGTTCTATTGGTTTATTTGGCTTTATTCGTTCATCGATAAACGAATTACTACCCCCTCCCGTTTGTATTTGCATTTTATTTCCATCCGGCTCGATATCTACTCGGAGCTTTACCTTACGTCCTTTAATCGTCGTTTCTATCGGTTTATTAGGTTTAATAGTTTTGCTTGTCTCGATTGCAGTCTTCCGATCACTTTTGATCGAATTATATAATTCCCTCCGTTCGTTTTTTCGCTTAAAGTATTCGTTGTGGGCGACTTTATCGTGGTGCTTGGAGATATTAGGTTTCTTGCTGTTTTTCGTTACATTTCTTACATTTTTCTTTATGATTCCCTGAACAGACTTTACTACAACCTTTTTTACAACACTCCCCGGAGATACATAATCCAAAAACTCCAAAGGGGTATCCTCAAAAATAGAGTCTTTCGGGATTGCCCCACCGACCCTTTTTTCAGGGATATCATCCACTACTTCGTATGTACGTTTGGAACGGTTCCACCAAACAATAAGGCCATTTTTGAATACGTAGTATTTCCCCCCGATATAGTTCAGGTCTGGATCTTCTCCAGGCTTTAGGTCTGGTTGTTCATCAATGACCTCAACAACCTCGACAAGCTGGCTTTTTAACGTCATAAATTCTTCTCGTGTTAGGGTCTTACCGCGAATCTGATTAAAATACTGCCACGCTTTTTGCTTGTCCGGATCGTTAATAAACGCATCCGCGGGCATCGTCGAGTTGACGGTCATAAAATGCTTGTTGAGCTTACTTTCAATGTCGTCGAGCACGTTATTATACGGTTCGCTGTCAGACAGTTGCTTCACACGGTAGTCCGCAATTGACAGATCCCCACTCTGAAACAAGGCATCAATTTCTTGCACATATTGTATCATTAACGACAGGCTTTGTTGTACCGAATCGAGTGACTTTGTCTGTTCGGCGTCAAAAGCGTATAGTTTCTCTACCGTGTCAGCGCTAAACGTTTTTGCCACATGAACATAACTCATAAAGGCGGTATCGTTTAGCAGGGGAAGAGAAACAATGTCCTGTACTTGGTGCATCGCGACATTTGCTTCCCGCGTCAGGTCACACGTCGTATCAGCTACTCTCTGTAGTCCATGCTTGAGCTCCTGCTCCAAAAAGTCTTCCCGAATGACGCCATTTGGAGCTGGTTCCAATGCGTTAAGCGCTTGATTTATTTGCTTTAACGTCTCGCTGAACGCCTCGATACACGTTTGGCTGAGCAACAAGAAGGGCATGTGGCATTCGAGGTAGAACGAACGGATCGCTTGTCCAGCTCGGCCGTTAAAGGAATCGTCCAGTGAGATCATGTTCTCGACATCGCGTTGTAATAGTTTCAAGTGATTCGTTTAAAGACTGTAGTTTACGCAGCATGTCGTTCGCGGTGAGGCTAAGTTCCGCGACGTCTAAGGTCTTCATTAGAAAACCTCCCGTGCGCCCGTTTTCTGCAGGATGTCGCGATCTGCTTCACGCATCGTCTGTATAGCCGTTCGCGTCGCTTGTTCGTTTTTCAACAGCAACTGTTTGTAGGCGAGCATCGATTGTTGCAGAAGCTGCTGGCATTCCTTCAGTTTCTTCACTGTATCGAGGACGTTTTTCTCACGACTGTTGAGGGGGAACGAAGGGTCAAGCGACTGTGAAGACGCATTTAATTCGGATAAAGCTTGTTCCACCTCTTGAAAGACGATCCTAATTTCACTACTCATTTGCTTCACTTCCTTTAATCTTAAGCGTACGCTTGTTTACCAACGCGAACGCCCAATCTTACACGCGGGTGCTTATTTTGAACGGGACTGCGCTTCTAACGAGAGAATGGACTCTTTGAGCGAGACGATTTCTTCCTCGAGTTGGGTCGTGCGATTGAGCACCATTTGCATCACATTTTTCAACTGTCTGTCCGCAATGTCTTCATAACTTCTGACGATGTTGCTTTCTCGCATCTGATCGAACTGTTCAGCTAAACTTCCTTGCCACGTATAAGATGAGAGGGATGGATGTGTGCACCAATTTTTGTATCTGATGAACTCCTGCTGGGTCATCTTCAATTTGGCGTGACACGTTTTTAGTCGCGCGAGTTGTTCTTCTTTTAATTTCACTGAAGCGTTTAACGAGTCGACAGACGGATCGAGCAAGTTGCACCCTCCCACCACTTGAATTTGTTTCCTATATCTTAACCTATCGGTAGACTTAAGTAAATAGTCTATCTAAAAATAATTTCCGATTAGGGGGTTAATTATCATTGTAAGCGCGACGTCGAAAACAGAGGTTTTGATTAGGAGGGCGGTTATGTTCCGGTTCCCAGGACGTGGTACAATAGCTTGCACATAGTAGTAGACGTAACTATTTTTCGACCAAAGTGAGTCGACTAAAGTGAGTCGATCGCCTGTGATAGAGGGTCCCCAGTATGTCTGTAAAAAAAAGAGGTGTTTCGATTGGTAGACGAGCCACAGAAGCCACAGAAGCTACAGAAGCTTCAGAAGCAATATGACGTGCTACTCAAAGCGCGAGATTACGTCAAAAGCGAGTTGTCGGGAGATCATAGCGGTCACGATTGGTGGCACATTGACCGTGTGACCAACTTGGCGAAGGAGATTGCCCGTGCGGAGCAGGCGGACGCATACGTATGCGAATTAGCTGCCTTACTACACGACATTGCCGACGAGAAATTAAATGAGTCTCACGAAAGTGGGATGCGGAAAGTTCGCGACTGGCTGGACGGCCACCGGGTCGAGCAGGCGACGGCAGCGCACGTCTTAGAAATCATCGCGACGATGTCGTACAGCGGTGGGCACAACCCGCCGATGCGCACGCTAGAAGGACGAGTCGTGCAAGACGCGGATCGCTTAGACGCGCTAGGGGCGGTCGGTATCGCGCGCACCTTCGCATACGCTGGCTGGAAGGGGCAGCTCATCCACGATCCTGCGCGACGTCCGCGCGAACAACTGACGAAGCAAGAGTACCGTCAGCAGCAGACGACGGCCATTAATCATTTTTACGAGAAATTGTTAAAACTAGAAGGATTGATGAACACAGACACGGCTAAAAGACTAGCGCGCGACAGGCATCAGTTTATGGAGACGTTTTTAGAGCAATTTTATCGCGAATGGGGAGGCGGACACGATGAGTGTCGTTGAACATAAAAGAGAAGCGCCGTCTCGCGTACGGTGTAAAGTGGTTACAGTGAGTGATACACGTACAGAAGCGACGGACAAGAGCGGGGCGTTGATCAAACAGTTGTTGGTTTTTTTTTTCAAGCAGAAGACGGCATACGAGATCGTGTCGGACGAGCAGGCGGCCATCCGCGAGGCGATTGTGAAGTGGCTTGTAACATAAAATAGAAGTGCAGTCTCTCTTACGTTGTAAAGTTGTTACTGTGTGAGATTCACGTACATTAGCGTCGGAATAGTGCTGGGCGGTGATCAAACTGTTTTTTTTTTTTTTTTTCAAGCAGAAGACGGCATACGAGATCGTGTCGGACGAGCAGGCGGCCATCCGCGAGGCGATTGTGACTGGCTGCCGAGCTGCGGACGTCGATGTGGTTCTCATTAACGGTGGTACCGGCATTGCGACGCGCGACGTGACGATCGAGACAGTCCAAGCGCTATTGACGAAGGAGATTGTCGGCTTCGGGGAGCTGTTTCGCATGCTCAGTTATACGGAAGATATCGGTTCTGCCGCGATTTTGAGTCGCGCCATTGCTGGGGTGGTGGACGACACGGCTGTTTTTGCCATGCCGGGGTCGAGCGGCGCCGTGAAATTGGCGATGCATAAACTCATCTTACCGGAACTCGGTCACGTCGTACGGGAGATTCGCAAGGATATGTAATTTAGGACACGATCGAACGGCGCGATGTGATCGAACGGCTGATTGACGACGAACTTCAACCTCCTTGAAGATTAAAAAAATGACACTTGTCATGTGAAATTGCTGACCGTTGTGAATACCGTTCATCTCCCTTTCCAGAGTAACATTTACCGTAAAGGAAGAATTTATGAGGAAAGAGGGAGAGATCGTGACGACGATGACGACAGGGCGTGCGAGAATTCGCTTGCTCGACATTTTGCGCGGGTTTGCTATTTTGGGGACGTTAGGGACGAACATTTGGCTGTTTGCCAACTTGACCGATATTGCGTACATGTTTACCGTCGATCATGCGGCGTGGTGGGTGTCGTTCGACGATTTTTTAAGATTGGCCGTTTTGTTCTTGGTGAATGGTAAGCTGTTGGGGTTGTTGACGATTATGTTTGGCGTCGGCTTAGAATTGAAGTACCAACAAGCGTTACGTAAAGGTAAGACGTGGCCAGGCGTTTACGTATGGACATCGGTTATATTGTTACTAGAAGGTTTGCTTCATTTCACACTCGTGATGGAATTTGACATTTTAATGAGTTACGCTGTCACGGCAATCATCGTGTCGTTCGTCGTGAAGCGGGGTGATCGAGCGATTAACCGCACGATGAAAGTTGTTGGCTGCTTTCACCTGATTGTTATTTTGCTCATTTTTTTCGCGAGTGTATGGTTAGAAGCTTCTGGCGCGAACGTTTCGTTTGGAAAAATGGACGAGGTCACTGTGCTTTATAAAGAGGGGACGTGGCTCGAACAAGTCGCCTACCGATTGAACAATTTTTTGCTCTTGAGAAGCGAAGTTATTTTCGTGATTCCAATGAATATCTTTTTGTTTCTCACCGGGGTGCGACTGATGCGCGCAGGGGCGTTTTTACCGAATGAAACGGGGAGGAGCATTCGGCAAAAAATGTTGCGGGTCGGCATGCTGCTAGGCGTCCCGTTAAACGTACTCATTTTTGTCCCGGGAGGCGTGTTAGATCTTCCGCTGCGCTACTTATTCGCCCCGATACTTGCGATCGGTTATATGGCGCTCATCGCTAAAATGGTCGAGCGAAGCGAAAACTTTTGGCTCTGGTCGCGTCTGGAGGGCATCGGAAAAATGGCGCTCAGCTGCTATGTGTTGCAAAATACGTTGTCAGCGTTCATTTTTTACGGTTGGGGCTTAGGTTTGGGTGGTAAGCTCGATTCTCTTTCCACGATTGCGGCGTGGGTGCTCATTAGTCTCGTGCAAATAAGTTTTTCTGCTTTGTGGTTACACGCGTTTAAACTTGGACCAATGGAAGCGGTGCGCAAATATTTGGCGCGAGTCACTGTCGGGGAAAACTGACTGCTCGATCGACGAGATAAGCAAGAAATAAACCGTTTCATAAAGTTCCGTCGGAATGTTTGGCGGACATACCGACAGATGAAATGTTCGGGGGAACCGTACATGATACTGCAATGGATGAAACGTAACTTATACCCAGCCAACCACATCGGATATCTTTATATCGATCTAATCGTTCTCGTGTTTTTGTTTTATCACGTACTCAAAGCCGACAGCCCCTTCGGGCTGCTCGGCAGTCTTGCGTTATTAGCGCTGTTTTTGCTCGCGTTTTATGTCAGTTTGTGGAACCGGGATTGGCGGTTGCCCGTCGCTGCGATTTGTGGTTGCGGGCTGCTAGCCATTTTTAGTTCGTATACGAATGAGTGGCTCTTGTTGTACGGCTTTATTTTTTCCGATCTCCTTGGACGGGCGCGGTCGAAGGTGCACATTTTAGTTGGGCTATTCGGATTCGCCGCGATGTACTTGGCGTCTTTTACATACCTAAAAGGTGCCCCCTTCGCTTTTGTCGAGACGGTTCATTTGCCGGTCCTAATTTTACAGCTACTCGTCCCGGCAGTCGTATACATTACGGAACGCACGAAATTTTTACAGCGGGAACTGGCGACGGCTAACGAAACGATTGAAAAGTACATTCAAGAAGAAGAGCGGCACCGGATCGCGCGCGATTTACACGATACGCTCGGACAGACGTTAACGATGATCAAATTAAAAAGTGAATTGGCCACACGCTTGATCGAACGGCAGCCGGAGCAGGCGAAACAGGAAATGGACGAAGTGATGCGTACTGCCCGCTTGGCGTTACATCAAGTGCGCGAACTCGTCACTGCGATGAAGCACGTGTCGCTAATAGATGAAATCGAGTATGCACGGGAACTGATGCGCGTCGCACAGATTACTTTAATCGTCGAGGAGAGCACCCCCGCACCACGTCTGTCCAAAGTAGCAGAAACGATGCTCGCCTTGTCGGTACGCGAGGCGTTTACGAATATCTTGAAGCATAGCCAAGCGGAAACGTGTCACGTGACGACGGAATTGACGGACGGCTGGTACCACGTACACATTGTGGACGACGGCGTCGGTTTGTCGCAGCAAGAGACGGAAGGAAACGGTCTCGCGTCTATGCGGGAGCGCATGCGTCTGTTACAAGGATGCGTTCAGTTGACCGCTTCCACTCACGGCGGTGTCGCAGTGACGTTGAGCGTGCCGCTGAGCGAAGGTGAGTTGAGTGATTCGCCGAACAATCGAGAAAGGATGGAGGATCGATGATACGCATCGTCATCGCGGAGGATCAAAAAATGTTGCGCGGTGCGCTCGCTTCGCTTTTGCAACTCGAGGGCGATTTCGAAGTGGTGGCGCAAGTAGCCGACGGCAAAGAAGCGCTTGATGCCGTCGCCGAGTATCAACCTGACGTCTGCCTTTTAGATATCGAAATTCCGCACATGACTGGTCTCGAGGTTGCGGAAGCACTTCGCGATCGCGGTTCATCGTGTAAAATTATGATCGTCACGACGTTCGCGAGGCCAGGATATTTGCAACAGGCAATGGCTGCACAAGTAGAAGGGTATTTGTTGAAAGATGAACCGATTGAGTTTTTAGTTGCAGCCATTCGCAAAGTGATGAACGGTGAGCAGGTCATTAGTGCAGAACTGGCGACGACACTATTTAGGCGTGAGGAAAACCCGCTGACGGAGCGGGAGCAGGAAGTGCTACGTCTCGTGAAAGAGGGAAAAACGACGCGACAGATGACGAAGGAGCTCTTTTTAACGAACGGCACGGTTAGAAACTATTTGTCGTCTGCGATCCAAAAGATGGCGGCTAGCTCCCGGCATCAAGCAATCAAAAAGGCAGAGGAAAAAGGATGGATCTAAACGGATCAACAACCTCCCGAACCGCTCGATGTGTGGATCGGGAGGTTTGTCTTTAAACCACGTGAAAAAGTCACCAGATGTCCATTTACTTTGCTCAAAAAATAAACTATAATTCTACTTGATTCATGGGACTAATTTACTACAATGGAAATATATTTATATTAAGTATAATAAATGCTTGCCTTTTGTTAGCGGTAACTCTTGTTATTCTCATAACAAAGTTATATACATCACAGAAAGGGAGCCATTGCAATGAGTGGACGATGCAATTGTAAACGGTGGGTGGTTCTGTTTTGTTTTGTTGCTGTACTCCTCGTGTTTGCACCACTTAGTTACGCTGCACAGCCTGAATCGTCGTATTGGTATCCGGAGGATTTGCTGAAGTGGTCGCCGGAGAAAGATCCGGATGCAACGTTTAATCGGGGCACGATCCCGCTGCAAGGACGTGTGATTGGAGACAAGGTCAATGCCAACGCGACGAAAGAACCTAAATTGGTGGCGCTGTCAGCGATGTACCCGTCAACGAGTGGTGCGCCGTCCCAAGGTGGGGACTCTTTCGATGTGTACGCGTTTAACTACTGGCAATACGTCGATACGCTCGTCATGTGGGGCGGGTCGGCTGGCGAAGGCATTATCGTCCCACCGAGTGCCGACGTCATCGACGCGGCACACACAAACGGGGTGAAAGTGTTAGGCACCGTTTTCTTCCCGCCGCAAGTTTACGGGGGAAAATACGAATGGGTGGAGCAACTGTTGCAACAGGAGGCGGACGGATCGTTCCCACTCGCCGATAAGCTGCTCGAAGTTGCGACATACTACGGTTTTGACGGATGGTTTTTCAACCAAGAAACTGAAGGCGGTAACACTGAGGACGCCGCTAACATGCAGCGATTTTTGCAATACATGCAGCAGCACAAACCGAAAGACATGCACATTATGTGGTATGATTCGATGGTTGAGAACGGTAGCATCCGTTGGCAGAATGCGCTTACGGATCAAAATATGATGTTTTTTCATGATGACGGTGCAAAAGTGGCCGACAGTATGTTCTTAAACTTTTGGTGGCGGGATATGCAGTCTTCCCACGACAAAGCGAAAAGTGTCGCGCGAAGTCCATACGATTTATTCGCCGGCATCGATGTCGAAGCGAATGGTTACAACACGCAAGTGTCTTGGGACGGATTGTTTCCTGCTGGTAAAGCAGCGAAAACATCGCTTGGCATTTACCGTCCGGACTGGAGCTATAAAAGTTCCGATAGTGCTGAACAATTTTATGCTAAAGAAGACCGCTTTTGGGTAGGCGAAAACGGTGATCCACGTCATACGGACACGAAAGCCAACTGGAAAGGCATTGCCCATTATATCGTCGAGCGGTCGCCGATCGATAAACTGCCGTTTACGACACACTTTAATACAGGGCACGGCAAGTTTTTCGCTGTCGACGGGAAAGTATTGCGTGAGAAAGAGTGGCACAACCGCAGTTTGCAGGACGTCTTGCCGACGTGGCGGTGGATCGCGGACAGTGAAGGCAAAGCGTTGAAACCGAGCCTCGACTTCGATCGCGCGTACTACGGGGGCAGCTCGTTGAAAGTAACGGGCGATTTAAGCCGGGAAAACGCGACGCACCTCAAATTGTACCGCACAGACTTGAAAGTGGAGAAACATACGAAGTTGTCCGTCACTTATAAGACGCCCTTTAAACGTGCAGAGATGAAAGTCGGCCTCGAATTCGCGGACAAACCCGGTGAGTTTGTGTTCCTCAAAACGGGTCCGTTAAAGGGAAATAAGTGGGATACGAAAAAAGTGTCGTTAAATAAGTATCGCGGCAAGACGATTACGGCGGTCTCGCTCAAGTTTGACAGCAAAAAGCCGATCGATGATTTTTCGCTCAACGTCGGGCAACTGTCGATAAAAAATAAAGCTTCATTGAAAAAATTACCTCGCGTGTCTAACGTGACGATCGACAACGCGTTTAAAGAAGGTATTTACGCCGATGCGCGCGTCGCGTGGCAACCGGTGAAAAACGCCGCACGGTATGAGGTATACCGTATTCAGTCGAACGGGAAAAAAGAGTTTCTCGGGGCGACGCCGAACGACGTCTATTACGTGCCACAAATGAAGCGCCAGTCGAGCGCTGAACAAAAGACGACGTTAGAAATTGTCGCGTTAGACAAATACGACCGCCGGGGGAAACGCGCGCGTGCAACGTTCGAGTGGCCAGCTTACCCACGGCCTGCTGCTGCATTTACTGCAAATCAAACCGTCGTCGCTCCTGGTGAAGAGGTGCAATTTTTCGATCAGTCGTCGGAAGTGACACAGGAAGTTGTGTGGCACTTCCCGGGAGGTGAACCGACGACGAGTACGGAGAAAAAGCCAGTCGTCCGTTACAAAGAAGAGGGAGTTTACCCTGTAACGTTAACGGCTAAAAATGCGGTAGGCGAAGATGTCATCACAAAAGAAGCGTTCATTACCGTCACGAAGGAAGCGAAGGGCGGCGTGAAGAACTTAGCGCTCGGCAAAAAAGCGACTGCCAGCAGTTTCGTTGGCAGCGAGAAGCCAGATCTCGCTTTTGACGGGAAGGTGACCGATAACAGTAAATGGTGCGCGGTCGGAGACGCCCCCCACTGGGTAGCGGTCGACTTAGGAGAAATGCATAAAATAAGTGAATTTGTCATTAAGCATGCAGAGGAAGGTGGAGAGCCTGCGGCGTTTAACACGAGTGACTATCGCATCCAATTAAGTAGCGACGGTGAATCTTGGACAGATGTCGCCTGCGTGAATGGAAATGCACAGGGGGTAAGTAAACACGCCATTCCGTTAACGGAAGCGCGCTATGCGCGGCTCTACATTTCCAAGCCGACCCAGGGAGGGGATACCGCGGCGCGCATTTACGAGTTTGAAGTACACGGGCTTGTGAAATGATTAGCTCGTGGTCAAATAAGTAACGGATCTGTCACTTCCGTTTAGTGGCTCCGAGAGTTGGCTCGCGAATAGGGCGGGGGATCATCAGGTATAAATACCTTTCCTCCGCCCCTTTTTTCTTCCGCATCCTAAAGTGTCTCTCTAACTCTATAATTTCCCTAGACCTCGTAACTTTCATCTTTCAAGCGCCCCGGCAAATAAACAAAACTAAATGCATAACTGAACAGCAGGCCACAAGAGGCGAGCGCGAGCGCAAGTAACGGGCCTTGGTGGACGATTAAGTAAACGGCGCTCACGATCACACTTTGCACGGCGAGAGCGATACATACTAATTGGGCGAGCGCCCGTTTGTCCTCCGCCTGCTCGACCGGGTACAGCTTTAGCCAGAACGCGTGCAGATGCTTTGCCCGCACGGCGGGCAGTTGGATACCGGTAAGCGTCAAGCCGACGAGGAAGGCAGCAAAGACGGCCCACTCGGTCGGAATGAACACGATGACGATCGCCGTAATGGTCGTTAAACGCAAAAAGAGGCTGAAGTACTCGCCACTGCGCAAAAACGTCCGCGCGTACAAATAAAGGTGCGTGTTGCGCGCCCCGTAAGGAATTCGCTGCAGGAGCACGGCGAGCCACGCCCGTGCTTTTGTCCGCTGTAAAATGTGTGGCACGTCGACAAAAAAGCTGGCGAACGTGTACAAGGCATTGACGCGCCTTTGCTCCAAGGCGACGAACGTATACCACGGGTAACGATTGCCTGCGCCCACTTTACGATAGTACAGTGTGAGCATGGCGAGAATCAGCGCGGCGATCAGTGTGTACAGCAAGACGGATCCACCGTAAAACAAAGGGACGGTGAGCAGCACGTTGGCAGCCAAGCGGAACGCGATGTGTACACCGCGACCGTTTTGTAAGTGTAGCTCGCGAAAGTGGGCGTACACGTTCCACGCTTTGAACAGTGCGACAAAGGCGAGGGCGATGAGAAAACCCGTTTCATCGCCAATGCGGGCGCGGTACAGCGGAAGCAACAGTGCCATTACGGCGCCAACCTTCACGACTTGCATAAATACGCTGTACGTCAAGCAGCGGCGAAAATAATGCTGCATTTCGCTTTCCAGCGGGAGCAAAAACACGACGTCGGCCGGTTGGATAAATGTGCGTACCGACGTTTGCGTAAGGGCGAGCGACACGACGACAGCCATCAGTGCGTAGGCTGGAAAGTCAGTCGGTAGCCACTTTAGAAAGGAGACGTAACCGTATACGACACCGACCGCGGCGAGGATGAACAAGATCGGCATCCCGCCGCCGCCGGCGACGAGCATAAAGTAACGGATACCTTTGGCCGCTGCTTCGCCAAACCGCCGTTTAAAAATACGTTCGCTACTGTTCATGGCAACCGATCCTTTGCGACGAGCATGAACAAATCTTCTAAACTCGCTTGTGGCCGTTTCGCTTGCGCCTGCATGTCCGCGAGCGTCCCTTTGAGCACCGCTCGTCCGCCGTGCAACAACACGAAATGATCGCCGTACTTTTCCGCCGTCGGCAAAATGTGTGTCGACATGAGAATGCCTGTGCCAGCTTCTTTTAATTCGGAAAAAAGGTTCAACAGCGAGTGGGTGGCGAGCGGGTCGAGTCCGACAAACGGTTCGTCGACGATCAATAGCGCCGGTCGGACGAGAAAGGCACACATGACCATCACTTTTTGTTGCATACCTTTAGAAAACGTACTTGGGAACCATTTCACCATTTTACTCATTTTAAATTCGTTTAGCAGTTCGTCTGCACGCGTCTTAAACGTCGCTTCGTCGAGATGGTAAGCCATCGCCGTCAGTTCGAGGTGCTCGTACAGCGTCAGCTCTTCGTAAAGCCTAGGCGTTTCCGGTATGTAGGCGATTTGCGAACGAAAGGCGGTCGTATCTTCTTGCAGTGTCCGCCCCTTTAACGTAATCGTGCCAGAAACGGGTTGCATCAGGCCGAGAATGTGCTTGATCGTCGTGCTTTTTCCGGCGCCGTTCATACCGATTAGCCCGACCAGTTCGCGTTCGCGCACGTGAAAAGAAATATCGTGAATGACTTGCCGGTTGCTACCGTAACCACCTGTCAGTTGGCTCACGTCTAATAAACGGTTGTCCATCGATTGCCCTCTTTCCGTTTCTTAATCCGTTTTCTCTTATGCTACCTTAAGTTGGGGGATATTGTCCAACGGTTCGGCGGCAAAAACTTGACTTCACGTATTGTTTAAGGTATGGTGAAGGTGTAGGAAAAGTAAGCGTTACAATTAAAAAGGGATTGTTACTGTTCAGCAGGCAAAACCTGAGTTTGTGGGAGAAGATCGGTCGTGGTCTTTTTGTGCAAATTTGGGTTTTTTTAGTTTCTATTTGTTGACATCGGTTGATCCTATACGTGCCGAGTTGGGTTGTGTTAATAATAGTAATATAAGGACGATTTAAATGAAAATAAAAAAGGTGTTCAACAACAATGTCGCTTTGACGCAAAATGAACAAGGACAGGAAATGGTTGTGATGGGGCGAGGACTAACCTTTCAGAAGCGTGCCGGGGAGGTGATCGACCCAGCCAAAATCGAAAAGACCTTCATTTTTCATCAACCAGGCGTATCGGACAAGCTAGCTGATTTGCTACAGGAAATCCCGGAACAGTACTTGGCCCTGTCAGACCGAATTATTTCTTATGCGAAGTCGCAGTTGGAAACGCCGTTAGACGACTATTTATATGTCGCACTGACCGATCACTTAAGCTTTGCCATCAATCGGCATGAACAAGGGGTACTAATCCGCAATGTGCTGTTGTGGGAGATTAGGAAGTACTACAAAAAAGAATTTCAAATTGCTCTCACCGCTCTCAATCTTATAGAAGAGGAAACGGGAGTCAGTTTGCCCGAGGACGAAGCGGGATTCATTGCCATGCATCTCGTTAACGGTCAAAATTGCGGCGAAGGGATCGACTATATGGTGCAAGTGACGAAAATAGTCGATAGTATTTTAAGTATCGTCAAATACCACTACCATATGGAATTAAACGAGGGCTCTGTCAGTTACGAGCGCTTCCTCACTCATCTCCGTTTTTTTGCTCTGCGGTATGTGCGAAAAGAAGTGAAGTTGTGCGGGCAACTGGATAATTTTTTGTATGAACAGGTGAGAAATAAGTATGAGAAGGCGTTTCAGGCGAGTGAAAGGATCGCCTTGTTTTTGGAACGGACGTATGACTGGGTGATTTCCGCTGACGAAAAAATATATTTAACGCTGCATATTCATCGCGTGACAAGTCGGCAGGAAGTGAAGGAAGCGACGGATGAGTAACGGTGTGCGGCGTGCGAATCAACGTCAATCTCAGCGGGATCAGGTCACCGTGTTACGAACAACCGTCTGTAGGCCGACTGTGTAAGGCGTGACAATGTAATGACAGACAATATGACATACTAGTGACATAATGTTAATAAAATTGATTGTTACCCCTAGACAATATATTATAGTAGTTGGATCGACCAGACAATTGCATAAGGATTGTTACTGTTCGGCAGGCAAAACCTAAGTTTGTGAGGAATATCCGTAGCGATATTTCTGCTCTCAAATTTAGGTTTTTTTATTTTCGCCACTTGTCGATTAAAGGAGGAGAGTGAGAGGGATCATCACGACATTCGCATCGCTTAATTAGCTCGCATCGATCTGTTGGTCATCAACATACGCACTACGCAATTGAGAAAAATTAGGCACTTACAGGAGGAGAATAAATCTTGAAAAAGCATTTAGGTGTGTCGATTTACCCGCATCAATCGGATGCAACGCGAGATGTCAATTACTTGGAAACGGCTCATCGCTACGGTTTTGAGCGCGTATTTACGTGTTTGTTGTCCGTCGACGGGAACAAAGATAAGGTTTTGGCAGACTTTAAAGAGTCACTCGCCTGTGCGAACCGATTAGGGATGGAAGTGATCGTCGACATTAGCCCGCGCGTGTTAAAAGAGTTACAGCTTTCGTTTGACGACTTGTCTTTTTTTCACGAGTTAGGGGTAGCCGGCATTCGCCTCGACATGGGATTTTCTGGGTTGGAAGAGGCGAACATGACGTACAATCCTTACGGGTTGAACATCGAAATCAATATGAGTATGGGGACGCGGTACGTAGATAACATCATGTGCCACGAACCGAACCGTACCCGATTAATCGGGTGTCACAACTTTTACCCGCATAAATACGCTGGACTATCTTACGACTTTTTTATTGATTGCAGTAAAAAGTTCAAGGCACACGGTTTGCGCACAGCCGCCTTCGTCTCCTCGCAAGCAGCCGATTTTGGTCCGTGGCCGATCGTCGAAGGGTTGCCAACTCTCGAAATGCACCGGACCCTACCGATCGACGTGCAAGCGAAGCATTTGTACGCGACGGGATTAATCGAGGACGTCATCGTCGGCAACGCTTACGCTTCTGAGGCGGAGTTACAGCGCTTAAGTGAGGTCAATCGAGAAAGCATCTCGCTTGCGGTGACGTTACACGAAGGGGTTACCGATTTAGAACGGAAGATCGTTTTTGACGAATTTCACTTTTATCGCGGCGATGTGTCGGATTACATGATCCGCTCGTCGCAAAGTCGGATGAAGTTCCGCGGACAATCGTTCCCGCCGCATCATACGCAGCCGATTCAGCGCGGAGACATTTTAATCGAAAACGACTTGTACGGGCAATACGCCGGCGAGCTGCAAATTGCGCGCCGTAATATGGACAACTCGGGTAAGACGAACGTCGTTGGGCGGATCCGCGAAGAGGAAGTGTTCTTGATCGATTATATTAAGCCGTGGGGCAAATTTTCGTTTACTGAGTATAAGCGATAAATTTATGCCGCTTACTGAATAGAGGAGGAGAATGAGATGGATCATGCCAAATTAGCCCGCGACATTATGAAGGGAGTCGGCGGCGAGGAAAATGTACGCTCACTCGTCCACTGTGCCACGCGGTTGCGATTTCGGCTAAAGAGCAGGGACAAAGCGGATAAAACGCGCATCGAGCAGATGCCGGGCGTCATTCAAGTGATGATCAGCGGCGGCCAATTTCAAATCGTCGTCGGCAATGAGGTGAGTGACGTCTATCGCGAAATAATGAAGATCACTCAGCTCGATGACGACGGGGGAAAAGGTGAAGAGGAAGCTGGAGAAAAAGGGAATATTCTTCACCAGGCGATCGACATTATTTCCGCCATTTTCACGCCGTTACTCGGCGCGATGGCTGGAGTAGGTATTTTAAAAGGGCTTTTAATTGTAGTGGCCGCTGCCGGTTGGCTAAACGTAGAAAGTGGCACGTACCAAATATTAAACGCCACCGCCGACAGTTTGTTCTACTTCTTGCCCATGTTGCTCGCCTTTACCTCGGGGAGAAAGTTCGGGGCTAATCCGTACGTTGCCGTCGTCATTGCCGGTGCGTTGCTGCACCCGCAATTGATTGAAGCTTTTGGCGAGGCAGGGAAACTTTCCTTTTTCGGTATTCCGGTCGTGTATATGAATTACGCCACATCGGTCATTCCGATCGTTCTCGCCGTCTATGTAATGTCGAAGTTAGAAAAGGTGCTCAACAACTTTTTTCATTCGACGGTACGGACGTTCTTTACTCCTTTAATGTTGCTTGTCGTGATGGTACCGTTAACCTTAATCGTCTTCGGGCCCTTCGGTACGTACGTGAGCGCCTGGTTGGCGACGGGGTATTCGTGGATTTACGATAACAGTGCAATTTTAGCGGGGATGTTCTTAGGCTTTTTCAATCAAATCTTCGTTATTTTCGGCTTGCACTGGGGCCTAATCCCGATTGGGATAAACAATTTAACGCAATTCGGCTCAGATACATTTACTGCCCTCGTGGCACCTACTGTATTTGCACAAGCGGGGGCGGCCTTAGGCGTCCTGTTGAAGTCGAAACAGCAAAAAGTAAGGGCAATCGCCGCACCGGCGACGATTGCCGGCATATTCGGCATTACGGAACCGGCTGTTTACGGTGTAACCCTTCCTCACAAAGAGCCGTTTATCATGGGTGCAATCGCTGGGGCGGTTGGCGGCGCGATCTCAGGGATGTCAGGTGCTGCTTCGAAGTCGTTTGCTGTACCGGGGTTAGCGAGCCTGCCCGTCTTTTACGGGGAAGGATTCGGCATGTTTGTCGTGGCGATTGTCGTCTCCTTCTTCTTGGCGGCAGTCCTCACTTATTTGTTCGGCTATAAAGACGTGGAAGAAGATGCGCAAAGTGAACAGTCAAAAGGACAGGGCAAAAACGGACAAGGGAAAGGCGAAAATCATACGGGAATTATGGAAAGTACCATTATTTCCAGCCCCTTCTCGGGGAAAGTCGTACCGTTAGAAGAAGTGAAAGACGCCGTCTTTTCCTCACAAGGGATGGGAAAAGGATTGGCGGTCGTTCCTAGCGAGGGGCATGTGCACGCACCTGTGAAGGGGAAAGTGACCACAGTGTTCCCTACAGGACATGCGTTCGGAATCAGATCAGACAGTGGTGTAGAAATATTGATTCACATCGGGATCGATACTGTACAGCTCGAAGGCCAATATTTTTCCCCAAAAGTGAAACAAGGAGATACCGTGGAAAAAGGACAGCTCATAGCGACGTGTGACCTTGAAGCAATTGCGAAGGAAGGGTACGACCTTACAACGCCGATTGTCATAACTAATACGAATGACTATCTCGACATCGTAAGCGTTGACCCCGCGACTGTCAACGTCGGCGATCGCTTACTCACTGTCGTGAAATAACGTCTATTCAAGGGGAGGTGTTCAACATCTTCCTCTTGCAATAAATTGCGTATATCCTAAAGAGAGAATGTCGAAATGACGAGAAATAGTGGGAGGATATGGGCGATGAAAAAGAAAGGTAACGAAGTCGTCTTATATGTCACAAGACACGGTAAAACGCATTTTAACACAGTACGCCGCGTACAAGGTTGGTCGGATACGCCGCTTACCGACGAAGGTGTCAGGGTAGCTGAACAATTAGGTAAAGGTCTAAAAAAGGAAAACGTTCATTTCGATGCCGCATACTCAAGTGATTCAGGCCGTGCGCGTGAAACAGCTCGGATTGTCCTAGATTCAATAGGACAAAGAGAGTTAACTATAACTGAAAATAAAAAAATTGGGAGGCGTACTTCGGTATTTATGAAGGTGATTTAGAGGAAAAAATGTGGGGAGACATTGGTAGAGAACTAGGTTACAGGACATTCGTAGAGACGATAAAAAACTTCTCGAATTTCGGATTGGAAAAAGCGATGGCGACCGTTAAAAAACTTGATACGTTGGGTCTTGCCGAGGATTTGCAGACCGTTCGTAGGCGCGTGCAAGAGGAACTTACTCACATTGCGAAACAACAAGCTAAGCAAGGTGGCGGAAATGTTCTCGTAGTTAGCCACGGCGTGTCCATTTTGGCCATGATCTCGGTTATGACAGATGACCCTGCCAAAAACGATCAGTTAGCCAATGCGAGTGTTACTAAAATTGTTTTCCGAGACGGTAGGTTCGATGTACAAACGGTCGGTGATTTAAGTTACGTAGAAGCGGGCCAATAAAAGGACTGATCCAGACAGTTTTGCTTTTTGTTTCCCGCCAATCTTATGCCACTTAAGCGAATCAGCATGTGATATTATGTACTATATATAAAAGTAGACGCTACACGCACTCGGGAAAGGAGCGTCCACGTGCGACGATTATTAGTGACATTCTTTACAGCTATTGTGGCCATTGTGACCATTGTCGCCGTCACCAGCTGTGAACAGGCGGCCGACACGAGTGATAATGAGAAAACCGATGCTGCAGAGAACGCGAAAAAGGAGCCGTTTCGCCCTTACGAATACAACGAAGTACCCTCGCTGAAGAAACTCATTTTTTCGGATGGGTTTACGAAGTATGTGACCAAACAGCCGTACTTGCTCGGCTATAGTTATGAAGGAGATTACGTGGCGACAGTCGTTTACGACAAGCAGAAGGGAGGGTTTCTCGTCGGCATTACGCATACGGTGCGCAATCAAGTCGTCTACGAAGGGTTTGTGCCCAATAAGGAACAACTGACGAGCGGTGACCAAGTGAGTATCGACTTGTTGAGTACGGCGCAAGAGTCGCTCGACATGGGGTACCGCATTAAAGTACCTCCGGTACATACAATGCAACAACAGCCGATCTTCGAGCAACAAGGTGAAGGAGGAAGTGTGTACCAATTCCAGATCGAGGCAAAAAAAGACGATACCTTTCGCATCGTCGTGAGTGATGAAGAGGAACAGCGGTGGGTTGTCGTCAACGATCCGGCGCCGCTAGAAAAAGGGCGTCGCATCGCCGACCAGTATATGTTAGCCATTCACCCACAAATAGCGGATCGCGTAAACATTATGGTATATACGACTAAAAAAGGTGAACCGGTGACGCCGTACGTGTATACGGTCAATACGGCGCTTTTAAAGGCGAATACGTCGGAGCAGAGGGTAGAAAAAACGTTAAAGGAATGGTTGGATCATCCGGTAATCGTCTATCGCTACCCGTCGTCGGCCAACTCGCTCAGCCTACTAGCGGTCGACGGCGAAGCGAAACCGGTTAGTGACGGCTCGCCTTTGTACAGCGGTCGCGTGAATCAGTTTGTGTTACTTGACCAGAAAGGCGAGTTGGTCGTTCGGGCGGATCGGGGCGGTATATTCAATAAAAAAAAGGATACGCTCAGCGGCAAACTGACGGACGGTCAGTACGAAGTCGTGCTCGTTCCGAGCAGTGTCCCGGGGGAAGCGGAACTGCTAGTCGTCGACGTGTTTGATGGGAAAGAGCAGTTAACGCAAACGTTACAGTGGCGCTGGGATGGGGAAAAGCGCACGTTCCAACTCATAAAATAATGGGGAGCTGACATATTTGACTGCTACACAATGTTTGTTCGTCCGCCACGGGGAAACGGATTGGAACTGTGAGCGGCGCTGTCAAGGTTTTACGGACATCCCGTTAAACGATACAGGAATGAAGCAGGCAGAAAAGTTAGGTACTTACTTACAACGTACACCGATTCACGCCGTTTATACGAGTGACCTTGGACGAGCGGTGCAAACAGCGGAAAAAATTGCGCACCATCACGGACTGGAAGTGCATAAGCGGGCTCGTCTGCGCGAGCGCGGTTACGGGGAATGGGAAGGGTTGACGTGGGAGCAAATCGCAGCCCGCTATCCGGATCGCGAGGAGGTCAGGCAGGTCGGTGGGAAGTACGGAGTCGAATTGTTTGCCGCGTTACAGCGGCGGATTATCGGGGAGTTAGAGGCGTTGCTGCGGAACCATCCCGGGCAAACGGTTGTCGCCGTGAGCCACGGAGGCACGATTAATGCTTTCCTGCACGTAATGACGGACAAACGCTTAGGGACGGGCGTAACGAAGATCGTCAACACGGGTGTGACGAAAGTGACGTACAGCGCGGAAACGGGTTGGGAGATTGGCGCGGTTAACGATGTCGCTCATTTAACACGCTTGCGATCGTAACCGCGTTTCTTTTATATGTGTCGGGAGGGGAAGGTCGTGGATGTAGCTAAAGACAAAGTAGCGGTTATTACTGGGGCGGCGAGTGGGATCGGATTGGCTATCGCGAAAACGTTCGCGGCAAATGGGGCAAAAGTCGTCATTGCCGACATTGACGAAGAAAAGGCACAGGAGGCAGCTGCCGCACTGCGACATATTGGACACGACGTACTCGGGTTCGCCTGTGACGTACAGAAGGAAGCAGACATTAAGGGTATGCTAGACGACACGTTAGAACGGTTCGGGCGATTGGACGTGCTCGTGAACAACGCTGGTTCTCAGCACGTCGCGGCTATTGAACACTTTCCGACGGAGACTTTCTCACAAATGGTTGACGTTATGCTCGTCGCTCCATTTATCGCGTTAAAACACGCGTTGCCGATCATGAAGCGGCAGCAGTACGGGCGCGTGATCAACATGGCGTCCATTAACGGACTCATCGGTTTCGCGGGAAAAGCGGCGTACAACAGTGCGAAGCACGGTGTCATCGGGCTGACGAAAGTGGCGGCGCTGGAGACAGCGGACGACGGGATTACGGTTAACGCAATTTGTCCGGGATACGTCGATACGCCGCTCGTGCGCAACCAGCTGCGCGATTTGGCAATAAGCCGCGGCGTGCCGTTAGAAAACGTGCTCGCGGACGTCATTTACCCGCTCGTTCCACAAAAGCGGCTACTTACGCCCGAAGAAGTGGCTGCGTACGTCTTATTTTTAGCGAGTGACGCCGCGCGGGGCATTACGGGCCAAGCGGTCGTCATCGACGGCGGTTATACGGCGCGATAAGGTATGAGGATCGCTGTCTATCATTCATGCTCACGATTCAATGGCACGCGCTTATTTATAGTCAACTGTCCGAGTAAGGCGACGAGTACGAAGCACCCTGCAACATACGGGAGGAGGGCGGGGGTTAATCCGGCCAGCATCGCCACTCCTCCAAGGGTGGAGCCGACAGCACCCCCTAAGTAATTGGCAGAACTGTTTAAGGCGACCGCAGCAGCGCCGTGATTAGGTTGTAACTGAAGCAACACGTGTTGCTGCGGCGCTTGTGAAGCCCATCCGACAGCGCCCCACACCATGAAGGGTAAGAATGCGAGTACTGGAAATGTCAACCCGAAAGGTATCGAGAACATAGAAACAGCTAACAGAAATAAAATACTGCTCATCAGCACCCGCGGTCACCCCGTGCGATCGATGAGCGCACCGATCGAAACACTTCCGATGACCCCACCGATTCCCCATGCCCAAAGGTAGGGCGTCGTTTGCTCATTATTTGCCAAGTTTTGTAGGACAGTTGCGAGATACGTGTATAAACCTAAGCTAGCTATACTTGCTATAAACGTGATACCGACGGTCGCAGCCACTCGTCGAATGTTTCTCCGCGTTTGGGGTTTAGATTTTTTATTAACCTTTCTCGGTTGACTCCATGTAGCAAATCATATATGATTACGAATATGAAACGAACTAATGGCAATACACAAAACAAGCAAGAGAAGTCGTACGAGTTAATTAAGGCACGAATTTTGGATGGGACGTATGGAGCCGGTTATCGGCTCGTCATCGATCGGTTGGCGAAGGAGCTCGGGTTTAGTGCCATCCCGATTCGCGAAGCGATTCGGCGGTTAGAAGCAGAAGGGTTTGTCGAATACGAGCGGTTTAGCGGCGTGCGCGTGATCAAAATTGACGAAGGCGTGTATATCGAGACGCTGCAAGTACTTGCCGTGCTCGAAGGGTACGCGACTGCGTTAGCTTGCCAGCACTTGACCGCGCAAGACTTCGCACAGTTGCGGGCGATTAATGAGCAGATGCGCGGGGCGCGGGAGTCGTTTGACTTGACCGCTTACAGTGCGTTCAATCAGCAGTTTCACCAAGTTGTATTAGACGCTTGTGGACAGTCGTATTTGCGGCATGAAATCGAGAGCGCGCAAGAGCGGCTCGACGCCGTACGCACGACAGTATTTATGCTCATCCCACATCGCACGACCGATTCAGTCGCGGAGCACGAGCAGTTGATCCGCTTAATGGAACAGCGCACTGATGCAAATGAAATCGAACGGTTTGCACGGGCACATAAGCTGGCGACGATGGAAGCGTTTAAACAGTGGCAAAAGGAAAAGAAATGAGGAGGGATTGCGTGAAGCGGGCGCGTTATATAGCAAATGGCCGCATACATAGTGGCACAGTTGTCGAAGACGGGATCTTGCTCGATGCACGCGGCAGCACAGTGGATTCGAAGGAGGTCGTTTGGCTGCCGCCAGTGCAGCCGGGCAAAGTGATCGGTTTAGCGCTAAATTACGCTGATCACGCGGTGGAGTTAAAGTTGGATGTGCCGAAGGAACCGGTGCTTTTTTTCAAGGGAGCTAACACGTTTATCGGGCATGAGCAACCGGTCGTTTATCCGCAGGGCGCCCGATACATGCATTACGAAGTGGAGCTCGCCGTCGTCATCGGGACGGCTGGGCGCAACATTAAGCGGGAAAATGCGCTCGAATATGTAAAGGGTTACACGATTGCGAATGACGTGACGGTACGCGACTTTGTCGGCAATATGTATCGGCCGCCGATTCGGGCGAAAGGATTTGACACGTTCGGGCCGATCGGGCCGTGGATGGTCGACCGCGACGACATCGCCAATCCGCACGCCATCGGCTTGCGCACGTATGTGAACGGGGAACGGCGCCAGGAAGGCAACACGCGTGACCTCATTTTTAAAATTGACGAGCTCATAGCGTTCATTAGCTCCTTTATGACGCTGGAACCGGACGACATGATATGGACTGGTACTCCGAAAGGCGTGTCCCACGTTTACGCCGGCGATACGATGGCGTTAGAAATCGATCACATCGGGCGGTTGGAAAACACGGTCGTCGCTGAGGAATGATTCATGTTTTAGCGAATACAGGTTAAAGGGGTTAGGAGGGGGACGCAATGACTGTCGAAGTAAAGCCAGCCCAACATTTCATTGACGGGGAGTTTTGCGATGGAGAACAGCAACTGACATTTCCGACGCTAAACCCGACGACGAACGAAGTAATTACGGAGGTGGCAGAAGGGACTGCTGCTGACATCGAGCGAGCGGTTGCAGCTGCAAGGCGTGCGTTTCGCGACGGACCGTGGGCGACGATGACCGTGCAGGAGCGGGTGCAACTGCTGCATGCGATCGCAGACGGCATTGAAAGACACGGAGAAGAATTGGCGACCTTGGAGACGTTAGACACGGGGTTGCCGATTGCGCAGGCGCGCGGGCAGGCGGCACGCGCCGCGAGGAATTTTCGTTATTACGCAGAAATGGCGACTCATCTGACGGGTGAGTCATATCCAGTCGACCACACCTTTCTCAATTATACGATGCGCCGTCCCGTCGGCGTGGCTGGCCTTATCACGCCGTGGAACACGCCGCTTATGCTGTCGACGTGGAAAATCGCTCCCTGTTTAGCTACCGGGAACACCGCAGTGTTAAAACCGGCTGAGTGGTCACCGCTCACGGCGACGAAGCTGGCGGAAATCGTGCGCGATGCAGGTGTGCCTCCGGGCGTATTCAACGTCGTGCACGGATTTGGCGAGACTGCAGGGGCGGCACTCGTCGCGCATCCACACGTTCCGCTTATCTCGTTCACGGGAGAATCGGTGACGGGGAAAGAAATTATGCGCAACGGGGCGAGCTACTTAAAGCGTTTTTCCATGGAATTAGGCGGAAAGTCACCTGTCGTCGTCTTTGACGATGCAGACGTGGAGCGGGCAGTCGATGCGGTCGTCTTTGGCATTTTTTCTTTAAACGGCGAGCGCTGTACGGCGGGATCGCGCCTTCTCGTCGCCCGTTCCTTATTAGAGACTTTTGCGGAGCGGTTGCAGGAGCGGGTGCGACACATTCGCGTCGGCGATCCGTTCGACGAACAGACTGAAGTCGGCCCACTTATTCACGCCGATCATTGTGCCCGGGTCAAAGCATACATTCAGAGCGGGGAAGCGGAAGGTGCCCGCGTTGCGGCGAAAGGAACAAATCCCGCGCACCTATCTCGCGGTAATTTTGTCCCCCCCACCGTGTTCGTCGCAACGACGCACGACCTGCGTATCGCGCAGGAAGAAATTTTTGGCCCGGTCCTCGTCGTCGTACCGTTTGACAGTGAGGAAGAAGCAGTCCGGTTAGCGAATGACGTGTCATACGGCTTAGCTGCTTACGTGTGGACGGACGACTTACGGCGCGCCCACCGCGTCGCCCAAGCGATCGATGCGGGCATGGTGTGGGTCAATTCACACAACGTGCGCGATTTGCGCACGCCGTTCGGCGGGACGAAAATGAGCGGCATCGGACGGGAAGGCGGCTTACACAGTTTTGAGTTTTTCACGGAATGGAAGACAGTGCACGTCGCTCTAGGCCAGCACCCGATTCCACGCTTCGGGGATCAGCAAGAGGCGGAAGAAGGGAGCGCCCTGTCTCCAAAACAAAAGTGACGATACCGTGTAACGATGCGTGTGGGATTGTCTTAAGATCGCGTCGTGCGGGTGGTTTTATCCGTGTAGAACACATCATAGAAAACATGGTCAACAGGTAAGAATGGGAGGTTGCAAGCACGCGAGATTTGTTTTGTCTACTGTCAAGTTCGTTGACCGCTGGCTATGTCGATGGGAACAGTAAGCGAATACGTACGCTTAAAAAGGAGTGAGAACGATGGGAGCAAAAACGGGGGTGCAATATATCGAACGCCTCGACCGCGAACCGCGCGACGTCTGGATTAACGGGGCACGCGTCGAGGGAAAAATATCAGAGCACCCGGCATTTAAAAACGTCATTAAAAGTATGGCCCGCTTGTACGACATGCAACACGATCCCGACCTCGTGGAACGAATGACGTACGAGGAAGGCGGGGAGAGGTACGGCATGTCGTTTATGGTGCCGCGAACGGTGGACGACTTAATCAAACGGCGGCGAATGATGAAGCAATGGGCTGACGACAGCGGCGGAATGATGGGGCGCTCGTCGGACTACTTGAACAGTGCCGTCATGGCGATGGGGCAAGCGGCGAGTTACTTTGCCCAAAACGATGCGCGCTTTAGTGACAACGTCCGCGCCTACTACGACTATGCGCGCGCGAACGATTTGACGTTGACCCACACGCTTATCAACCCGCAGGCAAACCGCAGCGTCGGTGCGAGTAAACAGTCCGACCCGTACCTCGCCGCCCGCATCGTCGATAAAACACCGCGAGGTGTCATCGTGCGCGGGGCGCGCATGCTGGCGACACAAGGACCGATCAGCGACGAAATTCTCGTGTTTCCTTCCACTGTGCTCAAAGGGGCTGCCGAAGACGATCCGTACTCCTTCGCCTTTGCCATTCCGAGCAGCACCCCGGGCTTACGCTACATATGCCGCGAGTCGTTCGACTACGGCTTCAGTCACCACGACCACCCCCTCGGTTCGCGTTTTGAAGAAATGGATGCCGTCGTCGTGTTTAACGATGTCCTCGTCCCTTGGGATCGTATCTTTTTACTCGAAAATGCCTCGCTCTGCAACAAGATGCATGCGGAGACGAACGCCGTCGTACACATGACGTACCAAGTGTTACAAAAAAATATCGCCAAAGCGGAGTTTATTCTCGGCATTGCCGAAAGCATTGTGCAGACGATCGGCATCGGCCAGTTTCAACACGTACAAGAAAAAGTGGCCGAAGTCATTTTGGCGGTGGAAACGATGAAAGCGTTTGTACGGGCATCGGAGGCCGATGCGGCGCTCGACCCGTACGGGGTGATGACCCCGGCGTGGTGGCCGTTAAACGCGGCGCGCAACGTGTTTCCGAAAACGTATCCTCGCCTCGTCGAAATTATTCAGTTGCTCGGGGCTAGTGGGTTAATGGCCATTCCCGGGGATGCGGATCTCGAAAGCGGTGCCGGAGACGACATCGATAAATACCTCGTCGCTCGCAATTCCGGGGCGCGAGAGCGGCTGAAACTGTTCCGCCTCGCCTGGGATGCGGCGCTAAGTGCCTTTGGCTCGCGCCAGGTGCTGTATGAACGGTATTTTTTCGGCGATCCGGTGCGCATGTTCGGCGCGCTGTACCAATCGTATGACAAGGCGCCTGCGGTCGCTCGAGTGAACGAGTTGCTGGCGCGGGAAACGGTGAAGGCGTAGTGCACTGCTGTCACATTCCACCACATGCCGTTACATTTTAAAATAAGTTGGTTTTCGGGTCAAACGAGAGGGAAGGGGGAGCAAGGTGGGTCGTATGCCAAGGGAAGGGAAGGGTGTTCCGGGGGATGACATGCGCATTCTCCGCAGTGCATTTGCTGAGTTGCACGTGACGGATCTCGCGCGGTCGCGTCACTTTTACGTCGACATGCTCGGGTTGATCGTTAGTGGAGAGACGAAGACACAGCTTTATTTGCGCGGTGTGGAGGAGCGCGTCCACCACAGTCTCGTGTTGACGGAGGCGCCGCGAGCGGCAGTCGGGCGGCTCGGGTTTCGCGTTGCAAGAGCGAACGATCTGGAACATCTGTACGACTTTTACGCGAAGTGCGGGTGTAAGCCACGCTATGTCGAAACGGGTAGGATGCGCGGGCAAGGGTTAAGTGTCGATGTGCAGGATCCGTTCGGGTTTCCACTCACTTTTTTTGCCGATATGGACGCAGCGCCGTCGTACATGCAACAGTATCATTTACACCGCGGTGCGGCGGTGCGGCGCATTGATCACTTTAACTGTTTTGTGCCTCAATTGGCAGCAGCGTATCGCTTTTGGCACGATGAACTGGGCTTTCGACTGAGCGAATATGTGGAAACGGATGACGAACCGCGGGAAAAAGTGGCCGTTTGGTTGTTTCGCAAGCCGTCGGTGCACGATCTCGCTCTGATGCAAGGTGACGGTCCGCGCGTCCACCACATCGGTTTTTGGATGGACGACGTGAACAGCATCATTCGCGCGTGTGACATTTTGGGGGCGGCAGAAATGCACGAGGCGATCGAGCGGGGGCCGGGGCGGCACGGCATCTCCAACGCTTTTTTCCTCTATTTGCGTGACCCGGACGGTCACCGCATCGAACTGTACACGAGTGACTATTTGACCCTCGACCCCGACTTCCAACCGATTCGCTGGAGTGCGACCGACCCGCGGCGACAGACGTTGTGGGGACATCGAACGCCGGACAGTTGGTGGCGCGAAGCGTCGCCGGTTGCGCGCCTCGACGACGATGCGCTCGTCACGCCGCAAACTGCGGCAGCAGTCGACGGCATTGAGCGGCACATCAAATAGGGCAACGCACGCTGGACGTAAAAAGCATTTCATACAAACAATGGCAATCGTGCAATCGCGCGTTACGGCGACACGCTATCACGCGCATCACGCGCTATGCTTAACGGAGGGGATAAAAATGGCGCTAGAAGTGGAAAAATTTAAAGGGTCCATTTGCCCGATGGTGACGCCGTTTACGGACGACGGGCAGTTCGATGAAAAAACGTATCGCGAACTGATCGAGTGGCAAATCGACAGCGGCAGTCACGGCATTTCTTGTTCCGGGACGACGGGAGAACCGAGTTCTCTCACTCTCGACGAACGGAAGTATTTGTACGAGGTGACGGTCGATGCGGTGAAAGGGCGGCGGCCGACGCTACTCGGCACCGGCTCGACGAATTTTGAGGAAACGATGCATTTGACGACATTTGCGGAGAAAATCGGTGCCGATGCCGTCATGGTGATCGTCCCTTACTACAACAAACCGTCGCAAGAAGCGCTCTACCGTCACTTTCGCGAGGTAGCGGACGCAATCGACATCCCGCTCGTCATTTACAACATTCCCGGGCGCACCGGGGTGAACATGGCGCCACAGACGATGGCGCGCTTGCGCCGCGATTGCCGCAACATTATCGGCGTGAAAGAGTCGAACAAAAACTTTGAGCAGGTCAGTCACGTGTTGCACAAGTGTGGCCGCGATTTCCACGTCTACTCCGGGATCGAAGAGCTGTGCTACCCGATGCTGACGTTAGGCGGGGCTGGTCACATTAGTGCCACCGCAAATGTGATGCCGCGCGAAGTAGCCGAGCTGTACAACTTGGCGGCGCGAGGACAGTGGAAGGAGGCGCTCGATTTACACTACTACTTGCTAGATTTAAACGAAGCGCTCTTCTGGGAGACAAACCCGGGCCCGCTGAAAGCGAGTCTCGCGCTCATGGGTAAAATTCGCCCCGTCATCCGTAAACCACTGGCTTTGCCTATGGATGAGGTACAGCAAAAATTGCGCAAAGTGCTTGACCGTTACGATTTAGTTGCGTGTCCGAAGTGAGGGGGATTTACGTTTTCATTTCTTATTCGCCTTTCGGTGCGGACTTAACGGCAGTGTATACTTTGACCGCGAGTGCTATTGTTGCGATTAGTAGCAAGGCGTAAAGGGCGTACCAGCCAAATTGGTTGACGAGGCGCCCAATTTTTTCGATGTGTGATCCGAAAAGGAAGCCGAGGACAAAATAAAGGGCGGTCCATGCACATCCGGTCGTAAACGAGAATAACGTGTAACGGCCGAATGACATTTTGTTCATGCCGACGAGATAAGGTACGAGATGCCGGACAAAAGGAAAAAAATAACTAATACAGAGAGCGAACGGCCCGTATTTGTCCAATAAATGCCGTGACTTGTCGACGTATTTCTGCCACTTCTTTTTTCGAAGCAGCTTGTCGAGCAGCAGCGTACCAGCCACTCTACCGATGAGGTAACCGATCGTCAATCCAGAAATAACGCCGAGGTAGGTGACGAGGAAAGAGGGGACGGGCTGGAGGAGTCGCATCGCCGACACCGCGCCTGCACTCATGACGATCACTTCGTCAGGGATCGGCATACCGACAATCCCAAGCCATAAACTAATAAACAGGGCGATGTAGCCATATTCTGTAATCCAATGAATAAAAACACTCGTATCCATTACTTGTCCCCTTTTGTAGTAATCATTTCCGTAAGAGAAACGCATACGCTCAGGGCGTATTGGCGTGTTATAGTTATTATACGATAAGCTGTCCGTTTTGTAGAAGAGGCTTTGGAGGAACAGTATCTCGCCAATCCGACCACATAACACTGTTTTCAAATGTGTGGCGTAGTTGCGACTAGCGGCCTGAATCGGTATAATGAGCAAAACGACAGATGCGATCGATGATGAGGACAGTAGTTTATCGCGGGCGGTGTGCAGCGAGTCGGGGAACGGTGAGAGCCCGATGCACCGGCGGTAGATGAAGCGGACCTTGTAGATGTACACCTGAACGACGTGCGCTTAGTAGGGTGTGCCGGGAAAAGCCCGTTAACGCTTCAAGTCCGTGTGACGAAAAGTAGGCTTCTACGGAAGCAATAAGAGTGGTACCGCGGGAGAAGGCAATAACCTCTCGTCTCTATGTGTTGAATAGGGATGAGAGGTTTTTCTTTTTTCTTTTATAGAAAATGTCCGTTTACGAAAGGATGGGAGCAAGATGGATGTAAAAAAACAAGTGGCACAAATACTTACCTCTGCTGTGCAATCGTTAAACGGTGCCGAAGTGGCAGTGGCGGATATATACCGTTTATTGGAAACTCCGCCTAACCCGACGCTCGGTGATTTCGCCTTGCCGTGTTTTGCGTTGGCCAAACGTTTTCGTCGCCCACCGCAAGCAATTGCCGCACAGCTGACAGCGTATGTACATGGCGAATGTGTGCAAGAGGTGGCGCAACATCCTCGGGAAAAATCGGTTTCAGAAAAGGCGATGCAAGCTCCAATACAAAAGGCGGAGCAAGTCGGGGCTTACGTCAACATATTTCTCAACCGGACTCGCGTCGGGCAGGCGGTCGTCGCGAACGTACTCGCGGAGGGGCCCGGGTACGGCTCGTGTGACATTGGCCGAGGAGAGGCGGTGCCGATCGATTTTTCGTCACCGAACATCGCCAAGCCATTTTCTATGGGGCACTTGCGTTCGACGGTGATCGGCAACGCGCTCGCCAACATGTATGCAAAGTGCGGCTATCGTCCGGTGCGTATCAACCACTTGGGCGATTGGGGCACGCAGTTCGGAAAACTGATGGCTGCCTACAAACGGTGGGGAGATGCGGCTGAGGTGGAGAAAGCACCGATTCCCACCTTGCTCGCACTATACGTCCGCTTTCACGACGAAGCGGCAACTTCCCCGTCCTTAGAAGCAGAAGGGCGCGCGTGGTTTAAAAAATTGGAAGACGGTGAGGCCGAAGCAGTCGCACTGTGGAAGTGGTTTCGCCACGAGTCGCTGCAAGAATTCCAAAAAATATACGACTTGCTCGGGATCAGCTTCGATTCGAGCGACGGCGAGGCGTTTTATAACGATAAAATGGATGAGGTCGTCGCCTTGCTCGAGCAGAAACAGTTGTTAGAACGGTCGGAAGGCGCAGACGTCGTGTCCCTCGCCGCATATGACTTGCCGCCGTGTTTAATCAAAAAATCGGACGGAGCTACCTTGTACGCGACGCGCGATTTAGCGGCCGCGCTGTACCGCTACAGGACATACCGTTTTGCACACGCCCTGTACGTCGTCGGACACGAACAGCGGCTGCACTTTCAGCAACTGTTTGCCGTGTTAAAGAAAATGGGCTTTGAGTGGGCCGAACAGATGGCGCACGTCCCCTTCGGGTTGCTGCTACAAGACGGGAAAAAAATGTCGACGCGCAAAGGGAAGGTTGTGCTATTAGAACACGTGCTCGAGCGGGCGATTGCGAAGGTGCGTGAGCATATCAAACGGGCAAATCCATCGCTTGTGGATCCTGAAACGGTGGCGCGACAAGTCGGAGTCGGTGCCGTCATTTTTAACGACCTGAAGCATAATCGCTTAAACGACATTGAGTTTTCGCTCGACGACATGCTCACCTTTGAAGGGGAGACGGGGCCGTACGTGCAGTACACCTACACGCGTGCGCGTTCGCTGTTGCGGAAGGGTGGCGTGCGATTGGAACAACGATGTGTCGCTGGTGACGCTCTCGTGAATGACAGTCTGCAGTTAACCCTGAACAAAGATGCGTTAGTGGCAGCCGATGGGCAGTCGGGGCGCGGTGAAGGGCGGTTAAGGAGTAGCGAGGGGCTGCCTGGCGAAAGCAGTGATATGCCACAGCGAAAGGACGTGTATGGCGACGCGAAAGCGTGGGCTGTCGCAACGGCGCTCATGAACTTTCCGCACGTCGTACGCCGAGCGCTAGACGACAACGATCCGTCGCAAATAAGTAAGTTCGTGCTCGATTTAGCCCAAGCGTTTAACAAATATTACAGCAGTGTGCGCGTTTTGGCAGGAGGGGAAGGAGAGCGGCATGCAAAGTTAGCGCTCGTCGCCGCAGTCGCCATCGTGTTGCGCGAAGGGTTGCGCCTTCTCGGCATTGCCACTCCCGAACAAATGTAGGTCCGTAAGTGTTGGCTGGAACAGACGTAAGACTGAATAAACGTGGTCCGGCTAAACGTATGGACGGACCGGATAAACGTAGCTCTGGGCAAGTGTTGGTTCAAATGAGTGTCGACCGTTCCGTCGCTGGACGCCGTAGCGGCGGAACGGACATGTAAGTGAACACCCGCCACACCCATTCGAGTGGACCAATGCGGAAGTAGCGCAACCAGAGTGCACTCAAGCCCATTTGCAACACAAAAATCGCACAGACGAGCCATACGGCGGCGAACGGCCCAACTTTGCCGAACAGCCCGAAGCCAAAACTGTAAAAAATCGTCGTACAGAGTAGTGACTGGAAGATGTAGTTACTGAACGCGGTACGGCCGACAGCCGCGAACGGATCTAACACTTTCCGCCAGCGAGGGCGTGTAAATAAGAGGACGAGTGCCGTTATGTAAAACAGTGCAAGCAGCTGCCAGCTAAGCAAAATCGGCACCGTGTCTACGATGGCGAGCAGGCGCGGCGATAAAGCGAAGTTATATGGCACTAACTGGATGAGCATCGGTAAAAATGCGAAGAATAAACCGAGGCTACCGCATACGGCACCGATTTTTTTCAACGTCGTGCGATGGGTGGTGACGTCGTGTAACAACCGTCGCTTGGAAAAATACGCGCCGAGTAAAAACATGCTCAGCAGTTGTGGATAAAAGATGAGCTGGTTTATAACACTAGCGTTCCAATCAGCGATGCGCTGCGCGGCGATTTTCGTGTACGTCCCATTGCCGTAAATCGCTTGATCGTGAGCTTGCTGCGCCTTCCCTGTTTTTTTTACCTCAACTTGCGCTTGGTCTGAGGCAATGAGTTGATCGGTTGGAACGACTAAATTCGACAACGTGAACAAGAGCGGAACGAGTAACGCCAACACGACAATCCAGGTGAGTAACGTTTTTGCACGACAGTTATGAAATAAGAGGAGGGCGAAGCCTAGCAACGCATAATGGAATAAAATATCACCGTACCAAATGAGTAGGCCGTGGATGCCCCCGAAAATCGCGAGTGCGAATAAACGGCGTACATAGAGGCGGCCGAAGCGCTTCCCTTTTGCCAGTACGCTTTCTTTGAATAAGATGGTGCCGAAACCAAACAAAAAAGAGAAGATACAAAGGAACTTACCATTAACGAACAGTTCGATAACCTTCTCTGTCACGCGGTCTGCTGTCCCCGTCCAAAGTGGCACACCGGACGCGATTGCCGTCTGCGATGAACTGAAGAAAAAAATATTGACGAGCAAAATGCCGAAAATCGCTAAGCCGCGAATGACATCGATCACTTTGATCCGGTTTTTAACATGGAGTGAATGCATACTACGAACCTCCCAATAGTAAGCGTTTGCAATCACTCTACTAACTGCAGTTTAACTGTTGTTAAACGCTGCCTTAAAAACAGCTTAATTCTCACCCTAATTTTTAGGATTGGGCGCTTATACCTTCTGCAAGCGTATGTAGCGAAAGAGGAGAAGTAACGCTATTTGATCAAAAGCTTACCTGGCCCCATCTCACAGGGGACAGGTAAGCCATGCGCATAAGCGCCTAACCGCCACATAGCTGGACACAAAGGAATGTTAGTTATGCACTCATTCGTCGTTTCACCAAGGGCAACTTACCGTGTTATCCGGGTCAATCCGGTCAACACTTACTACAACTTCCGCAGCTTCACTTCCTGTATGTCGTGGTTCGGCCCTTTACGTAAAATAATGTCAGCGCGCGCCCGGGTCGGCAAAATGTTCATCAATAAATTGCGTTCGTTAATTTCGCGCCAAATGGACAGCGCCTTCTCCGTCGCCTCATCGTCAGATAAATCGGCGTAACGACGGAAGTACGACGTTGGGTCTTTAAACGCCGTATGCCGCAGCAGCTTAAAACGCTCCACATACCATCGCGAAATGTCTTTCACGTTTGCGTCTACGTAGAGTGATATATCGAAAAAGTCTGATACAAACAATTGCGGTACGGGGCCATTTCCGTTTCTCGTCCGCGTTGTTTGTAACACGTTTAGCCCTTCTACGATGACGATGTCCGGCTGGCGAATGACTTGGTATTCGTTCGGGACGATATCGTAAACGAGGTGGGAATAAACAGGCGTCACAACTTCGGGATTTCCCGATTTTACTTCCGCCAAAAACTTCATTAAGGCGCGAATGTCATAGCTTTCGGGGAATCCCTTTCGCTTCATCAAACCGCGCTTTTCGAGTTCGGCGTTCGGGTACAAAAAACCGTCTGTCGTCACGAGATCGACCTTCGGGTGATTCGGCCAGCGCGAGAGCAACGTTTGTAAAATGCGGGCGGTCGTACTTTTGCCGACGGCGACACTGCCAGCGATCCCGATAATGTAGGGGACTTTCTCCTCGGGAACGCAGAGAAACCTTTTCGTCGTTTGGTACATGTGTTGACTGTTGGCGACATAAAGGTTGAGCAGCCGCGATAACGGCAAATAAACGTTCGCTACTTCGTCCAGTGACACTTGTTCGATGAGTCCGAGTAACTTATTTAATTCAGCTTCTGACAATAGAAGTGGCGTCGAATTTCGCAACTGTCGCCATTTATCGCTAGTAAAACTCATATACGGGGAAAATTTCTTCGTCTTTTTCATGTGATGGCCCCCATTGGCATGATCGATCAAGCGAATCGTTAGTACAAATGGTCATAAAAAAATGGACAGATTAAGCCCGTTAAGCCCGTAAATATTCACATGACCATTATTTTAACAAAAAAGTAACGCCGTTTAAACTAGCCTTTTACAAAGTTGGGTGTTATGGGCAATTCAAGGGCAGTTTGTGGCGTACAATCTTTACAAAAAAAAGACACGAAAAGGTGGAACATATGCTATATTAAAGTTGGTACTCAAATTGTTGTTATTAGGAGGAACGCGATGTTTAAGAAGCTAACGGTTGTTGCGCTCTGCTGTGTCCTTAGTGTCGCCTTATTCGCAGGGTGTGGTGGCAGTAAAGAGGAGGGGAGTGAAGGGAAAGACGGTGCTAAAGGGTATGAGCCAAAAGAGCTCACGGTGCAATTCGTCCCTTCGCAAAGTGCAGACACGCTAGAAGCGAAGGCTAAGCCGCTCGAGGAGTTGTTAAAGGACAAACTGGGTATCCCGGTTAAAGTCAGTGTTTCGACGGACTACAATACGGTTATTGAAGCGATGGCAAGTAAAAAGATTGACGTCGGATTTCTCCCTCCGACCGCATACGTCATTGCACACAAAAAAGAGGCGGCCGACGTTATTTTACAAGCGCAACGTTACGGCATTAAAGACGACAACACCGGGGAAAATACGGATGAACTGGTCGACTTCTACCACTCCATCATTCTCGTGAAAAAAGACTCCGGAATTAAAGATGTGAAAGATTTGAAAGGGAAAAAGGTGGCATGGCAAAACGTCACTTCGTCCGCTGGATATGTCTGGCCGGCGATGGAACTGCAAAAAGTCGGCCTCGATCCACAAAATGACGTCGAAGGCGTCACGATGAAAGGGCACGACCAAGCTGTGCTCGCACTGTTGAACGGACAGGTTGACGCTGCTGCCGTATTTGAAGACGCACGCAACAACATTAAAAAAGACTACCCGAACGCCTTCAAAGATACGGTCGTTTTGAAGAAGACGGCAAAGATCCCGAACGATACGATTTCCGTGCGTCCGGATCTGACGGATGAGTGGAAGAAAAAAATAAGTGACGCCTTTATCGAAATCGGTAAGGACGAAAAAGGGAAAGAAATCATTCGCGACGTTTACTCCCACGAAGGATACTCCCCGTCTAAGGACAGCAACTTTGACACTGTCCGCGAGTACGAGGAAGAACTCGGAGAGTAACTTGCGACACATTATTGATGCGGATTAGTACGGATAAGTGTAGTCTGTCTTGCGCGATCTCACACGATCTTGTACGATAAGCAAAAACCGTTCAAGCACAAAGATGCTTGAACGGTTTTTTTCGCCTGAAGCACGACCTACACATTCTATATCTTCTACACGTATCATTCATCCGCTACAGTACACATCACGTATCACGCATCCGCCACAGTACACATCACGTTTCATGAATCCGCTACAGTACACATCTTCACTGCAACCGTTAGACGAGGCGTTTGCGGATGAAGCTAGAAATGTAGTCGATAATCGTGACCATGACGATAATGCCGAGCAAAATAATACCGACTTTCGGCCAGTCTCGCGTCGATAAGGCGAAAATGAGCGGCGTCCCGATCCCGCCAGCGCCGATGACCCCTAAGATCGAGGCCGCACGCACGTTAATTTCAAAGCGGTACAAGACAAACGACAGAAACTCGGGCATAATTTGCGGCACGACGGCAAACCATAGCGTCTGCAGTCGGTTGGCGCCGCACGCTGTAAGTGCCTCGGTCGGACTTAAATCCATATTTTCAATGGCCTCCGACACGAGCTTGCCGAGCATGCCGATCGAGTGTAACCCGAGCGCGAGCACACCGGCGTATGACCCGGGGCCGACGACGACGATAAACAACAGCGCTAGCACGATTTCTGGGAAGGTGCGAATAATGCTTAAGGACATTTTTCCTGTCTGGCTGACGATTTTTGACCGCGACATGTTGTTCGCCGCCCAGAAGGCGAACGGAATACAAAGTATCGCGGCAATGAACGTCCCCAAGATGGCAATCGCTAACGTTTCGAGCAGGGCGTCTATTAAATCTTCTCCGGCGGGATCGTAGACGTACCCCCAGTTCGGGTGAAACAACCCGTCTAAAATCGAACGCGTCACCTCGCCGGCCGTTTCGTTAATTTTGTCGAAGGCGATGCCGGAAAACGCCCATATGTACAGCATCGCGAGGAACAGGACGATCATCCATGTGACAATTCGCTGTTGTAGTGGTTTTTGCGGTTTCTTATAGCTCATAGTAGTTTCTCCCGTAATCTCGTACTGACGAAGTCGATCATCCAGACGATCAACAACGTAAAGAGAATGATTGTCATCACGTTGTCGTATTTCAGCCGCCCTAAGTTTTGTTCGAGGATAAGGCCGATCCCGCCGGCACCGACGAAGCCGAGGATGGCTGCGCCGCGGATGTTCACCTCGAACGTGTACAACACGTGGGCAATAAAGGCCGGCAGTACTTGTGGCACCACTCCGTATTGAATCCACTGCCACTTGTTGGCGCCGACCGCCGTCATCGCTTCTAACGGGCCAGGATCGATCGCTTCAATCGACTCGTACGCCAGTTTGGCGAAAAAGCCGAGCGAGAAAAAGACGAGTGCGAGTATACCCGGAATCGGTCCGATGCCGAAGATGGCGACAAAAATGCCCGCGAGGAGCAAGTCGGGTACGGTGCGGATTAAGTTCATCACAAACCGCGCCGGTTGGTATATAAAAGGCGACTTCGACACGTTAGCCGCTGCTAAGAAGATGAGTGGGATTGCGAGAATCGCTCCAAAGGTCGTCCCGAGTAACGCCATGCGGATTGTGTCTAACATCGGGTCGACAATTTTGCCGAAGTAACCCCAATTTGGCGGGAACATTTCTTTAAGGATACGTTTCATTTCTGGTAATCCCGTTACGAGTTCCGCAAAGTCGACCCCAGTTTTCATGGCGCTACCGACGAGTAACACGGCAATCAGCAGCACGGTCATATACGTTTTCGTGCGCGGCGGACGCTTGGCTAAGTCTCTACTCATCGCTTCCCTCTCCCAATAGTTCGTCCTCGCGGATCGGTCGGCCATAAATTTCGGAAAACGCGTCGTCTGTCGCTGTCTCCACTGGTCCGTCAAATACCAACTCCCCAGCGCGCAGCCCGACAATGCGCGTGGCGTACTCGCGTGCTAAGTCGATAAAGTGCAAGTTGACGACCGTCGTAATCCCTAATTCCGTATTGATGCGCTTTAGGTCGTCCATCACTTGCCGCGTCGTGAGCGGGTCGAGCGAGGCGACGGGCTCATCGGCGAGAATGATTTTTGCCTCTTGGGCGAGGGCGCGCGCAATGGACACACGTTGTTGTTGTCCCCCAGAAAGCTCGTCCGCTCGCGCATACGCTTTTTCGGCAATGTTAACCCTTTCTAGTGCGTCGAACGCTAATTCGACATCGCGCTTCGGGAACAAGCCGAACAACGTGCGCAATGTCGAATGGTAGCCGACTCGCCCGGACAACACGTTACGCATCACGGACGAACGTTTTACTAGATTAAAGTTTTGAAAAATCATACCGATGTCGCGGCGAAACTGGCGCAACTCTTTTCCCGACGCTTTCGTAATGGAGCGGCCATCGATGAGAATTTCGCCTTCGCTTATTTCATTCAGGCGGTTAATCGAGCGTAGGAGCGTCGATTTACCTGCGCCCGACAAGCCGACGATGACGACGAATTCGCCGGGGTCGATGTGCAAGTTTATATTTTTTAGACCGACCGTTCCATTTGGGTACACTTTGGAGACGCTATTAAATGTAATCATTCGCTAACCAACTTTCTCTCAAGTAAACGTGCGTATGTTTGTGTGAGTCGTTTCCTAGATCATAAAAAGTAGATTCAGCTTCAGGTAGATCCAATTTTCCTACGCAACCCTCCAACAGCTGTGGTCGTTCCTAGCCTTCGTTAGTAAATAATCAGAGCCACTCTATATTATAGTACGAAAATAGACAGAACTCCATATGAAACAGGTCGGAAACTGGAAGCGGAGCGGGAAAAGGCGTACAATACGTTGTAGCACTGTATCGAAAATTAATCTCGGAACGGAAAAGGTGTTTTCATGGAAAAGCAAGGCACGAGACAGACAGTGACGATTTTGGAAACGAGTGACGTCCACGGCAACATTCTTCCACTCAATTACGGGATCAACCGCCCGATGGAACTTGGGCTTGCCAAACTGGCTGCGCTCATTCGCCGCGAGCGGAAGCAAAACCCGCATACGCTTTTAATCGACAACGGCGATTTAATTCAAGGGACGCCGCTGTCGTATTACCACGCCTGTATCGACAACGAACCGGTCGACCCGCTAGTTAGCGCGTTGAACGAGCTCAAGTACGACGCAGCCGTATTCGGCAACCACGAGTTTAATTACGGACAAGATGTTCTGCAGAAGGCGATGCGTGAAGCTAAGTTTCCGTGGCTGTCGGCAAACATCGTCAAAAAAGGGACCGATGAACCGTACTACGGAAAGCCGTACATCGTCAAGACGTTGCCGGGCGGTTTAAAGGTAGGGGTACTCGGTTTGACGACACATTACATACCTAACTGGGAAAAGCCGGCCCACATTGCCGCGCTCGACTTTCGCGACGCGTTGGAAACCGCGAAAGAGTGGGTGCCGGTTTTACGCGACCGAGAAGGCGTCGATGTGCTTGTCGTTTCTTACCACGGCGGATTTGAACGCGACCTTGAAGGCGGGGGAGAGACAGAGGCGCAGACGGGAGAAAACCAAGGGTATCGCTTGTGCTACGAAGTGCCGGGGATCGACGTCCTGTTAACGGGTCATCAGCACCGCTTACTTGCACAGGACGACGTGAACGGCGTCGCGATCGTGCAACCGGGTAGCCAAGGGACGGCACTCGGAAAGGTGACATTGACAGTCGAGAAGAAGGCAGGCGGTTGGGCGATTGTGGAAAAAGGGGTGCAGTTGCTATCCGCTGCAGGCGTGACGCCAGATGAAACAGTCGTGCGCATGACCGAGCCGTACGAAGTAAAAACCCAGCAGTGGCTCGACCAGCCAATCGGCCACATTAAAGGCGATATGCGCGTACACGATCCGATGCAGATTAGGCTTAAAGATAACGCCTTAATCGAGTTTTTTAACAAAGTGCAAATGGCTTACGCCGGAGTCGATATTTCGAACACGGCGCTATTCGACAATTACGCGCCAGGGTTGCCGAGTGACGTGACGATGCGCGACGTCGTCGCCAATTACATTTATCCGAACAGCTTGCGCGTCCTCCGCCTACAAGGCAAAGATATTAAAGCAGCTCTTGAGCGCAGCGCCTCCTACTTTGCACCGTACACCGGTGGGGCAATTGAAGTGAGCGCTTCTTTCAAACAGCCGAAGCCGCAACATTACAACTATGACATGTGGGAAGGGATCGACTACGTCATTAATATTTCACGGCCAGTCGGCGAACGCGTCGTCAAACTGACTTATCGCGGCGAACCGCTCGACATGGACGGCACGTACGACGTCGTCATGAACAACTACCGCGCCGGAGGCGGCGGCGACTATTTTATGTTCCAAGGAAAGCCGGTCATTAAAGACATTCCGATAGACGTTTCCGAGCTTATCGCCGATTACATTCGCGAACGGGGAACGATCGAAGCGACAGTCGACGGAAACTGGGCAGTCGTTTGCGATTGAGATGCAACTGGTAGCGACTGCTTTTTCGTTCGCAACAATTGCGCTAATCGCGCTTTCGCGACAACTGTCTGGTCGCAACACACAAGTCCGTTCGCAACGATTGCGCGTTGGCAACAACTGTCCGTTACGACAAGTGTGCGTTCGTGACAACTGTTTGTCGTTTCCTCTATTTGCGCATAAATGTTTTGGCAGTGGACGTAAACTAGTCTAATGGTGAATTTTTCTAGTGTGGATCGAACGGTTTAACTGGATGCTGCGGGGGTGTCGATGTATGGGGCGTAGGCGTAACAGAAACGCGGTGCCACTTGTTCTACTGTTTGTCGTTACAGTCGCTCTGACGGGCTGTGCACAAGGGATCGTGGAAGTGGAAGTCAACAAAGATTTCAGTGTCGATCTACATACGACCGTCGGCCTCGATAAACAGATCGCCAATTACTCCGGCGAGTTGCTAAAAGAAGTTGAAAAGAACCTCAACAAAATGAACTTGCAACCGGAAGCGTACGGCGATGACCGATACACCGGCTATGTCGGGACGAGGCATTATTCGTTGCGCGAGCTAAAAAAAATGGCGGGCGACATACAGAAGCAAAAAAAGCGCACCGATACGACAGGGGAGCAACCGGCAACGAAACAAGCGAACGACCGCGGCTGGCGAGTCGACTCTCGCGTCGAAGAAACGCTGTTGCAAAAGAAGTACGACGTAAAAGCCGTCGTCAACGTGCAAAAGGTGTTGTACAGTCAATCGCCACTACTTTTGGGTAAACTCGGAGACTTTGAAGATCAGATGATCGGTCATTTTTTAAAGCAAATGAACTTACAGGCGAAACTGACGCTCCCGTACGATTTAAGTGTGACCCACAATGGGACTACGGTGGAGAATGACGGTAAAACAATCGTCTGGGAAATTAATCCGGTCGAAGACAACACGATCAATGTGCAGTTTGCTATTCCGCACATTAGGAATATCGTCATTATAGTTTGTGGTGTCCTCCTACTCCTCATCGCCGTTATTTTGATCGTACGACAACGCCGCGGCAAGAACAGAAAATACGGTGCGTAAGACGGTGAGTACGCACCGTATTATTTTCGCTCAACTGAGTCGGTTTTCACTCGCCCCGTGGCTAAGTCTCCTTATGCGGCGATGAGCGGAAGCAAAACGTGTAGCACGATGTCAGCAGAAAAATGGGCAATCATCGCGGCCTCCAGTCCTTTTTTCCAGTAAAGCCATCCGAAGATGATCCCGCCAACTGCGTTTAAGACGATGACCCGGAGGATGATCCACGTGGTAAGCGGTTCGATGGCAGCAGCGAGCGGTAAGTGTCCGACACCAAACAGTACTGCGGCAACGATAATAGCTGTCCACACGATGCCGGAACTCGTTTTCGGATGCGCATTTTTTGTCACTTTACCAAACAACCAAACGAGGAGCGTCATAAAAAAGAGGCGAAGCTGTATTTCTTCAGTGATCCCACCGTAAAGCGAGGCAAGTAACCCTTGCCACCAACTCGGCCTGCTTACTGTTTCCGCAGCGGGCGTCTCGACGGCTATAAACGCGGCGAAACTTCCATCGAACACGATAATACATATGGCTGCGGCGACACCGAATAAAACAGACATTCCGACGTAGCGCGACCAGTTAATAGAAACTTTCTCACCGGAGACAACCTTCTCTAAAATGGGTGCACCTAAGCCCACCTTTTGTGCCAGTAATAATCCGAGAAATGTTGCGAGAGCGAGAATGAGAACGCCATTGATCAAAGCGTTGAGAATGATTGCGGGGAGGGGAACGTCGGTCGGTGTGAGTGTCAGTTGATAGGGGAGCACCGCCAGAGAGCCGATTACCCCCCCAATAAGCAACAACGAAAACAGTTTCCAATTGACGAGCGACGGTTTGGACATATGTAGCTACCTCCTTTTTTATTCACCTTGACTGTTGAGAAACTGCCGCCATGAGTTATATCTGTTAGACACATGTTATATATGTTACATATATATAACATAGCAGTTGCTCGCAAATGCAAGACCTAAATGTTCGGTTTATACGATGTCACGCTTTACATATAGATCCCGAGATTACCAGGATACCCGAGATGCTCGTGCGCCCTCACAGTCGTGAAGCAGCGAATGTATGCTGTGCAAGTTGAGTAAAACGTGTAAAATATTAAAAATAATGCGAGGAGAGAGGGGACTGTTTATGATCATTCAGGCGGCAACGACCGCGGATGCAGCCTATAGACGTCGTTGGATTCGTTCCGACGGTTTCCGCCTGGGTGCCACAGCGCCCCGAGTAGCACCTAGGTGTTTGCCAGTGACGCAACGTGTTTGCCAGTGAACGCAACGTGTTTGTAACTGGCGTCGATGTTCCCAAGAGCCAGAGAAGGGGGAGACGACGAGGCCACAGTTTAAATTGACGATGGCCTCGCTTCGCTCCATTACAAATGCCGAATGCCTGCATACATCACTAGCAGCCACCCGATGAGAAACGACACGCCGCCAATCGGCGTAATCATACCTAGCTTGGTGATGTTCGTTAAAGCCATCACGTACAAGCTGCCAGAGAAGAGGACGATGCCAGCGACAATGAACCAGCCACCAGCAGTAACGAGTGCCGAGTCACTAAGCTTGCCAGCGAGTAAGGCGATCAAGAGCAAGCCGAGAGCATGCGCCATGTGGTATTGCGTACCGGTTTGCCAATTGGCTAACATGCGCTCAGATACTTTTCCTTCTAGGCCGTGGGCGCCGAACGCGCCGAGGGCGACGCTAAGGAACATATTGAACGCACCTAAAATAAGGAACAGTCTCATAATTGAGTATTCAACTCCAAACTGTAAGTATGATGTACCTCTTCATTATAGCGAGCGCGGGGAGCGCTGACAAACCTGTCTAACCCTTTTCTTTAAAAGCCCGGTGATTTAAATCAACTAAACCGCCTTACCTGTAAGTGAAGCGAAGCGATTAACGATAATAGTGACGAAAAAAACATGGAAACCTTTGTCCCTATTGTCCTGCGAGTTGGATTTTGGCATGCCAAAATCCCGGTTTGAGTTGGTTTTTTCTTAAACCGGAACCGGCAAAGTCTTTTGAGGTTCTGAACCATTGCTGTCAATAGCGCTTGTTCTTGCATGCAGTCTAGTCCCCGGCTGCGTGCGCGGTCGAGTCCGTGATCACATTTACTCTCGGCAAATATATGCTCGCATCGCGTGCGTAGCTTTTGGAGGTGGCGATACTTACTAGATAGCTGAATAAGTCTCGCTTTATTCTTAACCTGAACGGCCTTGACTTTGGCCAGCCGTTTGCGTTGTAATTTAGGGTTTCGCGTTTGGCGTTTCCATGTAGGGACGTCCTCTAATGTTAGATTTCGCAAAGAAACCAAGGGGATCATCCCCTGTTCGAACAGGGCATTCAAGTAGTCTGGCGTACCGTATGCTTTATCGGCTGAAAGGGTGCACACACGAATGGTCGGATGACAAAAACGAATCGCCGCAAGTTGTTGCATGCTCGTTTCACGTTCAGCCACTCCAGATGCTATGCTGGCTTGTGTCGACAAAATGACGCCCGATGTGACATCTGTTACATTGTGTATTAAATACCGTAGGTGAGCCTCTTGCCCCTTTGCCTTTTTATACAACCGTGCATCAGGGTCTGTTTTACTGCGGTGTGTCGCGTTAGAAAAAGTCTTTCCGTGAAAGTTCTCATGTGTGGCTTCTTCCTGCAGTCCCTGTTTTTTTCTCGATGCTTTGTCGGCTGAACCGGGAGACGATGGCGGGTCATCGTCGGTGTCATGAGGCGATGAAGACGGTTCAGCTTGACCGTCTTGTTGAGCGATTCTCGCCAAATAGTCCTCAATGGACTCTACGGGTGTACAAGTCATTTCTTTTAAGCTGTGAATCGAAGCGTTAGCCCGCACCTGAGTCCCGTCGACGCCAACGTGAACATCGGGCTTGACCAATCCTGCTGCAATACATTGATTGATTACATGAACCATAAGCTTTTCAAATATACCGTGTTGCCGCCAAAGTTTCCGAGTCTTGACAAGCGTCGTCCGATCCGGTAGCGATGGGCGGGAGGGATCAGGATGTTGAATTGATTCAAAATCGAGCCCACAGAACCACAAGTATCCCGCATGCATAGGAAGTATCTCATACAGGCCGCGTTCGGAGTGGTTAAATAAATAGGAAAGTAGGATCAATCGCACGATGCGTTCCGGGTCGGCAGCCGGTCGTCCACTTCGTTCCGTATATAACGGAGCCACCCAGTCGTAAACGCAGGAGAAATCGATCGCTTCATTTAATTGTCGTAAAATATGACTTTTGGGTATGAGTGCTTCCATATCGATGAATTGAAACAGTTGCGGTTGGGTTGCGGATGATTTTTGTGCTTTCAAGGCTCTCACGCTCATTTCAGTATGTGTAACATTTCTCTCGAAGGGTTTTAGCAGGAATTTGGAGGGAGAATATAGAAAAGGAAGACCTAAATAGTACTCCTAACCACCACGAAAGGAGAGGTCTTCCTTGAAAACCATTATACCAGAAATCGCTACTATCTTGGAACAGTCTACAGATATGTTGTCGTTTTGGGAAAGCTTACGTATTCGCCTGATGGAAGTGATGGCTGATCTGTTCGGAGAATTTTTGGAGCAGCTCGATCAGATGATGACGACGCATTACAAGGAAAAATACGGTTGGAAAAGTGAGCGATTGGACAGCCGGGAGTTCACCAGTTTTTTTGGGACAGTGTCCTATAAACGCCACTTGATGTACGACCGAAACGGAAACGCACATTACCCTGTCGATGAGGCAATCGGTTTAAAACGCCGTAAAAGATACAGCCCAGACCTTATGATGCTCGGAGCAGAGTTAGCTGCAGCGCCGGGAATGACCTACCGCCTCGCCTCAGAGGTCACGCAAAAACTTGCCGGTATAACGATCAGCCATACGACGTTTCAGCGCTTAGTAAAAGAAGCAGGTGAAGCTCAAGCTGTCATGGATGCTGAAAAAAGGGATCGAATTTTTGAGGATACGGTAATTCCTAACTCTCCGTCCGTTAAGCACTTATATTGCGAAGCAGATGGCTTATACGTCAAAGGGAGAGGCAAAGGAATAGAGATCAAAAATATGCTTGCCTATACCGGGTGGGAGCAAAACGGACAGCGTGTCTCGTTAACAGATCGTCACGTCTTTTCTACCGTTGAATCGGTGGATGACTTTTGGGAAATAGGTTATGCAGCGATTCGACATCGTTGGGATCTCTCACATACACATGTGGCGACTAATGCGGATGCGGCTTCATGGATCTCTGAGGAACGCGTTCAAAATACCTTTTCTGAAGCGACATCGGTTGTCCGCCAATTGGATCCTTTTCACGTAAAGAGGAGTATTCGTCGCGGGTTGAGCCGCCAGCCAAGGCTCATTCCTCAAATTGAAAAGGCAATATCCGAAAAAAATAAGGATAGGTTTAAAGCGGTGATTGATACGGCACAGGGAAATGCAGAGACGGAGCGAGAGGAAAAGCGTATCGAGAACATGCAGAAGTATCTTGAAGGGCACTGGGAGATCCTCTGCGACTGGCGTGAGGTTAGTCCAGACGTGCCAAAAAATGCTCGTAGGATGGGATGCATGGAATCGAACCAGAGACGTCTGGCATACCGCATGAAACGTCGTGGCATGTACTGGAGTGAAGAAGGGGCTCAAGCCATCGCCAAAGTACAACAAGGCGTTACCAATGGGACGTTGAGACAGGCATTATTAACTGTCTGGCCCAACCGCCAAGTGACACAAAAACTAAAACGCCATGCGAGGCGAATAGGTAAGTCGGATCACATTGGGGTTCAAGTTGGCAGGATCCAAGTAGGTGCCGCATCAGCTTCAAGTGCTATTGGGTATTTGGATAAGGTGGTTAATCGCCGTCCTTGAAGAGTTAACTCCTCAAGGGCGGACAACAAGTGAACGTTAGGGAATGACATATTTAGGTCTTTAAATCCTTGATCCTGTAAGGTCGTCGAGTAAAGCTTGACACATACCTCATTTCACAAGATCTTGTCACTCACTCTATTTTATACGATTATAACTTCGATGACGACTTTTTCACCGGGCTTTTAAAGGGATCGCTATTGAAACAATAGCTGTTGGAATTATTTTCCTTTAAGAGAAGTGAAATTTGCCGATTGATCAGCGTACTCATTTTTGCTAGAGTAGTAGAATCAGGGTAAATAGCTCGTGTTTCCGTCTCCTCGAATGACAGTGAATACGTTGCAAGCGTAAATTTCACCATTTAGCAGCTAAGAAAAATATAAAAAATTGACATCTATAACTATTCGCTAGTTTATAACGGAACATGAATAAGTTTTTTCTTAAAATATATGCGGAACCTAGCGTGACGTCCTGCGTATATATACATATAAGACAAATAGTTATTTGCTCTGAAAAAAAACAAAAAAGGTGGAGGGACTTAAATGAGCGACATGTCAACGGAAGTGAATCCGAACCAACCCGCGCCGAAAGGCAAAGGTAAAGGGTTCATGATCATCGCCCTAGTGGCCGTTTTAGTGCTCGTTGCAGGCGGGTTATCATACGCGTTTATTTTTAGCAAGAGTCCGCTCGAACTATATTTAGCGGCAGAAGTAAACACGTACGAAAAAGCGATAGAGTCGTTAAAAGATACGTACAAGGACGAATGGGAACTGGCGGAAAAATCGGGGAAAGAACCGTCGGTTAACGAGATGGAAGTTCGTTTCGGGTTACAAGCAGACGGGATGGAAAGTCAAGTTCCGGATCTCGCGATGGTACAGAAGTTGTTGGAAGACTCAAAGATTAAAATAGTCAGTAAGCTGGACCCGAAAAAAGAAAAGGCTGCCGTTTCGATGGGCTACCATTTGAACGATACGCCCATTGCCGACGTGAATCTGTTTCACTCGAAAAAAGAAACAGGATTTCAAGTACCGGTATTGTACGACGACTACTTGTATTTACCGAACGCAGAGCTCGGTGAATTTGCCCGTCGCATGGATCCTACATACGACGGACCGGAAGAAATTGAGTACTTCATTGAAGCCGATGCGACCAAAACACTCAAAGAATTAAACGAAATCGGTAAAGACTACGCGGAGTACTTGGCCCAGTTTATTAAAGATGAGCACGTGACATTAGAAAAAAATGTCGAGTTTCACGGCGAAAAAATGCGCCAACTGACCGTTTCTTTGTCGGAGGCAGAAGTGAAAAAAGTAATGAAAGGATTATTAGGTAAAATCGAGAAAGATAAAAGTCTCTCCGAGTTCCTTTACGGGCAAGTATTTGGCCAATTCCCGATGGCGTATGGGGAGGAGTTAAAGGAAGAATTTAAAGAAAAGCTTGTAGAAGCTATCGAAAGAGCGAAGGACGGCGTAGACGATGTGAAGTTTCCCGGTGGCTATAAAGCGGTCGTCCTGGTCGACAAAAACGAAACGATCGTTAGCCGCGATGTGAAGCTGAAAATTGCTCAAAAAGACAATGCCGACGAAACCGTCGATCTTTCCTATAAATCGGAAGACTGGGATAAAGACGACAAAAAGAATGAAAGCAATTGGAAGTTGGAAATGAAGGTTCCGGAAGACGTTGGCGGAAAAATTAACGCGAGTGCGAAAACAGTAACGAGTGAGAACAAGCGCGCGCTCGACTTCGCGCTAAAAGTGACGGAACACGAGGAAGACCTATTCGGCTTAACATATAAGTCGACGACGAAAGGAAAGAAAGGTGACGAAAAAACGGATTTCACTGTGACGGTAATAAGTCCTGAGTTAGAAAGTGAAATCGGGGCGGATGAACTGCCGATTAACGGTCACTACAATCGCAAGACGGATCAAAACCTCGGGAAAGGTCACTCAAATACCGCAATTGACTTCGGGCTTAGTGTCGACGCCGGATTGGGGCGCACCATCGGTTTCACCGCTGATGTGAAGTCGAAGACGAGCTTTAAGGATAAACCGACCTTCCCGAACTTGAAAAATGAAGGGGTAAACGTCGCTGAGCAATCGGACGAGGAACTGCAAAAGATCGTAGAGGAAATGCAGAAGCGCCTGCAAGAATTTATCATGAATAACCAACAGTTGTTCGAAGGTTCGCTCGGGCTATAGGACGAACGAACCTCGTTCAACAGTAACAGCAAAGCAGAAGGTGGCAAGTGTGTGCAGCACTTGCCCTCTTTTTTATAGCTAGCGACAATGCCTTACGTACTGGAACTAGAAAAACGGCCAGTTACGCACAAGAGCAATAATGATCATACGTATTTAATAGTACTTATTAAGGTGGAACCGATGCAATGAGAGTTGTTGCACTCGTTACATATAAACTAAAAGCGGTCTTAAAACAGCCATTTCCGCTAGCAGTTATGCTGTTGGCACCACTTTTTTTGGCTGCGTTTCTCTCGTACGGATTGGAACCTCTCATTGCGGATAACCGCTTTGTTGAACCGTTTCAAGTGGCGCTCGTCGACGAAGACAATTCGTTTGAGACGCGAACGTTAATCCGCCAGTTTGAAGCGGCGGACGACTTTAAGAAGATCGTCCGGTTCGTCCGCGTCGATTACGCAAAAGGAGAGCAGCTGCTTACGGAAGATGGCGTTGCCGTACTTGTCCGGCTACCAGCTAACTTTGCGCAAGAGATGCGCAGTGGTAAAAACGTCCCGATCGAAGTGATCGGCAACGCACAGCGGCCATTGCAGGCCAGCTTGTTTAAGTCGATGCTCGAAGCGGGTCTCGGTCTTGTGACTGCAGCGCAAAGCGGTATCAATACAGTCTACCACTACTTAAGTGAGGCTGGGGTGGACAGCGAGGCGCTCAGTCAGACGTTAAAACAACTCATCGCTGACTATTCTTTGCAAACGTTAGGCCGGAAGCAGGTGTTTGCAGAAGAGACGGTATCGGCGCTAGGCGGATTCTCACCACATGACTACTATGCAGTTGCGGGTGGCACGGTGCTACTGACGTTCGCCGGTTTACTCGGGTTGTCACAACTCGGGACGGCAGAAAACGAGGCACTCCAAAAGCGGCTGGCGCTGTTTGGGGTCCGCCCGCTTACGGCTGTCGTCGCTAACTTTACATTTCTATCGATTGTTTTACTCGTACAGGTCGCAGGCGTTTTACTGTTACTTGCTCTGTTATTAGACGGGTCGGCTTTCGATCTGTCGGCGAGCGGATCACTGCTGCTATTACTCGTCGCTACCTTCACTGCCGTCCTCGCTGTCAGTGCGTTGTTTACGTTTTTTGCTTCTTTGCCGCTCAAAGAGGGTGCCAAGGCGCTCCTAGCGCTCGCAGCGATCGTCAGTATGGCGGTGGTCGGTGGCGCGGTGTTGCCACTCGCCTATTTACCGGAAGTTTTTGAGACGCTTAGCCAATTTACACTCGTCAGATGGATCGTGTCAGCGACGTTACACGCGCTTTTCCTCGATGAGGCGAGCGAAGTTTGGGCTAGTGCCGCTGTATTATCGGTAAGCGCGTTGTTACTTCTAGCGGCTGCAACGTTGTGCGAGAGGTTAAAAGATCGCGTAAGAAGTCGATAAAGACATATTTGATAGGCAATATTTGATAGGCAATAAAAGGTGAGGTTGCGATGCGCGCCAAGCAGTTTATTACGTTTATGTTTTACCGCATGAAAATCATCGTACATAACCCGAAGCAGCTACTGTTATTGTTGTGTTTGCCGCTCCTCGTCGTCGCCCTTCTCGAAACGGTCATCTCTAAAACTGTCGTAGAAGGGAAAATTCCGATCGCCGTCGTCGACGAAGACGACAGCGACTATTCGCGGACCGTCATCGCCCGTGTCGCTAAGACGCCGCACGTCGCTCTCGAAATGTGTTCGCGCAAAGAAGCTGTACGGCGCATTGAAGCACAGACGGCCGATCTTGCGTTCGTCTTTAAGGAGGGCTTTCAGGCGAACATCGCGCAAGGGCAATACCGTGAGCTTGTCGACTTAATTGAATCGCCGGCCTCGCTCTCTAGCGGCTTACTAAAAGAAGTCGTGGCGAGTGAAACTATGCGTTTCGTAAGCAATGCAACGGCTGCGAACGACGTCGTCGCCTACTATACGGAGAAGGGTCTCATTACGGCGCAAGAAAAAAAACCGCTGTGGCAGGAAGCGTGGCACTATACGGATGCACAGTGGGAGCCGGAACCGCTGGCGACGATGGTATATCGTGAAAGCGGCGACGTCCTTTCGCTGAATGGCGATGATACCGAAAGCGATGACCTCCGCGGCAAAGTGGATGCGGCTCGCCCGAACGAGGATACAGACGGAGCGGGGGACGTGAATCCCGAGGTGCGCAACACAGCTAGCACAGACGCCCCCACCACGGAAGCGCACAAACTAACTGACGAAGGGATGCGGGCATTCGGACTACTTTCCCTCGCCCTCATGTTGCTCACTTTTTACTTAAACGATTGGCTGGTCAAGGAGAAGCAACAGCATGTGTTGACACGTGTGTCAGTCGTTGGTGCCAGCAAGTTGCGCTACATCGTCGGCAACGGCTGTGGTGCCTCGTTACTCGTGTTTGTCAGTTTTCTGCTTGCGGCGGGCTACTTTATTTCCGGTGCTTCGCTTTCTTGGTGGCGGATAGTGCTCGTATGCGTCGTCGTCTCCGCGTATATCGGCGCCTGTTTTTCGATCGCTACGTTGTTTGCCAGTTTTGCACGGGGGCACAAGCAGATGCACTTATTCGGCTTAATGACAGTTGTCGCAACGAGCGTCATCGGCGGCAGCTTTATTAACTTGGCCGAAGTATCGAGCCGATTTGCATCGCTCGCCGCGCTAACGCCGCAACAGTGGCTGCTGTCGGCCGTGCGCGGGACGCTTAGTGAAGGCGATTTTTGGACGACCGTCCCAAAGATTTTGCCGTCGCTCGGCGTGTTTGCCGCCGCGGGTGTCGTGTTGTTAAGTATAAGTTTGCTACTGTTGGAGGGACGTCATGATCGCGCTTAACGCACTCACAAAGTCATACGCGAAAAAAACAGTCGTCGAACCGCTTACGTTACACATCGGACGTGGCGATCTCGTCGGTGTCGTCGGTCCAAACGGGGCTGGAAAATCGACGCTCATGCAAATGATCGCTACCGTGTTGAAACCTTCCGCGGGAACGATCGCCATCGACGGGAAGGATAGTGTAAAACAGGTGAAAGCTGTGCGCCGGGGAATTGGCTACGTGCCGCAAGACTTGGCGCTGTATACCGATCTGTCAGTGCGAGACAATTTATCGTTTTGGGCAAAAATGGCCGGTGCCGACGTATCCCGCGCGCGTATCGCGCACATAACGGACATCGTCGGGTTAACGCAGCAGGTAACGACAAAAGTGAGTCGTCTGTCGGGAGGCATGCAGCGCAAGTTGAACATCGCCGTCGCCTTGCTGCACGATCCGGACATTCTCATCATGGACGAGCCGACTGTCGGCATCGACATTCAATCGAAGCAAGACATTGTGACATTCATTAAGAAACTCGGCACACGTGGCAAGACAATCCTCTACTCCAGTCACGATGCCCAAGAAATAGAACAGTTGAGTAACAAGCTACTCATTATGAACAGCGGTAAACTGCAATATTACGGCACTGTCGTGCGAGCGTACGACACCGTGCGGGATCACGGCAGTTCTGACTTAGACGTCCCTTCCTTCCCGCAATTACTCGCGCGGTTAGGCCAGTGGACGAGCGAAACATAAGCGACGGTTCTGACAAGGTAACAGTTGTGCCCCTGCCGGGTGAAACCGCGTCCCATCCCTGCGCCGCCATGAGTTCCCCTGCGATGTCGTTCATACGTGCCCATTCTTGCATAAAAAAACAAGTTCGGCACACACTATCGAGGAAAGCGAGGGGGTAACCACAGTGTTCAAACGGTGGCAACAACACAAAAGGTGGCGACGCTACAAGCACGAGACGACAACTGCTCCCGGCTCGTCGACATTGAGTCGGGTGACGGTTGCATCAGGCGTACAAGCGAATACGACCCACGTCGCAAACGTATTAGCGAGTGACGACTTAGTTCGTCGTGAACTGCCGCAGGCCGTTGTTCCTTGCAGTCTTTTATATATTGATAACCTCGTCGAGGAAGGATCGGTTTACGATTTTATTATTTCCCCGCTCACTTCGTATCAGCCGCAGAAACGCGAAAAAGTTACCTCAGAACAGTTCATTGCGCGGGTTGAAGTGTCCAGCATTGAGCGGCACACGCACATGGACAAGGTGATCGAAGCGCTGTTAACCGGGCAAGTCGTTTTATTCCTGGAGGGAAGTTTCCACGCCTATACCCTCGCTGTCGCCGGTGGAAAGAAGCGCAATGTCGAGGAACCGGCGAGTCAACTGGTCATTCACGGTCCGCGCGAAGGGTTTGTTGAGGTGCTAGCCGTCAATACGGCACTTATTCGCGCTAAGGTGCGCCATCCAGACGTGCGCGTAAAAAAAATGACTGTCGGAAAAGTGACACGCACGAAAATTGCTGTCGTCTACATGGCACACGTCGTCAATCGCGATGTGCTTTCGGAAGTGCTCAGGCGGTTGGAAAACGTCACAGCAAATAAAATATTGGACAGTGGCATGCTAGGAGAATTGATCGGAGAGCGAAAATATACGCCATTTCCGACGATCCAGTCAACGGAGCGCCCGGATGTCGCTGCCGCAGACGTTTCCGATGGGCGGGTTGTCATCGTTGTCGACGGCTCGCCGTTCGCCCTAATTGCACCAGCGACGTTTATCTCTTTTTTTCAAGCGGCAGAAGATTACTACGAGCGCTTCGACCTCGCTACCTTTATCCGCATCATACGCGTGATCGCCTTTGCGATTGCGCTTGGCTTACCCGCGTTATATATCGCCGTTACGACCTTCCATCAAGAGTTAATCCCGACAGATCTGTTGATTAGTTTACTGGCCCAGCGGGAAGGAGTCCCCTTTCCCGCCTTTCTCGAAGCTTTACTTATGGAGACGATTTTTGAAATTTTGCGTGAAGCGGGGATCCGTATGCCGCGGCCGATCGGGCCCGCCGTCTCCATCGTCGGCGCAATCGTCATCGGAGAGTCAGCTGTACGGGCGGGTCTCGTGTCGTCGGCGATCGTCATCGTCGTATCGTTGACGGCAATCGCTAGTTTTATAGCTCCGTATTACAGTTTTGGCGGAACAATTCGCATGCTACGCTTTCTCCTGATGGTACTCGCAGCAACGGCGGGACTGTTCGGCATGGCCGTCTTTTTTGTCGCTTTGCTCATCCATTTGTGTGCATTACAGTCGATGGGCCAGCCGTATTTCGCCCCGATTGCTCCGTTTGACTGGCTGCAGCAAAAAGATACGTTGTTTCGTTTTCCACTCAGGTGGAGTAAGACGAGCCTCTACAAAAAATTATCCAATCGCGCAAAAAGTAATAGGTGATGCGAAGTGGCCATGCCAGAACAAACGACAGAACCGATAAGTGTACCGAAAAAAGGTAAAAAAAGAATTGCCGCCTTATGTGCGTCAGTGCTGACGTGGACGGTCTTAGCCGGGATGCTCTTATCCGCCTGTGCTGCCAAGCGGGAATTAACCGATTTAGCGTTGGTAACCGCGTTAGGGATCGATGAAAAGGACGGGAAGATCGTCGTCTACTTGCAGGTTGTCAATCCGACAGGCGGTATGCAATCGGGCCAAATGGGCGGGATGTCCGGCGGAAGCGTATACACTTTTGAAACGACAGGTACGACATTTGTCGACGCGTTGGCGAAAGCGGATAATTTAGTCTCGAGGCAACTGTTTTATCCGCATTTATTTTTTATCGTGCTCGGAGAAAAGTTCGCGCGTAAGCGAGGATTGGACAGTATCGTCGATCTCCTCGAACGCAGTAATGAATTGCGTGGAACATATTTATTTTTCGTCGCTAAAGGAACAACTGCCGGTAGTATTCTTAAAGTTTATACGCCGATAGAAAAAAATCCTGGCATGGCGCTAAGAGACAGCGTGATGATATCAGGCAGTTCGTACGGGCAACAAGTCATCGGAGTAAAAGATGTCATTCGTTGGCGCTACGGCGAAAATCGCGATCCGGTGTTGCACGGGGTGGAGCCGGGAACTACTCCCGAAGAAGCGAAAACGACAAAGGAATTGGAACATATCGACGCCAATCGCGATGCGTTTCGCTTGACCGGGCTAGCTCTGTTTCGCGAGAGTCGTCTCCTCGATTGGATGACGTTAGACGAATCGCTCGGGTGGACGCTCATGAGCGATCGCTACAAGGGGAGTATGCTGCTACGCATTCCAAATGAGAGACAGCACAGTTCCTTCGGGATTTTATTGCGTAATGTGCGAACTAAGCTAACGCCAGAACTTAAGGGTGAGCACCTAAGTTACCGGGTGAAGGTGAAGGGCGAGGCGATTTTAAAAGAAATCAACTTTGACGCGAAGGTCGAGGATGAGCGTACCATCCAACAGCTACAGCAACTGACCGAACGCTTTCTAGAAGAAAAAATGTTGCAGGCCGTGGTGAAAGCAAAGAAACATCGGATAGATAATTTTGGGTTTGGTGATGCGCTATACCGCAAGAAGCCGCGCGAGTGGGAGAAGCGAAAAAAAAATTGGCGCAAAGACCTTCCAGCACTCAAGGTGAAGGTAAGTGCGCATATTCAAATTATGACGACGGGAATGAGATCAGAAAGTGTCCACGAGCGGAAAAAATAAGCTAGCAAACAATGTCGTACTTATTGTCACATGGCTAGTGACAATCGTCTATACCGGCGGCTACTTGCTCGGCTATAACGTCTTCCCGATCGCCGACTGGTTACAGCGCGTTTACGATCCCGTTTACGAGTGGCTGTTCGGGAGGACATCATGAAAAAATATACGTTGAGCGAAAGGGAACGACATGACCCATAAACTGAGCCAGTGGCAACTCTCCTTGACAGTGATTAATTTTATCGTCGGCAATTCACTGCTTTTCGCACCAGGGATTACCGCGTTGCACGCGAAAACGGACGGTTGGCTAGCCGTATTTCTCGCCACAGCTGTCGGGGTGGCGTGCAACGGTGCGTGGATCTTTTTGTTAAGCAAATACAATTACATGTCCATCTTCGAAATTTCTGACTTGGTGATTGGTAAGTGGCTTGGAAAAATCGTTACGGTCGCGCTCATTTTTTTCGCTGTCCACCTTTGTGCACTCGTCGTGCGCGATGCGAGTGACTTTATGGTTGACGTCGTCATGCCAGAGACAGGCCCGTGGCTGTATCAAGTGGGTTTGCTCGCACTAGCGGCCTATTCGGTTCATCACGGTGCCACTAATATTGGGAGAGTGAACGAAGTGCTCTCTCCGCTTATGCTCGTCTGTTTTATCGGCTCAGGTCTTCTCGTCGCCAACCAGATGAAACTGCAGCATTTACAGCCTTTTTTTGCGCAAGGGATGGCTCCGATTTGGCACGGCGCGTTTCCGTTGTTCGGGTTTCCTTTTTTTACCCTCATTCTATTCGGGGCACTGTTTACGTTTCTTACGGACAAAACACACGTCATCCGGGCATATATGTCTAGCCTGTTAATCAGTGGGTTGGCACTCGGTGTCGCTGTCGTCGCCGTGCTCAGTGTGAGCGGGACGTATGTCGCGCAGCGAGATATGTATCCGAGTATCACGATTATGCGCAACATTACGTTAAGCACCGTGTTTGAACGGATGGAACCAATCATTGCTTCTGTATGGATTTTTTCTATTTTTATTAAAATAACGGTCGCATTTTTAGTTGCTCTCCTCGGGTTGGCGCATTTACAGGGTACAGCAGGAGGGGGACGGGGACAAACAGGTGCAAAAGCAGGTGCGGAAGGTGGAACGGGCACTTCTTTCGCACGTCGTTCGGGAACGTACACGCATTATATTTTGCCTACTGCCATTCTAATATGGAGTTTAAGCAATCAGCTACACCCAAATCGTTCCAACTTTATGGAGATGACTATAAAAGATTGGACTCCGTACACGTTTTCGTATTATTTGCTCGTGATGGCTGTCTTAATTTGGGGGATCGTTTCCAAGAAGAATAAGAGCAGCGGGGGAACGACGTGAACAGTAAACTGAGCCAGTGGCAACTGTTTCTCATGGTGATCAATTTCATAATCGGTAGCTCGTTTTTGTTTGTGCCGTCTTTAACTTCTAAGTTTGCGTACACCGACGCTTGGCTCTCGACGTTGCTTGCGACAGGAGTAGGACTCCTCTTCAATATGGGCTGGATTTATTTGCTCAGTCGCTACGACTATGCGTCCATATACGAAATATTTGACCGCGTGCTCGGTAAATGGTTGGGGAGTTTAGTGACGGTGGCGATCGTTTTTTTCTCAATCCATTTAACTGCACTCGTCGTCCGCAATGTAAGTGACTATATGGTCGACGTCGTCATGCCCGAGACGAACCCGTGGATTTTTCAATTAGTCATGCTAGCGCTAGCGATGTACTCGGCAAGTAAAGGTGTTGGCAACATCGGCAAGTTGAACGAAGTGCTCAGTCCGCTATTATTCTTCCTTTTTTATGGATCACTGCTCTTAGTACTCAATCAGTTTACCTTGAACAATATGCAGCCCGTTTTTGCAAAAGGGTTGTTCCCGATTTGGCACGGCACCTATGTAACGCTTGGCTTTCCTTTTTTTGAACTGATCCTGATAGGCAGTTTTTTCACCTTTATTAATCAAAAACGGCACGTATCGCGCACGTTTTTGCTGGCGATTTTAATCGGCGGTCTCTCACTCGTCATCGAAGTCGTCGTCACACTCGGTGTACAGGGGGTATATATTGTGCGGCGCGATTTGTATCCAGGCATTTCGCTTTTGCGCGAACTTACAGTTAGCCCCGTCTTTGAACGGATGGAAGCGTTTATTAGTTCGGTGTGGATTTTTACGGTATATATCAAGATCACGATCGGTTTTCTCGCCTCTATACTTGGACTGGCTCATTTGCAAAAAAGGAAAGGGGCGCATAAAGGAGAGTATGGTCCTTTTATCCTACCGGTAGCACTACTCATTTGGGGATTGGTGAATCAATTGCACCCGAACCGTCCGAGTCACATAGCTTTTTCGATAAAGGATTGGACATCGTACACGTTTACTTTATTTGTGATCGTCACTGCGGTGTTCGTGTGGGGGATCGTTAGGAAGAAGCACAAGCAGCGTTCAAACGAATAAAAAGCGACAGCCGACGCTAAATCGCTTGTGTCGCGTGTAATGTCGGCTGTATGAGAAAGGGTACGTCAATTGGAGCCTCGCGTGCTTTCTAGACGAGGCCGAGGCCGCGTACGACTTGTGCGACGACAAACGTGACGGCGATGGCGATCACTGTCGGAATCGCGAAGGACAAGAAGGTCCACTTCGCGCTTTTTGTTTCTTTATAAATCGTAAATAACGTCGTGCCGCACGGGTAGTGCAAGAGCGAAAAAAGCATCGTGTTGAGGGCGGTTAGCCACGTCCAGCCGTGCGCGACGAAAATGTTTTTAATGCCGGCCATACCGTCGGCGTCGACCATTGCGCCTGTCGCTAAATAACCCATTAACAAAATCGGCAAAACGATTTCGTTTGCCGGTAGTCCGAGAATGAACGCCATTAAAATAAAGCCGTCCATGCCTAAGGAGCGGGCAAACGGGTCGAAGAAGGCGGCCATATGTTCTAACACGCTTAGATCGCCGACCGTAATGTTGGCCAAAATCCACGTGATGAGCCCGGCCGGGGCGGCGATGACGACAGCGCGTTTTAACACCGACCACGATTTGTCGACGGAGGAACGGATGACTGTATTCCAAAACTTCGGGCGACGGTAAGGCGGCAGTTCCAACGTGTAATGGGTCGGTACGCCGCGCAAGGCGGTTTTCGACAGCACCCATGAGACAGTCAGCGTGACGACGATGCCGAATAAGACCATACCGACGACGATGCTTGCGGTGACGAACGTTTGGAACCCACCGGTGTACCCGGCAGCCATAAACAGTGACGACAGTAATATGAGCATGGGCCAGCGGCCGTTGCACGGGACGAAGTTGTTCGTCAAGATAGCCAGCATTCGCTCGCGCGGCGATTCGATGATGCGCGTGGAGACGATTGCCGCCGCGTTACAGCCAAAGCCCATCGCCATCGTCAACGACTGCTTGCCGTGTCCACCGGATTTTTTGAATAGGCGGTCCATATTAAAGGCGACGCGCGGCAAGTAGCCGAGGTTCTCTAGTAAGGCAAACATCGGGAAAAAGATGGCCATCGGCGGCAGCATGACGCTGATCACCCACGCCGTGCCGCGGTAAAGGCCGAGCACTAATAAGCCGTGCAGCCATCCCGGGGCGTGGACGGCGTTGAAGGCAGCGGTCAAATACCCTTCGATGACGCCGAACATTTGTGCCAATAGATTGGAAGGGACGTTTGCTCCGGCGATTGTTAAATAGATGACGATCCCGAGCATCGCCAGCATGATCGGGAAGCCCCAGATCGGTGACGTTAAAATTTTGTCGTACGTTTGTGAACGCAATTTCGGTTGTTCCGGGTAAGTGATCGCGCCGTCACACACCGTTTGCGTCGTCTGGTAGATGTGAGTGACGATTTCATCGCGACTGTCTGCGCTGTGTAACTTTTTCGCTTCGAGGGCGGCGTTGTCAAACGCCTTAAGATCCAACGCGAACGGGATGCTCATAGGCGGTCACTTCCTCGTAATCCTCTTGTAACTTTTGGCGCAGTGAAGTGAGTAGTTGTTCATCGCCGTCCAACAAGCGCAGTGCAATCCAACGGGTGGGGTACGCCTCGCCGACGGCTTCGAGGACGAGTGGTTCCAGCTGTGCTATTTTTGCTTCCATCTCGTCACTGTATGTCACTTGGATCGGGTCGGTGGTGAGTTGCCCTGTCGCCATTTGCTCTAGGATGTGCAAAAACTCGTCAATGCCTTCCCGGTTGCGGGCAGACATTGTAAGAACGGGAACACCTAAGCGGGCGGACAGTTTTTTCGCGTCGACGGTGATGCCTTTGCGGCGCGCTTCGTCGATTAAATTGACACAGACGATGACGCGGTCAGTCATCTCTAACACTTGCAGCGCTAAGTTCATGTTTCGCTCAATCGCTGTCGCGTCTAACACGACGACAGTGACGTCCGGTTTTTCAAAAATAATGTAATCCCGGGCGACTTCTTCGTCCGCAGAGTTGGAGTAGAGCGAGTACGTACCGGGCAAGTCGATCAATGTATACGTGTAGTCGCCGTGTTCGAGCGTACCTTCGGCGAGGAGGACGGTTTTGCCCGGCCAGTTGCCTGTATGTTGACGCAACCCCGTCAGTAAGTTAAATAAGGTGCTTTTTCCAGTATTGGGGTTACCTGCCAACGCGATACGGTATTCGCGGCTTCTCATGCCGGTTCCCTTCTTTCTATTATTTCAACATATTTCAACAAAAATTTGCGAACTCTCTTCTTGACGCAGTGCAATGGTCGTGTGGCTGACATAGTATGCAATCGGGTCGCCTAACGGACTCTTTTGTAACACTTCGACGATCGCGCCGGGAATAAATCCTAAATCGAGCAGGCGACGCCGCATCGTGCCTTCGATCGCCACGTTCACGATCCGTACGCGATCGCCGACTTGCGCGTCATTGAGGGGGAATTTATTTGCTTTGGTCATTATAGTTTCTCTCCCCTTTACCTTTTGTACTAGAGATAATAAATTGCCCATGGTAAACTATTTACTATAATTATATGATGGTCACCGTTGTGTCGTCAATTGACAAATGGTGACATTAGTGCGATCGTTAGCCAGCGTATGACCCGTGTAGTCGTAAGGTGACAGTGCTCATGTGAAATGACTGCAATAAAAGTGGACGGGCCGTTATAAGCTGTTACTGTTACGTTGTAGTTAATACGCATTGACAGTACCGAAAAGTTGTTATATATTGTTATTAGATATATGAGCATATGCACATATAAGCAAAGTAGGCAACTGCGATACGGTTTTTGGAAAACATATGGAAAGTGGGATATACGTGAACAAAAAGGAGCAAACGAGTAAAGAGGAACAGAAGGCGGTTGTTGCTAAGTCTGGATCAAATGAGCCACTAGATGAAGAAACGTTGTTTATCGTTTCCCAGACGTTTAAGGCGTTGGCGGATCCGACGCGCGTACGCATCTTACATTTGCTCGCAGAAAAAGAGCATTCCGTGAACGATATTGCCGAACATTTATCGTTGGCGCAGTCTACTGTGTCTCATCAGCTACGCTTTTTGAAAAACTTACGCCTTGTGAAGTTTCGACGTGAAGGGACGACCATTTTTTATTCGCCGGACGACCAGCACGTCATGGACATACTTAAGCAGACGATTAAGCACGCACAGCATGACTGACGTGCAAGTGGGGAAGGAGTGGGCTTACCGTGAGAGATTACAAATTAGTCGGTTTATCGTGTCCGAACTGCGCAGCCGATTTACAAGAACAAATCAATGAACTTCCCGGCGGCGAGTCTGCCTCGATCAGTTATCAGCTAGGGAAGTTAACGGTCGACGAAGCTACGGATTTAGACAAAGTACAAAAAATATTGGCAACCGACGGCGTTCGCTTGGAGACGTCTGCCGCACAAGGCGATACAGCAGCAAGTAGGCGGTGGCAATGGACAAAACATTTACCGACCGAGGTGATTGCCTCTGCTGTCATTTTTATTGTGGCGCTTTCGTTCGGCGGCTACGCGTATGTCGCCATTCCGCTGTACCTCGCGGCGATAATTCTCAGCGGGCGTCAAACGTTTATTAAAGGGTTAAAAAATTTAGTGCGCTTCAAGTTTAACATTGATACACTCATGACAATCGCTTTAATCGGCGCGGTGTGCATCGGTGAGTGGAAAGAAGCGACGATGGTTGCTATTTTATTCGGCCTCAACGAACACTTGGAAGGGCTCGGGATGGAAAAGGCGCGCGACTCCGTGGAGAAATTGTTAGCAGTTGCGCCGAAAGAAGCGCTCTTAATCGACGGTGACGGCGAGCGCATCGTGCCGATCGCCTCCTTGCAAGTCGGTGACATCGTGCGCGTCCGTCCCGGCGATCAAGTGCCGTCCGACGGTTTCGTCATCGAAGGGAAAAGTTCAGTCAACGAAGCGGCGATCACCGGGGAGTCGCTACCTGTCGACAAACAGAATGGCGACAATGTGTTCGGTGGCAGTGTAAATAACGAAGGCGTCTTAAAAGTGAAAGTGGGCAAACCGTACGAAGACTCGGCGCTGGCGAAGATTTTGCACCTCGTCGAACAAGCGCAAGAGACGAAAACGCCGACCGAATTGTTTATCAATCGGTTTGCACAATACTACACGCCGCTCATCATCGTCATTGCGATCGTCGTGATGACGGTGCCGCCGCTGTTGTTCGGTGGGACGTGGGGCGACTGGTTTTACCAAGGGTTGGCCGTACTCATCGTCGGTTGTCCGTGTGCGTTGATTCTTTCTTCGCCGATCGCCAACATTGCCGGCATTACGCGCAACGCGCGCAACGGCATCTTAGTGAAAGGTTCCGTGTACCTCGAACAGCTCGGTAAAATCGATACACTCGCTTTTGACAAGACAGGGACGTTAACGAAAGGGACACCACACGTTGCCAAAAAAATCACTTACGACCATGAGCGGTTTCTTGCAGTGGCGGGGGCGGTGGAGAAGTCGTCAGCCCACCCGTTGGCACAAGCGATTATGCAGGAGGTTGCGCGGGAGATGGCGCCAGGCGGCGTTCCGCTCAGTGAGCCAGACGATAGCGAGGCGATTCCCGGCCAAGGTGTGCAGGCGACGATCGATGGGGAGATTTACACGGTCGGCAATGAGAAAAGCATCGCTCACATTGCCGTTCCGGCGAACGTACAGCGCGATATTGAGCAAATGAAGGCAGAAGGGCTCACCCTCGTCCTCGTGGCCGACAGCGCGCACGTGCTCGGGATCTTCGGCATCGCCGACGAAATTCGCGCAGAAAGTCGCGAGGTGATCGATGCCTTACACCGTGCGGGCGTGCACCAGACGGTGATGCTGACAGGTGACCACGAGAAAACAGCGGAAAAAGTGGCGCAAGCGGTCGGGGTGGATGCGTCTTACGGTAACTTGTTGCCGGAAGACAAGGTCGAGAAAATAAAAGCGTTGGCGGGCAAGGGCGAAGTCGCGATGGTTGGCGACGGCATCAACGACGCACCGGCACTCGCGACGGCCGACTTAGGCATCGCGATGGGTAAAGGTACGGACAGCGCCATTGAAACGGCGGACGTCGTGTTAATGCAGGATCACTTAGGTAAGCTTCCGAGCGCCATTGCCGTCGCCAAACGGGTGAATCGTACGATTCGCTTCAACATCGCCTTCGCTCTCGGTTTGAAGTTACTCGCCTTGCTGCTGACGATTCCGGGCCTGCTGACGTTGTGGATCGCGATCATTTCCGACATGGGTGCTACGGTGCTCGTGACGTTGTTTAGCTTGACGATTTTGTGGGAGCGTAAAAGCGACAGTGTTCGCGTGACAGGGTGAGATGTATGACGGCGTGAAGTGGGCCGATGGTGTGAAGTGAGCCGATGGTGTGAAGCGGTATAGCCCAATCACGAGCATTCGATCGTGGAATTTCAAAGCATAAACCTATCGTAAACGCCCGACCGTGTGTAAAGGGAAGGGAAAGCGGTAGGTTTTGTGCTTTAGAAAGCACTTAGAAAGAAACTATCGGAATTTAGACAATACTTATTGAAATAGCCCTTTCGTTATGTTAATCTTATTTACATACAATTTTCAGTAGATTAAATGATGAAGGTGTGGGATGCTCAATGCCAAAAGTATTGGATGCTGCCGCCTTACACGCGGTGGTTTTGTAACGATGGGATTTATCAATCAAATAAATACACTCTTGATTTCTGCGTTGCAGAATTCAAATGAGGAAAATGTATCTTATATACTAAGTTTTTTGGGTTACTCGGAAAACGTAAGGTATGAAAGAATATTGAAATCCTATTTGAACCACTCTAATAAAGAAGTTAGAGGGGCTGCCCTTGAGGCACTTCAACAATTAGATTACACGAACAAACAGGTAAATAGGAAGGGTGATTAGCATTATTATAGAATAAAGCGGAAATATGGATAAATGAAGGAAAAATTAAAGGAGGTTAAGGTATGGCAAGGTTTTTATGTAAATGCGGGAAAAGTTTGTCAACAATTAAGGCACCGAATGATGTCGAGCTCTACGTTTATAGCGATTCGGAATGGAATTATATTTTGAATATGGGGGATTTAATCGATCCGTTAGATATTCCCGACCCGAAACACGACGTATGGCATTGTACAAATTGTGATAGGATTTACGTATTTAATAGTGACCATTCAGTCAAAAAGGTCTACAAACCGGATAACGACTAACTGTGATTCGAGAAACAAATAGGCATCAATTACGAGTTACCCTGATGCGGACATCCGTGATTTCTGCCTTGACAGCTATCAATGAAATAGAGTCATACCATGAAAAGGTACGGGGAAAGGAGCACATACATGTCAATTCTCGATAGTGATGCAACTGCTTTAGCAGAGCAGATTCGTACCGGGAAGATTTCTTCCGTGGCGGCAACCGATACATACATCGCACAATTGAAAGCGATTAATCCCCATCTTAACTGTTTAGTAGAAGACCGTTTCGCAACCGCACGGCAAGAAGCGATACGTGCGGATGAACAGCTGCAGCGCGAGAAGAACGAGCAACGACGGAACGGAGAAGGGAACGGGCGCTTGTTTGGCGTGCCGATCAGTGTGAAAGAATCGTTTGACGTCGCCGGTATGCACACGACGGGGGGCATCGTTGCCCGCAAGGATCATGTGGCTGAAGTGGATTCAGACGTCGTAGCGAAGTTAAAAGCGGAAGGGGCGATTATTCTCGGCAAGACGAACACACCTGTGCTCTGCTTTTGCCAAGAAAGTGATAACAAACTGTACGGGCGGACGAACAACCCATGGGACGTGACGAAAACGGCGGGGGGATCGAGCGGCGGGGAAGGGGCGCTTATCGCCGCTGGCGGAGCAGCGGTCGGCGTCGGCTCCGACATTGGCGGTTCGATTCGCTTTCCGAGTCACTTTAACGGTGTTGTCGGGTTCAAAAGCGGCAATGCGCAAGTGTCGCAGCGAGGTTCATTTCCGTTCGTCGATATTGCGCTGCAAGCGCGCATGCTCGGCATCGGTGCGATGGCGAAATCAGTCCGCGACGCGCGGCTTATTAACGAGATCATCGCCGAGGCACCCCCGACGGGGGAGGTGCGAAATTCGAACGCACTTGACTTAAAAGCATTCGACTTAAAAGACTTTGACTTGAAAGCCTGGGACTCGTTTGAAGTCGTTATCCCGCGGAACAGCATCCGTTATCCGCTCGATGAAGTGACGCGCACGTTGCTCGCACAAGTAAGCAATCGGCTCGCTGCCGATTTTTCCGTTCGCGACGAGCAACCGCCGTTGTATGAAAAGGCAGCACTGTTGTGGCAGTTGATCATGTCGATTGACGGTGCCGAGCAAGTCGCCGCGACTGCGTTTTGTGACCGACCGGTACGCCCGATTCGCGAGTTTTTACGCGAGAAGGTATTTAAACGATCCGAACTACATGACTACTTCACGTGGGCGATCATCGGTGCACGCCTCTTCAAGCCAAATGCGGCGCGGTTGACGGACATCGAAGCGACGATTCAAGCGGGGGATGAGCAGCTGGCGCATTATTTCCAAAACCGCTTGCTCATTCTACCCGTTTACCATACGCCGGCACCGGCGCACGGACAAGTGTACAAACAGATTTTCTCGATTCGCAAAACGTATTTATCTTATATGCCTTATGCTGCTTATGCCAATGTTTGGGGTTTGCCAGCGCTGACGGTTCCAGTCGGAACGAGCAGCGACGGTTTACCGATTGCCGTACAAGTAGTAAGTAGCGTCGGAAACGAAGATGCAATTTTCGAGCTAGGGGAACGGCTAGAACAGGAGTTCCGCGGGTATGTGCGTTGCCAAGCAGTAGCAGAATGCGAGGTTCATTTTCCGGCTTAAGAGAAACCGCCTGAAACTGCTTAACGGTAGGGGTCATCGTAAGGAATGATCACGTTTTGGGATTCAATCAAAAACGCGAATGTTTGTTCGAAAGAATATGTAGATAAGTGCTATTAGTCATGCTATGATATACTTACGGACAAAAGTCGGTGGAATTGACCATGGCGCGCACTTCCTTTGTGAAAGGGGGTGGCACGATGGTCATGCTTGGTACGTTGTTGCTCGTTTTGAAGATCGTCGCTACGTTGCTAAGTATTTATCTTGGCGGACGGAAGCTATGTCGACTTTGGAAACGAAGACGCCGTAACAAGCGAAAACCCACCGCGTAAAGGGTAGGTTCGAGTGGGTTTTTCGCTTGTAATTCTATCATATCGCGCCGTGGGCATCCACTGCTTGCGTCCTGGAGCCTTTGCCGTTGCAGCGGCAGAGGCTCTTCATATTATATGCTGCATTTTCTTACTATATACTTAGTTTAACATCAGTACGGTGGATTTTCAACAAGCATACTATGCGATGAGGATCATTGATTCGTAGCATTCATTCAGACAACACACATAGTTGCTGTCTAAAGGTCGGAAAAAATGGGTGACACTCGCTCCGTCGACGTTACGCCGTTATACGTTACTTTGACGTGGGCGATGCGAGTTCGCGGTTGAGCTGCAATAGTTGTAAAGTGAGCTGTTCAGTCGCTACTGCCCCTGTTTCTATGCGCTCGACGACCTTACCTTCGTGCATCACAAAAATGATATCGGCCGTTTCTGCGGCAACGTCGAGCTGGTGCGTTGAAAAGAGGATCGTCCGCTGTTCCCGTTTGAGAGAGGTGACGATGTCGATAAAGGCGGACGTCCAGTACGGGTCGAGTCCGTTCGTCGGTTCGTCGAGCAGTAACAAAGCGGGATTTCCGACGATCGCTTGTGCAAACAGGAGCCGTTGTCGCATCCCTTTGGACAAGTTCGTTATTTTTTCCTGTCGTTTATCGTGTAAGCCTCCCGTGTGCAAGGCGTCCGTTAGCGCAGCGGTACGGCTTTTTTTGTCGCGGTAGCGCAATTTGGCATAAAACGTTAACCATTCGTGCACGGTGAGCGGTTGTTGAAAGAGAAAATCGTCGGGCATATAACCGATCGCCGCCGTATACGCTTGGCGGGCACTCCTGTACGTCTGATCGTTAACGCAAATCGTCCCTTGCGACGGCGGGACGATGCCGGCGATCATTTTTAATAGTGTACTCTTGCCGGCGCCGTTTCCCCCGCACAGTGCAACGACTCGCCCGCGGGCGACGTCGATGGAAAGCGGGTGCACCGCGCGTTTCTGCCCGTATTGTTTAGCGACATCCTGCACGGATAACACGGTGTCATGAGCCATAGCGACGCCTCCTCTCTAACGTGCGTACCGCGAGTGCTAAAATCGTGCCAGCGAAAACGAAGGCGTAGGCCACGGTAAACAACATGCCGGTCGCTCCCGACAGCTTGTACATCAACGTGTCGTACGGTTGCCCGAAAACAGTGCCGCCTCCGAGTAAAGCGGTAAGGGCAATCCGCAACATTTCCGCCGGGTTGAGAAGTGTCGCTAATTGCAGTGCCGGCTGTATGTACGCATAAGGAAGTAAGCCTAACACGCCGATGACTAGTGCCGGCCAGACGATAATTAGGACAAACCAAGTCGCGATGGCGCGCATGAGCGACTGCCAACGCGTGTTTGACCGGGCGCCGATTAGGGTGGCGATGGCGAGGAACAGACCGCAGAGCGCTAAAGCGAAACAGTAGAGAAGCACGTACGACCTAACCGTCGGCGGCGAACCGAATAGGGAAGAGACGACGCCCGCGGCGCCAAAGCCGAACGTGATTACGATGAGTTGTGCCGCATATTGGCCGCAATATTTTCCGTAGACATAGACTGACGTCGCGAGGGGGTAAGTCGTTAACAGTGTTAGCTGTCCATCCTCTTTTTCTTGCGCAATCGAAAAAGAACCCATAATCATCGCGATGAGCGGCAACAAATATAACAGCACGTTCATCGTACTCGCGGTTAAATTCGTGTAGTCTGCCATTGCCGCGACGTTTTTTTGCAGTAACAGGATGAGTGTAACGGTGAGCGTGAACAAAATTAAAAACGTATACGATGCGCGCTGCCGTAACGTAATCCGCAATTCTTGAGCAAAAATTGTCAAAAAGTTCATCGTTTCGCGTCTCCTTAAGACGGGCAACCACTCGCCGTAGGCGACAGCGATTGCCCGATTTGCACGGTTTCCTACGTTGCTAGCGGCGTCGCGTACTAAGAGAAGTGCGAGCAAGAGTGGGACAGAGCGTCACGCGTGCTTAGTTATGCCCGTCTTCTTTTTTGTCCTTGTCGTCGCTGTGGTCACCGTGCGCGTCATCCTCGTGGCTGTTATGGTCATGGTCTTGGTCTTCGCCGTGTCCATCGTCTTTGTCATCCCCGTGACTTTCGTGATCTTTCTTGTCACCGTGGTCGTGCTTCATCTGTTTCATCATTTCCTTGTTGCGCTTCCAAGAGTGGTTATCCAAGTCGTCGCGCGTGAGCAGCTTCCCTTTTCCCTCTTTGTCGATCAGCTTTTGGGCGTCGTCTTTGTTTTTAAAGGAGTAGATGCCGTAAGCCATCGGTGTTTTGAACGACGCGTCGTACACGAAGTGAGCGTCATCGAGCAGGACCCAGTCTTTCGATTCATAGTCGCGCACGAAGACAGCGTCCAGTTCTTTATCCTTGTTTTTCGGAATCCATTCGTGCACCATGCACCCGATGTCATCGAACTTCAGTGTCTCTCCGTCCTTCGTCGTCAATTGGGTCGCGTGGGCACCGTCAGCTACTGCCATGTGGCAGAGGGCGCATTTGTCGGCGCTTTCGTCGATCGCGGCTGGTTCGACCTTCGGTTCGTTCCCGCAACCGACGACGAGCAGTGAAAGTACTAGTAACATTGCAAAGCCAACTGTCATTCGTTTCATCAATTTATTTCCTCCCAAATAAGTAAAATAGTGTCGCGCATCCGAGTAATAATGTACTGAGCGATAAAATGACCGATCGCTCTGAGTCAGTCGGTTCGGCTACTTGCCCGCGGTTCGGTTTTACCCGCGGCGCGTCGTCGAAAAAAATGCGTTCTTCCGGACTACGTAGCAGTTTTTGGATAAAAAACATGCCAGGTGCTTGAAACAGTAATTGGTAAGCGGGATGTTTTTGTACGACCACTAAAAAGTACGGATCCATGGCGTGCCTCCAGGCGCTCTTTCCGTCTCCCGCCACATCTAACACGGCGGCATCGTCCCAATAGTTGGCGCGCATGGCGTTGTCTGCAGCGCCAATCCCTTGTCCCTGTACGACGTTCGCCACGAAGTCGTTGGCCACGATCTCATTCTTTTTCGCGTCTTTTACGCGTAAGGCAATAAAGTTTTGCCTAATGTCGTTGTAGGCGACGCGGTTGTCCGTGCCACTTTCGAAATAGAGTCCGACGCTGTTGTCCACGAGATCGTTGTTCGCGATATTCGAGTCGTACGTTTCAAACAGCAACATACCCTGTGCGTGCACGTGACGCTTATTGTTGTACGCGCGGTTTTTACCGACGGTTGCTTGCTCCGTCTCCATAATCATGAAACCGGTAATGTTTTCGGACGCATCGTTTTGCACGAGTTTCGTACCGCTCGTAAACATGAGGTGCACACCGTAACGCGAATGGGTGATCGTATTCCTCATGATAATGTTATCGTTACTGTGTTCGACGTAAACGCCGTCTTGGACGCGCGCAATTTGCGAATCAATAATCGTATTGTTATGGGCATTGTCTAAGTCAATGCCGTTTCCTTTATGTAATTGATTCTCCGGGGTCAATCCATTAACGGTAACGTCTTTCACCGTCACGAGCTTCGCATCAGCGAGTTGTACGCCGATTGACTCGGTGTCAATCACAACATGTTGCACCACGTGTCCGGTGCCGCTTACTTTTAATGCCGATGGCGCTGTTTTCTCCCGATTCGTCAGTTGGACGCGCTCTAGTGTGACATCGCGCCCGCGAATCGTCACGGCTGGCAACTCGTTCGTCGCACGGATTACAACGCGACCGGTAGCCGTCAACTTGAGCGGCTTATCAATTGTAAGCGGTCCATCGTACGTACCGTTCGGGATTGTAAGCGTATCGTGCGGAAGACTTTCGTCGATTAACTGTTGCAACGAATTTGTGCGTTCATTGCGCGGCTCGGCGGCTGTTTCCGCTAGGCACGAATCGAAGGGCAGCCCGATTAACACGAGACAAAAACTTATTAAGAAAGAACGTTTAATAAATACGGTACGCGTATGGCGCATGAATCACTCCTTCTCTCTGTGTATGCCATGTGATACTTTGTTAACAAAGTATATATATTGTTATTTTGTATCACGTATATCTTACATCAAATCGGGAAGGGGAAAAAGGCGGTGATGTGAACGATTATTGAATAAATCGTGACTAATAGCGTTTTCGTCGCTAATTAATCTTCGCCTCGTGAGGCAGTAAGTACAGCGAGTGACCGCTTTGCACGCGGGGTCGACTAGCTATCCCATCACATCTCAGTTAAAATAGGAAGGTGGACATATAAGTAACTAACACCGAGAAAGAGTGAGAAGAAAGTGACGTACGAAACATTAGCAAATGAAATTAGAGAACTCAATCCGGAAGAGCGGGCGAAAATATATGCACTGATTCAAGCGTTAAAACGTTCGCGGGTGACGCCACTCGCTTTTGTCGAAGCGATGATCAATTTTGACGGGGAAGAAGATGTCGATGCAGAACAGCAAGTGTTTGAGCATAAAATGGAAGTGACCGACGTCTTAAAAAATCGTTACGGCATGTTGCACGGGGGAATTACAGCAACATTTATCGACACTGCCATGGGGGCGACGACGTTTCAGATGACTGGGGGAGCGAATGGCGCCGTCACACTTAACCTTGCGGTCAACTTTTTAAAACCGGCGACTGTCGGCTGGTTGACGGCGAAGACTGAAGTAATCAAAAAAGGCGGTACGATTATCGTTATGGAGACGCGCGTATACGACGAACAAAATGAAGTGATCGCTACCGCAAACGGTACGTTCTACCAACTGAAACACCGTCCCGATCACAAGTAAAAATAGACGGGGGGATGAGTCATGAGGAAACCTTATAAAATTGCGGCGAAGGCAATTATTTTTAAGGATGATCGCGTGTTAGTGTTGCGGCGGACAGAAGAGGAGCGAACGGCGAAGGAACATCACGGCTGGGATTTTCCCGGAGGCGGGCTGGAAGCGAACGAGCCGATCATGGATGCGTTGGCAAGAGAGGTGAAGGAAGAAACAGGGCTGCGCGTCAAAGTGATCGCTCCGGCGTACATTTACGACGAAATTCAAGCGGAAAAACATCTCGTCGTCATAAAGTACGTTTGTCACCGACCAGTCGGAACGCTCTCTTTGAGCGCTGAACACGAAAGCGCGCATTGGTTTGCGATCGACGAAGTGGCCGCAAGCGTATTGCCGGAATGGATGAAAGAGGAGATCGCTCGCGCTTGGCACGTGTTCAAACATCCTCCAGTGCGCAATACGTTGTGACTCGCTTTAAATGCGACAGGCCGCCCGCTTTTCATACGCTATCGGAGCGGATCGCTCACTACATGGATGTGTATGGCTGCTCGATGCTCGATGTGTATGGCTGGCGAGCGGGGGAAGAAGCTGTTCGATTCGATATGCCCTATAAGTGAACGGGTATCAATCGCGAGGGCGCCCGTTCCAATTGGTGTGCCGGCTGAGAAGTGCGACGACGCGCTCGAGTTCGCGGCGGTCGGTGTCGTCGAAGCGGCAGGCAACGGGACTATCGATGTCGAGTACACCGACGAGACAGTCCTTAAAGACGATTGGGACGACGATTTCTGAGCGCGAGGCGGCATCGCAGGCGATGTGGCCGGGAAATGCGTGCACGTCTGCGACTACTTGTGTACGACGTGTTTTTGCAGCCGTACCACACACCCCTTTCCCGATCGGAATATGTACACAGGCAGGTTTACCGCCGAAGGGGCCCAAGATGAGTTCGTCCCCTTCCATAAAATAAAACCCGGCCCAATTGACGTCGGGAAGCTGCTCGTACAGCAGTGCGGCGGTGTTGGCGGCGTTAGCGAGCCAGTGGCTCTCCCCGCTGAGCAACGCGTCTAATTGGGATAACAGTTGTCGATAGCGATCCGCCTTATGACCGGTAAGTTTCTCAAAGTTAAACATGCGTGATCACCCCAAGCTTCATCTTAACACGTTTCTACGATGCATAGCAGCTAGAAGCGGCGGACAAATAGTAGTGTCAGAAAAAAGTGGCAGCGGGTAGCCGCTAATACGAAGCGGTAGCAACTTTACCGATCGCGCGTCCGCACCGTATGCATGAGAGGTAGAGTAGAGGTAGGCGCGCGTTATAACGGGTGAAAATGGGCGAATATCTCTTGAAATTGCTACCAACTGTTGCTATGATTTTTATATAATTGTCGTTCTGTCTATACTGTTAACAGGTAATACTTAACTGTTCAGCCTAATGTAAATTAATAACATTAAAGGGATTTAGAGCCATCTTGCTAGAACTATAGGGGACTAGCATCAAATTAAGCTGAACTTTGTTAAGATGTAACCATTTTTGAGTTGAACTATAAGTTGCGCGGCATGAAGTGTACCGTATGGCTTTTGTCGACGAGGCCGTACGATAAAAGTCTGTCCCAGACTAAGGTGACCAAATATTGTTAGCCTACCTGGCATGGTTAATCGGAACAAGTCGTACATTAAATTAGGGGTAAGGGTCGAGAAACGATCGTATATACGTTTTAAACAAGGGGAGACGTGGGATAGTGCAAACGGTTATCGACTTTTTCATGGATTATGGCGCTTGGGGAATGTTTTTGCATGCGTTTATCGATGCGGTGTTTTTCCCGATACCGGCCTTTTTTCTCCAAGTATCATTCAGCTTGGTCAACCCGCAAGATGCGTTAACGTATGCGACGGTCGGCTATATAGGCTGTTTATTAGGGACTCCGCTCGGATACCTCATCGGTAAGTTTCTCGGAAAAAAAGTGCTTTACAAAATCATTAAGGAAAAGTGGATTGACGCCGCTGCTGCTATGTTTCATAAAAATGGCGAAGGGGCGATTTTAGTCGGCTCTTTTACGCCGATCCCGTTTAAAGTGTTTACGATCTTTTCCGGAGCGCTAAACTTTTCCTTCTGGAAATTGCTCATTTATGCGGCGTTAGGTCGCGCCTTTAAGTTTTATATCGTCGGTATCCTCTTTTACCTTTACGGTGGTGTCGCGAAACATTTTGTCGATAACTACTTAACGTGGGTCTTTCTAGGGATTGGTTTGCTCATTACAGTCATCTGGATTGTGAAACGAAAGTACGACCAAAAGAAGGCACACCGCGCGATGAGTGAAGCGGCAGGCGACGAAAAGAAAGAAGTAAAAGTGAAAAATGAAGCGAGTCAAGACGTACAAGGGTAAGAGGGTAATAGGTACGGAAAGTAAGTGGGGCTACAAATAAGTAATTGGATGGATGAGGGCATACGACAGTAATAAACAGCAGTTGATCTTTCCCGGGAAATAGAGGTGGACAGATGAGACAACCTGCCGATGTTGAGCGGTGGATTTATGCGAGTTATATGGACGCACGCCCCCATATTAAAGAAACGCTAGATGAACACGTACGGCGCCCGCAGTTGACGCGGCGCCTTTTAGATTGCGTTGAAGCCCCCGATCGGTCGATGCGGAATGTGACGGTTACGGGAAGTAAAGGAAAAGGATCGACCTCAGTGCTGCTTAAGCACATTTTACAGGCGCACGGGCTTAAGGTCGGTCTATTTACGAGTCCTCACCTCGTCCACTTTACAGAGCGCATTCGGGTGAACGAGAGCGACATCGTACCAGAAGCGTTCCTACGCTTAGGCCGCGCGGTACGGCGCGCGACGGAACAGTTCGCGCCGCACCTTGCGAAAGACGAATACTTCGGACCAGTCGGACTGACGGCTATTATCGCAGCGCTTTATTTTCAGGAGCAGCGGACGGACGTGAACGTGTGGGAATGTGGGCGCGGCGCGTTGTATGACGACGTGAACCAGATCGCACACGAGCGGGCGGTAATTACTCCGATTTTCGCCGAGCACCTCCCGTATTTCGGACCATCGCTAAGAGATGTCGTACGGCATAAAGCGGGGGTCGTCACGCCGTCAGTGCACGCCGTTTACGTCGGGCGGCAAAGTGACATCGCCCGCCGGGAACTGGCAACGTATGTTAACGATCGGACCGATCGGAGGAGCGTTTGGCTCGACCGCGAGCGCGATGTCCGCCTCGCAAACCTCCGGAGCGGGGCGGAAGGTGTACAATTTGACGTCGTGACGGCACGTGCCGCGTACAACGACCTGCGACTGCCGTTACTCGGCGCTTTCCAAGCGGAGAACGCGGCGCTTGCGATTGCGGTAGCTGAGGGAGTCCTCGAAAGCCGTTTACGCAGTGAAGACGTGCGGCAGGCGCTTGGCAACGTGACGTGGCCGGGACGCTTGGAACTCGTCAGCTCCGATCCCCCAGTTCTTGTGGACGGCACGATTCATCGCCGTTCGGCTGTACACGTGGCTGAGGCGTTGACCATACTCAGTCGCAATCAGGGGATGCAGAACAAGGGCATCCTCGTCGTCGGGATTCCCGCCGACAAAGATTACAAAGGCGTGTTAGAAGTGTTAGCGCCGCTCGCGCGCAAAGTGATATGGACGACGACGAACCGAGATTACCTCAAGTTTCCACACGATGCGTTAGACGTTGCCGAGGCGTTTATTTCTCAGGTACAATTGGAAGAGGACGCGGAGACAGCGTTCCGCGAAGCGCTGACGCAACTTAGGCCCGATGAATGGCTTGCAATTGTCGGCACACAGTCACTCGTCGGAGAGGCACAAACGTTTTTTAAAAAAGAGGAGAGTTGACACATGAGCGATACGCGTATACAAAAACTGGCAAAGTTATTAATCGAGTATTCTTGTCGCCTTAAGCCGCAGGAGAAAGTACTCATCGAAGTGTTCGGTAATGATTGCGAGCTCGTCTTAGCGCGGGAGCTTGTCAAAGCAGCTTACCGCGTTGGCGGCTACCCTTACGTGCAACTGCACGAGCCTTCGCTGCGCCGGGAACTGTTAATGGGCGTAGAGGAGGAGCAAGCGCAAGATATGGCTCGCTACGACTTACTGCGCATGAAAGACATGCATGCGTACATCGGCCTGCGCGGCGGCAACAACGTAAGTGAACTTTCGGACGTGCCGAATGAACGGATGAAAATGTTCTCAGCGACATACAATAACCCAGTACATATCGATGAACGAGTCAATCGGACAAAGTGGGTCGTCCTCCGTTACCCGACGCCGTCGATGGCACAGTTGGCCAATAGGAGTACCGAGGCGTTTACCGATTTTTACTTCGACGTGTGCACGTTAGATTACGCGAAGATGGCGCAAGCGATGCAGCCTCTCAAACAGTTAATGGAAAAAACTGACCGCGTCCGCATCACTGGACCGGGGACGGACTTAACGTTTTCGATTAAAGGCATGCCGGCGATTCCGTGCGCGGGCGAGTGCAACATCCCCGACGGGGAAGTGTACACGGCGCCGGTGCGCGATTCCGTCAATGGGACACTGACGTACAACACACCAAGTGTGTACGAAGGAACGACCTTCGAGAACGTTACACTCACATTTGAAAACGGGAAAATTGTCGCTGCCACGGCCAATGAGACGACGCGCCTTAACGACATTTTAGACCGCGACGAAGGGGCTCGTTACATCGGTGAATTTGCGATCGGAGTCAACCCGTACATTTTGCACCCGATGAAAGACATCCTATTCGATGAAAAAATTGCCGGCAGTTTTCACTTTACGCCCGGGAACGCGTACGAAGACTGCGATAACGGCAACCGCTCCGCCGTTCACTGGGATCTTGTCAATATTCAGCGCGCCGATTACGGTGGTGGAGAAATGACTTTCGACGACGTGTTAATTCGCAAAGACGGGCGGTTTGTGTTGCCCGAATTAGCGCCGCTCAATCCAGAAAACTTAAAGTAACCGTATATATGGACATAATTGCGCGAGAATGCGATGTACGCGCTTTTATTAAAGTTATTTTATTGAACATCGGTAAGTGAGGACTGTTTTTATGATAAACTAACAGCGATAGCTAGGCCAGCAGCACGAGTTAAACGAATGCGCCTTACACTATATGGCAATTAACACTTCATGACTGACAAGGAGCTGACTAACGTGAAATCTGGTATCGCTGCATCGCCGGGCATTGCGATTGGGCAAGCGTGGGTCGTTAAAGAAGTCACATTAACGTTCCCGACTGACCTAGCCACAGACCCGGATCACGAAATCAATCGTTATCACCAAGCGGTGGCAAAAGCGAAAGAACAGATTGGCCAACTGCGCGACAAAGCCGCCCGCGAAATGGGTGAAGATAAAGCGGCCGTGTTCGATGCTCACCTCATGGTGTTGGAAGACCCCGAGTTGACCGGCGGCATTGAGGGGAAAATTACCGCTGAGAAAATGCAAGCAGAAAATGCCGTCAAAGACGTTATCGATCAATTTGTAACTATTTTTGAAAATATGGATATGGAATATATGCGTGAACGGGCGGCAGATATTCGCGACGTCGGCACGCGGCTACTCTATTTGCTGTTCGGTATCGAGCAGCGCTCACTTGCTGAAATTAGCGAACCGTCGATCGTCGTCGCCCACGATCTGACGCCGTCCGATACGGCGCAAATGGATCGGGAGAAAGTGCTCGGCTTTGCGACGAACATCGGTGGCCGTACATCCCATAGCGCGATTATGGCGCGGTCTTTAGAAATTCCGGCCGTGATCGGCTTAAAGACGGTGTTAGAAGAAGTCGCCCAAGGGGACATGCTCATCGTGGACGGGACGACAGGAGAAGTCATTATTCGCCCCGACGAGGCACAGTTACAAAAGTATCGCGCCAAACGCGATGCACTCCTCGCCGAGAAAAAAGAACTCCAAAAACTCGTCGACGAACCGAGTGTGACGAAAGATAACGTCCGCGTCGAACTGGCGGCGAACATCGGTTCGCCCGAAGATGCCATCGCGGCAAAAGCACGCGGTGCAGAAGGGATTGGATTGTTCCGGACCGAGTTTTTGTACATGGACCGCGACGACTTTCCTTCTGAAGAAGAGCAGTTTACGGCGTACAAGCGAGTGGCAGAAACGATGGGCGACGCGCCAGTCGTCATTCGCACGTTAGACATCGGCGGGGACAAAGAGCTGTCGTACCTAGAGTTATCGCAAGAAATGAACCCGTTCCTAGGGGTGCGGGCGATTCGCCTCTGCCTCGAACGTCCGGACATTTTCAAAACGCAATTGCGGGCGATTTTACGGGCGAGTGCCTACGGCAACATTAAAATGATGTACCCGATGATCGCGACGATCGAAGAGTTGCGCGCGGCAAACGGCATTTTAGACGAAGTGAAGACGGAACTGAAAAACGAAGGCATCGCCTTCAACGAAGCGATGGAAGTCGGGATCATGATCGAAATCCCCGCTGCGGCTGTCAGTGCCGATTTGTTCGCGGAGGAAGTGGACTTTTTCAGCATCGGGACAAACGACCTCATCCAATACACAATTGCCGTCGACCGCATGAACGAACAGTTGACGCGTCTGTACCAACCGTTCCACCCGTCGCTGCTTCGCTTAATTAAACAAGTCATCGACGCGGCGCACGCCAAAGGTAAGTGGGCCGGCATGTGCGGCGAGATGGCGGGCGATCCGTTAGCGATCCCGCTCTTACTCGGTTTAGGGTTGGACGAGTTCAGTATGAGTGCGTCCTCGATCTTGCCAGCACGGAAACAACTGCGCCACTTAAAGCAAGCGGACATGAAGCAGATGGCCGAAGCTGCGCTGTACAAGAAGACGGCACAAGACGTAAGATTTTTTGTGGAGAACGAAATAAAAAATTGATTTTTTGCCGGACATCTGGTATAGTGAAATTGTTCGAAAATTTTTTTGGCACTATGCGTGAAAAAAGTACGTGAATAGCGAATTCATGATCTTGTGGCCTGTGTCACTAAGGCATGTTCGTGTTCCGCTTTTTCAACTCGCTGCCAGAGGAGGCCCAAGACATGAAGGGTACAGTGAAATGGTTTAACGCGGAGAAAGGTTACGGCTTTATCCAAAAAGAAGACGGCGGTGACGTATTCGTTCACTATTCGGCGATCCAAGGTGAAGGCTTCAAAACGTTGGAAGAAAACGAAGAAGTGACGTTTGAAGTTGTCGAAGGCAGCCGCGGGCCGCAAGCAGCTAACGTTACTCGTCTGTAATTGACCAAAAAAGTAAAGGCATTAGGCGCACTTAGCAGCCTAATGCCTTATTTTTTTACAGCGTTACTTGGAGCTTTCCTTATAACCTTTCTTACGGCTTTCTCTGCAATTTTCCTTTTTGCGTTACTGGTCGACTGTCGTCTCTGTTGTCGTCGCCCGCCCAGCCAGCTTTTCCTTGCGGCGGAGTGCGGCGAAGTCGCGCGACTCCGAAGCGATCACCGACGACAGGAGTAGCAAGCCGATCAAGTTAGGAATAGCCATCAGTCCGTTAAACAGATCGGCAAAGCCCCACACAACTTTCAGCGACAGTACGGCGCCGACAAATGTCGTGAAAACGAAGACTGTCCGATAGAAGGTAATGGAGCTGTCCCCGAACAGGTAAGAAAAACACTTCTCGCCGTAATAGGACCATCCGAGGACGGTGGAATAGGCGAAGAAAATTAAACCGACCGTCACGATGAATCCACCGACGTAGGGCAAAAAACTGCTAAACGCTTCAACCGTGAGCGCAGCCCCTTTTCCTTTATCTGCCCCGATCCAGTTACCAGCCATGACGAGGGACAAACCGGTAAACGTACAGACGACAATCGTGTCGAGAAACGTACCGGTCATCGAGACGAGCGCTTGCCGCCCAGGGTGATCCGTTTTCGCAGCGGCAGCGGCGATCGGCGCGGACCCGAGGCCGGCTTCGTTGGAGAAGAGCCCTCGCGCCACCCCTTGTTGGATGACGGTGCCGATTAATCCGCCAGAGACAGATGCCCCGGTAAACGCTTCCTTAAAGATTAAGGCAAAGGCGTCAGGGACATGCGTGATATTAGTAAAAATAATAATCATTCCGCCGATAATGTAAAAGACCGCCATAAACGGGACGATATAACTCGTGACGCGGCCGATACTTTTAATGCCGCCGAGGATGACTAAACCAGTAAGCACGGCGAGAGTCACACCAGTGACCCAGCGATTGACTCCGTAGTAGTCGTGAAGAGCTTCAGCGACAGAGTTCGATTGCACGAGGCTGCCGATGCCGAAGGCAGCGAGTGAGCCAAACAATGCGAACAAAATTGCCAGCCACTTCCAACTAAAGCCCCACTTTTCCTTTAGACCGCGTTCGATGTAATACATCGGACCGCCGGACATTTCCCCTCGTTGGTTCGTCACACGGTATTTTACGGCGAGAATCGCCTCACCGTACTTCGTCGCCATGCCGAAAACGGCTGTGATCCACATCCAAAAAATTGCCCCAGGTCCACCGACGACGACAGCAGTGGCCACACCAGCGATGTTACCGGTTCCAATCGTCGCCGCAAGCGCCGTCATTAACGCCTGAAAGTGAGAAATATCTCCTGTAGATTGTTTATCTTGCTTGCGGCTAAAAGCGAGTTTTAACGCATAAGGCAGTTGAGAAATTTGCAAAAATCCTAGTCGAAACGTTAGAAAAATACCTGTGCCAACGAGTAAGACCAGCATAGCCGGACCCCAAACGACTCCGTTAATCGAATCGATTATTTTTTCCCAGTCCTTCATCGTCATACTATCACCTCGCACTAAAGATGTTAATGAAATTAAATGCCTTTGATAACTATTCGCGGTCGGGGGGGAAATTCCTGCTGTTTCTAAAAATAAAAAGCAATTACCGATTCCACCAAATATTACAAGTGCATCTCCCAAGGTTTGCGCGATGCGCGCACGAAAAAAAATCTTCTCTTTTGCATAAATGTGGTTTTTTTCACACCATTTTGTGGTATAGGAAGAAGAGAAAAGAAAAAAGAGCATAAGGAGGAAGGAAATGTGAAAGCAACGGGAATTGTGAGGAAGGTCGACGAGCTTGGGAGAATCGTGCTACCGATCGAGTTACGGCGGACAATGCTAATTAACGTTAAAGACCCATTAGAAATATTCGTCGACGGCGACAAGATTGTGCTCAAGAAATATAGTCCATCCTGCATTTTTTGCGGCAGTGCCGACCGAGTCGAACCGTACAAGGGGAAGATGGTGTGTGACGATTGTATCGAATCTTTAGCGACAGTGAGGGCGATGGTATGAGGTGACAGCGGGTATTCCGCGTGACTAACCCTCGTTATTGATCCGATAGCTATTTAAGGCGTATGAATAATAAACGTACGAATGAATGGCGTTCCAACCTTTGGAACGCCTCGTTTTTATTTGAGGTTATTCAATATTATTCGTGGACGTTCTCATAGTAACGAGGACTTTCTCATGTACTTTCTCATAGACTTTCTCATAGTAACCTGTCGTAATAAGGAAATGAAAGCATACATCCGCTCGGTAGGCGAGGACTGTTGTCAGTGTGCCATATCTGATATGATAAGAGAATGAGTGATTTTATGAGTTTTATGAGGAGATAACTGTATGCAATCGTCCCATTTACAATCGGCGATCTGGTTAATGGCGAAGAAGCTCGTGCACGACAACCAATGTTCGCTTTTTTATATCGAAAAAGATGATACGAGTGGACAAGGTGACGAGCCTTACGCGAAGGCGCTTCACCTCGTCTCTGAACGACACAAGAAAGTTCTTTATTTGCGCTTAGTTCCGCTCGAAAGTTACTGGGCCCAAGTCGTGGAACGCGATGTGATGGAGAGCAAACACCGTTTTCAGCAACTGGCGCGGCGTGCTCGGACTGCACTTGAAGCAGTAAATATTTACGTGCTACCGGAGAGTCCTTCTGACGAGATGGTGGAACGCGCGCGTGCGGCGAGTGCAGCACCTGAACGTGCGCCGTTTACACTCCAAACGCTCTTTTTCAATTTGGAGCAGGGAACGTGCGTAGGAGGAGTAAGTTCACTCGAACGCTGGGGTGTAGCGCTACCCGCTTTGCAGGGTAGTATGGCGGCGGCCCGTGAAGTGACCGACTTGCGAGAGATTCGGTTGCAAATTCACAATACTGAGCGAGAGCGCGAACAAAAAATGCTCTCCGTATTCCGTCACGGTAAACCGTTATTCACGTGGTTGCTGTTAATTGTCAATGCGATCGTTTACGGTTTAGTGTTATTAAACGGCGGAGTCGACAATAGAGAGACGTTGATCAATTTTGGCGTTAAGTTTAACTCTCTCATTGCCGAAGGTGAATGGTGGCGACTCGTGACGCCGATTTTCTTGCATTTAGGACATTTACACTTTTTATTTAACAGTATGGCGCTCTACTTCATCGGCAGTGCAGTGGAACGTATTTACGGTAGCTGGCGCTTTCTGGCCATTTACTTGTTAGCCGGCATTAGCGGCTCGCTCGCTAGCTTTGCGTTTACGAGCAATATCTCGGCTGGTGCGTCGGGCGCTATATTTGGCTGTTTCGGGGCGATGCTCGTTTTCGGGCAGCTTTACCCGAAGTTGTTTTTCCGCACATTAGGACGCGACATTATCTTTTTTCTTATTTTAAACTTAGTCATCGGATTTGTAACGCCGTCGATTGATAATTATGGACATATCGGTGGCTTGCTCGGTGGTTATTTGGCAGCGCTCGCGATCAGCTTGCCGCGCAAACAACATCGGCCTGTGTGGCGACTACTCGCGGCGCTCGTACTCGTCGTCGGTATGTATGGCGTGTTCGTTTACGGCAACGAGGAAGTGCAGCAAGATCCGACGCACCTCTCTTGGAAAGCGGAGCAGTTCTTACGGGAGCAAAGGTTTGAACAGGCGCAAGCGATGTACGAGGAAGTCGTACGCATCGATCCAGAGAACGCCGCGGCTTACTTTCAATTGGGAATTATTTACTGGACTGCAGGCGACTATGACAAAGTGGAATCCATGTGGAAAAAAGCGTTACAATTAGATCCAGTAATGACCGAGGAAGCGATCGCTAACATCTTCGGTCACGGGGAACGTGCCACTGCACTCATCGAAGAGTTGCGCCGGGGGGACCGGAAAGACTCGCGGAACAAAACATTTGAAAAGCTACTGCGCGAATTGGAAGACTAAGCTTAGACAGAGGCTGCGCTTAGGCAAAGGCTGACCTCAGACTTACACGTGTGTGCTGAGGTCGTTTTGCAAAGCGTCGACGTTCATGATAAACTGGGAGTAAATCTAACTGTGGAAAACGGGTGTCACGGTGTGATATATTTCGTTATTTGTTGGGATGGAGGGATATACCTTTGACAACCGCAGCTCAAACAGATTTACATCATTTAGCGTTAAAGCTTCTCCAGGAAGATGCCAACAAAATTCACCACTTGATTTCAGTACAATTGGACAATTTGACCTTGCCGTCTTGCCCACTGTACGAAGATGTGTTGGATACGCAAATGTTTGGCCTCTCGCGGGAAATTGATTTTGCCGTACGCGCGGGCTTAATCACGCGGGAAGTTGGACGCGAAATTCTCGACAATTTAGAGCAAAAACTTGCTTATTTGTACACTCTTTCGACTCCGAAGTCGAAAGAAGACTGATTTGTCAATCCATCCCCTATACCATGCACCATACTAAGCAGTTAAAGACTCCGCTCAGGGGTCTTTTTTATTTTTTTAGGACAGGTCTACATTCAAAGGTTTTCGTGTCTCTTTTGACAGGGGGAACAATACGCGGAAGGTTAGGGGGCATGTATATTATTCTTTTGTAAAGGTTGGGTAAAAAAGCAGGATTTTCCCCTTATCATTGTGAATACATAATACACAGAGGATAGAAAGGGGAAAGGCTATGGCTCAAGTCGCACCGCCAGGTCAACAGAAATCGCCTGGCAGCAATTTTAAACGCAACATCGCCCTGTTGTTTTCCGTACCAGTCATGACGTGGGCATTGTACGATTTCGGCGCTACTATTTTTTCAATGAACATCATCTCTCGTTATTTTTCGTTGTGGGTGACAGAAACGAACGGCGCGCCGGACATATATTACAGTCTCGCCGTCTCCGTTTCCATGATTATTGTCGTCTTACTTTCACCGCTTCTCGGAGTGCTCATTGATTGGCGGCAAAAGAAGGTGCCGTATGTCCGCCTGTTCGGACTGGCCTGTATCGCCTTAATGATCGTACTCGGCTTATTGGCGACGACCGTATTTGCGCAAGGAAGTAATTTGTCGCTTTATTTGATGTTCGGTCTCATTATTTTTGTCGTCTGTAACGTCTGTTATAATGCATCAATCGTTTTTTACAATTCGATGTTGCCCGATCTAGGGGCAAAGGAAGAGTTGGGACGCATTTCCGGTTGGGGGATTGCCGTCAGTTACTGCGGGACGGTCACTGGCTTAATCGTTGTACAGCCGTTTGTGAAGGGAAATACGCCGCAGTGGCTAAATGATTTGCTGCTGCTTTTGCCTGCAGGACAGGGGGAGGACGTCAACGCCAACGCCTTTGTGCCGACAGCGCTCCTGTTCCTTCTATTTGCGCTGCCACTTTTTATTTTCGGCAAAGATAAAGTGAAGCCGGTCGTCGAAGCAGCCTCGCAGCAGAAGCGGACAGTCGCTGCTGCCTATCGGCGCGTCATGCAAACGATTAAAGAAGCGAAGACGAATTACCGCAGTGTGTTTCTGTTTCTTATCGCTTATTTCTTTTATATGGACGCTGTCAATACAGTCGTCGCCTTTATGTCTATTTATGCGACGCGGGTCATCGGCTTTACGGCTGGCGAACTCACCTTGTTTTTGATCGGCTCGACGTCCTTCGCGATCGTCGGTTCCTTCGTCCTCGGGCTCGTGTCGGACTGGATCGGCTCGAAGAAGGCGCTGTACATCGTGCTAGCACTGTGGACGGTCGCACTCGTCGTCGGTGCCTTTAGTTTCACGGTGAGCATGTTTTGGATCACGGGGATTTTGGCGGGCATCGGGATGGGCTCAGCATCAGTCGTCAGTCGCAAGTTACTCGTCGAGCTCAGTCCGGTAGAGAAGCAAGGGGAGTTTTTCGGGTTGTACGCCATTTCCGGGCGCATGTCTGCCGTTCTCGGACCGCTCGTGTGGGGTGCCGTCACGGCGATGTTTCCGCGTCATGCAGCGGCGCTCGGCAACCGTTTTGCTGTCGCATCGCTACTCGTTTTTATCGTGATCGGGTGGTTTTTCTTGGCGAGAGTGAAAGTGCCTGCTGGGGAGTCGAAGACGGCTTGAGCTTTGCCTCACTTTAAGGTAATGGCGTCGATCGGAACATTTATATGGACTAAGGCACTTTCGCAGAAGGAGGCAGATTCATCTGTTTCCACGTGGTGCTAAGCTTTTGCCAGAGGGACATCGAGGTGGGGCTCCCCCCTTCGACGGCGAGGCTGAGCTGGAGGCACAGTTCCTCGAAACGGTGCGCGTCGCTCGGTTTGTAGGCGGCGCGCACGTACGTCCAATCGTCGTCGATGTTTTTCACGACATCTGCCGCTTCTTGCCACGACTTTTCCCGGATGATCTGTTCCGCGCGGGCGAGTTTAGCGGAAATGTCGGTGGGAGTGGCTGGGCCGCAAGCGCTTAAGTAAAATGTTAATGACATGAGAAGTGTTATATGAAGTATCGTTAATCGAGTAAGCAATGGTCGTTTCATCGTCGCCACCTCTTTCTTAAGGCTTGCAAGCTCGTACCCGTTCAAACAGTTATTATCCGCCTGTTAGTATGACGCAAACCGCATGTAAAGATGCTCATTCGCGCGATTTTACGCTTCACTCGCACATTCACGCGCACATGTGCTCGTTTGTCGAATGCGTGCGCGTACTCCCCCCTCTGTCATGTGGCAAAATAATTCCACGCATTAGGGGAATTATTTTTACTAAGGATCATTATTAAAGATCGCTCTGCAAAAGTGGCGCACAGGGATGGGTGAGTGTGGATGGATATTTTTTTTCGCTACGTATGGACGCCGTTCGTTGTCGTCTTCGTCGGAGCCGTGCTGTTGCGCTGGATGGGGAGGCGAGCGGTTGCGGAAATGGACGCGTTCGATTTAATCGTCGTGCTCATTCTCGGGACGACTGTAACGGAACCGATCGTGACGAAGCGCTTAGGCATTGCTTCGTACTATTCGCTCGCCGTCGCGCTCTTTTTTATCGCTTTTTCTCGCTTGCGCTTAATGAATCCAGTGAAACGGTGGGTGTTAGGAAAGCCGAATGTGCTCGTGAAGGGCGGCGATATCGACATGAACGGGCTACGCCGCGCCCGCTTAACCGTCGAAGATTTGTTGAAAGAGCTGCGGGTAAAAGGGTATGTTGACGTGCACGACGTCGAAATGGCGACGATGGAGTTGTCCGGGAAGGTCAGCGTCATTCCGAAAGCGCATGCCCGCCCGCTCCAGGTGCGCGATGTGCAACCGACAGCAGGCGAGCAGTTGACGGTCGTCCCTGAACATACGTTCATTCCACTTCCGCTCATCGTCGACGGGGATATTGTCGCTCCTAACTTGCGGTACTTGAACAAAGACCGCGACTGGCTGTTTGTACAATTGCAAGCGTATGGCCTAACGGAAAAAGACGTCGCCCGCATTTCGCTGGCGACGTACAATCGGCACGGCACGGTCGATGTCGACCAATAAAACGTAGCAAAAAAGCAATGTGTCAGGGCCGCTAGCCAACTTAAACGAGATCCCGCTCGCGAATCGCTTCTGCGCTCAACGCGTCGATGGTTATGCCTATCTCATCCTCGCAATTGGCCGCGAAACGTCTCGTCGATGAGCACCTTTTTTAGAAAGGCATCGATACTATGCTTCAGTTTGGAGGTCTCATAACCTAAAATGTCGTAAAAGAAGACGGCGAGCTCTGTTTTATTCCCCGCGTTGTCTTCCGCATAGAGTGCTTGTGTTAGCATGTACGCGGTCGAGCCCCCCTTGCCGCCGAGGTGACGGTACTGTTCGGCGTTATTCTCTTGCTGCATCGGCCACTCGAATATCGTATCGAGGTGGGACTGAACGTCGGGCGGGAAATATGTACGGCTATTTAATTTTTGCATCAGTGACACGTATTCCGCCGTTGTCGCTTTCGTAAATTTTACCGAGTGAAGCCGATCAAACTCGTTGTCGAACCACTCACTGAGCGCAGCGGTTTTTTTGTACGACCCGTCGCGATCGTTTTTCAGTTTTTCGTGGATCGCTTCCGCTTCGGCGGCGAAGTCATTGGGCGTCATTTGATGAAGTTGCTTTTTGACGCGATCGAGCGCTTCTTTTTTCGGCAAGTCTGTCCCTAAACGCTGCCACAGTTCGTAAGGGATGAAAAGGCTCGACACAAACGGGTACAACGGTTCGTGCCTCGATAATTGTAGCGATTCTAAGTTAGCGTTTATGCGGTCGAGGCCTAAGCGCATCATTAAATATTCAGTGTTTGCGTTCGAGCTGTACGCGAGCATTCCTTTAGCGACTTCAGCTAATGCGACACGTCCATGAGTAACTAAGCCGCCTTCCTCGATGCTTCTAAGCCAGGCGCCGTGTGCGCCGCCGTCGGTATTTGGGACGTAAAACGCGGTAAGATCGTCTAAGGCGACGCGTTCCGCGGGATCGATGGCGCCACTGGCCGCCTGCTTGGCGTATTCGATGCCGAGGATCGTTTTTACCGTACTGGCGAGCGGGCGTAAGAAGTTGTCCTGTAAGGCGGCGACCACTTCGCCGTTCCGGACGACTGACAGTGAGGAGCGCTCCGGGTTTTCTTGAATAAACTTAAGCACGTAGTCGGCATCCGGCTTCCTAACCCAAGTGTTCAGCCATATGTATCCGACTCGCAAAATGATAAAGGCCAGCAGGATGAGGCCGATCGTAATGACGATAAACCAAAACATTTAAGTGTCGTTCCCTCCAATAGTTTGCGAATGCTACTCCCCAATAGTTGTATCAATAAAACGCGGTCCGGTCAATTATTTCGGCAGTGTTACAGGTTCAAGATGAGCCGCGCAATCGTAAAGTACAAAATGAGTCCCGTACCGTCGACGAGGGTCGTAATAAGGGGCGCAGAAACGACGGCGGGATCCATTTTTAAACGATGTAAAATGAGCGGCAAAACAGCGGCAACGATCGAGGCCCAAATGACGATCGCAAACGCGGTTAAGGAGACGACGGCCCCCACTTTGAAGTCGACCCCGAGCATCGCGGCGCGGACGTAAGCGATCGCCCCTAGAGCGAGGCCTAACAACAAACCGGTCGCTATTTCTCGCGCTAGGACGCGAAACATATCTTGGAAGGTCACCTCGCCGACGGCTAAGGCGCGTACGAGCGTACTCACCGTCTGTGAGCCGGTATTTCCTCCCGTGCCGATCAACAGTGGAATAAAAAACGACAGCGACACCATTTGCGATAGGACGTCTTCGAAGTAGTGCATGATCGTGCCCGTGTATGCGGCAGCGACGAACAAAAAAACGAGCCAGACGATCCGTTTGCGGAATAACACCCAGATCGGTGTTTTAAAATACGATTCGGACAGCGGCTGGCTGCCGCCTAATTTTTGGATGTCTTCCGTCGCCTCCTCATGAATGACGTCAATCAAGTCGTCGACGGTAATAATGCCGATTAACCGCTGCTCACTGACGACGGGGAGGGCGACGAAGTCGTAGCGGGTGAGAATGTCGGCGGCATCTTCCTGAGGTAAGTGGGCGCTTACGGAAATGACATCGCTCGTGACGATATCTCTTAGACGCGTGTCTGGCGGCGCGAGAATGGCATCTTTTAACGAGACGACACCGACGAGTTCCCCATACACATTGATGACGTAAATATAGGAAATGAGTTCTGCTTCGTGACCGACTTTGCGTACGTGGCTAAGCGCCTGTTCCACGGTCCAGGAGACGCGAGCAGAAATGTACTCGACCGTGGCCAAACTGCCGGCCGTGTCTTCGGGGAACGTCATTAACGTATCAATTTTTTGGCGGTAGTCGTCCGGTAGCAAGTCTAATAGCCGCGCCTGTTGCAGCGGGTGAAGCGATAGGAGCATGTCGACGACCGTATCGCTTGACATGTGCCGTAAAAGTCGTGAGGTAATGGAGACGTTTAAGTGGTGTAAAATTTGGTACTGCCGTTCCGGTTCAGCGTATTCTAACGTCTCCGCGGCTAGCGAAAACGGTAACGCGCTTAAGAACGTCAGTTGTTCATCTAACGTCAGCTCTTGTAAGATTTCGTCTAAGTCATACGGCTGTAACGATTCGACGCGCTCGAGTAGGGCGGTCGCCGGATCGTCGCTCTGTAAGATGTGGCGAATGTCGTCGAGCAGTGCTTCGCGGGTTGCGGTGGCAGTCATGAAATATCCTCTCCTTTTTTAGGTACTTCTTATATAGCACTGTCCAAGACGTGAGCGAAACATCCGATATCATTAGAAAAACCCTCCGGACGAGGGAGGGTTTTTCTAATTTACAAGTAAAAGACATTCGCGTCAATAGACGGACGTGCATTTTTGTACACGCAGGTCTTTTACCCTTCAGCCGGCACGCGTTCTTGGGCTAGCAAATGGTCCCTAATCGCGTACAGGGACGTATACGTCGACAAGATGTAAAGTTGGTAGCCGTCTGGTAATGCCGTGAGTGCCTGGTCGACAGCGGACAACGCGTCACCGTCTACGACTTTCGTCAAACGACCGAGTTCCGCTTTCTCTAAGCGCGTACCCATATCGGCCGCGCGCGTTCCTGTGGCCCAAATGCGTTCGAGGCGGGAGAATGTGCGCAGTTTTTCAAAATTCGTCTGTTCGATCCACGAAATGTCGGTTCCGTCCGCGGCGCGGTCGTTTAACACGACGACTAAGTATGAAGGGTGCTCATCTTGCTGTAATGCAGTAAGGACTTGGTTACATCCGGTCGTGTTTTTCACGAGTGTCAACAGAACCGGCTTACCGGAAGCATTTAACCGTTCCATGCGCCCTAAACCGGTAGATAAGGATGTTATTTGTTCGCTGAGCACGTCGCGGTTGACTCCGAGAAAGTGCGCCGCGGTAAGTGCGGCAGATGCATTATAGACGTTGTAAAGGCTCGGGGAGCTAATAAACCCCGTTTGTCCGTTGAACGAAAACTGGATACCGCCCTCGTGCAAACGGACGTGATCGACAGCAAAGTCTGGTTTGGCACGTTTAAACCCGCAACCGTGGCAACGATAAAAACCGAGTTGGCCGTAATGGTAGCGCGTGTACGCGAGCTCGGTCCCGCACTTGCGACAGTACTTCCCGTCCGCTCCTTCCCGCGCGTCGGAGGAGGGGAGGGTGCTAGAGTTCACGCCGTACCACGTGACGTTCTGCTTTTGCGGAGCGATGGAAGACACGAGAGGGTCGTCCGCATTGAGCACGATTCGGGTGTGAAGGGGAGCCTTGTTTAAGGCGTCCTCGACAAATTTTACGACCGTTTCCACCGTGCCGAAGCGATCTAATTGGTCGCTAAAAAAGTTCGTCACGAGCACGGCGCACGGCTGCAGCGGTTCGATCACTTTAGAAATTGTCGCTTCGTCCACTTCGATGACCGCCGTTTGCCCCGGCTTGCTTTTATCGTAACCGTCGATGAGTGCTGACACAATCCCTTGGATCAGGTTGGCGCCGAGACTGTTTGAAATAACGTTGCGCCCGTCAGCACGCAAAAATTGAGTCAGTAAGTTACTCGTCGTCGTTTTGCCGTTCGTTCCCGTAATGAGGACGACGTTTCCTTGTAGTTTTTCACCGTAATAGGCGAGGATCGTCGGGCAGATGGAAAGGGCGACTTTACCGGGCAAGGTCGTTCCTTTTTTGCCAGAGATGCGCAGTATCCACTTGACAAATTTAGCTGCCGTGTTCGCAAGATGTACGCGTAATCGATTCACATAAGTCCCCCCAAACAAAAAGTGACACACACATTACTACAAAATGATAGCATGCGCGTACAAAAAAATGTACTGGAAATGGGGAAAAGATGTTATGATTTAGTCAAAAAGTGAAAAGGGGAGCGCAAATATGGACATTGGTAACATATATTGTGTCGGGCGAAACTACGCCCTACATGCGGCGGAATTAGGGAACGAGGTACCAAAGGAGCCGTTTTTGTTCTCCAAACCGACGCACGCCCTCGTGCGCGCAGACGGTAGGGAGATTACGCTTCCCGGGAAGCGGGGGGAAGTGCACCACGAAATCGAGTTCGTCGTACATATTGCAAAACCGTACACAGAAGGCTTGGCAGTGGAAGACGTCGTCGACGAGATGGCGCTCGGTATCGATTTTACACTGCGCGACGTGCAAAGTAAATTGAAAAAGAAAGGGCACCCGTGGCTCTTGGCGAAAGGTTTCCCGAATTCGGCAGCGATCACGACGTTCCGGTCGTTTCCTAGCATCGTATCATGCGAGCAGACAGACTTCTCTCTTTACAAAAACGGTGAACAAGTACAAAAAGGAAACATCGGGGAAATGTTGTTCGATTTACAACACATTATTGCTTTTACTGCGGAACATTTCGGCTTAGGAAGGGGTGACATTATTTTTACGGGGACTCCCGCAGGAGTTGGGCCAGTCGCGGACGGGGATCACTTAGACTTGTGCTGGGGAACAGAGACGCTCGGCACGTGTACAGTGAGACTCGGTTAGTAGTTTTGTAAAAGATGTACAAGAGCTCATGTTTTCCTGCGTCTATCTATAAGTAAACGAAAAAGTGGGGTCTTAACGATGACGAACAAATGGCTCGAGTGGGCCAAACGCATTCAAGCGATCAGTCAAAACGGACTTACGTATTCCAAAGACGTATTTGACATTGAACGGTTTACGGCGCTGCGTCAAATGAGTGTGGAAATGATGGCGGCACTCACTCAGACCGCCCCGGAAAAAATCGCTAAGTCGTTTGCGAGTGGTACCGGTTATGCGACACCGAAAATTGACGTGCGCGGTGTCGTATTTCAAAACGATCAGCTCTTGTTCGTTAAAGAACGGACGGATGGCTTTTGGTCATTGCCCGGCGGTTGGGCTGACGTCGGACAATCGCCGTCAGAAGTTGTCGTAAAGGAAATTAGAGAGGAAGCGGGTTACGTCGTTACGCCTGTAAAGTTGCTGGCGGTGTTCGATCAGCAGAAACACGCGCACCCGCCGTCGATTTATCACGCCTATAAGCTGTTCATCTTGTGTGAGATTACGGAGTTGGCAACGCGCGACACGACCGAGACGAGCGATGTGCAGTTTTTTTCCGTAGAAACGTTACCGCCGCTGTCGACGAGACGGGTGACTCAGTCACAAATTGAACAAATGTTTTCCTTCTTACAAAATCCAGAACAAGCGACGTTGTTCGATTAATGACGTGTGCGATTAATTTTGGTAATAGGCGAGAACATGGCCCCGCTAGTTGCGGGGCCGATTGCGGCGAGTTGGAAGAAATTTAAGAATTACCACCACCACCAAGCGAGTGAAAACGCCGCAATCGCTGCAAACGGAACAAAGAACGGGGCAAAAAAGAACTGGACGGTTTTTGTCCGTGGCGAGGAATTGTTAGCGTCACCGATGGCGTGAGCAGTTTTACCTTTTTTACCGCCCTTCATCCATATCGCGCCGTCTCCCATCGGCGCAAACATGATCCCGTCATCGTGAACTTCGTGAATGACGCCATCCATGACGGTACCATCTTTAAATTGCATTTGCACAGGCTTTCCGATGTGCTCATGACAGAAACCCATCATTCCGTCGTAGCCCACCATATTCACCCCCCTCCTGCAAGTGAGCACTAAAGGTGTATCCTCCTTTTGTGAGATCCCTTTACATTATGTTCGAGGACAGGGGTTTGTAAGGGTGAGTATCCCGCAGGAAATAAAAAAAGTGGTGAATAGGCAGAGTGGGTTCGCGGCGTTTAGGTCGGGCTGACCGTCACTTGTTCGCTTAAATGCTGTGTGCGTCGTCCGTTAAAGTTAGTAAACCGTGTTCTTCGATAAACTGCTTTGTACGCGGCGTGCCTAATTGGTAAATCGCTCGGTACACATTGTGCAAGTTTTCATCGTATGCGTCGTTCGGCTTGTCTTCGCTATACGGCTTAATCGGAATGTGTGCACGTAGAAATGACTGCCAATCTGTTGCAAATTGTTCCGTAAACAACTTTTGGAGCTGTTCGATTTCCTTAGGTGTCGCTTCAATTTCGAAATCGAATGCCCCATCTGCTTGATCTTCGAGAATTGTGCCGCTGCCGACAGCGATATAGTACGTTTTTTTGTCCATTTTTTATTATTTCACTCCTACCATACGGCGCGTTCTATTTAGGGCCATATTTGCTACTTCGTTAAATTTTGTTCAAAAAAAAGGGGAAGCCTTCCAAGGCTCTCCCCGCGCTCTGTGCTATTGGTAATTATTTTGTTGTGCTTGTTGTAGTTGCTGCTGCGCCTGTTGCAAGTCTTGCTGGACGCTTTGCAGCTGCTGTAACTGCTGGGCATCGGCTTGCGCCGACTGCTGCACTTGCTGTAGTTGTTGCTGTGCTTGTTGCAATTGCTGCTGCGCCTGCTGAATTTGTGCTGGATTGGCACTCGTTTGCGCCTGCTGAATCGCTTGTTGTGCCGCCTGAATCGTCTGCTGCAACTGTTGTTGCTGTTGTTGGTTTTGCTGAGCCATAAAGGTGAAACCTCCTTGTTCAGATCGTTAACAGTTAACAGTTTTAAGCATGTGCATTCGCGCGGCGTTTATACACTTCAGTTAATCGATGTTGTCGCTGAGCCCCGGCCAATTATTGTATGGTAAGCTGTTAGTTCCACGATATTTTTTTTCCGAGGATATGGCTCAGTGGAATGTAGCCTAATTCACGGCTATCTGCACTTTCATTTCGATTGTCACCTAAGACGAACACATGCCCTTCCGGAACGTTGAACACGCGATCGTCGGTGGCCATCGTTTCCATAATGTACGGTTCGTCTAACGGGTCGCCGTTACGATACACTTGATTATTTTTAAATTCCAAAATGTCACCAGGCTTGCCGATTACCCGCTTAACATACACATATTGATCTTCCTTATTCCCGAGGCCGAGTAACATAAACAGCGGGTGTTCGAACAAATCGTCGGCAAGCGAACGCTTTCGATCGACACGACTATCTATGATGACGATGTCACCGTAATCGGGCACATAGTTGAATGTATGGGATAGTTTCGAAACGTATATACGTTGCCCGTTTTCCAGTGTCGGATCCATGGAGTGTCCGGATACGATTGAAGGTTGCACGATAAAGATTCCGATAACGATAGCTAAAACGACAGCGAATGACAACGCGGCGAGCCATTCTCCAACGACTTTCATACCTTTATTCATAAAACACCTCAATCTCCTAAACTGTACGCCAAAAGAATACCATAAAACGGCCTTAATTGAAACAAATGATCTATTCACTCGCCAGCGGTATTTTAACACCTAAAATTTTTTCACTATTCTTTCCGCGGCTAGCGCAAGTCAAACAATTGCAGCGACCTCCAGAAATTAATAAGAGAGAATCGAGCGGACAATCCGTCTTCACAGATTATTTTATCTTGACTTTCTGTAAGTGGTTAGCTATAGTAAGTAGTAATCTAACTACTAAGTGACTGGTTTCTGGGCAACCCGATTAGATGTATGAGTTTCTTCCTAGAAGCTCCATCTTCGAAACCCATTTTCTTATAAAAGAGTCCGAATAATCATTCGCGGTTCGCTTAAGGCTGAACCGTTTTTCTACGACAGGATTCACGTAGTTAGTGCCGTGCGGAAGCAGAAAAAACTCCCGGCATGATTAAGACCGTTGTCAGTTTGCTTCCGCCTTCGGTCAAGCAGATCCGCCTCGTCGCGATCGACTCCGTCGACGAACAAGCGTGCGGAGGAACGCACGTGGGGCGAACAGCAGAAATTGGGCGCATGGAAATTACTGCTGTAAAAAGTAAAGGAAAAAACAACAAGCGCCTAAGTGTAAGAGCAATCGATAACTAATGAGCGGATGGGTGAGCGATGGAAGAAATTTTTAAAGCACTGCAAAAGCTCGGTTTTTCGCAGTACGAGTGCAAAGCTTATATCGGCCTGTTGAAGGGCCATCCGGTGACAGGTTACGAAATAAGCAAACGTTCTGGTGTACCGCGCTCGATGATTTACGAGGTAATGGGGAAGCTGATGGACAAAGGCGCTGTCCACCTCGTGCCTTCCGAACCGGTCACGTACTCGCCGCTACCCGCCGAAGACTTAATCGGGCGGCTAAGGGATCAATTTGAGCGGTCGTTTTCATTTTTAGAGCAAACGCTGCCGAAATTGCAGCAAGAGCGGGAGATGGACACCATCTGGCACATTCGCAGTGACGACCTCGTCTTACACGAAATGGCGGACATTATCAGCCGCGCTGAAAAGGAATTATGGTTGTCAATCTGGGAACCGCAAGTGCCGATCGTAAAAGAGGCAGTCGCGCGTCATCTTAGCGAAAGAGAAGGGGTTCATGTGTTTTCGGTGCTTTTCGGGGCACCGGATACAGAAATCGGGGTGACATTCCACCACGATTACATGACGCCAGAGGTCGTCAAAGCGCGGACAGCGGGTCACTTAACGATTGTCGCCCGCGATGGAGAAGAGGTGTTGATCGCCAACTTTTCGGATAAAACGACGAGCTGGGCGGTCAAAACATACGATCCGGCGCTCGTACTCGTCGCAACAGAATACATCCGACACGATATTATGATCGAAGAAATTACCGCACAGTTTGGATCAGAGAAATTGGACGCCCTATGGCGAAATAATCCCGATCTCGTTCACGTTGTGACGGGGAAGCGCTCCGACTAACAGCACATAATTTTTGGACACTTGCTGTTACAGTTAACAGCCTATCGCCAAGTGTGATAGAGCAATCGACGATCGGTTGGCAAATGAGTGATCACGATATAGATGGGCAGAGCAGGAAAAATATAGTGTACGGGCTTGGGTGGAGGAATGATGAGCAAAAAAGAGATACAGTTAGCAAATCCGTCAGTCGTTAAAGGCGACGGTAGTTTCATACAAGGCGTGAAAGATTGCTTACCGACCGTTTTAGGTTATTTGAGCATCGGGTTCGCAGCTGGTGTCGTCGAAAAAACAGCAGGCATGTCCTTGGCGGAAATTGCGTTAATGTCCTTACTTTTGTATGCTGGCTCGGCGCAGTTTATCGCTGCTGGAATGCTGGCAGCTGGCAATCCGACGACCGCCATTATCTTCACGGTGTTTTTTGTCAACTTGCGCCATTTGTTAATGAGTGCAGCGCTTGCGCCCTACTTTCGCCATTTGCCTGTGTGGAAAAACGTCTTAATCGGTTCGCAATTAACGGACGAAACGTTCGGTGTCGCTGCCGCGGAACTGTCCGGTAAGCAGAACGGCAACGTGTACTGGATGTTTGGACTTAATCTAACGGCTTACTTGAATTGGTTGCTCGCTAACCTCGCCGGAGGAGTTTTTGGCCAGTGGATCACTTCGCCCGAGAAGTTCGGTCTCGACTTTGCGTTGCCAGCGATGTTTATCGGCCTCTTAATGCTGCAGTTGACGGAGCGTTCCCAGTTTGGCGTCGATCTCGTCGTGGCAGTGAGCGCGGTGGCGATGGTTATTGTCGGATCGGTGTTTGTGTCTGAAAGTGCCGGCGTGTTAATGGCTACCGTCGTCGCTGCAAGTATCGGGGTGTGGAGCGAGAGGAGGCGGACGGGTCAAGCTTCTGGCTTCTGACAATACGACAAGTGCCCAAGGCGGGCAAGGATTAAAATAGCGGCTAGGGATTAGAACACCGACTAGGGAATTAAAACAACGGGAGTTGGGAGGATGGCGTTAAATTGGAAGTGAGATGGAGTTTTTTCTTGATGCTACTTGGGGTGTCAGTCGTTACGCTCATTCCGCGAGTACTACCGCTCATTGTGTTAAGTAAAATTGAGTTGCCCGAGTGGGGGATGCGCTGGCTGAACCATATACCGATTGCCGTCATGTCCGCGCTGTTGGCACAGGAGCTGCTCGTGTCGAATGGGTCTTTCGCGCCATCGCCACAGGGGTTAATAGCCGCACTACCCGCGTTTGTCGTTGCATTTATTTCACGCAGTTTATTAGCCACCGTCATAACTGGTTTAGTGGCAATGATGTTATTGCGAAACTTTGGTTCATTGTTGGGTCTTTAATAAACGATTTTCAAAGTTGCATGTATAACATATGGCGCGTATAAATCAGTATGATCTCGGGCGGTGGTAAGATAATATAGTGAATAAGGGTAGTACCCCTTTTGGAGTGTTAATACGTACACGGTAAGAGCGCACGTATTCTCCGCTAGGGTAAAAAGCAAAGCAGCTGGGGAAAGTACAGGAGTATCCCATGGTCCCAACTGAGGAATCTGTCTATCTCAATCGCTATCATACGGAACGATTACACGGAGGTGTCACCGCGTGGAAAAACCGAACCTAACACCGAACCGCCTCATAAACGAAAAGTCACCCTATTTGCTACAGCATGCCTACGACCCCGTCGACTGGTACAACTGGGCTGACGGCATAAAAGAGGCTGCTAAGCAGGATAAGTTGATCTTCCTCTCGTGTGGGTATTCCACTTGTCACTGGTGTCACGTTATGGCCAGAGAATCGTTTGCCGACGAAGAAGTGGCGACCCTACTCAACCGCGAGTACGTAGCGATTAAAGTCGATCGCGAGGAGCGACCGGACATCGACCACCTTTACATGACTGTTTGCCAAATGATGACCGGGCACGGCGGCTGGCCGTTAACGGTCTTGTTGACGCCGCAGCAGCAACCGGTTTTCGCCGGGACGTATTTCCCGAAGAAGAACAAATGGGGACGACCGGGGTTGCTCAGTATATTGACGCAAATCGCCGATAAGTGGCGCGCGGATCGGGACCACGTCCTCGAGATGGGAGAGAAAATTGCGGAAGCGGTGAAACCACACGTCGCCACCCCGACATCGTTTGTCACGTCGAAGGAGGGAAAGGCAGCTCGGGATCAGCGAGAAGAGCAGCTACAGTCGCAGTTCCAACAAACTGTCCACGAGTCGTACCGGCAATTTGCGCAGCAATTTGACGACGTTTACGGCGGGTTTGGGGAGGCGCCGAAGTTTCCTTCCCCACACAATGGCATGTTTTTGCTCAGGTACTACCGACAAACAAAGGAAAAGCACGCGCTGGAGATGGTGGAAAAAACGCTGGACGGAATGTACCGCGGCGGCATGTACGACCACATCGGCTACGGCTTCGCTCGCTATTCGACGGACGAAAAATGGCTTGTGCCCCACTTTGAAAAAATGCTGTACGACAACGCGCTGTTAGCTTACGTCTATTTGGAGGCATACCAAGTGACGGGAAAAGAACATTATGCCCGCGTGGCTGAGCAAATATTTACGTACGTGTTGCGGGATATGACGGATCCGGACGGCGGTTTTTACTCGGCGGAAGATGCCGATTCGGAAGGAGTCGAAGGGAAGTTTTACGTTTGGACGCCGCAGGAAGTGTTCAATGTGTTAGGCAGTGAAGTAGGCGCACTCGTTTGCGACTATTACGGTATCGATCGCGTCGGCAATTTTGAAGGGAAGAGCATTCCGCATGTGATCGGGCGCTCGGCAGAGCAGTTTGCGGATGCGAAAGGGTTTTCCGTCTATGTGTGGGAGGAACAGTTGGCGGAAGCGCGAGAGAAGCTGTTTGAGCGGCGCGAGATGCGCGTTCACCCGCATAAGGACGATAAAATTTTGACGGCGTGGAATGCGCTTATGATCGCCGCTTTTGCAAAAGGGGCAAAAGTGTTACAAAATTCTGGTTACCGGGAAGCGGCGGAACGAGCGGTCCAGTTTATTCTCACCCGACTACAGCGAGAGGACGGGCGATTACTCGCACGCTACCGCGACGGGGAAGCCGCCCATCTCGCATACGTGGACGACTACGCCTTTTTCGTGTGGGCGCTACACGAACTGTACGAGGCCACGTGGGACGTCACTTATTTGCAACTGGCCGAGCGCTTTAACGATGACATGCTACGTTTATTTTGGGATGAAGCGCACGGCGGCCTATATTTTACGGGGACGGACGGCGAGCAATTGTTGGCGCGACCGAAAGAAATTTACGACGGGGCTATACCGTCTGGGAATTCGGTTGCGGCGTACAATCTATTCCGTTTGGCACATGTGACTGGACGCACCGATTTAGCGGAAAAAGCGGATCAACAGCTCGAGGCGTTTGCCGCTGTCGCCGAGCGGGCACCGACCGGTACAGCCTTTTTCTTATGTGCGGTACAATTGGCGACAGGGCCGATGGAAATGGTCGTCGTCGCTGGGGACGGTCAACCGTCGACCATACCGTCGACCATGCCGTCGGCGACACAGTCGGCCATACCGTCGACGACACAGTCGACCACACAGTCGACCACACATATGTTGCGCAACGTGCAGCAAGCGTTCTTACCGGGAGCGGTTCTCCTGTACCACTCCGCTGGGGAAGAAGGCGCGAAATTGGTCGAGCTAGCACCGAGCGTCGCGGAGCAAAAAATGCAAGATGGACAGGCGACCGCATACATATGTAAAAACTACGCCTGTCAGGCGCCGCTTACCGATCCGGCACAGTTGCGCGAGCAGTTGCGTATGTAGCATGTAGATGGTGTACTAGGCATTGGACAATTTTGCCCGCTCTGTTGTCAAAGTTGAAAACTTAACGCCGGCCTATGGTTTCCCCCGATCGAGTCTCGCTCGGAACGTGACTCGGATTTGCGGAACACCTGCAGCATTCGTCATTTTTGTTGCAACTGCCGCCATTGCCGAATCTATCGCCTCTGCCGTAACCACCACATTTTTCGTATTCACCGCTGCATTAGACGTACTTGTTGCCTCTCCCTTGTCCGTCGTATTCGCCAAATGTGTCGTGTTAGTCGACGAGTGTGACATAACAGCTGGATGGGGCGCTTCAGCCGTTTGCGCCGCCTCGCCAGCGAGCAACTGGTCGTCGTACCAAACCCAAAACCATTCGCCCGGATATAGCAGACCGTAACCGTACGGCCTTAATGACGACCAGCGGCGATCCTCATCGCTCTCACCTAGCAACTGAGCGGCTCGTCTTATGGCCTGTTTCACGGACAGCACCTCGTTTCCATCTTTTTTGTTTATACATATGGGCGGCTACATTCGTCCTATAACTTGTTGCACATCATTCGTCGTTTGTGTATGTTGGAGAGGGGAGGTGTGGGTAATGAAAGTGATCGTTTATTCGCGGACGCACTGTCTCGAATGCAATGTGCTAAAAAAGTTCTTGAAGGATTATCGCATTCCTTATGAAAACCGCGATTGCAGTAAACATCCGGAATATACCGAAGAGGTTAAACGGTTGGGGTTTCTTGGCGTCCCCGTTACGGTAATTGGCGATGAAGCGGTGCAAGGCTTGGAGCCGGAAAAAATATTGCAGTTGCTTGGTAAGGGCGAATAGCCACTTGACATTCGCTTGTCAAGTGGCTTGCGTTTTTTTCGTTACATATAGCGAGGGATGTGGCGATCAGGTTGTGACGGCGGACGGTAACCGATTGCAGATGCGCCCGCTTGTGGCATCTGGGTGGACGCGGACTGGTGCACGGGCTGTTGCTCTGTATGCCGTTTAAGACGTTCATATATATTGCCATACGTGCGCGTCCGTCGCTGTGCCTGTTGCGAATAGGCGTGCTGCTGAAGTGGTGGTTGAATCGATGGCTGCACGCGCGGTTGCGCCGGCTTGCCGATGGGCGCAGTAGCAGGTACATGCTGCCCCATCGTCGACGGTTTAGCCTGCATGTGCTGCTGCATGACGGGTTTATGCGCTTGCATGTGTGACGCGTACGTTCTTGGCGCCATCGCTGTTTGCGGCTGAACGCCTGTTTGCGGACTGTGTGCGTATGCCCACTGCTCTGTTTGCGACAGTTGTTGTACTTCCCGCGAGACGTTTTGGATGATCCGGCCGACTTCCTGTAACTTGGAAACAGCTTGTGCTTCCCGCTGTGCGAATGTATGCATTTGACCAGCCACTTGGTGCGGCTTGGTCGTCGATTGCGCCATCTGTTGGTTACTACGCTCCACGTGTGCCAACTGTTGCACGATTTGTGCGGCATGGTTTAAGTTTTGATTGATCCGTCCCACGATTGTCTGAATGTGTTGCTGCACGACTGTAACCCTCCTTTTTGCGTAATGTTTCCTTGCATTCAATAATATGAGTGAAGCAAGTTCCTAATATGTATCGAGCATGCTAGTCCCCTACAGGCCAAAATAAGGATAAAAAAAACGTCTTGCATGTTTGACGTGTGAAATGGGGACATAACTACATAGGTGGTTTGAGACGACCACACGTATTGTCGCCAAAAAGGAAGGGGGTCGTGCGATGATTTCGGAAGAGGAAAAAGAACGGCTGCGCGCCAAAGATTCCCTCGACGACGGTCGCCGTGCGGTGATGATGGACATTGATCGCATGATTAATGAGGGGATGGCTGGCGGCCGCGTCAATCGCGACCAAATCGAAGGTGCGACCGCAATGCCAGATGAGCCAGAAGCACGCTTAACGGCTGATGCGACAGGCGATCTGTCCCTTGAGGAAGGGTTTCCGAGTACGAGTGCAAGAGAACCTGCCATACGCGACGAAGTGTAGAAAAAACCCGTCCGCATCGCTGCCTGTGCAGTAGGCGGGCGGGTTTTTGCGTGTCGATTGGAGGAGCGAATATCGTGGTGAGTGTCGTGGCTGGTGAGTGTCATGACTGGCTGCTCTCACCCTTCTAGGAGAAATTTATAATCTGTTCTGACGGCAGCTTCTCTTGCGGTGACTTCGGCACCGATCGCTGCTGAAACTGTACGTCGGCTTGACTATAGATCTTAATCGTTAAGTACCCGCCGTAGGCAAAGCTGCGAATTAAGATCGGGCGGTTCGTGTTGTTTTGAAACTTAAAGTCAGGCCCGCCCCACGACACTGTCGCGTCGCGTCCGCGCGGGACGTATGTGACGATTTTCGTATGGACAGCGCGTTCGACGATTTTGAGGCCGGATTGATCGATACTGTTGAACAGCGTCGACGACGTCTGGCAAATTCCGCCACCGTAATCTTCGGCGTATTCTCCTTGACACGGTAGCCCGCTTGTAGCCGCGATCGGGGGTGCGCGGTCCGACAATGTCGTTAAAAGAAAAAATGCCGCCGACGGGAATGATGACACTATCTATCGCGGTGCTCGACAGTCCGATGTTACGCGCACGCGGGCGATTGTACGGGTTGTAGATTGTCGTGTAGCTTCCGAGAACTTTTTCTGATAGGCGCTCGAGTGTTTTAGCGGTGATCTTCGCCTCGGTCTCCGTAACGGGCATCGGTACAATCCGGTTTTGCAAGCTAATGAGATGGTCGAGTATGTACGCGATTTGGCGCTGGTCGACGCGGCGCCCGTTCAAGTGCGGAACAATCTGTTCACCTTGAAAGTAAGCGTCACGCGGTTTTCGTTCACTCTGTTTGACCGTGTCGATAATTTCTTGTCGCAACTGCGCCCGATCGATCGTCGTCGGGTCGATGCCGTCAAAGCCGTAGGCGGCTAAATCGATCGTCCACAGCTGGTCGTCTAACGAAAAAATAAGCTGGGAAGCGACAGGAATTGGCTTTTTCAAAAACCGTATCCCAACAGAGTCATACGCGAGAGGTAAGTTAGCGGCCCTAGCAGCGAACGATAGTGGGGGCGTGCCATCAGTACAAATGACGGTAACAGATGCGGTAAACGATATACAAAAAATAACGAGCCGCCGAAACATCGACAGTCCCCCCTTGTGGCGAGCCATTCATAATATCCGTTAGTTTGCATAGTTTGTTACAGTCTCATGCATCCGTTTGGCCACCGCATGAAGTTGTAGACTTTTAAGTCACGCGATGCCCTAGTCAAAAACAATTCGCCACTTTAGGATGGATAAATGGAAATAGGCGCGATTTTGTACTATGATTAAGGGGGAAATTGTAACCGTTTTGAAGGGAGGCGCAACATGAATGCAACGTTAAGTGGAAAAGTAGCCCTCGTCACTGCCGCGAGTCAAGGCCTTGGCAAAGCGATTGCCGCCGAATTGTCGCGCGGCGGGGCACATGTGTACATTTGTAGCCGCCAGCAGGAAGCGATTGAGCGAACGGCGCGTGAAATTAGCGCAGAAACTGGACGTGCTGTAACCCCACTCGTCGCTGACGTCAGCACAGCTAGCGAGATAACGCCTCTATTTGACCGGATCGCGCAAGAACATAGCCATCTTGACGTGTTAGTGTGTAACGCGGGAGGGCCGCCAGGCGGTACGTTCGAAATGTTCGACGACGCTGCGTGGCAGTCGGCTTTCGAGACGAACTTACTTAGTGTCGTTCGCTTAGTGCGCGGGGCGCTCCCGTTCATGAAAGAAGCGGGTGGGCGCATCGTTACCATTGCTTCTTCGTCAGTAAAAGTGCCGATCCCCGGGCTAATATTATCTAACACGATGCGTGCTGGGGTCGCCGGTTTGATGAAATCGTTAGCGAATGAACTGGCATCTTACGGTATACTAGTTAATACCGTCTGTCCTGGGCGCATTGCGACCGACCGCGTGGCCCAACTAGACGGGGCTAAAGCGGAACGCGAAGGAAAAAGCGTGCGACAAGTTAAGGAAAGTGTAGAAAGTCAAATACCGTTAGGGCGGTACGGGGAACCAGAGGAGTTTGCCCGCGTTGTGGCCTTTCTTTCGTCAGATGCGAACACATATATGACGGGATCGACATTTTTTGTCGACGGTGGCATGGTGCAAGCATTATAACTTACATTTTTGTGGAGGAATGCTAGGTGGAACATAAAGAACAAGACGGATTTGTAAGAATTGCCGACGACGTCGTCGCAGTGATTGCAGGCATTGCAGCTACTGAAACCGAAGGGATCGCGGGTATGTCCGGCGGTATCACGGAGGAGCTGGCTCGGCGCGTCAGTGGAAAAAACGCCTCGCGCGGTGTAAACGTCGAGGTAGGCGAAGTGGAAGCTGCGATCGACCTACGCGTCATCGTACAGTACGGGGCCAAGATTCACGAAGTGTGCCGCGAGTTGCAGTATAACGTGAAGCAAGCAGTCGAATCGATGACAGGATTAAAAGTCGTCGAGGTGAATGTAAAAGTAGAAGGTGTCGCACTCCAAGACGAAGGGAAAAAAGCGCCCGAAGACGTCGAACAGCGGGTGAAGTAAAAGCTAGCAAAGAACGAAGCGCTAGGCATAAGCCTAAGCGCTTTGTTTTTTTAACGTGTCAACAAGTTTTTTAACCGTTTTTTCAGCTTTTTTCCGCAGGTAATCAGGAACTTCAGCTTCGTAGTCCAAGCCGTGCGGATAGTAGTGCAGGGCGAATACAGGCGTCATCAATTCCAATACACACTTCGGATTTTCCATCGATCCTTCGACGACTTTAGCCGGTATGCGTAAGTAAAATTCCGGGTCGGTGCCGTTGTCTTCCAACTTTAAATCAAAACACACTTTGTGGTAGTCCCAAGACGGGTAAAAACCGAGTTTCATTGTAATCGGTTTTAAAGTGCCGAACGTCGCTTGGATGTTTTCGACGTGGCTGTTTGCTAATTCCATGTACGTGTGTCCCTCCTCGATTAACTCGATTAACGATACATACTTATCATAGTATGTTTTTACTTAAGGTGCAATTATTCTTCCCACTTAGCGGGAAACACGAGTGCATAGGTTCTTCTATTGTCGGACAGTCTATGTATAAGTGACGTTAACGTTACGTGAAGGAGGATTAACTATGCGAAAAATCCGTGAAATTATGACCACCGATGTGACGTGCTGTGAACCACAAGAACAGGTGCACCAAGCGGCGATAAAAATGCAGCAGTATAACGTCGGTTCAATTCCCGTTTGTGAAAATGAACAGGTCGTCGGGATGATTACCGACCGCGATATCGCTCTGCGCTGTGTTGCTGACGAGAAACCGATCACCACCCCGGTAGAGCATATAATGACGAGCAATGTCGTTACTGCTTCGCCAGACCAATCTGTCGACGACGTGGCGCGGCTCATGTCGGAACAGCGAATCCGCCGCTTACCGATTATCGAGAACGGCAAGCTGGCTGGCATCGTCGCAATTGGCGACTTAGCGGTACGGCAAATGCACACTGACGAAGCTGGGCAGGCGTTAAGTGACATTTCGGAACCGAGCCAGCCGTTACAGTAACAGTCAAACTAAGGTTACCGCTCCTTGCGGTAGCCTTTTTTTATTGTTGTTAGCGGATTTCGCATATTTTTTTAGTATTACTTACAAACTAAGGAGAGCTCGGAAAGAAGTGGTGGTTTGATCGGATGAAAAAGTCATTTATTCGCCCGAAAAAAACGCGCGAACTGCGCGCACAGCGACGGCTTACGCAACAATCGGAACAGAAGCTGCAAGAAAAAGTTCACGTGCAAGTGTATGCCGATCTCGACAAAAATGTGGCCTTCTTAAAAAAAATACTCGGCAAAAGCGGCGATATTATTTCCCGTCGCTTTATCATCCCGCATGAGTCTAACCGCGAGGCAGTTCTTTTTTACATTGACGGTATGGCCGATTCCCAAGTCATCGACGACTTTATTTTACACTCACTGACGGTCGAACCGGCGAAAGTCGAAGAAACGTACGACATTGCGAAATGGTTGAAGGACCGCTTAATCCACGTGGGAGAAGTGACCCTAACCACCGAAATGAAAAAAATTGTTGCTGCACTGTTATTCGGAGATACGATCATATTCATCGATCAGTGTGAACAAGGGGTTGTCATTGGCACGAAAGGGTGGGAGCACCGCTCGGTGTCGGAGCCGAATACGGAAGCGGTCGTACGCGGGTCGCGGGAAGGGTTTATCGAAAACATGCGGACGAATACGGCACTCATTCGTCGCCGCTTACAAGATCCGGATTTGCGCTTCGATAGTTTCACCGTCGGAAAACGGACAAAGACGCACATTTGTCTCGCGTATGTCAAAGGAATCATCAACGCGGATACGTTATCCCTCATCAGAAAGCGCATAGAAAATATTGACATCGACGGCGTACTCGAGAGTGGATACGTTGAGGAGTTCATTGAAGACAATACGTGGTCGCCGTTTCCACAACTGCAGGCGACGGAGCGCCCCGACTCAGTCGTCGCCCACTTGTTGGAGGGAAAAGCGGCGATTATCGTCGACGGTACGCCCTTTGCGCTCGTTTTACCAGCTGTGTTTTCCCAGTTTTACTACAGCCCGGAAGATTACTACAACCGTTTTCTCATTGCGTCACTCGTCCGCCTCATTCGCTTTATTAGCTTCTTCATCGCCTTGCTATTACCGGCGCTTTACATTGCGTTCGTCTCCTTTCACACCGAAATGATCCCTTCAAAACTGGCGATTGCGATTGCTGCGGGGCGGGCAACGGTACCGTTCTCCACGCTCATCGAGGCACTGTTGATGGAATTCAGTGTAGAAATCCTGCGCGAAGCGAGCATCCGCTTGCCGGGACCGATCGGGCCGACGATCGGGATCGTCGGGGCGCTCGTCATAGGCGATGCTGCTGTGTCGGCTGGCATTGTCAGTCCGCTCATGGTCATCGTCGTCGCGTTGACGACGATCGGCTCGTATACCAATCCGAACTATGGGGCGGCGACTGCAGTACGTATGTTGCGCTTTCCGTTGATGATTGCGGCCGCAATCGCCGGGTTATACGGCACGATGTTTGCGCTACTGATCATCGTGTTGCATTTAGTGAAGCTGAAGTCCTTCGGCGTCCCTTATTTAGCTCCGCTGTCACCTTTGAAACTGTCCGATATGAAAGACTCGATCGTCCGTGTGCCGTGGAAGTGGATGAATGTGCGACCGAAACCTTTTAAAACAGTCAATGAACTGCGCCAAGAGCAGACCGAGCCGCAGGAGGAAAAAAGATGAACAGTGAATCGACGCAGCAAAAAGAAGCAAACCAGGTGAGCCAAGCGAAAAAAGTGTTTACTCCGTGGCAAGCGACGACACTCATCGCTTGTACATTAATCTCCGCTGAAATATTGACACTGCCGCGTATCGTAGCGACAGCGACGAAAACGGACGGCATGGTTGCCGTCTTCGTCGCCGGTTTTTTTACACTGTTCGTTATTTGGATGTTCACGAAATTAGGGCAGAAGTTTCCTAACCTAACGTACGTCGGCTATACGCAAAAACTACTTGCAAAGCGGTCGAACCCGCGGTTAGGACGGATTCTCGCTTTCCCGTTTATTCTATCCATCGCGCTTTGGTGGCTACTCAGTGTTTCTTTCGTGTTGCGCGTGTTTGGCGAAGCCCAGCGTACGATCGCCTTTCCGAACACGCCACTTTGGTTCATGGTCGGCAGCATGCTCGTGCTCTGTGCGCTCGTCGCGAACAATCCGGCGGAAGTGATCGCCCGCTTGAACGAGTTTTTACTTCCGCTCATCGTCATTCCGATTTTACTCATTAGCTTGCTCGTCTTGCGCAACATAGAGCTGACGAACTTATTGCCGTTATTTCGAACCGATTGGCGCAGTTTTTTGGGGGGAGTCATTAAAGCGATCTATGCCTTTCAAGGCGTTTCGGTCACCGCCATCTATATGGCGTCGTACAAACAGCCGGAGGAGGCTGTCCGTTCGCACACCCTCGGGGTCGCCATGGTCACCTTCATCTACTTGTTCACGACGATCGCTTGTATCGGTGTTTTCGGACACGAGGAGGTAAAAAGAATGATGTGGCCGACAATCGAGTTAGTGAAATCGACGCGCATGCCCGGACTTATTCTCGAACGTATGGATTCCGGGTTCCTCGCCGTATGGCTTGTGGCCATCTTTACAACGGTGGCAAACTTTTTGGCTACCATTGTAAATTTAGTAGGTGAATATTTTGCAATCAGTCAGGCGAAGCGGTTTTGGATCGTCGCCATCGTCATCGTCGTCATCTTCTTTTTGGCAATGTGGCCGGAAGATATCCAGCGGTCGTTTGTCGCCGCGGATCGAGTGGGCTTGTTCGGCTTTTTTTACGCGATTGTCATCCCGCCGTTGTTGTTATTAATCACGGTTTTGCGGAGGAGGTTAGGAAATGGGCAGCAGCCGCGAGGAAAGTCGAAAAGCGAGAAGCGTTAGCGGGGTTACCGGGGGCTGGCGCGCGCATAGAAGTTCTTGGGCGAAAGTGTACACAGCTACACTCATTTTGACGTTATGTGTTTCTCTCAGTGGTTGCTGGGACGAGCAAAAGATTGAGAAGCAAATATCTGTCGCTGCACTTGGGATTGACACACATAAGAGCGGTTTACAGGTGACGATTCAAGTGCCGATCCCCGTAAAAATTGCCGGTTCAGGTGGAAATGGTGGCGGGGGTGGGCAAGAGGCGGTGCAATTTTTTGTCGGGAACGGTAAAGACTTGGACGACGCGCTACGAAGCATTCAGAAACAGCTGGACGAAAGTTTAACGTTAGGCCATTTACGTCTGATCGTCTTTAGCCAAGAGATTGCCGAGCGAGGCCTCGCACCGGTGATCGACGGGTTGAGACGCAATCACGAGATTCGCCGTGAGTTGTGGCCAATCGTGTCCAAAGGGAAAGCGTCCGACTTGTTGCATGCGAATCCGAAATTAGAACCGATTCCCGCCGTCTATTTAATGGACATGTTTGAGAGCCATTCACAAAGGGGAAGTATATTCGATCGAAAACTGATCCATCTCCTTACCGACCTTTCGGATCACTCGAAGCAACCTATGCTTAACTATATTGCACATACGGATAAAGCAGTCAATTGGGCTGGAACAGCGCTGTTTAATAAAACACACATGGTTTCTTCGTTAAACGAAGTTGAAAGTTGGCTGCTAATGCAACTGGGGGACGGCAACAGAGGGTCGCACAAAAGTGTGCCCTGTCCGAATGATTGTAAAGGCATCATTACGGTCGACCCGAGAAATGTGCGACGCAAGGTGACGTTCGACGAAGCCGCCTTTAAGTTTCGCATCGCCATTCGCATCGATGGCGTTATCGAGGAAAAAACGTGTGCGCTCGATTTAGCGCAACAAAAACATATTGCGTTAGTCGAAAAAAAACTAAAGCAACAGTACGAAGCAGGTGCAACTCGCCTCGTGCGAAAACTTCAGCAACAACATATCGATGTACTGAAGCTCGGGTTGATGTTACGCGCTTTTTATCCGGATGTGTGGGAACGGATCGACTGGCAAAAGGCGTTTCCGAAGGCGGCCATCGATGTGGCTTACACGGTCAGGATTCGCGGGCGAGGCGCCGAGTACAATTGACAGGAAACAGCCGGTTATTGGCACGCATAACCGACACGTATTAACCCTATATTAACAGTGCAAGAAGGGAGGGATAGTGATGACGGTAGGTACAAAAATGCAACAGATGATTGCGAGTGCGGAAAGTGTGGCCGCCAGTTTAAAGACGTTTGCACTCGATACACAAAATCAAAATGCGAAACAGATGTTTCAAAACTTAGCGCAAAATATGGACATGGTTGTTAACCAACTAAACACACGCCTAAACGAAATTCAAGAAGAAGAGCCACAATATAAGCAAATGTAACGATCACATCAATAGCCTCGGCGTGCACGCGCATCCGAGGCTTATCTCATTTGTCCGGGTGCAATAATAGAAAAAACAAAAAGGAGTTGCCGAGTTATGTTATAATTTGTCGAAAGAGTGACTTCAAAGGTGAGAGGGGGGATTTTGCACTTATGGCGGAGTCAGAAGCGAACGTCATCTTGCAGTATGAAGATCACGCGACACATGAGCGGATCTCGTTAACAAAAATGCGGCACGGTAGTCAAACGCGTTATCAAGTGAAATGGATGAAGCGGACAGGGGAAGAAGATTATCAAGTCGACTTTATCGAGTTTAAAACGTATGAGGACGCGCGGCAGATGTTTTTGCAATATATTCGTACATACGTGTTTGCAGAAAACAGCGCCATTGAGACGCCACACGACTAAAGTCGTATGATTTTGCTTTTAACAACGCCGGCTTTAGCTTTAGCTTTATTTGTAGGTCATTTGGCGGCTTTTGCCGCCGACCCGCTCGTTACTCTCGTCATAGCCAGTTTGTTTATTTCCGGTGAGCTAAGGGTGGGGTTTTAAGTAATCGTCAGCGAAGCCCAGTTCCTGCAAGGCACGGTCCTTCTGTAAACTTTGTTTCACTTGGTTTGACACCGTGTTCGCATGGTCTTGATAAGCACCTTGCAGCGGATCGTTATTCCAGTCGACGTGCACGGAGCCTTTCGCATCGAGTAAGGCGAGAGCCACGTTCGGCAAGAGGTCGCGCGTGACGCCGTTGGCGACGAGTTTGAGCCATAGCCACTCGCGGTCAATTTTGAGGCGGCGCAACGCGTTATCCTGGATCACCCCGTCAATGACGAGTGGCACGGGGATGCCTGAGTAAGGCGGAGTTAAACCGATGTCAGACGGCTTAAGCGGGCGGTGTTCTGGCATCGCAATGACGCTTATTTGTCCCATCTCCTCTAGAAAGGCGAATTCGACATTTTGCGGGTTCACATACCCTTTAACGCGCAGTGCGCCTAACAACTGCGGGATCGTCATGCGTGCCTTTTTCAAGTTTTTTTCGTTAATTTTACCGTGACGAATCAGTTCAATACTGCGTCCGATCACTTTTTTGCGCAAGCGGTTGTTGTACGAGAAAAAGTTGAGTAACAAGTGGGAGAGAACGAATACCGCTGCGAGTAACATACTCGAAAAAAACCCTTTCTTTGCAATCGGTTCGGTTAAGGAGTTACCGAGTAAGACGACGATCGCTAAGTCGAACGTCGACAATTCAGAAACCGCGCGCTTGCCCATAATGCGCAAGGAAATCCAAAATATAGCAAAAATTGCGAGCGGCGTCAACACGTGTTCTGTCAGTTCCGTCATAAAATTAATCATGTTATTTTTTCGCTCCTCGTTGTCATCGTATTTCGGGTTAACCACGCCATCGCGTTTCGGGTATCCTCCACGACAAACGGCGCCAACCGCGTCTAATACGTTGGCTCTTCGCTCTCTACGGCGAGAATACGCGTCTGTAACACGCTAGCGACATCGTCGCTCTGCCGCGCTAACACATGATACAGTTGCTGTATTTGTCGGTCGTCCGTGTCAAGCGCGAATTGCTCCAACTGTACCGCGACCGTTTTCGCTTGTACGAGTACCTGCTTTAGTTTTGTATGAATGGTCACCTTACCTTCCTCCTACACACGTTTTTTCACATACGCGAGCTTTCTGATCCGCGTCATCCGTTCAACCTTTCCTAACTACTTCTCACCGTCAGTCATAAAATCTCGCATTGTAGTAGAAAATATACGTAACCGCGCGCATAAGGAGGAATGTACGTGGCGAACAGCGATTATCGCCAAGCGATGCAGCAAGTAGAACGACAATACTACAAAAAAATTGTGAACAAATATACGCCCGGGCGACCCGTTGCTAAAAATTGCTTAAAAGCGTTCCTTAGCGGCGGCCTTGTCTGTTTGCTCGGGCAAGTCGTACAAAGTTTTTTTGTCCGCGTGTTCGGTTTTAGTATGGCTGATGCGGGAAATCCGACGGTGGCGACGATGGTGTTGTTGGCGACGTTACTTACCGGCTTTGGCCTGTATGACAAAATTGGACAGTGGGCAGGAGCGGGGACATCTGTTCCGGTAACCGGTTTTGCCAATGCTGTTTCATCCGTCGCCATTGAGCACAAGAGTGAAGGTTTCGTGCTCGGCGTCGGTGGCAATGCGTTTAAGTTGGCAGGGTCGGTTATCGTGTTCGGCGTGGTGGCCTCTTTTATCATCGCATTAATTAAAACAATTGTGACGTGAGAGGGGAGTAGACTATTGTCCCAGAAAAAATTAGGGCAGCAGACGTGGGCTGTGACGAGTGGCGTGCGCGTTCTAGCGAGTGCCGCCGTCGTCGGGCCTAAAGAAGGCCAAGGGTTACTTAAAAATGATTACGATGCGATCTATTCCGACACGTACGCCGGGCAAGATACGTGGGAGCGCGCCGAGCGAAAAATGCTTGAAGATGCCGTCGATTTTGCGCTACACAAAAGTGGCTACAAAAAGCAAGAGATCGACTTGTACATAGCCGGCGATTTAATGAACCAAATCATCGTCTCGTCTTTTTCTGCCAAAGCACTAGGAATTCCACATATGGGTGTTTTTTCTGCCTGTGCGTCTTCCATGCAGTCGGTGACGTTGGGGGCGCTGTTCATCGAAGGGGGCTTAATGGCACGCGTCGTCGCCGGGGTGAGCAGTCATAACAGTTCATCCGAGCGACAGTTTCGCTATCCGACCGAATACGGGGGCCAAAAACCGCCGATGGCCGGTTGGACGGCGACTGGCGCGGGAGCAGTCGTCCTCGGCCACGGCAAAGTGGGCCCGCTCGTCACCCACTGTACGATCGGGAAGGTGATCGATCTCGGGGTGAAAGACCCGTTCAATTTAGGGGCGGCAATGGCGCCCGCAGCGGCACATACGATTGAAAAGCATCTTTCCGATACGGGGCGCACGCCGGACGATTACGACCTGATCGTTACCGGCGATTTACGCCAGTCCGGGTATAACATTACGAAAGAACTGCTGCGGAAAAAAGATATTATTATTGGCGACAATTACCAAGATTGTGGGTTAATGATTTATGATCCCAAGCAGCGCGACTACGGCGGGGCGAGTGGCTGTGCTAGCAGTGCGATCGTCACGTACGGACACATTTTTCGGCAAATGGCGCGCGGTAAGTATCGCAAAGTGCTCGTCGTAGCCACCGGTGCCTTGTTTAGCCCCATTTCTTTCCAACAAAAAGAATCGATTCCGTGCGTTGCGCACGCCGTCTCTTTTGAACTAGGTTAAAATTGGGCAAAAAAAGTGTGTTGACACGCGTTTGCAACCGTAGTATAGTAACGGTCATACAACACGTATTTACTTAAACGCGTTGATGGGTTAAAGTAGAGCGACTTTCCCCAATGCAGAGAGCTGGTGGACAGTGCGAACCAGTTTGGGTTTTCGTTCGAATTACACTCCCGGAGCAGTGGCTTGACTTTGCCACCGGCGATGAGCCGTTAACAACTTCGAGTGGATTCGCTACTAAGCGAATCAATTAGGGTGGTACCGCGAGCACAACTCCTCGTCCCTTTATTGGGCGAGGGGTTTTTTTATATTAAAAAACGTAAAGGAGAGAAATCGATGGTTATCGTATTAGAACCGCACGTTGCGGAAGAAGACATTCAGCAAATGATCGCGAAGTTAGAACAGCAAGGGTTGCAAGTTCACCTGTCAAAAGGAGTTGACAAGACGTTACTCGGACTCATCGGCGACAAACGAAAAATTAATGAATTACCGCTGGAAACGTATCCGGGTGTGGCGAAAATCGTGTCGATCAGTGAACCGTACAAGTTGGCGGGGCGCGACTTTCATCCGCAAGACTCGGTCGTGTTAGTCGGCGATGTCGCGATCGGCGGTGGCAATCCTGTGATGATGGCCGGACCTTGTTCCGTGGAAAACCGCGAGCAACTGCTGACGACGGCGAGGGCAGTGAAGGCAGCAGGCGGACAAATTTTGCGCGGCGGTGCGTTTAAACCGCGTTCGTCGCCTTACTCCTTCCAAGGATTGGGAGAAGAAGGGTTGAAATTGCTCGCGGAAGCGCGGGAGGAAACCGGACTCCCCGTCGTCTCGGAAGTAATGGATCCGGAAAACTTAGAGCTAGTGGCGGAGTACGTCGATATTTTACAAATTGGCGCCCGTAACATGCAAAACTTCCACCTGCTGAAAAAGATCGGTCGTACGACGAAGCCAGTCCTATTAAAACGCGGCCTATCCTCGACGATCGAAGAGTGGCTCATGTCGGCGGAATACATTCTAAGTGAGGGCAATCCGAATGTCATTTTGTGCGAGCGCGGCATTCGCACGTTTGAAACGTACACGCGTAACACGCTCGACTTGAGTGCCGTGCCGGTCGTGAAACATTTAAGCCACTTACCCGTCGTCGTCGATCCGAGCCACGGCGTCGGCAAACGGCGCTACGTCCCGCCGATGGCTAAATCGGCGATCGTCGCCGGGGCGGACGGGTTGATCGTCGAAGTGCATCCCGAGCCGGAGAAGGCGTTGTCCGACGGGCCGCAATCGCTCACGATTCCGGAATTTAACGCTCTCATGGACGATATTCACCGCCTAAAACAAGCGCTCGCAGCAGTTTAAGCAAATGCCCAGGCAACACGGCAGGCTCCTGCATATCGTATAAGTGTCGATAGTCATCGGCGGATGAGAGGCACATTTTACTATGGAGGAGGTCAATTATGGGGGAGAAGAAGCCCATGATGCCGTTCGAATCGAGCAGTCACATGAAAAAAATGCATCGACCGCCGTATATGCCGTTTCACCATCGTCCCCATCGCCATCGTCAGCACCACTACCATCACCCGAAAGAGCCGTTTTTTGTAGAGCGGATTCACCGCTTTCTCGGGCACAGGTGCGAGGTAGCGACTGATTGTAAAACGTTGAAGGGCGTATTGAAGGAGGTCGCACAAGACTACATCACGCTGCGCGTCGACGGGCGCGAATGTTGCATCCGGATAAAAATGATATGTTTCATTTGTCCGATCATGGATCCGTGAGTTCATTAACGGTATCTGACAGCGCAATGCGAACGCCACTGTATTGCCATCGCGAAACGATTACTGTAATTGGGCCAAACAGTCTTCTCATATTTTAATGACAGGGAGCCATTCCTGTAATGAATTAATTTGAGGTTTGCACAAAAAAAGTGCCTCCAGTAAGCTTGGGTTAGAATGTAGCGCTACACTCATTCATCCCAAGGCAAAAGGAGACACTCACATGAAGTATAAGATGAAACAGAAGAAAAATCAACGCATTTTACGCATGACCGAAAAAACCTTAATCGTTGGGGCAGACATTGCCAAGCAGACACACGTCGCTCGTGCGATCGACTTTCGGGGGATCGAACTCGGAAAAGACTGCGTGTTCGAGAATACGCACCAAGGGCTAACCAAACTGGTGAAGTGGATGAAGGACTTAAAACAGGTTCACAACAAAACAGATGTGCTGTTTGGCGTTGAACCAACTGGACACTATTGGTTTCCTTTAGCGGCATTTTTAAAAGAAGAAGGCATCAAAGTCGTTGTGGTTAACCCACATCATGTCAACCGAAGTAAAGAGTTGGAAGACAACTCACCGACGAAAAACGACTACAAAGATGCCAAAGTGATCGCGGATCTTATCCGCAACGGTCACTACGCTGAACCGAAGTTCCCGACACAGGTTTATGCCGATTTACGGATCATCATGAACCTGCGAGAAAAAGTAATGGTGAACTTTAATCAAGCAAAACTGCGTATTCAGAACTGGCTAGACCGCTTCTTCCCTGAGTACCATCAAGTGTTTAAAGACTGGGAAGGCAAAGCATCGCTAATGACCTTGCGTGAATTTCCAATGCCCAATGAGATTGTCGCTTTAGGCGCCGAAGCCATTCTCAAGCATTGGAAATCGGAAGTGAAGCGGGCTGTCGGGATAAAGCGCGCCGAGAAGTTGGTGAAAGTAGCGACAACTTCTATCGGGCTTACAGAAGGCATGTATGCCGCGAAGATTGAATGTTCGATGCTGCTAGATCAGTACACCTTGTTAGCTGACCAACTAGAAGAGATCATGCGGCAAGTGGAGCAACTGCTTGAGAAAATCCCCGGTACCGAAGCAATGATGACCATTCCCGGTGTGGGCATTGTCACACTCGCTGGTTTTCTAGCAGAAGTGGGTGATTTAAATGACTACGACCACGGGCAACAAATCATCCGCTTGGCGGGGTTGAATCTCAAAGAGAATAGCTCAGGCAAGAAGAAGGGGAAAGCGAGTATTAGTAAACGAGGACGTGCAAGGTTACGTGCCCTGCTATTCCGATGTGTCCTCCCGATGGTCGCTAAAAATGCCGAGTTTAAAGCGATGCATCGTTACTACACGACACGTCGTCACAATCCCCTGAAAAAGAAGCAATCGCTTATTGCCCTATGCTGCAAACTGATCAAAGTTCTGCATACGCTCGGTACGAGGCAGATTGCGTATGATGCGAAGGATGTTCTGGGTCCAGTGCGCCAGCAACAGTTACAGATGGCTGCTTAAAACGAATTAGCCAATCGTCGTGTGACCTTAAGTTTTTCCGTAGGGAAGGCAAAGACAACTGAAGCACGGAGTAGCCGCAGTACAATTTCCATAAGGGCAACGACCCAGTAAGGGAGCAAGAAGCGGCCTCCACCCCTTGAGAGGTAGAACGAAGGAATGTAAGGGCAATAGACCCCGTGTGACATGGGAGGGTAAACCGCAAGGGTGAAAGTGGAGATCCAGGGTGCGATCATCGCATAATGACTGGGGGAATATGGAATTTAGTGTTATTTCTCTGTTCCCGCACCAAACCCCGATCCCATAAAAACACAGTTATGCACTTATTATCCATCACACTCAAATGTCAAGGGCTGAAATACGGTGAATGAGTGAGGAAACACGAGATAAAACTAATTTATAGTGGGAGGGAAGGCGATTGGTTCACAATGATGAAAGTCGCGAAAATAAGTGGCAAGCCGGGGTAAATCAGCCGATTCCTGAGGGAAGCGGCTACCACGGCATACAGGGTGGTTACCCTTGGATGTACGGCGCCTATCCGTGGATGCACGGCGGATACGACGGTCGGCCGGGCGGCAATCCTTGGATGTACGGCGACGACAGTTGGCCAGGTCGTTACCCTTGGATGTACGGCCATTACGACAGTCGGCCAGGTGGTTACCCTTGGATGTATGGCCACTACGACGGTCGGCCAGGTGGTTACCCTTGGATGTACGGCGGCTACCCCGGTATGAATAGCAGTTACCAAAGTGATTACGGCGGCCACAAGCGCTTTCAAGCAGGGATCGGCAGTCACCCGGCAGGTATAGGCAAGCATTCGGGTATGCCCAGTGGCACGCACAGCGGCGCCGCATCCCGTTTTCCAATGGAGAATGGCTTTTATCCGGGGATGCCGTATGGCAATTATTACGATCCGTACGGTCGTGAGCGACGGGCGACAACTTACGGTTATGCACCCACAGCGCCCGCACCGCACGGATATGTGGCCAATCCGTATGGTCGACCACCGTATTGGCAGCCGTACGATCCCCACGAATCGTCATCTTCACCCGATTCGGCGTGGTATAAGACAAAAGAAGAAAGTGAGCAATCGGGGAGCTAAGTGCTCCTCTTTTATTTTTTGATGCCACAAATGGAACATAATTTTTGATGGAGCGGTTAAAATAAGCGTACTACGCAAAGGAGGGGTCCGCACGTGCTCTTTTTGAAAATACCTGACATCGGCAATCCGATGGGCGAACCCGAAATATATAGCCCTAAACCGGATCCAGAAATATTGTCGCCCCCGACGACGGATGTCCCTAACCCTGAAGATACGCCTGACCGCGAAAAAGAACGGAAAGATTAAAAGGAACAGAACGCAGCACTTATGTCGTGTTGCGTTCTGTTCCACTACTGATCGTTCGTCATACTCGTTTCTTTCGCCTTTTCTGTTCCTTCGACGTGAAACGTGACATCGTCTTTCGCATACTCCCCTTCGACAGAGACGACTGTGTACGGATAAGAAATGACTTGTGTCACAAACGCATCTTTCGCTGGCGCTTCTTCCGCGGCGTAAACGTGCACGTGTCCGTCTTCCTTCTCAACTTTGACGACTTGTATCGTAAACCCACCTGTCGGCCGCTCCCCGAGCGCGACAATAAAATAGGTGCGTTCGCCGTCGTGGATCGCTAGCTCACCGCCGTCCTTGTTAGCGCGCGCGAGCTTTTCTGCCTCGGCAGCGACCTTGTCCGGCAAGTGCGTCGTTTCCTCTTGCGTAAAGTCGAGGGTTTCCTTTGTTTCTTTGTCCATTTCAGTGGTTCCCCCTTTGTCGTCTGTTTTTGTGTCAGCAGCAGGTACCTGTGAACCACACCCGATGACCACAAACAAAATCGCGAACATTAGTAATAGTCCTGTGTGCTTTATTATACTTCTCTTCATTACTATTGATACCACCTTTTGCGCTATTTTTCCTGTTAGCGTTACTAGTCTCCCTGTTTTATGGATAAAAAGGTTCGCTCGGAACCATGCTATTCATAAAGACGATTGGGAGTGAGAAAGGTTGCACTATCGACCAAACAATCCTTTGATTGTGCAGAGCGATCATACGGTCTTACTAGAGACAGACCATCCTGTGGCGACGAAAGTTCGCGAAGAGCTAGCGACTTTTGCCGAACTTGTAAAGAGTCCGGCGCATTTACATACGTACCGGTTAACGCCACTCTCCTTGTGGAATGCCGCTGCGGCAACTATGAGTGCGAGCGAGGTCGTCCACTGTCTCACACAGTGGAGCAAATTCGACATTCCGCTCACCCTTATACGGGAAATAGAAACGCAAATGAATCGTTACGGCCTCTTTTACTTAGAAAAGCGGGGGACAAAGATATTCCTCGTGGCAAAAGAGCCGTCTGTGTTGGGAAAACTCGTGACTGAACCAACGCTCAGAGGCTGTTTCGCTGTCGATCATACGGTCGGCGAGGGACATGTCGGTTGCACTGACAGTGTCGAAATCGACGCGGCCGCGCGGGGCCGCGTGAAACAGCAGTTGCTCAAATTAGGCTACCCTGTCGAAGATCGCGCCGGATATGCAACAGGGGAACGGCTGCCGATTCAACTCAAACAGACGGCTTCCGGAAAACCGTTCGCGCTTCGCCCCTATCAGCGAGCAGCGGTTGACGCCTTTTATCGTGAGGGGTCAATGGCGGGGGGGAGCGGGCTACTCGTCTTACCGTGTGGCGCCGGTAAAACGATCATCGGGCTCGGTATTATGGAAAAAGTAGAGTGTGAAACACTCATTCTAACGCCGAATGCAACGTCCGTCAGGCAGTGGATCCGCGAAATATTAGAAAAAACAGATGTGCCGCGGGATTTCGTTGGCGAATATACCGGTGCGGCGAAAGAAGTGAAGCCGATTACCGTGGCGACGTATCAAATATTGACACACCGAGAGGGCAAAGAGCAGCCCTTTTCCCATATGCAGTTGTTTGCAGAGAGGGACTGGGGCTTAATTATTTACGATGAAGTTCATTTACTGCCGGCTCCCGTCTTTCGCGCTACTGCTTCCATTCAGGCGAAACGGCGCCTCGGCTTGACCGCGACACTCGTACGCGAAGACGGGCGCGAGGAAGACGTCTTTTCACTCGTCGGGCCGAAAAAGATGGATGTGTCGTGGAAGGCGCTAGAGACGGGTGGGTGGCTTGCGACCGCGACGTGTCTCGAAGTGCGCACACCGTTAACGTATGACAGGCGTCGTGCCTACGCAAAGGCGGGAGCGCGGCAAAAATACCGGGTAGCGTGTGAAAACCCGCGCAAAATCGGCGTCTTAAAGCGCATTATCGCACGCCATAACAACCACCAGATCCTCATCATCGGGCAATATTTACAGCAGCTCGAGCTCATTGCGACGGAAATCGGCGCACCGCTGATCACCGGTCGCACGGCACAAGCAGCGCGCGAAGAGCTGTACCGCCAGTTTCGCCTAGGGATTTTGCGTATCCTCATCGTCTCAAAAGTGGCCAATTTTGCCGTCGATTTACCAGAAGCGACTGTCGCCGTACAGCTGTCCGGTTCGTTCGGATCACGGCAAGAAGAAGCGCAGCGGTTAGGTCGCATTTTACGTCCGAAAAAAAATAACCGCGCCTATTTTTACACCATTGTTAGCCGGGGGACGGTGGATCAAGCATACGCCTTGAATCGGCAACGGTTTCTCGCCGAACAAGGGTATACGTACCGAGTCGTCGACGCCGAAGACATGGAAGAGGAGTGGCTATGACCGCGATGAACGTCTCGGAGTGTTGGCAGCAGTTGTCTGATAACGTACAAATGAAAATGGCTGCCCATCATGCGCCGTTAAACCGCAGTCAAGTGCCGCTAAGTCTCGCCGACCACGCCTATTGGCAGACTTACGCGCACGCGTTAAACGGTGATGAACAGCGTGTTTTACGCTGGTTTGCCCTGGAAATAGGCGCGCGCCCGTTTACTTTTTCCGAACTGACCAGTAAGGCGTTACCTTTGCCTAGCACTGCCTTTACAATTGCCTTGACCATCTTACGGCAACGCGGTATCATTTTTGCGGTTCGACAAAGCTGGGGGGAAACGGCGTACGTGCTTCCGACGGATCTTCGCAGTGCTTGGCTCAGCACGGTTTATGACCCGGTAGGCGAACCGGCAGAAGGAGTCGCTGTCCGCGAATTGGCTCCCCCGGGGCTATTGCACGACTTTTTTCATTTTCTCGTGTTGGTTGCGCGCGACCCACTGCCGTTAACGCAGGTAGGAGAGGTACACCGTCGGACCGTGCACAAGTTAGACGTCGAGTTAGATATGCCGGAGAAAGCGTTTACGGCGTCTAATTGGCTACCTACTGCTGCTAAGGTAGACAGCGATCGAAGCGACAGAGGCTGCGACAGTGGGGGCGGGAGCAACTTTGCCCTCGTCTATACAGTCGCACAGCAAATGGGCCTTCTAGCGGAACGCGAAGGAACGTTGCGTCTCGACGCACGTCGCCTGTCTCTCTGGCTGGGGCAAAAGTTACGCGATGCCGCGCACAGCTTGTACGAGGCGATAAAAACGATGCTACTAGGGACCCATCCACACATGGCAGCGTTCGTCTGGTGGATGGAACAACAGCGCGGCTGGGTACGTACGTCGGAAATGCCTATTTGGCAAGATGAATGGCAAGGTGAATGGATGCAGCCGCTGTTCGGTTTTGGCTGGCTCGAATGGGGTGAAGGGGATAGTGGCGGCACATATTGGCGTTGGTCCGCCTTTGCGCCGTTCGGCGCAGCAATCGCACCTGCTGAGTACCGCGGCTACGTGCAAGCGAATTTCGAATGGCTGTTACCGCTGCACATCCCTCTCTCGCTGCGGTGGCAAATCGCTCACTTTGCCGATTTAATCAAAACGGAGCAAATGTGCGTATACGAGCTTAACGAAAGAGCGGTGCAGCGGGGGCTAGCCGCAGGCTGGACGGCAGAAGAGATCGTTTCGTTCATCGGCGCTGCGAGTGTGTCCGACGTCCCGCAAAATGTTGCGGCGACGATCCGCCAATGGGGAGAACAGTATGCGTGTATTCGCTGTGAGCGCGTCGTGCTGCTCGAATGTCCGACTGTGCAAAGCGCCGCTCGCATCAACCAGCTGTTCGGTCAATGCACACAACGTACGGAAAAAGTTAGCGAGCCGATCATCGCGGACGGCTGCAACGTGGTGCAACTAGGCGAAAAGGCGTTTTTCGTACGAGAAAGCGATTGGGCGCCACTACAGCGACAGTTAGTCCAGGCGGGGATCCGTTCGGCGTGGCGGACGCAAGACGCCGACGCCGTAGCCTTGTCGCCCCTGAACGACCATACCCGATCGCGATCGAACGACCGGAAGAGGCCAAAATTAGAAGTCGTCAACACGTATCCAACGGTCGCGCAGTCCCTTCCACGTTTGGCGCAGCTGCCGAAAGTATGGACGAGCGACTTGCGCGAGTACCATCCGTCGACATTGCGGCACATCGTCAACCGCGCCCTCGAGTTACAATTAGACGTCGAATGGCAAGCGACAAAAGAGGCGACACGAACGGTGTTCCGGCCGACGCGGGTTTTCAACGCAGCCGGCGAATGGCTAGTGGAAGGCGTCGCTGCTGACGCGCAGCAGCTGCAGTTGCCGTTGCGTGAGATGACCTACATCCGCATACGCACCCCCACGTTTTAAAGCGTAAGGTTACAAGCGGCACTAAGAAAAAGTGTGCAAAATAGCGCGCTTGCTGTTACAATAAATTTGGGGGGATATGGGATGGCTTCCTTAGATTTTGTTGAAATTTTAGCAGAGGCTTCCAGCGTCTCTGACGAAATAATTAAAACGCCACTTGTCGCCCGCTACTTACAGTTAAAGCGGCAACTAGCCCAAGATGAGTCGGCGCAGCAATTAATTCAAGCGTTTCAAAAAAAGAAACAGCTGTTTGAAGAGGCCAAACGGTTTGGCCACTATCACCCGGATTATCATCAAGCAAAAAAAGAGGCGCGTGCGTTCCAACAGCGAATGGAACGCCATCCGACAATCGGCGCTTTTTTAAAGAGCGAACGCGAGGTGGACGAGCTGTTGTTTCACGTGAGTAAGACGATTGCGCACGCCGTTTCGACCTCTGTAAAAGTGTCGGCAAACGACCCGCGCTTAGAACGACAAGGTCTAAAAGAGTCGAAGAGCAGTTGTGGCTAAGCAGTGTGCGATCGCGGCAAGCGCTATAAACAGAACGCGCAACCGCTGTCAAATTCGTTTGGCAGCGGTTTTTTTGAAAAGAACGTAACGATTGAAACCGAATAGGCTTCTATATCGTCCTATAATATAGGAGGGGAGAAAGCCGTGACGGGGAAAAAGTGGATGGTTGTTGTACTAGCGATCAGTATTGTACTTCTTTCTGGATGTCAGTTTATTTTCGGAAACGACCAGGCGCAAGTCCTGTTTACAGTACTTGACGCGTCTGAAGCGGATGTTGACCAGGTGACACCGCAAGCAAAAATCGTTAATATTGGCGACAAAGCCATCGACATCCTCATTAGCGGTGACACGCTAAAATACGGTTCGTACCCGCTTCTCGTCAGCAATGTGCAGGCGAACAGCAAAGAAATACAGATCGAGTTAGATTGGGAGAAAAGCAATCATAACGAAGGAGAACAAACGGAATCATTACATAAAATGGTTCGGATCGAGAAAGGCAGCTGGTGGAAGGACAAACGGCTTCCGCAAGTGACATTGCGCAACGTAAATGGCGGGGAATTGATGGCCAGCAGCAGTTCGGATCACGTGCGGCAAGCTGCGTACAAGGCGTTACCAAACCTGAAAAACAAAAAAGTGTACCTGAAATTTTATTTTGAAAACCTAACGGCGAGTGACCCGAAGGGCGTATGGGATGTCACGGTCGTCGGGAAGACAGAAAAAGAGCAAGGCGAACCGTTACACGTCGTCGCCAAGTTAAAAATAACTGACCGAGACTTAAGCGTTGACGCAGGTGAGGTGTCATACCGTTCACCGCAGAGTGGCGCCATTGTGAAGGTGGAACAGTTAAACGAATGAAAAGTTAAACAAATAATTGTTGCCTTCAGCCATTATTCGTGCTATTATGAAACAAAGTGTTGAACTTCCCCTTCTTATCGAAAAGGAGTTTTTGCAATGCAAATAGCAGAGCGCACGGGCTTAGCTGTTTGGGTTAAAGACCTACGTAAAGCCCGTTCCCTTGGGCGTTACGGAAACATACACTACATGTCGAAGAAGTTGAACTACGTCTGCATGTATATTGATGCGCGGAAGGAAAGTCAACTCATGAACCGCATCCAAAAAATGCCGTTTGTCATTCGCGTCGAGAAGTCTAAGCGTAAGGAAATACCTACAGAATACGACGGGTTACTCGATCAACCATGGCTGACGCTCATAGGACAACAATAGGACAGTCTGCAGAAGCAGGCTGTTTCATTTGAAGATAAATTTCGATAGGCGAAATATTACCGGCACGAATGACTGGTAGAAGTGGGAACGACTTAAAGGAGATGTACAATTGATGGATTCATGGCGGCGAAATGTATGGATTTTAGCCGTAGCGCAATTTTTAGTGATGGCCGGGGTTACGATGGTCATCCCCTTCTTGCCGCTCTACTTGCGTGATTTAGGTGTCACTGACCCGGATAAAGTGCAAATCTGGGCAGGTTTTATTTTTGGGATTAACTTTTTCTCGGCTTTTCTCGTCTCGCCAATTTGGGGGACACTGGCCGATAAGTACGGTCGAAAATTAATGGTCATCCGCTCCGGGATCGGGATGTCGATTACAATCGTCCTCATGGGGTTGGCGACATCCCCTGTTCATTTGTTGCTGTTGCGTTTCGTCAACGGACTCATTTCCGGCTTTATGCCTGCGGCGATCGCCTTAACCGCTACGAATACACCGAAACACCGCGTCGGGTATGCCCTCGGCATTTTACAAGCGGGCGGGGTGTCTGGTTCGATTATGGGGCCGCTATTCGGTGGTTTACTTGCGGAGTGGATCGGTTTCCGCGCAATTTTCACCATAACGGGATTCGTCATCTTGGCCGCGACGATGGTCGTCTTATTCAAGGTCACAGAATTGCATAAGCCGGATCCGTCAAAAGTGAAAAGAGCGAGTGTACGTGCCGATGCGGCCCTCATTTTGCACAACAAATCACTCGTGCCACTGTTTACTGTTGCTTTTCTCATCCAATTCGCGATGATGGGTCCGTCGCCGCTCATGTCGCTGTTCGTCCTAGAACTCGGTGCCCCGGGCGGGTATGTCGTCTTTTTTGCCGGTCTTGTCACTGCAGTCACAGGGCTCGCGAACATTATGGCCGCCCCACAGCTCGGAAAATTAGGGGATAAGTACGGTTCACAGTACGTCCTTATGGCTGCTTTAATCGGCGCGGGTCTGTTCTCCATTCCACACGCCTTTGTCAGTTCTGTATGGGAATTGCTTATTTGGCGCTTCATGTTAGGGTTGTTTATCGGCGGCCTCTTGCCGGCGCTCAACTCACTCATTAGTCGTCACGCGCCGGAAGGGAAAGAAAGTGCTGCTTACGGCTACAGTAACAGCGCCGTGGCTCTCGGGAACATGCTTGGACCGATTACTGGTGGGTACGTGGCTAACTGGATCGGTATTGAAGGGTTGTTTTTAGTGACAGCAGCGCTTCTGTTAATTAACAGCGTGTGGTTCCGTTTCTCCTTCGTCAGCTTCAAGCGGAAGGCGATCAGGAGTAGTTAGCGTTAGGCGGGTAGGAACTTATTGAACGACAATGCGCCTCCGAAGCAGGATGTTGTAACGATCGCGTGCCAACGTCCTGTGCGGAGGCGCATATTTTGTTTGGCGTAACATTGTCCGGTCGACATGTAGTGGTTCGATTGATTTGTCGTCGTTTCTCTAAACGAACGTTAAACGAACGTTTTTTTCAACATCGGCGGTGTCACGATCGTCGTTAAAATAACTACAATGATCATCGCCGTATAGTATTCGACGGGTAAAATTTTTGCTGTCAATCCGAGTTGGGCGATAATGAGCGCCACTTCCCCGCGCGAGATCATCCCAGAACCGATCGCGATCGAGGAACTCGTGTTGAAGCCAGTCATGCGGGCGCCTAAGCCGCAACCGATCAACTTCGTCAAAATGGCCAAAATTGTCATTCCGACGATGAACCATATTTGGTCGCCTAACCCTTCAAACGTTACCGATAATCCGATGTTAACGAAGAAGACGGGGACAAAGATCGTGTAGGCAATCGGTTCGACCGAACGCTCTACTTCTGCTTTGTATTCGGTGCGCGAGAGCGCTAACCCGGCGGCGAAAGAACCGATAATTCCCGCGACACCGAGACTTTCCCCTAAGAAAGCTAAGCCGAAACAAGCGATGAGTCCACCGCTGGCGATGACGTATGTCACTTTTAATTTTGACATAAGGCGCATGAGCCACGGTATAAGTTTCCAACCAATTAAAAAGACGAGTACGAAGAAAAGCACTTGCTTCCCGATGACGAGCAGGACGCTTTCGTCTGCGCCAGGGGTTTCCAGCATGAAGCTCGTCATAAAGGCGAGTAAAATAACGACGAGAATATCGTCGACGACTGCCGCGCCTAATATGGTGACACTTTCCCGCGTTTGTAGTTTTCCGATGTCTTTCAGCGTTTGCACGGAAATGCTAACGGATGTCGCAGATAGTAAAAGACCGAAAAAAACCGCCTCGATATCGTTCACCCCGATGAGTTTCCCCGCTAAATAACCGAATAACAAGGGGAAAATAACACCGCCGACTGCAACGGCGAGCGAGGAGTTACGGTTCCTGTTCAATTCGTTTAAATCTGTTTCTAGTCCGGCGACGAACATGAGCAATAACACTCCGATTTCAGCAAACTGGTGGATTAAATCATCGTATTCGATCCATCCTAACACAGCCGGTCCGACGAGCACACCGACGAGGAGCTTGCCGAGTACGGGGGGTTGTCCCACGCGCGCGGATAAATCCCCAGCTAGTTTAACGCATACCAAAATAATAAGAAGCTTTACATAAAACATGCCATACTCCTTTCGCTAACTACCGAATCACAATTTTTTCCGGGGGAGTTAATGATTTGTACAGCTCACATTATAATATTCCTGTCAGGTGATAGCAACTATTACGAACGGTCGGCGGTAGCGGAAGAAGGGGGTCACGTCGCCGTTTGAGGCAGTTTCAAAAAAGTTGGGCCATTCACTCAGTATAAGTGCGTATACAGGTTTAACGCCAGTTCCATATAGTGTAATAACTTTGGCATGGAAGGAGGACACAAACGAATGAGTACGGGATACGGCGGTTACGGCGGTTACAAAGGTTATGGCGGTTACGGTTTTTACAATTACCGTGGCTTGCTCCTATTAATCCTGTTGATCATCATTTTCTTCTGGTTCATCTGGAACTAACCTCTCTTGTCAAAGTAACGCCCGGCACGTATGCCGGGTTTTTTTTATCTAGAGTGACAATTAAACGAATGCCCACCGCTAACGTCTATACGGCAGGATGATTGTACGCATACGATATGTTGAATTTAATAACAAAGGAGGACTTTGCTACATGGGAGTAGATGGATACGCAGGCTACTCTTATCCGGTGAAAGGAGCATACGGCTTCTTTAACTACCGCGCATTGCTGCTGTTAATCCTGTTGATTATCATCTTCTTCTGGTTCATATGGAACTAGCCCTCTAACGATGCCTGGTTAGGCGTTTAGCTGGGCATTTTTTTCAAACATTTATCTTTTATGCTAAACAAATGTCCATACGAACCTCGCCATACAGGCATACGATATGGTGATTGCGAAGAGAGAGAGGAGGTCTGTCGCCTATGAAGAATTACGCTGGATACGGTTTTTACAACTATCGCGGGTTGTTGTTGTTAATCCTGTTGATCATCATCTTCTTCTGGTTCATTTGGAACTAAGGCGGAAAGGGCGCAGAAAGGAGGGGATGATTTGCTAAAATCGCTTATCATGCGGCGGATGCGTGGAAAGTATCCGGGCGTCTCCAAGTTCGGCCCCGGCCCCGGTCCTCCCCGGTACGGCATGCGGCAAAAAGGACGCCTAGGCAAAGGCAAAAGACGCCGCTTGTTTAAACCAGGTAAAGGGGGTCCGCCAGGTCAAGGATACGGCCCATACGGCGATCCTGGCATGGGTGGCCCTGGCTTCGGCCCCGGCATGGACGGCCCAGGTATGGGTGGCCCTGGCTTCGGCTCCAGCATGGACGGTCCAGGTATGGGTGGCCCTGGCTTCGGCCCCGGCATGGACGGTCCAGGTATGGGTGGCCCCGGCTTCGGCCCCGGCATGGACGGCCCAGGTATGGGTGGCCCTGGCTATGGCCCTGGTATGGGCGGGCCACCGCTTGGTCCCGGGTTCGGTCCTGATGGTTTCCTAGGCATGGGCCCACAAGGGTACGGATTGGGTATCGAACACGAACCCGGATTCGGTCCGAGGGTGGGCGGTCCGCCGCCTGGTCCTGGAATGGGTGGTCCGCCGTCTGGTCCTGGGTTCGCCCCGGGCGTGCAAGGGATCAGCCCGGGTATGGGGCGAGTGTCCATTCCACGCTCGGGTTTTCCGAGCGAGAGCAGGAATTTATAGCAACATAAGTGAAAGCTGCTGCCCGCCACTTACGGGCAACAGCTTTTTTTGTCTCACGGGGCTAGTCAGTGTTTCTCCGTTAGAAGCGTACGCCCCCAATAAACCAAAAGATGACGATGATGAGTAAGATGAGTAACAGCAAACGTCGCGGGTTAGTAAAGAAGTTGTTCGTGTCGCTAGGTGTGCGCTCCGTCAGAGGAGTAGCGTCCAGTGTGCGCGACCGCGCAAAGGGCGAGGGGCGCCAAGATACGTAGCCGTAAGGATCAAACGGGTAAGGGTGTCCGTAGAACCACCACCGACATTGGGGACAGTCACACATCGGTGACGGATGGTATTGGATCGCTAAGCCGTGCACAGTGTATGGTAGATCGTACATCGCCCTCATCTCCTCGTTTAAACACTATAACATATGAATTCGCTCGTCTTTCTGATAACAAAAAATGACCCCCCACGCATCAATTGAGGCGTATGCCCCCTCTCCCGAACGCAGAAGCGAACGCCCACAGAAATTCACGAGTATGTGTAACATTTCTCTCGAAGGGTTTTAGCAGGAATTTGGAGGGAGAATATAGAAAAGGAAGACCTAAATAGTACTCCTAACCACCACGAAAGGAGAGGTCTTCCTTGAAAACCATTATACCAGAAATCGCTACTATCTTGGAACAGTCTACAGATATGTTGTCGTTTTGGGAAAGCTTACGTATTCGCCTGATGGAAGTGATGGCTGATCTGTTCGGAGAATTTTTGGAGCAGCTCGATCAGATGATGACGACGCATTACAAGGAAAAATACGGTTGGAAAAGTGAGCGATTGGACAGCCGGGAGTTCACCAGTTTTTTTGGGACAGTGTCCTATAAACGCCACTTGATGTACGACCGAAACGGAAACGCACATTACCCTGTCGATGAGGCAATCGGTTTAAAACGCCGTAAAAGATACAGCCCAGACCTTATGATGCTCGGAGCAGAGTTAGCTGCAGCGCCGGGAATGACCTACCGCCTCGCCTCAGAGGTCACGCAAAAACTTGCCGGTATAACGATCAGCCATACGACGTTTCAGCGCTTAGTAAAAGAAGCAGGTGAAGCTCAAGCTGTCATGGATGCTGAAAAAAGGGATCGAATTTTTGAGGATACGGTAATTCCTAACTCTCCGTCCGTTAAGCACTTATATTGCGAAGCAGATGGCTTATACGTCAAAGGGAGAGGCAAAGGAATAGAGATCAAAAATATGCTTGCCTATACCGGGTGGGAGCAAAACGGACAGCGTGTCTCGTTAACAGATCGTCACGTCTTTTCTACCGTTGAATCGGTGGATGACTTTTGGGAAATAGGTTATGCAGCGATTCGACATCGTTGGGATCTCTCACATACACATGTGGCGACTAATGCGGATGCGGCTTCATGGATCTCTGAGGAACGCGTTCAAAATACCTTTTCTGAAGCGACATCGGTTGTCCGCCAATTGGATCCTTTTCACGTAAAGAGGAGTATTCGTCGCGGGTTGAGCCGCCAGCCAAGGCTCATTCCTCAAATTGAAAAGGCAATATCCGAAAAAAATAAGGATAGGTTTAAAGCGGTGATTGATACGGCACAGGGAAATGCAGAGACGGAGCGAGAGGAAAAGCGTATCGAGAACATGCAGAAGTATCTTGAAGGGCACTGGGAGATCCTCTGCGACTGGCGTGAGGTTAGTCCAGACGTGCCAAAAAATGCTCGTAGGATGGGATGCATGGAATCGAACCAGAGACGTCTGGCATACCGCATGAAACGTCGTGGCATGTACTGGAGTGAAGAAGGGGCTCAAGCCATCGCCAAAGTACAACAAGGCGTTACCAATGGGACGTTGAGACAGGCATTATTAACTGTCTGGCCCAACCGCCAAGTGACACAAAAACTAAAACGCCATGCGAGGCGAATAGGTAAGTCGGATCACATTGGGGTTCAAGTTGGCAGGATCCAAGTAGGTGCCGCATCAGCTTCAAGTGCTATTGGGTATTTGGATAAGGTGGTTAATCGCCGTCCTTGAAGAGTTAACTCCTCAAGGGCGGACAACAAGTGAACGTTAGGGAATGACATATTTAGGTCTTTAAATCCTTGATCCTGTAAGGTCGTCGAGTAAAGCTTGACACATACAATTCACGATTAGACGTGAACAGGCACTCTGCGCTATGATATGATGACTAGAGACAGGTTATTTCAGGGAGGTCGTTCAACTTGCAATTCCAAACGTTCGATACATATGAGGCGCTAAGTAAAGCTGCTGCTGTGGCCATAGCAGAGGAAGTTCGCGCTAACCCGCGTGCCGTCCTCGGGTTGGCCACAGGGAGTACTCCTCTCGGTTTATACCGCGAATTAATTCGTCTTCACCGCGAAGAAGGGTTAAGCTTTGCACAAGTGAAGACATTTAACTTAGATGAGTATTACGGACTCGCACCGGATCACCCGCAGAGCTACCACCATTTCATGTGGGAGAACCTTTTTTCGCACATAGACATTTCTAAGGAAAACATCAACATACCGTCAGGGACTCCAGACGACGTCGATGCATACTGCCGTGCCTACGATGCGCGAATTAATGAGGTAGGGGGCATTGATCTGCAAATTCTCGGCATCGGAACGAACGGACACATCGGGTTTAACGAACCAGGGGAGGAACTTACGCCGCGTTGTCATCGCGTACAATTGGCTGAGGCGACGATCGAAGCGAATGCACGGTTTTTCGACAACGCCGCTGACGTACCGCGTACGGCGATCACGATGGGGATGGAATCGATCTTACAGGCGAAGAAAATTATGTTGCTGGCGAACGGGGAAGCGAAAGCCCCAGTCATCGGAAAGCTGCAAACGAGTGGCATTACGACGCAAATTCCAGCGACGTTGCTACGGTTACACCGTCACGTGCACGTTTATGTCGATGCCGCAGCAGCTTCGCAATTAGCGCGATAATCGATGAGAGAGAAACCGGACTGCTCAGTTAGAGGGTTCGGTTTTATTCATTAAAAAAAGGAAACGGATCACCCCCCTCTTAAATATGGAAGATATTTCCCGACGATGCATTAGTGACACTTCAAAACAGTTATCCTCGTTCACAACAGTAAGCGCACGGCTGCAAAACGCACGGTTGAAAAACGTATGGCTGAAAAAGTTGCATAGTAATCGCGCTGCGCGACAAGCAGTCCGTCGTATTTATGCGACAAGCAGCCGTGCAATCTGTTAAAATAAGAATAATGAAAGCTTACGAAGAAAATGAGCCCGGTACAAGGCGATCAACCGGTGCTGTTTCGTTATAGCGATAGACAGAAAGGAGACCGTAAAAATGGCGAACGAATCTGTTGCGATTACGGTTACGAGTGGGAAGGGGGGCGTCGGGAAGTCGACGACAGTTGCTTCGGTCGGAATGGGGCTTGCGCGCTTAGGAAAAAAAGTATGTCTCATGGATACCGATATTGGCCTCAGGAAGCTCGATTTAATGGTCGGGGTAGAAAATCGCATCGTGTACGACTTGGTCGACGTCGTCGAGGGGTCTTGTAAATTGAGACAAGCACTCGTGCGCCACAAACAATACACGAACTTGTACTTACTTCCCGCCGCCCAGACGCGCTACAAGGAAGAAGTGTCACCCGCACAAGTAAAAGACGTCGTCGACAGACTGCGTGAAGATTTCGAGTACATCCTCATCGATTCGCCGGCAGGTATCGAAGGTGGTTTCCGCAATGCGATCGCCCCCGCCGATCGGGCGATTCTCGTCGTCAACCCGGAAATTCCGTCTGTTCGCGATTCAGACCGCGTCGTCGGTTTGCTAGAAGCTGCGGAGCTGCACGAATTAGATCTTGTCATCAACCGCGTCCATACGCAAATGATTGACGAAGGTGATATGCTCAGTGTCGAACGGATCCAAAATCACTTATCGATTAATTTGATCGGCGTCGTCCCGGAAGACAAACGCATTGTTCGCTCTTCCAACACAGGCGATCCTGTCATCAACGACGAAAAATCGCCTGCGGGAAAAGCCTTCTTTAACATAGCCAAGCGTTTGACGGGGGAAGATGTTCCGTTTTTAGAGTTACAGGAGAAGGGTTTTCTAGCGAAGCTCAAGCGGCTATTCAGTACCGCTTGACAAAAATACGGTAGGGAGGCACGAGGCGATGAATTTCATTGAACGTATTTTAGGTCAAAAGAGTCGATCCGCCGATACAGCCGACGACCGCTTGTCACTCGTGCTAAGTTACCAGCGGATGCAAATTAACGAAGAGCGGTTAGAAGCATTTGAAAAAGAACTAATCGCATTATGTGAACGATTCGGATTTGATGTCGTCGGACAAGTAGAGGTGCGTCCGCAAAGCACATCCCGCAATACGGTACTCAATGCAAATATACCGGTAAAAATGCGTGGCAGGTCCGACATCGAACAAGAAGTTCGCCGCGCGCGCGGTTTGTAACGATCATCGCCCATAGCGTATGCGTATAAAGGGTGCCGCCCCTGGGAACAATAAACTAATACAGGTTTGCGCAAGCAAAACTGTAAGCTTTAGCTGTAAGAGTTTTAGGGGGTGGACAACGGTGGGGAGCTTAGTTGTTCCAGATGACGCTATTGCGGCCGCCATATCGAAAGATGCTATTCTTCTACAGCAAACACGTCAGTACAAGCAGGCGAACGCATCGCTTCCACTTATTTGGCAGCGTCTCGTGCTGCCGGCCTTGCTAGCTAAGTTACGATGTGCGCCGGCAGTGCCAGTTTCTTGCTCTGAACAAACGCTACTCATAGACTTACAAACGATCGTTAAAGGGCGTGAACAGTGTCAACGCGTGTTACACGTGTTGTGCCGATACGACTATTTACGTCGCGGCGAGGCCGGAGATTTCGTCGCCGGTACGCGGCTGTGGACTGACGTAAACGCTGCGCGCATGATGAAAGCACTGAACGTCAAACTGAGCGATTAGCCGTTGTAACGCTCAGGTACATAGCGATCGAATCAGCGAAAGGGACTCCCCTGTGGGCGAGTTCTTTTTTTGCGCCCATTTTTGCGGAAAATGTGCCTTTACCTAACGGAAACGCATACTATGACGTTGACAAACGCGGAAGGAGGGCCAATGTCATGTTCACACAGCGTAAAGCTTACTATCCGTATATTAGTCCATTCGATCCTTGTCCGCCGCAGCGGGTAAAGACGTATGAAACCCCCCCTCAACTGTATATGGTGTATCAACCTCCTAACTTACCCCAATACGGGCCGTACGAAGCGCTCAAGCGCGGCACATTATGGCCGTGCCTTTTCAGTCCTTACGAAAGCTCCGGGAGGGGTGACGGATCATGAAGGAAGAAGCCCTTCCAAAACAGTATTACCGCGAGCTCGGCGATTTACAGGCAATCGATTTTGTACTGATGGAGTTACAGTTGTATTTGGACACACACCCGGACGATCTGAAAGCGATCAAACAGTTCAACCGATTGGCGTTGCACCGTAAAAAAATGAAAGAGTCGTTCGAGCGCCAATTCGGTCCGCTACAGAGTAATGGCAACAGTCTTTCTAAACATCCTTGGGAGTGGTCAAGGGCGCCGTGGCCATGGCAAGTTTAATTATTAAACAGGAGGGGAACGGACGATGTGGGTGTATGAAAAAAAACTGCAATACCCGGTCCGCGTCAGTAAATGCGACCCGCGCATGGCGAAGTACTTATTAGAACAGTACGGCGGGCCGGACGGGGAACTTGCCGCGGCGTTAAGATATTTAAACCAACGCTACACGATCCCGGATAAAGTGATCGGTTTGTTAAACGACATCGGGACAGAAGAGTTTGCGCACCTCGAGATGATCGCGACGATGGTGTACAAACTGACGAAAGATGCGACGGTCGAACAACTTAAGGCGGCTGGCTTAGGGGAACACTACGCCAATCACGACCGCGCCCTCTTTTATGAAAATGCGGCCGGTGTCCCGTGGACCGCCACATATATTCAAGCGAAAGGCGATCCGATCGCCGATTTGTACGAAGACATCGCCGCAGAAGAAAAAGCGCGGGCCACGTATCAATGGCTTATCGACATGACGGACGATACCGACCTGCAAGACAGCCTGAAATTTTTACGTGAACGCGAAATTGTTCACTCTATGCGTTTCCGCGAGGCGGTGGAAATTTTGAAGGAAGAGCAAGGTCGAAAAAAATACTATTAATAATATGTGTACAACTGACCCACACTATACGTACTGCAAGGCGTTCGGAACTGCCGAGCGCTTTTCATATTGGACAAGAGGGCACATATATGAGGATGTGAGGAGGTATTTAATGGACGAAAGCGCCTTATTGCGTTATTTTCAAACGGAAGCTGCTGCCCGCGCCGCGGCGAAAGAGCTGAAACAGAACAATTTTACAGAAGTACAAGTAAGTGTCGTGTCACCGTATCCTGGCGCTAATGCGTCTGACTTGGACAACCCGATCAGCGAACCGATCGCCTCACTCGGTACGGAAATATTAGAAACAGATGTGGCAGGTCCGGACGAGGGTGTCCTTCTTGCCGCTTCGCCCGATGCGAGCGGCATGGCTGGCGGGGAACCACACCACAGCATGGAAAACTGGCTCGTCACTGTCGTGACAGAGACGAAGCGCCGCGAAGAAGCGGATCACGTATTAAAAAAACACGGTGCGTTACGTTAATTCCAAAATGTAGTACGCATGATGCCCTTCGTTTCTTCACATTCTAATCACACCAGCCAAAGGAGGTGAGAAACTTATGCCACAACAACAACAACATCGTGAACGGAACTCTAACCAGTTACTGGTTCCTACGGCTGAACAAGCTTTGGATCAATTAAAATTCGAAATTGCGCAAGAGTTTGGCGTCCAATTAGGACCGGATACGACTTCTCGGGCAAACGGGTCTGTCGGAGGGGAAATTACGAAACGCCTCGTTGCTTTAGCAGAACAGCAATTAGGCGGAGGCACAGCATTCCCCCAGTAATAAAAAATGAAATATAAATGGTTTCTGGGCAGCGGTCACGGCCGCTGCCCTTTAATGTGTCGTTTAGGACAACCCGCTACGCGTATGTTATAATTTTTATGCGAAATAGGTATGCGAAATAGGAATGTGAAAGGACATGAATACGATGCGATATCAAATTGCACAAGGATACGTACGTCGTTTTCAAGGTGTGTCGCGGGAGATGACGCCGGAGGAAGTCGCCAAAGACATTAACGAATACATAGAAGCGCACGGGCGCGTGTTGTTTGGTGCCATCACGTTAAACCCGGATGCGCTTTATCAGTACGGTACGTTAGCTGGTGTCGAGGCAGACGGCGAAAAACAGCTGTGGACGTGTACGTTCCGTCATGAAGAGACGAACGAAACCGCTCAAGTCACGTACCCGTATGCGAGTACAACCATCACTCACGATATCGAGTTCCCGATTGACGACGAACAGCGTGGCGTCGTACCGTACCGAGTGTTTTATTTGTCGTTTACGGGCGATGAACCTGTTACATTTTACATCGCGGCAGCTGATGAGGTGACTGATCCGTTAGACTGTGTCGCCGATTTTTATGTTCGCGCCCACAAAGTCGGTACGGACTTGACATTCGATAAACCGGCAGCTTGCGATCTAAAAAAGTGACAAACAAAAATAACCGAACTCGCTTATGCGCGAACCGCTGACGACCAGCGGTTTTTTTTGTGCGCATTTTTCTCGTCGCGGGTACGTTTTACCGGCCTAATTGCGACTAGATAGGGAAATGTCTATCACTCTTTTTTGTATAGGTTCGTAACATAGTTAAAGGAAAAGGAGGTAAGTGACGTGGAAGGACGACCGTCGAAAAAGGACTTCGCCAACTTAATAAACTCTGTGTTAGGCCAAGACGTGATGACAGAGAAAAAATTAGACCGCATTTTATACGATGCCAAAAGGGCGAAGGAAACCCGCGGCACGGAAGGGTTGTTTAACTATTTGCGGCAAATTACGAATGCGCCTGTCAGTAACGAACAAATCAAAAGCATCGCAGATATGGTAAAAAACTCCGGGGGACCAGACAAAGCACTGGAAGCGTTAAAAAACCAAAAGATCATTAACGAAACGCAAGCGAGCCAAATCGACAAAACGTTGAACAAAGGGAGCAAAGTGACGAAAAAACGGCGCAAGCGGCGCTAACAAAAAAAGGGCTACCAGAACGTAGCCCAACTTTTTCCCTTAATTACCGACTTATTTTATCTAACAAGTATTGCACGACATTCGACCGGTATCGCGCATTGTCGGTCGATTCACCCCCATCGTCTGTCGCCGCTTCATTCAACTCATCTTGGTTATCGTGCATTTCTAAAGATGAAATGGCCGCAACGATATCTTTGAGCGCCTTCTTGTCGCGAATAGCTCGCGTGACGTTAAAGACTGCATTCATCCACGTTTCGACGTTTGCCACTGCAGAAGAAATTTCGCGGCATAAAATATGCACCTCTTCGATGCGATCCGCGACACTAATTTTTGATCGATTAGCTCTCGTGTCACTGCGTGGTGCGGTGACGCGCCTTGTGTGTCGTTGCCGGCGAGAACGGTATGTGCGATGTCTTCCTGATCCTCGCCTCGTCTGCATCGTGTGACACCTCCTGTCGATGATTACCGTTTAGAGTCGGTTTCAATATATTCGGGCAGAAATTAAATGGTGAAGAGGAGTGACCGCGCAATGTTTGCTTTCGGAAACTGGCTGCCGGGCGAGCCGTACGACGAAAGACCGCGCCATTTTTTCTCGCAGAAAGAGCAGTGCCGGCATATTTTTTATTTAAAGGACGATGACCGAATTCGTTGGAGTTTGCACAATATAAAACAATTCGGATGTCGCTCCTACCGTTACTTAAAACACATTGGAGCCATTGTGGGCGACTTCCCTCAAGAAAGGTGGGCGAGGCAATTTGCACGACGTCATCCAGGGTTTATTATTTCGGAGCCCGATATTGAAATAAAAATTGATGAACCGCTCAAAGGAAAAGTTGCGCAAACGTTGAAGCAAATTCCTTGGGGAATTGAGCGTATCAACGCTCCGCAAGCGTGGCGGCACTCAATGGGCAAAGGGGTGAAAGTGGCGGTGATCGACACCGGTGTCGCTTACGACCACGCTGCCATTGAACGCAATTACCGCGGTGGTGTGAACATCTTGTCGCCCCTGTTTTCCCCGTATGATTACAACGGCCACGGGACGCACGTCGCCGGGACGATCGCCGGCCGCAAAAATGCGAGCGGCGTGATCGGCGTTGCGCCACGCGCCCATTTGTACGCAGTAAAGGCGTTTAACCGCAAAGGTACAGCTAATTTGTCCGACTTACTCACAGCGATCAACTGGTGCATCGACAACCGCATGCAGGTGATTAATATGAGTTTCGGCATGGATAAAATGAGCGAGAGCCTTAAATACGCGATTCAAAAAGCGCGCAGCCGCGGCATCGTCATGGTGGCGGCCGCAGGCAACCAAGGGACGAAAGGGAAGTTGGACTTCCCAGCGCGTTATCCAGAAACGATCGCCGTGACGGCGACGGGTAAGAACAACCAACTGGCGGCGTTTAGTAACATTGGGCGCGAGGTGAGCTTGGCGGCTCCGGGTGACAAAGTCGTGTCGGCATGGAACAACGGCAGCACGCGAGAGTTGAGCGGCACGTCGATGGCCGTTCCTCACGTCGCGGGCACTGCCGCACTTTTGCTTGCCTTGCATCCGGAGCTTACCCCTGCGGACGTCGACGCGATCATGCAAGGGGGCAGTCGACCGATCGCCGGCATATCGAGCCGCAAAATGGGCATGATTGACGCCTACAGCTCAGTAAAAGCAGTCAGTGGCTGAGCTCGTATGTGTCTGCGTGAATCAGCAACTGCATGAGTCCGAAGTGAAGAAAAGTCACGCTTAACGAAACAGGCAAGATCGCCTACACGTGTGCGCGTCACATCGCCCTAAAAGGGTTCGATTGGTGAGATGGATCGAACCTTTTTTGCGTTTGTACCGTTATACTAAGGAGGACGACTTGTGATATGATGTAATAGGCACTTTACAAATTAAAAGGGCGACGTACAAATGATAGATAAAGAAAAAAAGTTACACATTAAACGAAAAAAAATGTTGTTCAATCGGCTGCACTTACTTTGGTTTTTCATTTTTATATTATTTACCGTGTTGTATTTGAATGTCGGTGCCGTGCAGCTCGTGAAAGGCGATCACTATTCGAAAATCGCGCGCGAGAACGACGTTAAGGAGATACCGATAACGGCACCGCGGGGTGTCATTTACGACCGTAAGGGGGAGCCACTCGTTTCGAACGAACCGATCTTTGCCGCGATGTATATCGAAACGGGCGAATCGGATGAAGAAAAGATCGCTATGGCGAAACGGTTGGCCAAACTGCTGAAGATGAAGCCGGAGAAAGTGATCGAAGCGATGGACGTCGGCATCGATATTAAGGGCAAGGCACGCGGCCGCATCCAACCGGCTTTTTCGCCGAAAAAAATTAAGGACTACCTTAAAGAGTCGCAAGTGGCGAAAATCCGCGAGCGCCCGCAAGATTACCCCGGCGTCAACGTCGTCATGGAGCCGTTGCGCCGTTACCGCAAAGATACCGTTGCGGTGCAAACGATCGGCTACGTCCGTCCGTTTGCCGGATCGCAATCGCTGACGAAATACGAAAAAATTAAGAAGAAGAACCCAAGTGCGTACTTAGATTGGGAGCAAGTCGGTAATGACGGCATCGAATTTTCCTATCAAGACTACTTGCGCGGCAAGCACGGGTCGACGAGTGTACGTGTCGATCACCTCGGGAAAATCATCGAAGAAGTGGACCACAAAAACCCGGAAATCGGCAACTCGCTCTATTTAAACATCGACGAACGGATCCAGCTAGAAGGCGAGAAGTTTATCGAAAAGCATTTGCGGGACAATCAATATCCACCGCAAACGGCATACGCCTCGGTCATGGATGTGAAAACGGGGAAAGTGCGCGCACTGATCAGTTACCCTGACTACGACCCGAACATATGGAATAAAGGGGTCTCCGATAAGCTCTACCGTAAAGAAATGCAGTATGTGATGAACAACGGGGCGATTGGACATGCGCCTCCAGACGTGCGCCGTGCAAGTGACCCGGAAAAGGAGATTTTTAACCATCCGTCGTCTATTTTGCCGATGGGGTCGACGTTTAAACCGATTACTATTTTTACGTTGATTAACGAAGGGGTGATTGGACCAAATACGGGGTGGTCGGATCCGCAATATTTCAAATATGCCAACGGGACGCCACCGATTACGAACGCTGGATTCGCTTCATTAGGCTTTCTTACCCCGAAAACAGCTCTGCAGAAGTCATCCAATACGTACATGGCGTGGGGCGCTAATAAACTGTACGGCAAAACGGGTGGCGAAAAAGGCGACAGTTTGCAGCGGTTAGGCAAATACGCACGCATATTTGGCTTGTTTACAGAGACGGGGATCGATTTACCTGGCGAGAGTAGCGGTGAAGAAGAGTATATGGCCGTTGCGAAGACGACGAGTGTACAAGGGGCGCTCATTCAAGCGTCGTTCGGACAGTACAACCGGGCTACAGCGATCCAACTGGCGCAATACGCGGCCACTGTCGCCAACCGCGGCAAACGGATGCAGCCCCAAGTGGTGGACAAAATCGTTAGCGCCGACGGCAAGGTCGTGAAGAAGCTAAAGCCGAAAGTGATGAGTGAAGCGAAGGACGTGAAGCCGGAGGCGTTTGATACGATCATTGCCGGGATGAAGTTAGTCGCTAATACCCCCGAAGGAACGGGAAGAGATTTAATGGTACTTTCTAAACCGGCAGCGGCGAAAACGGGGACGTCTGAGCAAATCGTCGGCGGTCGCATTGTTGAAAATGCGGTCATGCTCGCCTATTACCCGGCTGATGACCCGCAAGTCGCCGTCTCGGCGATTGTGCCGGAGGGCGGCTACGGTTCCCTAGGGGCCGGGCCGATCGTGCTTAAGTTAATTCAACTGTACGAAGAACAATTTATGCACAAGGGTAAGAAATAACGTGGGCGCATCTGATAGAGGAGATATATACATGCGACCCCTTTGTACGACTAGCGCAATGCAGAACGGTTGAAAGGGGCCCTTCGCTAGAAGAGGGGCCCCTCGTATTTTACGCACAGTTACTGTTGGTTTTGTTGCTTTTTCGATTCAGCCTGTTGATTTTGTTGCCGTACGTGTTGCGCATCCGTTTCGGAAGCAAATTCAGCATCGCTAGCGCCTTGTGAGGCTGCGCGGTTCTGTTGGCGAACCTTATTGGCATTTGTCTTCGCAGCACCTTTCGGTTGAAAAGCCACTTGGTATCACCTCCGTTGACGGTTATTGTAACCAAGTCTCATAAAATAACACCAAGTTTTTTTACTTTTTTATGGAAAGTATTGCCGATAAACTTTATGATAGTAGTAATGTACAATTTGCAGCAGTGAATAGGAGTTGATTTCGCGTCTATGTGGGGTTGGAATATCGCACAACTATCCTTTTGGCAACCGGTGATCGATTCCGTCATGATCGCCCTCGTCGCGCTCGTCGCAAACGTCGTCGCAAAAAAAGTCGCGACAGGCGCACTCGCCCGCGGCGCCCAAGTAAGCAACGGACAAGCCCACCGCTACAAAACATTGCAATCGCTGACGACGAGTGCGATCGGCTACACGATTTTCTTTATCGCCGTCGTCGCGATTCTCGACAAATTCGGCGTCGCGACGTCGGCAATTATCGCGAGTGTCGGCATCCTAGGCCTCGCGATCAGCTTTGGCGCCCAAGGGCTCGTCAGTGACATCGTCACCGGTTTTTTTGTGTTACTCGAGGACCAAGTGAACGTCGATGAATATGTGACCGTCGCCGGGGTGTCGGGCATTGTGGAAGAAGTCGGTTTGCGCTTACTGAAGGTACGGGACTTTAACGGCGATCTGCACTTCGTGCCAAACCGCAACGTCAGTACATTGACGAACCATTCGCGCGGCAATAGGCGCGCACTCGTCGACATGACGATTCCGTACAGTTACGATACGGATGAAGCAATTCGCGTCCTACAAGCGGCGTGCGACGACTTGAAGCAGCGGACTCCCGACATCGTCGAAGGGCCGGATGTCGTCGGCGTCGAGAGTGCCGAGGCGGATAAGACAGTATTACGCATCATTGCACGTACGAAAAACATGGCCCAGTGGGACGTGGAGCGCGAGCTGCGCAAACAGCTGCAAGCAGCGATCAAAGAGCTACAGCAGTCGTTTCCTGAAGATGGAGAGGCGACATAAGACACGCGGCGAGGATCACAATATGAATACATGGGAACGAATGATTGACGATGGTGTGATAAAATGAACGATAAATGTTGGCTTAAATTAATGCAGTGGTTACCGAAACGATGGGTGTCGCGTCAGTTCGGACGGCTAATGCGCCGCAAGTGGTCCAGGCGTCTCATACCACTGTACATTAAAATGTATCGCATCGATACGCGCGATGTAGTGAAAGACGTTTCGGAGTTTGACTCATTGCTCGATTTCTTTATTCGCCGCCTTCGTGCCGACGCACGTCCGATTGACACACATCCCGAGCGGATTGTCAGTCCGGTCGACGGGACGGTTGCTGAACGGGGGACGATTCGCGACAATCAATTGATCCAAGCTAAAGGGTATGCATACACGGTTGAACAATTGTTGGGGGGCGATGAGGCGCGAGCCGCCTCTTTTTACAACGGGTCTTTTATTACCCTTTATTTAAGTCCGCGCGACTACCACCGCATTCACGCGCCAATCGCCGCTGGCATCGAGGCGATGCGTTATATACCGGGCGAGCTGTATCCGGTAAACGAGCGGGGCATTCGGCTCGTGAGGCAGCTGTACGTACGCAATGAGCGGCTCATTTCATATTTACTGACGGACTGCGGCACAGTCGCGTTAGTAAAAGTCGGGGCGACAAACGTCGGAAGTATTAAAGTAGACTACGACCCGACGATCGGGACGAATGTGAAAGGCGCTCGTCCAGCGGAACGCCTGTACGAACCGGCAATCGCCGTGCACAAGGGCGAAGAACTCGGTCGTTTTGAATTCGGCTCTACCGTTATTCTGTTGTTTCCGCCGCAATGTGTAACGTTTTTACCAAGGATTAAAGCAGGGGAAGCTGTCCGCGTCGGAGAACCGATTGCCCACGTATTGTCCCTGAAGGAGGGGAAGTAATTGTTTCGAATGCCTGCGCCGACGTTTCGCGCCTTTCGCACACAATTTCCTGTCATCACAGTGATTTTAGGCATTAACGTGATCCTTTTTTTGGCGATGACCTTCAGTGGGGGATCGACGGAGACGGAAGTACTTACGCGCTTTGGGGCTAAAGTCGGTTTCCTCATTGACGACGGCCAATGGTGGCGGCTCATTACGCCGATTTTTCTCCACATCGGGGTTGAGCACTTGTTTTTTAACGGTTTTGCCTTGTATGTGTTTGGCCCTACGGTAGAATGGCTACTCGGTCACACGCGCTTCGCCCTGTTTTACGTCGTCGCTGGCATAGGTGGCAACGTGGCGAGCTATCTGTTTAATTGGTATTCGACTAGTGCCGGTGCGTCTGGGGCGATTTATGGCTTATTCGGTTTTTACATGTATTTGTACTTGCGCGTGCGGCGGTACGTCGACGGGGATTCGGGGAAAGGCATTCTCGTGTTAGTCGGGATTAACTTACTGATGAGTTTGAGTTCCGGCATTGATTTAGCGGCACACGTCGGTGGATTAGTGACCGGCTTTATTTTGACGCCGCTTCTCCTTCCGAGGCACCGTTAAAACATATGGGCACGTTAATCGCCTGTAAATTTTGACATAATTTTTGACATGATTGCCATGTTTGCCATGTTTGACGCGTTTGCCATCATGCTTGTTTGCGCATAAGTGGCGTCGCATAGGGATACCCTTCCCACGCGCAAGCGCTTTAGCACAACGGGTTGGGGGGCTCCGCGGAGGCTAGCACCGCGAGAACCATCAGGCAAACAACTGGTCGGTGACGTATGTCGCCACCGGATACGTGTACGGTTTTCCTTTAAGTGAAAGCACAATGGCGTATATCGTGGACACGCAGTAGACGAGGGAGAAGAAGACGATTAACAAATAACCGACGAGGATGATCGCCAAGAAGGCAGAAATTGTTAAGGCAATGAGGCACGAAATTTGGAACACGACCGCTTCTTGCGCGTGGCGGCGGACAAACGCCGATTTTCTTCCGAACAACAACGTGAGGAGTGGCCCGACGATTGGCACTAGGTGACAGAGGGCGGCGAGTAGTTTTTCCCATGTAGCATACGGACGAGATTCCATGCATATTCTCCTTTACGTGTATCGTGCGCATCGCAGGCATACGGTCCGTACATCCGCTGCCCGCTTATTTAGTATACCGGAAAGGTCGGCTAACGCAAGTATTTGTGCGACTAAACTATTGGACATCGCGCGACTGTGTGCTACAATATGTCGAAGAACTGCACGTAAGTAATGAAAAGTAAAATGGAATACATTCAAAAAAGTGTTGAAATTAGCCGCCAGTGGCTACTAACGCTGCATGTTTCCAATGATTTTTTGTGTAATCACTTAAATTGTTCACAAAATGTTTTTTAAAAAATGCTTGCAAATTTGTGCGAGATGCGGCAGAATCGATAAATCGAGGTAAGTTATGAAATCCGCTTTTTTAGGGAAGATTTAAGGGACGTGTAGTTCTTTCACAACAATTAATGAAATGACGGGTAAATGATACATAAGGAGAGGTTGTTATGGTAGATAAAAAAGAAGTACTGCTAACGGAAGCAGGGTTAGCCAAGATTAACGATGAGTTGGATGAGCTGAAGACGGTTAAGCGCCAAGAGGTAGCGATTAGGTTGAAAGAAGCAATCGCACAAGGCGATCTTAGCGAGAACTCCGAATACGATGCGGCGAAGGAAGAGCAGGCGTTTATCGAATCGCGCATCAACACGTTGGAGAACGTGCTCCGCAATGCGAAGATCATTACTCAAGACGAACAGGATAAAAACATTGTCGGTGTGGGCGCGAAAGTAAAAATTCAAGAAGTGCCGCAAGGTGACACCGAAGAATACACGATTGTCGGGAGTGCGGAGTCAGATCCGTTCGACGGAAAAATCTCGAATGAATCGCCGATCGGTGCCGAGTTAATCGGCAAACAGATTGGCGATGTTGTGACTGTACCTGCACCGGGCGGCACGATCCAGTTTAAAATTTTGGAGATCAGTTGACACGAAAAACTGCATAATAAGTAAGCAAAAAAACCGCAGCATGCGAAACGTATGATAACACGTGACGCGTGCTGCGGTAACTGTTATGCAAGGGGGCTCACATCATTCACCGATAGTCGCGTAACAACATCGTCAGCGGGTGCGACATGTCGTATTCGAGCCACTGTCCTTGCGGGTTTTTCAGTAACATTTGCGGTTTTTGCCACGTGCTGTCGGGTAAGGTAACAATCATTTGCTTAAAAGCAAACGGGACCGGTGAATCGTCTAGTACGACCGTACGTTCAAAGTTGAACAGCAAATAGCGCGGGGGAAGCTGGCGGTAACTCGACACTTTCATCGTTTTGACGGAGCGTAGCACTTTCGACAGCTCATATTGCGTCCACTGCGACGGCTGTAATTTTGTTTGTACGTTATCATCAAATTTGTAGACGTCAATTTTTCCTGTGACGACGTCTGCCTTTAGCCACTGATCCGGTTTAAAACCTAACAGGATGGCGACGATCGCTACGGCGAACACGAGATGGATGCGGTAATCCCATTTGTGCAACGTCCTCAATGTAGTCACATCCTTTACACCCCCAGTTTTCCCCTTTCGTTCGGTTCATATGCTTTTAGTTATCGTATTCAGTTAATATTATATTTGCGCAGGCGGTATTGTAGACTTTGCCGGCTAATGCCGAGTTCTTTCGCTGCCCGTGTCACATTGAAGTCGCACCGCGCAAGTGTTTCGCGCAAGTAATTCGTCTCCACGCGCGCGAGACGCTCTTGTAACGTTTCTGGCTCCTTTTCCCGCACGTTTGCGAGCTCCCGTAGATGCCCGCGCGGGCGTTGACGTACAGCATGCGCGGGATTGGGCGAAGACGACGGCTCCAGCCGCATGCGCGATTTATGCGCAAAATGAGGTGGCAGGTGTGACAGCGTCAGCGTATCTTCCGTGACTATTAAGTTCATCGCCCCTTCGATGACGTGTTCGAGTTCGCGCACATTGCCCGGCCAGTCATACGCATAAAACAAGTTGAGCACGTCGTCACTTACACGGGCGACGTCCATCTGGAATAAGTCGTTGTACTTCGCAATAAAATGATGGACTAAGTCTACGATGTCTTCCTTTCGCTCGCGCAGCGGGGGGATAAACAAGGTGACGACGCTGAGCCGGTAATACAAATCTTTGCGCAAGCGCGCGTGATTAATTGCTTCGATCGGATCTTCGTTGATCGTCGCCAAAAAGCGTACATCGATCAATTGATCGCGGGTGCCCCCGATGCGGCGTACACTTTTTTCTTGCAGGACGCGTAACAACTTGGCCTGCAAATTCGGATTGAGCGCGTTAATTTCATCGAGCAGCAAGCTGCCACCTTCTGCTTGCTCAAACAACCCTTGACGCTCCGTCGAACCCGTAAAGGCGCCGCGCTTCGTCCCGAATAAAATTCCTTCCACGAGGTGTTCCGGCAAAGCGGCGCAGTTTTGGGAAACGAAAGGTGCTGAGGCGCGGTTACTGTAGTTGTGAATGCTTTGCGCAAACATTTCCTTCCCCGTGCCCGTTTCACCGACGATGAGCACCGACGAGTTTGTCCGCGTCGCTCGCTGAGCGACGTCGACGACTTCGCGGATCGCCGCGCTATGCCCGATAATGCTGTTAAACGTGTAACGCGTATTTCCCCGCGCGCGGTTTTCCCGCATTAACCGCTCGATTTTCGTTACGTCGCGCGCAATTTCGATCGCGCCGACGATGTTTCCGTCTTCATAAATCGGATGCGTATTGTTAACGGTCGTGATTTCCTTCCCGCGGTTGTTGAAATACGTCTGTTTCGTGTGACTTGTCACTTTGCCGTGTTTGAGCGCTTGCATGAGCGTGCTGTCTTGTTGCTCCGTAAACATAAACACGTCGTGGACGCGTTTGTCGAGTACATCTTCCCGTTCCATCGCTTCAATGTGCATCATTTTTTTATTGTAAATGATCGTTTTACCGTTGTTGTCGATGACGTGGATCCCGACGTCGATTTCGTCGAGTAAATTTTTGTATATGCGGAACAACCGCTCAAGTTGAAGGCGATCGACCGCTGACAGTTGGTCGTTCGCGAGTGATAGATGATGAATGGCCATAAGCGTCGTTGCTCCTTTCTAAGTTGCGTATTTGGGAGGGAGATGTTACGTTGTAAGGTAGCGGGCTTAAAGTCTGCCTCACGTCTACGTATGGCCGTTTACGACGCCCTGTGCATCGCTACCGTACATGGCATGACATATACGGCATCGCCTCAAGGTGATGCATTCATTATAAGGTGAACGCTTGCAAAGGTGCAAACTCATTTTGCGTTTAACTGCAAACGTATCATGCAGAGGCGGAAATTTTTGCAGTCGTGGGGGGCGGTCGCACCTTACCGCCAACGGGTTTAAACGAGCGAAATTGTTTGTCTAGCGCCGTTTTGTCTCCTACCTACAACGTTCGAGAGTAGTTGGCACGTATTTTGCAATTAGACTTGATGAATGCTAAACCTTGGATACATATAAGTTGTGGAGGGATATGAATGGTATCTGTATACAAACACGAACCTTTTACCGATTTTTCCGATGTGAACAATCGCGAAGCGTTTCAAGCGGCACTAACTAAAGTTGAGGCAGCCCTCGGCGGGAAGTATGACCTCGTCGTCGGAGGGGAGCGCATCGAAACGGAAGAGAAAATCGTTTCGACTAACCCGGCTAATCGCGAAGAAGTGATCGGCACTGTGTCGAAAGCAACCCGCGACATTGCGGAAAAAGCGATCAACGCCGCCGATGAAGCGTTTGCCGAGTGGCGTAAGTGGGACCCTGCAGCGCGCGCAGGCATCCTCTTCCGCGCGGCGGCGATCGTCAGACGGCGCAAACACGAGTTTTCTGCTTACTTAGTGAAAGAAGCGGGCAAACCGTGGAAAGAGGCGGATGCCGATACAGCGGAAGCGATCGACTTTATGGAATATTACGCCCGGCAAATGCTCGCCATCGCCGAAGGCAAGCCAGTGAACAGTCGCGTGGGGGAACACAACGAGTACTTTTATACGCCGATGGGTGTAACAGTCGTCATCTCCCCGTGGAACTTCGCCTTTGCGATTATGTGTGGGACGACGGTCGCGCCGCTTGTGACCGGTAACACGGTCGTCTTAAAACCAGCGAGCGCGACCCCGGTCGTCGCCGCTAAGTTTGTGGAAGTACTAGAAGAAGCGGGTCTCCCGAAAGGAGTCGTCAACTACGTACCCGGCAGTGGGGCCGAAGTAGGGGACTTCCTCGTCGACCACCCGAAAACGAAGCTCATTACGTTTACTGGGTCGCGCGACGTCGGTGTACGTATTTACGAACGGGCGGCAAAAGTACACCCGGGACAATTCCACTTGAAGCGCGTCATCGCCGAGATGGGCGGTAAAGATACGGTTATCGTAGAGAAAGACGCCGACCTCGACGTCGCGGCCGAAGCGATTGTCGTGTCTGCCTTCGGTTTTTCCGGGCAAAAATGTTCAGCCGGCTCGCGCGCGGTCGTCCACGCCGACGTGTACGACGAATTACTCGGCAAAGTAGAAGCACTCGTGAAGCAGCTGACGGTCGGCGACCCCGTAACGTATGACAACTACATGGGACCAGTCATCGACCGCGCCGCTTTCGACAAAATTACGGGCTACATTGAAATCGGCAAAGGAGAAGGGCGTCTCGTCGTCGGTGGGAACAGCGACGACTCGAAAGGGTACTTTATCGAACCGACCGTGTTCGCCGATGTCAGCCCGGATGCGCGCATCATGCAAGAAGAAATTTTCGGTCCGGTACTCGCAATCGCTAAGGCGAACAATTTTGACGAAGCCCTCGACATAGCGAACAATACCGAGTACGGATTGACTGGCGCCGTCATTACGAACAACCGCGAATACATCGAACGGGCGAAACGCGATTTCCACGTCGGCAACTTGTACTTTAACCGCAACTGCACGGGGGCGATCGTCGGTTACCAACCGTTCGGCGGCTTCAAAATGTCGGGAACGGACTCGAAAGCGGGCGGACCAGATTACCTCCTTTTGCACATGCAAGGTAAGACCGTATCGGAGATGCTTTAAAGCTCGATGTTCTGATGCTGCCACCTGCGAGCAATGGGATAGCGGTTGCGCGTTAAGCGCAACGTATAGCGAATGAAGCGAAAAAAAGCGACGAATCCTCTTAGGGCACTGTCCACATGCGTGTGGACGGTGCTCTAGGTTAAATACGGAAAGGGGGAGCTGTCTTGGCTGACACACGTGCAATTATTGAACAGACGGAAAAATACGGGGCGCAAAACTACTTACCGCTGCCGATCGTCATTTCCGAAGCCGACGGGGTATGGGTGAAAGATCCGGAAGGCAATACGTACATCGATATGTTAAGTGCGTACTCCGCGGTGAACCAAGGACACCGTCACCCGAAAATTATTGAGGCGTTAGTCGAGCAAGCAGGGCGCGTGACCCTTACCTCGCGCGCGTTCCACAACGACCAATTGGGAAAGTTTTACGAGAAGGTCTCGCAGTTAACGGGCAAAAACATGGTGCTGCCGATGAACACGGGTGCGGAAGCGGTAGAGACGGCGTTTAAAGCGGCGCGCCGCTGGGCGTACGATGTAAAAGGTGTTCCGGACGGCGAAGCAGTCGTCATTGCTTGTGAAGGAAACTTCCACGGGCGCACGATGACGGCCGTGTCACTGTCGTCAGAGGCGGAATACAAGCGCGGCTTCGGACCGATGCTTCCGGGCATTAAGCTCATTCCGTACGGGGACATAGAAGCACTTAAAGCAGCGATTACACCCCACACAGCCGCTTTCTTGTTAGAGCCGATTCAAGGAGAAGCAGGCATCGTCATCCCGCCGGAAGGGTTTTTAAAGGAAGCTTACGACCTGTGTAAGGAACAAAACGTGCTTTTCATCGCCGATGAAATTCAAGCAGGCCTCGGTCGTTCGGGCAAAATGTTCGCCTGTGACTGGGAAGGTGTCGTCCCGGATATGTACATTTTAGGTAAGGCACTCGGCGGCGGCGTATTCCCGATCTCGGCTGTTGCGGCGAACGACGATATTTTAGGCGTGTTTAATCCGGGCTCGCACGGATCGACGTTCGGCGGCAATCCGCTCGCCTGTGCCGTTTCCGTTGCGGCGTTAGAAGTGATCGAGGAGGAGAACTTAGTCGCGCGCTCGCTCGATCTCGGCGACTACTTCCAACGACAATTGCGGGCGATTGACAATCCGCTCATTAAAGAAGTCCGCGGCAAAGGCTTGTTCATTGGGGTCGAGTTATACGAACCGGCGCGCGCGTACTGTGAGGCGTTGAAAGAGGAAGGGCTGTTATGCAAGGAGACGCACGAAAACGTGATTCGCTTTGCACCGCCGCTTATTATTTCAAAAGCGGACCTCGATTGGGCGATCGATAAGATCCGTCACGTGTTGGCAGTAAAGTAGTGTCACGTGCCGTGCGCGGATTGTGTAGCTGTGATTTCCCGGGCGGCCTCGTGACACGCGGTAGTCGCTGCTTCCAAGTCAGTCGAATCGATGCGGCGGTACATCGTGTCGTACTGTTTAAACGTATGGGCGTAGCGCGGGTCGTAATAGTTCGTGAGCAACAGTTGGACGACCGCTTCATAGTCGGCGGCAGTGACTGCTTCGTGCAGCGTCTGGCGGACATCCGGCGCTAACCGCTTCTCGATGCGGGAGATCGCTTCTCGCACGTCTTGCTGAAACGCCGCTTCGTTCGTCCCTTGTGGGTGGTACGTCGCGACGATGCGCGCGACGCGCACGGAGAGTGGGGCTTCTAAGTATACCTGTACACCGTGCAGTTTTGCGTCCATGAGAAAATCAGGGACGAGGACGCGCCCAATCCGTTTACTTTCTCCTTCAATAAAAACGTATGGTCGATCGTTAATCTGCTTGATTGTTTCCCATAAAAGGGCGTCGAACTGTTTTTGATTACGCGGCTCGATTTCGCCCAAGCTACCGAAGGCGGAACCGCGGTGGCCGGCGAGTTGTTCTAAATCGATCACGGCTTCTCCTCGCGCAGCGAGACGTGCTAGTACATCTGTCTTTCCGACACCGGTTAGCCCGTTGAGGACAATCAACGGCATTTTCAGCTGGGCCGACGCTAGCCGTTCGACGACGTAGTTGCGGTAGGCGCGGTAACCGCCCGTTAAACGGTACACTGGCGTTCCGGCGAGATCGACGAACGTCGCCATCGCCTCACTGCGTTTACCGCCGCGCCAGCAAAAAATGAGCGGAGCTTGTCCACCAGAGAGTTCGCAGTCAATACAGCGAACGAAGTGTGGAATCTTCGGCGACACGAGATCCATCGCTAACCGGGTCGCTTCTGCACGGCCAACCTGCTTATACGTCGTGCCGACGCGAGCGCGTTCTTCATCGTCCAATAACGGAACGTTGATTGCCCCGGGTATACTTCCTTGTGCAAATTCACCGGGCGAACGCACGTCGATGAAGCGCACGGCTTGGCGCCGTTGTTCTGCTTCTACTACTGTCATTTCGTTAAACAAGGGACACACCTCGATAAAATAAGGTTTGCTCTCCTAAAAAGTATATCTAATGGGAACAGGGTAAAACAAGTGATGCAGGTTATAATGCCAATTCCTAATAAAAAAAGGACGGGGGGAACATCCCGTCCTTTTCAAATCTGTTCCATATGAACGCGTTCCTTTTCCACCGATCAAAGAACGATCGGAGTGTTATTTAAAGGCGTGCCAAGTGTTACATCGCCTCGCGGATGATTTGTGCCACTTGTTCGAGCGTCGCCTTACGCGGGTTTGTTAACGCTGTGGCGTCGTTCATGGCGTTTTTGGCCAACGTCTCGATGTCTTCTTCTTTTGCACCCATTTGTTTGAATCCTGCAGGGATGTTTAAGTCAACTGCGAGACGTTCGATGGCCGTAATCGCCTTTTCTGCGGCCTCGCGCGTGCTCAGTCCAGCGACGTTTTCTCCGAGGGCGGCGGCGATATCGGCAAAGCGATCCGCGCGCGCAACGAGGTTGAAGCGGCAGACGTGCGGCAATAAGATGGCGTTACACACCCCGTGCGGGAAGTTGTAAAAACCGCCGAATTGGTGGGCGATCGCGTGGACGTAACCGAGTGAGGCGTTGTTGAATGCCATCCCCGCTAAAAACTGAGCGTAAACCATTTGTTCGCGCGCTTCGATGTCTTCCCCGTTGGCAACGGCCCGCGGTAAGTAAGTAGGTATAATTTGCATCGCTTTAATCGCACAAGCGTCCGTGATTGGCGTAGCAGCTGTAGAGACGTAAGCTTCAACCGCGTGGGTTAAGGCGTCGAGCCCGGTAGCCGCTGTAAGCCCTGGCGGCATTTTGACCATTAAATCAGCATCGTTAATCGACAGCATCGGAGTGACGTGTTTGTCGACAATGGCCATTTTAATTTTGCGGCTCGTGTCGGTAATGATGGTGAACTTCGTCATTTCACTTGCCGTACCGGCGGTCGTGTTAATCGCTACTAATGGCACCATCGGTTTTTCCGAGCGATCGACACCTTCGTAGTCGTGGATGGAACCGCCGTTTGCTGCGACTAAGCCGATTGCTTTCGCCGCATCGTGCGAACTACCGCCGCCGACAGAAACGATGGAGTCGCAGTTTTCTCCGCGATAAGCAGCTAACCCTTCTTCCACGTTCTTGTCCGTAGGGTTTGGCTCCGCTTTCGGGAAGATCGATACTTCGAGGCCAGCATTTTTAATAATGTTGGCTATATTTTCCGCTACACCTAATTTAAACAGTCCCTCGTCGGTGACGATGAGCGTTTTTTTACATCCTAAATTTTTTAACCGCTCACCTGCTTCGTTGACGCTTCCGCGACCAAAGATGTTAACCGACGGCATTTGGAAATCGCTGCGAGATTGTGTCAATTGGTTCGTCTCCTTTGTAGATTGGTCATGATGTCGTTATGATACATTGTGTCACGAGCGCAATCTTTTAATCGGATCGTGGCAAAAATGTTCAATGTTCGCTGTCATCATGAATGAAGTATACGTTTACAGTATAAGTGATTTTGGGCAAAAGATTAGGATATAATTTTTAACATTATACGACAATTATATGAACATATTTAGAATGTAGCGCCTATTTCGTTAATTTCGACGACGATTTCTTTGTCATTCCCCTCGTCGTTGCATACCTTTCATTTTATACGGTACAATCGAAGCATGAACGTTGTTGAAGGAGCTCTAGTATTGCATGCAAATCCGTATTTTTTTTGAAGACAATCATCTACTCGTCGTAGAAAAACCGGTTAACGTGCCCGTACAACGAGATCGCTCAAGGGATGACGATTTACTGACCGTTTTGAAAAACGATTTAAAAATTCGCTATGAGAAGCCGGGGAATGTGTTTCTCGCGCTCGTCCACCGTCTCGATCGCCCTGTCGGCGGCGTTATCGTGTTCGCTAAAACATCGAAGGCTGCTTCCCGCCTGTCAGATGCGCTGCGCAGAAGGGCGCTTGAACGGAAGTATTTGGCCGTCGTACACGGAACGCCCCCTGAGAAACAAGCGGTACTAGAGCACTATCTCGTCAAAAATCAGCGGGAAAATAAAGTGTTTACCGTGTCACCATCTCACAAAAAAGCGAAAAAAGCGGTACTCGCTTACGAAACAATTGGGCAAAGGGACAACTTTAGTCTATTGTCCATTCAGCTTCACACAGGACGCTCCCATCAAATACGCGTGCAGCTTGCCGCCTGTGGCTGTCCGTTGTACGGCGATCAAAAATATGGACAAGGGGTGAACCGACCCGGCCAGCAGTTGGCACTGTGGGCCCATTCCCTGCAATTTGCCCACCCGACGAAAAAGGACGTCGTGAAGGTAGAATCACTTCCGCCACGGGAAGAACCGTGGGTGCGGTGGCCGACGCTGCACGACAACGACTGAGACTATAACGGTTTGCTATCGAGAGTCCACGGTGACGAGACGCTGACGCTGTTTGGTTACCGCTCATATTGTCGGCACTTACTGTACAAATTGTTTATTTTCTAACGAACGTAACCATAAAAACGAGGTAGAGCATATTCTACCTCGTTAGCCGATCGCTTGATAGGAAAGGCATTTGCTTAAGTGTAGCCCTCAGATCGAAGGATGTGTTGCCTGGAGCTTTTTACTTTTTTAAGTAAGAGTCACGGCAGGGATGGTGTCAGTTAATCCGGACTACTGTTCCCCGTGTGTCCGATAGGCGAAGCGGTTGACGGCACCGACGTACTGATTCAATTTGAACGAATGGCGAATCGCTTGCGTAATGAATTGTTTCGCCGTTTTTACTGCTTCTTTCACCGTACGCCCTTTAGCCAGCTCGGCGGTAATCGCTGCGGCAGTTGTGCAGCCAGCGCCGTGGGTGTACGTCGTATCGAGCTTCTCGGTCTCCAGCCATTCGAAGTCGTTGCCGTCGTACAGCAGGTCGACCGCGTCAAGCTTGCTACCGCCCTTAATGAACACGTTTTTGGCGCCGAGGGCGTGAATGGCAACTGCCGCTTCCTTCATCTGTTCACGCGACGTGATCGGCGGCATTTGACTCAATTTGGCTGCTTCAAACAAGTTCGGCGTGACGATCGTCGCTTTCGGAACGAGAATTTCCCGCAAGCTTTTTGTGTTTTCAGGCTGTAGCTCTTCGCTGTCGTCCGTACCTTTACATACCATCACCGGATCGATGACGACGTTTTTTAACCCGTGCGCCTCAATCGCCTCCGCGGCAAGCTCGATGATGGCTGGCGAGCCGAGCATGCCCGTTTTTACAGCGTCGACGCCAACCCCCGTGACGCTCGTCTTTAGTTGCTGTTTCACGATTTCTATATCAATCGGGTATACGTGGTGAAACCAATAGTTGTCTGGATCCATGGCGACAATCGTCGTCAGTGCTGTTAACCCGTAAACGCCGAGTTCTTGAAAAGCTTCCAAATCGGCTTGGATCCCTGCGCCACCGCTGCTGTCTGAGCCAGCGATTGTCAATGCTTTGTACATCTTCATGTCAGTCCCTTCAGCAATTACGAAAAGTGGTCTGACGCCTATTTTATTATAATTTGTTTGACAGTGTAAAGTATGTTACGTTAATAGGGCGATCGGAGTAACGATTAGGGCTTCTAATAAAAAAGCCGACAACTGGTCATACGATAAGTAAATAGTCGTGTGTAAACGCACAAAGGGGAGTGAAAAAATGGAACAACAGAAAAAAGATGACATAAAAGAAGAAGTGGAAGCGCGCTTGTACGAGGTTGACGATCCGGAGCTAGGGATTAACATTGTCGACTTAGGACTCGTTTACGGTATCGACGTGTCAGACGAAGGAAAAGTGACGGTGACGATGACGTTAACGGCGATGGGCTGTCCACTCGCTGGGATGATCAACCAAATGGTTGAAGCGGCGGTGAGCGACGTGGAAGGCGTAAAAGAGGTCGAGGTGAACATCGTCTGGAATCCGCCGTGGACGAAAGAGCGCATGTCGCGCATGGCTCGCATGGCATTAGGGATCCGCTAAAGAGAGCACGCAGTCACGTTTCGCTACAACTCACACGATGATGGATATGGACAAATTTTAAGCAACGCGTATTGACAACTGGCGTTGCTTCTTTTACACTTTTATTGTCAACCTAAATGTAATAAATGGTTGACAATAGGTTTACATACGGTCGACGACAGGACGACGATCAGTAGAGGAGGATTCTTAATGGGTTCAAGACGATTGCGTATGCAGGTTTTGGCAGCACTTTTTGCAGGTATTACGGCGGTATTTGCACAAATAACGATCCCGCTTCCATTTTCGCCGGTACCGTTAACTGGACAGACCTTGGCGGTCCTTTTGGCGGCGACAGTGCTTGGACCGTTTTATGGTATGTTATCGATGGTCATCTACGTGTTACTCGGGGCGGTCGGCGTGCGCGTGTTCGCGGGATTTGGCGGCGGTTTTCAAACGTTGATCGGTCCGTCGGGCGGTTATATTTTCGGTTTTATTATCGCAGCTTTCGTTGCGGGATGGCTGATGCAACGGCGGGACAATCTAGGTATTGTGTGGGCGGTCTTCGCCAATGCAATCGGTTCGATCGTTATTTATGCTGTCGGGATCGTACAGCTTAAGCTTGTCACTGGCATGGGTTGGACTGAAGCGGCGCTGGCAGGGGTTGTTCCATTCATCGGGACCGATATTTTGAAAGTCGTTATGGCTTCATTTATCGGCGTTGCCGTCAGGCGTCGCTTGCACAACTTAGGATTACTGACGGTGACAGGTGGAAAGCAGGAAGCGGCGTAATGTTAGACTGACATGATCTTGGCTTGTAAATCCATCCATTAATGGGTTTGCGTATTTTTTCACAGAAAAGAAGGCTATCCGAATCGATCAAGATAGCCTCTTAACTCCTTTATTGTGAGGGTGTATAATCTTCATTTTTTGCTGCATCTGTTTCGACAGATTCATTCCTATAAAGGCGTTTCCAACAGCGCTCGCAAGGTATGATTAAGCTGCTCGGCGGCAAACAGTGCCTTCGCATCTTTGTAAATGTCGCCCGGTTTGTTTCCTTCTCCGATTATATAGCCAGCGAATGAAAGCCCGATAAAGTCGAAAATATAGCGAAACTGCTGAATCAACGGCAAGCCTTTAATGGATGGTTCGTCGCCGCCGACGGCAATGACGTACGTTTTTTTTGCCTGCATGCTATTTTTAAAGTCGGGATACTTCGTATCTCGCAATGTGTGTGACCAGCGATCGATAAAGGTCTTCATCGTCCCCGACATACTGTACCAATAGATCGGGGTTGCAAAGATGAGGATGTCGTGGGGCAAGATGCGGTCGATGATGCTGTTATACTCATCGTTCACATCTTGAAAGCCACCTGCGGCATGACGTTCGTCTACAATCGGTTGAATCGCGTAATCTCGTAAATATATTTTTTCCACAGTTAATTTTTGTACCGCACGTTCGGTTAGCGTTTCGGTATTGCCATTTTCACGGCTGCCGCCGTAAATGACTGCAAGAGACACGATGCATCTACTCCTTCACCATACTGTACTTTACTTACCTAAAGTTTACTTACCTGCAGTTTACTTACTAGTACCTTGCTTAACCTGTGCCGTTCTTACCTGTACGTTTACTTCCCTGTACCCTTACCGGCATGTACTTACTTCCCTGTACTCTTACCGGCATGTACCATACTTCCCTGTACCCTGACCGACATGTCTCTTACTTTCCTGTACTCTTACCGGCATGTACTTACTTCCCTGTACTCTTACCAGCATGTACCTTGCTTCCCTGTACCCTGACCGGCATGTACCTTACTTCCCCGTACCCTGACCGACATGTCCCTTACTTACCTGTACTCTTACCGACATGTACCTTGCTTCCCTGTACTGTCGCTCGCTTTACTGATCGACACGTATGACGTTGCCTACGATCGACAAACCGGGTCGACGATCGCAAGCCGTTAAACAAATGATATACTAAAGCCATCCATTACTAAAGATGATTATTTTGATTATATCAATCGTAAAAAACGATTTGGGAGTTGGACGGTCGTGGACATAAAACAACTGCTCACGTTTAAAATTGCAAGCGAGAACTTGAATTTTACACACACTGCTAAAATATTGAATTTCGCTCAATCGAGTGTGACGGCGCAAATAAAAGCGCTAGAACAGGAACTAGGCACATTGTTGTTTGAACGGTTGGGGAAGCGGTTGACCTTAACGGAAGCAGGGCGTCAGTTTACAGTGTACGCCGACAAAATGCTCGCGCTCGCCGCTGAAGCGAAGACGGTGGTGGGCGAAGAGGAGCAACCGACTGGCCGTTTGGTCATCGGCGCGCAGGAAAGTCAGTGTACGTATCGGTTGCCGCCGATTTTAAAAAAGTTCAAGACCGCGTTCCCACATGTGAAGCTCGTGTTTAAACCGGCGCATTCAGATGAAATGGCGAGGGAGCAACTGCAGCAAGGCTTGCTCGACATTGCGTTTATAACAGACAAAAATCAATCGAGCGACACACTGATCGTCGAATCGCTCATTCAAGAGCAACTGAAAATGGTCGCAGCCCCTAACCATCCACTACTAACAAGAACGACCGTATATCCGCGAGACTTGGCACGGGAGACGCTCTTGTTGACAGAAACGGGTTGCTCCTACCGCACGTTACTGGAAGACAGCTTTCATTCCGCTGACGTCTATCCGTTAAACAAAATCGAATTTGGCAGTATCGAAGCGATTAAACAGTGTGTTATCGCCGGGATCGGCGTCGCTGTTTTACCGGCAATGGTCGTTGCGGCAGATTTGGCGGAGGGGACGATGAAGGAGCTAGCGTGGCAAAACGATACGCCGCCCATGTTTACGCAAATCGCTTGGCATAAAGATAAATGGATGTCCCTTCCGTTACGTACGTTTATTGCGTTCACGCATGAAACGTTCCGTACTTATAACGGAGGCTAGCGAGGTAGATTGTCACTTCTACCTACTACTTACTTCTTTGCTTTCTTTCCAGCGACCGGCGCCACATACGTCTGCGGAAGGGAGAAAAATACGTCCGAAGGTGGAGGGAATCCATGCGCAACTGTGGTATGCTGAATTTACTTACTAATGTGGAACTGGGCAGGTGGAAGAAATGAAAGGACGTCACGTTTTTGGTGTGCTTCTTATGTTGTTAGGTGTGTACATGCTGTTTAACCGCGGCGAGATTGACGGTGTGGGGACGATGTTTGCACTATTTTGGCCAAGTATGTTTGTGATACCTTTAGGACTGTTTTTTCATTGGATGTATTTTTCATTATTGGATCGCCGCGGGGTGGGGGTGTTAGTTCCGGGAGGCATCTTACTGACAACGGGGATCGTCTTTCAAGTGGCGACGCTCGTCGACGGTTGGAGTTACATGTGGCCTGGGTGTATTTTTGCTGTTGCTGTCGGTTTGTTCGAGTTGTATTGGTTCGGCGGCCGGCATAAAGGCTTGCTGATCCCAATTGCGATTTTGACAGCGGTATCGCTTTTGTTTTTTGTCGTATTTTCCGTCGGGACGTTGCTCACTCACGCTTCCATCGCGTGGCCGATCGTTCCGATCGCGATTATGATCCTAGGGATTGCCATGCTTTTTGGACGGAAATCAAACGTTTGATGCATTTGCAGCATCTGGCGGATCGTTTATAGGCAGCATGTAGCTTACCGAAGTTGTAAAAGGTGTATTACTAATGCTCAAGGGCGAACAACAAGTGAACGTTAGGGAATGATATATTTAGGTTCTTTAAATCCTTGATCCTGTAAGGTCGTCGAGTAAAGCTTGACACATACGCACTCAAATCACCTCAAGAATGATAAGCATCGCTGCTTATCGTAGTGCCTGAAACGATAGCCTTTTCAGCAAAATCTTATGGAGTTAGAATGGCTGGAATGGCTAACTAATGAATTAAAAAGTTGCAAAAAAAATGTTAAAGGAGTAAAAACGCGATGGAAATTATAATTATTGGAGCAATTACTGTTACAATTTTGGCCTTAGTCTTTCTTCTTGTTTTTATTGGTACGAAAAAAGAAGGACAGCTAAAGTCCAATAAAAAGAAATGGTGGATTATTGCCCACGTTTTCTTTGTCATTTTATATTTTGCAGGATTGTTAGGCGAATTAATGATGGCTATAGGTACTACTCTGTCAGTTAGTAATGAACAAATTTATGCTGCCCATAAGTTTATCTTGTTTTTTGATAATTTTCTCATCATACCAGGCGGGTTTGGTTGTCTAATTACTGGAATATGGATCGCAGTACGAACAAATTGGGGATTTGCAAATTATTATTGGATCATCATGAAATGGGTCGGTAATATATTGGCTATTTTGCTAGGTTCAACCATTATAGGTTTAAGAATTCATAATACCTTTCCAAGCCTTTTATCAGTTGATTTGCATCCGCTAAAAAATCAGGCATATTTGGATAATCGATTAATGATGTTTTGTGGTATTATAATTTGTCTCTGCATTTTAATTTTTTTAGTTGTTATTTCTTATTTAAAACCTAAAGGAAAAAGAAATTCTAAGCAAAGGATAAGGAAGAGCTTATAAAACAAAAAAAGGGTGATTATTAAGGTTAATTCAAATTATTTGGGAAATAACAATTTATTTGACGTCAGATGCTCGGGGCTGAGTTAGCTACTTATATTGCGAAGCGGATGGCTTATACGTCAAAGGGAGAGGCAAAGGAATAGAGATCAAAAATATGCTTGCCTATACCGGGTGGGAGCAAAACGGACAGCGTGTCTCGTTAACAGATCGTCACGTCTTTTCTACCGTTGAATCGGTGGATGACTTTTGGGAAATAGGTTATGCAGCGATTCGACATCGTTGGGATCTCTCACATACACATGTGGCGACTAATGCGGATGCGGCTTCATGGATCTCTGAGGAACGCGTTCAAAATACCTTTTCTGAAGCGACATCGGTTGTCCGCCAATTGGATCCTTTTCACGTAAAGAGGAGTATTCGTCGCGGGTTGAGCCGCCAGCCAAGGCTCATTCCTCAAATTGAAAAGGCAATATCCGAAAAAAATAAGGATAGGTTTAAAGCGGTGATTGATACGGCACAGGGAAATGCAGAGACGGAGCGAGAGGAAAAGCGTATCGAGAACATGCAGAAGTATCTTGAAGGGCACTGGGAGATCCTCTGCGACTGGCGTGAGGTTAGTCCAGACGTGCCAAAAAATGCTCGTAGGATGGGATGCATGGAATCGAACCAGAGACGTCTGGCATACCGCATGAAACGTCGTGGCATGTACTGGAGTGAAGAAGGGGCTCAAGCTATCGCGAAAGTACAACAAGGCGTTACCAATGGGACGTTGAGACTATTAAGCCCCTATAGTAACTTGGACATCACTAAACACTTTAAGTTATACTAGTGATGAAAGGGGCAGAATCAAATGAAACGCCGTCAGTTCACCAAGGAATTTAAAATCCAAGTCGCAAAGGAAGCCATGGAGGTTGGTAACCAAGCGCTAGTTGCTCGCCGCTATGATCTCGGTTCTAACTTGCTTAACCGATGGGTTCGCGAATATAAGGACGGGCACTACGGGGACGTCCCGATCGAATCCGCCCAACCACGCGAATTCAGTGATCTTGCTCAGGAAAATGATCAGCTAAAACGGTTGTTGGGCGAAAAGGATTTAGAAATTGCCATTTTGCGTGATCTTGTAAAAAAGCAGCACCCTCACTTGCTGAAAAGATTGAAGTAGCGGACAAGTGGATTTCTAAGGGATACCCGATCCAAACCGTTTTACGGATTGTCCACGTACCGCGTTCCACCTATTACTATCAGAAACACTATCGGGTGAAGGAGAAGAAAGTAAGTGGGGGGAGACCGGCACCAGGTTACTCCTTCACAAACAGCGGGCAAAAAGTGTCCGACGAACAAATTAAAGAATGGCTTATGGAGCTCGTCTCGGGTGATGGCTACGCGTATGGGTACCGAAAATTAACGGTGGCGCTCCGTTCGACGTACGATTTAGTCATTAATAAGAAAAAAGTGTACCGTCTCTGCAAACGGTTAGGCATCTTACTGCCGCAGCGACGGAAGCGAATCCGCCACCCTAGGCGCCTTGCACGTAACCGCCTCGTTGAGCGATCGAATGAGCTGTGGGAAACAGACATCAAGTATGGGTACATTGCCGGAGAAAACCGCTTTTTCTTCCTGCTTTCCTACATTGACGTTTATGACCGTTCGATTATTGACTATCATGTTGGATTAGCTTGCGAAGGTCAAGACGCTGTTCAGGTGCTACAACGAGCGCTTTCGACACGCGGGCTTCAGGAGGCACAAGAAAAGCCGATCATCCGGACGGACAATGGTCCACAGTTCGTATCTAAAGTATTCGAAGAAGCTTGTGAACACTACGGTTGTGAGCACGAACGTATTCCGCCGAACACACCGAATAAAAATGCCCATATTGAGGCGTTTCATCGGATCGTTGAGGACGAATGCTTCAACAAGTATTCCTTTGAGACGTACGAGGAAGCATATCGTACCGTCATAGGCTTTATGGACTTTTATAACAACCGCCGCATACACGGTAGTATTGGGGACATGAGCCCCGCGCAGTTTTTCCATGCGCATCAAACATCTTCGTTGCGCACGAAAGCCGTTCGACTCTGATCCTTCCCTTTCGTCTTCCAAGCCAACAGCCGCTGTAAGACGTGACGTCAAGGGCGAGCGAAAGCGAGGGCGTAGCCTTTACCCTTGACGGAAGGTCTGAAGCGACTACACTTCTATTGACGAAAGGAAGCGAGAACCAGAGATAACGTGAGCTTGTAGTTATGTATGTCCAGTTTTAAGGGGTTTATCCGGAGACAGGCATTATTAACTGTCTGGCCCAACCGCCAAGTGACACAAAAACTAAAACGCCATGCGAGGCGAATAGGTAAGTCGGATCACATTGGGGTTCAAGTTGGCAGGATTCAAGTAGGTGCCGCATCAACTTCAAGTGGTATTGGGTATTTGGATAAGGTGGTTAATCGCCGTCCTTGAAGAGTTAATTCCTCAAGGGCGAACAACAAGTGAACGTTAGGGAATGATATATTTAGGTCTTTAAATCCTTGATCCTGTAAGGTCGTCGAGTAAAGCTTGACACATACACGTTGCCATGTATACGATGTGTCTCGTACAGGACGGGGACAAGGTACTACTCGTCAACCGACCGAGTGAGCTCGGATTTCCGGGGTATCTCGGACCGGGTGGGAAAGTGGAGTTTCCGGAGAGTTTGACAGAAGCGGCGGCCCGGGAAAAGTGGGAAGAGACGGGGCTGCGCGTGAAGGATCTCGTCTATAAAGGTCTGGACGAATACGTCGACCCGCAAAAAAACTTCCGCTACATGGTGTTCAATTATTTAGCGACATCGTTCGAAGGAGAGTTGTTGCCATTTCCTCCGGAAGGAGAGCTTAAGTGGGTGCCGATTTCCGAAGCAATGAATCTGCCGATGCAAGGGTGGTTTAAGCGGAGGTTCCCGCTGTTTTTTGAAGAAGGGACGTTTGAGATTTATGAAGTGTGGGATGAAGGAGCGAAGAAGACGGTGAAAGAAAGTGTGAAGAAGTTGTAATGTGTGGTGATCTTTTTTTGCTAATAATACCGCTAGAGGGTATAATAGGGGCATATGACACATATGGACGACAGTAGCGATCCAGTAAACGACCACGTTAGTTGCAAATCATGCAAATAAAATATTTAAGGAAAGAGGTTGCACGTCACGATGAAAACGAATTTGAAATGGCATGGGAAAATGAACTTCGAAGCGATCACTGAATCCGGCCATCATCTAACGCTCGACGCTTCTGAAGAAGTGGGGGGCGAGAATCGGGGTCCTCGACCGACCGAGGCGCTTTTGGCCGCGACGGGTGCTTGCTCCGGGATCGATATCGTCGATATTTTGCGGCGGATGCGGCTTAATGTCGAATCGTTTGAGATGGAGGTTTCCGGGGAGCGTGCGGAAGAGTATCCGAAACGTTTTACCCACGTGAATATCCACTACAAACTAACGGGAGACCTTCCGGAAGCAAAAGTGCGGCGCGCGGTAGACCTTTCCCGCGACAAATACTGTACGGTATCTCAATCGCTAAACGCCGAAGTGACGACGAGTTTTGAGATTAACGGACAAAAATACGAGTGATGTGAAGATATAGCGGCGATTGTCTTCTGTTCATGTGACAGCATACTTAATAAAGAAATGAATAAGAAATGAATCGCCGCTCTCATTTGGCAACGAATTTACGATTCGGAAGATAACTCTTCCATAACAATCTTCATTTGTTGTTTGACTCTGTAAATTTGAAGGCGGTTTTCGTTAGTATTCTCAATAGCATACTTAATTTCTACACGCAACTCGTCTAACCGATCCGCCGTTTCAAACACAGCTTGTCCAATAGCAGGAATCTGCTCAACTAGCGGCTTCATCGCAGCAACGTCGTCCTTGAGCGGCTTGATGTCATCGATCAGCGGCTTCATCGCAGCAACGTCGTCCTTAAGTGGCTTGATGTCGTCGATCAGTGGCTTCATTCCTGTTAAATGGGACTCAACGGTGGACACACGTGCATTCAGTTTTTGCAGCTCGACAAGAATCAAGTCTATTTTATCGCTCACGCTAATCCCTCCTTTCTTGACCTTCATTTTTCTTCAAGTGAGCTTGATCGACATGGGATCATTAGTCATAATGATATCAAATCGGTTGATAGTCGTCCATATATTCCGCCATTTTAAACGTGACTGTTTACATGTTAGGAAAAATCATAGCCAACAAATTCGCGTGACTACACGAACAAGGAGAGAAAGCATCCCGTAGTCAGACATACGGTACCGTCAAAGATCGCCGCCCGTTGCTGTCGTTAGCTGTCGGTAAGCAGCCGTTGATTTTTCTTCAAATCGTCCACATCCGCAAGAGACAGCCCCGTTAGGTCAGCGACTTGATCTGTAGTCATGCCTTGCTGAAGCAATCGTTGGGCAATTTCAAGTCCTTTTTTTCGGGCACCTTCTTGAACACCTTCGGTCCTTCCCGCTTTCAATCCTGCTTTCCTTCCTCGGGCAATATAATCTCTAATCGACTTCTCAATCCCTTTCGCTAAAGCAGACTCCATCATTGATCCCTCCATCAGCGATAAAATGATTTTCTCGGTAATCGGCCGATCCTCTCGCGGCAGCCGCTTGATGACGATGTGTTTAAGCCATCCGAGTAGCAAGTCGCGGTCTTGCTGTGACCAGCGAGATATTTTAGGTGCGAGCCGATTAAACCTCTCGGCGAATTCTTTGAGGTCTAATTCGCGGTCAAGGAAGAACATCGCAGCAATGACGTGGTTTAGCTTTAACAACGCCTCATCCGGGAGTCGTTGGACATCGACCAACACGTAGTCAAAGTTTAGTGCTTTATTCGTTAGATAGTGGGCGCCAGGTACTTTTCCCCGAAATTCCCGCGCAGCCGTCCATTGTCGCTTGCCGTTGTACAAAACAATCGGTAATACAGTGGGAAGGGGGTAGTTCTTGCGCCTTGAGACTTTTCTATCTGTGTTTTTGTAAGCTTCGCGCCAAATTTCCGTCATGTACAAGTGAAGGCGAAACGGCATGAGATAATCGACGGTCGATTGCAATTCCGTTAAAACGTACAGAACCATTTTCGGTTCACCGATGAGTGTCGAATAGACGAGATCGGCTTCTTTCCCACTGAAATCCGGTAACACAAACGATTGCTGAACTATTTGCAGCGTCGTTTGATCAATGTGAGCCATCAAATCGCGTGTCACGAAGTCGCGTAAAAAATCGAGAAAGACTCGTTTGACCGAGAGTATGCGGCGATAACCAGCGTCGTGTTCGCGATTGACCCGATCCTTCTTACAGCCCTCTCTAGCTCCAGCCACAACCCTCAACCCTCTCCAATATTATACCACGACTCGCGTGAATGTTTGCATCATCTATCGAACATATCTACCAATTCCATATAATGAGCTTACCACAACAGGAGTCTAAATGCAAACATATGTTCCTGTATTGGCTTTCAATTTACTTTCATAAATGGTACTTAAACCTTCCTCTTATTTAAGCACCATCCACAAAACAAAAGCAGAGACGAATCAATGGATCAAAACTAATGTTCGCTGACCGACGTGTACGACATGACGCAAGCGGTTGCCGACGGAGCCACTGTAAAAATTTACTACGAAAGCCGCATCGTCAAGTTGGCGATGCCGAAAGACATCACCATCGACGACGATTACGAAGAAATAACGGAAGACCAAGAGTCGATGCAGCGGGAAAAGCTGAAGTCGAAGTGGTCGCGCTTGGAAGCGCTCGCCGGGGCAAAAGACCGCGTCCACACACTCGCCCGCGACATCGTCGCCCATTTTGAAAAAAGGCAAGAAGCGCTCTTCGGCAAAGGAATGATCGTCGTCATGTCGCGGCGCATCGCCATCGACCTGTACAAAGAAATCGTTGCTCTCCGCCCCGACTGGCATTCCGACGACGACAAAAAAGGCGTCATCAAAATCGTCATGACCGGCAACGCCAGCGACCCGGCGGATTGGCAACTGTACATCGGCAACAAAAAGAGGCGGGAACTACTCGCCAAGCGGATGAAAGACAACGACGACCCGCTCAAACTCGTCATCGTGCGCGACATGTGGCTCACCGGCTTCGACGTCCCGTCACTGCACACGATGTACATCGACAAACCGATGCGTGGCCACAACCTCATGCAGGCAATTGCCCGCGTCAACCGCGTCTTTCGCGACAAACCGGGTGGCCTCGTCGTCGACTACATCGGCATCGCCGACATGTTAAAAGAGGCGCTCAAACAGTACACCGACAGCGACAAAGCGAACGCTGGCATCGACACATCGGTCGCCGTCGACCTTATGCTGGAAAAACTCGAAATCGTCCAAGACATGCTCTACCGGCACGACTACAGAAAGTTCCAGTCCGACAAACCGACCGAACGGATGCAAGCGATCGTCGAAACCGTCGACTTCGTCATCGGCCGCGGCGAAGAAGAAAAGAAAGAGTTCCTCCGCCTCGTGACCGAACTGGCGAAAGCGTACGCCTTGTGCGCCACCACGCCCGAAGCGGAAGAACTGAACGAAGAAATCGGCTTTTTTAAAGCGGTCAAAAGCGGCATCGTCAAACTGCTGCCCGCAGGCAAAAAAGATAAACAAACACTGTACCAAGTCGAGTCGCAAATTAACCAACTGCTGTCCAACTCGATCATCTCCGAAAAAGTCGTCGACGTCTACGGCTCACTCGGCTTGGACAAGCCCGACCTGTCCATCTTGTCGGACCAGTTTTTGGACGAAGTGCGCGCCTTGCCGAACAAAAACGTCGCCGTTGAACTACTCAACCGTCTGCTAAAAGGGAAAGTGAAACACATTCAGCGGCGCAACCTCGTGCAGGCAAAGAAATTTTCCGAGCTACTCGAAGACGCGATCAACAAATACAATAAGCGCACCATCGAAACGTCCAAAGTAATCGAAGAACTGATCGAGTTAGCGAAAGAAATGAACGCCGCCTACAAGCGGGGCGAAGAAGCGGGTCTGAGCGACGAAGAAATCGCCTTCTACGACGCTCTCGCGACGAACGAATCGGCGCAAGAAGTGATGAGCGATGAAAAACTGCGCCTGATCGCCCACGAACTGACGAAGGCGGTCAAAGCGAACATGAGCATCGACTGGAACCTCCGCGAATCGTCCCGCGCCAAAATGCGCATCACAGTACGCCGGCTGTTGAAGGAGTACGGCTACCCACCGGACTTGCAGAAGAAAGCGGTAGAGACGGTGGTGAAGCAGGCGGAATTGATGGCGAGTGAGGGGGTGTAGGGTTAGTCTGCATTGAGGGTGTGGCAGGAATCCTATCCTGCCACTCAATAAATTAAAGGAGAGGATCATCAATGTACAAGTTCAACCTTTACAAGATAAAGAAAGAAAGAGAGATAGACCTAGCCGAAAAGTTTAGTTCCGTAGGTTTAGAGCGTTCAAGTGATAAAAAATTAAATGGTGTTTCAATGTGTTTTTACTTTGCGAAGAGCTCATCGTCTATATGGTGGGCAGATTTATATAAAGATTTCTTTAGTGGGAGTAATGAACTAGCAAATCAAAACTATTTTGGAGCATTAGTAATCACATGTGATGATTATTGTTATGTCATTAGTTTGGGAAAAACTCATTTTTACTTAAAGGAGTTTTGTGAGCTGGATTTTGGCATTGAAATTGGCACTCGGCTAATTGACGACAATCATATCGACATGAAGAATTCGAGATTATTTGGGGGCTCTAGGAGAAAAAGCATTGTCACGTATCAGAGTAATACTTCCATAGAGGTAGATAGCGGCGAAGCGATAAACTTTCTTAAGGGAAAGACGACAGACCAAAAATGGGGGAAGAAGATAGATTGTGGTAATTCGGTAACATTTAACATTAAGGATATGCGGCCAACAGATCTACCAGAATTCATAGAGGCCTTGGAATCAGAATTAAAGAAGGAGCCACGATTCGCTATTCCGTATGCCGTTGAAGTACAGGACAAAAAAGAAATACAGGAGCTGGATAAACGGTTAGTTGATAATTTGATCAACAACAACTTGATATTGAATATAGAAACACAGGATTTATCGGGTGTAGAATTTGTATTCCTTAAAGAATACTCATTATTTTTAAATGGTAGGAGGAACTTTGAAATTGACGTGGACGGATCAATAGAAGATTTAACAGAGGTTATTTCGAGGGCAGGTATAGAACTATCAGTCGAATCAATCAATGATATAAAAATCAAAGCTGTCGATGAAAGTAACAAAGGATTCACAAGGAGGTTAAAATATTTCATCGATTATATAGATGAGGATAATTATTTTTTACAGGATGATAAATGGGTTAAATTCAATGATAATTATGTTGATTACTTAATCAATAGTGTTTCCAACATTGAATTTGAGGTCAGAAAAGAATTTAATTTCAACTCAAAGGAATATAAAGTATGGAAGAGTAAATTGAGTGAGGAAGAGAAAAAAAGTGGTATGCAGAGAGGTATTTTAATGAAGTGATTGCTAAAGGTGTCGGATACCGAAATCTTGATAGGGATATTACAAAATATGATAAATTTAAACTTGAGATCACGGATCTATATAAAGATGAAACATTGTACTTTGTGAAAATAGGCACACCACAAAAATTGAATTATGTTATCGATCAATCATTAGCCGCTGTGAAGTATCTTCAGGATAACAGAAGGTGCATTGAGATTGATTCCAAATCTATTGTACCAAAATGTATCTGCATATGGTTGATTTTGGATAGAAAAAGTGACGTTAATAATTTGGCTGATTTCAAGTCATTAATATTCTTAATGAAAATTAACGAATGGAGACGTCAAGTGATAAATGCAAGGTATATCCCAAAGGTGGTGTTGAGTTACAAAGAGTGAGAGACGTATCGTCGTCGTGTAACGCCGATAATCGCCTAACTTGTCGTCAGCTTGTAAAGCGCTTATCTCTTGACGCGCTTCACTTAGCAGGTTTAGCTCAACTAGGTATCTAACGTTGGCGATTTTTTGTGCGAAGCGTTCGTTCTCCTCTTTGGTGTTCTTTAGCAGCTGATGTACTTTTTCGTCGGTTAACACGAGTTTTTCACGGATGTAAGCCACTTTCTTACTGGCTAGGTTGCCCGTAATGCCGCGCCCGATATTGCTGATTGTTGGGACGGAAATGCTGTCACTTGCTAAATCGTTCAATGTCAGCCCCATGTCCTTACGATGCTTACGAATAAGTGAACCAAGCGTGATCGGATTGATCTCCCTGTCAATGACCCCAAAAAAATTTTTGGTAAAAAAGTATTGTTAGTAGAAGGATTCGACGGGGAGGTGTGAAACTCCTTCTGCAGTCAGAGAAGTTGTTTAACTTTTGCTGTGTAGTTTTTAGTAAGCATGATTATTGATAAATAGTTCTAATACTGAGAGGGAGATTCACACACCAATGTCAAATTCCCTTCTATCCAAAAATAATCCGATAAGCTGACTGCTAATACATGTCCGCCCATCGGATTATTATTTCTTTGAACGTAAAGTTGCTGTACACGGAAAGATGTACACGATAATGCTCAAAAAATCTCAGTGCATTATTTTTGCAAGGTCGTCCTATTCAATTCGCTACTTGCTGTCTATATGCACATACGCTTGGTGATTCTCCACAACAGGCATTCTCCCACCGGCAAACGCAGTCATGGGTAAGACTAAGACAGCAATTACGACGACTGAGGCGATAATTTTTTTCACAACGTTTACCTCCTGCGAATTAATGATTCTATATCATACATATGTTTCGTTTCCTGATGAAATGCTTCTCGGTTGCCTGTCCGCTTATAGTAATTCGCCAAAACGAAGTGAAAGTCCTTCTTTTTGGAGAACAACTTACTTGTTTCCGCTAGTCGATTACCTTCTTCGCAGATGGATGCGACCTCGGAAGAGTTTTGTTCCAGCGCAATGTTCGCTTTTAGTAACAGAAGCGGCAAATACTCCGAGTTGTAGCGGAACTTCTTCTTATGCTCGAAAGCTTTATCTGCATAATCAGTCGCCTTTTCTACATCTCCCATTGCAAGATAGACCTCACCGTACGAATAATAAAGAGTGGCGCGCTGTTGCTCGTCTTTTGTTTCTTTGCACAGTCTGTATGCGATATCGTAACACTGTAGCGCTTGCTCGTACGCTTTGTCACGGTAGTGCGTGTCGCCTAGATTGAGATACAAGATACTTCCAAGCCATGGGTCTGGGTAGCGTGTACGGGACAAGTTAATCGCTTTCTTAAAAACTTCCACGCCCTTGTCGTAAAGGTGCTGTTCTGAGAGTGTCCGTGCTTCTAGGTTATACGTAAATAGAAAAACCCTCATGTCGTGCATCTGTTCGCATTTTGCGCGTGCGTCGATGGCATATTTGTATGCCTGACCGTACTGCTCCGAATGGAAGTAAAAGCTTGCGATATTGTACAGCACATGTCCTAGGGGATAGTTATAATATATATTTCTACAAAAGCAAAAGGAAAATATTCCTAAGTTATAATAAAGAAGTTACTAAAAGGATAAGTGTGCAGTTAAACGTTGAGTATCATGCTAATAATAAGGAGTTGAAGGAATTACCAATTAAAATCTACACTGAAAATGCCAATGGGGATGGCATTATTATCGAAAGGCCGTATGAAGTTACAAAATTCCTTAAGAAACACGGCATCACGAAGCGTACAATAGAGGAATATCGGCATTACATGCTGTACGATACGTTGTTAGCCAAATGGTTTAAGGAAAACAAAGGCAAATCGAAATTTGATCTTAGCAATATAGGGGAGTTAACAATCGTAAAGCAGTGATTGTTAATACAATATTAATGGTATTGGGGTTTATATTCTCCTAAATGTTTTAGATTATTGATTAATACACGGACAAATGACTTCCTCCACTAAGTTCCATATTCCCCCAGTCATTATGCTATGATACTACGGAAAAACTTAAGGTCACACGACGATTGGCTAATTCGTTTTAAGCAGCCATCTGTAACTGTTGCTGGCGCACTGGACCCAGAACATCCTTCGCATCATACGCAATCTGCCTCGTACCGAGCGTATGCAGAACTTTGATCAGTTTGCAGCACAAGGCAATAAGCGATTACTTCTTTTTCAGGGGATTGTGACGACGTGTCGTGTAGTAACGATGCATCGCTTTAAACTCGGCATTTTTAGCGACCATCGGGAGAACCCATCGGAATAGCAGGGCACGTAACCTTGCACGTCCTCGTTTACTAATACCCGTTTTCCCCTTCTTCTTGCCTGAGCTATTCTCTTTGAGATCCAACCCTGCCAAGCGGATGATTTGTTGCCTATTAACTGTAAATGAACTTGTACTTTTTGGAACCTGAAGTAGCGGGTGGACATGGAGAGAAGACAGTATATGGAACAGTTAAAGATGGTGCAGTGCAAGGCGTATCTGATAAGGTAAACTATTTACATTATGAATTTGAAGGGTGGCTCGGGGACGACCTTCTTGAGTCAGCTCCATGTTTCATAATTTCGAAACAATTAGAGGAAAAATTGGTAGAGAGTACCTTTAGAGATTATCGATTAGAGGATTGCTTGATTACAACGTCCGATGCATTTCATGAACTATATCCGGATAGGGAACTCCCTCCCTTTCGAAGATTTATCCCTCTTGGTACGGTAGATATTGAAGGGGAGACCTTTAAAAACTGGTCTGGTCACCATTTTTGTCTATCACCAAAAGGTGAATTAGTGGTCACCGTGGAAGCTTTATCCTTTCTAAAAAAAATTTTGTTAAATAACTGCGATGTCACGGATTTATCCAGTCCCGAATACTAATTGGATGTTATAACCGTGGCTTGTCTTTTTTTCTTTTGTTGCATTCCATTTTACAATGAGCCAAAAGTATTGTTAGTAGAAGGATTCGACGGAGAGGTGTGAAACACCTTCTGTAGTCAAGGCCACAGAAAAAACCGTAAAGCGAACGACTAATACACTGTTCGCTTTACGGATCACAAGTTGTAGGACATAAAGGTGTTGAGCGTTAAATAATGTATTAAGCCAATATGTCCATTAACCCTCTCATGCTGCGGAATTAATTAGCATGTGGATATTTTATTCAACGTTACTTCTACGCTACTTGTTGTCTGGGAGCTTATACTCCTGTGGAGTATCTACCCCGATGCTGTGCGACATCACAATTGGGGCTCTCGTACCGGCAAACGCAGTCATGGGCAAGACTAAGACGGCAATTACGACGACTGAAGCGATGATTTTTTTCACAACGTTTACCTCCCGCGAATTAAAGATTCTACCTGATACATATGTTGCGTTTGTTGATGAAATGCTTCTTTGTTGCCTGACCTCTCGTAGTAATTCGCCAAAACGAAATGAAAGTCCTTCATTTTGTTGAACAACTGGCTTTTTTCAGCAAGGCGAATCCCTTCTTCGCACAGAGTTGTTACTTTAGTAGAGCCTTGTTCTAGGGCAATATTCGCCTTCAGCAACAGAAGCGGTAAATACTCTGAAGTGAAGTGAAACTTTTTCGCAAGCTCGAAGGATTTATCCGCGAATTCTGTTGCCCGTTCGTATTCCCCCATTGCGAGATAGACCTCGCCGTAAGAATAATAAAGTGTGGCGCGTTGATGCTCGTCTTTCGTTTCTTTACAAAGCCTATAGGAAATATCGTAACATTGCAACGATTGCTCATACGCTTTCTCACGGTATAGCGTGTCACCCAAGTTAAGATAGAGAATGCTGCCAAGCCACGGATCGGCGTAATACGATCGCGACAAGTTAATCGCCTTCCGAAATACTTTTGCTGCCCGGCTGTACAAATGCTGTGCAGAAAGCGTCAACCCTTCGATATTGAACGTCAATAGGAAGGTCTTCGTGTCATGGTGTTGTTCGCATTTCGGTCTCGCATCGATGGCATATTTGTAGGCTTGGCCATACTGTTCCAGATGGAAGTGATAGTTTGCGATATTGTACAGCACATGTCCTTCTAGCTGCAGTTCATCGCCATCATTCTGGAACACGTCGAGCGCCATCTCCGCATACTCAATTGCTTTCCCGTAATCCTGATCGTCCAATGCCGCGATAATGGACAAATTAAAGTACGCTTCGGCAGCGAGGTTGTTCGGCTCATCTAGCGGATCTTCGCGTAGGAGGCGCAATACCTGCTGGAACGCATTCTTAGCTCTCTCGTACTGCCCCTGTTTGCGCAAGACGATCCCCTTCAGCAGTTGGGTTGTCGTCGCGTAACGAGGGTAATCGCCTAACTTGTCATCGTTTTCTAAAGCGCTTACTGCTTGGCGCGCTTCACTAAGTAAATTTAGCCCGGCTAAGTACCTCACGTTAGCGATTTCTCTCGCGAGGCGCTCGTCCTCCTCTTCTGTTGTCTTCAGCATTTTTTCAACCAGTTCGTCCGTTAATTCAAGTTTTTCACGGATGTAGGCGACCTTCTCACTGGCGAGATTGCCCGTGATGCCGCGCTCGATGTTGCTGATCGTCGGAACGGAAATGCTGTCACTTGCCAGATCGTTCAATGTCAGCCCCATGTCTTTGCGGCGTTTACGGATGAGTGCTCCCAGCGTGATCGGATCGATCCCCATTTCAATAACCCCCATTCTCTGGTAGAAATATCGGTTAGTAGAATCATTCGACGAGGAATGGGAAATTCCTGCTAGGAACGGAAAAATTTTTGAGGTTTTTTGTTGTGTCCTTTTAGATGGCAGGAATATAGAGAAATACGCTTAATTGTTAGGATAGGTCTTCACTAAATAGATTAAAAACGCTTCTAGCTCCTTTAAATCGACTATAGCTTTCATTTTTTTATCACTCCTTCATTTTTTTATTTAAGAATAACCATTTGCAACACTTCATCAATTTCATTTTCACCATCAATATAGCTTTGTAATAAAGCCCGATTTTCTTTCGTTAATGGTTCAGCTCCGAGAGCGTTAATCGCTTCAGCATTAGCAACAAATCTTTCTCTTTCGGCTTTTGTAGTATTGGCAACACAATATTTATTCATTTCTTCATCATCCTTTATGAATAACATAATTATTCAAACCGCGCCATTGTCATTTCGTTCTTTTTGTGGCGAGCTAAAAATGTTTGCGGCTATTCGTTTTCATCACATTGCACCTTTATAAATTCCCACATTTATCCGCATTCCCTCTAAGATTCATCTAACATTACTTTTCAAACGACCTTAAAAGTTCGTTTAACAACTTTCTCTGTTCCGGTGTCAGTTGCTTAGTTGTCTTCAATAGTTGAACTAGGTCGGGAGGCAGAGGATCAGATTCTGTAGAAAAAAATTCCGAAATTGTAATGTCTAACGTCTGACATATCCGATCCAACGCATCTAAAGATGGTTTGGCTGCACCGTTTTCGATTTTTGAAATTTGTGACGGATCAAGTTTAGCTAGTTTAGCCAGCATACGGCCAGAAAGACCTGCTTGTTCGCGTAACTCTTTAATTCGTTTTCCAACTTCAATCACTGGAGTCACCAACTTGAATGATATTCATCTTTAATCATATCGGAAAGACTGATGCGATGTAATTTATGAATTTAATCCAACTTATGTGTTGGAGAATTGAGTATGATTCAATATAATAAACGTAAGTTGACCACACGTAGTTAGTATCTAAAGAATACGCGTCTATCAATTCGACTAAATGCGTTAGGATTTATTATTTACGGTTTCGATCACGATTGTATAAGGTGCTCTAGTGCTCTATCCTATCATAACCAATAATTGGTCATTCGATTCTATACCACACAGTGAGAAGAGGAGGCTCTCCCATGCGCCAATGGCTTATCGACACACGCAAGTCCAAAGGCCTAACCCAACAACACGTCGCTTGCCTTGCCGGAATCTCCCGCAGTTACTACTCGCAAATTGAAAGCGGCAGCAAAACTCCGGGTAAGGAAACGGCAAAAAAAGTGGCACACGCGTTAGAATGCCACGTCGCACTTTTTTATTTAACGAAAAGTCGACGATTGGTGTGTCGCTGAACTGAACAGACTGGTGCGTTTGTAGTAGCGGACTGTCATGAAAAACAAATGACTCATTGGAAATGGTTAGTTATAGATTGAAATAAATATGGCTTTCATAAAAAACAATTTATACATAGTTAAGTAAACAATAGCAACAACGGTCGATGAAGTAAGGGGGGATAACGAGTACAGGGTTAAACGGTTATCCTTCTTCTCGCTGATCCATTTCCAATTCGGATTTAATAAAAGCCCACATTCTAATGAGCCTATTAATATTGCGTTCAGGCTCCTTGGAAAGTTCGTGAAGCAATGCTTCAAATTCCGGATGTTTTTTCATTTCGAGGAGTAACTTATACTCGTTTACCGTAAGTTCGACCACTTGATCAGCAACGGAAACTGTACAAGTCCTTTTGTCTTCTTGACCAGTAATTAAATAGTCAATCGTAACATCAAAAAAATCGGCCAATAACTGAAGGGTTTCATAATCTGGTTGTCTGAAACCACGCTCGTAGTTAGAAATATTTTGATTTGGGAGGTGTAACTTGTTTGCGAGAGCGAGCTGGGTTAAGCCTTGTCTTTCCCGCAATAATCGTAATCTATCGCCAAGTTCCATCTAAATCTACCTCCTCTTTCTTCGTATTGTAGACAATGGAATAAACGTGATGAGAAAAATATACAAAAAGTACAAATATAGCTTGACTTATACATAACGAAGAATTAATATAGAACCACTACTTACTCTATATGTATAAAAAGTATGGGTTAAACGTTTGTTTTTATACGTTTTGTATAAAAACGGCACACGCGTTACAGTGCCACGTCGCGCTTTTTTACTTAACAAAAGTCGACGATTGGTGTGTTGCTGAACTAAACAAACTGGTGCGTTGTAACAGGAATCTTTCATGAACAACGAATGACTCATTGGAAATGGTTAGCCGTGGATCAAGGGAAAGGGGGGATGCGATGGGTAGAGCGATAAGTAGCAAATCGGAAATCACAAATTAAAGCAGTGATCTGTGGGCATGATCTGTCATAGCGATGTGTCACGATAATGAGTCACTGCAATCGGTAAGGTCAGAAAGGCAAAGCGTTCGTTGCATATTGCAGGTCAACCTATCAACGGGTTAACGGTTTATCAAGTTTGGTAACGGGGTTGAAAACAGCGTGCAAGCAAAGGCTGCAACGTTCAAGGATCGTTAACAAAACCACGATCACAAAGGGGTCTATAAACAGAGACGTGTGGACGTTCAGTTGGCGCGCTCATTTTAAGGAAACATCATCACTTATTGGGAGGAATCTTTTCGTGTTTCCATCGGAAAAAATCACGTCCGCCAACGTAGAGACGCTGTTGTTTTACGTGGCGGTGTTAGGGGTGTTGTTGCTCGTCGGGGTGGTTTTGCGCGTGAAGGTGAAGCTGTTTCAGAAGTTTTTCATTTCCGCTGCCCTTATCGCGGGAACGTTAGGGCTCGTGCTCGGGCCGTACGGATTAGGGGTGTTGCCCGCCGAGATGACGGAAAGTTGGGGGGCACTGCCGGGGGCGCTCATCACCGTTGTGTTTGCGCCGATGCTGATGGGGATGACGGTGCCCAATCCGAAAAAGGTTGGCAATATCATTATGCCACAGCTTTATTTCGGGTATATCGGTGAGTGTCTGCAAGTGTCGATCCCGTTTATCCTTACGGCGCTACTACTCACGCCGTTGTGGGACGTGAACGGGATGTTTGGATCCATTGTGGAAATCGGGTTTTCCGGCGGGCACGGGACGGCCGGTGGGATGGTCGACGTGTTCGACACGCTCGGTTGGTCGGACGGAGGGCCGCTCGGGATGACGTCGGCGACGGTTGGCCTACTCGTCGGTATTGTCGTCGGCATGATCCTCATTAACTACGGGGTGCGTAAAGGGTACACGTCGGTCGTAAAAAATGTGCAGGAGCTGAAGGTGACACAAGCAGGCGACCTTCTGCCGCGGGACAAGCAGTCTGTCGGGGCGAAGGTGACGCTCAATAAAGATGCCATTGAGTCATTTGCCTTTCATGCGGCACTAATTTCGCTAGCGATTTTGATCGGTTGGGGGATGCAAGTTGTGATCGGCCAGTGGATTGCGGGGATGCCGTTGTTCCCGCTGGCGATGGTCGGGGGTTTAATCGTGCAGCTGTTGCTCGGCAAGACGCGCTGGGCAGCGGCGGTCGATCGGGCGACGTTTCAGCGCATTCAAGGGTTGGCGCTTGAATTTCTCATCGTCGGGGCGACGTACGGGGCGTTGCCGGTTGGCCTCGTGTTTTTGGCGGTGGGGATCGGGTTATGTGTGTTGGCGCGGGTGACGGGGTATTGGGTGAGTCCGGTCGTACGGAAGGTGAGTCGTACAGTCGCTAACTGAACGAAGGTACTGGGTGAGTTTTGGCTGTCGGCACCGGCTGTGGTCACTCGAACCCGCGAAGGTCGTCATTAATATGCGTTATCAATGATGCTATCAACTACAACTAGGTATGATGACGATCAACGGTCAATGGCGCCAGCAACGGTTGCCCGATGATCAACGGACGCCATGCAGTCGAAAGTTGTTGCGGTGCATACATGTGACGCATCCATGCAACACACAGTTGGTGGACTAACTAGGGTTAAGCAGCCGCCCATATTTCGAAAGATTCCCTAAGTATACCCTAAATATAGTCGACGTTCGTCAGGAGAGTTGTTGATCCGGGAGTAGAGAGTCGTTCGTCACCAGAATTATAAGGTTCATACGAGGAGGAAGATCAATGTTTGCCCATGAGTTATTGTACCTATCGCAAAGCGACGTCATCCGCTGTGGCGGTATGTCGATGCGTGCGGTAATGGCTGATTTGGCACACGTGTTGGCACTGCATGTGGCGGGGGATTACGTGCTTCCGCCGAAGGTGGTGCTTCGTTGGGGCGATTTGGACAGTGAAGGGGAGCGAGGACGTATTAACGGCATGCCCGGGTATGTCGGCGGTAGAGTCAACATCGCTGGCATGAAGTGGGTCGGCAGTGCCCCGGACAAATACGGGTTGCCGCGCGCGTCGGCACTCATCGTGTTGACCGTTAGGCGGGCTGTTGTTATGCTCCCCCTAACGGATTTTTTAAAAGGGATGCAAAATGGCAACACATAAATTTAATAATCATTTTCCAATTTCCCCTTTTAAACGTTTTATGACTATAGTAAAATGTACAGCATAATCGTGAGACTACCAAGAAAACAAACACTAACCAGTTACTTAATGCGAGGAGCCATATACATAGCGCGGACTAGTAAACTCGTGATCAGCGTGATCCGTTTGATAGCGATACCAATTGGGCTTGCCACACGATCAGGCACGAGAAAGCAAGTGGTGCATTGGTACAACGAAGCACCCTCGGTTGTTGTGTGAAGAAAACCATTTGTTCAATGTTCGTTTAGCTATTTAACATTAGCACCCAGCCATAAGGAGTTGAAAACAATGTTACCGATCGGATCCCGCTTTGCCCATTTTGCCTAGCTTCAACCATTTCGAAGGTGGGAAGATCGTCAAGATCGACCAGCCGACTTCCCACCATTCTTCTGGTGAAAGTTACTTACCCGAACGCGGATCCCTACCATCAAAGCTGCGATACAAATCGTTAACTCCGCTCATTTCCCCCGCCGCATTTATGACATCTTACGCTGAAATTGACCCTCACAGACATTATAAAGGACCGCGACCGGAAGGAGAATAGAAAAATGTACTATGAACGAATTTTAAATAACGCATTTTTCGAAAGGGGGAGAAATAATGTCATTCTATGGGAAGCTCAACCGGTATCAAATGGCCAAGAGGTGAAAGTAAGGTTTATATGCAAAAATTCTCCCCGTCGACAAGGGATATGGTTAAGGACAGATCAAGGCATTGAGGTAATGGGCAATCTTTATAAGTCCATTAGTCTTTGGGAAGATACGGCACCAAAGGAATCAGTGATAAAATGTTATACTAAAAATGGACTTCTTAGTTTTTACAATATATGGGAGGGAGAGTACGGTAGGAGTTCGCAATCATATTCGTCAGGAATGTTACTTGAGCAAAAGGGTAACGAGTTGATTTATAGTTGTAATGACTACGGCTTCGATACTGATTTTGATAAGTTAGTTTTTTCTATTGGAAAATTATAGACGCCTGTGAATTATAGCATAAGTAGTCCGTTCTTCTAACAAGAATCGAGAAAGAAATTTCTGGACGAGCATAATGATCCAAATCATTATCGTCCGGAACTTCCATCATCGAATAGAAGTCATAAAGGGTATACTCAAATAAAGAATTAAAATACCCTTCATAGTATCTGAAATAGGATATTGAGCGCGCAAATAAAGACATCATCCCGGAGGAGTAAATCGATGAGCATTTCAAATGAGAGTAAGACGATTGCAAAAATGGCATCGCAGGCTTTTGGAGGTGAACTGAAAGTATACAGGTATTGGGATAATGACGATAATTCGAGTGTAGACATTTTATCTGCTGTCAATAGACCATATGAGGGGATCACATCGTTTTCGACAATCGGTTTATCGGATCACTCGATTAATTATGTCGTTGAAGAAAAACCTTTACAAATAGAGATCGTTGGAGCTTATGCTACGAAAGCCGAATATTTCCCTAACGTGTTATCAACTTGTGCTTTCAACATTATAAACTCGGGATATTCGTGCGCTCCAGGCACGATCTTTAGAGGTGTGATCAACATGTATTACAAGAATAGTGAGATGGAGCATGTTATGTTCGCGCCTCCTTTTTTATGGGATGAGTCGCTAAAGCGGATTGATTTTCCAAATAAATTGGTAGTATGGTTATTGGCAGTTCCGATTTCAGAGAAGGAGTATTTATTTGCAAAAGAAAATGGAACGGATCAATTAGAGTCTTTATTTGAGGATGAACAAATAGATATATTTGATATTGAGCGTGGTTCTGTTCTGTGATTTTTTATTTTTAATGAATTCCCATGCGGCAGAATCGGGATAATTTTAAACAGGGGATGTTGCTAATGAATTATAGCGTTTACGACGAAGACAACATACATGTTAATGTCAAGGGTATAGCGCGTGTTGAGAGGTGTGTAGCGGAATTTGATGTATGGGAATTACAAAAAACCCCCTTTTCGAAGTTTAAGGTTAAAATAATTGAATCTACTGATGGTATTTTTACGGGTTATACCAATCTTATACTAAAGAACTTAGAAGATGGTTCGCCCGATGGGGAGGCTGGTCATGGTGCAACTGTAGAAGAGGCATTGGAAAACACACTAAAATACTTCATGGAAATGCTAAATGAACGCCAGGAATTAACTGAAGACGATTTTGAATGGGCGGATCCCGACGATTTTTAGTAAATTTGGTCATGACAGGGTATGACTAAATATAGGGACGAATTCTCTATCGGAGTATTCGTCCATTTGTTTAATTCTATCATATCCTAGGTTAATTGTAACAAACTGTACGACTAACTTAAGATATGAGGTAGAGATCTCGTAACAGACTTAGCAGATTGCAAACGTTAACCAGTATTTATACGATCATGAGGTTACCCCTTTCATCCGACAAATCCGAGAGATCCACCCGATTAATGTCACGACGGAAGTGGCAGGAACCGACGGACTAACTGTCGAAGACGTCATTAACGCGGCAGGGGAAATAACTGGGGTCAACGATTTTTATCGCGCATTTGAAGGTAAGGACCCGCGTACAGGCGAAAAATTGTCCGAAGCTGAGTGGTGGGAATCCGTCGGCATGTCGCTTTTAGCGGTAATACCCCCAGCGAAATGGTTAAAGCTTGCCAAATTGGGCAAGGCGGGCCGCGGTGCTGCTGGTAGCGTTAAGCTTCTAAAAACAGCTAAAGGACTTAAAAAGGTAAAGAAAAATTTATCCCGAATTTCTAAGATGGGCGATCACCTAAAGAAGAAAGGTACGATGCCGAAGCGCAAGGTGAATGAGTCCATAAAGAAATACGCGAAACGCTTATCTTCCGTTCTTAAGCAGGCGTGGCAGAATCGACCGACCTCGCCGGATAGCCCGAGTAGGCAAGATGGGCAGCGGTTGAGGATTATTGAGAGCGGGGATACTTGGTTAAGGGATAATGGAAGAATTCCCAAGATTGGTAATAAAGAATCCTTAAAGAAATTAAAAGATGTATTAAAAAATGGAAGATAAACTAACAACATCAATTGTATTATACGGAGAAATAGAGCCATCAGATACCCAGTCATGGTTGAATTTTTATAACTATTGCATCGATTTGGCTGCTTCAATAAATTTTCCTCCAAATTATTTAGGGATATCGGGGGAATCATTTCGTAGTGGGAAAATATTGACTATAAACAGAGCCGAAAAAAGACTTCTAAAATCTCTTGAAAGGAAGGAGGAGATTAATTCGTTAGAGATTTATAGTCTTCCTGAAGATTTTACAACGGCTGCATTTGATTATAATGTGTATATTTGTAGAGAAAGCGATGATGACCCTACTTATTTAATGTTGACCTTTCCGAGTGAGTCCTTTGACAAGGTGTATACCCCGGAATTATTAAGTCAGCTAAAGAATTTTGTAGATTTCCAGGGGGGACAAGTATTTAAAATGTCTAACTTGGAGAGTCCGCTTTTTTATGCGTCTAAAGCAAATCCACCCTCTGTATTTAAAACTCTTGAAGTGATTCGCGAGTTTTAAATAGATACATTTTACTGTTGGCTCTAGTTCTTGGCAGAAAACGTGGCCACAGATAGCGGGTCTTATTTAATGCCGTGCCACGTACCAGAGTCCTTACCCTTAGTCACACAAATCACGTTCTTTTTTCCGGATCCATAAAGATGGTAACGATAGTTTTATCGAACTGTCCCTTTAATACTTCGAGAGTGACAGCGACATTTGCAATTGTTTAATTTTCATCTAAGAAGCTCTTTTTTTTCGTGCTGTTAGTGATTGGTCTTTCCAACTATATATCATAAAATAACAATTATTTGAAATTATTTCATATCATGTGGCCATAAGGTCAAAAGTGTGACAAACTGCGTAAGTATTGCAGGGAAGACGGTAGAGTAGATCTCCAGTGTCTTGACAGAGACATATACAACAATTTAAGCTAAAAATACGTTTACCTTTCTAAAATTAACAGGAAAAGGAAACGTATTAACTATATTCGCGTGGTTCTATTCACCGGACACGTGGTTTTATTCACCGAACACGTGGTTCTATTCACCGGAACAGCACAAGCACACACCAAAAAGTATAAGGGGGAAAATTCCCATGGACTACAAACATGTTACTGTTGCCGGCAGCGGTGTGTTAGGCAGTCAAATTGCGTTTCAAACGGCTTTCAAAGGATTCGATGTTACTGTATACGACATTAATGACGAAGCGTTGCTAGGTGCTAAAGAAAGAATTAACCGATTGAAGCACCCTTATGAAAAAGATTTAGGAGCGACCGAAGAAGAACTCGACGCGGCCTACAATCGGATCTCCTTCAGTAGCGATTTGGCAAAATCGGTTGCAGAAGCAGATCTCGTCATTGAAGCGATTCCGGAAGTTGTGCAAATTAAGAAGGATTTTTACACAAAACTAGGGAAATTAGCGCCGGAAAAGACCGTTTTTGCCACAAACTCTTCGACGTTACTGCCGAGCCAATTTGCGGAGGCGACAGGTCGACCGGAAAAGTTTTTGGCGTTACATTTCGCGAACAATATTTGGGTCAACAATACGGCTGAAGTAATGAAACACCCGGGAACGGATATGAACGTGTTTGACGACGTGATGGCATTTTCCCGGGCGATCGGCATGGTTGCCTTGCCGTTGTACAAAGAGCAGTCCGGTTATATATTGAATTCGTTACTAGTTCCCTTGTTGGAATCTGCGCAGCTGCTGTTGTTGCGCGAGGTTTCTGACCCGGAGACGATCGATAAGACGTGGATGATCGCCACGGGGGCTCCGTTCGGTCCGTTTGGTATTTTGGACATTGTCGGTATCGAGACCGCATATAATATCGTGCAGGCCAAGGCGAAGGCGACAGGTAATGAAGAGTTTGCAAAACTGGCTGAGTTAATGAAGACGGAGTACATCGACCAAGGGAAGCTCGGCCGGGAAACAGGAGAAGGATTTTATACCTACCCGAACCCGAGTTTTGCCCAGCCAGACTTTTTGAAAAACTAGATCATACAATATACTGCCCACTCGGCGCGGATCAATTCGCTGAACGAGTTAACAAATATGGCGAAACGAGCAAGAAGCCGCAATGAGGTTGCTTTTTCGGTTAGTGAATGCTATGCTTGATTTAACAACATCATATTGCATCACATGTTACTGACTTGATCAGGCATGGTGGTAAATGAGAAGGTCTTAAGCGCCTTTTCTTTCCCGCCATGCCTTTTTTAATTGCCAATCCAATCGGATCACGACACCATAAGTTTCGTGTGACACCGACGAATGAAACGAGAGGAGCTAAGAGACATGTTATTCAATCTGTTTAAAAAGGAAACCCTAAAAATATATGCGCCAGTTAACGGAGAGGTTATTCCGCTCGAGGAAGTGCCCGATCCCGTCTTCAGTCAAAAAATGATGGGCGAAGGCGTTGCTGTCATTCCAGAAGGTGGCGACATATGCGCCCCAGTCGACGGGACCGTCATTTTAGTCGCGGACACGCAGCACGCGATCGGCATTCGTAGCAAGGACGGCACGGAAGTTCTCGTTCACGTCGGTTTAGAGACGGTCGCTTTAGAAGGAAAAGGGTTTGACGTCCTCGTACAGAAGGGCGATGACGTTTCTGCCGGACAGCGACTGATGGCCGTCGATTGGGAATATATTCGTACAAACGCGGAAAGCACCATTACGCCGATCGTCATTACGAATGGCCAAGAGACTGGTAAGCAGTACACGTTTACCGGGGACAAGAAAGGTGTCGCGGGCGAGACGGTTATTGCAACTTCTGCCAAATAGTGCATCGCTTAGAGCAGTCAGGAATGGGCAGTTAGCAACAGAACAGAGGAAAATGAGCAGTTAGCAATATGAATAGTTAACAATAGGAACAGTTTTGGAATGTAAAAGGTTACGTGAGCAACAATCGTACGACTGAACGTCGGTGGCGTTTAGCGTACAGCAAAAAAAGGTGGTGGTTCCAATGAAAATAAAGAAGATCTTGAATAACAACGCGGTCGTCGTCATGGACGGTGATCAGGAGAAAATTGCCATTGGAGCCGGAATTGCGTTTAACAAACGAAAAAATGACGTCGTTAGCGCACACAAAATCGAAAAGATTTTCGTCATGCGGGAGAACGAGAAGCTGCAGCAACTTTTGAGCCGCATCCCGGTTGAGCATTTTACGATTTCGGAAGAAATTATTTCGTATGCTGAGGAGACGCTCGGAACGAAGCTGTCGGAACATATCCACCTTGTGCTCACGGACCACCTTTCCTTTGCAATTGAACGAGAAAAGCAAGGTATTAGTCTAAAAAATAAGTTGTTACACGAAATTAAAATTTTATACAAAAAGGAATTCGAGATTGGGCTATGGGCGATTCGGCACATCGAAGAAAAGTGTCGCGTCGCCATGCCGGTCGATGAAGCGGCTTTTATCGCTCTGCACATTCATACGATGAAGCCGCAAGCGGGCGATTTTCGCGAGACGATTCGGCAGACGACGATCATTCGGGACATGGTGCAAACGATCAAGCACTTTTTGAACATTACGATTGAAGAAGACGACATTGCTTACCAGCGTCTCATTACGCATTTGCGCTTTGCCTTGGAGAGAATGAAGCATTACGAACTGCATACGCTCGACGATGAAATGATGGATATGATTAAGAAGAAATTCCCTCTTGCTTACGAGTGTGCGCTCGAAGTAAAAAAGCATCTGCTGTCAGCTTACGGCGTCGATCTGCCGGAGCAAGAGTTGGGCTATATTACGCTACACATCGAAAGATTAAGACAACCGTAAGTGACCGAAGTGACCTAAGTACACGTCCTTCGGGTACGCGAAAAGAACGCGCAAAGAACATTGCTTGGGAACATGGTGGAAATACCGTACGGAACTAATGACAGGTAAAGTGTACGGGTCGATCGCTCAGATCACGGTTAAGAACATCGTACAGAAACAACGCTTGAACACAGTACAGGGATCGATCAACACGAAGGTGGGTGAGGAACAATGTGATTTTGAAAGGGATCTCACCAAAATAGTTTGTCGTCGGACGTGCGAAAGCCAGCCACGTGTGTCGGGCTTACGACGGATAATCTTGCAATGTATCTGCTTTCCCTTATTTGTTAAAAAATTTAAAGTAGGAGGTACTTCAAAATGATGAAGTATTTTCAGCGACTCGGTCGTTCATTAATGCTGCCGGTTGCCGTTTTGCCAGCTGCGGCCGTGTTAATGGGTATCGGTTATTGGATTGACCCGTCAGGTTGGGGGTCGGGCAGTGCGTTTGCCGCGTTCATGATCAAAGCAGGGTCAGCCATTATTGACAATATCCCTATTTTGTTTGCCGTCGGGGTTGCGTTGGGGATGGCAAAAGAAAGGGACGGTTCAGCCGCACTTAGTGGTTTAGTAGCTTTCCTCGTTGTGACAACGCTTCTTTCGACTGACACCGTCGCGTTGTTGCAAGGCATTAAACCAGAAGCGGTCGATCCAGCCTTTGCAAAAATCGGTAATGCGTTTATCGGGATTCTATCTGGTATTATCGCCGCCAATATGTACAATAGGTTCAGTCATGTCAGGCTCCCGGATGCGTTAGCTTTCTTTAGCGGGAAACGACTCGTGCCGATTATGTCTTCGGTGGCGATGTTAGCCGCATCTGTCGTGCTGTTTTTCGTCTGGCCAGTCATTTATACTTGGTTAGTCACTTTCGGTACGTCGATTAGTAAACTAGGTGCCGTCGGTGCCGGGTTATACGGTTTCTTCAACCGACTGCTCATTCCGACCGGGTTACACCATGCACTTAACTCTGTCTTTTGGTTTGACGTCGCAGGCATTAACGATATCGGTAACTTCTGGGCCAATGAAGGGGTCAAAGGGATTACCGGAATGTATCAGGCCGGCTACTTCCCGATCATGATGTTTGGTTTACCTGCTGCCGCGCTGGCGATGTACCATACGGCGAAATCAAAGCGGAAAAAACAAGCAGCTTCATTAATGTTAGCGGCAGGCTTCGCGGCTTTCTTTACCGGTGTAACTGAGCCGCTCGAGTTTTCCTTCATGTTCTTAGCACCGGCCTTGTATGTCGTGCATGCCATCTTGACCGGTTTGTCCTTAGCGATCGCCGCCCTCTTTCACTGGACAGCAGGATTTGGCTTTAGCGCCGGCTTCGTCGACTTCGTGCTCAGTTCGCGATTGCCAATGGCGAACCAACCCTATATGTTAATCGTGCAAGGGCTCGTGTTTGCGGTCATCTACTACTTCCTGTTCCGCTTTCTAATCGTTAAGTTCGACCTAGCGACACCGGGGCGTGAACCAGATACCGTAGATGACAATGGGACCGTTGCAGGAGCAGGCGTAGGAGCAGGAGCCACAGCGGGTGCAGATGCAAGTCGCGCGCCAGCAGCGGGCAGTGCAACAGGTGACAAAACGGCACAACTAGCTGCAGAAATTTATGCCGCCTTGGGCGGAGATGCGAACGTCGTGTCTGTCGACAATTGTACGACGCGGCTAAGAGTTGAAGTGAACGACATGGATGCTGTCGACCAACAACAAATTAGAAACACAGGCGTACCAGGCATTAATGTTGTCGGCAAACATAGCATTCAAGTCATCGTAGGGACACAAGTGCAGTTCGTTGCCGATGAAATCATTAAGATGCGTAGTTAAGGTTTAAGAAGCAATAAGACGACGTAGGGAGCGTTAACTGTCGGTAACAGATCAGCGGCAGCCCCCGGTGACACGTGGCAATCTGTCGCAGGGGGCTAACATTGCCGCTGACCGCAAAAAAATCAATAAGTGGAGGGTGCCCACGATGAAAGTCGCACAACGGCAACACATCTTTCTCCTAGTCCTAATCGCCTGTCTCCTCGTGACGAGTGTACTCCCGGTTACAGCAGCAACAGCGAAAAATGCCGATCACACATTCCAAAGTGCCCAAGACGTTCTCGATTTCATCAGTGACAAGCAACCAGAAATTTCCCCAGACGGAAAATCCGTCATTCTACCTGCTTCTCCCGATCCGCAGTATGAAGTATCCTTATTCGGCTCAGACAATCAACAAATTATTGCGCGAGATTTAAGCTTTTACCAGCCGATTAGTGACATGAATGTAAACGTTTTATACAAAGTGACGAACAAAGGGGATAGCAAAGACGTCGCTGTATCCGCTGAGGACATTCCAGTGAAAGTGAAAGGTAAGCACAGTGCCAAATCCGGCGATAATCCCATTCCGAATGTCATCCCCGGCTTACGGGAATGGAAAGGTCATCGTGGGGAATTCAAGCTGTCTAAAAAATCCCGTCTCGTTGTCGACCGATCCGCAGCTGATTCGATCGTGGACGAAGCTAACCTCATAAGGAACTATTTTAAAAAAATGTTGGACAAGGACATTCCGGTCGCGGTTGGCGCTAAGCCAAAAAAAGGGGACATTTACTTAACGATCAACCCTTCGCAAAAGCATTTAGGGAACGAAGGATACACCCTCGACATAACGGATCAAATTGTCGTTAGTGCCCCTAAGCCTCAAGGAATCAATTACGGTGGCATGTCGATCACGCAAATTTTGTACCAATCGAAAGATAAACTAACCCTCCCGAAGGGCATCGCCCGGGACTATCCGAAGTACGAGGTACGATCCGGCATGTTGGACGTCGGTAGAATGTACATCCCGCTCCAGTATGTGCAAGAGATGGCTGAATATATGGCGTGGTTTAAACTGAATGAGCTGCAAATGCACATTAACGACTTTCGGGCGGGGGCAAACTACGAAGCCTTTCGCGTAGAAAGTAAACAGTACCCAGAAATCAATGCGAAAGACGGCTATTACCCGCAAGAAGAATACATTGTGTTTCAAAAGGAGATGAAAAAATACGGCATTGACGTCGTCACCGAAATTGATACGCCGTATCACGCGGAAAGTTTTCGAGCAGTGAACGCGGACATGATGTTGAAGCGCGGAGCGCTAGACATCACCACACCGGAAAAACGGGCTCTCGTTTACCCGTTTATCGAATCGCTCTTTGATGAGTTTCTTGGGACAAGCCCCAAGGACGAGAACCGTGTCGTGCAAAGCACGAAATTCCATATCGGAACAGACGAATACGATAAAGCGTATTCGGAACAGATGCGTCATTATACGGACCACTTCATCAACTACGTCAACGGGAAAGGTTATGAAACGAGGCTGTGGGGTTCCCTCGGAAAAAACGGTTTTGACGGCGATACACCAGTGAGCAGTGAAGCGACGATGAACATTTGGGCGCCCTACTGGTCAGACGTGAAAGAAATGTACGCGTTAGGTTACGATGTGATCAATACTGCCGGAGGCGACTTATATATCGTGCCCCTCGGCAATGCAGGTTTTCCCGATTACTTAGATATAAAGGACAAATACGATACCTGGGAGGTCAACAATTTTTGGTCCGCCTATCGAATGGGAGGAAAAGGTGGTGCGACGATGCCTTTTGCTCATCCGCAAACGAAAGGCGCTGAGTTCGCATTGTGGAACGATTTAACCGCCTACACAGGAGGGCTATCGAGCTATGACATTTTTGACCGGATGAAAGATGCCGTTATGCTCGTGTCGGAAAAAACGTGGTACGGGGAAAAAACGGCGGGGCAAACGGCCGATCAATTTATGAAACGCGTCAAAGCGGTGCAAAACAAAACGCCTTTGTCCAATCCGGCCAGGTTTGTCGAATCGAAGACGCCGATCGTGCTTAAATACGATTTTGAATCCGTGAACAAAGGGATCGTGAAAGATGTAACAAGTAACGGCTACGATGCGAAACTAAAAGGCGGCAAGATTGTCGACAGCCGCGGTGGAAAAACGTTCCAACTCGATGGGAATAGCTACTTGGAACTGCCGGTTTCGGGGATTGGGTACCCGTACAGTGTGGCCTTTGACATTAAGTTAGATGAAGGTTCCCGTGACGACGCGACACTTTTTTCCGGCAAAGATGGCGCCTTCTATTTAACTGTCGACGAGACGGGGAAGTTGGGCTACGAAAGAAATGAGCCGACATCGGAAAATAGCAAAACCAAGTTCGAAAATTATACGTTTCGTCACGATTATGCCCTTCCGGAGAACAAGTGGCATCACGTCCTGTTGATTGGTGACAACAAAGAAACCGCGTTGTACGTCGACGGGAAAAAAGTGTCAACTGCTAAGCAAGTGAACAAGTTGGGAGGGCGCGCGAATGACTCCACATCCTTCGTGTTACCTTTAGAACAAATCGGAAAAGGAGTCAAAGGTGAGATCGACAACATCACCTTAATGAATCAGGCGCTTACGAACAGCTTAAAAAAGAATGTCGCTTACCGACAAAAAGTGACTGCTTCCTCGGAATACGACCAGACGCAAAAAGTGGCACACATCACCGACGGCAATTTCGGGACTCGCTGGGGGTCGCAGTACAAAGGCATCTCCGAAGAGGAGAAAGACAATCAATGGGTGCTAGTCGAATTTGACCAACCGTATCAATTACACGAAGTGAAGCTTCACTGGGAAGCGGCGCGAGCGAAAAAGTACAAGCTACTCGTTTCCACCGACGGGGAAACGTTTGAGGAAGTGTATAACCACACGTACGATCCCGGGCACGGGCTGCTGGACACGATTCCGTTGGACGCCAATGTGAAGTATTTGAAAGTCGCGATGTCGGAAAGGGCAACTCAGTATGGCTACAGTATCTTTCAGTTAGAAGCTTTTGGCGCGGTCGACTTCAAAGATGGAGAAAAGCTAATCGACGAAGCTGAGGAATTGCTCGATCTCGTTCCGCAAGAAGCAGGTGGTGCCAAGGAAAGAGAGCAGTTAGTAGCGGCTAAAGACGAGTTAAAAACATTTTTATCCGAAGCAGATAAAGATTTATTCACTTACGACGTATTGACGGGGCAGCTCAACGACCGACTGGACGATTTTAAACGATCGATCGTCGTTCCGCGCAATGTGGCTCGCGGACAAAAAGTGACGGCCTCTTCGGAATACAACGATGCCCAAAAAGCGTCTCACCTCACGGATGGCGATTTTGGCACGCGGTGGGGATCGCAGTACAAAGGTATTTCCGAAGAAGAGAAAGACAACCAATGGGTCATGGTCGAGTTAGACGATCGGTACGATTTGGACACGGTAAAAATTTATTGGGAAACGGCCCGTGCGGAAAAATATGATGTATTCCTTTCCAATGACGGGAAAACGTTTGAAAAGGTGTATACCCACAGGCACGACCCAAAAAAAGGAAACATTGACGTGATCGGTTTGCAGGACGTCCACGCCAAGAATGCTAAGTTTTTAAAGGTGGCAATGTCTAAACGGGCGACGAAGTACGGGTACAGCATCTATGAGATTGAAGCGTACCATTTTGCCGCTGCAAAAAGGTCGATCCGAGAGGCGGAACGTTTGCTGCAAGACGTACCTGCCGAACTGGGCGGTGAGTTTGAACGGGCTGAGCTATCCGCTGCGCTGGAAGAGTTGCAAACATACTTGGCGAGGCAAGACATTGGCTTCGAGTATCACCTGTTAAACAGCCAACTGGCAAAGAAGGTCGCTTTCTTCAAGAAATCGATCGCTATGAGTGCCGATAAAATAAAGGCGAGTGTGGAGCGTTTCGAGGCGGAGGGTGAGTTTAAGAACCACGGAGCCGCGAGTGCCTTATCGGCTCACATAACCACTGTCAGTCGTTTTGAGGAAAAAGGGGAGGTAGCGAAAGTCGTCAAGCATACGAAGAAGTTTACAGAGATGCTCGACCAGCAGAAGAAAAAAGAATTGATTTCGGAGAAGGCGTATGATGCGCTGAGGGAAGATGCGGAATGGTTGCTTTTGAAGTGGCAATAAGCCCCCTTCAATTGCCTTAGGAGTCGAGTCCGATAGCAAGATCATCGGCTTATTCAAAGCCAAGCAGCTTATAAGTCAGGCAGCTTATAAGTCGGGAGATCGGAAGGCAACGGAAGAACTTCTTCGCTCGATCTCACCGCGTGATTTTGAGAAGAGGGTAGTATGGCCGGAACCGGTACGTAGAAAGTTACTTGCTTTCCGAAGTAAACATTTTCCCCGGAAAAGACGTATGATTACATCGTCAAGGTCATTATGAAAGCCGAGACGTTTAGGCGGAGGGTCGTGTAACACTACTTATGCTTGGAACTCCTCCGCCTTAGCAACTTAAAACGTCAGCGCCATTTGTTTAATCTGTTGTTCGTGTGCATTATAGATCGTCTCCGTCTGCTCTGGGTCGATATATAACCAGCTAAATTCTCTTCCTTTAGATTATTGTATACTGTGAATAAAACAACTCAATGAATAAAATGGTATGGTATAATCCGTTTATAAACTTTATATAAGGGTGACAAGTGTTAAAAATGGGGGATGGGGCATAGTGTTATGTCACTCTAATAAGATGGGGGCGATTGATGTTGCATCAAAATATTGTCGAAGAGGTTGCTAAAGTTGCTACAGATACGAATTTCTCGGGAGTAGTGCTTGTTAAAGATCATAACGAATCAATCGCGAAAGTGACGTTTGGCTATGCGAATCGTGCAGAGCGTATTTCGAACAATATAACGACTCGATTTGGTATCGCTTCCGGTTGTAAGTTATTTACGGCGATCGGGATCTGTCAGTTAGTTGAGCGAGGGATCATTTCCTTTCAAAGCCAATTAAGCGATTGTTTACATATTGAATTTCCGACCTTCGCGGGTGATGTGACGATTCATCACTTATTAACGCATAGCTCGGGTATCCCGGACTATTTTGACGAAGATGTCATGGATGATTATGAAGACTTATGGAAAGAACGGCCGATGTACGCGATCCGCAAGTTGCAAGACTTTCTGCCGCTGTTTGCCAACGCACCGATGATGTTTAAACCGGGGGAAAGGTTCCACTACAATAATGCGGGATATATCATTTTGGGATTAATTATCGAGGAGCATACAGGTCTATCGTTTTCTGATTATATTGATAAAAATGTGTTTGAACCGAGCGGAATGGCACAATCCGGGTATTTCTCGTTAGATCGGCTGCCGGGTAACACGGCACTTGGCTACATCGATGAAAAAGATGGGACATGGCGAACGAATAGTTACGCGATACCAGTCAAAGGCGGGGCAGATGGCGGCGCATTCGTCACGGCTCCGGAGATGGTGAAGTTATGGGAGGCGCTAGTCGACCGTAAGTTGCTCAGTGAAGAACTCACCGATGTTCTGTTAACGCCGCACATTCACGAGGAAGGTAACGAGTATTACGGGTATGGGGTTTGGATCAGAAAAAAAGATGATGACATCTTTAAGTACCACGTGATGGGGTATGACCCGGGGGTCAGTTTTCATTCGTCGTTTTATCCAGCGTCAGGTACGAAGTCAGTTGTCGCATCAAATAAAAGCATCGGTGCTTACAAGGTGAGCCAAACGGTAGAGGCATGCTTATTTCCCCACAAATGAGACGTGTATCCTCGTAGTCCCGCGACATGGAGAGGGGCCTCGCGCGAAAAAACGAATGGTACTAAAGGACAGTCATCGCACTGTCCTTTTTGTTATTTCGCAAAAGAAGACCGGAACCGATTGATCAAACCCATTGAGGTTAGTAGTAAAACACGGTCACTGATCGTCCTTTTTCACATCACTTTGAACGAGCTCTTCACCTAATCCATAAACAACGAAAAAAAAACCCTTTACATTGGATAGTAGTTTGTGATAATCTTTACCCAACAGCATGCTTTCAATTTATAGCAAACTTTATCACCCTTTGAAAGGGCATACATATGGAGGGATCGGGCGTACTAGCTTGTTGCAACTCGCTTCAGTCTTAGCTTAAGCGCATTTTATGTCGTTGGTACAATGGTATGAGATGTTAAAGAGAGAAAAGAAAGGTGGCTCTGTCAATGGAACCTCAACTGCAACAATCAGTTTCATCTGTTTCACGGCGAAAAAAAAGATTCTTTTCCCGTAATGATTGGAGCGGCTATTTGTTTGTCACACCCCTCTTAATCGGAGTGTTTGTCTTCGCTTTGTACCCTATGGTTGCAGCTTTACTGCTCAGTTTTCAAAATACGAACGGGGTTACGGGTACGTGGGTCGGGTTAGATAATTACAAGCTAGTTTTGGCTGACGAAGTTTTTTGGAAATCGATGTATAACACGATGTATATGGGCGTTTTCTCGGTTGCGTTAGGGATTGCTTTGTCGTTTATTTTAGCTACCTTAATTAACAGTTTGCCATGGAATAGATGCAAAAACTTTTTTAAAAGCGTTTTCTTCCTTCCGAATGTCGTGTCAGCAGTTGCGACGAGCATATTATTTTCTTTTCTTTTTTATCCCGAAGAAGGTGGCCTTTTAAACTATGCGCTCGGTTTAATTGGTATCGAACCGATCGGTTGGTTCATTGACCCGCGTTTTTCAAAAAACAGTATCGTCATGATGAGCTTATGGGGAGCACTCGGATACAATACGATTATATTTTTTGCTGCATTGCAAAGTGTGCCACGCAATTTGTACGAGGCGGCGGAAGTTGACGGTGCAGGCGGGGTAAAAAAATGGTGGTACATAACGATTCCGTATTTGCGCCCGATTTTTTTATTCATGGTCGTTATCGGGATCATCGGCGCCATGAAGCGATTTACCGATGTGTGGCTCATCGGAGGTACTGCTGGCAACCCGTCCGGTACGTTAATGACTGCGGTTCTGTATATTTATCGAAACGCATTTTTATCTTCGGAAATGGGGATTGCAACGGCAGCTTCGTATTTACTGTTCTTCATTATTTTAATTCTAACAGTCGCGATGTTAATCATCAATAAAAGGCGCCAGATGGATTGAGCGAGGAGGCACCGCTATGGAAAATGTGAAGTGTTATGTAAGAACGCCCTCGATAAGAAAAACCAGATCATTCACAAATAAATTGTTGTTAACTGTGTTATCGCTAGGTTCACTCATTATTGTTATTCCGTTTATTTGGATGGTCACGACGAGTTTCGACTGGGACGCTCGGTTGAACATACCGTACCCGATTCGTTTTTGGCCGCAGGAATTTTCGTTGCGAACATATGAAATGGCGTTTATGAACATCGACATGCTTCGTTACATGATAAACTCTACGGTCATTGCTTTCGGTGTCATTGTCGTAAGTATTGTGTCGGCGTTGCTCTCCGGTTACGCCCTATCGAAACTACATTTTAAAGGCGCGACGTTCGTACTCATTTTGGCGTTAAGTACGATGATGATCCCGTTTGAAATGACGATGATCCCGCAGTATTTACTGTTTGCCAAACTTAAATTACTCGATACGTACTGGGCGTTTTATTTGCCCGCTTTAAACTATGCGTTCGGGACTTTTCTTACCAAGCAGTTTATTGACCAACTGCCTTCGAGTTTACGCGAAGCGGCAATTATTGACGGGGCACGAGAACGTACAGTTTTTTGGCGCATTTATTTTCCGTTGTGTCAACCGATTGTTGCCACGATGATTATTTTACAGTTTTTAGCGGTATGGAACGATTTGCTCTGGCCACTACTCGTATTAAACGACCCGAGCAAATATACGATTCAATTAGGTTTAGCGATGTTTACTTACAATCAGGGACTCAACAACCTACCTTCTGTCATAATGGCGGCCACGACTGTAAGCTTGCTTCCGGTAATGATTGTTTATATCTTTTTGCAACGTTACATTGTCGAGAGCATTGCCCAAACGGGTATTAAGTACTAATGCCATGGAGGAGGTGAAACAGTCTATTTGCATTTATCGTGTGTTTAAGGAGATGTTTGTAATTAATTTATCATTCGAAATGGGGAGAGCGAAATGAAAAAGTGCACTGTTGTCGGGATCATCGCTGTCTTACTAGTTTCGTTAATAGCGTGTTCATCGACTGATCCGGTCGCTGATAGAAACCGTAATTCTAAGAAAGTTGACAAAGTGTCTGATATCTCTGGCACAGTTAGAGTAGCCTTGGCCGGTTGGCAATTGGATGACGGAATTGACGCGTTGACAGGGGCAAAATCAATCGGATTTAATACATTTGTCAAAGAAACGTTTAATCAAATGTACCCGAACATAAAACTCGAGGTCACACAAATTCCGTGGGAGAATGCACAGGCTAAACAGAAGGCACTATTGTTGTCCAAAGATGTCGACGTGCTGTATACAGGTGGTGCTTTTGCTTCACAGTTTTATCAACAGGGGCTTTTGCGAGATATTGACGATTTAATCGAGCAAGATAAAGATTTTAATCCGGATATTTATTTAAAAGGACTGTGGGAGAATTCTTACAGCACGCGGTCACTTGATGGGACGAAACAGTTTGGTCTCCCGACTGTCCTCGGAAAACGTGCGATCGTGTACGATAAAAAGATTTTTGACGATTGGGGAGTCGAATATTTGTCCGATCATCCGACTCCGGAAGAAGTACTAGAAAAGGCGAAACGAATGACTGGTAAAAATCCGAAGACCGGTAAAAAGAACTACGGTCTCTGGTTTAGCGGCAACAATATTAATCAATCGACGTTTGTTGCCCTATCGTATGCTTACAAGGTGGATGGCGGGATTGGGTCACTCGATGACCTAAAAAATATTGAATGGAAAATCGACACACCCGAGATGAAGAAAGTACTAGCATGGTTGGAGGAAGCCGCCAAATACGCGCCAAAAGCTTTCGTTAACGGACAGGGGATAGAAAACTTTGGCCTTGAAAATAATGACGTGGCGATTGCCTTAGACAACGGTGGCGGTTCTGCCTTTACTGAATATCGCAGTTCCGGCAATACAGAGCTAATCGAGCGATTCGTGCCTGTACTTAACTTAGGCCCTAACGGAGAAGGTTGGGTTGCGATGGATCCAGTCATTATGGCAAAAGACGTGAAAGATGTCGATTCTGCTTGGGAAGTTATGAAGTTTTTAGCGGGGTATGAGACACAAAGGCATAACTATGAAAATTTCCTCATGACTCCGACGTTAAAAGAGGCGGACTTTACTGATTCAAAGGATGTGTACACCAAGAAGGCAATGGAAATTGCCGAGCACGCTAATCCGACGTTAATGGACGAGGCGAACCCGTTTTACAACAGTAAGATGGTTCCGCAAATTAACGGGTTTATAAGCGATGCTGCCAGCGGTAAAGCACCAGACATAAAAAAGTTGTTAAGTAAGATGCAACAAGAAGCTGTTGAGTGGTCGAAAAATCAAAAGTAAGTGGGCTCAATGAAAAAAAGAAGTGTTTGTCCCCAGATAGGAGGAGGGAATCTCCTCTCATCGAAGTGGTGACGGGCGATGTCCATCGAGATCTTTACATCCGCCTATTCGGCGACGTACAATAAAAAGTGATCGAAGCGACGTAAAAAGAAAACTATCAATTGTATGTTCGATTTTCAGAGACGCGCATCGTCTGTATAGAGAAACCGCAAGGTACGGGACAGGCGCTGGGGCGTGTTGCACCCCGGACGACTATGCAGATGGCGGCATAAACGATTATAGAATAGGGGGCCATATAGATGATTACATTCCGAGAGTTAGAACTTAAGGAAGCCGACAAAATAAGAGACATCGATCGGTCCGAATGGATTGAACGCATTTATGAAATGCGTGAAGGGGAAATGCAAGAGATTAAGGCGGGGCACGAGTGTCCGACTTGGGAAGAAGCGGAATTAATGTCTCTCATCAACCGCTGCAAGCGTGAAATTGAAAACGGAGGCAAAGCGATCGGCGCTTTTGATCACGAGCGCTTGGTCGGGTTTGGTGTGCTCGCGCACAAATTTAGAGGAAAAAATAACGATCAACTACAAGTTGATCTCATGTATGTCTCTAGAGCGTATCGCCGGCGAGGGATTGGTAGGAAAATAATGGAGGCGTTATGTAAGGAAGCGGCTAGACGGGGCGCCAAGTATGTATACATTTCCTCGACGGAAACGGAATCGGCCGTCAACTTTTACGGGAGTTTGGGCAGTGAAGTCACGGAGGATGTGGATCCAGAATTGTTTGCGTTAGAATCGAAAGATATACATATGGTGAAGAAATTGTAACAAAAAAAGAGCTGGTCGCGAAAGAGAGCTCTTTTTTTAGGTTAGCTTTAAGGTTAGTTTCTATTTCTTTATGCGACGCATGTCTGTCGTTCGTTCTATGCATGCGCATCGTCTTATGCAGCGAGAGTTGCATTGCTGGCTAGATTTTGTTCGCGTGCTGTCGGATTGTGGTGGTCGTTGTTTAGATGCTGTTGATGCTATTACCTCTTGCGTGTGCACACTATGTAGCGCTTGATACGTCGCGACCGTTAAGAACCGTATGATTGAAAAGTAGTATAAAAAAGATAGTCAGTGTACAAATCGGGTAGTAGTGGCGTGCACTTACCCATGATATATTGTAAGCGAGAAGCGAACGATGTCAAAATGACGCTTGAGGAGGGTGAAGGGAGTGGGTTGGAAGCAGTGGACGGCGAATGTTGGCGTCACTGTTTTTGCGGTGTTGTTACTCGTGTTGACGGCTTGCAGTGGCACAGGGACGACCGATCCGTCACAGGTGGAGAAGGTGGCGCCTCGCGCAAAGGCGGGAGACCCGTTTGGCAAGTATGAGCCAATGCTCAAAGTGCACGCGGCGCGGGCGTTAGAGACGAGTTGGCGTTACGATTCGGGAGACGATCTCGACAGTAATGTGTGGACGCGTGAGTTTGAGAAAACACTCGGCGTCAAAGTCGTTTACGACTGGACGACGGCTAAGCCAGATGAGTACACGAAAAAATTAAATGTCATTATCGCTTCAGGAGATGAGTTGCCCGACGTCTTACAAGTAAACGGTGCCCAGTTAAAGCAACTGGCGGAAGCAGATCAACTGGAAGATTTAAGCGATGTGTTTGATCAGTACGCGGCTCCGTTTACGAAAGAGTTGATGAATCAAGACGAAGGGCGCGGGTTGCGCGCGGCTACTTTTGACGGAAAATTGTTAGCGATTCCAACGTTAAGCGGCTCGATCGTGCAAAACGATGTGCTCTGGATTCGCACCGATTGGTTAAAAGAAGTTGGACTCGACGCGCCGAAGTCGATCGACGATGTCGTGAAAATTGCCGAAGCGTTCGTGCAAAAAGATCCTAACGGTAGCGGTAAAAAAGATACGTTTGGCCTCGGCATTAGCCAAGGGCCACAAATAACGAACGGCGGAATTGGCGATTTGGGTGGCTGGTTTGCCGGATTCAACGCGTATCCTGGAATGTGGGTGAAAGACGCTGCGGGGAAAATTGTTTACGGAAGCATTCAGCCGGAAGTAAAGGAAGCGCTAGCCAAATTGCGGGAGATGTACCAAGCCGGTTTAATTGACCGCGAGTGGGCAGTGAAGGGCTGGGATAAGCTCGGGGAGGATATCGTTAACGATAAAGTGGGGATGTTTTACGGTGCTAACTGGGCGTCCTACTATCCGATGGACGTTTCGAAAAATAAGGCGTTAGATCATATGAAACCGTTTTCTGCCGTGGCGGTGGATGGAAAGAAGCCTGCGGTACAGGCGGTACGGCAGGATGTGGACAATTTTATCGTCGTAAAAAAAGGATACGCACACCCAGAGGTCGTCGTGAAACTGTTAAATGTCTTTCAGGAAAAGCTGTGGGGTGAGACGGCTGATTCTAGCAAATACGGAACGAGCCCAGACGGAGTCGAGTATTTCAAATATCCGCTCGTGCAATCTTGGCCCACGACGAAAGACATCCCCGACAACCTCGATGCCGTGCGCGCAGCCCTCGCTTCCGGCGATACGTCGCAGTTGAACAGTGAACAAAAAGCTGGTTACGACAACATTAAGGCGTACAACGACGGCGATTTAGTGAAAGGGTGGGGGACAGCGCGCCAGTTTGACGCCTTTGACATCATTAAAAAAGATAACATGGACGACAAGATTGTCTCTGAATTTTACGGGGTGCCCTCGCAGACGATGGTGGAAAAAAAGGCGTCGTTGGATCAAATGTCGGAAGAAGTGTACACGAAAATTATTATGGGCGAAGCGCCGCTCGACCACTTCGACACGTTCGTGGCCGATTGGAAAAAACTCGGCGGGGAACAAATGACGAAAGAAGTGAACGATTGGTTAGCGGAACAGAAATAATCCCGCCCGTCGAACGGTTATGTTGATCCACCCGCTCTATACGACCCGAACTGGGGAGATCGGCGTCTTACGGAAAGGTAGCGACGAAGGGAGGTGAGATGGTGTGCGACTTATGAACCATTTCAAGCGGTACTATATGTTCCATTTAATGCTTCTTCCTGCAGTCGTTCTCGTGCTCATTTACAGCTACTACCCGATGTTCGGCATTATGATCGCCTTCAAGAAGTTCTCCGGCTTTCAAGGGTTTTTCGGTTCGCCGTGGGTGGGGCTGGACAATTTTAAATACGTGTTTATGATGCCGGAGTTTCCGCTCGTACTACGAAATACACTCGTCATTGCCACGCTTAAAATCGTCGGCAACTTAGCCGTGCCGATCGTCATTGCTTTACTATTGAACGAAGTGAGGATTTCTTTCCTCAAACGAGGTGTACAGACACTCATTTATTTACCCCATTTTTTATCTTGGGTCATTTTAGCTGGCATTCTCAAAGGGATCCTCTCCCCTTCCAACGGGATAGTCAACCAGCTACTCGGCCTGTTCGGGGTGGAACCGATTTTCTTTTTGGGGGATAACCAGTGGTTTCCGTTCACGATAATCGTTAGTGACATATGGAAGGAATTCGGCTTTAATACGATTATTTACCTCGCGGCCATTACGTCGATCAATCCGTCGTTGTACGAAGCGGCGGTCGTCGACGGTGCCTCCCGTTGGAAGCAAACGGTACACATTACGTTGCCCGGCATGTTTCCGATCATTATGCTGTTGGCGACGCTCAGTTTAGGTAACGTGTTGAACGCAGGTTTTGACCAAATTTTTAACTTGTACAGCCCCGTCACATATGAAACAGGCGATATTATCGATACGCTCGTGTACCGCGTCGGCATCGTCAATGCGCAGTACAGCATTTCAACGGCAATCGGTCTCTTCAAATCGGCTATTTCGTTAGTGCTTATCTCTACATCTTACTGGTTCGCACACCGTTTTGCCAATTATCGCATCTTTTAATACGATTGAGGGGAGATGACGATGCGTAGCTTGTCTTGGCCGCGCAAAGTTTTTTTAATCGTTAACTATATGTTTTTGATCGCGTTGGGACTCGTTTGTGTTCTACCGATTGTCCATTTGCTCGCCGTTTCGCTCAGTTCCGCTGGTGCGGCCTCTGCTGGCCACGTGAGTGTGTGGCCAGTCGACTTTAATTTAGAGTCTTACAAAGTAGTACTAGAAAAGGGCCAATTTATGCGGTCGTTTTTTATCTCTGTCGAACGATTAGTCTTAGGGACGTCACTTAGCATCTTGTTATGTATCCTTACCGCTTACCCGCTTTCCAAGGAAAAACACCGTTTCCCCGGGCGTACCGTTTACGTGTGGTTTTTCGTCTTTACGATTTTGTTTAACGGGGGACTCATCCCGAGTTATTTGGTCGTGAAACAGACCGGTTTGTTAGATACGATCTGGGCGTTAGTCGTTCCGGGTGCAGTCAACGTGTTCAACATCGTGCTTTTGTTAAACTTTTTTCGCGGCTTACCGAAGGAACTAGAGGAGTCGGCACGCGTCGACGGGGCGAATCAATGGACGGTGCTGTGGCGTATTTACTTACCACTATCACTACCTGCGTTAGCGACGATCACGTTGTTTACGATGGTCGGACATTGGAACTCGTGGTTTGACGGTTTGCTCTATATGAAAAATCCGGCGGACTACCCGTTGGCCACGTATTTGCAGTCGATTACGGTAACGGTCGACGATTTGCGCAATATGCAGCTCGAAAGTCAAGCGACGGCAAACGTCGTGTCGGACCAGACGGGACGGGCTGCGCAAATATTTATGACCGCTTTACCGATTTTACTCGTCTACCCGTTCTTACAAAAGTATTTCGTTAAAGGGTTAGTGTTAGGAAGCGTAAAAGAATAAGGTAAAGTATGTGGGCGTGATCAAGGCAACGTGCAAAAAGGAATCATGTAATGACATAGGCATAATGAAAACTGTGTCGGTATACCGTGTACTAGAGAACAATTCACAGGGTCAAGTCATAGGGACAAATCATAAGGTTAAGAGGAGGCGTGTGATCGATGGCGTGGATCATCGCGTTGGTAGCGCTTATCGTGCTATTGTTGGTGCTCGTTTTTTTCCTCATAATGAAAAGGCGAAAAGTTGCGCTGACACCCGCTTCGATTCAGCAGGAGATCGATAAGGTGAGTGCGGCGGGAGGCGGTACGGTTTTCGTTCCGGCGGGTGAGTATATTCTCGAACAACCACTCGTGTTACAGTCGAATGTCCACTTGAAAGGGGAGGGGATAGGGGAAACCGTTTTTCGCATAAAAGCAAAATTGCCAGACGGATCGAGTGCCGGCTTTCATATGTTGACAGCTGAGCGCGCGCAAAACGTGAAAGTATCTCGGATGACCCTCGATGGGCAAAACTCTCAGCGCCCAGATAAAATTAACGATCCGTTCGCCCATACACTCAGTTTGGCATGGGTGACAGGGTTTGAAATTTTCGATATTGAAGCGATCAATTCAGCCGGCGGGTCGATTGTCCTCTACAATGTGAACGACGGCAGCGTTCACGACACCTTCATTACGAACAGCGGTTCCAATGCGATCTTAGGGTTACAGCGTAACGACAATGTGCAAGTGGTGCGCAATACCGTCCAGAAAACGCTCAACCAGAACGGCATCTACTTCATGTTTCAAGATGAAAAACAGTCGACTAACATTACGATTGACGGCAATACGGTGCGGGAAGCCGCCGATTACGGGATCGAAGTCGGCCATACGATTCAAACGCCGACCAGTCCGCCTCACCGACATATTTTCGCGCGCAATAACGTGGTTGAACATTCGTATTGTACCGGCATCGGTTTTCGCAGTGTATCCGACGGGGTTATCGAAAACAATACGATCCGAGGTTACGCCAAAAATGATTTATATGGCTGTAATGGGATATTTGTCGAAGGTCGAGCTAGCCTCCATCACGATGTCGCCGTTCGCAACAATAAGGTGCTTCAAGATCGAGAGGCGTATCCGAAAGCCGGTACAGATGACCCGTATCAACAGGCGATGTATATTACTGGTATGGACGGGATGACGATTGAGGGCAATACGATTGAAGATAGTTGGAATGACGCCATTTACGTACTAGCTTCTTATTTTGAGGGCAGTACCCCAGACTACCCGGATGGGCGTAGAAAATATTTGAACATTCACATCGATAATAACACGATTCGAAGCAGTGAATGTTCTGGAGTCCATTTTGACGACTACCCTTCGAGCGGCAACACAGTCATCGATAATACGATCTTAGACAGCGGAGGGATACCGATTGTCATCGAGGGTGACCCGTCGCGCGTCTGTGTACGCGACAATGTGACAGCGACTGATCCGTCTGAAGTGTCATAAAAAAAGGGATGGAGGAGATGCGCACGCCTTTACGGCAGGTTGGCGAGCGGGTTTGTGAGCGGGTTTGTGAGCGTAATTTTACCCTATTTTCCAAAATTGTCGTTGCCTTCTTGTTAGTCGTCATCCCGATTAGTGCCATCGGTCTGTTGGTGAATCTGTCGGGAGAAAAAATCGTGCGCGACGAGTTGTTGCAGTCGCACGCGACCAACGTGCATTTTTATTTGCAGTCGCTAGAAACAGAAATCGCGCGTATTATGCGCGTAGAACAAGAGTATCTCGTGAAAGACGACGATTTTCGGAAAGCGGGTACGATGCCTGAGACAATGAGTGACTACGAGCGATCCCAAGTGATTCGCCGCATTATGAGCAAGTTATCGATTTTGAAAAGTTCGAGTCCGTATGTGAAGGAGATTAGCATTTATTTTCCGAAGATCGGGCGGACGATCTGGGCGAATCGCCTCGGGGAAGAGACTCCGCATGGCGAGTCAGGGGAGGTCACCCGCAGTGCAAGGTCATCCGGCTCTCCACTGAACCATCGGAATAACGAGCTGTCTTTAAGTATTGCTTACCCGACATCCGGTGTGGGCATGTCTTTTGCACTGAAGGTCGAGCTTTCGCTACCCCTACTAGAAAAGGCGCTCGCCCAACTGTCGAACTTTGCCACTTCCCAGTCCATTTTATTGCACGAGCAGGAAGGGTGGGCCATTCGTGCGAAGCCAGAAGACGACACACTCGCCCACATTCGCCAATTTCTGGCGCACCCCTCTAATGCCGACGTTTTGTCTGGGCAGGAGCGGCTTGTCATCAATAAACACGCATACCTCCTTTATTTTGAACGATCCCCTTCTCTCGGGGTGACACTCATCCACTATGTCGCAGAAAAAGAGGCGCTCGCGATCCTCAATCAGTATCGTACGTCGCATTGGATGCTCATCGGCGTCTCTTTCATCGTCGTTGTCCTTTTTTCATACGGCATTTTTCTACTCGTCGATCGCCCGCTGAAACGGTTGGTGCGCGCGTTGCGTCAAGTAGGGAAAGGCAATTTGGCGTTCCGCCTCCAGCAAAAATACCGAGATGAATTTTACGATGTGTTTAAGCAATTTAATACGATGGCCAGTCAAATTCAAACGTTGATCGACGAAGTGTCGGAACAGAAGACGCGTTCCCAACGGTCGGAATTAAAGCAGCTCCAGTCGCAAATCAATCCCCATTTTTTATACAACAGTTTGTTTATTTTACTTACGTTAATTAGGCAAGGAGAGATGAAAAGCGCCGAACAGTTAGTGCTGCACATGGGGACGTTTTTTCGATTGATAACGCGGAACGGCGAAGATGAGGTCGCGTTGGAAAAGGAGTTTTTGTTTGCAAACGCGTACATCGGTATTCAATCCATCCGCTTTCCGCATATTGACGTCAGATGCAGTGAACTTCCGGTATCACTATTAAAGTTTAAAGTTCCTAGATTGATCGTACAACCGATTATCGAAAATGCGTATGTGCACGGTTTGGAAGGGAAAGACGGTGACGGCATGCTACTTATTGACGTGTGGGCAGCGGACGGTTGCGTCACGGTGTGCGTGGCGGATAACGGCGACCAGTTAGACGAAGCGACATTGCAGCGGTTGAAGGAGGCGTTGGTGGCGCGCGCGGATCAGTCAACGTCGCGCGCCTCCACGGATGTAGCGGAAACGACGGGGCTACTCAATGTGCATCGGCGCTTACAGTTGAAATACGGGAATGCGTACGGTATTCAGTTGTCGCGCGGGGAGCTCGGGGGACTGGAAGTACTTATGCGGTTCCCGCTTTGTCAGGGGGACAATCATGTATAAGTTATTAATTGTCGATAACGAAAAGGTGATCGTGGACGGACTGGTTGCCTATTTTAAAGAACTAAAAACGCTAAATGTCGAAGTGTACGGCGCTTATTCGGGTAGCGAAGCGTTAAATGTGTTGGAGGAAGTCGCTTGTGACGTTGTACTTTCCGATATCCGCATGCCGCGTATGAGCGGTTTGCAATTACAGCGAGAAGTGACGTCGCGGTGGCCGCACTGCCGATTCGTTTTTCTTTCGGCGTACGACGATTTTTCTTATGCGCAGCAGGCGTTACGGGGAGGCGCGAGCAATTATATTTTAAAGACAGAAGGGTATGAAGCGATTGCCGAAGCTGTCTCCACCGCGCTTACTGAAGTCGCCGACATGAACCGAATTGCCCGTTTCCTCTCTGTAGCCAAGAAGCAGTGGCGAACGTCGTGGCCGCTGTTACAGGAGAAGTGTATGCGCCCCGTGCTTCGCGGCAACTGCGCGACACGGCATCGTCCATTACACCTTCCAGACATTCCGGATGAGTGTTCAGATCCGATCGAGTCTCCGGAGAGGCAAGTCCTTGAGGTTTCTCACGCGCGAGACATTGTCCAGCGCATCCATGAGTATATCGGTAACCATTTAGGGGACGATTTGTCGCTAACAGCGATCGGCGAGGCGTTAAACTACAATCCGTATTATTTATCCCGCCTGTACAAACAGTTGACGGGCCAGGGGTTAGCGGAGTATGTGCAAGAAGCGCGACTGGAAAAGGCCAAACAATTACTCTGCGAAGGCGATTTAACGATTTACGACGTGTCGCAGGCGATCGGATTTGTTTCCGAGAATTATTTCTATCGATTTTTTAAAAAGCATACTGGTATGACGCCACGAGAATATGTGGGTGGAAAATGAGTTGTTGTTAATTTGTGGAGTGGATCAGCTTTTAATCGGTGAAGGAATCGCTATACTAGAATTGAGACTGTACCGAGGGAGAGTGTGAAGCAATGGCCCACAACAACAATGACTGGGAAAACCCGCAACTGTTAAGTAGGGGGCGTTTACCGAGTCGGGCATACTATTTTGCCTATGACTCAGTCGAGCGCGCGTTAAGCTTTCAAAAGAAGTACACAAAAGGGTATAAAACGTTAAACGGCCATTGGAAGTTTTTGTTCCTGGAGGCGCCGGAATTGTCGCCGGAACACTTTTTCGCAACCGATTTCGACGCGAGTGCGTGGGATACGATTCAAGTGCCGCGCAGTTGGGAGACGGCTGGCTACGGCCAAATGCAGTATACGAATATCGTGTATCCGTTTCCGCTCAATCCGCCGTACGTGCCGACAAAAAACCCGACCGGCATTTATAAACGCACGTTTAACTTGTCTGACGCGTGGTTAGAAGAGAAGGTTACGTTGCGCTTCCAAGGGGTGGACAGTGCCTTTCACGTGTGGGTTAACGGGGCGCGCGTCGGCTATAGTCAGGTGAGCCGGATGACGAGTGAGTTCGACATTACCCCGTACGTGCGATGCGGCGAAAACGACTTAACGGTGCGCGTGTACAAGTGGTCGGACGGCAGTTACTTAGAGGATCAGGACATGTGGTGGTTGAGCGGAATTTTCCGCGACGTGGCGCTCGTGCGGGAAAGCGCGGTGCGCGTGTGGGATTTTAAGGTTGAAACGCCGCTCGACGACAATTATGAAGACGCTTGGCTCGATACGCGCATAACGGTTTCGAACGATCGCGACGAAGGCATTGCCGACTATGTACTGCAAGTGGAATTGCGCGATGGTGCGACGCGACGATCGGTGCCCCTTACGGACAATGCGCAGACGGTTCACGTCGCTGCCCGAGGAGAAGAGACAGTACATTTCCGTATCCCGGTGGCGAAGCCGAAGTTGTGGTCGGCGGAAGACCCGAACTTGTACATTTTGTTGATTAAGCTGCTCAATGCGGATGGCGATGTCGTAGAAGTCGTACCGAAAAAAATCGGTTTCCGCACGATCGAGATTAAGGGGCATCGCATGCTCGTGAACGGGAAACCGGTGCTGTTCAAAGGGGTTAACCGGCACGACTACCATCCGGAGTACGGCCGCTACGTGCCGCAAGAGCAAATGGTGGACGATATAAAAATGATGAAACGGCACAACATTAACGCGGTGCGGACGGCGCATTACCCGAATGACCCGACGTTTTACGAGTACTGCGACGCGTACGGCCTGTACGTGATCGACGAGGCGGACTTAGAAAACCACGGCTTCGAAGAGGCGGGGCACAAAAATTACTTATCTGACCGCACAGACTGGTCGGACGCTTATGTGGAGCGCGCGGTGCGCATGGTCGAACGGGATAAAAATTCACCTTCGGTCATTATGTGGTCACTTGGCAACGAAGCCGGTTTCGGCGACAATTTCCGTAAGATGGCGGCAGCGTGTAAACGGATCGATCCGACGCGTCCGGTCCATTACGAACAAGACCGCGCGAATGACGTGCCGGAGGTGGCCGACGTACATAGTGAAATGTATGCGCCGATCGAAAAAATCGTTGACATCGCGGAAGATGAGACGAAAACGAAGCCGTACATGTTGTGCGAGTATGCCCATGCGATGGGGAACGGTCCCGGCGGGCTAAAGGAGTACCAAGACGTCTTTTACAAATATGATAAAGTACACGGCGGTTTCGTCTGGGAGTGGTACGACCACGGCATCAAGCGACAAACGGCAGACGGTACGGACTATGACGCTTACGGAGGGGATTTCGGCGAAGAGCCGCATGACGGGAACTTTTGTATCGACGGGCTCATCTTCCCGAACCGCCAACCGTCGCCCGGTTTAATCGAGTACAAAAAAGTGATTGAACCGATTAAAATGCACGAGGTGAACGCCCGCGAGGGGCGGTTTGCGGTCGAGAACTTGTACGATGTGTTAACGCTCGACCACGTATCGCTCGTGTGGACGTTGAAAGATGTGGCGGGGGGAGTCTTAACGAGCGGTAGCATGGCGCTGCCGACGATTCGCGCGGGAGGGACGGGTGAAGTGGCTCTGCCTTATGCGGACGTCCTTAGCCAGCAACGGTATTCAGAAGTTGCTAACGATCATCCACAACTTATCCTCGATGTACGCTTTATTTTGAATCGGGAGACGAACTGGGCCGCTTTCGGACACGAAATCACATTCGCGCAGTTTGTGCTGAGCGGCGAAGCAGGCGAAGGACAGGGGCGGGCGAACGCGTGCGGAACAGGGGGCGAACAGGCGAATCTAGTAACAAGAGGTGGAAAGGTTGATGAAAAGGCTGATGGAGAGGCTTTGCCGACCGGGGCGTTAGCAGAAGTGACGGAGACGTCGCAGCAAGTGGAGCGAGTAATCGTCACTTCGCCACGGCACGCTCTATTGCGGACGGAGGAAGAGGCCCACGCGTTACACATCTTCACAGAAAACACGCGCGTGACGTTCAATAAAGTGTTCGGGACGTTACAACAGGTCGATTACGCGGGTGAGCGCCTCATAACGAGAGGGACGTCGCTCAACTTCTGGCGGGCGCCGATCGACAACGATATGTACGTCGAAGAGCGGTGGCGGACAGAAGACTTCTTACACCTGTTGCAAGAAAGTGTCACGAGCTTTACTTGGGCACAGCAGGGCGATTGCGTGACGGTAACGATTCATACGCGCATTGCGCCGCCGAACCGCTTCTGGAGCTACAATTGCTGCTACGCGTACACGATCACGGCCGACGACGTCATTGCGCTGGCGGTGAGCGGTGACTTTGCGACGAACGGGGTCGACAAAAAAATACCCGACATGCTGCCGAAGATCGGTTTGCAGTTAGAAGTCGGTGCCATGTACGATCGCGTCCGCTGGTTCGGTCGCGGGCCGGGTGAATCGTACAGCGACAGCAGGCAAGCGGCGACACTCGGCGTGTACACGAAAACGGTCGACGAGATGTTCACCCCGTACGTGAAGCCGCAAGAAAACGGCAACCGGACAGATGTGAAGTGGGCGTCGCTGACGAACGGCATCGCGCAAGGATTGTTTGTCGCATGCCCAGAAGGCGTCAATTTCAGCGTGAGCCGCTACGATGCCGAGCAGCTGGCCAAGGCGAAACACGCACACGAGTTAGAGGCGAAGGACAGCTTACTCGTCAATATTGACTACAAGCAAAATGGCCTAGGCAGTAACAGTTGTGGGCCGGCTCAACTTCCGGAACATAAGCTCACTGCGGAAAGCTTTGCCTTTAAGGTCGTGCTCACACCGTTTTCTAGGGTGGAAACGGACGAAAGTGAGTTATATAAAAACGTGCGATGAACGCTAAATGACACATTCATGACATTGCTACGCCAAATGTCGAACCGTTGGATTGTCGCTTCGATGTCGTCACCGTCGATTTGGAGCAGGCGATTCACACGTTACTCACGTATTTGCTCGACCTCGGGCATACAAACTATATCGGTGGGAACGATGCGGACGGGAATAGAGAGGCTTTCGAAGACGACATGAACGATATAGAGATGAAGGAATCGGCGGGAGGTGGCGTATGAAAGTGACATCAGTGAGATCATACAAGTTTCAATATGAGGGAGTGTGTGATGCGATTTGTTAACGGGGGAAAAGGTCACCTTGCGCCAAGTGAGGGAAGAAGATTTACCAACTCTTTGGGAGTACATATACGGAGAGAAAGACCCGGAATGGAAGAAGTGGGACGCACCGTATTTCCCGCACGAGCCGATGGACGACAACTCGTTTCGGGAAGGCTGGCAGCGACATATGGCGGACGATGCAGCGCGACTCGTCATCGAGGCGGACGGAAAACCGATCGGTAGCGTCAGCTACTATTGGGAATGCAAAGAAACGAAATGGCTTGAAGTCGGGATCGTCATTTACAATCCTCACTATTGGAGCCACGGTTACGGCAGCGAAGCGTTGACGCTTTGGATCGAGGAAATGTTTAACAGGTTCCCCGACATTGCCCGCGTCGGGTTAACCACGTGGTCGGGAAACGCGCGCATGGTGAGGGCGGCCGAGAAAATAGGGATGCAGTTAGAAGGCCGCATGCGTAAAGTGCGGTATTACAACGGTGTTTACTACGATTCGATTCGCATGGGGGTCTTGCGCGAAGAGTGGCAAGCATAGCTCGTATCATGGAGATTTCCTTATGCGGATTGCTGTTTAGTTGCTCAAGGGTGCCCGGCAACTCAAGCTTAGGTCAACTCAAGCTGCAGGCGTCTCGGGCAGCAGACCACTTGGGTAGGAAGCAACTTTATTTCGCGCGTTTTGAACAGAGAGATGTAAGTATCGTTTAAGTTGGCTGCGGCGACTTCGCGGCGAGTGTGACGATTCAGCGATTCTGCGAAAAATGTCGCGATCTTTTTCGAAATCACTTTTTATAGTAGGATTATTTAGTAGCAGTAGGAGCGAGAGTAGCAGACGAAAAGCTACATTTTTAGAGAGAGGAGTCAATGAATGGCAACGATCGGCATTGACTTAGGAACGACGAACAGTTTGGTTGCCTATTGGGCAGAAGACCGCGCAGTGATTATCCCTAACGTACTCGGCGAACACTTGACGCCTTCGGTCGTCAGCGTCGACGACAACGGAGAGATTTTGGTCGGACAAGTGGCAAGAGAGCGACTCTTAACCCATCCGCTCGTTACCGCCGCAACGTTCAAACGGTTTATGGGTACGGAAAAGACGTATCAGTTGGGGAAATACACGTTTACTCCGGAGGAGCTGTCTTCATTCGTCATTAAGGCATTAAAAATGGATGCGGAAGCGCATTTGGGTGAAACAGTGACAGAAGCGGTCATTAGCGTGCCCGCTTATTTCAACGACACACAGCGTAAGGCGACGAAACGAGCAGCGGAAATTGCTGGTCTTAAGGTTGAACGGCTCATTAGTGAACCGACAGCAGCGGCGATGGCGTACGGGCTGTACCAAGCGGAAGAAGAGACGCAGTTTCTCGTCTTTGACTTAGGTGGCGGCACGTTCGACGTGTCGGTGCTGGAGTTGTTCGAAGGGGTGATGGACGTCCAGTCGATCGCCGGAGATAACTACCTCGGAGGAGAAGATTTTACGGAGCTGCTCGTGTCTCATTTTATCTCGTCACATAAGATCGACGGTGACACACTAGACTCCAAGACGCGTGCGGCTATTTTCAAGCAAGCGGAACACTGTAAACTCGTTCTCGGTGCAGAACCTTCCGCGGTGATGCGAGCGACAGTCGACGGCGACATGTATGAGACACGCCTTTCGCGCAAGGAGTTCGAGAAGTTAGCGAGCTCGCTCTTGTTGCGTTTGCGCTATCCGATTGAACGGGCACTGCGCGATGCGGAGTTGTCGCCGCGCGACTTGGATGCTGTCATTTTAATCGGTGGAGCGACACGCATGCCGCTCATTCGAGCTGTTATCGCAAAAATGTTTGGGCAAATGCCGTACGCCAACATTAACCCCGATGAAACCGTCGCTCTAGGTGCAGCGATTCAAGTGGCATTGAAAGAGCGAAATGAGGCGTTGGATGAAGTTATATTGACCGACGTGTGTCCGTATACGTTAGGGACGGATACGACGAAAAAACTGGGGAACGGCAAGTTTGAGTCGGGGTACTTCGAACCGATCATTGAACGGAACACGCCGATTCCAGTGAGTCGCGTGGAACGATTTCATACGCTGCACAACAATCAAAAAAGGATTCTCATAGAGGTGTATCAAGGGGAAAGTCGCCGCGTAGTCAACAACGTCAAACTGGGAGAACTTGAAGTGAAAGTACCCCCTGCACCTGCCGGGGAGCAAGAAGTCGACATCCGCTATACGTACGACATTAACGGTATTCTCGAAGTGGAAGTGATTATTCTCTCGACAGGAGAGAAAGAAAGAATCGTCATTGAAAAAAATCCCGGAAATCTAACGAAAGAGGAGATTGAAGCGAGGTTGCTAGAACTGAAGGACATTAAGATCCACCCGCGCGATCGCACCGAAAATAGATTACTGTTAGCTAAAGGTGAACGCCTCTACGAGGAGCTGATCGGGGAGAAGCGTGAATACATCGGCTTTCTCTTACAGCAGTTCGAAAGTGTGCTCAGCACGCAAAACGATAAAGATATTAAAAAAGCGGCAACTGCGTTGAAAGAACAGTTGGCGAGCATGGAAGAATGGAACGGTTTTCTGCAATGATTTGGGACATATTGGAGACTGCGCCGACAAACGATGTCAAGGCGATTAAAAAAGCTTATGCGAAGAAATTAAAGTTGTATCGTCCCGAAGATGACCCTAAAGGCTACCAGCGCTTGCGGGAAGCGTATGACGAGGCGATCGAAGGGGCGAAAAGAGGGTACAATGTCGTAGACTCTTGGGAAACCGAAACGTCATCGGTCGAGGACGAGCAGGATGCGGCTGAAGGGTTGCGTCGTGGTGAGGAAGAAGATGCTACGACGCTGCACAGCGCTAGCGATCAGGAAGCGAGCGGGACGTTGCCAAGTAGCTGGGAACAAAGCGGGGCTACAGAGGCGACCGAGCACCCGACCGAGCATCCGACCGAACACCCGATTGAAGGGTTCATGCAGAAAGTGGCGGTGCTGTATGACGATTTTTTTGCACGTATTGACCCTAAAAACTGGGAAGAACTGTTGAACGCTTCGGTCGTCTGGGACTTGAACTACAGCGAGGTGTTGCAAGATCGTCTGGTCGACTTTTTGCAAGTGCACCGCTTTTTGCCATGGGACGTTTGGAAATTGCTCGATCGGACGTTCCGTTGGAGTGATTCCCAACTAGACCTTCTGTACGATGAGGAGACGATTCGGTTTTTACTTGAGGGGATAAATGGTAATTGGGCGATGCGGTACAATCATTTCCAACCGACCGAAGGCGTTGATTTCGAAGCGTTTTTGCACTTGCGGGAAGAAGCGCGACAGGCATTGTCGACGAGCGATTTTGCGGCTGCGAAAGATGCGCTAGAAAACGCTTCGCGTGTGTATGCGCGCGACCCGGACTTGTTGCACTTGCAAGGGGTGTATTACTTGCGGACGGGTGACGATGAACGCGCTTGGCAGTCATTTAACGACTTGCTCGCTGTTAATCCGGACGATGCGGACGGTTTACTGTACCGCGGACACCTTTATTACCGTCGCGGGGATTACGCGAAAGCGATGGCGGACGGTGAACGGTTGCTAGAAACGGAACCAGAACATGCAGATGCGATTCACTTACTCTTGAAGTGTGCGGTAACGGTGAACGATATGAAAATGGCACGCGGTTGGATTGACAGGGCGGAAGAGTTGGGAATAGGACGACTAGAATACAACTCCTATAGCGCCCGTATTTATAATCGGGATTGTAGATGGCTTGCGACGCTCGATCGCTCGAAAAAACGAAAGATGATACTGAGAAAATCCATTTGGTATACGATGATATTTATGCGGCGTGCGTGGATTTACATCCTATTTGCAATTTATATTTTGTTGACTTCGTATCACTCGATGACATTCAAATACTGGGTGATGATATGTTTACCGATCGCGTGGGAATTGTGGAGAGTATATCGTGTGTTTATCCATAGGCGAACCTCAATTTTTAAACGGATCTTTTCGTGAGGAGGTGCTTGTATGGTGCGTCTGTTCCAGTGGAAAAAAGAGAGGCAACTCGAACGTTACTTTCGGTGTCTATCGTCGATCTGTATCGATCACGAGTCGTATAGATACTATTTTACTGATCACGAGTTTACTTTCATTAGAGACGGTATTCTCGGTAGAAGGTTTTTTGGGAAGGAGCTTGGCAAATGGGGCATTAAAGAGCCGTGGCAAATACATACGAAAGTTCGTTGGTTGATCGAACAGGGGGATCGGGAAGAGTGCAATCGAATCTGTAATGAACATGCTGTATTCTCCGACGCGGCAAGAAGGCGAACGATGCAGTCGTTGTCGTTAACCAATCCTGAGGACCGAATACCACTTATAGCTAACAGTAGTGTGCATGCGACCTCGTATGCGGGACTCGACGCCTACGATTGGGCACGTAGCATTTATTTGTGCCGGATCGGGCGCGCGCTTGGCTATTTATCTAAAAAAGAAGCGCGGGGTTTAATGTTGGAAACGGCTACGTTCATTCAGCAATCGTATCATAATTGGCACGAGTATTTTCATGCCTATTTTTTAGGTTGTTTCTATTTTTCCTCCCGGTCGGAGGAACAGCTGGCACTCGCTGATGAAAAAATGAGGTATATCGAAGCGCTCTTTCATTACCCCGAATCAGCGGTGTATCAAATCGAGTGGAATCATGATCTGTTGGATCTATAGTAAATTGAATTAAGGATGAATGTATTGTAAATTAAAATACGGAAGGAGTGATCGCTTGATCCATACATTTGGCGGATACACGCCAACCGTCGATCCGACCGCGTATGTCGCACCCGGCGTACAGCTAATCGGCAACGTCTCTGTGGCGGCCGAGGCAACTATTTGGTTCAACACCGTCGTCCGCGGGGATAACGCGCCGATCGTCATCGGCGAGCGGGTGAACGTGCAGGACGGGTGCACGGTGCACGTCGATGCCGATTACCCTGTTGCGCTCGGCAGGGACGTATCGATCGGGCATAACGTCATCGTCCACGGCTGTACGGTGCATGACGGGGCGCTCGTCGGGATGGGATCAATCGTCTTGAATGGCGCAGTGATCGGGGAACAGGCGCTCATCGGTGCCGGGACGTTAATTACGGAAGGAAAGGTGATCCCGCCGCGTACTCTCGTCATGGGGCGTCCGGGACGGGTCGTACGGGAATTGACGGAGAAAGATTTGGAAATGTTACGGTTAACGACTGATCATTACGTGCAAAAAGGAAAGCACTACCGCGAAGAAAGCATTCGCGAAGAAAGCATTTTAGATTAGCAGTGAGAAGCCATTGTCGCGTGAGAGTAGGGGCTCGACATTGCGTAAGCTGCTGCAAAGCGATTTTACTCCAGCAACACGCTTAACAAAAATCGGAGGTGTTACGAATGATTGAATCGATTCGCGAGTATTTAGGGACAGAAGCAGACGACTTACTGGGGCACAAATGTACGACGATTTCGAAGCAGATGCTCACGTTGCCGTCGCCGAATGTTGTCGATGACGTGTTTGCCGTCTCAGACCGCAACAACCGCGTGTTAGGCAATTTACAGTGGCTGTTCAACAACGGGCGGCTCGGCGGAAGTGGCTATGTGTCGATTTTGCCCGTCGACCAAGGGATTGAACATGCGGCCGGTGCTTCTTTTGCCGCTAACCCGGCGTACTTCGACCCGGAGAACATCGTCAAACTTGCGCTCGAAGGTGGGTGTAATGCGGTCGCTTCTACATACGGCGTGTTAGGAAGCGTCGCCCGCAAATATGCGCACAAAATACCGTTCGTCGTGAAAATAAACCACAACGAATTGTTGACGTACCCGAACAGCTATGACCAAATTATGTTTGCCGACGTGAAGCAGTGCTTCGAGATGGGGGCGGCTGGGATTGGGGCGACGATTTATTTCGGCTCAGAGCAGTCGGATCGGCAGTTGCAAGAAGTGAGTGAGGCGTTTCAGTACGCGCACGAGCTCGGGATGTTTACGATTTTGTGGTGCTATTTGCGTAACGACGCGTTTAAAGTTGACGGGACCGACTACCATACGGCCGCCGACCTTACGGGGCAAGCGAACCACCTCGGGGTGACGATCGAAGCCGACATCGTAAAACAAAAGCTGCCGACAGTGAACGGGGGTTATAAGGCGCTTAACGCGGGTGACAGTAGTTACGGGAAACGCGACGAACGCATTTACACGGAGCTTGCGACTGACCACCCGATCGACTTGACCCGCTACCAAGTGGCGAACAGCTACATGGGGCGGATCGGCTTAATCAATTCCGGCGGCGCCTCCGGTAAAAACGATTTTGCCGACGCAGTGCGCACAGCAGTCATAAATAAGCGCGCCGGCGGGATGGGGCTCATCTCGGGGCGGAAGGCGTTTCAACGGCCGCTGGAAGAAGGGGTCAAGCTATTGCACGCGATTCAAGACGTCTATTTGTGCGACGACGTCACCGTTAGTTAGAAGGGCTTTGAAACGGAGCCCACTCAACGTGTTCGCGACCTATCAACTGTTTCGCCCTCGCGGACAGTACCGTACAAACATCGTTAGTCTCGCCTAGTTTCTCCCGTCACCACTAGGCGTTGTCGAAGCCCACCCTGTCGCACCGCACAGCTGTGACGATCGATCCCGATCGGGCCGTCGCAGTTGTGCGGTGCTTTTTTTGTGTAAGCATTTTGTGAAAAAAGGTTGTGATTCGAGTTATCTAATTGTACAATAATATGTACCTTTAATGACAAGGGAGTTCTACGATAACATATAATCCCAGGAAAGGAGGGGCGGCGTACGTGTTCAATCGATGTCAATTGTTAGCGGTTAACCCGTTCGCTTAAAAAGTGACCAAGTCTCACATTGATCAACAGATTGCCGAGAAAATGCCGCAAATGAGTAAATCACACGTAAAAATTGCGCAGTATATTTTGCAAAACCCGTACAGCGTGCCTTTTTTTACGGTCGGTAAATTAGCGCACAAGGCGGGAGTGAGTGAAGCGACGGTCGTTCGCTTTGCGACCTTCCTCGGCTTTTCCGGCTATCCGGAATTACAGCAACAGCTCGTCGAATCGCTCGAAAGGCAACTGACGACGGTTGAACGACTGGAGATGTCTGTCGATGTGTATAGCGAGGAAGAAAAAGTCATCTACGAAGTGTTGCAAGACGACCTCGCCAACCTGCGTACGACGATGGAACAACTAGATGTACAGTCGTTTCGGCGTGCCGCGGAAGCGCTTTTAAACGCGAAAAAGGTGTACATCGTCGCGAGTCGCAGCGCCGTGTCCTTAGCAGTTTTTCTGCAATATTACTTGGACATCATCTTAGGGAACACGAAGCATGTCCAGTCCGTTCATTCGACTTACGAGCAGTTATATGCGTTAGACGAGACGGATGTCGTTGTTGGCATTAGTTTTTCCCGCTATGTGCAAAGTACTGTCGACATCGTCTCTTACGCGAAAGGAAAGGGCGCGACAGTCCTCGTCATTACGGATCACGTGCTGTCTCCGCTCGTTCCTTACGCTGACGTTGCCTTTTATGCGCAGAGCAGCATGCCGACGTTTATCGATTCGTTTGCCGCGCCACTCAGTTTAATTAATGCGTTAATCGCGTACGTCGGCAAGCAAAAAATCGACGATTTTCACGGACGACTTCGTGAACTGGAAGATATTTGGGATCACTTCCACGTCTTTTACAAAAAAAATTGAGTCGCCTACAAGGATATTCCCCTACAAACTGAAATAAAAATTTTATATGACGCCTCTTTTTGAAATAATCATTGCAAAATTGATGTTACCAGAATATACTTTAGGTAACCGCTTTCAAAAAGTGGTGACTACATTACATTCATGTGGGGGTCTGGTCATGTTGGGCGCTGACGGTCATTCGTCACTAGCTGTTTCGCGGATGCGCGAACGTTCTGCTCAGCTTTTTCAAAAGGCGTGTAAGGTCATTCCAGGGGGTGTGACGGCGAACATTAAGTATTTTCCACCGCATCCAATCGTCATGAAGCGGGGGAGTGGTAGCAGGCTGTTCGATGTCGATGGTAACGCATACATCGATTACGCACTTTGTTATGGCGCGCTCATGTTGGGGCACGGTCACCCGCGAGTGCTTGCGGCGGTCGAACAACACATAGCGGCTGCCGGGACATTCGTATTTGGTGCCCCGTGTGAGTTGGAGACGGCGATGGCAGAGAAGTTAATCGCCCACTATGCCGGGATCGAGCGCGTGCGCTTTACGAATTCCGGGATGGAGGCGACGCAGTTCGCGATTCGCTTGGCGATGGCGCATACAGGCAGACGGAAGCTCGCAAAGTTCGAGGGCCATTATCATGGGGGATACGATCAAGTGCTATTCAGTGTCCATCCGGAGCGCGAGCGAGGGGGAGAGCGGCGGCGACCACACGCAGTGGCGGCATCGAAAGGGATTCCCGACTATGTGCAAAGAGAGACGCTCGCGTTACCGTTTAACGACCTAGAGGCGACGGCACGCCTTTTGCAAGAAAACGCCAATGATGTCGCTGCAGTTATTTTGGAACCTGTCGAGGGTGGGTTTATTCCCGCGGAGCCAGCATTTTTGCGCGGTTTACGCACCGTTACGGAGCAATTGGGGATTGTGCTCATTTTCGACGAGGTGAAGACAGGGTTTCGCGTCGCCCTCGGCGGGGCGCAGCAAGTGTACGGAGTCACTCCCGACCTTACCGCGTTAGGAAAGGTGCTCGGCGGCGGTTTTCCGATCGGAGCCGTCGGAGGTAAGCGCGAGCTGATGGCGCAATGTGACCCGCGCGAGGGGCAAGACATTTTGACAGCGGGAAGGGAGGACGGCGTACAGCTCGGTGTACGAGACGGTAGTGCTAGTGACGTCTTATTCCACAGCGGCACGTACAACGGTCACCCACTCATACTAGCAGCGGGACTAGCGACGATTGACTTGTTAGAACAGCCCGGGCAGTTAGAGCAGTTATTCGCTCATACAAATCAGTTGCGCAAAGGGTTGGAAGACGTTTACGCGAGGCGCGATATCCCGATGCAAACGTGCGGGATGGGGAGCATTTTTAACATCGTGTTGACGGAGCGACCAGTCGCCAACTGCCGTGACATGTGGCACGCCGACACCGCGCTGCGCCGGGCAATCGATGAGGAGCTACTGAACGTAGGCGTTTACTGCAAGCCGCTCAACCGCTATTCGCTTTCGCTCGCACACAGCAGCGCGGACATTCAATACACGGTCGACGCCCACGAGCGGGCGATCGACAGGGTGCTGTTGCGAGGGCGAAGTAGCAAGTGAACGGAGACGAGGCGTCACAACGGTGTCCTAAACAGCTGGCCGGGAATCTTTTGCCACGGTACTAGTCGACATGGCGCGGGCACTTCTGCTGCCCGCGCGTTGTGACAGTCGCTTTCGTAACGAAACGGGAAAAGCGCGTGGTTCGTAATCAAAAGTGCAAGAGACACGTTAAGAGGAGGAAACGAGATGAAGCGAAAAATTGTATCAGTAATCGCACTTTGTGTTGCATTAGTGATGGTACTATCCGCGTGTAACATTTTTGGGGGTGGCGGAAAGAAGATTGCCGTCGGACCGCCGGCGAGTGAAACGCAGTCCGTGTCAAAACTCATCTTCGAAGCTTACGGTTTGAAAGAGGGCGATTACGAGAAGTTTCAGGAAGCGTTTGGCGACGCGATGGACGGGTTGAAAGACGGCAATATCGATATTTCAGTCGGTGTCTTAGGGTTGCCAGCAGGTTCGATCACTGATTTGCAAGCGTCGGCGAAAGACGTGAAGTTGTTAGGGTTATCCGATGAAGCGATCAAAAAAATTGAGGAAAAAAGTGCCTACAGGAAGTATATCATCCCGAAAGACAGCTATGACTTTTTAAAAGAAGACGTGCAAACGGTGACCGCCTACGCGATCATGGTCGTGAACACCGATACGATTGACGAAGAACTCGCTTATGAACTGACGAAGACGATGTATGAAAAAGCGGGTGAAAACACACACGCACAAGCGAAAGAAATGACGCTGGAAAACGCGCTCAACGGGTTAGAAGGGCTTCCGATTCACCCGGGTTCGAAGCGTTACTTTGAAGAGCAAGGGCTTAAAGTCGATGCAGAGGTAGCGGAAGTAAAGGCTGATGCGAAAGAGCGGAAAAAGGAGTTCACCCTTGGCACCGGTAGTCAAGGCGGGACGTATTACCCCCTCGGTGGGGAAATTGCCGGGTTGTGGAACAAGCACATTGACGGTGTAAACGTGACGAACACGGAAACGGGGGCCTCCCTTGAAAACTTAAAGAGCATTGGCGACGGGGCGCAAGATATCGGCATGACGGTGCACGTTCCGGCTCACAACGCCTTAAACGGGAAGGCGGAATTCAAAAAACCCGTGAAAAACTTTGCGTTCATCGGGCACGTTTACCCTGAGGTCATCCAAATCGTCACGCGGGAAGCGACGGGGATTAACAGTCTGGACGATGTAACGAAGTAAAGGTTAGCCTTATCCATACGTTAAAAGATGTGACGGAAGGGGGCGGTGTGACGGTCCGCCCCTATTCAAATTATTCCAAGGCGGTGACAGGATGGCAGAAAACAAACAAGAACATGTCGTACCCGACGCTAATAAGGACACCGAAGGGAATGTGAACCCCCAAGCTTTATTGGAAAAGTACGACCGGGAGAGCGGCTATCGCAAGCAGATCGGCAAGTGGTCGTGGGTTGTCATGTTCCTCGCCGTATACCTCACGTTATTCCATCTCTATACTGGATACCGCGGTGTATTTCAGACGCAAATACAAGGGGCGATCCACGTCGGGACCGCACTAGGTCTTATCTTTTTACTATATCCGGCAAAAAAAGGGTGGCAACAGAAGCAAAAAGGTGTTCCTTGGTATGATGTGTTGTTAGCGTTTTCGGCAATATTCGTCGGGTACTACAAGATCTTATACTTTGACGAAATATTAGCTGCGCGCACTCAAGATTACCCGCTCCAAGCGATTATAGTAGCTATTGTCGGGGTGTTACTTTTACTGGAGGCGACACGTCGGACAGTCGGTATTCCGATCGTCGTTGTCGCTTCGATCGCCATTTTGTACACGTTACTCGGCAATTACATACCGACGGAAATTTTATCGCACCAAGGCTTTACGTTTGATAAGATTATGACCGATTTGTGGTTTCGCGAAAACGGGGTATTTGGGACACCGGTACAAATATCGGCCAAGTTTATCTTCCTTTTTTTGTTTTTTGGCACGGTGCTCGTTCGCTCCGGAATCGGCCAGTTTTTTAACGACATTGCCTTTGCCGCGACAGGCCGTTTTACGGGAGGAACAGCCAAAGCGGCTGTCATCGCAAGCGCCTTCCAGGGGATGATTTCAGGGAGTTCAGTCGGGAACACGGTCGCCTCGGGTTCGTTTACGATCCCGATGATGAAAAAAGCGGGGTTTAAACCGGAGTTCGCGGCGGCGACTGAGGCGTCGGCGTCTACTGGTGGCCAGCTCATGCCGCCGATTATGGGTGCCGCGGCGTTCATCATGGTTGAGTACTTGAATGTGACGTATTCCGCGATTATGTTGGCGGCGGCCATTCCAGCAGTGCTATATTTTTCTGGCATCTTTATCGGTACGCACCTCGAAGCGAAAAAGCAAGGTGTGATCGGGCTTCCGAAACATATGCTGCCGAGTTTGAAAGAATTAGCACTAAAAAAAGGCTACTTAATCCTACCGCTAATCATTATTATTTTGACGTTATTGTCCGGTTTCACCGCGCAGAAAGCGGCGTTGATGGGGATTGTCACGGCATTTGCAGTCAGTTTACTGAAAAAAGAGACCCGCATGTCTTTGCGTGCCACGATCGCGATGTTTGAGGAGGGAGCGCGCATCGCCTTACCTGTCATCGCGGCCGTCGGCTGTGCCGGAATTATTGCCGGCGTCGTCGGCATTACCGGGCTCGGCAACAAATTTGCTTCAGGTATTATCGCCCTGGCGAACGGACAGTTAATTTTGGCGCTCGTCTTTACGGCAATCGCTTGTCTCGTCCTCGGGATGGGCTTGCCGACGACAGCGAATTACGTCGTGACGGCCACTGTTGCGGCGCCGGCGCTCATTAACGAATTCGGAGTGGCACCGATGGCGGTGCACTTGTTCGTGTTTTATTTCGGCATTATCGCCGACATTACGCCCCCCGTCTGTTTGGCCGCATATGCGGGGGCAGGCATCGCGCGTGCGAATCCGTTTCAATCGGGCGTGATGGCGGTTAAGCTAGCGATTGCCGCGTTTATTGTGCCGTTCGCCTTCGTGTACAATCCGATGATCGTCCTCGTCGACGTCGACGGGTGGATCGTCTGGTCGTTGCTCACGACTGCGGTCGGGATGACGGCAATTAGTAGCTCGGTGATCGGATACTTCATCCGCATATCGCACGGGTGGGAACGAATCGTCATGTTCGGCGCCGGTTTAATGTTTATCGCCAAAGACTTGTATACCGATCTGATTGCGCTGTTGCTAGTCGCCGTCATATGGTTTATACAAAAACGCCGGAAGCCGGATGTGCCGACGGTAGCCGCACAGCAGCAAGTGTCAATGTGATGTAAAAATTATATGATGTACAAATTAGGAACGTCTGTCCGCAATGCAAAATTGCATCAAACAATGCAAAGATGCACTGCACTTTGATAAAACCGTACAACACCAAAAAGGGCCACAAATTGAGAGCGCTATCTAAACGCTTGCTAAACTGCCTTTACTTCAACTTAGCGTCAAGTTGTGAGTCGCGATCGCTTTAGTCACCGCACGGTATGGCATCACTGGCACGGCTTTTGCATACGCATTATGTGGTAGCGCTCGGCGCTTCTTGACTTCTTGCCGTTTTGTATTAGCGATTTATACCATAGAGGGGGACCATAGGATATGAAATGTGTCAACTATATCGACGGTGTGTGGCTGCCGTCAGAAACAGAACGCTTCCGCGACGTCATTAATCCGGCGACAGGCGAAGTGCTTGGACAAGTCGCCCAGTCGAGTGAGGAAGATGTAAACCGAGCCGTGGCCGCAGCGGTGAAAGCACAAAAAGAGTGGTGCCTCGTGCCAGCACCGAAGCGGGCAGAGACGCTGTTTGCAATCGGAGCGTTGTTGCGGGAGAAAAAGGAAGAGCTCGCACAAACGTTAACGAAGGAAATGGGCAAAGTGATTTCGGAAGCGCGCGGTGAGGTGCAGGAAGGTATCGATATGGCCTTTTACATGGCCGGAGAAGGGCGGCGCTTGTTCGGGGAAACGACTCCCGCCGAACTGCCGAACAAATTTGCGATGAGCGTGCGTGCGCCACTCGGTGTGGCCGGCTTAATTACGCCGTGGAACTTCCCGATTGCGATTGCGACGTGGAAAATCTTCCCAGCGATCGTCGCGGGCAATGCGGTCGTGTGGAAACCGGCGACGGAAACGCCGTTTATGGCGCAAAAACTAGTCGAAATATTGAGCGAAGCTGGATTGCCGGCGGGAGTGGTTAACCTCGTCTGTGGATCAGGGGAAGTTGTCGGGGAAGCGATGCTCGCCCATCCGGACATCGACGTCATTTCGTTCACCGGTTCGACGGAAGTCGGGCGCAACGTGGCAGCGAAAGGCGGCCAGCAGCTGAAGCGCGTCTCGTTGGAGATGGGCGGCAAAAACGCGATTATCGTCATGGACGACGCCGACTTGGAGTTAGCCGTAGACGGCATCGTCTGGGGCGGTTACGGTACGAGCGGACAACGGTGTACCGCGACGAGCCGCGTCATCGTCCACCGGGCGGTGCAAGAGAAGTTAGAGTCGCTGTTGCTGGAACGGATTAAAACGTTGACTCTCGGGGACGGACTCGACGAAACGGTCGATGTCGGACCGGTCATTAACCGCTCGGCGTTAAACAAAATCCACGGCTACGTCAAGATTGGTAAGGAAGAAGGGGCGCGTCTGTTATGCGGCGGTGAAATCGCGGCCGACGGTAAGTTGGCACAGGGGAATTTTTATCAGCCCACACTGTTTACGGACGTCGCACCGACGATGCGCATTGCGCAGGAGGAAATTTTCGGACCGGTTATCTCAATCATCCCGGTCGGTAGTCTCGAAGAAGCGATCGAAGTAAACAACGGGGTCATTTACGGCTTGTCCAGTGCGATCTTTACGCGCGATGTGAATCAAGTGTTTGCGGCGATGCGCGATCTCGACACAGGGATTGTGTATATTAACGCCGGTACGACGGGGGCCGAAATTCACTTGCCCTTCGGCGGGACGAAAGGGACCGGAAACGGACACCGCGATTCCGGTGTGGCCGCCTTAGATGTATTTACGGAATGGAAGAGCATTTACGTCGATTACAGTGGCACGTTACAGCGGGCACAAATCGACAACAATTAGCGCTATATGGACAGAGGCGGATACGGGAGAATAATGGCTGACATGGGCGAATAAACGTGTCGTTTTCAAGGAAACAGTTTTAATTGAAGGTGCCAGCATGTGACATGATGGCCATTAACGAAATGAGGGGGAGTATAAATGACGCAAGCGAACACGACGATGACGCAAAGTATTATTCGTGACAACGAAAAGTTAGGGGCGCGTATCGATTGTCCATTGCCCGTCGTCTTGGCGAAAGGGGAAGGCGTCTGGGTGGAGGACGTAGAAGGGAAGCGCTATATGGATATGCTTAGTGCCTATTCGGCGTTAAGCATGGGGCACCGCCACCCGCGCATCATCGGTGCGCTGAAAGCGCAAGCGGACAAAATTACGCTGACGTCCCGCGCTTTTTACAATGAGAATTTAGGGAAGTTCTTTCGCAAATTGACAGCGTTCACAAACAAAGATATGATCCTGCCGATGAACGCTGGCGCCGAAGCGGTAGAGACGGCGGTAAAGGCGATGCGTCGCTGGGCTTATTTTGAGAAAGGCGTACCAGAAAACCAAGCGGAGATTATCGTCTGTGCCGGTAACTTCCACGGGCGGACGACGACGGTTATTTCCTTTTCGGCGGAGGCGGAGTACAAGCGCGGCTTCGGCCCACTGACACCGGGCTTTAAAATTATTCCTTACGGCGATTTGGAAGCGCTAAAACAGGCGATTACGCCGCATACTGCTGGGTTTTTACTCGAGCCGATTCAAGGCGAAGGCGGTATCATCATTCCGCGGGAAGGGTATTTGCGCGAGGCGTACGATGTTTGCCGCGAGAATAATGTCTTATTTGCCGCCGACGAGATTCAGACCGGACTCGGCCGGACGGGGCGCAAGTTCGCGTGTGACTGGGAAGGGGTCGAACCTGACTTGTACATTATGGGGAAAGCGCTCGGTGGCGGCGTCTTTCCAGTGTCGGCAGTCGCGGCGAACGAACATATTTTTAAGGTGTGGAATGTCGGATCCCACGGCTCGACGTTCGGCGGCAACCCACTCGGCTGTGCCATCGCTTTAGAAGCGCTCGCCGTACTTGAAGAGGAAAACTTAATTGAAAATGCGGCAAAAATGGGCGAGTATTTGCTGAACGAGCTGAAAAAGATCGATAACCCGCACATTCGCGACGTACGTGGCCGTGGCTTGTTGGTCGGGGTCGAGCTCGACGAAGATGCGCGTCCGTACTGTGAGAAGTTGAAAGAAGTCGGCCTGTTGTGTAAAGAGACGCACGACACGATTATTCGTTTTGCGCCGCCGCTGACGATTACGAAAGAGGACATCGATTGGGCGTTGGAACGCGTGCGCCAAGTGTTGTAAACGAAGTAGAAATGACTGTTGCCTATTAATAGGGCAGGAAAATTAGACCGCCGCGTACCATGTGGTCCCGATGCGGTTCTTCACGCTAGCCGTGTAAGTTTTGAGTAACAGGAGGGTACGGGAAAGGCAGTTTATACTAAATAAAAAAAGTAATTTATACCAATTTTGCAGTCGCGTCACGGGCACAGAGAGTGATCTTACGGATCTATTGATGCCTGTGGCGCGAGTGCATTATCGATGGGAAATAGTTGAGAGGGATGAGGTGCACTTCTAAGTGCTTGCCGATTTAATGCCGGAATGGCTTGCCGGCCTGTTGCTCGCCGGCATTTTAGCCGCAATAATGTCTACCGTCGATTCGCAACTGCTCGTGCTCACCGGTTCGGTTAGTGAAGACATTTTGCACAAGTCGTTTGGTTGGCGTCTCACAGAGAAGCAGCTCGTACGCGCCTCCCGTCTGACGGTCATCGGTGCTGGTCTACTCGGTTTGCTCATCGCCTTAACGTCGGAAAAATTGGTGTACACGGTCGTCAGCTGGGCCTGGGCCGGCGTCGGGTGTACGTTTTCGGCAGCGATCGTTTTGACCTTCTTCTGGAAAAAGTGTTCCGGCGCTGGCATCGTCGCCACGATTATTACCGGATTCGTGACGACGGTCGTCTGGATCAGTTCGCCGTTGGAGGACTTGTTTACGTCGCGGGCAGCCACTTTTTTTATTGCGATTTTGGCGGGGATTGTGTTTAGTTTGGCCTTTCCGGAAAAGCGGACGTTGGATGAAGGGGGAGGGGGAACGGTTGGGGGGAATGTCACGGTTTAACAAGGCGATAATAACCATTTCTGACGTAGTAAGCGCATTCATGATATAATCGAAATGCTACATTTTCAGCAGTTTTTTTTATGTGTGAAATTGTTGCGGTCTGTCGATGAGAAGTCACTGTGGTTCATATGATCCATCGATTAGAAGTACGTTGCGTTCAATTGGTGAAGGAACCGGTCAATAAACAGTATACATACTTTCGGTCGGGAGGAGATACGATGAAGCATCGCGTGCGCGATATTATGCGAAGGACGTCCCTAACGTTTACGGCGCACATCTCAGTCGGTGAGGCGTTGGCGATTATGCGCGATGAGCGGTTGCCCGGCGTACCTTACGTATCGCGGCAAGGGCACGTCGAAGGGGTCGTCACACTGGACTACATTTTGCAAGAGCTGGCAAGGTCTGGGGATCAGACGGTGTCTGTGCACCATTGCGTCGAGCGGCGTTGTCGCTATCTCGAACCCGACGCCGAAGTGAGGCAAATATGGGATCAAGTGTATGCGCTTAACTTAGTTGTCACTGCGGAGCGTCAAGTGATCGGTATTGTCGAGCAGACCGCTATTTTGCGCGCCTATGCGACGGAAGCGGAGTATCGGCTGAAAGAGCTCGATGCCGTGTTCGAATTTGCCCACAACGGGATTGTTGCGATCGACGAATACGGCACGATTACGTCCTTCAATCCAGCAGCAGAAAAAATTAGTAAAGTACCGCGCGGCGAAGCGCTCGGCAACTATTTAAACGACGTGTTAGTGCCAACGGGATTAATGGACGTCCTTCGCAGTGGAAAACCGCGCCTTGGCGAGAAGTATAGAGTAGGGAAGCGCTCGTATTTTACGAACCGTACCCCGATTGTACAGGACGGGGCGATCAAGGGTGCAGTTGCTGTTTTTCAAGATATTTCCGAGATCGAGGAAGTGACGAATGAGCTACACCACGTGAAGGCGATGAAAGACGAGTTAGAAACGATTTTACAAGCGTCTCACGATGGGATGCTCGTCGTAAACAGCAACGGTGTTATCGAGCGCACGAACCGCGCCTTTGCCAAAATGATGGGACGGTACGGTGCAGAACTACAAGGGACTGTGCTGTCGGAATTGCTTCTAGACCAAGGATTTACAGTGTCTTTCACCGATTTAGTCGCCTTGGAAGCCACCGTTACGACAGTTGAAAAAAATAACGACACAGGGCAAGTGCTCGGTATTACGCTCACACCGATCGAATCGGACGCTGGCAGGGAGCAGGCTCGTTTCGTCGTCAACATTCGCGATATGGGTGAATTAAATGCCTTGCGTGAAGAACTGCAAAAAACGAAGACGTTAACCGAGCAGTACAAAGAACAGCTACGCACTCAGTTGGATCGGCAACTTGGTCTCGTCGCTGAGTCGCAAGAAATGCAGCGCGTGCTCGAGTTAGCGTCGCGCGTCGCGAACGTCGATTCGACTGTGCTTATTTTAGGCGAATCGGGCGTAGGAAAAGAAGAGGTGGCCACTTATATTCACGAAAACAGTTGGCGGAGCGACGGCCCGTTTGTAAAAATTAACTGCGGGGCGATCCCCGAGCAGTTGATCGAATCAGAACTGTTCGGGTACGCAGCAGGCGCTTTTACCGGGGCGCGGCGCAACGGCAAAGCGGGGTTGCTCGAAATTGCGCACAAGGGAACGGTGTTGTTGGACGAAATTGCCGACTTGCCCTTTCACTTACAAGTAAAACTGTTGCGTTTTTTACAAGATAGTATCGTCACCCGCGTCGGTAGCGTGCAAGGAAAAAAAGTCGATGTGCGCATCGTGGCGGCAACGAACAAAGATCTGTTACGGAAAGTGGACAAAGGCGCGTTTCGCGAAGACTTATTTTTCCGCCTCAACGTTGTACCGGTCGTCATCCCGCCGTTGCGCGAACGGCGCGCCGATCTTTTGCCGCTCATTCATAAGTTTCGCCAGCAGTTTTGTGAAAAATATGCGCTGCAAAAAACGTTTTCTCCCGAGGCGTTGAAACAGCTACTCGCCTACCACTGGCCGGGTAATGTGCGGGAAATGATGAACGTCGTCGAACGGTGTGTCGTGACGACGAAAGGTGAGACGATTGAGGTTGACGATTTGCCGGACGTGTTGTTTACGAAGCCGCGGGTGGATGAACAGATTAGGGTCAAAGGGTTACTCCCGCTGAAGCAAGCGCGTTACTTGGTGGAAATTCAACTCATTAACGAAGCGTTGCGTTTGTACGGGACGACGTATAAGGCGGCGGAAGTGCTGGAAGTCGATCAGTCGACGATCGTGCGCAAATTGAAGCAGCATCAGAAATTTGCACAAGAGCATCGTAGCGTGCAAGGTGTCGCCAACAATCGCCCGTTGCATTAGTTAATGGGTTGGACGCAATACCCATTGGCGCCTTATCTTATGATGTAGGAAGGACTTAGGGACTTAATGACTTTACGTCCGACTTAATGACTTTATATCCAGCTTAATGATTTTTTGCAAGTAAACGGGGCAAATAATGCATTTTTACATTGTCTGTTCTTCCGATTGACCAGAAATGTAACCGTTTTCCATCATGTCTGCCTGCTAGTCAGCCGTCCTGTGTTACTTACCTAATCCTTGGCACGTTCCTTGCATACTATTCTTGTGAAGGGGGAGTTACAGCTTTGACAGTAGCGATGGAAAAGTTACGCTCATTGGCGGAGGCGGTGGCACTAGTTAAAGACGGCGACGCGTTACTCGTCGGCGGTTTCGGCTTGTGCGGGACGCCATTCAGCCTCATCGACGCGCTCTGTGAACAACAGCAGGCAAGAAATTTAACTGTCATCAGTAACAATTTAGGAGAACCGGGTAAAGGTTTAGGCAAGCTGTTGTTGTCCGGTCACTTGAAGAAAGCAGTTGGCTCTTACTTTACGACGAATTACCATGCCGTCGAAGCGTGGAGTAAGGGAGAATTAGCGATCGAATTGATGCCGCAAGGGACATTGGCGGAAGCTATTCGCGCCGGAGGGGCGGGCATCGGCGGTTTTTATACGCCGACAGCTGTCGGGACGAGGCTCGCGCAAGGGAAAGAGATCCGCGACATCGACGGAAAGGCGTATATGTTTGTGAAAGGGATTAAGACGCGCATCGCGCTCATAAAAGCGCACCAAGCAGATACGATGGGCAATTTAACGTACAGCGAAACGGCGCGCAATTTCAATCCGCTCATGGCGACGGCGGCGGAGATCGTCATCGCCGAAGTAGAAGAGATCGTCCCTGCTGGCTCCATTCCGCCCGACCGCGTCGTTACGCCGCACATGTACGTCGACGTCGTCGTGTTGAACGAACGGTATGAGAAAAAAGGGGGACATTACGTTGCCAAAGACAACTAATCCGATGCGGATACGGATCGCCAAGCGGGCGGCGCGGGAACTTCGCGCACAGCAAGTCGTCAATCTCGGCGTCGGTATTCCGACGATGATCCCCGATTACTTAAAACAAGAGCAAAACGTGTACTTGCAATCGGAAAACGGCTTACTCGGCATCGGGCCGACGCCGGTGGAAGACGCGGTGGACATGGACTTGATTAGCGCCAGTAAACAACCGATCACGAAAGCGGTCGGCGCGTCGCTTTTTGATAGCGCTTTTTCCTTCGGGATGATTCGCGGCGGGCACATCGACGTCGCAGTAATGGGGGCGCTACAAGTCAGTGAGGCTGGGAAACTAGCGAATTGGGCAGTCCCCGGTGAAAACATTCTCGGCGTCGGCGGGGCGATGGACTTAGTCGCAGGGGCGAAAAAACTAATTGTGACGATGACGCACTGTACGAAGACGGGGGCCGCTAAATTAGTGAAACAGCTGACCTACCCGACAAGCGGCGTGCGCGCGGCGGAAATGGTCATTACCGAGTATGCGGTCTTCACTTTTTCCGTTGGGCAAATGGTGCTGACGGAGCTCGCGCCTGAGGTCACAGTGGAGGAACTACGCACGATGACGGAGGCGTCGTTTATCGTGTCTGAGCGGTTGCAGCCGCTAACGGTTGAGGAATAGATCCAGGAAGAGAGGCAGTGGTGTGGATAGGTGGACCGTTCATGGCACGCGTCAAGCAGGCCGCGCATCAAGCATGGCACGCGTCAAGAGCGGGGTGAAGAACAAAGCGTGGAACGAGTAGAGGGTAAAAGCGAAGTCTCGGGAACGTCGGGAGCAAAGGTGGAACCAAAACAGGAACAGGGTAAGGATGCAGCTTCTGGTGGTGGAGGAGCGGAAGAAGAAGTGGAAGCAAAGGAAGAGGAAAAGATGGAAGCAAAGGAAGAGGAAAAGATGGAAGCAGAGGAAGAGGAAAGGGCAGGAAAAAATGTGGAAGAGGAGGCGGAGGAAAAAGTGGTAGAAAAAATTGCGGTTGTCGGAGCGGGAACGATGGGGCGCGGCATCGCTTATGCAGCTGCGATCAGTGGGTATCGCGTCGCCCTCACCGATGTGAGCGAGGCAGCTTTAGCGGCGTCGCGCACGTACATTGAGAGAGAAATGCAGCGCAGTGCGGCGCGTGGTTTTTTAACGGACGGACAAGTGGAGCTGGCGCAGGCGTCGCTCAGTTACACGCCGTCGCTCACAGCAGCGGCAACGGATGCCGACTTGGCGGTCGAAGCAGTGCTCGAACAGATGGCGCTAAAAGTGAAGGTGTTTCAGCAATTAGACGAACGGTGTCCGCCGCACGCCGTGTTGGCGACGAACACGTCGACGATGAGTCCGACGGAAATTGGGGCGGCGACGAAACGACCTGGGAAAGTGTTGGCGATGCACTTTTTTAACCCGGTACACAAAATGAAGTTGATCGAAATCGTCCGCGGTCTCGACACGACGGACGAGGCGGTCGCAGTGGCTCAGGCGGTCGGGGCGAAGATGGGCAAAGAGACGGTCGAGGTAAACGAGTTTCCCGGGTTCGTGACGAGTCGCATTAACTGTCTCATCGGCAATGAAGCGATGCTCATGTTGCAAGAAGGGATCGCCTCAGCGGCCGACATCGACAAAGCGTTGAAGCTTGGCCTAAAACACCCGATGGGCCCGCTCGAACTGGCAGATTTGGTCGGACTGGATGCGCGCCTGCGCAACATGGCGTACTTGCACCAAACGTTAGGGGAAAAGTACCGCCCGGCGCCGCTGTTAGTGAAATATGTAAAGGCGGGGCGCCTCGGACGGAAGAGCGGCAAAGGTTTTTACGATTATAAAGGAAATTGACTAAAGGAGAGTCGACGGATGGATTTTCGCTTAAGTAGCGAGTTAGAAGAGATGAAGCGGATGGTGCGCGACTTCGTGCAAAACGAAGTGGAAGAGGTCGCCATGGAAATCGAGGAGACAGACCGCATCCCCGAACCGATCGTCGCGATGACGAAAGAGCTCGGGCTGTTCGGATTAGGGATTCCGGAAGCGTACGGCGGGCTCGGGTTAGACATGGTGAGTAAGTGTGCGATTTACGAAGAGCTCGGCAAAACGCACAACGGGTACACGACCCTCGTCGGCGCACACACTGGCATCGGTTCGGTCGGCATCGTCGAAATGGGTACTGAGGAACAGAAGCGCCGTTATTTGCCGCGCATGGCGTCTGGGGAGTGGATCGGCGGTTTTGCCCTCACCGAACCGAGCGCCGGCTCACAAGCGTACAATTTAAAGACGAACGCGGTGAAAAAAGGCGACAAATACGTGATTAACGGCTCAAAACATTACATTACGAACGCAGTCGACGGCTATATTTTTACCGTCATGGCGGTGACCGATGCGAGTAAAGGGCCGAAGGGTATTACGTCGTTTATCGTGGAAAAAGACTTCCCCGGCTTCAAACTCGGTGCGGTTGAACGAAAAATGGGGCTGCGCGGTTCGCATTCCGCGGAGTTGTTTTTTGAAGACTTGGAGGTGCCCGCGGAAAACGTACTCGGTAAAGAAGGGGAAGGTTATATCAACGCGTTGAAAATTTTATCGAACGGGCGAGCAGGTCTCGCGGCGCGCAACCTCGGTTCGGCACAAAAGTTGCTCGACATGAGCATGGCGTATGCGCTCGAACGGGTGCAGTTTGGCAAGCCGATTTTTGAACATCAAGCGGTGCAGCACATGTTAGCGGACATGGCGCTCGACATCGAAACGTTGCGCGCCTTGACGTATCGCGTCGCGTGGTTGGTCGACCAAAAGGAGAACGTCATTAAAGAGGCGGCGATGGCAAAACTGTATGGCTCAGAAGTGTACAACCGCGTCGCCGACTTGGCGGTACAAGTGCACGGCGGCATCGGCTACATGCGCGACTACCCGATCGAACGGTACTACCGCGATGCGCGTATTACGAAAATTTACGAGGGAACGAACCAAATTCAGAAAAATATTATCGCAAATCAGCTGCGCAAGTTGTACGGCAAGTAGAAGCGTAGGTGGCGTGGGCAGGACATGAACATTTATGGGTGTCCTCGTCAGACGAAAGGGACGAAAGAAGTGTAGCATTCGTAGACGATCACGCATGAGCGCATGAGAAGGAAGTGACAGTGAATGAAAGAAGTAGTTGTCGTTGACGGGGTGCGCACGGCAATAGGACGCATGGGCGGCACGTTACGCGACGTGGAAGTCGATCATTTAGCGGCACACGTTATCGGCGAAATTTTGGCGCGCACGGGCGTGGAGGCGACGGCAGTCGACGAAGTCGTATTTGGCCATGCGAAACAAAGTTCCGACTCGCCTAATTTGGCGCGGCTCGCAGCGTTACGCGCGGGGCTACCGGTAGAAATCCCCGGTTACACCGTACACCGTCAATGCGGTTCAGGGCTACAAGCCGTACACAACGCGGTGCAGCAAATTCAGTGCGGGTTAGCCGACACGGTCATTGCCGGTGGGGCGGAAAGTATGAGTACGGCGCCGTACTACATTCGCGGCGCTCGCTACGGGTTAGTCGCCGGTAACGGAGATATCGTCGATCCGAATACGGAGAGTCAACCGCGCGCTCAGCCGATGGAACAGTACGGCAACTTGACAATGGGGCTGACGGCGGAAAACTTGGCGGAGCAATACGGCATTAGCCGCAGTGAGCAAGATGAATTCGCCTTAGAAAGCCAAGAAAAGGCAGCTGCCGCTATCCGGGAGGGAAGGTTTGCGCCGGAGATCGTTTCTTACGAGGTCCGGCGGCGAAAAGAAACGGTCTCATTCGACACGGACGAGCACCCGCGCCGCACGTCGCTGGAAAAGTTGGCACAGCTGCCCGCCGTTTTCAAACAAGGGGGAACGGTGACAGCTGGCAACGCCAGTGGCCGCAACGACGGCGCTAGTGCCCTCGTCCTCATGTCGCGCGATGCGGCTGACAAGTGCGGGCTTCAGCCGAAAGCGCGCATCGTCGCTCAGGCAGCAGCCGGCGTACGCCCTGACATTATGGGCATCGGACCGGTGCCCGCGACGGAAAAAGCGTTAAAAATGGCTGGGCTTACGATAGACGACATCGACTTAATTGAATTGAACGAAGCGTTTGCGGCACAAGCGCTCGCTGTCGTGCGCGAACTCGGTATCGACCGCCGCAAACTGAATGTGAACGGCGGGGCGATCGCTTTAGGTCACCCGATCGGTGCGACGGGCGCAATTTTGCTAACGAAGCTCGTTTATGAAATGGCGCGGCGCGAGGTGCGTTACGGTTTAGTGACGCTTTGTATCGGCGGGGGGCAAGGTATCTCGTGCATTGTCGAGCGATTAGAGTCGTAGTAGTAGAAAACGTTGAAATTGATGCAGCACATACAATTTCTATCATGGAACACATACGGTTCCTTTCACAGAACACATACGATCCCTATCACAGAACACATACGATCCCTATCACGGAGCACATACGATTCCGATCACGTAGCACAGCACATACGGTTCCTTTCACGCATGTACGTAGTATTTGGCGTTATGGGTTGTGCCGTTTGGATCTAAGGTATGAGGAGAAACGCGTATGCGAGCAAAAATTCTGCAAATATTGCCGATGTACCACCAGGCAGGGGAAGCGATTTTACAGGCAGGAGCGGATGTCGTGCGCACGGACAACTTAGAGGCGGAACATTTGCAACAGATGGTGCGCCAAGTGGATGGGGTTGTCTTACGTGCGCCGGCCCGTTTGACGCGAGAAATTATTGCCGCCAACCCACGATTGAAAGTCATTTCCGGCGCTGGTGTCGGGTTGGACAATATCGATGTCGCCACTGCGAGTGCGTACCGCATTCCGGTGCTACACGCCCCGAGTGTGAATGCCGTTTCGACTGCCGAACAGGCGCTTGCTTTAATGCTGGCGCTCGCGCGGCAAATTAAACCGTTTCAAGCAAAAATGGCGCTCGGCGATTTCGCAGCGCGCAACGTCATTTTGACACACGAACTGCGCGGGAAAACAATCGGATTGGTAGGGTTTGGACAAATCGCGCGCGAATTGGCGAAACGGTGTCGCCGCGGCTTAGACATGGAGGTCGTTGCTTACGTAAGGCGTATAGATCAGGATAAAGAACGGGCTGCCGCTGCGTTTGACGTACGGTTAACGACAGACTTGACCGTGCTGTTGCAAGAAGCTGACGTCGTGTCGCTGCACATTCCGTTAACGGACGAGACGCGACACTTTTTTGGCCGCGAACATTTTTCGTTGATGAAGACGACGGCTTATTTGATCAATACGGCTCGCGGCGCAGTCCTACATACAGACGATTTAATTGAAGCGCTTAATAACGGGACGATTGCCGGAGCGGGGCTGGACGTGTTTGATCCGGAGCCGCCGCCCCCCGACTTGCCACTGTTAACCATGCCTAACGTCGTCGTCACGCCGCACATCGGCGGAATAACGGAAGAAGCGAATTACATTACCGCGACGACGGTGGCGCGGAACGTGCTTCGCACCTTGCGCGGTGAGAAGCCGGAGTACATCGCCAATCCGCACGTTTTATCGGATCAAAAAAAACCTAATTAATAGTGGGAGATAAACCTAATTAATAGTGGGAGGTAACGATGGATTTTTCACACATTGTGACGGAAGTAGCGGACGGTGTTGGCACGATTACGATTAACCGACCCGACGTACGCAACGCACTCGATTTACAGACGTTGCAGGAAATTGAACAGGCGCTCGACGTGTGGCGCACGGACGATCAGGTGCGGGTGGTCATATTTACTGGCGCGGGTGAGAAGTCATTCGCTGCCGGTGCCGACATCGCCCAGCTTAACGAACGGACGATGCTTGAAGCGCTCGCGCCGAACATGACCGCGACGTACCGCTACATTGAAGCGTACGACAAAGCGACAATTGCAGCTATTAACGGCTATGCGTTCGGTGGCGGCTTGGAGTTGGCTCTCGCTTGCGACATCCGCGTCGCTGCATCGCACGCAAAACTAGGTTTGCCGGAATTAAACTTAGGGATCATGCCAGGAGCAGGTGGGACACAGCGGCTAGCGCGCATCGTCGGCAAAGGACGCGCGATGGAGATGATACTGACCGGGGCGATCGTCACTGCGGAAGAAGCGGTGGCGGTCGGCCTCGTCAGCCGCGCCGTACCGCTAGAGCAACTACGCGAGGTCGCTGCTGAATTTGCGCGTAAGATTAGCGCGAAGGCACCGCTTGCCGTACGTTTGGCCAAGACAGCCGTCAACCGCGGTACAGATCTTGACATGGAAACAGCACTCTACTTAGAAAAACTGTCGCAAACGATTTTAATGGGATCGGAAGATAAACAGGAGGGCACACTGGCGTTTCTTGAAAAACGCCAACCGCAGTTTAAAGGGAAGTAGTTTAAAGGGAAGTAGTTTAAAGGAAAGTAGTTTTTAAGGGGTAAACGGTGTAGCGGGAAAATACGCTGTTTGCCTCGTTTTTTTATATCAGCGAGAAAAATAATTCGCCCACCACCTGCTGATGGCGCCGTTTATTGTGTCTCTCGAGACAACGACCGTTCGCATTGATAAAATATAAAATAGAGCCTAGTCATTCTCATGCGACCCGACTTTAAATTTGACGCAAATTTTGAAGGAGAACAGCTACGGATTAACGTTACTAAGAGTAAATGTGTGTAATCTATTAAAAAAGGAGTGCTTGTTTTGTCTTATAGTAAGCGCGGTATGACCGCGGAAGACTTGTACGAATTGTCGTTCGTCGGCGAATCGGATCTTTCGTCCGACGGTACAAAAGTTGCCTATGTGCAAAAAATGATCGACAACGAACGGCGTTATCGCTCGCACCTTTTTGTCCAACAAGTGCCAGACGGCGAGCCGGTGCAGTGGACGTTTGGCAAAGGGCACGATACGTCGCCGAAATGGTCACCCGATGGCGAAACGCTCGCCTTTCTATCAGACCGTTCGGGGCAACAGCAAATTTGGTTGCTGGCGGCGAACGGCGGAGAGGCGCGCCAGTTGACGTTTTGTAAAAATGGGGTAGGCAATCCTGTCTGGTCGCCGGATGGGCAATCGCTCTTATTTACAACCTCGCTCGGTCCAGAAGAGCGAGTGACCGACTGTGAAGTAGAGGAGGCGGCGGTAGGAACTACGACAGACGATGCGACAAATAATCAGGTGGACAGCAAGAAAAAATTGCAACCTCTCGTCATTGAACGGTTGAGATACAAAGCGGACGGAAAAGGTTTTCTTGATGAAAAATACGAGCAGTTAGCCGTCATTAACGTTGACGGAAAGGGTTTGCGACAGCTGACGGAAGGCGCCTTTCACTACAGTGGGGGAAGTTGGTCACCGGATGGAAAGGCGATCGCCTGTTGTGCCAACTGCAGTGACGATCCGGATCAGACGTTCGTTTCCGACGTGTTTATTTACTCGTTAGCCGACGACAAGCTGACGCAACTTACGGACGGCAGTGGCGTGTTCCACAGCCCGTCGTGGGCGCCGGACGGTAAGCGCCTCGCTTGTTTTGGCCACCAACTCGAATACAGAAGCGCGACCTTACAGAGGGTGTGGCTGCTCGATCTGGCGACTAAGGAAAAGACGTGCCTGACGATGGATTGGGATGTCGTAACGGCAGACGTGGCAATTAGCGATCTACGTTCCGGGCACCCATTTGCAGGCGCTTTATGGTCACCTACTGGGGACGGCGTTTACATTTTGGCGAGTGATTGCGGGAACACCGGCGTATACTTCGTCCATGTGGATGGGGACGTTCGCCTCGTTTACGGCGGGGAGCGCCACGTGTACGGTTTGGCGATGGACAATACGCGTACCGCTGCGGTCGTCGCGGTGAGCGACTGGCAGACGCCGGGAGATCTGTATTATTTGGACATTTCTTCTTGCGTGTCTAGCGACGGGCACGGCCATCAAGAGAGTGACGACCACAATCGCCAAGAGGTTGCGAGTGACGCGTTCAATCGCCCGCTGCCGAGAGTGCGCCGTTTAACGGCAGCAAATGCGCCCTTACTGGAAAATATTACTCTTTCACAGCCGGAGCCACTTTCGTATAAAGCGGAAGACGGGAAGCAGATTCACGGTTGGCTCATAAAGCCAGTCGGCTTTGAACAAGGAAAAAAATATCCGCTCATTCTTGAAATTCACGGTGGACCGCACGCGATGTATGCCCATTCGTTTTTCCACGAATTTCAGCTGCTGGCGGCGAAAGGATTTGCTGTTCTTTACGTAAACCCGCGCGGCAGTGAAGGGTACGGGCAAGCGTTTGTCGACGCCTGCCGTGGCGATTACGGCGGTGGCGATTACACGGACTTAATGGCGGCCGTCGATTTCGCCCTCGCGACATACGATTTTATCGATGCGGATCGGTTGGGCGTAACGGGTGGCAGTTACGGCGGATTTATGACGAACTGGATCGTCGGGCACACCGATCGCTTTAAAGCGGCAGTGACGCAGCGCAGCATAAGCAATTGGCTCAGCTTTTTCGGAACGAGCGATATCGGCTACTACTTTTCCGAGTGGGAGTTGAAAGCCGACTTTTTTGCTGATCCGGAAAAAATGTGGCACCATTCCCCGCTGCGGTTGGCGAAAAACGTACAGACACCGCTCCTCATTTTACACGGGGAAAAAGATTACCGCTGTCCGATTGAACAGGCAGAGCAGCTGTTCGTCGCCTTGAAGCTGCAGCGTAAACCAGTGAAGTTCGTTCGCTTTCCGGAGGCGAATCACGAACTGTCGCGCAGCGGCGAGCCGTCCTTGCGCGTCGCCCGCTTGAACTACATTGCCGACTGGTTTACTCAATATTTGAGTGAAAATGCTTCTGGTAAAGAAAAGGATGCTGTCGTACAAGCCCAAGGTGTCGGTCGTGGATCAGACATACAATAAAAACTAGGCTTGCACCGATCTAACTGCTAGGCTTTCAACGTAAGCGGCACACCTTGCGCTGAAGGGTGTGCCGCATGTATGACCGCCATCATTCACGGTCTGCGTATTAAGGGCCCAGTATCAGCTGTACATTTGTTGCCACTTTTGCGCGTAGTGGCGCATTTTTTCGCGGTAGGACGGAGGTTCGATAATTTCTGCTTCGGGGCCGAATTGTAACAACCAACGCAAAAATTCATCGCCGCTCGAGACGGTCACTTCCATCAGCACGCTATCGTCATCTTCGTCAATCGTAATTTTCGGCTTCACCGATACTTCTGCCTCGAGCACGTAACGGGCGATTTTTGGACTGAACCAGACGACGAAGCGGACGTTGTCGTCTTGTTTGTCAATCACCCACACGTTTGCCAAGTACTTGTGCAAGTCAAAATTTCCGCGATCGAACGTTTCCTCCGTCAACTTCATTTCGCGGAAGCGGTTGAATCGAAACGTGCGCACGGCGTCCTTTAAGTGACAGTACCCGATGACGTACAGGCGGTTGTTGCGTGGAATGATGAAGTACGGGTCGACTTTCCGCCGGTTGATCGTGTTGCGGCTGTACGTATGGTAGACGATTTCAATCGTGCGCTGCTCGCCGATGGCGATTAATAGGTCAGCTAAATTGTTAGACGTTTTTTCGGAAATGCCGTATGTACCCGACTCGTCGTGAATTTCCTCTGAAGTGTCTTCTTCCGTCGGCGGTTGCACCGTCGTCCCGAGCAAAATGTGCTCACTCAGTTTGTGCCACGCTTCCCTTGTCGTCTCTTTCCCCTTCGTAATCGCCGCGGCGATTTTTTCATAGGCGAGCAACCAATCTTTTGGCACTTGGTCTCCTAACTGTTGGATCGCCATTGGAAAGACGGTAAAAGCGACGAGTTCTTTTTCGGTGAGATCGAGCGGAAACATGGCGAAGTTGCTCGTATATGTATAGCCTTTGCCGTAGCCGTCACTTTTGATCGGTATGTTGGCTGCTTCTAAGTCGCTTTTGTAACGGTACACTTGGCGTTCGTTAATGTCGAGCCGTTCGGCGAGCTCTTTTGGACGAATGCCGGGGGATTGTTGGATTAAGTTGATCATGCGAATCAACGTGACGATTTTCTTCTCTTCTTTTTTACTTTTTACTTTGGCCATAGTGACTGCTCCTCCTTTCAACTCAACGATACGGCTGACACTTCTTTAAACATACCACACTTCTCTCGCCGCAACTGTGAAAAAAAACGGTGGTATTGCGTTTACATCCGTTGGAAATACTACAGATGTAGTTGACATTGCTTGGCGACATTGCATATAATCGGTAGTAATAATCGGATAGCCGTAATAGCGCAGTCGAGGAGTAGTAGAGTGTACACGTTCCTGCAGAAAGTCGGCGGATGCTGCGAGCCGATGGAACGAGCAGTCGAACTCGCCTTGAAAGTTGCGGAAAGGGATGGCACCTTTCTGCCGAGTAATCCTCGTTAACGGATCGGAAGTGAGTATTTGTCGTTTACAGGTACTAAGTAGGGTGGTACCGCGGGAGACGTTAGGAACCTCCCGTCCCTAGTGTGGTTCACTATGGGACGGGGGGTTTTTTTATATTTACAGGTGGTGTAGTGGCGTTTGGTGCCAAGCGTCGTTTAAGGAGGAAGATGGAATGAACGAACAATACAACCCGAAAGCAATTGAACACAAATGGCAGGCGTTTTGGGAAGAAAAAGGGGTCGATCGGACGCGCGAGGCGAGTGACCGTCCGAAATTTTACGCGTTGGAGCAGTTCCCGTATCCGTCGGGAAAACTGCACATGGGACACATGCGCGTCTATTCGATCGGCGATGTCGTCGCCCGCTTCAAGCGGATGAACGGCTACCGAGTACTACATCCGATGGGGTGGGACGCTTTCGGAATGCCAGCGGAGAACGCGGCCATTCAAAATAAGGCGCAACCGGCGAAGTGGACGTTGGACAATATTGCGCAAATGCGTGCGCAGCAAAAGCAATTGGGAGTCAGCTACGATTGGGCCCGCGAAATAACGACGTGTGAGCCAGACTACTATAAATTTACGCAATGGCTGTTTTTGCTCTTTTACGAGCGCGGCTTGGCGTATCGCAAAAAAGCGGCGGTCAACTGGTGCCCTAGCTGTCATACGGTGCTGGCGAACGAGCAAGTCGAAGACGGACTCTGCTGGCGCTGTGAATCGGTCGTGGAGAAAAAAGAGTTGGAGCAGTGGTTTTTCCGCATTACAGAATACGCCGACCGCTTGCTCGACGACCTCGACCGGCTCGACGGCTGGCCAGAAAAAGTGAAGCTGATGCAGCGCAACTGGATCGGCCGCAGCTACGGAACCGAAGTGACGTTTACGTTGCCCGATTTGGCGGGGACGAAAGGATCAGATGCGGAAGTGGCTAAGGTAGCAGGGGCAGACGTTGGCGAAGGAGCAAACGTAGTAGACGCCGTTGATGCGTCTGCCTCCACAAGCGATGCGGGCGACGTGCCGACGGTGTCGGTGTTTACGACCCGTCCCGACACACTGTTCGGCGTCACTTACATGGTCGTTGCCCCGGAACACCCGCTCGTCGAGCGGCTCATCCGCGGTAAACAGAACGAACAAAAAATTCGCGACTTCATCGCCGAGTTGCGCACGAAGTCGGAAATTGACCGCACGTCTGCCGAGGCAGAAAAAATTGGCTACTTCACTGGCTCATACGCCGTCCACCCGCTAACTGGTGAACGCATTCCGGTATGGGTGGCCAACTACGTACTAATGGATTACGGGACTGGTGCAGTGATGGGCGTTCCTGCACACGACGAACGGGACTTTGCCTTTGCGACAACGTACGGACTGCCGGTGAAAAAGGTGATCGAGCGTACGATTGAGCCGCTTCCTGAACCGCTCACTGAGGCGTTCGTTGAAGACGGCGTACTCGTCAACTCGGGCGATTTCAACGGGTTGCCAAACCGTGACGCGATGGAAAAAATTAGTGCTACATTAGTAGCGGAAGGAAAAGGGAAACAGACGATCAGTTACCGCTTGCGCGACTGGCTCGTGTCGCGGCAGCGCTACTGGGGCGCACCGATTCCGATCGTTTACTGTGACTCGTGTGGCGTCGTACCCGTGCCGAAAGAACAATTGCCGGTACTGTTGCCAGAAGACGTGCAGTTCGACGGCCATAGCAACCCGCTGACGACGTCCCCGACCTATGCACAGACGACGTGTCCACAGTGTGGCGGTAAGGCGCGGCGCGAGACCGATACGATGGATACGTTTATCGACTCGTCGTGGTACTTTTTGCGCTTCGCTGACCCACATAACACGGAGCTGCCTTTTGCCAAAGAGAAGGCGGACCAATGGATGGCGGTCGACGAGTACATCGGCGGGGTGGAACACGCCATTTTGCACATGTTGTACTCGCGCTTTTTTACAAAAGTGCTGTACGATGCCGGAATGGTGTCGGTAGAAGAGCCGTTCCAAAGCTTGTTGACACAAGGCATGGTGCTCAAAGACGGCGCAAAAATGTCCAAGTCGAAAGGGAACGTCGTCAGTCCGAACGAAATCGTGGAAAAATACGGGGCAGACACGGGGCGGTTGTTTATTTTGTTCGCTGCGCCGCCGGAGCGCGACTTAGAGTGGAACGACGCGGGTGTCGAAGGGGCATACCGCTTCTTAAATCGCGTCTGGCGCATGGTGTACCGCAACCGCGATTTGTTCGGTACGGAGCAGGCAGCAGTGCGTGCGAATGCGTGCCCGGACAGCAAGGCGCTGCACCGGACGATGCACTACACGGTTAAAAAAGTGACGGAAGACGTCGGCGAACGGTACCATTTCAATACGGCGATTAGTGCCGTCATGGAGCTCGTCAACGCGATCAACAGCTATCCGGAAACGGCAGACCGGGGCACACTGCGCGAAGCAGTCAAACACGTCGTCATGTTGTTAGCGCCGTTTACGCCCCACATCGCCGAGGAGCTGTGGCAAGTGATCGGTCATACAGACAGCGTACACGAGCAAAATTGGCCCGCGTACGACGAAGCGGCGCTCGCGGTAGACGAGGTGGAGATCGCGGTACAAATTAACGGAAAAGTACGCGGCAAACTCGTCATACCTGCGGCGGCCGAGCGCCAAGAAGTGGAAGAGATGGCGCTGGCCGAAGCAAAAATAAAGGAACAGCTCGCAGGTAAAACGGTGCGCAAAGTGATCGTCGTGCCGAAAAAACTGGTGAACATCGTCGCCAAGTAGAGGCCGATCCCCGCTTACTTAATGTGTAATGGAAAACCTTACCGCACCGTTCATCGGCTGTGGTAAGGTTTTTTACGTCGTTATCCATACGATCAGCTATTCATACGTCAGCTAGCACCTGTTTCACGGCGCTAATGTCATGTGCGTGTTTTTGCTGTGTCAGTTGTAACAGCTGGGCAAAAACAGTTCCAACCTCCCGTTCGAGTAAGTCAATCCCTTCGCGCGTCACCCCACCGGGGACAGCGACCCGCTCTTGGAGAGACGTGAGGGTGAAACCACCATCTGTCACGAGTTGACCGACGCCGCGAATCATCTCACCGACAATTAGCGCTGCCGTTTCCGTAGATATGCCGGCTACTGCAGTCGCCTCTTCGACGAGTCGCTGCATGAGAAAACTGAGAAACGCCGGGGCACAGCTGGCTAAGTCGGAGGCAACGCGCACATCGCGTTCGTCGATTTCGACCGGACGGCTAATGTAACCGAATAGGCGCGATACGTTTTGGCGTTCCCGTGGTTCGAGGCGACTGCCGTACATGACGAGCGATGTGCCAGTAAGGGCAAAATTCGTCACACTCGGGATCACTTTTACGACTTTTGCGCTTATTTTTTGCTCGATGTCGCTTAATAGTACTGGGCTCGTAATCGAAATGACGAGTTGGTTATCCGCTACGTACGGCTTAAGTTCTGCAAGCACAGAACCGTATTCGAGCGGTTTCACACAAAGTACGATCACATCGCATTCTTTGGCGAGGTCGACGTTGTTTGGCGCGACGCGCATGCCGGGATAATGTTCGGCAAACCGTTCCGCTTTGCGCACGGTACGGTTGCTGACAACGACGTCAGATGGCTCTAACGCACCCGCTTTAAGTAACGCTTCTACTAACAGTTTCCCCATGCTGCCAACCCCGATAAATCCTACCGTTGTCAAACGAATCCCCCCAAGTGAATGAGTTGCTAGTGTTAGCTTATGACGCGTCTATACTTCCTACCACCCACCACAGTATAGAAACGCGCTTGCTGTCGTCGCTCTTTTCTGACACAATAGAGGTAGCGACAATTGTACGACATTCAAGCGTGCGAAAGAGAGAAGAAGGTAGGAGAAAGGGGAGGGACAGAGGGGAGAGGGTTGGCGATGTTCGACATGTGGACAAGTCGTGAGAAAAAGCTGCTGATCGCACTGGCGGTGAGTGCCGGACTACTCGTTAGTACCGTCGGTTACTACACCTTATTTGCAGGCGCAGGGACAGGAGAAGATAAAGGATCTCCACTGTCGGCTACTGCAGAGCAACTGCAACAGCAAGGGTTAGTTACAGGACCCGACAGTAACGGTCGCGAGGCGGCGCATGGAGCGGTGGGGGAGGCAAAAGGCGAAGCCGAGTCGGGGCAGTCGGAGGTCGTCATCGACGTGAAAGGTGCGGTAAAAAAACCGGGCATCTATCGGTTGTCGTCGGAACAGCGCATTCACGATGCGCTAAAGGCGGCGGGCGGGGCGACGGAGGAAGCCGACATGGAACGACTCAATTTAGCTGATTTTTTGGTAGACGGGATGGCTGTCTACGTCCCGAGGAAAGGGGAGGAAGAATCGACGCCGGCGGGTGGTTACTTAGACGGGGCGGTAGGGCAAGGCGGGAACGATGGCAAGGGCAAAGCACCGGGACAAGGTGCGACGGCAACAAGTAAAGTGAACATTAATCGCGCGACCGAAGCAGAGCTACAGACGATTACCGGCATCGGCCCCGCGAAGGCTGCAGCCATCGTGAAAGACCGAGAGACGAACGGGCCGTTCAAATCGGTGGACGACTTGACGCGCGTGAGCGGAATCGGGGCAAAAACGTTAGAAAATATCCGTGATCAACTGACAGTCAATTAGTGAGATTCAACGGCTACGACCGCTGGTAGTGGGTACTAATCAAAAAACAAAATACAGTTGACGAATCGGAAAGGTATCCTTATAATGTTAACAATCGATGAAACGCGAGAATAACATATTGTACGCAATCCTTATCGAGAGTGGTGGAGGGACTGGCCCTATGAAACCCGGCAACCTGCTGCGATTTTTGCAGTGAGGTGCCAATTCCTGCAGGAAGTGATCCTGGGAGATGGGGAAGGTTAAATGTACGTTTCGTAACTCTTCCTTAAATGTCGTTCAAAAACCTGGGATACGCTGTCCCTTTTTGAGCGAACAGTTAATACGGAGGAGTTTTTTATTTTTCTAACATGTTTTCTATAATGGGGGAGGAACCTGACGATGAGTGAGCAAAAACAGTACAAATTTGACACACTGGCGGTGCACGCCGGGCAACAACCTGATCCGGCGACTAACGCTCTCGCCGTACCGATTTACCAAACGTCTTCCTACGTATTCAACGATACGGAGCACGCGGCTAATTTGTTCGCCTTGAAAGAACCGGGCAACATTTATACGCGCATTATGAATCCGACCCACGACAAGTTTGAGCAGCGTATTGCCGCCCTTGAAGGAGGCGCAGCCGCGCTGGCGACGGCGTCGGGGCAAGCGGCGATTACGTACGCCATTTTAAACATCGCCAAACAAGGCGATGAAGTCGTGTCCGCGAGCAGCTTGTACGGCGGCACGTACAACTTGTTCGTGCATACGTTGCCGCGGTTAGGGATTAAGGTGCGCTTAGTCGACCCGTCGGACCCGGAAAACTTCCGGCGCGCCATTACCGCCAACACGCGGCTCGTCTACGCGGAGGCGATCGGCAACCCGAAGATTGACGTACTAGACGTCGAAGCGGTAGCGGCGATCGCTCACGAGAGCGGCATTCCTTTCATCGTCGACAACACGTTTCCTTCGCCGTACTTACTGCGGCCGATCGAGTTTGGCGCCGATATCGTCGTCCACTCGGCGACGAAGTACATCGGCGGGCACGGCACGTCGATCGGCGGGGTGATCGTCGATTCCGGTAAGTTTGATTGGACGAATGGCAAATTCCCCGAACTGACAGAACCGGATCCGAGTTACCACGGACTCGTATACACCGAAGCCGCTGGCTCGCTCGCCTACATTATTAAGGCGCGTGTGCAGTTAATGCGCGATTTAGGCGCAGCCGTGTCGCCGTTTAACTCGTTTTTATTCTTACAAGGGTTAGAGACGCTGCATTTGCGCATGGAACGCCATAGCGCCAACGCGCTCAAAGTTGCGCAGTTCCTCGCCGCCCACGATCGCGTTGCCTGGGTAAATTACCCCGGCCTGCCAAGCGATCCAAACTACGAGAAAGCACAAAAATACTTGCCGAAAGGGCAAGGCGCCATCCTGACGTTTGGCATCGACGGTGGCTTAGAAGCCGGTAAGAAGTTGATCGACAACGTGGCGTTGTTTTACCACCTGGCGAACGTCGGCGATGCGAAGTCGCTCATCATTCACCCGGCGAGCACGACGCACCAGCAGCTGACACCGGAAGAACAAGCGGCAAGCGGCGTATCGCCGGAAATGGTGCGCCTCTCGATCGGCATCGAAGATGTCGATGACATTATTGCCGATTTGGATCAAGCGCTAAACCGGAGCCAAGCGTAAGCAGTCAGCATTAGCGAAAGCAGTCGGCATTTAGGTAAAAGAAACCCCGCTTCACCATGTCACGTGGAGCGGGGTTTCTTAAACATCCTCTATTCGACGATTTTAAATTGAGCCGGATCTGGTGCCTTGTATGGCTCGGAGATTGTCATATGACCCGCTAACGTTTGTTCGATTTGTCCATCAATGAGAAGTTGCGTGTGCGATGCGCCAAACTGCAGCATAATTAATGCGACTTGGTCCAACACGAACTGCTCGCCACCCGAGCCGAGGTTCGCGTTTTGGATCGCTTTAGACAAATTGACTGTCGCCGTTTCACCTTCAATGGCAACGTCTAGCACGGTGACATCTGACGGCAGAATACTCGTTAACTGCTCGTGCTCGGGACCTCGAAGCCACGCTGTAAGAGCCGCTTTCGGCAGGTCATCCTCTGTCTTTGCTTCGATTTGCCGCTTTTCTCCGTACATTTCCATCAACTGATCGTCCGAAAAGTACAAAGTGACCCCGCGTTTGACGGCTGCTTTAGTCGCATTTTTTTCTAAACTAGTCGATTCTCCGTTACTTTTGTCCTTTTCCGTACGGTTACTTTCGTTTTCCTTCACACGATTACTTTCATTTTTCTCTGTACGATTAGTTTCTGTTTTTCCCGTACGATCCCCCGTCGTTTCTTCCTGACGGTTTGCTTCGTCTTCGTTCACGCTGTTCCCAGGATCAGTTCCCGTCGGTGCGCTACATGCAGCTAAGACGAGTGCGACGAGCGATAACGCGAACACGAATTTGACAATTTTTTTCAAGAACGAGCGCCTCCTAAGTGTAAGATGGTACTTATTATAATAACAATTAGTGGTGGTTTTTACTATTAGGGGCTAACGGATGGGATCCGTTGGCGCTAAAGTTTCTAGATTGCGTGTGCAAATTGATAAAAAATCGGTATAATAATGTCAGAGGGTGCTGAGCGGCAAGTAACAGAGGCTTGGGTGAGTAACTTGTTTCTCGCCCGCCTTTAGTACGCGTGCGGAAAGGGTTGAAATAGCTTGAAAAAAAGTGTCGTTATCTCCGTCGTCCTAGTAGGGATTACGGTAGTTGCGGTGTTTGGGTACGGCTTTTATTTTATGTTGAATGGCGACCCGACAGAATTAAGTGCGTTAGAGAAGGAAGTTACCACATATTTAACGAAGGAAAAATCGTATAAAAAAGATGAGCTCCTCAAAGTAGAAGCTGGTTACAACGATAAAATAGCGAAAGGTTACCACGTCGAAGTCGTTTTTCGCGATGAACCGGACGTACACTACTTATACTGGCGCAAAGACGACAAAATCTCGCAAAAAGGGATTGAAGATACGTCAGTGAACAAACGAGCGAGCTTTAAGCATAAAGAGTAAAAGTTTAATCATTTGGGGGAAGACACTGTGAGCATTAAATCGGACAAATGGATTCGTACGATGGCGCGCGACTATAAAATGATCGATCCGTTTATCGACCGCAACGTCGGTAAAGGGGAAGCGATCAGTTTCGGTCTAAGCAGTTACGGGTATGACTTGCGCGTTGCTGATGAATTTAAAATTTTTCATAACGCGTTATGTTCAGTGATCGATCCGAAAGAAATTAGTTCTGATTCGTTTATCGATTTTAAAGGCGACGTAGCGATTATCCCACCGAATTCGTTTGCCTTAGCGCGTTCAGTGGAGTACTTTCGCATTCCGACAAACGTGCTGGCGATCTGCGTCGGGAAATCGACGTATGCGCGCTGCGGGATCATCACGAACGTCACCCCGTTCGAACCTGGCTGGGAAGGCCATGTGACGTTAGAAATTTCCAACACGACCCCGTTACCGGCTAAAATTTATGCTAACGAAGGATTATGTCAAGTGTTATTTTTAGAGGGCGACGAACATTGCGAAATTTCTTATAAACAAAAGCAGGGAAAATATCAAAACCAGCAAGGTATTACGTTGCCGCGCGTTTAGGTTATGTTCATTAGCACCGCTTTGCACGGTTTGCACAGTTTGCATGTCGTGCCGAAAGGCGGTTTTTTTGTGATCAATTGTTCCTTGTGACAACTGCCCTTTTAACGGTCACGAACCAATTGATCAGCAAGAAGAATGACAGTTGCTGTGGATAAACGAACAGCTTTCAGTTTGAATCGATTTAAAGACAGTTAATGGACTTGTCTCTTAATGGCTGGCTGCTTACAATGGGGGTGACCGCGTGAAAGTGGGGACCACTTTTTAAAAATGGCGGTCGATGGAGAGGGGTTATCGCATGAAATCTTTACAACAATTAGAAGAAGTCTTAACGGAACCGTCTGCGGCACTCGTCGCCGATCTCGCGACATTAGACGGTGATCTTCTCATTTTAGGTGCCGGTGGAAAAATGGGCCCGAGTCTTGCGGTGTTAGCGAAGAAAGCGTTTCAGGAGGCAGGAGTCGCCAAGCGCGTCATCGGGATGTCCCGTTTTTCGGATGACAGTGAAATGAAAAAGTTGGAAGCGCGCGGCATTGAAGCGATTATGGGAGATTTACTCGACGACGAACAACTTGCCGCTCTACCCGACGTAAAAAATGTGATTTATATGGCTGGCAACAAATTTGGCACGACTGGCAACGAACATTTTAGCTGGGCGATGAACACGTACTTACCGGGAAAAATCGCGGAAAAGTACAAGAACTCCCGCATCGTCGCCTTTTCTACCGGAAACGTTTATCCGCTCACACCGGTGAAACAAGGCGGTGCGACGGAAGACGACCCGACGGGGCCGATCGGCGAATACGCACAGTCTTGCTTAGGGCGGGAGCGTATCTTTGAACACTTTTCACGTAAATACGGCACGCCACTGACGATATTCCGCCTCAACTACGCCATCGACTTGCGTTACGGCGTCTTATTAGAAGTGGCTAAAGCCGTCAAATCCGGGCAACCGATCGACCTCAGTATGGGACACGTCAATGTCATTTGGCAAGGAGATGCGAACGAAATGGCGCTGCGGGCGTTAACCGTAGCCGACACGCCGCCGTGTGTGTTAAACATCGCTGGACCGGAAACGATTTCTGTTCGCTGGTTGGCGGAACAATTCGGCAACCACTTCGGAACGAAACCTCACTTCGTCAATGAAGAGCAGGAGACAGCCCTCTTAAACAACGCGTCTAAGGCACACCAGCTGTTCGGTTATCCGCGGGTTACGCTCCGCCAGATGATCGACTGGGTCGCCGCATGGGTGCAAGCTGACGGCCCGACACACGATAAACCGACCCATTTCCAAGAAAGACAAGGAGCGTTTTAAACGATGAAAGGTTTACGTTCAGATTTGCTACAAGCGTTACACGAAGGTGTCGTCATTCCGGCTCACCCCCTCGCACTGCACGAAGACCGTACCCTCGACGAACGGCGGCAACGCGCCTTAACCCGCTATTACATGGCGAGCGGTGCTGGCGGGGTGGCTGTCGGCGTGCATACGACGCAGTTCGAAATCCGCGATCCCGGCATCGGTTTGTTTGAACCGGTATTGCGCCTTGCGGCGGAGACGATCGACGACGCACAGCTAGAGCGCCCGTTTATTCGCGTCGCCGGTATTTGTGGTCCGACGGAGCAAGCGTTGGCGGAAGCGAAAATTGCCGCTGATTTAGGCTACCACCTCGGGTTAGTGAGCATGGGTGGTCTCGCCGACTGGACCGAAGCAGCACTGCTGGAACGGCTAGAAAAAATTGCGGACGTCATTCCCATATTCGGTTTTTACTTGCAACCGTCGGTCGGCGGGCGACGGCTCAGTTACGAGTTTTGGAAAGCTTTTGCCGACATTCCGAACGTCATGGCGATTAAAATGGCGCCGTTCAACCGCTACCAGACGCTCGACGTCGTGCGCGCCGTCTGTGAATCGTCGCGCCGCGATGAAATTGCTTTGTACACTGGAAACGATGACAACATCGTCGCCGATCTACTCACGACGTATCGCTTCGACGTCGGCGGAGAGACGGTCGAGAAGCGGATCGTCGGCGGGTTACTCGGCCATTGGGCCGTCTGGACGGAAAAAGCGGTGCAGTTGTTAGAGGAGATTAAGCGCGTGCGAGACGATCAGACGACCGATGGGCGGACGGCGGACGTGCACGTGGCGGATGCACGTACGGCGCATAGATGCGCGGCGGACACGCGTACTGCGGACTCACGCGATGTAGATGTACGTGAACTACTCCTGCGCGGTATCGAAGTGACGGATGCGAATGCCGCCTTTTTCGACCCGGCACACGATTTCGCCGGCTGTATTCCCGGCATTCACGAAGTGCTAAGGCGGCAAGGGCTACTGGAAGGATTGTGGTGTTTAAATCGCGACGAACAGTTGTCCGAAGGGCAATTGGAAGAAATTGACCGAGTCTACCGGGCGTACCCGCATTTAAACGACGATGCGTTCGTGGCGAAGCATTTGTCAGAGTGGCTTGCTTAACGGCGAAGCGGGTTAACGGCGTTGTACTGCATGGATGTCCTGCATGGGTTTACTGAATGCCGCATGCTAGATACGACAGTATGTTTAATGTTGTTTTGAGCGATCGATTGGGGGAGATGTTATGGCGGAACAAAATCGGACCGTGCAAGAGAAAGGAATCGCGATCGGAGTTATCGGCACTACGGTAATCGCCGAGAAGATTTTGGCCGCCTTAAAGTCCTTTCCCAACTTTCGGCCGATCGTCTGCACGTACACTTGTGAAGAGGAAATACCGGTCATCGTCGCAGAGCTCGCGCCGCAAGTGGAAGTGATGATGTTTGCCGCCTATCGCGCCTTTCGGCAAGCGACGGCGCGGCTGGATGTTAGCGTTCCCGTTCACTATGTGCCGCTATCGGGGGCGGGATTGTACAGTGCGCTTTACCGTCTGCAAAAGCGGAGTGGACTACAAAAGCTGTCGATCGACTGCCTCACCGAGCGAGAAGTTGAGCGGGCGCTCCTCGAGTTGGGAGAGGCAGCTGTGGAGACAGTGTTCTTTCCCGGGTCACTACTCGCTTCTCCGGAGGAGCTCGTGCACTTTCACGGGCAACAGGCACAGGCGGTAAAGGATGCAAACGGTGTCGCCGTGTTGACAGGCGATGAGGCTGTGGCGGAAGCGCTCACCGCCCAAAACATTCCGAACGAGTACGTCACGCCGACTCATCAAGATATCATTGGCGCCCTGGAGCGGGCACTGTTGTCGACAGAGACGCGGCGCAGTAAAGAAGCACAAATCGTCGTCGGGCTCATTAATGTCGATCAATTTAGCCGCTTAGTCGCCAACAGCGCGTCTGAACACGACGTGCAGAAGCTAAAGCTCGACTTGCACGGTATGTTCCTCGATTACGTGAAGTCGTTAGAAGGGCATTTGACGAGCCTCGGCGGGGACGAGTACTTATTTTTCACGACGCGCGGCATTTTTGAACGCGAGACGCGTGGGTATAAGTTTATTCCACTGCTACAGGAAAGTAAAAAGTCGTTCGGTCACACCCTCAGCGTCGGCATCGGCTTTGGCAAGTCGGCGAACGAAGCGGGGACACATGCGCGCATCGCGTTGCGGCAGGCGAAAGAAGCGGGTGGCGACGTCTGCTTCATCGTGCGCGAAGACAAGTGCGTCATCGGCCCCGTCGAAATGGGGCCGCAAGTCGTGTACGAGTTGTCCGTAACCGATGAAAAATTGTTGGAAAAAGCGGAGCAAGCAGGGATGAGCGCGACGTATATGCGCAAGCTGTTGGCGCAAGCGACGCGTTTTGGCACGGTCGAATATACGGCACACGAGTTGGCGCCCGTGCTAGGGGTGACAATTCGCAGTACACACCGCATTTTACTACAGTGGCTCGACGCTGGGCTCGTCGAAATCGTCGGGGAGGAGAAGTTAGCGGCAAAAGGCCGTCCGCGACAAGTTTACCGCTTCGTCATGTTTGATGAAGAGCGGTAGGCAAAAAAATAGCTGTAACGAAGACGGAAGAATGGCGGGAGATTTTCCTGCCTTTTTTCACTGTTTTGAGTGATAATCACTATTAGTTATGTATCCGCTACCAATTTGCAATATGTTAGACACAGTTTATTAATATTTATCTCTTGAGCGGGACGATCACCGTCCGGTAAAATATAAGACAAGCAAATCATTATATAAGCATATTTAATGTAAAAAATAGCGAGGGTACTTTTTCTACGTATTACCGAGGGAAAAACACTTATCGGTAGCAAATCGTTCCGCGAAAGGTACCGTCACTTTTTTACAAAGGGGATGTCATAATTATGAATAAGTACCAAAATATGTTCATAAGACGGATTAAGGAGCAAGTGTGTAAGTGGATGAACCGCCCGACAGTAATCGATGAACGAGAAGTGTATCGCTTTTTACACTCTATTCACGGGACGGCCGGATCTATCGGGCTAGGCACACTGTCGACGTATTTATCCCCGTTGCTTGCGCAGCTCGATGAAAACGGTCACAGAGAATTTACGAATACACAAATTAACGTCCTGTTAAAAGATGTAACCGCTTACGTCGCCCAGTTCGATGAAGAGGTACTTGCGACTGGTGAACCGTCCTGTCTCGATTTAAAACCGACACTGCTGGCAGTCGGGGAAGAGGCGACCTTACAGCAACTGTTGTCGGAACAAGGATGGATCGTCGCCTCGGCGGTGTGTGAGGCGGAGGCGCAAGAACTTTTCTATACGATAAAACCGGACTTAGTGATCGTCACCGCAGGAGTTAGTGCAGACGATGAATTAAAGCGCATTCGCACGCTTGCCGAACAAGCGAAAAACTACTTAACACCGGTGGTCGTCGTCAGTGAACGGACGGATAGCCCTTTTCGCATCGCTTGCTACGAGGCGGGAGCCGACGAACTCATTCGCCTACCGGTGGACGATAGTGAATTGATTGTGCGACTGGAAAAGCAGCTGGCGAAAAAGCGCACCTTTGCGACGCACGCGTGGCACGACGAGTTGACCGGCGTTCACAACCGCAAATATTTACTACAGGAGCTGGAACACTTCGTAAATAGCCAAAACAGCTTTTCGCTCGTCATGCTCGACATTGATCGCTTCAAGCGAATAAACGACGATTACGGGCACGCGATCGACGATACAGTGTTAAAAAGACTCACTCACGTGATTCGTACGCACCATCCGTTTCCCGAGCATACGTACCGTTACGGCGGCGACGAATTCGTCCTTTTGCTCCCGGACACACCGTCCGAACGAGCGAGTGCACTCGTGGAGCAAATGGTTGCGGCATTCGCGACCGAAGTCGAGGCCGCGCCGAGCGAACCGTTCCCGGTGACATTTTCTGCAGGGATCGTGGAAGCAGAAGGTGAGGTGCGGGACAAAGAAGAGTGGTTGAACCTTGTCGATTACGCCCTATACTGTGCTAAAGAAAACGGAAAGGGCTGCCAATTTGTTCTCAATTGGGAACAGCCACTCAAGCAAGCGAAACAGCGGTTACACCTCGCATTCGTCGACGATGACGACATCGTACGTGCGATTCTTAGCGAACATTTCGCTCGTTGGGAGTGCCCGCCGTTCGAAGTGGACATGCGTGCGTTTCGCGACGGTGAGCAGTTTTTCAACGACCCGTGGCACAAAGAACCTGGTTTGTTCCTCGTCGTTTTAGACGGGATCATGCCGCGCATGGACGGATTAGAAGTGCTTCACCGGCTACGGCAGCAGTATGCCTCACAAAAATATATCGTGACGATGCTCTCCAAGCGACAGAGTGAAAGGGACATCGCTCGCGCCCTAAAACTCGGCGCCGACGATTACATGGTCAAACCGTTTCATTTAGTTGAATTGGAGGCGCGCATTGAACGGTTAATCGCCCGTAGTGGGCAATGGCTAAAACAAGCAGCGGGAGGAGAAAAGTGATGGATACCGTGTTATTGCTCGTAAACATCATTTTTGTGCTGTCGGGTGCCCTCGTCCTATTATTCGTCGGCCTTATCGTTAAAAAATGGCACAATAATCGTCGCACGGCACAAAAAGAGCAGTTTAAAGCAGCACATCGAGGCCGCGTTTTTACGCACATAACGACTGGCGAACCGCTGAATGAAAAAGTGTTGCAGTCGGCAGACACTTACGACGGACTCGCGGAAATTTTGATCAGCTATAGCGCTGTACTCAAAGGCGACGATTTCGAGCGGGTAACCCGTTTTGCCGAAGGTCATTTAACGGACTACTACCGTAAATGTTTGCGCAGTTCCAATTGGGGGACCCGCATGAATGCGCTGTACGGAATCGAACAGCTTCGTATGTCGACTCTAAGCGAAGAACTGGCGACACTTTGGGAGCGGCGCAAACAAACCGAAGCGGAAGCGATTCAACTGTTAAAAATCGCGGCAGATGCACAGCAAGAAAAGTTGTTGACGTATTTGCAAACGTTACCGCACGAATTGCCGTCGTTTTATTATCAGACGATCTTTAATCGGTTACAGGAACCGCTATTCACCCGCCTGTTAGAAGATAGTGCCCACTATACGTCGCGCGTACGCTATGCCCTCATCGATGTCATCGGTGCACAAAAGCGGCTGACGCACGCGGAGCGGTTAATCGCTTTTGCGCAAGCAGAGGACGCCGAAACGCGAATTCGAGCGTTAAAGGCGCTAAGTAAGTTAGAGTACTTACCGGATGTGCGCATCGTGACCCGCGCGGTCCGTTCGGAAGTGTGGGAAGAGCGTCTGTTTGCGGCTAAATTATTAGCGACCGTGAACGATAAAGAAAGCCAGTTGTTACTCAATCGCCTTGCGAATGACGCGTGTTGGCACGTACGGCAAGTGGCGACAGACGTGTTGGATGCGCGAGCGCGCACCAATCAGCGTCAAGCTGAAGAATCTCGCGAAGCGCGGCAGCGTTTAACGGTTTAACCGTATCATTTAACTGGAAGAAAAGATGGGAGAGGACAGAAGTGGAAGCGTTCGTTAGCGCGTTCGTCTACGGCATTAAAATACTTGGTTATGTCGCTTTAGTTTTGACAGCGTTTAATATTTTATTTTACCTCGTCATGTTCGTCGTCGCCGCGGTACAGCTGAAGCGCGAGTCGCGCGTACACAAGCCATCCGTCTACCGGGAGATGTCGACAGCGACGGAGACGAAACCCGTATCGATTCTCGTTCCAGCGTATAATGAAGAAAAAGGGATTGTTGCGAGCGTCCGTTCTTTACTGAGCACATCGTATCCGACGTACGAAGTGATCGTCATTAACGACGGTTCCGACGACGGTACACTGCAAAAACTGATCGATGCGTTTCATCTCGTAGAAACGACAATTCCTTATGAACGACATCTGGAAACGAAACTAGTGCAGAAAGTGTACCGCTCAAAGTTACTCGACCATTTATACGTGCTCGACAAAGAGAACGGCGGCAAGGCAGATGCGTTAAACGCGGGGATCAACTTTTCCCACTACCCATATTTTTGTTCGCTCGACGGGGACTCGATCATCGAGCGCGACGCCTTTTTAAAAGTGATGAAGCCGTTTATCGACGCAGAGGACGAAGTAGTCGTTAGCGGTGGCAGCGTGCGCATCGCGAACGGCTGTCACATCGAACGCGGGGAAATTGTGAAAGTTGCTTTAAGTAAACGGCCGCTCGTCGTCATGCAAGTGATCGAATACTTACGCGCGTTTCTCGTCGGAAGAGTAGGCCTCAGTCGCTTTAACATTTTGATGATCGTCTCCGGTGCGTTCGGCGTGTTCCACAAGCAGACGGTGAAAGACGTCGGCGGGTACCGTACCGATACAGTCGGGGAAGATATGGAACTGATCGTGCGTTTACATCGCCACATTCGCAAAAATAAGTTAAAGAAGCGCATCGTTTTCGTCCCCGACCCCGTCTGTTGGACAGAGGCGCCGGAATCGCTCGCCGTGTTGCGCAAACAGCGCAACCGCTGGCATCGCGGTCTGTTTGAAAGTTTGTGGTGTCACAAGCGGATGATTTTCAATCCGACATACGGCGCCGTCGGCATGCTTTCACTGCCGTACTACGTCTTTCTCGAATTGCTCGGACCGCTCGTCGAGTTAGCTGGCTACTTGATCATGCTCATCGGACCGTTTCTCGGTGGCGTGTACATGACTTTTTCACTCTTACTATTTTTGTTGACGTTTTTGTACGGGGCGCTGTTGTCAGTCGGTGCCGTATTGCTAGAAGAGTGGAGCCTGCGCAAATACCCACGCATTAGAGATATGGCGTCTCTTACGGTGTATTCGTTGTCTGAACCGTTTTGGTACCGTCTGTTCACCGTCTTTTGGCGCGTGGAAGCGTTCGGACAGTTGCTGAGCCGCAAGCGGTCGTGGGGAAAAATGACGCGAAAAGGAGTATCACAGTAATGGGAAGATGGAGCAATTACCGCGGGCTGATCTGGTTTGTGGGAGTCGCCGCGATTGTCGCGGCGTTATTTTTCCTCCCGAAAATTGTTTGGTTATTATCTCCAGAACGTGGCCTAAATGTGGCGATTGTAGACAAAACCGTGCCAGAACGCGGGCAAGAGCGACATAAAGGGTTTGCGTGGGTGTTGAATAACGAAAAGTTCGTGCAGCGCGAGACGGGGAAACCGTATGACGGAGAAAGTGACTATTACGGCTACCACCCTAAAAGCAACGGCGATTACAAAATTAAAGAGCTACCTCAAGTGTTTGACGAACAAGATTTGATTTACTTAGCCGACGCTTACGGCGTCTATGCGGACGAGCAGCGCGATGGAACGAAAAGCGGAAAGCGTTCCGCGCTCATTTACGGCGGACTGGAGCGGCGCGAAGCGGCGGCGATTGCCGAAGCGGCAGCAAATGGGACGACGGTCGTCGCCGAATTTAATTCGTTTGGCAACCCGACCGAACAAACGGCTAAAGAGACGATGTATAACTTGCTCGGCGTGAAGTGGAGCGGGTGGATCGGCCGTTATTACGATGAACTCGCCCGTGGCGGAAAAGTTCCCGCATGGGTCGTCGACAAATACGAAGCACAGACGGGCGAGAAGTGGGCGTACCAAGGGAAAGGCGCGCTGTTTGTCAGCGAACGGGATGACATCGTCGTCCTCACCGCACGCGACTTAGCCGAAGGTGACATAAAACTTCGTTTTACAGAAAAAGGGCGAGACGCGTTTGGCTTAGACGAAGAGGTACGCTACCACGGGTGGTTTGACGTGGTCGAGCCGCTCGACACAGATGACACAGATGGCACAGGTGCAGAGAAAGAGGAAGAGAAAGAGAAAGAGAAAGAAGTGCTCGCCGAGTATGTCATCGACACAAAGGAAAGCGGCAAACAAAAATTGCGTCAGCACGGCCTTCCAACGACCGCGCCAGCGGTTGTCCGCGGCACACATACATATTATTTTGCTGGAGATTTTGCGGGTGGGGAGAACGTTCCCGAGGTGCACGCGTACACCGGGATCACTACCGTAAAAAAATGGCTTGCCGCGAGTGACGAAGTCGGGCAAGAGGCGTTTTATTGGAAAGTGTACGTACCGATGATGCAGGCGATTTTGGCCGAAACGCACGAGGCGCGGACCGTTGCGGCGCACGATCACGCCGGGGCTACAGCGAAGGAAACGACTAAGACCTTTCAGATCAAAAAAGTAGATGGTCTCTCCCTTGCGGGCACCGTTGGCAAGGAAAAGCTGCAAGTTTACAAAAATGGTAAGTGGGAGGAGCTGTTAATTAAAGGGGTCAACATGGGGATTGCCAAGCCTGGTCACTTTCCCGGCGAAATGGCGATTACGAAAGAAGAGTACTTACGCTGGTTTAAGCAAATTGGCGCGATGAACGCCAACGCGGTGCGAGTGTATACGCTCCACCCCCCTGAATTTTACGAGGCACTTAAGGCGTACAATGAACAGGCTGCAGCACCGCTCTACTTGTTCCACGGCGTGTGGGTCGATGAAGAGCCGCTGCTCGCCGCCAAAGACGCCTATGCCGACAATGTCGTGAAGCAGGTAGACCAAGCGATCCAAGAGACGATCGACGTCGTACACGGCAAGGCAGATTTACCCGTGCGCAAAGGGTACGCGAGCGGCAAGTATACGGCGGACGTATCGCCGTACGTCCTCGGCTGGATTTTAGGGATTGAGTGGGATCCAGACGTCGTCCAGGCAACGATCAAAAAACATCGCGGGATGGCTGACTTTCAAGGTAAGTATTTTAGGGCGCACGGCGCGCATCCGTTTGAAAGCTGGGTGGCAGCGCGCATGGAGGCGGCCGCAGCTTACGAGACCGAGAGGTATCGCTGGCAACGGCCCATCAGTTTTACGAACTGGGTGACGACAGATTTACTGGAGCACCCGTATGAACCGCACGACAAGGAAGACTTAGTGAGTGTCGATCCGCATGTGATCGCGCCGACGAAGCGTCACTTAGCCGGTCAATTTGCGTCGTACCACGTGTATCCGTACTATCCAGACAATTTAAATGTCGACCCGGCTTACACAAATTTCGTAGACAAAGAAGGCGAGAAGAACAATTACGCCGGCTACTTGCGCGACTTACACCGCGCGCACCGCATGCCGATCCTCGTCGCCGAATTTGGTGTCCCGTCGTCGCGCGGTATCACGCACAAAAGCGTACACGGGATGGATCAAGGTGGGCTCACGGAAAAAGAACAAGGGGAAATGGTGGCCAAGCAGTTTCGCACGATCGTTCAAGAAGGGCTAGCCGGTGGACTGATTTTTTCGTGGCAAGACGAGTGGTTTAAACGCACGTGGAACACGATGGATTACGACAACGCCGACCGGCGCCCACTTTGGTCTAACAAGCAAACGAGTGAACAGCATTACGGACTGCTCAGTTTTGACCCGGGGACGGACAAACTTAAGATCCGACTAGACGGAAAGGCAGACGATTGGGAGGAGCAATCGCTTGAACCGTTGCACGAGAAAAAGAGTCGTCCCCTCGCTGCTTTAGGCGACGGCGCCGACGACATGCGCACGCTTGAGCGCTTGTATGCGACGAGTGACGAGGCTTACTTGTACTTGCGCCTCGACTATCGTTCGCTAAAAGGATACGATCCGAAAAAGAGCCACACGCTCCGCTTGTTCGATACGATTCCCGGGCAAGGGAGTAACGAGTTGCCGTTTCAGACGAACCTAAAGACCGATAGCGGAGTCGACTTCATACTTCACTTAAACGGGACGAAAGAAAGTCGCCTCCTCGTACACAGCCATTACGATTCGTTTTATTACCATTACGGCGAGGAGTTAAAAATGATTCCCCGGCAGCGCGCAGCCACCGACAAACATAGTGACGCGTTCAACCCGATTCGGCTCGCAATTAGCCGTAAATTGTACATTGCACCGGAAAACCGCTTTATTCCGTTTCAAGCGGTAGAGACGGGGAAATTGCAGCACGGTAACGGCGATCCGCAAGCGGCATCGTTCCATTCCCTCAGTGACTTTATCATCAGCGAGAAGAACGACATCGTCGAAATTCGCCTGCCGTGGGCACTACTTAACGTGAAAGACCCGAGCCGCGGCGAAATTATGGGCGATTTCTGGCAAAAAGGCATTGGCGCGTCACAAAAAACGGGTGGTTTCAAAATCGCGGCGGTGACGTACAAGCCGACGAAAGACGGCAAGGCTAAAGACCTCGAGCGCATCGTTAACGTCACCGATAGCTTGCCGGCAATCGACGGCGATACGTTGCCGCTCCGTACCGCGAAGCCGTACAAATGGCCGGCGTGGGAAGCACCGTCGTCCCATGAGCGGTTGAAGCAATCATACGCGATCGTGCAGCGGGAATTCGCCAAGCATTAACAACTGATATAAAGGGGGTAATCGTGCCTTTGGCAAAAATTTTAGTAGTAGAAGACGAAGAGGTTTTACAAATGCTGATGCGCGACATGCTTACAGACGCCGGTTACGCGATCGACGTCGCCAGTGGCAAGGAGGCTTTTTTAGCGGCAATTGAACGAGAGGCGTACGACCTCGTGCTACTCGATTACGTGTTGCCAGACATGAACGGTTTCGACGCACTCGCGAAAATTAAAGCGCAGTCCAGCCGCAATACACCGCAAGTCATTATGATTAGCGCCGAGCACACGCCGCAACACCGACAGCGGGCTCTTGCGTACGGCGTCGATTTTTTTCTGCCTAAACCGTTTAGTCCGCTAAAACTACTGCAGCAAATCGGGAGAATGTTATCATCAGGTGAATGAAAGGAATATGCGTAAAAATGGCACGTTACACTGATCAGTCCACGTATAAAGAAGAACTGTACCGTGTAAAGCTCGACCTAATGCATACGCTCGGCCACGAATTAAAGACGCCGCTCACGGGTGTGTTAGGGTTGACCGAGTTAATGTTGCATCAATCGCTACCTGCGCAAAGGCAGCAGAAGTACCTCGCAGCGATTTATAAAGAGGTACACCGTCTCGTCCAACTCGTGAACGATTTGCTCGACGTCGAACAACTCGACGTCGAGCAGATAGAGGCAGCAAAACCGATAGTACAAAAGCAGCGCATCGACATGGCGGATATTGTCACAGAGGCCATGACACCGTTAAATTTGTACACGAATCGGCATACGCTACTGCTCGAGCGAAGAACGGAAGATGCGAACGTAACAGCCGATCCCTCTAAGATCAAGCAAGTGTTATACAATTTACTCAGTAACGCGATCAAGTACTCTCCCGACGGCGGGCGCGTTTTGGTGCGACTGTACAAGGACGATCGTCATATGTGCGTCGACGTAGCCGATGAAGGAATCGGGATTCCACCGCACGTATTCCCACTCCTATTCCGCAAATATTATCGCGTCGCCGATGCCGCACATAAAGGGATTGCTGGCACCGGCCTCGGTTTGGCTATTGCGCGTGAAATTGTCGCCGCCCACGGTGGTAGAATCGACGTTAAGTCTGAATGGGGCAAGGGAAGTACGTTCACGGTGAAACTACCAATTTAAACCGACTTAAAAAAACGCCTGTCAAAAACTTATCGCGATAAATCGCGGAAAAGTTCATCACTGTGATACACGCGTCATACGCGTGATTTTTACGAAAAAACAACATTGTACCGAAAGAAAGAAGCGCCCGCCCCCCCTTGAATTCGGAGAGCGAGCGCTTTTGTCGATCATTTTTTCCTTTTCCGCTACGGCAGCGGATACCTTACTAACGTTTCTAAAAGTGCATCCCCGTTTTTTGCCACTTTGACAATCGCGACGTTCATTTGCTCCCACTTACGCCCTGTCCCTTCCGGAACAAAGAAATGCTCGATCCCTAAAACGAGTTGTCCGTGCTTTATTTCCCCGCGTAGGAAAATCGGCGCATCGTCATCGTCGCCGCCCTGTCGCTCTGCACGCACATTGTAACCTTTGCGCCACTTCGCACGCGGAATGATTGCCGATCCTGTATACAGGGGAATATACTCGCCGTTGTAACGCACAGATTGTGCATCGTCCGCTGTTAACATGACGTGAACGGCGCCATTTTCATTAAAGTAGGGTAGGGCTCTCCCTAAGTCGTAGCTTAAGTTGACATAGTCACCTTGGAACATGGAACGGGGATCGACCGGCGCTAATTTCAATGCGATGCTTGTTCCTTCTTTTAGTAAAGTTTCTTTCTGGTAAACGGTCACCCCGACGAAGACAAGTTGTGCGACAAGTACAGCAACGATTCCCCACCAACGGATGCGCGCTACAGTTACGGCGGTATTTTTCTTTTTGTTCAAGATGAAAAAGAGGGCAAAGCAAATCGCACTAAGCAAAAGTAAAGTGAGCGATTTATGCAGTAGCGACCATAAGTATTCGTAGTACATCCACATAATAAACGTGGCGAGCGCTGCCCAAGTAAACCAACGTAACATGCGTGACGCGGTGAACGGTTTATACAGTTGCCACAATAAAAAAGCGACAGCGAGCAAACGGTAAACAACGGTGAGCCATAGCGACGGTTGGAAAGACAAGAATGCGAGATCAAATAACATGGCAACTGAGAGGACGTAAGCGACTAAACGTAAACTCATCGTGTGGAATTTGTAACAAATGAATACGTTCCAAGCGACTAACGCGATGACACACAGATCGGCGATTACGAGCGGCACATTGATTGTTATAAAAAGAGAATAAATAAACTTGATCAGTGTCCATTGATTGGCAACGTAAAAGATCACTGCCCATTTGTATTTGAGTATCGCCAAGGAAAAGGCAGCGAAGATGACGACGGTTACGAGATAGGAGATAACAGAAAATTCTAGTGCGTACAGATACAATAAGCAACTGCCGCTTGCGGCGAGTGTTGCCCTTACAACCGTCAGCAACGGGTGCGTAATAAGTAACGAACCGCTGATCGACACAATCCCGAGCAGCAAGAAAAACATCGATAAATTGTCCGCACCTAAAAACAACAAAATAAATGCAGCTATTATAAGCAGTGCCACGATCGTTCCAAGCAAAGAAAATACAGTGACGAAAAAATAGTACGTCGCGTTCACCCATTTGTTCGACTGTCCTTGCGACTTAGTCGACTTCGTTCGGTTAAGTACCTTTAAACTAAACCGACTCAACGTAAACAGTACGACAAGCATAAGTATACGTAGAAACAGCGAGTCACCAAAAAATTGGTAAAATATATAAAACACGTTGTAAACGACATAAACATCGAAAAATAAGAGGTGAACCGCGAACACGAGCGGATGGAAGTTTTTCGTACGGAACAAATGACGTGCGATGAGAACCATGACAGCGATGTATAATAGGTGGAACAGCGGAAAAATCGTTTGGGCGAATTGATCAGGAGTAGCGAAAGACCCCTCCCAGTTCGCTAACACGTCATAAAATGGATGCTTCACCAAGCGGCTAACGATACTCAACTGTGCGACCGCTAACAAAACGTGCGATATGTGCTGTAACTGTACCCGCTGACTGCCATAATAAAGCAATAAATGAAACAACACAATGGCACTAAATATGTACGTGTCTTCCCAGATGTCGTAAATAAAGAAGAAGCCGCTCGGATATACTTTTAGCCATATCGTGCACTCCAGCAGTAGTAAGGACAACCAATAAAAGGGTGTGTATCGCGTCCATAGCGCCATAACTAATGCCGGTACTAACCAGATTAAAAACAAGACATACGAGTCAGCGTGCGAGTTGTACATTTGTCCGAGCAAGGCAACGCTTACCCCGAAAGAAATGGTAGCAAAGACGAGCCACCAGCGGGACAAATAACGCATGTCGTTCGTTCGCTCATACACCCATGCAGCAAGGTAGCCGCATACGATCAACAGCAAACTCAATAAAATCTTCGTCGGACGATCCATAAGCGGCCAGTTCGTAGCAAAAAAATAAATAATGGCGGCGACTAAAAAAATTAAACCTAACAAGTAAGTCGTATGTGCGCGCCTTTCCTCCATTCACCTTTCCTCCTTATTTTGAATCTATTTGTAGGATTTATCATAGTCTAACATACGGTGCGTTTAAATGAAAGTGCTTTCTTTGTTTTTTGCTAGTATGAATAAAAAAGGTAAATAAACACAGTTGTCAGCTGCAGTGAGAGTGTGTATAATTATGCATATTGATGTAAGGTGATACGAAATCGATTCGTATACACTTAGATTCGTTTGGATCTGGGGGAGGAAAATGGACAACAACGCACAGCCGTTACACAGTGCGGACAGTCGTACACTTGCTGTCGCTAAAGACTATACAGCAAAAAATGTTACTAAGTTTATCGTCATGTCAATGCTTGGGATTTTCTTATTTATGATCCCTATTTCATGGAAAGGGGACGTCTCTATTCCAGTCGCCTTGGTAGCGAATTGGGTCGAAGGGACGATCGCGGAGACGCTCCCGTACATTTCGGTCTTTTTTTTGCTCGTCACGGGAATGTTATCGTTAATTGCGAAGGTAGCTAAACCGTCGTTCATCGCGAACAACGCCTATTTAAAAGGGCTGTTTGACGTCGGACCGTTTTGGTTGACGGCACGCGTGTTAGGGATGTTTTTTGCGCTGACGACATTGTTTCAAATCGGTCCAGAAATCTTTTGGGCAGACGACGCATTTGGCCTTGTGACGTTTTTAACGGTTATCTTTTTATTTGCCGGCTCATTATTACCGCTGTTACTCGACTTTGGTCTCTTGGAGTTAGTCGGGGTGTTAATGACGAAAGTGATGCGGCCGCTGTTTACGTTACCAGGGCGGTCGGCGATCGACTGTTTGACATCGTGGCTCGGAGACGGCACGGTCGGCGTCTTGCTTACGAGCAAGCAGTATGAGGAAGGGTACTATACGCAGCGGGAAGCAGCGGTGATCGGCACGACGTTCTCACTCGTATCGATTACGTTCAGTATCGTCATTATCGGTTACGTCGGGTTGGAGCATTTGTTTGTGCCGTTTTACTTGACCATCGTCGTTGCAGGGGTCATCGCCGCTTTAATTATGCCGCGCATTCCGCCGTTGTCGCGCAAGCCGGACACGTATTACGAAGCGGCGAGCCAACAAAACTCCGAAGTCGTACCAGAAAATATGTCTTTGTTTCAATGGGGGATGCGCCAAGCCGCGTCGCGCGCCAAGCAGAGCAGTGTGGCGACCGTCGCCCAAAAAGGGATGCGCAACGTGGTCGACATGTGGGTCGGGGTGCTACCGTTCGTGATGGCGTTGGCGGCATTAGCAAACATTATTGCCGAGCACACACCGGTTTTTAAGTTTATTGGGGCGGTGTTTATTCCGATCTTATCGCTCTTAAATGTCCCGGAAGCGTCGGCTGCTGCACAAACGGTCATCGTCGGGTTTGCCGACATGTTTCTGCCCGTCGTCATCGCTAAGAAGACGATTGCGAACGAATTTACTTTGTTCGTCATCGCCTGTTTGTCGGTGACCCAGCTCATTTACATGTCGGAAGTGGGTGCATTGTTGCTCGGGTCGAAAATTCCGGTCAACTTTAAGGACTTAGTTATTATCTTTTTTGAACGGACGCTCCTTACATTGCCGATCATCGTCCTGATGGCGTACCTTTTACTATAGGGCGTCTTAAACGAACAATTCTTAACTAACCGTCGACCAATATTACGTCTTACGGTAGACCCTGTCTTACGGTAGACCCCTAATATACGTTTTATGATAGGTCTTCGCATCTATCTTACGGTCAATCGGTCTATAAAGTTTACAAGAAACACGTGTTCGTGGCTGTATCTGTGAAGTGAACGCGTGTTTCTTTTTTTATCCTAACAGTTATGCAATGTAACTGACAGCACCCTGTCGATTATGAATATTGGCATAAATTACGAATCTGCGATCGTATGAAGACCGTGTCCATACCCGGCCGAGCCCCGCTAGCGTGAGCGAATAAGCGATCGTACACGCTGTTGCAACGACGTTGCGGCCTCAGCGAGCTCAATTTTTTTCTGTTTCCAAAACGCGGTGTCCTTTTCCCACGATTGCCTACGTTGGGTGAGCATGCGTTTCACTTCTTTCGCATTTGGTCCGCCTGGTCGGTTTCGCACATGCACGAAATAGGCCGGGTCGCTTAGGCGGGCCAATTCGGTCGATGTCATGGCAACGTCACCGTACCCGAACTTTTCGAAGATCGGTGTCAAATGGACGGGAGTTAACTCATACATTTCTAATCCGCGGGCACACGCTTCCTTAGCGACGGCACTCGTGATGTGGTGGGCACTACGAAAGGGAATGCTGTAGTTGCGAACGAGTGTGTCCGCCAACTCCGTAATCGTAATAAAGCCTTCTTTCGCCCGTTTTGCGAGTAGCGCTTTGTCGATGTGTAACGTGCGCACGACGACATTCAGGAGCGATAAGACGCGCACCGCTTTATGCATGGCGCGGTAAAGGTGTGGTTGTAAATCATCCTCTGTGTCGACAATGTCCCCGAAGGGCGTATTGTGCACCATCGTCACAACCCCTTGCGCGTCGGCGATGGCGCTACTGGCTAGGGCGCGCGAATGTTCGAGGGAGACCGGGTTGCGCTTTTGCGGCATAATACTGCTTATTTGTACATACGGGTCGGCGACGCGAACCGCGGCGAACTCGCGGGTACAAAAAAGGAGCAGATCTTGTACCCAGCGACCGATATTCGTCATTAATGTTGCAACGGAAGTTGCTGTCTCAAGTAAATAGTCGGCGCCGCCGATGGCATCGTACGAATTTTCGACGAGTCCGTCGAAGCCGAGTAACGCTTTTACTTGTTCTCGGGAGATGGGGAATCCGGTCGTCGTTAGGGCGGCAGCGCCGAGCGGGCTTTGATTGACGGTTAGAAAGGCGTGTTTGAGCCTCTCTGTGTCCCGTGTGAGCACGTCGAACATCGCCAGTGTGTAGTGTCCAAACGTCGTCGGTTGGGCAGGCTGTGTATGCGTATAGGCGGGCATGACAGTGTGTATGTGTTCGTGTGCTTTTTGTAAGAGTGCTTCCCGCAATTGAAGGACACTGTCGATGACGTGTAGCAGTTTTTCCCGTAAAACGAGGCGGTACATCGCAACGCCTAAATCGTTACGACTGCGCCCGATGTGCATATTTCCAGCGACTTCTGGACCGACTTTCTCCGTAATCTTAGCTTCTACCATGAAAAATAAATCTTCGTATTGCGGGTCGTATTGCCAGGCGGCCTGCGGGTTTGTCGCAACTTCTTCAATCGCTTGGAGCAATTTGGTCGTATGGGCGCGGGAGATGAGGCCGCGTGTGCCGAGCATTAACACGTGGGCGCGGTGTACAGCAAACATGGCTGCGAATAAATGGTCGCGCTGGTCGTTAAAGACGTGTTTGAGTACGTGCTCCGCATATGTTTTCCCGGGAAATGTTGCCCCTTCACCTGCGGTGGAGTCTCGGTTGGGATTTCGGTCGGGAGCCATTGAATCATCCTTTCTAAAGAAGTGTTTTTTTATAAAAAGTGAAGGGCATGAACGCGTTACTTCGTGTCCCTACACTTGGTTCCCTTCATCGTCGTCTGTCCACACAAAGTCTTTTTTATATCTTTATAACAGAGGTTGCTCGCCCTTGACGCCAAAAAATTTGTTGGAAATGAATAGTACTGCAGCGATTAACACTATTTGGTACACCGCATAGGCAGAAGCCTGACCTAAATTAGACATCCGCAATTGGTTCATAATTTCAATCGAGATCGGGCGGTTAGAAATCGTATACAGCAACACGGATGACACGAACTCACCGACCGCCGTGACGAACGCGAGCAACGTTCCTGCCATTAATCCGGGCAAGATGAGCGGAAAAATGACGCGTCGAAAGGTGTAAAACCATTTGGCACCTAAATTGCGGGCTGCCTCTTCGAGCGAATCGTCGACTTGCTCGAGCGCGGCGTTCGTCGAACGGACGACGAGTGGGATGTGGCGGACGAAGTAGGCGAGTGGCAAAATCCAAAAGGTACCGACTAATACGTTGCCGAGGGCGAAGGGCGTTTTCGTGTTAAAGGCGAAAATCAAATTCATCGCTACGACGGTTGCTGGAAGTGCCCACGGCAGCATGACCAGTATGTCGACGGCGTTCTTACCGACAAATTTACGCTTCACTAACAAATAGGAGACGAGCAGCCCGAATAGGAAGTTACAGACGGTGGCTATAGTCGCCATCCACAAACTATTTTTGACTGGTTCCCAAATGGTCGGGTCTTCCATTAACGAGCGGTAGTTGTCGAAGTTAAACACAGTCGGATACGTTTGCCACGTCCACGTACCTTCGGGAACGAGTGACAATACGATGATCGTTAGGTGCGGAAGGAGCAGCACGACGAGCAAGACGATGCCGAATGTGACGAGACTCCACTTCAGCCACGGATTGGACACTTCGCTGCGGTGGCCGCTTACCCCTTTGGTCGTCACTTGGTAGTCGCGCAAGCCTTGATACCAGCGCATGAACAGCAGAAAGCTGATCGAGATGACCGAAAGGACGACCGATTGTGCCGCTGCCATCTCCAAGTCGCCGTTCATTTTGGCAAAATATATTTGCAAACTGAGCACGCGGTACCCGCCGGCGAGCATAAACGGTGCGCTAAACGACGCCATCGAGGTCATAAATACGAGCAGTGAGCCGGCGACGAGTGCAGGCGTGAGTAAAGGTAACGTCACTTTAAAAAAGACGGTGACCCGGTTGGCGCCCAAATTGTATGCCGCCTCCTCTAGTGCAGGGTCAATGTTGTTAATCGTCGCAGAGACCGTCATGTAAAAGTACACGTACATCGTATACGTGTGGACGAGTAAAATACCGGAAACGCCGCCAATGCTGAACGGCACGTTATCGAGGTGAAACAAATCTTTTAAGGCACTCGGGATTAGTCCGGTTTCCCCGTATAAAAACATGAAGGACATCACCCCGACGAGGGAAGGTAGGACGATCGGCATGATCGCCGCAGTCGCAAAAAAAGAGCGCCCCGGAAATTGATACCGGTTAAAAATGAAGGCGAGGGGGACACCGACGCAAGCGCTGAAGATGACACTCAAGACGGAGATGTACACGCTATTCCAGAGCGCTTCTAAATACGTTCCCGTTTCTGCACCGAAAAAATGGGCATAATTCGTCAGGCCAAACGCGCCATCCTTCGTAAAGAAACTTTCCCACAACGTTTTAAACGAAGGGTAGAGGACGAAAGCGACGAGTACGTATAAGACGGGCAGGAGCAAGACGTACGTGAGCGCGCGATCAGAACATAAATAGTTCCAAACGGGAGGGCGTCCAGGGTCGAGCTGTGGCAGGAGCTTTAACTGTTTGGAATGAGACGCAGCCCTGTGCTCGGAATTTGAAACCACGTCGTGTCACCCTCTTTCACTTGCGCAACCGAATGCCGACAGTTCAACATCATCGCGCGGAGAGAGGCACCGCCGTCTAGTTCGACGATGCAGTTCACCGCCGAGCCTGTAAACTGAACGCGTTTCACGCGCCCTTGTACGGTATTCGCGAGTGACGGATGCCCGTACGATGTATTATCGTTAGACGTGTTCGCGTTCGACGTATTTCTATAACGCGAGTTTCCTCGTACCACATGTTCGCTCACTGTGCCTCCGTTTGCGTCGTTTGCCAGTCCTCTCCCAACCGACTCATTCGCAAGCCCCTTCGGCCGTTCCTCGTCCACCGACTTATTCGTCAGCTCTATCGTCCCTTCACCGTTTCTAAACGCTAGCTCTACCGCTTCCGGACGGATCGACAAGGAAACGTTGTCGTTCCCGGGCTGCAAGTCGACGTCGCCAATCGTTTCGCCTGAGCGAAGGACGATTAACGTATGTCCACTGTCGGTACGCACGGTGACGCGGTCAGCGGATACATCGGTAATCGTGCAGGGCAGTAAGCTTGTTTCCCCGACGAAGCGCGCGATGAACGCGTTGCGCGGGTAATTGTATATGTCGGACGGCGTGCCGATTTGTTGACACACCCCTTCGTTAAACACGGCCATGCGATCGCTCATCGTAAGCGCCTCCACTTGATCGTGGGTGACGTAAATCGTCGTAATGCCGAGTTCCCGCTGTAAGCTTTGAATTTCACCGCGCATTTCGTCGCGCAAACGCGCATCTAAATTCGATAGCGGTTCGTCGAGCAACAAAATATCGGGGCGGATGACGAGGGCGCGTGCCAACGCCACCCGTTGTTGCTGGCCGCCGCTCAACTGTCCGATGCGCCTTGCGCCGTATGCACTGAGGCGAACCATCTCTAGCGCTTCGTACACCCGTCGCTTAAGTTCATGCTTACTGACGTTGCGCACTTTCAATCCAAAGGCGACATTTTCAAACACGGTCATGTGTGGAAAGAGGGCATAGTTTTGAAAAACCATGCCCGTATTGCGCTTGTTAGGTGGTACTAACGTCATGTCCCGCGCGTTAAAGAAGACGCGGCCGGCCGTAGGATAGTAAAAACCGGCCACCATTCGCAAGGTCGTCGTTTTACCGCAGCCGCTCGGACCGAGTAAAGTAAAAAATTCGCCGTTCTCAATACTTAAATTTAGCCGGTCGACGGCGGTGACTGTACCAAATTGTTTGACGACATCTGTTAGTTGAACAGAACTCATACGTGTTCACTCCGATCGATCAATTACTCCTTCACTTCCTTGCTGCCGCTTTTAATTTTCGTATCCCAATAGTCCATCCATTCGTCTTCTTTGTCCTGAAATGTCGCCCAATCGATAGCCATCGGTTTAATTTCGGTTTCGGTAATCCACTTTGGCAGATCGGTGACGTCGTTCCGGGTTGGGATGCGGTAATATTTTTCTGCAAGCAACTTAGTAGCTTCCGGCGTGTTGACGAATTCGTAAAAGGCCTTCGCCGCCTCGGGGTGTTTCGCCCCTTTGAGGAGAGCGATCCCTTCCGTCAACACTGGCGTGCCACTTTTAGGGATGACGAAGTCGAACGGGTAGTTTTTCTCTTCTTTCAACATGACCGTGTCTGGCATGTTCCACACCGTGAGGACTCCTTCGCCGCGGGCGATTTTCGTGTACATCATTTCCGGGTTGGCCGAGTACTCCCGCGTGTTTTTGTCTAACGCTTGCAGCCATTCGTAGCCTTCTTGTGGGTCGTTCGTGTCTTTATACGTTCGCCAGATCATCGCTGAGTAAATCGTGCGCATCGTACCGGAAGCGAGTGGGTAGCGGATGACGATTTTATCTTTCCATTTCGCATCTAATAAATCGTCCCAGTCCTGTGGCACTTCTTCCGCAGATAGTTGTTTGGAGTTGTACATAATGACTTCCGGCGTTTGGCTCGTCCCACTCCAAGAGAAGTCGGGTGCGTGAAACTCTTCCGCTAGCGCACTTGCGTAGGAAGGTTTGTAAGGCTCTAACAGCCCTTCTTCTTTTGCTTGGTCAAACATTACCGAAGGCGCCCCCCACCAAATGTCTGCTTGCGGGTTATCTTTTTCCGAGCGCACCCGATCGAGAATTTCTTGGGAACCTATATCGAGCCACTCGACTTTTACGCCTGGGTGCGCCTCTGTAAATTGTTTTTCGAAGTCGCTCAATATATCTTTGCCGTGTGGGGAGTAGACGACGACTTTTTCCTCTAATTCCTTCGTTCCTTTTCCTTTCGAACCTGTTTCTGTACCTCTTTTGTCTGCTTGACCGCTGTGATCGCTCGGTGCCATGCACCCCAGTAAGCTGCCAAAAACTAAGACGAGCACGAGTGGCAGCACGACCCATTTGACTGTTTTCAAGGAAAATGCCCCCTTTATACGATTCCTTTTTATACGATTCCTTTTCACACACTGTCGTGTGCTTGTAACACGCGTACGACACCTCCTATGACGCTGGCGAGGTCGCCGAGCTTACTCGTACAAATATGTGGGGTTAACGGGGAGAGTTGCCTGATGATCGGTATTCGTTATTGTAATCGGTTTCCCGGAAAAGGTAAAGGACTTTTACGTCTTTTTTCATTATGTTCACTGTTAGGTTTTGCGTAATGTTGCGAAAATGATATGAAGAATTAGGGATGACCTAAGTCATTGGGCCTGACCTAAGTCATTAAATATAACGTGGAAGCGCTTTTTTTAAGGGTATGCACATGCTAGTATGAGACAGTAGACACCGTGGTGTTTCACTTTTATATAGTTGTATAGGGATACATAACGCCCACATTAAACTAGCACGCAGCGGAGGGGTTAAATTTGGGTAGAACGATGAAATTTAAAACAGTCGTATCACTATGTCTTGTGGTGTGTTTACTTGTCGCTAGCTCGTGGTGGTCGATGTCGTCTTCCGTTGAAAGCGCAAACGTCGTGAAAGCCGAGATGAACAGGGACGATACAGGTAAGCGTGCATCGACGAATGAAGAAGTTGAGCTATGGAAAGTCGTGCGGCCCCTTGACACCATTGTGAGCTTTATGAATACGGGCGCGCACCCAGACGACGAGTTTAGTGCCCTGTTAGCGTACCTTTCCCTCGGAAAAGGGGTACGTACGAGCAGCGTGATTGCCAACCGCGGCGAAGGTGGGCAAAACGAGATCGGCAACGAGTTAGGGAACGGCTTAGGAATCGTTCGCTCACTCGAGTTGCAAGAAGCGTCGAAAGTGACGAACATCCATTTGTCGCAACTGAGTCGTGAGCTGGATGATGCCATTTACGATTTCGGATTCTCCAAATCCCCGGAAGAAACGCTAGAAAAATGGGGCGAGGAAGTGACTTACGAACGGCTCGTTCGCGAGATCCGCGAACAGCGGCCAGACATATTGTATCCGTCATTTAGGGATGTCCCATCCCAGCACGGCCATCATCGCGCCATGAATCAACTGACGGTGCGCGCGTTTCGCGATGCGGCAGATCCAGCTGTATTTCCGGAACAGTTGGCGGAAGGACTAAGCCCTTGGCAACCGCGCAAACTGTACTTACCGGGAACGAAGGAAGAAGAAACGTTGCGCTTTAATATTGGTACCGTCGATGCCGTCTACGGAAAGACGTATCCGCAACTGGGCGAGGACTCGCGCTACTTACACAAAAGCCAAGGCATGGGTCGCGATCTACCGGTAGAAGACTACTATGTGTCGCTCTATTTGGCTGACAGTGTCGTCAACTCGGGTCGCGAACGAACGATCTTTGACGCGTTGCCGTACGATTTTGCCGACTATGGGAAAGGGTTGTCTAGTAAGAAGTGGAAAAAGGCGCTCCCGGCGTATCAACGACAGTTGGATCGCGTCGTTGCGGCTTATCCGAATAAAGACAACATCGTTAAGCAGGGGCGAAAGGCATTGCAAGAGACGCGAGCTTTGTTGAAGGCCGTCGACAAAGACCGCCGGCAATTGCCTGAGGATACGCGGGTAGACCTAATGCATCGACTGCTAGTGAAAGAGCAACAGCTGCAACGGGCAAGTGCTGTCGCATCCGATGTACAGCTCACCTTACAGCCAAAAAACATGCAACTGACGCGTGGCGCGGAAACAGACGTCACGTTTACGGTTCACAATAAAGGTGCCTACGCATTAACGAATGTGCAAGTTAAGCCGATCGTACCGAAAGGGTGGGAAGTGACACGTGTCAAAAAAATTGCCCGGGTGAAGCCTGGTGAAAAACGACAGCTTTCCTTTAGAGTGAAAGTGGCGAAGGATGCCTCGTTTTTCCGCCCCTACGACGATGCGGTTTTACGGGCGACAGTCAGTTATTCGTTAAAAGGTGTGCGCATCGCCGAACAAGTCAATCCCGCGAATACGGTCGCCGTATTACCGGACTTCGGTTTACAGCTCACCCCCGAGAAAACGATGTTCAACTCGGAGAAAAACGGTGAGTCACTTTCCGTACAGGCGCGAGTGACGAACTATGTGAACGGACGAAACGACGGCTATATCGCGGTCAATGCGCCCGACGGTTGGCGTGTCGCACCGGAGCGAATAAATGTCGCGTTCAAGAAGCAAGGGGAGCAAAAGGATGTGCGCTTTGTCCTCACGCCAACAGCAGACACGACGCCCGGGACGTATACAATCGACGTGACGGCGCACAATGCGAAGGGCAGCAGTTTTTCTGCGCAAGTGCAACCCATTCAGTACGATCACATCGGGAGGAGCTATTGGTTGAGAGACAGCCAAGTAACTGTCGAGGCTTTCCCGCTGAAGATGGTGGAAGGGTTAAAAGTAGGCTACGTAGACAGCGGCTTTGACGGCGTAGCTGAGGCGCTTAAGCAAGCGGGCATGGACGTTACACTCCTCTCCGAGAGGGATCTTGCAAGTGGCGATCTGTCACGCTACGATACGATCGTCGTCGGCATTCGCGCTTATTTAAGTCGCGACGATTTGCGGGCGCACAACGATCGTTTGCTCGACTATGTCAAACGGGGCGGTCACGTCGTCATGCAATACCATAAACCGGGAGACAACTGGTCGCCACAGTTGTCCCCGTTCCCGCTGCAACCTGGCGAACCGTCAATCCAGTGGCGCGTGACCGATGAAACAGCACCGGTGACGATTTTGGCGCCAGAACACCCTGTTTTCCACGCTCCTAATGCGATTGCGGAAGCCGACTTTAACGGCTGGGTCCAAGAGCGCGGACTTTACTTCCCGTCGAGTTGGGATAAGGCGTACACACCGCTGTTGTCGATGGCCGATCCCGGCGAAGAGCCGTTTACCGGTGGATTGCTCACCGCCAATTACGGGGAAGGCAGTTACGTCTATACGAGCTTAGTGTGGTACCGACAAATTCAAAGCCAAATTCCTGGTGGCTATCGCATGTTCGTTAACTTGATTAGTTACCCGCATGTGCAGTAAGGACGATGAATGTAGATACAATGAAGATGCTATGAAGTAAGATTTAATGAAAAGCGGATGGGGAAGGTTCCCTATCCGCTTTTTTGTCGAATACTCACATTAGACACTATACGGACGCTTTCTGGAGACGTGATCCGGACATTTTCTGGCGGTACTGTTGCACTTTAAGGCGACACTCTGCTAAAATAGATGAAATCATTGTGTGATTAATGTAAGGAGGATGGTTGTGTCTAGTCGTAAAATAAAAGAACCGATCCGCAAGAAGTGGATTTGGATCGTACTCGCTCTCATTTTGCTTGCAGGTGTGCCGTGGTATTTGCCGACGGGAACGATTGAACCACTTATTCTCGGTTTTCCGTACTGGGCGTTTATTTCGATCGTTTTTTCAGTCGTTTTATCCGCTTATTTAAGTTGGCTCTGCTTAACGCAGTGGCACATCGTCGAAGACGAAGAAGAAACCGGAAACTGACAGGACATTTTTGCTGTCAAATCTAGTGACAAATCTAGTATGCGAATGATCATCAAGCAAATTTACATCAATTAGACTTACCAACAATACTTACACTAGTAAAGCAAGAAGGTGTGAATAGAATGGAACTCGCGTTTTCAGGCATCGACGCCATTATGATATTGGTTGCTTACGCCGTCGTGATGTTGCTCATCGGTTTTTTCTCGGGGCGGGGGCAGTCAGATCTCCACGAAAGTATGACGAATTATTACTTAGCCGGTAAAAATCTCGGCATTATCGCGCTCTTTTTTACGTTATTTGCGACGCAGTACAGCGGAAACAACGTCGTCGGCTATGCGCCAACTGCTTATCGGATGGGCTTCTCCTGGTGGCAGTCGGTCACTTTTATGACAATAATTATCGGAATTTATTTGCTGTTTGCGCCGCGACTGTACGTCATTTCAAAAAAGCGGCAGTTTGTCACGCCGACGGAATGGCTCGACCACCGCTTCCGATCTAAAGGCGTTTCGATTCTCGCAATCTTTTTCATGTTGTGGGGGCTCGGCAATTACTTGCTCGAACAGCTCGTCGCGATCGGCCAGGGCATTTCGGGGTTAACGGGGAATACGATTCCGTACCAAATTGCCGTCGTCGCCTTTGTGCTCGTCATGCTCGCGTATGAGTGGATGGGTGGCATGCGCGCGGTCGCTTTAACAGACGTGATGCAAGGGATCGCGTTGCTCGTCGGTATCTTTGTCTTGCTCGTGGGCGGTTTGTACTTAGTTGGCGGTGACTTCAGCAGCGTCACGTCGTACATCGTCGCACACGAACCGCAAAAAGCGAGTGTGCCACCGCTCGAGGCTTCCGTCAACTGGCTCAGTATGTTGCTCCTTGTCGGCTTCGGTGCGGCGATGTACCCGCACGCGATCCAGCGCATTTACTCGGCGGAAAGCGAGCGCACGTTGAAACGCTCTTTTGCTCGCATGGCGTGGATGCCGCTCATTACGACTGGTTTAGTATTTTTGGTCGGGCTAATCGGCATCGTCCTCTTTCCTGGGTTGGATCAAGAGGGGTCAGAACAACTCGTCGGCTTAATTGCGAACAAAGTTGCCGGAATTAACGGCTTTTTCTACTGGATGATGGTGCTCCTGTTTGGCGGGATCATTGCCGCAATTGTCTCGACAGCCGATTCGGCGCTGCTCAGTTTTTCGTCGATGATTTCGAAAGATGTGTATGCGCGCTTTATTAACCCTGACGCTTCAGAAAAGCGAAAAATTATGGTCGGTAAAGTAACGGGCGTGGTCGCTGTCGCCGTGTTACTTGTGATTGCGTGGTACCCGCCGGCGACGCTGTACGATATCTTCGTGTTAAAGCTCGAATTGCTCATTCAAGTTGCCCCTGCTTTCATTTTAGGTCTATATTGGAAGCGACTGGCGGCGGGACCGGTCTTTTGGGGGATGTTAGCGGGGGGAGCGCTCGCCGGATTTATGACGATCGCCAAAATTAAGACGTTCGCCGGAATTCACGGCGGTATCTTGGGATTGCTGTTGAATGTGCTCATTTGTGTCGTCGGTTCGTATCTCGTATCGGTGTCCCGCGAGCAACAGCGGCACGTGCACGCGTTAGTCACGATGGATGGGGAGCGATAGTTTTTTAATAATCCCCCCAACTTTAGGCTACACGTAGTTGCGAGCGGAATCAGTACCAGCCGTAACTAATGTAGCGGAAAGCTGTCGACGTCGCCTATCATCTTACGATTTGCTGCGTATGTTTAGCGTATGTTTACAGTCAACACATGACGGTAGCGATTTCAACTGTTCCTTCGTGGTGACATTCCGTGTAAGTGTTTTATCGTTTACGTCAGCGTCGCGGTTTCGTATAATTGTACCGACAGGAGGTTAAGTCGCATCCGAATGATAGGCCACGTTGTGTGTCTATTTCTAAGGTGTTGCTTAATCGTTTGACGTCTGGTGACAGTGTTCGCAGTTAGCCCTTTTAAAGGTCACTGTCCGCAAGAAGCAACCAACTGTAGACTGTAGGAGTGGTGCTTACGTGAAGTTGAGGATGAAGGAAAACGGGTTTGTGACGGAGACGGGATTCGGGGAATTGGCGATTTCGGGGGACGAGGCGTACGGTTTCCGCCCTTTTCAACTAATGGCAGCGTCGATCGCCGGTTGTAGCGCCGGCGTGTTAAGAAAAGTATTAGAGAAAATGCGACTGTCGGTGAGTGACATTCACGTGTCGGTCGACGTTGCGCGGAACGAAGCGGAAGCAAACCGCATTGAGAAGATCCACCTCCACTTCGTCGTCAAAGGTGAACAGTTAAAGCAGGAGAAAGTCGTTAAGGCGATGGAAGTGGCGAAAAAAAATTGTGCGATGGTGCAGTCGGTGAGTGGCAGGATCGTCGTGACGGAGACGTGCGAAGTCGTTTCAGCGTGATGGGGAAGCGTCATGCGTACGTGCGACGTAGAAGTGCCGTGTCGCGCCGATGTAAAGATCGCGAAGATAAGCTGGAGTCGGGAAACAGCCTGTTCCACTCTTATGTAGGGTGGAACTATTTTTTTGGGGGATGAGGGCGGATTTGGTAAAGAAGTGGAGGGCACAGTACTCTGTACAACGTCATAATGAATAGGGCACAGAGCACTGGCTGACCATGCCGTCAATCGTCGTTAATCGCCGTCAATCGTCCAACTCACGCCATTTGTTCACTTGCTGTGGCCGCTGGAAGTGAAGCATTTTTTCGATTAGTGACTGTGGCTCGGCGGCGACGACGAAAAGTTTGGCGTGTTCCGGATGGATGAACTCTGCCGCCACTGCTTGTGAAACCATCTGCACGAGCGGATCGTAAAAGCCGGCGATATTTAACAGGCCAATCGGTTTTTGGTGAATGCCGATTTGGGACCAGCAAATTGCTTCGAATAGTTCCTCGAATGTGCCGTAGCCACCAGGTAAAGCGATGAACGCATCGGCTAATTCGCTCATTTTTGCTTTTCGTTCGTGCATCGTCGTTACTTCGATGAGTTCAGTTAATTGGTCGTGCACGATTTCGCCGCGAAACAAGCCCCGCGGCATGACGCCGATCACTTCACCACCTTGGGTAAGTACTGCATTCGCGAGGCGCCCCATGAGCCCAACTTGGGAGCCACCGTAAACGAGTCCGTATTGGCGCGTCGCGATTTCATTCCCGAGGGCGACCGCCAGTTGCTCGTATTCCGCTTTATTGCCTACATTGGAACCAGAAAATACACATATGCGTTTCACTCTCAACAACTCCTATCTCCAATCACATACGCGTAGTAAATTAAACGTCCACCACACACGCTTGGCTAAATGTATATCGCTTATCTAACGGCGCCTACGACGGCGTCTATGCCATAGCATCTACTATATAACGCCAAGTTAATGGTGTGAACGCCAAAATATAGTATACTATAAAGGCATAAAACACAACAGGTTGATTTTTTACTAGTAGTTAGGGAGAGTGCCATGTCGATTAACGAATCGAAAGTGTGGATTGAAAATTTTTACAAGCAGCGGAAGTGGTCGGAATACGGGCCGTTCGAGCGGGTCACCTTTTTGATGGAAGAGGTCGGGGAAATTGCGCAGGCGGTGCGCGCGTACGAAATTGGCAGGGATCGACCCGACGAGCATGCGAAGACACTGCAGGAGTTAGAAGATGATCTGCGTGAGGAGTGCGGCGACGTCCTCGTAAACTTAATTATTCTCATGGACATGTACGGATTCTCGTTAGAGGAAGTGTTAGAGGGGCACCGTGAAAAGCTCACGCACCGCTTTAAGAATTGTACGTAGAAAAACAGTATAAGGAATAGCAGCGATCCTGAAAGGTTTTTTGACCGCGTGTTCGCGTCTCATTTTGCCTATAAGTACGAAGGTTTGTTACAAGTCGGCTTGCCGATGACGGAAAAAGGACGGGGTGATTTACCCGGTCCTTTTGCAAGTTTGTTTGAAACAGAAGATCTTGCCCCCGTAACTGCTGTTTTTGTCTTTTACAGTTGACAATGAGAAATTCTTCTGGGGACTGTTTCGCCGTTCTGTTCTCTCTTGGACTTTCTCGCTATAATTTTGGCTACGGGAGGGTGGTCTTGGTGTGCAACTTTATGAATCTGCCGCTGCGGATGAAGCTAATCGTTATCTTCATTCCAATCGCTTTGTTACCGCTTTTATTGTTAGGTTTTTTCTCTTATCAAAAATCAGCTCTATTAAGCCCCTATAGTAACTTGGACATCACTAAACACTTTAAGTTATACTAGTGATGAAAGGGGCAGAATCAAATGAAACGCCGTCAGTTCACCAAGGAATTTAAAATCCAAGTCGCAAAGGAAGCCATGGAGGTTGGTAACCAAGCGCTAGTTGCTCGCCGCTATGATCTCGGTTCTAACTTGCTTAACCGATGGGTTCGCGAATATAAGGACGGGCACTACGGGGACGTCCCGATCGAATCCGCCCAACCACGCGAATTCAGTGATCTTGCTCAGGAAAATGATCAGCTAAAACGGTTGTTGGGCGAAAAGGATTTAGAAATTGCCATTTTGCGTGATCTTGTAAAAAAGCAGCACCCTCACTTGCTGAAAAGATTGAAGTAGCGGACAAGTGGATTTCTAAGGGATACCCGATCCAAACCGTTTTACGGATTGTCCACGTACCGCGTTCCACCTATTACTATCAGAAACACTATCGGGTGAAGGAGAAGAAAGTAAGTGGGGGGAGACCGGCACCAGGTTACTCCTTCACAAACAGCGGGCAAAAAGTGTCCGACGAACAAATTAAAGAATGGCTTATGGAGCTCGTCTCGGGTGATGGCTACGCGTATGGGTACCGAAAATTAACGGTGGCGCTCCGTTCGACGTACGATTTAGTCATTAATAAGAAAAAAGTGTACCGTCTCTGCAAACGGTTAGGCATCTTACTGCCGCAGCGACGGAAGCGAATCCGCCACCCTAGGCGCCTTGCACGTAACCGCCTCGTTGAGCGATCGAATGAGCTGTGGGAAACAGACATCAAGTATGGGTACATTGCCGGAGAAAACCGCTTTTTCTTCCTGCTTTCCTACATTGACGTTTATGACCGTTCGATTATTGACTATCATGTTGGATTAGCTTGCGAAGGTCAAGACGCTGTTCAGGTGCTACAACGAGCGCTTTCGACACGCGGGCTTCAGGAGGCACAAGAAAAGCCGATCATCCGGACGGACAATGGTCCACAGTTCGTATCTAAAGTATTCGAAGAAGCTTGTGAACACTACGGTTGTGAGCACGAACGTATTCCGCCGAACACACCGAATAAAAATGCCCATATTGAGGCGTTTCATCGGATCGTTGAGGACGAATGCTTCAACAAGTATTCCTTTGAGACGTACGAGGAAGCATATCGTACCGTCATAGGCTTTATGGACTTTTATAACAACCGCCGCATACACGGTAGTATTGGGGACATGAGCCCCGCGCAGTTTTTCCATGCGCATCAAACATCTTCGTTGCGCACGAAAGCCGTTCGACTCTGATCCTTCCCTTTCGTCTTCCAAGCCAACAGCCGCTGTAAGACGTGACGTCAAGGGCGAGCGAAAGCGAGGGCGTAGCCTTTACCCTTGACGGAAGGTCTGAAGCGACTACACTTCTATTGACGAAAGGAAGCGAGAACCAGAGATAACGTGAGCTTGTAGTTATGTATGTCCAGTTTTAAGGGGTTTATCCGAGCTCACATGCTGCAAGAACAAATGAGTGAAGGTGCAGCGCAAAAGTTAAAACAAATCAATAAAAACTTATCCTTTTTTATGGAAGATGTCGCCCATTTATCGATGTACATTTATCGCCATGACGCTGTACAACACATTTTGAACAAACGAGCGGCACGCGACGCAATTGAAAAACATGCCGATTTTAAGCAGATGAATCACTTGTTCGAGACGGTATTAGGGTCGAAAAAGTGGGACGTTAACGTGTACGTGATCGGTTCAAACGGCGATCGCTATTTTACCGGTGAGTACCTTCCGCCGCGCTATGACCGCTATGAGGAACAGTGGGGCATTTTTCGCAAAGCGAAAGCGGCGGACGGAGCTGTCGTGTGGGATACGCATTACAGCATCCGCAAAGTCGATCAACAAGAAATCGTGTTAAGTGCGGCACGCGTCTTAAAAGACGTAGACACGGGTAAGGTGCTCGGCTACATAGTGATCGATATTTTAGAATCGGCGCTTGCCGACATTTACCGTAGTACTGAAGGGGAGCAACTGTTTTTGCTCGATGCACAAGGTTACGTTATTTCTAGTTATCCAAACAAGGCGCCAGTAGGTATGAAGATGGCTTACGACGGTTTACCGCGCATTTTAAAAGGGGACGACGGTTTTTTTGAAACTGATTGGCAAGGTGCCCCGCACATTCTCGTCTACGATACAGCCGAAGCGACGCGCTTTAAAGTGGCTAGTTTTGTACCACTGCAACAAATTAGTGAAAAAAACGACCTCATCCACAAGTTGACGATTACGATCGCAACGTTAGGGTTGTTGTTGTCAGCGTTGTTAGCCTATTTTTTGTCGATGACGGTGACGAGACCGCTAGAGCGATTAACCGCTTTGATGAAAGACGTCGAAGTCGGGAGGCTTGATGTCCGCTTTAAGGCGAAGTACAACGACGATATCGGGATGCTCGGACGCAGTTTTAACCGAATGACGGTGCAGTTGCGTCAATTAATTCGCGAAGGGTATAAGAAACAAGTCCGGCTCAAAGAGTCCGAACTAAAGGCGCTTAAGGCGCAAATCAATCCGCACTTCCTATACAATACGTTGGAAACGGTTAATTGGATGGCAAAGATGAAGGGCGTTACACAAATTAGCCGCATTGTCGTCGCGCTTGCAGAAATGATGCGTTACGCCATCAAAAAGACAGATGATTTAGTGCCGATTTTCGCGAATTTAAGCTAGCAAAAGGACTAGTCAAAGGGAATGTGTCCTTCGACGATCGCACCTATATCCGCATAAAGCTTATTTAATAGTAATCGTAAGAAATAATTAATAAAAGCGTTCACAAAAAAGCAACATAACGTTCAGAAAAAGACCGTTGCCATTTTGTATGAAAATGATTATCATTTGACATATATTTGAGGGCGATTATCGATGAATCATTTTCCCGCTAAATGGACGTATGAGGTGAGTGCGATGGTGTTGTCTGAGGTACCAAACGGTAAAACGGCCGTGATCGTCGCCTTTGATCAATGCGATGAACGGTTGCGGCGGCGGTTGTTAGATATAGGAATTGACGAGGGAACGGCGGTGACGGTCGTGCAAAAACTGCCGTTTAAAGGGCCGTTACATTTGAAAGCGTGTGGGCAGTCGTTCGGCATTCGCTACGCAGACGGGTGCACGATCGAAGTGAGTGGTTGACATGGGACACGTACAACAACCGCTTCCGACACATACACGTGATGAAATTGCGCTCATCGGCAACCCAAATATCGGCAAAACGTCACTGTTCAACATACTGACGGATTCATATGCATACATCGGTAACTGGTCAGGTGTCACCGTGGAGAAAAAGTGTGGCACGTTGCGCAAAGCGGACGGGCAGTTGCTCGATTTACCGGGGACGTACTCGCTGCACCCGCTGTCAGAAGACGAAGCGATCGTCATGCGCTATTTACTCGAGGGCACGGCGGCAAGTTTTTTAAACATCGTCAATGCGGCGCAACTGATCCGCAATTTGTATTTAACGGTGCAGTTGCTCGAGTACGGTAAGCCAGTCATCATCGCGTTGAACATGATGGACGTCGCGGAACGGGACGGGGTAGAAGTCGATGTGCAAAAACTGTCGCGCGTCTTAAGGACGCCGGTGTTCCCGATTGTGGCACGGACGGGTAAAGGGGTCGATGCGCTAGAAGCAGCGTTAGGCGAGCGGGTCGGTGGGCAATTTGGTGGACAGGTCGGTGAGCAGTTTGCTGGGCGGATCAGTGAGCGAGTGCACGCTTGGACACAACCGGCGTTCCGACTCGACTACGGAGTACTAGAACCGTCCATCGCACGCGTGGAGAAGCTATTGCCACCGACAGGATTGTCGCCGCGTTGGGTCGCATTGCAGTTGCTGGAAGGGAACGACGCGGTGTTTGGGTACGACAAACAGTTAGCGGCGCTGCGGCCGGCCATTGCCGAAATAGTCGCCGAGGCCGGTAACGAGTTGTCGGACGATGTGACTGATCACATTCGCGCGGTGCGCAAACAGTTTGTGGACTCCGTGTTAGCGGATGCGGTATGCGAGCGAGGGCTAGGCGGTCCGTCCCTCACTGACCGCCTCGATGCACTGGCGATGAATCGCTATGTCGGGATTCCGATCTTTTTCTTGCTCATGTTTCTCATGTTCAAAGCGACGTTCGATTGGATTGGCGGGCCACTTTCGGACGGTTTGGAGGACTTTATTAACGGGGCATTTAGCGATTGGGTCACCAGTGCGCTACAGGCGCTCGCGGTAACGCCGTTTATGCAAGATTTAATCGTCGACGGGATTATTGCCGGCGTCGGAGGCGTACTCGTCTTTTTCCCGCAAATTTTCACGCTGTTCTTCTTCATTTCTGTCTTTGAGGATTCGGGATACATGTCGCGCGTCGCCGTCGTTATGGACCGCTTGCTGGAGAAGGTCGGCTTAGGTGGAAAGTCGTTCATTCCGATGATTATCGGTTTCGGGTGTAACGTGCCCGCGGTCATGGCGGCGCGCACGATCGAACATCCTAAGGAGCGGCTGTTGACCGTGTTGCTAACGCCGCTCATGTCATGTTCCGCGCGGCTATCGATCTATACGTTATTTACGGTCGCCTTTTTTCGGAACCATCAAGCGGAGATCGTGTTTTCGCTATACGTGCTCGGCATTGTCGTTGCGCTCATCCTAGCAAAACTGTTCTCCGTGCTCATGTTTCGGCAAGAGAAAGCGGCGTTTATCGTAGAGTTGCCGCCATATCGCCTGCCACACGCTAAGACGTTGCTGCGCAGTGCGTGGGATAAAGGGAAAGGATTTTTGCGTAAAGCGGGGACGTTTATTTTTGCCGGTTCGGTCGTCATTTGGCTCCTCGCTTACTCCGGTCCCGGCGGGCTCGACGTGCCGATCGACGACAGCTTTTTAGCGATGATCGGCGGTGCGATCGCGCCTCTTTTGGCCCCGCTCGGGTTTGGTACGTGGCAAGCAGCGGCGGCGTTGTTGACCGGGTTTTTGGCGAAAGAGGTCGTCGTCTCGACGATGAACATTATTTACGCCGCACCGAGCTTAGGCGCGCTGCGCGACGTGCTCGCCAGTCAGATCACGCCGCTCGGCGCTTACAGTTTTTTAGTATTCACGCTGTTGTACGTGCCGTGTTTGGCGACGGTAGCCGTTATTCACCGCGAGACAGGGCGGCAATGGAAATGGACGATTTTCTCGATCGTGTACGCACTCGCCGTCGCTTACTTGTTGTCGCTGCTCGTTTACATTGGCGGCGGTTGGCTCGGGTTTCAATAGTGGCTAAATAGTGGCGGAATGGCAGGATCTTTCGTTCAGCTATTTGATACATTTTTTGGCGATTGGTTGAGGCGATTGGTTGACTTGTCCCGCGATCGCTCGCTTACATTTTTTCGTCGGAGGTGGTCGTCGTGCTCGCGAGTATCGTGCTCGGGGTAGTCATTTTAGGGTATTCGGCCTGGGCGCTCGTACGCTTTGTGAAAAAAAGTAAGCAAGGGGCTTGTGCCGCTTGTTCGATTAAAGACTCCTGTCAAAAAAGTGATTGCTGCAGCATGGCAGGGCAGACAGTGGAGCCTGACGGAAGATGAAGGAGATGTTCCCGTACAAGTCAACGCCCGCCCGCTCCTGTGTAGTATGGCTAAACGACAGCCGCCGGCTAACATCGCTGGCGGCTGTCGTTTAGTGTGGATGGATAACTGTTACGGCGCAAGGATGTGTCATTGCACACGGTCACGCACCTCTCTTTCAATAGTGTCTTCAATAGTGCCTAAATAGCATGTGATATTGGGCATACTACTTTATACAATTAAAACATGAAAGCCTTTGCAGACCAGGTCTTCATACTATAATCTTTAAACGTATTCACAAAACAGCCACGAATAGGATGTACTGTTTATCTTGACAGCCTCTATGAAATCGCTTATATTAATTGTACGTACAATAAATGTACGTACAATTAAAGGTGGAGGAGGTTAGTAAATTGAGTAGCAAAAGGATCGCCATCTTGGGAAGCAGTGGGGGAAACTTGTATAGTCTCGGTGGAGATGATCCGGTAAAGTTGTTGCAAGAAATTCATACGCAGTGTGAAGCGGCTAACGTTGAAATCGGTATCGTGCAGTTTATCGGAGCAAAAGCGTCGATGGATAATATTAAGGAGACGACACCGGCGACACTATATGTGTGGGATGCTCAAACACAAACGGCCCAGGCGACGTTTTCGGGTACACTCAAGGAAGTGAACGAAAAGGTTGGACAAGTCGATCAAAGGGTTGCGAGCGAAATCGACGCTGGGCGAATTGATGGCATTGTGTTAATGAGTGCAGACCCTAACGGTGCGAACCGTGAAGCGATTGCAGCAGCGATTAAACAGCGCGTGCCGATTGTCGGAACAGGTGGTACGTCCATGGCGACAACGAGTTCTAAAGGCGGCAATGTGATCGCTACCTCGGGAACGACGGGAACGACGAACCGCACGCGCGCTGTCTCTTTTATTAGCTCGCTCAGTAAGCATTGGGGAATAAGTTACCGACCGGCGATTGGTCAATCGTCTAAAGGTAGCGCGGCGGACAACCCGTTAAAGCGAATTCAATTTAGGGGAATTATGTTAGCAGCGTTACCGGCGTTTATTTCCCTAGCGCTCATTCTCGCTCTAAGCAAAATACCTGGATTAGAAAGTTTAGGTGACGTGTTTGATATTTTGATCAAAGCGTTGCCAGTCGTGTTAGCTGCGATCGCCGCAAGACAAATATCCGGTTTAGACGAAATCGCGATCGTGGCCGGGATTGTGGCCGGTGTGTTATCTGTCGACGGCGGGATCATTGGCGGGATCGTCGCCGGTATTCTCGCCGGTATTCTCGTAAACTACTTGTTTCAAAAGTGCGTGCGCTGGAACTTCCCGACTACGACCGTTAATATTGTCGCTGGCGGGCTATCGGGGATTATTGCGGGATTGTTTGTTTACTTTCTCATCGCACCGCTGGCGCTGCAAGCAGGCGTATTAATTCGGGCAGCGATTGAATATACGATCGCTTTAAGCCCAATCTTGGCGGGCCTTGTCGCGGGGCTACTCATTTGGCCAGCTATTCTTGGCGGTGTGTATCACGCAGCAATCTTACCGATCGTGTTGTTAGAAATGGAAAAGACAGGTAATAGCTTTCTCGGTGCCGTCGATATGTGCGGGCTAGTCATGGTGTCAGCAGGAATTACGTTAGCAAACATGGTCGCACCGCGTAAAAAAGGGGAAGCGACGTTAGCAGCACCCGGATTTTTAATCAATATGGGATTCGGAACATTCGTCGAAGCGGCCTATCCCTTTATGTTTTCTAACAAAATCGTCTTTGCTGGTGCGATCGGCTCCGCAGGTTTAGCGGGTATGCTCGTTGGATTATTCGATGTGAGAGGTACCGCCTACGTGCCGTCGCTCGTATCACCTTTCTTATCTAACAATGTCATCGGACAAGTTATAGCGATGGCTGGCGGATTTATTTGTTCATTTGTCATTACGTTCATTGCAAATAAAATAAGCAAAAATAAACCAGAATCTAATGAGGAGTGAGTATCGTATGTTTAAAGGAGATATGGAGAGAAAACGTAAACTGGCGATTAAAAAAGTGTGGCAAGCGATTGACGAACACAACGGACAAACCATTTTAAGTACTGGTATTACTGGTGACGATGCGAGAATTGCGAAAGCGGTCGTCGATGCTGGCGTGAAGATGTTAGAGCCGAACCACCCAGCCGTCGCGCTCGCCCGCGGCCACCAAGGTGTGACGACGATGCACGATGCAGAGCATGTAAGGCACGATGTTAACTTTTCCGAAATGGTTGATGTCGTCCGAGGTATTCGCAGCGTTGTCGGGGAAGAACCGTTTATTACTGTCGGTGTGCCCGGGGGCTTTACAGAGACGATGCCAGTTCCGATTGCCGACGAAGACTTTTTCCGGATCTCGCGCGCTGGAACTGACGGGTTGCATACGCACAAGTGCGACCTGTCCGATTTAGAAGAGATTGTAAAAAAAGCGCATGACTACGGGCTGTTAGTCGACGCTTACATTGCCCATCCGGACGATCAACACCCGTTCGGAATACCGGCACGCACTCCTGCGGAAGTAGCAGAAGCAGCAAAACAGATGGAAGCGATCGGTGTCGACATGATCGGGTTGATGACCGGAATGAGTTACAACGGGGTAAAGGCGGGCGAAATACCAGATATCATTAAAGAGCGGTTAGAAGCGTTAATTACTTCTGTGTCGGTACCGACGTTGGCTGAAGGCGGCATTAATACGACGAACTATAAGGCCTTCCGAAAAACTGGAGTGCACGTCCTCGTTGTCGGCACATCGATCGATCAGATGGTTCAACAATCGGCACAAGAAGTTGTTAAGACGTTTATTTCATAAAAACTGTTTAACTATAAGAAGCCTAAGTGTCAGAACTACCTAATGTCAGAGCTACCTAATGTCATAACGATAGATTCGACTGTCCATTTTCCGTCCCTCTCGCAACATTTTTAACGGTTATCATACGCTCTCCTTACAGGTGCGCGTCCAAAACGACGCGCATGCTGAAGGGGAGTTTTTTCATTCGGTGACTTGAAGTTACTTTTATCCAGAAGTACCACAACATATGCTTATTTATGTATAATGGTAGCAACTAGTAATCGTATCGTGAATTATAGTGGGCGAGCTTTAAACGGCTATTTATGGCTGGGAGAATCCAATTAGGAGCATCGAATATGGAAATATTTGTACGTAGGGACGACATTCCTCTATATAAACAAGTATACGAGTGGATCAAACACAACATTGACGAAAACGAATGGACACCTGGTACCCAATTACCGCCTGAACCGGTTTTGAGTAAAGATCTCGGTGTCAGTCGGCAAACGTTGCGTCAAGCACTGCAGCTGTTAATTGATGAGGGGCTTTTGTATCGCCAACAAGGGAAAGGGACGTTCGTGCAAAAACGGCGTTCCCAATATGAACTGACGATTTTAACGAGTTTTTCCGAGCAGATGCGCGCCAGAGGTAAACAGCCTTCCTCGAAGGTCATCGAGATCCAGTCAAATATTCGACCGGATCAAAAAATGCAACTGCAGCTCGGGTTAACTTCCCGCAATCGGCTACTGAAAATCGTTCGTTTGCGTTTGGCAGATGAAACGCCGATGTCTTTAGAGACGGTATATATTGAGGAAAACGTATGTCCAGGGCTCGCTGAACAAGATTTGGCGAAGCAGTCTTTGTACAATTTGGTTGAAGATGTGTATCGTCTGTCGATCAGCTATGGTAGTATTTCTCTCGATGCTGAAAAAGCGTCGCCAGCAGAGGCAGAATTACTGCAGGTTGAGCCTTTTTCCTCCATTTTGTATATGGAGTGCCTCAACTATACACACAATTCGCGTCCTTTATTTATCACTCATGCGAAGTATCCGAAAGAACGGTACATTTTTACTGTGAACATGCCCCGTCGGCAAGTACGTCGCAGTTAAACGAAATGAACAGATCAAACCGGAAATGTGATACAGCTAAAAGCCTTAAAACGGAAAGGGATCGGCGCGAAGGACCTGTTGAAAGTTGTGCGAGGCCCTTCGCGAAGTTTTAAGTCTATGTTAGTTGTTTGCGATATTGTTCCATCCAAAGCGACATCTGTTCTTGTGCTTATTGGTTAGTTGCTCACTGGCTACCGTCTGCATCGACAGGCGCGAAGAAGGAGGCGACCTTATCCTTCGAAACCGCATCGAGCGACACAGGTTGCCACGCGGGGCGGTTGTCTTTGTCGACGAGCACGGCGCGGACGCCTTCATAAAAATCGTCGTGCGTCATGAAGTTTAGTGCAATGTTTAGTTCCATCGCCAAACATTCGGCAAGCGACTTGCCAATGCCCTGGCGTAGCTGTTCCAACATCACTTTTAACGAAGTCGGCGCTTTGGCTAACAGTTTGCCCTTCGTCTCGTTTGCCCAAGTGTCGCCTTCGTCGGCTGCTTCTTGCAGCGAGGCGACAATCGCTTCGACGGTATCGTGGCCAAAGTGACGGTCGATCGCCGCTTGTTTTTCGGCGAGCGCGGGGGCTGGCGGAGGCGTACAGTGCACCTCTAAGAGGCGATCGAGTTCAGCGGCGGCTGTTTCCGCTGTCCACTGCTGGGTGCGAATAGCTTTCGTAAGACCTTCCCACTGTTCGCTCGGTAAATAGTAGTCGGCCATGCCGCTATAAATGGCGTCGCTACCGGAAATAACCGTCGACGTCATCGACAAATAGCGACCCGTTGCCCCAGGCATTTTGTTCAAAAAGTAACTGGCACCGACATCAGGGAAAAAGCCGATGTTCGCTTCGGGCATGGCCCACTTCGTCTTTTCGGTCACGACGCGATGGCTGCAGCCAGTGGCTAAGCCGACGCCACCGCCCATGACGATGCCGTCCATGTAGACGAGCATCGGTTTCGGGAACTCGTGGATGGTGCGATCTAGTGCATATTCGGTTGAAAAAAACTCGCGTGCCAGCGATTTGTCGCCTGATTTGCCGCGATCGTACAGGGCGCGGATGTCGCCGCCTGCGCATAAACCTTTCTGCCCCGCGCCTTTTAAAATGACGAGGGCGACGTCGGGGTCGTTCGCCCACTGTTTCATCTGGTCGTATAAACTGTGAATCATTTCTAGACTGAGTGAGTTGAGTACGTGCGGGCGGTTGAGTGTCACCCAGCAGACCTTCCCCATGCGTTCGTATAAGATCGTCGCTTGTTCCATCGGACGACCCTCCGTTTCTATCGTGTAATGAAAAGGTGATGTTAGCGCATCCAGTAACGCATCCAACCTTTTCGGATACGCTAACTCGAGTGTAACCCGTATCACAAGGGGTGGCAACTTGCTAGCGATCTATCTTAGCGGTTCCTGCTAGCGATCCCAGTTATCGATCGTTAAATGTAGCCGGCCTTTTTTCGATAAAGGCGTTGACTCCTTCGGTGGCATCGTGTGTCGTCATTAACTCCCCAAAAAGTTGTGCCTCTCGTTTAAGGCCGTCTGCTAAGGTCGCGTCTCTTCCGTAGCGGATGGCGGTGATCGCTCTGGCGACGGAAACGGCGCTTTTTTCTTCCGCGATGAGGCGGGATAGCTGCTCCGCTTCGGGCATCAGCTGATCGAGTGGCAGCGCGCGGTTCACGAGGCCGATTTTTTCTGCTTCTGCACCGGTGACGACGCGGCTCGTTAAAATAAATTCATACGCCAGCGCGACATTTGTTAAGCGGGCGAGCCGCTGCGTGCCACCGAACCCGGGGATGAGACCGAGCTTCAATTCAGGCAAGCCGAGCTGGGCGTCGTTTGTTGCGAGTCGGATGTGGCAACTTAGGGCGAGTTCCAAGCCGCCTCCGAGACAGGGGCCGTTAATCACCGCAATGACTGGTTTGTTCAGTTGTTCGATTTTGTCGCACACGGCTTGGCCGTAACGGGCCATTTCTTCTCCTTTTTCCTCACTGCCAAGCGCTTCGGGGAACTCCTTAATGTGGGCGCCGGCACAAAAAAATTTCCCTGCTCCGGTCAAGATTGCCGCTTTGACCGCATCGTTTTGCGCAATGGCGTCAACAGCAGTGGATATTTCCCGCAGCGTCTCGACACTTAACGTATTAGCGGGCGGATGATTTAAGGTGAGGCGGGCGACTCCTTGCGCGATTTCTAATTGGATGTTCTTAAAATTCAACTGTTAACACTCCTTTGTTTCGATAAAAATTGTTAGGATGGCTGTCCGCTTAGTCACGAACCGCTCAATTGCCGTTCGCTCTTAAAAACGAATGCTGCAACGAATGCTACAACCGATGCTGCAACAGATGCTGCAACGGGTGCTGCAATGGCGACGCGCTTATACGCGTTTACATGGGGTAGCGTTCGGCGGCAATCACTTTTGCGGCAATGGTTCGTTTGCGAGCGATGACATTAAGGCGCGGTTTCATCATACATTCGCCGACGAACCGCGCGGCTGCGGCTGCGCTAGAGCGGGAAGCGCGGGTGCTACTGGCAGAGATGGTGCTACTAACGGAGCTGGTGTCGCTGGCGCCGCTTGTTTCGTTTGCGTCCCCGTCTTCGGCTAGTTTGGCTAACGTCTCTCTCGTGTGGAGGAGGATGCGGTCAAACGCTTCCTGACAGAAAACTGTCGCGATACCGTGCTTCCATTCGCCTGTTCGGTCGCCACTTGCAACAGCTTTCTCGGTACGCTTAATGACCGCTTCCATCGCGTACAGCTCATTGACGGTATCCGCGATATTGGCGAGTACCTCTTGTTCGTCGTTGAGCCTCTTGTCGTATGTGCGTAGCGCGGCGTCGAAGGTGAGCCAAAAGGCGCCTTTCCCATCGTGTAGGCGTTCGTACGCGGTGGCAAGTGCATTCTCGGCAAGTGTGCCTTTGTGAGTTAATCCGCCTGCGGTGTCAGTGTCTGCGCCAACGACGGCCTCAGTCTTACACACAGCATCTGTTTTACCCCCGTGATCGGTACCGTTGACACCGCCGCAAGGCCTTGCGCCGTAAAGACGCGCTTTTTGCTGCGGGTCGATGTCACCGCCTAATGCTTTTTTAACCAACGTGCGGGCCACGGTGAGGCGGTTTATTTCATTCGTCCCTTCGAAAATGCGGTTAATGCGCGCGTCGCGATACATCGTTTCCACTTCGTATTCGGCCATATAACCGTAGCCGCCGTGGATTTGTACCGCTTCGTCGACGACAAAGTCGAGCACTTCTGAAGCATAAAACTTGTTTAGCGCACATTCGATAATTTGCGCAGACAGCGCTTGCACCACATGGCCGCGATCTAGTGCCCCTTCACTCGGCAATTTCTCCAATTGCTCCGTCAACAGGCCGATCGTGCGGTAGACGGCGCTTTCCGCGGCGTATACGGCGATCGCCATGTCCGCTAATTTTTCTTGGATAAGTGGGAACGACGACAGCGGCGTGCGGAATTGTTCCCGAACGCCCGCGTATTGGACGGCTACTTCGAGCGCCCTTTTTGCGAGTCCGACGTTGGATACAGCTAATTTGTGGCGGGCTAAGTTTAAAATGTTCAAGGCGACTTCGTGCCCGCGTCCGATCGTACCGAGTACGTTTTCTGTCGGCACTTTGGCGCGATCTAGAAGGAGTGTTGCTGTCGAGCAGCTGTGGATGCCCATTTTTTTCTCTTCGACGCCGGTGCTGACTCCAGGAAAGTCCCGTTCAACGATAAAAGCGGTTAACTTTTCCCGATCCACTTTAGCGAAGACGATAAAGACGTCGGCGATGGACGCATTCGTAATCCACTGCTTTTCCCCGTCTAACAAATAAAATGAACCGCTTTCGTCTAACTGTGCCGTCGCTTTTGCAGCTAAGGCGTCCGAACCGGAACCAGGCTCGGTTAGCGCGTAAGCTGCTATTTTTTCCCCTGAAGCTAATGCGGGGAGGTACTTTTGTTTTTGCTGTTCGGTTCCGAAGTAGACGAGCGGCAACGTCCCCGGACCGACGTGAATGTTGTGCGCGACGGCAAAGCCGCTCGTCGGCGCGATTTTTTCTGTAACTAAGGCGGCACTGAGTGGATCGAGGCCTAACCCGCCATACGCTTCCGGAATGCCTGCACCCATTAGGCCCAGTTCCCCCGCTTGTTGAAACAGCTTAAGCGCCAGTGAAAAATTTTTTTTATCTAGCGTTTCTAAGTGTGGACGAATTTCCTCGTCGACAAAGTCTGCCGTCGTTTTGGCGATGAGGCGGTGTTCGGCAGTCATGTCTTCCGGTGTGACAATTGCCTCCGCATGGGAGTCGTCGTTTAAAAACCCGATCGTGCGCAAAGCACTTTCACTCTGTTGCGACATCTCATGTCCCCCTTTTTTGTTCGGTAACCGTTTATTAGCAATTTTCGTGCCAATAGTTGTGGCTAAAGGCGACGCGTGTGACGCCGGTATTGTCGATCCTTTGTGTGCGGGGTGCTCTCGTGTGTGCGGGGTGCTCTCGTCTTAAAAACCGGCAGGCTAGGCGTGTAAACGGTTCCGTTTTACACGAAGTGAAGCAGCTAGTGATCAGTGGATACCGTGACGCCACAATTTGTTGTACAACGTCGAACGGGAGATGCCGAGCATTTTTGCTGCCGCAGATTTGTTGCCGTGGGCTTTTTCCAGTGCCCTAAGTAGATTGTCTTTTTCCACACCTACATCTGCATCCGCTAATTGTGCATTTGCTGTTGTCCTCGTGGGTTCCGCTTGACGCCAACCGCTAGCAGCGACGGAGTCGGCAGAGGCGGCGATTTCTGGCGGTAAGTCTTCGAGAAAGACGCGCTGCCGGTCGACGAGTACGACGAGTCTTTCCAAAAAGTGCACGAGCTCCCGCACATTTCCCGGCCACTCATAGGTGAGTAGACGATCGAGGGCGTCTTTATGAATTTCTTTAAACGGCATCCCGTACGCGGCGCACTTTTTTTGCAGTATTTCGGACAGGAGGAGTGGGATGTCCTCTTTTCGCTCGCGCAGAGGGGGGATGTGGATTGGAATAACGTTTAACCGGTAGAATAAATCTTCCCTAAACGTACCTTGGCGCACCATTTCCTTTAGTGGCTGATTAGTGGCGGCAATGAGGCGAAAGTCGATAGGAATCGGCTGCGTGCCCCCGACGCGTTCCACTTCGTTTTCTTGCAGGACGCGGAGGATTTTCGCTTGCATCGCCAGCGGCATATCGCCGATTTCGTCGAGAAAAAGCGTCCCTCCGTGCGCAAGTTCAAACTTTCCCGGTTTTCCCCGCCGTTTCGACCCAGTGAACGCCCCTTCGGCATAGCCAAACAACTCCGATTCGAGTAACGTCTCGGGGATAGCCGCACAGTTGACGCTTATAAAAGGACCTTCGCGTACGGCACTCCCATGGTGAATGGCTTTGGCGAACAGTTCTTTGCCGACGCCGCTTTCCCCGAGAAGTAAAATCGCGGCCGTCGATTTCGCCGCGCGGCGGGCCATCTTTTTCGTTAAGGTGATCGGCTCACTGAACCCTAAAATATGCTCAAACGAAATGGGCGACTTTTTTGGTGAAGGCGGTTCCAAAGCGACCGACGTCTTCTCTTCTCGATCTCGGTGGAAGCGGTGCATGCGCTCCAATATATTATACACCTCTGACACCCCTTCGAACATGAGCACGCCGATCGCACCGATAATATTGCCGTCTCGCCATATCGGGATGCGATGAACGACAATGTCTTGGCCTTCAATTTGGTGTGCCTGGTTTCTTTCCGGTATACCAGTTTCTAAGACGACAGGCAGACGCGTGCGTTCAATGACCTCTTCGGCCGGTCGACCGATCGCTTTTTCTTTGGCGACGCCGACATAGCGGCTGTAGGCGTCGTTAAACATGCGGATAATCCCTTTTTTGTCGACGATGCACAACCCTTCGTAAACGGTGTCAAAACAGACGTTTAGTAACGTAATCGTCTTCTCTTTCTCGGCTAGTAACGCCTGTAGCATGTGATAGCGACGTTTTTGTTCGGGTCTACCGATCACGCCGAGTAATCTGTTGTCGGAATCAGTGATGTAGACGGTTTCAATTTCGTGCGCCGGGAATAGGTCGCTAAGGTGCAGCGTTTTAAAAGAATGACTCATGATCCTTTGCACGCGGACAGTCTCCAAGCCGTCCGCCATCTGTTTTACGCAATGAGAGAGCGACAACACACCGATGAGCTGCCCTTTTTCGGCGATGACGGGTAGCTCGTCGCGCTCAGACGCAGCCAGTTTAGACATGGCGCGTGCGACGGTATCGTCGGGCGCCACTGTTTGTACACGGGGATTCATCCACGGTTTGACGCGAAAAAAGGGGTGGTCGGACATACTCACACGCTCCTTCTCACAGTATTTTGCCATCACTGCGATTTGTACAGGACCTGTTTGATCCGCTACTAGTGTGTATACAACTGTTTAAACAAAATGTCAAGACAGTTCACCCGGTTGAAAATAAAACCGCTTACTTGCGGGTGCGGTGCATAACGATAAAAAAAGGGCAGTTACATTTGAGGGTGACCAATATTTGAAGCCATCTCGCGATCGAGCCCAAATTGCCACGATATTTGCTCAAGTTTGGCACGACATTTGCTCAAGTAATGTATAGAGAGATTTGCGTGAAGCAAAGTAGATCGCTCGCACCGCGTGTGCAGTGAAGTGAGTGGAGAGAGCTAAAAATGGAACGAACGGAAGGGAGAGGTTGTCGTGAAACGCATTGGCGTGATCGGGCTTGGGAAGATGGGCTTGCCAATGGCGAAAAACTTGTTGCAGAGCGGTTTTGAGGTTCATGGGATCGATGTGAACCGCGAGGCGGAGCGGGCACTGGCGGAGGAAGGGGGCCAAATCGGATCGACCATCCCAGAGCTCGTGCAAAAAGTGGACGCCATTTTGACGAGTTTGCCCACCCCCGGAGTCGTCAAGGACGTGTATCTGGGGACAGACGGATTGCTCGCCCATACACCGAAGCGCGTGGTGCTCGTCGATACGAGTACCGTGTCCCCAAGTTTGAATGTAGATATCGGCACGCAAGCGAAAGAAAAAGGGCTCAAGTACGTCGGCGCTCCCGTCAGTGGCGGCGTGATCGGGGCGGTGAACCGTACGTTGACCTTCATGGTCGGGGGACCGAGAGCTGTGCTGGACGACGTGCACGACATCGTCAACGTGCTCGGTGCGAATATTTTTCACGTCGGTGAAAACGAGGGCAGCGGGACGGTTGTCAAGTTGATGAACAACCTGTTTATCGGTTTTTATACGTCAGCTGTAGCGGAAGTGCTTACATTGGCCAAGGAGTGTGGCATCGCCCACGAGCAGTTGTTCGACATTTTGAACGTCAGCTACGGACAAAGCCGCATTTATGAGCGCAATTATAAGGAGTATATCGCCGCAGGGGATTACACGCCCGGGTTTACGATTAGTTTGCTGTTAAAAGACTTAGATCTAGCGATGGAGCTTGCCGACGCCCACGGTTTAAACTTGCCGGTGAGCAAAATGTTGGCCGCCGTTTATGAGCAGGCGGAGCAAGAGGGCTACGGCGCGAACGACATGGCGTATTTATACGAAATTGTCAAGGCGCAGGCGGGGGCGCGAGTGGCGGGAAGTTGAGCCTCGTGTACGCAGGTTGTGATGGCGTGGCATAGCTTTAACGGAATGAAGGGACTTCAGATGAAGGTGCGAATGAGCGCCTATGGCCGCATATGGCAATGAAGTTGCGACATACGAATAGTTAGAGGAAGGTGCGTAAAATGACGGTAGCAGTAAAAACGATCAGAAACTTTATTAACGGCAACTGGGTGGAAGTGGCGGGGGCAAAATTGGAGGACGTGCCTAATCCGGCGACGGGCGAGACGATTGCCCAAGTGCCGCTGTCGTCACAGGAAGATGTCGACCAGGCGGTGGCGGTGGCGAAAGAGGCGTATGAGACGTGGCGGACAGTCCCAGTGCCGCAACGGACGCGCATCTTGTATGCGTACCACCAACTGCTGACGAAAAACAACGAAGAGCTAGCAGAAATTATTACGCTGGAAAACGGGAAGTCACTCACGGATGCGCGCGGTGAGGTGCAGCGGGGGATTGAAGTCGTTGAGATGGCGACGGCGACGCCGACGTTAATGATGGAAGACGGCCTCGCGAACATTGCTGCCGGAATAGACGGGGGCATTTATCGCTACCCGCTCGGTGTCGTCGCTGGCATTACGCCGTTTAACTTTCCGATGATGGTTCCGCTGTGGATGTTTCCGCTGGCGATTGCCTGTGGCAACACGTTCGTCTTGAAACCATCGGAACGGACGCCGATCTTAGCGGAACACCTCGTCAATTACATGATGGAAGCCGGTTTACCTGCCGGGGTGCTAAACGTCGTGCACGGTGCCCACGACGTCGTTAACGGGCTGCTCACACACGAAGATGTGGCGGCGATTTCCTTTGTCGGCTCACAGCCGGTGGCCGAGCATGTGTACAAGACGGGCGCTGCGCACGGCAAGCGTGTCCAAGCGTTAGCCGGCGCGAAAAACCACGCCATCGTCATGCCTGACTGCCACATGGAAAAGACGGTGCAAGGCATTTTGGCGGCGGCGTTTGGCAGTTCGGGGGAACGGTGCATGGCCTGCTCAGTCGTCGTCGCTTTAGAAGAGGTTGCCGACGAGCTCGTCGCGCAATTGGTGGCGGGTGCGAAGGAGCTGAAAGTCGGCGACGGCATGGATGAAGCGGCGTTTTTTGGTCCGCTCATTCGCGAAGCGCATCGCGACCGCGTCGCCAGTTACGTCGACCGCGGTGTTGCGGAAGGGGCAAGCCTGTTGTTGGACGGAAGAGTGGTCGAAGTGGGCGCCGGCTATTACTTGGGTGCAACTATTTTTGACCACGTCACCCCGGAGATGGCGATCTGGAGGGACGAGATTTTTGGACCGGTACTTTCGGTTGTCCGCGTAAAAAACTTGGAGGAAGGCATTGCGCTCGTCAATCGGTCGCAGTTTGCTAACGGTGCCGTCATTTACACGTCGAGCGGTAAATCCGTGCAGCAGTTCCGGGATGCAATCGATGCCGGGATGATCGGGGTCAATGTGAACGTGCCCGCGCCGATGGCTTTCTTCGCTTTTGCCGGCAATAAAGCGTCGTTTTATGGAGATTTAGGGACGAACGGCAGGGACGGTGTACAATTTTATACGCGTAAAAAAGTCGTCACGCAGCGCTGGTTTTAAGTTGACAGTTGGCGCTCACCGCGAATGCTTTTTGCGATCGTACATATCTCGTGCGATCGCAAAAATTTTTCACAGGTTAATTCCTTTATTTTGGTCAAAAAGTAATAATAGAGAAAATAGCTGAATGCGGTTAATACGAGAATTTATAGTGGGAGGGCGATTGTTTGTTCGAGTTGTTCGGGTTGCTTCTGTCGCTGGCGCTACTCGTTTTTTTGACGATGCGCGGCATTAACATCATCGTGTCGGCCATCGCTTGTTCGATCTTGTTAGCCCTTACGAATCATTTGAATGTCGAACAAGCGCTCACCGACTATTATATGAATGGCTTTACAGGCTTCCTCGCTTCGTGGTTTTTAATTTTTATGGTCGGAGCGGTGTTCGGGCAGTTTATGCTGGAAACGAAGGCGGCGGATGCGATTGCCGAATGGATAAGTCGCACATTCGGCCCAGAACGCGCCGTGTTCGCGGTCGTCGCCGCGTGCGCCATTATGACGTACGGCGGAGTGAGTGTGTTTATCGTCGGGTTTACGCTTTACCCGATTGCGGTAGCGTTGTTTCAAAAAGCGAATTTGCCGCACCGTTTCATTCCTGCCGCACTCGTTTTCGGTTCGATTTCATTCACGATGACATCTCCCGGCTCGCCCGAGGTGCAAAACTTAATTCCGACAGAGTATTTTCAGACGACGCCGACGGCGGGTGGGGTGATCGGCGTCCTCATCGGTTTGTTAATTATGGTGGCAGGGGGTCTCGCTCTCGGGAGGATGGTCAGAAAAGCAAAGGCGCAGGGAGAAGGATTTCAGCTTCCCGTAAAACAGCAGCAACTGTTTGCGCGTGACGAAAAAGGCGAGGCGACGTTACCCCACCCGCTGTTGTCGCTCATCCCGTTACTTGCCGTCGTTGTCTTACTTAATATACTGGCCCAGTTCATGGCCGCGTCGACAGCGGCTCTCCTTTCACTCTCTGTGGGTGTCGCCTTGATTATATTAATTAATTATAAGTTTTTGCGTAAATTTTGGGATCCGTGGGCAACGGGGACGCAGAACGCGCTCATTGCGACCGCCAATACGTGTGCCGTCGTCGGCTTCGGCAGTGTCGCCGCCGAGGCAACCTCGTTTCAAGCGATTGTCGACTCACTCGTGCACATTCCCGCTTCGCCGCTACTCGGTTTAGCGATCGGCGTCACGGTGATCAGCGGCATTACCGGCTCAGCGACAGGCGGGTTGGGGATCGCTTTGCCGCTGCTGGCTCCCATTTACATGGCACAAGGCTTAGACCCGGGGGCGATGCACCGCGTGTCGGCTTTGGCGTCGGGCGGTTTAGATTCGCTTCCGCACAACGGGTATGTCGTAACGACGGTAAGAGTCATTTGCGGCGAAACACATGAAAGGGCATACAAGCCGATTTTTATGTTAAGTGTGGTCATTCCGACGCTAGCTGTGTTACTCTCGGTGCTATTGTACACTATTTTTTGAATGGACATCTTTCCCATAATCGGATAACATAGTAGCCAATTAGTAGTCGTTGCGACTAGTGTAGTGGTCGATGATTAAAGCGGTAGTAGTGGATCGTAGACGTAAGGAGATGATGCGAGTGAAACTAGCGGAAGCGCTCATTTTGCGCGCTGATTGTCAGACGAGAGTCGAACAATTACGCGAGCGGTTGGAGACAAATGCGAAAGTGCAGGAAGGGGAAACGCCTGCCGAAGACCCGAAAGAATTACTGCAAGAGTTAGATGAATGCGTGACTGAACTGACAACGCTCATTAAGCGCATTAATAAAACGAACGTCAGTGTCGCGTTTGACGACGTGCGCACGCTCGCCGATGCGTTAGCGGACCGGGATATGCTCGCACTGAAACGGAGTGTGTTAGAGTCGCTCAACGATGAAGCAGGCATGCGCCATAATCGCTACAGTCGTTCGGAAATAAAGTACACGGCGACGGTGAACGTCGTCGAGTTGCAAAAGCAAATGGACCACTTGGCGAAACAGTATCGCGAGTTGGACATGAACATTCAAGCGACGAATTGGCGTACGGAACTCGTGTAAAGTTGTCGACGCTATACTATAATACAGCAATAAAAGTCAAGCAAAAGTGCTGTATGTTAAGTCGATTGCGTATTGACGTATATCGGTATATAGTGACGACGTATGTCGCCAATCGATACAAGTGATAAGTGATGCAAATGATGTAAGTCGAAACGATACAAGAAGGTAACCGTTAGCAAGGAAAGGCGAGCATGACCTTTTTTTAAACAAACTCCTTGGTATGTGATTGGGCGAGGGGCAGCCCAATGGGTTCGAATCCCTTTTCTATAACAAGTTACGCCCAGTAATGTCACACGTGTACTGAGTCATGTAATTGTAACTACCAAATGCTGATTTCCGCTAACGGTGAGGGTGGGGCTGGGGACATGATATAATAATGTGCCGTCTGTCATCTATAAGGTGAACGGGACGGCTTTTTTTGTCAGTTAAACATTTTTGTGTTTACTGATACGATTAAACTAGGAAGACGCGAGAAAGGATCGATCGTCTATGAACCGCACAACATTTACTTATCCATCTCCAGGGAAGGACAATGTGACGATCCATGCGCTTAAGTGGGAAGGAACCGAGACGCCACGTGCCGTCATGCAAATAGCCCACGGTATGGCCGAGCACATTGCCCGCTATGAACAGTTTGCCCAGTTTCTAGTGTCACACGGCTTTGTCGTCTACGGTAACGACCACCGCGGTCACGGACAAACAGCGGGAGGCAAAGAGAACTTAGGCTACTTTGCCGATGTCGACGGGTTTGAATGCGTCGTCGACGACATGTATGTTTTGACACAAATTATCCGCCGCAAGCATCAGGACTTGCCGCTGTTTTTATTTGGCCACAGTATGGGTTCTTTTTTGTCACGGCGTTACGTACAGCGGTACGGTAGCGACCTTAGCGGCGTCATCCTCTGTGGCACCGGTGGCGATCCCGGTATGCTAGGAAAGGTCGGGCTGCGCATCGCTAAGCGGGAAGTGAGGCGCAAAGGAGCGAAAACGCTCAGCCCGACGATGGACAAACTAATCTTCGGCAATTACAACCGCCGCTTCCGCCCAGCGCGGACGGCGTTTGACTGGTTGAACCGCGACAAAGCAGAAGTGGACAAATACGTAGCCGACCCGTTGTGTGGGAATGTCATGAGTGCGAGTTTTTACGTGGACTTGCTAAGCGGGATTCTCGCGATTCACCGTATGGAAAATGTGAAAAAGACGCCTTCAACGCTCCCAATTTTCCTCATCGCTGGCGCAGATGACCCGGTCGGCAATTACGGCAAAGGCGTACGCCAGGTGCAGGCGCTCTACGAGAGGGCGGGGGTGGAAGATGTGACGTGTAAGTTGTATTCCGACAGGCGCCACGAACTTTTAAACGAAAAAAGGAAGGAAGAGGTGTACGGTGACGTTGTGAGCTGGTTGGCGCAGCGGTTGGTGTGAGCAGCGCGGAGGAGATGCGTATGACAATTCGTTTTTTTAGTCTCTATCGCTTCAACTAGATGGATGATGACATTTCTTCAAACGTGACGACATTTGGGCTAACGGTTGGGGCAAGTGGTGCGGATGCAGTAGATGCGACTATTCCATTCCCAGCGCGCGATTACCCATTCGTACTGACACTGCGCCATTTACGCCAGGCGTGGCAATGGGTGTGTGCACGGCCGCTGTACGTCGTGGAAAATCCGTCCGTGTTCAGCGCGATCATCGATGCGTGGGAAGGAGAGGGGATATGTTCACGACCGCAACTTGCGTTAACTAGGGGACAGCCCCATGTCGCTGCCCTACAGTTACTCGATCAATAGGTCGCGAGGTCGCGCGAGGCGGTATATTTTATTACGGTGGCGACTTTTGGTAGGCGGCAGGGGAAATACCTGCCGCCTATTTTGTCAGATCGTTTAGTACTTAGTACCACTGATAAACGTAGTATTTAACGTCGCCCACCACCGATTACGCGGACGTCGCTCTTTTTGACGAATGCGACGCGGTGGTTGAAGGAAATTTGGTAGTATTCATCCTTGCCTCGCACTACCTTATTCCCTTCGAGGTCGTTATACAGTTTGGCGTAGTAGTAGTCGGAAGTAAACGGTCCGATCGCCGGATAAAATTGACCGGCTGGAATCGTGTACTGCAACGGCGCGATGTTCCCGCGACCCGACTCGGGGATGCCAGTCCCATCGTAGGCGGCATCTTCCGGCCAAGCAGTGCCATACACCGGAATGGAGTCGCGGCCTTCTTTCGGTGTGATGAGCATCCCTTTTCCGCGTACGGCGTTTTTGCCTTTCGGGTTGTGAAACCAAGCTTTTTGCCCCCCGTAGAAGACAGCGGTCCAATTGCCCCGTTGTTCCGCTTTGTAAAACCGCTGTCCGGCAACTGCCTTGTTGCCCCAATCGTTGGCCTCGGTTGTTCCGGGACGGCCGTCGGGCTGGATCGCCGGGTCGCTGATGTACGGTGCATCAAAGCGCGGTTCGGTGTACAAGTAAACGAAGTTGGACGGTTGCGGCTGAAGCGGTTCGCCTTTATACGTTAGCGGCGGTTTGTTCTTTTTGAATTTCGGGTTGATGGTAACGATGTTGCGCTGTTTCGGGTGACCCGGCGGCAGATGCGGCCGCTCGAGCGGTGCGCCGAGCAAGCGGAAGTAGTGTGCCCAGTCCCAGTACGGGCCCGGATCCCAGTGCATGCCGGTTTGCGACTTAGGACTCGTCCCGGGAACGTTGTCATGGCCCAAAACGTGGTCGCGATCGAGGGGAATGTTGTACTTTTTCGCCAAGTATTTAACGAGCTTGGCCGAGGCGTGATACATTTGCTCACTGTACCACGTGCCGTCGAGGGCGTACCCTTCGTGTTCGATGCCAATGGAGTGCGTATTGAAGTACCAGTTACCCGCTTGCCACGCGACGTCGTTCAATTTAACCATTTGTGCCACTTGGCCGTTGGACGACTTGATCACGTATTGGGCACTCGCATACGACTGCGCTTGGAACCAGTTGACAGCGGATTCGAAACTTCCTTCCGTGTCGTGGATGATGAGATAGCGGATGTCTTGTCCGTCTTGTGGACGATTGGCCAAGTCATAGTTTCCGTAGTTGGTCGGGTCGTCGGAAAACAGCTTATAAGCTGCAGGGATGAATTGGCAATTTAACCCTTTGGGGCAATCCGTATCTTTTTTTCGCATCGGCTGCAAGTTTAGCCGTTTCGCAGTGTGCGTTTTTGGTTCGACGGTTTGCGCTGCGAGAACGACGTGTTCACCGCTTGGAACAGTGTGGGCGACACCTGTTTGGATCGTTTCGAACACGCGGTCGGCGAAATCGCGTGCCACCTCGGACACATCCGATCCGCTGTACTTAGCGACGGCGCCGTACCAATCCGCGGGGTCATCCGAGACAGTACGTACCGTCTCGCGGGCATACGCGGCTAGTAAGGCTGCACCGCCGCGTATGTTTTGTACCGGGTCGCGCTTAAGATGCTCGGGATTGATCCCTAACAGCGAAGCGGCCTTGTCCAACGTGTGAAAATGAGGGGCACTTAACAGTGACGCGCTTCGCGGTTCGTTGTCGCGGTTGATCTTGTCAGCGTGATCCGTTCCGCTGCGGGCATCGCTCATTAAGCTTCTAGAATCGCTTTTTTGACTGCTTTCATCACCTTTTAAGCCACTCGCATCGCCTTTAAAACGGTTGGCAGCAGGAGGGACGTCTACTTGGGTAAGGTGCATCACGCCGTAGCCACCCGTCGTACTCGGAGAACCGTCGTGGTGGTCCCAGCGAGAAACGTTGTAAGCGACGGACAGTAGGACGCTTTCCGGAACACCAAATTCATCGGCGGCAGCAGCAAACGCTTCTTGTAAGGTGCTTGGGGTCGCTTGGAGTGAGTCGGTGGCGTTGGCGCCGTAGGCACTTGTGGCGTTGACGGAATTGGTGTCATGACCGGCATTGGCGGCGTCGGCACGGTGTGCGAGCGACGTAGCGAATGAGGTGGCCAACAGAACAGCGACAGTAAAGACGGTAAGGTAGATGCGGGGGTTTCTGTTACGCGTGAACACGGTTTGTTCCTCCTATAAACTCGTATTTTCAAACATGTGTGTTTAAAGGAGTTCGGCAGACGCGGCTTAGATCCTGCCTATAAACCAATTTCTATTCAATTTTTTTGCGAAGTGGGATAATTAACTAAGCTAAAGGGCTCGGATCACGGTTGTGACCCGAGCGTTATTTTGTACCGTTTAGGTGGTCGGCCGCGTTGTCGGGGACTCTCACTAGCGATGACCACGGCGTAGCCCCCTTTTTCCAAGGCGCTGAGAATGCGCCGGGCGCTTCGAGGCACAATACGCATGTAGTGTGCCAATTCTTGTGCGGTAAACACATCGTTACCTCGCTGGCGCAACGCGAGGCCGACCTTCATGACCGTGGCGACGTCCATGTGCGTTTGTTGGCTGATTTGTCGGGCCTGTTCAGCGCCCAGGGCGTGCCATTCTGTATCGATGCTGCCAAGCGGTCCGACGACAGCCTCGTTTTCCAACGCAGTAAACCATGAACCATTTCCGTATTGCTTGGCGTAAGCTAACGCTTTTCCGGCCAGCGCTTCGGCATGGAGAGCAGATGAACCGACACCGATCCCGCTAGCAGTTGCGATGCCTTTAATGGCCTCCGTTTCGGGTGTGTCGGGGAGGTGGCGGAAGTTTCCTGTTTTTTTCTGTAGCACGCCTCGGGTTGTAAAAATAACGAAGCGGCTAAGGCCAGCAGGTTTTAGCGAACCGTGTAAATGTCTTGCGTAATTTAATAAATGTTCCGTAACCTTTAGTTCGTGCTGCGCAATATCGTCGGAAACAGTCATTGCGGCGTGTAACTCCTCGGTCATGTCCAATTGTACGAGTTGCACGGCGATTTGCATTTCCTTAAAACGGAGCATTTCTACCGTACGGAGCGCAGTATTTAAGACCGAGCGAACAGCTGAGCGCGTCGGGACGACCCGGTATGTCGGGACGTTGCGTCGTTGAAGTTCCCAATGCACTTCCCACGCGCAGGTGACTGCCGCTTCTGTTTGCCGGGTTTTCCAAAGCGATTCGTGGAAGTCGGCAATGCGTTGCACTTGGTCGCTTTCCGGGCATAGGTGTATGTTTTTAGCTGGCGCCTCGATTTCTCGAAAGACGTGTGCAAGGGCCTGACGCTCCAAAAAATCAAAGCTTAAACGCTCCGGGTGACATGCCGTCTCCTGAGCAATCGTGTACAAAATACGATACACACTCGATCCCGTATAAGGGACGTAAAAGGCAGGAGTCTTAACCCCGGACTTCTCCAGCATACGGTAAGTAAGTCTCCCGGAAAAAAGCCAGACATCGACAGCGTCATCGTGTATGTTTAGTTGATCGGGAATTTCCTCCAAACGCTCGTGGCAGAGCGGCAGACAAGTCACCTCTTGGAATTCGCCTGCCGTTTCTTGCATAATTTTGAGCGTATCACTTACACCAATTAGACCGACGCGAATTGTCACTCGAATCTACCTCCGCAAGTTTAAATCGGTCCCCAGTTCATCAACTGTGCAATGACGAGGAAAATAGCTCCCACAGTATACCACAAGATGAGTAACGGGAGGATAAAGCGAATCCATTTCTCCCACCGAATGCCTCCTAAGGCGAGAGTAGCCATGAAGTAGCCGGAAGTCGGATAAAAAATGTTTGAGAAGCCGTCGCCCAATTGGAAGGCGAGAACAGCTGTTTGCCTTGTGACTCCGGCGAGGTCGGCTAGCCCGGTCATGATCGGCATCGTAATTAACGCTTGTCCACTTCCCGACGGGACGAGGAAATTGAACAATCCCTGGACGAGCAACATAAAGACGGCAGTGACAGGTTCGGGTACGGCGTTCAGTAATTCGCTAATGCCGTAAACGATCGTGTCTAATATATTGCCATCGTTTAAGGCGACCGAAATGCCGCGGGCGATACCAATTATGAGTGCACCTACTAAAATATTTTGGAATCCTTCGGTGAAACCCTCCGAAATTTGTGACGAGGAGAGTCCGGCGATGAGTCCTACTGTTACGGCGATCAAGATGTACAGCCCGGACAGTTGGAGAAAGTACCATTTGTAAACGATCATGCCGTAAATCATAACACCTAAAAGCAACAATAGGGCGACAGAAGCAATTAATTGTCTTTTCGAAGCTTTTGGCACTTGTGTTTGTTTCGCCGCGAGCTGTTGCTGTTCATTCTTGGCTAATACCGGATTGGCCTGCACCTTTTTCGCATGGCGCCACACGTAAACGATGCCGGTTAGTAGAATGATTGTCAGTAACACCGAGCGGAGGCCCATACCCGAATAGAGGGGTACTTCGGCAACCCTTTGTGCGACTCCTAGGTTCGCGGGGGCCGTTAGGGCGACTCCAAAGCCGGCAATGGTCGAAATAAGGACGATTGCGGCTGCTGTTATTTTGTCAAAGCCAAGGCGCAAAATGAGTGGCAAGACGATTGGTAAGTAGACGAGCGATAACTCAACTTGTCCCGTAAAAGTTGTAAAAATAGCGAACGGAACCATAAGCAGTGGAATAATCCAAATGCCTTTGTCGGAAAAGCGGTGGGCTAACTTGTTCACGCCGAGGTCGATGATGCCAGTGCGGCTAATGACGCCAAACATGCCACCGATCATTAACGTACCGAAGACGATTTCGGACGCTTCGATGAGTCCTTTTGGAATGGCAAGTAGAAAGTCAAAAAAACTGACGGGCGTCGCTTCGATGAAGGAGAACGTGCCGGGCTGAATAATTTGTGCTCCCGTCGGCCCTTCCACTCGCTCGAATTGTCCTGCGGGAATAACGTAACTAGCTAATGATACGAGGGCGGTCATTAGAAAGAGAATAACATATATGTGCGGCACTTTCCCCTTTTTTTCCTTCTTCACCGTCTCCTTTCCAGGTGGTGGGTTCTCTAAGTGATTCGGCATTCCAGTCATGTCTCCCGTCGCGGATTTGATAGACTTCATTCAGATCCCTCCGTACAATACGTGTTTAATGTGCGCGTGAAGCGCGTGCTCAAAGTAAAAACGTTTACAGCGCGGACAACTTTTTCTTACAAGCAACATATACTATCGTTGGATTGGGCGTAATATACAGATTACTGCGAATATAGGCGATAGGCGTCTATTAATCAACAGTGGCGATCGGATCCACCTGTGTGCAGCGACAGTACCGAAGGTTCGTCCAAAATACATAATAAAATAATAGGCGAAATACAAGGTGTTGTAAAGGAAATGATGACTTTTATTTAAAACATATTTTCGGACATGAAGATATGCAAGTGGATAGATCTCTTTTTTGGATCTCTTTCTTGTTCTCGTACAGTAGTAACTTGTTCCTGTACAGGAACGGGGAAAATTGGTAAGATAAAGATACTATTAGTCAACTTTGCGATGGAAACACGCAGATTACGCGTCGATTAAAGGAATTGAGGGGAAATGTCTTACAAAAAATGGGGATGCGTCTTACTGGTCACGATTGCTAGAGGTTTTATTGTAGACAAGAAAAAGAGCAAAGGATAAGGTATAATGAGGTCACATTACACGGAGAAAGGTCGGGAGCACAATCGCAACGACACACACGTACACGCGGCGGGAAGAAGTAGCGAACGCGATCACACACGGGATTGGTGGATTACTTAGTCTAGCGGGGCTCATCCTACTTATCGTCTTCGCTTCGTTAAAAGGGACAGCGGTGCATATCGTCAGTTTTACCGTTTACGGAGTCTCGATGTTGCTACTGTATACAGCTTCGACTCTCGTCCACAGTTTCCCAGAGGGGAAGGCGAAGGATATATTGGAGATTATGGATCACTCTTCCATATATATTTTTATCGCTGGCACGTATACGCCGATCGTTTTAACGGTATTAGATGGAACCTTAGGATGGACTCTATTCGGGATCGTTTGGGGCATTGCTCTGTTCGGAGTCGTCTTTAAGTTGTTCTTCACGAAAAAGTTTTTGTTCACTTCGACGCTCATTTATATCGCCATGGGGTGGATCATCGTCCTTGCGTGGCGACCGCTAACGGCAAACCTTTCTGTTGAAGGGATCGTTCTACTCGTCGTCGGTGGTGTTCTGTATACGGTCGGTACGGTGTTTTACATGTGGCGTAGTTTTCCGTTTCACCACGCGGTGTGGCATTTGTTCGTCCTCGGCGGGTCGGTGACGCATTTTTTTGCTATTTTACTGTATGTTTTGCCGTAGTGGTCTCTGTTCGCTTTTTCTATTTTAACTGTGTCTGTCGGTAGGTAAAGGAACATTCACATCTATTCACGTGCGACTTACTCCTCCCTCCCCCCTGAAATTCGTCATAAAATTATTGATGAATTCATAAAAGGTTAATAGGTAGGGCGCAACTGCTTCATCACATTTTGAACATGGGGGGATATTTGTTGTCTCAAACCGTAGGAAGTACCTGGTCAACTGGTTTTAATGGCGGGGATTTAGTCCTTCATTCGAATGGCCGCTATTTGCAACATGTGGACGGAGCGCCGTTTTTTTACATGGCAGATACGGCGTGGGAGCTGTTCACCCGACTGACGAGAGAAGAAACGGAAATGTATTTGGAAAACCGAAGGCAGAAAGGTTTTACTGCGATTCAAGCCGTCATCTTGTCGGCATACGGAGGGACAGTCAATCCGAACGCTTACGGACACCCACCGGTCATTAACGGTGATGTGAACCAGCCGAATGAACCGTTTTTTGAGCACGTCGATTATGTCGTTAACCGTGCACAGGCAAAAGGGATTTACCTCGCGGTGCTGCCGACTTGGGGCAACCAGGTAACCGAAACGTGGGGGGCGTTTAATCCTCAGAATCAGGGACTTGCCAATGCTTACAATTGGGGAAAATATATTAGTAACCGCTACAGGGATGTGCCTAACATTATATGGGTACTCGGCGGGGATACAATTCCGACGGGCTTTGAAAGCGTTTGGCGCGAGATGGCACGGGGGCTCACTGAAGGGGATTGCGGGAAACACTTAATGACATTCCATCCACAAGGGATAAATTCCTCTTCTGCGTGGTTCCACAATGACACTTGGCTAGATTTTAACATGTTACAATCGGCGCACCACTTTGACCACGATAATTACAATATGATTGCGAACGACTATAATCTAACACCTGCCAAGCCGACGATCGACGGCGAACCGAGATATGAAACAATTCCATCCGGCTTTAACCCTGCCAACGGTAGAATTACCGATTTTGATGTGCGCCAAGCGGAATACTGGGCGTTGTTTGCCGGTGCACACGGTATCACTTACGGCCATAATAGCGTTTGGCAAATGTATGCACCTGGACGTAACCCAGCCTTTGATCCGATCGGATATTGGTACGACTCACTCGATGCTCCCGGGGCATCGCATATGTCTCACATCCGTACGCTCATTGAAGGACGGCCGTTTTTTACGCGTATTCCCGATCAATCCGTTATCGCGGCAGGACAAGTCAGTGGGGCGGGGCATATGCAAGCGACTCGGTCTTCCGACGGCAGTTACGCGTTTCTCTACACTCCGCTCGGGGACACGGTCACGGTCGACATGACGAAAATTTCCGGAGGAACAGTGAAAACATACTGGTATAACCCGCGAGAAGGCACTTCAACTCTCATCGGACAATTTCCGAATAGCGGGACTCGCTCGTTTACACCGCCGTCTAGTGGTCGGGGGAACGATTGGGTTCTCGTTCTTGACGATGCGACCAAAAATTTCCCTCCTCCTGGACACAGCGAACCGACCCCAGAGCCCGGAAAGCCGATTATCGAACTGCTTTTCAACGAAAACGGTGGCACGGCGACGGCCAATACTGGGACTAGTTCTAGTAGTTATCCGCAGGCAACCTTGACGGCAAATCGTCCCTTATGGACGGCGAATGCAGCCCCGAGCGGGGGACAGAGCGCCCTTGATTTTGGTACTGTCGCTGATCGGTATGCGATCGATCTGACAGGGCAAATTGAACCGTTAAAAGGACTTAAGTCGTTTACGATTACGGGGTGGGTGAACAACAATAGTGCAGTCACTGGTTCTGGAGGAAACCGCATCGTTTCTTGGATCAATAATGGCGGCGAAGGTGTCGACTTAGTGTATGTAAGCAGTGGCGCATTACAACTCGGCATTAATCAGTGGCCTGACGGTAGCCCGGCGATCAGTTCAGGGGGTCAAATCCCGACCGATGCCAATGCTAGTGCGGCAAATTGGCGGTTTTTTGCTGTCACGTACGATGCAGCGTTAAGTAGTGCACAAGTGAAGTTTTACTTTGGGGCACAAGGAGTGGACGCGACACTCGACGTAGCCAAAAATTATAGCCGAGGGATGACGGGTTCAAACATCGGCCCCGCCTTGACCGTCGGGCACTTTAACAGTGTGACACGTCATTATGCCCCCGATCGGATGTTCCGCGGCATTATCGATCAGATTCGCGTGTTCGGGAGTAAAGCAGACTCTTTAGGAGCACTTTCTTTAGCAGAGATTGTGCAGATTCAGTTTTTAGAGTGACTGATTTAAATGCCAGTCGATTTATAGTTAACCGATGCGCTGTACAAACTGCTTCGTGCGCGTTTCTCGCGGTCGGTTGAACAACGCCGTTGGCTCGCCCCGTTCGACGATGACACCACCATCCATGAAGATCACTTCGTCGGCGACGTCGCGGGCAAAACCCATTTCGTGGGTGACGATGACCATGGTCATCCCCGTTCCAGTTAACGTCTTAATGACTTTTAGCACGTCTTGTACTAACTCCGGATCGAGTGCCGACGTCGGCTCATCGAACAACATCACGCGCGGGTCCATCGCTAAGGCCCGCGCGATGCCGATCCGTTGCTGTTGCCCGCCGGATAGCTGGAAAGGATAGTCGTCCGTTTTGCCCGCCAAACCGACTTGTGCGAGCAGTCTGGCTGCTTTTTGCCGAGCGCTCGTCTTTTGTTTGCCTTTGACCGTCATTAATCCTTCCATTACATTTTCCACGGCAGTCATATGGGGAAATAAGTTGTAATTTTGAAACACCATCCCCGTCTGCTTTCGCAGTGCGGCAATTTGTTGGCGCGTCACTGCCGTGGAAAAATCTAAGCGGATATCACCGATTTGCAGTGTGCCGCTCGTCGGTGTTTCCAATGCGTTTAAACAGCGGAGCAAGGTCGTTTTTCCCGAGCCGGACGGTCCGATGACGACGACGACCTTACCTTGGGCGATCGTCAAGTCGATCCCTTTGAGTACAGGCAATTGTCCAAACGATTTATACAAGTTCGCGATGTGTATCAATGCGTGCCACCCCTTGGTCGAGCTTAGCAATTTTGTTGTCGGTTTTACGTTCGTCGTCATATTACCGCGCCACGTAGCGGTCTAGTCTCTGTTCCAGGCGGTCTTGAACGAGCGACAGGAAGAAACAAATAATCCAGTAAATGAGTGCAGCTTCGCTATACACGAGTAAGTACTCGTAGTTGGCGGCGGCGATTTCTTGCGCTTTGCGGAACATTTCCGGGACAAGGATGACTGCTGCGAGTGACGTATCCTTCACTAAACTAATAAACGAGTTCGCCCAAGGCGGTAGCGAAACGCGCGCTGCTTGCGGTAAAATGATACGGCGCAACGCTTGTACATATGTCATGCCGATCGAGTAGGCCGCTTCCCATTGACCCTTCGGAATGGATAAAATGGCGGCGCGCACGATTTCCGAGCCGTAGGCGCCGACACTGAGGGAAAAGCCGATCACCGCGGCCGGAAAAGGTTCTAACGTCACCCCAAGATTGGGTAATCCGTAAAAAATGATGAACAGCTGCACGAGTAGCGGCGTGCCGCGAATGAATGAAACGTATGCGCGCGCCAGCCAAATGAGCGGTTTAAAAGGCGACAGGCGCGCGAGCGCCGTAACGATTGCGAGTGACATGCCGATTGCAAACGATAGGACGGTCAGTGTTAACGAATAGAACAGTGCTCCCTTCAATAGCGGCAAAAAAGAGTTACACACGATGTCGATGTACCGATCATAATCAGTTAGAAACATCGGTACCAAACCATTTCTCGGATATTTTTTGGTACGTGCCGTCCGCTTTCATTTCGTCCAACGCTTTATTGACAGCTTCGACTAAGTCGCGGTTGCCTTTGCGGAAAGTGACGCCACTTTTGGATTGTTCCTCGTGTTTGGCGACAATTTTTACCGGGGCGTCCGGATGTTGCTGCAAGTAATCGAGGATCGACAGGCCATCGTTGATCGTGACGTCGATCCGTTTGTTGGCGAGAAGCTCGATCGCTTGATTAAAACCGTCGGTGGCGACGATTTCTGCGCCGTGTTCCCGCGCGATGTCGGTCCAGTTGCTCGTGAGCGATTGCCCCGCTTTTAAACCTTTAACGTCGTTAAAACTCTTCACCGTTTCGTTGTCTTTGTGCACGACGAGCGACCCCGCGGATACGCTGTACGGATGGGAGAAGTCGTATTTTTTTTCGCGGTCGGGGCGAATGCCGACTTGATTGACGATGATATCAAACCGTTTGGCGTCGAGACCAGCGAACATGCCGTCCCATTGCGTTTCCATAAATTCGGCAGAAACCCCTAGCCGTTTCGCTATTTCTTCGGAGATCTCGACGTCAAAGCCCGTCAGTTTGCCTGCATTGTCATGAAAGGTGTACGGGCGGTACGTACCTTCTGTGCCGATGCGGATCTTTCCTTCCGCTTTAATTTTTTCTAACAGGTTGGCATCGCTTTGCTTCGAATCACGTTTTTCTCCTTTAGACTGACTGTTGTTCGCCTGTTTTTTTGCCGAAGTCTGTTCGTCTTGTGCTGATCCGTTGCTCTCACTGCTTGCGCAACCTGCCAATGCGAGGATCAGTACGAGTACTGTTAATAGGACGCGCAGTATTTGCATGACATTAATCCCCCTAATTAGATATGAATTATAATATAAGTATGTTTACCATGTTTGTCAAACAGTCTTTTTCGGTCTTCTATTTCGGTATGCCCTCGCTGATTAATAACAATCAACTCGTGTACCGCAATGCTTGTACATTTTTATTCTGAGGCAAGTTAGTTTATGCACGGGCGCGCAGCACGCACCAAACCCATTGCATAAAAAAGACCTCTCGGCAAGGGGGAGGCTAAGAGGTCTAAACGAATATAACGAGCGGCACAATGTGAGTCACACCACGAGCGTTACAATGTGCGTCACACCCAATGTGCGTCACACCACGAGCGTTACAATGTGTGCTCCTGCGGCTTCCGCTTGCGGTAAATGACGTAGCTGCGCGACAAATAGCGCAGTGGAACGCTAAACGCGTGAACGAGTCGCGTGAACGGCCACGCGGCGAACAATCCGAGGGAGGCGAGCATGTGAATTTTGAACCACACGGGGACAGTTGTCAAGTAACTCGCGTCAGCGCGGAACGTTAGCACACCGCGTAGCCAAGGTCCGATCGTCGTACGGTAGTCAAAGCCGTGCGGATTGACGTTCAAAAACGTCGCCGACAAACCGGACAAAATGACGATGGCTAGAAAGAAGAGGGCGACGTAGTCGCCAGGCGTGCTCGTGGCGATCAGTCGACGCACCGTCATGCGGCGGTACATGAGTATGAATAAGCCGCACGCTGCCACAAGGCCGGCCGGAATGCCGCCGATTAACGTCAGCATATGGTATTGCGACTCGCTAATGCCAAGCGATTCGTAGAAGGCGACTGGAATTAACAGGCCGAGTACATGGCCGAAAAAGACGACGACGATCCCCCAGTGAAAAAGGTTGCTCCCGAGACGAAGCAGTTTATTTTCCAACAATTCACTCGATTTGGTGGTCCACCCGAACTGATCGCGATTGTACCGGTAGATGTGGCCGCCGATAAAAACGGTGAGCACAATGTACGGGAGGACGACCCATAAAAACTGCTCTAACATGACGTGTTCACTCCTTTGACGGTCAATGATCTGTAATGCCGACTTCGTGCAATGCCGAGACGATCGCCGCAAGGACGTGGCGGTAAACGTTGTTTTGTGCGTGAAGGTTGTCGCTTATTTCGCGCACGTTGGCGTAGTACTTGGCGAAAATCGGCTGGAAGGCCGCTGTTTCTACTTGTCCGGCAAACTCTAACATGAGTGGCAAATAGTCGGGAAGTTCCGCGTCCGTCGCGGAAAACCCGTGCTGTTTGTAGTGGTTTTTTAAATAGAGCAAGTCCTGTCCGCGTTCGCGCTGTTCGCCGCTCGTCATGTACGTGACGTACAAGTTCGTTTTTTTGCCGAAGTCAAACGTGTACACGTACGTGTCGATCAATGCGGGTAAAGGTAGTTTCTCAGCCTCGGTACAAAAGGTTTGTAAAGAAGCTGTCATTTTGTGTGCTGGCAGTTGAGCGATCTCATGCTCGATTTCCGCGAGGGATTGCTGAAACATCTCGTCGGGATACGATAACAAATACGAACATATGCCCAACACGTGTTGTACGGTTCCGGATGGAGGAACATGTGCGTTGTTCATTTCATCGTGTCCATTATTCATCGCGATCACCTGCTTCCACTATATATTTCCTTAACACCCACAATTCATTAACACACACAATTCATTAATATACACAACGTGGCTGTCCATCTCAGGACAATGTGCCACACGCACCAGGTCCGCCCGCAAAGTCGAGGCCACAACTGCCGCGTTCGCTGTACAGGTCAGCCACTCCTTCGCGGTGGGAGGCGGGGATGACGAAGCGGTCATCGTATTTGGCGATGGCGAGCAGGCGGTACATCTCTTCGATGTCCTGTCCGGTGAGACCGACTTGCTCCATGCGGGCGAGATCGGGCTGTTTATTCGTTTGCAAGCTGCGCATGTAGCTGCGCATCGTCGCCATTTTCTTCAGCGTCGTCCGAATCGGCGCTTCGTCGCCCGCCGTTAATAAGTTAGCCAAATACTCGATCGGGATGCGCATTTGCTCGATCGCAGGGAAGATGTCGTCCGCCTCGGCCGCGCTGTCCACCCCTTCAAACATGTTCATGATCGGGCTGAGCGGTGGAATGTACCACACCATCGGCAACGTGCGGTATTCCGGATGGAGCGGCAACGCGATTTCCCACTCTTTCACCATTTTGTAAATGGGGGAGCGCTGCGCCGCTTCGATCCAGGCGCGCGGGATCCCCTCTGCTTTGGCCGCTGCCACGATGTCCGGATCGTGCGGGTCGAGAAAGACGTCCAGTTGGCTTTCGTACAGCTTGTCTTCTTCCGCCAGCGCTGCTTCTTGTACGCGATCAGCATCGTACAGCATGATGCCGAGGTAGCGCACGCGCCCGACGCACGTTTCGGAGCAAATCGTCGGTTTGCCCGCTTCGATGCGCGGAAAACATAAGGTGCATTTTTCCGCTTTGTTCGTGTTCCAGTTAAAGTAAACTTTCTTATACGGGCAGGAGGAGACGCAATGCCGCCATGCCCGGCAGGCGTTTTGGTCGACGAGTACGATGCCGTCCTCTTCGCGCTTGTACATCGCACCAGACGGACAGGCACTGACGCAGGCGGGGTTCAGGCAATGTTCGCACAGGCGCGGCAAGTACATCATGAACACATCTTCAAACTCGGTGCGGATGCTTTCTTCCATTTTTTCCACGTTCGGGTCGATGTGCGCGGTGACGTGGGCGCCGGCGAGGTCGTCTTCCCAGTTTGGGCCCCACTCGATGTCCATGTAGTCGCCCGTGATCGCCGACTTGGGCCGGGCGACGGGCTGTGTTTGACGCGCTGGGCTATTCGTCAGTTTCTCATAGTCGTAGTTCCACGGTTCGTAGTAGTCGTCGATCGTCGGCATGTGCGGGTTGTGGAACAGTTGCAGCAACCGGTTCGCTTTGGAACCGGATTTAAGCTGCAACTTGCCGTCTTTCACTTCCCAACCGCCGCGGTACGCCTCTTGGTCTTCCCACCGTTTCGGATAGCCGATGCCCGGCTTCGTTTCCACGTTGTTGAAGTACATGTATTCCGTCCCGGGACGGTTCGTCCACGTGTTTTTACACGTCACGCTGCACGTGTGACAGCCGATGCATTTGTCCAAGTTCATGACCATTCCGATTTGTGCTTTAATCTTCAAACCAATCGACCTCCTCCAATTTGCGGATGACGACGTTTAAGTCGCGTTGGTTGCCGGTTGGGCCGTAATAGTTAAAGCCCCAGCTTAATTGCCCGTAGCCGCCGATCATATGTGTCGGTTTGACGTGAATGCGCGTCGGGCTGTTGTGGGTGCCGCCGCGGTTGTTCGTAAGGCGCGACCCCGGGACGTTAATGTGCCGGTCTTGGGCGTGGTGCATGTACGCCATGCCGCGCGGGATGCGGTGCGAGACGACGGCGCGGGCGACGACGACGCCGTTGCGGTTAAAACATTCGAGCCAGTCGTTGTCGTGGACGTCGATGGCGGCGGCATCGTCTTTGTTCAACCAGATCGTCGGTCCGCCGCGGAACAAGGTCAACATCGGCAGCGAATCAAAGTACATGCTGTGGATCGACCACTTGTTGTGCGGCGTCAAATAGTTGAGTACGATCTCTTTGCCTGCTGCCTGCAGGCGGTTTTTGCGGAAGGGCGGGTGCTGTAAGATCGGCTTAAACGTCGCCATACTCTCCCCGAACTCGCGCATCATTTCGTGGTCGAGGTAGTACGATTGGCGGCCGGTCACGGTACGCCACGGAATGAGCCGTTCCACGTTGTTCGTAAACGGGGCGTAGCGGCGGCCACCTTGTTCCGACCCGGTGAAGGCGGGGGAGGTGATCACCGTTTTCGGCTGTGCCGTAATGTCGGCAAACGTGAACCGTTCCCGCTCGCGGTCAGCCGCGAGGTCGACCAGTTCGAGATCCGTTTTGTTTTCGAGGGCGCGCCACGCCTTTACTGCCACTTTGCCGTTCGACGTCGACGATAGCGTTAAAATCGCTTCAGCCGCGTGTTTCGCCGTCGACAAATCTGGACAGTCGAGCGATTGTGGGGCTAGGTTTGCCTTCTCCCCGCCCTCCGTAATCCCGTCCTCTCCTAACGTGCGCTGAACCGTCCCGAGTTCCTTCTTCAACAGCTCATATTCTTCTTCCGCCGACCAGTTGATGCCGTTGACACCGTAGGGCAGTTTTTTAATGTTTGGCCCGAGGGCGGTAAACTTGTCAAAAATGCGGCGGTAGTCCCGTTCGACGATGTGAATTTGCGGCATCGTCTGGCCGGGGATCGGTTCACAGTCTCCTTTACTCCAGTCGGCAATGTGTCCGAGCGGTTGTGCCAGCTCCTGCGGCGTATCGTGCAGCAGCGGCGTTGCAACGACGTCGTTGAGTGGTGCCAACTCGGCCTCGTCCGCCACTTCGGTGACCGCTTTAGCGAGAGTTCTAAAAATGTCCCAGTCCGAACGCGATTCCCACGGAGTCGGGATCGCCGGGTTAAACGGATGGATGAACGGGTGCATGTCCGTGCTGCTCAGATCGTGCTTTTCGTACCAAGTCGCCGCCGGCAAGACGATGTCGGAGTAAAGGGCTGTTCCGGCCATGCGGAAGTCGAGGCAGATTAGCAAGTCGAGCTTTCCTTCGACAGCTTGTTCGCGCCACTCAACCTCTTCGGGGCGCAAGCTGTCTTCGTCGTCGTTCATTAGCCCGTGGGACGTCCCGAGTAAATGTTTTAAAAAGTATTCGTGCCCTTTGCCCGAGCTCGAAATTAAGTTGGCACGCCAGACGAACAAGTTGCGCGGCACGTTGTTCGGGTGGTCAGGGTCTTCAATCGCGAACTGCAGCTTACGTTGTTTCAGCTGCTCGGCGACATACTTTCCAATCGCTTGCGGTGTCTTTGCGCCTGCCGCTACGGCTTCGCGGTACAGGTCAAAGCCGTTCTTGTCGAAGGTCGGATAAGACGGAAGCCATCCGAGGCGCGCGGCTAACACGTTGTAGTCGGCGTAATGGTCGTAGCGCGCTTTCCCTGCGATGGGTGAGACGTGCTCGCTTACAGGTTGTTCTTCGTAGCGCCATTGATCGGTGGCAAAGTAGAAGAACGACGTGCCGTTTTGCAGTTTGGGTGGCATTTGCCAGTCGCGGGCGGTGGCGATGTTTTGCCAACCTTCGATCGGGCGCAGTTTTTCTTGCCCGACATAGTGGGCCCACCCGCCGCCGTTGACCCCTTCGGCACCGACGAACAACACTAAGTTGAGCACGGCGCGGTAAATCGTGTCCGAGTTAAACCAGTGGTTAATGCCGGCGCCGACGATAATCATCGAGCGGCCCTTCGTCTCTAGGGCGTTCTGGGCAAACTCGCGCGCGATTTTGATGACGAGTTCTTTTTTTACCCCTGTAATGTTTTCTTGCCACGCCGGGGTGAACGGGATCGGATCGTCGTAGTTTTTCGCCACGTCCCAACTGCAGCTACGATCGACACCGCTACTTCCCTGGCCGCCATGGCCGCTTTCCTGACCTTTGTGGACACTTTCTTGGCTGCCATCGCCACTCACTTGCCCCTCGTCGCCACTTACTTGCCTCTTGTGGTCAAGTAAGCGATCGACGCCGTAGTTGGCCAGCACTAAGTCAAACACCGTCGTCGTGTAAAACGTCTGTCCGTTGCAGACCACTTTTTTAACTGGTACGGGACGGTACAAAATGTCGTTCCCTTCGTGGGAGAAGTACGGTAGTTTGACGGTGCCGATTTCGTCACTCATTCCTTTAAATGAAAGGCGCGGGGCAATTGGGGCACCTGTTTCTTCGTCTTCCATTTCTAAATTCCACTTCGTCTTGTCCTCCCAGCGGGCGCCGAGCGTACCCTGTGGAATGACGTAATCGCCGCGCGTCTCATCGTACAGGAGCGGCTTCCATTCGCCGTTGCCGACGTTTTTTCCTAAATCTGCAGCGTTTAAGAAGCGATCGGGGACGAAGTGTTCCCCTTCTGGTCGCAAGGTGACGACGAAAGGAAAATCGGTGTACTGTTTCGCGTAATTTATGAAGTAATCGTGGGTGTTGTCGACGTAAAACTCTTTTAAAATGACGTGGCCCATCGCCATCGCCAACGCGCCGTCCGCCCCTTGCTTCACCCGCATCCAGTCGTCGGCGAGCGTCGTCGATTCGGCGTAATCGGGACTGACGGAGATTACTTTCGTCCCTTTGTAACGCACTTCGGCGAGGAAGTGCGCGTCCGGCGTGCGCGTAAGCGGTACGTTGGAACCCCACGTCATGATGTAACCGGCGTTGTACCAGTCACTGCTTTCCGGCACATCGGTCTGGTCGCCCCAAATTTGTGGCGAGGCGGGCGGCAAGTCGGCGTACCAGTCGTAAAAACTGAGCATCGGACCGCCCATCAATTGCATAAAGCGGGCCCCGGAAGCGTAGCTCACCATCGACATCGCGGGAATGGGGGTAAAGCCGACGTTGCGGTCCGGTCCGTACGTGAGAGCGGTATACAGGAGCGAAGCGGCGATGAGCTTCGACACTTCTTCCCAGTCGACTCGAACGAAACCGCCTTTGCCCCGGGCTCGTTTGTACCTAAGTGCTTTGTCCGGGTCTTCGACGATGCTGCGCCAGGCAGATAACGGATCGCTATGTTCTTTCAAGGCGTCGCGCCACATGTTGATTAAGACACCGCGCACATACGGGTATTTCACCCGCAGCGGGCTGTAAATGTACCAAGAGAAGCTGGCCCCACGCGGACAGCCCCGCGGTTCAAAATCGGGCATGTCGGGGCCAGTCGACGGGTAGTCGAGCTGTTGCCCTTCCCACGTGACGATGCCGTCTTTGACGTAAATGTTCCAGCTGCACGAGCCGGTACAGTTGACGCCGTGCGTGGAGCGGACGACTTTATCGTGTTGCCACCGTTTGCGGTAGGCATTTTCCCAATCACGTGGCTCATACGTCGTCTGACTGTGTGCATTGGCGTGTTTTTCGATCGGAGACAAGTATTTTAAGCGGTTATAAAGCGGTGAATGTTTCTTCTGCATCTTCATCTCTCCTTAAAGTTAGAGACCTCCTCGCCCTTAATATAGCTGTCGGTTCAGGCGGAAAACTGTGAAGCTCTTCACAAATGGAGACGATGACACGGTAATGTCAAACATTTGCCGCTTTTTTGTGGCGTGCTGTTATGTGATGTGAGGGATGCGCTATTAGTGGGGAGCGCGTTGCGAATGGGGGAGTGAGGCGTCCGTGACACGTTTAACGTAGGAGATCGCCGCGCGAATCGGTAACTTCGAGTTGGCCTAGCCAAGGCCATGCCGTTCCCGGGAACGGTACGCGGGGCATCTACTCAATGCTGCAGTAAACGGCGGGGCAGTTTTCACAGTTGATTTCTTCTTTGAGAAATTGCAAGTCATGGATGGTAATTTTCTTTTTATTAATGGAAATAACGTTCTTGTCTTTCAGTTCGTTCAAAATGCGGTTCGTACTTTCGCGCGAGATCCCGCAAAAGTTGGCTAATTCCTGATTCGTCAGCGACAGGTCGATTAAAATACCGTCCGCGGCCGGTACGCCAAAACTGTTCGTCATGCGGATTAACGTAGAGTATAGTGCGCCTTTTCTCCCGTGTAAGACGAGGTCGCGAAACTTCGTCATCGTCTTGCGCACGTGGTCACTCATCCACTTAATAAACTCCAAGCCGAGTTCGCTATTGTGAAAGATTTCTTTTTCTAACACGTGGTTTTTTACGGCGTAAACCTTTGCATCTTCCATGACCAGTGCGTTAAATAAATACGTGATCGGCGCCTGTGTGTACAATGTGAGTTCGCCGCAAATTTCGTTTTTGTCGCAAATGCGTAAGGAAAGCTTTCGCCCGTCGGAAGTTAGTTTACTAATTTCCACTTTGCCTGAGGCGATGACATAAAGCTCGTCCGCGACTGTCCCTTCGCGAAACAGGTACGTCCCTCTTTTAGCGTAAAACTTGCGGTCGGCGATCTGTAACAGTTGTTCAATTTTAACCGATTGCGTCGGTTTGACGTGCTTTGTAGACATGGTCACTCTCCTTCATGCCTTAAGTACTATTTTTATCATATAGCAAACATCTATATGAAGTTTGTAACGCTTTGTGATAAATTTGCGAAAAAGTGCCAGAATGTTAACTTCTTCACATCGCGAAACCGCCCCATTTCTTACGATTGAGGGGAAGAACACTTGTGATAACCATCACAATATATCGTTTGCCGATGTGACTTTGTGGATCTTGTGGGCCCTAAATAGCTGTGCTCGGGCGACGAGACGGTCCGCGCTTTCGTGCAAACGATACAATATGGAGGTTTTAGCGATGAAACGCGTAGGCGCGAATTGGAATCCGGAAGATGAGCAATTTTGGGAGCGGGAAGGGAGAAAGATCGCCAATCGCAACTTGTGGATTTCTGTATTTGCCTTAACACTCGCCTTTATCGTCTGGCAAATTTGGTCCATTGCGGCTGCACGCTTGAATGACATCGGGTTTAATTTAACACCGAGTCAACTGTTTACGCTGGCGGCGTTGCCTGGTTTAGTCGGCGCTACTTTGCGTATCTTTTACACTTTTTTCGTCGGCATATTTGGCGGTAGGAACTGGACGGTCATTTCGACCGCGATGTTGCTCATTCCGGCGATCGGCATCGGAGTGGCGGTGCAAAATCCAGATACATCGTTTACGACGTTGGCTATTTTGGCGGCGATGTGCGGGTTCGGCGGCGGGAACTTCTCCTCGTCGATGGCGAACATTAGCTTTTTCTTCCCGAAAAAGCACAAAGGATTTGCGCTCGGCATTAATGCCGGCATCGGCAACTTAGGGGTCAGTGTCGTCCAGTTTGTCACGCCGCTTGTCATTACCGCAGGCATGTTCGGTGCGCTTGGCGGGAGCGGGCAACTACTGGAAAACGGCGACCATATTTGGTTGCAAAATGCGGCCTACTTCTGGGTCATCCCGATCGTCGTCGTGGTCGTTGCGGCCATGTTTTGTATGGACAACATTCCGAGTGCGAAACAGTCCTTCAAAGAGCAGGCCGTTATTTTCAAACGGAAACATACGTGGATTATGACGTGGCTCTATACGATGTGTTTCGGTTCTTTTATCGGGTTTGCGGCGGTGTTTCCGCTCCTGATCAACAGTGAGTTTCCCGAGTTGAATGTGATGCACTTGTCGTTTCTAGGGCCGTTAGTCGGGGCCGCGTTTCGCCCGGTCGGCGGGTGGATTGCGGACAAGCTCGGTGGGGCGCGCGTGACGTTTTGGGACTTTGCAGTGATGATTTTAGCGACGTTTGGAGTCGTCTATTTCCTCGAGCAGCACAACTTTGCCGGGTTTTTGACGATGTTCCTCATTTTGTTTACGACGACTGGTATTGCTAACGGTTCGACGTTCCGTATGATCCCGATCATTTTCCCGGAAAAAGAGGCTGCGCCCGTGTTAGGTTTTACGGCTGCGATTGCGGCTTACGGCGCTTTTTTTATCCCGAAACTGTTCGGGTGGTCGATCGAGCAAAGCGGGTCGGCAGTATCAGCTCTGTATATTTTAATTGCCTTGTACGTCATTAGCCTTGGGATTAACTGGTACTACTATGCCCGCAGCAACGCGGAAATTAAGTGTTAGCGAATGTCCCGGCATTATAAGCGTGCTTGTAGTATTAAAATGATTCACATCATTAGCATTATAAGCGCGCATGGTAAGTTCTAGCGTCTCGATCCAGGTGGATTGAGACGCTCATTTGCTGTTATAGACGGAGCGGATGGACTGGATCTTTCCCTAAAAATGTTGCTGTTAGCAAAAATGTTAATGGTATAATGAGCATGAGACGATATAACGGAGTTAGGGAGGTTGACATGGGACCGATTGAGCGAGAAAATGTGCAAAAGGTGTTAAACGATTTCGCGAACGTCGAGCTGTTTTTGCATCTAGAGACGACGAACGGCGCCTATACCGGTTATCGCCAAAAGGAGTTGTCCGTCGGTGCGTTTATCCGCAATGCAAAAATCCGTTACTCCCGCGGAAAAATCACTGGTGCGGGGCCGTTTCGCGTCGGTTTGAAACTAGACGACGGCTGGGTGTACGCGGAAGGGCTCACCGATTGGGAAGTTGACGGGCAAGGCCGATTGCTGCTCGCCGGGCACAATGCGGAAGGAAAGCTCGCTGCCGCCTTACAACTAAGTAAGACGCCATTTCGGTAACGAACGTACAGCGAGTCGGATATAGACGAGTCGGATATAGCAATGAAACGCTGCGATGCCGGCGTTTTGAAAATGCAACACTGGTACTGGCATTGTTGCGTACGAGAAACGTTGCAGACGTATACATTAAGGCGTCATATACATTTTGTTTTAAAAAAGGGGGGATCCGATGGAACGCCATGTGCTCGTTGCGTTTCCGCATCCGGACGACGAAGCGTTCGGCGTTGCGGGAACGATTATAAACTATACGGAAAAAGGCGTACCGGTCACTTATGCTTGCGGCACGCTCGGGGAGATGGGGCGGAACATGGGGCAGCCGTTTTTCGCCACGCGGGAGACGCTTCCGGAAATTCGCAAACAGGAGCTACAAGCCGCTTGCGCGGTTATGGGCATTCAAGACTTGCGCTTGCTCGGTTTGCGCGATAAGACGATTGAATTTGAGGACGAAGATTTCGTCGCCGATAAAATGACAGCGATTATCGACGAGATTAACCCGTCGCTCATCATTACGTTTTATCCGGGATTTGCGGTACACCCCGACCACGACGCATTCGGGGCGGCCGTCATTCGCGCAGCGCAACGTCTGCCGAAAGAGCAACGGCCAAAAATTTACTGCAAAGCGTTCTCGCACGGCTGTGAGGACGTGCTCGGCAAGCCCGACGTCGTCAACGACATCAGCCACGTGCTGCAGCGGAAGCTTGACGTACTGCGCGCGCACCGCTCGCAAACGGAGTGGATGATGCGGCAGTGGCAACCGAAACTTGAGGCGAACGATCCGGAATTGCTCGCCTGGCTCACACAAGAGACGTATTGGACGTACCGGGTGCTACCTCAAAAATAGACGTTTCAATCCGCCCGCCGTCCCGCCGCTATAGGCGGCAGATCGCCCGCCTATGAAGTATATGTGTAACTACATGGGACGGGCGTTCCCCGCCAAACTTCGTGTTGTCAAATGTAGCTAGCCAATTGCTGCAAATGGCGTAAGCTCGCTTCGATGCTGTGCAGTGGGTTCCCCGGACAGACGTCCTGTTCGACGATGTACCATTCGACGCCGTTTTGTTCGCACCAGTTGAGGATGGGAGCAAAATCGATGCAGCCGCTCCCGACGGCCGCGAACGTTTCGCGTGCGTCGGCGGTCATATCTTTCAAGTGCACGAGCGGCATGCGCCACGCATACGGTTCTATAAACGTAAGCGGGTCGCGACCGCTTTTTTTTACCCAATAAACATCGATTTCTGCCAGTACAGCGTTGTCTGCAGTGGACGCAAGTAAGTATTCGAGGGCCGATGTCCCCGCGACCGTCGTCTTAAACTCAAAGTCGTGGTTGTGGTAGCTGATGCGGAATCCTTGTGGCGCTACTTTTTCGGCAATGTCGTTCAACGTCTGGCGCACTTTCTTGTAACCTGCTTCGTGCCGTATACTTTCTATTAAATATGGGCAAATGATATCCCGCGTCTGAAATAAGCGCGCTTCGGCAAGTACGTCCTCCAACTCTTTTTCGAGTCGCGCGATGTCGACGTGCATGCCCGCGACCTCCAAGTTGCATGCTTGTAGCCAGTCGGCAATTTGTTCGGCTGGATAACCGTGTAAGCCAGCAAGTTCCACCCCGGCCCAACCCATCTGTCCAAGTTGTTTGAGTACACCTCGAAAATCTTCCTCCAACTGATCGCGTAACGTGTACAACTGAACCGCAAATTTTTCCCGCATCGTACTGTGCACTCCTTTCGAACCGTTAGTAAACTAGTAAATGCTTACTTTCTTCAGCGCGTGTCCTCATTGCGCCACCTTCATGGGCACGCGTCCTATACGTATTTTACGACAAGATCGCTGTAGCGTATGACCTCATTACATATATATTTTTTTGAAACAAAATCGGAATTTGCTCGTATAAGTAATAGGGTCTAATATTAGTCGCTCGAAGAAGGTCTAACATCTATCGAACGTTAATAAAGGGTATGCCATAGACGATAGAACGGGGGAATACAACGTGAAACCAGTTATACAAATACACGGGCTCGGCAAGTCGTTTAAAGAGCGGCGCGTCTTGGGCGACATCTCTTTAGAGGTGTACCCGGGGGAGATCCTCGGCATTTTAGGGCCGAACGGGGCCGGAAAATCGACGACGATTCGTTGCTTGATGGGCATTATTTTGCCGGATGAAGGGCGCGTACAATTTTCGCTTGAGGGGCGGGAAACGACAGACGTGCCGCGGGAAGCGATTGGTTTTTTGCCGGAAGAACGCGGGTTATACCGCAGTGTAAAAGTGATGGACATTATTCTTTACTTTGCCAAATTGAAAGATTACCCGCTAGACAAGGCGCGGCAACGGGCATTACAGTACTTAGAAAAATTTGATTTAAAAGGAAAAGAGAAGGCGAAAATTGAAGAGCTGTCCAAAGGGATGGCGCAAAAAGTGCAATTTATCGCTTCGATTGTTCACGATCCGGACATCATCGTGCTCGATGAGCCGTTTTCTGGCTTGGATCCTGTGAGCCAAGACGTCTTCAAGACGGAGATTAAACAGCTGGCGGCGGACGGGAAGGCGATTTTGCTGTCCGCGCACCAGATGAACCTCGTCGAAGAATTGTGTGACCGCATCTACATGATCAACCGCGGGCAAAAAATATTGTACGGTCACCTCGACAAGATTAAGGAAACGTACGCCAACTTTAAGTGCGACATTGTCGGTGACAACGGCGACGTCGATCTGGCGGGGGTGCCGGGCGTGGAACGAGTCGTCCGGGGCGCGCGTCAATTGACGCTGCACTTGACGCACGACGCCAATCCGCTCCACGTACTTAAAGCCTTACCAGAACAGCTCCGCATCGATGAGCTGAAAATCGACCGCATCTCGCTGCACGACATTTTTGTCAGTGTCGCTAAAGGAGGTACATCGGATGAAAACGTGGCGGGATAGTTGGAAAGTCGCTTCATGGGAAATGACGCGCCACATGAAAAACAAGTCCTTTATTATTTCGGTGCTGTTAACGCCGATTCTGTTTGTCGCCTTTGGCATGCTGCCCCAGCTGTTTAAGGATGAGGAAAAAACGTATACGCTACACGTCGTCGACCGATTGAACGTGTATCAGGCAGTTGAACAGGCGGCCGAACTGCACGACGACTCCGTGCACGTGAAAAAATATAGCGGCGATGTGGCAAAACTTCAAGCCGCCATCGCCGAAGATGCGGCGGAAGGGATCGTCGTATTAGACGCACGTGGCTTAAAGGATAATAGGGTTGACCTCTATACGGGGGCCGATCTAAGCTACGCACAGCGTATGGCCGTGGAGCACATCGTGGACAGCGCCTTACAAAAGCACGGGTTGATGGCGCAAGGGTTGAGTGAAAAAGATGCCGAGCGCGCACTCGCGCCTGTGATACTCGACGAACTGCCACTTGCCACCGCTGCAGAAGCACCGGACGATGCCGCATCGGTAGCAGGGGGCGAAGGAATCGCGGCTGATAATGGCACAAGTTCGGATGCGTCTAAAGAGGACGCTAAGTCGGCCACAGTGGGGAACGCGGGTGAGCATGGGATTCACGAGCCTGACGAGGCCGACGGATTCGGCGACATGATCCCCTCCGCTGTGGCGATGGTGTTTTTGTTCGGGATCGTCATGCAAGGGATGGGACCGTTCAACAGTTCGATGCAAGAGAAAAAAGATAAAATTGCGGAGATGATTTTGTCGTCCGTGTCAGCGACGAGTCTCATGCAAGGGAAGATTATCGGGCACTTCGTCATCGGTATTTCCCAAGTCGTCGTCTGGCTCATATTCGGTATTCCGTTCGTACAAATGGTGTTTGATATCAATATTTTACCCCATTTGTTCGTTCCTGAATTCGCTCTGGCACTGTTTTACGCATTAGCTGGTTATTTGTTGTTCGCGGGAATTTTCGCGAGTTTCGGCGCAACGATTGACGACTTGAGCACTGCAGGAAACTTTCATTCGTTCGTGTTTTTAGCTCCCTTTGTGCAATTTATGTTAATCGCTCCTGTGTTCAGCAATCCAGACGGTGTTGTCGCCCGCGTCGCGTCGTATATTCCACTGACGACGCCCGGGGTGATGGTGGCGCGCATCGCGGCTAGTCCGGAACTGCCAGTGCTCGATGTCGTGTTGACAATGCTCGTTCTCGGCGTTAGCATTTGGTTCGCGATGAAAGCTGCGGGTAAGATCTTCCGCACTGGCATTTTGCTGTACGGGAAAAACGCGACACCGAAAGAAATATGGCGCTGGATTCGTCAATAGCACTGTAAGAAAGTACTCACACACAGAATAGTATATAGACGCAATCGCATACGGTGTGGAGAAGAAGTTGCCTGAGAACAGATCCTCCGCATTGCCACATTCTTAAGGAAAGGGCTGACTTAAGCCGCGTACAAACTGGTGCGCGGCGCGGGGTTAGCCCTTGCTCGACACAGTTTAGCCATACGATAGTCGCAAAAATGCCACTGCTTAGCCCCACTTTTGTGACATAATTCACATGCGCTCTGTTTCAAAACATCATAAAATAAAAAGTAAGATCACTCGTGTATTCGAGTGAAACCGTGCAAGCTCCCGTGTAATGGTGATGGGAGTTGCATATATGTGCATATATGAACAAAGTTATTTATCGTTATGCAGAAGTATGTTTATTGCCTTTCTAGTCGATATTTTTTACGCTGGATCACTATTAGGATGGAGGAGAGAGTATTGGACGCATTACTTCTTGCGCGGATCCAGTTCGCAGCAACGACCATTTTTCACTACATTTTTGTCCCGATGTCGATTGGCTTAGCATTTTTAGTGGCCATAATGGAGACGCTGTACGTAGTCAAAGGAAACGAAACGTATAAGCGGATGACGAAGTTTTGGGGCAAGCTGTTGCTCATTAACTTCGCCGTCGGCGTGGTCACAGGTATTTTACAAGAGTTTCAATTCGGTATGAACTGGTCGAATTATTCCCGTTTCGTCGGCGACGTCTTCGGACCGTCGCTCGCCATTGAAGCGTTGGCCGCGTTCTTTTTAGAGTCGACGTTTATCGGTTTGTGGGTGTTCGGGTGGGATCGTTTATCGAAGAAGGTACACCTCGCCTGTATTTGGCTGCTGTCGATCGGTACGGTCCTGTCGACGTTTTGGATTTTGTCCGCGAACTCGTTTATGCAGTCGCCGGTAGGCTACGCACTGCAAAACGGCCGTGCGGAAATGAACGATTTCTTCAGCATTGTCACGAACTCACACTTGTGGGTACAGTTCCCGCACGTGTTGTTCTCGGCCCTCGCGACCGGCGCGTTCTTTATCGCTGGGGTCAGTGCGTGGAAGTTGTTAAAAGGGCACGCCAAAGACATGTTTAAAAAGTCTTTCTTTATCGCGATTTCGGTAGGGCTCATCTCGAGCTTGCTCGTCATTGTAGCCGGGCACCAACAAGCGCAATTTCTCGTGGAAAGCCAGCCGATGAAGATGGCTGCCGCCGAGGCACTGTGGGAGCACAGTGAAGATCCGGCGCCGTTTACTGTCTTCGCCAATATTGACACGGAAAACAAACAAAACTCGGCGGAAATAAAAATTCCGTACATGCTCAGTTTCTTATCGTTCAACAAGTTCAGTGGTTCGATCGAAGGGATGAATGAGCTACAGGCGTCTTTCGAGAGTGAGCTCGGTGCGGGCGATTACATCCCAGCAGTAAAGACGACGTTCTGGAGCTTTAGAATTATGACCGTACTCGGGGGCATTATGGCCTTACTGGCAATCTTCGGTTTCATTTACGCGCGCAAAGGGAAGCTGGAGCTGAAGCGACGCTACTTACAGTTTATGGTTTGGGCCATCGCCCTACCGTTCATTGCGAACACAACTGGCTGGCTGATGGCAGAGATGGGTCGGCAACCGTGGGTCGTGTACGGGGTGATGCGGGTCGAAGACGCGGTGTCGCCCTCCGTGACAGCTGGTAGCTTGCTGTTTTCGCTCATCGCCTTTACGACACTGTACGGGATTCTCGCTGCAACTAGTGCCTATTTGTTCACCCGCGTCATTCGCCGCGAAGGTGTCGGACAGCAGTCTGACGATATGCATACGACCGACCCGTTCGACAAGGAGGGGTACAATGCTCTCGCTTAATGCGTTGTGGTTTGTCTTAATTACGGTGTTGTTTGTCGGTTTTTTCTTCCTGGAAGGTTTTGATTTCGGCGTCGGGATCGCGTCGCGCATCCTCGGAAAAAACGATTTGGAACGGCGCATGGTGATCAATACGATTGGACCGTTCTGGGATGCGAACGAAGTGTGGCTACTGACGGCTGGCGGGGCCATGTTTGCCGCCTTCCCCGAGTGGTATGCGACGTTGTTCAGTGGCTTCTACATCCCGTTCGTCATTTTGTTACTTGCGCTCATCGTTCGCGGTGTCTCCTTCGAGTTTCGGGGTAAGGTAGAAAACACCGCCTGGAAAAAGACGTGGGACGCTGCCCTGTTTTACGGTAGTTTGCTACCGCCGTTTTTGTTCGGGGTCGTGTTCGCCAACTTCATCCGCGGCGTGCCGATCGACGGTCAGAAAGAAATTGTCGGCAGTCTGTTTGAACTGTTGAGCGGTTATGCTCTGCTCGGCGGCGTCGCGGCCTTGCTCCTCTGTGTGTTACACGGGCTCGTGTTCATTACGTTGCGCACGACGGGTGAGATGCGGGAGCGGGCGCGGCAAGCCGCTTGGAAAGTCGGACCGGCTGTCGCGATTGTCCTCAGCGCGTTTGCGGTGATGACGTACTTCAGTACCGACATTTTTGCGAAGCACGGGGTCTTGTGGACTGCGCTCATTGCCCTTGGTGTCGTCGCTTTTGCCGCCGCCGGTCACTTCCTAAAAAGAGAACGCGACGGCTGGGCGTTTGCGATGACGGGGACAGTCATTATTTTGTCCGTGGCAAGTGTGTTTATCGGATTGTTCCCGAATGTCTTAATTAGCTCGCTCAGTCCGGAAAACAGCTTAACGATTTACAACGCCGCTTCTGGCGCTTATACGCTAAAGGTGATGACATACATTGCGCTGACGTTACTTCCATTCGTGTTAGGGTACCAAGTGTGGAGCTACTACGTGTTCCGCAAACGAATTAAGCACAAAGAACAAATGGAGTACTGATGGACAGAAAAAGAAAGTTGCCGTCATACGACGGTGTTAAGCGGCACTTTTTGGCGCTCAGCGTCATCACCTTGCTTCAGAGTGGTTGTATCATAGTGCAAGCAGCTTGGCTCGCGCGGATGGTAACGGCGCTCTTCTACGGCGAGTCGGTGGCGAATTTGTACGGAGACATGTTTATCTTTGTCAGTGCGTTCATGGGACGAAGCGTGCTCACGTTTGTGCGCCAAAAGCTCGCTTACCGCTTCGCCGACAAAACGGCAACCCGGACGCGCAAAAAGTTGCTGGCAAAACTGTTTGCGCTCGGTCCACGCTTTGCCCGTTCCGAAGGGACGGGCAAACTTGTCACTTTAGCGCTAGAAGGCGTTTCCCAGTTGCGTACGTATATCGAACTGTATTTACCGCGCCTGGTCGGCACGGCGATTTTACCAGTCGTTATCGTCGCCTACGTGTTTTGGCAAGATAAAATGTCGGCGGTGCTCTTAATCGTCACCGTACCGATCATTATTGTGTTTATGATCTTGCTAGGGTTGGCGGCGAAGAAACAGATGGATAAGCAGTGGCAATCGTACCGCATATTGTCCAACCACTTTGTCGACACCCTGCGCGGCTTGGAGACGCTAAAGTTTTTAGGGCAAAGTAAGCGGCACAAGACGGCGATCGCCCGCGTAAGCGACCAATACCGCTCGGCGACGGTGCGCACGTTGCGCGTCGCTTTTCTTTCTTCATTTGCGTTGGATTTCTTTACGAGTCTCGCCGTTGCGTTCGTCGCGGTCGGTCTCGGGTGGCGCCTCGTCGACGGGACGATCGGTTTGTCGACGGCGCTTACGGTGCTCATTTTGGCGCCCGAGTATTTCTTGCCGATTCGCGACGTCGGGGCGGATTTTCACGCCACATTGGACGGGCAGACAGCGGAAGAAAACATTGAGGCGATCTTGGCGCATCCTACCGGTGAGGCGACAGGTGAAGCGACACGGGTAAAGCCGTGGGGCGCAGACAGTCGCTTGTCACTGAGCGGTGTGACGGTGGCGCACCGCAAAGGAGACGATGATCGGGAGAACGAAGGGGTGCGTACGCAGCAGGAGCCGATCCGCGCGAAGCAAGAGAGGAACGGAAATGAGAGCGGGGACGAGGCTGCTACTTCTGAAGCGGAAGACGAACAAGGTACCGTTTTTTCGCTGCGCGACGTGTCACTCGACGTACAAGGGACGTTAAAAGTTGGCATCGTCGGGGCGAGTGGGGCGGGCAAGTCGACCTTGATCGACGTGTTAGGAGGGTTTTTACACCCTTCGCGCGGAAGGATCACCTGGGACGGAACCGTGCGCCATTCACTCAACGACGGCGCCTGGCACGCACAGACGACGTACATCCCGCAGCACCCGTACATTTTTAATGCGACGCTTGGCGATAACATCCGCTTTTACACCCCCGATGCGTCCGAGGAAGACGTCGATCGTGCGGTCCGGGCTGCTGGGTTGGAACGTTTCGTCAAGACGTTGCCGCTCGGTTATGACGAAGTGATCGGTAACGGCGGGCGCCCGTTAAGTGGCGGTCAAGAACAGCGTGTCGCACTCGCGCGCGCGTTTTTAAGCGAGCCGTGGATTGTCTTGTTGGACGAACCGACCGCCCATTTAGATGTGGAAACGGAATATGAGTTGAAACAGACGATGTTGCAACTGTTTGCAGGCAGATTGGTCTTTCTCGCTACCCACCGCCTCCACTGGATGCCGCACATGGATCACATTGTCGTACTCCAACGCGGGCGGGTGGCGGAAAGCGGAACACACGCAGAACTCGTGAAGAAGCAGGGCGTCTACTACAACTTGATTCGGTCGCAAGTGGAGGGGATTCGATGAACGGCGAAGGATGGCTGCGCCCGTATGTCCAAAAACATCGTTGGCGCTTATTGTTGGCAGTGGCGTTAGGGGTACTCGGCGTCGCTTCTTCGGCCGCGCTCATGTTCACATCCGGTTACTTAATATCGGAAGCGGCGCTGCGCCCGCGCAATATTATGCTGCTGTACGTCCCAATCGTCGCCGTGCGGGCCTTCAGCATCGGACAGGCAGCCCTTCGCTATGTGGAGCGACTCGTCGGCCACGACACCGTCTTGCGCATATTAGCCGCGATGCGGGAACGGCTGTACGTCGTTTTAGAGCCGCAAGCGCTGTTTATTCGTTCCCGCTACCGAACCGGGGACATGCTCGGTGTGCTGTCCGACGACATTGAGCATTTGCAAGACGTCTACTTGCGCACCGTTTTTCCGAGTCTCGTCTCTTTATGTATTTACGGTATATTCATTTTTTCCGTCGGGCTGTTTGACTGGTCGTTCGCTTTGCTCATGGCACTGTACGCCGCCGTCCTCGTGTTTGTGCTGCCACTCCTTTCACTAGCTGTGACGCGGCGCAAACACGTCCAGTTAAAGCGTGGCCGCAATCAGTTGTACCAGAAGCTGACGGACGCGGTACTCGGTATTAACGACTGGCTCGTCAGTGGTAGAAAAGATGAATTCGTGCGCGCTTACGAAGCGAGTGAACGCGAACTGGCACGCGTCGAACGGAAGGTACACGCGTGGGCGCACTGGCGGGGCTTGCTCGCCGAAGCTGTCCTTGCCGTCGCTGTGCTTTCGATGGTGGCGTGGAGCGGACAGCAAGCGGCGGCAGACGAATTGTCTGCGGTGCTCATTGCGGCGTTCGTCTTAGTGACATTGCCGTTGATGAACACGTTCGTCCCAATGTCGGAAGCGGTGGAAAAATTGCCGCGCTACAACGACTCTTTGCGACGCATCGCCGCGGTTGAGGAGAGGCAGGCTGAACAAAGTCAACAAGGAGAGACGGGTGGACAGGGTGCGAACGAAGGCACTTCGCAAGAGCATGTAATCGGTGGTGGCGAGGTGAAGGCGCTGCGGCAGGGCGAAGGGGACGCGAGTCGTGTACCCCCGTCGGGCGTCGTGTCACCGAACGGCATCGCGCCGTCCCCAGTGGCGTTTGCTCAGTCCGTGCATATCCGCTTGGACTGCGTGTCGTACCGCTACCCGGGGATCGTCAACTGGATCTTGCGCGACGTCTCCCTCGACATTCCGCACGGGAAAAAAGTCGCCCTCATCGGGCGTAGCGGGGCCGGTAAATCGACGGTGCTGAAACTCGTCCAAGGTGCCCTACAACCGGAACGGGGTTCTGTGACCGCAAACGGGATCGACGTGCACCGGTTGGGCGACGGTATCTCCCGCGTCGTCTCGGTGTTGAACCAGAGCCCGCACTTGTTTGACACGACGGTCGGGAACAACATCCGCCTCGGGCGACCAGATGCGTCGGACGAAGAGGTGCGCGAGGCGGCGCGCAAAGCGCAACTGCACGAACTCATCGAATCGCTTCCACACGGTTACGACACACTGACACACGAAATGGGACAGCGGTTTTCCGGCGGGGAACGGCAACGCATCGCTTTAGCGCGCATTTTGTTGCAAGATGCGCCGATCGTCGTATTGGATGAGCCCACGATCGGGCTCGACCCGCACACCGAAAATGCGCTACTGTCGACCGTGTTTCAAGTGACGAAAGACAAAACGTTGCTGTGGGTGACACACCATTTGACGGGCGTGGAGCAGATGGACGATATTGTGTTTCTCGAAGACGGGCAGGTGGCGATGACCGGCTCACACAGTGAGTTACTGGCGCAAAGTGCGCGTTACCGACAACTGTACGCCCTCGACGTACCGGCCGCACTTTTGAAAACCTGAAGCAAGCACAGCTCCGTAGCGCACAACCAGATGCATAAGAAAAAAGGTCGTTCGCTGAACCGCCGTATACCGAACGGTACGTAAAAATCTGAAATCAATTTGAACTAGATGTTGTAATGGGTGAAACAGGTGACTGCCGAATGGTATAATATAAGCGGCCCTCATTTATACGGTAGGGAGTGGATACGTATGACCGCCAAGCTAATCGGTGCAGAATTGCTCGATCGGATCGAGAAAAATTGGGGGACGTTTTTTCGGCAGTATGAGATGGCTTTGAAAGAGTTAGTGAGTGACTTCCAAATTATCGATTTGGAATGGCAATCAAAGCACGGCTATTCCCCGATTGAACATTTAAAAACGCGATTGAAAACACCGCAGTCGATCTTGAAAAAACTAGAGAAACGAAACTTACCTTTTTCGAAGGAATCTGTACAGGCGAACATAAAGGATATCGCCGGTCTACGGATCGTGACCGGTTTCCTCGACGACGTATACATGCTTAGCGAACATATCGATCAGCGCGAAGACATCCGCGTCGTAGAAGTGAAAGATTACATTCAAAACCCGAAACCGAGCGGCTATAAAAGCTTGCACCTCGTCGTAGAGACACAAGTCATTTTATCCAACGACGTGTTGTGGGTACCGGCAGAAATCCAGCTACGTACGCTGTCGATGGATTTTTGGGCATCCACGGAACATAAACTGAATTACAAGTACGAAGGCGGGGAAGTACCGGAAGCGTCAAAGAGACAATTGATGGAAATCGCAGAAGCTGCTTTTTCCCTCGATGAAAAAATGTCGGTATTAAGAAGCCAGCTATTAACGAATCAAACAGACGCATACCGGATTACGTCATAACGGTTGTACGGTGGCGCGGTGGTAATTGGACGATGGATGGCAACGTGCCGTGCCAATTAATGAGCGAGAATAATCCGATGCGCAGTTGCGGGCCTATAAGTGAACGGAAACACTGTAGTAGGATAATTAAAATGAGAAGTGACGATGAGCGATTCTAAGGCATCGACCGGAAATGATCCGGGGGTGCCTTATTTTTTTGGGATCGTTTTGCAATATGTTGGTGCGGTTTTTGTGTACGACTGTCCCGGGTATATTCGTGTGCCGTGCTGCCAATCATGAAAGATGTGCACAAAACAAAAGCAAAGGTACACCGCGGAGAGTCCGTCGCAGGCAGGGGTGGTTCCTTTAGCCTTTCATCTTAAGCTTGTTAGCTTGTGTTTTTTTTAGCGTAATCTTTAGCGTTTCTTTACTCCTGCTTAGCTGCCAATTGAGCTTTTGCACATATACTGTGTACGTGTGAGGGGGAACTATGAAAATGAAAACGTCCAAAGCGAAAGTGTCGAAGCGGTCCATTAGATGCATTCTCTTTTTAGCGGCTGTATTTGTCGTGTTAAACGGTTGGATCTTTTATACGAAGGGCCTATCCATTCACGCCAAAGCGGCCATCCTTATCGATGCGCAATCGGGAAAAATTTTGTTCAAGCACAATAGCGACGAACCGCTGCCGCCGGCAAGTATGTCGAAAATGATGACCGAATATATCGTGTTAGAAAAGATCGGTGACGGCGCGATCGGTTGGGACGATCCAGTGACGATTAGCAGAGCCGCGGCGTATAAGGAAGGGGCAAAAATAGACATCCATCCAGGGGACACGTTGACCGTGCGCGATTTGTACAGTGCCGTCGTCGTCGCCTCTGCCAACAATGCGGCCGTCGCTCTCGCAGAACACATTGCGGGTAGTGAAGAAGCATTTACTCAGTTAATGAACGCGAAGGCAAAAGCACTCGGACTGTCTCTTAAGACGACGTTCATTAATGCGACGGGACTTGATGAGAACGGTACGTCGTCGCTCATGACCGCGGAAGACGTCGCGCGCCTCGCCAAACGCTTACTCGACGATTACCCCGAGGTGTTAGATACAGCACATTTAGCTCAGTATGCATTAAACTTCGACGGCTCCGTGTTAGCCAGCACGAACCGCATGTTAGCCGCGGGCGACCCGAACGTCCGGTTCGATGGTGTCGACGGGTTAAAGACAGGGTTTATCGACAGCGCCGGATACTGTTTCGCTGGCACGGCGAAGCGAGGGGAACAGCGCTTAATTTCGGTCGTCATGGGGACGCCCGGTGATAGGGAACGTTTTGTGGAGACGAAGAAGCTACTCAGTTTGGGGTTTGGCGAGAAGCAGTTGCCGTCGTTTCCATCACTGCGAGAAATGGTAGCGGGGTTCTCGTGGTAGGTTTTTTGGGAACTGTATCGCACTCTATATCATAGTCACAACTACTCCACATTAAATAATTTCATTCATCTTGACGGCGGTTACACACTTCTTTATAATATTCACATACTTATAAGTACGGGAATATAATACTGGTACGTCCAGTCGTTTCATCGTACAAACACACACTTAGAAGGAGACGTCATTGCATGTCGTTGCACGAACAAATAAGACAGGCCGCTTACGACTTGGCCGAACAGCGCCCGTTTGACAAAATTACGTTTGCTGAGATTGCTCAAACTGTCGGCGTACACTGGACGGTCGTCAGGCGGCACTTTGGGAGTAAACAAGAAATGCGCAAGTTGTTAGCGGAGTGGCAGGCGGCAGGGGGGCAACCGCTGGCAGACACACGCACGCGCATTTTGGATGCGGCTGCCCGGGTGTTCGCGGCGCATGGGTACGACGGGGCGACGTTAGAACAAGTCGCTGCTGATGCCGGGCTGACGAAAGGCGCTGTTTACTGGCATTTTTCCGGGAAAAGTGACCTGTTTCTCGCGATTTGCGATCGCAACATGGCACAACAGTTGCAACAGCTGTCCAGCCAAGCGAAAGATATGTTTGCGACGGCGGAACCGCTACAGGCACTCGCTTCGTGGTTGCAAGCGCAATTGGCGTGTTGTGAGCGAAGGGAAGGTGATCCGATGCTTTTCTTCGAGTTCATCACCTCCAGCCGCGAGCCGGCGATCAAAGAAAAACTACGTGACACGTATGCAAAAATGTTTAACGGCACTGATTCGCTTATCGCGAAAATGCAGGAAGAAGGTTTACTAGCGGCAGATATCGATCCAAAGGCAGTAACGACCATGTTGTACGCGCTCGTCAACGGCTTTTTGCTCACGTGGTTGATCGATCCCGAACGCGTGCCAGCTAACTCGCTCGTTCCAGACGTTTCCCGCGTGTTGTGGAAAGGGTTACGTCCGGCAAGGGAATGAGGGGAAATAAACGCCTAGGAGCTCTGAACGCCGGGCGCAAGAATAAGATGAAATGTCATGGATTCGACCGATGTTGGCAACTTACGGCTCCAGGACAAGAGGAAATCTTACGGATTCGGAAAGGGTCAGAAAAGGAGATGTACGGATGAAGCGGGCGAAGCTAATCGGAAAGTTTGACAAACAGGCACGCATGTACGAAAAAAGGCGGAAAAGGCTAGAGCAAAAACAGTGGCGGCAAAAGCTATTGCAAACGGCAGAGGGGCAGGTGTTGGAACTGGGTGTCGGGGCAGGCGCCAATTTTCCTTTTTTCGATGCGCGGGTGGAAGTGACAGCGGTGGACTTCAGTCCGGAAATGTTGCAAAAGGCGCGAGAAGCAGCGGCAGAATACGGAATCACAGCCGAGTTTGTGCAAGCTGACATCGAAGACATCACGTTTGCTCCCGACTCGTTCGATACGGTTGTTTCGACGTTGTCGTTATGCAGCTACAACGCCCCGTTACGCTTTTTAAAAAAGTGCAGGCGATGGTGTAAAAAAGATGGCCGTATCTTGCTCATGGAACACGGAATTAGCTCCAACCGTATTGTTGCCTCTGTACAAAAAGTGTTGAATCCCCTTTCATATCGCGTCGTCGGGTGTCACCAGACGAGGGACGTGATGGACCTCATCCGGTCGTCCGGAATCGTCGTCGAGCGAGCGGAGCATTATCTGGCGGGAATGGTGCATTTGGTTTGGGCCAAACCGGATTAAGGGGACCCACGGTCATTCGTGGAACGGTACACTCGTCCTCGCATACGCACTCCTGTATTCCTGTATCCGGACGACGTTTCCCACATCGTGTTGCTCGCCCCGGCGGCCTACGGGGCAACGCATACCCGACGAGTCAAGCGGACGACATTCTCAATGCCGTCGTACGTACGCCTATCCTCGGCAAGTTTCTCTTACCGACGTTATTAGTCCCTTTAGGCGGACGGATGGTCAAGCCGACGCTTCAGGCGACGTTCTCCCCCGATCCGGTATCTCCAGCTTATTTTGAAGAGCTTTTTTTAAAGTTGCTGCAGACCTTTGGCCGCTGCCGCGTCAGTTTAAGGCGAACAGGGAAGATGTCGCGACATTTAGTCCGACTGTATTAACTCGTTAAGTGAGCGTTACCGCCTCATTCGTGTTCCCGTCACGAGCGTCGCCTTAGGATGCCGATTCTTTTAATCCGGAGCAGCAGTCTTTTAGGTTACACCGCGACATTCCTACATCTAAGCTCGTCGTGTTGCCCACACTGGTCACATGATCCCGCACGTGAATCCGGAAGCGGTCTTTGCTGCGATTGACAAAAAACTACTCGATTCCGCTTGTCCAGGAACAGAGTAGTATCTGTTGGAGTATTTGTTACAATATCTGTTTTGTCACAGTATTTGTCACAGAATCTGTAAGTTTAAACAAAGTAGTTCTGTCAGTCAGTCTGAAACAGGTGGTGTGCTCACTCCGTGTTATTTTGTAATCGGTAGACGACGAGCAACATGGCGAACGACAGGACGACCATGCTAAGTGCCCACGTGCCGGCGATGGCCATTTGCCCCGATTCGACGGCGACGTAAATCGCCGTCGGGATCGTTTGTGTTTTGCCCGGGATGTTGCCGGCAAACATTAACGTGGCACCGAATTCCCCCAATCCGCGGGTGAAGCCGAAGACGATCGCTGTACAAATGTGACGCCATGTGAGCGGAAGACTAATGTGCCAAAACACTTTCCACCCGTTTGCGCCGTCGGAGCGTGCGACGAGCTCTAAGTTTTTGTCGATCGAGGTGAAGCCCGTCTTAATCGTCTGATACACGAGCGGAAAGGAGACGACGGCTGCCGCGAGTACTGCTCCCCAGTAAGTAAACAGCAAGGAGACGTTCAACGTCTGATCGAGCCATTCGCCAATCCAACCGCGCTTACCGAATAGCATGAGCAGTCCGAGCCCGACGACGGTTGGCGGTAAAACGAGCGGCAACATAAGGATCGTTTCCAGGATAACTTTTCCCGGAAAGGTGTAGCGAGCCATCCACCAGCCGATCGCTGTACCGCACACGATGACGATTGCCGTTGCGAGTAGGGCGACGCGAATTGACAATAGCACCGGGTCCCAAAAAGAATGTATCAACAGACGACAACCTCTCTATTTACTAGTTACTAGTTACTAGCCGGGTCAAACCCGTATTTTTCAAACAGTGGGGCAGTCTTCTCCGATAACAAGTAGTTGTAAAACTGCTCCGCTTCCTTGATGTGAGCGGTTTTTTTGACGATGCCGATCGGATATTCAATCGGGTCGTGGCTAGCCGAATCGACCGTTTCGACGATGCTGACAGCATCGGTGGACAAGGCGTCGGAATGGTAGACGAGACCCGCGTCAACGTTGCCCGTTTCCACATAGGTCAGTACTTGCCGCACATCTTTGGCAAAGACGATTTTCGGCTGCAGTTTGTCCCACAGTTTAAAGTGCTCTAGTGCCTGCCGCGAGTAGTTGCCGGCGGGAACAGATTCCGGTTCCCCGACCGCGAGTTGTGTCACTTTGTCTGTCGTTAAATCTTTCATTCCTTTGAGCTCTTGGTCAGCCTCAGCTGGCTGAATGAGTACTAACGCGTTGTGCACGAGAGTCGCTGTTTGCGCTTTGTCAATCAGTTGTTGTTCGACGAGGGCATCCATCTGCGGTTTTCCGGCAGAAATAAACAAGTCAACCGGTGCATCTTGCTCAATTTGCCGCTGTAAGCTACCTGAAGCGCCGAGGTTGTACGTAATGCGCACGTTCGGGTGATCTTTTTCATACGTTTCGGCAACCTCTTTTAACACGTCACTTAAACTAATCGCCGCCGACACATTTAACTCGACCGTTTCACCTTTGACGTCCTTTTTTGCGTCTGTTCCGTCCTTAGCGTCCTGATCTCCTTTCGATGTATTTTCTGTTTTCGACTGCGGCGCGGGTTGCTCGGTACGCATACCCGAGTCATTCGTGCAGCCTACGAGCAACAACATCGCTACTAAGAGGGCAATAAACACGTTTCTTTTAAACATTTGAGGATTCCTCCATGTGGCTATTAGTATATACAGCTTGTCAAAAGTGAGACAACACCGTTGACGACGGTCATCTTCAATTTGTGCGGGAACATAAATACGTGGGTAAAAACTTATAGAGCATAAGATTTATGGAGCAGAAGACTTTGTGACGAACGAATGCGTGCGTTTCGGACATTGAGGGAGGCTGCCCCCTCAATGTCGCGTCGTCTTTTGTGGTACCGATTATTTTTCCCGTACGGCGTGTTTGAGTAATTCGCCGATGTCGTCGTCAGATAGCTCCACTTGATAGAAGGTGGAGAAGAACTCTTGCGCCGTCTCGGCCGGATCGATGTCGTATTGTTCCGGGTACAACAAGTTCGTCAACCATTGCACGCCGAGGATGCGGTTAATCGTCGGTGGGCGGTTGAACCAGTTGAACGGTAGGTTCGGAATTTCGAACACGAGCTTATTTTTCACGGCTTTAAGGTCTTTCCACTTGTCATCCTTTAAAATGAGGTCGTACGCTTCGTTTGTCTCAGAGTCAAAAGCCGGGCTGACGACGATGAGCTCTGGATCCCACTTCAGCACTTGTTCCATCGATACTTCGACTGCTTTGCCCCGCGGCTTGTCTCCGGTGCTGGCGACGTTGTCCCCGCCGGCCAGCTCGAGCACTTCGGTGTTAATCGTCCCTTTAGGCGCCGTTTCTAGGCCATCCATGCCGACCGCGTAGTAGACGGGGAGGCGGTCTTTCTCCGGAATGTCCTTCACGGTGTCAGTCACTTTGGCCATCGCCGTCTCACAGTATTCGGCCAACGTGTCGGCGCGCTCTTTGACGTCGAGGAGGTCGCCAGCGTAACGGTACGCGTCGTGTAAGTTCTCCAGGCTGCCGTCGATCAACAACACGGGGATGCCGAGTTTTTCTTGCATTTCGTCTGCGCCAGACTGGTAGCGCTCGTCCATGTCCCCCATATTAATGATGATGTCCGGTTCGGCCTTTAAAATCTCTTCTAAGTTCGTGTCCCCGCCTTTGCCTTTCCAACTGCCTAACGCGGGTAAATCGTGAATCCTCTCGTCAAAAAACTTTTTCTGGTCCGCGGTTAGCTCGCGGTTTAGTGCCGCCACTTTGTCCGGTGCTAACGAATAGAGGAACAGCGTGCTAATTTCACTCGTCCCAAACACTTTTTCAATTTTGGCCGGTACTTTAACGGTACGGCCGGACATGTCCTTTATTTCGCGAAAGTCAGCAGTGGCTTCACCGTCTTTGTTGCCGTCTTTCTCATTGTCAGTTTTTTCTTCATTCGTCTTGGCATCGTTCGTTTTTGTCGTCTCACTTCCGGACGAGGCTTGCTTGTCCGGTGCGGCTTGACAGCCGATGAGACCGACAATTAGCATGAGCGCGGTAAGGATAATGAGTGCTTTTTTCTTCACGTTACACCACTCCACTCTAACATTTTTTTGAAAAAGGACATTGTAAGACACGTGTTTACGTGTGACAGATGGGACGACAAGGTTCACAACTTGCATCCCGGAGCTAGGAGCTACAAAAGTGGGAGACACGTCTTCACTTCACGGTTTTCGCCTAATGAAAAACTTGCGACTTTTGCTTGGACGCCGTAAATTTTATGTAAATTCTCGGCTGTAATGACGTCTTCTGGCGCTCCGACTTCGATTAACCCGCCTCCCTTCATCAACGCAACTTTCGTCGCAAATAGAAGGGCGTGATCGGGATGGTGCGTCGACATAATGACGGCAAGCCCTCCGTCGACGAGTCGCTTGATGTGGTGCAGCACTTTGACTTGGTTACCGAAATCTAAGTTCGATGTCGGCTCGTCCATGATTAATATTTGCGGTTGTTGTGCCAGTGCCCTGGCGATGAGGACGAGTTGCCGCTCGCCACCGCTAATTTCGGTATACATGTGATCGCGCAAGTGGGCAATCCTCAGCACTTCTAAGGCGTGCTCGGCAATGGCGGCGTCTTTTTTTGATGGGGCGGCAAAGCGGGACAGATGCGCCGTACGTCCCATCAACACGACGTCCCGTACCGTAAACGGAAAGGGCGGCGTATGGTTTTGTGGCACGTAGCCGATCAAGTGCGCGATTTGTTGCGGCGTGCGGGCGTGTAAGTTTTCCCCGTTCAAAAGCACCTCGCCTCGCTGCGGTTTTAAAAAGCCCAACACGACTTTGAACAGCGTCGTCTTCCCGGTACCGTTCGGTCCTAGTATGGACAGGACTTCACCCGCTTCCAGCGAGAGCGATACATTGTCGAACACTTTTTTTGCGCCGTACTGAAAAGCAGCTTGTTTAATTTCGAGTTTCATGCCCATCCCTTCCGCGAGCGCGCGAGTAAGAAAATGAAGAAGGGCGCGCCAATAAATGATGTCAGTATGCCGAGCGGAATCTCCACCGGCAGCAGCACGCGTGCTAGCGTGTCGACGAGTAGCATGTAGGCGCTCCCGATAAAGACCGTCGCCGGCAGCAGTGCGCGGTAATTCGGTCCGACGAGTGCCCGCGCCAAGTGCGGGATGACGAGCCCGACCCAGCCGATCATGCCGCTAATGGCGACGACGGAAGCGGTCAACAGCGTCGAGCAAAAAATGGTAACCAGCCGCAACCGTTTTGTATTGATGCCGAGCGCCTGCGCCTCCTCGTCACCGAAGGAAATGACGTTTAAGCGCCAGCGGACGAGGTACAGCGGCACGAATCCGAGCACGATCGGCACGAGGACGAGGTAGACGTCTTTCGCACTCACCGAGGCGAGACTCCCCATCAGCCAAAAAGTGATCGCCGGCAGCTTGTCATACGGGTCGGCGACGTATTTTATAAAGGAGATTGACGAAGAAAACAATGTGCCGACGAGGACGCCCGTCAGGATGAGCACGAGTGTGCGATCCCCTTGGCGCATGCGCGCGCTCAGCCCGTATGTAATCGCGACAGCTAACACGCCGAACAAAAACGCCGACAGTTGCACGCTGAAGACGCTCCACGACATTAAGATGGCGAGCGCTGCCCCAAACCCCGCACCCGCACTTGCCCCTAAAATGTCGGGGGAGACGAGCGGGTTGCGAAAAATGCCCTGGTACGCCGACCCAGACACGGCGAGCGCGGCGCCGACGAGCAGCGTCGCCGCAATGCGCGGCAGGCGGATGTTGAACAGTACGTTGGCGATCGGATCGGGCAGGCCGTAGTCGGTACCGCTGACGAATCCCGCGAGCGCTAGCCACAGTTGTTCCAACGAGACGGGGTAGCGGCCGAGTGGGAGCGCACACAAGGTGACGATGACAGGCGAAAGCACGATGAGCAACCATTTGAGCCGCGACTTAAGGTGTGATCGGGTGGCGGCTTGTTGATCGGTGGCGGTTCCGTGAGCTGACGGGGCTTTCGGATGATCTGGAGCTGTCGAGCGCTGCAAGGGAGGGCCTCCTTTCTTGTTTGTACGATTTTTTGATAGGTTTGAGAGATTTGAGAAGTTTAACGGTACGTTTTTTGACAAATAAAAAAGAGTCTTAGGCCGTAAGGAACTAAGACTCTCTCTGTTGATGAGCCGCTAGTGCCTCCTTTACGACAAATGGGAAGGCATACACGTTTCCATGTATACCCCGTGGACTCTACGGTCCAGGCCGCGCGCTCGTAGGCAGGTGTCGATAGGTGTCATGCTGTTCATTGCGTGGTAGGTGCGCATGACGGGTTGTGTAGCCCTTAGATCGCGTGGCTCGGAGGTGAAGATGCAGTTTTTGTGGTGTCGGGTTTTAAGAGGCAAGTAGGCGACACATGCCAAGTATAGCATATGTGTTTTTGGGGATGTATGAACGTTTTGGGGCGGTTTGGGGAGGGGAGTGGGGGGGCGAAATATGTTATTGCCGGGAGGGTACACCGGGCCGCCGTCCGGTTTCTAGTGTTATATTATTTGTGTTAAATTGGTTAGGTTTTTTGTGTTGCCTTTGTGTAAGGTGGTATTTACAATGAAGTTGAATTAATAATTTGGAAGGGTCGGTTTGGTGCGCAAATCGGTTTTCGTTAGCTGGTTGCTTTTTTGTCGTCGACCTCCTATAGCGTTGTAACCCCGGGAGATCGACGACAATATGAGAAGGGGAGGGTTTGGGAGGATAGAGGAGTAAGGGGAAGGTAGGATTGTGTTTTGTAATGGTTTCAGTTAGATGGGTAGGTTGTTTGTCGTGTGATCCATAATGTATACTTAGTAGCACTAGCAAGGTTTTTTTGGGCTTTGATCTTACCTATGAGGAATTGAAACTTGGATGCCGGTAGTGGTGATGGTCACCTTTCTGGTTGCTTTGATCTTACCTATGAGGAATTGAAACGTCGAAAACCCACTCCTCGAATTTTTCTGCGGCAGGCTTTGATCTTACCTATGAGGAATTGAAACTACGACCACATGAAAGTGAATGTCGGGTACGGGTACCGCGCTTTGATCTTACCTATGAGGAATTGAAACACGTTTACGAAGCCATAGAACAGGCGATGACGTGGGAAGCTTTGATCTTACCTATGAGGAATTGAAACCACAGGGGAGACCACGGGCAACGACGGCAAACGGACACGCTTTGATCTTACCTATGAGGAATTGAAACCAAACCAACAAGGGGAACGGGAGACAGACTTTGTCCGCTTTGATCTTACCTATGAGGAATTGAAACCTATCCTCATCATTCGCCTTTTCTTTCGCGTCCCTTACGCTTTGATCTTACCTATGAGGAATTGAAACGGAACGCATGGAGTGGGCGCGACGGCTGGAAGAGATCGCTTTGATCTTACCTATGAGGAATTGAAACTTCGCGAAACGAGCTCGACAACAAATACGAGTTCATCACGGCTTTGATCTTACCTATGAGGAATTGAAACAGAAGGAAATTGCGAAGGATTTTCTTGGCGACAATATCGGGCTTTGATCTTACCTATGAGGAATTGAAACCTCGTACGCTTGCATCATTGCCTGTGCCGTTCTGCGGGCTTTGATCTTACCTATGAGGAATTGAAACATGAACTGGAGTAAGGAGAACATAAAAACTGCTGAAGAGCTTTGATCTTACCTATGAGGAATTGAAACCCGGTCATATCGCCGAGTTCTCCCTGTCTCCTCGATGAGCTTTGATCTTACCTATGAGGAATTGAAACCTCAGAAGGAGGGAAAAACATGTCTCTTCTAGGTGACCGCTTTGATCTTACCTATGAGGAATTGAAACCTCGTACCATAGACCCTGAGCTTTCGGGTTTTTGTCCTTGCTTTGATCTTACCTATGAGGAATTGAAACCAGTGTTCAAAAGTTCTACAGCGAGAAACCGCGGGTGGCTTTGATCTTACCTATGAGGAATTGAAACATCCCCGCCGTATTTCCGTTCGTGGTTGGACTAGTAGCTTTGATCTTACCTATGAGGAATTGAAACCGGCGTACAAACGCGAGTTGGCCGACGCGGTCAAAGGCTTTGATCTTACCTATGAGGAATTGAAACTTCGATGAACTCCTCGCGGTCGACATCGGCGGGTAGCGAGCTTTGATCTTACCTATGAGGAATTGAAACCTCGCCATCGTGAAGCGGCTGAAAGAGAATGAGGGCGCTTTGATCTTACCTATGAGGAATTGAAACTCGCGAACACTGGTTGTCAATGGGGAGCGTTCAATGCTTTGATCTTACCTATGAGGAATTGAAACTCCTCTATTGAACACGCCATAGGGTCTATCATTTTTAGCTTTGATCTTACCTATGAGGAATTGAAACTCGATTGCCAAGGCAGCGAAACGTGGCGACGAGATGGCGCTTTGATCTTACCTATGAGGAATTGAAACGTTGATTGGTGTGTGGAACGGTTTGAGATGCGCTGGAGCTTTGATCTTACCTATGAGGAATTGAAACTTGGAACGCCACTTCAAACAATCCGGTCGCTGCGAGCTTTGATCTTACCTATGAGGAATTGAAACCGCGACATGGCTGATGCACGAAAAAGTCCGTTTCGAGCTTTGATCTTACCTATGAGGAATTGAAACTCGCTTTGATGCGCCGCATCATCAACGGCAGCATTGGCTTTGATCTTACCTATGAGGAATTGAAACTACGCTCAGAGATCAAGACGCCGAAGCAAGCGGATACGCTTTGATCTTACCTATGAGGAATTGAAACCAGGTTAGACCGCGTTCCGGCGTGTCGTTGAAAACGCTTTGATCTTACCTATGAGGAATTGAAACGCACTTTCGTTTCCTATCGTTTTTGGACGTAACTTCCAGCTTTGATCTTACCTATGAGGAATTGAAACATAACTTTTATAAGCAGGGCTTGCAGGTTAAGGGAGCTTTGATCTTACCTATGAGGAATTGAAACCAGCGTATACCTCCGACCGCTCACCTCGATAACGGTTGGGCTTTGATCTTACCTATGAGGAATTGAAACTGCGGCTTGTATCCGCTGACGGCCACGTGCGGGACGCTTTGATCTTACCTATGAGGAATTGAAACTTGATTCGCGAACGGTCTATCGACCGCGAGGTTAAATGCTTTGATCTTACCTATGAGGAATTGAAACGACATTGGCCAAGATGAAATTAGGCAGTCCCTTAAGCTTTGATCTTACCTATGAGGAATTGAAACTTGAACGCGCGATCCGCAACGCCAAGACGGAGCTGAAAGCTTTGATCTTACCTATGAGGAATTGAAACGACCACGCTTTGAGTAGCGCTTTGAACGGCGCTAAGCTTTGATCTTACCTATGAGGAATTGAAACGAAGGTATGTATCTCGATGTGATCCTTGTACACTTTGCTTTGATCTTACCTATGAGGAATTGAAACAGGTACAACAGCATTTCCTAGCGCTCTAATTCGGTCCACCGCTTTGATCTTACCTATGAGGAATTCTATTAAGCCCCTATAGTAACTTGGACATCACTAAACACTTTAAGTTATACTAGTGATGAAAGGGGCAGAATCAAATGAAACGCCGTCAGTTCACCAAGGAATTTAAAATCCAAGTCGCAAAGGAAGCCATGGAGGTTGGTAACCAAGCGCTAGTTGCTCGCCGCTATGATCTCGGTTCTAACTTGCTTAACCGATGGGTTCGCGAATATAAGGACGGGCACTACGGGGACGTCCCGATCGAATCCGCCCAACCACGCGAATTCAGTGATCTTGCTCAGGAAAATGATCAGCTAAAACGGTTGTTGGGCGAAAAGGATTTAGAAATTGCCATTTTGCGTGATCTTGTAAAAAAGCAGCACCCTCACTTGCTGAAAAGATTGAAGTAGCGGACAAGTGGATTTCTAAGGGATACCCGATCCAAACCGTTTTACGGATTGTCCACGTACCGCGTTCCACCTATTACTATCAGAAACACTATCGGGTGAAGGAGAAGAAAGTAAGTGGGGGGAGACCGGCACCAGGTTACTCCTTCACAAACAGCGGGCAAAAAGTGTCCGACGAACAAATTAAAGAATGGCTTATGGAGCTCGTCTCGGGTGATGGCTACGCGTATGGGTACCGAAAATTAACGGTGGCGCTCCGTTCGACGTACGATTTAGTCATTAATAAGAAAAAAGTGTACCGTCTCTGCAAACGGTTAGGCATCTTACTGCCGCAGCGACGGAAGCGAATCCGCCACCCTAGGCGCCTTGCACGTAACCGCCTCGTTGAGCGATCGAATGAGCTGTGGGAAACAGACATCAAGTATGGGTACATTGCCGGAGAAAACCGCTTTTTCTTCCTGCTTTCCTACATTGACGTTTATGACCGTTCGATTATTGACTATCATGTTGGATTAGCTTGCGAAGGTCAAGACGCTGTTCAGGTGCTACAACGAGCGCTTTCGACACGCGGGCTTCAGGAGGCACAAGAAAAGCCGATCATCCGGACGGACAATGGTCCACAGTTCGTATCTAAAGTATTCGAAGAAGCTTGTGAACACTACGGTTGTGAGCACGAACGTATTCCGCCGAACACACCGAATAAAAATGCCCATATTGAGGCGTTTCATCGGATCGTTGAGGACGAATGCTTCAACAAGTATTCCTTTGAGACGTACGAGGAAGCATATCGTACCGTCATAGGCTTTATGGACTTTTATAACAACCGCCGCATACACGGTAGTATTGGGGACATGAGCCCCGCGCAGTTTTTCCATGCGCATCAAACATCTTCGTTGCGCACGAAAGCCGTTCGACTCTGATCCTTCCCTTTCGTCTTCCAAGCCAACAGCCGCTGTAAGACGTGACGTCAAGGGCGAGCGAAAGCGAGGGCGTAGCCTTTACCCTTGACGGAAGGTCTGAAGCGACTACACTTCTATTGACGAAAGGAAGCGAGAACCAGAGATAACGTGAGCTTGTAGTTATGTATGTCCAGTTTTAAGGGGTTTATCCGAATTGAAACCGTCGATGAGTGCTGACTTACGGATGTGGGTCGGGGGCTTTGATCTTACCTATGAGGAATTGAAACGGATACATTTGAGCGCATATCATGCCGCCATATTCTGGCTTTGATCTTACCTATGAGGAATTGAAACTCGAGAATGCCGCTGTCAGTAGTTACATCATGGGTGCGGCTTTGATCTTACCTATGAGGAATTGAAACTTGATTCGCGAACGGTCTATCGACCGCGAGGTTAAGCTTTGATCTTACCTATGAGGAATTGAAACTTGCGAAGTATATCGCCTCCTTCCGGCGCCTCTACGCTTTGATCTTACCTATGAGGAATTGAAACTCAATCGGCTGCATAGAACAGAGATCCCGGTATTCAGCTTTGATCTTACCTATGAGGAATTGAAACCATGGCAGATCGAGACACTCAATCAACTGGGCGGACGCTTTGATCTTACCTATGAGGAATTGAAACACTCATGCCCGATCCTCACGCCCTCGCGTAATGCGGCGCTTTGATCTTACCTATGAGGAATTGAAACGATATGGACACGATCAAGCTGGACGGAGACACGCTGAGCTTTGATCTTACCTATGAGGAATTGAAACTCGGTTGTTTTCCGACAACGGAAATAGAATCACCGCCGGCTTTGATCTTACCTATGAGGAATTGAAACTTCGGTCTTCCCTTGTACAGTCAACACAACCAGACGGCTTTGATCTTACCTATGAGGAATTGAAACAGTCCTCGGCCCGCTCCAAAAGATCCATCGCCTCACTGGGCTTTGATCTTACCTATGAGGAATTGAAACAAGGAGGAAATGACTGATGGCGAATGCAATCAACTGCTTTGATCTTACCTATGAGGAATTGAAACGCGGGTCCACCTCCCGCGCGGGTTTCCGTTCAGTTTGCTTTGATCTTACCTATGAGGAATTGAAACTGCTTGAACCGTATGAATCCTGTCTCCATGATCAGCGGGCTTTGATCTTACCTATGAGGAATTGAAACCGGTATCGTGCAGGACGTTCCCTTGGTCGCTGATTTTGCTTTGATCTTACCTATGAGGAATTGAAACGCGTAATCATGCGATCGTACCACTCCGTTTCGTAAGGGCTTTGATCTTACCTATGAGGAATTGAAACACGACTGGGAGGTTGAAGACGTTTGGGGTGCCGTCAGTCGCGCTTTGATCTTACCTATGAGGAATTGAAACCCTGCTGAAACAGTAATTTGTGCGAGTGCTATTTCTTGCTTTGATCTTACCTATGAGGAATTGAAACCATTTACGCCGGAAGAAACGAACGAAGGTGAACGGCGGCTTTGATCTTACCTATGAGGAATTGAAACCGCCGTCTAACTCGATGGACAACTTTAACAACCGCATCGCTTTGATCTTACCTATGAGGAATTGAAACCCGGATGTGGTGGTGTCAAAGCTAAGGATGAAAAAAGTGCTTTGATCTTACCTATGAGGAATTGAAACGCTGAGCTGTACGACTTCAGGTTTACGCCTTCTGCAAAAGAGAGCTTTGATCTTACCTATGAGGAATTGAAACCACAAGGATCCGCATAATACCATCAATACCGTTTGATGGGCTTTGATCTTACCTATGAGGAATTGAAACCCGGATCAACAACGATCGGCCAGAATCTCCTGCCACCGCTTTGATCTTACCTATGAGGAATTGAAACTTACCGAACGAACCCCGGAACCGCGACGATGTGCCCGGCGCTTTGATCTTACCTATGAGGAATTGAAACTGGAATTGCGAATGCTAATCCGGTAGGCACAAGTACCGCTTTGATCTTACCTATGAGGAATTGAAACAAATATCACCGGCAGAGTACGCGGCCGTCAACGACGGTAGCTTTGATCTTACCTATGAGGAATTGAAACAGGACTTGAGAACAAAAAGGGGTCTCTCACAAGCTGAGCTTTGATCTTACCTATGAGGAATTGAAACACGAATGGTTCAGTTTCATGTCGACGGGTACGGGCGGCTTTGATCTTACCTATGAGGAATTGAAACTCCCTTCGTAACGCTGTATCAGTCATACAGCCAAAATGGCTTTGATCTTACCTATGAGGAATTGAAACATCATTGCGTACCTTTCGAAGTCCACCTCGTCCTCCGCTTTGATCTTACCTATGAGGAATTGAAACGCAGCAGTGTATGATATAGATAAAGAGGTGATTCAAGCTTTGATCTTACCTATGAGGAATTGAAACCCGATGTTCCGCAAGCTCATCGAAACGGGCACGAAAGCGCTTTGATCTTACCTATGAGGAATTGAAACGATAGTCTCCGTTTCATGCCGCGGCTCGGGCGCGGGCTTTGATCTTACCTATGAGGAATTGAAACTCGGCTCCGTCGCCGTACTCTACTGTAGCCGGCCCGAGTGCTTTGATCTTACCTATGAGGAATTGAAACGACAATGCCCCTCCGCATTTAGAGGGGCGCTTCAGTGCTTTGATCTTACCTATGAGGAATTGAAACTGCGCTTGCAGGCGTGGAAAGACGCGGGCACGGTAATGCTTTGATCTTACCTATGAGGAATTGAAACTTCCGTACGCGCATCAAGCCGATTGCACACCACGACAGCTTTGATCTTACCTATGAGGAATTGAAACCGGGGTTGGCCGGCTGCGGGCGCTATGGGCGATGCATACGCTTTGATCTTACCTATGAGGAATTGAAACCTTTCCGCCTTTCGCGAGGCCAACGGACATGTTCACGGCTTTGATCTTACCTATGAGGAATTGAAACAACCTCGCAAGTGCCGCGCAAGTAGACCTAGGCCAATGCTTTGATCTTACCTATGAGGAATTGAAACGTTTCCTCCTGTTTTTCGCTCACACTATATATGCGCGCTTTGATCTTACCTATGAGGAATTGAAACGAAGCACGCCGTTTCAAATGTTGCGCCGAAGCCAGCTTTGATCTTACCTATGAGGAATTGAAACGCGACCTCCGCTTTCAGTTCTTCTATCCGGTGGTAGGCTTTGATCTTACCTATGAGGAATTGAAACTCGGATGTTTTTTTGCGGTACATTGTTCGGCTTTTGCTTTGATCTTACCTATGAGGAATTGAAACAGGGTCAAAGCGATCGTACAAACGCAATGTTGGTCGAGGGGCTTTGATCTTACCTATGAGGAATTGAAACATCAACAACTCTTTCAATTCAGCTTTTTTCATGGTAAATGCTTTGATCTTACCTATGAGGAATTGAAACGGCGTAGTCGTAATCATGACTTGCGGACTATCTCCGCTTTGATCTTACCTATGAGGAATTGAAACTGTCGAGCAGGATACATTTCCTCAGTAGTTTCACCTGCAGGGATAAACTGCCCGCTAATGCACCAGGCTTTTTTTGTAAAGTCTTAAGTACATGGGCGAGCTCAAGGTGCCATCGATGGTTGCCGCCTAAACGCTCGTGGTCAGCCACGCATTGCTAACGTGTTACGCTCCGTTTGGCGTACGAACCGACGAACTGTACTGTAACTGATGTCCACCCCCTCCGCCATTAACGCTTCAAACATGTCCACGACTGTCTTTTGCTGGTTGACTTGTCCTTTGTGGCGCTTCTCTCGGTTTTCTTGAAGAAACTCACGAATCCTTTGCTCGATCGCTGGCGTTAGTTTGCGTCTGGAAAGAGACCGATTGGATAACGGGTTTCTCCGTAAGAGATTCAATGAGCGCGTCAATATTTGGGGAGTTGTCTTGTTCTAGCAAAATTCTTTCGCTTCTGCTCATATTCGTGTACGTATTTACTGACTGTCTCCCGATGGATACCCACTTCACGAGCGATCCCCCGGAAGGATTTTCCCTCATGCACATACAGCATGAGCACTTGATATTTTTGGATCATCGTGATCATCTCTCCTACCCCACTCGTCTTATTGACAAGTAGGATCATCTATCTTAATGGCCGGTTTTTCGATGCTCAAGGCGGCTGTTTTTTAAGTTAACATAAATAACTAGGAACATTGAGTTTCTGCTTCTATTGTCAGTAGTCTAAGTATTATTTAGGACTACCTATTCCCGATCACTCCACAATATGGTATCGGATAAACCCCTTAAAACTGGACATACATAACTACAAGCTCACGTTATCTCTGGTTCTCGCTTCCTTTCGTCAATAGAAGTGTAGTCGCTTCAGACCTTCCGTCAAGGGTAAAGGCTACGCCCTCGCTTTCGCTCGCCCTTGACGTCACGTCTTACAGCGGCTGTTGGCTTGGAAGACGAAAGGGAAGGATCAGAGTCGAACGGCTTTCGTGCGCAACGAAGATGTTTGATGCGCATGGAAAAACTGCGCGGGGCTCATGTCCCCAATACTACCGTGTATGCGGCGGTTGTTATAAAAGTCCATAAAGCCTATGACGGTACGATATGCTTCCTCGTACGTCTCAAAGGAATACTTGTTGAAGCATTCGTCCTCAACGATCCGATGAAACGCCTCAATATGGGCATTTTTATTCGGTGTGTTCGGCGGAATACGTTCGTGCTCACAACCGTAGTGTTCACAAGCTTCTTCGAATACTTTAGATACGAACTGTGGACCATTGTCCGTCCGGATGATCGGCTTTTCTTGTGCCTCCTGAAGCCCGCGTGTCGAAAGCGCTCGTTGTAGCACCTGAACAGCGTCTTGACCTTCGCAAGCTAATCCAACATGATAGTCAATAATCGAACGGTCATAAACGTCAATGTAGGAAAGCAGGAAGAAAAAGCGGTTTTCTCCGGCAATGTACCCATACTTGATGTCTGTTTCCCACAGCTCATTCGATCGCTCAACGAGGCGGTTACGTGCAAGGCGCCTAGGGTGGCGGATTCGCTTCCGTCGCTGCGGCAGTAAGATGCCTAACCGTTTGCAGAGACGGTACACTTTTTTCTTATTAATGACTAAATCGTACGTCGAACGGAGCGCCACCGTTAATTTTCGGTACCCATACGCGTAGCCATCACCCGAGACGAGCTCCATAAGCCATTCTTTAATTTGTTCGTCGGACACTTTTTGCCCGCTGTTTGTGAAGGAGTAACCTGGTGCCGGTCTCCCCCCACTTACTTTCTTCTCCTTCACCCGATAGTGTTTCTGATAGTAATAGGTGGAACGCGGTACGTGGACAATCCGTAAAACGGTTTGGATCGGGTATCCCTTAGAAATCCACTTGTCCGCTACTTCAATCTTTTCAGCAAGTGAGGGTGCTGCTTTTTTACAAGATCACGCAAAATGGCAATTTCTAAATCCTTTTCGCCCAACAACCGTTTTAGCTGATCATTTTCCTGAGCAAGATCACTGAATTCGCGTGGTTGGGCGGATTCGATCGGGACGTCCCCGTAGTGCCCGTCCTTATATTCGCGAACCCATCGGTTAAGCAAGTTAGAACCGAGATCATAGCGGCGAGCAACTAGCGCTTGGTTACCAACCTCCATGGCTTCCTTTGCGACTTGGATTTTAAATTCCTTGGTGAACTGACGGCGTTTCATTTGATTCTGCCCCTTTCATCACTAGTATAACTTAAAGTGTTTAGTGATGTCCAAGTTACTATAGGGGCTTAATAGGTATACTATTTAGTAGTGTTAGTCATACTTTAATGACGATTGAGGAGTATAGGTGAAGCTTCATTTGATTTTTGAACCCTATTTCTTACGGTGTGTGAAAAAAGAAGGTTGCTTTGAACTTCTTTCGATACCCTAATTATTTTGGCTAAACAGAATGGTAAGATAAGAAAGGAATGAATGTAATGGCGCAGGAAAAGAATTCTGCTGAAGTATTCGGAAAAATATATGATAACTATAATTATGTTAACAACATGATGGTAGAAGAAATGGATATAGCTTCTAAGCATGGTGGTTTAACCGGTAACCATCGTGAGGAAATGTGGATAAAATTTTTTAGAAGCATTATACCTAGGAAGTTCTCCATTGCTCAAGGGGTCATGATCATTGATTCTTATGGGGAGGTTTCCAAGGAAGTCGATATTGCAGTGTTTGATGAGCAATATACGCCGTACGTCTTTCAATATAATACACTTAAATTTATTCCGATTGAAGCTGTTGCTATTGTAATAGAATGCAAGAGTAAAGATTTTTCAGATAACAAGTTGATAGAATGGGCTGATTGTATTGGGAAATTAAAGACAAGGAGGTCTGGTATCGCGCGAATTGTTAGCGGCTATACTACTGGAATCACAAATGAATCACAAATAAATACACAACCCATCAAAATCTTAGCATCTCTTAAGTCAAACGCACGGGAAAGCACTCTAGAAAAAAATAAAGAAAAGCTAGGGGATTACTTTGACTTCATAATTCAAAAAATGCAAGGCGATATGGAGGGATTTCAGGTTTCAATTAAATATGAAGACAAGGCGCTAGGATGGTGGGCGAAGCGATTAAATATGTGGGAAGAGAGAACTATTGATAAAAATTCGGACGAACCGCTTCATATTAAATTCCCAATCAAAAAAGAGCTTCGGAGTGACGCTGAGTTAAAGTTTAAAAAGGATAGTGACCATGACCTAACCAACACATTAAAAGATTTAAAGGTAACCGGCAACCCACTACTCTCTTTAAACCTGCAATTAAACCAGCTGCTCATGCTCATCAACAACCCGATGCTTTTTCCGCATTTCGAGTACGCCAAGGCCTTCAATAAAATCGTCGCGGAAATGGAAAATGAGAAAGCAGCAAACAATAAACAAAGGAAAAGTTGAACCGAATAACGGGATCGGCCCGCAAGGTAAGGGTCATTCCACTCAAAAGAACAGGAGGGTTTTAATGGCAACGTATGCGTTTATCGACGTATCTCAGAAACAGGAGTTTATTTATAAACATAATAAGCTCCGGGATAACCTGTATAACTCCTTTATCATCAAGTGCGTGACAGAAGAGCTCCCTGAGCCCCCGGAAAAGCTTATTTCGTTAAGCCGGCATTTAACGAGGCATTTCAGCGAGCAAGTAGAGTTTGTCTACTCAGGTGGAGGAAACAGCATCGTTCGCTTCGCTACTAAAGAACAAGCAGAACACTTTGTCCGAACATACTCCGGGAGAGTCCTTAGAGACTATCCTGATCTGGAGCTATACATAAGTTTGGTTGACGATGATGAGGACGAAGTTGTTAGCGTTTGCGGTGGAATCGATGGGATTAAGGAAAAGAAAATTCGCGAGTTACTGCATGAAAAAGCAGATAAATTAAAAGACAAATGACGGGCTAAGTTCCGGCGTTGGACATATGGTGTGGAGCAGATTGACGAGACGGGACAAGCAGAACGGTGTGACGTTAAGCAAGATAGGGATTATGATCTGTCAAAGAAATATTTGTTCCGGTCTTTAAAGAAAAAACTAGAGTCCAACAACGAAGCGAACACACCAAGCGCTCCCATCGAAATAACGGACGAATTGCAAGACTATCAGAAAGGGGAAGACGGCAAAAGTTATATCGGTGTCATTGCGATCGACGGCAATAAAATGGGAGAAATGGTCAGCAAGATTACGACGTTTAAGGAACTAAAGCGGTTTAGTGAAGCGATCGATAATTTGTATAGTCAAGCAGTCAGTAATGCTTTACTGACTCATGCGGCATCTGTGTATAGCGCTGATACAGAGGGCAAATTGCAAAAAATACTTGTCACCCCGATTGTGATGGCAGGGGACGACATATGCCTCATCGTCGAAGCGGAACACGCAATTGAACTAGCCAAGACGATTGTTGAAAATATTAAAAAATTATCCCTCGAAAAGAACAGGGATCGGGAAGTATTACACGAATTAATGGACCGAGATCAACAAGGAGAGGGCTTAACCGCATGCGCGGGAGTAGCGATTGTTAAATACAACTATCCGTTTTTTGAGGCCGTTCGCACAGCAGAAGCATTGTGTCACCGTGCCAAAGAGTCGATGCACAAAGTCAGAACGGAAGGCAGTAAGGCCGCGAATGCGTCGTTTATCGATTGGGAGATTGTCCAAGGGCAAGTCGACAGTGATCATACATACGAGGACTACGTCAGACACGGGCAATATGAAGAGCGCTTTCACCTTAAACCTTTGCGAATTGATCAAGAGGAAGCGGCACAAGATGGCGTTTACAGTTACGGTGCTTTTATTCGGTTAGTGCAAAAAATTAATGAAGGGCAAAAGGAGGATAAGGTCGGGCAGAAGGAGAAAGCGATTAGTAGCTCCATCTTGGAAAAAATAAAGCGAGTCATTTATTCGGGGTGGGAGCAATACGAGCTGTTTTTTGAAACGAACCAGACGGAAGGTTGCGAGCGAATCGTTCAAATCGTGCAAGAGACCTTTGGCGAAGCGAACTCGGAGTATGCAGCTTTAGTCGCGGAAAACGAGCAATGAACTTCGTCAAGAACAGGTGTAATACTTTCGGCAAGTGAGGCTTCTATTTTAATGAGTGCCCAAAACGTGTGCCCAGGAGCAATCGCTTGATAGCGAACGTTTATATTTAGGCGGAGCAAAAGGTTCGGGTTATGGTTTGTGCCGAATGCGCGTCGTCGCTCATGTCGGTTCTGATTATGCTAAGACCATGGAACTGGCATGAAAGCGTGTATGGAAGGATTTAAAGTATGGTTTACGACCGTTCCACTCTTGGTCAACAGGATTAATATAACATGGGCGAAAAAAATCCTACGTAACTTTCAAAGCCGTTTCGAAAAGTATGATCTCGTTATCGCTGACGAGATGGTTACATCTCCTTTGACAAGGGCGCAGAGTTACTGTTTACCCACCTTTCCCTTTGTGCGGGTCGTCACTCAACGATTATTACGACTAATCTGTCTTTCGAACACTGGGGCAAAATCTTTCAAGACGAGGTGATGACAGCAGCAATGATCGACGCCTCACGCACCAAGCGTATTTGGTCAACATGAATGGCAGCTCGTACCGGATGAAGGAAACGGAGAAATGGTTACTGCAACAACATTATTATTAATATTCGTACTATTAATAAATGGCCGGAAATTGGCCGGCTTTTGAGTTGAAACAAATACATTCTAGCATCCCTGTGTAGCCGTTCGAATCTCACCTATGAGGAATTGAAACCGTCAGCTACATAAGCTTTCCTTCGTTTTTTTCGTCTATTGCGCCGTCATGACTCGGTACCAAGACGTATGTTCAGTGAGTCATTCAATGAGACGTATAGGTGCCAGCAAGTACGGTAGGTAGTCTCACAAATTAAGTTTGAATACTTTCTCAAAAAAAGATTATGTAGGGAACGTATGTTTGCTGACCGGTTTTGGCACAATCTATACGGTATACTTTTATCATTAGCAATCGTCATTTGCCGTTGGGGAAGAGAACGATGCCAATACAATTCCCGTTAAAGAAGGAAAAACAGCACTTTATGTCGAAATATGTTCTTTGGTAGACAGCTATTTTGGAGAGGTGCAGGTTTGCAGGTTTGTATGTTTGTCAGTCAAAATGTAGTGAGACGTTTATAAAATGAATAGCTGCGAGTGCCGTGCATGATTGCGTATGTACTTGAAGGATTAAACGCACATGTTAAGGAGGAACTTATGTACCATACAATCGTTATTACTTGCGGAATTTCCTTTAATTTTCCACGAAACTTATTCACCATGATAAAGAAAGAAGGTCACAACACGGATTTTTCTGTCGACCTTCAAGCGAAAACAATAACAGAGGAAACGAAAGTCAAAATAGCCGATTGGTTTCGTCACTGCCAGACACTAATGCCGGAGATTGACAATCAACCAGAAAGAATAAGTGCAGAGTACTCCGCCGTGCACGCCTTACGTAAAGCGGGAAAATTAGCTGGTCGATATTTCGAGTAGCCAAGATGAGGCGGCGAACTGGGGATTGTTCGACGCGATTATGAACGAAATTGAAAACGGTGACGACATTTATTTTGACGTTACGCACAGTTTTCGTACCAATCCAGTAGTTGCCCTTATCGTCCTTAACTATGCGCGCTTTTTGAAGCGGGCGACAATTGGAAAGATGATGTATGGGTGGATCGAAGAGTTGGGAAGTTTCCCCGAGATCAAGGCGATGAATGTTGTGGAGCGGTTGGCACCGATTGTCGATTTCACGAACATGGCCTTGCTACTCGACTGGACGAACGGGGTCGACCAATATTTGCGGACAGGTGACGCGTCCAAAATTAAAGAACTGACGGAAGGTGAGGCGCAGCGGTTTTTCACACGCGATGCTAACGAATCCGACAAAGTCGATAAAGAAGACCGCAGGCAGTTCGGGAAACTACAGAAGTTGGCCAATCGCATGGAACAAACGAGTTTGGCCTTTCAAACGTGCCGTGGTCGGTCATACATCGATAAAATACGCGAACTCAGGCGAGAGGTTGAGCGTGTGAAGCAGCTTAAAACGAAGCACGTGCGCCCACTCCTACCGCTCGTCGACGAAATTGAGGCAAAATACGCTGACTTCACCGACGATGAAGTAATGAACAGTTATTACGCTGTGAGCTGGTGTGTCGATCACGGTTTGATTCAACTGGCGTACACATTACTTCAGGAGTACGTCATCTCTATCGTTTGTTTGCAAATTAACTGGCTTGGATGAACTAGATGTAGATAGTCGAGAAAGTGTGGGCGGTGCACTAAGCGTCTACCTTCAAAAAAAGCCGGAGGAAGAATGGCGCGGTGACATCGAAACAATTAAGCGCGTAATTGCAGTTATCGAACCGTATCGTGAGCAGTTAAAGCCGTTCAGTAATCTGGTCAAATTTCGCAACAACCTTAACCACTCTGAGATGAACATAGAACGTATTTCGGCACAAAATATTGAGCGTACCATCGTTGAGTTTGTAAGCGAGATGAAGCCGTTTTTCCAGAAGGTAGCAAATAAAATCGTATTAGCGGAAGGGACACTACTGAGTTAATAGCCGAGGGGCAGCGGAATGCAACGAGTAAAACTACTAAAAACCTTTTATTACTGTGGGAGGTGCAGGAAATGAATCTAGCCTTATACGAAGAGGGAACAGCGCTTCGTACGATTGACTACACCGTTTCGCTCGTGACGCCGATGGCAGTACACGGTGCCGACAACAGGCAAATGGCAGAATGGCGTCATTCTTCCTTCAAAGGAATTTTACGCTATTGGTGGCGGACGTTGCAGTTCGGTAAAAATAAGAGAGGGCTGATACTAGAAGAAGAAGAATTGTTCGGTGGGACGAACGGAAGTGATGGAGAAAGTGGTAAGAAGTCGCCCATCACATTTATGTCGACGCAACAGTACACATCTAGACAGAAAGCGATCATTCTACCACATAAAGGTAAAGGGAAGGTGCCAGCTGTAGAACAAGGACACACCGTCACTTTTACGCTGGCACTTGCGAAGCGAGTCCCAATCGACACTGTCATGCAGTACAAAAAAATCGTCAACTACACGCTTCTGCTTGCGAGTGTAGGGCAACGAGCGCGTCGTGGATTCGGGGCGATACAGGGGCAAGAGCACCAGTTTGCGACAATTGACAATTTCAGACAAACGCTATACGCAGCGCTCGACGATCTAGGTGCAAGTTACGAAAGACAAACAAGCAACACGTGCTTGTTGCGAACGGCGGCAGGGGAAGATGCCCTAGACAAAAGACATGATACCTTGCGTACAGGTGGACAAGTGCAGGTTAGGCAGCCGTACAGGCCGACGACTGCGGCTAAGATGAGTGAGCACCCAACGCTCGCAGCGGTGTGGCTTGGCAGTGGTGAAAAAGATGCCTACGCCGTCCTAAAAAAGATTGGGGACGCGTCGCACCGTGCCAATGGCCGTGGACAATCCCTCGGTTCCGCGATGGGGGGTCGCTTTGCTTCACCACTATGGTGTACCGTGCGCAAAATCGGTAATCTATATTACCCGGTCGTCAACGAATTGCATTCGCAAAAGGTCATGAGTAATTGGCAGCGATATCAAAGTGACCGCGATCTGTTTTTACGCATTTTGGGGGTAGACGTATGACAGCAACACGCCAAATGGCGATTTTTACAATCGGACCAGTGCAGTCGTTCATTGCTTCGGCTCGCAAGACAGAAGATTTGTGGAGTGGCAGTTACGTCCTCTCCTTTCTCGTCGAACGGGCGATCGAAGCGCTTTACGCGGCGGGGCGCAATGTCGAGATGATCTTTCCGCAAGTGACTAAGGAAAGGATCGCACTCGATAACAAGCAGAACGACGCCAACTTAAACATTGCCTCCCTCCCTAACCGGTTGACGGCTCTCATTGAAGGCTCGCCGGAAGAAGTGGCTGAGGTGATGGGGCAGACGGAAACGATAGTGCGGGATGCCTTTAAACAGTTTTGTTCATGGGCGGTTAAATATGTGTTTCCCGATCGTGAATTTCAAGAAGCGTTACAGTCGCAAGCAGAAAGGCAAGTCGATGCATTACTTGAAGTGTATTGGGTCTTGCAGCCTTACGTTGCGGAAACTAGTTTTTCAGAACAGCAAGAAGAGCTAGAGGTGCGCCTCAATGCACTGAAAAGCGACAAGCAGTTTTCCCAGTTTACGGGGGCGGGCATCACTTGTTCCGTATGTAAAGAACGTGACGCGCTTTCGATGTACGCGGTAAACGACAGTGATCGCTACGGTCACATGAGAAAAAAACTGCGTGACACGTGGCAGCAGCGGAGTGAAGAATTCCACGTTCCTATAGAAGCGACAGTAGGAGAAAACAATGATCACGCGCGGATTAAAGATAATGAATTCTTATGCGGCGTATGTTTGGGCAAGCGCGTCGCTCGCGACTATTTTAAGAAGGACTACTACAAAGTCAGCAAACCGTTCGCTTCCTTCCCGTCGACACAAGACATTGGTGTAAAAGCGCAGTCGTATTTCGCTATTTTAAAATTGGACGGCGACAATATGGGGAAGTTGTTCTCCGGGGAAACGCTGGAGCAATACCGCGATGTAAGCAGACGATTGTCCCATTTTGCCGCGAAAGAGGTGCCAAAAATTGTCGCGAAGTATGAGGGAGTCATCGTCTACGCGGGGGGCGACGACGTGTTGGCATTTTTCCCCGTCGACCAAGTGCTCGATGCGGCGAATGAACTACGTCTCGCCTTCGGTAGTGACAAGCAAGGCGTCGGGCGGGAAGCGACGGCTTCTGCAGGGGTCGTCATCGGGCACAAAAAGGCGCCACTGCATCACTTGCTAAACGAAGTACGCAAACTAGAAGGTCGGGCGAAAGAGTACAAAAACCGATTGACCGAAAAAGAAAAAGACGCGCTCGCCCTCGCTGTACACACGCACGCAGGTGAAATAGCGGAGACGGTTGTGCCATGGCAATCAGATGGTGAAGAAACAATTTCGCAATTGAAGCGCATGATTGATGCATTGGAAGAAGAGCTCTCTACTACCTTCATCTATCGGTTTGCCCAAGTATTTGCGCCGCTTGTATGTTCGCCTGACGTCCCGCGCATTGAGCGTAAGGACATGCTGGAGGTAGAATTTGGGCGCTTAGTTCGCCGTTCACTTAAAGACGGTAAAACAATTGCCGATCTCGACGACTTCGTAAAGAAGGCGATGCGTCTGCACGATGTGGTACCTACTACGGATGATTTCTTTCGCTTGTTGAAGATGCTGACATTTTTCCAACGTAAAGGGGTGAATCGCTTGTGAAACGTCTCAGACTAAAACCAGTAGACACATTCTTTTTTAAGGGGCACGCAACGGCGGACGCTGGTGTACATACAGTTGCTGACGGCATGTTTCCACCGCGCTCGAACACTGTATACGGGGCGTTGCGCGCCGCCTATATTCACCAGCACAGCACATTCGAGGATTTTGCAGCAGGTAAGGATGATGCCGTTAAGGAATGGATGGGCACTCCAGAATCGTTCGGTTCATTTCGACAAGCGTTGCTGTTATTAATGAAGAATGACGAGTTACTGTTGCCGTTACCGCTCGACTGTCAGGTGTTAAAGGAAGAAAAACTAGAAGTACACCCACTGACGTTAACCCCCGACGACCTACCGTCGTCGAACAACGCGTCACTGTGGCGTTTACGGGCGTCGTCCAACAAAAAGTCGGCGAGTGCGGCGGGGAAATTTGTGCCGATGAGGGATTGGAAAAAACTTTTATTATCTGGGGAGTCGACGGAATTTCTTCTGGCAGCCGCCGACCTGATTCAACGCAGTCCAAAGGTAGGCATTCACCTCAATAAGGAACGCCGTGCGGAAAAGCATTATTTTTACCAGCAACAAATGCTTACGATGGTCGGCGGCTGCCAGTTGGCAGTGTATGCCGATCCGTGCCCAGACTTTGCCGACGTTCCGTTTGCGCGGTTAGGTGCCGAGAGCCGTCCGTGGACAATTGCCGAAGAAGATCATTCGTGGACACTGTGGGAAGAGGAGGAACTCGCACAATTGCGCCAGCAACTTGCCGCAACGAAGCTCGCGCGCATCGTGTTGCTTTCGCCGGCGGTGTGGGGCAACGGGTCGCGGCCAGGTTCCTTTAATGAAGAAACGAAGGAAATTGAATTGTCGAATGGGTTGCGAGCAGAGGTACTTACTGCTGCCGTCGGGCGACCAGACATGTACGGTGGCTGGGACATCGTGAAACATCGGCCGAAAGAGCGGCGACAGATGGTACCAGCTGGTACGGTGTTGTACGTGCGGATCGCCGAGGCCGACATTGACCGCTTTATCGCTTTGGCTAACGGGTTTACGTTAACGGATGAAGGGGCACATGAAGGGTTCGGATTCGCGGTCGCTGCGGGTGTGCCAAACTTATAAAAAGTGTGCGTACAGCTCGTAAAAATGGAACATCATTCATTTTATCATGGGAGGTTTTATTGTGTACACAAAAGCTAAACCGTTTTTGCTTCATGCCATTACTTCTGTCCATGCAGGTAGCGGTAGTGAAATTGGCATTGTAGACTTACCGATTCAGCGGGAAAAACATACGGGGTACCCGAAAGTTGAGAGTTCGTCACTCAAAGGGGCCATTCGTTTTCAAACAGAAGGTAGCTGTACGTCTGAGCAGGAAAAGAAGAAATTTGAACTCGTGTTCGGTGCGAAACCGCGGACAGAAAATGATACCGGCGATACAAGCAATGCCAACGAGACGCAAGCGAGCGCGATCGCCTTTAGCGACGCCCGCATCTTATTGTTCCCCGTTCGCTCCTTGCGCGGCGTGTTCACATGGATTACGTGTCCACACGTGCTTAAGCGGTTTAACGATGAACGGAAAGTATACGCAAACGGTAACGTAGTGGAAGAGTTGGTCGTTCCCGACGTTAGTTCTGATGCTAGCGTTTATCCCGTATCCTCGGATCACATTTTAGTGGGGAACGACAAGCTCATACTCGAGGAGTATACGTTCCATGCGACGGTGGACGAAGAAGCCCAAATACTGGCGCGGCAAATTTCGCAAATGCTCGGCGATCACTTGTCGATCGACGTGGCACAACGGATAGCGGTACTGAGCGACAGCGACTTTAGTGACTTTGTAAAATTATCGACGGAAGTGAACGCGCGCATCAAAGTTGGCGACAACGGTACCGTAGACAGCGGCGCGCTCTGGTATGAAGAGAACGTCCCGCCGGAAGCAGTGTTTTACAGTTTCCTTTTTATCGGCAACGTGCGCGGAAAAGGGATCGATGGCATGCAGACGGCCGCGGACGTCGCGCAGTTTATGGTGGAAGATGAGAACTTCCCTGCGGTATTCCAGCTCGGCGGCAACTATACGATCGGTAAAGGTATGATGCGGAGAATATGGTTAGCGGAGGACGGACAATGACGAACGTAAACGAATCGATCGCAAAAATCGAAGGTGGCCGGGCAGCATTTGCTTTTGACGAAGTGGCACAGTCGGTAAGGGATGGGCGGATCGACGGTAAGAAATATCGTGCCTATGTAAAAAAAATGCCCTCACTCATTCAAGTGAACGGACTCGGACAAACGTTAGCTTTTTACTTCTCTAAAAGAAAGAGGAGTGGCGAAGGAAAAATATACGATGAAATTTACCAGTCGGTGGCCAAGTGGCTGGAACAGAAGTTTCCAGAATACTTCCGAGAACAGCCGGATCGCGAAGCGTACAAGCTGATTAAAACTGTCATTAACCTCAAAAGTAAAGACTATCGTTTCGTGACGATGGAAACTCTTGCGTTCTTAAACTGGATGCGTAAGTTTGCCGACGGAATGGTCACGGACGATGAGTGATTTCGGGAGCAGAAGGAGGGACTACGATGTACGCACATCCGCGGGACACGCGAGAAGCGAGCCGACCAATCGAAAAGCAGAGCCACAATAATGCAAAATATTCAGACCATATGTGGTACGCCGTTCACTATGACCAAATGACGTTTGAGAAGGGTAAGTATGAGGCGAAGAAAGTCATCGCGCCGGTTAAACCGACCGAGGGTCTTAAACAACTCGTCAAGCAGGCGATGGTGCAGCGGTTTAACGCCCTCCTAGACGTTGCAGACGAGCAACACGTGCGAGTGTTGGAAGGGAAACCAACATCAGCACTTGTTCACGGGCTAGGCGGAGGGCACGTCTGTGAGACGTCCCTCACCGTACACCCCGTGTACGGCGTCCCCTACATTCCAGCTTCCAGTATTAAAGGGGTGGTGCGGCGCTGGTATATCGAAGCGTTTCTCGACGGCAGGGAGAAGAACTTGTTAGAAGGTGACGGCGAGTCGGCTCAGTTGGGGCGCATTGTGTTTGGAAGTCAAGAGCGCAAAGGGGCGGTGCAGTTTACTGACCTCTTTTTTCACGAGCAACTAGAGTTAAAGCCCGATGTGCTGACTCCACACTTTCCAGATTACTATAACAGGAAGAAATCGGCGACAGATGATCAAGATCCGAACCCGATCACATTTTATGCTGTTAATGCGTCGTCGGCGGAGTGGTATTTTATGATTCCGAAAGCGACGGTTGCTTCCATAGACGGACAGGCGATTGCTAGCGAAGCGCTAGCCGATTTAGTCGTATCGTGGACGGCGCGCGCGTTAACGGAACTCGGGATTGGCTCCAAGACGGCCTCCGGTTACGGTCGGTTTTCGTCAGTGATAGATGTGACAGAAGAGAGACTGGCCGGGCAACTGAAAAAGCGGGAAGAAGAACGTCGGTTGCGGAAAGAGCGGCTCGCCGAGGAACGCCGCGCGCGGGAAGCCGCACGAAAAGCGGAGGAAGAACGACAGCGATTAGCAAAAATGTCACCGCGTGAACGGCTCCTTTACGATATAGGGCAACTCGGTGAGGGGCCAGAAGACATTGAAAAAAGTAAAGGTGAGCTGTACACGCGCATCGTCGAGGCTAACGATGTAGACGTTGCCACCGCATTGAGAGAATACTGGCGCACAACAGGACAATGGAAAGTGAAGAATAAGAAGTCGAAGCAATTCGCTAAGGTACAGGATATCAAGAAAATACTAGGGGAATAAGTGAACGTTAGGTGTGTCGTTGTTAATGGGGATGGCTTCTAGGTGGATCGATCCATCCCCATGACGCCTAATTTGCGTGCAAGAAAAATGATCGGGCTGTGAGAAAAAAATCAGCCCCAAACTTTTGTTCGCTGACAAAGTCCGGCACTATCACTGTGCTATACTTGACAGTGTGGGAAAAACAGTAAACTTGTTTTGTATCTAGCTGTAGGACTTACATTTTACTAATTGTAGGGTCAACATGACACTAACAGTAATCTGCAACTATTAGTAGACTAGCTTGTCGCAATTAGAATGATGTTTAAGTGGTGCGCGCCGTTGGGAGGAGGTGAATTGGATGCGACTACACGTTGTTCTCGAAGCTAATAAGCTCACGATTCCGGTGCAATACGAGCAAATTATGCAGGGCGTCATTTATCGTTCCTTATCCAATCCGAAGTTGACGTCATTTTTGCACGATAGTGGCTTCCAGTACAATAAGCGGTCGTTCAAAATGTTTACTTTTTCAAAGCTGCTGGGAGCGGGGGCCTATGACCGGGAAACGCGCAAATTGACGTTTGACGGAGAATTGAAGTGGCAAGTGAGTTCGGCACTGCCTGCGTTCATTCACGACTTAGGACAAGCATTATTGCTGGAACCGTCTCTTCAATTGCACCAACAAGATATATTGGTTAAAGAAGTAACCTATCGCAATCCAACTATTACATCCGCAACGTGCAAGATAAAAATGTTGTCGCCAATTACTGTTGCGAGTACGTATGTTGGGCAGGATGGCAAGAAGTTGACCCATTTCTTTGCACCGGATGACCTCGCCTTTTCACATATGGTGAAGGAAAATCTACTACGCAAATATACAGCATTTACCGGGGAGACACGTACAGACGACTTTGTCATTCGTCCGCTTTCGGTTTCGCGCCAACATAAAGTCGTTACCAAATTTAAGGGGACGATTATTAACGCGTGGGGCGGGATATACGAAGTACAGTCGACTCCGAGAATGCTAACCTTTGCGCACCAAGTTGGTCTTGGTAGTAGGAACTCGGCCGGCTTCGGCCTGTTCGAGTTACTCGCTTGATCGTGAGTATTTATAAGAGGAGGTGGACGAATGCTCGCGGAATCGATCATTCGCATCGGTAGGCCCATTGTCAACAGCAGCTTGCCGAACCGGGAGCGCGTACGTTGGCTTACTGATGCGGATAGCGAAAACTGTAAAAACTACTTTCAACACGTGTTTCTCGTCGAGTTAGACGGGGAGCGTACCGCGTTTCACTTTATGCAAGTCGGTAACTGGGAAGAGAAAAAGTTTCACGTCGACAAAACGAGAAATAACGCTTACCCAATTTTGTACCCACAAGGCGGGAACCCACTAGTGGCCCAAGGGACATATCCCGTACCGTGTTATTTGATGTACGATCCGCACATTAACGGAATGAATGACGTGCAATCGTTCGCAGAAAAGGTGGTGTTGCCGCGTCTTCGCAACACAGTCGTGTACAGCGGTGCGGAAGATGAACAACTAACGGCAATTGCAAAAAAAGTCGCTGACGTCCTTGCAGCACATTACGACAGCTTTATTACGGAAGAAAAACAACTCGGCATTTTATACATTGTCGATCACTCGCTGCCGACGTTCCAAACGAAAGACGAACGCATCACCGACCCGCGCTATTTATGGATTACGGAGAGCAAACTGAAACCCGATGAGCACGTGTACTTGGACGGTGATACGGCACTAAGCGGCATCATTGAAGCAAAGTTTTCCGAAGCAAAGACTCTCGGACATGAAAAAAACGCCGTGTCGACGTTTACGAACAGGGAAGAGGACGAAGTTGCTTCCATTTACAATAAGTTTTGGTTATGGCTGTCGCCGACGTGGGAAATGCCGCGTTCGATTTACTGGGGTAAAGCAGAGTGGACGCGCGGCGTTAAAATTGATCGCACCACTTACGAAGCGTATTTATACGGTGTGCAGTTTTTGAAGCAAATCACCGTGCCGATTTCGAGTGGCATCCTCAAGGAGATGTTTGCCCCGATTACGAGTGTCGAAGCGAAAAAACATATGAAGGTTACAAGTTTTGAACCTATTTTCGGTGTTCCGCTCGTATTGCCGCTCGTAGAAGGTGACTCGCAGCAACTGTACGACAAATACCAAAAAATATTGAACCGGGGTAGTGAGTTAAACGACAGCGATTTACATTTGCAGTTGCTCGCTGGGATCGATAAAGTCGTGCCGAAGGTGAGCGATGCCCACCGCCTAACATTACTGTATTACTCTGGTGATTTGTCGCGTGGCAACATGCACATCCGCATGGTAATCGAAGACGTCATTCCGACCGTTGCGGCGACGTTACAAAAAATAGTGCGGGGGATTAATCGCAAAGACTTGTTCGACATTCGCAAAGCGTTCGGGAGTAACACGGATAAAGACTATTACCGTGCACAGTCACTTCCGTCGCTGCTAGCGAATGCCTACGGGCCGGGTTATGTGTGGAGTAGCTTGCAATCCGTGTTTCATCGGCAACCGATCAAGGTGAAGCGGCTTTACCGTACGACGGCGCGCAAGTTAAGCGAGCTGGCGAACAAGGAAGAGCATTGGGGAATGGTCGATGAACTAACCTTCCATTATGCGTTCCTTGCTTTTTACCGCCGCTATCAGTCTGAGATTGCCAAACAGGAAGAAAGGGTGAAGACGATGGCCGATTGGAGCCAAACGTTAGAAGATTATCACACGGGAACGGTCGCAATGGAAAAGTTGCGGGATACAGAAACGCTTGGGTTTGTTAGCGGACTACTTTTAAAGCAGTTTTCTAATTCCTTTCACCACAAGACGGGGAAAGATTTTGTCAAGCATCGCGTCATGAAATTTGGGAACAAGTTGACGCCAGAAATGATTTGGAAAGACGGTGTGCTGCGGTGTGAAGAATTAGCGGCGCAATGGGATATGAAATTGGCGAAAAACTTTCGTCCCGTACTCGCACAAGTTCTGTTAGGTTTTCTTGAAGCTGAGCAACAAAATAAGCTTTCTGCCGGGAAGGATCAATTTATGACTGCTTTTTGGTCTGGCTACTTAATGTATCAGAAAAAAGAGGAGGAATAAGTGATGACAATTAATAATGGAGAAATTTTGTTCGTTAAATCGGTGAAGGACGGGATACCGAACCGGGATCCGCTACAAGACAGTGACGCGCGCCGCTTGTTTCCAGAAGAGGACGGGCGGATTTCGCTGAGCGATGTCAGTATCAAGCGAGACGTGCGCGATTATGTCATTGACGCCGAGCCGGACGGAGGCGAAGCAGGCAACAATTTCATCTTCGTCCAACAAAAAGTGAATGACAAAGGGAAATTGTTAGGGCGTGGAAGCTTAGCTGACTTAATTGCCAAGACGGTTAACAAAGAAAAAGAAGCTAAAACCGATATGAAGAATGTGCTACTCGAACACAGTTTTGACGTGCGTACCTTCGGGATCGTCTACTCGGTTAAGCCGAAGTTTCACTTGACGGGTCCGGTGCAGTTTGGCTGGGCACATTCGTTACACCCCGTAGATAGTCAATACGTGCAAGGCACTGTCGTCATGCCGAGTGCGGACGTGAAAGACGGGGAAGAAGGGAAGACACAAGGGACGATTTGGACGAGCTATGTCGTGCCTTTCGCCGTGTTTGCGATGCCAGGCGTGATCAACGCGAAGATTGCCGCGCAGACCGGTATGACTGCGGATGATCAAGAGTTACTATTGAAGGCGTTGTGGCAGGGCACACAACATCGGCAGGCGCGAGGTCGGGGTCAACAGCAACCACTTTTACTCGCTCACGTCGAGTACCGCGACCCGTTCTTCCGCATCGGCTACCTTGAAGATTTAATTTCGTTAAATCCGGGTGAAGACGCATGGCGTAGTGCGGGTAAACGTCCGTCGTCGCTTAAAGACATTTCTATACAATTGCAACCGTTGTTGGAGACCGTAAAACAATACGGAGATAAAATTGCCCGCGTCAGAGTTTGGGTGCATCCGTCCGTGACTGTCGATGGCGATATATCTACGTTCCAACAACCTTTGTGGTAGGCGAGCGCCATGGATGCGGTAGTATTTGATCTAAAAGGAAAGGTGGCCCACTTTCGCCGTCCGGATACGACGGCGACACAGTTGACCTACCCGTTTATTACGCCGACCGCGGCAAAAGGGCTCGTCGGTAGCATTCTCGGAAAGACTGATTTTGTCACGAATGATCAGATCGGGATTCAATTACTCCAACCGGTGCGTACGTCCGCACAACAGCTGTCTCTGATCGGCAAAGATGCGGGAAAGAGTTTTAACCGACCAACGACGATGGAACTGCTCGTTGCGCCAGCGTATCGTTTGTATTACGTGGGTGACGAGCACGTGACGGAACTAGCGGAGAAGCTTAATAGCAGACAGTCCGTCTACCATACGTACTTAGGGGTAGCGTTTGCGTTGACATTCCCGGAACTTGTCACTTATGAAACAGACGTTCAGACGTTAAATACAGCAGACGCGTCTAACACGGAGAACGCGTCAAGTGCAGCCAACGTAGCAGAAGACGATGTGATCGAAACACCCGCCGTTGTACCGACTCAGCTCGTGCGGGAGCTTATTCTAGAGGAAGAGCGCTATTACAGTCGCGCAGGCGGTTTTATGCAAGATTATCTCGGCGAGCGAACGTTTGAACGCTCTCTCGCTTACATTTATGAAAAAGACGGGCGGCCGATTTCTTTCCGTTTAAACCATAAAGCCGAAGCTTCGTGCCGCGTCGCATACATTGGGGGCAAAGCGATATGTCTCGTATAGTTCCGTTTTCACAATGTATCGCGCGTCCAGGGTCGTTGCTAGTCGATCACCTCGTTCGTGTTCGGAAGGCGATGGCGCGATATTTTCCGGAACGAGAAGAGCCGTTGCACCAACTCGTCGGGCTCGCAGGGCTATGTCACGATCTAGCTAAAAGTCACGCTGAGTGGCAGGCGTACATTGTGAGTGACAGCATTAAGAAAGGTCCCACCCACGCGGCTTGTGGGGCCTTCTTTTTTTCCTACTTCGGCTATCACTTATTGCAAGAAACAGACCGTTGGGACGACGATTGCGTCTGTTGGCTTTGGTTGACACGCGATATTGCAGACCACCATAGCCAGTTACATAATTTGACGGATGACCGCTGGCTAAAACGCTATGATTGGGACATGTACGACCTTCCTGGGATTGAAACGTTTATTCACGAGCAGTACGACACGCTGTGTGATGTGCCATGTACGGAAGAGTCGTTTGAAGTGTGGATCGACGAAGCAGAGGACGCGATTGAGGAAGCGCTGGACGCCCTTGACCTCGGTTACGACGAGTGGGAAGCCCTACAGCTGATGGAAGAGTTGCAAAAATGGCGGGATCTGACGACGAGTTTAATCGCTGGTGATCGATTCGACGTGCGTACAGTGGATACCGTGTGGCTCGCACCTAAACAGCACAGACAGCATCAGCGTTATTTGGAACAGTTTTGCCGGGAGAACGGCAATCATCCCCTTGCGACCGTGCGCGTGAAAGCGCAAGCAGATATTATGGCGCAATTGGCTCAGCGTGCGGATGCGAGGTTTTACACATTAGAGATGCCTACAGGTTACGGGAAGACGGTTACTGCCTTAAAAATGGGAGCGTGGTTTGGCGAACAGCAGGGCTATCGCAAGATCGTATACGTAGCCCCTTACTTATCGATTCTTGAACAGACGAGCCACGTGATCGAAGAGGTTTTACGGGAAAAAGCGTTAGAGCACCATTCGCTTGCAGTGTTAGACGACGATGACGAGCAACGGGCAGCGAGTAGTCAATTGGCGATGGAGTCGTGGGCACATGCGATCGTCTGCACGAGTTTTCAGCAGTTCAGTAAGGCGCTGTTCCCGCGGCGCTCCCAGGATGCCCTACGCCGCGCCTTTTTGCGCGATAGTGTCATCATTATCGACGAGCCGCAAATCTTTAATCCGGAAGTGTGGAATTTATTTCTGTGCGGTTTAGAGGCGCTCGCGTCACTTGTCAATTTGAAAGTGATCTTTTTGTCGGCGACGATGCCACCGTTTCATTACGGTTTATCACGGCGACCAGCGGCACTTACCATCGAAGCAACGGCAGAAAACGACCGTTATGAATTAATACGCGAAGAGGCAAAAGATGAAGTGTCACTCACGCAGTTTTTATTGGATCGGGAGACACGGTCACAAGCAGCGATTTTAAATACGATTGAGGACGCTTACCGCGTGTATCACGAGTTAAAGGATGCGCTCGGTTGGGAAGGATCAGAAGCGACTGAAGGAGTTGGTATTGGACATACGTTCGGAAATGATGAGGAGGACAAACATTGGGGTGTAGCGTGCAAGGATGAAGGTGGGGTCGACGGCGAACGGAACGATGAGCGCCAGCTGTTCTTATTACATGGTCTGATGACACCGTTACACAAATCGATCGCCATTGAAAAAGTACGTGCGGCACTCGCACATTCGGACGGCCCGCCATTATATGTCGTGTCGACGCAAGTCATTGAGGCGGGGGTCGATGTAAGTTTTCGCCACGTCGCGCGGGCATTGCCGATTTTACCGTCGATCGTGCAAGCGGCCGGAAGGGTTAACCGCCACGCAGAAGGTGGAAAAAAGGGAACGATCACTGTCTTTCCTTTCTTGCGCCACGGGAAGACAAATACGCGAACGTTCATTTACGCTAAAGCATTGCGGCAAATTACAGATGAGCTAATAGAGGCGAAGCCGCGCTGGAGCGAGTCGGAACTAACACAACTCGTGCAACAGTATTACGAGGAAATGTTTCGTCAAAATACGTATGAAACGGTGCTTGCTCACATTCGTAGCGCTTATGAAGGCCGTTGGGAAGAACTTGCCGACTTCCAACCATTTGGCCCAGACTATTTGAAACTGCCGTTGTTTGTACCGTGGGACCCTACTGATACTGAGCGACAATGGTTACCGAATAAGTTTGTTGCGTTACAGCAGAAGTTCGACGTGTTTAGCGGTCATGAGGTATATGATCGTTTTGCTGATCAGTCGTACATGGCGAAGCTGTCATTTGACGAACGCAAACAGTTCATGATTTTGTTCGGTTACTACGTGTTAAACGTCCCAGTCAAAAAAGCGTTGCAAGTCGCCAGTAGAGAAGATTTTCTACAGCAGCGAGTGCCATGCCTTTATGGAAACGATGCGTACGACGCACAGGTCGGTTTGAAGGCGCCCTTTGAGGAGTATGACAACTTTATTTAACTGCGCTAATAAAGTTAGTAAAGTTTCAAAAGCTGTCCAATGCGTCTGTTAAGGGAACTTTTAGGAGGTGAAAGCGGTGGAAGAGTTGCAGACAAAAGATGGGGATCAGGAAATGCCAGTGACGGGGACAGATATATGGTATTACTTTATTTGTCAGCGAGAAGTGTGGTTGAACAAACATCAAATTACCCCTGATCAAGAGGATGAGAACATTGAGATTGGGCGGTTTATTCACGAGTATCGCTATGGTCGCGAAAAAAAAGAAGTTGCTATCGATGCGATTAAAATAGATCGCATGAAAAAAGAGTCCGGTGAGCTCGTCGTTAAAGAGGTAAAGAAGTCGTCGAAGTTTGTAATGAGTGCCCGTCATCAGCTCGCTTTTTATTTGTATACATTGCGACAGATGGGTATTTCGGCAAGGGGCGAATTGCTTTTTCCGGAAGAAAAGAAGAAAGAGAGTGTCGCGTTAACGGACGAAATGGTGGCGGCGCTAGAGGAGGCCATTGGTGAAATTCGGCGGATTGCGAAAATGCCGGTGCCGCCTCCCCCGAAGAAAATCAACCTCTGTCGCCAGTGTGGGTATCGCGAGTACTGTTGGGCGGAGGGCTGAACGGAGGATATCGAATGGAGGACTAATCGATGAGGAAAACGTTGTATATTTTTCAAAGCGGGGAACTAAGGCGAAAAGACAACAGTCTTTACTTTGAATCGGAGGAAAGGCGGAAGTACATTCCTGTCGAGGACACGAACGACATTTTCATTTTTGGCGAAGTAGATGTCTCGAAGCGCTTTCTTGAATTTGCGTCACAAAAGGAGATTTGTGTCCATTATTTTAACCATCATGGGTATTACGTGGGAACTTTTTACCCACGGGAACATTACAATGCCGGCCATGTCGTCGTAAAACAAGTTGAACATTATATTGATCAAGAGAAACGACTTGCCTTAGCACGCGCCTTTGTGGACGGTTCAATCGCGCAAATGATGCAAGTATTGAAGTATTATCGAGGTCGAGTTGCATCTGGTAGGGATGTTTTAGAAGAATTGCTAATACAGATGAAAAGTGATCAATCACAGCTTGCAGAGACGGAGACAGTGGAAGAATTGATGGCAGTGGAAGGTCACGCCCGCGAGCGGTATTACCAGTCGTTTGACTACATAATGAACAACCCCGACTTCGTATTTGAGAAGAGGACGAAACGACCCCCAAAAAACCGGGTCAATGCGATGATTAGTTTTGGAAATTCGATTTGCTATACGACGGTGTTGAGTGAGATATATAAGACATTTTTAGATCCACGGATCGGCTATTTACACGCGACGAACTTCCGTCGATTTTCACTAAATTTGGATGTGGCAGAGATTTTTAAACCGATCATGGTTGATCGCCTCATTTTTTCGCTCGTTAACAAGAAGATGCTTACAAAGAAAGATTTTGACGGGCACACAGACGGGATCTTATTGTCGGAGACCGGAAGGAAGAAGTTCGTGCAAGAATTGGACAAGCGGATGAAAACGACTGTCAACCACCGCCACTTGGGGAAATCTGTCTCCTACCGCCGCCTAATTCGGCTCGAACTGTACAAAATCCAGAAACACTTTCTGGATGAACGGTTATATGAACCGTATCAATCGTTGTGGTGACGAATGTATCACGTTTGGGTAGGGAGTTTTAGGTATGGAGTAGTCATGTTAGGCGGATTGTAACGTAAGCTAAGTGGCCTAGGGGAAAGCTAGTGTCGTCACGTTTTTAGTTGCGTGATTTTTAGGTGTGTCAGTGATGCGGTGGATGGCCAATGGCCTAACTAGGTGACAAACAATCATTGTACGTATTTGTTCGTGAATATTCTTTGTCGCGTACACGTGTACGGTAGTTGATGACAACTAGTAGGTATCAGTGGCGAGGTAAGGAGGTGAAATATGTTTGTTATACTTGTATATGATTTCAACGAAAAACGTGTTGCGAAGGCTTTGAAGATTGCCCGTAAGTATTTACACTGGGTGCAAAACTCCGTTCTAGAAGGGGAAATATCTAACGCCAATTATGTAAAATTGAAGATGGAGTTAGAGCGTCTTATGAATGAGGAGGAGGATTCGGTGATCTTTTATACGTTCCGCACGCAGAAGTATTCAAAGCGTGAGGAGATGGGACTGAAGAAGGGCGGCGAAGAATTCATTTTGTGATGGCGCCGTATTAGTGTTGTATTGTTTTATTAGTGATGAAGAAAATGAAGAAAGACAACGGGAATATTTGTTGTTTATTCAAATGTGTTTGTGGGTGGGCGATGGCTGTCAATTAAGCCGGTATTTCTTTGCTTTGAAGGGGATTTTTTCCGCTTTTTTGTCGTCGACCCTCTATGGCGTTGTAACCCCGGGGGGATCGACGACAATTTGAAAAAGCGAGTATTTGTGAGAAAGGGCAAGAAAGAAAGGGATTACCATGTGATACGCATTGTTTTCGGTTTAACGAAAAGGTTGTATATCGTGTGATGACTAATGTATGATTAGTAGTAGTTTCAAGGGTTTTTTGGGCTTACGATCTTACCTATGAGGAATTGAAACAAGACACGAAGAAATATGAAAGGTTTTTCTCTAAACTTACGATCTTACCTATGAGGAATTGAAACGATGACGGGGCATACTGCTGTATCAAATGCAAAAAGCTTACGATCTTACCTATGAGGAATTGAAACCTTGAGCTCTGGAAAAAGGAGTTCCTGGAATCATAATCTTACGATCTTACCTATGAGGAATTGAAACAACCCCCCGCCACCGAACCATCCGGTGATAAAAGCTTACGATCTTACCTATGAGGAATTGAAACAGCGCCGGTACGGTCCAAACTACTACAAAGACGAGTGCTTACGATCTTACCTATGAGGAATTGAAACAGCATAGGCAACGCGAAGAGGTGCGGTTGCAGGAAACTTACGATCTTACCTATGAGGAATTGAAACTCCTTAGAAAAATTATACCCCGGATTGTAATACAGACGGCTTACGATCTTACCTATGAGGAATTGAAACAGCGCCGCGATAAAGTAGTCGTGGCTTTCAGTCGCAGACCTTACGATCTTACCTATGAGGAATTGAAACTTCGCTCGGGACTGGGAAGGGAAAAGGGTGATGCCGGACTTACGATCTTACCTATGAGGAATTGAAACTCACGAGTTCCAGGACTCACTGGAATATATGCTTGCCACTTACGATCTTACCTATGAGGAATTGAAACTCTTCGATGAAGCGAAAAATGGCGTTTGAGGAGAACTTCTTACGATCTTACCTATGAGGAATTGAAACCGTGGCAGCTGGCTACCGACAAGAGGGCAGTCTCCTTACGATCTTACCTATGAGGAATTGAAACCAAAAAGCCCGACGGTATTGACTACGACCCGACACCTTACGATCTTACCTATGAGGAATTGAAACAGTATTCCACATCAGAATAAGGAGGGATCGAATGAACTTACGATCTTACCTATGAGGAATTGAAACAACGGAGATGATCCGCACGCCATGGCCTAGTAAGACTTCCTTACGATCTTACCTATGAGGAATTGAAACCGCTGACTGACGGATATGCTTCTGCTGTTTGGTTGTCCGCTTACGATCTTACCTATGAGGAATTGAAACAGCGATGGAGCGTCATTTTCTCTCGCCCACTTTTCCTTACGATCTTACCTATGAGGAATTGAAACCCACTTTGCCTTGAGTACGACTTCTCTAGGCTCTTCCCTTACGATCTTACCTATGAGGAATTGAAACAAGTGCAACGAACCACGTACACAAATAAAGTCATGAAAGCCTTACGATCTTACCTATGAGGAATTGAAACTTCTCGTGGAGAACTTTTCCTTGATACACCAATTCGCTTACGATCTTACCTATGAGGAATTGAAACTCAGTGTACCAATCAAAGCTAACCCTAACCTTGCCGCTTACCGGATAAACCCCTTAAAACTGGACATACATAACTACAAGCTCACGTTATCTCTGGTTCTCGCTTCCTTTCGTCAATAGAAGTGTAGTCGCTTCAGACCTTCCGTCAAGGGTAAAGGCTACGCCCTCGCTTTCGCTCGCCCTTGACGTCACGTCTTACAGCGGCTGTTGGCTTGGAAGACGAAAGGGAAGGATCAGAGTCGAACGGCTTTCGTGCGCAACGAAGATGTTTGATGCGCATGGAAAAACTGCGCGGGGCTCATGTCCCCAATACTACCGTGTATGCGGCGGTTGTTATAAAAGTCCATAAAGCCTATGACGGTACGATATGCTTCCTCGTACGTCTCAAAGGAATACTTGTTGAAGCATTCGTCCTCAACGATCCGATGAAACGCCTCAATATGGGCATTTTTATTCGGTGTGTTCGGCGGAATACGTTCGTGCTCACAACCGTAGTGTTCACAAGCTTCTTCGAATACTTTAGATACGAACTGTGGACCATTGTCCGTCCGGATGATCGGCTTTTCTTGTGCCTCCTGAAGCCCGCGTGTCGAAAGCGCTCGTTGTAGCACCTGAACAGCGTCTTGACCTTCGCAAGCTAATCCAACATGATAGTCAATAATCGAACGGTCATAAACGTCAATGTAGGAAAGCAGGAAGAAAAAGCGGTTTTCTCCGGCAATGTACCCATACTTGATGTCTGTTTCCCACAGCTCATTCGATCGCTCAACGAGGCGGTTACGTGCAAGGCGCCTAGGGTGGCGGATTCGCTTCCGTCGCTGCGGCAGTAAGATGCCTAACCGTTTGCAGAGACGGTACACTTTTTTCTTATTAATGACTAAATCGTACGTCGAACGGAGCGCCACCGTTAATTTTCGGTACCCATACGCGTAGCCATCACCCGAGACGAGCTCCATAAGCCATTCTTTAATTTGTTCGTCGGACACTTTTTGCCCGCTGTTTGTGAAGGAGTAACCTGGTGCCGGTCTCCCCCCACTTACTTTCTTCTCCTTCACCCGATAGTGTTTCTGATAGTAATAGGTGGAACGCGGTACGTGGACAATCCGTAAAACGGTTTGGATCGGGTATCCCTTAGAAATCCACTTGTCCGCTACTTCAATCTTTTCAGCAAGTGAGGGTGCTGCTTTTTTACAAGATCACGCAAAATGGCAATTTCTAAATCCTTTTCGCCCAACAACCGTTTTAGCTGATCATTTTCCTGAGCAAGATCACTGAATTCGCGTGGTTGGGCGGATTCGATCGGGACGTCCCCGTAGTGCCCGTCCTTATATTCGCGAACCCATCGGTTAAGCAAGTTAGAACCGAGATCATAGCGGCGAGCAACTAGCGCTTGGTTACCAACCTCCATGGCTTCCTTTGCGACTTGGATTTTAAATTCCTTGGTGAACTGACGGCGTTTCATTTGATTCTGCCCCTTTCATCACTAGTATAACTTAAAGTGTTTAGTGATGTCCAAGTTACTATAGGGGCTTAATAGCTTACGATCTTACCTATGAGGAATTGAAACAGATTATACCTAGCATCCCCGTGGAAATCTCTCACCTTACGATCTTACCTATGAGGAATTGAAACACAAAAGTAGTCAAGTCAACCGGAGAAGTGAAACCCTTACGATCTTACCTATGAGGAATTGAAACAGCAGCTTAATGAGTTTGAAAATAGTGGTTGTAAACTTACGATCTTACCTATGAGGAATTGAAACGAACGAAATGATTTTCTATCGAGGAACAGCAGGTGAGTCTTACGATCTTACCTATGAGGAATTGAAACACGAGCGCCTCTGACAGCGTGCTAAGACTATCCTCCGCTTACGATCTTACCTATGAGGAATTGAAACGGACGACTGGTATGGAACACGCCGTATGCACGCCGACTTACGATCTTACCTATGAGGAATTGAAACATTAATCTGCTCCTGTTCTGCCCACTGTTTTTCCAACTTACGATCTTACCTATGAGGAATTGAAACAAAGAGGGAGTACGAGCGAACGCGCTCAATTGGAATTCTTACGATCTTACCTATGAGGAATTGAAACACCAACACCTGGGCGTGTTTGTGCCGCCGTACTACGCGCTTACGATCTTACCTATGAGGAATTGAAACTTTTTTCGACTGTATCGCTATCACCTTGGGTGTCCTCTTACGATCTTACCTATGAGGAATTGAAACTTATAACCGCGACTTGCCTTCGATAGAAGAGTTCGATCTTACGATCTTACCTATGAGGAATTGAAACATAAACCCGAACAAATACCGCGGCTTGGGTTTGATTCTTACGATCTTACCTATGAGGAATTGAAACCTACGATCGCGGTAGCCCGGCTGCCTTTGTTTCTGTGCCTTACGATCTTACCTATGAGGAATTGAAACTCATAGTTTTGTTATCGATGCGCCGGAGCCAAAGCACGCTTACGATCTTACCTATGAGGAATTGAAACGGAAACACGGCGTAAGCCGCCACGCCGAAAAGAATAACTTACGATCTTACCTATGAGGAATTGAAACGGCTCAGGCTCCTGTCAGCTCTGCTTCTACTCTATCCTTACGATCTTACCTATGAGGAATTGAAACACATTAATCAGTAGACTAGTCACCGAAAACGAAACCGCTTACGATCTTACCTATGAGGAATTGAAACCCGCTTGCGCCAGAGGGTCGGCGGCATTGATTCGAACTTACGATCTTACCTATGAGGAATTGAAACCGGGGTGGAATGACATGGAGATACGAGGCGAACACCTTACGATCTTACCTATGAGGAATTGAAACAGGCGAGCATGTCGCGGGTCAAAGCGGTGTCAGGCGCGACTTACGATCTTACCTATGAGGAATTGAAACAAAAAGGGAGCGGTGCGTAATGGAGAGCGAACAAATGCCTTACGATCTTACCTATGAGGAATTGAAACTGGTTCCGCAAAGACAAGCCCGCTGGGCGGTATGAGTCTTACGATCTTACCTATGAGGAATTGAAACGTGGGACGAAAAGCAGTTCCACATCATCGGCGGTCATGCTTACGATCTTACCTATGAGGAATTGAAACGATGACTGCCGTGGAGGCCGAAAAGCGGTGGGGGCCTTACGATCTTACCTATGAGGAATTGAAACCCTGTACCGCGCCCCGAGGCGTTCGCTAGTCGTATATCCTTACGATCTTACCTATGAGGAATTGAAACTGCGGGGGCTGTACGTCGTGGCCACGTCAATCACGCTTACGATCTTACCTATGAGGAATTGAAACACAAACGACGAAATGCTTCGCTTCATGGATATTCAGTCGCTTACGATCTTACCTATGAGGAATTGAAACACAAATTCTGACACCGTAGCAAACAGAAGTGTCCGCTTACGATCTTACCTATGAGGAATTGAAACCGGCTGGACAACGCGAGTCAAGATCGGCGATCGCGCTTACGATCTTACCTATGAGGAATTGAAACTCGCATCCGTCACATTTTCTATCTCGCAGTTTCTCACTTACGATCTTACCTATGAGGAATTGAAACGTCACAATATATGCGTCCGAAGCTAGAAAAATAGACTTACGATCTTACCTATGAGGAATTGAAACATGAACGGTCGCTGCCAGCGGGCAGCGTCATATTTGCTCTTACGATCTTACCTATGAGGAATTGAAACAAGGATCCGACCGTGAAGTTCTTGCGCTACGATCGTACCTTACGATCTTACCTATGAGGAATTGAAACTAGTAGTGGTCTCGAAGCTCTGGGGCATACAGCCCCCTTACGATCTTACCTATGAGGAATTGAAACTCGCGCTGCTGCTCTTCCTTCAGTTTCTCTTTGTAACCTTACGATCTTACCTATGAGGAATTGAAACTCGCGCTGCTGCTCTTCCTTCAGTTTCTCTTTGTAACCTTACGATCTTACCTATGAGGAATTGAAACTTGAATTTTTCTGGAATCCCCAACGGTTTCCCGTCGCTTACGATCTTACCTATGAGGAATTGAAACTCTACTTCCGCAAGTAGGTCGAGCGTCGGAGTAAACTTACGATCTTACCTATGAGGAATTGAAACGATGTAGTCGCCCTCGTCTAGATACACTTGTCCAGTCTTACGATCTTACCTATGAGGAATTGAAACGCGCGCCAAGTAGTGCATACGCAATCCCGCTGAGATACTTACGATCTTACCTATGAGGAATTGAAACATCGCCTCTATTTAGATATGCGCGAAGCTCAACGCCTTACGATCTTACCTATGAGGAATTGAAACATAACAAACGAGCGTATGCCATCAGAGAATCTCCTTCTTACGATCTTACCTATGAGGAATTGAAACATAATCAAGAAACGCTATCAATAAAGACGTTTCCGGCTTACGATCTTACCTATGAGGAATTGAAACCGCCTTTACACGCGCCTGTACTGCATGGTCGATCATGTCTTACGATCTTACCTATGAGGAATTGAAACATTGGTTCGGCAAAGATACTATTCCGTCGCTGTTTATACTTACGATCTTACCTATGAGGAATTGAAACATGTCGATGGAGACTTCTCCCCAACCGACACCGTTTCCTCTTACGATCTTACCTATGAGGAATTGAAACTCCGACACGTCGAACATCAATGTGCCGGAGCGGAACCTTACGATCTTACCTATGAGGAATTGAAACTGGGAGCGGTGCCGAGAAATCTACACCGATGCGCGACTACTTACGATCTTACCTATGAGGAATTGAAACGGTTTCATTCCCTTTCAGAAATTGTGGACGACGTCCTTACGATCTTACCTATGAGGAATTGAAACATCGGTCGTACGACGGAAGGAAGCTGCGCGAGATGACGCCTTGCGATCTTACCTATGAGGAATTGAAACACGCATCATTGATACTGTGAGATGCGTTTAACAGCTTGCGATCTTACCTATGAGGAATTGAAACGACTAGTCGTTGCGGTCGGGAACGAAAAAGCGTCATTGTGACCTCCAATTTGGAGTTCGGACAATGGAACCGTGTGTTTGGTAACAACCAGTTAACCGCAGCTTTGGTAGATCGTCCCGCGCACCATGCACACATTTTAGCTTTCAAAGGGGAGAGTTACTGACTGACACACGCGCTTTCGCATGTGTCGCCGACGGCCCAATCTTAATGAAAATTAGGCTGGCAAGCCCTCAGCACTTTTCCTTGCATTTTTGTATACCTTTTGCTTTCAAAAACACGTGTTCTAATCAAATTTTAATGTTGCTCTCAGTGGGCTTTCATCTTATCCTTTTATGATTAGGTTGAAACTCATCTGAGGGAAGATGAAACTAATTTGGGGGGAACATTAAATGAAGAAAAAGGTTTTTTCTATTTGTATCGCATCACTCGTTGTCGTAGGGGGCTTTGGGGTGGCTGGTTCGGTATTCGGTTCGTCTAGTTCGGCTAATATAGTTTCTGCTGCCCAAACGGATCAAGAACCGATCGACGAGGCGCGGGCCGTACAAATTGCCAAAGATAAATTCGGTGGAGAAGTCATTAACGTTGAGATCGATACGGAGCACGGTCAGAAAATGTATGAGGTGGAAATGAAAAATACGGCAAAGGGACGGATCGACGGCGATGTTTCCGCGGAGACCGGTAAAATCATCGAGATAGATGTTGAACGCGATGACGATGAGGGTCACGATGAGGGACAAGATGAGGGAAAACATAAACAAATGCACAAAGACGGGATTCATCCAAAAATTAGCATAGACCATGCGGAGCAAATCGCTTTAAGCCAACTAGATGGCCGAGATGGTCGGGTGGAAGAAGTAAAACTGGATCAAGATGACGGTGAAATGGTGTATAAAGTTGAAATCGAGACGCAAAACGGGCTTGAATACGATCTAAAAATCGACGCCAATTCCGGAAAAGTTGTCGAGATGGAATTGGATGATTAAAAAACGGGTGCCGCTTAGGCCCCGTTTTTCTGCCAGTCCGGCGGAAGTTACATTAAAATTATTCCAATAGTCTTTATGTAAAATCCCTGCAACTGTCTTGCCGTGGTCCAATATACAATCTGTTCTATGTTATTGACTGTATGTCCTATGTGAGCCGTCTACACCTGATCAGTCAGTTTACACGGAATCGGCCACAATTGCGGGCTGCGATTTTTTCTTATATGATGATAAGGTACAGGTATAAAAGGATTTACAGTGGGAGGTACCGGGGTGGCCGAGAGCATCCTGATTATTGAAGACGAAGCAAAAATCGCACGTGTCATTCAGTTGGAGTTAGAGTATGAAGGTTATAAGACGGAAATCGCTGAAAACGGGAGAATTGGACTTGAAACATTTCAACGGAACCACTTTGACCTCGTACTACTTGATATTCGATTGCCCGAGTTAAACGGACTTGAAGTGCTAAGGCGTATTCGCAAATCCGGCGATACAACTGTATTATGCAAGTAGAAAATCCAGCAAAGTGCAATTAAAATTTCCAGCACCCCGGTTTCCAAATCTACCAATTCATGTAAGAATGCTTCAGTCGGTAACTCGTGCCACTAAATGTGATCAAGTAACTGTAATGCACAAGGCGATCGATGATCGCGTTCGTGAGTCGTTCATCGTGAAAGACACTGTTCCACTTACTAAATTCCAAGTTAGTCGTGAGGATGACGCTTCGCTTCTCATAGCATCCGGCAATGACTTGAAACAATAACTGCGCGCCTTCCCCGTTAAGGGGGATGTACCCCCATTCGTCGCAGATGAGCAAGTCCACCTTCTCCAACTGCTGTATAAATCGTTGCAATTGCCCCTTTTGGTTAGCGTCAATCAATGCATTCACGAGCGCCGCTGTGCGGTAAAACTTTACGCGCTGCCCTTGGTTGCAGGCTGCCACACCGATGGCTGTGGCAAGATGCGTCTTCCCTGTGCCGACTGGGCCGTAAAGAATTAGGTTTTCTTTACGCGCAACAAAAGATACCTCCTTTAATGTATCGATACTGAGGGGGCGGGGGAGCTCGATCCCTTCGAACACATACCCCTCAAACGTTTTGATCCTATCAAAATTCGCTTGCTTGAGTAACCGGTTTTTACGGTTCACCTCCCGCTGTGCCACTTCACTAGCGAGTAATTGTGCAAGGAACTGTTCATGTGTCTCTGCCTGAATAGTCGGATAAACATCGACGATGTGACTGCCGAGTTTTAGCGCCTTGCAGTGGGCGGCAATCATGTCTTTCATCGCCCATCACCTTTTCTTATTCTTAGCAAGTGATCGTAAGATCCAAGATCCGTCTTGTAAATAGCATGTGACGGCACGTCGTGTGAGACAGCAAGTGTAGAGCACTCATTCGCACGCCCGGTGAGACGGTACCAAGTGGCAAGTAAGCTATCCGCGTCATCCACGCCTTGGGCGAGTGTTTCTTCCAATGCCGTCGTCGCAAGTTGCATGTCTCCTTGGCTTAGAAATTCCGCAAGTAATCGCAACCCCTTCGGTCGTCGCTCCTTGACCGTTAGGTACTCGCGCCACGGGTCGGGCAGTTGTCTGTAAAACGCCGTATACTTCATCGCATTGGGCCGTTTCGCCATGAGTGACAAATACGGTGTCCATTTCATCGCTTCTTTCCCTTCTCCGTAGATACGGGAGTGCGTGACGATGGTGCGATAGGACTCATCTTGTACAATGACGCGATCGCAGGTCACTTTGAGCCATACTTCCTGACGTGCTAACCCCGGTGATGTCGAGTAACGGTTTTTCTGAAAGCATACTTTTCCGTACTTATCAGTTTTCGCTTTGACCATGCGGTGGACGTCAAAGGCTGTGCGCGGCAGTGGCTTGAACTGTGCAGCATCTGCTTGAAACCGTTCGGCGATCTGCTCCTGATGCTTATAGTGCGTACGCTGCATATCCCGTTCGCATCGCTGTAGTAGATCAGCGTTATAAGCATCCAGATCCTCAAATTTAGGGATCGGGACGAAGAAGTTTCGCCGGTGGTAGCCGACCTTATTTTCGACATGCCCTTTTTCGTTCCCGCTATTCGGGTTGCAAAAGGTAGGCTCGAAGCCGTGGTGATAGGCAAACCGGGCAAACGAATCGACGAGTTGGCGCTCACCGTTTTTACAAATCGTCGCTACAGCCGCAGATAAGTTGTCAAACCATAGACGCGTAGGGACGCCACCGACATGCGCAAAGATTCGTTTGAGTCCTTCCAGTAAACACTCGGTATTTTGTGCGCGGAAGACTTGGACGTAGGCCGCATTGCTGTATGGGAACGACACGTTTAAATAATAGCCTTTAAAGGCTTGTCCCTTTTCTTCAAACGTAGCCTCTCCGAAGTCGACCTGTGCCTCCCCCGGCGTATGTTCGAGCGGGATGTAACCGCGCGTCTTCTCCTTAAGTGCTGTCTTCTTCTTGGCAACGTAGTACTGAACGGTCCTTAGCGATACATTGAAGGCCTCACCGTGCATTTCCTTAAGGCGTTCATAGACGCGTCGCGCAGTATGCTTCTGTTTACGCGGAGCTTTTAAGTCGCCCTCTAGCCAATCGTCGATCGTCTCCTTGTAGGGATCCAGTTTGGATCGACGCGGTTTCCGCTTCGGAGTTTCATTCCAATCCTCCATGTCGATGTACTTTTTAATCGTTTTGAAGTCGTGTGTTGTTCGCCGCTGAATTTCTCGTAAAGATAGCCCTTCCCTTTCGTATAAAGACTTGATATAGTGAACGTGAACCATTGTCAACACCTCGTGTTTTCCTCCTCTAACTGATTGCCGTCAATTAGAGGGTAGTAATTAATTGGGGTGCTGGCAATGGTCTTTTCGTTTTCCAGCTCAATGCGGGATTTTTAAGTTGCGTTTTGCTCCATTTCTATTTTGCACTAAACAGATACAACGCCTGTGATCCTTTTAACAGCAAGGGATTCGACTCCCGATAAGGTGAGCGGCCTTGACCAAGGGGCGAACGATTACGTCTCGAAACCTTTTGAAATTGAGGAGCTTCTCGCGCGAATTCGCGCGTGCTTACGAATGCGCCACGCGGTTACACGGAAAGCCCATGAGGGCATACTTAAAGTGGAAGACCTCACGGTCAACGAAAAAACGCGAGAAGTGACGAAGGGAAAGCAAACGATCGACCTAACGCCTCGCGAGTTTGATTTGCTCATTTATTTAATGAAAAATGAAAGACAAGTATTAACAAGAGAGCAAATTTTGTCCAATGTATGGGGATTTGATTATTACGGGGATACAAATGTGGTTGATGTGTATATTCGCTACTTGAGGAAAAAAATAGACGAAGGTTTTGCAATGCCGCTTATTCATACGGTACGTGGCGTGGGATACACATTAAAGGGGCAATAACAAGAGGCAATAACAAGGGGCAATAACGAATGACTCTCCGCCGATTGATTTATCTCTTCTCTACAGCTTGGTTACTCGTCATCTTGCTCATTGTCAACATTTCCATTTATTTTTTGTTTTATAAAATCGCAACGGACAGTGAGCTGAATCGCATGATGAGTCAAACGAAAAACATCGCCACTGCCGTAAATCCGGGAAACAACGTTGCCCCGGCGGATTTACTGCGGGCTTATTTGCCTGCGAATGGCATGATCCGCGTCGTTAACCGACATTCCCAGCCGATCTTAACAGCGACAAAAAGCACAGAAATGACCGATCTTGCGCCTAAATTCCAATCGTCTCAATCGACTGGTCTTCAAAAGGTCAAGGGGGAAACTTACGGCGTCGTATCTGTTCCGATTATTTGGAATGATGGGCGGGTCGTCACATTAGAAGTTACCGAAAACCTACATGAGATTGGGAATAACTTGAATGTGTTGAAGGTGGTATTAGCGATCGCCTTTTTTGTGGTGATGATCCCCTCAATACTAGGGGGACGACTGTTAGGTAATATTTTATTGAGGCCGATCAACTCCATGATTCATACGATGAACGATATTCAACAAAGTGGCACATTCAAGAAAATCCCCTTACGCGAAAAGCAACAAGATGAATTGCATAAAATGGCGCACACCTTTAATCACACGATGGACATCCTTGAGGACAACTTCGAAAAACAACGGGCATTTGTTTCCGATGCGTCGCATGAATTGAAAACGCCGTTGACCGTGATCGAAAGCTATGCAAGCCTACTGAAGCGGTGGGGAATGAAAAAGCCGGAGGTTTTGGAGGAAGCAATTGATGCCATTCATTCGGAAACCGTTCGGATGAAAGAAATGACGACTCAAATGTTGCAGCTAGCAGAAAGCGACGAAGACTTGAACGTAAAATACTCAAGCGTCGATCTAGTAGAACTTTGCGAAAATGTAGGCCGGATATTCGAAAATACGTACCACCGGGAGGTACACATTGAAGCATCCGGCAAGCACGTACGCACCCGAGCAGATGAGTCAAAGCTGAAGCAACTCTTGTTTATTTTTTTGGATAATGCATGGAAATACAGCTCAGAAGCGATCGAAGTGCAAGTCGGCAGAGAAGGGGAGCACGTGTTTTTTGCAGTGCACGATCACGGCATCGGCATTCCAGAAGACGAGGTGGCACACGTCTTTGACCGTTTTTTCCGAGTGGACAAGGCAAGAAGTCGCACAACCGGTGGGACGGGATTGGGACTGGCGATTGCTAAACAAATTGTTGATGTACACCAAGGATCCATTAAGCTGGAAAGTGTTGAAGGCGTAGGAACAAAAGTGACGGTAATCTTTCCGGCTCTAAGCAATAATTAATAATGACGTGCTAAACGTACTGTACGTCTGACGTTGGGGGGTCTCACATGAAGTCTCACATAAAAAAGAAATGGTTGGCCATGCTGATTGGCCTATTGTTAGTTACCGGGATTGCGATCGGTGCTAGGCAATTGATGGCTGCGCAAAAGAAACAAACGATAACTGAGGCAGAGGCAGTGACGGTAGTAGAAACGATGTATGCCGGCAACGTAAAGAAAATTGCCAGTGATGGAGATGTTTATGACATTTACATGGAAAATACTTTCGGAGCATACAATGTGCAGCTTGACAAGCAAACTGGGGATGTTTTGAGTCTTGAACTCGTTAAGAAATTTGCGGGGACTAAAGATGCGGGGACTGATGCGGGGACTAAAGCAAAGAAAAAAGGATCACCAGACGAAAAATTGCCGCGGCCTAAAATCGATGACCGCCAGGCGAAACAAATCGCCCTAGATCGCATAAAAGGAAACGGGAAAATTACAAAAATTGAACAGAAAAACGAAAAGGGGAGACCGGTTTATACCGTTCACGGCAAAGGTGCGGAAGGGCAAGTCGAGCTGACGATTGACGGAAATACTGGGGACGTTTTATTTTATTCTACCGAACAGAACGATCGAGAGGGCCAATCGCGGCACAACGAAAAAGCAACGCCAAAAAATAAAATATCCCCCGAGAAGGCAAAGCAAATCGCGTTATCGAAGGTGAAAGGCGTCATTGATGACATTGAACTCGAAGAAAGTGACGGTTCGTATGTATACGAAATAGACATTGAAACAAAAGGAAAAGAGGCCACTGTCATTGTTCAGGCGTACACTGGTGAAATCCTTTCCGTCACTTTTGAAGAAGATGATGACGACGCCGACGATTAGCCGACGATTAAACGATCAAAACAATTGAACGAAAAAATGAACACGCATCAATAAACACGCCACAATAGACACGCTTCAATAAATACGCATCAATAAACACCTCCTACATTCGCGTACGAATGAGGGAGGTGTTTATTTGTGAAAAGCTGTCCCTTACAGGTTAGCGGGGGTTAACTTGATTGCCCTTAACTTTATAAATTCACGTGATTACTCTTCACTCGGTAAATAGGAAATGGAGACTTTAAGATTGGCATTTTTTTCACGAATGCGGTCCAGTAATTCTTTGTCTTTTGTACTATTTTTACTGCGAATCGCATACGTATACAAAATCATCGTCCCGAGATTTGTCGTCTCAATTTGCCGCAAGACATGATGCTCCGTATACGTCTTAAATACTTCATCTAACATATTTTCATAGTTTAAGTTTTCTGGTACTGTTACCTTTAAAATTTGTGTGTTTCTTCCTTTACCGTAATTTAATTTATGTATGAGGTAAAAAATGGCGCAGGAAAATAAGGTCAACATAACCGCTAAGCCAAAATGATATAAGCCGCATGTCATGCCCACGCAAAGCCCGAAAAAAATGTAGGCGATATCCTTCGCGTTAGTTACGGCACTTCGAAAACGAATCAAGGAAAATACGGCAAATAACCCGAAAGCGACACCTGCATTCCCACTGACAACATTCATCACCACAGATATGATAACGCTCATCATAATAATAGTGTGCACGAACGCTTGTGAATACCGCTCACCAGTAAATGTGATTTGGTATACCTTCGTAATGATTAAACTCAGAACGGTGGCTAGGATCATTGCCACTAAACTCATTAAAAGAGTTGGTTCGTTTTTTGCAGCATTAAATGTGAAGAGCTCATTAATTAAATCCATTTTACATACTCCCTATTTTCATAAGTTCTTTTGCGACTTCATTTGGAACGACTTCTGGTTTTAGTAACTCCATACTTGTGCAAAATTTTGATATACTTTTTTGCTCGCAATTAAGATTTTGTAACATCCGTGTCAACCATAAGGGGACACTGTGGCTTACTTTCACTTCCAAAATGATGACGTTAGGGTCAACAAAGTTATCGCCATACGGGCCGTGGTCAACCCGTAGATCCTCTCTACGGCAACGTAAATTCGAATCAAACGTCACTCTTAAATCGGGATCGTCCTTACAATGTAGGGCGTGCCGGTTATAACTGACGACCATCTCAGGCTCCAATTCGTATAGTTGCTTGAAATGGTGAATTTCGCGCAGACCTTGTGGATTGGATGGATGATAGTTCTCAAAGGCACTATTTGTCCCATTGGTCAAATAATGATAAGCCTCCTTGAGTGGAAGGACGATCCTTCGCTTGTTGACGACACTTTTATGTTTTTGCTTAACCTCAAAAAAGGCATCGCTAAAGATGTCTGCGTCGTCGTATACTCGTAAACGAAGTTTCTGACGGAATTTTAACTTGTTCTTCGTTTCGAAGTATATCGTTTGATCCCAGCTGTCAAAGTACAGACTCGTCACCGTATAACATCCCTCTTTGCCATGTTGATCGGGACGCATAAAGGGGGACATGTGGTGGACTAACTGCGCGTATTGTTCGCGTGTCAGCAAATATTTTTGTTCCCTCCTTCTGAAGATTTCAATGGCCATATGTCTCACCTCCCATCTGTTTCTATGTTAACGATAACTATCCATTCTGAGTACATTCTGTGAAGAAGATTAGAAACCGATGAGAATTAATTTTTCCGAAACTTATTATGATTGCTATTGAAACGGAACGTTTGTTCTGTTATATTAGAACTGAGATCACGGCAACCATGACCTAGACGTTCATTTTTCGGGTTAGTTCCGGTTAGAAGGAATATCTGAGGCAACGTCGAATGTGTGTAGTACTAGATCGTCGCTCAGACCCGCAAACCTTGTCAGGACGTCCCGATGTTCTTTGTATGCGTGCAAGTGAAGAAGCTCAAACATGTGAAGGAGGTTAAGATGACGTATGATCATTGAAACGAAGCTCGTCCATAAGCCTGTCTTTCGAGTGGTGGGCATTCAGGAGCAAGTACAATTAGGCATGGATGAGAAGCTGTCGGAGAACGCTATTGCCAAGCTGTGGGATCGGGTAAATGCGCGTACCGGCGAAATCTCTCATCAAGTTGGACACCGCGGTTATGGGCTAATTCACCATACCCCAGAGTCTAAACCGGGCGACCCGTTTACCTACATCGCCGGCGTTGGCGTTCACTCGTTCGAACACCTTCCTGAAGGATTGATCTCTGTCGAGGTCGCGGCTTCGCTTTATGCGGTCGTTACTTACCGGGGAATGCTGGATGGATTGGGGGAAGGGTTCGATTATTTTTGGAACTCTTGGCTGCCAACGGCTGACTATGTATATGATGGCATGTATGGGTTTGAGTTTTATGACCAGCGCTACCGGGACGCGAGCGATCCAGATTCCGAGATTGACCTGTATTTCCCGATTTCCCCCAAAAATAAGGAGGGTAAGTGAATGTGCTCACCTAACTTATCGAATGAACCGACAATCGTAAGGGGTTGAAACGATGGCTTGCACAGCTCGATCCACCCGCTTCAACACGAGATAGCGACTGTTTTTGTCCATGATACGGACTTGCGGCGCGCTGCGGTGTGGTACAGCGAACTTCTCGGTCTGCCGCTGCGTGAACGTGCATAATAACGAGCGCCACGGTGGCGTGGCTTGTTTCACGCTTTCTGATCTGGAGGGCAACCTTGCCATGATCTGTCAGGAAGAAGCGTAACTCAAGAAACTTTAACTTTCATACTTTGCTTTCATCGAACGCTGTTTGGAAATATGCGGCTTGTAGAAAGTACGAGTGTCAGGAGATATCCCCTAATAGGTGTTTAAAAGATAGTTATAAGTATTTAAGAGGTAAGTTTCCGCAAAAGGAGCGTGGGAGGGTCATGCGTAGGTGGTCGGTCGTTTGGACTGCCGGATGGGTCATTGGACTGTGGGGAGGCGCGCACGGTTGGCTACCGTTTGCATGGCTCCTTGCAGTGTCACTTCTCGTGATCGCGGTTGGCGGGTGGTGGGTCTACTGGCGGTGGAGCGGATTTCAACCGTTTCTCTTTCTTGCGGCTATTTTGATGGCGGCCACCTATATGACGTGGGTCGATGACCACAACCGATCGGTCTGGTCAGCTGAACAGCCGCCAGCACCCGCGTCAACAGATCGTTCAGCGGCTCAAGATCCATCAGCGAATCATCTATCACCTACTCATCCAGTGGAACTTCGCGGCTATCTTGTCGGTCAGATCGCTTCCCCAGTTACAATTGACGGCAACCGGGTGCAATTCACGTTGAGGAGCGAGACGTGGCAATGGGGCGAAAACCGGTCAATATTGGACAATCGACCGCCTAGCGAAAGCCCCCATGCCCGAGCTGCAACCTGGCCTGACACAACCCTCCATGCGGAAACCTCGCCTGTTGCACCCCCGCCTGTTGCAACTACGCCTGTTGCAACTACGCCTGCTGCACTCCCGCCTGTTGTCATCCCGCCTGCTGTCACCCCGCCTGTTGCCACTACGCCTGCGGCTATCGTATCCCCCACCGCAACAGGTGGGGAGAAAGTTGTCGTCCGCCTCACCGTCAAGCGCCCCGCCGACGTACAAACGGCGCAAACGCTCCAGCGCGGCAACCGTATCGGCATGACAGTTGTGTTGCAACAGCCGCCGCAAGCGCGCAACCCCGGCGCTTTCGATTACCGCACCTATTTGTACCGCCAGCACGTGCACTGGACCGCCAAAGTGGACACGCTCGAGGACGTTGAGCGCCTCTCCTCCGGATTTCATTGGTTGCGCCCGTTAGACAGCTTGCGTAACTTTTTGAGTAAACGCATTGCCGCCGTTTACGACGAACCGGTCGCCGGACTCGTGCGCGGCATGATTCTCGGAGAGCGACAGGCGGTCGACCCGCTTGTCGAGCGGCAGTTTGCGACGTTAGGCTTGCTCCATTTGCTCGCCATTTCCGGTTTGCATGTCGGGATCGTCGTGGCTCTCTGTTACGGTGGGTTAAAGTGGTTTGGGATGACGCGGGAACGGGCTGCACTTTGTGCGCTACTGTTTTTACCGATGTATGCCTTGTTGACTGGGGCGGGTACGCCGGTCGTACGGGCGGCAATCGTCGGTGGGCTCGTGTTGCTCACCATTGTCTGGCGGCAGTGGAAGGACAGTCTGCATTTTCTCGCGCTTGCGGGGGCGGCGATGTTGCTGTGGAACCCGTATTGGCTGTTTGAAGCGGGCTTTCAATTATCCTTCGCCATTACGGTCGCCATCGTCGTCGGCGTGCCAGTTTTAAGTGAACGGTTGGCGTTCGGGCCACTCGTATTGCGGCAAACACTCGCTACAACGCTCATCGCACAACTGTGTTCCTTTCCTTTAATTATATACTACTTCAATGAATTTTCTCTTCTATCTGGGTTGGCGAACGCAATTGTCGTGCCCGTTGTAAGCGTGGTCGTCATTCCGCTCGCATTTTTAACGGTATTGATGGCAGCGGTTGCAGTACCGCTGGCCTCTTTGCTCGCACAGTTCAACGCGTTAGTCGTGACGGGTGTGCTAGCGCTCGCTGATCAGTTTGCTGCGTGGGAAGAATTTCACCTCGTATGGGCGACGCCGCCGCTTTGGTGGATTGGCGTGTATTTTGTCGCGCTGTATGCGTTGTACGTGTACGGGTTACAGCGCCCACTCGTGCTCGCCTGCTGGCGTCGTGCGTTCGCGTCATTCGCCTTTCTGTTGGTCGTGTGGCTCGCTTACAATCCGTTACCGTGGGGGGATCGGCCGCTAACGGTGACGTTTCTCGATGTCGGTCAAGGAGATGCCGTCGTCGTCGAGACGCCGCAGCGGCAGACGATTGTGTACGATGCGGGACCGAAGGCACTATTCGGTACGGGAGGGTGGCGAGAGCGCCGTAACCCGTTCGATGCGGGCAAACAGGTCGTCATCCCGTATTTGCGCCACCGCGGCATTCGCACCATCGATTACCTCGTTATGAGTCACGGCGACGCTGATCATATCGGGGGCATGCAGGCGATTGTGGAAGCGGTCCCCGTGCGCCATTTTGTACGTGGGCCTGACACGAGCGAGCCATCCACAGTAGAGACGCAATTGATGCAGGCATTAGAAGCGAAAAATGTGCCGGTGTACCGCGCCGCGAGTGGCGTGGGTTGGGAACTGGAGCGCGGTCTATACTGGCAATTTGTGCAGGCTAACCCGCAGGTGTTGCGAACGGACGAGCGCAACGCACAGTCAGTGATCGTGCGGTTGGCGTTCGCGGGGCGATCCTTTTTGTTGACGGGGGATGCCGATGTCGAAGCGGAGGAGGCAATGCTGGACGCTTGGGACGTCCCGCCCGTCGACGTGCTAAAGGCGGGCCACCACGGCAGTAAAACGTCGACGGGGGAGACTTTAGTACAAAAGCTTAGACCGCGCATCGCCATCCTGTCAGCGGGGATTAACAATCGGTACAACCATCCGCATCCAGACGTTGTCGCGCGGCTTCAGCAGGCGGGGGTGGGGATGTTTCGCACAGATTGGCAAGGGGCGATCGTGTGCCGCGTGGCGCGCTCGGGGGAGCTAGAGATCGTCCCTACCCTCTCGACGTCTGATTTTTCCGGGCGAAGATGACGCGTACATGGTAAACTGAATAGTAACTAGTCACCGTGTGTATGAATATTAAAGAGGATCGACCCCAATTCGCAACGTTGAACGTTTTTATTCATTGCAGTTTGCGCGATAAAAAGGACAAGCGAAGAAAGATTGTGTGGATCGGATGTGGTGCAAGCGATGTATGACAAGATCGTGAAACAAATTAGGCAGCGAAAGTTTTCGCCGCTGTACGTTTTTTACGGCACAGAGACGTACTTACAGGAAGAGCTGATCAAACAGCTTCAAGCATACGTATTAAGCGATGGGATGGACGACTTTAATTACGCGGCGTACGATTTGGAGCAGGAACCGGTCGAACGGCTCGTACAAGAGGCAGAAACGCTGCCGTTTATGGGAGATAAGCGCCTTGTCGTCGGGCGCAATGCGTGGTTTCTCACCGGCGTGCGCGGCAAAAGCGACGTCAAGCACGCAATCGATGCCCTCGCTACGTATGCGGAACAACCTCTGGGTAGTGCGGTCGTCGTACTCACTGTGGCTCACGCCAAGCTCGACGAGCGTAAAAAGCTTGTGAAACAGCTGAAAAAGAAGGGGACAGTCGTCCCGTTTGCGCCTTTGCGGCCGCGAGAGCTCGTCAAGTGGGTACAAGCAGAGATCGCCCAGCACAAGGCAAAAATTGACCCCCGCGCGGCAGAACAGCTCGTGCAGCGCATCGGCACTGAGTTGGGGACGCTACACCAAGAGTGCGTGAAGCTGGCGACGCACGCTGGCGCAGGGGGGACTGTAACTCCCGAGCTCGTAGAGACGATGGTGCCGCGTACGTTGGAAGAAGATGTGTTCAAACTGATCGATTGCTTAGGTAAAAAAGCGGTGGACGGCGCCCTCAGCATTTTTTATGACCTGTTAAAAAAACGGGAGGAACCGTTAAAAATATTATCTCTCATTGCGCGGCAGTTGCGGATGATGATGCAGGTGAAGACACTGAGTGCCCAAGGCTACGCACAGCCGCAAATCGCTAAAGTGTTAGGCGTGCATCCGTACCCAGTAAAGATCGCTGCGGCACAAGCGGGGCGCTTTTCTGATCGTGCACTCGAACAGTTGTTGCTAGAGGCGAGTCGGACAGATTACGCGATTAAGTCGGGGCAAAAAGAAAAGACCCTCGCTGTCGAATGGTACTTACTCAGTTTCAACAACTTTACGCGCGCCAGTTGACATCCACATGTGAACAAAGTACACTAGAGCAAAATCTCCATATGCTAAAAAGTGGTGAACGGATCTTAGTACCGCTCAGACGAGTCGGCTTCAGAGAGCTAGCAGCCGGTGGAAAGCTAGCGCGACACTGACGGGAATTGGAATTCGGGAGCTGTCGACGACTGCGCCGCGCCAATGAGCGGCAGGTGGCAAGTTGCGTGAATCGTTGGTGAGGGCGGCGTGATCGCTGTAATCGTCAATGTTAACCGCCAGCTCACTGTTTAAGCAGTCGTGGACCGGTGAAACCGTTATGTCCTGAAGTGCGTTTTTTCGGGCGGGTATGCCCCTTGGGCGGATTTGAGGTAGCCGCGGGGTGTCTAGTATTTTTCGCGAGGGAGTATGCGGCGCAACGTCCGGAAAAACGAACGAGGGTGGTACCGCGAGACAAACTTCTCGTCCCTTTCGGGATGGGGAGTTTTTTTATTTTTTATCAAATGTGAGCCAAACTAACTGACGAGGTGTGGAAAATGAAACGTATTTTTTCTGGGGTGCAGCCAACCGGTGGCATCCACTTAGGGAACTACATTGGGGCGTTACAGCGGTTTGTGAAACTGCAAGAAGAGAACGAGGCGTTGTACTGTATTGTCAACTTGCACGCGATGACGATGCCGCACGACCCGGCGAAACTGCGCGAAAAGACGTTGGAGCTGGCGGCGCTTTATCTCGCGATCGGCTTAGATCCGCAGAAAGCGACACTGTTCGTGCAGTCAGATGTGCCAGCGCACAGTGAACTCGCTTGGATGTTGCAGTGCACGACGTATATGGGCGAGACAAACCGCATGACCCAATTCAAGGAAAAGAGCGAAGGGAAAGACTCGGTCTCCGTTGGCTTGTTTACTTACCCGGTCTTAATGGCAGCTGACGTGCTGCTTTACCAGGCCGATGCGGTGCCGGTTGGCGAAGATCAGAAGCAACATATGGAATTGACGCGCGACTTGGCGCTCCGCTTTAACCAGCGGTTCGGGGATACGTTCAAGGTGCCAGAGCCGTGGATCGAGAAAGTGGGGGCACGCATTATGGGGCTGGACAATCCGACGAAAAAAATGAGTAAGAGTGCGAAGACAGAAGGGAACAGTATCGCGCTACTCGACGATCCGAAAACGATTCGCAAAAAAATTATGCGCGCTGTCACCGACTCGGAAAACGTCGTGCGCTTCGATGCAGAAAACAAACCCGGTGTGAGTAACTTGCTCACGATTTACAGTTTGCTTGCCGAAAAATCGATTGACGACTTAGAGCGGGCGTATAGCGGTCAAGGGTACGGGCAGTTGAAAAAAGACCTTGCCGAGGTCGTCGTCGAGGCAGTGATGCCGATTCAAGAGCGGTACACCGACATTCGCCAGTCCGGCGAAGTAGAAAACGTGCTCACAGATGGCGCCGAACGCGCGCAGGCGATTGCCGAACAGACGCTCTGCGACGCGAAGGAAAAGATGGGCATTGTGTCCTTTAGGCGATAACAGAGAAGCAAGCGTTAATGGATTGATGGACGACGCGTACTAGACGCGTCCTGAAGATACTAGTCGGCCAATTGACCGTATATATGTACGGCAAATAAAAAAGCGACCCGCGCGGTGGGTCGTTTTTTTTAACTACTGGGCGTTGTTCAGTTGTTTCGCCAGACGCGACAACTTGCGCGCAGCAGCATTTTTATGGATTAAACCTTTAGCAGCAGCTTGATTTAACTGCTTTTGTGTTTTTACGAGTGCAGCTTTTGCTTCTTCGGCACTGCCGTTTTCTAACGTTTGTTGAAACGATTTAATCGAGGAGCGCAGCGCAGATTTTTGCGACGTTTGAAGCGCACGAATTTTTTCGTTCGTTTTTACTCGTTTGATCGCTGATTTAATGTTAGGCATACCATTCACCTCCGACTAATAAGTGCGTGTCAGTAAAACAACATGATAAGTCTATCACGCGTATTCTTCATTTGCAAGCGTATGGGCGGTGATCTTGCATAAAATTCGCCTCGTTATGGCAAAAATGGGAGTAAGACAACGGTAATCAACGTGCGATACCAAGATGGGAACTAGGACAGTCAGGACAGGCGCAAGGCAGCAATATCAGAAAACATGCAGTAATACCGGTGGTCATGAGTTTGTTAATAGGCGTAAGACAGTAAAAATAGAAATATGGCAGTAGCAACGGGATGATGTTAGCAATAACGGAAATATGGCAGTCGTAACCAGATGATGTTAGCGATAACGGAAATAAGACAGTCGTACTAACGCGTAAAAATGAAAAGGAGAAACGAGATGGATCAACGAATCGACCTTAGTTCCTTCGATGTTAGAACTGACCTTGCACTGGAAGCACACGAAATGGCACGCACAACGTACGGTTACGGGAGGGACAGTACCGATGAGAGCGACGGTGCGGCACGGCGTGACGGTGAAATACCGGGAGTGACGAGTGAAGCGTACGAAGAAGACGGCATTCACGTCAGTTGGATTACGATTGACAATGAGCGCGGCGGGCAAGCACTCGGTAAACTGCCGGGGAAATATTTAACGCTCGAAGTGCCTGGATTACGCAATAAAGACTCTGAGTTACAACACCGTGTCGCATTAAAATTCGCCGATGAGTTTGAGCAGTTTTTGGCGCAAGCGGGGATTGACGTCAATGCGAAAGTGCTCGTGATCGGGCTCGGCAACCGCCGCGTCACCGCCGACGCACTCGGTCCGTCCGTCATCAATAACATCCTCGTGACGCGGCACTTGTTCGAGCTCATGCCAGAGCGAGTCGAGGACGGTTACCGTCCGGTCAGTGCGCTCGCGCCGGGGGTGCTCGGGACGACAGGGATCGAAACGAGTGAGATCGTGTTCGGACTCGTGGAACGCACGAAGCCGGACGTCGTCGTTGCGCTCGACTCGCTCGCTTCACGGGCGCTTAGACGGGTGAACACGACGATTCAAGTGGCTGACACCGGGATTAACCCGGGCTCGGGGATCGGCAATAAACGCAAGGCGCTCACGCGAGAAACGCTCGGTGTGCCTGTCCTCGCGATCGGCGTTCCGACGGTCGTCGACGCGGCAACGATCGCGCACGACACGATTGATTATGTCCTTGCTAACGTTAACCGGGAAATGACGCAGACGAAGCCGGCCAACCCACTCGATCCGTACAATCGGCCGACGGTTGCGCAACTCGAGGCGCAGGAAGTGCCGCCGGAGACGCGCAGTAAAATGATGGGCATGGTCGGCACGCTCAGCCCAGACGAGAAACGGCAACTCATTAGCGAAGTACTTCGCCCGCTCGGACAAAATCTCATCGTGACGCCGAAAGAAGTCGACGCATTTATCGAGGACATCAGTAACGTGCTCGCGACCGGACTCAATTGTGCCCTACACCAGGCGGTGAAGGCGGAAAACGTGGCCGCGTACACGCATTAGTTGACACTCCGGTTTGCGATCGCGAGACGTGGGCTGGGGCAGCCACCCGCATGAGGCGCCCCCACATGAGGCGCCCCCACATGGCGCGATCGGAACGTGACAGAACACGACCGAACGCCGACTTGGCAAATCGTGGGCAACGGTTCTACTCCCTTGGACAAGTTCATACATATGGCATATGTAGACAAGCTTATTAAGGGAGAGAACCGCCATGCGCCCAACGTTTCGATCAATCACTATAAATGCTACTGGCCCGGCGATGCGCCGCACGTTTGTCATGCTTTGTATCGGGACGGCGTTCGTATTTGTGTTTCTCGGGATCATTACGATGTTTCAAGCGGATAAGCGCATTAACCCGACGTCGAAACTCGGCAAGTGGACATCGAGTTTTTCTGCAAATACATTAATCAGTGTGATGGGCCAAGAAGTTCCGCTGTTGTCGACAAGCGTTCCCGACGCGGAAAAACTATCCGTGTCGAGCGTGTTTTTGCAAATGTTGACGAGTGTCAACCCGGAAGATCCGCGCAGTTTCCTCGGGCGCGAGCTGCCCGGTTTTGCTGTGTTTGACGGGGAATTTATGATCAAAGGGGACGGGATCGACTATACGGATGCACCGATTGAGTCGCCGCCACCGGCGCCGGGGATGAAACCGCCTGCTTTAAAAGAAGACGTCACAGATCAGGACAAGCCCGACAAAGAACACGACGACGATAAAAAGAAAACCGCACCGAAACAGACGACGGGCGGTAAAAAAAGGGTATTTATCTATCACACGCATTGGTACGAGTCGTTTTTGCCGTATTTAAAAACGAAGAACCCCGACCTTTCTTTTCACCCAGAGAAAAACATTACGAAAGTTGGACAACAATTTGCCAAAGAACTGGAAAAGCTCGGGATCGGGACAAAAGTTTCGACGAAAAGTTACGACTACGTCGATGCACCGCTTTATTACACCGAATCGGGAAAAACAGTCCAAACAGCGATGAAAAACGATAAACATTTACAGTATTTTATCGACATTCACCGCGATTCGCAGCGCCGCGATAAGACATTAGCGACGATCGCAGGTAAAAAATATGCGCGGACGATGTTCGTCGTCGGCACCGATCATCCGAAGTTCGAGGAAAACTATAAGCTGGCAAAAAAATATCACGAGCAGCTGCAGAAACTGTACCCCGGCCTTTCCCGCGGCGTATACATGTCGGGCGGTGAAGGAGTCGACGGGGTGTACAACCAGAACTTGTCGCCGCGAGGTGTGTTGATCGAGGTGGGCGGTGTCGATAACACGTTCGAAGAATTGAACCGCTCTGCCCGCGCCTTAGCAGAGGCGTTCGCAGAAATATATTGGGACGCGGCTGCGGTCGATGCGAAAAAGTAGTGGTTCCGATTATTGGGCGGTCACGGGAACAGCCCTAGAGATGAACAAGCAGTCACTAGGGGCAATGTTTTTGAGAAGGTAGGCGGCGTGCACGTGGTGACGTAATCTGAGTGTACGTGGTGACGTAACCTGAGTGCACGTGGCGAGGCAGCCTGTGTGCACGCTGCGAGGCTAGCCCGTGTGCACCCTATGAAAGTCATCCGTGTGCACGCTTCAATCTAGGGAGGGGGGGCGAGTAAGTGCGATGCGTATACTTGTGCAGTTAATACTATTGACCGCGGCACTTGGGTGTGGCGCGTACCTCGGCAGCGAGTGGACAGAGCAAAACATGCAATCGGCCACAACGGCGCGAATTGCGGACGGCGGGGAAACAGGGCTAGCCGCGAAAAAGGATGGGACGCCGCGCATCGTCGAGGTGGTGGAATCGCCTCACCTCGTTGAAGCAACCACTGCGCCGTTAAAAAGTCACAACGTCCAGCAAAACGAATCAAGCGGTCGTTCTAGGAGCCAAAGGCAAGGCAAGGGACAGGACTTATCTGGGGATGGGACGGAAGCGCCGCGCGAACGCACATCTAACACAAAAAATAGCGAACCGAGTGGCAATATGCTATCGCAACTAGGAAATGACATCGGCGCGGCGCTAGAATGGGGTGTGCGGCGAACAGCGGATCGTTTCGTCGAATTGGTCGACAGCTTGTTATAACTAAATGCACGCCAATTACCTACTAGTCGATAACTTACTTATGAGTTACTATTGATGGAATGAAGCAAATGCTATAATCGCACAATGGCCGAAGCATGAAGCAAATGACGATGAAGGATGGTATGCTGCAAGCGCCGTCAGTCGTTAAAGTACTGGCATACGCACGTCGCCCGTAGGGTGAAGCATGTGCTTTTTTTATATTGTGGATATTGTGTTGTTGGCCACAGAGGCGGTACAAAAAGGTAGCCGCCCGATTGAAGCAGTTCCCCACTATTGATATAATACGTTTCATATGGTTGGATCGGTAGTTGGAGGGACGACATGAAGAAACAGAGCAACATACGAAACTTTTCGATTATTGCACATATCGATCACGGTAAATCGACACTTGCCGATCGGTTGTTGCAACATACGGGGGCACTGACTGAGCGGGAAATGTCGGAGCAGGTGCTCGATACGATGGATTTGGAGCGGGAGAGGGGCATCACGATTAAGCTGCAGACGGTACGACTAAAGTACCGGGCACAAGACGGGGAACTGTACGAACTCAATCTAATAGACACCCCGGGGCACGTCGACTTCAGTTACGAAGTGTCGCGCAGCTTAGCCGCTTGTGAAGGGGCGCTGCTCGTCGTCGACGCGGCGCAGGGCATTGAAGCGCAGACGCTCGCCAACGTCTATTTGGCGATCGATTCGGATTTAGAAATTGTTCCAGTCATCAATAAAATCGACTTGCCGAGTGCGGAGCCAGAACGCGTGCGGCAAGAAATCGAGGACGTCATCGGTCTCGACGCCAGCGACGCCGTGCTCGCGTCGGCCAAAACTGGCATCGGGACAGAAGACATTTTAGAACAGATTGTACAAAAAATTCCACCGCCAGCAGGTTCAGCGGACGAGCCGTTGAAGGCACTCATTTTCGATTCGGTGTACGATTCTTACCGCGGCGTCATTACGTATATTCGCGTCGTCGACGGTGTGATAAAAAAGGGAATGACCATCGAAATGATGGCGACGGGTAAACAGTTTACTGTCGACGAAGTCGGGATGTTTACCCCGCACCCGGTCGCGGTGGAGGAACTGTCGAGCGGCGACGTCGGGTTCGTCATCGGGGGCATTAAAACGGTCGGCGATACGCGCGTCGGCGACACGATGACCGATGCGGCGCGACCCGCCGCCGAACCGCTGCCCGGATACCAACGGATGAACCCGATGGTATTTTGCGGGCTGTATCCCGTCGACAGCAACGACTACAACGATTTGCGCGAAGCATTAGAAAAATTGGAGCTAAACGACGCCTCCCTCCGCTATGAGCCGGAGACGTCGTCTGCACTCGGGTTCGGGTTTCGCTGCGGCTTTTTAGGTCTCTTGCACATGGAAATTATTCAAGAACGCCTTGAACGCGAATACAATATTCCGCTCATTACGACGGCGCCGAGTGTCGTGTACGAAGTGACGAAAACGACGGGAGAAGTCATCCAGATTGACAACCCGTCACACATGCCGCCGACGCAGGAGATCGAACAAGTCGAGGAGCCATATGTGAAGGCGAGTATTATGGTGCCAAGCGATTTCGTCGGTGCGGTCATGGAGCTGGCACAAGGAAAGCGCGGCAACTTTGTCGACATGCAGTACTTGGACGAAACCCGCGTGAACATCGTTTACGAGTTACCGCTCTCGGAAATCGTGTTCGATTTTTTCGACCAGTTGAAGTCGAGTACGAAAGGGTACGCCTCCTTCGATTATGAACTGATCGGCAATCGGCCATCGAAGCTCGTGAAGATGGACATTTTGTTGAACGGGGAAGTTGTCGACGCGCTGTCGTCGATCGTCCACAGCGACAAGGCATACTACCGTGGACGCGCTCTCGTCGACAAGCTGCGGGAACTAATTCCGCGGCAACAGTTCGAAATACCGGTGCAAGCGGCGATCGGGCAGAAGATTATTGCCCGGGAAACGATTCGCGCCTTGCGTAAAAACGTGCTCGCCAAATGTTACGGCGGCGATATTTCGCGCAAACGGAAACTGCTGGAGAAACAAAAAGAAGGTAAGAAGCGAATGAAGTCCGTCGGCAGTGTCGAAGTGCCGCAAGAAGCGTTTATGGCCGTGTTAAAGATGGACGATAACAAGTGAGCACTATTTGCCATACGTTTGCCATATGTGAAACTGCCATGGTCGGTAACGTTTAAATCAAACAGGAATCCCCTATGTAGAAACGAGCGAGGGCGATGCAGGCGAAAGCTGTTTATATCCATATTCCGTTTTGTGCGCATAAATGTTTTTATTGTGATTTTGCGACATATACGGCGAAAAACCAACCGATTGACGCTTATTTAGACGCGTTGGAACAAGAAATGAGCGCTACGCTGGCCGTGGAGCCGGCTGCAGCTCCGATCGAGACGATCTTCGTCGGCGGCGGGACTCCGACAGTGCTCACGGCGGCACAGCTGACGCGTTTTTTAAATATTGTCGAGCGGCACTTTCCCCAGCGGGCGGCACAGTTGGAATTTACGATGGAAGCGAACCCGGGGACAGTCGATGCGGAAAAACTGGCGGTGATGCGCGCAGGCGGCGTCAACCGCCTCAGTTTTGGCGCGCAGTCGTTTAACGAACAACTGCTTACTGCGATCGGTCGCGACCACGACGCCGAGGCTGTCTTCCACAGCCTCGGAGAAGCGAAACGGGCTGGGTTCACTAACGTGTCCCTCGATTTAATGTTCGGCTTACCGCAGCAAACGGTTAAGCATATGCAGAGCACACTCGATGTCGCACTGGACCTAGGAGTACAACACTTTTCCGCCTATGCGTTAAAAGTGGAACAAAACACCCGCTTTTTTACGTTACAACAACAAGGGAAGCTGCCGCTCCCTTCCGATGACGAGGAATACGACATGTATCAGCTCGTCCGTCAGCGCATGCGAGAGGCGGGATATTTCCAGTATGAAATTAGTAATTTTAGCCAAAAAGGGTATGAGAGCAAGCACAATTTGACGTATTGGTTCAATGAGCCGTACTACGGGTTCGGCGTCGGGGCACACGCGTATACGAACGGGCAGAGGTATGCAAATGCGCGCGGAGTCAAACAGTACATTCAAACGCTCGCGGGAGGGCTTCTGCCGCGCGTCGAGCAATACGAAGTAACGCGGCAAGAAGACATCGAGAATACGATGATGCTCGGGCTCAGGTTGGCGGAAGGCGTCTCATTTGCCCGCTTTCGGCAGCGATTCGAGACAGAATTGACGGATGTTTACGGTGCAGAAATTGCTGCGTTAGTCCAGAAAGGCTGGCTCATACGTACGCCTAAAGGTGTCCGCTTGACCGAAAATGGGCTGTTGTGGGGCAATGAGGTGTTCGCCCGCTTTCTTTCTTATTGACAACCGCACGCCTGTTTTGGTACGTTTATGTTAAAGCTTTAGCACTCGATTAGCGAGAGTGCTAACAAGCGGGGTGAGAACATGCTAACCGCACGCCAACAGCAAATTCTTGCTGCCGTAGTGGAAAACTTTATTCAATACGCGGAACCCGTCGGTTCGCGCACTATTTCCAAGCACGCGAACGTCGGCTACAGTGCGGCAACAGTCCGCAATGAGATGGCGGACTTGGAAGAAATGGGCTATTTGGAGCAACCGCACGCTTCCGCCGGGAGAATCCCGACTAATACAGGTTACCGTTATTATGTCGATTATTTAGTGAAACCCCGTAAAGTGAGTAAGAAAGACTCGGAAACGATCCGGACGTATTTTGCGGAACGTATTAATGAAATTGAACACGTGTTCCAACAGACGGCCGTCATCGTCTCGCACTTGACGAATTACACGGCGATTGTGCTCGGGCCGGAAGTGTTTCAAAATAAATTGAAGCATATGCAGTTGATCCCACTATCTGATCGCTTAGCGGTGGCGATTTTAGTCACCGATACCGGGCACGTCGATAAACAGCGCGTCATCATTCCCGAACACGCGTCGGCGAGTGAGTTGGAAATGTTAGTCAACATTCTTAACGAGAAACTTGCCGGGGTTCCGCTGCACCTCATTCGCGCGAAGATGTACTCGGAAATTGCGAAAGAGCTATCCCGTTACACGGAGCGCTATGAACTACTGTTACAAATGGTGGAGCAAATGATTACAGCTGACGACGGCGAGCGCGTCTACATGGGGGGCGCGACGAACTTAATGTCGCAGCCTGAATTTCGCGATATCGATAAAATTAAGCTTTTATACGACTTGTTAGAAGATCAACATACGGTTGTCCGTTTGTTCGACGCCGAAGAGCTAGGTGTCCAAGTGACGATTGGGCAGGAAAACGAACTTGAGGCAGTGAGTCATTGTAGCATCATTACCGCATCTTACGTATTATCGGGCGAACGCGTCGGCAGTATCGGTGTCCTCGGCCCGACGCGGATGGACTACGGGCGCCTCATCGGGCTGATGGACTTTTTGTCACGCGATTTTAACAACATTGTGCGCCACTTAACCGATCAGTCGTAACATAGTGTGTCACGAATGCGCTGTGTCACGATGGACTGGGCGACGAGCAGTTTATGAGGATTTTTTTCTTGCGCACCCTTCGAGCGCAGAGGCAAAAAAAGTGTGTTAATGAGCAGTTAGTGGGGTGAATCCCCACTAACTATGCTCATTTACATATATAATTGTTAAACAAATGTTCAAAAAGTGTTGGCGACGGACTGTCGCTATAATGTGTACTTTAAGCAGGGGGTGAAAGTACGTGGACGAACAAATGCGAGATACACCATTACATGCGGATTCTAACGCGACAAAAGGGGTAGAAATAAATGCAGAAGAGACGACTGCCACTACCCCTGACGATCATATAGAAGACGACGCTCGAGGCGGTAACCGTGCGCCCTCTAATGGTGCGACTAGCGCGGGCGCTACTGGCGCCGATGAAAATGTTGAGGAAACTGCAGCGGAAGCAACACGCAAAGACGCTTCCGACGCATGTGCGACGCATGCCGGTGGTGATGCTGATGCTGATGCCGAAGTGAGAGAGCTTAAAGAGCAAGTGACACAGCTAACCGCACAACTAACTGAGGCGAAAAACCAGCAGTTGCGGGCACAGGCAGATTTGGAAAACTTCCGCCGCCGTACGCGCAAAGAAAAAGAAGAATTGCTTAAATACGCCGCACTTCCCGTGGTCAAAGGGCTTCTGCCCGCGCTCGACAATTTGGAGCGAGCGATTGCCGCCGGGAAAGACGCGAACGCGACCGACGCGAGTGGGCTCCTCGAAGGAGTGAAAATGGTAAACCGGCAAATATTAGACATTTTAGCAGCGGAAGGCTTAGCGCCGATCGCCGCGGTCGGCGAACCGTTTAACCCCGAGTTTCACGAGGCGGTCATGCAAGTGGCAAGCGATGAGCACGAGCCCGGGATCGTCGTAGAAGAGTTTCAAAAAGGCTACCAATTGAAGGATCGGGTCATCCGGCCAGCGATGGTTAAAGTAAGTAACTAAACGACGCAATTAAAGGACGCAACTAAAGGGAAGTAACCGAACGTTTAAAGAAGACATTTTTATTGGGTGGAACGACGAGGAGGTAATTGAACACGATGAGTAAAGCGATCGGAATTGACTTAGGAACGACAAACTCGTGTGTAGCAGTTATGGAAGGCGGCGAAGCAGTCGTCATTCCGAACCCGGAAGGGAACCGTACGACACCGTCTGTCATCGGCTTCTCCAAAGACGGTGAACGGTTAGTCGGTGAATTGGCGAAGCGGCAGGCGATTACGAACCCAGACAACACTGTCATGTCGATTAAGCGCCACATGGGCTCGAACTTCAAGAAGACAATCGAAGGAAAAGACTATACGCCGCAAGAGCTTTCGGCGATGATTTTGCAAAAACTAAAATCTGACGCGGAAGCGTACTTAGGTGAAACGGTGACGAAGGCCGTTATTACCGTACCGGCCTATTTTAACGACAGCCAGCGGCAAGCGACGAAAGACGCCGGACGCATTGCTGGCCTCGAAGTGGAGCGCATCGTCAACGAACCGACGGCTGCAGCACTCGCTTACGGGTTAGAAAAAGGCGAAGATCAGACGATTCTCGTCTTTGACTTAGGTGGCGGGACGTTTGACGTGTCGATTCTCGAATTGGGCGACGGCTTTTTCGAAGTTAAGGCGACGAGCGGTGACAACAAACTAGGTGGCGACGATTTCGACGACGCCATCATCGATTACTTGGTGGAAGAGTTCAAAAAAGAACACGGCATCGATTTGGGTAAGGACAACATGGCGACGCAGCGGTTGAAAGACGCGGCGGAAAAAGCGAAGAAAGACCTGTCCGGCGTCCTGACGACCGACATTTCGCTGCCCTTTATTACGGCTGACGCCACCGGACCGAAGCACTTACAGGTCACCTTGACTCGCGCGAAATTCGAGGAGTTGACCAGTGACCTCGTGGAGCGGACGATGGGACCTACTCGGCGGGCGCTTAGCGATGCGGGCCTTCAGCCGAACGACATCGACCGCGTCATTTTGGTCGGCGGCTCGACGCGCATTCCGGCGGTACAAGAAGCGATTAAGAAGTTAACGGGACAAGAACCGCACAAAGGCGTCAACCCGGACGAAGTCGTCGCCCTCGGGGCTGCTGTGCAAGCGGGCGTTTTAGCCGGCGAGGTGAAAGACGTCGTACTGTTAGACGTCACGCCGCTATCCCTCGGGATCGAAACGCTGGGCGGCGTATTTACGAAGCTGATCGAACGCAATACGACGATTCCGACGAGTAAGTCGCAAACTTTCTCGACGGCAGCAGACAATCAGACGTCGGTTGATATTCACGTGCTGCAAGGGGAGCGGCAAATGGCGGCGGGCAACAAGACGCTCGGACGCTTCCAACTGACCGATATCCCACCGGCACCGCGCGGCGTTCCGCAAATCGAAGTGTCGTTTGACATTGACGCGAACGGCATCGTCAACGTGTCGGCGAAAGACTTGGGTACAGGTAAGAGCCAAAAAATTACGATTACGTCGTCGAGCGGCTTGAGCGACGAAGAAATTGACCAAATGATCAAAGATGCGGAAGCGCACGCGGAAGAAGACCAACAGCGACGCGAAAAAGTAGAATTGCGCAACGAAGCGGACCAACTCATTTTTGCGACGGAAAAAACGCTGAAAGACCTCGGCGACAAAGTGGACGAAGCGGAGAAGAAAAAAGCGGAAGACGCGAAAGAGCAATTGAAAAAAGCGCTCGAAGGCGACGACTCCGAAGCGATTAAGAAGGCAAAAGACGAACTGCAAGAAGTCGTACAGCAGTTGTCCGTGAAATTGTATGAGCAAGCCGCACAGCAAGCGCAAGCGAGCCAAGGGAACGAGGAGCAAGGAGCAACTGGCGGAAAGGCGGACGACAACGTCGTCGACGCTGATTTCGAAGAAGTGAAGGACGAGAAGGGCGACGAGAAAAAATAAGTTAACAATATAAGGCATTTTTCTCGGGACGGTTAAAGCCGGGGCTAGTTTAGGCTTTGACCGTCTTCCGCCGTTTAGGGTCCTAAGGGCGAGTGCCAAGCGATGTGCATGGTTGGCGGCCCCCTGCAAGCGTCGGGAGACGAGCAACGTGTGTGGAGCAGGCAGCAGGGAGCAGTGTCCGGTGGGGCGAGAAAGACGGTGTACAATGGGGCGAATGTCGGTGTGGTCAGTGTGGTCAATGTGGTCGGTACTTTCGTCTGTCTGAAGCGGCATTTTTTTAGTAAGGGGTGAGGTTGTGAGTAAACGAGACTACTACGAAGTATTAGGTGTCGGTCAAGAGGCATCTCCCGAGGAGATTAAAAAAGCGTACCGCAAACTGGCGCGCAAGTATCACCCTGACGTGAATAAAGCGCCAGATGCAGAAGAGAAATTTAAGGAAGTTAAAGAAGCGTACGACGTGTTGAGCGACCCGCAAGCGAAAGCGAACTACGACCAATTCGGACACGCTGATCCGAACGCAGCATTTGGTGACGGCGGTGGCTTTGGCGGAGCGGGTGACTTCGGCGGGTTCGGCGACATTTTCGATATGTTTTTCGGCGGTGGTGGGCGGCGACAAAACCCGAACGCCCCACGACAAGGTGCCGATTTACAATACAATATGACGGTCGCGTTTAAAGATGCGGTTTTCGGTAAAGAAATAGATATTGAAATTCCGCGTACGGAGACGTGTGCGACGTGTCACGGCAGTGGTGCGAAGCCGGGGACAAACCCGGAGACGTGTTCGGTCTGTCGCGGGACGGGACAGCAAGAAATGGTGCAAAACACGCCGTTCGGTCGCATTGTCAACCGTCGCGTCTGTCAAAACTGTAACGGGCAAGGGAAAATTATTAAAGAAAAGTGTTCGACATGTCACGGTTCTGGTCAAGTGAACAAGCGTAAGAAAATCAACGTGAAAGTTCCGGCTGGCGTCGACGACGGGGCGCGCCTGCGCATCTCCGGTGAAGGAGAAGCCGGCGTAAACGGTGGGCCGCCGGGCGATCTATACATTGTGATTCACGTCGAACCGCACGAGTTTTTTGAACGGCAAGGGGACGACATTTACTGCGAAGTGCCACTCACGTTTGTCCAGGCGGCACTCGGCGATGAAATCGAAGTGCCGACTCTGCACGGGCGCGTAAAGCTGAAAGTACCTGCCGGTACGCAGACGGACACATACTTCCGCTTGCGCAATAAAGGTGTGCCGCGCATTCGCGGTTACGGGCAAGGTGACCAGCACGTGAAGGTCGTCGTCGTCACACCGACACGTCTGTCCGAGAAACAGAAAGACTTATTACGCGAGTTTGCGGATGTGGGCGGCGAGAAGGCGCACGGGGAAGACGTCGGTTTTTTTGAGCGAATGAAGCGGGCATTTACCGGTGATTGATATGCGTTAGTGCGTGTGTGCGTGTTTCCGATTGGAGTGGAGCAAACACAGCGGTTAAAGCGCACAAGCGGCATACGTTTGACGTACAGCTTCTAAATAGTGGAGCAGCGAGTGACATGTGATCACGCGCGATCTTATGGGAACGTATTTTGAGTGGCTTAATCGCAATAAGGAGTGGGACGATGACGAAATGGGCTGAAATTTGTGTTCATATCGGGCACGAAGCGCAAGAGGCGGCGGCGAACATTTTGTACGAGGCGGGGGCGAAAGGTGTCGTCATCGAAGATTCGGCGCTCCCAGAGCGGGAGTGGGAGGCGTCGTACGGCGAAATATATGAGTTGAACGTCGAAGATTACCCGTCTGAAGGTGTCATTTTAAAAGCGTATTTGCCGCTCGGCAGCAACTTGGCGGAAACGGTGGAGAATGTCACCGCGCGCGTCGCCGGGTTAGTCGCTTACGATTTGGACATCGGTCCGGGTACGGTTACCGTTAACGAAGTCGATCCGCGCGACTGGGAGTCCGCCTGGAAAAAATATTATAAGCCGACGCGCCTCGCGGAGAAACTGATCGTGAAGCCGACTTGGGAAGCGTACGAACCGCCGCACTCTGGCGACATTGTCATCGAACTCGACCCGGGAATGGCGTTCGGTACGGGCACTCACCCTTCAACAGCACTCGTCCTTCGCTCGTTAGAAAAAATCGTACAAGGTGGGGAACGGGTCGTCGACGTCGGTTGCGGCAGCGGGATCCTCAGCATTGCGGCGGCGAAGCTCGGTACGGCCAGCGTACTCGCGCTCGACGTCGACGATGTCGCTGTAGAGGTGACGCGGGAAAACGTCCGTACGAACGGTGCCGAGGCACAGGTTGCAGTGCGCCAAAACGATTTATTGCACGGTGTCGAAGGACCCTTTGACATTGCGCTGGCTAATATTTTAGCGGAAGTCATCCTGCAGTTCGTCGGCGATGCCGCACGTGTCCTTAAACCAGGCGGCTATTACATTATGTCTGGCATTATCGAGGCAAAGGAGCGACTCGTCACCGAGGCCCTCGAGGCACACCAGTTTCGCATTGTGGAAACAATCTACCAAGACGATTGGGTAGCGATTACCGCGCAAAAACGATAAAATTAGGAAGATGTACCCCGGAATCTTATCAAGAGGGGTATCGGTTGCGAATGAATGGGAGCATCGCTTGGAACTTACCAAGACGCGCACGAAACGTACGGAACGTACAAAAAGTATAACATACGTAGTGCATACAACACGTGCAATAGATAACAACCGAGGAAAGGAGTGGTTCGATGCAAAGGGTTGCCTTTCACACGTTAGGATGCAAAGTCAACCACTATGAAACAGATGCGATGTGGCAACTGTTTAAACGCGCCGGCTATGAAAAAGTCGACTTCGAAGCGAAGGCGGATGTGTACGTCATTAACACGTGTACGGTGACGAACACGGGGGACAAAAAGAGTCGGCAAACGATTCGCCGCGCGGTACGCCGCAATCCCGATGCGGTCGTTGCCGTGACGGGCTGTTACGCGCAAACGTCGCCCGGTGATATTTTGGCAATCCCGGGGGTCGACGTCGTCGTCGGGACGCAAGGGCGCGATCAACTGCTCACGCACATCGAAGAACACCGCGCCCGCCGCCAACCGGTCAACGCGGTGAAAAATATTATGAAAAACCGCGAATTCGAAGAGCTCGACGTGCCCGCCTACTCGGAGCGCACGCGTGCCTCGTTAAAAATACAAGAAGGATGCAATAATTTTTGTACTTTTTGCATTATCCCTTGGTCGCGCGGCTTAATGCGAAGCCGCAAGCCCGAGAACGTGTTAAAGCAGGCGCGCCAGTTAGTAGACGCCGGCTACAAAGAGATCGTCCTTACCGGCATTCATACTGGCGGTTACGGTGAGGATTTTGAGGACTACAAGCTCGCCGACCTGTTGTGGGATTTAGATACAATCGACGGGCTGAAACGGATCCGCATCAGCTCGATCGAGGCGAGCCAAATCGACGAGCGCGTGTTAGAGGTACTTGGCGAATCCGACAAAATGTGCCGCCACTTGCACATCCCGCTGCAGGCGGGGGACGATGCGGTGCTGAAGCGGATGCGCCGTAAATATACGGTTGCTGAGTACCGCGACAAGATCGCTAAGATTCGCCAAGCGTTGCCTGATCTCGCGGTTACGTCCGACATTATCGTCGGCTTTCCCGGCGAGACGGACGAGATGTTTGAAAACACGTACCGCTTCATCGAAGAAATTAACTTTGCCGAACTGCACGTCTTCCCGTACTCGATGCGCACCGGTACGCCGGCCGCGCGCATGACGGACCAAATCGACGAGGAAGTGAAGAACGCACGTGTGCAGCGCTTAATCGCCTTGTCCGAGCGACTGAGCGAGGCGTATGCGGCCAAGTTCCAAAACGACGTACTCGAAGTGATCCCGGAACAGCCGTATAAAGAGGATCCGGAAAGCGGCTTGTACGAAGGGCATAGCGACAACTATTTGAAACTCGTCTTTCCGGCGAACGAATCGCTCGTCGGCAAACTGTGCAAGGTGCGTCTGGACAAGCCGGGCAAGGAGTACTCGTTTGGGACATTCGTGCGCGACTTCGACCGAGTTGTCGGCGGTTAGCGTCGGCGTTCAAATGCATCTTTTGAAGGGAGAGGCTACTTCCAATGCGTGTTTTTTTCGCAGGAAGTAGTCTTTTCGCTATGTGACGGAATTTTCCTCGGTCATCCGGTCATCTTTCGCCTGTTATTAACTGTTGCGATGAGCGATGAAAAGGCCCGTCCGCACTTAGCAAACTTAGCCTCGCACAGAGCGAACGTGGTAAAATAGTGTAAGTGTCGTTACATATTTTCCAAGGAGAGGGGGATTGCTATTATGGCGGATTTCCACAAGCAGCCGTACGATTCTATTCCCGAAGACCCACGCTACAAAATAGCAAATAGAGAAGCACTTATCGGGGTGATCCTCGCGCTATTGAACTTCGCGTGGTGGTATGGGTTTGCTTACGGGTTGGGGAGCAAACCTGTCGCGGCGTACACGTTTACCCTCGGGTTTCCGGACTGGTTCTTTTACAGTTGTATTATCGGCTTTGTCGTGTTTGCGGTGCTCGTCTATATCGTCGTGCACTTTTTGTTTCAGGAGATTCCGTTTGACGACGGGGGTGGGGACGAATGAAGTGGCCAGTGATCATCCCGCTCCTCATCTTCCTCATCGCCGTCTTTGGCGTCGGCTTTTATGCGTCGCGTTTGCGGGTGCGGGTGCCGGACTTTTTACAAGACTATTTTATCGGTAGCCGCGAATTAGGCGGCTTCGTGTTGGCGATGACGATGGTCGCGACATACGGCAGTGCGAGCAGTTTTATCGGCGGGCCGGGAGTGGCCTATCAGACGGGGCTCGGTTGGGTTCTGCTCGCGATGGCGCAGCTCGTGACCGGCTATTTTACGCTCGCCGTGTTGGGGAAGAAGTTTGCGATCGTCTCGCGCAAAATTAACGCCGTCACGTTAATCGACTTTTTGAAGGCGCGTTACCGCCATAAGTGGGTCGTCATTCTTTCCGCCCTTTCCATCGTCATCTTTCTGTTCTCGGCGATGGCGGCGCAGTGGGTCGGCGGGGCGCGGCTCGTGGCGTCGTTCACGGGGCTTTCTTATCAGTCGGCGCTGTTCGTCTTTGCCGTTTCTGTGCTCGTGTACGTCATTGTCGGCGGGTTTCGCGCCGTGGCGTTAACGGATGCGATGCAAGGAACGGTCATGTTTTTTGGCACGCTCATTATTTTAGTCGGCACCGTCGTCGCCGGAGGCGGTGTAACGAATATTATGGCCGACTTACAAGCGCAAAACCCGAACTTGTTGACCCCCTTTGGCGCGGATGGCCAGCTGACGCCACTATACGTGTCTTCGTTTTGGATTCTCGTCGGCGTCGGTGTCGTCGGGTTACCGCAAGTGGCGGTGCGGGCGATGTCTTACCGCAATGCGCGGGCCATGCACCGCGCCATGGTCATCGGCACGGTCGTCGTCGGTTTTATTATGCTCGGCATGCACTTAACAGGCGTTTTTGCCCGTGCGGTTATACCAAACATCGCCGAGCCGGACGACGTGATGCCGCTCATCACGCTTCACGTGTTGCCAGCGTGGCTCGCGGGGATCGTGTTGGCTGCGCCGCTAGCAGCGGTCATGTCTACGGTCGATTCATTGTTGCTCTTAGTGAGCTCCTCTGTTGTGAAAGACGTTTATTTGAACTATATTCGGCCTGAGGCGAGTGCAGTGACAGTGAAGCGGATGAGTATGTCCGTGACGGCCGTCATCGGGCTATTAGTCGTCTCACTGGCGATTCAGCCTCCGGATCTGTTAATTTGGCTCAACTTGTTTGCGTTTGGCGGGCTAGAAGCAGCGTTTATTTGGCCGGTCGTGTTAGGGCTATACTGGAGGAAAGGGAATGCGTACGGGGCTCTCGCGTCGATGGCGACCGGTGTCACCTCTTACATTTTGTTTGACCAGCTGTGGCCGAATCCACTCGAAATGCACACGGTCGTCTTACCGGTGTTGCTCTCCTTAGTTGCTTACGTCGCCGTCAGTTTAATGACCGGGCGGAAGCGCCCCGACGTGCAGCGAGAAGTGGTTGGAAAGTTTTGGGGTGTGTCATAGATTGTCACCCTAGTGACGTCGATTATCGCGAAAAATATGGTATCATTGTGGAATGAGTGGAGGGAAACGATGGCAGCGAACAAAGAAGTAGCCGCAGGAGGGGTCGTTTACAGACGCGTGGACGATCGGGACGATCGGTTAGAACTCCTGTTGATCGAGGATCAGTACGGACACTGGACCTTTCCGAAAGGAAAGCGAGAAGCTGGTGAAACGCCGCCTGAAACAGCCCTAAGGGAAATTCAAGAAGAAACGGGCGTGACGGGAGAAATTGTGCAGCCGCTAACAATTGTCCGCTACGCCTATGACAAACCCTTGTGCGGTACGGTCGACAAAGAAGTGCACTACTATTTAGTTGCGAGCAAGGCGGGAGAGATTCGGCCGCAACTCGAAGAAATTAAACAGGTGGCGTGGTTTTCCCCTGCAGCTGCGCGGGAGCGGCAGCGCCAAGCGGGGTACGGTAACAACGACGCTGTGTTAGCTCGTGCCCTCGAGTTGCTCAGACAAACTGAGTAACTCATGCGATGTGGGAGTCTCATACTTTTTGAGTGACTCATACTATTTGAGATGCGACTCTTACCGACTAGGTGTCTCGTACCTTATAAGTGACTCATACCATCATTGTGAAGTGAGGAGAATTGCGACATGACGAAAGCATCGCTTGCTAGAACGATCGACCATACATTGTTAAAACCAGAGGCCACTGCAGCCCAAATCGATGCGCTGTGCGATGAAGCGCTGGCGCACGGCTTTGCTTCCGTGTGCGTCAACCCGTGTTGGGTCGCCCGCTGTGCGGCAAGGCTTAAAGGGTCTGAAGTGAAAGTGTGCACGGTCATTGGCTTTCCGTTAGGCGCGGCGACGACAGCGAGCAAAGTGAGTGAGACGAATGACGCGCTAGAAAACGGGGCGACCGAAATCGATATGGTGATCAATATCGGTTGGTTAAAGTCGGGATTGACGGAACAGGTGAAAGAGGACATCGCCGCTGTCGTACGCGCTTCGCACTGGAAAGCGATCGTGAAAGTCATCATCGAAACGGGGTTATTAACCGATGAGGAAAAACGGCTCGCTTGCAAGCTCGCGAAAGAAGCGGGGGCGCACTTTGTGAAGACGTCGACCGGGTTTGGCCACGGTGGGGCGACTGTCTCCGACGTTAAGCTTATGCGCGAGACAGTCGGGGAGCGGTTAGGTGTGAAAGCGTCGGGTGGCATTCGCGACTTGGCAACGGCGGAAGCGATGCTCGCGGCAGGGGCGACGCGTCTCGGAGCGAGTGCCGGCGTGTCGATCGTCAGCGGCAGCGACAAGGCCGGAGGCGGAGCGGACAACGGTAGTTATTGATCTCGTGTGGCACGTGAGTCCATACAGTGCGTGATCCCGTGCGATGTGTGTAGCTTAGGCTCCCATGTACCGCCACCAGGAACGAGGGTAGGATGAGTCATTTACTTTTTTTCGCGTTAATTCGTTAAGATGAAGTCGGGAGCAGGCGGCCCACGAAGCGGGCGAGGGCGTGACTGAACGGTAACAACAGCAGCGCGGAGATTGCGTTAAACCCGGTTTGAAAGTGGGCCACTTGCGCATAGCGAGTGAGTGTCGTACCGCCGAGCCAATCGGCGATGTACGGCGTCAGCGGGTAAAAGGCGAGCAGGCCGACGGCGTTAATGAGCAAGTGGGCGAGCGCGATTTGTTTACCTTCACGATCGCCGCCGACAGCGGCGATCCAAGCGGTCACGCACGTCCCGACATTGCTACCTAGCACGACGGCGAGGGCAAACGGCAGCGTCACGGCATGCGCGTGATACAAGCCCATCATTAAGGCGATCGTGGCACTACTGCTTTGAATGACGGCCGAGAACAACGTGCCGATGAGTACGCCCGCGAGCGTGCTATTCGACGTGGACACAAAGTCGAAAAAGCCGATTCGCTCGAACGAACCGGCGACGCTCGCCATCGCTTGCATCCCGAGAAAAATACAGCCGAGACCGGCGACGGCGAGCCCGATAAAGCGGAGATTAGCCCATGGGAGGACGAGACAGGCGACACCTGTGAGTAGAAGGAACAGGGCGTGTTTTTCGATGGAGACAGCGAGTAGTTCTGTCGTCACACACGTACCGACATTCGTGCCGAGCAACAGCCCGATCGTCTGGGAAAACCGCATCACTTTCGTATTGATAAAGCCGATGATGATTACGGTGACCGCACTGCTACTCTGTAGGACGACAGTAGCGACTAACCCGGTCAAAAAACCGATGAACGGCGTTTGCGTAAACTGGTATAGCCACTTTTGCAATCGATTACCAGTCAGGCGGGCGAGCCCGAGGCGCAATACTTGCATCCCGAATAAAAAAATCGCTAATCCCGTCGCTAGCGGAATGACAATTTCCCGCATCCTTCTACACCTCCACCATACTTAAACGATATGGTGTGAGGCGTACGAGCATGACTTATTTTAGGACAACAGAGCGTCCCGTAAACAGTGTGGCGGTGCTATTTGTTGTTTTCCTCCGGGTGTTGCTGGGGATACGGTTGCAAGCTGTTAAAATATGGCTGACTGCCAATAGGTGGTTGTATCTCGTTACCTTGCAGCCCCGGCCCCCAGCCACCTGCACCCCACGGAGACATATGCGGCAGCGAGGTAAACGGCTTGGATTCAAACGGTTTGGGCGACGAAATGTGTGGATGTTGCGGTAACTCGCGGTGGCGTTCGGGTCTTTTTTTGCCCGCCGATCGATGCGGACGTCTTGACGAACGCCGTGGGCGCTCCGAGTGTGGAAAAGGTACATGGTCTTTCGGGAACGGTACCGACTCTCTCATGTAGTGCCCTGTGGAGAAACGGGGATCCAAATTAATGCCCCCGGAGCTTTCCGAGACGTGACGCGGATCGTGTGACCGTAGAACCTTATCGAGCTCCTCGACAATCATTTTGCGAATGAGCTGGCGTAGTTTAGCGTGTGACGTCGTTTTTTTGACCAAAGGTGTTCACTCCTCTCGGGCAAGTGATCATGATGGTGTATTATATGTGTCCCACTAAAAAACGTTATAAGCCTGTGATAAAAATGGTCTGTTGTGCAACACTCCGGGACAAAGCCGGACATACTCTGTATTGAGGTTTCATTTCCGGAGGTGGTTTGTCTCGTGCATGCCCTTCCACGTTACGCGCTGTTCGTCGCACCGCAGCACTTAATGGCGTTAAACGAAAATATTTGGGCAGAAAAGACCGTCCCCGCATACTTAAAAACCGGTGTCGCCACAGAAGCGATCAGACTCAAATACCGTGGCGCACACACGCGTAGCTACACCAAAAAATCGTTCTACATTCGGGGAGAGCGACGTGAATCGCACTTGAACGCCGACTTTGTCGACCCGTCGGCGATTCGCAGTAAACTGTCGTTTGATTCGTTTCTCAAAATGAACGTGTTGTCGCCGCGGGCAACACATGTCACGGTCAGCCTGAACGGCGCTGCGCTCGGCGTATACACGTTACTAGAGTCGGTCGACCAATCGTTTTTAAAGCGTCGCCGCTTACCGCGCGGGGATATTTTTTATGCGATAGACAACCGGGCCAACTTCAGTCTCCGCTACGGGGACGACAAACCCGTACTGAAAAAAAAGATGACAGACGGTTATGAGCTAAAAGTAAGGCATAGCCGCGAGGCATGGCAACGGTTGGCTCGGTTTATTTGGCAACTCAATACGGTAGATGAAGGCAGTCTCAAAGCGTTTCTCGTGCAAAACGTTGCGGTTAAACATTATTTGCGCTGGTTAGCGGGTGTCGTCTTAACGAGCAACGTCGATGGATTTATTCACAATTACGCGCTATACTTTCACCCTGTCAAAAAAAAGTGGTGGATCATTCCGTGGGACTACGACGGAACTTGGGGTAGAGATTGCTACGGCGAACCGCTGTCATCGCATTATGTGCCGCTGTGCGGTTACAACCGCCTGACGGAACGCGTGTTATCCGTGCCTGAGTTTAAAGCGTATTACGTGCAGTTTATGACTGACATACTAACAAGGACACTTGCACCACACGTTCTCATGCCCAAAATCGATCAGCTAATGGCACGCGTCCGTCCAGAAATTGCCCGTTATGAGGGCGAGCCTTATGACATTGACCACTTGTTAGACAAAGAGCGCCAATTGTTAGCTGCTTACGTCTGGAAGCGGCGCCGCTTTTTGTTGCGCGAGCTCCGCAGTTACACGTAAGTTGCGCGCTGTGAACGACCGCTTTAAGTCGTTGCCGCGGAAAATCGCATACGCCTCATTTCCTCCCCGTCCCAAATTGTGGTATACTCCCCATAACGAGAGGGGGTATTTTTGTGAGTGATTGCATCTTTTGCAAAATCGTGGCCGGTGAATTGCCGAGTAAGAAAGTATACGAGGATGAGGAAGTGCTTGCTTTCGAAGATATTTCGCCAGCCGCACCGGTGCACGTCTTGATCATTCCGAAAGTGCACATCGCCTCTGCGCTGCACGTCGCCGAGGAGCAGTTGCCGCTCATCGGGGCGATTCACCGCACAGCTGGGCAATTGGCGCGCGATTTAGGCATAGCTGAAAAAGGCTTTCGCCTCGTCAACAACTGTGGCAATGAGGGGGGGCAAACGGTCGACCACTTGCACTATCACTTATTAGGCGGGCGCCATCTCGGATGGCCGCCAGGCTAAGCGGTTGTTGACACCCAATTTTATTTCAGATTATAATAAAGGTTGAAGTTTGCGGAAGCGGGTAGTGAGAGAACTAGAAGTTCGTATTGTCTCTCTTTATACGGTTCCCACGGAGGGAGGGAATAAAATGGCTGAAACACGCGTTCGAAAAAACGAGTCATTAGATAGTGCCCTTCGCCGCTTTAAGAGGTCATGCTCTAAGTCCGGCGTTATGTCGGAAGTGAGGAAAAGATCGTACTACGATAAGCCGAGTGTGAAACGGAAGAAGAAAGCTGAAGCGGCTCGCAAGCGCAAGTATTAGGGGGTAAGCTCTGTTGTCATTAGCGGATCGATTAGTTGAAGACATGAAAGCGGCGATGAAGGCGAAAGACAAGGACACGTTAAGTGTCATTCGCATGGTACGCGCTGCCATTAATAACGCCCAAATTGACCGCGGTCAGCCACTTAGCGACGCCGAAGTGACGGAGATACTCGCTAAGGAATTGAAACAGCGAAACGATTCCCTCCGCGAATTTTCGAAGGCAGGACGGGCCGACCTCACCGCTAAGACCGAGCGGGAAATCGATATTTTAAAGCGGTATTTACCCGAGCAGTTGAGTGAAGAACAGCTCCGGCTCCTCGTGCAAGACACGATTCAAGCCACAGGGGCGCGTTCCAAAGCAGATATGGGGAAAGTAATGGCCGCACTCATGCCGCAAGTTAAGGGGCGAGCAGACGGCAAACTAGTCAATCGCCTCGTACAAGAAGCGCTGAGCTAACTTTTTTGACATCGACGGAGAGGCAGGCCACTCTCCGTTTTAATTTTGTCCACTTTGTATTGTGTCACATTAACTGCCGTCCTTTTTATATATTCCCGTTTAAAGAAAGTGAAACCTTGCGTCATATGAAACGTAATACGTAATACGTGGTACGGGCGAGGGGGAGTGGCGTGCGAAAAACGACTATTTTCATCTGTTTATGCTTGCTCCTTTTTTCCGGCTTGGCGATGGGTGGCGTACAAGCTGCTGAGCAAGAGGGCAAGGCGGAGACGGTTTATTGGATTCCGCTAAACAATACGATTGAACAAGGGTTGACGACGTACTTAACACGTACGTTCCAAGAAGCACAAGAGGCATCTGCCGCAGCGATCGTCGTCGAAATGCGCACGCTCGGCGGCGAAGTAGGTGCAGCGCTAGACATCGGGCAATTAATTGCTCGCTCCCCCGTACCGGTTACTGTCTTCATTCGCGGTGAAGCGATTTCTGCCGGTGCCTACATCGCCCTAAACGCCCCCACGATTGTCATGACGAAAGACAGTGCGATCGGGGCAGCCGAACCGCGTTTAATTTCCGGCGAGGCCGCCGATCCGAAAACAGTGGCCGCCTGGAGTTCAAAAATGCGCAGCGCAGCCGAGGCGAACGGCCGCGACGGCGATATTGCCGCCGGAATGGTCGACCGTAACGTCGTCATTAAAGGGCTGAAAGAAAAAGGGAGTCTCATTAGCTTATCGGCGGAACAAGCAGTAAAATTAAACATAGCGGATCGGCTTGCTGACGAAGAAGCGGACGTGCTCGATACGATCGGCTTGCCACAGGCGAAGATCGTGAAGACGGACTTGACTTTGGCGGAAAAGGTAGCGCGTTTTCTGACTAGTCCGTTCGTTATCCCGATTTTGTTTACGATCGGTTTAGTCGGCATTGCTGTCGAGTTGTTTACCCCTGGCTTCGGCATTGCCGGCGGCATTGGCGTGACGGCGTTCGCCCTTTATTTTTTCGGGCACTTCATCGCTGGATTCGCCGGTGCGGAAACGTTTGTCCTATTCGTCATCGGCATTGTGCTCCTTGTCGTCGAGCTATTCGTACCCGGATTCGGCCTGTTCGGTATCCTTGGGATCATCTCGCTCGGCACCGGAATCGCGCGCGCTGCGTACGATTCCGTGTATGTATTGATCGCCTTGTCCGGTGCGCTGCTCGTCGCTCTCGTCGTTCTGTTCGTCGTCATCCGCCTGTTCGGGGGGAAGGGGGCGTGGCGCAAATTTGTGTTGACGGAAAAACAAGACAACGAAGCTGGCTACGTTGCGGCCTCGCCGCATAAAGATTTATTGGGGAAACAAGGGCAGACGGTGACGCCCCTCCGTCCCGCTGGCGCTGCAAAGTTTGAGACACAGCGGATCGATGTCGTCAGTGACGGCAGTTTTATTCCGCAAGGCGAACCCGTTGTCGTCGTTGCCGTCGATGGTACCAAGGTCGTCGTCCGCCGGTCGGCCGACGATTCACAATAAAGGAAGTGACAAGGAGGCTTTTTGATGGATGCTAGTGTAATAAGTGTTGTTTTTCTCGGAGTCGTCGCTTTTATCGTGTTGGCGATCCTCTTTACCTTCGTCCCTGTCAGGTTGTGGATTTCTGCACTCGCTTCAGGCGTAAAAGTGGGGATCTTTACGCTCATCGGGATGCGCCTCAGACGTATTTCTCCGGCGCGTATCATTAACCCGTTAATTAAGGCGTCTAAAGCAGGGCTAGACATTACAATTAACCAATTGGAGACGCACTATTTAGCTGGCGGTAACGTCGACCGCGTCGTCGACGCCCTCGTCGCGGCACAGCGGGCCGATATCGACCTCCCGTTTATGCGGGCGGCGGCGATCGACTTGGCTGGGCGCGACGTGTTACAGGCGGTGCAGATGAGCGTTAACCCACGCGTCATCGAAACGCCGAAAGTGTCTGCCGTCGCTAAAGACGGGATCGAAGTGATCGTGCGTGCCCGCGTGACGGTTCGCGCCAACATTGACCGTTTAGTCGGGGGGGCAGGTGAAGAGACGATCATTGCCCGCGTCGGTGAAGGGATCGTCACCACGAACGGTTCGGCGGAAAGTCATAAAGTCGTGTTAGAAAATCCGGACCTCATTTCGAATACCGTGCTGCAAAAAGGGTTAGACTCCGGTACAGCTTTTGAAATACTGTCTATCGATATCGCCGACGTCGACATCGGTAAAAACATCGGGGCGAAGCTGCAAACAGACCAGGCAGAAGCCGATAAGCGCATTGCGCAAGCGAAAGCGGAAGAGCGGCGGGCGATGGCCGTCGCGAAAGAGCAAGAAATGAAAGCGCGCGTCGAAGAAATGCGCTCGAAGGTCGTCGAACAAGAAGCGGAAATTCCGCTGGCGATGGCTGACGCCTTGCGTAAAGGCAAATTAGGTGTGATGGATTATTACAACATGAAAAATGTGATCGCAGATACGAGCATGCGGGAGGCGATCGGCCGCGATGACGACGGTGGCCCCGGCAGTACTTCTTAAGTAAGGGCGGGTGGTTCACGTGGACGAATTATTTGACACAGTCTCAAGGTTTTGGCCCTTCATTCTCTTTGCGCTCATTTTTATATTTAATGTGTTCGGTCGATCGTCCGTGCAACAGAAAGGCAGTCGGCAACACCAACACCCTGCGGCAGAAAATCGTCCTTTGCGCGAGCGGGAAGAAAACGATGCCCAAGACGACGATGCCGACGTGGAGCGATGGTTTGAAGAGGACGACGATGAAGACGCGGAAGAAAAAGCGCGACACGTCGCGCGCGAGCGGTGGCAGGACGAACAGAGGGACGGGCGGATGCATCAACCGAGTGATCCTACTCACTCCGGTTCTCCGAGTAACTACGGTTACCCAGACTCCCCCAGTAACCCAGTACATCCCAGTAACCACGGTAACCCGAGTCATCCTAGCCAACCCGCGCAGCGCGTGCCGGCGTCACCTGAACTGTCACGCGCGAGCCGGGAGCAACAGCCGAAAAAACGGAATTTGTTCCAAGAGCTGATGGAAGAGGTCGAGTCTGCCACGCGCGAGATTACGCGCGAACGACAGGTAGGGCGTACGGCGAACGAAGAGCGGGAAATGGAGCTTAAACAAGCGTACGAAGAGATGCGTGAGCAGTATGAACAGGTACGCGAGCAGTTGGAACACGTGCGTAAACAGCATGAACAGCCGAGCGAGCCTCGCCATAGGCGTCGCACGGGGGCGCGTACTACTGAACACGCCGCCTTTCGATTTGACCGTCGCGCCGCAAGGCAAGGTGTGGTGTGGGCGGAAATACTCGGGAGCCCGCGCGCAAAGCGGCCGCACCAACCGCCTTCTCCACAAGGTCGACCGTAACATTTTCCCTTTCTAGTCAACAATTGAGTCTTATGTTCTCACCTCCCGAACCCATACTAAGTGTACAGACAGGAGGTGAGAACTATGCCGCGTTCGTCAAATCGATTGCTCGTACAGGGCGCATCGCAAGTGATCGACCAGTTTAAAATGGAAATCGCTTCCGAATTTGGCGTGAACCTCGGCGCAGACAGTACGTCCCGCGCCAACGGATCAGTCGGTGGTGAAATTACGAAGCGACTCGTCCGGCAAGCACAACAACAGCTGCACAAGTAACGGTATAAAAATTTTATATTTTTGGTAACGTTTAGGAGCGACTCTTTGTCGCTCCTTTCATATTTTTTGCCATACAAGCATATGTGTAAACGACGGGGGGAATGGGATGATGCGATTCATCGGACAAAACATGCGTAAATTAACAGCGGAATTGTTCGACTTACCGAAAGATGTGGTGTTGAACCTCCCCCGCGTGACGCTAATCGGTCCGTTGCAAATGACGATCGAAAACCATCGAGGCGTCGTCCATTTCTCCGAGAGCGAATTGCGCCTACGACTAATCGAAGGAGAACTGAAAATCGTCGGGGAAAAATTGCGCATCCGCACGATATCTAAAGAAGACGTCTTTGTCGAGGGTAAGATTACAGACGTGTCGTTCTCACGTACGTAAAAGGTACTGGCAGACACTCATAAATAGAACTACCGGACAAAAGGACAAGAGGAGCGAACGACCGTGCAGCAAAATAACTTTGTACAGCTTCTGCGGGGATACGTGATGATCGAACTGCGGCAGGGTAACATTAGCGCACTCATCAACGAGACGCAGACGGCGGGCATCGCTATATGGGACATAGAATGGAAAAAAAAGGGACATGCCGTTTTTTGCCTGTTCGCGCACGACTTTAAACGCTTTCGGCACGTCGTGCGCGCTGCTGGAGCGAAGGTGACTATTTTAGAAAAGCATGGCCTTCCGTTCATTTTGAGTCGCGTACAAAATCGGTCGTTTTTCGTCATTGGGTTGATCGCGTGTCTCGTCAGCCTTTTCATAGCGAGTAACATGATTTGGAGCGTCGAAATACACGGTAACGAGGCGATCCCGGAAAAAGAAATTGCCCGGCTGGCGAACGAAGTAGGTGTCTACCGCGGCCAGTTTCAGTTTCGCCTCGCGACGAATGAAGCGATTCAACGGCAGCTGACGCTCGGACTGAGTGACGCTTCGTGGGTTGGCTTTCACGTGCAGGGGACGAAGGCGATCATTACCGTCGTGGAAAAGAAAAAAGCGGCGGAAGACGAGGCGAAAGCACCGCGCGGCCCCTATGACTTAGTGGCAAAGCGATCCGCGACGATCGTCGATTTGTCCGAAGTCGAGACGGGACGCATCCTCGTCGAATACAATCAAACGGTACGCAAAGGGGAGCGGCTCGTATCCGGTATTTACGGCAGCGGCGGTGATGACGAAGACGGGGGCATAGCGGATATTGTCGGGGCGCGAGGCGCCGTCATCGGGGAGACATGGTATGAGACGACAGCGTCTGTCCCCCTCGTGCAGACGCACAAAGTGTACACCGGTAACCGCGATACGACCCATTATCCTTACATTGGCAGCTGGCCACTGTACATTCCGTTTTTCGACGACATTCCGTTTGACAGATATGAAACGATTCAGCGGTCTAAAACGTTGTATATACGAGGGTGGAAACTGCCGTTCGGCCTCGTTGAAGAGGAACGTATGGAAACGGAGCAACGACGCGAGCAGTTGACAGCGCGTGAAGCGGAGCAATTGGCGCTTGCGCGGGCGCGCGACGACGTGTTAGCAAAATTGGGCCCGGACGGCGAAATAAAAGCAGTAAAGATTTTGCAGAAAGAAGTGAACGGTGGTAAAGTGGAGTTAAAGATTTTATTTACCGTATGGGAGAACATCGCGCAACCTGAACCAATTTTTATACAGAAAAGTGAGGACGATACATGACCGCAGTATTGAAAATGCATTTGGACGACGCGTCAGACGGGCAGGCGCTGTTCGGTCCACACGACCAGTTTTTAAAAATTATCGAAGAGCGTACGGATACACGTATTGTTATGCGCGAAGGGCATTTGCTCATTTACGGAGAGAAGGGTGAACAGGAAGCGTTAGAGGATTTGTTCAACGTCTTATTGACTCTCGTCAGGCAAGGGATAACGCTTACGGAACGCGATGTGCGCTACGCCCTCGAACTCGCACACAGTGGAAAAGTACACGAATTACTGGATTTGTTTGACGACGAGATCGGGGTAACATATAGAGGAAAAGTCATTCGGGCTAAATCGTTAGGACAACGTCGCTACATCTCGGCTCTGAAAAAACATGACATCGTCTTCGGCATCGGTCCCGCGGGAACGGGGAAAACGTTGCTTGCTGTCGTGTTTGCGGTCATGGCGTTAAAGCAAAACAAAGTAAAGCGACTCGTGCTGACGCGCCCCGCTGTCGAAGCAGGGGAGAATCTCGGGTTCCTCCCTGGAGATTTACAAGAAAAAGTTGACCCGTATTTACGTCCGCTGTACGACGGGTTGTACTTTGTGCTAGGTGTTGAGCAAGTGAACAAGCTGTTTGAACGGAAAGTGATCGAAATAGCCCCACTCGCTTATATGCGTGGCCGTACGCTAGAGGACAGTTTTATCATTTTAGACGAAGCGCAAAATACGACACCTGAACAGATGAAAATGTTTTTGACGCGCTTAGGTTTCGGTTCGAAAATGGCGATCACCGGCGATGTGACGCAAGTCGATTTGCCCCGGGGCAAATCGTCCGGTCTCGTCGAAGCGGAGCGAATTTTGCAATCCGTGGACGGCGTGTCCTTTATTCATTTGGGGCAAGAAGATGTGGTGCGCCACTCGTTAGTGCAAAAAATTATCGAAGCGTACGCCTCAGCCGAGCAGGGGGTATAAGGAGCGTAAACGGATGGACGCAAAAGGTAAACGCTTAGCGAAAAGAACTCGTCCGTGGCGCCTTCCAGGCTACTGGAATACAAGCTTACGGGTCAAGTTTTCCTTGTACGTTTTGCTAGGCATTTGTATGTACGCTTTGCTAATCGGGAACGTCCTACCAGAGAGGTACGAGTTGTCCGAAGGGTCGGAGAGCCCGGAAACGATTGTCGCCCCGGTCGACCGCATTGACGAGAAGGCGACCGAAGAAGCGCGCAGCGAAGCGGCTGCCACCGTCCCCTTGCAACACAAAATCGATGAGCAAGTGACGACGAATCAAGTCGAAAAAATCAATCGTCTCTTTATCGATGCGCGGCGCAACGTCGATGATAAGGCGCTGACAGAACGGGAGCGGATCGAGAACATTGCCGACCGTGCAGCGTTTGATCTGTCCGACGAAGTACTATTAAAAATGGTGCGCATTTCTGGAGACGAACTCGTGACGACGCAGGCGATGACGCGACGGGTTGTACAAGACGTTATGAGTAGCGGCGTCAACGAGCAAGAAGGCGATGAAGCGAAAAAACGGATTGACCAGCAACTCGTCACGTCTAATTTAGGCAGCAACGCCCGTTTTGTGGCGCGGGAAGTCGCGCGCCAGGCGATCGTCGTCAACATCGTGTACGACAAGGCGAAAACGGAAGCGATGCGTCAGGCCGCAGCAGATAGCGTCGAACCGGTGCGCATTAACCGCGGTGACCCGATCGTCTTTAAAGGGGAGCTCATTACGCAGCAGCAGTATCGGCAACTGACCGAATTAGGGCTGCTGAACGACGCGAAAAATATTTGGCCGTATGTGGGCCTCGCTTTATTTATAATGCTGATGCTCGCTTTTTTATACTTCTCCATTCATACCGCTAAACATAGTTTCACGCTCGACAACACGCGGTTGTCCATGCTCGTACTCATTATTGCTCTCAATTTGGGGACTATGAAATTCGTCAGTTTAGGGCAAACTGTAGAGACGAGTTACTTTGGCTACATCGCCCCTGTCGCACTCGGATCGATGCTCATCGCCGTACTTATTGACGTGCGTCTCGCCTTATTCGCTGGGATTGTGTTTAGTGTGTTTGCCGCGATGATGTTCAACCCGGAAGGACGGGTGCTGTTCGACTTTCGTTTCGGCCTGTACACGCTCATCGCTTGTTCCACGGGGGCGTTTGCTCTGCACAATGCGCGCCAGCGAAGTTCGGTGTTACGGGCAGGTTTACTCGTCTCTGCTCTCAACGTATTGCCGATCAGTGCGATCTTTATGCTCTCGACGAGCGGATACAGTTGGGAAGATATTTTTAAATCGATCGGCTTCGGTGTCGGGGGCGGGATCCTCGCTGCCGTGCTTACGCTCGGTTTGTTGCCGTTTTTTGAAGCGGCGTTCGGTATTTTATCGTCGATGAAACTACTCGAACTGGCGAATCCGAACCAACCGTTGTTGCGCAAGTTGCTCATCGAGACGCCAGGGACGTACCACCACAGTGTCATCGTCGGCAATTTGGCGGAAGCTGCCGCCGAAGCGATCGGTGCGGATGGTTTACTCGCGCGTGTCGGGGCGTACTACCACGACTTAGGCAAAACGAAGCGCGCCCAGTTTTTTATCGAAAATCAAGTGCACGGCGATAACCCACACGACAAAATTTCGGCGCACTTGAGCAAGACGATTATCATTAGTCACGTGCGCGACGGGGTGGAAATACTACGCGAAGCGAACATTCCGAAACCGATCCTAGATATCGCGGAGCAGCATCACGGCACGACGCTTTTAAAGTTTTTTTACTACAAGGCGATGAAGCAAGAAGACGGGGCGCAAGTGTTGGAAGAAGACTTCCGTTACCCTGGTCCGAAACCGCAGTCTAAAGTGGCGGCGATCGTCAACATCGCCGACAGCGTCGAAGCTGCCGTTCGTTCGATCGGCCGGCCGACGCCGTCTCGCATCGAAGCACTCGTGCGCAAAATTATTCGCGACCGTTTAGAGGACGGTCAGTTCGATGAGTGTGATATTACGTTGAAAGAGTTGGATCTGATCGGAAAATCGATACTAGAAACGCTTAATGGTATTTTTCACCAACGCATTGAATACCCGGAAGAGATGCCGGTAAAGGGAGCGAAACACGCGTAATGTCAATCACAGTCCATATTAACAACGAACAAGAAAGCGTATCGGTTCCCGACCGCTTCACCGCGCTCATTCGTACGGCGATCGCGCAGACGGCGACGATGGAGCGTGTCCAAGCGGGCGAAGTGTCAGTGACGCTCGTCGACGACGCGCGCATCCACGCGTTAAACGAGGCGTATCGGCAAGTTGATCGGCCGACGGACGTCCTCTCTTTTCCACAGGGCGACGATTTCCCGCTGCCGGAAGAGAGCGGCGTCGCGCCGTTGTTAGGAGATATCGTTATTTCACTACCACGGGCAAAGGAACAAGCCGAAAGCTACGGGCACTCGCTCGAGCGGGAGCTAGCGTTTCTCACGACGCACGGATTTCTCCATTTACTTGGGTACGATCACCAAACAGAAGCCGAGGAGAAACAGATGTTTAGGCGACAAGAGGACGTACTTGCCGCGATCGGTCTCACCCGGTAACTATAGGGGGGAGGTAACGTGCAAGGAGGAGGAAATGGGCCTACGCGCAACTTACTAGAAAGTTTCAAATGTGCGATTGAAGGCATCGTCCACGCGCTCGCCACAGAGCGCAACTTGCGCATTCACTTCAGCGCCGCACTCGCGGTGATGGTGTTAAGTTTGCTATTCGGGGTCAATCGATTTGAGGCGCTTTTACTGTTCATTGCGATTACGCTCGTGATCGTGGCGGAGCTATTTAATACCGCGTTAGAAGCAGTCGTCGATTTAGTGACGACTAAATACCACCCGCTGGCGAAAGTGGCCAAAGACGTTGCGGCAGGCGCTGTCTTTCTTACAGCAGGCCTCGCCTTGGCGATCGGTCTCATCGTCTTCATTCCATACATTCTCGACTTTTTGCAACATGCGTTGCCGCGTGTGTACGACCGCGATGTCAGTGTGTCGCTCGTGCTCGGTATGGTGTTGTTCGCCACGATGTTACTTAAGGCACGCGCCAACGTGAAAGGGCTAGGCATTAATCCGAGTTTACAGAGTGCGCTCGCTGTATCGATCGTGCTCACCGTGTGGTGGCTGACATTTCACGTCATCGTCGCCGTGTTAGTGACCGTCCTCTCCATCCTGTTAATCGGGGGCCGCTTATTAAAACCGCAAGACATACCTTCGGTCTTGTGGGGCGCCGCCGTCGGCGGAGTCTTCACGGTCATAGGCATTATGTTAAATCTAGTATAGGAAGTGCGTCGATGAAAGATTCTACCCAACATATGCTGAAAAAAATGCGCGATTATTTATTTGTCGGCCTAGTCGTTTCTTTGCCAGCGGTGGCTACGATTTACGTGCTGAAGTTACTCTTTCATATCGTCGACCCGATTTTAGGGTTGTTCGTTAATTTTTTGATCGGGTTGATCCCCGGGGTCGAGTTTCCGTTGCATCTGAAAGGGTTCACGATCGAATACATTCCCGGGATCGGCTTGCTGTTGACGGTCATCTTGCTCATCTTGCTCGGGATGGCGACGAAGAGCTTCTTCGGTAAACGGATGTTACAAATTACCGAAAAAGTGTTTTCCAGTATTCCGATCGCCCGACAAGTGTATTCGACAGTCAACCAAGTCGTTAACGCCTTCGTCCGCGAGAAGGCGTCTTTTCAACGCGTTGCGCTCGTCGAGTACCCGCGCAAAGGGGTGTATACCGTCGGTTTTTTGACGGGAGAGACGAGCGACGAAATAGTTGACAAGACAGGCCAAAAAATGGTAAACATATTCTTACCGACGACACCGAACCCGACTTCTGGCTGGCTCGTCCTCGTTCCGGTCGAAGATGTCATTTATCTCGACATGAAGGTAGAAGACGGGCTCAAGTACATCGTGTCCGGCGGGGTCGTCGTGCCTTCTTGGAACAAAAACGGACAGGTGATACTTAACGACGGTTTACCGGCTCGCACGCAAGGCGAACCTGAGAAAAAAAGCATGTGGAAACGGAAATCGTGAAAGAGCACATCATGGACATAGCAAATAAGTAAAAAAGTCAACGAAAATACAGCGAGAGCTGAAAGTCACGGGAAAGGATGTTAAACGGATGGAACAATTAATCGCAGCAGCAAAAGAAGCAAGGGGGCGGGCATACGTCCCGTATTCGCGCTTTCCCGTCGGCGCAGCGCTGCTTTTGCCAAACGGGGAAATCGTTAGCGGGTGTAACATCGAAAACGCGTCGTACGGATTGACGAACTGTGCCGAGCGGACCGCTATTTTTAAAGCGGTATCGAGAGGCGAACGACAAATTGCCGCTGTTGCCGTCATTGCCGATACGAATGACCCTGTATCCCCGTGCGGCGCCTGCCGGCAAGTGTTGGCAGAATTTTGTGCGCCTAATGTCCCCGTTTATTTGGCAAACTTAAAGGGAGACGTGCGCGAAACGACGATTTCTGAACTGTTACCTTTCTCTTTTACGCAGGAGGCACTAGATGGCACACGATAAGACGCGCTCCGGCTTTGTTGCCTTAATCGGACGACCGAACGTCGGAAAATCGACGCTAATGAACGCGATCATCGGCCAAAAAGTCGCGATTATGTCCAACAAACCACAGACGACGCGCAACCGAATTCAAGGGGTGTACACGGATGACACCGGACAAATCATCTTCCTCGATACGCCCGGGATCCACAAACCGAAATCGCGGTTAGGCGATTATATGGTGAAAACGGCGCTGACGACGTTAAAAGAGGTCGATTTAATTTGCTGGGTCGTCGATGCCGAGCAACCCTTCGGCGCGGGGGACGCTTACATTATCGACGCGCTAAAACAAGTCGATACGCCTGTTTTTTTACTCGTCAACAAAATTGACCGCACTCGGCCGGATGCGCTGCTACCGTTTATCGATCGGTACCGCCACGCGCTTTCTTTTGCCGAAGTCATTCCGATCTCGGCGCTACAGGAAACGAACTTACGAACGGTTGTCGAGCAAATTTATGCGCGCTTGCCCGAAGGTCCGAAATATTACCCAGAAGAAATGGTGACCGATCACCCGGAACAGTTCATCGTCGCTGAACTCATTCGCGAAAAAATATTGTTCAAGACGCACGAAGAAATTCCGCATTCGATTGCGGTCGTCATCGAAGATATGGAACGGCGCGACGATCGGCGCGGGACGGTGTACGTGCGTGCCACCGTCTTTACGGAGCGTCCGTCACAAAAGGGTATTATCATCGGCAAACAGGGGCAAATGCTGAAAGATGTCGGCCGCGAGGCGCGGCAAGACGTCGAACGGCTGTTAGGGTCGCCTGTTTATCTTGACTTATGGGTAAAAGTAAAGCAAAATTGGCGTAACGAGGCTCGCGTGTTACAGCAGTTAGGCTTTAGCGACCGCGACTGAAAGGACGTACGACCGTCGATTGACAATTTTTCCAACGAATAGGTCGCGTCGCTGCGGTTAATTTTAATAACTAAAGAGGACTTAAGGGAGAAAGGAAGAGTGAGTGTGCACGATTTTATTTGGAATGTGTTTCGCGCTACCGGTAATATCGATACGTACTTGCTGTACAAAGACTCACTCGAAACAGAAAACGTACAAGATCAGGCTGAGGAAAAAACGGATCCGGATCCTGGGCCACTGCTTAAACCTTGAGAAGCGGTTGCGGATCCCGATTCGCAGTTTTCTCATGGACTGCGGGGCTGGATCCCGATCCGCAGCTTTCCCGTGGACTGCGGGGCTAGATGCCAATCCGCCGCCTCGATTTGGAACGAGAAGCTACATTCCCGTTCGTGTGTTGTCATGGAGCGCGAAGCTGTGTTATCCGGCTCGCGCAATATTGCTTGAACGTTAGAAAGAGGATTGTTATGCTCGTCAAAACGGAAGGGATCGTCATTCGCACGCGAGACTACGGCGAAGCAAACAAAATTGTCGTTTTGTACACGCGCGAACACGGCAAAATTGCCCTCATGGCGCGCGGAGCAAAGAAAGCACAAAGCCGTCTGCGTGGGGTGACACAAGTACTGACTCACGGTCAGTACCTTTATTTTGCTGGCCGCGGCATGGGGAATCTCAATCAAGGGGAAACGATTCATACGTTTCATTCGCTGCACGAAGACATTCTGACGATGTCGTACGCCGCCTATATCGTCGAATTACTCGAAAAGATGACGGAAGACGCGGAACCGAACGGTTACTTATTCCATCTGTTAGAAAAAATTTTGTTATCGTTGCAGGAAGGGAAGGATGCGGACATTTTGTGCCGCATTTTTGAGTTGAAACTGCTCGCCTTATCTGGTTACCGCCCACAATTAGAAGCGTGTGTCCACTGCGGCGCGACCGATCGCCCGTATACGTTCAGCGCGGCCAAAGGCGGCTTTCTCTGTCTCGATTGCCGTCAGCACGACCCGCAAGGACTTACGTTATCCCCGGCTTCGCAGCGGCTGTTGCGGCTTTTTTTATATTTTGATATCGACCGCCTCGGCGATATTCGCGTGAAAGAAGAGACGAAACGACAACTAGAGCGCGCCATGCGCGCCTATATAGACTATCATACGGACCTTTATTTAAAATCGCGGCAGTTTCTGGAACAGATGTTGCAGTTTGAGAACGAGTGAATCCGGCGATCAAGACGTACCATGAAGAGACGTACCATGAAGAGACGTACCATGAAGAAGCCTTTATCCGGGGGCCTCTTTTTCTTTATTAAGCTAATTCACACTTGACATATCGGATTAATGGTATTAGGATTGAAACTAATCGTGGAGGTGAACATTCAATGACAGCTGTATTAATTATCGTCAATATTTTAATCTTACTCGGGCTTATTTCTGTCTTATATGTGATGCAAAGGAAACATCGGTCGTTTTCAACGCGCGTGTTTAGTGGGTTAGGGTTAGGTATCGCCTTCGGACTCGCGCTACAGTATGTGTACGGTTCGGCATCTAAAGTTATGACAACGTCGGTCGACTGGTTCAACATTGTCGGGAACGGTTATGTGACGTTGCTGCAAATGCTCGTCATGCCGCTCGTGTTTATTTCCATCCTGACGGCTTTTACTAAATCGCAACTTTCGGGTAACATCGGCAAAATCGGCGGGTTAATCGTCGGTATTCTCATCGGCACGACAGCGATTGCCGCCATGATCGGCATCGGCACTTCCCTCGCTTTCGACTTACAAGCTGTCGACATTCAGCAAGGGGAAGCGGAGATCGCTCGCGCCGAACAACTAGAAAAAAATCTCGGCGATCTCGAAAACCTATCGACACCAGAGCGTATCGTGTCGCTACTTCCGGGAAACCCGTTTCTCGATTTCACAGGCGCACGGCCGACTTCGACGATCGCCGTCGTCATTTTTGCCGCCTTTTTAGGCATTGCTTTCTTAGGTGTGAAGAGAAAGCAGCCTGAACAGGCTGAAATGATTGCCAAAATGACGGAAGCGGTGCATGCGCTCGTCATGCGCGTCGTCACTCTCGTCATTCGCCTCACGCCGTACGGCGTGCTCGCCTTAATGACACGAGTAGCAGCGACGAGCGATTTAAATGCGATTTGGCAATTAGGAAAGTTCGTCGTCGCCTCTTACGTCGCGCTGCTACTGATGTTTGCTGTGCACATACTCCTCCTCTCACTGTCGGGGTTAAACCCACTCACGTACGTGAAAAAAGTGATTCCGGTACTCACCTTCGCCTTTACGTCCCGCTCGAGTGCGGCGACGTTACCGCTAAACATTAAGGCACAACATGAACAGTTAGGCGTGCCCGAAGGGATCGCCAACTTTGCCGGGTCATTTGGGCTCACGATCGGGCAAAATGGCTGCGCAGGGATTTATCCGGCGATGCTCGCGGTCATGATCGCGCCAACCGTCGATATCAACCCGTTAAGCCTTTCGTTCTTGGCGACGTTAGTCGTCGTCGTCGCGCTAAGTTCCTTTGGCGTAGCGGGCGTGGGCGGAGGGGCGACGTTTGCAGCGCTAATCGTCCTGTCGACGTTGAATATGCCTGTCGCCCTCGCCGGATTGCTCATCTCGATCGAGCCGTTGATCGACATGGGGCGGACGGCACTCAACGTCAGCGGCAGCATGACTGCCGGCCTGCTCACGAGTAAAGCGACCAAGCAATTAGACGGCGAATGCTATACGTCTTTGCAGCAACAGCCGACCGCGGGATTGTCTTAACCCTATTGCAATCATTGTACGGCTGGGGAAGAGGAGGGCGGTACGACGTTTGTCGTGTTGCACTGCACCCTAGCCGTCTATCGCGATGAATACATCCTGTTTTTGAACCGTACGGATGAACCGGATGGGTTTGCCATCGTTTCATTAGGCTATGGAAAATACAGTGAAAAAGAAGCGTATAAAGGAGAAGTCACCAGTTTTAAAGCGCTGGCCGATCTTAAGCCGTACGATTTTGTCGCTGATGAAGGAGAGGCCATCGACAAATACAACACCATAAAGAAAGATGTCTTAAAAAAATACAAGTAACGCCTTCCTCGAGCGAGTAAGTATGTGTAACATTTCTCTCGAAGGGTTTTAGCAGGAATTTGGAGGGAGAATATAGAAAAGGAAGACCTAAATAGTACTCCTAACCACCACGAAAGGAGAGGTCTTCCTTGAAAACCATTATACCAGAAATCGCTACTATCTTGGAACAGTCTACAGATATGTTGTCGTTTTGGGAAAGCTTACGTATTCGCCTGATGGAAGTGATGGCTGATCTGTTCGGAGAATTTTTGGAGCAGCTCGATCAGATGATGACGACGCATTACAAGGAAAAATACGGTTGGAAAAGTGAGCGATTGGACAGCCGGGAGTTCACCAGTTTTTTTGGGACAGTGTCCTATAAACGCCACTTGATGTACGACCGAAACGGAAACGCACATTACCCTGTCGATGAGGCAATCGGTTTAAAACGCCGTAAAAGATACAGCCCAGACCTTATGATGCTCGGAGCAGAGTTAGCTGCAGCGCCGGGAATGACCTACCGCCTCGCCTCAGAGGTCACGCAAAAACTTGCCGGTATAACGATCAGCCATACGACGTTTCAGCGCTTAGTAAAAGAAGCAGGTGAAGCTCAAGCTGTCATGGATGCTGAAAAAAGGGATCGAATTTTTGAGGATACGGTAATTCCTAACTCTCCGTCCGTTAAGCACTTATATTGCGAAGCAGATGGCTTATACGTCAAAGGGAGAGGCAAAGGAATAGAGATCAAAAATATGCTTGCCTATACCGGGTGGGAGCAAAACGGACAGCGTGTCTCGTTAACAGATCGTCACGTCTTTTCTACCGTTGAATCGGTGGATGACTTTTGGGAAATAGGTTATGCAGCGATTCGACATCGTTGGGATCTCTCACATACACATGTGGCGACTAATGCGGATGCGGCTTCATGGATCTCTGAGGAACGCGTTCAAAATACCTTTTCTGAAGCGACATCGGTTGTCCGCCAATTGGATCCTTTTCACGTAAAGAGGAGTATTCGTCGCGGGTTGAGCCGCCAGCCAAGGCTCATTCCTCAAATTGAAAAGGCAATATCCGAAAAAAATAAGGATAGGTTTAAAGCGGTGATTGATACGGCACAGGGAAATGCAGAGACGGAGCGAGAGGAAAAGCGTATCGAGAACATGCAGAAGTATCTTGAAGGGCACTGGGAGATCCTCTGCGACTGGCGTGAGGTTAGTCCAGACGTGCCAAAAAATGCTCGTAGGATGGGATGCATGGAATCGAACCAGAGACGTCTGGCATACCGCATGAAACGTCGTGGCATGTACTGGAGTGAAGAAGGGGCTCAAGCCATCGCCAAAGTACAACAAGGCGTTACCAATGGGACGTTGAGACAGGCATTATTAACTGTCTGGCCCAACCGCCAAGTGACACAAAAACTAAAACGCCATGCGAGGCGAATAGGTAAGTCGGATCACATTGGGGTTCAAGTTGGCAGGATCCAAGTAGGTGCCGCATCAGCTTCAAGTGCTATTGGGTATTTGGATAAGGTGGTTAATCGCCGTCCTTGAAGAGTTAACTCCTCAAGGGCGGACAACAAGTGAACGTTAGGGAATGACATATTTAGGTCTTTAAATCCTTGATCCTGTAAGGTCGTCGAGTAAAGCTTGACACATACGCGAGTAAAGCCCTCCTTGACAAGGCCTGTCAGTTTATATATACTACGTTACAAGTATTTAAATTGAATTCGCGATGACGGGCAGGAGTAATCGTTAGTGAGGAGAAGTAGCGAACCGGGGACGGTGCAAGCCCGGTCTCTAGCACGGTGAAGGGCGGCCTGGAGCGATGAACGGAAATCAAGGCGGGTTTACATATGCTGAGCCGGTGTGCTAGCATGGCAAACCAAGTAGGGTGGAACCGCGGGAAACTCCCGTCCCTACGCTACAACGATCCCTATTGTAGCGTAGGGACGTTTTTGTGCTTCCTTCATCATTGCTTCCTTTATGACACGACTGACACGACGTTAGTGGCACTCGGCCAGCGGCACGAAATCTTTCTGACGGTGGACGGCTGTGCCAGCGACACGCATGCGTTTGTGACACCAAGAACGCTAGGGAGGTGTGCCCATGAACTTTCAACAGATGATTTTACAATTACAAACTTTCTGGGCGAAACAAAGCTGCATCGTCATGCAACCGTACGATGTGGAAAAAGGTGCGGGGACGATGAGCCCGCACACGTTTTTACGTTCGATCGGACCGGAACCGTGGAACGTCGCGTATGTCGAACCGTCGCGGCGGCCGGGCGACGGGCGCTACGGAGAAAACCCGAACCGCCTGTACCAGCACCACCAATTTCAAGTCATCTTAAAACCTTCGCCCGACAACGTGCAAGAGCTTTACTTAGATAGCTTAAAAGAGCTCGGCATCGACCCGCTTAAGCACGACATTCGCTTTGTCGAAGACAACTGGGAAGCGCCGACGCTCGGGGCTTGGGGACTCGGCTGGGAAGTGTGGCTCGACGGGATGGAAATTACGCAGTTTACGTATTTCCAACAAGTCGGCGGCCTCGACGCCCGTCCCGTGTCAGCGGAAATTACGTACGGATTAGAACGTCTCGCCTCGTACATTCAAGACAAAGACAATGTGTTTGACCTCGAGTGGGTCGAAGGCGTGACGTACGGCGACGTCTTTAAACAGCCGGAATACGAGCATTCGAAATATACGTTTGAAGTGTCGGACACGGATACGCTGTTCCAGTTGTTTGCCATCTACGAACGCGAGGCAGCACGTGCGCTAGAAGCTGATTTAGTGTTCGCCGCTTACGACTATGTACTGAAGTGCTCCCACGCCTTTAACTTGCTCGACGCGCGCGGCGCAATTAGTGTGACGGAGCGCACCGGCTACATTTCGCGCGTGCGCGACTTGGCGCGCAAGTGTGCCAAAACGTACTATGACGCGCGGGAACAGCTAGGGTTTCCAATGTTAAAAGGGGGTGAGCGCGGTGAGTAAACGCGATGTGTTACTCGAAATCGGATTGGAGGAAGTACCTGCCCGCTTTGTACGGCAAGCTGCGGAACAACTGCAACAAAAACTGGAAAAGTGGCTGGAGGAGGCGCGCATCGCTTACGACTCTGTCACTTGGTACGGGACTCCGCGGCGCCTCGCGGTAATCGTAAAAGGCACCGCCGAGCGACAAGCCGATTTAGAAGAAGAGGCACGCGGACCGGCGAAGCGCATTGCCGTGAACGACGACGGGTGGACGAAAGCGGCGTTAGGTTTTGCCCGTGGGCAAGGAGTTGTGCCGGAGCAGTTGTTTTTCCAAGAATACAAGGGCGAAGAATACGTCTTCGCGCGCAAAAAACAAGCGGGCCGCGCGACGGAGGAGTTACTCGCTGCCGGTTTTCAAGAAATCGTCACTTCGCTCACCTTCCCTAAAAATATGCGCTGGGGGGACAACTCGTTTCGTTTCGTCCGTCCGATTCGCTGGTTAGTGGCGATGTTCGGTTCCGACGTTATTTCCTTGGAAATAGCTGGCGTCAAAGCAGGCAACATCACGTACGGCCACCGCTTTCTCGGGTCGGAAGCGAGTTTACCGACAGCGAGTGACTACGTACAAGTGTTGAGAGACGAGACGGTGATCGTCAGTGCTGCAGAACGGAAAGCGATGATCCGCGAACAGTTACAACAATTGGCTGCGGAAAACGCGTGGGATATTCCGATCGACGAACAGCTGCTCGAAGAAGTGACGTTTCTCGTCGAGTACCCGACGGCTGTGGCGGGGGCGTTTGACGCCGCTTATCTCGAACTGCCGGAAGATGTGCTCATTACGTCGATGCGCGAACATCAACGCTATTTCCCAGTGAAATCGCCGCAGGGCGACTTGTTGCCGCATTTTATTACGGTGCGGAACGGTGGACGAGGGGCGCTCGCCAACGTCGTGAAAGGGAATGAGAAAGTACTTTCGGCTCGCCTCGCCGATGCTCGCTTTTTCTACGAGGAAGATAAAAAACGGTCGCCTAGCTTTTATAACGAAAAGCTGACGCACGTCGTTTTTCACGAAGCGCTCGGCACGATCGCAGACAAAGTGCGCCGCGTGCGCCGAATAGCCGCCGGGTTAGCGGATCGGTTGCACCTCTCGCCGCAAGATAAAGCAGCGGCGCTGCAGACCGCTGAACTGTGCAAGTTCGATTTAGAAACGCATATGGTGAACGAGTTTCCCGAACTGCAAGGCCGCATGGGCGAGCGGTACGCCGCGCTCGCCGGAGAGGATCCGGCGGTGGCTAAAGGTATTTTTGAACACTATTTGCCGCGGTTTACAGGCGACGTTTTGCCGGCGACGGCTGCCGGTCAGACCGTCGCGTTAGCGGACAAAATCGATACGGTCGCCGCTTGTTTTGGCATCGGGATCGTCCCGACCGGCTCCCAAGACCCGTACGCCCTACGCAGGCAAGCGACGGGCATCGTGCAAATCTTGCGTTCGCTAGACGTGGACGTGTCCTTAGAAGAGCTGTTTGCGCTCGCGTTAGACGCGTTAGTAGAAGCGGACAGGCTCGGGCGAGCACGCAGCGACGTAGCGGAAGAGCTCGCGAGCTTTTTCCGCCAGCGGTTGAAGCATGCGCTGCAAAGTGAAGGGATCCGCTACGATGTGATCGATGCCGTGCTCGGAGGAACTGCTGAGATGCGGCCCGGATTGATTGTCGCAAAGGCAAAACGGCTGGAAACAGCGGCGCAAGGGGAGTCGTTTAAGCGGACGGTGGAAGCTTTTACCCGCGTCGATCATTTGGCGGCGAAAGTGGGAAAAGCGGGGACAGCTTATTCCGAGACTCTGTTTGAACACGAAGCGGAGCGACGGTTGGCTGCGGCGTTTTACACGGCGAAGAACGGGTACGAGCACGCGCTCGCGGCGCAGGACGCTGACGCGATGTACGGTGCCATCGCCGCGCTAGAAACGGACATTCACCACTTTTTTGACGATGTCATGGTGATGGTCGACGACGAGGCAGTGCGAAGTAACCGACTCGCCCTACTTGCCGCTGTCGCCGAACTAGTCGGTCGCTTCGCCCAGTTTAACGCAATCGTCCTTGCGTCATAGCTGTGTTCTCGCGTCATGAACGTGTGAGGGAGATTTCCGCCTAGAACTTTAGGCAGGCAGTTGCAAATCTGCTCTGCCTCCTTGCACGATCTTTTATTGTTCGTACCGGAAGGTGGTGGCGACTATCGAACTGTCGAATCGACAGCGACAAATCGTCGATATTGTGAAAGAAAACGGCCCGATCACGGGTGAGCACATTGCCGAGCAACTCGGTCTGACGCGTGCGACCCTCCGGCCTGACCTCGCTATTTTGACGATGGCTGGTTTTTTAGAAGCGCGTCCGCGCGTCGGCTACTATTACACGGGCAAATCGAGTAAACAGTTGTTTGCCAAACATATTCGGCAAATGAAAGTGGGCGAATACAAGGCCGTGCCGATCGTCATGACGGAAGGGGCTTCCGTCTACGAAGCGATTTGCCACATGTTTTTAGAAGATGTCGGCACGCTGTATATCGTGTCCAAGGACGGACTCCTAACGGGTGTCGTCTCGCGCAAAGACTTGCTAAAGGCGGCGATGGGTAGGCAAGATTTACAGGAAGTACCGGTTAACGTCGTCATGACGCGCATGCCGAACATTGTCACCTGTCACGCGGAAGAAACGTTGTACGATGCGGCAGCGAAAATTATGCAGTATCAAGTGGACAGCTTACCTGTCGTCAGGCAAAAAGGTGAGTCCCAATCCGCGTTAGAAGTGATCGGGCGCATCACCAAGACGACTATTACGAAAGCTTTTGTGGAGATGGGGGAGGTGCGCGAAACGGTATGAACGATAAGCATGAATCACCAATCATATACGTTATTTCTGATTCGATCGGCGAAACGGCAGAATTTGTCGTGCGGGCAGCGGCGAGTCAGTTTAACGGCGGCGACGCCGATGTGCGTCGCGTACCGTATGTCGATTCGAAAGAAGCGATCGACGACATATTGGATGCGGCGTTTGAAGAAGGGGCGCTAATTGCCTTTACACTCGTCGTCCCCGAACTGCAGGCGTACTTGACCGACCGCGCCAGCGAGAAGGGCATTTCACACGTAGACATTATGGGACCGATGCTGAATGCGCTGGAGGGACTTTATAAGCGTACGCCGAAAATGGAGCCGGGTTTAGTCCGAAAGTTAGACGAAGATTACTTCCGCAAGGTCGAGGCGATCGAATTTGCAGTTAAGTACGACGACGGCCGCGACCCGCGTGGATTGCTTCGCGCTGACGTCGTCTTAATCGGCGTGTCGCGCACCTCAAAAACGCCGCTGTCGATGTATCTTGCCCATAAGCGTATAAAGGTAGCGAACGTGCCGCTCGTACCGGAAGTACCGCCGCCGGATGAGCTGTTCCGCATCCCCGGCAATAAAATTATCGGTCTGACGATCGACGCAGACCACTTAAACCGCATTCGCGAAGAGCGGTTAAAGGCGCTCGGTCTGACAGCGAAGGCGAATTACGCGAACATGGCGCGCATCGAAAGTGAACTCGCGTATTCTCGCGACGTGATGCAACGTCTCGGTTGCCACGTCATTAACGTGTCGACGAAAGCCGTCGAGGAAACGGCAAACGTCATACTAGATATGATTCGACAAGGACTGACAAAAGAGTAGCGTCTATTTTACTTTCGCCGTCGTATAATGTTACAGGGACAATTTTGCCAAAAAGAGGCTACCCCTTACCCTTACATGCTTTTACCGCGTTCGACAAAAGTCGCGCAATTAGAACATGTTTTTTCTAGCAGGAAGTAGCCGCTTTTTGTAGAAACTAATTATTTGTCCCCCAAAAAAAGCTAGCGGTTTTTTGCCGAACCAAGTAAACGTCAAAACAACTGGAGGGGAAATAAATGAGGGGGTTGATTCCCGACGAGGTCATTAACCAAGTTCGGGAACACGTCGACATCTTAGATCTCGCCGGTACGCACGTCCACCTGAAAAAAAAGGGGCGTTACTACTTTGGCCTGTGTCCCTTCCATGCAGAAAAGACACCGTCATTTTCGGTAGATGCGGAAAAACAAATCTTTCACTGCTTTGGTTGTGGGGCTGGTGGCGATATTTTTACGTTCCTCATGGATTTGGAAAAATTGACGTTCACTGAAGCCGTTCGCGAATTGGCAGACCGTGCCGGAATCGTCATCCCAGACGTACAGAGCGAGGGTGACGGAGAAGCGGCGAGTGAGCGGCAGCGCCTATACGAAGCGCTCGACTTGGCAGCTAAGTTTTACCGTTTCGTGTTGGCGAAGAGTGCTTACGGCGAACGCGGGCGCCAATATTTTGCGGCGCGCGGTTTCTCGTCCGAAGTCCAAGCAGAGTTCCGCTTAGGTCTCGCCCCCGATTCGTGGGACACCGTGCTGCGCTTTTTAAAGCGACGCGGTTTTGACGAAACGTTGTTAGAAAAAGCAGGCCTCGTCACAGCTTCGCAAAAAAAAAACGGGTACTACGATCGCTTTCGCGATCGCGTGACGTTTCCGATCGAAGATACGCAGGGGCGTGTCATCGGATTCGGTGCACGGGTTTTTGGTGACGGTCAGCCGAAATATTTAAACAGCCCAGAAACGCCGCTCTTTAACAAACGCTGCATACTATACAATATTCACCGTGCGCGTTCTGCCATCCGCAAAAAGCGGGAAGCGATCTTGTTTGAGGGGTATGTCGACGTCATTACCGCCTGGGAGGCAAACATTGAAAACAGCGTCGCCTCACTCGGAACTGCGCTGACCGAAGAGCAGGCGCGTCTTTTACGGCGCAACGCCGAAACAGTTATTATTTGTTTCGACTCAGACAGTGCCGGCGAAGAAGCTGTCCTGCGCGGACTCGACATTTTGAAAGCGCAAGGGTGTATCGTCAAAATTGCGCAAATGCCTGTCGGCCTCGACCCCGACGACTATATTCGCAAGTACGGCGGTGAAGCGTTTCGGCAAAACGTACTTGCGGACGCGATACCTTTTACGGCGTTTAAACTGCAAGCACTGGAGAAGGGTATAGATTTAAAGGATGAAGATCAGAAGCTGAAGGTAGTACAGGCCGCGCTGGAGATCGTCACTGATTTACCAGCAGCTGTAGAAAGGGATCACTATTTGCGACAGCTCGCAAAGAAATACGACTTGTCTCTCGAGGCGTTGAAAACTGAACAGCGGCACTTGTATTACCGGCGCAAAAAAAATGAAAAGCTTGGGGATAAAGCAAACGACAAGTGGAATAATAGTAAAACATCCAAACGTATGGTCGTATCGACGCGTTTGCAACCAGCTTATTATAATGCGGAACGGCAATTGATCGCCCTGATGATGCGTGATCCGCTCTTGGCCGAGAGGATCCGCGAGGAAATTGGCAGTGAGTTCAATGTTGACGGGTATGCAGCGTTAGCTGCTTATATATATGCCTTTTACGCTGAAGGAAATTCGCCAGACACCGGACAGTTTATTCGTTATCTACCTGACGAATCGTTACAGAAAGCCGCCTCCGCCTTAGCGATGACCGACCTCGCACACGAGGTGAGCGAGCTCGAGATTCAAGACTACATCAGACAAGTGCGCACGTACCCGTTACGGCGTGAATTGGAAGAAAAACGGCGACAAGTGCGACTAGCCGAACAAGCGGGTAACGCTGCGGAAGCTGTCAAGATCGCGCAAGAAGTCATCCGTTTAAAACAACGGGTAAAACTAAGGAAGGAGGGAACGTAAATGCCGAATAACCAGAATGGGAGCGCCGACGAATTGACGCTCGAGCAAACGAAAGAGCAGCTGCTCGAACTAGGTAAAAAGCGCGGCGTTTTGACTTATAAAGAAATTATGGATAAACTCTCCCCCTTCGAGCAAGAATCTGAGCAAGTGGACGAGTTTTTTGATTTTTTAAGTGAACACGGCGTCGACGTTATTAATGAAGATGAGGTGGACGGCAACCAACAAGAAGACGACGAAGAGGATGAGGACGATCTGCTCAGCGACGACCTGAGCGTCCCACCCGGTGTTAAAATTAACGATCCTGTACGTATGTATTTGAAAGAAATCGGACGTGTTCCCTTATTGTCGGCGGAAGAAGAGGTAGAACTCGCGAAACGGATCGAACAAGGAGACGAGCTCGCGAAACGGCGTCTCGCGGAAGCGAACTTGCGCCTCGTCGTTAGTATCGCCAAACGTTATGTTGGGCGCGGCATGCTCTTCCTTGACCTCATCCAAGAGGGAAACATGGGCCTCATTAAGGCCGTCGAGAAATTCGACTTCCGCAAAGGGTTTAAATTTAGTACGTACGCTACCTGGTGGATTCGGCAAGCGATCACGCGGGCGATTGCCGACCAAGCGCGGACGATCCGCATTCCCGTACACATGGTAGAAACGATCAATAAATTGATTCGCATCCATCGCCAACTGTTGCAAGAACTAGGGCGCGATCCGACTCCGGAAGAAATAGGCGCCGAAATGGACTTGACACCAGAAAAAGTGCGCGAGATTCAAAAAATTGCTCAAGAACCTGTCTCGCTCGAAACGCCAATCGGGGAAGAAGACGATTCCCACCTCGGCGACTTCATCGAGGATCAAGACGTTCAGGCACCCGCTGATGCGGCAGCTTACGAGCTACTGAAAGAGCAGTTGGAAGACGTCCTCGACACGCTGACAGAGCGGGAGGAAAATGTGTTACGCTTGCGCTTCGGACTCGACGATGGACGGACGCGTACGTTAGAAGAAGTCGGTAAAGTGTTCGGCGTCACGCGCGAGCGCATCCGACAAATTGAAGCGAAAGCACTGCGCAAATTGCGCCATCCGAGTCGCAGTAAACGGTTGAAAGACTTTCTCGAGTAAGATGCATTTTAAGGTACATGTCTAGTTTTTACGACACCTGTTCAGCGCAGGTGTCGTTTTTTGCAAATTTTGTTGTTCTATATGAACGATTTTACCGCTTTTGCCAGGCACATGCAAATCGAGAATGAGTGAGAAAATTGAAGAAAAGTAGCGCTCTACGCACGAGATCGGACTTTTTTGCGTGTAAACGGCATTGGAAGCGCTAACAGACGGTTTGGCTTACATTATAAATTGTTAAAACGAAGATTACAACCGTTCGATATTGTATATGCTACTACGGAAAACAAACAGAGGTGGTGTTTTTTGGTGAAAAAGCGTTATCTCGTCCTATTAGTCGTCGGGATGATCTGTTTAACGGTGTCGCTATACCAGTTTTGGCAGACGGACGAACCGACGCCGCAAACAGCCGGCACCTCTGCCGTGCGCAGTGAACAACACGGCGAGCAGGCGATGGTGCAGAAAAACGTACCGATTGCCTATAGCGAGGTGCGGTCATCGCGCGAACGCCCCGCCTACGACATCGAGGTACAATACGACGAGAAAAACTATAAACTTGTCGGAAAGCAGCGCGTGACCGTCCCAAACCTCGGACAGGAGACGTGGCCAGAAATATATTTTCACCTGTTTCCGAACGCCTTTAAAGACTGGTCATACAATAAGGCGGCTGCACCGGAAAAGGAAGGGTACATTAAAGTTAGCGACATCACCGTAAACGGTGTGGCGGTAAAACCGGAAATCGACAAGACATTAATGAAGCTCGTGCTCGCAGAGCCACTGCCGGCACACAAAAAAGCGACTGTCGAGATGGCGTTTACGGTACAGCTTCCTGAAGGCGGAAGCCGCTTAAACCACGTTGCGGGTACTGCCTTTTTGGCGCAGTGGTACCCGATGCTCGCCGTTTACGACAGAGAAGGTTGGCACAAAGACCGGTACACGACGATCGGCGACCCATTTTATACGAAAATGGCCGATTTTACAGTGACGTTTCGCGTGCCGAAAGGGTACCGCGTCATTAGTACGGCGCCTGGCGACGGCAGACGGAAACTGTCACAAAAGATGACGCTGAAGCAACGTAACGTGCGCGATTTCGCCGCTGTCGTCACGAAAGATTACCGCGTGAGGACCGGTAAAGTTGGCGATACGGTCGTCAATTTGTGGTACCGCGGAGCGATGAAAGACGTCGCTGCGCCGATGTACGAAGCAGCTGTAAAAGCGATGCGCTTTTTCAACGAGTCGTTCGGTACTTACCCTTACGAGGAGATCGATGTCGTTCTCGGCGAACACGGTCACGGGATCGCTGGGATGGAGTACCCGGGTCTTGTCACTTCTGTCGACCGCATCATGATGCAGGATGGTGAGCAGCCGGCAGTGAACGTGGTCGCGCACGAGTTGGCTCACCAGTGGTGGTATGGCATGGTTGGCAACGACCAAGTAAAAGAACCGTGGTTAGACGAAGGGTTAACGTCGTTTTCCGAGTCGTTGTACATGCGGAAAGTGGAAGGAAAAGACGAACGGGAGATGTATGCGCAAGCGGCTGCAGGTAGTGAGCGCATCAATAAGCAGAGTGGGCTCACAGTGGTGCAAAAAGTGTACGATTATCCGGAACAGTTGTACGGCTTAATGGTCTATGCGCGTCCAACAGCGATGATGTGGGCGCTCGTCGACGAGATTGGCGAACAGAAGGTCATCGCGGTGATGCGGGAGTATTTTACGCGCTATAAAGACAAGGAAGCTACGACTGCTGACTTCATCCGCACGGCCTCCGAAGTGAGCAACAAAGATTTACAACCGTTCTTCGATAAATGGCTGTACTTCAAAGACGAGCCGAAGTCGAAAAAGAAGACGCTCTAACTTCACCCAGTCGCCCCGCGCATTTCCGTAGTTAACTTAAGCGCGAGTTCCGTTATAATATAAGTACAGTAATCGAAACCTAGCTCGCCATGAACAGAGAAGCTAACGAAGAAGTAGGCTACGAGCTAGCGAGGAAAAAGGAAGTTGAGACGTTGACGTTGTTGAAGTCTGAGCGGCTGATGCAAATTGCCGAGTTTGTCTTACGGGGGGAAGCCGTAGCTGATATCGGGACCGACCACGCTTTGTTACCGCGTCATTTACTTGCCTCTGGGTATGTGCCGCGCGCGGTCGCCGTCGAAGTGAGCCGCGGCCCGTACGACGTTGCCCGGGAGCGCGTCGCAGCGAGTGGGCTGTCCGCTAAGATCGAGCTGCGCCTCGGAGACGGGTTAACGGCGCTCGTGCCTGGGGAAGTTGCGACCGTCGTCATCGCCGGGATGGGCGGTCCGCTTATATGCGACATTTTACAAAACGGGCAGGCGGTGTTATCACGTACAAAGCGACTTGTGTTACAACCGAATGTCGCGGTCAAGGCGGTGCGTAAGTGGCTGCTTGCGCATCGGTGGCAGCTCATATGCGAAGCGCTCGTGTACGAAAACGGACACTATTACGACATCTTAGTTGCGGAGCACGGCGACGCGCGGCAACCGTACCGCGAGGCGTTCACAAAGCTACAGATAGCGAGCAGTGGTGGGATGCAGCGCGAGAACGGCAATTGTAGTGAGCGGTTACGGTGTTTTGGGGAAGCACATGTGGAGGAACTGCTGACAGAAATCGGCCCACTGTTGTGGTCCGAACGTCACCCGCTCTTACGGCCGAAATTAGAAGTAGACATGGCAAAGTTCAAGCGTATTTTACAGCAGTTGGCGGGCACAGCGCACGGAGAGGCGCGCCGCAAACAGGTGCAAATTAAAGCACAAATGACCGATTGGGAGGAGATGATGACATGTTTGCCCAAGGAGAAAACATTGTACGTATCTTCGATACATACGTCCCACCGCACTTAGCAGTCGAAGGCGACCGCATCGGCTTACAAGTCGGCACGTTAAAAAAAGAAGTAAAAAAGGTGATGTTAGCGCTCGATGTGACGATGGAAGTCGTCGAGGAGGCGATCCGCAACCACATCGATCTCATTATCGCCCACCATGCCGTCATCTTTCGCCCGCTAAAGACGCTTAGTATCGATTCGCGCAACGGGCGGGTGTACGAAAAACTGATCAAGCACGATATTGCAGTCTATGTCGCCCACACGAACTGGGACGTCGCCCCGGACGGAGTGAACGATGTGCTCGCAGCGCGGTTATCCCTGCAGCAAACACGCGTGCTGTCACCTGTCTACTTACAGCCGTTAAAAAAACTCGTCGTCTTCGTACCGGAAACGCACCACGAAGAAGTGCTACAAGCGCTCGGAGCAGCGGGCGCTGGATGGATCGGCAAATATAGTCACTGTACGTTTAACGTACCCGGAACAGGGACGTTTCAACCGGAAGAAGGCGCTGAGCCGTTTATCGGTTCTACTAGCCGCCTCGAGCGCGTGGCAGAAATACGGCTTGAAACGGTCGTGACAGCGGAAAATGAACGGGCAGTCGTCGCTGCGATGCTCGCAGCCCATCCGTATGAAGAAGTCGCTTACGATTTATACCCGTTAGAGCTAAAGGGGAAAACGTTCGGGCTTGGACGCATCGGTCGGCTAGAAAAAGCGGAAACACTAAAAGATTTTTCTGCGCGTGTTAAAGAAGCGTACGGCTTAGAGGCGTTGCGCGTCGTCGGCAACCCTACGCGTACGGTGCGGCGCGTGGCGCTGTTGGGTGGCATGGGGACGAAGTATTTAGCCGATGCGGTTCGCGAACGGGCAGACGTATACATTACGGGGGATATCGATTACCATACTGCCCACGACGCGTTGGCGGAAGGGATCGCTCTCATTGACCCCGGGCACCATGTCGAGCACCTCGTCCTCGCCCCGATGCGGGATCGGTTAGCAGAGGCGCTAGCAAAGACAGATACCGTCGTATCGCTGTCAAAGATCGACACGAACCCATTTCGCTACGTGTGAAGAACATGCCGCGTTTTCCAGCTATAATCCCCTTGTGTGAACCGCGTGCCCGTGGTATACTCATTAATGCTGTTTGATTGCGCGTCAGTCGCACGTAAACAGATGACATGTGTGTGAAGCAAACCACGGGTGACGGTTGCGAACGGATCTGAACGAACAAACGGAACGGATCGGAAAGTGAATGGGTGGGAAGTAAACTAAGTAATCGCCGGTGGCAGACCGCAAGGCGCCACGGGAGGAAAGTCCGAGCTCCATAGGGCAGGGTGCCGGTTAACGGCCGGTGGAGGCGACTCTAAGGATAGTGCCACAGAAACAAACCGCTCACTCTTTTAGTGAGTAAGGGTGCAACGGTGCGGTAAGAGCGCACCAGCAGCATGGAGACATGCTGGCTAGGTAAACCCCACTTGGAGCAAGACCTGATAGGGAATCGACGACGTTAAGTCGTAGCTGTTGCCCGCAGTGATTCCGGGTTTGGTCGCTCGAGCCGTGCAGCAATGTACGGCCTAGACAGATGATTACTGCTCCGACGGCGGGAGCACGTGCCGCGTGCGCGCGTACCGCTAGGAGTACAGAACTCGGCTTATTGTTTACTTCCCGTTTTGCGGCAGAAACGACCCTGATGGGTCGAAAAAAGACCCTAAGGGGTCTTTTTTTCATAAAAGAGGAGTGGTGTGGCGATGGGCGGTTTGATCGATCGGGATGTAGATGATCGGGATTTAGATACGGAAGGTGCGGAAACTTCGTCACATACTAATGATGCGGTGCAGGCTGTCAAACAGGCAGGGATGACAGGCGTCATTTTAGCGGGGGGACAAAATCGGCGCATGAATGGCCAAGTGAAAGCGTTGTTGCCGTTCGGCAAAGATACTTTGCTCGAACGCCAACTTCGCGAAATGCGCACCATATGCCGCGAGGTGCTAATCGTCACCGTCTACCCACACGTTTTTGCCCCGCTAATCGCGGAAGACGACGGCGTGCGGACGGTTAGCGACATCATCCCTAGCAAAGGGCCACTCAGTGGAATACACGCCGCTTTTTCGTTTGCACGCCACAGGGATGTGTGGGTCGTCGCCTGTGATATGCCCTTTATTTCCGCGGTAGCCGCACAAGCGATGCAGGAAGTGAAAGTGCGTGAGAACTACGACGCAGTCATACCGTTGATCGATGGAAAAAGGCATCCACTGCACGGCGTTTACGGGCGAAGCGCCGCGGAAATCGTCGCTCAGTTGCTCCATGGTGGGAAACGCCGCGTCAAAGACTTGTTGTCCCAGCTGAACTGGAAAGCCGCAGACGAAACGTTCTTCTACGAGTACGACGTCGGCCCGCGTTTCGTGACGAACATTAACACGCCTGAGCAGTACGACGCCGCTAAGCTCCTCGCAGAACAGTTGTCGCATGGCACGCGTTATAGGTGAAACAGACAAAATTAAGATGCTTTATGATCACTGATCGGGCGTGTGTACTGTTCGCTCGTTTGCGTTACGCGCGGCAAATAGGCGAAGCGGTACGCAGCGGCGACGAAGAGAGACCCTCCAACGAGATTGCCGAGCCAGACGGGCACAAAGTTGGACAAATAGTCAATCCACGTAAAATGATCGGCAAAAATAGCTGCAGGAATGACAAACATGTTCGCTACGACGTGCTGAAATCCGATGGCGACGAAAGCCATCGTCGGGAACCAGATGGCTAAGATTTTCCCGCCGAAATCTTTTGCGCCGTACGAGAGCCAAACCGCCAGCGCCACTAACCAGTTACAACCAATCCCAGATATAAAAGCTTGCAAAAAGCTGTCGCTAAGCTTCTGTTCGGCAATCGCGATTGTTTTCGTTAAGAACGGCCCCGTCTCGGTTAAACCGACGATGTGCCCAAAACAATAGGCGACAAATATCGCCCCACAAAAATTGCTCACCGTAATCAACACGATATTTTTTAGAACGTCTTTCAAAGAAACTTTTCCCGTCATCTGAGCGAGTGGCACTGCCATCATGTTACCCGTGAGCAGTTCGCCACCTGCCAGCAGAACGAGAATTAGTCCGATCGGAAACAGAGAGGCACCGAGAAAAGAAGAAAAACTTCCCCACTGTTCGGGTATTGAAGCAGTCACCCGTATGTATAGTAAGTATCCGAAGGCGATAAAAGCGCCTGCCAAAAAACCGAGGATAAAAGCGGTCGACAGCGGATTTTGCGCTTTTTTCACCCCTGTTTCCGCTGTCGTACGGGCAATTTGCTGCGGTTTTAAACACAACATTCAACCAAACCCCTTCAACGATTTAAGTGTTGTTACAGAGCACATTATAACGCTGGAAGTCGATCTATATATAAAAATATCGCTTACATTAACATAAATTTCACATGTTAACTCCTTTGTAAGATTTGATGGGAGGGCAAACATATCCCTTAAATTAACCGCCTTAAGTGTGTATGAAGCGTCATATCAAACCTGTGTATATGTAAATAATTTAGTATAATTTAATTAAAACCAATAGGGAAACACAGCGGAAAGACTAATAGGAATAATCGGACGTAGTTAAAAAACTTGACACAAAATTGTACGGTTATTATCATAATGTAAGTCCACTTAATCGTATGAGCATATGAGCATACAAGTGAGACAAGGTATTTTTATGGATGTATAACGGTAAGATCTGTTAACAGAAGGGATGAAAACGTTGCAAAAGGGAAAACAAAAAAACCGCTGGCTCATCGCCTTGTCAGCCGTGGCGATCCATTTATCGATCGGATCTGTATACGCCTACAGTGTGTATCAATTACCACTATCTGAGAAGTTTGGCTGGAAGACGACGGACGTCTCACTTGCCTTTACGATCGCTATTTTTATGTTGGGGACATCGGCTGCTTTCTTAGGTCGGTTTGTCGAAAAGCACGGGCCACGCAAGTCGGCACTCATCGCGGCTACTTTTTTCGGCGTCGGGACGATCGGCTCGGGATTTGCCGTCCTTAGCGGTTCATACGTTCTTTTTTTATTTTTCTTCGGTTTTGTAGCTGGCATCGGTTTAGGGATCGGCTATATTTCTCCCGTTTCCACACTCGTGAAATGGTTTCCCGACCGGCGAGGTTTAGCGACAGGTATGGCAGTGCTCGGCTTCGGTGCCGGGGCGTTAGTGACCGGTCCGGTAGCGGGTAAATTAATGGAAGTAACGAGTATTTCCAATACGTTTTTTATTTTAGGCACGGCGTATTTCGTGCTGATGATCGCCGGTGCCTCGTACTTACAGAAGCCGGAAGAAGGCTGGATGCCTGCTGGCATGAAAGAAAAGATTTCTCAAGGCTCGGTAAAGGTTAACCAAGACTTAGCGCAATTGACCGCGAGCGAAGCGGTGCGCACGGCGCGCTTTTGGATGTTGTGGCTCATGATGTTTATTAATATTTCGGCCGGGATTATGCTTCTCGCCGTCGCTTCGCCCATGGCACAGGAAATTACCGGTATGTCGGCTTTGACGGCAGCGAGTGTCGTCGGTTTACTCGGCTTGTTCAACGGCGGCGGACGCATCGGCTGGGCCTCTTTTTCCGACTATATCGGACGCGCCAACACGTATGTCGTCTTTTTCGTCATTCAAGTCATCGCCTTTTTGATGCTACCGAACATTTCTAACCAGACGTTCTTTCCGATTTTGTTGTACATTATTATTACTTGCTACGGTGGCGGATTCGCCTGCTTACCCGCTTTCATCGGCGATCTGTTTGGGACGAAACAACTGGGGGCGATTCACGGTTACTTGCTGACGTCGTGGTCGATGGCGGGAGTCGTCGGTCCGATGATCGTTTCAGCCATTTACGATAAGACGAAAAGCTATACCGTTACGTTTTATATTTTCACCGCTCTATTAGTGGTGGCGCTAATCGTCTCGCTGCTCATGCAACTAAACATTAAAAAGTTAAAACAAGAGATGCAGCGAGAAGTGAAGGGACAAGGGCGTGTGAAACAACCTATTACGACATAAGTTTGAGCGTTATCACGGCATAAAGTACTGCTGTTTTAAGCGACTTTTCGTTAGCGACTAACGTTTGGAGTGTTCCGAAGTGGCCAGAAAATTTACGACGACGGGACCGGTTGTTAAATTTAGGGACGGCCAGTTTGTCGAGATGGACGACGAAATTGCGTTGGAGTATCCTTTGACCGTCGTGCTTGACGGTCGGGAATTCGCCACGCTTGTGTGCACTCCGACCGATTTGGACGATTTAGTGACTGGCTTTCTCGCAGCGGAAGGTGTGATCCGGACAGCTTCGCAAATCCGGGCGCTAACACTCGATGACGCGCAAGGATACGCGCATGTCGAGACGAAGGAAAAAAGGGACATTGCCTACGATTTTTACACGAAGCGGTTAATCGGTTCGTGTTGTGGAAAAAGTCGGCACTTTTACTTTCAAAACGATGCGGTGACGGCGAAGACGGTCACGAGTGCACATGGGATTGCGGCGGCCGATTGCTTTTCTTATATGCGTGAGCTGGAGGCGCGCTCGCGCGCGTTTAAACAGACAGGCGGCGTGCACAATGCCGCACTGTGCGGCGCGGACGGCATTATCGCCTTACGCACCGACATCGGTCGGCATAACGCCCTCGATAAATTGTACGGCGCCATTTTACAGCAAAGCATCCGTCTAAACGATAAACTGATCGCGTTTAGCGGGCGACTGTCTTCCGAAGTCGTATTGAAAGTTGCTAAAATAGGCGTCGGCATCATCCTCTCGAAATCTGCGCCCACTGACCTGGCTCTCAAGCTGGCCGACGAGTTGAATATTACCGTCGTCGGCTTCATTCGCAACGGGAGTTTTAATGTATACACTCATCCAGAACGCGTGACCGACGGTGCCTCGCGTCGCGGTAACGACTACTGAGCGTTTACTTCGTCCCGTTTTTCCGGAGTAGATGTGATGGGTGCGCCTATGTCTGATAGAGTAGATCGTAAGGTGTGTGTGCGAACATACAAGTTACACACTAAGAGGATGACATGAAACACGTTGGATAAGTATATTCAGTATGTCAGATGTTCGATAGACGTTTTGAATGGGGAGGAGTACAATGACACATACGAAATTAGATTGTGCAGCGGCAACGGTTAACATTGCCATTGACGGCCGTTCGCTCGAAGCAAACGCCGGGGACAACTTGTTGCAAGTTTTGCTCGAGGAACAGATCGACACGCCGCACGTCTGCTACCATGAAAGTTTAGGCCCCATCCAAACGTGCGATACGTGCATCGTCGAAGTGGACGGGGAGCTCGTACGCGCGTGCGGGACGACAGTTGCCGAAGGGATGCGAGTGCGCACTGAGCTTCCGGACGTAAAAGCCGCGCGGATCGATGCGATGGACCGCATTTTAGTCAACCACGAGTTGTACTGTACCGTTTGTGACAACAATAACGGCAATTGTACGATTCACAATACGGTAAAAATGATGGGCATCGATCATCAGAGTGAGCCGTTTCAAAGCAAGCCGTACGACGTCGACATGTCGAACCCGTTTTACCGCTACGATCCGGACCAATGTATTTTGTGTGGGCGTTGCGTCGAGGCATGCCAAGACTTACAAGTGAACGAAACGCTGTCGATCGATTGGTCGCTGGAGCAGCCGCGCGTCATTTGGGACGACAACGTGCCGATTAACGAATCGTCGTGCGTCTCGTGCGGCCACTGTGTGACTGTCTGTCCGTGTAACGCGCTTATGGAGAAATCGATGTTAGGCGAGGCGGGGTACATGACGGATATCGAGGAAGGCACGCTGCGGTCGATGATCGATTTGACGAAACAAGTGGAAACAGGATATTCACAGTTGATGGCCGTGTCCGACGTCGAGGCGGCGATGCGCGAGCATACGATCAAAAAGACGAAAACAGTCTGTACGTACTGCGGCGTCGGCTGTAGTTTTGACGTGTGGACGAAAGGGCGCAACGTGTTAAAAATCGATCCACAGCCCGAGTCGCCGGCGAACGGCATTTCTACATGTGTGAAAGGGAAGTTCGGCTGGTCGTACGTCAACAGTGACGAGAGGCTCACGAAACCGCTCATTCGCGAGGGCGACCATTTTCGCGAAGCAGAATGGGACGAAGCGATCGTGCTCATCGCCAAGCGCATGAAAGAGATCGTATCGACATACGGGCCCGATGCGACCGGCTTTATTTCCTCCTCGAAGTGTACGAACGAAGAGTCGTATTTAATGCAAAAAATGGCGCGCGCCGTCATCGGCACGAACAACGTCGATAACTGTTCGCGCTATTGTCAGTCGCCAGCGACGGTCGGGCTGTTCCGCACCGTCGGTTACGGCGGTGACGCCGGCTCGATTACCGATATTGGTCAAGCAGAGCTCGTCATCATTGTCGGGGCAAACACGGCGGAATCGCACCCGGTTCTCGCCACGCGCATCAAACGGGCACAAAAACTGCACGGGCAGAAGTTAATCGTCGCCGATTTGCGTAAGCACGAAATGGCCGAGCGCGCCGATCTGTTCATTCACCCGCGCCCGGGGACAGATCTCGTCTGGCTGTCGGCGGTAACGAAGTATTTGATCGACCAAGGCTGGCACGATGAGGCGTTCATCGCGGAGCGCGTCAACAACTTTGACGCGTACGTCGAATCGCTTAAGCCGTATACATTGGCCTATGCGGAAGAAGTGACCGGCATCCCGCAAGCCGACCTCGTGCGGATCGCCGCAGCGATTCGCGAGGCGAAGACGACGTGCATCTGTTGGGCGATGGGTGTCACGCAGCAACAGGGTGGCAGCAACACGAGTACGGCAATTTCCAACTTACTGCTCGCGAGCGGGAACTACGGCATTCCCGGTGCGGGGGCGTACCCGCTGCGCGGCCACAACAACGTACAAGGGGCGAGCGATTTTGGCAGTATGCCCGACAAGTTCCCCGGGTACGAAGCCGTCGCCGACGAGGATGTCCGCAAGAAGTATGAACGCGCTTGGGGCGTCAAGTTACCGACGGCGCCGGGCATGTACAACAACACGATGGTCGATGCAATTCACGAAGGTAAGATGAAGGCGATGTACATTATGGGTGAAGATATGAGCGTCATCGACGCCAACATTAACTACGTTCAAGACGCCTTCAAAAAATTAGATTTCTTCGTCGTGCAAGATATGTTTTTAACGCGTACGGCGGAGTTCGCCGACGTCGTGCTGCCCGCTAGTCCCCATCTCGAAAAAGAAGGGACGTTTACGAATACGGAACGGCGTATCCAGCGGCTGTACCAAGCGTTAGATCCCCTCGGCGATTCACTGCCCGACTGGCAAATTCTCATCCGCGTCGCGAACGCACTCGGGGCAAATTGGCAGTACACCCATCCGAGCGAGATTATGGCGGAAGCGGCGTCGCTCGCCCCGCTGTTTGCCGGCGTCACGTACGAAAGGCTCGAAGGGTACAATAGCTTGCAGTGGCCGGTCGCGGCAGACGGGACCGATTCCCCGCTACTCTATACGGAGCGGTTTAACTTCCCAGACGGCAAGGCGCGTTTTTACCCGCTGGAGTGGCTCGTACCGCGTGGCACGAGTGAGGCGTATGACTTGCATCTCAACAACGGTCGGTTGCTGGAGCACTTCCACGAAGGGAACATGACGTACCGCGTGGCGGGTATTAAAGAAAAGACGCCGAAGGCGTTCGTCGAGGTATCGCGGGAGCTGGCAGAGGAGCGCGGACTCAAGGACGGCACGCTCGTGCGCTTATCGTCGCCGTACGGATCGGCGAAAGTGCGCGTGTTAGTGACGGAACGCGTCAAAGGCAAGGAATTGTACATGCCGATGAACGACGCCGGCGAAGCTGCGGTCAACCAATTGACGAGCAGTATGCACGATAACGTCACGAATACGCCAGCGTACAAAGACGCTGCGGTAAAACTCGAGGTGCTCGAGCAGGGCGGCAAGTCTCCGCTACCGCTCATTAATCACCGTTTCGGCAATCCGCAGCCACAAATGGGCGTACAAGTGGAGAAAAAATGGGCGCGTACCGACTACCATTTTCCGTTATCTTCAAAAAAAGGCGTGAAGCACAATGGCTGAACCGATCAAAAAAATCGAGCGTCTCGTCGTCAGTGAGGAAGAACGGCGGCGGCAGGACTTCGCCGAAATCGAGCAGGCGGTAAGCGAGCACAAAGAAGCCATTTTAGAAGGGATCGAGCTGTTGCAGGGGTTGCACGACCGCGGGGTGTTGCCGATGGCGAACAGTTTGCTCGGGCAAGCGGACGAAGTGTTAGCGGTCGTCGTCCGCCTCGTGAGTCAACCGCAACATGCGAAAGCACTCGCGAACTTACTGCAATTAGCGTTAATGGTCGGCTCGCTCGACGTGAAGCGGCTCGAACCGATGGTGCACGGACTAAATACCGGACTAGAGGTGGCTGCGTCAAAAGTCGATGAGAAAACGAAACTGATGGACTTGTTCAAGGCACTAAACGATCCGGAAATTAACCGCGCGATTACGATGACGTTCGGGCTGCTCAAAGGGATGGGCAGCGCCTTCGGCAATGACCCGTCGGGACAAGAGTAGCTTGCGTACGAGGACAAGAGTAGCTTGTGAACAAAGCAGGACTAGGCTCACGTACGAGAACTAGGGTATGCTTGCGTAACGAGGTAGTATCGGCTACCCCTCCGAGACCGTAAACGGCCTTGGAGGGGTTCTTTTTCTTAGGCGACCTCTGTCAATTGTCCCGCTTAAACGGCCACCAATTTGCTTTCCCGAACGCTTTTACCATGACCGGAACGAAAAACGGTAAGAACAGCAGCGTATAGAGCAGCAGCCCAGTAATCGTCACCGTCGCAATTTGGACTAAAGAGATGACGCCGGACGGAATCATCGCCGCAAACGTACCGCCTAAAATGATGACCGCCGAGATGATGACGGTGCCCATTTTGCGCATAGCGGTTTGGATCGCCTCCTGCACGGGGACACTGCCGTATTCGTTGAAGCGGTCCATGAGGAAGATACTGTAGTCGACCCCGAGGGCGACGAGGATGACGAACGTAAAGAACGGTACGGGCCAACTAAGGCCAGGGTATCCCAACACATTGGCGAAGATAACCTCGCCAACTGCCAGCGACGTGAAGTACGTGAGCAAGAGGGCGACCATTAAGTAGAGCGGCATCACGAATGAACGGAGCAGCAACACTAAGACGATGCCGATACAGAGGAGCACGATGACGACGGTGCGGTTATAGTCGTGCATCGAGATCGTGTCCAGGTCGTGATGGGCGCTCGAAACGCCGCCAATCGCTACTTTTGCTTTGGCGAGAGGCGTCTGTTTCGTCGCTGTCGCAACGGCTTCCTCAAGTGTCTTTATGTTGTCTAGCGCTTCTGGCGCATACGGGTTGGCCTTTAAAATGACGTCAAATGTTGTCGTTTTGCGGTCAGGCGATGCGTACGTGTCAAAAACTTGCTGGAATTGTTCGGACTGGAGCGCCTCTTCCGGGATGAACCAGCCAGACATGTCTTGATCGCCAACGCCTGACAGTTCGTTTAAATGTTTTTGTGCTGCGACCAACCCTTCCGACACTTCCCCTAACCCGTCGGAGCTGTCGGATAGCCCTTTTTGCAACGTAGCGAGTTGTTTGTGTAAGTCGGTAAAACCGTCTTTCAACTGTTGTTGCCCACCGCTAATTTGTCCGACGCCATCGCTCAGCGCCGGCAAGTTGTCGTTAATTTCTTTTTGTCCGGCAGCCGCTGCATCGACGCCTTGCTTCAACGCGGAAATGCCCTCAGCGAGCTGGTCGAAACCGTCCGCCAGTGCAGCTTGCCCCGCAGCCGTTTGCGCCATTCCATCATTCGCTTCGGCAAACTTCGCAACAATTTTTGCGAGGGCGCCGTTCAGTTTTTTTAGCCCACCGGAGAGCTGCGCGACTCCTTGCTTGACACCGGCGACCGTCTGCTGTGCCGCGGCGACATTTTCTTGAAATACTTGATCTTGCTGCAGCTCAGGGTACTTTTCTGCTAACCCTTGGATGTTTTGCAAATTCGCCGTCACGCCGTCCAATGCCTCTGACATGGGCGCCAGCTGTTCAGCGATGTTGTTGTACTGTTCGGCGAGCGACGATACCCCTTGTTTTATTTCTGCATAACCACCGGATAGTTTTTTGCTACTTTTGGCCAGTTTTTTCGCGTTCGCCTGTGCTTCATTGAGCCCATTTTGCAATTCGCTCGCGCCCGCTGAACCGTTTTGCAAGCCTTGCTCCAGTTGCGACAGCGCCTGACCGAGCTGCTCGATTCCCGTTCCGAGGGCGTTGGTGCCCGCGATGAGCCCATCGATATTCGTCGTCGCCTCTTTCACACCTGGTGCAGAGGCAGCAAGTTCAGCGCTCGCTTCGGACAAGCCCTTACTAATCTCGTTAATCCCTTTTTTTCCGTCACCTAATCCTTCGTCAAGTGACTTCGCTTGCTCGGCGACTAGTAGATCTTGCAGCGCCTTGCCCCCGGGTCGCGTCGCACTGCGGACGTAATCGACGCCGTCGGTCGCCTCTAATTGCCGACTTATTTTTTCGATTAGGGCGACGTATGCGGACGTGTCTAGCGGCTCGCTATGTTTGAGCACGACTTTTGTCGGCAGCGCTTCACCTGGCCCAAAGCTGTCCGAAATAATGTCGATGCCTTGTACCGATTTGTACCCGGGGCCAACGTCGTCTAATGAGTTAAAAGAACGGTTCCCGTCGTAAAAAAACAGGAACGGCGCGATGAGGAGGGCGATGCTTAAGAGCGTTGCGAATGGACGCGACAGGGAAAATTTTCCCGCCCACGCCCACAAGCGGTTGTCTTTATGTTGCTGGGTACCTTTCGCTGGCCAAAACAGTTTTTTTCCGAGTATGGCCATAAAAAAGGGCAAAACAGTAAATAACGCGGCCAGCAAAAACACGAAACCGACCGCTACAGCGGCTGCCGACTGATACAAGTTAAAGGTGGAAAACCCAATCGCGGCAAAGCCGATAAAACCGGTTAAACCGCTGAAAAACACCGCTTGCCAGGAGCCCGCGTACGTCGCGGCGATCGCGTCGAACAAACCTTCTTTCGTGTCTTCGCGCACCGCCAACTCCTCTTTAAAGCGACTGAACAGCAAAATACAGTAGTCAGTCCCAGTGCCAAACAAAACGGCAATGAGAAACACTTGTGTATACGTCGAGAGCGGGAAGTTAAACTGGTCGACGAGGAAAGCGACGACCGATTCCGCCGTTATGTAACTGAGGCCAATCGTGAGGAGCGGGATAAACGGTGCGACGAAGGAGCGAAAAACGATGAACAAGACGATTAAAATAAAGGCAACGGTAATGAACTCTGTTTTCTTTAAGCCCTCTTGTGAACTTTCGATCGCGTCTTGTTCGACCATCCAGCTACTCGTGAAGTAGTGTTCTACGGGCGTGTCCTTAAGCGCGGTGTACAGTGCGTCCGATACTTCCTGCGGCTCGCGGCTGCCCATCTTGACGTTCAACGGAATTAATACAGTCTGCTTATTTTTGGAGATAAGCTCGTCTTGTAGCTCTTCGTCGCGGAACGGGTTAGTTATATCGGTAATACCAAGCGCTTTTTTTTCCGCTTCCAGTTTGGCGAGCGCGCCCTCTATTTGCGCCAACTGCTCTTTATTGAGCGTTTTTTTGTCGTGAAAGACGAGCGCGACGTCCGACGTTTCAGTCTTGGACCCTGCTTGATCACCGTGATTCGCTTCGTTGATCAACTCCTCGGCCAACGTAGACGAGTAACCGGGCGGAACGCTAATTTGGCCTTTGTCGTGGACGAGCGTTTCCATATTGGGCGCGGTCGTCACCAACAGGACGACGGCGACGAGCCAGACGGCAGCGACTGCCCAGCGAATGTTAAGTAAGCGTCTCATCGGGATCCCCCTCTTGTGCATTGTCCGCTGATTGAGCGGGGACAACATTTTCGGAACCATCATTTTCCGATACACTGTTTTTGGTCGCTTTCGGTTCGACCGCACGGTCCGCAACTTCTTCATCGCGGATGATCGTCGCTAATTTGGCGAAGGTGCGCATCATTGTCGCCAATTCCTCCTCTTCCAGTTGACATAAATAATGATCGAGCGCCTGCAGAATTTTTTCCTCACCGTTCGCCAGTACGCGTTCGCCATCGGGCGTTAGTTCGAGTAAGATGACGCGCCGATCGCTTTCATCTGGTATGCGCACGATATACCCTTTATTACTGAGGCGGTTGACGATGGCGGTGATGGCGCTGCGGTTGACGTAAAACGCTTCCGCTAACTTGGAAGACGTACACGGACTGTTTTTCTTAATGTAGCGCAACGTCAAGTGTTGGTCAGACGTCAAGTCTTGGTCGAGTTGTGCCTTAAACAGAGCGACGACTTTTTGCGTGACGGTGAACGCGACGTCGTCAAACCAATCGAGCAGCTCGTTTAAACGTTGTTGTGTGAGTGGATCCATCGGGGCATTCGTCCTTTCGTAAGTGTGTACACGTTAGGGGCAGTAGGCTACAGTTAGGCTCATGAAGATTTACGAATACTTGATTGTTAAAGAGATGTTTGACAAAAAAGGTGTACTGTTAAGGAGACAAATAGTTAAATGGTTTTACAGTTAAACAAGTCAATAATTCACCTGTTTAACTATATTATGTGCAATGTGAGGGCAATGTGTCAATAGCGGAAAGCGATGAGTTTGATGTTTATTCTTTTTTTTTGTTATAATGCGGTGCAGCGGGAGTAGAGGATCAAAGGAAATATATGTCTCACGAGGAGAGGAGCGGTCGCCGATGAATGCGCAAGGTATTCCGTATAACATGGATTTTTACTTCGATGAGCAGCTGCGCGATCGCCCTGTCAATGCACAGTCGATGGCACAAGGTGTCGCTTATTTACGGGCGCACTATCTGTAGGTCGACAGCACTCGTGCCGGTTTTTAAAAGGGGAGGACAAAGACGTGGAAGAAACGATGAAAGAAGCGACCACTTTAGAGGTGCCGCGCGAACTGGAGGAAGCGATTCGATTAAGGGAAGATGGGCAATTGGAGGCCGCTAATAGGCGCCTAGTAGCTTTAGCGACACAGTACCCGGACGATGCGCGCGTAAACTATCACTGTGCGTGGAGCTTCGACGCACTCGGGCGGGAGGCGGAAGCTGTTTCGTACTATGAACGCGCGCTAATAGCAGACGCACCTCGCTTAGCGGAAGACGAGCGACAAGGGGCGATGCTCGGCCTCGGGAGTACATACCGCACATTAGGTCAGTATAAACGGGCGCGGGACGTTCTCGCAAAAGGGGTGCAGAAATTCCCCAACCACCGGGCGCTGCAAGTTTTTTATGCGATGACACTGTACAACTTAAAAGAACATTCGCAAGCGATGGAAATACTGCTACGGCAATTGGCCGAGACGTCGAACGACGATACGGTTAATCATTATAAACGGGCGATTGCGTTTTATGCGGATAAGTTAGATACGACTTGGTAACAGTGAGCAGCATACGTTGTGCAGTCTTTTTTTCGTTTGTGACGGTATATTTTCGTAGGAGTACCTTTATTGGTACTCCTTTTTGTATGTACTATTAGATTTCTCTTTGAAACGGCGCGTATAATTGCTAATTTTGTAAGACAAAGAGATTGAGTTGCTATTATAGGAGTTATAAAATAGAGGTGAGTACACAATAATAGTATGAGTGAGTACTCCAAAGAAGGTCATTTACAGTTACAGTAGGAGGTCGTTTTATGAGCGAAAAGCGAGCTTGTGAGACAGTATACGTTAGTACGTTCACAAACGGTATACTCGATCCGTCACAGCCGATGCTCGGTCCTGTTCGCGACGGCGGCCATATCGTCGCTAATACGACACCGGGTTGCTGGGGGCCAATGATTACACCGAGTTTACGTGGTGGGCACGAGGTGACGCAACCGGTATACGTCGAAGGGGCAGAAGTGGGCGATGCTGTCGCGATCCGCATTCAATCGATCCGCCCGACGTCGCGCGTCACAGCTTCAGGAAACGATCAGACGATAGAAGGACGATTTCTCGGAGATGCGTTTGTCGCCGCCAAGTGCCCTTCGTGTGGTACGCCACACCCCGAGACGCGTATCGAAGGGATCGGACCGGCAGCGATCCGTTGTGCCGAGTGTGGTGCGGAAGCGACACCGTTCACTTTTACAAACGGTTACACGATGGCTTTTGACGATAAACGTGAGGTGGGGGTTACGCTTCCGAAAGAAGCGGCAGAAAAAGTTGCGGAAGACGGGCGGGCGTATATGGCCACACCAGAACACTCCATACAAAACCCCGTCGTTACTTTTGCTCCACACGACATTGTCGGCGCTGTTGCTAGGGTGCGCCCCTTTTTAGGTCAACTAGGTACGACTCCGGCTCGTCCATTTCCCGATTCGCACAACGCGGGCGACTTCGGGTCGTTTTTACTCGATGCGCCCCACGAGTATGCAGTAACGGAGGAACAATTGGAAGATCGGACAGACGGTCATATGGACATTAACCGCGTAAGAGAAGGCGCCGTATTAATCTGTCCCGTTAAAGTGCCCGGCGGTGGCGTCTATTTGGGCGATATGCATGCTATGCAGGGCGACGGAGAAATTGCCGGACACACGACTGATATTTCGGGCATTGTCACCTTGCAGGTTCATGTCATTAAAGATATGGACTTGAGCGGTCCGCTGTTGTTGCCGACTGAGGAAGATTTGCCTTACTTGGCGAAGCCGCTGACAGAAAAGGAAAAAGCGCAAGCACTGACACTTGCGAAGCAGTGGGGAATGGATAACATCGAGGAATCGTTACCCGTTTCTTTTATCGGTTCCGGCGCCACCCTAAATGAGGCGACCGATAACGGTTTACAGCGGGCAGCTGACTTTTTGGGAACGACGGTTCCGGAAGTGATGAATCGCGCGACCGTTACGGGAGCGGTTGAGATTGGCCGCTATCCGGGTGTCGTCACGGTGACATTTCTTGCTCCGGTCGACCGCCTCGCCGAGCGCGGAATACTCGATCTCGTTCGCGAGCAATACGGCGTTTATTAATCGGGTGAAAGAGTTGTCATCACGCAATAACCGTACAGTATTCGTACTGTACGGTTATTTACGTCTATGCTGTTGGGGCGTTTTCTGAATGTCCATGTCGCTGTAATGTTTTCTGTACATCCGTGCCGTCGAACAAGTTTATGTCATCACTTTTTATATTTAATACTATAAAAAGTATTGTAAGTGTGCGGAACCTGCTGTATAATGTAGCGTGAAGGGAGATTCTTTTCAGATAAAGGAGGCGTTGTGTGTGACAAAACGACTTTATGCAGGGACAGTGGAGGAGCTTAAGCAAGATGGGCCGAAAGTGGTCACAGGGGAGAAACAGACGATTGCCGTCTTCTACGCAGACGGTACGGTTTACGCTGTAAACAACCGCTGCCCGCACATGGGCTTTCCACTACATATGGGTAGCTTGTGCGACGGGTTGTTGACGTGTCATTGGCACCACGCGCGCTTTGACATCGCCAGCGGCGGGACGCTCGACCCGTGGGCGGACGATGTCGCCACGTATGCCGTGACGGTGCAGGGCGGCGACGTATGGGTCGATCCGACACCGCGGCAAGGGGCCGCCGTCTCCCGCTATCGGCAGCGTTTGCGCGAAGGGCTGGAACAAAACCTTAGTCTCGTCATCGCGAAAGCGGTCGTCGGGTTGATCGAAGCGGGCGAGCCGCCAGAGGCGATCGCACAGATCGGCATCGACTACGGGACGACGTACCGCAAACATGGCTGGCGCTCGGGGTTGACGATCTTAACGGCAATGGTGAATGTTCTGCCGAAATTAGATAAAATGGGGCGCATTCTCGCGTTGTTTCACGGGCTCGTGCACGTGGCGCGCGAAAGTGTCGGGGGGACGCGCTTTTTGCTAGAACCGCTGCCGAACGACGACATCTCACTCGAACGGCTCGCTAGGTGGTATCGCCGTTTGATCGAAGTGCGTGACACGGATGGTGCCGAACGAGTATTGCTAACAGCGATTCGCTGCGGTGCGACGACGGAACAGTTAGCGGATATGATGATGGCTGCCGTGACAGACCATTTTTACATGGATGGCGGGCACGCGTTAGATTTTCACAATAAAGCGTTTGAAATACTTGCGCACGTCGACAGCGACCGCCGCGCGCGCGTATTGACGTCGCTCGTGCCCGAGCTCAGCAGTGCGTCGCGCAGCGAGGAGATGCACAATTGGCAGGCGCCAGTCGACTTAGTACAACCGCTGGAGCGAGCTTTTGCCCGTTTGCCGGACGTCGCCGACTTGACGGCTGTTACGGGTGCGACTACCACAGGTACGGGGGCGACCGCTACAGGTACGACTGTTACGGATGCGGCTGCTATCGACACTCCGATGAGGCTTACATCTGCTCACGCAATGGATATGGAGGCAGAGGAAGCGCTCGTGGACCAGATCCTTAGCGACGATCCGGAAAAGACGATCGAAGAGCTATTAACGGCGCTTGAGGGAGGGATGTCGCCGGTTCGCCTCGCGCAATTGGTGGCGCTAGCTGCAGCGGAGCGGATTGCCCGCTTCAATGTACAGAACGATTTTAACGATTGGGATACGGTGTTGCACACGTTTACGCACGCGCACGCCGTCCACGAAAGTTTGCTCCGCTCGGTATCACTAGAGACAGTGCGCGGCGTCTTTCACGCGGCGATGACCGTTTACTTAGACCGATTCTTGAACGTGCCTCCAGCGCGCCTGCCGCAAGCGTTTACGAGCAAGTATGTCGAAACGTCCGCTGCGTCAACTGAGTCCGCCGCATCAGCTACACCTGCTTCTCCCGCTCCCTCGTCTACCTCGCTCGCTACGTCTAAAGCGCCAGCATCACCTATTTCGGCGTCCACCTCAACTGCGTCGACGACATCCACCCGCGCGACCGTTCCGGCGCCGGAACGGTTGCTCGAGTTGTTAGACAAGCAGCAACAGGTGAGCGAGGCGGCTGAATGGGTCGCGCACTACTTAGTCGAGGGCGGAGACAAAGCAGCGCTATTCAATGTCCTCGGGCATGCGCTACTGCGCGAAGACGCTGCGTTTCACACCTTTCAAATGTTCGAAGCGGCTGTCGTCGAACACGATCGGTGGGCGTCCGAACAGTCCGCCCTCGCCGAACATGCCCAGTGCACGCTCATCGTCGCCGCGACGCGTTACATTGCTGCCCACGCGCCGACAGCGCGCGATTTGCCCCATACGGCGAGCATCGCCTGGCGACTGAGCCGCGGGGAAAAGCTGTTTGCAGAGGAATAATTGTGTGCCGTCGAGCAGCTAATGAAAGGCTCATTTCCCAGCTTCATGACGACGCGCGACATAGAGACATACGGCACCTCGTCACACGTGATCCGCATGATCGTGTGACGAGGTGTTCATGTGACACGCGGCGTCGTTGTCCGTTCCGCCAACTGTCCACCCTGCTTTTTTCGCACGCGGGCGAGAATACCGATCGTTACAAAGGCGAGGATGCTAATTGTGAGCGCGGCGTAAAACAAGCCGTTAAACCCTTGTCGTACCGCGGTGTCAATCGCGCCTTCGAGCACTGCTTTAACGTGCGGGTCGGGGATTTTTTCTAACAACTGCGTCAGCGATTGAAAATCGTTCGCGCCGCTTAACTGTTCCAGCAGTTGCGGGGGAACTGGCCGGCGACCATTAGCTGACAGTTGTTCGCGCACAGTCGTACCAATGCCGACAAAGGAGCGGGCGAGGAAGCCGGCGTAAAACGTCGGGGCGATGGCCATCCCGATTTGTCGCGCCAACGATAGCGTCGCCAGCGCAATCCCTTTATCCCGTTCCGTTCGCTCCGTGGCGAGCACGTTAAGCGGCGCCCCGAGCATCGCCCCGAAGCCGAGCCCGACAAAACAGCTGGCGACGACCATTTGCCACGGTGCTTCCACCCAGAGCGGGAACAGGGCAAAGCCGATCACGGCAGAAGAAGCGGCTGCTGTCAGTGAGGCGATCGGGCCTTTCCAGTCGATGATGTGACCGCCACCGGCTGCACCGACACCGGCGGCCAGGGCAAGTGGCGTAAACCAAAATCCAGACATCGCTGCATCGACGTGCAAAAACTGTTCGACGTACCCCGGAATAAAGATGACCGCCCCGAGAATGGCGCCGGAGAACAGTCCCAGTAGAAGCGTCAAGCGAAAAGCGGTACCGCGCAGCATATCCGTCGGTAAAATCGGGTCGATCGCGCGCCGCGCTGCCCGCTTGTCGTAGCGCCACAGGGCGACGAACAGCAGTACCCCGGAGCCGAGCCACGCGAGGGACGAAGGGGCGAGTAAACTGTTGCTGACGTGGCCGCCGTCTAACGTCGTCACACCGTACATAAAGGAAAAAATCGCCCCCGTCAAGATGACGATGCCAATCCAGTCGGTTCGCGTCGCCACTTGTTCCCGCCCTTCTTGCAAATGCTTCGTCCCCAAAGCGAACAAAATGGCGGCAATCGGCAAATTAATGAGGAATAGCCAATGCCAGCTGCCGGTAAGACTCAATATAAGCGCACCGATATTCGGCCCGAGCACCGAGGCGATCCCGTGCATCCCGCCAATCATCCCGAGTGCACGCCCTTGCCGCTCCTTCGGAAACGTACTTAACACGTAAGAACTAGCGATAATAAAAATACCGCCCCCGCCGAGCGATTGAATAAAGCGAGCAGCGAGAAAGGAGACGAAGTTCGGACTGAGTGCCACGAGGAGCGAGCCAAATCCGAACAGACCAATTTCAATGAGAAACAACCGTTTGCGGCCGTAGCGGTCAGAGAACTTGCCGACAATGGGCACGCTGATCGCCATTCCGAGCGTATATAGTGTCATCGTCCACGTCCCCCACGTCGGCGTTACGCCGAAAGCGTGGGTCAACGTCGTCAATGCAGACGTCATAATTCCATTGTCCAACGCGGCCATAAACACGCCAATCGCGAAAATAAGTAACGGCCATTTGACATCTTTATTCATCGTTTCCCAGAACCTTTCCCAGCGGATTTTCCTATACGCTTGTCTGTCAGTGCGAAATGTCATATATAATAAATAGTGTCGTGCATAGTCATATGTGACTACTGCACTGTCATTATTTTAGCAACAGCTTTTTCCGATAGTCAAGGATGACTATTGTCGACTATTAGGAAACCTCTTTTTATTATTTCCAACAGAGCTAGGCGATTCATCGCGATTGCCAACATTATTGACGACTGAAGGGGTAAGTAAATGGACGAACGCGTATTGCTAATATTAGGTTTATTAATGAATCAAAGCCAGCACGGCTATCAAATCAACGATTTTATTGAAAAAAACCTCGGCCGCGTGTCCGGCATGAAGAAGGCGACGGCATATGCGTTGTTGAAACGACTACACAAGTCGGGGCACGTCGACGTGACCGTCGAAAAAGGCGACAACCGGCTACAGCGACACGTTTATTCAATTACGGAAAAGGGGAAAAAGGCGTTTTTTGAGCTGTTGCGCGACGGTTTGGCTCACGTCGAAGCGACGACGCCTTCAGGCGACATCGGGCTACTTTTTTGCGACCACTTGCCGCGCGAAGAAGTGATTCACTATTTGACGCAGCGGCGCGATTACTTGACAGAGCTAATCGAAAAATATGAGCGGGCACCGCGGCACAGCTTCGGTATGGGGGTCGCGTTAACGGTAAGTCATCGCATCACGCTCTTTAAAGCGGACCGCGACTGGTTGGATGAGACGATTGCGCGACTCGCAAACGAGAACAGGTGATATTTTTGTTAGCTTGGTAATTTTTCCAAGGGACATCATATCTTTATGACTGCGTAAATGGCTATCGTTTCCTGCGCAACCGCGAGCCCGTCATCACCGCTCAGTTAGGACGCGCAACCGAAGCTACAGCAGGAAGTGCGATCCGTGGGCGCACGGTGCATTTTTGCTACTTGCGCCTTCTGTGTCCGTTCCCTATGGACACTCCCTGCTCATCCGGTACCGCTGACAGACCGCTACAAACCGTGTCCAAGCACGATTTAAAAGTTATAAATACGACATTAAAAATAATAAATATGCACGCGGGCAATCATCTGATAGAAAATTTTTAAAAGTAGCCAGCGGCACTTTTTTTGTCTATAATGTGGAGAAAGCGGTATCATTACATATACAGTTTGCGTTTTACGGCTGCTTGCGAGTGAGAAATCGGGGGCACAATTGACGAGATAAGAAGCTAAAATCTTTTATTGAGAGGCTATTAATCGGATCGTTAAACGCTATTATTAAAAAATTCGCCGCTTGTTTAAGTTGTTGGCAGCATGCTATACTAAGACAAAGTTTCAAGAAATTCATAACAAAAAGAGGCAATGATATGGCGGAAAACAACCTTCTCGAAATTACAAATCTATCGACCGGGTTTCATATCGACGGAAAATTTTACAACGCCATTGAAGGTATTAATCTTTCCGTGAAAGAAAAAGAAGTTGTTTGTATCGTCGGCGAATCCGGTTGTGGTAAAAGTGTGCTCTCGTTGTCGATCATGCATTTGTTGCCGAAACATAACGGCGAGATTTCCGGGGGCGATATCGTCTTTGACGGACACGAACTGTCCAAGTTGTCCGAGGCGGAAATGAACAAACTGCGCGGCAAAGATCTCGCGATGATCTTCCAAGAGCCGATGACTGCGTTAAACCCAGTGTTTACGATCGGTTCACAATTGCAAGAAGCGCTCTTTAACCATACGGACATGTCGAAAGAGAGCGCGCGCGAACGGTGCGTCGAACTGCTCAAAAACGTCGGTATTTCTCGTCCGGAACGCATAATGGACGAGTATCCACACCAATTGTCCGGCGGGATGCGGCAACGGGTCATGATCGCGATGGCGATTGCACTGCACCCGAAACTACTCATCGCCGACGAGCCGACGACGGCGGTAGACGTGACGGTGCAAGCGCAAATTTTAGAATTGCTAAAAGAAATTCAGGAACAGGAGAAGATGGCGATCCTGTTCATCACGCACGACCTAGGCGTCGTCGCTGAAATTGCTGACCGCGTCGTCGTCATGTACGCGGGGCAAATCGTGGAAGAGGGCAGCGTCGACAAAATTTTTTACGACGCCCAGCACCCGTACACGAAGGCGTTACTTTCGTCCATTCCGCGGCTCGACGAAGAGAAAGAAGAGTTGAACACGATTAAAGGGATCGTTCCGCCGCTGACGAAACTGTCCCATACGAGTTGCCGTTTTGCCGATCGTTGTCCGGTACGGATGGACAAATGTATGACGGAACAGCCGGAACTCGTCGAAATAAGTCCGGGTCACCGTTCGCGGTGCCTATTAAATTATCCTGCCGGTAAAGTTGAGGTGTGACCGTGGCTGCTAACGAAAATTTACTCGAAGTCAAGGAATTGAAGGTGTACTATCCGATCCGCGGCGGTTTTTTTCGCCGCAAAATAGGTGACGTGAAAGCTGTCGACAACGTGTCTTTCTCGCTGAAAAAGGGAGAAACGTTCGGACTCGTCGGGGAATCCGGGTGCGGCAAATCGACGACCGGACGCACCGTCGTCCGCCTCAACGACGCGACGAGCGGGAAAATAATTTTTGACGGCACTGACATTACGAATGTGAAAGGCTCTCAGCTACAAAAACTGCGCGCCGATTTTCAACTTGTCTTCCAAGACCCTTATGCGTCACTCAATCCCAAAATGATGGTCGGCCATCTCATCGACGAACCGCTGCGCAATTACGGTGACAAGTCGCATAAAACGCACAAAGAAGTCGTGCTCGACCTGTTAGAGAAGGTCGGATTGCCCGCGGAATCGTACTACAAATACCCGCACGAATTTTCTGGGGGACAGCGGCAGCGCATCGGCATCGCCCGCGCACTCGCATTGAAGCCGAAACTCATTATTGCGGACGAGCCCGTGTCAGCGCTCGACGTGTCGATTCAATCGCAAGTGTTAAACTTGCTGAAAGGACTACAAAAAGAATTCGGGTTGACGTATTTGTTCATCGCGCACGACTTGAGCGTCGTGAAGCACATGAGCGACCGCATCGGCGTCATGTACCTCGGGAAACTCGTCGAAATCGCCGATAAGGCATCGTTGTACGAAAAGCCACTCCATCCGTACACGCAGGCGCTGACGTCGGCGATCCCGATTCCCGATCCGCGCTTCAAGCGTGAACGGATCGTGCTCGAAGGTGACGTGCCGAGTCCGATCAACCCGCCGAGCGGCTGCGTCTTCCATACGCGTTGTTCGCACGCGATGCCGGAATGCAAGGTGAAAATTCCGACCTTGAAGGAGGTGAGAGCGGGTCATAACGTGGCCTGTCATCTGTATTAGAGGGAACCATAAAAAAAACAAAAGAGAGATAGGATTGGAAAGGAAGAGAAACCACCAGTGACATCACGAAAAACACCTAAGAGAACGCACAAATCATTCATGCTCTTGCTGACACTCGTCTTGTCCCTTTCGATGGTGCTCGCCGCTTGCGGCGGTAACGACGCCGGTGACAAGGGTGGTAAGGCCGGTGACAAAAAAGCAGCTAAGGATGGCGGCACCGTCACGTACGCTGTCGACAACAAGTTCGAAGGGCTGTTCGAGCGCGGTCTGTACGGGAGTGGTACGGACTCAGAAATTCTCGACTTTACGATGGACGGTCTCGTCAATACTGACGAAAACTTGAACTATATCCCGCACATCGCCGAGTGGGACACGAAAGACAACAAAGTGTACACCTTCAAGTTTAAGAAAGGTGTTAAATGGCATAACGGCGAGGAGTTGACCGTCGAAGACTGGAAGTACGCGCTAGAAGTGATCGCCCACAAAGATTACGATGGTCCGCGTTACGTCAACGTGGAAACTATTGCCGGCGCGAAAGATTACCACAAAGGAAAAGCGAAGAAGATCTCCGGGATTAAAGTGATTAACGATTACGAGATCGAAATTACGTTCGACAAAGCGCGCGTCAACAACTTGGAAAACTTGTGGACTTACCCGATGCCGCGCAAACATTACGAAGGCATCGCCGTGAAAGATTTGTCCAAATCGAAGCAAGTGCGCAAAGAACCGATTGGCCTCGGGCCGTTTAAAGTGAAAAAAATCGTCCAAGGTGAGTACGTCGAGCTGGAGCGGTTTGACGATTACTGGCAAGGGAAGCCGAAGCTGGACAAAGTGATCGTGAAAGTCATCGACCCGTCGCTCGCTGTCGGTTCCTTGAAAAACGGCGAAGTGGATATTATGAAAATCCGTCCCGACAACATTGAAGAGTTGAAAGGCGTCGACCAAATCGAGATTAAAGAAGGACCGTCACTCAGTTACTCGTACGTCGCCTTTAAACTTGGTCACTGGGACAAAGACGCCGGCCACGCGGTCATGGACAATCCGAAATTCCAAAACAAAAACCTGCGCCAAGCGATGTTTTACGCCTTGGATCGCCAGTCGATCATCGACGCCTACTTAGCTGGCAAGGCGAAAGTCATCAACAAGCCGATTCCAGCCGTGCACTGGATTGCAGCTGATGAAAAGGAACTGACACAGTACAATTACGATCCAGAAAAGGCGAAGAAACTTCTCGCAGAAGCCGGTTATAAAGATATCGACGGCGACGGTTTCGTCGAAGATCCGGAAGGGAAGAAGTTCAAAATTAACTTCGATCACTACGCCGGTCCGAATACGTTCGAAGGTCGCGCGAACGCGATGATCCAAAACTGGCGCGACGTCGGCCTTGACGTGAAACTAAACGGCGGCTTGAAAGAATTTAACTTGTACAACGAGCTGAACGACAAGGACGATCCGTCAATCGAAGTGTTCTTCGGCTCTTGGGCGACCGGTAGCGATCCCGACCCGAGTGGCTTGTGGGCAAGCGACGCTTTCTGGAACAAACCTCGTTGGGTAAACGAAGAATCGGACAACTTGCTGCAAGAAGGCTTGAGCGAGAAGTCCTTCGATAAAGAGTACCGCAAAGACGTGTACGTCAAGTGGCAACAATTAATGAACGAAGAACTGCCGGCCCTGCCTCTATGGGAAAACATCGAGCTCGCTGCCGCGAACAAACGGCTGCAAAACGTTAAGATGGATCCGGGCGGTGTGCGTGTCGACGTGTACAAATGGGCTGTGACAGACGGAAAATAACGAATGCTAAGGGGGACTGCGCGTGCTGACCTATTCGCTCCGCAGATTACTCGGAATGATCCCCATCCTTATCATTCTCTCCATCGTGGTGTTTTCCCTGGCAAAATTAATGCCAGGGGACGCCCTCGGTGGCGAGATTGACCCGACAAATACGAATCCGGAATACATCGCAGAAATGCGGGAAAAACTCGGCTACAACGATCCGATTCACATCCAGTATTTACGTTGGGCGAAAGGTGTGTTGAACGGGGACTTCGGAAATTCTTTTGTGTATAAAGTACCGGTGACTGAATTAATCGCTGAACGGTTGCCGAATACGCTGTTTTTGGCGGTTATATCGCTAATCATTAGTTATATTTTAGCTTTTGCGATGGGGATGTACTCCGGTCGCAAGCCGTACACGTTAGGAGACAATCTCGTTTCGGTGTACAACTACGTCGGCTTGGCGATCCCATCCTTCGTCGCTGCGATCGTCGCGATTTACTTTTTCTCCTTTAAGCTCGGCTGGTTCCCGTCGAGTGGTTCGGTGGCGATCGGTCTGGACGAGGGGACACTCGACTACTGGTTGAGCCGCTTCTATCACGTCTTATTGCCCTCTTTCGTGTTAGGGATGTTGTCGACGGCTTCGTACACGCAATACTTGCGTAACGACATTGTCGAGAACAGCGGGAAAGACTACGTCCGTACGGCTCGGGCGAAAGGGACGAAAGAGTCGACGATCTACAATAAGCACATTTTGCGCAACTCGGTCATCCCGCTCATTACGTTTATCGGTTTTGACATTGCAGCATTAGTAGGTGGCGCAGTCATTACGGAAACGATCTTTACCTACCCGGGAATTGGCCAACTCTTCTTAGATTCCATTACGCGGCGCGACTACGCTGTCGTTATGGCTGTGACCTTATTTTTGTCGTTCTTTACGTTACTCGGGAACTTAATTGCGGACATTTTGTACGGCTTGGTCGATCCGCGGATTCGCTATGACTAAAGGAGGGGAAAGGAAATGAAAACAGCGGTTGAACCATCGAGTGAATTAGTGAACGCAAAGCAAAAAAGTCTTTCCCCTTGGGCGATCGCGCGGCGCAAGTTTTTGCAAGACCGTCTGGCTGTCGTGGCCGCGTGTTTCTTGTTGTTCGTCATGCTGTGTGCGTTTATCGCACCGTTCGTCTTGCCGACCGATTTGAGTCGCGTCGACGTGAGCAAGATAAGTCTGAGCCCGTCGGAGGAACATTGGCTAGGCACAGATAAGAACGGGCGCGACGTGTTTACGCGTTTATTTTACGGGGGAAGAGTTTCACTGATTGTCGGTCTCGGCGGTACACTGCTCGCCACGTTAATCGGCACGCTAATCGGTTCACTCGCCGGTTATTTTGGCGGCATCGTCGACCGCTTCTTAATGCGTGTCACCGATTTTGTACTCGTGTTGCCGTTTTTGATCTTTGTGATCGTGTTAAATACGATTTTAATGGGGAAAGTGTCTGGCGTGTGGGTACTCATACTCGTGTTTGGCTTTATGTCGTGGGGGGGTCTGGCGCGGATCGTGCGCAGTAAAATACTGTCGGAAAAAGAGAATGAGTATATTATGAGTGCCACGTCGATCGGCTGTACGCCGGGACAAGTGATCGTGAAGCACTTGCTGCCCAACGTGTTATCGGTCATCATCGTGCACGCGACATTGCAGTTTGCCACGATGATAGTCGCCGAAACGGGCTTAAGTTTCCTCGGGTTCGGCGTGCCGCCGGAAATACCGAGCTGGGGGAACATGCTCCACGAAGCGCGTGAATCAGACGTGCTACAAAACAAGCTTTGGATGTGGGTGCCACCGGCAGTGGCGATTACGTTAACGATTTTGTCGATCCGCTTCGTCGGTGAAGGGTTAAAAGACGCCCTCAATCCGAAATCGACGCGTTAAGGGGTAGAAAATGCCTATTTAAACGGCATTTTCTACTGTGTCTCCAATGAATGCGCTAACATTATTGGTGTTTGGCGTTTTATTGTCTGCGATTGGTGTCATATTCTACCACGTAGCCAATAAGTTAATTTAGTAAGACAGACGCCTTTGATTAGGAAAATTTAATATGGGATAGTCAAAGCTTCTAAAATAGGTTATGATGCTATATAACAGTTACAAATCGTTCGCGGCATGCAACGATTTGTAACGCCTACCGTGCTACCGTCGCGAAAGAGAAGGACGTAGCACTTAAAAATACAGAAAACTATAAATAGGCATAAGCGGCATAACCGAGGAAGAATGCACGCGACAATGCGAAGCAGCGGTACATACCCAAATCGCAAAATGATTACAGCTATCATTGTAAAAATGTTGCGAGGGATAAACGCAGTCGTTACCGCAGTATCGTTTCTCGGGAATTTTTGCAATGGAATGTTAATTGCCTATTGAGGAGGTGAGGTTTACCGGAAGGCGAACGTTTGCTACAGTTTGGCGGCATGTGCTTTTGCGGAGTGTAATCAGGCGGGGATTTTAGGTGAAAGCGAAAAGGTCATTCATACTGTTGCTCGCCTTTGTCTTGACGTTCTCCTTGTTCCTTGCAGCTTGCGGTGAGAAAGACGCTCGCGGCGATCAAGGAAAACAAGGTGAGACGAAGGGCAGCGAAGCAAAAGGTGGCACGAAAGACAGCGGCAAAGACGACAAGGGGACGACAGACGACGCGGCCGAAGGTGGGACGTTAGTCACCGCTGTCGACAACAAGTTCGAAAGATTGTTCGAGTAAGCTTTTTCCGGCTCGGCGACCGACGCTGAGGTCATCGACATTATTAACGAAAATTTGTTGAGAGTTGACGACGAACTAAAATATCAGCCGCACATTGCCGAGTGGGAGACGAAAGACAACAAAGTGTACACGTTCAAGTTCAAAAAAGGCGTCAAATGGCACAACGGAGAGGAGTTAACCGTCGAAGACTGGAAGTACGCCCTTGAAGTGATCGCGCACAAAGATTACGATGGCTCGCGGTTCAAAAACGTGGAAAAGATCGAAGGCGTGCCCTCTTATCACAAAGGGAAAGCGAAAGTGATCAACACGCCGATTCCGTCGAACCACTGGGTCTCCGCGGATGAAAAGGAACTGACGCAGTACACGTACGATCCGGAAGAGCACTGCTTTCTGGAATCGCGGACGCTGGGTGAACGAAAAATCGGAACAATTGTTGGAAGATGCGTTAAGTGAAAAAGCGTTTGACCAAGACTACCGCATCAAAACGTATGTCGAATGGCAAAAGCTGTTTAACGAGGAGCTGCCAGCATTGCCCGTATGGGAAAACATCGGTATAATGGCCAAGAATAAGCGCGTCGGCGGGTTGCACATCGGGCTCGGCTCTGACGTCGAGAAGCACAAATGGCACCTTACCGACGGCAAGTAACGCAACGTTTTATGGCCGGAAGTATGCACTTCTACGGCTTTATCAACTTTTGTTACAGACAATAAGGGAGGTACCGATTGTAATGAAGCTGAAAAAATCATTCATGATTTTACTGACGATCATTTTAGCGTTCTCCATGGTTCTCGCTGCTTGTGGTCAGAATGACGCTGGGAAGGCGGACAACAAGAGCGGGAATACCGACAGCAAAGACGGCGATAAGAAAGCAGCAGAGCCGAAAGAAGGCGGTACGCTCGTTGCGGGACTGCAGAGCGATTCTGGATTTGAAGGGCTGCTGGAACGCGGTTTTTACAGTGGGAGTCCCGACGATTACATCTTAAATTTTATGATGGACAATTTGTTTAAGTACGACGATGAATTGAAGGTCCAACCGCATATCGCAGAGTGGGACACGAAAGACAATCAAACGTACACCTTCAAGTTTAAAGAAGGCGTGAAGTGGCACAACGGCGAGGAGCTGACGGTTGAAGACTGGAAGTATGCCCTCGAAGTGATCGCCCATAAAGATTACGAAGGCCCGCGCTATACGAACGTAGAGACGATTAAAGGCGCTGAAGAGTACAAAAAAGGGAAAGCGAAAGAGATTTCCGGGATTAAAGTGATCAACGACTACGAGATCGAAATTACGTTTATCGAACCGCGCGTCAACCATATCGAAAATATTTGGTCTTACCCGATGCCGCGCAAACATTACGAAGGCATCGCGGTGAAAGATTTGAGCAAATCTCCGAAAGTCCGTAAAGAGCCAATCGGACTTGGCCCGTTCAAAGTGAAAAAAGTACAAGGGAACGAATACGTCGAAATGGAACGGTTCGACGACTACTGGCAAGGGAAACCGAAGTTGGATAAGCTGATCGTTAAAGTCGTCGATCCTTCATTGGTGGCTGGTGCATTAAAAAATGGCGAAATCGACTATATGGATGTTGCTCCCTTCCAGCTGGAAGAGTTGTCAAAACTGGACAATATCGAAGTACATGACGTGCCTGATGTGAGCTACTGGTTTGTCGGCTTCAAATTCGGTCATTGGGACAAAAAAGAAGGCAAGGCTGTGATGGACAACAAAAAGTTCCAAAACAAAGACTTGCGCAAAGCGATGTTGTACGCGATCGATCGCGAAGCGTTGATCAAAGCGTACTTGTTTGATAAAGCGAAAGTGTTGAACACGGTCATTCCGTCAAACCACTGGATCGCTGCAGATCCGTCTGAACTGGAAGATTACAAATACGATCCGGAAAAGGCGAAAGAACTGCTGGCGAAAGCGGGCTATAAAGACGTGAACGGCGACGGGTTCGTCGAAGATCCGGACGGCAAAGAGTTCAAAATTTCGTTCAGTGCGCACGCCAAAGATTCGACGTATGAAGGACGTGCCCAACAACTGCTACAGAACTGGAAAGACGTCGGCTTGAATGTCGAGTTGAACAGTGGAAAACTGCTCGATTTCGACCTTATGGGCGAAATGAAAGATAAGGACGACCCGTCGATCGAACTTTACCTTGCCGGCTGGCAAACCGGCGCAGATCCCGATCCGACCGGTTTGTGGGCGAGCAATGCGTTTTGGAACCATCCGCGCTGGGTGAACGAAGAGTCGGACACATTGCTGAAAGAAGCTTTAGGTAAGAAAGCGATGGAAGACGAGAACTACCGTAAAGATACGTACGTGAAGTGGCAAAAACTGATGAACGAAGAACTCCCCGTATTGCCACTGTGGGAGCCAGTTGACCTTCTGGCTATGAACAAACGGGTTCACGGGCCGCACATCGGACTCGGTACCGACACGAAACTGCACGAATGGTTCGTCAGTGAATAAGAAACAAATGTCGTATGGTCTTTGTTCCATTAGTTAACATACGGTAGCGTCACACGGCGAAGGCGGGGCTATTGCCCCGCCTACTTTACGGTGCGTCACGTAGCCTTCGACGTATGGCACCGTACCTCATTAAGGTAGATTGACCTTCTTTCAGCTTAGTATCGATCATCGTCATACCGGTCGTCCGAAGGCATTAAAATGAATAAAACAAAATACATTAGCACACCCGTTCCGAAAAATAACGCCGCAATTAACCAAACAATGCGTACGAGTGCCGCGTCGAGTCCGAAGTATTCGGCGATACCGCCACACACCCCAAACATCCAGCGGTCGTAAGAAGATTTACAAAGCCTTCGCCTCATCGATCACCCCTCCGAACAGATAAATAAGAATCGCTTGCGGTTCAATTTGAGCTATCTGTGTTTGATCCTGCGCTTGATCCATTAACATTAGAAACTGTCGCACTACGTTGCTGACTATCGCACGGACGTCGCTGACTGGCGAAAATCGTGGCTGTCGACCGTATTAATGACGTGTTGACGCGTTGCGAGGCTTATTTTACGCCTTGGTCAATCAGTTCTGCAAACGCTTGTTGCAACCGCCGCGTCACTGGCCCCGGGCTACCGTTACCGATCGGTCGTGCATCGATCTCGATGACGGGAGATATTTCTACTGTCGTCCCCGTAATGAACACTTCGTCTGCCGCCAGTAGTTCACGTAGTGTAAACGGCGCTTCGCTCACGTGCAAATTGAGCTGTTCCGCACATTGACGCACAGTCGCGCGTGTAATGCCGTGTAAAATGAGGTGGTTTGCCGGGTGCGTACGGAGCATGCCGTCCGTTACGATAAAGACGTTCGTCGAACTGCCCTCAGTGACGACTTCATCCCGATGTAAGATCGCTTCTTGGCAACCGCGCTCAACCGCTTCTTGTTTCGCTAACGCACTCCCCAATAAATTTAAACTCTTAATGTCACAGCGCAACCAGCGGATGTCAGGCGCGGTGATCGCCTTAATCCCGTTTGCCATCGCGGTGTGTGGCCGCTCGGCGGGGATGAAGTAGCCGATGAGCTTCGGTTGCGGATTTTTCGGGAATTGGTGGGTACGCGGCGCGACTCCGCGCGTAATTTGTACGTACACGTTTCCGGTGGCGTTAGTTACTCCTGTTGATGACGATCCCGCCTGTGCAATTAACTCTGTTACTTTTCCTTCCAGCTTCTCAGCTGATAGCGGTAACGGTAGTTTAATTTCGCGGGCGCTCCGGACGAGGCGTTCGATATGTTCGCCGAGCAAAAACGGCTGACCGTCGTACACGCGTATCACTTCGTAAATGCCATCGCCAAATTGGTAGCCGCGGTCTTCGGGATCGATCTGGACGTCTTCCCGCTGTTTGAACTGATCGTTTTCTAATACGAGCATGTGATCTTCTCCTCTTGTGCCATCTTCTCTATACAAGTATATTGGTAGATCACCTTTTTTTGAAGTCAATTTATCTTTTTGAATTCGCCCATTTCCAATTCCCCCCAGTTTGATGGGTCGATTCCTTTTTAAAAAAGGAGCCATTTGACTAAAGACAAAATCGATTTTGGGATCGAGCAAATCGCTCACAGCAACCACCATCTTTCGCAGGCGAAACTTTCTTTATATTAATTATATCACAGACAATAGGGGACATACAGCGTATGGAAAACGATGACGATTGAACGATCGACTTCCGGACTGCTATAATGGTGGTTGCGCATCGTAAAGTCGCGCGAACGCCATGCCGTCAGGCATCGGGAAAAACGAAAGGCATCGGACAAACGAAATCCTTAATGTCGTTCACTCAATGCCGTAAAAAAGGCTGTCGTTTACTCAATGCCGTAAAAAAGGCAAGCGCTCAAATGATACGTCATGCCGCGTTTGACGGCGGTTGGACAAGCTTAACTGGAGAAGAATGTGTGAGACGGTGATTTGCCAGACTTCACAGTATGTGTAACATTTCTCTCGAAGGGTTTTAGCAGGAATTTGGAGGGAGAATATAGAAAAGGAAGACCTAAATAGTACTCCTAACCACCACGAAAGGAGAGGTCTTCCTTGAAAACCATTATACCAGAAATCGCTACTATCTTGGAACAGTCTACAGATATGTTGTCGTTTTGGGAAAGCTTACGTATTCGCCTGATGGAAGTGATGGCTGATCTGTTCGGAGAATTTTTGGAGCAGCTCGATCAGATGATGACGACGCATTACAAGGAAAAATACGGTTGGAAAAGTGAGCGATTGGACAGCCGGGAGTTCACCAGTTTTTTTGGGACAGTGTCCTATAAACGCCACTTGATGTACGACCGAAACGGAAACGCACATTACCCTGTCGATGAGGCAATCGGTTTAAAACGCCGTAAAAGATACAGCCCAGACCTTATGATGCTCGGAGCAGAGTTAGCTGCAGCGCCGGGAATGACCTACCGCCTCGCCTCAGAGGTCACGCAAAAACTTGCCGGTATAACGATCAGCCATACGACGTTTCAGCGCTTAGTAAAAGAAGCAGGTGAAGCTCAAGCTGTCATGGATGCTGAAAAAAGGGATCGAATTTTTGAGGATACGGTAATTCCTAACTCTCCGTCCGTTAAGCACTTATATTGCGAAGCAGATGGCTTATACGTCAAAGGGAGAGGCAAAGGAATAGAGATCAAAAATATGCTTGCCTATACCGGGTGGGAGCAAAACGGACAGCGTGTCTCGTTAACAGATCGTCACGTCTTTTCTACCGTTGAATCGGTGGATGACTTTTGGGAAATAGGTTATGCAGCGATTCGACATCGTTGGGATCTCTCACATACACATGTGGCGACTAATGCGGATGCGGCTTCATGGATCTCTGAGGAACGCGTTCAAAATACCTTTTCTGAAGCGACATCGGTTGTCCGCCAATTGGATCCTTTTCACGTAAAGAGGAGTATTCGTCGCGGGTTGAGCCGCCAGCCAAGGCTCATTCCTCAAATTGAAAAGGCAATATCCGAAAAAAATAAGGATAGGTTTAAAGCGGTGATTGATACGGCACAGGGAAATGCAGAGACGGAGCGAGAGGAAAAGCGTATCGAGAACATGCAGAAGTATCTTGAAGGGCACTGGGAGATCCTCTGCGACTGGCGTGAGGTTAGTCCAGACGTGCCAAAAAATGCTCGTAGGATGGGATGCATGGAATCGAACCAGAGACGTCTGGCATACCGCATGAAACGTCGTGGCATGTACTGGAGTGAAGAAGGGGCTCAAGCCATCGCCAAAGTACAACAAGGCGTTACCAATGGGACGTTGAGACAGGCATTATTAACTGTCTGGCCCAACCGCCAAGTGACACAAAAACTAAAACGCCATGCGAGGCGAATAGGTAAGTCGGATCACATTGGGGTTCAAGTTGGCAGGATCCAAGTAGGTGCCGCATCAGCTTCAAGTGCTATTGGGTATTTGGATAAGGTGGTTAATCGCCGTCCTTGAAGAGTTAACTCCTCAAGGGCGGACAACAAGTGAACGTTAGGGAATGACATATTTAGGTCTTTAAATCCTTGATCCTGTAAGGTCGTCGAGTAAAGCTTGACACATACAACTCGGGGTTCGCTTATTTTATCGTCGGCGTGGTCCGGTTGTATCGACGCATGAAGGGAAAATGTTTATTGAAAAGGCAGTGCCGATCGTCAAGGCTCACGACGACTTGTTACGCGAAATGCGTGACGGGAGCGAAGAGATGGGCGCGGAATTGGCGATCGGTGTCCCACCTGTGACAGGTGGCCACGTCCTCCCTCCGACTATCCAAGCTTTTTCCGAAAAATACCCGCAAGTAAGTGTGCAGCTTATCGAGGAGTCACCAGCAGCGATAGAAAAAATTACGGAAAGGGGGCTCGTCGATTTTTCTATTTTACCCTTGCCGCTAGAAAGTAGCCGATTAGATACGCGTCCGATGTTGACGGAACCGTTGTTACTGGCGCTTCCGCGGATGGAGAGACATTGGATGTCGGAAGACGTGCGGCGCATCGTTAAGGGTGCTGACGTCGGTCAGGCGATTAACGACATTGGCGTGAGCGGCGTGGAGGATGCGAGCAACAACCGCGGGAATCGGGTGGGTACTGGGGTAAGTGCAGTAACAACAGGTCACGGGCGGGTGCTGCCGATGGCGTCGGTTGCCGGCGCGCCGTTCATTTTGCTCAAGCAAGGGTTTGGCTTTCGGCGCGTGGTGCTCGACTTATGTGCGGAAAGCGGTTATCAGCCACATGTCGCTTTTGTGACGAGCAATATTCAGACGGCGCAGTCACTTGTTGCTGCGGGACTAGGGGTAACGTTAGTTCCCCGGATGGTTGTGCGGCACGATTCGACGCATAGTCCGCTGTACGTATCGTTGGACACGCACCCGACTCGTACATTAGTGTTTGCCTACTCAGAGGGGAGTTGCTTAAGTTTAGCCGCACGTAAGTTTATGGATGTGTCTGACAAAGTTGGGTGCTTGTAACAATTGGCTCGTGAGTGCGCTTGTATGTGCAGTATAATGAAGGTGTGGTTCGACGAAAACGAGCCAATAGTTGAAAAGCGGGCTAAGACATCAGGTGATGGAACATTAGGACACTCTCCCGTAAAGACATCCATGTACAACGACAAAATCAACAGGAGTGAGCAATGTTGAAACTTTCTGGTAAAGTTGCGGTCGTGACAGGTGGGGCAAGTGGCTTAGGTTTAGCGACGGTGAAGGCGTTTCTCGAAGAAGGCGCAAACGTCGTGATCGGCGATTACAGCGAGGCTGGAGAGGAAGTAGCGCGCAAGTTAGGCGGCGAAGATCGCGTGCGCTTTTTCCATTGCGATGTTTCTAAAGAAGAGAATATAAAAGCGCTCTTTACACGAACGAAGGAGTGGTTCGGCCCGGTCGATGTCGTGTTTGCCAATGCCGGTATTACCGACGGCATACCCGCGCACGAGCTGACGCTTTCACAGTGGCAACGTGCGATCGACGTCAACCTTTCCGGTGTCTTTTTGACGGACAAGTATGCGATTGAACAAATGCTCGCGGCGGGAAAAGGCGGTTCGATCATTAACTGCGCCTCCATTCTCGGTCACGTAGGACAAGACGGTGTCACGTCGTATTCTGCGTCAAAAGCTGGTGTCGTCAACTTGACGCGCACACTCGGGATTACTTATGCGAAACAAGGCATTCGCGTCAACGCGGTGTGCCCCGGCTATGTCGATACACCGCTCCTCGACATTCTCGATGACGAGAAGAAGCAACAACTCGTGGCGCTCCATCCGATTGGCCGTTTTGGACGCGAGGAGGAAATTGCGAAGCCGGTCGTTTTCTTAGCGAGCGACGACGCCTCGTTCGTCGTCGGTGCGAGTTTGCTCGTAGACGGCGGCTACACGGCGCAATAGGTACAATGGAACGCGAATGGAACAGGAAGGGGACAGCGAGAGAGCCGTCCCCTTACGGTGGGAACAGTGACATGATGCGACTCGTTGGATGCGCCTGAAAGATGCAAAGTGGTTAACGGTTTTGCTCCGTTTCGTAAGAGTGGGGCTTTACGACGAAGCTTGTACCTCCTACGAACACTGTAGGGATCATAGCTGAAATGCCTCGCGATCCCCAATCTGCGCGTAATAGTTTGCAAGAAGTCCTTCTTTTTATCGAACAACCTACTCTTTTCGGCTAACCTCTTTCCCTTTTTGCAAATCAACTGCGTTTCATCAGACCCTTTATATTGTAACAACGTAGCGCCCGGTCGTATTGCTTATCGCGGTAACACGACTCTCCTATATTAAGATAAAGCACACTTCCGACCCAAGGATCGGGATAGTACTTACGCGATAGACCGATTGCTTTTCAAACACGTCGATCGCTTGCTCGTATAAATGCTGTTCCGCAGTGATCAGTCCCTCCATGTTGTGTGCTAAAATGAGCACTTTGAAGTCATAGATCCGTTCACATGCGCGTTGCGCGCCCACCTAATCGTCGTCTTCATGTTAGAGGGACTGCGGTGGAAAACTCTTGCAGAAAGTACAGATAGCAGCTATAGTAGTAAAAATGTTATCTGACGAAGAAGGAGAGAGAGACAATGCCAAGAGTGTACGGCGAACGAATTATGCTGCGAGAGTACCAGAAAGAAGACCTCACCAAGATGCGCAAGTGGGTAAACGATCCGGTGATTACAGACAACCTGTCGGACAATTTCTTGTATCCGCACACGGTGAACGATACCGAAGCTTATTTAAATGCGATCTTGGAAGGGAAGACGCAACAAAAAGGTTTTGTGATTGCACACAAAGAAAGCGGCACGTATATCGGGCAAATTGATTTATATTCCATCGATTGGAAAAACCGCGTGGCTATGCTTGGCATCGTCATCGGAAATCCTGAAGAGCACGGCAAGGGCTACGGGAGTGAAGCGATTCTACTATTGCAACAGTTTGTGTTTGAACGGATGAATTTAAATAAACTCGAGCTCGACGTGTACGACTATAATACGAGCGCGTACAAGTGTTACGTGAAGTGCGGTTTTAAGGAAGAGGGGAGAAAGCGGCAGCGGTATTACCATAAGGGGCGCTATCGCGATACGATTTTAATGGGTATTTTGCGCAGTGAGTACGAACAACGCAAAAGGGAAGGATTAGTTGGAACGTTTTCTACTTGTGATTCGTAGCAAATGGAACGGCGTTGGTTGATGCAAGAAGGATGGATAAAGTATGTGTAACATTTCTCTCGAAGGGTTTTAGCAGGAATTTGGAGGGAGAATATAGAAAAGGAAGACCTAAATAGTACTCCTAACCACCACGAAAGGAGAGGTCTTCCTTGAAAACCATTATACCAGAAATCGCTACTATCTTGGAACAGTCTACAGATATGTTGTCGTTTTGGGAAAGCTTACGTATTCGCCTGATGGAAGTGATGGCTGATCTGTTCGGAGAATTTTTGGAGCAGCTCGATCAGATGATGACGACGCATTACAAGGAAAAATACGGTTGGAAAAGTGAGCGATTGGACAGCCGGGAGTTCACCAGTTTTTTTGGGACAGTGTCCTATAAACGCCACTTGATGTACGACCGAAACGGAAACGCACATTACCCTGTCGATGAGGCAATCGGTTTAAAACGCCGTAAAAGATACAGCCCAGACCTTATGATGCTCGGAGCAGAGTTAGCTGCAGCGCCGGGAATGACCTACCGCCTCGCCTCAGAGGTCACGCAAAAACTTGCCGGTATAACGATCAGCCATACGACGTTTCAGCGCTTAGTAAAAGAAGCAGGTGAAGCTCAAGCTGTCATGGATGCTGAAAAAAGGGATCGAATTTTTGAGGATACGGTAATTCCTAACTCTCCGTCCGTTAAGCACTTATATTGCGAAGCAGATGGCTTATACGTCAAAGGGAGAGGCAAAGGAATAGAGATCAAAAATATGCTTGCCTATACCGGGTGGGAGCAAAACGGACAGCGTGTCTCGTTAACAGATCGTCACGTCTTTTCTACCGTTGAATCGGTGGATGACTTTTGGGAAATAGGTTATGCAGCGATTCGACATCGTTGGGATCTCTCACATACACATGTGGCGACTAATGCGGATGCGGCTTCATGGATCTCTGAGGAACGCGTTCAAAATACCTTTTCTGAAGCGACATCGGTTGTCCGCCAATTGGATCCTTTTCACGTAAAGAGGAGTATTCGTCGCGGGTTGAGCCGCCAGCCAAGGCTCATTCCTCAAATTGAAAAGGCAATATCCGAAAAAAATAAGGATAGGTTTAAAGCGGTGATTGATACGGCACAGGGAAATGCAGAGACGGAGCGAGAGGAAAAGCGTATCGAGAACATGCAGAAGTATCTTGAAGGGCACTGGGAGATCCTCTGCGACTGGCGTGAGGTTAGTCCAGACGTGCCAAAAAATGCTCGTAGGATGGGATGCATGGAATCGAACCAGAGACGTCTGGCATACCGCATGAAACGTCGTGGCATGTACTGGAGTGAAGAAGGGGCTCAAGCCATCGCCAAAGTACAACAAGGCGTTACCAATGGGACGTTGAGACAGGCATTATTAACTGTCTGGCCCAACCGCCAAGTGACACAAAAACTAAAACGCCATGCGAGGCGAATAGGTAAGTCGGATCACATTGGGGTTCAAGTTGGCAGGATCCAAGTAGGTGCCGCATCAGCTTCAAGTGCTATTGGGTATTTGGATAAGGTGGTTAATCGCCGTCCTTGAAGAGTTAACTCCTCAAGGGCGGACAACAAGTGAACGTTAGGGAATGACATATTTAGGTCTTTAAATCCTTGATCCTGTAAGGTCGTCGAGTAAAGCTTGACACATACATGGATAAAGAACTATTTGCTATTAATTTTTCGTTGTGTTAATATGGATGTGTATGCGACAATTGCATATTTTTCCGCTAGGGGGGCCTTGAAAAGGCTGAGATTAAAGTGCGACTTTAAGACCCTTGGAACCTGATCTGGACAATACCAGCGGAGGGAAGTGGAGCCATCGTTCGTTCGACTGTTTCGACGAATAAATATGCGGTTCGACGAAACACACCCACTTTCTATTTGATAGAAAGTGTTTTTATTTTAAGAGCGGACGTGCCCTTTCCTTCTCTTGGGAAACCCATTCATTAAAGAGGAGGATTTTTTTATGCGTTTTTCAGAGGTTGTGCGTGAAGCAGCGAAGCCGAGTTGGGAGAAAGGTTTGCGTCATCCGTTTGTGATGGGGATTGTCAATGGGAATTTGCCCCTTGACACGTTTAAGTTTTACATTTTGCAGGACATTTACTACTTAAAGCATTTCGGAAAAGTCCATGCGATGGCAGCGGTGCAAGCGGACGATTTTCGCATCACTGCTTTTCTAGCCGAGAAGGCAAAAACGACGGCCGAAGCAGAACTGACGGTGCATAAGCAGCATGCGGAAGCGTTAGGCATTACAGATGAAGAAATGGCGCAGTTTAAACCAGCCCCTACGGCTTACGCGTACACGTCCCACATGTACCGGGCGGCACTTTCGGGTAGGCTCAGTGAAACGATTGCGGCCTTGCTCCCGTGTTATTGGTTGTACGGGGAGATTGGCGAGATCAATAAGGAGGCGCAGCCGCAAGAGCCGTTGTACGCAAACTGGATTCGTACATATGCGAGCGACTGGTTTCAACAGGGGGTGCAGGAGTTTGTCGACTTGTTCGATCGGTTGGCAGAAGGGGCCAGCGTTGCGGAAAAAGCGCGAATGCAAGAGCAGTTTGTCATTGCCACTGAGTGGGAGTTAGCGTTTTGGGAGATGGCCTATACAAAAGAAAAGTGGCCGTCGGAAGCGCTGCTCGTGTAGTTAGTTTGTTAACACAACGTGCGCACGTTGTTCTTACGAACGGCGCACGTTGTCTTATTCTATACAACGGACAACGCTAAGCGTGTCTCATTATCTTCATTAAAGGTTCTTTCTTATTGCATGCCTTGCTGCTCGGCTGCGACGATCACTGATCGCTCATCTAAAAGTGCCTTTTTTCGCGTTTCGTACAAATATCGAATTTCCCGGTCGTCCCGCTTTATGGTTCTACTTTGCATGTGTTTTATTTTCGCCAAAAAGTTGCGCAGTCCGCCTTATCCAAGATATTAAACTCAATCATTTTCTCGAGTAATGAGAAATCAACCGGGCGATCCCACGGGAGACGTAACAGCATTTTGCTATGACTATAGCCGGCCTGCACAATTTCATCAGAAAAATGAATAATTCCTGCCCTTTCAGGGGCAACAGCCAAATGGTGTTTGGCTGTGCTAAAGCCGATTATAAATGTGCCGTGATCGGTAAACATGGGCTGATTCCACTTAATTGCTGGTATCAGATTTGGGAATTTATTACATACCCAACCCAAAACTTCTTCCGTTCGGGTCCGATGTTGCGGGTGATCAATACGTGCTAAGAATTCCGCAAAAACTTCCATGTTATTTAACCTCGCTTTACAAAGATTGGCTTGATACATTTTCAACCGCTCGTTTGCCATTTTGAAAGCCATCCATCGGTTAACCTCTCTAGCACACACACAATATATCAACAAATTCCTGCACACACTACTCCAATTATTCTTTCTTGAGCCGCATATTTTAGCCACACACTACTCCAATTATCCTTCTTTAGCCGTGTATTTCAGCTGCTTCGCGTAACGGGTGCGTTCCGATTTCGTCAAGTACTTTTTGCGCAGGCGAAACGACTGTGGAGTCACTTCACAGTACTCGTCGTCCGCTAAAAACTGGATCGCTTCCTCGAGGCTCAAATGCTTGACTCCTTTAAGTTTCACCGTCTCGTCTTTCGTTGCCGAGCGCATGTTTGTGACGTGTTTTTCTTTACACACGTTGACGGCCAAGTCGTTGTCGCGGGCGTGTTCGCCGACGATCATCCCTTCGTACACGTCGGTGCCGGGGTCGACGAACAGTATGCCGCGTTCTTCGGCAGCCATCAGGCCGTACGTCGTCGCTTTACCGTTTTCGTAGGCGATGAGTGCGCCCGATTTACGCGTCGTGAACGTCCCTTTGAGCTGCGGGCGGTAACTGTCGAAGGAGTGGTTCATCATCCCGTAACCGCGCGTTTCCGTCAAAAACTGTCCTTGGTACCCGATGAGACCGCGCGCCGGAACGGTAAACTCAAGGCGGACGCTGCCGCTCGACAAGTGTTCCATTTGCGTCATTTCTGCTTTGCGCGCGCCAAGCGACTCCATGACGGTCCCCATGTAGTCTTCGGGGACGTCGATCGTCACGTGTTCGAACGGCTCCATACGCACACCGTCAATCTCGCGCATAATGACTTGCGGTTTGGACACTTGGAATTCATACCCTTCGCGCCGCATCGTTTCGATCAAGATGGACAAGTGCAGTTCGCCGCGGCCGGAGACGACGAATGCCTCCGAACTGTCTGTTTCCTCGACGCGCAAACTGACGTCTTTTTGTTGTTCGGCGAAGAGGCGCTCACGTAGTTTGCGCGACGTGACGTGTGTGCCTTCGCGGCCGGCGAACGGCCCGTTGTTGACGAGGAACGTCATTTTTAACGTCGGTTCGTCGATCGCGAGTAACGGTAGTGCGTCCGACTGGTCCGGATCGGCGATCGTCTCGCCGACGTTTAGCTCTTCTAAACCGGCGACGGCGACGATATCGCCTGCTGTAGCTTTCGAGACGTCAACGCGTTTTAACCCGACGAAGCCGAATAATTTACTGATGCGCGTGCGCACCGACGTGCCATCGCGGTGGATGTGCACGACGTCGTCGTTGCGCTGCAGTGTCCCGCGTTCGATGCGGCCGATACCGATGCGCCCGAGGTAATCGTTGTAATCGAGCATCGTCAACTGCATTTGCAGCGGGCCGTCGGGATCGACGTCTGGCGCGGGGATGTGTGTTAAAATCGTTTCGAATAAGGCGTGCAAGTCGTTCGCCGGTAGTTCAGGATCGGTCGTCGCCCAGCCGTTCACCCCGGAAGCGTACAGTACCGGGAAATCGAGTTGTTCTTCACTCGCCTCGAGGTCGATGAACAAGTCGTAAATTTCATCGAGTACTTCCGCGGGGCGGGCGTTCGGACGATCCATTTTGTTCACGACGACGACAGGTGTCAATTGCCGTTCCAACGCTTTGCGCAGCACGAAGCGCGTTTGGGGCATACAGCCTTCGAACGCGTCGACGACGAGCAGTACGCCATCGACCATTTTTAAGATGCGTTCGACTTCGCCACCGAAGTCGGCGTGCCCGGGTGTATCCAAAATGTTAATCGTATAGTTCTTGTACGGTACGGCTGTATTTTTGGCTAAGATCGTAATGCCGCGTTCCCGCTCTAAGTCGTGCGAGTCCATCGCCCGTTCGGCGACGTGTTCATTTTCGCGAAACAGACCCGATTGAATGAGCAGTTGATCGACGAGTGTCGTTTTACCGTGATCGACGTGAGCGATAATGGCGATGTTGCGTAAAAAATCTTTGTTCGACATTGAAAAAACTCCCCATATTTAAATCATACGTCATGATAGATAACACGAACGTCGGGTCATCTCTTTTAATACTAGGTACTTCTTTAATACTAGGTATTTCGTTCTTAGGTACTTCGTTCTTAAGATGAACTAACAATACTTCATTATACACTAGATGATGTGGTGCAAAAAAGCCCCTCCGTACGTTTTCCAGCATTATTTTGCACTTCTCACTATATGTCTCGCTATACTTCCTGCTGTACCGCAAGTGCTGACTAGAGACAAATTCCTACAACAACGATGCAAAAATGCGACAGCGACGCGATCTTTTTTCGACAAAAATATCGGGAGGAAGGTGGCAAGTTTCTACACCTTTCGGAATACGATGTAATGTATACTATTCCTAACTTTCGCGTGGGGAGGAGTGGGACATGACGGTATATGCGGACATGGTCTTTCTCCTCAATTTTCTCGTGGATTTTTTATTGTTAAAGCTGACCGGTGCGATCCGTAAACAGCAGGTGGCCGGTTGGCGACTCGCGGTGGCAGCGCTTCTCGGAGCGTTGTATGCGGCGGCGATGCTAGCGCCTGTGCAGTCGTGGGTGTTTACGTGGTTGGCAAAGCTCATCCTGTCCACCCTCATGGTGTTGACGGCGTTCGGCTTTCGCAGTCGACACGCATTTTTACGCAATTGGGGGGTGTTTTATTTCGTGTCCTTCGTCGTGGGGGGAGGGATGTTTGCAGCGCACTTCGCCCTGCTCGATCACCAAGAAGTCGTGAACGGAGTCTTGGTGACGCAGGGCACCGGGATGGGGACGCCGATTTCGTGGCTGTTCGTCGCCATCGCTTTTCCCCTCGTCTGGTTGTATTCGCGGGCGACGTTTCGCTCACTGGCGAGAAGGCAGACGATGCACCACTATTTGGTACAAGTTGAAGTGTCGATTAGGGATCAATCGGTACAGGCGACTGGGTTGATCGACACGGGTAACCAATTGTACGACCCGCTTACGAAGGCGCCGGTCGTCATCGCGGAACAGAACCTGCTGCAGCCGCTATTGCCGGATAGCGTTAGGCGCGCTGTCCAGCAACAAGATGTTATGACAGGGTTGACGAATTTGCCGCCAGAATGGCTGACGCGGGTGAAGCTCATTCCGTACCGCGGCGTGACGCGCGGCACCGACTTTTTGCTGGCGATTAAACCGGATCAAGTCACGATTGCGGCGGGTGAACGAACGGTGACTGTCACGCGTATTTTGGTCGGCATCGACGACGGTGTGTTGTCGTCAGACGGTTCGTACCAGATGATTTTGCATCCGACGTTCCTCGAAGCGGTCGGTTAGCTTTGCGGCGGGCGGAGGAAATGGAGTTGTAGCGAGCTTAGCAGTAGATGTTCCAGAGAAGGATCCCCGCTCGTGATGTGGGCGTAATCTTATGAACGGCAATCATGTTTTTTGGAGGGAAAAAAGTGTTCGTTAAGTGGAAATGGTTTTTTTACTTGTGGTGGTACCGGTTTTTAATGGCGACGAAGCTTAAAGCGGAGGAAATTTATTATATCGGGGGCAGTGAGGCACTGCCGCCGCCGCTGACGCGTCAAGAAGAAGAACATTTGTTGCAAAAGTTGCCGCAAGGTGACCGAGCAGTGCGCGCGGTGCTCATTGAGCGCAACTTGCGCCTCGTCGTCTACATTGCGCGCAAGTTTGAAAATACGGGGATCAATATTGAAGATTTAGTGTCGATCGGGACGATTGGCCTCATTAAGGCAGTGAACACGTTCGATCCGGAGAAAAAGATTAAACTGGCGACGTACGCGTCCCGCTGCATTGAAAACGAAATCCTCATGTTTTTGCGCCGCAATAACAAAATTCGTTCCGAAGTGTCGTTTGACGAGCCGTTAAACATCGATTGGGACGGCAATGAACTGCTGCTATCTGACGTCCTTGGCACCGACGGGGATACGATTTATCGCAATATCGAGGACGAAGTGGACAAAAAAGTGTTGCGGCAGGCGCTGGAGACGTTAAATGAGCGCGAACGGACGATTATGCAGTTGCGATTCGGCCTCGGAGGGGGAGAAGAGATGACGCAAAAAGACGTCGCCGACCTCTTAGGTATCTCACAATCGTACATTTCGCGCTTAGAAAAGCGCATCCTAAAGCGGTTGCGCAAAGAGTTTAACAAAATGGTTTGATACATTTATATTTAGCTGCCGCGCAAATGATGCGACTTATATTTTTTTCTCCCTCGGAGATACTTAACTACAGCAAGTAAAGCTCCTTTTAGGAGGGAGAATTCGTGGCACGAAACAAAGTTCAAATATGCGGAGTCGATACGTCGAAGCTCCCAGTGCTAAAAAACGAAGAGATGAGGGAGTTGTTCCGTAAATTACAAGCAGGGGAGTTGTGGGCGCGAGAAAAATTAGTCAACGGCAACTTACGCCTCGTATTAAGTGTCATTCAGCGGTTTAACAACCGCGGCGAGTTTGTCGACGACTTGTTTCAAGTCGGTTGTATCGGGTTGATGAAGGCAATCGACAACTTCGACCTCGGACAAAATGTCAAGTTTTCGACATATGCGGTACCGATGATCATCGGGGAGATTCGCCGTTACTTGCGAGATAACAATCCGATCCGCGTCTCGCGTTCGCTCCGCGACATTGCCTACAAGGCGCTACAAATGCGCGATGCATTAACGAATGCTAATTCCAGGGAACCGTCTGTCAGTGAAATCGCCGAACAATTGAACGTGCCGAAGGAAGATATCGTCTTCGCGCTGGATGCGATTCAAGATCCGGTGTCCTTGTTCGAGCCGATTTACCACGATGGCGGAGATCCGATCTACGTCATGGACCAAATTAGTGACGAACGGATTAAAGACATTCAGTGGGTCGAAGAGATTGCCCTCAGGGAGGCGATGCAAAAGTTAAACGACCGAGAAAAACTGATCTTATCTATGCGCTTTTTTGATGGCAAAACGCAAATGGAGGTGGCAGACGAGATCGGCATTTCGCAGGCGCAAGTGTCTCGCTTAGAAAAGGCAGCCATTCAGCAGATGCAGAAAAACATTAGTATTGTGTAGGTGGCTCCGATGTTGCTCTAGTAGTCCGGCCCGACTTGGCTGGAAACACGTATACATACCAATTAAACTGTTTAAACCGTCCGTAGGGCGGTTTTTTTACTGGAAGTGTTCGTGGAAGTGCTCCTGAGCATTTTTCGCTTTCGTACACATTATGGGTGGATGTCTCATATAATGTACTGTAAGAGACAGGCGGAATGGGGGATTAAAGTGGTTAAAATCTCCGATTTACAGACGAAGGACGTCGTTAACATTACGGACGGTAAACGGTTGGGGCAAGTGAACGACTTGGAGCTAAATCTTGCCCTCGGGCGCGTAGAAGCGATCGTCGTTCCCGTGACAGCGAAAGTGCTCAGCTTTTTTGGCTCCGACGAGGAATACGTGATCCCGTGGCGAAATATCGTCAAAATCGGTTCCGATGTGATCCTCGTTCGCTTAGATACTGTCTCCGAGACAGCCGACGATTATTACGACCGCGACGTGGAGAAAAGCATTTATCGACCACCGCTTACCCCTCAAAAAAAATGAGGGGTCGCTTTATGTGTTTCTTAAAAGTCTAAAAAGGCGTTTGTTCACGGGGATGTTTATGGTAATATGAGGTGGAGGAGGAAATCGCGTGGAACCGTTCGTTTATGAAAAACGCGCTTGTGTACCGATGCTGACGATTCCTTTGTTGGACAGGCAGGCTCCCGGCACGATTGCTGGGATCAGCGTGCGCGGTAGCGGCGAGCGACAGACAGCGGGTACATCTTGTGAGCAGGTACTTGCGGACGCATCTTGCTATCATTACAGTTTACACTTAAAAACCGACGACCCAGAGGACGTCGTCCCCAATCGGGAGCAACTTGTGCACGCCCTTAAGTTTACGCCGGAGGCGTGGACGTGTGCCGACCAAGTGCACGGAAAACGCATCGCGCGTGTGAGTCTTGCGGAACGCGGCGCGGGATTTCGCGCACACGATACAGCGATTGCCGCAACAGACGGGCTCATCACGGAGGAAACAGATGTGTTGCTGACCGCTTTTTTTGCCGACTGTGTGCCCCTGTTTTATTGGGACGCCGCAAGCGGCGCGATCGGCATCGCCCACGCTGGGTGGCGGGGAACGGTCGCCGGTATTGCCGGGGAAATGGTTGCCCACATGCAGGTCGCCTTTCACTCGGATCCGGCCAATGTACACGTTGCGATCGGACCGTCGATCGGTGCGTGTTGCTACGAGGTTGACGACCGCGTCGCCACAGCGCTTCGCAAACAGTTGGCGAACGTGCCAGAGCCAGATGTGTGCCAGGCAGTGATCCAGCAGGCGGAGGCGCATGATGAAAGACGTTATATGGTAGATTTAAAGCAGGCCAACGCGGCGATTTTAAGACGGGCCGGGGTTGCCGCGGCACACATTCACGTCTCGCGTTACTGTACGTGTTGCGACGAGCAGTTGTTTTTTTCCCATCGCCGCGACGGTGAACGGGCTGGCCGCATGGCCGCTTGGATCGGGAGACGAAAGGATGAGCATTAAGACGTGAACAAAGAAACACTGGAACAAAACTACCGCGCCGTGACAGCTAACATTCAGCAGGCGTGTAAGCGGAGCGGGCGGAGTCCCGATGAAGTAGGCGTGATCGCCGTCACCAAATATGTCGGCATCGAAACGACAGAAGCTGTTCTCGACCTCGGGGTGGGCCACATCGGCGAAAGTCGCGCACAAGAAGCAGTTCCGAAGTGGGAAGCGCTCGGGAATAGGGGCACGTGGCATTTTATCGGGCACTTACAGCGCAATAAAGTAAAAGACGTCGTCGGACGCTTTACATATATCCATTCGTTGGATCGCTTTTCGTTGGCGCAGGAAATAAGTAAGCGAGCCGCGCAAAAGGAAGTGACTGTGCGCGCACTCCTTCAAGTTAATGTCGCGGGCGAAGAGAGCAAATTCGGTCTGTCGCCGGATGAAGTGGTCGAATTTTCCCGTGAAGTGGCGGCGTTGCCGCACCTTACCGTCGCTGGGTTAATGACGATGGCGCCACATGTACCCAATAGTGAGGAGGTTCGCCCGATTTTTCGCGAGTTACGCGCGTTGCGCGATAAATTGGACACATATAGAGGTGCATCGGAAAAACAGTTGGAGTTGTCGATGGGCATGTCTAACGATTACGAGGTCGCGGTCGAAGAAGGCGCGACGATGGTGCGCGTAGGTTCTTCGTTAGTCGGCCGGGAACGATAACATTTGTGTGAGGTGGGGCTGCGATGGGAGTTTTTAATCGTCTGATGGGTATATTTGGTTTGCAAGAAGAGGAGGAAGTGTACGAGGTGCGCGAGCAGGACGGGGAAGAAAAAACGCCGGAAAAAGGGCGACAATCCGGAAGTAACGTCGTTTCGTTACACACGAAAAAAAACGTCCGCCTCGTGCTCGTCGAACCGCGTTCATACGACGAAGTACAAGAGTTTGCCGATCACTTGCGCAATCGTCGGGCGATTGTCGTTAACTTGCAGCGTATGCCCACCGAGCAAGCGACGCGGGTGCTTGACTTTTTGAGCGGCACGATTTACGCAGTCAACGGTAACATTCAAAAGATAGGCTCGCATATCTTTTTGTGTACGCCAGATAATGTGGAAGTACAAGGCTCCATTTCGGAAGTGCAAGACGATGCAGACAAAAACTTGAGGTGATGGAGTGGAATTAACTTGGCTGTTTAGTTTTTTCGCGATGGCGTTTCGCGTCTATTACTTTTTAATAATCGCGTGGGTGCTCATGTCGTGGCTCGGTAATGTGCGCGAAACACCGGTCGGCTTGGCGATTGGGCGACTCGTCGAACCGTATCTCGCGCTCTTTCGCTTCATACCCCCGATCGGAGGCATGATCGACATTTCGCCGATCGTCGCCCTGTTTGCCCTTCGATTTGTAGAGAGTGGCTTTTTCACTGTTCTAGGTTGGATCGTGGGCGCTTTCTAATGACGCACACACATACAGACAATGCCATGCAGCATTTTAGAGCCGATGAGCAGCCGTTCATTGAACGGGCACTCGACTGGATTGAACGCGCGACAACCTACCATCAACCCGTGTTGACACAGTTTTTAAACCCGCGCGAACGCTACATTTTACAGGCGTTCGTACCAGCCGGGAGCGAGGTCGTGCTAGGCTTCGACGGCGGGTACGACGGGGCCGAATACACGCGATGCCTCTTAGTGCCGAGCTACTGGCAACCGGATGAGAGTGAGATGGCGCTCAGTTTTTTGCGCGTTACGGGGGCGTCGAAGTTTCAGCGCCTTGCGCATAAAGATTACCTAGGGGCACTGCTCCACTTGGGGATTAAGCGGGACACAATCGGCGACTTGCTCGTGACGGAAGGCGGATGTGATCTCGTGACGACGCGCGAGATGGGGTCATTTATCGAGCTCCACTTAAAGCACGTGCACCGCGTGCACGTCGCCGTTACCGCTATCGGACGTTCGGCCCTCCGAGTGCCCGAACACAAGTGGCTGGAGCAGTCGGTAACCGTGGCGTCGGCGCGGTTGGACAGCGTGCTCAGTGCCGCATTTCCACTTTCCCGCAGCAAAACGGTGTCGCTGATCCGTACGGGTAAGTGTAAGCTCAATTGGAAAGTCGAAGAAAACGCAGCGGCACCTGTAGAGCCGGGGGACATGCTTTCGCTGCGCGGCTACGGTCGCGTGCTCGTCGCGAGCGTAGATGGGACGACGAAACGGGGTCGCTTGCGTTTAACGTTGCACAAGCCGCATTAAATCCTTTTACGACGTGAAAAATGTGTAGGCAAAAAAACTTTTCCTGTTCGTTCGACATTATTTTTCTTTTGGAGCAGGATTTCCGCTTTCTACTGTCGAATGTTTGACTATCGCAGAGTTATTAACAGCATTTGCCATATTAATGGAGGTGTCATCCCGTGTCACTTACACCGATGGATATAAATAATAAGGAATTTAACCGCAAGCTCCGCGGGTACAGCGAAGAAGAGGTTAACGAGTTTTTAGGTCAGATTTCAAAAGAATACGAGCTTCTGCTCAAGGAAAATAAGAAACTTGAGCGGGAAAATAAAGATGCAAAGGAAAAGTTGAGCCGTTTCTCGAATATCGAAGAGAGCTTGAGTAAGTCGATTTTGGTTGCGCAAGAAACGGCGGAAGAAGTAAAAAGTAACGCGCGGAAAGAATCGCAGCTCCTCGTCAAGGAAGCGGAAAAAAATGCGGATCGCATCATTAACGAAGCGCTGACAAAAGTGCGTAAAGTGTATATGGAGATGGACGACTTAAAGCGCCGTGCTGCAATTTATCGTTCTCGATTGAGAAGTTTAGTCGAGGCACAGTTGGATATGTTGGAAAAAAGCGATTGGGACGCCTTAAAGGAAATCGAAGAAGAAATCGAACAGGTAAAAGAAGAAGTTTATTAGCGGAAGTTTACGATGCATGTGTAGAGGAAAAACTGTGCCTAGGCGTATAAACTGTTGACGCGGAAACGCGTTTTCAGTATAGTTAAGAGATAATCATACGTGTTCATATGAAAAAAACGATGCGCGGGACAGTAACCAGAGAGGTTAACTTAAAGCGAGTCGGGGACGGTGGGAGCCCGGCGGTTAACGGCTGTGTGAACATCACCTGCAAGTTGTTGCCTGAACGGACGTTGTCATTAGTAGGGTAAACCGCGATCGACTTCGCGTTAACAAAGGTTTGAGTGTTCGTTCGCCTGCTGCACGGCGGATTGGACGCACGACGCACAGTGTACGTACGAGTTGCGCTGCGGATAATGCACACAGAGCGGCTCCGACGTACAACGTATGCAACGTGTGTAATGGATCGCGACAGGTGACGAACAATTAGGGTGGTACCGCGGGACCCCTTCTCGCCCCTAGGGCAGAAGGGGTTATTTGCGTTAAAAAGACAGTGAAGACAGGAGTGGTACGTTTCATGGATTACGGAAAGACGGTCAACTTACCGAAGACAAAATTTCCGATGCGCGGCAATTTGCCGAACAAAGAACCGGAGATGCAAAAATGGTGGGACGACATCGACATTTATGCCCAAGTGCAAGCGAGGCAACAAGGGAAGCCGAAATTCGTGTTGCACGACGGCCCGCCTTATGCTAACGGCGACATTCACATCGGGCACGCGCTCAACAAAATTATAAAAGATATGATCGTCCGCTTTAAGACGATGCAAGGGTATGACGCACCGTACGTGCCAGGCTGGGACACGCACGGGTTACCGATTGAACACGCCGTCGTCAAAAAAGGAAAGATCGACCGCAAGCGCGTACCGGTCAATGAGTTTCGTGCCAAGTGTGCCGAGTATGCTCAAAAGTATATCGATAAACAGCGGGAACAGTTTAAACGGCTCGGCGTCCGCGGCGACTGGAAAAATCCGTACATTACGCTAAAGCCAGCGTTTGAGGCGGCGCAAATTCGCGTTTTTGGCGATATGGCCAAAAAAGGATTCATTTACCGCGGCAAAAAATCGGTCTACTGGTCGCCGTCGTCGGAAACGGCGTTAGCAGAGGCGGAGATTGAATATTACGATAAACGGTCGCCGTCGCTTTACGTCAAGTTTCCCGTCGCGGACGGCAACGGGGTTGTTCCGGAAGCGAATGCGTTCGTCCTCATTTGGACGACGACGCCCTGGACGATTCCGGCTAACTTAGCGGTTGCGCTCAAAGAAGACTTCACTTACGCCCTCGTGAAGGTCGGGGAGGAGTATCTCCTACTCGCGGAAGCGCTCGTCGACGACGTGATGAAGGAAGCGGACATCGCTTCGTATGACATCGTGAAGACGTGGAAAGGGAGCGAGCTCGACGGAGTCGTCTGCCGCCACCCGTTTTACGACCGGATGAGCCCGCTCGTCTTCGGTGACCACGTGACGTTAGATGCCGGTACTGGCTGCGTGCACACAGCGCCAGGCCACGGGGAAGAAGACTTTGAACTTGGCATTAAATACGACCTCGGCGTGTTGTGCCCAGTGGATGAACGCGGCGTCTTTACAGAGGAAGCCCCCGGGTTTACAGGCTTGTTTTACGATAAAGCGAACAAAGTCGTGACGGAAAAGCTGGACGAAGGCGGTCACCTATTCAAACTGTCATTCATTACACATCAATATCCGCATGACTGGCGGAGTAAGCAGCCCGTCATTTACCGGGCGACGGAACAGTGGTTTGCGTCGATCGACGGTTTTCGCGAGGAGATGTTGGAACAAATTAAGGCGGTCAAGTGGCACCCAAAATGGGGAGAAGTGCGCCTGCACAACATGGTTGCCGACCGCGGCGACTGGTGTATTTCGCGGCAACGGGTGTGGGGTGTGCCGCTACCAATTTTTTACTGTAAAAAGTGTGGGCACGAGTTAATTACAGATGAGACGATCGATCAAATTGCGAACCTGTTTGCGGCAGAAGGATCTGACGCGTGGTATGACAAAACGGAAGCTGAACTGTTGCCACACGGGGCGACGTGTACCGCCTGCGGGCACGATGAATTCCGCAAAGAGACGGATACGATGGACGTCTGGTTCGATTCGGGATCGAGTCACGTGGCTGTGCTGCGGCAGCGCGAGGAGCTGAAGTGGCCGGCAGACATGTACTTGGAAGGTTCGGACCAGTATCGGGGCTGGTTTAATTCGTCGCTGTCGACGGCGGTCGCTGCGTTCGGGCAAGCGCCGTATGAACAAGTGCTCAGTCATGGGTTTACGCTCGACGGGGAAGGACGCAAGATGTCGAAGTCGCTCGGCAATACGGTTGCACCACAAGACATTACGAAGCAGCTCGGCGCCGACATTTTGCGCCTGTGGGTGTCGTCCGTCGACTATACGGCCGACGTGCGCATTTCTGACAGCATCTTGAAACAAATTGCCGAAGTGTACCGCAAAATCCGCAATACAATGCGTTTCTTGCTCGGTAACTTGGCCGACTTTGATCCGAAACGGGATGGCGTGGCGCACGGTGAGATGGAAGAGTTGGAACGATACGTCCTCTCCAAGTTGCAGCAGCTCGTGAAACGAGTGAACGCAGCGTACGACGGTTACGAGTTTCACGCCGTTTACCATCACGTGCACAACTTTTGTGCCGTGTTCTTGTCTCAGTTTTACTTCGACATTCGCAAGGACCGCCTGTATACGGAGTACAGCGAGGCGAAAAGTCGTCGCGCGACGCAGACGGTGTTGTACGAGCTGCTAAATGCCCTCGTGCGCCTCATTGCGCCAATCCTCGCGCATACGGCTGACGAAGTGTGGCGCTACGTCCCGGGTGCAGACGTCGTAAGCGTACAGTTAACAGACATGCCGCAGCCGGACGAGCAACTGACCGATGCCGCACTGGAACAAAAGTGGGATCGGTTGACAGCCGTGCGCGACGACGTGTTAAAAGCGTTAGAAGAAGCGCGCAAGGCAAAGCTGATCGGCAACTCCCTCGGCGCTGCGGTGGAGCTGTTCCCCGAGGTAGAGACGTACGAACTGCTTAAAGGGGTCGACCGCCTCGACCAATTTCTGATCGTTTCCGCAGTGACACTGCACGAACCGGGCGCCAATCCTTCCGCAGAAGCACTCGCTTACGACGGTTTGCACGTCAAAGTGGCGCAAGCTGAAGGCGAGAAGTGTGAACGTTGCTGGGTCATCTCACCTGAGGTAGGCAAAGACGACGCGTACCTCGACTTGTGCCACCGCTGTGCGACGACAGTGCGCAACCATTATGCCGACGTCGTTGCCGGAGAAGACGCATAGCTATTCGTATAGTTGTTCGCATAGCAGTATACTGTCGCCTCCTCCCTCCCGCTCGTGCATGAGGGAAGAGGCGATATTTTTTTGAGTGAAAGGGCGTAGAAAAGGGCAAGTTACGAACAGCTAAGCACATTGTTCAACTGTACGAGAAGACATTGTGCAACTACTTGTGAAAGGACGTTAGCGTGTGAATAGCGAACAACTTGCCCAGTTGCGACAACAATTAACGGAAGAGCGTGCGGCCATTGAAACGCGACTCGACCAGACCGTCCATTACGGGTTAAAGACGGGGATGAACGATTCGGTCGGGGAATTAGCTGGATACGACAACCACCCCGCAGACTTAGGTTCGGAAATGTTTGAACGAGGTAAAGACATCGCCTTGAACGAATTAGACGAACACCGCCTCGAAGATGTAACGGCGGCGCTTAAGCGCATGGAGGACGGAACGTACGGCGTCTGTGTAACGTGTGGGCGGGAGATTTCGCCTGCGCGGCTACAGGCCAACCCGACGGCCAAATTTTGCGTGGATCATCAACTCGACGATGAACAGTCGTTCCGGCGGCCGATCGAGGAAGAAGTGTTAACACCAACCTTTGGCAAGTACAATTATGACGGCGATGACCGTGAAACCGAGTTTGACGCAGAAGATGCGTGGCAAGCGGTCGAGCAGTACGGGACGTCGAACCCGCCTGACTTTTACCGCGAAGGCAGGAGTTACAACGAGTTAGGGAACGAGCCAGACGAGCGGCGCGGCGCAGTCGAAGATATTGAAAACATTGCTGTAGCCGATTTTATCGGTGAACACAACGAGGACGGCTCGATTGAATTGACGCGCAACGACGCGTATAGAAGGTTACAGGCAGAGGAGGAGGCGGAGCGGGACGAGGGTGAAGGCGAACGTTATTAAGGCATAAAAGCGTGAGGTGTCACGTCCTATTAGCGCTTCGCGCTACTCACCTCGCGCTACTTACCAGCGCTACTCACCTAGCGCTGCTCTATGTCGTTACTGACGAGCGAAGATGTAGAAAAGAGTGCTTTGGAAGGTAAAGACGTGAAGATGAAGATGGGAAGTTGTTCCCGCTACGGTGCTGTGCTACAATTTTAAACAGCTTAACGGAAAAAAAATATTTAAGGTTGGTGCATTCTGGGAGGGACGGGTTTGTTTGTTTATTTATTGTTGGCACTCATTGTTGTCGGGTGTGACCAGTTGACGAAGCTCGTTATTGTGAAAGCGATGAATTTGTACGACACGATTCCGGTGATCGACGGAGTATTCCACATTACGTCGCACCGTAACGCGGGGGCAGCGTTCGGCATTCTCCAAGATGCCCGTTGGTTTTTTATCGTCGTAACGGTCGTCGTCATCATCGGGATTTTGTGGTATATGACGCAAATAAGAGAACAAAAAGGGATGCTTGTTTCCTTAGCGCTCGTGTTGGGCGGGGCGATTGGAAACTTCATCGACCGTCTCTTGCAGGGGGAAGTCGTCGACTTTTTAGATTTTCGCATGATTAATTTCCCGATTTTTAACGTTGCTGATTCTGCAATCGTGGTCGGGGTAATAATTTTATTGTGGTTTACGCTTTTTTCGAGGCAAACGCAAGTTACGGAAAAATACCGTTTTGAGGATGAGTAACTAATCGTGAACGAAGAAGGAACGGTTTGCTGGTGCGTCGATGAGGCTGCCGCTGGCGAACGAGTCGATAAATATGTGGCGCGGCAAGGGGAGTGGTCGCGTGCCGTCGTGCAAAGGTGGATCGAAGAGGAGCGGGTGACGAGCGGTGGGCGCGCGGTTAAAGCAAACTATCGGTTGCAAGCGGGGGAAAAGATCTGTTTGCACGTGCCTGCACCTGTGACACACACGATTGAGCCGGAGGCGGTTCCGCTCGACATTGTGTACGAAGACGACGATGTGCTCATCGTGAACAAGCCGCGCGGGATGGTCGTGCACCCGGCACCCGGGAATGTCGCCGGTACGTTAGTGAACGCGTTACTCGCACACTGTGACCACTTATCGGGGATAAACGGCGACCTGCGCCCGGGGATCGTCCACCGCATCGATAAAGATACGTCCGGATTACTAATGGTCGCAAAGACGGACGCGGCTCACGAATCGCTGGCGCAGCAGTTAGCGGCGCATACGGTGAAACGCGAATATATGGCGATCGTACACGGCAAAATCGGTCACGCGAAAGGGACGATTGATGCGCCGATCGGACGCCATCCGAAGAATAGGAAAGAAATGGCTGTTGTGCATAATAATGGTAAAAGGGCGGTGACCCATTTTAACGTTATCGAATACTTTCCTGACTTTACATTTGTCGTTTGCCGCTTAGAGACAGGGCGGACGCACCAAATTCGCGTTCATATGGCGTACATCGGTCACCCGCTCCTCGGCGATCCGAAATACGGGTCGCGCAAGCGCACGATTGTAGGCGACCGTATAAGTGGACAAGCACTGCACGCGGCGACGTTAGGTTTCGTTCACCCCCGGAGCGGCGAACAGCTACAGTTTCACGCTCCGGTGCCGCAAGATATGGAAGATACTTTGGCTAAACTTCGCGCAGCGTCGCGCGGTTGAGGTAACGGTTGCTTGCTTCTATCCCTTAGGCCGTATGCATACGATAGTAAACAGAAACTGGACGGTTGAGGGGGAAGAGGGGTGCGAAGGTACGGGGCGGCTCTGCTTTGTGGTCTTCTTAGTTTGCTACTCGTGTCGGCGTGTACGATGGGGACGGGAACGGGTATAGGCGGCGACGGCGAAAAAAAACGCGAGAAACAGGATGCAAGTTCTAAACCGATTTTTAATAATAGGGGGACAGGTGTCGTCTCAATCCTTGAAAAGCAAGCAAAAGACGCGCTGTCGATTACGATTGCATCAGGCGGTCAATCGGGCGTCTACTATGCAGTCGGCGATGCGTTAGGGAAGTTGTATGAACAAGCGTTAGGCGTGACAGCGTCGGTTCAAGCGACGGCGTCGTCGGTGGAAAATATTCATCTACTCGCACAAGGCCACGCGCAATTGGCGCTCATTGGCAGCGACGCAGCGGTGCGCGCCTACGAGGGCGCCGCGCCTTTTACTAAAAAAATGGATCGCTTTCAAGCGATTGCCGCGCTCTATCCAAATTACGTGCAGCTCGTGACGACGAGTGATACGGGAATCGGGCAAGTTTCCGACCTCGCCGGAAAAAAAGTGGCCGTTGGGGCGCTAAACAGTGTCGTCGAACAAAATGCGCGCGAAGTGTTGGCGGCCTTCGGGCTTGCGTACGACGATTTTGAGGCGGAGTTCCTTCCTTACGCGGAAGCAGTAGACGGCTTAAAAAACGGCACGGTCGATGCGGCATTCGTCATTTCTGGGCTCCCGAATTCGGAAATAGTTGATTCGTTACTTACGGAAGATATTTATGTCGTGCCACTGACTGGTTCGGCAATGATCGAGTTGCAAAAAGAGCATCCTTACTATATCCAAGGTTTTATTCCGGCGCATACGTATAGAAATGAAAGTGACGTTCCGACCGTGGCGATTATGAACGTGCTCGTCGCTAGTCGCGAGCTAGACGAAGAGACGGTTTATCAGTTGACGAAGACATTTTTTAGTAAAATGGCCGTCATCCAAAATGCGCACGTCGTCACGCGCAACCTTACAATGACCGGGGCGAAGGACTTTTTGCCGATCCCGCTCCATCCCGGCGCGGAAAGGTTTTATAAGGAACGCGGAATGAAATGAAGCCCAAAAAAAGGCGTTGTGAACGGGTTGCCAGCGTGCGCTTCGGATATGAAAAATTTGTGGGGCAAAAAAACAGGTCTCATTTTTTTGCCCAAGGGGTTGACATTGCACGACATATCGGTCATAATACGAAAAGCAACTGTATAAGACCTTTTAAGGACAGTCCCGTGAGACTGGCAAGGGTAAGACGGATAGGGCTCTGCAAGAAGGGAGTGCCTTGCCTACACGTGGGCGGGGCTCTTTTTTTGTACGTAGGAAGGCGAGGAGGGCTAACGTTGCAAAAGAAAAATGTCATTCTCGATGAAGCGGCGATGCGGCGGGCGTTGACACGGATTGCCCACGAAATCGTAGAAAAAAACAAAGGAATCACCGATTGTGTGTTAGTCGGGATTAAGACGCGTGGGGTGCCGCTCTCTGAGCGACTAGCGGCGCGCATTAGCGACATCGAAGGGCAAGATGTTCCAGTGGGTCAGCTGGACATTACGCTGTACCGTGACGACTTGAGTGAAAAAACGGCAGACCCGGTCGTAAAAGGGAATGATATTCCCGTTCCCGTCACGGGAAAGCACGTCATACTCGTCGACGATGTGTTGTTTACTGGACGGACGGTGCGCGCGGCGATGGATGCGCTCATCGACCTCGGGCGGCCGCGCACGGTTCAGTTAGCGGTCCTCGTCGACCGCGGACACCGCGAACTACCGATTCGCGCCGATTACATCGGCAAAAATGTCCCGACAGCGAAGACGGAGGTCATTAAAGTTGCCGTGCAAGAAATCGAAGGGACGGACGAAGTCGTCATTAAACGGTAAGTAAACAAAAACGGTAATTAAACAAAAGCGTTAATTATACATTTAGCGATGTAAAAAACTTTATCCCTCTTTAACTCAGTCCCGTGAGGCTGGCAAGAGGTTCTGCGAGAGCTGTTACGCGCTGTGGCTGTGCGCCCTGCTGTACTTATAACTAGTAAGTGCAGTGCCGCACCGCACGGACACCGTGCGTACGCTAAAAACGCACCGCTTTGCGCAAAGCAAGCAAAAAAACCTCTTGGCCTCGGCCGAAGAGGTTTTTTTTGTACACTGTTTTCACTTAATTTTTGAGGAGGAGAACGACATGAAACAAACACACGTTGTGTTAGACGTCCATGAGCGTCCGCCCCTGTTCAAATGGGCAGCTTTAAGTATTCAGCACTTATTCGCGATGTTCGGGGCGACGATTCTCGTGCCGCTACTTACCGGTATGAGTGTCTCTGTGGCACTGCTGACGAGCGGGATCGGAACGCTCGCTTATCTCGTCATTACGCGCGGTAAAATTCCTGCGTACCTCGGCTCGTCATTTGCCTTTATCGTTCCGTTCATTACCGTTTCACAAAGTCAAGGGATGGGGGCGGCGCTGTTTGGCGGGTTGCTCGCCGGAATCGTCTACGGGACCGTCGCTGTATTCGTATACCGCTTCGGCGTCAACTGGCTGCAAAAAATATTCCCGCCAGTCGTCATCGGTTCCATCGTCGCTGTCATCGGATTGGCCCTCGCCGGCACAGCCGTAGATATGGCAAGCACGACACAAACAGTTGTCGATAAGCCAGAGACGATTGAACAATTCCACGCGTTGACGGCAGACGGTGCGACCGTTCAAAGTATCGACGACAAAGCCGGTACGGTGACGCTCAAACACTACTCGTTAAAACATTTCGTCGTGGCGTTAGCGACGTTAGCGATCGCCATTATCGCTAATATGTTTTTCCGCGGGTTTCTCGGTATTATTCCGATTTTAATCGGGATTGTCGGCGGCTACATCGTCGCCCTGTTCGCTGGCATTGTCGACTTTACCCCTGTTAAAGAGGCGAACTGGTTTGTCCTGCCGCAGCTCACGACGCCGCAAGTATCATGGACAGCCGCGCTCGTCATCGTTCCCGTCGCGCTCGTTACGCTCGCCGAACACGTCGGCCATTTAATGGTGACAAGCGGCATTATGCGACGCGACTTGGCCAAAGACCCTGGGTTACACCGCTCGCTTATGGGCGACGGCGTCGCAACGATGATCGCTTCGTGCCTCGGTGGACCGCCAAATACGACGTACGGGGAAAACATCGGCGTCATGGCGATTTCCCGCGTGTTTAGTGTATACGTCATCGGCGGAGCAGCCGTGTTCGCAATGACGTTTGCCTTCGTCGGCAAATTAGAAGCACTCATCGCGACGGTACCGACAGCGGTCATGGGCGGGGTGTCGATCTTGCTGTTCGGAATTATCGCTTCGTCCGGCTTGCGCATGTTAGTGGAAAACGGGGTCGATTTTACGGAGAAGCGCAACCTGATCATCGCCTCAGTTATTCTCGTCATCGGCATTGGCGGTGCCGCTCTAAAGTTTGTCGGCATTCACCTCGAAATCGAAGGCATGTCGCTGGCGACGTTTATCGGGGTAGCCCTCAACTTGCTGTTGCCTGGTAGAACGGAAGCGGAGGCGGCCGATGGGTTGGACGCACAACCGCGTTCGGCGTCGAGCCAAGCATCGTAACCGTAGCTTATCGCTCACAATAGCGAAGGAGACGTGGGCAAAGCCGAAACGCATCGTCTAGTTACCGTTGCTAAACGTGGGCAAAGCTGAAACTAATCGTCCATTTACCGTTGCTAAACGTAGGCTAAACGGACACAAATTGTCAACTTAACGATGCTAAAGGTCAATCCAAATAATAACGAAATGAAGTCGTCTTTAAACTGGTTCCGTGAGGCCGGCAAGGCGTGTCTGTATGCGGTCTGTCCGACCGCCTAGCTCCTTGCGGCCTTGCGCAGGGAGTTTTTTTTACGGGAGGGAACGCTTGTGCAATCGACATCTTTACTGACGGTTGACGAATTGTCTACTGAGGCGATTAACGCCATTTTAGAGCGGGCCGACCAAATGGCTCGGGCACCGCTAGGGGCGTACAGTGATCGTCTAAAAGGAAAAGTGATGGTGCAGCTCTTTTACGAACCGAGTACGCGTACGCGCTGTTCGTTCGAACTGGCGGCGAAGCGTCTCGGCATGGATGTGCTCTACTTTGACGCGGATGTTTCCAGTGTAACTAAAGGGGAAAGTTTGTGGGACACCTTGCGGACACTTGAGGCGATGGGAGTCGATACGGCGGTCATCCGCCACCAACACAATGACGTGTTTGACGCGTTGCGCGGCAAGTTGCACATGCGGTTAGTGAATGCGGGGAATGGAACGTGTGCCCATCCGACACAAGCGTTACTCGACTGGCTGACGATGCGGCAAACGTTTGGCAGTCTAGAGGGGCTCACTGTGGCCATCGTCGGCGACATTCGCCATAGCCGCGTCGCCCGCTCCAACGTGTACGGGCTCAAGCGCCTCGGCGCACGACCGGTCGTCAGCGGGCCGGATGTGTTTCGCGATAAACGGTTAGAACGGCTTGCCCCTTACGTGCCGTTTGAGCGCGCACTGCGCGAAGCGGATGTCGTCATGATGCTGCGCATTCAACGCGAGCGGCTAGAGAGTGAACTAAAGTGGGAGTTAGACGACTATATGTGGCAGTACGGTTTGACGGAGCGGCGCATGGAGTTACTACAGCCACAGGCGATCGTGATGCACCCCGGTCCAGTTAATCGCGGCATTGAGATCGATGGGGCGGTAGTCGAACACCCGCGTTCGCGCATTGCGTCACAAGTGCAAAATGGGGTGTTTGTACGGATGGCGGTGCTCGAGTACGTCCTGTATGGGACTGTAGTAGATGACGGTACAAGGAATGGCGCAAGTGAATCGATAAGTGACACGAGTGGGATGAGTGTCATGGGTGGGATAAGTGATATGAGTAGGATGAGCGGGACGAGTGGGATGAGTGAGACGAATAAATCAGGCGTGGAGAAAGGGGAAGTTGTTCGTGGACGTTCTCATCAAGCAAGCTAACTGTTATTTAGAGGGCAAGTGGCGGCGTGTCGATGTGCACGTACAAAACGGCGTCATTGCGGCGATCGGCAACCGATTAGACGTACGCGGGACAGAATTCGTCGCTGCGGAAGGACTGACGTTACTCCCGGGATTGATCGACGTACACGTCCATTTGCGCGAGCCAGGATTTACAGCGAAAGAAACGATCGCCAGCGGTAGTCGGGCGGCGGCGCGCGGCGGTTTTACGACGATTGCCGCGATGCCGAACACGTCGCCAGTGACGGATACGCCACAAAAAATTCGTGAACAGGTGGAGCAAGCGGATCGTGATGCCGTCGTGAAGGTGCTCTTTTACGCAGCGATTACGCACGGTCTCGCGGGGGAGGCGCTAACTGACTGCGGTGGGCTCAAACGGGCGGGCGCCTTCGCGCTCACGGACGACGGCGTCGGGGTGCAATCGGCGCAAAAAATGATGCAAGCAATGGAACAGGCACGGGCTACAGGATTGCCGCTCGTCGCACACTGCGAGGACAATTCTCTCGCCGGAGACGGCGTCGTACACGACGGCGAGGTAGCGAAGCGACTGAATCTGCCGGCTATCCCCGGGGAAGCGGAAGCCGCTCACGTCGCGCGCGACGCTGTCCTCGCTGCGCGGACGGGGGTACATTATCACGTGTGCCACGTCAGTAGCGCGGCCTCAGTAGCGGCAATTCGCGCCGCCAAGCAGTACGGTGTGCACATTACTGCCGAAGTGACACCGCACCATCTCGTGTTGACGGAAGCGGACATTCCTGGCGACGACGCGCGTTACAAAATGAATCCGCCACTGCGTGCCGCGGAAGATCGCGCCGCCTTGATCGCTGCACTGTTGGACGGGACGATCGACATGATCGCGACCGATCACGCGCCGCACGAAACAGCGGAAAAAGCGCGTGGCTTCCGGCAGGCGCCGTTCGGGATCGTCGGGCTGGAAACGGCGTTTCCGCTCCTGTATACCCGCCTCGTCAAGACGGGTGTACTGGCGCTAGAACAACTCGTGCAGCGCATGAGTACGATTCCGGCTGAACGGTTTGGCCTCCCAGGGGGGCACGTGCGCGTAGGAGCCGTTGCCGATTTGACACTCGTCGACTTAAAAAGATGTGCCCGCGTCGATGCTAGCACGTTTTACAGCAAAAGCGAAAACACCCCGTTTGCCGATTGGGAACTGCAAGGGTGGCCGGTATGGACGATGGTGGACGGAGAGATCGTCTACGACGCGGCGCTTCTAAAAACGTCACGACAACACGAACAACGTAAAGGAGAGGTTTGAGTGCCAAAATTTCCTCATATTAAGAAAGTGCTCGTCATCGGCTCAGGACCGATCGTGATCGGACAAGCCGCAGAATTTGACTATGCCGGGACACAAGCGTGTCGGGCATTGAAGCAGGCGGGGGTCGAAGTGGTGCTGGCGAATAGCAACCCGGCAACGATTATGACCGATCCGGATACGGCCGACCGCGTCTACGTCGAACCGCTGACGACGCAATTTCTCGCCCACATCATTCGCAAAGAACGCCCGGACGGCATTTTGCCGACTCTCGGGGGGCAGACGGCGCTCAACCTCGCGGTCGAATTAGCGGAAAGCGGTGTGCTTAAGCGGGAAGGTGTCCGCTTGTTAGGGACGGACCTCGACGCCATTCAAGGGGCAGAAGACCGCGAACGGTTCCGCTCGCTCATGCTCGACATCGGCCAGCCGATCCCGGAGAGCGCCATTGTGCACACGGCGGAAGAAGCGGTGCAGTTTGCCGCAAAGAGCGGCTATCCAGTCATCGTACGACCGGCGTTTACGCTCGGCGGCACAGGCGGTGGTATCGCTGATTCAGAGGATGAGCTCCTAGAAATTATGGAAGGAGCGCTGACGTACAGTCCAATTGGTCAGGCGCTCGTCGAACAAAGTGTCGCCGGATATAAGGAAATCGAGTTTGAAGTCATCCGCGACCGGGACGACAACTGTGTCGCGGTGTGTCACATGGAAAACGTCGATCCGGTCGGCGTGCACACCGGCGACAGCATCGTCGTCGCCCCGGCGCTCACGCTAGCTGCGGACGACCTCGCGCGGCTTAAAGAAGCGTCGTTTGCCATCATTCGCAAATTGCAAATCGAAGGTGGCTGCAATGTGCAGTACGCGTTTGACCCGAACGACGGCAACTATTACGTCATAGAAGTGAATCCGCGCGTCAGCCGTTCGAGCGCGCTCGCTTCGAAAGCGACTGGTTATCCGATTGCGAAAGTTTCCTCTTTAATCGCTCTCGGCTACACGCTCGCGGAAATCGTACGCCCAGTCGCAGGGCAAAAGGCGGCACTGTTTGAACCCGAGCTCGACTACGTCGTCACGAAAATCCCGCGCTGGCCGTTTGATAAGTTTCCGGCTGCAGAGCGTCGTTTAGGGACGCAAATGAAGGCGACAGGAGAAGTGATGGCACTCGGGGCGACATTTGCTGAATCGTTGCAAAAAGCGGTTCGCTCCCTCGAACTGGAGGTGAGTGGCTTGCAATTGCCAGCATATGCGGCGTTAGACGGTGCGGCGCTCGAAGAGCGCGTGTGCGAGGCACATGACATGCGGCTGTTTGCCTTGACGGAAGCGTTGCGGCGCGGCTACACGGTCGAGCACCTTCACGCCCTCACGGCGATTGACCACTTTTTCCTGGGGGAGCTAGCGCGGCTCGTCGCACTCGAGCAGCGGTTGACAGAGAGACCGCTACAGCGGGAATTACTCATGGAAGCAAAAAGCATGGGATTCAGCGATGCGACGATTGCTGCTTTCCAAGGGTGTACAATTGATGAGGTACGTGCGTTGTCTTGCAAATGGCGCATCCGTCCGACGTTTAAGCAGGTTGACACGTGCTTAAACCGCTTTGGGGTACAAAGTCCGTACTTATACCGCACGTTTGCTGCGGAGCGGGAGTCGGCAGCGGATGGCGCGATGGCGAAGGCGGACGGTATAAAAGCGGAAGTTGACAGCGCGACGGGAACGGATCGCGTGACGGAGGCAGTAGACAGCGCGATGGCAGAAGCGGTCGGTGTGACAGTGGAAGCGAACGTCGGAGGCTCGGCTGCGGAAGGCGTGCTAGCAGAGGGCCGGAGAGACGGAAAGCCGCCTGTCATCGTCCTCGGTAGCGGGCCGATTCGCATCGGACAAGGGATCGAATTTGACTATGCGACGGTACACGCGGTGCAAGCGATACGCGAGGCCGGATACGAAGCGGTCATCATTAACAACAACCCGGAAACAGTATCTACAGACTTTGACATTTCCGACCGACTCTACTTTGAGCCGCTGGACATCGAAGACGTGCTCGCCGTCGTCAACCACGAGCAGCCACTCGGCGTCGTCGTCCAATTCGGGGGACAAACATCGCTTAACTTGGCGCGAGAACTCGACTGCCTCGGAATCCCGATTTTAGGGACGACGATGGCGAATATCAGCCGGGCAGAAGACCGCGAACAATTTGAGGAATTACTCGCCGGGTTACACATTCGCCGCCCGCGCGGGGTGACCGTGAATTCGGTACAAGAGGCACATAGCCGGGCGAATACGCTAGGTTTTCCGGTGCTCGTACGCCCGTCGTACGTGCTCGGTGGACGGGCGATGCAAATCGTGTACAGTGACGACGAACTCGCCACGTATTTGCAAGAAGCAGTTGCGGTCAATCCGGACCAACCTGTCTTAATCGACCGCTATGTACGGGGGAAAGAAATTGAAGTCGACGCCTTGTGCGACGGAGAAAACGTTCTCGTTCCCGGCATCATGGAGCACCTCGAACGGGCGGGCGTGCATTCCGGCGACTCGATTGCCGTCTATCCCACGCAATCGCTTAGTGATCAGGAAAAAGAAGAAGTCGTTGCAGTAACGACGCGCATTGCCCGGGCGTTAGACGTGCGCGGCCTGCTGAACATCCAGTTTGTCAGTTACGAGGACGAGCTGTACGTGATCGAGGTCAATCCGCGCGCTTCGCGGACAGTGCCTTTTTTGAGTAAAGTGACGGGACTTCCGCTGGCGCGCTTAGCGACGAACATCATGTTAGGTGACACACTGTCCACGCTCGGCTTAGCGCCTGGGTTGTGGCCGGAAGGGGAGATAGTTGCTGTTAAGGTTCCTGTGTTCTCGTTTGCCAAACTGTCAGACGTCGAGGTAACGTTAGGTCCGGAAATGAAATCGACGGGTGAAGTGATGGGCCGAGATGCAACGTTTCCGCGGGCGCTGTATAAAGGTTTCGCCTCAGCTGGCCTCACCGTGCCACGCGAAGGGACGGTACTCGTCACCGTCGCGGACAAGGACAAGCAGGATGTCCTCCCACTCGTCAAGCGGCTCGGGCGACTCGGCTACCGTTTGGTAGCGACTGTCGGTACCGCGCAGTTTTTACGCAACCACGGCCTTCCGGTGGAGACCGTTGCGAAATTAAGTGAAGGCGCGGAAGACATTTTACAGCTTATTCGTCAAGGCGCGGTCGATATGGTCGTCAATACGTGGACGCGCGGGCGCGAGCCACAGCGGGACGGCTTCCGCATTCGGCGCGGCGCGGTCGAAAACGGCGTGCCGTGTTTAACCTCGCTCGACACGTTAGCGGGGCTGCTCATCACGTTAGAGGAAGTGACGTTTACGGCCGAGCCACTAGCGCGCTAAACTCACGCGAAGAAAAGAGTAACGGCAAAAAGGAAGGGTGTCACAAAGATGGCCACAAAGATGGTGAAAAAAGAGCTCACCGTATTACAAAATAGGCGCATCGCAAGCGACATTTACCAAATCGACTGCCACGACCCTGAGGTGGCACACGGGCAAGCTCCGGGACAGTTCTACCACATTCGATGCGGTAGTGGATGGGAACTCACGCTGCGCCGACCGATCAGTATAGCTGTACAGGACGCCCGTGAACAGACAGTTACACTCATTTACCGCGCCGCTGGAAAAGGGACGACGTGGCTAGCTTCCCGTCGCCGCGGCGACACACTAGACGTGCTCGGACCGCTCGGCAACGGCTTTCCACTGACGGCGGCGCCGACGGTTAAACGGGCGCTTCTCGTCGGAGGGGGAGTCGGTGTGCCGCCGCTGTACGGGTTGGCGCGCGACTTACATGCGCGCGGCGCAGTCGTCGACAGTATCCTCGGTTTTGCCTCACGCGAAGCTGCGTTTTACGTCGACGAATTTCGGGCGTTTGGGTCGGTTGCCGTCGCGACAGACGACGGCACCCTCGGCACGCGCGGCCGCGTCACAGACTTGATCGAGAGCCCGTATCCGTGGGATGTGTTTTACGCCTGCGGGCCCTTGCCGATGCTACGCGCGTTACAACAGTTGTTTGCGAAGACAGCGCTCGACGGATACGTCTCGCTCGAAGAGCGGATGGGGTGCGGCGTAGGCGCTTGTCTTGCTTGCGTCTGCCAACTGCGCACGCAAGAGCCCCGGCTTTGTGAGCGAGAGACCCAACTAACGCAAGTGAAAATTTGTAGTGACGGCCCTGTTTTTCCGTTTCGGGAGGTGGTTTTGTGAGTGAACGTCTCGAGGTACGTCTCGGTTCGCTAACGTTAAACAATCCGGTCATGCCCGCATCCGGCTGTTTTGGGTTCGGGCGAGAGTACAGTCAGTTTTACGATCTGCGCCAGTTAGGCGCGATCGCGATCAAGGCGACCACACCTGAGCCGCGCCGCGGCAATCCGACGCCGCGGGTGGCAGAAACGCCGGCAGGTATGCTCAATGCGATCGGGTTGCAAAACCCGGGCGTCGACGAAGTATGTGCGACTGAACTCCCGTGGCTCGATCAGTTTGGAGTACCGATCTTTGCCAATATTGCTGGCAATACGGTGGAAGATTACGAACAAGTAGCCGCGCAAGTGAGCGCGAGTCCGCACGTCGCGGCCTTGGAGCTAAACATCTCCTGTCCGAACGTCGCCTGTGGCGGGGTGGCTTTCGGGGCCGATCCGCAATTAGCTGCCGAAGTGACACAAGCTGTCAAACGTGTCAGTCGCGTGCCCGTGTTCGTCAAATTGACGCCGCACGCTGCCGATATCGTCGCCGTCGCCCGCGCCGTCGCCGCTGCGGGTGCCGATGGACTAAGCATGGTTAACACGTTGCTCGGCATGCGTCTCGACTTAAACACGCGGCGTCCGATTCTGGCGAATGAACGGGGGGGTCTGTCCGGTCCGGCGATTAAACCAGTGGCGCTTCGGATGATTTGGGATGTGAGCCAGGCCGTCGATTTGCCGATCATCGGCATGGGGGGCATTACGTCGGCGGAAGATGTGATTGAATTTTTCCTCGCCGGTGCATCGGCAATCGCAGTCGGCACCGCCAATTTTACGAACCCGTACATTTGTCCAGAAATTATCGCTGCGTTACCGCCGTTACTCGACAAGTTGCACGTAGAACGCATTGCCGAATTAACAGGAGCGGGGTGGAAAAAGTGACAGTAAACGAGACACACAAAGATCGACGCATTATCGTAGCCCTCGACGTGCCAGACGAGCGGGCGGCCGAGCAGTTACTGGCGAAGTTTGGCGACAACAAGCCCTTCGTAAAAGTTGGCATGCAGTTGTTTTACGCTGCTGGCCCATCATTTGTACACAAATTAAAAGCACACGGCTATCCGGTATTTCTCGATTTGAAGTTACACGACATTCCGCAAACGGTGTACCTTGCGGCACAGTCACTCGCGCGGCTAAACGTCGACCTCACAACCGTACACATTGCCGGAGGGACGGAAATGTTACGCGCTGCCGTCGCTGGCGTTCGCGACATTCAAACAGAAAAACAGGCGACTAAAGTTATCGGCGTCACCCAGTTAACGAGTACGAATGAACACGTGTTGAATGAACAGATTGGCATTGCGGGCACAGTCGCGCAAAGTGTCAGCCACTACGCCGAGTTAGCGCAAGGGGCTGGTTTGAACGGCGTCGTCTGTTCTGGTTGGGAAGTCGAACAACTGAAGCGAGGGGCACGCGAAGACTTTCTCGCGGTCACTCCGGGCATCCGTCTACCGGAACACGCCCACGGCGATCAGAAGCGCGTCATGAGCCCACAGGAAGCGGTGCGCCGCGGTGCGGATTACCTCGTCATCGGGCGGTCGATTACGCACGCCGACGATCCGCGCGCCGTGTACGAACGCATCGGGCAGGCACTTACAGGAGAGGCCTAACGACAGCAGTAACGCTGCAGTTACGCACCGCACAGCTGACACTCGGAAACGGGAAAACTGTCTTAAGCGGTGCGCACGGATGAGTGTCACTCATTGCATGGAAGTGTCACTCATTGCATGGAAGTGGCTATAGAAATTGTGGAATGACAGCAGTAAATAAAGCAACGTGTGGAGGAATGAGTGTGTTGAACAAACGTGAAGCGACAGCTGTGAATGAGACGGTAACGGAGAAGGAAGCGGTACAGACTAACGGGGCTCACATCGAAACGCACAACGAGTGGGTTGCACTGTTGGAAAAGAATAACGTTATAAAAAAGGGACATTATCTATTGACCTCAGGTCGTCACACGAACCGCTACTTGCAATGCGCGTTACTGTTTCAGCATCCTGAAGATGCGGAAGCGGTCGGACGAGCGATGGCAGAGCCGTTTCAAGCGAGCGATGTCGACGTGGTCGTCGGCCCGGCGGTGGGCGGTATTGTCGCTGCACACGAAGTAGCGCGCGCCCTCGGTTGCCGGGCACTGTTTACGGAGCGCGAAAATGGCAAGATGACCTTCCGCCGCGGTTTTCAATTGTACAAGGGGGAGCGGATCGTCGTCGTGGAAGATGTCGTAACGACCGGCGGTTCGGTGCAAGAAGTGTTAGACGTCGCCGAACGGCACGGTGCGGAAGTCCTCGGCATCGCCAGCGTCGTCGACCGCAGTACGAATGGTTCGCCGTTCCGTTATCCGTTCCATTCGCTCGTTAAGATACAGGTCGAGACGTACACGTCAGAACAGTGCCCGCTTTGTGCTGCAGGGGCCGAGCCGCCGATTAAACCGGGGAGCCGCAAGACGAGCTAGCCAACCTGCCGCCAACTTGCTGCTAAGCTGCCGCCAACCTGCTGCCAACCTACCGCCAACCTGCTAAGGAAGAAGAGTGAACGCGGGTGCATCCTGCCACTACTAAAACTTGCGATCGAAAGACAGGAGGATCTCCGTGCCACGCAATGTTGATCAAGATAGCAGTGGTTGCCGACAATGCTCGCCGAAGAACTCGGCATGTCGTTTAGCTTAGTGCCAGTAACATAAGGCAATCCCTAAAGCATGACATTATTTTGTTAATGTAGTAACGTATTAGTGTACGTATTAAAGTAACGTGAGCAACAACACTTAACAGCACTTACAGTAACGAGTTCTACATGGGAAAGGATCTGGGGAGATGCGGATGTAGCCACCGCCTCCCCGTTTGCCTTACAGTAACGAGTTCCGCATGGGAAAGGATCTGGCAATGAAAGCTTTTCTGCGCAAAAAAGGTGTTCACTTGTCACTGCAGACGTACTTCGTGACTGCGATGGGTTACATGGCGCTTGGGCTATTTTCTTCCCTTATTATTGGGTTAATTTTAAAGACGGTCGGGGAACAATTGAGCTTGCCGCATTTTGTCCCGATGGGCCAGCTGGCGATGGATCTGATGGGTCCGGCGATCGGCGTCGCCGTCGCTTACGGATTGCAAGCGCCGCCCCTCGTGTTGTTCTCCGCACTCATTACGGGGGCATTTGGCGCCGAGCTCGGCGGGCCAGCGGGAAGTTATGCGGCGACCGTCATCGCGGTCGAATTGGGAAAAATCGTCTCGAAGGAGTCGAAGCTCGACATTATTGTGAGTCCGTTTGTGACGATCGCTTCCGGTTACGCCGTCTCGGCACTGTTTGGTCCAGCCATTGCCGGGTTCATGACTTATTTTGGCGACGTCGTCATGTGGGCGACCGAGCAGCAGCCGTTTTTGATGGGGATTCTCGTCGCCGTGTTAATGGGCTTAGCGTTAACAGCTCCGATTTCCAGTGCGGCGATCGCGATCATGCTCGGATTGGAAGGACTTGCTGCCGGCGCGGCGACGATCGGCTGTGCGGCACAAATGGTCGGATTTGCGACGAGCAGTTTTCGCGAAAACGGGATAGGCGGTTGGCTGGCGCAAGGGATCGGCACGTCGATGTTGCAGGTGGGTAATATTGTCAAAAACCCACTCATTTTATTACCACCGACGCTCGCGGGCGCCATATTAGCACCAGTGGGCACGGTGTGGCTGCAGATGTCGAACGTACCGGCGGGCGCCGGGATGGGGACGAGCGGCTTGGTCGGGCAATTGATGACCTTTGAAGCGATGGGCTTTTCGTGGGACGTGCTTTCATATGTGCTCCTGCTTCACTTTATTGGACCGGCTGTATTCAGCCTGGCTATTTCCGAATGGATGCGCAAGAAAGGCTGGATTACGTTCGGCGATATGAAGATCGAGTATTAACGCTTATTTTCCGCCTATCTTCCGTGCGCTACTTGGCGCATTTGCACTTTTTGAAAAACGATTGCTTTTGCATCGTGTAGTTGCTCATTTATCGCACATGTGCCACAATAAGTAGGGCGTTAATACATATTTTTGTGTGGAAAATTGATTGCATATGTAGGAGTGTGAACATCGCGAAATGCGAACCCAAGCGAATTTAAGTATTATCTTGCGCTTAGAAATGGACAAAAACAAAGTCTCGTTCGGACAATTAGCAACGGCGATTAGCGAAGCGGAAGGTGACATCGTCGCGATCGACGTCATCCACCAAAGCCGTGAATCGACCGTGCGCGACGTGACGGTTAATTTGCCGGACAAAAACAGTGAACGCATTGTTAATGCGGTGCAACAGTTGGACGGAATCGAACTCATTAACGTGTCAGACCGCACTTTCCTCATGCACATCGGCGGTAAAATTGAAACGAAACCTAAAATGCCGATCAAAAACCGTGAGGACTTGTCCCACGTGTATACACCTGGCGTCGCCCGCGTCTGCATGGCGATTCACGAAGACGAAAATAAAGCGTATTCGTTGACAATGAAGCGGAATACCGTCGCTGTCGTCTCCGACGGAACCGCTGTCTTAGGGCTCGGCGATGTCGGCCCGCGCGCAGCGATGCCGGTTATGGAAGGGAAAGCGGTCTTATTTAAACAGTTTGCCAAAATTGACGCCGTGCCGATCTGTCTCGATACGACCGATACGGAAGAAATTATCCGCACGGTGAAAGCGATCGCACCGGCATTCGGCGGCATTAACCTCGAGGATATTTCGTCGCCGCGCTGTTTTGAAATCGAACAGCGGCTGAAGGAAGAATTGGATATTCCCGTCTTTCACGACGACCAACACGGCACCGCCGTCGTCTTGCTCGCCGGGCTACTTAACGCCTTAAAAATTGTTGGCAAAGCGATTGAAACGGCAAAAATTGTCGTAACGGGAATCGGCGCGGCTGGCGTCGCTTGTACGAAAATGTTGCTGTCGGCCGGTGCAAAAAATGTGATTTGTGTCGATCGCGCCGGGGCGCTCGTTGCATCTGAACAGTACGACAATCCGATGTGGCAGTGGTGCGCGGCGCACACGAATGCGGCACAGGTAACGGGGAGTCTTTCGGAAGTGATTGAGGGGGCAGACGTCTTTATCGGCATTTCCGGGCCTGGTGTGTTGAAAGTAGAAGATGTGAAAAAAATGGCTGACGATGCAATCGTGTTTGCACTTGCCAACCCAGCGCCGGAAATTCTCCCTGATGAAGCTGAGCCGTACGTACGAGTCATGGCGACGGGACGTTCCGACTATCCGAACCAAATTAATAACGTGCTCTGTTTCCCAGGCATCTTTCGCGGGGCGCTCGACTGCCGTGCGACGACGATCAACGAGGAGATGAAACTCGCAGCGGCGCAGGCGATCGCTTCCATCGTCGGAGACGACGAGTTAGGCGAACACTACATTACGCCGAGTGTGTTTAACAAAAAAGTCGCCGGCCGCATTCGCGAGGCAGTCATTCGCGCGGCCATCGACACGGACGTCGCCCGCCGCATTCCGCGTGAGTTCCGTTAAAGTTAACGTTAAAATTGCACGAAGCTAAAAAGGCGGGGCAACGTTTTTTTAACTTTGTTGCCCCGCGAGTTATATTATCATGCAAGGGGAGTATAACATGAAAACTGCAGACGTTTTTTCTGAGTTAGAAACGCTCGCGAAAGAAGATGCTGCACCGATCGCCGGTATGGAGACGGTGTATCAATTTGATCTGTCGGGGGATGACGGGGGGACTTACCAACTGCATTTGTCGCAAGGGACGGCGAACGTCGTGCAAGGTGACGAACAGCCCGCCGATTGCTGTATCCAAATGTCCGCCGACAATTTTAAGAAACTCGTCCGCGGCGAATTGAATGCGGTTTCTGCCTTTATGTTTAAGAAGTTAAAAGTTAAAGGCGAAGTCGGTTTGGCGATGAAACTACAAAACATTTTTGCCCAATATAACCGCAAGTAGGAGAAGGGAAAGGGGCGGGCGCGAAGTACCGTAGGCGTGTGTGGATGGTGCGCGGCGGGCGCGAAGTGATTGGGATTACGTTCGCGCCACTGCCCACACGACATACAGCGATCTACGAGATCACTGTTCCTGCGCCATTTGGCGGACCATCGCTTCATCGGGGTTGACGTACACCGTTTTTTGGTGATCGTAAATGACGAACCCCGGTTTGGCGCCGCTCGGTTTACGTACGTGCTTAACGGCAGTGTAATCGACCGGCACTTGTGACGACGCCCGCCCCTTACTAAAGAAAGCCGCCAGCTGCGCCGCTTCCATTAAGGTCGCTTCGCCAAAATTCGTCCCGCGAATGACGACGTGGGAGCCGGGGATGTCTTTCGTGTGTAGCCACGTATCGTCGCTCGATGCTAACCGGTTCGTCAAATAGTCGTTTTGGCGATTGTTGCGGCCGACGTAAATCGGAATGCCCTCACTAGAGGTAAAGCGCGTCAGCTCGGGGCGTTTGTCTTTTTTCTGCTTCGCGCGGCGTCCGTCGCGGCGCGCCTGTTTGCGCAAGTAGCCTTCCTCGATTAACTCCTCGCGAATGTCCTCAATATGTTCGATCCCAGCGCTTTCCAACTGTTGCAACACAGTGGCTAAATAGTCGTTTTCGGCTGCCGTTTTTTCGATTTGCGCGGTAATGTGTGCCGTGCGCGCTTTTTCCTTATTATATTTTTTAAAATAGTGTTGCGCGTTGTCCGCCGGGGAGCGGCTCGGGTCGAGCGGAATCGTCACCGTCGCTCCCGCTTCGTCGTAGTAGTTGACGAGGTCGATCGACCGTGCGCCAGGCGTCACTTGGTACATATACGCGGTTAGCAGTTCCCCGTACAGGCGGTACTCGTCGGCGCGCGCCGTATCCGCCAGTTCTTTGCGCATTTTTTTTAACTTGTTTTCGTTCTTTTTCCACTCGTTACTGAGGAAACGCATTAAATCGTGCGTACGGTTTTTCACCGCGTCGCGTTCCGCCTTGCCAGAAAAATAAGCGGCGACACACCCGTGCATCGTCGGAAAACGGTGTACTTCCCCCGCGACGTGGGTAAGCGAAACGGCGGCAAACACGTCTTTTTTCTTCCCGTACACGAGTGTCGGGGCGAACGTGTCCGCGCGCACGTCGGCCATGATGTCGTGAAAGGCGCGCCAGTAGTTTTCCCGTGAACCGATGCCGGCGCGGTGCACAATTTCTTTAGCCAAAAGCGGCCCGATCCCCGTGTAAGCGGCGACGAGCTGTTTGTCGAGACGGCCGCTGTTAAAGTCGAGACGTTTCAAAAAGTCCGCTTTGTCCACCGTTAACGGGTCGCGTTTCCCTTGATCAGGTGGCGCTACGTACGTCGCGCCCGGCACAATTTGCCGGTACTGGCTGATGGCGGGGGTGACGCGGCGGATGCCGTCGTAAATGTGCCCGCTTGCCGGATCGATTAAGACGATGTTGCTGTGGCGCCCCATAATTTCTACGATTAAACGTTTATTTACAATGTCGCCTAATTCGTTGCGCGCGCGCACGTCGAAGGTGATTATGCGTTCGAGGCCGACTTGCGCCACGGATGTGATGATGCCGCCTTCGAGATGTTTGCGCAGCAACATGCAAAACATCGGCGGTTCAAGCGGGTTTTCATACGTTTCGTCGGTCGTATGTACGCGCGCGTACACCGGGTGCGCCGATAGTAGCAGACGCACGTTGCGACCGCCGCCGCGAATGTGTAACAGGAGGTCGGTCGGGTTCGGTTGATATATTTTATTGATGCGTCCTTGGCTGATTAGCTGCTCGCTCTCACGTGCGAGCGCGCGCGTAACGATGCCGTCAATTGCCATTTGTGTCTCACCTCAAATTCCTTATTCAGTATAGCATACTAGTGGCTGTGGGGTGTGATTGGGGCTATTTTTTTGAAGTGTGCGGTACGGGATGATTCAACGGGTTTATTAAAGTTGAATGTTCACGGTTACGCGTTTCAGTGCGCCTTTAGAAAAAACTTTGTGGGATGTCTAACTTTTTCCTTGCCAAATATAGCCTGCTTCATGTAAACCCTTAATTGACTATCATATTTCATGCTTAACATCTTCCGCATTACTCATAATTTACTTAACTGTTTTTTCTGAGACGAGCTTTCCCGGTTTGCTAGACTCCAAGAATCCTACCCGATGGCAGTAACCAAAACGTATGGGGTGATGATATGGCGCCACCGAGCGATGCGAAACAGTCCGTCATCTCAGACCTACAACACGACATTTCCAACCTTTCGAGTCAATTGAACGGCAACTTAGAGAAAATCCAGCGGCTCGATGCAGCGAAAACTAGTGTGTCGCATGCGTACGAGCAGTTTAGTGACGACAAAAACAAAATATATGAACCGGCATTGACTAAAGCGACGTGGGCGGGAACACACGCGGGAGAATTTCGGGCGATTCGCGATGAACTGAAGAAGTCTTACACGGCGTTAATGGAGCAAACGGAAGATCACGTGCAGCGTATTCAAGGACAAATAGCCGCCTTGGAAAGCGCTAACCGACACATCGCAAGTGCGATGTCGTCCAAACGGGATCAAATCAGTCGGTTAAAAAGTTAATCGTCTCGGTGTTTAATGGGGGAACGTCTGCGAGAGAAACTCTTTTTTATTTCTACGAAAAAGCGCGGTAACCGTTTTTTCCATAAACGCACGAGAAACAATTTTTCGTTTCGCTTATGGACGAGCGTGCTTGTTTTGGCGCTCGTACAACCTAGGCGTCTAAGGATGGAGGCGTCTAAGGATGGAGGTGAAGGTGTGGGTAGCGACATTAAAATCGAGTATCACGCGGTGGAGAAGGCGTTAGGAACGTTAAAAATTTCGGGGCAAGGTGTCATGCAGCCCATCTTAGCTTACGATATGGGGCAAAATGCACTAGACGTCGTGACGCGGATGAATCACTTGAACGGGTGGCTTGAACGATTAGCTACGGATTACCAGCACGTTCTCTTAAAAAATGTGTCAGCTGCTAGTGAAGCTGTGGAGACGATGCGCGAGGTCGACCGGAAAATGGGCACCTCGATAAAATCTGCCAGGTGAAAGGAGTGAACGATCGTGAAAACACTGGATGTGCAAGCGCTGCACAATATGCTCGATATGACTGAAAAAACGATCGCGGAGCAAATTGGTCATGTGAAAGCCGTCGAAGCTGCCGCCTCGGAAGTCGTTTCGTTGGACGACAGCCTGAAAGGAGCGGCGGGGCTGGCGATTCGCACCTTTTTTCTAGAATGCCACCTGCCCTTTTTAAAGAAGTACACGCTTTTTTTAGAAAGGTACAAGTCCTTTCTGCACAGTTGCAAACAGGCACTCCAATCGACGGAACCGGAAGAGAGTGGCTTGATTCGCGATGTATTTCTCGAACAAGATGTGAAAGACAGTTTGCATTATGTGCGTACCGCTGTTTCGGATCGCACCAATAACGTTAACGCCGCTCTATCGCAAATTCGCGACATTTTATCTTTGCCTAATCTGGATGAAGACAGTGCCAGACAAAAGATTTTGCAAGGTCAGCAAAAAATCGAAGAGACCCTCGACAAGTTGCACACCTTTGACCATCAACAAGCAAATGCGCTACAACAGTTGGAACAAGACGCCCATCTGATGGAAACGTACATCGCCCGGATGAACGAGATGCTGCAAAGCGGACAGCTAAGTGTGCCCGGTTATTCGTCCGGTCAATGGACGAAAGAGGAGACGTATCAGGAACTGTTTAACAGCTTGCCGGAAAAGGTCAAAGAAGCCATCACGGAGCAAACGAGTAAATTGTCCAATATGTACGGGAAAGGGGACAACAAACAATCTCCGAAGACGCCAGACCCGATCAATATCGCTTCAGGAAACTTCTTTTACGAACATACGGATCTCGTCATCCCTGGCGCGAGTCCGGTGGCGCTCACGCGTTTTTATAACGCGCAAGACGACCAAGTCGGAGTATTTGGCGCAAATTGGCAGTGGAATTACGGCGTTCATTTGAAAGCGGTCAACGATGAAGACGTGGAAGTGACATTCGCAGACGGACACCGCCAACTGTTTTTAACACATGAATATGGCGGTTTTGTTGCCCCGAACGGGTCGCGGCATCGTTTAGAGGCTCACGAAGACGGTACGTATGTGCTGGATACGCCGTCACAGGAGTGTTATACGTTTGACCCAGCGGGACAGTTGACGCAAGTTACGGATGCAGCAGGACGAGTGACGGAACTTCTATACAACCGCGTCGGACAGTTGGTGACACTACAGACACCTTGCGGCACTTTACAATTTACATACAACGCGTCAGGCCTTATCACACGGGTGAGCGACGATGCGGGACGCCAAGTGTCGTACACGTACCGCCAGCACGACTTAGTCGCGTTCACCGATGTCGCGGGACAGACGATTCGCTACGACTACGACGAGAACCACCGCATGACGAAAGTGATCAGTCCGAACGGCCGCGGGGTTGTGAAGAACACGTACGACGACAAAGGGCGGGCTACGATGCAAGTTGCTCCAAACGGCGGCGTGACGAAGCTCACTTATGACGAGGATGCGAAGCGGACCGTTGTGAAAGACGCTCACGGCCACGAGACGACTTACGTCTACGACGAGCGGTTCCGGCTCGTGGAGAAGGTAAACCCGTTAGGTGAAAAAGAGCGGTATACGTATAACGATTACAACGACCTCGTCCGTTACACGGATCGCCGTGGTTACACGACGACCTATGATTACGATCGGGAAGGCAACTGTATCGCCATGCGGGACGCGCTCGGGCACGTGACGAAAATGACGTACACGTCGCAAAACAAACTCGCTTCGCTCACGTTAGCAGATGGAGCGACGTACACCTTTTCGTACGATGACAGTGGGAATATGATCCAGGAGGTTAACCCGCTCGCCCATACGGCGACATACTCGTACACGGCGATCGGGCAACTGAAAGAAGCGAAGCTCCCTAACGGCGCCCGCCTCGTGCCTACTTACGATGCGCGGGGTAACCTTGCGTCGCTTACGAATGCGTTGCAACACGCGATCCACCTTACGTATGACCAGTTGAACCGGATCAGCGCGCTAACCGATGCAAATGGGCATACGACGCATGTTGCCTATGACGCGGAGCACCGTCCGGTGCAATGGACAGGTCCGGACAAACACAGTGTACGCTACCACTACAACGCTCACGGAAACGTGAGCAAAATCGTCGATCAGGAAGGATACGAGACAGTATTTACATACGACGAATCCGATCAGTTGGTGCAAGTGACCGATGCCGCCGGAAACGCCACGCGGTACACGTACGACAAGCTCGGTCATTTGCAAAAAGTTGTCGATCCGAACGGAAACAAAACGGTCTATACGTACGACGTGTTAGAGCGAGTCCGCACCGTCACCGACCCCGACGGTTACGTGACGACGTATGCGTACGATGCCAACGATAACGTGGTGCAAGTGACTGATGCGGAAGATGGGCACACGACGTACACATACGACGCACTCAACCGCGTCGTCGCGATGACACAGCCTTCTGGGGCAGTGACTCGTTACGATTACGATGCCGTGGGGCGCTTAACGCGGCAGATCGATTCAGCCGGTCGTGTCACGACGTTTACTTACGATGCACTCGGCCAACTAGTGAAAGTGAGTGACTCCCGCGGTTACGCGACGACCTACGCATACGATGCGCTGCAAAAAATGACGCAGATGACACTTCCGAACGGCCATTCGTGGCAGTTTGAATACGACTTACTAGGGCAACTGACGAAAGTCGTAAACCCTCTCGGCCATATGCGGGAACGCGTGTACGACCCAACAGGACAAGTGATAGCTGACATTGACGCGTTAGGGAACAAAACGACGTACGTGTACGATGTCGCGGGGCGCCTCTGTCAAGTCGTCAACCCAGATGGAAGTTGCAAAACGTTCACATACACGTCGCGCGGACGCATCGCTTCGCTGGTGGATGAAAACGGACACACGACACAGTATGCATACGATGCGCTGAACGCCCTTCACACCGTACGAGACCCTTCCGTACGAGAACGTATGGCAGCCGAGTTCCAAAATGCCCCAATCGATTTAGAGAAGTGGCTGACGAATCGAGAACCAGAGCAAACACTCACGTATCAGTATAACGCGCGCGGGCTGATCGCACGGACAGTTGATGCGGCTGGACAGGTGACGCGTTATTCATATAACGGTCTAGGCCAATTAACAAGCGTTGTCGATCGCGACGGTTTCGAGACGGCGTACACCTATAATCGCAGGCAACAAGTCAGCGGGATCTCGTTTGGTGATGGACGGGAAGTGCGCTATGAATATAACCCATCCGGTCAACTCACGCGCCTTCGCGACTGGCTCGGGGTGACTGAATTTGCGTACGACGTAGGTGGGCAATTGGCACACGTCGTCGATGCCGCACAGCGCAAAACGGTCTATTCGTGGACGCCGACTGGTCAACGGGCCTCAGTCACTTACCCGGACGGCTACCGTGTGCGATACGCCTACAACGCGCTCGATCAAGTCGTCGAAGTGGCAGACGACGCGGAAAGAAAGACAACGTATGCGTACGACGCGAACGGGCAACTGCAGCGACGCGTCTTACCGAACGGGCATGCGACGACGTACGCGTATGATTCCTTATCGCGGGTCACGCAGCTCACCCACGCGGACCGCGAGCGTCGCGCGTATACGTCGCAAGCTTTTACCTACGACAGAGCAGGCAATCGCATGCGTACGGTGGCAACGGATCAGGACGGGCGGCAGGAGGAAACGCGTTACGCCTACGACGAACTGCACCGCCTGACCGAAGTGACGCATAGCGACGGGTTGCGTCGCAACTACTTTTACGATCAATTGGGCAACCGCCTGGGGCGGATCGATGTACATGAAGGAAAAGAGGGTTCACTCCTACGTGCGGGAGAGCTGTACCAATACGACCGTTCCAACCGTTTGGTGCAGACGTTTGACCTCGCGCATCGCGAGACACAACGTTACAGTTACGACAAGCGGGGGAACTTAGTTGAGATATACCGAGGGGATCAGCTTGTCCAGCAGCATACGTTTGACGCGGCAAATCGGCTCGTCGAGGCTAAGACTGCGGACGGTGTTCAGACTCATTACGCATATAACGGCCTCGGTCAGAAGGTGCAACGCACCTCGCATTCCATCGTGCCGCGGGAAGGCGACGTGGCAACGTCTCAAAAGGGAGCGTTGCAGGAGCGAGCACAAACAGAGTCAGCATGTGAAGTGTCAGAGTCAGCATGCGAAGCACCACAGTCTGCATGTGAAGCGGCTACACATCATGCTGATGTACCCGTAAATGGGCAAGTTACTTCGGAAGGGCAAAACACTGAATCGTTTGTCGTCGACCCGTTGGCGGCAACAGACGATGTCCTCATGACAGTTGGCCCAGACGGTGTGCGCCGCTTTATACGCGGGGCACGAGGGACAGCCGGAGCCGATTTAATCGGTGAGGAAGTGCTTGCGCCGGGTGCCTCATCGGTTGCTGAAGCGGGAACGCCGGATGAGGGTGCACTGGCGTTAGACGGGGTGTTGGACGCTGAGAAAACGTTTTATTACCAGCATGACACCTTAGGGAGCGCGACGCACGTCTCGTCGGATCGCGGTGACCAAGTCGTGCAGTACGCCTATGATGCATTCGGTATGCCTACTGCGGCGATGAATCCTATTGCGGAGACAGATACTATAAACTCAGCGAAAGATGATGCCGCTGATTTCTATGTGAAAGGGAATGGCGCGGGCGATGCCGAAGTAGGAACATCGATGAGTGCAATGAGTGCCTCCGATGGGGACTTTTGTTTCGATGCGTTTGCAGGTCCTTCAGTATCGGCTTCTTACACCGGCCACTCCTTTGAAGCTGCCACAGGTCTGTACGATGCGGGGGCGCGGCACTACATGCCGGCAATCGGTCGCTTTATTTCCGAGGATCCTTGGGGAGGCAACGCCTTCCATCCGCAAACGACCAACCCGTATCCGTATGTGTTGAACCAACCACTGAAGTATGTGGATGCAACGGGGAGGAAGCCGCATATAGCGGTGCAACCGGGGGCGGTGAGTAATACAGGATCCGAATTTGAAAAGACGTTAAAAAAACTGTTTGATCCGAAGCATGCGGCCGAAGATGTAAAAAAATTATTTCCTGTTGATCCACACATGTTTAATGAGGATATCTTTATAAAAGATGTCAGGCCACCCTTTTCACAAATCTACGAACATATAGTTAAGGTTGATGAACTTGGAGTGAGTAACCAAGGTGCGGTTGCCGTTGGCGGGGTGGCTCCAGGACCGGGGGCAATTATCGGCAGTGTTTTGACTATCGCTGTAGCTTTAGGATTAATGGAGCTTGGTGAGCCTGAGATTCCTGGGTGGGATGGCACCAGGAGGAGTGGAGGAGCTAGATGGGAAGAAAATGTTCCGGAAAACTTCGAGGTTCATCGTGTTACAATAGCCGATTTAGAGGATTTGTACATTTTTTCCATGAGGCCTGAAACTAAAAAGATGAATGATAATCTTAAGAATGACCTTAACGAAAGGGTGGTAAATTACCACAAAGGGCCTAACAAGTCTGACAGTGAGAAACAGAGACAGGAAACAAAAGAGATGGGTAGTAAAAGAATACAGGAAAATGACATGCCTGTGATAATGTCTACTGGTCACATGCCAAAATGGTTTGTGAATACTAATTTGACTCTACATTTAGTTGCGGCCAATGCATTATGGATAAATCCAGTCTTAGAAGGAATAGCACGGTATTTGGGGAAAACCAGTGATAGTAATTGGAAAGGGAAGTAGTATGAATTCACCAAGTTTCGTTAATCGAAATCAGAGAAGCTAGCATTATACTATGCCTAGCTTTTCTGATTCAAAGGAGGATTTAACGATGGAAATTTGGATAAAAGATAATTGGATCCTTTTAATCTTACCCGTCATCGTATGGCTATCCTATTTGTTCATAAAATACCGGCACCCCAACTTTTTGTGGGTGTCCTTGGCGTTGTTTTTTGTTTTTGTAGCAACTTATGTACCGTCTCTAACTACCTTAATGCACGGTTTGCTCGTCGTATTGTTCTTTTCATTATGTGTGCTTACGAAAAGTAAATGGTGGCTTATCTTAACCATTTTCCAGCTCCCTGCCTTTTTGTTGAATTTTCCGGGGCGATTTCCATGGCTTCCAGAGATCATTTATGAAGACCCTGTTCACTCATTGCTTACTGGACTTTATGTGATAGTATTCGGTAGCAGTTTGACTGTTATTCTCAATAGAACGGTTTCTGGAAAGACACAAGCAGAAGATGACTGGATCGTACGATGGTACGATCGGCGGGCAATGGAACAGAAGTGGGAACATAATTATGGCAAGGCGATCCGATTGTTTAATAGAGCAATACAACTAAACGATGAGAATGCTGAACTATACCTCGAGAGGGGAAGAGCTTATTTTGCAACCGGAAGACCCTTCCCAGCGTTCGATGATTACGAACAAGCTAAGAAGCTAGACCCCAATAATGCGTTCATCTATTATTGCATGGCATATGCTTATCATAACATGGGGGGACCCCATAGTGCTTTGCCATGTATTAATCAAGCGGTGTTATTAGAACCTGAGGACACTACTTATCGTTGTGAACGCGCTCGAATTTTAGAATCAATTGGACACGAAGAAAGAGCACTCAAAGATTACACAAAAGTTACCGAGCTAGATGAACAGTATGAGCATGCTTACAAAAAAAAGGGGGATATATTTTACGGTCTGAAAAAGTATGATCTTGCGATTGCGAATTATAGTAAGGCCATCAGTTTAGATCCTAATAATAGTGTTTACTACTTTATGCGGGGAAATGTTTATCAAGTAAGTGATCATGTTCCAAAAGCAATTGAGGACTATAACCGAGCCATTGAGTTGCGTCAAGCATATGAGTGCTATTTCCATCGGGGGATTGCTTATATGCTTCTCGACGAGTACACAAGCGCCTTAGAAGACCTAAACCGAGCGATCGAAAGCGAGAAGAGCAATGCAGCGCTGTATAACACGCGGGCTTGTTTGCACCTTCATATGCAAAAATATGAAAGTGCCGTAGAAGACATGAATGAGGCGATCCGGATCGATCACGAGGGATTTCGGGAACTTGGCGAACAGGAGGAGATCCAATTAGGCAACGGTGAACCAGGTACCATTAATGTCGACTCTGAGGAGGGGATTAAACAACTGCTTTACGAGAATTTGAAAATAGCCGTCAAACTGGATTATGCGGTAGATGACTTTGAGAAATTCTCTTTATTCCAACCGTATATGAAGGAAGCGCCGTTTAAGGAACTTGTTGCGGCGTATTGGGAGGGGAAGGAGCGTCAAAAAGATGAATAGTTAACGGTTTATCCCGTATGCCGGGACGTTCGCGATTAGTAGTCGTGTGCTGCACTTATAACGAACGACTTTTATGTGATAAGTATTATTGTGAAGGGGAGTGAGTGAATGACTTTTTTATTGGCACATATGTTTGACATCGTTATTGTCTTGACAGTATTATATTTAGTTTACTTGAATTTAGTACTAAAGGGACCGATGCTACAGTCCCTCCTGGTGGTCGTATCGTTATTTTTAATTCTGATTTTAGTACCGGATTGGTCTGTCCTACTTCACGCGTTGATTGGCGGGGTGTTTGTTTGGTCGTACGTAATAACAAAAGAAAAGTGGTGGCTTCCTTTAATCTGTGTACAAATTCTCGCTTATGCGCATGAGGTTTTACAATTATTTCCTGACGCATTTTTCAAGGTGATGTCACTTATGCCATGGCCCCCCGGGGACGGTTCAATTCCGGCTCTCATTCATTGCTATTAACTTTACTTATACACTCGTCATTGTTTTATGTTTACATAAGCTGATGGGACGGCATGGCAGCGGTTTATCTTATAGAAAAAGCTATTTTGGACGGAAAATGTATCAGTACATGAGTAACAAAAGAAATAAGTTTTATAGGAAGGGGGTAGAACATCTCGAAAACGGGGACTACAAAGAAGCGATCGACGCATTTAACGGGTCGCTAAACATTCATCCGGATTTTCCTGAAGGTATTTTACAGCGAGGGACGGCGTACCTTCTTTTAAATGATGACGATCGGGCGTTAAAGGACTATGAACAGGCGGAGGAGTTAAAACCAGAATGGGGTTTAGCCAATTATTACTTGGCAGTTACGTACCGAAAATTGGAGATGTATCCGACGGCATTAGCTTATATTGATCGAGCCATTTTTTTGGATCCCAATGATAGCGATTTCTACTGCGAGCGAGGCTTTATTTATGAGGAATCGGAACAGGAAGAGGAGGCGCTGGCAAGCTTTTCAAGGGCGATTGAGTTAAATGGGGAGCATGTCCCTGCTTATATCAGTCGCGGAGAAATATACCAAAGCCGGGAGAAGTGGAAGGAGGCATTGGGAGATTACAGTCGAGCGATTGACATCGATCCGAAGGACGATACAGTGTATGCAAATCGGGGGTATACATATTACGACATGGGCGATTACAGTAAAGCAATAGAAGATTTTAGTGCAGCAATTGCGATTGATCCGGAATACAGCCCGTACTATTTTGCTCGGGCTAACGATTATTCAAATTTGAGGTAATCATCAAAAGAAATTGCCGATTACACGAAAGCCATTTCATTATCGCCTGACGATGACTTATCCTATTTTTATCGTGCCATTGACCGTGAAGAAATGAAGGATTACATTAATGCACTTGCCGATTATGATCAGGCCATTCAATTAAACGCGGATAGAGGGGACTATTACCATAATCGCGCTGTTTTACTTTGCGTAATGGGTGATTTCGAGAAGTCACTTGCAGACTATCGTGCGGCGATTGCCCTCGACGACAGTAATTACTATTACTTATGTAACCGTGCACTTGCCTATACGTGCTTGCAACGATATGAAGATGCATTGAAAGACTTTAATCGCGCACTTCAACTTACGGAAGATGATGCGTTACTATTCAACGACCGGGGGTGTCTATACCTTCATATGCACGATTACGAGCATGCGGTGGCAGACATGAACCGAGCCATACAGATCGATCACGCCGGTAAGCGACAATTGGGTGACCAGCAGGAGATACAGCTGGGCAAAATTGCTACCGATGTGATGAATACAAGTAGCCTAAACACCGAAATCGACGCAGCAGACGAACCTTGTGACGAAATGAAATCGGTAGAAGTTGCAGACACGGAAACGTTAAAACACCTACTTTACCAAAACCTTAAGATCGCGCTCAAATTGGACAATGGACTCGAGTACTATTTACAATTCCCCTTATACCAAACGTACTTAGGGGAGTCTCCGTTCAAGGAATTGGTTACCGAATATACGGAAAATAAGATACAATAAACGTACAGTATAGCGATAACGAATGCCCGCTTTAATGACTTATCAAATGCCTTATCAAAAGATTTATCAAAAGATCGGGAGTGAGGAAATGATCTACGAATTAAATCAATTGTTATCCATTCCTATTTTGTTTGGTCTTATCTTTTTTGCGTCTAATATAAGTGAGAAGGATCGTACATTTGCCGCTATGGCTTGTTTGATGTTGTCAGTCTTCATGCAAAAAAATCTTCCCGAGTGGGCAGCGCTTCTTCATGCCTTGTTAGGTTGGGTGTTTGTTTGGGCGTATAAGGGGACGAAGGAAAAATGGTTTCTTCCAGTAATAGGTATCGAAATGGCAATGACAGCTGTTGAACTATTCCCTACCGTAGCATATAAGGTGTATTCATTTTTCCCTTTGCTCTCTAGTCAGTTATTTTTCTCAGTGTACGCACTCGTAATTGGGATAGGAGTCATCGTATCTAAAAAACTGTACCTACGTGTGGATCGTAACGATCGAGAGAAGCCGGTTGAACACGAGAAATCTTATTTGGAGGGAATAGAACACCAAGAAAATGGAAATTACGAAGCAGCGCTCAATGCGTTTAGCGAGGCACTTAAACAGCGTCCGAATTATCGGGAAGCTTTTTTGCAGCGGGGTATCACGCACATGTATTTAAAAGATTACGAGCGAGCCCTAGTAGATATCGAGAAGGCTGAAGCGCTTAATCCGCAGTGGGAATTTGCTAATTATTATATGGCCTTGACTTATCGGGAGTTAGGGATGTATCCGACGGCATTAGCTTATATTGACCGGGCGATTTTTTTAGATGATTACCCCCGTTATTTGTATATGGAGCAAGGGGAAATGTTGGCGGAGATCGGTCAGGATGAACAGGCGTTGGTAAGCTTTTCTGAGGAACTCGAGTTAGACGACAGAGATTTCGGAGCCCTTCATAGTCGCGCGCTAACGTACATACGTTTGCAACGATACGATGCCGCGCTGGCAGACATTAACCGGGCGATGCATATTTTGAGAGACGATCCCTTTTTTTTCAATACCCGCGCCTGTCTCTATCTTCATATGCAAGATTACGCACACGCAATTAAGGACATGAATCGGGCGATCGAGCTTGACCGAGAGGACGAACGATGTCTAGGTGACCGAGGGGAAATACAGTTAAACGAGATTGCGGCAGTTCGGTCGGGGGCACCCGGCGGGTCCACCGCCATTGACACATGCAGCGAATTGAATGCCGATACGAAAGAGGCGGAAGGATTAGATGCGGAGGCAATTAAACACCTGCTTTACGAAAACCTTAAAATAGCGGTCCAACTGGGCGATATGGAGGATGACTATTTACGGCTTCCTTTGTTCCAACCGTATTTGGAAGAATCACCGTTTAAGGAACTCGTTGCAGAGTATAGAATAAATAAGGCCAATGAACCACTTTATTATTAGTTTAACAGGAGGGGCGTAAGCCCCTTTTTTTTATAGTTACTCTTGTACGATCCTAGTTGATCGTCGTTGATCCTGTTCAAGTGTAGGCATTTGTATGTATAGAAACATCCTAATTAATTGATATTTAACGTTGACGTTAACATAAATTAATGATAAAGTGGTATCAATCAAAGGCAAGAGGAGATGGAAGGGGATGACGCGCTCCAACGATACATCGACCTTTACTATTTCGGAGCTGGCACAAGAACTAGATATCAGCACCCGGACAATCCGTTATTACGAAGAAGTTGAACTTATTCATCCACGGCGCAGCGGCAAAGGGACAAGATACTTCACCCGAAGTGACCGCGCCCGTCTAAAGCTGATCTTGCGTGGGAAACGTCTCGGCTTTTCGTTACACGAGATTAAAGAAATGATCGCGTTGTTCGACGAGGATCGCACGGGACGTAAACAACTGGAGCGAACGATCCAATACGGGGAAGAAAAAATTGGCGAGTTAAATGCGCGCATCGCAGAGCTCGTCCAGCTTCGGGATGAAATCGTAGAGTATAAGACCCGTTTTGAAGAAAAGTTAGAAGGATTGGCTACTTTGGAGTCACAAAATGGCGTCACGCACGAGGAGGCGGAAGAGACAGGGGAGGAATAGCATATCGCACCCAAATCGCGTACTCCAATCAAAAGAAGCGAGCGCCCGTTATACTATCATTTTATTAAGTAAGAAATGAGCGAGTTCAACAAAACGTCGTGTGCAAACAAAGACGCCTTGAAACACTGTCGCGAATAAACAAATTTGGATCGATGGAGGTGCCCGTATGAACCTTTCAACACTGTTGTACATGAACGCCAATAAGTATCCGGACAAAGAAGCACTCGTTTTTGGGGAGCAGCGCTTCACGTATAAACAATGGCATGAACAGGCGGATCACTTAGCGGGGCACTTACAGCAAAAAGGCATCACACGAGGAGACAAAGTTGTTTTGATGATGCCAAACGTCCCCGACTTTGCCATCTTGTATTTGGCGATTGTCCGCGCCGGAGGAGTCGCAGTGCCGATCAACACGCGCTTTAGCGTGGAGGAAGTCGCCTACATCCTCGAAGACTGCCAAGCTAAAGGAATGATTGTCCACGAACAGCTCTATCCTTCTGTTGCACCGTTAAGTAAGCGGTTACCATCCTGTTTATACGTCAAAACGGGTCAAGCGGAACAAGCGTGGGAAGGATTAGAGGACTGGAAGGCAAGCTGTGTTGCCGGTGAAGGCCCGTGGTTTGACCCGAATGCGTTGACGGAAGAGGATGAGGTGGACATTCTTTACACATCGGGGACGACGGGCCGACCGAAAGGCGTGCGTTTTAGCCACCGCAACGTGTTAACGGTCGGTACGATGATTGCGGTTGAATTTTCCGTTAACGAGGATAGCCGGCTGTTGCATATGATGCCCCTTAGCCATTCAGCTCCTTTGCACCTCATGTTTGGCGCTGGTTTTATCGTTGGGGCGGCACACGTCTTTCATCCGACTTTTACCTCGGCAGACTTTTTACGGCTAGCGGAACGCGAGCGAATCACTCATTTCTTTGGAGCGCCAGTTGCCTATTTGTTAAGTATGCAAGCGCCTACCTTCGAGCAAACCGATCTTTCTAGCGCGAAGTATTGGATTTATGGCGGTGCCTCGCTTTCAAAAACGCAAGCCGATGCGATTGCGAACCGATTTGGTCGGGAGAAGCTCGCTTGCGTTTACGGTTTGACGGAAGCTGGGCCTAGTGGCACCCTGCTATTCCACCAGCGGGATTATCATAAGTCGGGGAGCATCGGGAAACGCGGGGCTTTATTCACGGAAATTGAGGTTGTCGACGAACGAGGGCAACGTTGCCACGTTGGTCAAGTTGGCGAGATTCGGCTGCGCGGCGAAGGAACGATGCTCGGGTACCTTAACCGTCCACAGGAAACGGCGCAAACTGTGAGAGATGGATGGGTTTACTCCGGCGATTTAGCTTATCGAGATGAGGAAGGCTTTTTCTGGATTGTCGACCGGAAAAAAGACGTCATCATTTCCGGCGGGGTGAACGTTTATCCGAAAGAGGTTGAAGATGTATTGGTCACCCATCCTGAGATTCGGGAGGTAGCCGTCGTCGGGGTGCCTCACGACGTGTGGGGAGAAACGGTTAAAGCTTGTCTCGTACCTGAGCCGGGAACACCGACGCGAGAGCTGGCGACGTGGGTTCACGACATTCGTCATTTTCTCCAGGGAAAAATCGCCGAGTACAAAATGCCGCGCGTCGTTGCTTTGTTCGATGAACTACCGCGCAACGCGAGTGGAAAAATTCTCAAGCAGCGGTTGAAGGAAGCCGTTACTGTTGAAGGAAAACGTTAGGGGGTGGGCGTTATCAAGGCGCGCGTAAGGAAGACATTGGGAAAATGCCTTGAAAAAGTATTCTAAAAGAAGACAATGCAAGGAGTGATTAGCATGCGCTACATCCAACGGGAGATTGATCGCAGGGAGTATGGAGACAACATCCCCCGTCCAGCGGAAACGGCAAACTTTTACTTAGAAGATCCTAACTTACAGTACGTGACGCGGCGGTACTTGCCGGCTTCCATGCTGGAGTGGGCGAACCGTGAACTCACCCGCTTCGGCGCACTCGTCGCCGGACCGGTCGATGAACGAGCCGCCTACACGGATCGCGACGGTCAGCCCTATCTCCAAAAATACAATCGCCGCGGCGAGGACATCTCACACATCGTCAAAAATGAAGGTTATTTGCAAACGGTGAAAGACGTTTACGGCGCGGGCATCGTCGGCTACCTTTACCGAGACATTCCCGAACTCGGTCATAAAGCACCTTATATGTACTCTTTTTTACAAGGGTATCTACTAAGTGAAAGCGAGCCGGGGTTTTACTGTCCCGTCACCTTGACGATGTCGGCAGCTCATTTAGTCGACCGTTACGGGACTGCTGAGCAGAAAGAAGCATATCTTACAGGGTTGAGTGCACTCGGTGAAGCGACGCTTTACGAGGGCGCCACCTGGCTCACAGAACGACAAGGGGGCTCTGACGTCGGTGCCAACCTAACGGTCGCCGTCCCCGATCCGGAGAAAGGGGAAGGAGTCTATCGGCTGACGGGTGAAAAGTTTTTCGCGAGTAACGCAGGGGCGATGGTGGCCACTGTGCTCGCCCGCGTCAACCGTGATCGGCCTGGCACGCGAGGCCTCGGCCTTTTTCTCGTCCCTTGGGTCAAACCGGACGGCACGCGTAACAGCGTATACGTCCGCCGCCTGAAAGAGAAACTAGGGGTCAATGCTGTACCCTCCGCAGAGGTCATCTTAGAAGAAGCGGAGGGGTATTTAATAGGTGAAGCAGATCAGGGGTTCAAATACATGGCGGAAGCGTTGAACATTTCGCGCATTTGTAACGCCGTCGCCTCTGTAGGGATTATGCGTCGTGCCTTTTATGAAGCGGTGCACTACGCGAAGGCGCGCAACGCTTTTGGTCGGCCGATTCTCCAATACGCGATGGTGAAGCAGACGTTGACCGAAATGCTCGTCGAAACGGAAGTAAACACCGGTTCGACCTTCGACATGGTTCACACCTACGACAAAGTCGAGAGTGGTGAAGCTAGCGCCGCAGAAAAGTGTATGGCCCGCGTGCTCATTCCGCTCATCAAATACCGCACAGGGGAAATGTCTAAACAGTTGACACACCAGGCAATTGAAACGTTGGGCGGAAACGGGTACATCGAAGAATACGTCACGCCCCGCCTGTTGCGCGACGCACAAGTGCTGACGGTATGGGAAGGGACCGCTAACATCCTCGCCCTCGACCTGTGGCGCGTCATCCAAAAATTTCATGGGGATGAAGTGTTTATTGACACCGTTAAACAGGACGTTGCGGCGCTTACGCATCCGTTATCGCAGCCGTTTAAGCCGGTTCTCGAGCAAGCGCTTGAAGATATTCGGGCAAACGTCGACTTCCTCCGAAGGCAGTCGGAAGATATTTTAACGTATCACTTAAAGCCACTCGCTGACCAGATGGTCGATGTGTATCAGTTGCTCTCTATTTTAAAGGAGGCGGAAGATCAAGCTGCTAGTGAAGGCAATGGTCGCAAATTTATCGTCGCCGAACTGTACTTGGAGGCCCATTTTGAGCAGGCGCGGAACCGCCGCTTCACGCAAAGTGAACGCGTTGACCTCCGATACTTTGAGGAACTGGTCGATTATAAAAAGGTGGCGATCGAGCGGCTCCTTTCGCTGGAGGTTACAGGAAAAGAACATAGACTTGGTAGTAAGAATATGTAAATTTATCTTAGGATAGGTTTCTTCTAAACCCTCCCCCCAACTTGCGCGGTTGGGGGATATTTGCCTGCTTGTCTGAATAAAACTTAGAGAACACTTTTTTATCGGCAAAGGGGGAGACGTTTTGGCGCCTTCACACGAGTGGTACCAACTTACGAAAGAGGACATCGCACAGGGGTTAAATGTACAGTTCACACGCGGATTAGGTCAGAAGGAGGCTCTCAAACGGCGGGAGGAAGTAGGGGAGAACCGCATCGCTGAGGGGAAGCGCATCTCTCCGTTCGTGTTGTTCGTCAACCAGTTTAAAGACTTCATGGTGCTCATATTGCTCATCGCGACGCTCATTTCTGGTTTGCTCGGGGAGCATGCGGATGCGATTACGATCATTGCGATTGTGATGTTAAACGCCTTCCTCGGCTTTTTTCAGGAGTTTCGCGCGGAGCGGTCTCTGCAAGCGTTAAAACAGTTGACGTCGCCGACCGCGCTCGTCTTACGCGGCGGCGAGTGGGGGCGCGTTCCCGCCGCGGAATTAGTTCCGGGAGACGTCGTCGCGATTGAGAACGGTGACCGTATCCCAGCCGACGTCCGCTTTTTGGACGTGTACAGTTTAAAAGTGGAAGAATCGGCACTTACCGGTGAATCGGTGCCGGTTGAAAAACATAACCGCCCGATTTCCGGGGAGGAAGTGCCGCTCGGCGATCGGCGAAATATGGGCTTTTTAGGGACGATGGTCGTCGGGGGGAAGGCGGTGGCAGTTGTCGTCAATACGGGCATGCAGACAGAAATGGGGAAAATCGCCGATTTGCTCGACTCCGCACAAGCGATGGAAACGCCGCTGCAGCGCAAATTGGAGCAACTCGGAAAAACGCTTATCGTCATTGCTCTGCTAGCGACCGTGGCGGTCGTCGTCGTCGGTATTTGGCAAGGGCACGACTCGTATAGTATGTTTCTCGCGGGTGTCAGTTTGGCGGTGGCTGCCATCCCGGAAGGGTTGCCGGCGATCGTAACGGTAGCGCTGGCGATCGGCGTGCAGCGCATGATTAAGCGGAAAGCGATCGTGCGCAAGCTGCCGTCAGTGGAAACGCTCGGCTGCGCCAGTGTCATTTGTTCGGACAAAACGGGGACGCTCACGCAAAATAAAATGACGGTCACGCGGTTGTGGACGGGTGGAAAAGTGTTTGCTGTCACCGGGCAAGGGTACGACACGGAAGGTCAGTTTTTGTGGAAAAATCGTCCAGTCGACTTGCGCCGGTTTCCCGACCTGCGGCGTATGTTGCAAATTGGCGTACTCTGTAACGATGCGCGGTTAGTGAAGGCAGCGGCGAGCGGGATAGCTCGAAAGAAACGATTAAATCAGACCGGTGACTGGTCAGTAGACGGAGACCCGACCGAAGGTGCGCTGTTGGTCGTCGGGGCGAAGGCGGGATGGTACGCGGGGTCGCTTGCGCAAACGTGGCGACGGATCGCCGAAATTCCCTTTGATTCGGAGCGCAAGCGCATGTCTGTCTTGTTTCAGACAGGTGAGGGCAAACAGTTCGTCTACGCCAAAGGTGCGCCCGACGTGCTCTTGGAGCGCTGTTCACACGTGTTGTGGGATGGCGGTGTGCGGCCGCTAACGCCGGAGTTGAAGCGGCAAATATTGACTGCTAACGAATCGCTTGCCGGGATGGCGTTGCGCAATCTCGCCTTTGCATACCGCGAAGTGAACGGGAGACTGCCAGACGGGGCGCAGGGACAGCAACAAGGACTGCAGCAGGAACAACAGCAAGTCTGGGAACAGAGACAGCAGCAGGGACAGCCGCAGATCCAGCAAGGGGGACAACTCCAGAAGGAACAGCAGTGGGGGCAACGGCAGGGACCACAAAGTGAACAGCAACAGGGACAGCAACTAGACGGACTGGAAAAAAATCTTGTCTTTGTCGGTCTGATGGGGATGATCGACCCGCCGCGGGAGGAAGTACGGGACGCGATTGCGACGTGTTACGAGGCAGGCATTAAGACAGTGATGATTACCGGGGATCACCAGACGACAGCGGTGGCCATCGCGCGGCAGCTCGGCATTTTACCGCGCCACGGCCAAGTCGTGAACGGCAGTGATCTCGACCGGATGACGGGTGAGCAATTGGCACAGCACGTCGACAACATTTACGTGTACGCCCGCGTGTCGCCGGAACACAAATTAAAAATCGTGCAAGCCCTGCAAGCGCGCGGCGAAGTCGTCGCCATGACCGGGGACGGAGTGAACGATGCCCCGGCGATCAAAACGGCGGACATCGGCATTGCGATGGGCATTACCGGAACCGACGTCAGTAAGGAAGCGTCTTCGCTTGTCCTCAGTGATGACAACTTCGCGACGATCGTCGCCGCAGTGGAAGAAGGGCGGGGCATTTATGACAACATCCGCAAGTTCATTCGATATTTATTAGGCAGTAACGTCGGAGAAATGTTAGTCATGTTTGTCGCCATGTTGTTATCGTTGCCGCTGCCGCTCGTGCCGATCCAAATTTTGTGGGTGAATTTAGTGACTGATGGGTTGCCGGCGATGGCGCTCGGCGTCGACCCGCAAGAGGGCGATACGATGCGCAAACGGCCACGCGACAGTAGAGAAAACGTGTTTGCGCGCGGGCTCGGGTGGAAAATTGTCAGTCGCGGCACGTTGATCGGCCTTTGTACGCTCGGCGCTTTTTGGTTGACGTATCACGAAAATCCGGGGAACCTCGTCCGCGCCCAGACTGTTGCGTTCGCAACCCTCGTCGTTGCGCAACTCGTGCACGTGTTTGACTGTCGCAGTGAAATATCGGTGTTTCACCGCAACATTTTTGAAAACACATACTTGCTTGTCGCTGTCGCTTCTTCCGCTTTATTGATGTTAGGTGTCATGTATTATGCACCGCTGCAACCTATTTTTAATACGACCGACATCGGCTGGCGCGAATGGAGTTTAATTTTAGTGTCCTCGGCGATTCCGACGATCATCGCTGGCATATTGCCGAATATACGCCACCGCCCCCGCACGCCGCGTTCGCTCGATCGCGAAGTGGCGTAATTGATCGGGGATTTTCCGCCGCCCTTGTAAGCTTGCCCGTATTTAAGTAAAATAAAGTAACGGATGTGATCGAGATGGTAAATAGTATGACCGGGTACGGTCGCAGCGAGGGGTACGATGGCGGAGTCTTTTATCGGGTGGAAATTCGCTCACTCAACCACCGATTTCAAGAAGTGACCGTACGTATGCCGCGTGAGTTGTTTTTATTAGAAGAGGCGGTAAAGAAAGAAGTGCAGCAACGCTTTTACCGCGGCAGGATCGATGTGTTTGTGACGCTGGAATCGGACGCGACGGTCACGCGGCAAGCTGACATCGATTGGGAACTCGCTGCGCGCGTCGTGAAATCTGCCCGTGCATTGCAAGAGCGGTTCGCCCTCGCGGGCGAACTGAGCGTCACTGACTTAATGCACGTTCCTGACATCTTAACTGTGCGCGAGGCGGAAGTAAACGTCGAAGGTTGGCGCGAGGCGCTCATCCACCACGTGCGGCAAGCGTGCACTGCGTTACAAGAAATGCGTGCGACTGAAGGGGTTGAGTTGGCCAAAGACATAAGGAAGCGCATTGAACGGATCGCCACCGCGGTTCAAACGATGTGGGCGCACGCACCGCTCGTTGTAGAGTCGTACCGGCGCCGCATGGGTGAGCGACTGCAACAGTCTTTGCGCGAGGTGCAGCTGGACGAGGCGCGCCTCTTAACTGAAGCTGCAGTCTTTGCGGAAAAGTGTGCGATTGACGAAGAGTTGACACGACTCGACAGTCACTGTAAACACGCGTTGCAGCTACTTTCATCCACGGAGCCGATCGGCCGGAAATGCGACTTTTTAGTTCAAGAAATGAATCGGGAAATTAATACGATTGGCTCAAAAGCGAACGCACTAGCGATTAGCCAAATTGTCGTCGACGTGAAAAGTGAATTGGAAAAAATACGCGAACAAGTGCAAAATATTGAGTGAGAGGCGACGCGACACAGGCAGGAGGTAAGGAGATGGGGATCAGTCTCATTAACATCGGCTTCGGCAATATCGTTTCCGCTAACCGCATCATTTCGATCGTTAGCCCGGAATCTGCGCCGATTAAGCGCATCATGCAAGAGGCACGCGATCGCGGGATGTTGATCGACGCCACGTACGGCAGGCGGACGCGCGCTGTCATCATTATGGACAGCGATCACGTGATTTTGTCCGCCGTTCAACCGGAAACTGTTGCACAGCGGTTGTCGAACAAAGACCATGCGAACGATACAGGCTTATAAGATGGCGCAAAAAAACAATTCCGTACCTTCGGGAACGTGTTATAATAGTGCTACGTGCGCGATAGGAACACAATACATAAATGACCTTTAAAAAGATGTAGATAGGAAAGGTAAATACATGCAAAAATTGACGTCAAAATCTGGCTTGCTTATCGTTCTCTCTGGTCCGTCCGGGGTAGGGAAAGGGACAGTCTGTGCTGCGTTTCGCAAGCGGAAAACCGATCTCATCTACTCCATCTCTGCGACGACGCGCGAGCCGCGACCGAATGAAGTGGACGGTGTCCACTACTTCTTTAAAGGCCGTGACGATTTTAAAGCGATGATCGAAGGCGACGAACTACTTGAGTGGGCGGAATATATGGGTAACTATTACGGCACGCCGCGCGCGTTTGTAGAAGAAACGCTCAGTGCCGGTAAAGATGTCATTTTAGAAATTGAGGTGCAAGGCGCACTGCAAATTAAACGGAAGTTTCCGAACGGTGTGTTTATTTTTCTTGCACCGCCGTCGATGCAAGAGTTACAGCAACGTATATCTGGGCGGGGAACGGAAACAACTGAAGTTATGGCCGGGCGCTTGTCGGTCGCCGAACAAGAAATGAATTTGATCGACCGCTACGATTATGCCGTCGTCAACGACGAGGTCGAGCGGGCGTGTGACCGTATTTTATCGATTGTACAAGCCGAACACTGTCGCGTCGAGCGTCTGCTCGATCAATAATTAGGGGGATGATGACGGATGATGCTGTATCCATCGATTGACCGACTGATGAAAAAGGTGGACAGTAAATACACGCTTGTTGCTGCGGCTGCCAAACGGGCGCGGTATTTGCAAGAAGAGCAAGGGGAGAAAACAGAGGGTTCGCAAACGGAAAAGTATGTGAGCGTCGCTCTCGCCGAAATTGCCACCGGAAAAATCGACATCGTGACGCGGGAAGAGCAGCAGCAAACCGAAAAATAACAACCTCCTCAAGGTTGTTATTTTTTTAGGAAGGTGACACCATGCAGGGGAAACGGATCGTCTTAGGGGTAACAGGCGGCATTGCCGCTTTTAAGGCGGCTGCTTTATGCAGTAAACTGACCCAATCGGGGGCCAGAGTGCGTGTCGTCATGACGCGCAGCGCGACTGAATTTGTGACGCCACTCACCTTTCAGGCGCTGTCACAGCACGAAGTGACGACAGAAGTGTTTGACGAACCAAATCCGGAAGTGATCGCGCACATCGATTTAGCGGATCACGCCGACCTCGTCGTCATCGCGCCGGCAACAGCGCATACGATTGCTAAACTCGCCTACGGGCTGGCAGACGATATGTTGTCGTCGCTTATGCTAGCGACGCGGGCGGAGGTACTCATCGCGCCAGCAATGAACGTGCACATGTACGCCCATCCAACCGTCCAACAAAATATGGCCACCTTAAAAAAGCGTGGCTACGCATTTGTCGAACCGGGAGAAGGCCAGCTCGCTTGCGGGTACGTCGGTAAGGGGCGCATGGCCGAACCGGAGGAGATCATGCAGGCGATCGCGACGATGTTTAAGCGCACGCGCGATTTGACAGGGTGCCGTATGCTCGTCACGGCCGGGCCAACAGTTGAGGCGCTCGACCCGGTGAGGTTTTTTTCCAACCGTTCGTCGGGAAAGATGGGGTATGCCATTGCAGAGCAAGCGGCGAAGCGCGGCGCCGACGTCGTGTTAGTGAGCGGCCCGACACATCTGGCGCCACCCGCCGACGTCACCGTCGTTCCAGTGACGTCGGCAGAGGACATGTACCGGGAAGTGCGTGCGCGCTTCCCCGACCAAGACGTCGTCATTAAAGCGGCGGCGGTCGCCGATTACCGCCCGGCGACGTATTCCGAACACAAGCTGAAAAAGCAGGACGGGGAGCTGACCGTGAAGTTTGCGCGTACGCCGGACATTTTGGCAGAGCTCGGGCGGACGAAAGAGGGGCAACTACTCGTCGGGTTCGCCGCGGAGACGAACGATGTCGCGACACACGCACAAGACAAACTGAAGCGGAAAAACCTCGACCTCATCGTCGCCAACGACGTCAGCAAACCGGGCGTAGGGTTTGCGACGGATACGAACGCCGTCTCAATCTACAATGCCGGAGGGCTCGTTACCTCGCTGCCGGTCATGAGTAAGGCCGCTATCGCCGATGCACTGTTAGACGAAGTTAGGGATATGCTCGATGGGTGACGGCGCGAACTATGCGGCCGTCATCGTCGATATTGCGGCAGAGTCGACGGATCGGCCGTTCGATTATGCGATTCCTACCGAATGGCGCAGTCAAGTCGAGGTCGGTTGCCGCGTGCGCGTCCCGTTTGGCCGGCGGCTCGTACAAGGGTACGTCGTCGGCCTGCACGATGAGCCCGCGGTGGCCAACGTGCGCGCAATTGCCGATGTCGTCGATCTCGTGCCGCCTCTCAACGAAGAGCTCGTGCAATTGGCCCGTTGGATGAGTGCGTACTATTTTTGCCCGACGGTGACGGTGCTTGAGGCGATGATGCCTGCCGTCTTGAAGGCGCAATACGAACGGATCCTGCTGCCCGGCAAGGAATTGAGCGCCGCTGGCAAACAACTGGCGACGGAAGCAGAACAGAAGTTGTTGGACGCGGTAACTGCGGCAAGCGGTGGTTTGTCGTTAAAAAAGGCGGAAGCGATTCCCGGCGTGACGCGGGCGCTACTCGTGCAGCTGATTGCCGAGCGACGGCTCGAAGTGCGGGAAAAAGTGCGTGATCGCGTGACGAAAGAACGGACGACGTGGGTTGTTCCAGCTCGCGTACCTACGTTAGAGGCACAGCGCGCGCAGCTGTCGTCACGCGCCCACAAACAGCGGGAAGTGCTCGACTTTTTTATCGCGCAGCCAGACCCGCTACCGCTGCCAAAGCTACTTGCCCAGCTTAACGCGTCGCGCAGTACGGTGACGCGGTTAGTAGAATTGGGTGCGCTCGAGACGGAAGTGCGCGAGTCGTACCGCAACCCGTATGACCGGGACATACGTGCGGACGAGCCGTTGCCGTTGACGGAGGCGCAACAGGCGGCTCTCGCGCCGATCGACTCCCAGTTGAAAAAAAAAGAGCCAGCGACGTTTTTGCTGCACGGTGTGACTGGAAGTGGCAAGACGGAAGTGTACTTGCAAGGGATCGCTACGGCGCTTAGCTTGGGGCGTGAAGCGATCGTGCTCGTCCCAGAAATTTCGTTGACGCCGCAAATGGTGGAACGGTTCAAGTCGCGCTTCGGCGAGCGGGTGGCGATTATGCACAGCCGCCTCTCTGCTGGGGAGCGTTATGACGAGTGGCGCAAAGTGCTACACGGGGACGTGCAAGTCGTCATCGGGGCGCGTTCCGCTATTTTTGCTCCCTTTCGCCAGCTTGGACTCATCATCGTCGACGAGGAGCACGAATCGTCGTACAAACAGGAAGACAATCCGCGCTACCACGTGCGAGACGTCGCGTGGCAGCGCGCGCGCTACCACGGGGCGACCGTCGTCCTCGGCAGTGCGACGCCGGCACTCGAGACGTTTTACCGCGCAAAAACAGGGGACATGCACTACTTGGCGCTGGAAGAGCGCGTTCACGGGCGACCGTTGCCACAAGTGAGCGTTGTTGACTTACGCGCCGAACTCGACGCTGGCAACCGCTCGATGTTTAGCCGCGAGCTCTCGGCCGCGATCGAAGCGCGCATCGCACGCGGTGAACAAACGGTGCTTTTTTTGAATCGGCGCGGCTTCTCGACGTTTGTCTTGTGCCGCCAGTGCGGTGAGAGTGTCGAATGTCCGCATTGTGACATTTCACTCACGTACCACCAGACGAACCGTATGTTGCGTTGCCATTACTGCGGGTATGCGGAGCCGGTTCCGACGGAGTGTCCGCACTGTGGCAGTGCGCACATCCGCTATTTTGGTACCGGGACGCAAAAAGTCGAGCAAGAACTGGCCAAACAGTTTCCCGGCATTCGCGTCATCCGCATGGATGTCGACACGACGACAGGTAAAGGGGCGCACGAAAAGCTGCTCGGTGCCTTTCGCTCGGGTCGCGCCGATGTGCTCTTAGGGACGCAAATGATTGCCAAAGGGTTAGATTTTCCGAACGTCACCCTCGTGGGCGTCATCGCTGCAGACACGACGCTAGGGTTACCAGACTTTCGCGCGAGTGAACGGACGTTTCAACTGCTTATGCAAGTCGGGGGGCGCGCAGGCCGGCACGAGGTACCGGGGCAAGTCATCATTCAAACGTACAATCCGGAACATTACAGCATTCAAATGGCCGCGACATATGAAGTACTTAATTTTTACCGCAAAGAGACGCTCATGCGGAAAAAGACGGCGTATCCGCCCTTTTGTGCACTTATTGCCGTTCATTTTAGCTGTGCGGATCAAGCGCTGACGATGAAGGCGAGCCACCATATGACGGCGATGTTGAAACTGCGTTTACCTGCTGACGTCACAGTCCTAGGCCCCGTGCGGGCGCCTATTTTTCGCGTGAAAGATAGATATCGCATGCAAACCATGATAAAATACAAAAACGATACTGGGGTCGCGTCAGCGTTGACTAAGGCACTCGCCTCGACGCGGGAGACGTTTAAGGCGAGCGACCTGAAAGTGACGATCGACCGCGATCCACACGTGTTGCTGTAAGGAGGCACTAACGATGGCCGTGCGCTTCATTGTGAAACACCCTGATCCGGTGTTACGAGAAAAAGCGAAGGAAGTCACAAAGTTTAATGCGAATTTACACAAATTGTTAGATGATATGGCCGAAACGATGTACGCCAGTAACGGCGTCGGCCTAGCGGCTCCGCAGATCGGCATTTTAAAGCGCGTCGTCGTCGTCGACACCGGTGAAGGGCTGATCGAACTCGTCAACCCGACAATCGTCGAAAAGAAAGGCGAGCAAATCGGGGCTGAAGGTTGCTTGAGCATACCGAACCTCGTCGGCGAAGTGCGTCGCGCCCAGTCGGTGAAAGTGAAGGCACAAAACCGCCACGGAGAACCTGTCGCGTACGACGGCGCAGATTTCTTGGCGCGCGCGTTTCAGCACGAAGTCGATCATTTGAACGGCGTGTTGTATATCGACATCGCGGAGCGCGTGTTTGCGCCGGAAGAGCAAAGTGAGGAGTGACCGTCGTGAAAGAGTGGAATATCGTGTTTATGGGCACCCCGGATTTCGCGGTGCCCTCTTTAACGGCTTTAGTCGAGGACGGCTACCGTATCGGGTGTGTTGTCACCCAACCCGATCGCCCTAAAGGGAGAAAGCGCGTTATTACCCCGCCCCCGGTAAAAGTTGCCGCCGAGGCGCTCGGATTACCCGTATGGCAACCGGAAAAAATTCGCGAGCCACACGCCGTCGACAAGTTGCGCGCCTTAAAACCGGATCTCATCGTTACCGCGGCCTTCGGCCAAATTTTGCCTAAGGCGATTTTGGACATGCCCGCACTCGGTTGTGTCAATGTGCACGCTTCGTTATTACCGAAGTACCGCGGCGGAGCGCCGATTCATTGGGCGATTATGAACGGCGAACGCGAGACGGGCATTACGCTCATGTACATGGCAGAAGCGCTCGACGCTGGAGACATCATCGCACAACAGGCGGTGCCGATTGCCGCCAGCGATACAGTAGGCACATTGCACGATAAACTGAGCGATTTAGGTCAGAGCCTGCTGCGCCAGACGCTACCGGCGATTGTCAGTGGGCGCGCAGACGCCGTGCCGCAAGACGAGGCACAAGCGACATTTGCTTACAATGTGCGGCGAGAAGACGAACGCATTCGCTGGGAGCGACCAGCTCAGGCGATCTACAACCACATTCGCGGTCTAAATCCGTGGCCAGTCGCATATACGACATGGGGGAAGCAGTCACTGAAACTGTGGGCGAGCGAAGTGGTGACAGACGGGCAGGCGACTACAACTGCTACCCCCGCGGTCAGCGAAGCTAGCGGGGAGGTGGCGTCGGCGAAGCGGGAGGACATCGTAGAAGGTACGGCAACCGGAGATCGTGCAGAGGCTGCTTCGGGTAAAGTCGCGCCCGGTACGGTGATCGGCGTAAGTCGACAAGGGATTGACGTAGCAACTGGCGACGGGGTCTTGCGCCTCACTGACGTGCAGCCGGCTGGAAAAAAGCGGATGTCCGCCGCCGAGTTTGTACGCGGCGTTACCGACCTCGCCGGCACGCGCCTCGGGAGCGGAGACCAGTAAGCGGATCGCTATCGTGCTAGGGCTTAACTGCGATGAGCCGACAATCATCCCGTGGTAAGGCATCGCTGTGTTGGTACGTCGAACGACGCGTGTTTGATCCGTATGATGACCGCCTGCCGCCTACCTTACTAGAAATGGTAAACTGCGCATTCGTCTTGCGCTGTGCTATAATCTAGTAAAACATGATCGGTTAGAGCGACAGACAGGTGTACACTTCTCGCTCGCGACTAACGTTTTACCTTTTATAGACGAAAGTTGTTCACCTTTACAGCATCGTTTGCGATCATACGAGTGGGTTGCTTTCGCTACAGAACTTTTACTTAAGAGGTGACCTTTATGGAATGGGCTTATCGCTCCGACATCGGGCGCGTCCGCTCACACAACGAAGACAGTATTACCGTTCAGGCGCTCGATGCCGAGCGAGGATTCGTGGTAGTCGCCGACGGAATGGGTGGGCACAAAGCGGGCGATGTCGCAAGCTGCTTAGCCGCCGAAGTCGTCAGTGAAAAGCTACAGGCAGTAGACGCCCGATCTCTCACGCCAGTACAGTTAAAGGATGAGATCGTAGGCGGTATGCAACGTGCCAACGAGCTCGTGCTAAAAAAATCGCAAGAAGACGAGTCGATGCGCGGGATGGGGACAACGCTCGTCGTGGCAGTGGTTCGGGCTGAGAACATTGTGATCGGCAATATCGGTGACAGCCGTGCCTACCTCATCAGCGAGGGAACGTATCGCCAGTTGACGCAGGACCACTCCTTAGTTAACGAACTGTTAAACGCGGGGGAAATTACCGAAGTCGAAGCGAGAGACCACCCGCAGAAAAATATGATTATGCGCGCCGTCGGCACAGATCGCGACGTAGAACCTGACGTTACGGAGCACGTGTGGGCGACTGGCGACTATTTATTAGTATGTACGGACGGCCTGACAGACATGGTCTCCGATGAGCAGATACACGCGACGATCCAGCGGGATGAAACAATCGATTGGAAAGCGGATGAACTGATGCGCCTTGCGTTAGAAGCCGGGGGAACGGACAACATTTCACTCGCACTCGTGAAAAGGACGGCGGTTTCGGCTCCCGACGAGAAAGCGAGGTAATCGTTCGATGATTGGAAAACAGCTAGGCAAACGGTATGAACTGGAAGCACGTCTCGGTAGTGGCGGGATGGCAGTCGTCTATTTGGCAAAAGACGTCGTCCTACATCGTTACGTCGCCGTCAAAGTGCTCAACGAGTCACTCAGTAACGACGACGACTTCGTCGACCGCTTTCGCCGCGAAGCGCGTGCGGCGGCCAGTTTATCGCATCCGAATGTGGTGAACATATACGATGTCGGGCAAGACGGCGACATTCACTACATCGTTATGGAGTACATCGAGGGCATGACGTTGAAAGAGCGGATCAAGCGCGAAGGGGCGCTTCCGCCTTCTGAAGTCGCGCTAATCGGCGAACAAATTGCCGACGCCCTTCACCACGCTCACGAAACTGGAATCATACACCGCGACATTAAATCGGCCAACATTATGATCGGACCGCGCAACCGGGTGAAAGTCGCTGACTTCGGCATCGCTCGCGCAACGAGTTCACAGACGATTACACACACCGGTTCGGTGATGGGGTCGGTGCACTACTTTTCGCCTGAACAGGCGCGCGGCGGGTATATTGGAGAGAAATCGGACATATATTCGCTCGGCGTCGTCATGTACGAAATGGCGACGGGAGGGTTGCCCTTCGCTGGCGATAGCCCGATTGCGATCGCACTCAAGCACTTGCAGGAAGAACCGGCTGCACCGCGCGAGAAGCGTCCCGCTCTCCCACAAAGCTTGGACAATTGCATCCGCCGCGCGATGGCGAAAGATCCGCTCCACCGTTACGATTCAGCGCAACAACTGCAACAAGATCTTCATACAGCCTTAACGCCGTCCCGTCTCTACGAAGAAAAATGGCAGCCGAAAGAATTGGACGGGGAGACGACGATGGTCGTCCCGGCACTAGGCGATTACGCTACTGAAAAAAAATTGTCTTCCGACTCAGGGGAGATGGACGAGGCGGAAGAGAGTAGTGAAGACACGATTCCACCCGCGACGCCGAAAGACGCGTCGGGGAACCATTCGCGCGTATCGCGCCTGCAAAAACAAGCGACATCGCGCAATTGGGTCAGTTGGAAAAAAGTCGGCATCTCTCTCTTAACCACCCTGTTAATTATCGTGCTTAGTACGGCCGGTCTGACGTATTTATGGTCCACGACGACGAAAAACAGTGTGGTGATCCCGAACGTCGTCGGAAAAGCGGTCGACGAGGCAAAAGCGGCGCTCGAGTCGCAAAAGCTCGATTGGGAAGTCGTCAAGGAGAAGCGCGACGAAACGCCGGGAATAGTCTTTCGCCAATCACCGAAAGCGAAGGAAAAAGTAAAACCCGGCTACAAGGTGAAGGTATACGTGAGCGAGGGCGAAATAAAAAGTGTCAAGATCCCGAATATGCTCGGCAGTCCATTGGAGAACGCGCAATCCGCGCTGTACAATTTAGGGTTCGCCAAAAAAAATGTCGTCATCAAAGATTTGGACGACAACGACTATGCGCCTGGTCACGTTGTAAAGCAAGACCCCGGCAGTGGGAAATCGCTGCGCACCGACCAAAAAGTGACCTTGTACGTGCGGCCGGGCGACAAAGATAAAACGCTCGTCGAAGTCCCTGACCTAAGCGGGGAGTTCCAAGACGCGGCCGAAGAAAAATTGCGTCGGCTTGGATTTAAAGTGTATCGCAACGGTCCAGACGGTGCGTTGTACGACCGCAACGTCAACGTACCCTTGTATCGCGTTTACGGTTCGACGCCGGCAGCGGGGACGAAAGTGGCGAAAGGCTCGGTTATTAGATTGCACGTCAGCTTAAACGACTCCGCGGGAGATGCGCGTAAGGGGCGCTACGCCGACCGCCGAGTAGGTGATCAGTCGTTAGACAATAAGGAAAAGGACGCGTGGGGAGAAGAGAGGGAAATAAAGAAAATAGAGAAAGAAAACAATAAAAAGGAAAAATAACTGGAAAAAGCGTTGAAAAAAGTGGAGAAACCGCGAGAAATAGAAGCCAAACGGCGGGAAAAGGATGAAGAAGAAAAAGAAGACGAAGAGGATTAAAGGCGATTGACGGCGTGTCTGACGAGCACTCGGTAAGCGAACGCGTTCGCCGCCTGTAGTCTGTCGTTATTTCGCCGCCTGCATGTTTGTGCGTATCTCGTATATTTGTGCGTATCTCGTATAGGAGGAACTGTATGCCTGAAGGGCGAATTGTCAAAGCGTTAAGTGGCTATTACTATGTGCAAGTAGATGAGGAACTGTGGCAGTGCCGAGCGCGCGGCCTTTTTAAAAAAAAGCAGTTTTCTCCGTTAGTAGGTGACTGGGTATCGTTCGATATAACCGAAGAGGGGCAAGGTTACATTCATCACGTCGTCCCGCGGGAGACGGAACTTAAGCGTCCAGCAGTCGCTAACGCCAATCAAGGCGTCATCGTCGCCTCGCTGGCCGAACCGGTCGTGCAGTTGTTGCTCATCGACAAACTGTTAGTTCACATTGAACGCGCACGCCTCAAGCCGCTCATCGTTTTAACAAAAACGGACCTCAGTCCGTCTGCTGACGCAGTCGACGCAGCGGTACGCACGTATGAAAAGGTCGGTTATCCGGTCGTGACGACGAGTGTCGTCAGTGATGCGGGTCTTGAGGAATTGCGTGAGGCGCTCGCTAGTCACATCTCTGTGTTCGCCGGTCAGTCCGGAGTAGGAAAGACTTCGTTACTGAATGCATTAATTCCGAACGGCGATTTCGCCACGGGCGAAATTAGTGCTAAATTAGGGCGGGGACGCCATACGACGCGGCACGTCGAAATGGTCGTATTGCCGAGCGGCGGATGGATCGTCGACACACCTGGGTTTAGTCAACTGTCTTTTCAAGGCTGGGATGCTGCCGAGTTAACGGCGTATTTTCCGGAAATTGCGCGTTTCGCTGCGAATTGTAAATATCGGGGCTGTTTACACGACCGAGAACCGGGCTGTGCCGTTAAACGGGCACGAGAGAGTGGCGCGGTTTCGGCGTCGCGTTACGACAACTACTTACAATTTTTACAAGAGATACAGGAAGAAAAGAGGTACTAACTATGATTTTGACCGCACCATCGATCTTATCAGCCGACTTTGCGCGTTTAGGAGAAGAAATTTCCGATGTCGAACAGGGAGGGGCTGACTGGATTCACATCGATGTGATGGATGGCCACTTCGTCCCGAACATTACGATTGGCCCACTCATCGTCGACGCGGTACGCCCACATACTGAGCTACCGCTCGACGTCCATTTAATGATTGAAAACCCCGACCAATACATCCCTGCGTTTAAGGCGAGTGGTGCCAATTGGATTACCGTGCACGCCGAGGCGTGTCCGCACTTGCACCGGACGATCCACTTAGTGAAGGCGCAAGGGGCGAAGGCCGGTGTGGCGCTCAATCCGGCGACGCCGCTTTCGGCGATCGAATACGTGTTGGACGATCTCGACATGGTCCTCTTGATGACAGTAAACCCCGGATTTGGCGGGCAGTCGTTCATCCCTAACGTGTTGCCGAAAATTCGCGCCTTGCGGCAAATGGCGGAGGCGGGCGGCTTAGATTTGCGTATCCAAGTGGACGGCGGCATTAATGCCGCAACGGCACAAGCTGTCGTGGCACACGGCGCTGACGTCCTCGTCGCCGGGTCTTACGTGTTTGGCGCGACGGACCGGCAGGCGCGTCTAAACGCGCTAAAAGAGGCGGCTACTCGCGTATGAGTAGGAGCGCCGTTCAACGCTTCGTTTCGCGAATAATTACGTGCACGGGCCTAAGCCAACAGTGTCACGTATGTATGGATGTGCGTGCGAAGATGAGCAAAGGTAATGGAGGTGAGTGCGCTTATGGGTGAACGGATGATGATGAGTGAGCGGATAGCTATGGATATGAGTAAAAGCGAACGACGCGGGCGAGTTGTCATCGCGACGGGCGGTAGCTGGGGTGCCACAGAGCACCTCATCATCCGTCCGGACGATGTCGTCATCGGCGTAGACGGCGGCATTGTCGAGTTAATGGAAAGGGACGTCCCAATGACGCTCGCCGTCGGCGATTTCGATACGGCACCGCCAGAACAAATTGAGGAATTGAGAGCCCATAACGTACCGACGTTGCGCTTGCCGGTGGACAAAGACGTGACCGACACCGATTACGCGGTGACGAAGGCGCTCGAGTGGGCACCGCAAGAAGTAGTGCTGCTCGGCGGCTGGGGAAGTCGCTGGGATCATACGCTAGCGAACGTGTGCTTGCTAGAACGGTTGCTGCAAGCGGGCGTACGTGGGGTGATGCAAAATGAACACAACCGCATGCAACTCGTCGGGCCGGGTACAGTGCACGTGGCTAAGGAAGCGTATACGTATATGTCGCTCATTGCGTGGCGCGAGACCGTCACTGGCATTACGTTAGAAGGCTTTCGCTTTCCACTCGTCGATGCCTCGCTGGCGCGTACGAGCAACTTATCAATTAGCAACGAATGGCAAGGGGAGAGCGGCACCGTCACACACCGTCGAGGCGAACTCCTCATCGTTCAGAGCCGCGACCCACTGTGAGTACTGTCGCCAATAGGTGGTCAAATGGGCATGCGAGTTAGATGACACGCGCTGACGAAGTGCAAAAGGTCGACCAAAAAAGGGGGGGAAATGTAGTTCTAGGTACACCTCCTGCCCTATAGAATATAATGATGGGGAATAGGCGAGAAGTTCGTTCACGACAAGGAGGGCTAGGGGTGAAGTTCTACACGATCAAATTGCCGCGGTTTATCGGAGGTATTGTTAGAGCGATCATGAGTGCCTTTTATAAACAAAAGTGAAGGAGTCAGATGCGGTTTTAAAAAAGCACCGCTACAGGTGCTTTTTACCGGAGCGCCTTGAGGATAAGCCTAGGCGCGCTCTACTAATCCCGATTTTAATGCTTTAGTGCTGACGTAGACGCGCTTCGGTTTGCCGTCCACTAAAATGCGCACTTTCTGAACGTTAGCGCCCCATTTGCGTCGTGATTTACGGTTGGAGTGACTGACGCGGTTGCCTGCGTGTCCACTTTTACCGGTAATGTAACATCTGCGAGCCAATACTTCCACCCCCTAAGTTTCTCTCAGAATGCGAGGCTGACCATACTTTTTTATGTTAGCATAGCGATATACGGTTTGCAAGACCTCCTCAATCTCCCACTAGACACTCGACCGCAATTTGCCGTTCAAAGCAACTAACGACGGCGTGTTTGAGGAACCCCGCTAAACCCCGCTAAAGACGTAACCCCTGAATCCCTTGCATTTAAACAATCTACCATCGTGTAAGGTGTTCTTTTTTTATCGTGTCATTTATTGTACAATGATAATGGTATCGTTACTTTTTAAGGGTTGTTCACAATGTGTGGGCATACGGTTAGCGGCCTTTGGCGGTCATATTTGCATGTAGGTAAAAAAAAATAGCAGTTACACTTGCGGCGATCATCAGATTTAAGGAGGAGACAGATGGCTATTGAAGTATACAACGAATTAGGGCAAATCGACATTGCGGATGACGTCATTGCGACGATCGTCGGCGGGGCGGCATTGGAATGCTACGGTTTAGTCGGGATGTCCTCCCGCAGTCAAATTAAAGATGGGATAGCCGAATTGTTACGGCGAGAAAATTTGAGTAAAGGGATTGAAGTTCGTACAAGTGAAGCGGGTATCGATCTTGATATGTACATTATCGTCGGCTACGGAATGAAAATATCCGAAGTTGCGAACAACGTGCAGACGCGCGTGCGGTACGCGTTAAAACAAAGTTTAGGATTAGATGTACGTACAGTAAACATATTCGTGCAAGGCGTTCGCCTGATCAACGTGTAAGGGGAGGACTATTTCGTGGTACAACAGCAACTTAACGGATTCAGTTTTGCACAAATGGTGTCAGCAGGTGCGCGCCACTTAGTACGGATGGCAAAAAAGGTTGACGCACTCAACGTGTTTCCAGTACCGGACGGCGATACGGGCACGAACATGAGTCTCACGTTTTCGGCAGGTAGCGAGGAAATGACCCGACGTCAATCGGAACATATCGGGCAAACGGCGAGCGCGTTGTCGCGCGGGCTACTCATGGGGGCACGCGGTAACTCTGGCGTCATTTTATCGCAACTGTTCCGTGGGCTGGCAAAAGAAATTCGCGAGAAGGAAGTCATTACCGTACGCGAATTTGCTAAGGCGTTGCAACGCGGTGTCGACACGGCTTACAAAGCAGTGATTAAGCCGGTCGAGGGCACCATTTTAACGGTAGCCCGCGAGGCGGCGAAACACGGGACGACGGTCTCTAGTCGCGTGGAAGACTTTGTGTCGCTGATGGAGGAAGTTGTTCAAGCGGCTAAGAAGTCGCTTGCGAACACGCCGGAACTGTTACCGGTCTTAAAGCAAACGGGAGTCGTCGACGCCGGCGGACAAGGACTTGTATACATATATGAAGGGTTTTTAGCAGGACTTACCGGGGAAAGTGAGCCGGAAGCCGACGAAGAACATTCGATTTCGATCGATTCTCTCACTGAGCTGGCCCATAGACAGAGTGCTCAGGCGCACTTAGCGACAGAAGACATTGCGTTTGGCTATTGTACGGAGTTTATCGTGCAAACGTTGCCCGCTACAGCTGGAGATTCTAATTTTAATGAAGATACTTTCCGCGAAGCGTGCGGCGCTTACGGCGATTCGCTCTTAGTCGTGCGCGACGACGATCTCGTAAAAGTACATATTCATACCGAAGAACCGCTCAAATTGCTCGACTTTGCCACACAGTACGGCGACATTCGCACGGCAAAAATCGAAAATATGCGCGAACAGCACCGGGCGATTGTCGGCAGTGAAGCTGAAGAAACCGCTGCGCTTGCAGCGCGCGACGACGGTGTAGAAAAAGCGTACGGCATCGTCGCGGTGGCAATGGGGAAGGGTACAGCCGAAATTTTCCGCAGCCTCGGCGTCGATTACGTGCTCGAAGGCGGCCAGACAATGAACCCGAGTACGGATATGATCGTCAAGGCGATGGACGATATCCGGGCCAAACAGTACATCATTTTGCCCAATAACGGCAACGTGGTGATGGCAGCCGAACAAGCGGCGGCAGTCGCCGAGCAGCCGGTGACGGTTATTCCGAGCAAGTCTGTACCCCAAGGGTTAAGTGCGATGCTCGCTTTTAATGCCGACGCTTCGCCGGAGGAAAACTGGGAAGCGATGTGTGAGACGATCGAAAACGTGAAATCGGGGCAAGTGACGTATGCGGTTCGCGATACGGAAGTCGACGGGATGACGATCAAAGAGGGAGACTTCTTAGGTATAGCAGATGGCGAAATTAAGGTGAGCCATCCGGACATGGCCGCAACCGCCGAAAGTCTCTTGCTCGGCATGGTCGACGACGGCACTGAAATCGTCACTATTTTGTTTGGACAAGACGTGACGAACGCACAAGCCGCCTCTTTGGGCGACGCGGTCACGGACAAGTATCCGGACGTAGAGGTAGAAATTCACAACGGGGAACAACCGCTGTATTATTATTTGTTCGCCGTTGAATAAAAGTAGGGGGACGGGGGTCATGCCAATGGCACAAAACGTAAAAGTAGTGACCGACAGTACGGCCGATATTCCGGCAGACATTCGTGCGGAACTCGGGATCGAAATGGTGCCGCTCAAAGTGCACGTCGGGGGAGAGACGTTCCTCGACAACGTGACGATTCAACCGACGGCGTTTTACGAGAGATTGTCCAGAGTGGACAAGCTCCCGACCACGTCGCAGCCGACGCCGCACGAATTTGTTGAGATGTACCGTAAAGTCGCAACGGACGCAGCGTGCGATATTGTTTCCATCCACCTTTCCCAAGCGATGAGCGGTACGTACCAGTCGGCAGCGATGGCGAAAGAAATGTTGGTCGAAGAAGGTGCCGATTTCGCGATTGAAGTCGTCAACGGCAAGAAAGCGTCGTTCGCGACGGGGTTGATCGTCGTCGCTGCGGCGGAAGCGGCGCGCGCCGGCAAAACGCTCGCGGAGTGCCGCGCACTCGTCGAACGGCTCATCGATGAAACGGAGACGTATTTTATGGTCGATACACTAAAATATTTACAAATGGGCGGACGGATCGCGAAAGCTTCTGCCTTTCTCGGTACGTTACTCAACATTAAACCGATTTTAACGCTTGATAGCGATGGAGAAGTGGCGCCCGAGGCGAAGGCACGCGGTAAAAAGCGGGCGCGGAAGCACATTTTTGATAAACTACATGCGTATGCTGGAGACGAACCGGTTCGCATCGGCTTGATGCACGCGATGGTTCCGGAAGAGGCTAAACAGCTACGCGCGATGCTCGAAGAACAGTTTAACGTCGAACAGCTTATCGAAACGGAAATTGGCTCTGTGATCGGGACGCACGTCGGACCCGGTACGGTGGCGATTACGATCGTCAAGTCGCGCGTCGTTACCGGTTAACGTGTTTAGTGCATCACGGATGGAGAAGCTATTTACCGTTTAAGTTAAGTTCAGTATTTTAAGTCGGCGTTTAAGTTCGGCATTGTAGCACAATAAACCGTGCCTAGCATTAAACTGGCACTGAACCATTTTTTTATAACGAGTAGGGGTAAACATGTGTGAACTAGTGAACCTCCCCGTAACGGCAGTGAAAGGAATCGGTGCCCAGCGCGCTAGCGATTTAGCGCAGCTGGGCATCCATACTGTTATGAACCTATTGGAGTATTATCCGTTTCGCTACGAAGATTACCGCATTCGCGATCTGACGGAGGCAGCACACGGCGAGATGGTGACGGTACAGGGCACGATTGCCGGCACGCCGTCACTTAGGTGGTACGGGCGGAAAAAGTCGCGGTTAGCGGTGAAGGTCGATTGTGAAGGCGTGTGGATGACGGCAATTTGGTTTAATCGGCATTTTTTGCAAAACAAGCTTGTGCCCGGACAACCGGTCACGCTCGTCGGCAAGTGGGACCGCCACCGCCTGCAATTGACGGTCTCCCGTTCGTTCCACTCCGAACGGGAGCGCGCGCAGTTGGTCGATCGGTTAGAACCGGTTTATTCCGTTACCGAAGCGGTAGGGATCGCTTGGCTGCGCAAAATGATTCGCCAAGCGTTTGCGCAATACGGGGAGCAAATCGAGGAGCTGTTGCCGCAAACATTTGTCGACCGCTATCGGTTGATGAAACGCCGCGAGGCAATGTTCGCGCTCCATTTCCCCGTAGATGCGGCAGAAGGGAAACAAGCGCGACGGCGGATCGCTTACGAAGAACTGTTATTGTTTCAACTAAAAATGCAAATGTTGCGCCGTGGGCGCCGGGAAAAGGCGGCGGGAGTCGCCAAGAAATTTCCGCGCGCTACATTCACTCACTTTTTTTCACAGTTACCTTTTACACTGACGGCGGCACAACAGCGCGTCATCGAAGAAGCGCTTCGCGATTTAGAGCACCCGGCGGCGATGAATCGTTTGCTGCAGGGCGACGTCGGCTCGGGAAAAACGGTTGTGGCGGCGGCACTACTGTATGCTAACTATTTGAGTGGTTACCAAGGGGCGCTCATGGCTCCGACGGAAATATTGGCACAGCAGCACGAAAAAACGTTAACGGCACTGCTGCAGCCTCTCGGCGTCGAGGTCGTGACGCTGACGGGAAGCATGACACCGAAGCAGAAGCGAGACGCCGTTTCAATGCTACAGATGGGACTGGCCCACGTCGCTGTCGGGACACACGCGCTCATTCAAGAAGCGGTCCACTTTAACCGCCTCGGTTTCGTCGTCACCGACGAACAGCACCGCTTCGGGGTGAAACAGCGGGCCGCGTTGCGCGGGAAAGGGAGCGAACCTGACGTGTTGTTTATGACCGCGACGCCGATTCCGCGGACGCTAGCGATTACAGCGTTCGGCGATATGGACGTCTCGACGTTGGACGAGCGGCCGGCAGGGCGGAAGCCAGTGCGAACGGTGTGGATCAAGCCGAGCGAGCTCGAACGCGTCATCCGCTTCATGTACACACAATGTACCCGCGGTCGGCAAGCGTATGTCATCTGCCCGTTGATCGAGGAATCGGAAAAACTCGATTTACAAAATGCGTACGACGTGTACACGCAAATCGGCGGGTTTCTGCGCCCGTACAAGGTTGGGCTATTGCACGGCAAATTGCCGCAAAAAGAAAAAGAGGGGATTATGGGGCAATTTGTCGCGGGTGACATTAACGTACTCGTTTCGACGACGGTCGTCGAAGTCGGGGTCGACGTGCCCAATGCGACGTTGATGGTCATTTACGACGCCGAACGGTTTGGCCTCGCGCAGTTACACCAATTGCGCGGGCGCGTCGGCCGCGGGGACGAACAGTCGTATTGCGTGCTCGTTTCCGATCCGAAGTCGGAGACGGGGCAATTGCGGATGCGCATTATGTGTGAAACGGACGACGGTTTTCAGCTGGCGCAGAAAGATTTAGAAATTCGCGGGCCGGGCGATTTTTTTGGCGTGAAACAGAGTGGACTGCCTGAGTTTAAAGTAGCCGATCTCGTGAACGATTACCGCATGCTCGAAGTCGCCCGCAGCGATGCAGTTCACCTAATGGAGGACCCGTCTTTTTGGACAGAGGATTCGTACCGTCAACTGCGCAGGCGCCTCGTACAGGAAGGTGCTTTAGAAAAACAAAACTTCGATTAAAACTCGGCTTTAACGAAAAGCCTACGCACATCCTTTCAACGCAGGCTGTCACTTCAGACAGTCTGCGTTTTATTTGTAGCAACGTTTTAAGGCGTGATGCATAGCGTAGTGTTAGAGAAAAAGAGCGGAGGTTGAGATTGTGAGCAAAGTGAGGTACATGCCGCTGTACAAAGAAATCGCTTCATATATCAACCGGGTCGTCGGCCGGCGCGTCGTGACGCCAATGTTGTTTCACGAATGGGTGGAGGAGGCAAAAGTGATCAAACGTCGCCGAGGAACGCTAGCGTTAGTCTCTCACTACAGGCGTCTGTACAAACAATACGTCACTGAGGAAGAGGAGGAAGTGTTAAAGCGGTCGCGGCGCAAAAACGAGTTGTCGTTTAAAATGATTGACGTTTTAATTGCCGAAGGTGTCCTTTCGCTAACACAAGCGAATTTACTAAAGCAATACGTGCGCCGTACATAACGTATGGTGAGAATCGTTATCCGCCTATAGGTACAAGCGTAAACCGAAGGACCTATGCGTCATATAATGGTTTTAACGACGTGCGGCCGTAAGGGAGGTGGCGGGTATGACAAAGCAACTGTCGTCGCTATTTGTTGGTGGAGGTTTTTTCTGGATTGTCATCGTCGCCATTATCATCATTGGTTTTTGGTTCTTTTTTACTGGATCACTCATCTTTTAACGACCGAACGAAAGTGATCTCGCAATTCGTTTGCTGCGAAAATAGGCCATAGTTCCCTTCCAAAGGCGGAATAAACACATATATTGTAGCGAGCTTGTGTTTGCATCTGCCTAGAAGGAGGGGAGTTATGTCGCTAAAAGAATGGCTTAACCGCATGATGGAAAAAAACCCGCGACTCGACTTTTTGCCGAAATTAAAAAGTTTGTTTAAGAGAAAGCCGGGTAGGGGCGGCCTGCTAGGCAACCGACAACCGTTTTTTGGGCTTCAGCCGCAAGGGGAGCGAGGGGGTCCCATGCCGCCTGCCGAGCAAGGTTTCGTACCATATAGCAACAGTCAGCCACTTCCTCCGCCGCCTATGTCGCCACCTGAACAGTGGGGTCCCCCCGGGCCGCCAGCGATCAACTGGGGCCCACCAGAACAGTGGGGGGCGCCGCCCGGGCATTGGGGGATGCCTCCCGATGTACCGCCAGGTGGCCTAGGGGCATTTCCACCGGATCCGTTTCCTTATTGGGGGTCGGGTCCACCTGGAGCGCCGCCCCACGCGTCGCCAGACTGGGGAGGCGCACCGCCCGGCACTTGGAGACCCGGACCTGGTGGGCTCGGACCCCACTCTCCAGGACCACCACAGTTACCTTCAGGCACGTTTAACCTCCCGAAGAGCAGCAAACGGTCGCGGGCCCACCGCAGCTCTCGGAAGCGTGGTTATGAACCGCTGTGGCGAAGTGGGGGATTAGGCTCACCGCTGCGTAACAGCTCACCGAGACGTCGTCACAGCTCGTCAGACCGAGGTGAACGCGAAAGTTTTGCCCGGGAAAGCGAGGAACGGAACATACAGGCGCAGGAAAAAAGATCGGGCCAACTCAAAGAATCAAACGAGCGACTGTCTGTATCGCCACTGTTACCGGATATAGAATCGCAGGAGTCGTTTCACCTCGCCCCGCATAAGCCGCGTAGCCCGCGTAAGAGGAAGCGGCCGATCGCCAAGTATCCGCCGCGTACGAAGTACCCGACTCCTAGAAAGGTTGCGCCTCATCTCAAGCGAAAGTCAACACCGCTGCAAAGGGCGGTGCCCCGGAGAGCGAACGTCGTCAAATGGCCGAAGCGAGTCGGGAGAGCGAACCCCATCCGCCGAGCAAGGACAGTGGGGAGAACAAACGGCATCGGAGGGACGAAGTCCATCGGGAAAACGCACGCGATCGGTCGAAGGGCGCCAATCGGCAAAACGAAAGTCGCGGTTAAAACGACGCCTCGCGGGAAAAAAACGTATCACCATCTGAAAGACTTCAACCGCCGCCGCTAAGGTGGTGGTTTTTTTGCTTTGATTAAGTGTCGAATCAATTGACAATAATAAGTACGACGACACATTAATCTAGAGGTGGAGGTGGATCGAATGTACTACGTGATCCGCGAACAACATACGTCGCGTGCAACGGTCATGCACGAAGACGAATATTTAAAATACTACAACCCGTTTAAAAAAGACCACCGGATTGAGTATTGTGGCACGCAAAACAACTGCTACCGTTATTTTTACGGAAGATATCCGCAAGTATAGCGGAAGAATATGCGACAAAAAGAACCCGCAGCTAATGAACCTGCGGGTCAATTTGTATCTAAGCGTGCCTAGATACAGTATGGGAGAGGAGAAACCGGAGGAAGAGCTTATGGGGAAAAGTAAGTCTTCTCCGCGGTTGTCGACAACGTCTCATATCCAACGAACGTTGTCCTTTCTATCATTGCCGACGCGCAAAAAAATATACACGTATTTTTCGTTATCGCCCTTATTTGTGGTAGGATAAACATGTCCGCTCACGCATAAATCGCTTGCGTGAACGGTAAGTTTACAACGGAAGGTGAGTCCTCATGCGCGTCATCGCAGGGACAAAACGCGGGCACAAATTAAACGCTGTCCCCGGCAGCAGGACACGGCCGACGACAGACCGCGTAAAGGAAGCAATCTTTAATATGATCGGTCCCTTTTTTACAGGGGGCTGTGGGCTAGACTTGTTTGCCGGTACGGGGGGGCTGGGCATTGAGGCACTCAGCCGCGGATTGGAGAGGGTCGTTTTTATCGAGCGCGACCGCAAGGCGCTAGAAGTGATACATAAAAATTTGGCGGCCGTACATTTTTCGCAGCAAGCAGGCGTTTATCGGGGAGATGCGCTTAAGTTGCTATACGTGTTAGCACAGCGGGAGGCGCCTTTCGATGTCATTTTTCTCGATCCGCCCTACGTGCAAAAAAAGTTACCGCTGTTGCTCGCTCAAATTGGCCGACACCACTTGCTCAGTGACACGGGAGTCGTCGTCGTGGAATACCCGCGGGAGCAAGACGTCCCCGAGGCCGTTGGCCCGCTCTGCTTACTGCGGTTAAAGACGTACGGCAACATTTGTATTGCCTTGTTCGGGTTAGCGAAACAGACGGAGCAGTCGGAGCGGGCGAAAGAAGCGGAGCGGATGTCGGGGCAGAGTAAGCGGAACGGATGATGCAGCCGAGTATGCAACATACGCAACGTTAATTTTTTTTACGAGGGGGAATGGACATGATTGTCGCTGTCTATCCAGGTAGTTTTGATCCAGTGACATACGGTCACTTAGATATTATTCAACGAGGGGCGAACGTGTTTGACAAGGTCATCGTCGCCGTGCTCGAGAATCCGTCCAAGTCGCCGTTGTTTACGGTGCAAGAGCGGATGCAACTACTACGTAAAGTGACTGAGGAAATTGCCAACGTCGAAGTCGACTCGTTTAGCGGACTACTCGTCGACTACATGCGCTTAAAGTCGGCGCGCTCGATTATTAAAGGGTTGCGCGCGGTGTCCGACTTTGAATACGAATTGCAAATGGCGTCAATGAACCGCAAGTTGAACGACGAAGTAGAAACGTTTTTCATGATGACGAACAACAAATACTCTTTTTTAAGTTCTAGCATTGTCAAAGAAGTTGCCAAATATGGTGGAGCGATCAACGAACTCGTACCGTACGAGGTCGGAGCGGCGTTACAAAAAAAATATGCGTAAGGGAGACGCACCTTTGCGCGTTGCAGCGATGATCGCTCCGTTCTGACGGCTAGGTTCGGTAGTCAGGATCGTCTGAGTCGGCGTCACAAGTCCGACCTTCATTTACCTTTTTGCCGAAACAGTTGGGCGAAGTGAATCACGATGGCGAGGGCGATGAGCAGGAGTAAAAACAGCAAAATCTTCACGCCGATAAATTCAATTCTCGCCCATATGTAGGTCCAACTATTTTCAGGTAGTTGTTGTAAAAAAACAGACACTGCCTGATCTGAGGCGAGTAAGTATTTCTGTACCGGGTTCCAGACGAGGATCGTCACGACGGCAGCAGCGACGGCGTGGACGAAACGGGCCATCAAATACGGTGTATAGCGAATGTCTGTGCTACTTAAGATACTCGCCACTTGTGCGTGCACCGAAAGACCGCTCCAGGCGATGACGGCACTTGTCACCGCGACGACGTAGACGAGTGGCAGCGAATTTTTAAATTCACTCGCCACTTGTGAGCCGAGTGTGATTTCGAAAAAACCGGAAATGACGCTTTGCGAAAGCTCTTTCGGAATGCCGAACGGCGTCAGCACGAGTGCGACAGTATGCGCAAAAAAGTCGGTGACGTTCATGATGGACAGCACTTCGATGACGACGGAAAACATCATAATGAAGCCGCCGACCATGAGAATCGTGTTGACGGAACTCATAATCGCTTCACCCATGAGCGTACCGAGAGAACGTCCGTCTTTCAAGCGGGCGTCATGCATGGCTTTTACTGCGCGGACGAGAAAAAATTCGTGCGACTTGACTGCCGGTGGCGTTTCTTCGCCTCGCGGTTCGTGAAACCTAAGCACGATACCCGTGAATAAACTCGCTGTATAGTGGGCGATCGCTAACGTGACGCCCACACTGACGTCGTGGAAGAAACCGACGGCGACGGCACCGAACATGAACAACGGGTCAGCTGTATTCGTAAATGAAACGAGCCGCTCGCCTTCCGTGCGGGTGATCATGTTTTGTTCGCGTAACCGCGCCGTTAACTTTGCCCCGATCGGGTAGCCGGAAGCGAGTCCCATCGCCATCACGAACGCCCCGGCGCCTGGCACGCGAAAGACGGGCCGCATGAACGGTTCTAACAGCACGCCGAGAAAGTGAACGACGCCGAAGCCCATCAGTATTTCAGAAGCGATAAAGAAAGGTAACAGCGCTGGGAACACGACCTCCCACCAAACTTTTAAACCTTTCAGTGAAGACTGGAAAGCCACCTCCGGATTCAAGACGATGGAGACGACAAGGAAAAATGCGGTAATTCCGAAAATGACGCTTTTGAACCAAGGGCGATATGTGCGAGCTCCTTCAACCATGTGAATCCTCCAGTCGCTGGACGTGTTATTTTCATATGTACGTACGCGCTTTTCAAAATAGACCAAGCTTCAGCCAACGCGAAACTGCATGAAAAACAGTGTGAAAATAAACACTAACGACGAGGTAGGGGGCGGGCGTAGAGCACGCTTTGCTTGACGAGATGAAATGTTGATATGCGATGCGGCGCCAGCAACGACGTGAACATACTGTGTGAGCTTGTGTGAGCACGTGTAAGGTGGGACGAGGCACGGCGCGAAGCGAGTGTAGGAGAAGCAAGTGATAGGAAGGAAGTTTGCCGTGGGCAGATACAGACGAAATTACAAACGGCTAATAGGCAGTGTCGTCGGCTTGGCGCTCGTCGTGACGGTGTTGTTTTTCATACCGGTGCCTTACTACATCGCGACTCCAGGCTCGGCTATCGCTTTGAAGCCACACATTGATGTAGAGGAAACGAAGACGAAAGAACAAGGGACTTTTATGTTGGTCACGGTGACGATGCAAAACGGGAACGCCGCCCTGTACATGTATGCACTCGTCAACCCGTATGTCGATCTCATTAAGCACGAGCAAATGCTCGGAGCTGATGAAACACCGGCCGAGTACCGAGAGCGACAGTTACTGCAGATGCAAAACTCGCAAGACGACGCGCTATTGGTCGCCTTTCGAAAAGCGCAAGCGAATGGTGTAGACGTTCAAGTGGCCGAGAAACTGAACGGGGTTCGCGTCATTCGAACGATTAAAGGGTCGCCCGCCGAAAAAGTGCTACAGCCGAGTGACGTGATCAAACGGGTCGATGGGACAGCTGTCGATTCGGGCGAGCAACTGTTAACTCTGATGCAACAGAAGCGCGCGGGCGAGTTCGTTACGTTAACAATCCAGCGCGGGGGAAAAGAACGTACCGAACGCATGCGGTTGACGAAGCTGGCAGACGGCCGCGCCGGAATCGGTATTTACCAGTCGACGGAGCGGACCGTGACGACCTCGCCGACTGTTCGGATCGAGATGGACGATATCGGCGGACCGTCAGCCGGTTTGATGATGGCTTTAGAAGTATACAACCAACTGACCGGACCCGACTTGACGAAAGGGTACCACATCGCTGGTACGGGAACGATCGATTCAGCGGGCAAGGTCGGGCAAATCGGCGGGGTCACCCATAAGGTGGCCGCAGCTGACAAACAAGGTGCCGACATTTTCTTCGTGCCTGCCGATGTGGGTCCACACGATTCGAACGCAGCAGACGCCGCTAAAAAGGCGCGCGATCTCGGGACGGCGCTGGACATCGTACCAGTGAAAGATATCGATGAGGCCATCGCTTATTTAGAGGCCTTGCGACCCAAACGAAAGTCTGCACCTTCTGAGTAATCTTGCGCCGTAGTTCGCGACCGATCCGTTTCGCCTACGTATACCGGTGCCCGCTCGTATTCCACTGTGAGTGGCAAGCGGGCTTCACTCGCTAAGGCGTAAACGGCGGCGGCGCGTAGGTCACACTCTAACATAGGGGGGCGTTCGCGCCCAATGCGCGTAAGTATCGGCACAGTCGCACGGGCTTTCATCGTTTTGAGTAGTGTGCGGCCGCGTGGGGTAAACCCGAGCACGCGAATGTATGACGGCCCGTTGTCGAGCACTGAGCGCGTGAGGTCGCTTTTGCGCAAGCCGAGTAACACGTACGTCAGGATGCGCTGCAGGTGTGCCCACGTATACCGCTTCGTCTTTAACGCGGCGATGTAGTCGTAAACGGATAGATTAGCCCAAACATCCGTCGCCTCCATGGCCTCCATGGCCTCCGTCGCTAACGGGCGGTCTGTCCTGTTGTCAGTCCCTTTCGCATGTCGTTGTGCCGCGCGGAACAGTTGCCGCTGTAGGCGGTATTCTAGCCCCTCGCCGACGTCGTATATCGCGCGCAATTCCTCCGGCGACAACGTCGCGATTTTCGTAAAGACCGCCTGCCGCAGCGCTTCCCACGTAACGGGCCGTACGCCGCTGGACACGGCGCGGGTGAGGAGATCGTACGTCGTCTGTGGCACGTACGGGTGGATCGCTGTGAGATCGCCCGTCTCGAGCCACGTTTTGCGGATTGCCGTCGCGCTGGCGATGCGCGCGTCGGTCAATCGCGTCTCGTTGTAGCCGCTTTTTTCGCGGCGAATGGTGAGCGGTTCGATCCGGCTGTTTAACTGATGGAGCGCCGTTAAATAGCCAAGTCCGAGTACGTTATTCGGTTGTGTCAGTTCCGTGAAGGCGTCTGGGTGCCGTTCGGTAAGAGCGGCACTGTAGGCGCGCGGATAACTGTAGCCTTTTTTTAAGAAGCGTTTTAGTGCAGTCGTTAGCTGCTTCGATTCAGTGGCAACGGTCCGCGCGACGCGCTGAAGAGGTGCAAGCCCGCCGCTCTCGCTGCCGAAGCATAAGTAATCGACGACGCCAGTCGCCTCTAACGTGGCAACGGCGCCGTAGGCGAACCATTCGGCTGGCTGACAAGCGTAGACAGTAGGAATTTCCAACACGAGGTCTACGCCGCTGCGGAGGGCCATTTCCGCCCGCATCCACTTATCGAGCAGCGCCGGTTCACCCCGCTGTAAAAAATACCCACTCATCACAGCGACGACCGCCTCTGCGCCGCTTACCTGTTGCGCCTGTTGTAGATGGTATAAGTGTCCGTTGTGAAATGGGTTGTATTCGACGACGATTCCGACGGTGCGCATGCAATCACCTCGATCTGGAAATGGAAGTTTGTCGCCGTTATTATACATCATTTTCGGTGCACACATTGACAATAATTGCGGATCACAGCTATAATGGTGGATGTTCAGTGTAAAAACGGGCGGAGAAGCGAGCGATGTGGCGCACAGCTAGGAGTGAGGTTCATGCAAGTTCGCTTACGGGACATACGGCTGCGGGGAAAGGAAACTGTCGATTTTTGCGAGACGGTCGATTTATCGGACGTGCATCCACACGTGAGGCAAGAGACGTCTGTCCACGCAAAAGCGCGACTCCGCTTTGCCGGAGGCAGGTACGTGTTGGACGGAGAACTGACAGCAGAACTCGAACTCGTGTGTGCCAAATGCTTGACGGCATTTCCGCTGCCGCTAGCGGTCGATTGGCACGAAGTGTTCGTTCCCGAGGACGAGTGGCAGGAACAGTTTGCCGACGATGCCGACGTACACGCGATTGCTTCAGATACGATCGATCTGGTACCTTACGTGCGAGAGACGTTACTACTGGCGATTCCGTTTGTTCCTGTTTGTCGGGACGACTGCCAGGGACTGTGTCCGCGTTGTGGCGTCAACCGTAACGTTTCAACATGCGCTTGCAAAATCGAGCAAATCGACCCGCGCTTACAAGAACTTGAAAAGTTTTTTTCCAAAGAAAACGACACGAGTAAGTGAGCGTCGTGTCAAGTTGTCGGATGGTGAATAGGAGGTGTCTACATGGCAGTACCGAAAAGACGGACATCGAAGACGCGCAAAAACAAGCGCCGCACGCACTTTAAACTGTCCGTACCGGGCATGGTGCGTTGCTCGCAGTGCGGTGAGATGAAATTAGCCCACCGCGTGTGCAAAAACTGCGGCACCTACAAAGGTAACGAAGTTGTCGAAGTGTGAGTTTCGGCGCATAAGCAAAGGCAGAACCGCATCGGTTTTGTCTTTTTTGCTTTTTAAAACAACGTCAAACAGTCCCCTCTCCCTGAATAAACGTTCAGCCGGAAAACAGAAAAGGCACCCGCGGCTACGCGTTAAAAACGGGCTATAGGCGTTTTTTTTCTTTGTCTTCTGTGCTTGCCAAGTGCAGCAGTTTCTTTTATACTACGTTTAGTACCTGGTATTATAATGAGGTGGTGAACACGTGCGTCTATCCAAACGGGAGCGACAACGAGCACTTAGCGAGCGCTGGAAGGACAATCCGTTTATCACCGACGAAGCTATGGCCGCGCATTTTAATGTCAGTATTCAGACGATTCGCCTTGACCGGATGGAACTCGGCATTCCCGAACTGCGCGAGCGGGTAAAGAGTATGGCGGAGAAGACGTATGACAACGTCCGTTCGTTGCCGCCAGACGAAGTAATTGGAGAAATTATCGATTTGGAATTAGATCATCGCGGCATTTCTGTATTTGACGTGCAGTCGAAACACGTTTTTTCGCGCAATCGGATTGCGCGCGGTCACCATCTATTTGCGCAGGCGAATTCGCTGGCGATCGCTTTAATTAACAAAGAAGTCGCCTTGACGGCCACCTCGTCGGTCCGTTTTCTAAAACCAGTCGTACTCGGGGACAAGTGTGTGGCTAAAGCCGAAGTCATTCAGCGAAAGTCGCACCGTACACACATCGAAGTAAAAACGTACGTTCAGCAACAATTGGTATGTCACGGGACGTTTGACATTTTTCACGGCCCGTTGGAAAGGGTGACGGAAGATGATTCGCATAGCGATTGATGCCATGGGCGGCGACAGCGCCCCGGAAGCACCAGTGCGGGGAACAATCGCTGCGGCAGAGGCGTTTTCGGATGTCGCGCTCATTCTCGTCGGGGACGAACAAAAAATCGCAGCAGTCGCCGGTAAGCTTCCCGCGAACGTGTCGGTTGTCCATACGACAGAAGTGATCGCAACCGACGAAGAACCCGTTCGCGCCGTGCGGCGCAAAAAAGAGGCCTCTCTCGTAAAAGCTTGTGCGCTCGTGCGCGACGGGGAGGCCGATGTGGCGATTAGCGCCGGCAATACCGGCGCGCTCATGGCGGCTGGCCTGTTCGTCGTCGGGCGTATCCGCGGCATTGAGCGGCCGGCTCTCGCCCCGCTTTTTCCGACGATGGACGGACGAGGGACGCTCGTGCTCGACGTCGGGGCGAACGCCGACGCCAAGGCGGAACATTTACGACAGTATGCACTCATGGGCGATATATATGCAAAAAAGGTACGAGACATAGCTAAACCGCGGATCGGTTTACTGAACATCGGGACGGAAGCGGCGAAAGGGAATGAGCTGACGAAATCTGTGTATCCGCTGCTACAAGAAATGCCGTTCCACTTCGTCGGCAATGTCGAGGCGCGCGACGTGTTAAACGGCGCGTGTGACGTGCTCGTTTGCGACGGTTTTTCCGGTAACATTTTGTTAAAAAGTATCGAAGGGGCGGCTGCAGCGATTTTAACGGCATTGAAGCAGGAAATGACGCGCACATTACCGAATAAATTGGCGGCTGCCGTTTTAAAACCGAGCTTACGCCGCTTTAAGAACCAGCTAGATTACGCGGAGTACGGGGGCGCGCCGCTACTCGGCCTCAAAGGCGCCGTCGTCAAAAGCCACGGTTCCTCTGATGAAAAAGCGATGAAAAATGCGGTCGTTCAAGCGAAAAAGTATGTGGAACATCAGGTGATTGCACAAATTAGCGAAGACTTAAAAGGGAGTGAACGATCGTGACTACGCGTTTAACAGCTGCTGGCATTATCGGCACAGGGGCTTATTTGCCCGAGAAAGTATTAACGAACAAAGATTTAGAGAAGATGGTAGATACGAGCGACGAATGGATTACGACGCGGACGGGTATTCGCGAACGGCGCATTGCGCGGGAAGACCAGGCGTCGTCAGATTTGGCATTGCCCGCTTCACAGCGCGCCTTAGAAGCGGCGGGCATTAGTGCCGAACAACTCGACTTAATCATCGTCGCCACGGTGACGCCGGACATGTCTTTCCCTGCGACAGCGTGCATTTTACAAGACCAATTGGGGGCTAAAAACGCCGCGACCTTCGACTTGTCGGCAGCGTGTGCCGGCTTCCTGTACGGGTTGTCGGTCGGCTCACAATTCATTCATAGCGGTACGTACCGCTACGTGCTAGTCGTCGGCGTCGATTGTTTATCGAAAATTACCGATTGGACCGATCGCAATACGTGTGTGCTGTTCGGCGACGGCGCTGGCGCAGCGGTACTCGGCCCAGTAGCTGAAGACCGCGGTTTCCAAGCGTTCGATTTAGGTGCCGACGGCTCGGGCGGCCACTTGCTCAATCAGCGCGGCGGCGGTTCACGGCATCCGATTAGTCAAGAGGTGCTCGATGAGCGCATGCAGTATACGTACATGAACGGACGCGAAGTGTTTAAGTTCGCTGTGCGCGTCATGCAGACCGCTTCGGAGAAGGTGTTAGAAAAGGCGGGCTGGCGTAAAGACGCGATCGATTTTCTCGTACCGCACCAAGCGAATATTCGCATCATCGAGTCCGCAGCTAACCGGCTAAAAATGCGGGAAGACAGTGTCGTCGTGAACGTCGACCGCTACGGAAACATGTCGTCGGCGTCGATTCCGGTCGCATTGGACGAAGCAGTGCGGACTGGCCGCGTACATGACGGCGACCGCGTGATCTTAGTCGGTTTTGGCGGCGGGTTGACGTGGGGTGCCGCAGCGTTGACGTGGGCCCCGCAAGGTGTGTGTGTCGATGGGTAAAATTGCCTATATTTTCCCGGGTCAAGGTTCGCAATACGTTGGCATGGGTGCGGCGGCTGCAGACGAATTCGCCGCTGCGCAAGACGTATTCGCGGCGGCGGACGGTGCACTCGGCGAGAAGTTATCCGCGCTCTGTTTTCACGGGCCGGAGGAGGCGCTGCGGCAGACGGTAAACACACAGCCAGCGATTTTAGCGACGAGTATCGCCTTGTGGCAGGCGTTTCAAGCGGGTGCACCCGCGCCAGATTACGTCGCCGGCCACAGCCTCGGCGAATACGCGGCGTTAGTTGCTGCCGGGTCACTCGCGTTTGCCGACGCGGTACGGACGGTGCGTACGCGGGGGCAGTTAATGGAAGAAGCCGTGCCGAGCGGTGAAGGGGCCATGGCCGCTGTTCTCGGGCTCGCGCGCGAGCAGCTGGCGGACATTTGCCGCGATGCGAGCAAGGTGCACGGGGCAGTAGAGCTAGCAAACCTCAACTGTCCGGGACAAATTGTCATTTCCGGAACAGCGGCAGGTGTCGCAGCGGTCAGCGAACAAGCGAAAACGGCCGGGGCACGGCGCGTGTTGCCCCTCGAGGTGAGTGGACCGTTTCACTCGTCGCTTATGGCGCCAGCGGCAGAACGGCTTGGCGACGTACTAAATGAAGTCGACGTACGCGATGCGAATGTATCAGTTGTCAGTAACGTATCCGCCGAACCACTCACGCGTGCCACAGACATTCGGGCGGCACTTGTCCGGCAAGTTGCTTCGCCCGTACTGTGGGAAGACAGTGTGAACTGGATGATTGCACAAGGGGTCGATACGTTCGTCGAAATTGGCCCAGGGCGCGTACTAAGCGGACTCGTGCGCAAAATCGCCCGCCGTACGACAGTGTACAGCGTGGAAGACGTCCAAACGTTGCGCGAGACACAGGAGAAGTTGCAGGAGTTGCAGCAAAGTGCAGAAAAAGTACAGTAAACAATTCGCGCGACAACATGCGGATGCGCAGTTAAAAGAGACGTTTTTGCGGCATTTTGTCCATGGGGCAGCCGTACATTGCGATTTTTGTTAAACTATAGCCTGGGGGAATGTGACAAGTGATTGAGCTAACGGGAAAAACGGCCCTCGTAACCGGTGCTTCGCGCGGGATCGGGCGAGAAATCGCCCTTGCGTTAGCTTCCGCGGGTGCCGACGTCGTCGTCAACTACGCTGGAAGTGAAGAGAAGGCGCAAGCTGTTGTCGCCGAAATTGCGGCGCTCGGCCGTCGCGCGATCGCGTTGCAAGCGAACGTCGCCGTTTACGCGGAAGTGGAAGCGATGGTGAAGCGCGTCGTACGCGAATGGGGCCGCTTGGACATACTGGTGAACAACGCAGGTATAACCCGCGACAATTTGCTCGTGAGGATGAAAGAAGACGATTGGGACGCTGTCATCGCGACGAACTTAAAAGGCGTGTTTAACGGGATTAAAGCCGTGTCGCGCCCGATGATGAAACAGCGGTATGGCCGCATTGTTAACTTGTCTTCCGTCGTCGGAGTCGCCGGCAATGCTGGACAAGCGAACTACGTCGCGGCGAAAGCGGGCGTCATCGGCTTGACAAAGACGGCAGCGCGCGAGCTAGCGAGTCGCGGCATTACCGTCAACGCTGTCGCACCGGGTTTCATCGCGACAGATATGACGGCGCAGTTAGGAGAGGAAGCGGCAGAGCAGCTCAAGGGGCAAATTCCACTCGGCCGTTTAGGGCAACCGCAAGATGTCGCGGGCGTTGTCCGTTTTCTCGCCTCGAGCGAAGCGGCGTACATGACAGGGCAGACGTTGCACGTCGACGGCGGTATGGTCATGCCTTAGTAAGATCATGCCTTAGTAAGATCATGCGTTAGTAAGATCATGCGTTAGTAATGTCTTGCAAAAAGTCCGGGCAACACGGTTGGTGCGCCTGAATGTATGATATTGGCAGAATGTAAATTCCTAGTTTTTTAACCATGTTTTTCGTATAATACCTTGAGAGGAGGTGAGCGTGTGGCTGATACGTTTGAACGCGTAAAAAATATTATCGTCGAGCAGTTAGATGTCGACGCTGCTGAAGTTGTTCCGACAGCTTCGTTTCGCGACGATTTAGGTGCCGATTCACTCGATGTCGTGGAACTCATTATGGAGTTGGAAGATAATTTTGGCCTAGAGATTTCTGACGAAGAGGCAGAAAAAATTTCCAAGGTACAAGAGGTTGTCGATTACATCGAAGCGCACAAGTAACGTTTAATCGCGTGCGCGGCAGTGCCCCACCTAAGTAAGCTTTATTGCGGGGCGCTGCCAAAAACATTATCATTAGTGAATGACCGGGATGGATTTTGAGCAAAATGAGAGGTGGAAAAGGATGGAACATCGCGTCGTGATTACGGGAATGGGTGTTGTCTCACCGTTAGGAAACGACACGAAAACATTTTGGGAATCCCTACTTGCTGGAAAGTCAGGGATCGGACCGGTCACCCATTTTGACGCGAGCGAGTATTCGACGCGCATCGCTGCAGAAGTGAAGCAGTTCGACCCTTTAACTTACATGGAGAAAAAAGACGCGCGCCGGATGGACCGCTTTACGCAGTTTGCGGTAGCAGCTGCACAAATGGCGTTACAAGACGGCGCGTTTGACATAAAAGAACACGATCCCGATCGGATTGGCGTATATATCGGTTCCGGTATTGGCGGGCTAGATACGTTAGAAGAACAGCATAAGAAATTGTTGGAAAAAGGCCCGCGGCGGGTAAGTCCTTTCTTTATTCCGATGTTGATCGCCAATATGGCTTCTGGCCAAGTGTCGATCGCCACGGGAGCGAAAGGTCCGAACAGTGCGGTCGTGACTGCCTGTGCGACTGGGACACACGCAATCGGCGACGCGTTTCGCATCATTCAGCGCGGCGAAGCCGACGCGATGATCGCCGGCGGCGCCGAAGCGACAGTCGCTCCACTCGCCTTTGCCGGTTTTTGCAGTATGAAGGCCATGTCCACCCGCAACGACGAACCGACGAAAGCGTCGCGCCCGTTCGACAAGAACCGCGACGGCTTTGTGATGGGAGAAGGAGCGGGCGTGTTGCTGTTAGAGGAACTGTCGCACGCCGAGTCGCGCGGCGCCCACATTTATGCCGAGGTTATCGGATACGGAATGAGTGGCGACGCCTATCACATGACGAGTCCTGCACCGGAAGGTGAAGGGGCAAAGCGAGCAATCGTGCGAGCGATTAAAGACAGCGGCCTAACGCCGGAAGCGTTCGGTTATGTGAACGCGCACGGGACGTCGACCGACTACAACGACCCGTTAGAGACACTCGCGATCAAGAACGCCTTCGGCGAGCACGCGTACCGCATGGCCATCAGTTCGACGAAATCGATGACGGGCCACTTGCTCGGCGCAGCGGGTGGCATTGAAGCGATCGCGACGGCACTCGCGCTGGAGCAGCAAATCGTACCGCCAACGGTTAACCTCGACGAACCGGATCCAGAATGTGACTTAGATTACGTGCCGAAGGTTGCGCGCAAGCTCACCTTCGATGCCGCTATTTCCAATTCGCTCGGTTTTGGCGGACACAATGCGACACTCGCTTTGAAAAAGTATGACAGGTGATCGTTGTGGACTTAGGAGCCCTCGAAAAACAATTGCAAATAACGTTTAAAGACCGTGCTTTATTTCGTCAAGCATTTACCCATTCTTCTTACGTGAACGAGCACCGTAGACGGCGCTTTAAAGATAACGAACGGTTAGAGTTTTTAGGGGACGCGGTGTTAGAGCTGATCATTTCCGAATTTCTGTACCGCCGTTTCCCCCGGATGAGTGAGGGCGAAATGACGAAACTAAGAGCGAATATTGTGTGTGAAGCATCCCTCGTCGCTTTTGCTGCCGAGCTAAATTTTGGTGCGTATGTGTTACTGGGCAAGGGGGAGGAACTTTCGGGAGGGCGCAAGCGGCCCTCCTTGCTAGCAGACGTTTTTGAAGCGTTTATCGGTGCACTTTATTTGGATCAAGGGTTTCCCGCGGTGCAACACTTTTTTCAGACCACGATTTATCCGCGCATTAGCGCGGGTCATTTTTCTTACGTGATGGATTATAAAAGTCAACTGCAAGAGGTTGTGCAACACGAGGGACTCGGCAGTTTGCATTATGCGATTGTCTCCGAGCAGGGACCGGCACACGACCGCCAATTCGTAGCCGAAGTACGGCTCGCCGAGCAAGTGCTCGGAAAGGGAAGTGGACGGTCGAAAAAGGAAGCTGAACAACGCGCCGCTTCCGAAGCGTTGCTAAAACTCAGGTTAAATAATCAAACCTAGGGTCTCTCTCCCTGGGTTCTTTGCGCTTAAGGAGGTGACAGAACCGGAGTGTATTTAAAACAACTCGAAGTAAACGGCTTTAAATCTTTTGCCGTGCGGACCGAGTTAGAGTTTGTCCGCGGCATCACGGCAGTCGTCGGTCCGAATGGCAGTGGGAAGAGTAACATTTCCGATGCGGTGCGCTGGGTGCTTGGCGAACAGAGTGCGCGCACGCTACGCGGTGGGAGAATGGAAGATGTCATCTTTGCCGGGAGCGACAGCCGACAAGCGGTCAACTTTTGCGAAGTGTCTTTGACGCTAGACAACAGCGAAGGAGAGTTGCCTCTCGCGTACAGTGAAGTGACTGTGACGCGTCGCCTCTACCGTTCCGGAGAAAGTGAATATTACTTAAACAAACAGCTTTGTCGCTTAAAGGACATTACCGAACTGTTGATGGACACTGGACTCGGCAAAGAGGCGTATTCGATTATTGGGCAAGGCGGCATCGACGAAGTGCTCAGTACGAAACCGGAAGATCGGCGCACCATTTTTGAAGATGCGGCGGGCATCGTCAAATTTAAGACGCGCAAGCGCGAGGCGGAACAAAAGTTAGAAGAAACCGAACAAAACTTAGCGCGACTAAACGACTTGCTCTTTGAGTTAAAACAACAGCGTGGCCCGCTGGCCGAGCAGGCGGAAACGGCTGAGAAGTACCGCAAATTAGAGTCGCAATTAAAGACGCGCGACATCGGTTTGTACGTGTACCGCATCACTGAGGTGCACTCCCAGTGGCAAGCGGCTGCTGCGGAGCTGAAAACGCGCGAACAGGAAAAAGTGACGGCACAGACGGCACTCTCCCGCATCGAGGCGGCAATGACGCAGCAAAAGTGGCAACTGCAGCAACTCGATGCACAGCTCGAGACGGAGCAGCAAGCGTTACTCGCAGCCAGTGAGGCAGTAGAAAAAGCGGAAGGCAGGCGCGACGTGCTTGCGGAGCGGGAACGCAACTTAGCGGCGGAGTGCGAGCGCCTTGCGGAACAAAAGGAAACATTGCAACAAAAACGGGAGACCGCAGCTGCCGAAGTGACGCGCCTAACTGCCGCGTGCGAGCAAAAGGCGGCCGAAGTTGCCGACCTCGAGCGACAACTGGCGGCACATAGCGAGCAGTGGGGCAAGCGCGCATACGAAACAGAAAAAACGTTAGAGCGGGCGAAAGAGCAGTTAGCGGGGTTGCAGCAGGAAGTGGCCGCACTCGCGAGCGAACTGCGCCACGCCGACGACCGGGAACGGGTGAGCGGCGAGCGGGGCGAGGTACTCAGTGAAGCGCACAGGGAACAAGCGGCCTACGTCGAGCAGATGACGTCACAGTTGGCGGCGCTAGAACGGAGAAAAGCGCAGGCGAGCGAGCGCCTTGCGGCGGCTCGCGCCGATTTTGAGGCGATAGCGAAACGGAAAAACGAGTTAGCGCGCGACAGTGAGGCACAGCTGTCCGCTCTCAGAGCGGTGGAACAAAAACTCCACCAACTGGCCTCGCGCCGCGATGTTTTGCAAGAATTGGAAGCGGACTTTTCCGGTTTTTTACAAGGGGTAAAAGAAATATTGCAGGCAGAAAAGCGCGGCAAACTGTCTGGTGTCGAAGGGGCGGTCGCGGAACTCGTCACTGTGCCGGAGGCGCTCGAGTCTGCGATTGAAACGGCACTCGGCGGGGCGTTGCAACATATCGTCGTCAACAGTGAGGCGGACGGTCGGGCGTGTATCGCCTACTTAAAGCAACACCGCCTCGGGCGGGCGACGTTTTTACCGTTGCAAGTGATCCGCCCGCGCGCACTCGCCGCGGGAGATCGGCGGCGGTTAGACGGTGAAGCAGGCTTCGTTGGGGTGGCCGTCGACCTCGTCAGTTACGACCGCGCGTATGAAAATATTATTTCGTGGTTACTCGGACAAATTGTCGTTGCAAAAACGTTAAACGACGCCAACCGCCTTGCCCGCTTACTCAATTACCGTTATCGCGTCGTGACGCTGGACGGCGATATCGTCAACCCGGGCGGTTCGATGAGCGGGGGAAGTAAATTTAAGCGGCAGGCGAACTTACTCGGCCGCAAACGCGAATTGGAGTCGCTCACGAAGGAGCTTAAGAGGGCGGAGGAGGAACGCCGCCGCTTGCAAGCCACAGTGGCACAGCAGGGGGACGCCCGCGAGACGCTTGAGGCGCAGCTCGAGGCAGCGCGGAAGACAGGTGAGAACTTGCGCTTAGCAGAACAACAATTAGCAAGTGATTGCGCACATAAGCGAAGTGAATGCCGTCAAGCCGAGGAACAATTCGCGCGTCTCGAACAGGAGCTTCAGCAAGTGACGAGCGAACGCGTGAACGAACGACAGATGCGCAGTGAACTTAAGCAAACTCTTGCTGCCAAACGCGCGCAAGAAGAAGAATTATCTCGCGACATCGCCCGGTTAACCGAGTTACTCGCGGAGCAACAACAAGCGAAAGAGGCCGCGAGTGAGCACGTCACATCGTTAAAAGTCGCTCTAGCCAAAGCGGTGCAAGCACACGAACACTTACTGGAGAACTGTAGGCGTGTAGCGGGCGAAGTAGACGCCACCGATGCAGCGCTCGCTCGCCTTGTGGCAGAAGGAGAGGCGCTTGCCGCGAAGGTGACCGACAACGCCGCGGAACAGAAGAGTTGTGGCGAACAAATCGAACAGCTACAGCGTGAAAAAGAACAGGTCGGAGAGCGGCTTAAGACCTTGCGCACCGAGCGGGCCGACGTGCAGGGCAAACTAACCACCCGCGACGCCGCCTATCGCGAGGCGCAAAAAAAGGCGCGCAGGGTCGCCGCTGCTTTCCACGAACTAGAAGTGAAAGTGAACCGGTTCGACGTCAATTTAAACAATTGGTTAAATGCGCTTAGCGAACAATACGAATTGAGTTTTGAACTGGCCAAAGCCCGTTACGCGGTGCCCGACGACCCGGAGATCGCGGAACGTGACGTGCGCGTATTGAAAGACCAACTGGCGGCACTCGGCGATGTCAATTTAGGCGCGATCGGCGAATTCCGCCGTCTGACTGAGCGGCTGCAGTTTTTGGAAAGCCAGCAACAAGATTTGATCGAAGCGAAAGCGACATTGTACGAAGTGATCCGGGAAATGGACGCGGAAATGTCGGAGCGGTTCAACGCGACATTTGCTGCCATTCGTACACAGTTTCACGGTGTATTTCGCGAACTGTTCGGCGGTGGACGCGCCGACTTACAGTTGACCGATCCGGAGGCACCGCTGACGACGGGCATTGACATCGTCGCCCAACCGCCGGGAAAAAAACTGCAACATTTGAGCTTGCTTTCCGGTGGGGAACGCACGTTGACGGCGATCGGCTTGTTGTTTGCCATTTTGCGCGTGCGGCCGGTGCCGTTCTGTATTCTCGACGAAGTAGAAGCGGCGTTAGACGAAGCGAACATCGTGCGCTTTGCGAATTTTTTACAGGAATTCAGTCATAAAACGCAATTTATCGTCATTACTCACCGCAAAGGGACGATGGAAGCAGCCGATGTATTATACGGTGTGACGATGCAAGAATCCGGCGTTTCCAAGTTAGTTTCTGTTAAACTAGAAGAGCGTACAGCGGACGAAGAAGTCGCTGCCGCCGCGGAGTAAGTAAACATTCATTAAAGGGGGATGTCGATGAACTTTTTTCAAAAATTGAAGCAAAGCGTGTCCAAAAAAACGGCAGAAGTCACTACGAAATTTCAGCGGGGATTAGCGAAAACGAGTAAAAGTTTAATGGGCAAAATGGAAGAGCTCATCTTACGGCGCAAACGGATCGACGAGGAATTTTACGAAGAGTTAGAAGAGATCCTCATCGAAGCCGACGTCGGCGTCGCGACAGTGATGGATCTCGTCGACGACTTGCGCGCCGCCGTGAAAGAGCAGAAAATCGAGGATCCGGCGGACTTGCGCCCGCTCTTCTCGGAAAAACTCGTCAGCTTGTTGAATGAAACGAGCGGCGATCCGGAGCTTGCGTGGAACAGTGACGGCTTAACGGTCTATTTGTTCGTCGGCGTCAACGGCGTCGGTAAAACGACGACGATCGGCAAACTGGCGCACAAGCTGAAGTCAGATGGAAAGCGCGTGCTCCTTGCGGCGGGCGATACGTTTCGCGCCGGGGCGATCGAACAGTTAGAAGTGTGGGGAGAGCGCGTCGGCGTCGACGTCGTTCGCCACCAGAGCGGCGCCGATCCCGCGGCAGTCGCTTTCGACGCGATTCAAGCAGCGAAATCGCGTGGTATCGATGTGCTGCTCGTCGATACGGCTGGCCGGTTGCAAAATAAAGTGAACCTTATGCAAGAGCTGAATAAAGTGTTCCGCGTCATCGCGCGCGAAGTGCCGGACGCGCCGCACGAAGTGTTACTCGTGTTAGATGCGACGACCGGCCAAAACGCGCTGACGCAAGCGAAAACGTTCCAAGAAGCGGCTGGCGTCACCGGAATCGTGTTGACAAAATTGGACGGGACGGCGAAGGGCGGCATCGTCGTCGCTATTAAAAACGAACTAGACATTCCGGTGAAATTTGTCGGGCTCGGCGAACAAATGAGCGATTTGCAAGCGTTCGATGCGGAAGAGTTCGTGTACGCGCTATTCGAACCGCTACTGGACGCCAAACCCGACAAGTAAAAGTACTTGACAGCTGCATAACGGTACGGTATAGTTTATAACCGTGATCGTGATATGGACGTTGACATGTGACACATCAGGTGATGTTATTGCCATATGACAGCGTCACGTGACAGGTAATATGGAGAAGCGTGTGACGGGAAACTGACGTTTTTTTAATAAAAATGGGATGATCCAACTGCTGGACAAAACGACTACCTTCAATTTACTGTACGATTTTTATCGTCCGCTGTTAAATGAGAAACAACAGACGTTTATGGCGTTATATTATGCGGAAGATTGGTCGCTCGGCGAAATCGCCGAACATTACGGCATTAGTCGCCAAGCGGTGCACGATCATATAAAGCGAACGGAAAAGACGCTCTCACATATGGAAGACGCCTTGCGGTTGGTCGAAAAGCATACAGCGCGCAAACAGCTGATCAAACAGGTGGAACGGGCGATTGCCGATCGCCCCGACGTGGCAAAGCGCGTCCGGCCGTTGCTCGACCAACTGTTAGCCGTCGATTAAGGAGGCAACAGCATGGCATTTGAAGGTTTAGCCGCCCGGTTGGAAGCGACATTTAAAAAACTGAGAGGCAAGGGAAAAGTTTCCGAAGCTGACGTTAAAGAAGCGATGCGCGAAGTGCGGCTGGCGCTGTTAGAAGCAGACGTTAACTTTAAAGTGGTGCGCGACTTCGTCAACAAAGTGCGCGAGCGGGCGGTCGGACAAGAAGTAATGAAAAGCCTCACTCCCGGACAACAAGTGATCAAAGTCGTCAACGAAGAGTTGACGGCGCTCATGGGTGGCACCCAGGCGAAGCTGAACACGGCGAAGCGGCCGCCGACAGTCGTTATGATGGTCGGATTACAAGGGGCGGGGAAAACGACAACGACGGGGAAACTAGCCCGCCTGTTGCAAAAGCAAAACCACCGTCCGATGCTCGTCGCCTGTGACATTTACCGGCCGGCGGCGATTAAACAGCTACAGGTGCTTGGCGAACAGCTAGACGTACCCGTTTACTCAGAAGGGGATAAAGTGAGCCCGGTGAAAATCGCCGAAGCAGCTGTCGCTGAGGCGAAAGCGAACCATTACGACTACGTACTCATCGACACGGCCGGACGGCTGCACATCGACGAGGCGCTCATGCATGAGTTGACGGCGATTAAAGAGACGGTCTCCCCTGACGAAATTTTGCTCGTCGTCGACGCGATGACCGGGCAAGACGCGGTAAACGTCGCAGAAAACTTCCACCAGCAGCTCGAATTGACTGGGGTTGCGCTGACGAAGCTAGACGGCGACACGCGCGGCGGTGCCGCGTTGTCCGTTAAAGCGGTGACCGGGTGCCCGATTAAGTTTGCCGGGATGGGTGAAAAAATCGATGCGCTCGAACCGTTTCACCCTGATCGCATGGCGAGTCGCATTCTCGGTATGGGTGACGTGCTCACGTTGATCGAGAAGGCGCAGGCGAACATTGACGCCGAGCGCGCGGCAGAACTGGAACAAAAAATCCGCAAACAGCAGTTTACGTTCGACGACTTTTTGGAACAGTTGGACCAAGTGCGCAATATGGGGCCGCTCGACCAAGTGTTAGGAATGATGCCCGGGATGAACAAAGTAAAAGGGCTCAAAAACATGCAAGTCGACGAAAAACAGCTGTCCCATGTCGAAGCGATCGTCCGTTCGATGACGCCGGCGGAAAAACAAAACCCAGAAATTATTAATGCCAGCCGGCGGCGCCGCATTGCCGAAGGCAGTGGTACGAAAGTACAAGACGTCAACCGCTTAATCAAACAGTTCGGCGACATGAACAAACTGATGAAACAGTTTACGAACATGTCGAAAGGCGGCAAAAAGCGCCGCAAAGGCTTTAATTTTCCGTTTATGCAATAAACGGCTGTCCTTTGTTTACTAGAAGCAGGAGGTGAACACATCATGGCTGTAAAAATCCGTTTAAAAAGAATGGGTGCAAAAAAAGCGCCGTTCTACCGTCTCGTCGTCGCCGACTCTCGTTCGCCGCGCGATGGACGTTTTATCGAAGAAATCGGTTATTACAACCCGGTTGCCCAACCGGCGCAAGTGAAAATCGACGAAGAAAAAGCGTTGCAATGGTTGCAAAACGGCGCCCAACCGTCTGACACGGTGCGCAATTTGTTCAGCGACGCGGGGTTGATGAAGAAATTTCACGAGGCAAAAACGAGTGCCAAAGCGAATAAGTAACTGGCGCTCGCGCAGGAGGACCTTAAGGAGCTCGAAAAGTTAACTCGGTGATCGTCAGTTAGTGAGTCGACTTAGAGAGTGCCTTAGGGCACCTCTGTTTTTTAAAATGGAGGGTCTGACCGTGAAAGAGCTTGTCGAAACGTTGGCGAAAGCACTCGTCGATCACCCCGAAGAGGTGCGCGTTCGGGAAGTGCCCGGTGAACGTACCATCGTATACGAATTGTCCGTCGCCCCCGAAGACATGGGGAAGGTGATCGGCAGGCAAGGGCGGATCGCTAAAGCGATGCGTACCGTGCTCAGTGCAGCAGCGGTTAAAGAGGATAAGCGGGTGACGATTGAAATCGTTTAAAGTGAGGGGTTGGGGTGCCAACCCTTTTCGTCGTCCAACGAAAGGTCGTTCAGAGAAGTGGGGAGATGTAGACAGACGTTTGTCCTCTTTTTTGAACGCGATCGCATCGAACCTTGAGCGGGAATCCGCTTCGTGTGAATAGGCAGACGGTTGCGAGAGGGAGGTGGCCACGTGCGCATTAAACGCCCAGTGACAGTAAAGTTGCTCGTAACTGAACATACTAAAAACGACTTACTTAAGCAATGTGAACAGGCGCTGAGGCAATTGGAATTAGAGCTGGAGCAATTGTCGTTTGAACGGCGGAAATTACTTCATCGCGCCGAGAAGCATGGCCGCGAGGCACTACAACAAGCAGAAGAGCGCTTGAACGATGAAGTGTCGAGTAGGCAAGAAAAAATGGAGCGGCTGCGGCTGCAGTATGCGCAAATTGAAAAGCTCGCTGAAGGCAGTGAAATTATTCACAGTCAAGTAGATAGTGAAGTCGATGTAACGATCGGCGACAATTGGGACGAGCTAATGAGACAGACGGAAATTGTGTTGAAAGACGGTTTCGTCCACGACATTCGCCAAGGGGGGACAACATGAGCGCACCCGAATGGTTAACGGTAGGATATATATCGAAACCACAAGGCTTAGCTGGTGAAGTACGCGTAAAAGTAGCGACAGATTTCCCGGAGCAGCGCTTCGCTAGCGGTGAAGCACTGTTCGTATTTCCGAAGGGCGAGCTTAAGCCCTTGCAAGTGACAGTGGCGCACAGCCGCTCGCACAAGGGTCAGTATGTCGTTAAATTTCGCGAATTCGAAACGGTTGACGAGGTGGAACAGTTGCGAGGTGGCGAAATAAAAATTGCCGCTGCAGCCGCGCATGCGCTCGACGAACACGAATACTATTTTTACGAGATCGTCGGTTGCGAAGTTGTCACGACGGACGGGGAGCGCGTCGGGACGATCACTGACATCTTGCAACCGGGTGCGAACGACGTGTGGGTCGTCAAGCGTCAAGGGGCTAAAGCCGGAGAGCTCTACTTACCGTACATCGCCGACGTCGTGAAACAAGTGCTCCCCGAACAAAAAAAAGTGGTGATTGAATGGATGCCGGGGTTGGAGTGACTGACGGTGCACATACATATTTTAACGCTGTTTCCGGAGATGTTCGCGCCCGTGTTACAGGCGAGTATTATAGGGAAGGCGATCGCGAATGGCAAAGTCTCCGTCGACGTCGTCAATTTTCGCGACTTTAGCGACAACAAACACCGCACCGTCGACGAACCGCCGTACGGAGGGGGCGGGGGGATGCTGCTCCGGCCCCAGCCGATTTTTAGTGCAGTGGAACACGTACTCGCAACAAGAGATGGTGCGCAGCCTAGCGACACACCATCTACAGGTGAACGACCGACGTGCCCAGTAGGTGAAGGGCAGTCGGTTTCAGTGGGCGAGCCCCAGTCGCGTTCAGCAGCCGAAGCGCAGTTGGGTTCCAAAAGTGAACAGCTGCCTTTCCCCACAGGTAAACCTCAACCGCGGCGCGGTACGCGCATCGTGTTGCTGACGCCGCAAGGGGAGCGCTTCGAGCAGCGCAAGGCGGCTGAACTGGCGCAAGAAGATCACTTAGTTCTCATTTGCGGGCACTATGAAGGGTTCGACGAGCGGATTCGCACCCATTTAGCGACTGATGAACTTTCGCTCGGCGATTACGTGCTCACGGGGGGCGAACTTGCGGCGATGGTCGTCGTCGACAGCGTGACTCGGCTGCTACCGGGCGTGCTCGGCAACGAGCAATCGGCACATGACGATTCACACGCGGCAGGGCTGCTTGAATATCCGCAATACACGCGTCCAGCCTCGTTTCGCGGCTGGACGGTACCGGATGTGCTCCTTTCTGGTAACCACGCCGAGATCGCCAAATGGCGCCGCCAAGAAGCGATCAGGCGCACGTGGGAGCGGCGTCCGGACTTACTGCGCGAAGCGAGCTTGAGTGATGACGACCGGGAATTTTTAGCTGAGCTCGCCAATGAAACGGACAATACGTAGAGGGTGTGTCGTTGTTTTTTTGTAATGCGTGTGGTAGAATATCACATGTGAATACGGCGGTCCGCTACCGGGACTAATCGAGCCTGGTATGAACGCTCGTGCGGAAGGAGGGACACCGATGAACGAATTAGTACGTCAAATTGGACAGGAACAGCTTAAGAGCGACATTCCCGACTTTCGCGCTGGGGATACGCTGCGCGTCCACGTTAAGGTCATCGAGGGCCAACGCGAACGGATTCAGGTGTTCGAGGGCGTCGTCATTAAGCGACGCGGCGGCGGCATTAGCGAAACGTTTACTGTTCGTAAAATTTCTTACGGTGTAGGCGTCGAGCGGACATTCCCGCTACACTCGCCGAAACTGGATAAGATTGAAGTGATTCGCCGCGGTAAGGTTCGTCGGGCTAAGCTTTACTACTTGCGTAACTTGCGCGGTAAAGCAGCAAGAATTAAGGAAGCACGTCGATAAGCGACAAGAGGGAGGGGCTTGGGAAACAAGTCCCTTTTCTTATATATCGTACGTGTACATATCACGTGTCGCGAGAGTGGTCTGTAAATTTTTAATACGTGTTTAAAGGAAGCGAGGAGTGCGCATGACTGCAGAAGGTTCCCGTTCGGCGGACAAGGCGAATTCAGAGCGGAACGAACTGTGGGAATGGACGAAGGCGATCTTGATCGCGATCGGATTGGCCGTCGTCATTCGGATGTTTTTATTTGAGCCGTATTTCGTATCCGGCCAGTCAATGGAGCCGAATCTCGAAAGCGGTGAAGGGCTCATCGTGAACAAGGTCATATATAAGATGCGGGAACCGGAGCGAGGGGAAATTCTCGTCTTTCACGCCCCACTAGGGCGGGATTACATTAAACGCGTCATCGGCGTCCCGGGTGACACTGTGGAAGTGCGTGACGATACGCTGTACGTGAACGGCAAAAAAATTGCCGAACCATACATAGAGAAAGCAAAAAAGCAGTACCGTGAAGAAGAACAAAAAAACAGTAGCGGCCAAACAGGAAGGGAAAACACAGAAAGTAACAACAATGACGAGTTGCAAGAAACGGGCGGTGGCGTTCACTATACAGAAAACATCGGACCGATTAGTGTGCCGAAAGGCGAGCTGTTCGTCCTCGGCGATAATCGGCCGGGAAGTGAAGACAGCCGCGCGATCGGAACGATCCCGCTAGACAAAGTGGTTGGACGGGCCGAGGTCGTGCTGTGGCCGCTACCTCAATTTCGCATGTTAGGTGATGGTTCATGACGACGATTCAATGGTTTCCGGGCCATATGGCGAAAGCGCGGCGCGAAGTAGAAGAAAATTTAAAACGGATCGACGTCGTGATTGAATTGCTAGATGCGCGACTGCCGCTGTCGAGCCGCAATCCGATGATGCATGACATATTAGGGGACAAACCTCGCGTCGTCGTGCTGAATAAGCGCGACCTCGCAGACGAAGCGGTCAATCGGGAATGGGTGCACTATTTCCGTAACGACGGTGTATACGTCGTACCGATTGACGCGCAATCGGGTGCTGGCGTGCGCGAACTGCCACCGCTCGTTGCCACGCTAATGCAACGGAAATGGGAGGCGCTAGAGGCGAAAGGCATTCGCAAACAACTCGCCCGCTGTATGATCGTCGGAATCCCGAACGTCGGAAAGTCATCGCTCATTAACCGGCTAGCGCGGCGCAGTGCGACGAAAACGGGAAATAAGCCGGGGGTGACGAAGGCGCAGCAGTGGATTAAGGTGGACAAGCACATCCAACTACTCGATACGCCGGGTATTTTATGGCCAAAATTCGACGATCCGGTCGTCGGACAGCGGTTAGCGGCGAGTGGGGCGATTAAGTCGACGATCTTTGCCGCCAGTGAGGCCGCTTTTTATGCACTTACATTACTGCGTAACCGTTATCCCGACGCCTTGCAATCGCGTTACCGCCTGAGTGAACTTCCCGATGACAGCGGGCAACTGCTAGAAGAAATCGGGAAAAAACGCGGCTGTATGAGAAGTGGGGGTACAATTGATTTGGAAAAAGCATCCGAACTGTTACTGCACGATTTACAGACCGGCAAACTCGGGCGCATAAGCTTTGAGCAGCCCGCCGATTGGGTGGCGGACAGCTAATGCGCGTTCAACTTACGATTCGCGAAATTAAAGAACAGTTAGCGCAAGGGGACGTGTCGCGCGAGTGGATCGACGCTCTCGAAGCCGATGAACGTCGCGGCGTCCAGCAGTTGTTGGCGCAGTGGGAACGTCGCCAAACGCGCGAGCAGACGCTACGAGATCAGTGGCACGCGATGACGACGTACGAACGACACTACTGGCGCTTAGGAAAGACGTTACTCGCCGGCGTCGACGAAGTCGGTCGCGGCCCGCTAGCAGGCCCAGTCGTCGCAGCTGCCGTCATTCTCCCCCCTGATGCATACCTTCCCGGGTTAAACGATTCAAAAAAACTTTCAGCTAGCGAGCGGGAGCGCCTGTACGGCGAAATCGTCCACGTGGCTCTCGACTGGCAAACGGCGATCGTGCCAGTTGCGCGCATTGACGAGGTCAACATTTACCACGCGACGCTCGAGGCGATGACAGCGGCCGTTAAATCGCTGCGCAGTGAGCCGCAGCTGTTGCTAAACGATGCGGTACACCTTAAGGAGATCGCCATCGCCCAAGAGAAAATTGTTGCTGGCGACGCGCGGAGTATCTCAATCGCCGCCGCTTCGATCGTGGCGAAAGTGACGCGTGATCGGTTAATGGCAAAACTCGCCGAGACGTACGAAGGGTACGGATTTGAACGGAATATGGGGTACGGGACTGCAGAACATTTGCAGGCGCTCCGCACAAACGGCCCGACACCGGAACACCGCCGGTCCTTCGCGCCGGTGAAGGAAGTGTGCCGCAGTAAGTAGCAAGCTGTAGTAACCATATAGTCGTCAGTCGAGAACAGTGGGGACGGGAGAAGGGGGCGCACGGAGTGGATCAGCGGAAACAGACGGGGCAAAGAGGGGAACGGTTGGCCCGGCAATATTTAGAGGGAAAAGGTTGGACGATATTGGCGATGAATTGGCGTACGCGCCTCGGAGAACTTGACATCGTTGCCAAAAGCCCGGAAGATGCGCATGTCGTGTTTGTCGAAGTGCGTACGCGGCGCTCCAAGGCGTACGGTACCGCAGCAGAGTCGGTCGACTACCGCAAACAGCAGAAACTGCGCCGTCTCGGTCTCCAATACGCCCAAATGCACGGCCTCTTGAATCATCCGTTACGTTTCGACGTCATTGCGGTGTACATCCCGTCGGCTGCGGAACGTCCGCAAGTCACGCATATCGTCGCCGCGTTTTGAGGCGCGCGTGGTTTATGCGCCTTGTACGACCTATGTATGCTAAAGTATGCTAAAGAAAATGAATGCCCGTTAACCTCGCGTGTACTGTGCGTACGTTTCGAGTAGTTGATCGTACAGATCGTCCCCGCCGACGTGTACGCGGACGGTCATCATATTGTCGCTCAACTGTTGTAGTTGTTGCAACTGCTTAACGGCGTATTGTAGAACCCGTCTCACTTCTTGCTGTGGATACACTTTCGTATCGACGAACAAACTGAACACGTCTTTTTGTTTGACGGTTTGACAGCGTGTGCGCATCGCGTGGAGCGTCTGTTCCAGCCCGCTGAGTAACGCTTGTAACCAATACGGAACGGCGCGAATCTCGTCCATAAAATGAACGGCGATAGCCATAATAGGGAAATGGTCCAATTGTTGTTCGGTGTATTGCTCATGTGCGTTGGCTTGCACATGATAGTAAAAAAATTCGAGGTGAAGTCGCGGCGGTAACGTTTGCTCGCGGAGCGACGTTATATTTTCTTGTAACCTCTCGTTTTCGGCCTGTAATTTTTGCAGCTCTTGTAGAGCGAGTTGCTCGTTCTCTAACGGTTCGCGTTTGTGATCGTCGAGCAACTGTTTAATTTTCGATAGCAAGCGAATTCCCTCCTCGTACATTTAATCTGCTGTTATTATATAGTTTAACGGGGATTTACACAATAAAGATTCCATCGGAATCAATCCAGTTTTTATGAAAATGTCGCCTATAATTAACAGCCTTTCACCGATAAGTCGTGTAAACTATAGATAAGAACCTGTTTAGTTAAGGAGCGATTGTTGTAGTGCCAGATCAAACACCGCGTTCAACGTTTAAATTACTTTTCCGCATGTACCGCCACGTGTTTCCACTCGTGCACGAACAATTGCGCTTTTGGCGACAAAAGGCGGAGCACATTAACGACCCCGAATTGCGCAAGCAAGCGTTGGCGAGCATAAAAAGCAAACAATTTCATTGCGAAGGCGGTAGCTTTTACGCGGCCGCCGATTTGCGTCACCGCCACAAATTAGTGCCGCTCATCGTCGCCTTTCAGACGATCAGCGACTATTTGGATAACTTGTGTGACCGCAGTACGTCGCTCGATCCTACTGACTTTCGCCAATTGCACCAAGCGATGTTAGATGCCGTCGACCCTGAGGCGACGTGTGCCGATTACTATAAATACCGCCAGGAGAAAGACGATAGTGGCTATTTACGCGCACTCGTCGAGACGTGTCAGCAGCACATCGCGACGTTGCCGCATTACGGGCTCGTGCAGGAGCCGATCGTCCGTTTCGTCTCACTTTACTCGGATTTACAAGTGTATAAACATATCCACCCGAGTGCGCGTGAGCAACAGCTAAAAGACTGGTGGCAGGCGCACGCGGCGCAATATCCGCAACTGAGGTGGTACGAGTTTGCCGCAGCGACAGGATCGACCCTCGGTGTGTTTATGCTCTTTCAAGTCGCATGTGAAGAAGGTGTGAGTGAACGGCGGGTGCAGGACATAACCCGCGCTTACTTTCCGTGGATTGCCGCCTTGCATATTTTGTTAGACTACTTAATCGACCAAAAAGAAGATGAAGAGGGGGGCGATCTGAATTTTTGCTCGTACTACTTCGGGACGGATGATACGATCGAGCGCCTCACTTATTTCCGCGAGCAGTCACGCAAGCACCTCGCCTCCCTACCTGACAAGGCGTACCATACGATGATCGTTGAAGGGCTCTTAGGTTTGTACTTATCAGACAACAAAGTGCGCGAGCAGCCGCACGTGCGTGACGTTTCCCGCGCTGTCATGAAAAAATCGCGTTCTCTCACAATGTTGCTTTATGTGTACAGCCGTTTGCACCGGTTCGCAGCTTTTAGGACTACATAAAAATGACGTGGTAGAATATAATGAAGTAAGAACCTAGAGAAGGGGGGCTTCTCTAGGTTCTCACAGGGAAAAGGCCTTTACTCATCGCACGGTGGGGGGTTTTTTCCCTTACTGCCTTTAAATTGGATGATCGTGTCTGCTAGCTTGATGAGGGCAGCAAGGAGCAAGATCCAATCACCCATCGCGATTCACCACCTTTCTTCGCGCGTTAATGTACAATTTTTGTGTACAATTTTTGGTAATGCGTTGAATATGGGGGCTTATTATATCAGTATGCTGTATATCGGCGTAATATCGCTTTCGAGAGGAAAAAATGTTCCGGGGGCCTTTAAATTCTAAAATAGGGCAGGACGGATACCATTAGAGTCGTAAGCGCTTTATAAACGAAAGTTTTTTGCCAACGATTAAAAGTTGCGGTTGACACTTTTTTTATTTACTTCAGTAGGACAGGTGTGCCGCAACCGCCATTTTTGAGGTAAACTTATGCTAAGTGAAACGTAGGAGGCGTTTACAATGGCTGAAAAAAAGCGAGGAGATGTACGTATAGAAGGAAAAAAAGTCGTGTTGCGAGACGTGAGTGAATCCGATATTGCAGCTTTGTGGTATTGGCATTTTGAATGCGCTGAGCCGGAGTGGATGAAATGGTACACGCCTTTTAAAAAGATAGAAAAAAGTACGAAGGACGAGTTTTTTATAGAGCAAACGTGGGATATTGCCCAATCGTACAAACTGGTGGTACCGAAAAAACTAGCGATTGAAGTGGATGGGCAGTTTATTGGGATCGTGCGCCGCTACTGGATTGACCAAAGTACGAACTGGTTAAACATCGGGATCTGTATTTACGACCCACACTACTGGAGCGGTGGATACGGTTCCGAGGCGTTTCGCCTGTGGATCGGCTATTTGTTTGCGCAAATGGATATCGTGCGGCTTGGCATTTCGACGTGGTCCGGTAATGAGCGGATGATCAAACTGGCGAAAAAGCAAGGCATGCAGCACGAAGGCCGCATTCGCAAAGCGCGCTTAGTGAATGGCCGCTACTACGATTCGGTCAATATGGGTATCCTGCGCGAAGAGTGGGAAAAATTGGAGGAAGAACGAGGTCAATGAGTCGTCTACGGACATGACGGCCGCCTGAAGGAGTCGTATGAACAAAAACTATTCGTTGGGATGTACAACGAGTAGTTAACCTTTCATGCCATCGTGAATTTTTTGTAGTTTTTTCATTAAGTCCTTCTTTTTTGGTTGGCGTTTCTTTTTCGCTTCGGTGTTGATCCGCTGTAGTTCGAGGAATAATTTATTGTCAGTCGTCACGTGAATCTCGTGATCGGGAAATTGGGCGCGCAACTTACTGTGTGCCTTCTCGCGAATTTGTTTCATGCGCAAACGATTAAAATTCGTTACTTTGAGCGCCGTGTATAAGTCATCACCGCGTACGACGGCGGTGGCGTCAGTGACGCGCTTGTCCTGTTTGACGATTTGTTCGGCCACATTAGACAAATTGTCGTGACTAAAGTTGTGCACCGTATACTTTTGTACGGTATGTTTCTGTGCCGTATGCTTCTTTTCCGCCTGCAGCTTCTTTTCCGTTTGCTTCATAGTCGCACGTTTTTTGTCCGTGCGCTTATCTTTTGTTTGCGTCCCTTTCGTCGTGGCGCCTTGTTTCGGCGGCGCTGTTTTGGTGCAGCCGGTTGCTGTTAACGTCAGCACACAGCTGATTGTAACGGTGACCGCGACAGTGCTTATCATCGAAAGCGCCTTGTAACCCTTACGACTAACGAATGTCTTAACTTTCCTAGCCCTCGCGTCCTGTTTTTTTAAAGACCGTACGTTGCTCATCGTTTTGCTCATCGTCGTAACTCCTCGCAATCGTCTCTGTTCATCGTTTGCTTAACATTGTTTGCATAAAATCGCTAAATATGTATCACAATCAAAAAGAGTGACTAACGCATTTGAGGTGAGACGATGATTGGCACGCGCAGCAAAGGAACGAAAGAACAGCAACAAGAAGAACAGCGACAATACGCAGCATTTGTAAAAAAGTGGGAAGTTGGACGTCCTGTCGGCCGCAACTGTGTGCGCGCTTTTTTCGTCGGCGGGGGAGTTTGTCTGTTTGGACAAGTCCTCCATTACATGTATATGCGTTACTTTGATTTTACGGAAAAGGACGCCGGTGACCCGACGGTAGCGACACTCATCTTTATCGCGGTGTTGTTGACAGGTTTAGGTCAGTACAGTTCGCTCGGGCAATGGGCCGGAGCAGGCGCCGGGGTGCCTGTCACCGGTTTTGCTAATGCGACAGCTGCTGCGGCGCTCGAACACCGCACGGAAGGGCTTGTACTCGGGGTAGGGGGCAATATGTTTAAGTTGACTGGATCGGTCATCGTCTTCGGCGTCGTAGCCGCCTTTCTTATGGCGATGATAAAAATTATCCTACAATCATTAGGACTAGTGTCGTAACCTGTGTCGCGAATAAAAGGAGTGGAAAAGATGACTTTTGTGTGGGCATTCGTCGTCGGTGGGTTAATTTGTGTCATTGGACAATTAATGTTAGATGTGTTAAAAATTACCCCCGCACACATGACGAGTACGCTCGTCGTCATCGGCGCTATATTGGGTGGGCTCGGGTTGTACGAGCCGTTGGCCGATTTCGCTGGTGCCGGTGCAAGCGTACCAATTACGAGTTTCGGTAACTCCCTCGTGCGCGGGGCGTTGGCCGAGGCAGAACGCCACGGACCGATCGGGGTCATTACTGGTATTTTTGAAGTGACGAGTGCTGGTATTTCCGCGGCAATCATTTTTAGTTTTTTTGCCGCGCTCGTATTTAAGCCAAAAGGGTAGGGGAAAAAGTCGCCACTCGCGGGACTCCTCCTAATGGGGGAGGTTGCTAACTTACGACAGGCAATCGTGCGAAACGGTTACGAGTGTGCGTGGCCAGACGTTTCTAGTTCATAGCGGTTGCGCGGGTGCGCGCGGCAGGCGTCAGAACACGACCGTCTATACTTTCGTTCACACGCGTCACAGCAAATGTGTTGCAAGTGGCATTCCGGATTGGCGCAGTTAACGTAACGATCTTCCGGTTTACCGCAGTGGTAGCATTTACCGACAACGACATCCTCCGTTTGGTTGACGGGAACAGAAATGCGATTGTCAAACACGTAGCATTTTCCGTCGTATCGTTTACCTTGAACCTCCGGGTGTTTCCCGTATGTGACGATTCCGCCGTCAAGTTGCGAGACGTCAGTAAACCCTTCGCGCAAAAGCAGCCCGGATAACTTCTCGCAGCGGATGCCGCCGGTGCAGTAAGTGAGCACTTTTTTATGTTTGTACGGTTGCAAGTTTTCGCGAATCCAGTCTGGGAATTCGCGAAACGTCTTCACATTGGGGCGAATGGCGCCGCGGAAGTGGCCGATGTCGTACTCGTAGTCGTTGCGCCCGTCGATGACGATACAATCGTCGTCCTGCAGCGCTTCATAAAATTGCTCGGGCGATAACCGCTTTCCGGAAAGGATGTTTGGATCGATATCGTCGCTTAAGTTTAAGTTGACGATTTCGCGTTTCACTTTGACCTTTAACTTAGGAAAGGCGTGCTCAGTCGCTTCGTCAATTTTAAACGGCATGTCGGCGAAGCGCGGGTCGGCGTGCAACGCTTTGACGTAGGCGTCTGTCTGCGCCTTCGTTCCCGAGACGGTGCCGTTAATCCCTTCTGCGGCGACGATGATGCGACCGCGCAAGCCGAGTTGTTCGCAAAGGGTGCGATGCTCCTCTTTAAACGTTTCTGTGTTGTCGATCGGCACGTATTTATAATATAACAGGACTCTGTACGGGTTTTTTGTACACATCGAATATCACCTATCTTTCGTGTCTCGCTTTCCGCATATGCGCGGTCAGGTTGAACCGGCGCTTTCAATTACCTCGCTCCCGGTTATCTCCCACTTATTAGCGTTTGCGTTTACAACGTTATATATGTTATCACAAGATTAACGCGCGTGCACGGTCGGTGCAGCAGATTATTGCCGGGAAAATAAGAAAAACCGCGCGAATCGCCCCTGCTTGTCTCTGTTTGGCGAATCGTGTCAGATGACGGCGAGCGAATGGCAGATCGTTTATGCACGCCGTTAAAAGACCGCGACGGTTCGGTGATCATGGTGATCATACGGATAAAAAATATGGTAAACTAGGAAGGCATGTTTCTCACACATGTTTCGCACAGGAGATATATTTCCGCAGTGGAATGGAAGGCCTTCCTTAACCGGATATTTTCAACCATAACGAGGGAATTTTCAACCATAACCGAGGGACATGTAGTATTTGATTAGACTGTCAGAGAATAAAGAGAGGATGTCGCACAAGTGGCAGAATGGAAAGAAATCGTTACAGTTGCCGATTGGGAAGAAGTTGTGGGACGTTCGCACGAAGCGCCGTTGTTCGTGTTCAAGCATAGTACACAATGTCCGATTAGTGCGGGTGCTTATCAAGAGGCAGAGGCGTACTTGCAAAACGATCCGCGCGAGGACGCAACGTACGTACTCGTCAAAGTGATCGAATCCCGACCGGTTTCGAATCAGGTTGCTGAAGATTTAGATGTCAAGCACGAGTCGCCGCAAGCGTTCGTCGTCAAAAATAAAAAAGAAGTATGGCATGCCTCGCATCGCGCCATAACAGAACAAGCGATTCGCGAAGCTCTCGGCTAACGGATCCACGTAATCGCACAATCGCACGTAGCGCGAAGGGCGCATATTGCAAGGGCGCCGTCGTAAGCATGCGCAGCAAGACCGCCGTATGCGCAGCAAGCACCGCCACCTGCCCAGCAAGACTGCCACATGCGCAGCAAGACCGCCGCATGCCCAGCAAGCACCGCCACATGCGCAGCAAGACCGCCACATGCGCAGCAAATACCGCCAGATGCCGCTCTAAGAGATGCCTCGCTCGGCATACGTAGGGCGGAGTGCCCCGCGGCGTTTGCTGCGGGTGCTTGAGAGGAGCTAGCGTTTGTTCGCGCGCTTAAGAAGCTGCAAGTATGAGCTGACGAAGCGGAGCGGGCTCCGTTTTTTGCCGTATAAGCTCGCGACGAGGGTGCGAAACAGCGGCAGTTTCCCGCGGTATGGAAACCAGTTGACCTCCGTTTTTTTCTTGCCCGGATCGACGAGGAGCGATTTTTCATGGCAAAACGCCTTCAGGCCGACATCGGCGTGGTAACGGCCGATGCCGCTTTCCTTGCTGCCCCCGAACGGCAAGTACGGGTTGGCTACAGAAACGATGACGTCGTTAATGACGACGTTGCCGGAGACGAGGGCGGCGGCGACGCGCTTCGCTTTGCTCAAGTCGCGGCTCCATACGCTAGCATTCAGTCCGAACGAGGAATCGTTTGCCAACTGAATCGCTTCCGCTTCGTCGTCAAACGGCAAGACGGACAGCACCGGGCCGAACGTCTCTTCGTGCGCGATGTCCATTTCTTCCGTCACGTCCGTTAAAACGGTCGGCGGCAGTTGCAAGCCTCGCCGTTCGGGCCACTGTTCCGGTTCGCTCCCCCAAGCGACGGTAGCTCCCTTACTAATCGCGTCGCGGATGTGGGTGTGTACGATGTGTCGTTGGCTAGGGGAGGTCATGGCGCCGAGATCGCTGTCTGCGTCGTCCGCTTGCCGCAAGCGGTCGAGCTCCGCCTTCAAAGCGTGCAAAAAATCGACGTACAGCGGCCGCTCGACGTACAAGCGCTCGACGGACATGCACACTTGGCCACTATGTGTAAACGCTCCCCATATAGCCCCTTGTACGGCGCGCTCTATAGGCGCATCGCGAAAGACGATCATCGGGTCTTTGCCCCCGAGTTCGAGTGTCGTCGGGATGAGCCGTTTAGCTGCTTCTTGCTGGATGCGTTTACCCGTTGCCACCGAACCAGTGAAAAAGATGTAGTCGGGTCCGGCGGCGACGAGTTCAGCGCCTAGTGCACCGCCGCCGTGGGCGACTTGGACGACGTCGTCGGGGAAGCGGCAGGCGCGAAACAGGTGTGCCATCCATTCGCCGACGCGGGGCGTTACTTCTGACGGCTTGAGGATGACGCTGTTGCCTGCGGCAAGTGCGTTTAGTACTGGGATCATCGCCAGTTGAAACGGATAGTTCCAAGGGGAGATGACGAGAACGACGCCGCGCGGTTGATAGGTGACGTAAGATTTTTTGCCGATGAGTGTCAGAGGCGTTTTTACTTTTCTCGTGCGTAGCGATTTCGTCGCGTTTTTCTCTAAATAACGAATCATATCGACGACGGTCAAAATGTCGGCGGTGATGGCCTCGACTTTCGGTTTTCCGGTATCTTCGGCAATGAGGGCGATCGCTTCGTCGAGGTGATCGATGAGATAATGCCGCAGTCTTCGCAACACGTGCAGGCGGGTGGCGAGTGGCTGCGTCTGCCAGTTAGTAAAGGCTTTTCGCGCCCGCCGCATGATCTCGTCCGTTTCTTCTAGAGGCGTGGCCGGTATTTCGCCGATCGTTTCTCCCGTAGCCGGGTTGATCACCTGTAACTTCTCCAACAGAAAACCCTCCTCCGATTATGTAAGTCTTATTGTCATGTATATGTCTCATTGTAGCGCGCTTTTAATCGCGGTACCAACTAAAAAAAGGGACTGCCTACGAAGAGCGGTAACTCTTGTAGACAATCCCTTGCGTTTGCTAGTTGAGTTCACGAGTTGCGCACGTTAACGACGCGCTTAACCTTTGAACAGTTGGACGAACATTTTACCGTACGGTCCCCCGTCGACAATGCCGATACCGATTTCCGTGAAATCAGCTTTGAGGATGTTGGTGCGGTGGCCCGGCGAATTCATTAAGCCGTTGTGGGCACCTTCGACCGACTGGTGACCGGCCAAGTTTTCACCCATGAGGCGGTAGGAGATGCCGAATTTGTCGAGCATTTGCGACGGCGAACCGTAGGTCGGAGATTGGTGATCGAAGTAGTTTTTATCGATCATGTCTTTCGCTTTAACGCGGGCAACTTTAACGAGTTCGTTATTCGCTTTTAAGGCTTTCAGCCCGTTTTTTTGCCGTTCTTTGTTTACGAGATCGAGCATTTGCTGCTCAGCTGTGGTCATCCCCGTTTGGTCTGACTTGGTCGATTGTTTCGGTTCGGTTGGCTTCGGTTGTTGTTTTGAAGGCTGATTGACTGGTTTGTCTGCGGCCGGTGCTTGTTTGGCTGGTTGAGCTGGTTGCTTGCCTTGGTCTCGTATAAAGCGATCCGCAAGATCGTTCAGCCACTTTTCAACATCTCGCTGTCCAATCGAATGGTTCCAATCGCCAGTTTGCCCATACGGGTTCCCCCCATATGTAACTTGGCCGTATATGACGGTGCAGTTGCCGTCAACAGGTTTTTCAAAAGCGAGTGCCGCCCCGGCGTTAAAGGTGAGTAACAGGGCGAATACTGTGAACATAACGAGTGTTTTCTTCATTGTACCCCTCCCAGAATTTTTGGATGATCGTTCTGTGGTTTTTATCGTAACATAAGATTATCGCCTATTTGTCTGGTAATTTCTTGTTGGTAGATTTTGAGAGGGGCATTATCTTCATTCTGCTGGTAATACGGTGACGTCTTCACTCATGGCAGCTTCCTTCTCGGCGTTCGTAATAAACCCGACATCGACCATGCGTTGCAAGACGAGATTGCGGCGCTCGATCGCCTTCGCAAAGTTATTCCTTGGCGAATATATTTCCGGCGCTTTCGGCAGGGCGGCAAGTAGGGCCGCTTCGTTCAAAGTAATAGTCGCTCTGTCTGCGCTTCCGGCGCGGACGGTTTTGCCGAAATACATATTAGCCGCTGCTTCGATGCCGTACTGCCCGTGACCAAAGTAGATGCGGTTAAGGTACATTTCTAATAGTTGTTGTTTCGTGTACCGTTGTTCTAAATGGATTGCGATCGCGATTTCTTTTAGCTTGCGGCTGAAACTTTTGTCGTGCGACAAAAAGACGTTGCGCGCCAGTTGCATCGTGATGGTGCTGCCGCCCTCAGCTTTACTTCCCGCGGCGACGTCAGCGACTAGCGCTCGCGCGAGTGCCTGCAGATCGACACCGTTGTGGCGTTCGAAGCGGTGGTCTTCGATCGCGATAAACGCTTGCCACAAATAGTCGGGCATATCGCTATAATGGACGAATGCCTGCGAGTCGCTTTGTTGTTGAAAGACAGGACGTTCGAGTTCTAACAGTTTTTGATCGTCAATGAGTACATTTCCTATGACCCCGAGCGCAGGCATGGCAACTAACGCGACGAGTACGGCGGCAATGGCGATTGCGAGCAGACGCCGCGGACGGCGTTGCCTATTTTTCGTGCGTTTCTTCGTGTGTTCTTTCGTCCGTTCGATCGTTCGACGACGCGTTTGTTCGTTTGTCATAGCGTTCATAAGAAGCGCCCCCACTCCGAGATTGTATCGATGACATGCGGTGCATATATTTACCTCGACGCCAGCTGTACGCAATAGGACGGATATATGCTTGTACGTCATAAGACGATTGATTCCGCCGTTTGGTTTTATAGTTTAATTGTAGGTGGGGGGCATTAACTCGCACTTAGGTGAACCTTAAGTTTACATTAACTCACCAATATTTGCGGTCGAGACTGCGGTACTGAATCGCTTCGGCGACGTGTGGCGTGCCGATCTCTACACTGCCCTCGAGGTCGGCAATCGTACGCGCCACTTTCAAAATGCGGTCGTGCGCGCGGGCACTTAACCCGAGGGTGTCAAACGATTGCTCGAGTAAGGCGCGAGACTGTTTCGTTAATTGGCAGTACTGGCGAATGGCGCGGGGAGACATTGTCGCATTCGTCGAAAAGCCGTCGTCCCCGTAGCGCGCCGCTTGGGTCGCGTGTGCACGATTAACTCGTTCGCGGATCGCCTGAGACGATTCACTCGTGCCCGATACTGTTAACGTTTGATAGTTTACTTTCGGCACTTCGATGTGGATATCGATGCGGTCGAGTAACGGGCCAGATATTTTCGCGCGGTAACGTTGAATTTGATACGGCGTGCACGTACACGTGTCGTCTGTGGAACCGTAAAAACCGCACGGACAAGGGTTTAACGAAGCGACGAGCATAAATTTAGTCGGGAAGGTTAAAGAGACGCGCGCGCGGCTGAGCGTCACTTCACGGTCCTCCAACGGTTGCCGCAGTACTTCTAAGGCACTCTTGGAAAATTCAGGCATTTCGTCAAGAAAGAGAACGCCGCGGTGTGCCAAACTTACTTCGCCCGGCTTTGGAATGACGCCGCCACCGATGAGACCAGCGCGGGAAATCGTATGGTGGGGAGCGCGAAACGGCCGTACGGCGATTAGTTGACCGCGGTCGGCGAGCAGGCCGGCCGCGCTGTAAATTTTCGTCACTTCGAGCGCTTCCGACTTGGCGAGTTGCGGTAAGATGGACGGAATGCGACGCGCGAGCATCGTTTTGCCCGCGCCGGGTGGGCCGATGAGTAAAATGTTGTGCATGCCGGCTGCGGCGACTTCTAGGGCGCGTTTTACGTGGAATTGTCCTTTGACGTCTGCAAAGTCATCAGTCATTCCCGGCTCTGTAGACGCGGTAGTAACCGGTTTGGCGGATGTCGGCGCGAGCGTCTTAGAACCGTTTAAGTGGGCAACGGCTTGTTTTAACGTGTGTATTGGAAAAACTCGAATCCCGTCGACTAACATCGCTTCCGCAGCGTTTGCTGCAGGCACGTAGGCGGCAGTGAATCCTTCTTCTTTTGCAGCGATGACCATCGGCAAGACGCCGTTTAATGGGCGGAGCGTGCCGTCTAACGCCATCTCCCCGATGACGACCGCGCCGCGTAGTGCGGTGGTGTGCAACTGTTCGCTGGCGAGTAAGACGCCGAGAGAGATGGCGAGGTCAAAGCCGGAGCCTGCTTTTTTCACGTCAGCTGGGGCTAAGTTCGTCGTCATGCGTTGCATCGGAAATTGGCACCCGCTGTTTTTCACCGCGGCGCGCACGCGGTCGCGCGATTCGCGCACGGCGGAATCGGGAAGGCCGACAATGTCGAATTGCGGCAACCCGTTGGAAATGTCCACTTCGACCTCTACGATATAGCCGTCAATTCCGTGGACGGCCGCGCTGTATAATTTGGCGTACATGAAAGGGACTCACCTCCTCGATCGGACATATGTCGTTCGTATCCGGCAATGTCGATCGTGTTCGTATATACTTAGTTCCATATGGAGGTTCAAATTCCTGCTCTCGACGCGCCTTTAATAAAACGCCCTCAATGACTATAATGGACTTAACCGCTCTGGCGGGGACAGCTCAGCAAGTCAAAAAAAATGGACAGGCCCTTCATGCGGGCTTCTCAATATAAAAAACGGAAGGTGTGCTTACATACATGATTCATGCATGGTCGGCGACAGAAATAGTCGACAAAATTAAAGCGAAAGAAGTTTCCCCTGTCGAAGTGATGGATCACTTCTTAGGGCGGATTACGGCGCTTAACCCACAAATTAACGCGTTTGTTACTCTTGCCGACGCGGAGGCGCGCCAAGCGGCGAAACAGGCGGAAGAGGCAGTTGTCCACGGAGCAGCGCTCGGGCCGCTGCACGGTGTTCCGGTGGCGATTAAAGATTTGACAGTGACGAAGGGGATCCGCACGACATACGGTTCTCCCGCTTACAAAGATTACATTCCCGATCGCGATGCGACAGTCGTACAGCGCCTAAAGCAAGCGGGAGCGATCGTCGTCGGTAAAACAAATACGCCAGAGTTCGGACATAAAGGGACGACGGACAACCTGTTATTCGGCGCGACGAAAAACCCGTGGCACTTGGCAATGACCGCTGGCGGTTCGAGCGGTGGTGCGGCAGCGGCTGTAGCAGCGCGACTCGTGCCCGTCGCCGAGGGGAGTGACGGTGGCGGTTCGATTCGCATCCCAGCCAGTTTTTGCGGTGTGTACGGGTTTAAGCCGACGTTCGGACGTATCCCGTACGACAGCAACTTAAGTAACGTGTTTAGTGCGCACGAACCGTTTTTGCACCACGGGACATTGACGCACGCGGTAGAGGACGCCGCGTTGTTACTGCAGGTGATGCAGGGACCGACAGCGACAGACCCTTTTTCTCTCCCCAGGACGGACGTTTCTTACCGCGAGGAAATGAAAAAAAGTGTTGCGGGCCTGAAGTTGGCCTATACGCCCGATTTTGGGATGTACGAAGTCGCTCCCGACGTGCAGCGAAAGGTGCGGGAGACGTTGGCTCAGTGGCGCGCCCTCGGTTGTACGGTTGAAGAAATATCACTCGATTTCGGGATGGATTTGCGTACGTTTATTACGTTCTTTGAAAGTATGTGGCACTCTGCAGCGGCGGCGGGGAGCGGCGCGTTACTGGAAGAACATCCAGAACTCGTTTCGGAGTCGATGCAGTATATGATCCGCAAAGGGTATGCCTTAAGCGCGGTCGAGTTCCGGCAATTGGAATATACGCGGACAAAACTGTGGCTGAAGGTGCAAGAAGTGATGCAGACGTACGACGCACTGCTCTCGCCGACGCTAGCGGTGACGGCATTTCCACACGAGTTGTTAGGGCCGCGCGAAATTAACGGCCGGGCGATTAAGCGAGATTCTGATTGGATGCTAACGCAAATGTTTAACGTCACAGGCATGCCCGCGGCATCGCTTCCGGTCGGCTTTTCAGCAGATGGGCTGCCAATCGGGCTGCAAATAGCGGCTGACCGGTTTAACGAGAGCACCGTCTTAAGGTTATCGCACGCTTTTGAGTCTGCTTACGGGACGAGTGGCGTACCGTCGACTGTTGCAGCTGCACCAGTGAACTAACGGATCGGGTTTGGGCAGTACGCGACACTTAGGGGGCGGAATAGCCCCCCACTGCACTCGGCGGCGCACAACAATTTTCGTGTCTTTTAACGGCTTTATTGCGACATTCAATGACGACGCTTTGCGATTGCTTATGCCTGTGTGTAGCGGAGAAACAAGATGTTGTTTTCGAGGTGTAAATGCTGAAACAAATCGGCTTCGAGCTCAGCGAGGCGCCCGTATGTGGCGCGGTACGTCGTGCAGGCGCCTTGCGGCGGCTCAAAACCGTCTGTCATCGCGCGTATTTGTTTCAAGATGTCACCGGTAGCGGCGTGTTCGCTTTCTCGGTCGACGATCGTTTGCCGCAGTGCCGTTAGCTTTGCTGCCGTAGGCGCCTGTTCGTAAGCGACAATGTGCGGAAAAACGTCGGTTTCCTCGTCACAAAAAAATAATTGTCCTTTCGTTACCGACGATATAAAAAAATGGCGTTCGCTTCTGTGACGGCAGTCACAAATCGTTAGCGCTTTATGGCACTATCGTGAACGCGAGGGCTTATAAACGAAGAGGTGAACATGAATGACACATAGCGAGACACAGCGCGCTCTTTTAGTTGCACTGGAGACATACGGGGACGGCGGCGGGTGGACGGCGTCCGAGTCGCTAGACGAATTAGAGAACTTGGCCGGTACGGCTGGAGCTACTGTCGTCGGGCGCGAGATTCAGCGGCGTCCTCACCGCGACGCAGTGACGTACATCGGCAAGGGGAAAGCGATCGAACTCGGTAGCCTACAGCAGGCACTCGGGTTTGACCTCATCATTTTTGACGGAGAATTGTCGCCGCTGCAACAGCGCAATTTGGAGCGCTTAACGGGCTGTCCAGTCATTGACCGCACGACGGTCATTTTAGATATATTCGCGCAGCGGGCGCGTAGCAATGAGGCAAAATTACAAGTCGAGTTGGCACAATTGCAATATCGCTTGCCACGCATTGTAGGGAAAGGGACGGAACTGTCGCGTCTCGGTGGAGGGATCGGCACGCGTGGGCCGGGGGAGACAAAGCTCGAAGTCGATCGGCGACGCATCCGCGATCGCATCGCCGCCGTGAAGCGGGAGTTAGCGGAGGTTACAGCGCATCGGACGATGCTGCGCGCGAAGCGAAGAGAGGGGTCGCTTCCTGTCGTCGCCCTGACCGGTTATACGAACGCGGGTAAATCGACGTTACACCGCGTACTTGCCGGATCGTCTGTTTTAGTAGAGGACCGCTTATTTGCGACGCTCGATGCGACGGCGCGCAAAGTTGAGCCAGAGGACGGTGAGCCATACGTACTCATCGATACAGTCGGTTTTATTAACCAATTGCCGACGTTTCTCGTCGCCGCCTTTCGTTCGACGTTGGAAGAGGTTAAAGCTGCTGATTTGCTGCTCCACGTCGTCGATGCCACGCACCCGAAGCGGCACGAGCAAATGCAGACCGTACAAGAAGTACTTGCCGAATTAGGCGCGGGGGACAAGCCGACTATCGTTGTTTACAACAAATCAGAAGACGGGTTACGGCAAGCGTCCCCCGATGCGGGAGAAGGCGTAGCTAGTGGCGAGGCCGCGCCAGAGGACGGAAAGGAACTTTCCATCGCTGTTTCGGCGCGCCATCACTTAAATCTCGACCAGCTCCAACGAACGATTCAGCAAGTATTAGCCAGAAGGCGCGAAACGGTAGCGTGTACGATCCCCTACGCCGACGCGTCGTGGGTGCCGTGGCTGTACGCACACGGTCACGTGCTCGAGGAGGCACATCGCGTCGACGGCATTTACGTCCGCGCCGAACTGGAAAAAGGGTTGGCGAAACAGTTGCACGCGCACTTGACAGCAAAGGGGCAACAACGAGAAGGCGATCGTTAACAGATGCGAAACTAAGGTCGCGAACGTGTCTGTCGCTGCGCACCCTTAGTCAACCGTTTCACTTGCGTACTCGGGAAAAGTCTCAAAAAATAGTTGGGCTACCGCTTCGTATTCGCTGCTTTCGAGTTCGCAAAGTCGCCCGTGTGCGATTTCAAAAAAGTACAGCTGCTCGATCGGACCGCGCGTACGCGCTTCGTCTGCATTATCTCCTGCGCTCGCATCGCCTACACTGCTTGCATCGTCCGCCGTGCAGTAGTAGGCGCCAATTAGGCGTCCGTCGTACCGAAACGTCGCTGCGAGCGCCGCGCGAAACGACTCGCTATCCGTTTCGAGGCGCTGGAAAAAAATGTCTCCTAATTGATCGAGAAGTAGCTCGCGGTATACTTCGCCTGGGTAGTTCAAGACGAGGCGATCGTCGTCTTCTTCGACTAAGTACAGCTCGCGGTGCCGATCTTTCGACCACAGTAACAATAAGTGCTTCACTTGTTCGTGAACAAAAAAATATTGGTGCGGGGTACGAAACTGTAGTTGCATCGCTTTCACCTCTTCATACACAATACCGCGCGAAGAGGCAAAAGAAAAGTTTTTTGTATTAAATCCTTAAAATGAGGGAACCTTTTGCGGATCGTATACGTCTGTATAAGTGAACCTTCACAATTCCTTTATTACCCCAATACTGTTTGGGCCTCCCCATATTAGTGGCGAGGCCCCTTTTTCTTGCCTTATTAATCCCAGAACGGTCCTATTGATCTAGCACGGTAATGTAGGCAATCATCGGACCACCGTCTTCCGCCGCCCTATGATTCGTGCAGACGAGTTCGAACGTTCCCGCTTGGTCGGCGTCAAATGTGACCGTCGCCACTTCGCCGCGCTTCACAGTTCCGCTAACTCCGAATTCTTTGATCTTGAAATGATGTGCGTGTCCATTGATACCGTGAATATTTAGTGTAACGCGGTCTCCCTTCAATACGGTTAAATGTCCGGGACTGAAGCGATAAACGTCTCTTTCCTGGCCGTCAGCCGTTTTCGTCTTAAACTCGCCGGTTACGATGTGAAACGTCTTCGTCACTTGTGATGGGTCGTTTTGGCTCGTTGTTTTGGCACTTGTCCAATTGAGCGCGTTACCCGCGACGATGACAGTCGCACCAATTACTAACAATCCGGTAACGAGTGACAAGATGAGCCACTGGCGCGATGTTGATTTCATCGGGTGCACCTCCTTTATTTTTTGTACAACTATTTAGATTTATTTCCAACTTCCTCGTTACATATACAAGATTCCCAGTTATTTCTGTTGACGCTCACACATGTTTGCGCATAAAATAGGAACAAATGTTCTTACTGCGCAAGGGGGCGTAACGAATGATCGATCGCGTGTTACAATGGGCGTTTGCCCAACAAGTGCCCGTGCAAATTGTGTACGTCGATGCGAGTGGGAAATGGTCGCAGCGGATCATTCGCATTCGCACCATTGCCGACGACTGCGTGTATGCGTACTGTTTCAGTCGCAAGGGCGTGCGCACGTTCCGTATCGCGCGCATATATGCCGCACAAATCGATGCATACAGCGTTCGCAGCCAAGCAACACTACTACAACCATGCCGTACGCATCCGCAACAGCGAACGCCACTGTAAGGGAGCAAAATGCGTACGGGTGTGACGATTTCGTGAACGTTACAATAGTAAAATGTGCAAAAAGGGGGGTGTTAAGTTCATTCCCCCTTTGCCTTTCGCCCAAATGACGTTTATACTTAACAGTGTCGTAACAATATCGTCACAGGAGGGAATGCCGTATGACTGACGCACAACCGGAGCGCCGGAGAGAGAACAGAGAGAACGATTTTAACGATATGGTGGTTGGGACCGCCACAGCTGTCATCTTCTTTTTAGGTATTGCGGCAGTTGCAACCGTCATTGAAATATTAGTTAACTAATTTAAAGCATCTACCTACAAGCCATTCGTGAACGTTTTCGGACGTTCTTTTTTCTGTACCTATATCGGTATTAAACAATGTCGCATAGGTTTACTACGACAATGGGAGGATCGTTATGAATATTCACGAGTACCAAGCAAAAGAAGTGTTAAAACAATACGGCGTCGTCGTGCCGCAAGGGAAAGTCGTCTTTTCACCGGAGGAAGCGGTTAAAGCGGCTGAAGAGATCGGCACAGATGTTACCGTTGTAAAGGCGCAAATCCATGCCGGGGGCCGCGGGAAAGCCGGCGGGGTCAAGCTCGCCAAAAGTTTGGACGAGGTGCGTACATACGCCGAAGAAATACTCGGAAAAACGCTCGTTACGCATCAAACGGGCCCGGAAGGTCAAGAAGTGAAGCGGCTCTTAATCGAGCAAGGGTGTGACATTAAAAAAGAATACTATATCGGGATGGTCGTCGACCGCTCTAGCGGGGGCGTGGCGATGATGGCATCGGCCGAAGGCGGTACGGAAATCGAAGAAGTGGCGGCGAAAACACCGGAAAAAATCTTTACGGAAGTGATCGATCCAGTTACTGGCTTACTGCCTTTCCAAGCGCGCAAATTAGCGTTCGCCATCGGCATCCCGAAGCCACTCGTGAACAAAGCGGTTAAATTTATGATCGCGCTTTATAACGCTTTTGTGGAAAAAGACTGTTCGCTCGCAGAAATTAACCCGCTCGTCGTGACGGGTGACGGCGACGTGATGGCACTCGACGCGAAGTTGAACTTTGACGATAACGCGTTGTTCCGCCACGCAGACATTGCCGAGTTGCGCGACCTCGACGAAGAAGACCCGAAAGAAGTCGAAGCGTCGAAGTACGACCTCAGTTACATCAGTTTAGACGGCAACATCGGCTGCATGGTCAACGGTGCCGGTCTGGCGATGGCGACGATGGACATTATTAAACACCACGGCGGCGAGCCGGCAAACTTCCTCGACGTCGGCGGCGGGGCGACGACAGAAAAAGTGACGGAAGCGTTCAAAATTATTTTGGCAGACGAAAAAGTGAAGGGTATTTTAATCAACATTTTTGGCGGAATTATGAAGTGCGACGTTATTGCTAACGGTGTCGTCGAAGCGGCGAAACAAATCGGTATCGACCGTCCGCTCGTCGTGCGGCTCGAAGGGACGAACGTCGACCTCGGGAAAGAGATTTTGGCTAAATCCGGACTGAACATTACGCCGGCAACGTCGATGGACGACGCAGCTGAAAAAATTGTCGCGGCAGTGCAATAAACGTGTCATGTAATATGAGTGAAGGAAGGGCGGGACAATTAACCGATGAGTATTTTAATTAATAAAGATACGAAAGTGATCACGCAAGGAATTACCGGGGCAACCGGACTGTTCCACGCCAAAGGGTGTAGAGATTACGGCACACAAATGGTCGGGGGAACGCGACCGGGCAAAGGTGGAGAAGAAATCGAAGGCTTCCCCATTTACGATACAGTCGCTGAAGCGGTTGCGGAAACGGGCGCGACGGCATCCGTCATTTACGTTGCGCCGCCATTTGCCGCGGACGCGATCATGGAAGCGGTCGACGCTGAGTTGGACTTAGTCGTCTGTATTACGGAAGGCATCCCGGTGCTCGACATGGTGAAAGTGAAGCGCTACATGGAAGGGAAGAAAACGCGCTTAATCGGGCCCAACTGCCCGGGTCTCATTACGCCAGGCGAGTGCAAAATCGGCATTTTGCCGGGGTACATTCATACGAAAGGACACGTCGGCGTCGTTTCGCGCAGCGGGACGCTAACGTATGAAGCCGTACACCAACTGTCGCAGCGCGGCATCGGCCAGTCGACGGCAGTCGGGATTGGCGGCGACCCTGTAAACGGCACGAACTTTATCGATGTACTCAAGTTGTTTAACGAAGACCCCGATACGGAAGCCGTCGTCATGATCGGTGAAATTGGGGGTACGGCGGAAGAAGAAGCGGCCGAGTGGATTAAGGCGAACATGAAAAAACCAGTCGTCGGCTTCATCGGCGGACAAACGGCACCGCCAGGAAAGCGGATGGGACACGCCGGAGCGATTATTTCCGGCGGTAAAGGGACAGCGGCGGAAAAAATGAAGACGCTCGAAGCGTGTGGCGTAAAAGTCGCCAAATCGCCTGCGGAAATCGGGGAAACGCTCGTAGCTGTCATTAAAGAACGCGGCTTGTACGAGAAGTGTCTAACAAACAAATAATGTAACATGCACTTTTTCCGCTGTTTAGGGCGGGAAAACCTCTCCAGTTTTTTACTTGGAGAGGTTTTTTGTATAAAAAATTTTAATATGAAGGAAGGAATTGTCCCCGCGTGTCGCGAAAGATTGTTTTTACGCCGTCTTTGCGGCGCTTGTCGGCACTTCCGGCACATGCGCGGAAGCGAAGCTGTGTGAATCGACGCGATTTGCGCATCGGACACGCACATTGCACACGTACATTGCACACGCGCATTGGGAACGACTGATGGTGAACGATGGAGTATAAATGGGAGGGCTTAATTAATGACTACTTTTTCCGCTTCTGACTGGCTAGTCGCTTTGACGCATATCGCCGGCGTCGGTTGGCAGACGATCGCGAAGATTGACGAAGTATGTGGTGGGTTTGCCAATTTACCGCAGGCAATGAACGCCCATGGCGACGAGCTTGCCGGACGACGCCTCCGCCCGCAAACGATCGTGGCGCAGCTTAAGGCGACCGAAACGCGGCAGGCAGTCGTTGCCCTCAAGCAGTCTAATATTAGGACACTGACGGTGTTCGACGCACACTACCCTCCACTGTTGCGGGAAATCGCGCAGCCACCGTGGGTGCTATACATATTGGGGAACGCTGCGTTACTTAAGAAGCCGGCACTCGCGGTCGTCGGAACGCGGACGCCAACCCCTTACGGCGAAGCCGTCGCGCACAAACTTTCCTCCGAACTCGCTACCTGCGGCTGGACCGTCGTAAGCGGGATGGCGCGTGGCATTGACAGTATCGCCCACCGCGGGGCGCTAGAAAGAGGAGGGGCGACCGTGGCCGTCCTCGGCAGTGGCGTCGACGTAGTCTACCCGCAGCGGAATCACGCGCTCTACCGCGACATCCTCCGCACGGGAGCGGTCGTCTCCGAATTCCCGCCGGGGACAAAGCCACACCCCGCTTTTTTTCCACTGCGCAACCGCATCATTAGCGGATTGAGTCGCGGCACGGTCGTCGTCGAAGCGGCGGCGAGAAGCGGTTCACTCATTACCGCCGATGCGAGCTTAGAACAAAATCGCGACGTGTTCGCTGTTCCCGGTCCAATTACGTCACCGCATAGCGCAGGGACAAACCGCCTCATTCAGCATGGGGCTAAATGTGTCATGACGTTAACGGACATACTAGACGAATACCCGGACGTCGCGCAACCGGCAGCCTCACTTGAACCACAACCGCCAGAGCAGTTGACGTTAGAAGAGACAGCGGTGTTAAACGCGATCACCGCGGAGCCGCTCCACGTCGACGAGCTATGCGCCAAGACGCGCTTCACACTCGCGGAAATCCACCCGCTCCTCTTATCGCTGTTAATGAAACGGCTCGTGAAACAACTGCCGGGCTCCCGTTTTGTGCGCGTATAAAAAATCGTGCATAGTTTGACAAAGAGGAGTTCGATAATGAATAATAGGGATTGTGCTTTTTTGAGGGGAGGACCCGATATATGGCTGACTCACTCGTCATAGTCGAATCACCAGCCAAAGCGAAAACAATCGGAAAATATTTAGGTAAAAAATATATTGTCAAAGCGTCGATGGGGCACGTGCGCGACTTGCCGCGCAGTCAAATGGGAGTCGATATCGACAACGACTTCGAGCCGAAGTACATTACGATTCGCGGCAAAGGACCAGTGCTAAAAGAGTTGCGCGACGCGTCGAAAAAAGTAAAACGCATTTACCTCGCCGCTGACCCGGACCGCGAAGGGGAGGCGATCGCGTGGCACTTGGCGCACAGTTTAAACATTGATGAAAACGAAAGGTGCCGCGTCGTCTTTAACGAAATTACGAAACAGGCGGTGAAAGACGCCTTTAAACACCCGCGCGCCATCGATATGGACTTAGTAAAAGCACAACAGGCGCGCCGCATTTTAGACCGCCTCGTCGGTTATAAAATTAGCCCCCTTTTATGGAAAAAGGTAAAGAAAGGGCTCAGTGCGGGGCGCGTGCAATCGGTCGCTGTAAAAATCGTCATCGACCGGGAAAAAGAAATACGCAACTTTAAACCGGAAGAGTACTGGACGGTCACCGCGACGTTCCAAGAAGGGAACGAAACGTTTACCGCCAAGTTTCACGGTTACGGGAAAGAAAAGATGGAGCTGCACAACGAAGAAGAGGTGCAGAAGCTGCTTGCCCACATCGCGGACGAGACGTTTAAAATTACGTCGATCCGAAAAAGCGAGCGGCGTCGCAATCCAGCAGCGCCGTTTACGACGAGTTCTTTACAGCAAGAAGCGGCCCGCAAGTTAAAATTTCGCGCCGGGAAGACGATGGCGATCGCGCAACAGCTGTACGAAGGGATTGCCCTCGGGAAGAAAGAGGGAACGGTCGGACTGATCACCTATATCCGGACAGACTCGACGCGCATTTCGGAGACGGCGCGCGAAGAGGCGCGCGGCTACATCGCCGATAAATACGGGCAACCGTATTTACAGGCAAAACCGCGGGCGACGAAAAAACAAGCGGGTGCGCAAGACGCGCACGAAGCGGTACGTCCGACGTCCGTATGGCGCGAGCCGGCGTCAGTTAAGGCGCATTTAAGCCGCGACCAATACCGCTTGTACAAACTCGTGTGGGAGCGGTTCGTCGCCAGTCAGATGGCGCCAGCGGTCATGGATACAGTGTCGGCCGATTTGCACGCCGGCGACGCACTCTTTCGCGCAACGGGCTCGAAGCTCAAATTCCCTGGCTTTATGAAAGTGTACGTGGAGGGGAAAGACGACGCGAAGCGGGAAGAGGATAAGTTTTTACCGCCGCTGGAAGAAGGCCAGCAATACGAGGCACAAAAAATCGATCCGCAGCAGCACTTTACCCAGCCGCCACCGCGTTATTCGGAGGCCAGCCTCGTGAAGACGTTAGAAGAACTCGGCATCGGACGCCCGAGTACGTATGCGCCAACACTGGACACGATTCAAAAACGGGGATACGTCGCCTTAGAAGAGCGCCGCTTCATACCGACCGAACTCGGAGAAATCGTGATCGAATTGATGGCAGAGTTTTTTCCGGAAATATTGGATACTGAGTTTACGGCACACATGGAAGAAAGCCTCGACAGCGTCGAAGAAGGGACTGCGGATTGGATCAAAGTGCTCGACGTCTTTTACGGCGACTTTGAGAAACGGTTAGAAGTAGCTGAAGAAGAAATGAAGCAAGTGGAAGTGGCCGACGAAGTGTCGGACGAAGTGTGTGAGAAATGCGGCAAGCCGATGGTTTACAAGTTTGGACGCTTCGGCAAATTCCTCGCTTGTTCCGGCTTTCCCGATTGTCGCAACACGAAGCCGATCGTGAAACACATTGGCGTCACCTGCCCGACGTGCAAGCAAGGGGAAATTGTGGAGCGCAAATCGAAAAAAGGGCGCAAATTTTTCGGCTGCAACCGCTACCCCGAGTGTGACTTCGTCTCTTGGGATAAGCCAATCGCGCGCCGCTGTCCGAAGTGTGACGCGATGTTAGTCGAGAAAAAATCGAAGAAGCAAGGTACGACCGTGCAGTGCGTCAACTGTGATTACAAAGAGGCGTAATGCATCGTGCAGTAGAGACGACGAACGCAATTAAAAGCGTTTTGCTATAAGAAAGGAGCACGGCATGCAAGAACAAAAAGTGACTGTCATCGGTGCGGGACTCGCCGGCAGCGAAGCCGCGTGGCAAATCGCCTCGCGCGGCGTCCCCGTCCGGTTGTACGAAATGCGGCCGGTGAAGCAGACACCAGCCCACATTACCGGCAAGTTCGCCGAACTGGTTTGCAGCAATTCGCTACGGGCGAACTCGTTAACGAATGCGGTCGGCGTGTTAAAAGAAGACATGCGAAAGTTGCACTCTCTTATTATTAGAAGTGCGGATGCGAACAGTGTGCCTGCGGGCGGGGCGCTCGCCGTCGATCGCGATGGGTTCGTCGATGCGGTGACTGACGCGCTGCACCAGCACCCGCTCGTGGAGGTCGTGAATGAGGAAGTGACTGCCGTCCCGGACGGTCCGACGGTAATTGCCACCGGTCCCCTGACTTCTGACCCGTTATCTCAAGCACTCAAGGAATTGACGGGGGAAGACTACTTGTACTTTTACGATGCGGCCGCACCAATTGTTGAAAAAGAGAGCATCGACATGACACGCGCCTTTCTCGCCTCGCGTTACGATAAAGGAGAGGCTGCGTACTTGAACTGCCCGATGACGGAAAGCGAGTTCGACGTATTTTACGAGGCGCTCATCGGAGCAGAAACGATGCCACTTAAGCAGTTTGAGAAAGAAATATACTTCGAAGCGTGCATTCCGATCGAAGTGTTGGCGAAGCGCGGTAGACGGACGCTGACGTTCGGCCCGCTAAAGCCTGTCGGCCTCACGGACCCGGCGACCGGAAAACGGCCGTACGCCGTCGTCCAACTGCGCCAAGATAATAGTGCGGGCACACTGTACAATCTCGTCGGCTTTCAGACACATTTGAAGTGGGGCGATCAGAGACGCATCATCCGCATGATTCCGGGACTAGAAGAGGCGGAAATCGTGCGCTACGGCGTCATGCACCGCAACACGTTTATTAATTCGCCGCGGCTACTGAAACCGACATACCAGTTTAAACGGCGCGACGACTTGTTTTTTGCCGGACAAATGACCGGCGTAGAAGGTTATGTCGAATCGGCGGCAGCAGGCTTAATCGCTGGCATGAACGCTGCGCGTTACGTCCGGGGCGAACCACTCGTCACGTTGCCACAGGAGACGGCGATCGGCAGTTTGGCCCACTACATTACGACAGCCGATCCGGAACACTTTCAGCCGATGAACGTCAACTTCGGCTTATTTCCGCCGCTCCAAGAAAAAATTCGCAACAAAAAAGAACGGTATAGCGCCCTAGCCGCACGAGCGCTTGAACAAATGGCGGCTGCAGCTAGGCACATCGATCCGGCGTATGATACGATGAACGAAGGGACTCGGTAACAAAAATCGGTAACAAAAACAGGATGGGGGGAACGCAAGTGGAGACGACGTTTCACGCGACTACGATCTTCGCGATCCAACATAATGGAAAAGCGGCGATGGCCGGCGATGGACAAGTCACGTTTGGCAATCAAATGATTATGAAACAAGCGGCGAAGAAGGTACGGCGTCTGTACCGCGGCGAAGTGATCGCCGGTTTTGCTGGATCGGTGGCCGATGCGGTCACCTTGTTTGAAAAATTCGAGGCACAGTTAGAAACGTTTCACGGCAACTTGAAGCGGGCAGCGGTGGAACTTGCCAAAGAATGGCGCACCGACAAAATGTTACGTCGCTTAGAAGCGATGCTGCTCGTTCTAAATAAAGAACACTTATTACTCGTGTCGGGGAACGGCGAAGTGATCGAACCTGACGACGGCCTCATGGCGATCGGTTCAGGTGGTGCTTTTGCTTTAGCTGCGGGGCGCGCACTCAAGCGACACGCGGTGCACTTGGAAGCGAAAGACATTGCCCACCAAGCGCTGGAGATCGCGGCCGAAATATGTGTCTACACGAATGCGAACATCGTCGTCGAACAATTAGACTAACGATCAGAACGGAGGAGTCACGTGTCCAAGCAACGAAACGACTTAACCCCGAGACAAATCGTCGCACAGTTGGATAACTACATCGTTGGGCAGACGAAGGCGAAGCGCTCCGTGGCGGTCGCCTTGCGCAACCGTTATCGGCGGACAAAACTTCCCGCAGAGCTCAGAGATGAAATTGTGCCAAAGAACATCCTAATGATCGGGCCGACCGGCGTCGGAAAGACGGAAATTGCGCGCCGTTTAGCCAAACTCGTCGGGGCGCCGTTCGTTAAAGTAGAAGCGACCAAATTTACAGAAGTCGGTTATGTCGGGCGCGACGTCGAATCGATGGTGCGCGACCTCATCGAGACGGCGATACGCATCGTCCGCGCGGAAAAAATCGAGCGCGTCAAAGACCAAGCGGAACAACTTGCTAACGAACGACTCGTCTCCATCTTAGTACCGAGCGGCAAAAAAGAGGCAAACTTTAAAAACCCGCTCGAAATGCTGTTCGGGCAGCAAGAAGAAGAGGAAGCGGAAGAAGGGAAAGCTGAGTCGAGCAGCTTGGAGATGAAACGGCGACAAGTCCGCTTTAAACTGTACAACGGCGAGTTGGAAGACGCGGAAGTGGAAATCGAAGTAGAAGACACGTATCCGAACATGCTAGAAATTTTTTCCGGATCCGGCGTTGAGCAAATGGGCATCAACATGCAAGAACTGTTCGGCAACATGATGCCGAAGCGGACAAAAAAACGCAAACTAACTGTTCGCGACGCGCGCAAAGTGTTGACGCAAGAAGAAGGACAAAAATTGATCGATGAAGACGAATTAATCCAAGAGTCGATCGAACGCGCCGAACAGAGCGGCATTATATTTATCGACGAAATCGACAAAATCGCGGGCAAAGAGCACCAAGCGAGTGCCGACATTTCACGCGAAGGGGTACAGCGCGACATTTTGCCCATCGTCGAAGGTTCGACGATCGTTACGAAGTACGGACCGGTTAAAACCGATCACGTTCTCTTCATCGCGGCGGGCGCGTTTCACATTGCGAAGCCGTCTGACCTCATTCCGGAGCTGCAGGGGCGTTTTCCGATTCGCGTCGAGTTGCAAAACTTAACGGCTGACGACTTCGTCCGCATTATGACCGAACCGCAAAACGCACTGACAAAGCAGTACATCTCCCTGCTGGAGACGGAAGGGATCAACGTCGAGTTTACGGAGGAAGCGATTCGGGAAATTGCCGAACTGGCGCAAGAAGTGAACCAAACGACAGAAAATATCGGTGCACGGCGGCTGCATACGATTTTAGAATACTTGTTAGAGGAACTGTCGTTCGAAGCGCCGGACATACAACTTGAGCACATCCAGATTACACCGGAATACGTGCGTAAACGGCTGTCAGACCTCGCACGCAACCGCGATTTAAGTCAGTACATCTTGTAGGGTGTCACAGAGCGCAGGCGGAAAACTTACGATTTTTTGTGTGCGACAACAAGTTGTGACTCATACGAACTTGCCATCAATAAAACGGTATGGTATATTAATCAACGGTATATTACACACGTCTGCCGATTTGCCCAGTCGGTGCTGTCTACAGCGGCAGTTATTGGGCAAAGATGAGGTGGGCGGAGGAAAAAAACCAGAGGAGGTGAGTGAAGATGGCCATTATTTCCATGAAACAACTGCTCGAAGCTGGTGTACACTTTGGACACCAAACGCGGCGTTGGAACCCGAAAATGGAAAAGTACATCTTCACCGAAAGAAACGGTATTTACATCATCGATTTGCAAAAAACTGTGCGCAAGGTTGAGGAAATCTATTACTATGTACGCGATCTCGCGCAATCTGGCGGTACCTTGCTATTCGTGGGGACGAAAAAACAGGCGCAAGATTCCGTACGCGAAGAAGCAGAACGCTGCGGTATGTTTTACGTCAACCAACGCTGGTTAGGTGGGACGCTAACGAACTTTTCCACCATCCAGAAGCGGATTCAGCGCTTGCACGAACTGGACGAAATGGAAACAGACGGGCGCTTCGACGTCTTGCCGAAAAAAGAAGTGATCTTGCTGCGCAAAGAAAGAGCGCGGTTGGAGAAGTTCTTGGGCGGGATCAAACACATGAAGAAGTTACCCGATGCCGTGTTCATTATCGACCCGCGTAAAGAACGGATTGCCGTCGCCGAAGCGCGCAAGTTGGGCATCCCGATTATCGCCATCGTCGATACGAACTGCGACCCTGACGAAATTGATCACATCATTCCTGGGAACGACGACGCGATTCGCGCGGTACGCTTGCTGACGTCGAAGATGGCGGAAGCAGTTCTCGAAGGCAAACAAGGGGAGCAAGACGAACAGGAAGAGCAAGTGCAAAGTGAAGAACAAACCGTTTCTTAAACGTAGTTCTACGTGCACTTTAGGGTGCTAACAGTGCTAATGGAAGCGACGTAACGGCAAGGGTGGTTGATGCGGCGCACACCACCCTTGCCATAAACGTGTCATTCTTATCTGGAACCAAACGCATCATAGAAGTCGTACTGAGGAGGTTGTGACATGGCAATTTCGGCAGCACAGGTCAAAGAATTGCGAGAAAAAACGGGTGCTGGCATGATGGACTGCAAGCGGGCACTACAAGAAGCTGACGGGAACATGGACAAAGCGAGTGAGATTTTGCGTAAAAAAGGTCTCGCCGCTGCAGATAAAAAAGCTGGACGCGTCGCTGCAGAAGGTTTAGTCGAGTCATACATACACGCGGGCGGGAAAATCGGCGTATTACTCGAGGTTAACTGTGAAACGGACTTTGTCGCGAAGACGGACGACTTTAAGGCGTTTGTACGCGACGTGGCGATGCACATTGCCGCAACGAACCCGTCGTACGTTCGCCGTGAGGAAGTGCCGGCAGACGTCGTAGACAAGGAGCGTGCCTTCTTGCGGGAACAAGCGTTGGAAGAAGGGAAACCAGCGCACATCGTCGACAAAATGATCGAAGGCCGCTTAGATAAATACTTTAAAGATATTTGTCTCTTGGAACAACCGTTTGTGAAGGATAGTGACAAAACAGTCGAGCAGTTAGTAAAGGAAAAAATTGCTAAAATTGGCGAAAATATTTCCATTCGACGCTTTGTCCGCTTTGAACTTGGCGAAGGGATCGAAAAGAAGGAAGAAAGCTTCGCCGATGAAGTGATGGCTCAAGTTAAAGGCTCTTAAATGTAAAGGGGACACGGTGTGTCCCCTTTGTGCAAGAAAAATTGACCAGTAAGGCCTAATTTATTCATATATTCGCATAAGCGCGAAGTTTATGTGAGTTAAGTAGCAGGAATGGGTAACTAAACAGTGAATAAGTATTATAGAGTGGAGGACGTTTTCATGGGCCTACCGAAATATGAGCGGATTGTTCTTAAATTAAGCGGGGAAGCCTTAGCTGGACGGCAAGATACGAGCATTGATCCGTCCGTCATATCCGCCATTGCCGAGGAGATTAAAGAACTCGTCGACATGAAAGTCGAAGTGGCCATCGTCGTCGGCGGGGGGAACATTTGGCGCGGCATGGCCGGTAGCGCCAGAGGGATGGACCGGGCGACGGCTGACTACATGGGGATGCTAGCGACAGTAATGAACTCACTCGCCTTGCAGGATGCGTTGGAAAAAACAGGTGTCCCTACCCGTGTACAAACGTCGATCGAAATGCGCCAAGTAGCGGAGCCTTACATTCGGCGCCGCGCGATTCGCCATTTGGAGAAAGGTCGTGTCGTCATTTTTGCCGCTGGCACGGGGAATCCGTATTTTTCTACCGATACGACGGCGGCACTGCGTGCGGCAGAAATTGAAGCGAATGTCATTTTGATGGCGAAAAACAACGTCGACGGGGTATACTCGGCTGACCCGACACTCGACCCCGATGCCGTTAAATACGACACACTGACGTATTTAGACGTTTTAAACCAGGGGTTGGGCGTCATGGATTCAACGGCCTCATCGTTATGTATGGACAACGACATTCCACTCATCGTGTTCAATATTTCAACGAGAGATAACATTAAGCGCGTCGTATGCGGCGAAGATATCGGTACTGTCGTAAGGGGGAATGTTTAAATGGCAAGTAGTGTAAAAAATGAAGCGAAAGAACAGATGACAAAAGCCGTACAAGCGTTAAAAAAAGAATTGGCTTCACTTCGCGCCGGCCGTGCGACACCGGCGTTACTCGATAAAGTGTTCGTCGACTACTACGGGGCGATGACGCCAATCAACCAACTGGCGAATGTGTCCGCACCGGAAGCGCGGCTGCTCCTCATACAACCGTGGGACAAGTCGGCGCTAGCGAATATCGAAAAAGCGTTGCAAAAGTCGGAGCTAGGTTTGACGCCGAACAACGACGGAAACGTCATCCGCATCAACATCCCAGCACTTACCGAAGAGCGGCGCGCCGAATTAGTTAAAGTGATAAAAAAAGCGGGCGAAGAAACAAAAGTGTCGATCCGCGGTTTTCGCCGCGATGCGAATGATGAACTGAAAAAAATGGAAAAAGCTGGTGACATTTCGGAAGACGAGGGTCGCCGTCACCAAGAAGAGATTCAGAAGCTTACCGACCAATTCGTCAAACAAATTGACGAAACAGTTGCCGATAAGGAAAAAGAAGTGATGACTGTTTGACGGTGAGGCTCGCAAATCTTGCCCCCTCTGTACACGAGGGGGCTTTTAATACTTTTTAGACTGACAGTCATCGTTTATACTAGAGATTGGGAAAAGATGCAACCATAGCGGAGGAAAACGTTTATGATTCATAAATTGAAACAACTTTTCTCGTCTCCGAATAAGAAAAGCCGGCAAAAAATTGCACTCAATCCTGAACTGATCCCACGTCACGTCGCGATTATTATGGACGGAAACGGGAGATGGGCGAAAAAGCGAGGGCTCCCGCGCGTCGCGGGACATCGAGAAGGAATGAAGACGGTCAGGCGAATCACCCGAGTTGCGGACGAGTTAGGAATCGAAGTGTTAACGTTATACGCTTTTTCTACGGAAAACTGGAAGCGGCCCGCTGAAGAAGTGTCCTATTTGATGAAATTACCCGTCGATTTTTTAGCGACCGAACTTCCCGAGTTAATCGAACGCAACGTACAGGTGCGATCGATGGGGTCGGAAGAGGGACTGCCGGAACATACGATACGCGCGGTGCATAAATTTAAAAGTGAAACAGCACATAATACCGGCATGATTCTAAATTTCGCCCTCAACTACGGCAGTCGGTCTGAATTAGTTCAGGCAGTAAAAAAAATTGCCGCGCGAGTCGAGACAGGTGAGCTAAAGGGAGAACATATTACCGAGCAACTCGTTGGCGAACAGCTGCTCAGTCACGCGCTCCCCGATCCGGATTTACTCATTCGCACGAGTGGGGAAATCCGCCTCAGCAATTTCATGTTATGGCAAATGGCGTACGCAGAATTGTGGTTTACGGATATTTTGTGGCCGGATTTTAACGAGCAGTCGTTCAGGCAAGCGATTTTAGCATATCAGCAGCGGTCGCGGCGGTACGGTTCGATTTAGACAGCTGTATAACAGATTGGTGTGATGCATAATGTGGCAGCGAATTGTAACTGGAGCGATTGGAGGGGCCGGCTTTCTCGCGGTCCTATACGTAGGAGGCAATCTATATTTAGCAGCAATCGTCTTACTAGCGACCATTGCACTCCGCGAAATTTGTGAAATGGTGCGTATATCCTCCCTGCGCGTCGAAAGCCTCCTTGCCACCGTCTACCTTTGGTTGCTTTTATTCAGTATGGTAAAACCGAAGCTTCTTCCGGCCGTGACTCCGTTTGCCGCAACTGTCGGATTCATTTTCGTCGGTTTACTGTGGACAGTATTTAGTCGTAACCGGGCGACGTTTCATACGATCGGCTATTTACTCACCGGCGCGCTGTACGTCGGGATCGGGTTCGCTTTTATGGCCCAAACGCGGTTTTTAACGGACGGCTTTGTGATCACCTTATTAATTTTGTTCAGCACGTGGGCGAGCGACAGTGGTGCCTTGTTTATCGGAAAAGCGTGGGGAAAGCGGAAGCTGGCCCCTGTCGTTAGTCCAAACAAGACGATTGCGGGATCACTCGGTGCCATTGCTTCGGCGATGGTCGTTGGCACCGTGTTTTGGCTCATCGTCCGTGGGCCGTACACCCTTTCGTATACGCTTTTTTTGTCCGCGGTCATTTCGGTCTTCGGTCAACTGGGCGATTTGATCGAATCAGCGCTGAAGCGAACGAACGATGTGAAGGACTCAGGGCGCATTTTGCCGGGGCACGGGGGTGTACTCGATCGGTTCGACAGCTTAATTTACAGCTTTATTTTCCTGTATTTGTTTCAATTAATCGGTTAATGAGGTGACAAAAGCATATGCCAAAATCAATCGCACTCCTCGGATCTACAGGTTCAATCGGAAAAAATACTCTAAACGTGATCGCCGCTCACCCCGAAAAATTTCAGTTGTCGTCCTTCGCAGCCGGCAAAAACGTCGCCCTAGCCGTCGAACAGGCACTCAAATTTAGGCCGCGCTTCGTCTCCCTCGCCACGAAGGAGGGGGCGGAAGAGGCGCGGCAAGCTCTTCCTGCGGAGATTGACGTTGTGTGGGGAAAAGATGGACTGGAAACGGTGGCCCAAGATGCTGAGGCCGATACAGTGGTGGCCGCAGTCGTCGGTAGCATTGGCCTAAGGGCAACACTCGCCGCCATTGCCGCTGGCAAAACGGTTGCGCTAGCGAACAAAGAATCCCTCGTCGCCGGCGGCGAGCTCGTCATGCGCGCGGCGCGGAAGAAAGGCGTACCGATTGTGCCGATCGACAGCGAACATTCGGCGATTTTTCAATGTCTAAACGGAGAAAAGCGCGCCCAAGTGTCCCGCCTCATCTTAACGGCGTCAGGTGGCGCGTTTCGCGACTTTGACCGCTCAGAGTTACATAACGTGACAGTCGAACAGGCTCTCGCCCACCCCAACTGGGCGATGGGGCAAAAACTGACTGTCGACTCGGCGACGATGATGAACAAAGGGTTGGAAGTGTTAGAGGCGTACTGGCTGTTTGATATCCCCTTCGAACAAATTGACGTCGTCCTCCACCGCGAAAGTATCATCCACTCCATGGTCGAGTTTGTCGACAGTTCTGTGATCGCACAACTCGGTACACCCGATATGCGCATTCCGATTCAATATGCGCTCACTTATCCCGAGCGGTTGCCGGCGCCTTACGGCGAACGATTGGATCTGGCGCAGATGGGCACACTACACTTCATAGCGCTTGACTTCGAGCGCTATCCATGTGTAAAAATGGCCTACGACGCTGGAAAAGCCGGCGGTACGATGCCAGCTGTCATGAACGCGGCGAACGAAGTGGCGGTTGACCAGTTTTTACAAGGGAACATTCCGTTTTTAGGGATTGAGCAAATCGTGGCCCGCGTGATGGAGGCACACACGCCGCAACCAGTCGAAGAGCTGGAGGCGTTAGAAGAAGTCGACGCCAGAGCTCGCGCCGCAGCCCGCGACATAATGATGAACACATTTGCCTAAAAGGCGTGTACAATAAGATTGTAGAGACAGCCTGTTTTGGAACGACTCTGTATAAATGAAAGAGAGGGTGATCGACTATGCAAACACTGCTCGCGTTTATTATCGTGTTTGGAACGATCGTGATTATTCACGAACTGGGCCACTTCGTCTTTGCGAAACGCGCTGGCATCTTAGTGCGCGAATTCGCCATCGGCTTTGGACCGAAGTTGTTTTCCCATAAGAAAGGGGAGACGCTCTATTCGGTACGCGTGTTGCCGTTAGGCGGTTATGTGCGCATGGCCGGGGAAGATCCGGAAATCAGTGATGTAAAAACGGGAAAAGAAGTCGCACTGCGGCAAAATGAACGCGGCGAGGTCACCCACATACTGTTAAACCCGGAGCTCGCAGGTGGTAATGCGGCACGGGGTCGCGTCATGGACATTGACCTAGAACGCGACCTGTACGTGTTGTTAGCGGACGAAGACGGCGGGGAGACGCGGTATGCCGTCGCACGGGAAGCGGTTGTCGTCACCGAGCGCGGCGCAATGCAAATCGCCCCGCTCGATCGGCAATTTTCAGCGAAATCGGTTGGGGCGCGTGCCCTTACCTTGTTTGGGGGTCCGCTGTTTAACATCGTGTTAGCTGTCATCTTGTTTATTGCCTATTTCGCCATCGTCGGTGTACCGGATTACGTCAAGTTCGGCGAAATTAGTAAAGATAGCCCCGCGGCGGCGGCCGGCTTAAAAACAGGAGACCGCGTACTCGCTGTAGACGATAAAAAAGTCGAGAGTGGCGCGGACTTTACGACGTTTATCCAGGAACGCGGCGGGGAGGCGATCTCGCTAAAACTGGAGCGTAACGGGCAGGCGTTTACGACGAACGTGACGCCGAAGTACGAAGAGGAGCACGAGAAGTACATTATCGGGGTCATCCCGGAAGAAGTGAACAAACCGGCGGACGTCGTAACTGCGTTTAAGATGGGATTTGTCCACCCGTACAACATGACATTGGCGATCTTTGACGGCTTTCGGATCATGTTGACCGGACAAGCACAGTTGAACGATTTAACTGGTCCAGTCGGTATCGCCAACTTTACAGGTAAAATTGCGGCGACGGGTTTTGCCAATTCGCTGCAGTGGACAGGCTTTTTAAGTTTGTATTTAGGGATCTTTAACTTACTGCCCGTCCCAGCGCTCGACGGTAGCCGCCTCTTGTTCGTCGGCATTGAAGCGGTACGCGGCAAACCGATTGACCCACAAAAAGAAGGCATGGTTCACTTAATCGGGTTTGCGCTTTTAATGATGTTGATGCTCGTCGTCACGTATAATGACATTATGCGCTTGATTTCGTAGCTGCACATCGGTTTTCTCTACCCCTCAATGTAGGAATGGGGTCCACCCTAAACCCCTTTCAACGTACCAATTTTACTTTTAAAGCGCCGATCATTCCGATACACCTCGGAAGATCGGCGATTTGTGTTATGTACGCGCCGCGAGAGATTCCATAGCATAAGGCAGATAGCTTTGTTAGAATAGTAGAGATGCAACACGTGGGGGGATATTATTAATGAGTGTGCTTGAGGACAAAAAAGAACGATTTAACATGTTAGTACAGAGGGCAAACCTCCCTGAGGAAATTCTGCGCGACCTGCGGCACGCTTATATTGAGAAAGTTGAAGTGAAAAAAGAGAGCAAGACGTGGACGTTTCACTTCCGCTTCCCGCAGCTACTCCCGCAAAAAACGTACCGCCAGTTCACTGCGGGTGTGAAAAACTGCTTGCGCCACGTAGCCACTGTCGACATCGTCGTTTGCTACGAGTGTGAGATTGAGCTACATACATTAGTTGAAGAGTACTGGGGCGATTTCGTCACCCAGATCGATACAGTGTCTGTATATGCCGCTAATCTACTAAAAAATAGTGAGCGGCGCGTACGCGGTGACGAGCTGACGCTGTTGTTTCGTGCACCTTCCGCCGTCGAGATCGCGCGTGCCAAAAAAATAGACGAACTCGTGCAGCGTTACTTTTCGCACATTGCCGGTAAGCACGTGACGGTTCATTTGGCGTTACAAGAGATGGCAGTAGACGAACAGGAGCGGTTTGAATCGCAAAAGCGGGACGAAGAACAACAGCTAATCGAAGAAGCGCTGAAGCAACGTGACAGTGCCCCGGAAAACAGTCCGTCTGAACAAGTTGTAACGAAAGTCGTCATCGGCCATGGCATTCGCGAGGAACCGGTGCCGATTCAGACAATCGTCGAGGAAGAGCGGCGCATCGCCTTGCAAGGAGAAGTGTTTCGCGTCGAAACGCGCGAACTGAGGAGTGGCCGGACGCTACTCATGTTTAACTTAACCGATTATACCGATTCACTGCAAATTAAGCTATTTGCGCGCGATAGAGAAGAGACAGCGATGGTACAGCAACTGAAAGACGGGATGTGGGTGAAAGTGCGCGGCAGCGTGCAACACGACACGTTTGCGCGCGAGCTCGTCATGATCGCGAACGACATTGAACAGATTGAACCGTTGATCGAAGCGCGCATCGATACAGCGACTGAGAAACGCGTCGAATGGCACGTGCACACGACGATGAGCGCGATGGATGGCCTGTGTGCGCCAGCAAAACTGGTCGAACGCGCCGCCGAGTGGGGGCACCAGGCAATCGGCATTAGCGACCACGGCGTCGTACAGGCGTTTCCGGAAGCGTACAACGCTGCCAAAAAACACGGGATTAAAGTGCTGTACGGCCTGGAAGCAAACGTCGTGCGCGACGGGGTGCCCATCGTGCTGAACCCGGAATCGCGTTCGCTAAAAGAGGCGGAATACGTCGTGTTCGACGTCGAAACGACGGGCCTGTCGGTTGTGCACCACACGATTATTGAATTGGCCGGGGTGAAAATGCGCGGTGGCGAAGTGATCGACCGCTTCGAATCGTTTGTCAACCCACACGGCCCGATTCCGCCGAAGATTCAGGAACTGACGAACATTACCGACGACATGGTGCACGATGCACCGGAACTCGCAAACGTCGTTCGAGACTTTGCCGCCTTCGTCGGCGACAGTGTCCTCGTGGCGCACAATGCCCGCTTCGACATGGGCTTTTTGCACGCTGCGTGCGAGAAGGTCGGTGTGCCGACCTTGGAAAATCCGGTTCTCGATACGCTAGAGCTGGCGCGCTTTCTTTACCCGAAGATGCGCAACCACCGTTTGAACACGTTAGCTGCCAATTTTAAAGTGACCTTGGACAACCACCACCGGGCAGTCGACGATTCGGAAGCGACGGGGCACATCCTGTTTCACATGTTGAAAGAGGCCGAGGCGAAAGATATTGCGAATCTCGATCAGTTCAACGATTTCGTCGGCTTAGATTTGAAGAACTCGCGCCCGTTTCACTGCAACATTTACGCCAAAAACGAGACGGGTAAGAAAAACTTGTACAAGCTCGTCTCCTTGTCGCATACGGAATTTTTCTATCGCGTGCCGTGCATTCCGCGTAGCAAACTAGAGGAGTACCGGGAAGGACTCGTCGTTTTTTCTGGTTGCGAAAAAGGAGAACTTTTTGAAACAGTGCTCAATAAAAGTTATGCTGAGGCGGAAGAGGTCGCGAAATTTTACGACGTGTTGGAAATTCAGCCGAGCGACATTAACTTGCACTTAGTGGACAAGCAACTCGTCGCGAGTGAAGACGTCTTGCGTCAGGCGAACGAGACGATTGTGCGTATAGGAAAAAAATTAGGGAAGCCTGTCGTGGCGACGGGTAACGTGCACTATCTCGACCCGCTGGAAAAACGGTATCGCGACGTGCTCATCCACGGCATTACCGGATTTAGTCCGCTAAAAAATATGCGCAAACCGGATGCCCATTTGCGTACGACGGAAGAGATGCTCGAAGCGTTCGCCTATCTCGGCGAGGAAGAAGCCTACGAAGTCGTCATCGGCGCCCCAAACCGATTGGCGGAACAGTTCGACGAGCTTCAAATTATTCCGGATAAACTGTATACGCCGACGATCGAAGGTGCGGATGAAGAAATTCGCCGCATGAGTTACACGCGCGCCCGCGACATTTACGGGGATCCGCTCCCGGACATCGTCGAGAAGCGGCTAGAAAAAGAGTTGAACAGCATCATTACACACGGTTTTGCTGTCATCTACTTGATCTCGCAAAAACTGGTGCAAAAGTCGCTAGACGACGGTTACCTCGTCGGGAGTCGCGGTTCGGTCGGTTCGTCGTTCGTGGCGACGATGCTGAACATTACCGAGGTCAACCCGCTCGCGCCGCACTACATTTGCCCGAGTTGCAAGCATACGGAATGGTTCACAAAAGGGGAAATCGCCAGTGGCTTCGATTTATCTGCGAAGGCGTGTCCCGAGTGCGGGACGGCGATGATCGGTGAAGGACAAGACATTCCGTTTGAAACGTTTCTCGGCTTTAAAGGGGATAAAGTGCCGGATATCGACCTGAACTTCTCCGGCGAATACCAGCCGGTCGCCCACGATTACACGAAAGAGTTGTTCGGGGAAGACCACGTCTTCCGTGCCGGGACGATCGGGACCGTCGCCGACAAAACCGCCTTCGGCTTTGTCAAAAAATACGCGGAAGAGTTCGGTCACACGTGGCGCAATGCGGAAGTGAGTCGCCTCGCAACCGGCTGTACCGGGGCCAAGCGGACGACGGGACAACATCCGGGGGGCATTATCGTCGTGCCGAGCGATCTAGAAATATACGATTTCTGCCCGATTCAATATCCGGCCGACGACACGGAATCGCGCTGGCGCACGACCCATTACGACTTTCACTCCATTCACGACAACTTACTGAAACTGGACATTCTCGGACACGATGATCCGACGGTCATCCGCATGCTGCAAGATTTAACCGACGTCGATCCGAAGCAACTGCCGCTGAACGACGACAAAGTGATGGCGCTGTTCGCGTCGACGGAGAGCCTCGGCGTGACCCCGGAACAAATCGGCTCGAAGACGGGGACCCTCGGCATCCCGGAATTCGGCACGCGCTTTGTACGACAAATGTTAGAAGATACGAAGCCAAAGACATTTGCTGAACTCGTGCAAATATCGGGGTTGTCGCATGGTACGGACGTGTGGCTCAACAACGCGCAAGACCTCGTGCGCTCCGGTACGGCCGTGTTAGCGGAAGTAATCTCGACGCGGGACGACATTATGACCTACTTAATTCATCAAGGACTAGAGGCGAGCCTTTCCTTTAAAATTATGGAGAGCGTGCGCAAAGGGCGCGGACTACAAGATGAGTGGATCGACGTCATGAAAGCGCACGGCGTCCCCGACTGGTACATCGATTCGTGTTTAAAGATTAAATACATGTTCCCGAAGGCGCACGCCGCAGCTTACGTGCTGATGGCCGTACGCATCGCCTATTTCAAAGTGTACTACCCGATCCAGTTTTACGCGACGTACTTCAGCGTGCGCGCCGACGATTTCGACCTCGCCACAGCCGTCAAAGGTTATGAGGCGATTCATGGACAAATCGAGCAGATTGAGAAAAAAGGCCTCGACGCGAGCCCGAAAGAGAAGAGCCTCATGACTGTGATGGAGTTAGCGCGGGAGATGACGGCGCGCGGCCTGTCGTTTGCGAACGTCGATCTGTACCGCTCCGACGCCCGGCGCTTTATCGTCGACGGCGACGAGCTGTTACCGCCCTTTTCCGCTGTAGCTGGCGTCGGTGTGCAAGCGGCTCAGAACATCGTCAAGGCGCGGGAAGAAGGGGAGTTTCTCTCGATCGAAGACTTGCAGAAACGCAGTCGCGTGTCGCGCACCGTGGTCGAAACGTTGCAGCAGCACGGCTGCCTAGAGGGGATGCCCGAATCAAACCAGCTGTCACTGTTTTAAACACGTCAGTGCCGCTCGTCTGTTTGCCGCTACATGACGTTTATGATATACTGTAGCAGGATATACTGTTAGGTACGATCGTCGAAAGAGTGGGGCAACCCACTCTTTCCGTTTTACAATTAAATAGGAGGGCTCACGTTGAGTCGAAAAATTACAGAAATTGTGGAACAATTAGCATCCCCGATCGCCGAACAGGAACAACTAGAACTCGTCGATATCGAATATAAGAAAGAAGGAAGCAACTGGTTTTTGCGCGTTTTTGTCGATAAACCAGGTGGGGTGGACATCGCCGATTGCGAGCGCGTAAGCGAAGCTTTGAGTCAACAACTCGACGAAAAAGATCCGATTCAGGGCCCGTATTTTTTAGAAGTGTCTTCCCCAGGGGCGGAGCGACCGCTTAAAAACGAGAGGGATTACTTACACGCTGTCGGTAAGCACGTACACGTGACGACATACGCCCCTGTAGACGGTCAAAAAGTGTTCGAAGGAAAGCTGCACGCTTACGACGATGAAATACTCGTCATTGCGAGCGGTGGCAAGCAGTGGAACGTACCGTTAAACCAAGTAGCCAACGCGCGTTTGGCTATCGTTTTTTAGGGCAATGGGAATAACGTCTATTAGCGCACAGTACGGGAGGAGATGTCAATGAACACAGAGTTTATCGATGCGCTTGACGAATTGGAAAAAGAAAAAGGCATCGGGAAAGATATTTTGCTCGACGCCATTGAACAAGCGTTAATATCCGCTTACAAGCGCAACTTTAACTCTGCACAAAATGCGCGTGTCGACATTGACCGGGCAACGGGAAAGGTACGCGTATTCGCACGGAAAACGGTCGTCGAGGATGTCCTCGATCCCCGCTTGGAAATCTCGCACGTCGCTGCCAACGAAATTAGCCCCGTCTACAATTTAGACGATGTCGTTGAAATCGAAGTGACGCCGCGCGACTTTGGGCGAATCGCCGCGCAGACGGCGAAGCAAGTCGTCACACAGCGCATTCGCGAAGCAGAGCGCAGCATGATTTACGAAGAGTATGTCGATCGCGAAGACGACATCGTCACGGGGACGGTGCAACGGCACGACAGTCGCTATTACTACATTTCGCTTGGAAAAACGGAAGCGCTCATGCCGCTAGCGGAAAAAATGCCGACGGAGCGCTTCCAAACGCACGACCGCGTCAAAGCGTACATTACTAAGGTGGAAAAGACGACAAAAGGACCGCAAATTCTCGTCTCACGCACCCACCCCGGCCTCATTAAGCGGTTGTTCGAGTTGGAAGTTCCGGAAATATACGACGGGATTGTCGAAATCAAATCTGTCGCGCGGGAGGCAGGCTATCGCTCAAAAATCGCCGTTTACTCACAACAAGACGACATCGATCCCGTAGGCGCTTGTGTCGGGCCGCGCGGCATGCGCGTACAAACGGTCGTCAGTGAGTTGAAAGGTGAAAAAATTGACATCGTCCGCTGGTCTGACGACCCGCAAGCTTACGTCGCCAATGCACTTAGTCCGTCAAAGGTCGTCTCTGTCGACATCGATGAAGACAATAAGTTGGCCCAAGTCGTCGTACCCGATTACCAATTGTCGCTCGCCATCGGCAAAGAGGGGCAGAACGCCCGCCTCGCTGCCAAACTGACCGGTTGGAAAATCGACATTAAGAGCCAGTCGGAAGCCGATGAGCTCGAAATGGCCAATGATGAACCGGAAGCTGACGACGGTGGCTCCCTCAATGAAGGTGAGGAACTCGAGACGGGCAACGGCCACGTTGTTCACGAAGCGACGCGTGACGACTCGGAGTAACACATAGTTTGTAAAGGAATCCTTTAGTGTGTCGTTATCGAACAGAGTTGAGAAGGAGGGACGCGCGATGCGCCAGCGGAAAGTACCGCTTCGTCAATGTGTCGGTTGTCAAGAACAGAAACCAAAAAAATCGCTCCTCCGCGTCGTACGCACACCGGAAGACGAGATTTTACTCGATCCGACGGGTAAAAAATCGGGGCGCGGCGCCTATATTTGTCCTGACGCCGACTGTCTCGAACGCGCACGCAAAAAGAAGGCTCTCAACCGGGCGTTTAAAGGTGACGTTCCCGATGATATATACGAACGGTTGCAACAAGAGTTAGCGGCGGTGACCGAGAGGCAATGAAGCAGCTAACGAACATGCTCGGGTTGGCCATGCGCGCAGGTTACATCGTTAGCGGGGAAGAACAGGTCGTACAAAAGATGCGCCGGGGACAGGCGAGACTCGTCTTTCTCGCCAGCGACGCCGGCATGCAAACGGCGAAAAAAATTACCGATAAAGCAGCGACGAATTGCGTTCCCGTGCTGCGGTTGCTCGATCGCGGGCAGCTCGGCGGCGCCATCGGCAAAGGCGAACGCGTTGTCGTTGCATTGACAGAGGTGGGATTTGCGCGGCAACTGTTAAAACTGTCTCAATTGTATTCAGGGGGTGACGCTTTTGGCTAAATTGCGGATTTATGAGTACGCGAAGCAATTGAATATGAACAGTAAAGAAATATTGGCGATTTTAAAACGTTTAGACATAAAAGTTAGTAACCATATGAGTGTCATGGACGACAACATGATTCAACAAGTGGAACAGTTTTTCAAAAATGTAAAAGAGAACGCGGCACGAAAACAAGCAGCGACAACTGGGGAGGCGGCCGGAACGAAAACAGCAGCAGAGGAACGCAAACAGAAAGAACGGCGGACGCATCGCGGAAAACCGCGGCAACAAGGAGCCAATCACACGCACAACGCTAACAGTGCGGGCGGCGCTGGTGGGCGTGCGCAAAGCGGGAAGCCGACCCGCGATGTGAAAAAACCGGCTCACGCCCGGCAAGCTGGGGCGAATGCGCCAAAAGGCGAGCGTACAAGTGCGCGGGGGGATGCGCGTACGCATGCGTCGAAGGGAAATGGACGTACAGGCGATGGACGAACGCGTGCAGACTCGGCACAGCGGACGAACGCTCCGAAAGGCACGTCGACAAACAAAACAACCCAAGGCAATAAATTTAAGCCAGGTAATAAAAATAACAACAAGTCACAAGGGCGGCGCAATCAAAAATCGCGCAACCAACAACAGCGGGGCGGTAAGCGGAATGGAAGAAGGCAAGCAGCGCCGCAAGTTAAGCCGGCACCGAAGCCGTTGCCGGAAAAAGTCGAGATCGAGGGCAGTGCAACTGTTAGCGAGCTAGCGAAAATGTTGCACCGCGAACCGTCGGAACTGATTAAGAAACTGATCGGTCTCGGCGTCATGGCGACGATTAATCAAGAATTAGACCTCGACACGATTACGCTCTTAGCGAGCGACTACGGAGTCGACGTCGAAGAGAAAATCGTCATTAACGAGGAAGCGTTCGAAGAGATCGAAGAAGTGGACGATCCGAAGGACTTACGCGAACGGCCGCCAGTCGTCACGATCATGGGTCACGTCGACCACGGGAAAACGACACTACTCGACTCCATTCGCAGTTCGAAGGTGACCGCGGGCGAATCAGGCGGGATTACGCAACATATCGGTGCTTACCAAGTGACGGTAAACGACAAGCCGATTACGTTCCTCGACACACCGGGACACGCGGCCTTTACGACGATGCGCGCACGCGGGGCACGCGTGACAGACGTGACGATCCTCGTCGTCGCTGCCGACGACGGCGTCATGCCGCAGACGGTTGAGGCGATCAACCACGCGAAAGCGGCGCAAGTGCCGATTATTGTCGCAGTGAACAAAATGGATAAACCGACGGCCAACCCGGATCGCATTAAACAAGAGTTGACGGAATACGAACTGGTGCCGGAAGAATGGGGCGGCGACACTATTTTTGCGCCGATTTCCGCCTTGAAAGGGGAAGGGATCGACGACTTACTAGAGATGGTCTTGCTCGTGGCCGAAATGCAAGAGTTGCAGAGTAACCCAAACAAACGGGCGCGCGGCACGATCATCGAGGCCGAGCTCGATAAAGGGCGCGGTCCGGTGGCGACAATGCTCGTCCAACACGGGACGTTATCCGTCGGCGACGCGTTAGTTGCCGGTAACGTGTTCGGGAAAGTGCGGGCGATGATCAACGACCGCGGACGCCGCGTGAAAAAAGCGACCCCGTCTACCCCGGTCTCCGTGTTAGGGTTAGGCGACGTGCCAAGTGCGGGCGATGCCTTTATGGTATTTCCTGACGAGAGGAAAGCGCGCGCGATTGCCGAAGCGCGGGCGATTAAACAGCGCCAAGCCGACTTAGGTGAGAGTAGCCGCGTCACACTCGACGACTTGTTCAAACAAATTCAAGAAGGCGACATTCGCGAATTGCCCGTCATTATTAAAGGTGATGTCCACGGTTCAGTCGAGGCAGTGAAAGGTTCCCTCGAAAAAATTGACATCGAAGGCGTCAAGGTGAAAATCATCCACGCCGCCGCTGGTGCGGTAACGGAGTCGGACGTCATTTTAGCTTCTGCTTCCAACGCCATCATTATTGGCTTTAACGTCCGTCCTGAACCGAATGCGCGCGTGATGGCCGAAGCGGAGAAAGTAGATATTCGCCTCTACCGCGTCATTTACGATGCCATCGAAGAGATCGAACAAGCGATGACGGGACTACTCGACCCCGAATACCGCGAAGCGACGATCGGGCAAGTGGAAGTGCGGCAAACGTTTAAAGTATCGAGTATCGGGACGATTGCCGGTTGCTACGTGACGAACGGAAAAATTACGCGCGACGCAAAACTGCGCTTGTTGCGTGACGGCGTCATCGTGCACGAAGGTGCTGTCGATACGCTGAAACGATTTAAGGACGACGTGAAAGAAGTTGCCCAAGGGTACGAGTGCGGGGTGACGATCGAAAACTTTAACGACATTAAAGAGGGCGACGTCATCGAAGCGTATATTATGGAAGAAGTCGCACCTAAAGTGAAGAAAAAATGATCGTCGGGACACTAGAATGTACATGCCGCCTACCTGCTGCTACTTCGCTCAAAGACAAGCGGCGCGTCATAAAAAGTGTCATCGAGCGCCTGCGCGCGCGGCACAACGTGGCCATCGCTGAAGTGGCGGATCAGGATGTGATTCAGTTGGCGACAATCGGTATTGCGACTGTCGCCAACGAACGGCGGCGCGTGGAGCAGCAGTTGCAACACGCGCTAAACGTGTTGGATGCAGCACACGAATTAGAAGTCGTCGCAGTCGAGCAGTGGTTAGGGTAGGAGGTGACGGACGTGAGCAAAATTCGCCCTAGTCGCGTCGGAGAGCAAATCAAGAAAGAGCTAGGACAAATTATTGGGCAAGAGTTAAAAGACCCGCGCATCGGCTTCGTGACGGTTACGGGAGTCGATGTCACCGGAGATTTACAGCAGGCAGCGATCTACATTAGTGTGTTAGGGGACAATGATTCGAAAGAGAACACACTGACTGCGCTGGAAAAAGCGAAAGGGTTTATTCGCAGCGAGATTGGCAAGCGCATTCGCTTAAGGCACACACCTGAACTCTCGTTTAAAGTGGATGAATCAATTCAGTATGGTAACCGCATCGAAAAGTTGCTGAAAGAAGTGAAAACGGATGGACAGCCGCAAGACGAGTAAGAACGCCGCTCCCGCGCAACTGAACCAGGAAGGTCGTACCGGGGACGAACAAACCATCGCTTGGGAGGAAGTGGCGCGCTTTTTGCAGAGCTACGACTCGTTTTTAGTCGTGGCACACATTCAGCCGGACGGCGATGCGATCGGGTCTACTTTGGCGATGGCGCACATTTTACAGCGCCTCGGTAAATCGTACGTGCTGACGAATGACTCCCCTGTGCCAAAGAGGTACCGTTTTTTAACACATGTCGATTCGATCGTTCCGTGGCCGGAGGCAAAGGCGCACGGACATTTTGAAGCCGTCATCAGTGTCGACTGCGCCGATCAGAAGCGGCTTGGCGCGGTGACGGAAGTGATCGGGAAATACCCAATGTTAAACATCGATCACCACCCGACGAATGACAACTTTGGGACCGTCAATGCCGTGGCTCCCGAAAAGGCGGCTACCGCGGAAATTTTGTATGACCTCACTGAGTATTTACAACTTGCGTGGGATCGCGAATTTGCGGAAGCGATTTATACGGGGGTTATGACCGACACAGGCAGCTTTCGCTATGCGAACACGTCGCCTGCGGTAATGGCGTTAGCTGCACATTTACTTACTTACGGGGTTGTGCCGTACCGTATCGCTGAACACGTATACGAAAGTGTGTCTCAGGCGCAACTTCTCGTCACGAAAGAAGCGTTAAATGCGTTGTCCTTCGCCGAGGACGGACGGATCGCGTGGATGTCAGTGACGGTACAGCAGAAAGAAGACACAGGCGCGACAGACGAAGATCTTGGCAGCCTCGTGAACGTCGCCCGCAACATCGAAGGGGTCGAAGTCGGTATTTTGTTTAAACAAATCGACAGCCGCGGGGTAAAAGTGAGTATGCGCTCGCGCCATAAAGTAGACGTGGCGCAAATCGCGCAAGCGCTCGGGGGCGGTGGACACGCCCGCGCGGCCGGTTGTTACGTCGAAGGGACGCTTCCAGAAGTCGAGGCGCGAGTGATCGCGGCGACGAGGAGGGCGCTTAACGAGTGACGACGTTAAACGGCATCTTACCCGTCTGGAAACCGGCCAATGTGACGTCCCACGACGTCGTTGCCAAAGTCCGCCGCTTGGCTCAGCAAAAAAGAGTTGGTCACACTGGGACATTGGATCCAGCCGTCGAAGGGGTATTGCCACTCTGTCTCGGACAAGCGACTCGCGTCGTTGAATACGTGCAACAACTAGCAAAAACGTATGAAGGGACGATGACGCTCGGGATCGCTACCGACACGCAAGACCAAGAAGGACAGGAGCTCGAACGGGCGGCAGTAGGCGACGTTAGCGAACAGGACATCCGGCGCGTCTTCCGGCAGTTTACGGGTGAGATCACACAAACGCCGCCGATGTTCTCCGCAGTGAAGGTGGATGGGCGCCGCTTGTACGACCTGGCGCGCGAAGGTAAAGTGGTGGAGCGGAAAGCGCGCACCGTGCGGATTGAACGCCTCGAACTACTCGCGATGCGTGCAGGTGCCTTTCCCGAAGTCGACTTCTCCGTCACGTGTTCCAAAGGGACGTACGTGCGAACGCTCTGTGTCGACATGGGGGCAGCCCTCGGCTATCCGGCACACATGTCGCGCCTCGTGCGCGTGCAAAGTGGTCCGTTTTGCGCTGAGCAGTGCGTCACACTCGCTCAGTTGGAAGAGACACCGCGCGAGAAGTGGGGCGAGCGATGGCTGTTTCCACTCGAGGCAGGCGTGGCGCACTTTCCCGCTTATACAATTGCTGCGAGCGACGCGCGTCGCGTCGCTAACGGTATGCCGCTGCAACTGACCAGCGGGAGCGAGACAAAGCCGGAGGCTGTCTCGCCCGGGACACTCGTGCGCATTTACGTCGGGGATACTTTTCGCGCCCTATACTTAACGGACGCGACGGGCAAGCAGGCGAAAGCCGTTAAAGTATTTGCAGAAAATAGGTGACAGCTGATGCAAGTTATCCATTTACGTTATCCGTTAGATCAGAATATCACTTATTCCGCCGCCGTTTTGGCGATCGGTACGTTTGACGGCGTGCACGTCGGACACCGCGAAGTACTCGGGCGGGCGATGCAGCTTTCCGCAAAGTTACACGTATCGTCGGCGGCGATGACATTCGATCCGCATCCGCGCGAAGTTTTAGGGAGAAAGACGGATGGAGAATATTTAACACCGCTCGCAGAAAAACTACGGCAATTCGAACAGTGCGGTCTCGATATCGCGTACGTCGTACACTTCGACCAGCAGCTAGCTCAGCTCGCGCCGCGCGATTTCGTGGAACGCTTTCTCATTCCGTTGCAAGTGAAGGGGATTGTCGTCGGCTACAATTACGCCTTCGGGCACAAGGCGAGCGGGACGACGGAAGATTTAATTCACTTAGGCCAAGGGCGATACGAGGTCGACATCGTACAACCGGTGCAACTCAAGGCACAACATGTGAGTAGCACGACGATCCGCGAGCTACTCAAACAAGGAGACATGGGGCGTGCTGCAGACTTGCTTGGACGGCCGTACGCCGTCGACGGTGAAGTTGTGCACGGCAAGGGACGGGGAGGGAAACTACTCGGTTTCCCGACGGCAAACTTGCAATTGTGTGGCTCATACGCGGTGCCGCGCGTCGGCGTGTACATCGTTCGCGTCGATACATTGAGCGGCACGCGCTACGGCGCGATGAGTATCGGTTTCAATCCGACCTTCGACGATCAAATGCCGGTTCCTTCACTCGAAGTGCACCTACTCGATGTCGATGAAGATTTGTACGGCCAGACGTTGCGCATTCATTTTTTACATTATTTACGTCCGGAAAAGAAATTTAACGACGTCTCAGAGTTAATTGCGCAAATGCAAAAAGACGTGGCAGACACGCGCGCTTGGGGCGAACGGGAGCAGGCTCAGCTTAAGGGATAATTGTCGTTAACGCCCGGCTAAAGATAAACATTAACTCGAGCGACTAAGCGGTGATTGAGTTAGCTATGGTGCAGTAAGTAGGGACTGATGAATAAGCTTACGGTTTGGAAGAAAACACCTCTCGATCTGAACGGGAGGTGTTTTTATCGGGTGCGCCCAGCATCGGCGCGATCTATCGCTATCTATCGCGATCTATAAGGCACGATTTAATCTTTAAACTCGATCAAGTGCATGCGGTGGGGGAGAATGCCTTTATCTTTCGCCGCACGGATATCCTCTGGAGTTGCCGAAATCGGGGTGGTCCAGAATAGGTAGTTACCACGTGTATACACGTTACACATGTCAGCGATTTCCTCGTCGTCTTCCAATGTAACCACCTTGTCCAGTTTGCGGTCGTATACTTGGACTTTATCTTCTCCTTCCCAAGCAACGATGCGCTCACTCATCGATAAAAACTGGGGAACATCCTCTGGTTTACTAGTAGAAAAAATCTTACGCTCCGACCCGTTTTCGATTATGCCAAGCGACCAACCAGGTTCATTTTTGTCGTGTCCGGACCAAGCGACCGCTTTACCGTCCGTTGCATAAAAGTGTATTTCGTATCCTTTGGTGATTTGTTCTATTTTGCCGTTTTTGTTCCAAAATAAAGCGCCCGTATCGTCTGCTTTTTTGTCCGGTCCGCTCCAGATGATAAAATCTTTCGTGATAATCGGATTGCCACCGAGTGGCGCGATATCGGTACTTTTTCCTGTCTTAATATTGTATTTTTTTACAGCAACGGAAGGCCCGATCTCGAGCGGGGGCGCGACGACAGGACTCCAAACAAATTCGTCACCGTATAAGCTTGGGTACATGAATGTACCTCCGAAACCATCTCCGTTAGCATCTTTAGGGTTAGTGGTCACGATACGATCTTTCTTTTTCCTGCGGTCGTATACGTGAATATTCCATTTGTCAAACGATTGGTCGAGAGGCTCACTCCAAACGATCCATTTTTTATTCATATCGACCCCGCCAACTTGCGCGCCACCAAGTTCTTCAGAGTTTTTCACTGATAGAATCACGTCATGTGTGCGAGTGGTAGGATCAAATAGGATCATTTGTTCGGGCTTTTTATTCTGATGCGGAACTACGCCAACGATTAGGCCTTCTTCGGAGATAATATCCGCGGACCAAGCCCTTTGATCATGAAGAATTTGATCAAACGTTATTATCTTTTCGTCCCGCCACACATCTTCTTTCGAAACGACTTCTGGAAGAGTACCCGATTGTCGGGTACTGCCTTTCTGAGAAACACTGCCTTTCTTAGTCGTGTGATTATTATTTTCTTTGCTTTGTGATGGTGTTTTTTTTGAGGGAGGAGGAGGTGACGAAGTCGCCCCGTTCTCACACCCTACAGTGACAAGGAAAAGAAGAGCTAACGCGGTAAGTAACAACTTAATGTCGACGAAAGATCGCTTAGTTACCATATGATCCCACGTCCGTCACAAATAGTCGCCATTTTTTTGTAGTCAATCCAGGAATACTTCGGCACATTTTTGCCCCAGCTAATTCCAAGAGCCTTATGGGATGAATCTGCATATTGGATTGAGTTCCCGTTTTTCATGTATCCGGAGATTGGAACCCAATGAAGAATTTCCCCATTTTTGGGATGTCCCTTTAATTTTGGACCGTCCTTGACCTCCCACGTATTCGCAGCGACGCCACGACCGTTGTCAATCGTGTACTTTACATGATGTTTAAACTTGGACGCATTGACGTTAACACCGTAAGGTGTGTAATATTTAGTTTTCAAAAAGTGATTAAGCGTGTCTTTCATCGGGTATTTTCCTTTCCCGAGAGACCAAGGTGTACCACTTTTTGTCGTGCCAAGTTTCTTAGCGGCTTGTTTCTGTGTTGTATTAGCCACTCCTCTCGCTCGAATAATCATACTCGCTGTTGCAGGACCGCAATAGTAGTAATTCGATTGCGTCTGATGAGTGAGGCTAATGCCCTTGGCGGCAGCGTTCGTCTTAAGACTATCTGTCAGTGTCATATCAGGCTCCTCACCAATTTTCTCCTGAAAAGCACGTAATGCCTTTTCGACTTCTGCAATCGAACGCTTGCCTTCTTCAGCCTCCAAGTACAGTTGAACCAGCTTTTCCTTCTCAGTGATGATCGCTTTCGTTTCGTCATCAATCGGATAATCAATGTATGGCTTAGTTCCGTCCGGATTGAGCTTTGGATAGAGTTCTGGCGTATCCGCGTAGGCGGTACCAGCGGCTATGGTCAATGCGAAAATAACTAGAAACCCAGTAAAAACGACTATTTTTTTCATTAGAAAATCCTCCTCACAGTTTGAAAAGTGGTAAAAAGTTTGAGACAGTGACACGACCGTGCTACTTCAACTCCATGAACTTTCAAATACTAAAATGAAAGTTACTCTTAAGATCGCGTTCCCCCTTTCAATATGGGAACTATAAATGAGAGAGTGCGATGTGTGCGCAGGAAAGAAGTAGTTAGACTTGATGCGTTTAACCGCATAATGATCTTGTCACTGTCCTCAAATGGTGTGGGAGGTGTATGCGTTGTCAGAAATGAGGGCCTGTCCATCCGATTGGTGCGGTATAATCCAGGATGTATGTGGCTCTATTCTCCATTTATAGTTTTGTGTCCTAAAGATACCACTTAATTCTACAAGTTGTCAATAACTCATTTCATAAAAAAATATATCGAATTTGATGATTGGATAGGGGAAGATAATATAAAGCGAGATTAAGTTCATAACGCTGTCGCACGAATCATTGACGGATCACTCGGTACCTTCCGCAGTGATCCGTCCATTTTTTCTGCGCGTACTACGGGTATGTGTAACATTTCTCTCGAAGGGTTTTAGCAGGAATTTGGAGGGAGAATATAGAAAAGGAAGACCTAAATAGTACTCCTAACCACCACGAAAGGAGAGGTCTTCCTTGAAAACCATTATACCAGAAATCGCTACTATCTTGGAACAGTCTACAGATATGTTGTCGTTTTGGGAAAGCTTACGTATTCGCCTGATGGAAGTGATGGCTGATCTGTTCGGAGAATTTTTGGAGCAGCTCGATCAGATGATGACGACGCATTACAAGGAAAAATACGGTTGGAAAAGTGAGCGATTGGACAGCCGGGAGTTCACCAGTTTTTTTGGGACAGTGTCCTATAAACGCCACTTGATGTACGACCGAAACGGAAACGCACATTACCCTGTCGATGAGGCAATCGGTTTAAAACGCCGTAAAAGATACAGCCCAGACCTTATGATGCTCGGAGCAGAGTTAGCTGCAGCGCCGGGAATGACCTACCGCCTCGCCTCAGAGGTCACGCAAAAACTTGCCGGTATAACGATCAGCCATACGACGTTTCAGCGCTTAGTAAAAGAAGCAGGTGAAGCTCAAGCTGTCATGGATGCTGAAAAAAGGGATCGAATTTTTGAGGATACGGTAATTCCTAACTCTCCGTCCGTTAAGCACTTATATTGCGAAGCAGATGGCTTATACGTCAAAGGGAGAGGCAAAGGAATAGAGATCAAAAATATGCTTGCCTATACCGGGTGGGAGCAAAACGGACAGCGTGTCTCGTTAACAGATCGTCACGTCTTTTCTACCGTTGAATCGGTGGATGACTTTTGGGAAATAGGTTATGCAGCGATTCGACATCGTTGGGATCTCTCACATACACATGTGGCGACTAATGCGGATGCGGCTTCATGGATCTCTGAGGAACGCGTTCAAAATACCTTTTCTGAAGCGACATCGGTTGTCCGCCAATTGGATCCTTTTCACGTAAAGAGGAGTATTCGTCGCGGGTTGAGCCGCCAGCCAAGGCTCATTCCTCAAATTGAAAAGGCAATATCCGAAAAAAATAAGGATAGGTTTAAAGCGGTGATTGATACGGCACAGGGAAATGCAGAGACGGAGCGAGAGGAAAAGCGTATCGAGAACATGCAGAAGTATCTTGAAGGGCACTGGGAGATCCTCTGCGACTGGCGTGAGGTTAGTCCAGACGTGCCAAAAAATGCTCGTAGGATGGGATGCATGGAATCGAACCAGAGACGTCTGGCATACCGCATGAAACGTCGTGGCATGTACTGGAGTGAAGAAGGGGCTCAAGCCATCGCCAAAGTACAACAAGGCGTTACCAATGGGACGTTGAGACAGGCATTATTAACTGTCTGGCCCAACCGCCAAGTGACACAAAAACTAAAACGCCATGCGAGGCGAATAGGTAAGTCGGATCACATTGGGGTTCAAGTTGGCAGGATCCAAGTAGGTGCCGCATCAGCTTCAAGTGCTATTGGGTATTTGGATAAGGTGGTTAATCGCCGTCCTTGAAGAGTTAACTCCTCAAGGGCGGACAACAAGTGAACGTTAGGGAATGACATATTTAGGTCTTTAAATCCTTGATCCTGTAAGGTCGTCGAGTAAAGCTTGACACATACGTACTACGGCTACGACTAGAGACGGCCGCTTATTTATGGTATACTTATTAACGGTCTTTGAGACACAACCTTGACGCGGATCGCCGATAACCTCGACGGCTTTCTGGGTTAAGGGGTTTAGACATTAGGAGGTGAACGTACGACATGGCACTCGATCAAGCGAAGAAAACGGAGATCATTCACGAGTTTCAGCAAAAAGAAGGTGACACCGGATCTCCGGAAGTGCAGATCGCCATTTTGACAGAGCGGATTAACAGCCTGAACGAGCACTTGCGGGAACATAAGAAAGACCACCACTCCCGTCGCGGGTTGCTCAAAATGGTCGGTCAACGCCGTAACTTGCTCAACTACTTGCGCAACAAGGATGTGGCTCGTTACCGCGCCGTGATTCAAAAATTAGGACTGAGACGTTAACGAGAAGCGGGGTGAACCCCGCTTTTTCACAATGCTTTTATTTCCCGCGCAAGCAGGAGATACTATAAGTTATGACGAATGTGTACAGCAGAGAGGAGGAATTTTGTAACAACATGGAAAAACGTTATGAATACGAACTAGGCGGACGACCGCTTGTTTTGGAAATCGGGAAGCTGGCAAAGCAGGCTAGCGGGGCCGTGATGGTGCGCTATGGCGATACAGCCGTACTCGCGACAGCAACTGCTTCGAAGGAGCCGAAAAACCTCGACTTCTTCCCGTTGACGGTCAATTACGAAGAGCGGTTATACGCTGTTGGCAAAATCCCTGGAGGGTTTATTAAACGCGAGGGACGGCCGAGTGAGAAAGCGATTTTGGCGAGCCGATTAATCGATCGCCCGCTGCGCCCGTTATTCCCGGAAGGGTTTCGCAACGAGGTGCAAGTCATTACGACCGTCATGTCTGTCGATCAAGACTGTTCGTCTGAAATGGCGGCGATGATCGGTGCGAGTGCTGCATTATCCATCTCCGACATTCCGTTTGAGGGACCGATCGCCGGCGTCACTGTCGGCCGCATTGACGGCGAATTCGTGTTAAATCCGACGATTGCAGAGGCGGAAAAAAGTGACATCCACTTAGTCGTCGCTGGGACGAAAGACGCCATTAACATGGTGGAAGCGGGCGCAGATGAAGTGCCGGAAGAGACGATGTTAGAAGCGATTATGTTCGGGCACGACGAGATCAAAAAACTGATTGCCTTCCAAGAGCAAATCGTTGCCGAGGTCGGCCAGGAAAAGATGGTGCCTGAGTTGCATCAAATCGACGAGGAACTGGCGAGCCAAGTGCGCGATCAAGCGGGAGACAGGCTCATCGCCGCCATTCAAGTGCAGGAGAAACACGCGCGCGAGGAAGCGATCGAACAAGTGAAGGCGGATATTTTCGCCTTGTACGAAAAGGAAGACGCGGAAGAGACGGAAACAGAGCAGCGTGCGGTTGCCGAAGTGTTGGACGACCTTGTCAAAGATGAAGTGCGGCGCTTAATTACGGTTGAGCACATCCGTCCTGACGGGCGCGGCCTCGATGAAATTCGCCCGCTGTCGTCGCAGGTCGGTCTTTTGCCGCGCACACACGGGTCAGGACTGTTTACCCGCGGTCAAACGCAAGTGCTGTCGATCTGTACGCTCGGTGCACTTGGCGATGTACAAATATTGGACGGGTTAGACCTCGAGGAATCGAAGCGGTTTATGCACCACTATAACTTCCCGCCGTACAGTGTCGGCGAAGCGCGGCCGATTCGCTCGCCCGGACGACGTGAAATTGGGCACGGGGCACTCGGCGAACGGGCGCTCGAACCGATCATTCCTTCGGAAGACACGTTCCCATACACGATCCGCCTCGTTTCGGAAGTGTTAGAATCGAACGGGTCGTCATCGCAAGCGAGCATTTGTGCGTCGACTCTGGCGCTCATGCATGCAGGGGTTCCGATTAAAGCACCTGTGGCCGGCATTGCAATGGGCTTAGTGAAAGAAGGCGACCGCGTTGCGGTGCTCACGGACATCCAAGGGATGGAAGACCACCTCGGCGACATGGACTTCAAAGTGGCTGGTACGCGCCAAGGTGTCACTGCCTTGCAGATGGACATCAAAATCCAAGGGATCGACCGCACGATCTTAGCGGATGCACTTGCACAGGCACGGCAAGGTCGCTTGCACATTATCGACCACATGTTAGAAACGATTGCCGCGCCGCGGGAGGAACTGTCTGAGTACGCGCCGAAAATTGTTACCGTGCAAATCCCGCCGGAAAAAATTCGCGACGTCATAGGACCGAGTGGCCGCATGGTGAACAAAATTATCGACGAAACAGGTGTCAAAATCGACATCGAGCAAGATGGTCGCGTCTTTATCGCTTCTGCGGACGCCGAAGGTAACGCTAAAGCGAAAAAGATCATCGAAGACCTTGTACGCGAAGTAGAAGTCGGTGAAATTTACTTGGGGACGGTGAAGCGCGTCGAGAAGTTCGGGGCGTTCGTGGAGATCCTTCCGGGTAAAGAAGGGCTTGTCCACATTTCCCAGCTGGCGCCGAAACGAGTAGAAAAAGTGACCGACGTCGTTAAGGTCGGCGACCAAGTGACGGTCAAAGTAACCGAAATTGACAACCAAGGGCGCATTAACTTGTCGCGTAAAGCGGTGTTGAACGAGCAAGCGAAAGCTTCGCAGAAGCGTTAACACTGATCGGCGAGACAATTTTTATGTTAGTATTTTACGTTGCGATTTCGCGTCAGCGGCTATGTCGATACGTGGCGACAAATGGCGACAGCTTGTGAATTTTACCACTGTAATTTGGCAGCGCCCTCCGCGTTAACGGTTCCCGAAACGGTAACGTTCGGCGGCGCATGCCACGTATGATTACTTTTAACCAACAAGAGTAACAAAAAAGAGTCAGGTTCATCTGCCTCTTTTTTTATTTGTCCTTTTTTCTTCATAGCGCGTCCACGTGCAGCATAAAGTGTAAGGAACTGACGGCGTAGGGTGACGAATGAAGGGCGAGGTGAACGGGATGTCGCGGCTGCAAGTAAAACTAGTGATATTAGCGGTAAGCGGGGTAGCTGTCGCGTTACTGTTGACCACTTTTTCACCGTTGACGGCATACATTGACGGGGTCAAGCACGGGCAGGCAGTACCAGTTATGTCGTCCCAGCCTACTGCAGGCGGGGAGACGAAAATGAGCGATTCGTTGGAACAGCTAGTTAAAAAAGCGGCTAAGGAACATTCCGAGCCCCCAATTGACGCGCGCGTCGACTCCGTCTGGAAGGCAATTCCAGGATACAACGGGCTTGTCGTCGACGAATCGCGTACGCTCGCGCTCGCCCGCGATCGGGGGAGCAGTAAACCGCCTAAGCTCGTTTATCGCGAAGTACCGCCAAAAGTGCAGCTTAAGCATTTACCGCCTAACCCCATTTACCGCGGCAACGAGCATAAGCCGATGGTCGCGCTCATGATCAACGTTGCGTGGGGCACGGAACATATCGCGCCGATGTTAGCCATTCTCGAACGGGAAGACGTGCGCGCTACTTTTTTTTTCGACGGCAGCTGGCTCGCCAAACACGCGGACACAGCTAAGCAAATCGTCGCGGCCGGACACGCGGTCGGCAACCACGCCTACCACCACCCGCTCATGAGCCGCCTCTCGACGGACAAAATGCGGCAGGAAATGAGTGCGACATCAGAGTTAATCAAACAGTCGCTCGGTGTGGAGACGCCGTTTTTTGCGCCGCCGGCAGGAGATTTTAACGATCGCGTCGTACAGACGGCAGCGGACCTTGGCATGTACACCGTGCTATGGACCGCTGATACGGTTGACTGGAAACCGTCGACAACCCCGCAGCGAATGGTCGAACGCATCCGTAGAGACCTCGGCAACGGGACACTCATTTTAATGCATCCGACCGACCGCACGGTGGAAGCGTTGCCGCAAATTATTCAAACGGTGCAGCAAAACGGACTTACACTAGGAACGGTCGAGGAAGTGTTGTCTGAGGAGCGCATCCCGCGTATTGAGCCACAAAATCTGTTTTGATATAGTAGGACTATCGCTGTCCATTTTGAGGAGGAGTATGTTGATTGAACGTAACCAATTAGCGAACGGCGTGCGCATCCTTACGGAAAAAAATCCGCACGTACGCTCTGTATCGATCGGCATTTGGGTAGCGGTCGGCTCACGCTTTGAATCGCTCGCAACGAACGGCATGTCCCACTTTATTGAGCACATGGTGTTCAAAGGGACGAAAACGCGCTCGGCGCGCGCCATCGCCGAAGCGTTTGACGGCATCGGCGGTCACGTCAACGCCTTTACGGCCAAAGAGTACACGTGTTTTTACGCCAAAGTACTCGACGAACACACGTATGTAGCACTCGATATATTGTACGACATGTTTTTCCACTCCACGTTTGCCGCGGAAGAAATTGAAAAAGAAAAGCAGGTCGTCATCGAGGAAATTCGCATGGTCGAGGATACGCCCGACGATCTCGTGCACGAGTTGCTATCGCAAGCTGCGCTCGGAAATCATCCACTCGGGTTACCGATCCTCGGCTCGGTAGCGAATGTGAGCAGTTTTACGGCGGAGCGGCTGCGGCAGTTTATGGATGCTGAGTATACGCCTGCTCGTACCGTCATTACCGTCGTCGGCAACGTGCCCGAAGGGTTAGACGACTATTTGGCGCAGAAGTTCGGCGCATTTACAGCACCGGAGCCGGAGAGCGTCGGCGCACGCCGAACGGTGCACGGGGAAACGGACGACGGCGCAGCAAGGGCACAAGTATACGGACACGATCTGTCCTACGACGGAACCTCGCACGCGCCTCTAAATGGGCGAACGAACGACTATCCCGGCGAGCGGCCGCCGTTTCGCACCGGTGTCGAGCAGCGGGTGAAGGCGACTGAACAAGCGCACTTATGTTTAAGCGTGCCCGGGCTAGCTGTCAACGACCCGTACATCTACCATTTGACCTTGCTTTCCAATATTGTTGGCGGCAGCATGAGTTCGCGCTTGTTCCAAGAAATTCGCGAAGAGCGAGGACTGGCCTATTCTGTATTTTCGTATCATACGACGTATAAAGACTGCGGCTTTTTTGCGATTTACGCTGGCACCGGCGCTGAGCAAAGCGAACGCGTCCTCGCCTTATTGTTCGATATTTTACGCAACGTACGCACCAATGGCATTACCCGCGAGGAATTACAAAAGGCGAAAGAGCAGCTAAAGGGTAGTTTTGTGCTCGGAATGGAGAGTACGGCAAACCGCATGAGCCGACTCGGGAAAAATGAATTGATGTTACAAGAACATCCGAGCCCAGACGACGTACTAGCAAAAATTGATGCGATCCGTTGGGAAGATGTCATTGCGCTCGCAGAGCGGCTTTTTGCGCAAGAAGTGAGTTTTGCCATCGTCTCCCCCAACGACAAACTACCTAACACCTTCCGGAGGGATGCACTTGTATAACATTCAAATTTGTCAACTACCAGGAAACGAAGATTTACCACTTCCGAAAAAAATGTCTGCGGGCGCAAGCGGTTTTGATCTCGTCGCTGCCGTGCGCGAAGACGTCGTCTTACGGCCCGGGGAGCGGGCGCTCGTCCCGACGGGCATTCGTATCGCCTTGCCAGAAGGGCTGGAGGCACAAGTGCGTCCGCGCAGCGGACTCGCACTAAAGCAAGGAATTACGATGCTCAACAGTCCGGGGACGATCGATGCCGATTACCGCGGCGAAATCAGGGTCATTGCCATCAATCTCGGTAGCGAGCCGTTTACAATTGAACGAGGGGCGCGCATCGCACAGCTCGTCGTACAAGCAGTCCCGCGCGTTCAGTGGCAACAGGTGCAAACTCTTTCAGAGACCGAGCGGGGCAGCGGAGGGTTTGGACATACCGGCGTCTGAATAGCGTTGCGATTAACCAATTATTACGATAACAGGAGCGTACGAGTTGTGAAAAGGGTACATTTAAAAAAGCTAGAGGCAGAGGTGGAGCGTCTGCGCAAGGAGTTAATGCACAAAGTTTCCGGCGATTATACGAAATTGGCTGATCCCGCGATTTTGCCGCTCAGTAAACAACTAGATGGACTTATAACCGAATATATGAAAGAGACGACAATGATGCTCAAAAAGTAGTACCGCGCTAAAGTGGTACTACTTTTTTTTACACGTACATAGGGTGGCATAGAAAGGAAAGCGAAAGGAAAATGAAAGGAGTTGGCCATACGATGCGTTTTAGCGATCTCGCTGGTAAGGAAATTATCGATGTGATGAACGGGGAGCGGCTCGGTATGGTTGCGCAAGCGGATTTGGCGGTCGATCCGCGTTCAGGGCGACTGGAAGCGATGATTTTGCCCGTTCGTTCGTCGTGGTTTAAAAAAGCGGACATGGAAATCGAAATTCCGTGGGCGTACATTCGCAAGATCGGCCCAGAAATGGTCATCGTCGAAGCGAAAAACCGTCACTACCGTGCGGGCGAGTAACCGGCGCTTAGGCATCATCATACAATGGATGGTAGATGAGTGATCGACAGGAAAGGAGTAGGCACATGCTTACTGGGATCCAGATAGCGTTCATCGGTGGTGATGCCCGCCAACTCGAAGTGATTAAGCACTGCATCGAACAAGATGCAACTGTTTATTTAATCGGGTTCGACAATTTGGATAGCCAGTACAGCGGTTCGCGCAAAAGTGATCTGACCCCAGATGTTTTGCGGGATATCGACGTCCTGGTCTTACCGATTGTCGGCACCGACGATTCCGGTGTAGTGGAAAGTATTTTTACGTCCAAACCGATTCTTCTGACGGACGAATTAATGATGTCGCTTGCAAAAAAATGTACGGTATATACAGGGTTGGCAAAACCGTATTTGTACAATTTGTGTAAAAAACACGACATCCCCCTCGTAGAGATGTTGAACCGGGACGACGTCGCCATTTACAATTCGATTCCTACCGTCGAAGGCGCCTTAATGATGGCGATCCAAAATACGGACATTACGTTGCACGGCGCAAATATCTTCGTGCTTGGGATGGGACGCGTCGGGCAGACGTTGGCGCGCACGCTAAAAGCACTCGGTGGAAAAGTAAACGTCTGCGTACGGCGACCGGAACAGTATGCGCGGGCGGAAGAAATGGGATTTACCGCCCTTTACTCCGGCGAGTTAAAAGCACACGTCTACGACGCAGACATCGTCTTTAACACCGTGCCCGCAGCGATTGTCACCGCTGAAGTGATCAAACAGATGCCAGGGCACACGCTTATCATCGACCTCGCTTCCAAACCGGGTGGGACAGACTTTCGCTATGCCGAAAGGCGAGGCATTAAGGCAATGCTCGCACCCAGTTTGCCTGGACTCGTCGCTCCTAAATCCGCGGGGAGAATTCTGGCGATCACTTTGTCACAGTTGATCGATGAACAGATGAACGAGCGGGAGGGAGCATGATGGATTTTTCCGGCAAGACGGTTGGGTTTGGGTTAACTGGCTCACACTGCACGCACGACGAAGTGTTACCGCAAATGGAACGCTTAGTGCAACTAGGGGCAACAGTGTTGCCGATTGTCACTTACACTGTAGCAAACGTCGATTCGAAGTTCGGTGAGGCGAAAGAGTGGTTAGAAAAAATAAAGCGCATTACTGGGGAGCACATTATTTCCACCATACCGGAGGCAGAGCCGTTCGGTCCGAGCAAGCGGCTCGACGTCATGCTCATTGCGCCATGTACGGGTAATTCGCTCGCGAAATTGGCCAACGCACTCACAGACAGCCCCGTACTTATGGCGGCCAAAGCGACGATGCGCAACCGCCGCCCCGTCGTCGTCGCCGTTTCGACGAATGACGGTTTAGGATTTAACGCGGCCAATCTGGCGAAAGTATTGGTCGCAAAAAATTTATATTTTGTTCCCTTCGGGCAAGATTCGCCGGAAACTAAGCCAAATTCGCTCGTCGCGCGCATGGAACTCATTCCGGAAACGTGCTGGGAAGCGCTTCAAAACAAACAAATCCAGCCAATGGTAGTTGAAAAATATCGTTACTTGCCCACATAATAGAAAGAAACGTGTTTGTCTCGGCGTGAAGCCGGGAGTAGGAGGAGAATAGCAGTGAGTGAGAGAGCCGTAAATGTAGCAGTCGTCGGAGCGACGGGAGCAGTAGGTGGGCAAATACTTCGTCAATTAGAGCTGAGAAAATTTCCGGTAGGCACGTTAAAGTGTTTAGCGTCGCAGCGTTCCGCGGGTCAGACCGTTTCGTTTGACGGCGCGAAAGTGACAGTCGAAGAGGCGACACCGCAGTCGTTTAGCGGCGTCGACGTCGCCTTGTTCAGCGCGGGCGGTAGCGTCAGTAAGCAGCTGGTGCCCCATGCCGTCGCGAGCGGGGCAGTCGCGATTGACAATACGAACGCCTACCGCATGAACCCGGACGTACCCCTCGTCGTGCCAGAAGTGAACAGCGAAAAGATTAAAGAACATAAAGGGATTATTTCCAATCCGAACTGTTCGACGATTCAAATGGTCGTCGCCCTGAAGCCACTCGTCGACCGGTACGGCGTGAAACGGGTCATCGTATCGACGTACCAAGCCGTTTCGGGAGCTGGCAACAGTGCGATCGACGCGTTGATGGAAGAGACTCGCGCGGCTCTTAACGGTGAAGCCGTGTCTGCCCGCGCGTTTCCCGTGGGCAAGTTGGAGCGCCACTACCAAATGGCGTTTAACGCCATTCCGCAAATCGATGTCCCCGACGAAGGCGGCTATACGTTAGAAGAAATGAAAATGGTGCGCGAGACGAAAAAAATATTTGGCGATGAGTCGCTCGCCGTAACGGCGACGTGTGTGCGCATCCCGGTAGCGACCGGTCACTCGGAGTCGGTTTACGTCGAACTCGCTACAGATTACGATCTCGATGACGTACGCCAACTGTTAGCCGATACGGGCGGTGTGACAGTCATCGACGACATTGCACAGCAAGCGTACCCGATGCCGTTAGATGCTGCCGGGCGGGACGATGTGTTCGTCGGCCGCTTGCGTCGCGATTTGGACCAGCCGCGCGCCCTCAATATGTGGGTCGTCGCCGACAATTTATTAAAAGGCGCGGCACTCAATACGGTGCAAATCGCGGAACACCTCGTGAAAAGTTTATAACCGGCGTGTTGTTACAGCGCGGCACTCGTTGAAACAAGCCATTGAAGCGGCAAAACGGAAAATCGTACAGATTAGATAAAAAATGGGGATTTGGGCATGAGAATTATCGTACAGAAGTTCGGAGGCACGTCGCTGAAGACGCCCGAGTTGCGCCAGCGGGTCGTCCAGCACGTGCAGAAAGCACTCGAAGAAGATTACCGCGTCGTCATTGTCGTCTCCGCGATGGGACGGCGCGGCGACCCATATGCGACGGATACACTTTTGGACTTAATTAATCATAACGGGAAAGAATTAAATCCCCGCGAAAGGGACTTATTACTCAGCTGCGGCGAAATTATTTCAGCGTCGACGCTGTCCAGTATGCTAAAAATGGAGCATATTGACAACTGTGTCCTCACCGGTGGACAAGCGGGAATCGTCACGAACGACACGTTTAGTAATGCGCAAATTATTGCCGTCAACCCGAAACGATTGATGGAAGAACTCGCGCGAGTGCCGGTGGCGATTGTCACCGGCTTTCAAGGACAGACGCCACAAGGCGAGGTGACGACACTCGGTCGCGGCGGCAGCGATACGACTGCGACGGCGCTCGCAGTCGCATTGCACGCGGAAATGGTCGATATTTTTACGGACGTTGAAGGAATTATGACGGCAGATCCGCGGATCGTCGAAGATGCGGCACCACTCGATACAGTGACTTATACGGAAATTAGTAATTTAGCGTTTCAAGGGGCGAAAGTGATCCATCCCCGTGCGGTTGAAATTGCGATGCAGACGAACATCCCAATTCGCGTACGCTCGACGCTGTCAGATCACGCGGGGACGCTCGTCACACATTTAAACGAGATCAACCGCACGAAAAACGATGTGCACGATCGCCTCATCACGGGCATTACGCAAGTACCCGGTGTGACTCAAATTAAAATAACGGCAGCGGAAGACGACTACGACTTGCACTTGAAAGTGTTTAAAGCGATGGCGGCGCACGGGATCAGTGTCGACTTCATTAGTGTGAACCCGAGTGGCATCGCTTATACAGTGTTCGATCACGTTGCAGAACGAGCCCAAGCGATTTTAGAAGAAATGGGGTACCGTCCGCAAGTTCTCTCGAACTGTGCCAAAGTGTCAACCGTCGGTGCGGGTATTGCCGGCGTACCCGGCGTGATGGCAAAAATTGTCGAGGCGCTGACGCAAAATGAAATTCCAATCTTACAATCCGCTGACTCACATACGACGATTTGGGTGCTCGTGCACGGGCACCACATGGTACGGGCGGTTCGTGCATTACACCACCAATTTGAATTGCATAAACTTTACATTCACTAGGAGGGAATCGCATTGAATTTCGGGCAAGTCATTACGGCAATGGTGACGCCATTTGACAAAAATGAGAACATCGCTTGGGACGAAGTGACGCGTATTACGGAATGGCTAATAGAGACGGGGAGTGACGGCATCGTCGTCGCTGGTACGACGGGGGAATCGCCCGCGCTGACCGTCGAGGAAAAAATCGCCTTATTCCGCCACGTCGCGCGCACCGCTAACGGCAGGGCGACCGTCATCGCTGGAACGGGCTCCAATTCAACTGCGGCGACGGTCGAACTGACGAAGCAAGCGTCCGAATGCGGCGTCGACGGGATTTTGCTCGTCGCGCCTTATTACAACAAACCTTCGCAAGCAGGACTGTACGAACATTTTCGCACGGTAGCAGCAGCGACCGAACTGCCGATCATGCTGTACAACATTCCAGGCCGTACAGGTGTGAATATGAGCGCAGATACGGTCGTGCGCCTTGCGGAAATCTCCAATATCGTGGCGATCAAGGAAGCGAGTGGCGACTTCGTGCAAGCTTCGGACATCGTGCGACGAACGCCCGACGATTTTTACTTGTATAGCGGCGACGATAAAAACACGTTGCCGCTCATGGCCGTCGGCGCACACGGCGTCGTCAGCGTCGCCAGTCACCTGATCGGTAACGAAATGAAGCAAATGGTCGCGGCGTTCACTGCGGGCGATCATCAGGCTGCTCGCGCGCTTCACGAACAGTGGCTCGACGTGTTTGAAGACTTGTTTATCGCACCGAACCCGGTTCCGGTCAAGTACGCGCTAGCGGCACTCGGTTACGGCGACGAGCGCGTGCGTTTACCGCTTGTCCCGGCGACAGAACAACAAAAAATTGAGCTCGCGCAAATCGTAAAAAAAGTACGCGCGCGCTAAGCTTTTTTGCGGCACCTCTTCCGGTGCCGATTTTTTTGTTTGCTATTTGCAGTCGATATGACTTATAATATTCCTAAGTGACATATGTGCGGTTTTCTGTGACGACAAACGAATAACGTAAGGAGTGTTATTATTTGGCCAAGCAAAAAGAGCAGGTAAAAGTTTTTGCTCTTGGCGGCTTGGGTGAGATTGGGAAGAACATGTACGTCGTGGAAGACGGGAAAGACATCGTGGTCATCGACTGCGGCATTATGTTTCCGGAAGAGGAGATGCTCGGGATCGACGTCGTTATTCCGGACATTACGTATCTCGTGGAGAACAAGGAACGGGTGCGGGGGATTTTGTTAACCCACGGGCACGAAGACCACATCGGTGGCCTGCCTTATGTGCTTAAAGAAGTCAATGTTCCCGTCTACGGTACGAAATTTACGTTAGGCCTTGTAGAAAACAAATTACAAGAGCACTACATGTTGAACGAAACAAAACGAATTTTGATCAATAATCAGTCTAAAATCAAACTGGGAGGCATGACGGCGACGTTCTTTAAAACGACGCACAGTATACCGGACTGTGTCGGTGTTTGTTTAGAAACGTCTGCTGGACGTGTCGTACACACAGGTGACTTCCGCTTCGATCAGAGCCCGGTGAACAACCAGCAAGCCGATTACTACAAAATGGCGCAGCTCGGTGAGCGGGGCGTACTTTGCCTACTTTCCGATAGTACGAATGCGGAGAAGCCCGGGTTCACTGGCTCGGAACAAGGTGTGGGCGAAGCGCTCGACGAAGTGTTTCACAATGCGGCGCAACGCATCGTTGTAGCGACGTTTGCTTCGAACGTGCACCGCATTCAGCAAGTGATCAATTCGGCGGTGAAGTATAACCGTAAAGTGTGCGTCATCGGCCGCAGTATGGTTAACGTCGTTAACTTAGGGATCGAGCTAAACTATTTGCACGCGCCTGACGACATTTTCGTCGACGTCGACGACGTTAATCGCTTGCCGGCACACGAAGTCGTCATTTTGTCTACGGGAAGCCAAGGTGAACCGATGTCGGCGCTAACGCGGATGGCGCGTAACGCCCACCGAAAGGTTGACATTTTACCCGGGGATACGGTCGTCATTGCCGCTACCCCGATCCCGGGGAACGAAAAATACGTGTCTCGTACGGTCGACCAACTGTTCCGCATCGGCGCGAACGTCGTATACAGCGGCGGTGGTTCTCACGGCGTACATGTATCCGGCCACGGCCACCAAGAAGATTTAAAACTGATGCTTAATTTGATCAAGCCAGAATACTTTATTCCTATCCACGGGGAATATCGTATGCAACGTGTTCATGCCCAACTCGCCGAATCGACAGGAGTCAAACCAGAAAACATTTTTGTATTAGATAACGGCGATACAGTTGAATTTACTAAAGACGGCGCACGCCTCGGGTCGAAAGTACCGACAGGAAAAGTCCTAATCGATGGGCTCGGGGTTGGAGATGTAGGAAATATCGTACTAAGAGACCGCAAGCTGTTGTCACAAGATGGTATTTTAGTCGTTGTTGTCACTTTGAGTAAGCAGAAACGCATTGTTTTATCGGGTCCAGACATTATTTCTCGCGGTTTCGTCTACGTACGGGAATCGGAAAAGTTGTTAGATGAAGCGAATCAATTAGTGAGTGAAACGTTAGATCGCTGCATGAACGACAACATTAACGAATGGGCGTCACTGAAGACAAACGTCCGCGAAGCCCTCGGACGGTTTCTGTACGAAAAAACGCGTCGCCGCCCGATGATCTTGCCGATCATCATGGAAGTGTAAGTGAAGTCGCGCGTTAGAGGCGTCGAACGAGCAACATAGATCGGCATTGTGACCGTAAAATAAATATCGCTATACAAAGGCGTGGACTTCTGTAGCACATGAACGTTATACAGGAGTTCACGTTTTTTTATGGGTAAAATAATTCATCCGAAGGCGGCTCATACTACAGGTGACTGGACAAGTTATGCTACGGCCAGCGGATAAACCTGTAAACTGAGGAGAGATGCGCCATGGACAACGGCCAGCAAGCTGACGGCGAGCAGCCGACAAAACAACCGCAAACGGGAGTGCCGGGCACGAACAATGAGGATGCGGCGAAAAACGCGGTCGTCAACACGATTCAGCAATTGGGACAGACGAGTGTGCCGGCGGTGGAAACAAATATTCATTGTCTTTCTATCGTCGGACAGATCGAAGGACACGTCGTCTTACCGCCGCAAAACAAGACGACGAAATACGAGCACATCATTCCGCAAATCGTTGCAGCAGAACAAAACAACAAAATCGAAGGTATACTTATCGTGCTTAACACCGTCGGCGGGGACGTGGAGGCAGGTCTCGCTATCGCCGAAATGATCGCCTCCATGTCGAAACCGACCGTCACGCTCGTTTTGGGCGGTGGGCACAGCATCGGCGTGCCGATCGCTGTCTCTGCGGATCGCTCCTTTATCGCTCCGACGGCAACGATGACGGTCCATCCGATTCGCTTAACAGGTCTCGTCATCGGTGTGCCACAAACGTTCGAATACTTAGATAAAATGCAAGAGCGCGTCGTGAAGTTTGTCACGAAACACTCCCGTATAGGTGGAGAACGTTTTAAAGAACTGATGTTTAAAACGGGGGAACTGACACGCGATATCGGGACGAACGTGATCGGTGAAGACGCGGTAAAATACGAACTGATCGATGCCGTCGGGGGATTAGGTGAAGCGATGGCAGCGTTAAATGAGCTCATCGACGCGCGAAAACAGAGCGCAAAGGACGTGGTGCAATGATCCATTATACGCCGTTACCTCTAGAAGCTGTGTTTGACGGATGGGAGGAACTGACGACTGCGCCGCAAGAAATTTCCATAGGCGGAATCAAGATGCTCGTCGAACCGCTTAACGAACGAGAAGCAAAAATCGTTCGTCTCATTAGCCCCGACCCCGCTCACTTCCTCAACCCGGCTTATGAACCGGGAAAAACGATCAGCTTTGTCCCGCGAACAAACGCGTGATTTTCATGAAGATCAGGTGCACGTATACTTGGTCTTCTTTTTCTTTTCCGTGTTATAATGGAGAAACGTGCAGGCAAATTAATGGATTTCCATACATACATTTTGGTTGTCAAAGAGAAAGGTTGCTTGTGCGAAGGGGGAACGGTCTCAATGGCCCTAAAAAAGAAATCATCGCGAAAAGAGCGTGTAAGAAGCGGGCGATGGTATGAAGTGTGCGGAATTGTCCTGTTCGCGATATGTGTGATCGTGATTGGCAGTTTTGGCGCGGTTGGGCGATCATTTACTTATGTTTTTCGCTTTTTTGTCGGGACGTGGAACTTTATCGTTCCACTGCTCGGTATGTACGTAGCTATCCATATGATGGTAAAGCGCGATTGGCCACGGCAGTGGACGCCGCGCCACAGCGGCTTTACCTTATTGTTAACGGCGGTGTTAATTGTTAGTCATTACTTGCTGTTTCGATCTCTCGACGGGAACAGTAGCGTGTTAGCGGAGACGTGGAAACTCGTTTCCCGCGAAATCGATTCTACGGTACCGTTAGATATCGGCGGTGGGATGATTGGTGCCATCGGCTATGCGTCGCTGCGTTACTTATTCGATGACGTCGGCACACTCATCGTTTCTTTCGTCTTTATTTTAGTAGGACTGTTGCTCGTTACGAGCGTTTCTTATGCGCAACTGTGGCGAAAACTACGAAACAGCGGGGGCGCGATTAGCACGTTTACAACGAAGACTATGAACGGCGCATGGGACAGTGTGCAGCGGAGGCGCCTCGGATTCAAAGAGAAGCGCAACCAGCGCCGTACAGAGAAGGACGAAGATGTGGAGGAAGGAGGTCCAGCTTCTTCTGCGAATGCAAAGGTCGGCGACGTCCCTGTCATCCACGACTACTCGGAACGCACAGACGGATCAGACGAGAAAAAGTTGACCCGCGAACAAGGGCAGCTCGCTTGGTCAGAGCTGTCAGAGTCGGGCGAAACGGCACAGCAGGGGACGAAAGAACTAGCTACAGAGAACGGTGCACCTGTCCTCGGGCCGATGGGTGGCGCCCCAGAAGTGGGCAATTATTCGCTGCCGCCGTTTAGTTTGTTGGAAAAACCGAAAAAGATTAAACAAGGCGAGCATAAAGGGATGACCGCCAACGCCAAAAAACTTGAACAGACACTCGAGTCGTTTGGCGTAGGGGCTAAAGTGACGCAAATCCACCGCGGGCCGGCCGTGACTCGCTATGAAGTGCAGCCGGACATCGGAGTGAAAGTAAGTCGCATCGTCAATTTGACCGACGATTTAGCGCTCGCCCTCGCCGCCAAAGACATTCGCATGGAAGCGCCAATTCCCGGAAAATCGGCGATCGGCATCGAAGTGCCAAATCCGGAAGTGTCGATCGTCAACTTGCGCGACGTTTTGGAAAGTCCGCAATTTCACGAAGCAGAATCGAAGGTAAGCATTGCGCTCGGACGGGATATTTCCGGTGAATCGATCGTCGGCGACATGAGCAAAATGCCGCACTTATTAGTTGCTGGGGCGACCGGATCGGGAAAGAGCGTCTGTATTAACGGAATTATTGCCAGTGTGCTCTATAAAGCGAAACCAAACGAAGTGAAGTTTTTAATGGTCGATCCGAAAATGGTCGAATTGAACGTGTACAACGGCATCCCGCATTTAATTGCACCTGTCGTTACTGATCCACGTCACGCCGCCTTAGCTTTGAAGAAGATTGTGGCGGAAATGGAAAAGCGTTACGAACTGTTTGCGGAAAGCGGTGCCCGCGACATCAGCCGTTACAATCAACTGATGGCTGAGCAACACCCGGAAGAACCGTACCCGGCTTTGCCGTACATCGTCGTCATTGTCGATGAGCTCGCCGACCTCATGATGGTGGCACCGCAGGACGTCGAAGATGCGATTTGTCGTCTGGCGCAAATGGCGCGTGCCGCGGGTATTCATTTAATTATTGCGACACAGCGCCCTTCGGTCGACGTCATTACGGGGTTAATTAAAGCGAATATTCCCTCGCGTATCGCGTTCGGCGTGTCGTCACAAGCAGACTCGCGCACGATCCTCGACATGGGAGGGGCGGAGAAATTGCTCGGGCGCGGTGACATGCTGTACTTACCAGTCGGTGCGGCTAAACCGACGCGCATTCAAGGGGCCTTCCTGTCCGATCAGGAAGTCGATCGGATCGTCACTTTCTGCAAAAAACAGCAGGAGGCACACTACAATGAAGATATCATCGTGCAAGAGGAAGATTTAAAAGAAGATAATGCAGACGTCGAAGACGAACTTTACCCAGAGGCGGTCAAGCTTGTCGTCGAGGCGGAGACGGCTTCTGTTTCGCTTCTGCAGCGTCGCTTACGCATCGGTTACACGCGTGCTGCCCGCTTGATCGATGAGATGGAGGCGCGCGGCATCGTCGGGCCGTATGAAGGGAGTAAACCGCGCGATGTACTCATTACGCGAGATCAGTTCCGCGCTGGGGAAGAAGTGACGAGTTAGTGAAACTGTGTAGCAGCCGACATGTAAAAATTACCTAATATCATAAAAACTAAATTAGTAGATCCTAACAAACTCAATAAAATAAAGCAATCAAGGCCATTTCTATAAAAAAATATGATTGCTGATGAACGGTCGTGATTTAACAGATTAGAACCTGCATCTGGAAAAAAGTATGCGTACATGGTATAAATGATTTAGGAAGGAGTGGCACTCCTTCCGCTCTACTGTAAACGTACGGTAACGTTTACGAAATCACAAAGGTAGTTAGAAAAAATGTAGGGGGCCGAACGTATGTTTAAGAAAAAATCGCTTCTCCTCACCCTCGTGTTGCTGTTGACGGCAGCACTGCTCGTCGCCGGATGTGGCGCGGCGAAAGACGAAGGGAAGAAAGAGGGTGCCACTAAAGGGGAGGATAAAAAGACCGAAGGCGAATTTTCCGTCGGCATGGTTAGCGATACAGGCGGGATCGACGACGAATCGTTTAACCAAACAGGTTGGGAAGGCGTCAAGCGGGCAGAGAAAGAACTCGGTGCGAAGATTAACTTTATCGAATCGAAGCGCGATGAAGACTACGTCCCGAACTTGACGAAATTTGCTCGTCAAAAAACAGATATTTCGTGGGGCATCGGCTACAAATTCGACAAAGCGATTCCGCAAGTGGCCAAGCAGTTTAAGGACAGCAAGTTCGGTATCGTCGACTCGAACCTTGGCGGCGATATTCCGGATAACGTCGTTTCTGTCATGTTTAAAGAGCACGAAGCGTCTTTCCTCGTCGGTGTCATTGCCGCTGAAATGACGAAAACAGACAAAGTCGGATTTATCGGTGGGATCACTTCTCCGACGATTCAAAAGTTCCAAGTCGGATTTGAAGCTGGTGTACACGCCGTTAAACCGGATGCGAAAGTGATCGTGACGTACGCCGAAAGTTTTGACGATGTAGCGAAGGGGCGTACACTCGCCAAAGGACTGTTTGACGACGGGGCGGACATCGTATACCACGCGGCTGGCGGCGTCGGCAAAGGGTTGTTCGACGAAGTGAAGACGCGGAAACAAGGAGAGTTCTGGGTGATCGGCGTCGATATGGATCAATCGCACTTAGCGCCGGATCACACGTTAACGTCGATGATCAAACGCGTCGATGTCGGTGTGTTTGAAATGACGAAGGCACTCAAAGAAGGCGATTTCCAAGGTGGGAAAGAAGTCCAATTCGGCTTAAAAGAAAATGGTGTCGGCATTGCGGACAATTCGGACAAGCACGTGCCGAAAGACGTGCTCGATAAAGTGGATGAGTTCGAGAAAAAAATCGTCGACGGCGAAATCGAGGTACCGGCTACACCTGATGAACTGAAGGAATACAAAGCGAAATAATTACAAGAATAACCGTATACAGCACAGGCTAGCGATTTGCTAGCCTAATTTTTCGGCAACACAGTTGAGAGGGGATCCGTCATGGCGCCTATCGTAGAAATGAAGGGGATTACGAAACGCTTTCCCGGCATTGTCGCGAATGACTCGATTGACCTAATCGTGCAAGAAGGCGAAATCCACGCCCTACTCGGAGAAAACGGGGCTGGAAAATCGACGCTCATGAACATTTTGTTTGGACTTTATTCGCCAGATGAAGGATATATTCGAGTACGCGGCAACAAAGTCGACGTCACTAACCCGAACGAAGCGAACCGACTCGGGATCGGCATGGTGCACCAACACTTTATGCTCGTCGAGCCGTTCACAGTGACAGAAAACATCGTACTCGGTAACGAGCCAGTAGGCGGCGGTGTCATCGATATGAAGACCGCAGAGGCGAGGGTGCGTGAGTTATCGGAAAAATACGGGCTACAAGTTGACCCGCGTGCCAAAATACGCGACATTTCTGTCGGGATGCAGCAACGCGTTGAAATTTTGAAGACGCTGTACCGCGGAGCTGACATCATCATTTTTGACGAACCGACAGCGGTGCTCACGCCGCAAGAAATCGATGAACTGATCGACATTATGCGCAACCTCGTCGCGAACGGCAAATCGATTATTTTTATTACGCACAAACTAAAAGAAATTACTCGCGTTTGTGACACCGTTACGATTATTCGCCGCGGGAAATTTATCGACCGCTTACCGGTTGCCGGGACGAACGAATCGGTGTTGGCCGCAAAGATGGTCGGTCGCGAAGTGTCGTTTAAAGTAGACAAAAAGCCAGCGGAACCGGCCCAACCGGTGCTGGAAGTAAAAGATTTACACTTGCGCGATCGCCGCGGCGTGGAGAAGCTGCGCGGACTCAGTTTAGAGGTGCGCGCCGGGGAAATTGTCGGTATTGCCGGCGTCGACGGCAACGGTCAGTCGGAATTGATCGAAGCGATCACCGGGCTGCAAAAAGCGACTTCGGGACAAATTTTGCTTAACAGAAAAAATGTCGCAGGGTATAAGCCGCGGCAAATAACGGAATCAGGTCTAGGGCACATTCCAGAAGACCGGCATCGCCACGGACTCGTGCTCGACTTCACTGTCGCAGAAAACATCGCCTTGCAAACATATTATCAATCGCCGTTTGCGACAGGATTACAGTTAAACTACCCGGAAATATATAAAAAGGCGCGTCAGCTGATCGAAGAATTTGACGTGCGCACGCCGAGTGAACATACACCGGCGCGGGCACTCTCGGGCGGTAACCAGCAAAAGGCGATCATCGCGCGCGAAGTCGACCGCGATCCAAACTTGCTCATCGCTGCACAACCGACGCGCGGCCTCGACGTCGGGGCAATCGAATTTATTCACCGCCGCTTGATCGCGCAGCGCGACCGCGGCAAAGCGGTGCTCCTCGTTTCGTTAGAACTGGACGAAATTCTTAATGTGAGTGACCGCGTGCTCGTCATTTACGAAGGCCGCATCGTCGGCGATGTCAAACCAGCCGATACTTCCGAAGAAGAACTCGGTTTACTTATGGCCGGCGGAGCCGTAGCCAACAGTAAGGAGGGAAACTAGATGGAACAGCAGCTAGGGGAAGAAAAACAGACGAACAAGTGGGTTGTTCCAGCTGTTTCGATCTTTTTAGGATTGCTCGTCGGTGCGGTCGCAATGTTGGTTGTCGGCTTTAACCCGATCAGCGCCTACGGTGCGCTCTTTTCCGGCGTCGTGAGCACGCCCTTCGACATCGGGGAGACAATTCGTACGATCACGCCGCTCATCTTTACCGGTTTAGCTGTCGCTTTCGCCTTTCGTACCGGTTTGTTCAACATCGGGGTGGAAGGGCAATTCATGATCGGCCAGTTAGTCGCCGTCGTCATCGGGCTGAAACTCGACTTGCCACCCGTGTTGCACGCCCTCGTCGCCCTCGTCGCAGGCGTCGTGTGCGGCGCGTTGTGGGCGTTCATTCCCGGTTTACTCAAAGCGAAACTCGGCGTGCACGAAGTGATCACGACGATCATGTTGAACTTCGTCGGTTTGTACACTGCCAACGTTGTCATTCGCAAGTTTTTAACGGTCGGGGCCGACACGACTCCGATGATCGCAGACTCTGCCTCGTTGCAAGTCGGATTTTTATCGGATCTGTTTGAAGGGGCGCGCATCCATTTAGGTGTTCTCATTGCGCTTCTTTGTATCGGCTTGTTCTACTACATTTTGTGGAAAACGACGCTTGGGTTTGAACTGCGCGCTGTCGGTTTCAACCGCGACGCGTCGGAGTACGCGGGCATTAACGTGTCGCGCAAAATCGTCACCTCGATGATGATTAGCGGTGCGTTCGCCGGTTTAGGCGGTGCGGTCGAACTGCTTGGAACATCGCACTACATGGCGATCCAAGGCGCGTTTACCGGCATCGGCTTTGACGGCATCGCCGTGGCGCTCCTCGGGGCGAGCGCGCCAATCGGCATCTTGCTCTCGGCGGTACTATTCGGCTTCTTGACGTACGGTGGACAAAACATGCAGTTTGATCAGCAGATTCCGTTTGAAGTCGTGCGCATCGTTATCGCTTCGATCATTTTATTTGTCGCCTCGAGCGCGTTTGTCGGCTGGGCGAAAAGTAAATTGACACGCAAGCGAAAGGAGGCCGCTTGAGATGATCGACATATTAACGAGTCTTTTGCAAAACGCGGTATGGTATGCGACACCACTCATGTTAACGGCGATCGGCGGCATGTTTTCGGAGCGTTCCGGCGTCGTCAATATCGGCTTGGAAGGGTTAATGACGATCGGCGCCTTTAGTGCGGCAGTGACGACGATTGCGACCGGCAACCCGTGGATCGGTGTGCTCGCGGCGATTGTCGCCGGCGTGTTATTTGCGATTCCGCACGCCGTCGCGACGATTTCGTTCAAGGCAGACCAAGTCGTCAGCGGGGTGGCGATTAATTTCTTGACGCTCGGCGTTGCGATGTACACAGTGAAGAGTTTGTACGACGCGGGACGTACCCCAGCGATTAAGGGGACGTTCGATACGATCGTCATCCCCGGGTTGAGCGACATCCCGATTATCGGGAAAGCGTTGTTCGCCGTTTATCCGACGACGTACATCGCCTTTGCCGCCGTCTTTATTTCTTATTTCGTCCTGTTCAAGACGCCTTTCGGCCTGCGCTTGCGCGCCGTCGGCGAACACCCGCGCGCAGCGGACACGATGGGTATTAACGTCGTACGCATGCGCTACACCGCTGTACTCATTAGCGGTGCGCTCGCCGGGATCGGTGGCGCTGGCCTGTCGATTGCCATCGGTAGCCAATTTAGTGAAACGACGATTGCCGGACAAGGGTTTATCGCCTTGGCCGCTCTGATTTTCGGTAAGTGGCACCCGTTTGGCGTGCTCGGATCGTCGCTCTTTTTCGGCTTTGCGGTGTCGCTGGCACTGACGGGGCAAGTGTTCGGCTTGTCGGAATATGTGCCGAGTGAGATGCTCAGCATGGTGCCGTACATTTTGACCATTCTCGCCCTCGCCGGCTTCGTCGGACGCGCCGAATCGCCGAGTGCGCTAGGCAAACCGTACGACAACAAAGGACGGTAAGGACGACGGTCAGAACCTTTTCGTACGTTTAACGACATTTGCACGTCTCACGTATACGGACAACTCGTCCGGTTAGTAAAAGAACCGTTGGCCACACATTTCGATACGGTTAGCAGCTAACGAAAGCAGCTAAGGACAGATGCCATCGGCGCAGCTAACGACAGCAGCTAACGACAGATGCTAACGACAGATGCTGTCGATAGCTTTGATCCCCCCTCGCGTGAGGGGGGATATTTTAGTTGCGCAGCGGCGGCAATTGTGACACGACAATGCCACCCAAGATGCATGCGCTCCCAAGTAGCATCTGCAAAGTCAACGCTTCGTCCAACATAAGCCAACTAAACAGGAGGCCAAAAATAGGGACGAGCAACGTAGCAATTGTCGCTTGTGCCGTATTCACGACGGTGAGAATAAAAAACCACACCGCATAGCAAAAGGCAGAGGCGAGCACCCCTGTAAATAGGAGGGCAAACAAACTCGTCCCTGTCCAGGTAAGCGGTCGGCCCCATTCGGTAACGACCGCAACAAGGGCGATGCCTGCGGCACCGAACAACATTTGGTAGGCGCACACTTGCAGCGGATCGGTTTGTGGAAACGCTCGTTTGTAATACACATTGGCAAGCCCCCACGACATGGCAGCGAGCACGAGCAACGCTTCTCCGAAAATAATGCGTGCGCTTTGTACCAACACGATGTCGAAGCCGATGAGTAACACGAGACCTAAACTGCCGAGACACACGCCGTAAACTTGTGGTCGCGTTACTTTCTCTCGTAGAAACTTAGCGGCGAAAATAATACTCCACAGCGGCATCGAATAGAGCAACACAGAAGACTTGCCCGCTGCCACAAATCGCATACTGTACATGACGAGGGCAAAGACGATCCCCGTCTGCAGCGTGCCGAGTAATAGAAAGCGAGCGATGTCAATTTTGCGTGGACAGAGCGCTTTTTTGTTGTGCCAGCCTAAGACGGCGAACAACGTCGCCGAACCGACGCCGAAGCGCAGAGCGGAAAACGTGAACGGCCCCATGTACTGAAGCGATACTTTCATGAGCACCCAAGCGAAGCCCCAAATGACCGTAATTGCTAGGATGAGTGCGGCGACTACAGACGGGGGCATTTGTTTGCGCGGCAACGCAATCACCTCAATCGTTAAGGATTAACCTTTACGATAACGTTTACAATAACCTTTACACTGACATCTCCTTAAACTTAGTCTACCGAAGGTTATTATATTTTGCATGGCAAAAAAATAATACCGTAAAACTATGAAACTCGTGGAACGAAATGGGGTAAAGAGCATCAGTTCGGTGCGGCGGTTTACGCTCTTTACATTTATATTTATCTTTTTGCAACTTGCCAAATTCGCCTCCCCATTCATGGAGTTATTCGATTCTTTATGTCGTGTTTTACTCATTACCAAGATCCGGGTAAGGATTGATAATGGTGTCTCACCTCCTTTCTTTTACGAGGATTTTATCATATTATATTTTTAAAAGGTAAGGTGTATTATAAATATACCGATTAGTAAGCTGTATATATGTTAAACATCGTCTGCTTCATTCGGGGACGGTCATGAAAATTACGGTGTACACTAACTATCGACCATCGTTCTAGTCAATGCGAGCCAAATGATACTAGTACTATAAATAAATAGTACTGTCTTAGTTACAGATTTTTAAGTACACTTGATATACACTTCATTCGTCAGTCATATTCATTATCTGAGCGGAGGGGCATGATTAGGTAGTTGATTTAATTCAAAGTTTTAAAGCGGTTACTCATCGTTTAATTGTATGTTAGCACGTGTCGCTTTTTTGCGCTGACTCAAGTAACTGATGCAACTGAAGAGCCAATCTATTTTGGGGGGATTACAAATGTTAGGAAGTTTACAGTTCAAAAGGCCGAGTAGGTTTCTTTTTGTGTTAGTAGTCGCAATTGCTCTTCTAGTCACGTCTGCGGGTCCGAGTTTTGTTGCAGCGACAGCTATGGAGCATAAACCGTACGCCGATACAATTCAACAGGTGGGGAAGAGTAGTGGGGTTGAGGATTTGAGGGAGGTTAAAGGCAATGAAGCGCTTGTCATTGCTAGAAAGATATCGAATCACAGAGAGTATGCGAAACTGACTCAAGCTATTGAAGATCAAGAAGACCTAAGTCGTACACCGGTCATTATACACTATAAGAAAAATAATGCGGTGTATTATACGTTTGTCTTTAACACTAAAGACAGCAACGTAGGTGTAGCTGGAATATTCAATGAATCGGATAATAAAATTGAATCACTGTCAGTCGTAAAGACACACTTGAATGATACCGTAAAAAACGATGCCGATATTTGGTTTGAAGTGCAAACTTTGAAGAAAGGTTACAAGGGCGATTTTAGCAAGATCACTCTTGAGGACTTTAAGAAATTCAAGGAAAACAATGGGGTAGAAGGGTCATCGGGTAATTCAGGGTGTGGGTGCACGTCCAACCTTGATGGTAATAACATAGGTCAGACTACTCTTACGATGGGTAATCTTGCGCCAAGTTATAGTTGGGAAGAGTTCGCGTGCCAATTTGCTGGTCGGGTTGGTTGTTTTGGCGCTTGCGTTGCCTTTTCTTTAAACCCTGTATTAGCGCGAATTTGTTACTGGGCCTGCTCATATTTTTGGGATACGGGTATTTGTAAAAGGGCAAAATAGGATAGCATACAATGGTTATTGCCCGAAAAGGTCAAAACTGGTTGTCCGAAAGCGGACGATCATTCCATGCCGCCACGATCGGATCCAGTCGTTTGCACAGATCCGACACGGTAGACTTGAAAAAGCTTCTTCCAAAAAGTTCTTCTGTTACCTGGGAGACCTTGCGTGTGGAAAGCCGTAACGACCATCTCCATCATCGCAAGCATTATGGCTTGTTCGCTCCTCTGGTAACGTGTTAACAGATCGGTGGAAAATTGACCGTTTCGGAGCCGTGGGACGTGTAAGGTCAGCGTGCCCACACGCGTCGTCACTGGTGGGGGTATGACCCGTTACGATAGGCGCGACGATCTTCGGTGCGCTCATAAGGTTCAGCAGCCACCTGTTCCGTCACTTGGGCTTGAAGTACTTGGTTTAATACCGATTTGAGCAACTTAGCGACACCGGCTTCTTTGGAATTTCTTAAAAAAAGCTGGTGCAGTAATTCCTGATCTACGGTAATCTTGTATTGAGCCATTTCAAAATTTATCCTCTCTAGAATGTGGTCTCTCAACTTTCATTCTAACCGAGGATTTTTGAAACTGGCTCCCTTTATTTTTTGGAAGTCCTTCTTACACAATTATACGGACTCAACTTCTAAGAGATGCCGGATATAATGACCACGATTGTTTAACCTTACAGAAAGGAAGGGACATCTCTGTTGACGTGTACTTGTACGCGCAGATACAATTAGAGACGTATCCCAATGTTTAGTGCAAAATAGAGGTACATAGTCTTGCAGAGAAAACGTACATAGTCTGCAGAACAAAAAAGGCTTGCCAGCCTCCAAATAATCCTCTACTGTTTTGATGTGTATGTTTAACAGAACAGGAGGAGAAATTGAAAAGGCAACAAGTGTTCTTTGATCGGGGGCAACGGGGGGGGAGTTCCTTGCTCTTTCTGTGGTCAGCCTTTACGCGTCATCGGTACCTGAAGGAAATTGTACAAATAGATTCGGGATTGAATAATCTAACCCAAAGGAGATGACCATATGCATTATCCTCCTATTTTCCAGCGTTACTTAGAAGCACTTAACTATTATTTGTGGTTAAGTGAACTGAAGACTGCAGAAAAAAACGCCATACTAACTACCGTAAAAAAACAAATGGATGATTTTATGCAGGAATCGTCAACTCCTTCTGAAGAGAACATGAAACGAATGCTACGTGAGCTTGGGGATCCGGAACAAATAGTGAAGCATCAGACAAAAAATACTTCGAATAACGACTCATTCACTAAGTCTATAAAACGTTTCTTTTCGAATATGCCCCTTATACTCATGTTTGGTTCTATCATCACCCCAAGTTTTATACAAGGTTTGCAGAAAGAGGCATACCACGAGTTATGGCCACACGTACTCTCACTCGTCTTTTTTTACTTCGTCAGTTTAGGAACGCTATTTTATTACCGTTACGACCGTAAAGTGTTGCGGGAGCTTTTGCGTTACTTTGCACTAAGTTTCATGCTAATTTACGTAATGGCCCTCGGATTTGAAACACAGTTCCAGCACCTCCATTGGAAATTAATTGTCATTCCTGCCGTTTTGCTACTTCTCGTACAGTTGCCAATACAGTGGCTGTACACGAGATATGCATTGAAAGTTTTTGAGTGATAACTGCAATAAGTGTGACCGGTACAATGAGCTGATATTATGACATATCCTTTCGACATCCAGCGTTACCTTGAAGCACTCGACTATCGACTATGGTAGATACTTCTGCATGTTCTCGATACGCTTTTCCTCTCGCTCCGTCTCTGCATTTCCCTGTGCCGTATCAATCACCGCTTTAAACCTATCCTTATTTTTTTCGGATATTGCCTTTTCAATTTGAGGAATGAGCCTTGGCTGGCGGCTCAACCCGCGACGAATACTCCTCTTTACGTGAAAAGGATCCAATTGGCGGACAACCGATGTCGCTTCAGAAAAGGTATTTTGAACGCGTTCCTCAGAGATCCATGAAGCCGCATCCGCATTAGTCGCCACATGTGTATGTGAGAGATCCCAACGATGTCGAATCGCTGCATAACCTATTTCCCAAAAGTCATCCACCGATTCAACGGTAGAAAAGACGTGACGATCTGTTAACGAGACACGCTGTCCGTTTTGCTCCCACCCGGTATAGGCAAGCATATTTTTGATCTCTATTCCTTTGCCTCTCCCTTTGACGTATAAGCCATCTGCTTCGCAATATAAGTGCTTAACGGACGGAGAGTTAGGAATTACCGTATCCTCAAAAATTCGATCCCTTTTTTCAGCATCCATGACAGCTTGAGCTTCACCTGCTTCTTTTACTAAGCGCTGAAACGTCGTATGGCTGATCGTTATACCGGCAAGTTTTTGCGTGACCTCTGAGGCGAGGCGGTAGGTCATTCCCGGCGCTGCAGCTAACTCTGCTCCGAGCATCATAAGGTCTGGGCTGTATCTTTTACGGCGTTTTAAACCGATTGCCTCATCGACAGGGTAATGTGCGTTTCCGTTTCGGTCGTACATCAAGTGGCGTTTATAGGACACTGTCCCAAAAAAACTGGTGAACTCCCGGCTGTCCAATCGCTCACTTTTCCAACCGTATTTTTCCTTGTAATGCGTCGTCATCATCTGATCGAGCTGCTCCAAAAATTCTCCGAACAGATCAGCCATCACTTCCATCAGGCGAATACGTAAGCTTTCCCAAAACGACAACATATCTGTAGACTGTTCCAAGATAGTAGCGATTTCTGGTATAATGGTTTTCAAGGAAGACCTCTCCTTTCGTGGTGGTTAGGAGTACTATTTAGGTCTTCCTTTTCTATATTCTCCCTCCAAATTCCTGCTAAAACCCTTCGAGAGAAATGTTACACATACACGCGAAGATGCTCGCAGCAGGAAAGACAAGGAACTTGCTCCGCCCCTAACAAAAAACACCGTCTTTTCAATGAGCTCATATCACGGCCATTATATCCGTCAATTGTGGGATATGCAATATCGTTAGCTTTTAGGCGTTTTGTTTAGTTATATCAGCTTGTGATATCCATCCGCTTGATCTTTCGGTGCAATTGGTGCTTCACTAGTATCCATTCGTCACGGTAATTTCGCTCGCAACCCAGTTATCCGAGCACGCCTTTATAAAAATACTGCGGGAATATACAAGTGCTCAGTTGGCATAACGAGGGAAACGTTCGAGTCGCCGGTAGATGGTCAGTGACGCCTCGGACTCATGACGCACTGGAGGTTGTTTTAAAGCGACACGCGTTCGCCTTAAGGCATCCTGACCAATATAGTCCCAGAACCCGCAAACAACTTTGACCCATAATAAAGTATCAGGGGTACTATAAAAAAATAGTACTATAATATCTGCGAAAAATAAGTATACTTTAATTTAGACATCAATAGTCAGTCAAATAAAGAGTATTTAAACATAGAGGGGGCGTGCTAAGAGGCATTTTTCACCTTGCTATCAGATCGTAGGGTCGATGTAGTTTCAAGTCAAAAAAATATGGGAGCGTGGTTAACAGATGTTATTGAATCCAAGGTTCCAAAGGAATGTTGCCTTTGTACTTGTGTTTGCGTGTTTTGCATTTGTGTTTGGCGAGTATACGGTTCTTGCTAGCGGATCTTCTGAAACAGAATCACAACTAGAGATAAGCGACGAAATGCTCATTGTCACTATTCAACAATTCATGACGGAGGAAGAAATCCAAGCTATTGAAAGCGAGTTCAAAGAGAGTCTCGGTGATCCGCAAGTACAGGGTGTGCTTGGTGGTACACTTAAGGTACTCCGTTATGTTGGTTGGGCATTTCGAACTGGCGGAAAAGCATTATCCAAAATCCTTGGGTATTTAGCAAGAAAAATGCTAAACTACTCAGAGTATATTCAGGAAAAATAGGGAAAGCCCTTGAGTGGCCTAGCAAAGTAACTAAAAAAGCAATAGTGGCTGCGTTAACGAAAGCTGGGATCCCCAAAGGAGATGCCAATAGAATTGCCGAGCTTCTTCTTTGGTTGATTTAAAGGGCCTATTTCTAAGTGGTGAGAAGAAGCGCAACTTGAATAAGACTAAGACTGCAATAAATGATGAAAACGTCCTTCTCTCTTTATTGGACTAAAACTGAAGTGAGGATTTTTCAAAGGTAAAAGTGAAGGGCGTTTTCTTTTCAAAAAGCCAGTATTCCATTATAATAATGACCTAAGGAAATTATTAATAAATAAATGACTGGCCGACGAAAGAAATCAAAAATCAGTAAGGAGTTAATAAATGAAATCAATAAAAGGCATTTTTTCTCATCTAGTTGTTTGGATTGGTATCGCTTTATTAGCCGTAGTTATATTAGGTGTTGTCGTTCTTACTAATATGGGTGTATTAGTACTTGCCTCGAAAATAAATCCTTTAAACATTGAACTAATGACATCCTTGGGTGTCTTTTGGTTCGGAATAGGGATGACTATTTCGATCCTACCTTCACTGGTAATCGGTATTGCTTTGGTGACGATTTTGGAATCACTATTCCCGGATAATAACAAATTAAAATTCATCATCGAAGAGATTATAAGTTTTCTATACGTCCTAGGATACATATATGTACTTGACTATTTAATCAAAGATATCAGCCTGTCTCGATTTGGGCTCATAAGCTTGGCGCTTGTTTATTCAGTTATAATGGCAATTATTGAAAATACTAAAGGTCCTCGGGAGTAAATTTATTACCCCAAACAACTTTTACAAAAGCTCAAGTTCCCTCGCTTTAATTGCAGCCTCCTTACTACTATTTAACTTTGTTTTCTTCAGTATATTACTAATATGATTTTTTACCGTCCTAATAGAAATAAATAACTCGGCAGCGATTTGGCTTTGCGTATATCCTTTTTCTATATATTTCAATATATTGATTTCTGATGGTGTCAATTTACTTGAGTTCTTTTCATACTCATATTTTGTTTCGATCCTTTTTAATCGGAGATATTCCTCCTTTAACAATTTAAGAAAATCGATATTAGTCATGTTGGAATAGCGGTGTAAACGTCGAATCTGAGTAGGTAAATGATATATATCTTCGACAAGTAGAAAATGTACAAATCCCTTTTTGAAGGCTTCCAGAAGTTTGTTTTTTTGGTGAAACGTGTATAAATGGCTACTGCATTCCAATCACGAATGAAAGGAAGATGTTCATAATCATTAACAGAATCGCAATCAACTAAAATGAAGTCGACACGAAAGTTAATTTTAGTTGCCTTGGACAAACTAACTACAGTGAAAACATGTACGTCCTTTTCCTTATCTAAACACTTGAATATTTCATTTAGGCGTTCTCTTTTCTCTCCTAATAATAAAACATTTACATGTTCCAACTTTTAAGCCCCTTCCATTAATCGTATAGCATCCAGTTCACGACAATAAGGAAACAAACAATTCCTTAATAAAACTCAAACGACTATCCCTTAAAATGTCGTTTGACGATCGATTGTGCGCTGTTGACTCATATGGAAGTATAACTGGCTCTTGTTGACTCGCCGTCATGAATAACTTTTTGGTAATTTCGACGGTAATAGTTATAATTTGTGTTACCAACGTTCCAAAAACAATGAAGATATGCTTCTTAATTCCATTGTGTAATTACTAGCACTCTCTCGAATTTCGTGGCATTCATGCATTCACATATTAAGACGATTAATCTTGGGAAACCGTTCCCAACTTCATCAATTTTTTAACACGTTTATCAGGGATTCGATACGACGAAGAGCTTCGGTGTCGTTATTAACTTTTTTCCAATACAAAGGGTACCCCCTCGTTGCACCCAGTGTCGACAGTTCAAGTTTGTTAGAGCCTTCAACGGCAATGTCGCTGTTTAGTGCAAAATAGAAATGGAGCAAAACGCAACTTAAAAATCCCGCATTGAGCTGGAAAACGAAAAGACCATTGCCAGCACCCCAATTAATTACTACCCTCTAATTGACGGCAATCAGTTAGAGGAGGAAAACACGAGGTGTTGACAATGGTTCACGTTCACTATATCAAGTCTTTATACGAAAGGGAAGGGCTATCTTTACGAGAAATTCAGCGGCGAACAACACACGACTTCAAAACGATTAAAAAGTACATCGACATGGAGGATTGGAATGAAACTCCGAAGCGGAAACCGCGTCGATCCAAACTGGATCCCTACAAGGAGACGATCGACGATTGGCTAGAGGGCGACTTAAAAGCTCCGCGTAAACAGAAGCATACTGCGCGACGCGTCTATGAACGCCTTAAGGAAATGCACGGTGAGGCCTTCAATGTATCGCTAAGGACCGTTCAGTACTACGTTGCCAAGAAGAAGACAGCACTTAAGGAGAAGACGCGCGGTTACATCCCGCTCGAACATACGCCGGGGGAGGCACAGGTCGACTTCGGAGAGGCTACGTTTGAAGAAAAGGGACAAGCCTTTAAAGGCTATTATTTAAACGTGTCGTTCCCATACAGCAATGCGGCCTACGTCCAAGTCTTCCGCGCACAAAATACCGAGTGTTTACTGGAAGGACTCAAACGAATCTTTGCGCATGTCGGTGGCGTCCCTACGCGTCTATGGTTTGACAACTTATCTGCGGCTGTAGCGACGATTTGTAAAAACGGTGAGCGCCAACTCGTCGATTCGTTTGCCCGGTTTGCCTATCACCACGGCTTCGAGCCTACCTTTTGCAACCCGAATAGCGGGAACGAAAAAGGGCATGTCGAAAATAAGGTCGGCTACCACCGGCGAAACTTCTTCGTCCCGATCCCTAAATTTGAGGATCTGGATGCTTATAACGCTGATCTACTACAGCGATGCGAACGGGATATGCAGCGTACGCACTATAAGCATCAGGAGCAGATCGCCGAACGGTTTCAAGCAGATGCTGCACAGTTCAAGCCACTGCCGCGCACAGCCTTTGACGTCCACCGCATGGTCAAAGCGAAAACTGATAAGTACGGAAAAGTATGCTTTCAGAAAAACCGTTACTCGACATCACCGGGGTTAGCACGTCAGGAAGTATGGCTCAAAGTGACCTGCGATCGCGTCATTGTACAAGATGAGTCCTATCGCACCATCGTCACGCACTCCCGTATCTACGGAGAAGGGAAAGAAGCGATGAAATGGACACCGTATTTGTCACTCATGGCGAAACGGCCCAATGCGATGAAGTATACGGCGTTTTACAGACAACTGCCCGACCCGTGGCGCGAGTACCTAACGGTCAAGGAGCGACGACCGAAGGGGTTGCGATTACTTGCGGAATTTCTAAGCCAAGGAGACATGCAACTTGCGACGACGGCATTGGAAGAAACACTCGCCCAAGGCGTGGATGACGCGGATAGCTTACTTGCCACTTGGTACCGTCTCACCGGGCGTGCGAATGAGTGCTCTACACTTGCTGTCTCACACGACGTGCCGTCACATGCTATTTACAAGACGGATCTTGGATCTTACGATCACTTGCTAAGAATAAGAAAAGGTGATGGGCGATGAAAGACATGATTGCCGCCCACTGCAAGGCGCTAAAACTCGGCAGTCACATCGTCGATGTTTATCCGACTATTCAGGCAGAGACACATGAACAGTTCCTTGCACAATTACTCGCTAGTGAAGTGGCACAGCGGGAGGTGAACCGTAAAAACCGGTTACTCAAGCAAGCGAATTTTGATAGGATCAAAACGTTTGAGGGGTATGTGTTCGAAGGGATCGAGCTCCCCCGCCCCCTCAGTATCGATACATTAAAGGAGGTATCTTTTGTTGCGCGTAAAGAAAACCTAATTCTTTACGGCCCAGTCGGCACAGGGAAGACGCATCTTGCCACAGCCATCGGTGTGGCAGCCTGCAACCAAGGGCAGCGCGTAAAGTTTTACCGCACAGCGGCGCTCGTGAATGCATTGATTGACGCTAACCAAAAGGGGCAATTGCAACGATTTATACAGCAGTTGGAGAAGGTGGACTTGCTCATCTGCGACGAATGGGGGTACATCCCCCTTAACGGGGAAGGCGCGCAGTTATTGTTTCAAGTCATTGCCGGATGCTATGAGAAGCGAAGCGTCATCCTCACGACTAACTTGGAATTTAGTAAGTGGAACAGTGTCTTTCACGATGAACGACTCACGAACGCGATCATCGATCGCCTTGTGCATTACAGTTACTTGATCACATTTAGTGGCACGAGTTACCGACTGAAGCATTCTTACATGAATTGGTAGATTTGGAAACCGGGGTGCTGGAAATTTTAATTGCACTTTGCTGGATTTTCTACTTGCATAATACAAATGTCGCCAAAGTGGCAGATGCGGGAGGTCGACAAGTGTGTGCCGACTGCCCTTACAGAGCAAAAACAGCAATTCCCATTGGTTTATTTTACCATTAAACGATCTAGTTGACTTTCAGCCATAGTATTGGGTACTATTGGTAGTGTAAGTTTTCAGCATTGCCTACATACACTACGAATCGACACAAAAATCTATAATTTAATTGGTTACACATAGAATTTACAGAAAGGGCATATGTAGCGGTTAAAACTGGCGTTTTAGTAAACGGAAGATTCGAGTATAGAATAATCTAACCGGTGAGCGGGATCGTATACAAGTCTGAAACTGTATGTTTAGGTGGCCGATTTTCGCAAAATAAGGGTGTGAAGAGCAAGTTTGTTAAGTGGCGTTGTCTACCTTTAATTTTGCGACTTTTGCGTGATGTCGATTTTGTGTAGGAGAAGTTTTCATTGAGAGAGGAGAAAAACGATAGAATGAAAGAATCCATGACGAAACGTCTCGGACAAGCGTTGTGCCTCGCACTCGCTGTCGTAATGTGCGTTGCGCTCATCCCGCTCGAAAGTTTTGCTGCGAATACGAGTGGCGCGCAATCTGGGGAAGAGGATCTCGCACTCGGTCAAGAAGTCGAAGGTTCGATGCAAGGACAGGCGTTGAAAGTTTACAAGGTTACGCCTAAAGCGAGTGAAGTTAAAGCTAAAACGCACATGCGCGTGACGGTAAAGGCAAAGTCGACCACGGAAATTTTCTTGTTCCCGGACAAAAAGAGATTGGACAAAGGTTTGACTTACCACTACAAAAAAATTAACGCTGGCAAGACTGGTTCTTACGATTTCCCGATCGCGTGGAAGGGTCCGTACTATGTAGTAGCCGACAGTAAAGGCTCATTCTCGGTGAAAGTAAGTGCAATCAAGAAAGGTCCGCGCAACATAGCGGGCAGTTCGGCGAGCGGTGCCGCACAAGCGGAAGGGCTACCGGCAGATCTACAGCAAAAGCGGTTGGATCACAAAGGGCTGACGGGAGAACTAAGCGATGCCGATAAAGCGAACCTCGTGTTCGTCAAAATGAAAGACGGCGCGAAAGCAGAAGGCGCTGCTAAAGCATTCGTCGGCCAGAAAACGAAGTCGTTAACGAAAAAATCAGTCGATGTGGCAACGTACCGTGATTTTAGCGGTGAAACATTCATTGATAATTTGTACGTCGTCAAACTCAACGGGAAAGCGCAAGCCAAAAAACAGGTCACCGACGTGGCAAAGCAATTAAGCGCACTGCCGGAAGTTGAGTACGCAGAAGCGAACCGACAATTTGAAGGCTTCGCTAACGATGTCAATTACAGCTATCAGTGGCCGCTCGCCAACAAAGCGACCAAAGGGGCAGATATTAAATATGCCTCGCTAAAAAATGCGCTGAAAGGGAAAAACTTACGTAAAACGAAAGTTGCTGTCCTCGATACGGGCATTGAATATACGGCGTCTGACTTCAGTGGCCGCGTAAAAGACGGTAAAAACTATGTCCATAACAACAAGGATGCGATGGACGACCATTCCCACGGGACACACGTGAGCAGCATTATCGGGGCAAAAAGTGGCAACGGTTATTCGATGACCGGGGTGAACGACCTAACGACGATTATTCCAGTGAAAGTACTCGATCGCAACAACCGCGGTTGGGCGAGCGACATTGCGAAAGGGATTAAATACGCTACTGACAAAGGCGCCAAAGTGATTAACCTCAGTTTAGGAACGAGCGGCAAAAGCCAAGTGGTCGAAGATGCGTTAAAGTATGCGAACAAGAAAAAAGTGACAGTCGTCGCCGCAACCGGTAACGCCGGGAAAGGTACGATTGGCTACCCAGCTTCCTCGACATACACCATTGCCGTCGGTTCGACGAACAATAAGGACAAGCGGAGCAAGTTTTCCAACTACGGTAAAGGCCTCACTTTAGTTGCGCCCGGTGAAAAAATACCTGCCATGATCGTGAACGGGGAAGTCGCATATTTGTCCGGTACGTCCATGGCAACACCACACGTTTCCGCAGTCGCCGCGTACTTGTATTCGGTTCGCGACGACATGACGCCGGCTAAAGCGAAGTCGTACTTCCAGAAGAACAGCACTGACCTCGGCAAAAAAGGGTATGACACGACCTACGGATACGGACGGTTGCACGCCTCGAAAGTGTTTAACGCAGCAGACACGATCAAGCTGAAGGTCAACACCGTCTACCATACAAAAACGACGGTAACTGGAAAGGCGAAAAAAGGGACGACAGTCACTGTCAAAAAAGGTAAAACTGTACTCGGTAAAGGTAAGGCGAACAGTAAAGGTACATTTTCAGTAAAGATTAAGAAGCAAAAAGTCGGCACAAAGCTTACCGTTGTGGCCCAAGATGCGAAGACGAAACATAAATCGTCCGCTTACGTGACGGTGAAGAAGGGGAAGCCCGCTGCACCAACAGTAAACACCGTCTACAGCAGCAGCAAGACGGTAAAAGGGAAGACGAGTGCTAAGGCGACCGTCACCGTCAAACGCGGCAAAACGAAGCTCGGCAGTGCGAAGGCCACCTCGAAAGGCGCCTTCAGTGTAAAAATCAAGCCACAAAAAGCGGGCACGAAGCTGACCGTCACAGCGAAAAACACGAAAGGGCAAGTGAGCTTCGCGCGCACGGTAACCGTGAAAAAAGCGAAGCCCGCTGCACCGACGGTAAACGCGGTCTACAGCAGCAGCAAGACGGTAAAAGGGAAGACAAGCGCTAAGGCGACCGTCACCGTCAAACGCGGCAAAACGAAGCTCGGCAGTGCGAAAGCCACCTCGAAAGGCGCCTTCAGTGTAAAAATTAAGCCGCAAAAAGCGGGCACGAAGCTGACCGTCACGGCGAAAAACACGAAAGGGCAAGTGAGCTTCGCGCGAACGGTAACCGTGAAAAAAGCGAAAAAATAACGCTGTCGTAACAACGTATGATGAACGTACGATAAAATGGAAAGCGAACACACGCTTCCCACGCTTTCGTTGAAAAGCAGCCGGACTCTTTCGTGGGAGTCGGGCTGCTTTCTATTTTTACGTTTTTTTACTGTTGAATCCTTTTGAATCCTTTTCATCATTAATCTTTAGGCGATTGTTCCGGAGGCGATTGTTCCGGGTCTTCGCCGAGCAATGTCAGCAAATAGTCCTTCAGATCGACAAGTCGATTGTGCATCGGTTTAACGGTTGTGCCACCGACGATGAGCGGAACGATCATCTCCTGCTTACTAATCCCGCCGTGGCTGCCGCCCCCGACGTGCGTCGGCGCTGACTGGTATTTAAATTCAAACCCTGGTTTAGCCGTGACAGCGAGGGCGGGAATTTGCTGCGCATGAACAGCGCCGTACAGTTGCCGAAACACGTCGACATATTCCCCGAATACCCACTGTCCGCCTTGCTGCCTCAAGTCGAGTAAGTCGGCGTCACCCGTCAGCTCCCAAGGATTTCCATAAGGGTCAACGCGCGTCCCACCCGCTTGAAAATGCAAGTGACCGTGCGCAGTGTACACGTAGACGCGACCGGGAAGAGTATTTATTTCACTTGTGCCAATTTCGTCGCGTCCTGCCTGAACGTCTGTGACATTCCCCTCGTTACTGTCTCCAGCATTCTCCCCTTCCGGCAAGTGACGTCCCGCAAAGGCGACGAGATCGACGCGGTCGTCGCGCACGATCTCTGAGGCGAGTTGCGGCAAACTGATGTCCTCATGTAGCGGGTACACGTACACCATGCGCTCATTAACCGCGAGGGCTAAGTCAGCGTCTTTCACTGCTTTGCCCATGCCGCGCAGCTTGTACGGTGCGAGTAACTTTTCCAAGGAAACGATCGCTCGCTTCTTATTTGCCACCACCGGTGCTTGTCCACTGTCGCCGACGACTGCGATTTGCCACTCCTTTAAGGCTGCTTCTCGCGTCGGGTATGCGTCGAGAATATGTTGGATAAAGCGGTCGATGTCGTACAGCGCTTCGACGCTCTCTGGCCCGTGCTTGTGGATCTTCTTATCGGGATCCGAAAGGTAAGTGACGAGTAAGCGGGGGGGACTTTTTTCACGCATAATTTCCAGCGTCATTTGCTCCGTCACTTTGTTGCTGTAACCGTATTGGTTAAACGGATGCGGTAGCCCTCGATGGCCGCTGCGCGTAAAAAAACCGCTGCGCAATTCGGCGGGGCCGGTAATGTCTTCCTTTCCGAGAAGCTTGTCGAACGGAAAGCGCAATTCGTGGCGGTAAGACCCGCGGCGCGTCATTAAATTGACTGAGGCAGATAACAAATGGCGTTCGGCAAGCACCTCGTGGATCGTCTGTACGTCTCGTTTTAAATGGCGTTCGTTTAAAAAAATCATCGCATCTTTAGCTACGCGCAAAAGTCCTTGCTTTAGGATATTGCCGAACGAATCGCCGTAGTTGATTAAGCGGTTCTCGTTTGGGTCGAACCAGACGAGGCCGGGTATACCGTGTGCGTCCGGATAAGTCCCGGTTAGCATCGTACTGTCGTTAACGACACTCATCGTCGGAAATACACTGACCATTTCGGAAGTAAAGCCGTGCGCTGCTAAAAAAGAAAATGCCGGTAGTTTCCCTTCTTCCATTAATTTAAACAGCGGCCCAGGCATGAGCGAATCGGCAACGATGAGTAAGACGCGCGGTTCGTGCGTTACGGATGCATTCATTTTTACTCCCTTTCCGCCTGAATAAGGCACGATGAGCATTATGCCCGTGGCACATAATAGCGATAACGCTCTTTTGTTACAAAGTCGTAATAGCGCCCTTCTCCACAAGTGAAAAACTCCGTTTCTACGCCAGCGATTATGTCGTATAAGCGCGCGGTTGTGTTCATGCGGTAACGATTGGTATATAATGAAAGAGGATCCAAACAAAACAGTTGCCTTTTTGCAGACACACATTTATGATGGGTATCCTGCATGAAAAATATGCCTTAGGTTAAGCTTTTCAAAGGAACGCCCGCGTGGCACAACCTTTTACGGAGGATGGAAAGGAGCAGATCGTTTGACAGACACATATTTTAAGCAGACGGAAACGAACGGGATCAATAGTTACGTTTGGTCGACAACGAAGTTTAAGACGAATACGATCGTCGTGAACATCGAACGTCCGCTCAGCACCGAATACGCGACCGAACACGCCCTCATGGCGCAAGTGTTGCGTCGCGGAACGGCTCGTTTCCCGTCACTAAAAGCGATCAAACAACATTTGGACGATTTGTACGGAGCCACTTTTTACAGCAGTGTCGCGAAACGCGGCGAGCGCCACATTTTACAATTCGGCTTAGAAATTGCGAACGAAAATTTTTTAAGCGATCAGACGCCACTGTTAGATGAAGGGATTGCTTTTTTAGGGGAGATCCTAGCGAAACCGGCTACCAAAGACGGCGGATTTGTCGAACAGTACATAGCGTCAGAAAAACAAAACTTGCGCCAGCGCATCGACAGCCTCATCGACGATAAAATACGGTATGCCGCGGAACGGTGCATCGGCGAGATGTGTCACGGCGAGCCTTACAGTGTGTTTAATTACGGAAGTACGGAACAGTTAGCGGCGATCGACCGCACGTCGCTGTACGAAGCGTACGAAAACTTGCTGCGTACGGCGCCTATCGACGTATTCGTCGTCGGGGACGTCGATGTCTCTGAGGTACAGGAAGCGGTCACTCGCCACTTCAGGTTCGCGCGAGAGCAAGGTGCACGCGAGCGAGTGGCAGTTGCACCAGTGACGCACCCGGTGAAAGATGTGCGCACGGTTGTCGAAGGGCTCGATGTGGCGCAAGGCAAGTTAAACCTCGGCTGCCGCACGCAAACCGACATGAAAGACTCCGATTACGCTGCGTTAATGGTATACAACGGCATTCTCGGTGGGTTCCCACACTCGAAGTTGTTCCTCAACGTGCGGGAAAAGGAGAGCCTCGCCTATTACGCCGCTTCCCGCCTCGAATCGCACAAAGGATTACTCACGATTCAGTCGGGGATCGAGATCGAAAACTACGAACGCGCCGTAACTATTATGCGCCAGCAGTTAGCGGAAATGACGAACGGCAACATTAGCGATTCCGAGCTGTCACAGACGAAGACGATGCTCGCGAACCAACTGCGGGAAATCGAAGACCGGCCGCAGGCGATGATCGACTTTTACTATAACGGTGTATTGAGCGGCAAGCAGCGCTCGCTGCCCGCTTACCTTGAGCAAATTGACGCTGTACAGAAAGAAGACGTTGTGCGTGTAGCGAGTAAAATCGCCTTAGACACGATTTACTTTTTACGCGACCGCAAGGAGGAATAGCTAGTGGAAGCGATCACTTTCGATCAACTACAGGAGACACTTTACTTTGAAAAATTGCCGAACGGGCTCGAAGTGTACGTGTTACCGCGAAAAGGATTTCAAAAGACGTATGCGACGTTTACGACGCGTTACGGGTCGATCGACAACGACTTTCAGCCGCCGAACGGCGAGCGCACGCGCGTGCCAGACGGGATCGCCCATTTTTTGGAACATAAAATGTTCGAACAGGAAGACGGCGACGTGTTCAACGACTTTTCCGAACAAGGGGCGTCCGCCAACGCGTATACGAGTTTCGAACGGACGGCATACTTATTTTCTTGCACGGATCGCGTACCAGAAAACTTGACGACGTTAATAAACTTCGTACAGGATCCGTATTTCACCGATGAAAATGTGGAAAAGGAAAAAGGGATCATCGCGCAAGAAATTCGCATGTACGACGACAATCCCGACTGGCGCGTCTACTTCGGGTTGATTGAGGCGATGTTTGCCGCCCACCCAGTGCGCATCGACATTGCCGGTACGGTCGAATCGATTAGCAAGATTACGAAGGAAACGCTGTACGCGTGTTACGAGACGTTTTACCACCCGAGCAATATGCTCTTGTTCGTCGTCGGTGCCGTCGATCCGGAAGAGACCATGCGGCTCGTTCGCGACAACCAAGCGGCTAAACCGTACAAAGACAAAGGGGCGATCGAACGGTTTTACCCTGAGGAGGACGCAGTGGTCGCCGAACCGCTGAAAGAAGTGCAACTGTCTGTCGGTATCCCAAAGTGTTTGATGGGCTTTAAGGAAACGGGCGTACACGTGAAAGGCGACGAATACCTAAAACGGGAGTTTGCCACGGCGATTGCTTTGGAAGCACTGTTCGGGCAGAGCTCCGATTTGTACCAGTCGCTGTACGACGACGGCCTAATCGATCAAGGCTTCGGTTTTGACTATTCACTCGAAGAGGGTTATGCCTTCAGCATGTTCGGCGGCGATACGAACGACCCCGACGCACTCTTAAACCGCGTGAAAGAGGCACTCGCCAAACCTGACGCCCTCATTATCGACACGGCGCAATTCGAACGGTTAAAGCGGAAGAAGATCGGCGAGTTTTTGCGGCAGCTCAATTCCCCTGAGTTTATCGCCAACCAATTTACGCGCTATCGGTTTAACGCGGCCGATCTGTTCCGCGTCGTCCCGGTACTGGAACAGTTGACTCTCGAGGACGTGCAAGCGCGTCTCGCTGATCACGTCAACGCCGAACAGTTTTGCGCCTCGGTCGTGCGTCCGGTTGCGAACGATGCGGCCACTCAGTGAACAAGTCGTCCTCGTGACCGGTGCGAGCCGCGGCATCGGTCGTGCAATTGCGGAAAAGTTTAGCGCCCACGGTGCCAGACTGGCGTTAAACTACTTGTCGTCACACGACAAGGCTGCTGCCGTTGCTGCTCACTGCCGGAACAAAGGGAGCGACGTGCTGTGTCTCGCAGCCGACGTCCGCGATCGCGAGGCGGTTAACCGCATGGTGCAAACGGTCCTATCTGTTTGGGGACGCATCGATACCGTCGTATATAACGCCGGCATTAGTCGCACGGGGCTGTTCCAAGACATGAGCGACGCCGATTACGATGCGTTAATGGATACACACGTGCGTGGCGCCTTCCACGTCCTTCAGGCTAGTGCACCTCATTTGCTTCAGCAAAAACAGGGGCGCGTCGTCGTCCTCTCCTCAATATGGGGCAGTGCTGGCGGGGCGTGCGAAGTACTTTATTCCGCTGCAAAAGCGGCGTTGAACGGCTTGACGAAGGCGCTCGCTGCGGAGTGGGCGCCATCCGGGATCACGGTGAACGCGGTCGCTCCAGGAGCGGTTGATACGGACATGCTTCAGTCACTCAGCGCGGCAGAGCGAGCGGCAACTGCTGCGGACATCCCGCTCGACCGTTTCGGCACGGCGGAAGAAGTCGCCCACTGGGTGTTGCAATTGTGCCGTCCGGAAAGTGGCTACATGACGGGGCAAATTTTACACGTCAACGGCGGCTGGTACACGCCGTAACGACATAGTACGCCGTAACGATATAGTGTGCGACATGCCCTCATTACGCATAAAACGCGCAAGCTGAGGAATAGTATGCTTAATCGCGTGTTATGTTAGTGTTAAAGGAGGAATATGCATGTCAGTCATGGATAACTTCGCTGATTGGAAACAATTTTTGCAAGATCGTGTGCAGCAAGCGCACGGGATGGGGATGAGCGACGACACGATTTCAAACGTCGCTTACCAAATAGGGGATTACTTAGCGCAAAAAGTTGACCCTGAAAACCGCGAACAGCGCTTGCTACAAGACATGTGGTCCGTCAGTTCAGACGAGGAGCAACGCGCGCTCGCTAGTGTCATGGTTAAATTAGTCGAACATGACCACTAAATGAACGTCTTGCGCCCTTCCTCATAGAAGGGCGTTTTTTTACTTGCTTAGAAGGCAAATTGATGGTTTAATTTGTTATGTGTTCTTATGTTATAATCATTGTAATGTGTATTCGTAAAGGGAGAATGGGAAAAAGGTCTGAAAATGAGGCGGTTGTGAATGGATATACAAGAATGGTACTTAGAATATCAAATTCACAAAAATCGTCCTGGGTTGTTAGGCGACATTTCTTCGATTCTCGGGATGATGAATATTAATATTTTAACGCTAAACGGTGTGGAAAACAGGCGCCGCGGCATGTTGCTACAAACAGACGATTACGAAAAAATTGATGCGTTACGCGAACTGTTAAATCGCGTGGATGAAGTAACTGTTACAGCACTGCGCAACCCGACGATTATCGATCGGTTAGCGATCCGCCACGGGCGTTATATTGACCGTTGTTCAGACGACCGACGCACGTTCCGCTTTATCCGCAACGAACTCGGACTGCTCGTTGACTTTTTAGCCGAACTGTTAAAAAAGGATGGACATCAACTGATCGGTATTCGGGGCATGCCCCGCGTCGGAAAAACCGAGTCGATCGTCGCCTCCAGCGTGTGTGCGAGCAAGCGTTGGACATTCGTCTCCTCCACGTTGTTGCGGCAAACGGTGCGCCGCCAATTGGCTGCTGACGAGATGTCTCAAGACCACGTCTACATCATAGACGGGATCGTTTCGGCCATGCGCGGAACGGAAGAACATCAAGCGTTAGTACGAGAAATATTACGCCGGCCAGTGAGCAAAGTGGTCGAACACCCAGACGTTTTTGTGCGCGAAACAGAGTATGCGCTGGATGACTTCGATTACATTGTCGAACTGCGGAGCGAGCCGCACGAAGAAATTACTTACGATGCGCTTAACGCGGGGTTTTCTTCATTTGACATTAGTTAACGTACCCGACACTAGTTAACGAAACGAATACACCGATAATCGCGATTGACGACAAGGAGGTACACGGATGTCCGGTGTAGGCCAAATGCTAAAGGAAGCGCGTGAAGCGAAAGGCCTAAGCTTGCACGACGTTCAAGAGGCGACTAAAATTCAAATGCGCTATTTAAAAGCTATAGAAGAAGATAAACTTGAATCATTACCGGGTAACTTCTATACGCGTGCTTTCATTCGCACTTATGCCGAATTTGTCGATGTTGACGTTCAGTCCATTCTCGAGCAACTGAAAGATGCGCAAGAGGATGGGTTAGAGCAGATCCCGGAGTTGCAAAAACAGTTCTCGGAGCAAAAACAGCGTGACCGCGAACCGTCATTTTCGCTTGCCAAGTGGTTTTCACGGGGGGTGCTCATCTTATTTCTCATTCTCGTCGGTGTCGTTCTTTATACGGCACTAAAAGGTTCAGCGCTCGGCGACCGCGACATCGCTGATTCGGATCAATCAAAAACGGTACAGGACAAGCCTCAGCAAGAACAAGTAAAAAAGGAAGGAAAAGAAAAGACAGCGGAGCAAGATAAGAAAGAAGCAAAGAAGCCGGCTAAGCCAGCTGTAAAGGTTAAAAAAGTTAATGAGCAAGGTAGTCTGATCACTTACGCCGTGTCTGGGGCGAAAAAAGTAGAGTTGGAGCTAAAAGCGAACGAACGCGTCTGGTACGAGGTAAAAGATGGCGGAGACAACGGAAATGTTTTAGCCTCAAAAGAAGTGCAAAAAGGCGCTAAACAAAAATATACTTCAAACAAAGGGTTGTGGATTCGCGTCGGCAATACGAGCGGTGTCACGCTTAAAGTCAACGGTAAAGAAATATCGACTAAATATGATCAACCGCGCGATTTCCTTATGAAGGTGAAAGACTGACGAGGCAGCGATTAAAAAAGTGAGGTTGAAATAGTTGTGAAATTGTGGCGTTTTCGTTCGTATAAGGAGGAGGAGCGCCTGTGAACCTCCCTAACAAAATTACGTTGTCGCGGATCGTGTTAATTCCCGTCATTATCGTGTTTTTATCGGTACCTTTTGACTTCGGCAAGGTAGAATTCGCCGGTTCAGTCGTTACCGTTAGCGAATTAGTCGCGGTAATTGTGTTTATTATTGCCGCGAGTACGGACGGTTTAGACGGTTACATCGCGCGTAAACACAAACTCGTGACGACGTTAGGAAAGTTGCTCGACCCACTAGCCGACAAGTTACTTTTGACCGCAGCACTCGTTTCTCTCGTCGAAATGCAACGCATCGACGCATGGATTGTCATTGTCATTATTAGCCGCGAATTTGCCGTTACCGGCCTTAGACTAATCGCGATCGAAAACGGGCGCGTCATCGCCGCGAGCAAACTCGCCAAGTGGAAAACGACGATACAAATTGTAGCGGTCATTAGTCTCATGTTGAATAATTTCCCGTTTAGTATTTTTTCCATTCCGTTTTCACAAATTGCGATTTGGGCTGCCGTCGTGATTACCGTCTGGTCGGGTATCGATTATTTTTATAAAAACAAAGAAATTCTCATGCACTCTTGAGGTAATGGAGGAGGAGACGAGTTGCGTGCAGAAATTATTGCAGTCGGAACAGAATTGTTGTTAGGGCAAATTGTAAACACGAATGCCCAATATTTATCGGAAGAACTGGCGAAAATAGGAATTGACGTCTACTTTCACACGGTCGTCGGCGACAACCGCGCACGGCTGTGCGAGGCGATTCAGCAAGCGCAGACGCGAGCAGATTTGCTCGTTTTTTCCGGTGGTCTCGGCCCGACGGAAGACGATTTGACGAAGGAAACGGTGGCAGACATTGCCGGCGTACCGCTTGAGATACATGCGGAAAGCTTGCGGCGGATGGAACATTTTTTTTCGTCGCGCGGCCGTACGATGACGGACAACAACCGTAAACAAGCGCTCGTGTTCGCGGGCGGAACGGTTTTCCTGAATGACAACGGGACAGCGCCAGGCGTGGCGCTAACGTCAGGTGCGCATCATTACGTGTTGTTGCCAGGACCGCCGCGCGAGTTAAAACCGATGTTCCGAAATGACGTCCTCCCGTATTTGCGCAGCTTATTGCCTGCCGAGGAAGTCGTTCATTCCCGCGTGTTGCGTTTTTTCGGCATCGGCGAGTCGCAGCTCGAAACCGAGATCGTGGACATCATTCGCGCGCAGCGCAACCCGACGATCGCACCGCTGGCGAAAGAAGGAGAAGTAACCGTACGACTGACGGCGAAAGCATCTACCGCCAAGGAGGCAGAGGCACTTATGGCGGAGACGGAGAAGCGGATTCGCGCGCGCGTCGGCCGTTACTTGTACGGTGTGAACGACACGTCGCTAGCAGACGTCGTCGTCGACCAGTTGCGCACTGCCAAGCAAACGGTAGCGGTGGCGGAAAGTTGCACGGGGGGCCTTGCGAGTCATATGTTTACGCAAGTGCCTGGCAGCAGCGCTGTCTTCAGCGGCGGCATTGTGTGCTACAGTGTCGCCAGCAAACGACAGCTACTCGGCGTTCCAGAAGAGGTACTCGCCACGTATGGCACGGTGAGTGAAACGACAGCGCGCCTCCTCGCCGAAGGCGCGAAGGAACGCTTCGGCAGCGATTACGGCATCGGCATTACGGGAGTTGCTGGCCCCGATGCGGTCGAAGATAAACCGGTCGGCCACGTTTTTATCGCCTTAGCCCGTCCAACGGGAGAGACCGTCGTTAAATTGTTAAAGTTGGCTGGCTTAAGGCCGACAATTCAAGCAAACGCAGCAAAACAAGCGCTATTTCTTTTATACAAATATTTTACGCATACGCTCAAAAATGAAAGGTGACGTGTACTTTGACCAAACGTTTTGAAGATCTACACATTGAACAAACTATTTTACGCGCCATTGAACAACTCGGCTTTGAGGAGCCGTCGCCGATTCAAGCCTCGTGCATTCCGCACATACTCGACGGCAACGACCTTATCGGACAAGCACAGACAGGGACTGGAAAAACTGCCGCTTTCGGCATCCCCCTCGTCCAGCGTGTTAAATCGCGCGCCCATCACGTGCAAAGCATCATTCTTACACCGACGCGAGAATTAGCGATCCAAGTTTCCGGAGAAATACGTCGCATTGCTAAATATAAGGGGACTAAAGTTTTACCGATCTACGGCGGACAGTCGATCGGGCACCAAATTCGCGCCCTCAAGCAAGGTGTCGACATCGTCATCGGGACGCCGGGACGCGTCCTCGACCACATCCACCGCCGCACGCTGAAGCTACAGGCGATCGACACGATCGTGTTAGACGAAGCGGACGAAATGCTCGACATGGGCTTTATTGACGACATTGAAGAAGTGCTGCGCCACATACCAGCGGAACGGCAAATGTTGTTGTTTTCGGCGACGATGTCCCCGGATGTGTTGCGCTTGTCGAAACGGTATATGAACAACGCCAAACGCATTTCGGTGAACAGGGGCGATGTGACGGCGCCACTCGTCAAGCAAGTGTACTACAAAGTGTTAGAGCGCAATAAATTAGATGGCCTTTGCCGCATTTTGGATTGTGACGACATCGAACTCGGCATCGTGTTTTGCCGCACAAAAAAAGGAGTCGACGAATTGGCGGACGCCCTCCAGTCGCGGGGGTACTTAGCTGCTGGTCTGCACGGCGACATGAACCAAGTGCAGCGCAACCGCGCGATGAACGATTTTCGCGGGGGACGTGTCGAATTACTGGTGGCGACGGACGTGGCAGCGCGAGGCATCGACGTCGACAACGTGTCGCACGTAATCAATTACGATATACCACAAGATGCGGAAAGCTACGTGCACCGCATCGGGCGCACGGGGCGTGCCGGGAAGAGCGGTGAAGCGATCACGCTCGTCACGCCGCGGGAAATAAAACAACTGCAATTGCTACAGCGGGCGACGAAGTCGTCACTCGAACCGCGTAACTTGCCGACACCGGAAGAAGTGGCAGAGAAAATGCAGGCGAGCTGGGTGGAGCAACTGGCGCATGCGATTGAAGAAGAGGGCGATACCCACTTGTTCGACGAAACAGTACACGAATTAGTCACAGCTGGGCACGACCCGCTGAAGATCGCCGCTGCCGCCGTAAAACTAGCCTTCTACGAGCGTCCCGCAGACGAGGAAGGGTACCACTTCGGCGAGACAGGTGCGGCTCCGGGGATGGTGCGTTTCTTTATTAACGCCGGAAAAAATGTCAACATCCGGCCGCGCGACCTCGTCGCTGCGATTGAAACCGCGACTGGAGTCACTGATCGCGACATCGGAAAGATTAACATTTTTGACCGCTTTGCTTTTGTCGAAATTCCGGAAAAAGCGGCCCCGTTCGTGTTCGAAGCGTTACAAAAATCGCGCATCAACGGCGCTCGCATAAACTTAGAACCGGCAAGACCGCGGGAAGGGCGCCGCTAACAGCGAATGCTAGCTAGTTTACGCTCGGAGTACCCAGTTTATGTGAGCTGCTGTTTGGGTTATGGCCATCAGTACACGGCAGGGGTCACGCGATAAAAAAAGGGGAATAAATGTTCGTAAAAAGGGTTGGCAAACGAGTGGAAAACGATTAAGATGAACATAGATAGTAGATGAAAGAACGACAAAAGGAGAGGTGGACGTGTCAGAACGCAAACAAGCTTTGGAGCAAGCGCTGCGTCAGATTGAAAAGCAGTTCGGCAAAGGCTCGATTATGAAACTCGGCGAGGCGGCGCACGCGCCGATTTCTACCGTTCCGAGCGGCGCACTTGCCCTCGACATTGCCCTCGGTGTCGGCGGCTTTCCCCGCGGCCGCGTGATCGAAATTTACGGTCCCGAATCGTCGGGGAAGACGACGGTCGCCCTGCACGCGATTGCCGAAGTGCAGAAGAAAGGTGGACAAGCCGCGTTTATCGACGCTGAACACGCGTTAGATCCGGTCTACGCCGGGAAGCTCGGGGTCGACATCGACGAGTTGCTCTTGTCGCAACCCGATACGGGCGAACAGGCGCTGGAAATCGCTGAGGCGCTCGTACGCAGCGGCGCAGTAGACATTATTGTCGTCGACTCGGTGGCAGCGCTCGTGCCGAAAGCGGAAATCGAAGGGGAGATGGGCGACTCACACGTCGGCCTGCAGGCGCGCTTAATGTCGCAAGCGTTGCGCAAGCTGTCGGGAGCGATAAACAAATCGCGTTCGATCGCCATCTTTATCAACCAGTTGCGCGAGAAGGTCGGCGTCATGTTCGGTAACCCGGAAACGACGCCAGGCGGACGGGCGCTCAAGTTTTACAGCAGTGTCCGGCTTGAAGTGCGTCGTGCCGAGACACTCAAACAAGGGAACGAAATGGTCGGCAACCGCACGCGGATTAAGGTCGTGAAGAACAAAGTAGCTCCGCCGTTTAAACAGGCCGAGGTCGACATTATGTACGGTGAAGGGATCTCCCGCGAGGGGAGCTTGCTCGACATCGGCAGCGAATTAGACATCGTCAACAAAAGCGGTGCATGGTATTCTTTCGAAGGGGAGCGGCTCGGACAAGGTCGGGAAAATGCGAAAGACTACTTAAAAGAGCATCCGGACATTGCGGAAACGATCGAAACAAAAGTGCGTCGCCACTACGGTCTCGAAGGGGGCGCCGCATCCGCGGGAAGCGACAAAGACACACCTGAACAGGAACAAGAGGAAGCAACCCTCCTCGATTAGGGGGAACGGCCGCTTTTACCTTGCATGTTTTAGAAACACACATTTGATTAGCACCCTGTCGTTCGCCAGGGTGCTAATTGTAACTTGGGTGCTAATAGTAACTGCGAATGCTAATGGGAAACTACGGATGCTAATAGTAACGATACGGATGCGATCTTTGCGCCTGCGGGTAGTTCCTGCATACGGCAAGCCTAGTTGCGAGTTCTACGGATGATCTTAGCGTAAGGAGAGGGGGACGGAACCTTGGAGCGCACGATTACGAAAATTGAGCAGGGGAAACGCCATCCCGAGCGGTTTAATATTTTTCTCGACGGGGAGTTTGCGCTGAGTGTGCACGAAGACGTGCTCGTTAAGTGCCGTTTGCACAAAGGACAAACCGTACACGAAGATGACTGGCGGGGCGTGCTCAGGGAGGAAGAAGAAGCGAAAGCGAAACAATTGGCGCTTAAGTACGTGGCTTACAAACCGCGCACGGAACAAGAGATCGTAAGATATTTACGAGAAAAAGGTTTTTCTAACGCGATCGTCGCGACTGTGATCGCCTGGCTCACCCAATACCGCTATCTCGACGACCGCGCCTACGCAAACGCGTGGGTCGGGGAACGGCGCCGTACGAAAGGCGCGTCGCGAGAACTGCTGCGCATGGAATTGCGGCAGAAAGGTATTGCGGAACAGACAATTGACGAGGCGTTAGCCGACCTTTCCGCAACCGACGAGGCCGATCTCGCGCGCGAATGGGCGTTCAAACGGTATGCGCGGGTACGTCACCTCGATTGGCAGACGGTGCAGCGGCGCATCGGTTCATTCCTTGCCCGCAAAGGTTATTCCTACTCTGACATTGCCTCAGCGCTACGCGAGTTACGCCGCGCCCATGACGAAGATGGTAGCGATGGAGAAGATGGTAGCGATGGAAATGAATAGACTAGTCATTCGACAGCGAATTAGACGCGAATTAATGGAATCGGCTCCGTTCAGGGCCGATTTTTTGCCATTCGCGCACGGGTGAGCGCCATTCGCGCAACTTATGACAAATACGCGACGAATTTTGTTTATTATTGAAAGCACTTACAATAGGCGAGCGCCAACAGGTTTGAGCAAATATGTCATTAGGGAGGGACAACGCGTGGATAAGTGGGAAAAAATTGCAACATCCAACGAGTTTAAGGCGTTGGAACGCAGCAAAGCGCGTTTCATTTGGCCGATCGTCGTCGTCTTTATTTTGTTTTACTTGTCACTGCCACTCATGGCCGGTTACGTTAAACCGCTTATGAACACGTTCGTCGTCGGCAATATTACGTTTGGCTACGCCTTTGCTACGTCACAGTTTTTCGTGGCGTGGCTGCTTGCGTTTCTGTACGTTGCCCGCGCTAAGCGCTTCGATGCACAAGCAGAAGATATTCGCCAAAAATACGACGGGGAAGGGGTTTGATTTATGCCGACAGAAATGTTTGGGGTCATCTTGTTTTTGCTAATCGTCGGTATAACGATTTACATTACGTATTGGGCGTCACAGCGCAATAAGAGTGCGGCCGACTTTTATGCTGCCGGCCGCTCACTTTCCGGTTGGCAAAACGGGGTCGCCATTGCCGGCGATTACCTCAGTGCCGCTTCCTTTTTAGGGATCGCTGGGCTCATTGCGTTGAACGGGTACGACGGTTTTATGTATTCTGTCGGCTGGTTAGTCGGCTACCTCATCGTGTTGTACGTTGTCGCTGAACCGCTCCGCAATTCGGGAAAATACACCATTGCCGACGTGTTGGCGTACCGCTTAAAACAGAAGCCGGTACGGACGATGGCTGCAGTGAACACGCTCGTAATCAGTACGTTTTATATGATTGCGCAGATGGTCGGCGCAGGAGCGATTATTCATTTGCTCGTCGGCATTCCGTACGAATTGTCAGTGCTCATCATCGGCGTGCTCATGATTGTCTACGTCGTATTCGGCGGCATGCTGGCGACGACGTGGGTGCAAATCGTAAAAGCGGTGTTGCTCATGTTTGCGACGGTGTTGATTAGCCTACTCGTACTAATGTCGTTCGGCTTCAACATTTCGGCACTGTTCGGGGAGGTTGTCGCCAAACAAGGCGTGGAATTTTTACAACCCGGGATGCTGTACAAAAACCCGATCGATCTCGTCTCCTTAAGTTTTGCACTCGTGCTCGGGACGGCCGGTTTGCCGCATATCCTCATCCGCTTTTACACCGTGCCGACAGCGATGGAGGCGCGCAAGTCGGTTATTTGGGCGATGGTCATCATTGGACTCTTTTATATTATGACGACCTTCCTCGGCTTCGGTGCCGCGCTTTTCGTCGGACGCGATGCAATTCTTGCTGCAGACGCTGGCGGTAACATGGCTGCGCCACTGCTCGCGCAAACCATCGGCGGCGGACCGGGCACGGTCGGGGGCGATTTATTTATGGCGGCGATTGCTGCTGTGTCGTTCGCGACGATCGTCGCTGTCGTCGCCGGGTTGACGATTACCGCTTCCAGTGCGTTTGCGCACGACATTTACACAAACGTCATTAAAAAAGGTAAAGCCTCCGAAAAGACGCAATTTCGCGTGGCGCGCTATACTGCTTTTGTCATCGGGGCGATTTCGATCGTCATCGGCATACTAGGTAAGGGGCAAAACGTCGCCTACCTTGTGGCGCTGGCCTTCGCGGTGGCTGCGAGTGCCAACTTGCCAGTGATCATTTTCTCCGTTTACTGGCGACGCTTCAATACGACTGGGGCGGTAGCCGGGATGTTGGTCGGTCTCGTATCCGCAGTGACACTCGTCGTCCTCGGCCCGAGTGTGCTCGGGGAGAGCGCGATCTTTCCGCTCGCCAATCCGGGAATCGTCAGTATTCCACTCGGTTTTCTTTCCTCAATCGTCTTTTGTCTACTAAGCCGTCCGGAAACAGCGGATGAAAAGTACAAAGAAATGTACGTCAAAGCGAATACGGGCATTGAAGCAGAACTATGAGTCCTGTGCAAAGGGCAAAATGACGATCAGCGGTCACACTTGTACAAATGCAGCACGTTTTGTGTTATACTCTTTCCGGTAACCATTTGTGAGTTAAACGCGGCGTGTGAGCGCCCGTTTAAAGGCGCCACTCGCCGCTGTATTTGTCAATCGGAAAGGGGTAGGGACGTGGCGTTTTTTGGACAAGAAATTGTGCCAGCCGTGCGCAAAATGCGCGACTTCGAGTGGTTGCTCGAGAGTCATTACGAATACATCATCATGTTGGACACACACATCAGTCAACTAAAAAGTATCGTCGCTTACGCGAAGCAATCCGAAAAAAAATTACTGCTGCACGCGGATTTAATATGTGGTCTGAAAGGCGACGAGTACGGCGCGCAGTTTATTTGTGAAGAGATTCGTCCAGCAGGGATTATTTCCACCCGCTCCAGTGTCGTCACGACGGCGAAGAAAAAAGGATTGCTCGCCGTTCAACGTCTGTTTTTACTCGATTCACTCGCCTTAGAGACGAGTTACCAAATTTTGGGAAAAAACAACCCGGATTACATTGAAGTACTGCCCGGCATCATGCCGAACATCATTAAAGAAGTGTACGACAAGACACGTATTCCCATCTTTGCTGGTGGTCTCATTCGCACATCAGAAGACGTACAGGCTGCCTTAGACGGTGGCGCACTTGCGGCGACGAGTTCGGCAAAACATTTGTGGAAACAGTTTCAGCCAACACCGTAAGCAACGTTTTTTATTAAACAAGTCTTGACGGCGCTTTCGCACTGTGATTTAATAAGGTAAGAAGTTCATATTGAAAGCGGAGACAGCGGAGATCCCACAATGAAATCCTTGTGCTTGAACAAGGGTTTAGTTTGTGGGATCTCTGCTTTTTTTCGCGTTCAAATCGCCTAACATGGAGATGACTGAGGAGGAGAAAGTATGACACCGTTTTTAGGGGAACTGTTTGGCACGATGATTTTAATTATTTTAGGGTGTGGCGTCGTGGCCAACGTCAGTTTAAACAAGTCAAAAGCACAAAACGGGGGCTGGATTGTAATTACACTCGCTTGGGGTCTCGGGGTGACGATGGGCGTTTACGCCGTCGGCCAAATTAGTGGTGCACACCTCAATCCCGCAGTGACGATCGGCTTTGCGGCAATCGGCGATTTTCCGTGGGCCGACGTCCCCGCGTATGTCGCCGGACAAATGATCGGCGGCGTGATCGGCGGGGTAATCGTCTATCTCCACTTTTTTGCTCACTGGAAAGCGACTGACGATCCAGCGGTCAAGTTAGGGGTGTTTGCTACGTCGCCGGCCATTCGTCACCCAGCTGCAAACTTGTTAAGTGAAATTATCGGCACGGCGGTGTTGCTCATCGGTTTGTTATCGATCGGCTCCAACGAGTTTACGGAAGGGTTGAACCCGTTTATTGTCGGCTTTCTCATCGTCGCCATCGGCTTATCCCTCGGGGGACCAACCGGCTATGCGATCAATCCGGCGCGCGACCTCGGGCCGCGCATCGCCCACTTTATCCTCCCTATTCCTGGAAAAGGAGGGTCTGACTGGGGGTATGCGTGGATTCCCGTCGTCGGGCCGATAATCGGCGGCATATACGGAGCTGTCTTGTATCGGGCCGTCTTTGACGGTGCGTACGGCGGGTCGTTTTGGTTGTGGACGGCCATTACAGTCGGTAGCGTTTTGCTGACGCGCGTCGCCGATCGAGGGCGCGGTAGCGGTGCTGACACAGTCACCCAGTAACAGGCTATTATTAATTTATTCTCATGCGGAGGGATACTAGTGGATAAAAAGTACATTTTATCGATTGACCAAGGGACGACGAGTTCGCGGGCGATTTTATTTAACAAGGACGGGGAAATCGTCTCTGTCGCACAACAAGAATTTAAGCAGTACTTTCCGAAGCCAGGTTGGGTCGAACACGATCCGCAGGAAATATGGAGTAGCGTGTTAGCGGTCATCGCGCAGGTGATGTCGTATACGAATACGTTGCCAGAAGAAATAGCAGCGATCGGCATCACGAACCAACGGGAGACGACTGTCGTCTGGGACAAACATACGGGAATGCCGATTTACAACGCCATTGTGTGGCAGTCGCGGCAGACGGCCGACATTTGCGACGAACTGCGCGCACAAGGTTACGATGAGATGGTGCGGGAAAAAACCGGTTTGTTAATCGACGCTTATTTTTCGGGAACAAAAGTGAAGTGGATTCTTGACAACGTAGAAGGCGCGCGTGAGAAGGCGGAAAGCGGCGATCTCTTATTCGGCACGATGGACACGTGGCTCATTTGGAAATTGTCCGGCGGCGAGGTACATGTGACGGATTATACGAACGCTTCGCGCACGCTCATGTACAACATTTTCGATTTAAAGTGGGACGACGACTTGCTGGAGATGCTCGGCGTGCCAAAGGCGATGCTGCCGGACGTGAAACCGTCATCACACATTTATGGACAGACAGTCGGTTACCACTTCTTTGGCCAGCAAGTACCGATCGCTGGCGTAGCCGGCGATCAGCAGGCGGCGCTGTTCGGGCAAGCTTGTTATGAAAAAGGAATGGCGAAAAACACGTATGGAACCGGTTGTTTTATGCTCATGAATACGGGAAAGCAAGCCGTGCGCTCTAAGAACGGACTCCTCACGACGATCGCTTGGGGCGTCGACGGAAAAGTTGAATACGCGCTCGAAGGGAGTATTTTTGTCGCCGGTTCGGCTATCCAGTGGCTACGCGATGGGATGCGGATGTTAAAAACGGCGGCGGAAAGTGAAAAATTAGCGAGCAAAGTATCCTCTACCGACGGTGTGTATGTCGTGCCCGCGTTTGTCGGTTTAGGGACACCGTATTGGGATAGCGAAGCTCGCGGCGCGGTTTTCGGCCTTACGCGCGGTTCAGAAAAAGAGCACCTCGTGCGGGCGACTTTGGAGTCACTCGCTTATCAGACGAAAGATGTGTTACAGGCGATGACAGCCGATTCTGGGATCGATCTAAAAGCGCTGCGAGTCGACGGCGGCGCCGTAAAGAACGACTTTCTCATGCAGTTCCAGAGCGACATTCTCGGTGTACCTGTCGAACGGCCGGTCGTCAATGAAACGACGGCGCTCGGCGCAGCCTATTTAGCGGGCTTAGCAGTCGGCTTCTGGCAAGATACTGCTGAAATCGCTGCACAGTGGCAAGTCGATTCCCGTTTTGCCGTACACATGCAGGAGGAAGAGCGAGCACAACTGTACCGTGGCTGGCAAAAGGCCATTGAAGCGACACAAGTTTTCAAGTTGTAGCGTCGAAATGATGTTATACTAAAAGTACAGGTTCATAATTACAGGTTGAGACAGGGAGAGATCTACGGTAAATCGTTGTAAGTTAGACGGTGAGCTGTAGTTCTCTTTTTTTACCGCTCATTTTGATGTTGACACCGTGTTCAATGAAACGGATCGATGGCATGTCCACTTGTGAAATAAATCACATGTAGGATTGTATGCGGTGTATTGTACACGGCGTATTGTTACGGTGTATCGTATTTGGTGTGTTCGTTCGACATGGTGTTTTTGTTTTTTTCGACATGGTGATACTAATGAACCTGTTGACAAATCCTGTTTGTGCAAGTAAAAAAACGTGAGGTGGTGACGACGTTGTTTCTATTTTGGCTGCAATTTTTTATCCTGTTGCTCTGTATTTTTATCGGGGCACGCCTCGGCGGAGTCGGTCTCGGGGTAATGGGGGGTGTCGGTCTTGCGATTTTGACGTTCGTCTTTCAGCTACAGCCGACATCGGCACCGATCGACGTCATGTTAATGATTTTGGCCGTCATTACTGCTGCTGGTTGTTTGCAAGCGGCAGGGGGGCTAGACTATCTCGTGTATTTGGCGGAGAAGGCGTTGCGTAAATACCCGAAGCGCATTACGTACGCCGCGCCGATGGTGACGTACTTGTTTACGTTTTGTGCTGGGACGGGGCACGTCGCATATTCGGTGCTCCCGGTGATCGCTGAAGTGTCGCGTGAAACGGGGATCCGGCCAGAGCGGCCGATGTCGATTGCGGTTATCGCCTCGCAGCAAGCGATCGTCGCTAGTCCGATCTCGGCGGCGACAGTTGCCTTGCTCGCGCTACTCTCCGGTTTTGACATTTCGCTGCTCGACATACTTAAAGTTTCTATTCCGGCGACATTTATCGGCTGTATGCTCGGTGCGTTCGTCGCGAGTAAGGTCGGTAAGGAACTTAATGAAGATCCAGTGTACTTAAAACGGTTAAAAGAAGGACTAGAACCGTCCCAAAAAGAGGAAAAAACAGTTTACGTGCCGACGAAGGCGGCGAAAGTGTCGGTTACGCTGTTCCTCACAGCCGCCCTTTTAGTCGTGTTACTCGGTTCGTTTGAAAGCCTCCGCCCTGTATGGAACGTCGAAGGTGAACTCGTGCGCATGGACATGCCGACGGCGATTGAGATCGTCATGTTGACAGCTGCGGCAGCCATTATTCTCACTTGCCGCCCAAAAGTGGAAACTGTAATTAGCGGGAACGTCTTTCAGGCCGGCGCGACCGCTGTCGTCGCTATTTTCGGGATCGCTTGGATGGGCGATACGTTTTTCAACGGAAACCTCGAGTTAGTGCAAGATTCGATCGAAGGGCTCGTCAAGGCTGCCCCGTGGCTATTTGCGATCGCCTTGTTTATCCTTTCCATTTTGTTGAACAGTCAGGCGGCGACCGTGCGCGCGCTAATGCCACTAGGGATCGCCCTAGGTATTTCGCCAGCCTTACTTATTGCGATGTTTCCAGCGGTCAACGGGTATTTCTTTATCCCGAACTACGGGCCGATTGTCGCAGCGATCAACTTTGACCGCACCGGAACGACGCGTATCGGGAAGTATGTGTTAAACCACAGTTTCATGCTCCCCGGGCTCGTAGCAACGATTTCGGCAGTTGTCATTGGGATGTTACTTATTACGTTTATGTTTTAAAAAAATATTTAGTGGATGGGAGCGGACCAAAATGACGGAGACAGTGGTAAAAGCGCGGGAAGACCGTTTAGCGACAGACTGCGACTACCGGATCGAGAAAGACTTTTTAGGTGAGCGCAAGCTACCGCAAGACGCTTACTACGGGGTACAGACGTTGCGCGCTGTCGATAACTTTCCGATTACCGGTTACGCCTTAGAGCCGTCACTCATTAAAGGGATTGCCATCGTGAAGAAAGCGGCGGCACTGGCCAACATGGACGTCGGGCAACTGGAGCGGACGATGGGTGAGGCGATCGTGCAAGCGGCGCAAGAAGTGATCGACGGCAAGTGGCATGACCAGTTTATCGTCGACCCGATTCAAGGGGGCGCCGGGACTTCGGTCAATATGAACGCCAACGAAGTGATCGCCAACCGGGCGTTGGAACTGTTAGGAAAAGCGAAAGGCAGTTACGGGCAGTTGAGCCCGAATACACACGTCAACATGTCGCAGTCGACGAATGACGCCTTTCCGACAGCTGTGCGCTTCGCGGCATTGGAAATGCTCGACCGCTTACTCGAGGTCCTTGCAGCCCTCGACCAGACGTTGCAGCGGAAAGCGCAGGCGTTCGACGGCTTAATTAAGATGGGTCGCACACATTTGCAAGACGCCATTCCGATCCGCCTCGGACAAGAGTTTGCCGCTTACCGACAAGTGATCGCGCGGGACATCGCAAGAATAGAAGAAGCACGCCGCGGGCTGTACGCCGTCAATATGGGGGCGACTGCCGTCGGTACTGGGCTAAATGCCGACCCTAAGTACATTGAACGAGTCGTCGTTCACATGCAAGAAATAAGCGGATACCCGTTCCAGACGGCAGACAACCTCGTCGACGGGACGCAAAATACGGATGGGCTCGTGCAAGTGTCGGCGGCACTCAAAATATGTGCGATCAATTTATCGAAGATGGCGAACGACTTGCGCTTAATGTCTTCAGGCCCGCGCGCCGGCTTGGCAGAAATAACGCTACCTGCCCGGCAACCCGGTTCGTCGATCATGCCGGGGAAAGTGAACCCGGTGATGGCCGAAGTGTTGAATCAGGTCGCGTTTCAAGTGATCGGTAACGATCATACGGTTTGCTTAGCTTCGGAAGCAGGGCAGTTCGAGTTGAACGTGATGGAACCGGTGCTCGTGTTCAACTTGTTGCAATCGATTAAAGTGTTAACGAACGTCTTACGCGTGTTTGATGAGTACTGTTTAGACGGTATTACCGCAAACGCGGACACGATGAAAGAATATGTGGAGCGGAGCGTCGGCGTCATCACCGCGATCAATCCACACGTCGGTTACGAGACCGCTTCGCGCCTTGCGGGCCAAGCGCTCGAAACGGGGCGCTCGGTACGTGACCTGTGCCTCGAAAGTGACGTGCTTAGCGCGGAAGAACTCCATACGATTTTAGATCCGTATGAGATGACTCACCCCGGCATCTCTGGCAAAGAACTGTTGAAAAAGTAAGCGGGAAATAAGGATTGCGAGCGGGCCCTTCTGCCGCGCAAAAGCGGGGAGGGTTCGTCCCGCAGAGGCTTTTATGTTAATAGGCGGTTGAGGCGGATGTGGAGCGAAAGTTAGAGGCAGTCGGGTTGCGGCAATCGGGAAAAATGGGAGGAGAGGACATGGGTAAGCGGGAATTTTTTTACCGTAAACTTCACTCGCTATTAGGGGTTATACCTGTCGGCGTCTTTTTAATCGTTCATTTCACAGTCAACTTTTTTGCAACGCGTGGACCGGACGCCTATAACGCAGCTGCTAATTTTATGGGCAATTTGCCGCTGCGCTATTTTTTAGAAGTCGTCGTCATTTTTTTGCCGCTTCTTTTTCATGCGATTTACGGCGTGTACATTGCGCTACAAGCGAAGCAAAACGTGAACACATATGGCTTTTTCCACAATTGGATGTTTCTGTTACAGCGCGTGAGCGGCGTTATTTTATTCCTGTTCGTCGTTTGGCACGTATGGGGGACGCGTATACAGGCGGCGCTGGGCGCACCCGTCAATTTTGAGATGATGGCCAACATCGTGAGCAATCCGCTTTACTTGACGTTGTACGTGATCGGCGTCGTTTCGGCGACGTTTCATTTTGCGAACGGTTTGTGGGGCTTTTTCATCACTTGGGGGATCACGGTGACGCCGCAGTCGCAAAAAGTGAGTGCGTACGTCTCGGGAGCTTTTTTCGTCGCAATAACAGTGTTTGGCTTGTCGGCGTTATTCGCATTCGTGTAGTGGAAAACGTGTTCAACGGGGGTCCTAGTCTTCGTGTAGGGGAAAACGTGTTCAACGAAGGTCCTAGTCAAGGAAGCGAGTAATTGTGTAGGAGGAGACGATCGTGAGCAAAGGAAGAGTTGTCGTTGTCGGCGGAGGTTTGGCTGGGTTAATGAGTACGCTGAAACTGACGGAGGCGGGCGTGACCGTCGACTTGTTTTCGCTCGTTCCGGTGAAACGGTCCCATTCCGTATGTGCACAGGGAGGCATTAACGGCGCCATCAATACGAAAGGGGAAAACGACTCACCTGACATACATTTCGACGATACGATTTACGGCGGCGATTTTTTAGCGAACCAGAAGCCGGTTAAGGCGATGTGTGAGGCAGCGCCAAAAATCATTTATTTATTCGACCGCATGGGGGTTATGTTTAATCGCACCCCGGAAGGGCTCATCGATTTACGCCGCTTCGGCGGTACGAAGCATCGTCGCACCGCATTCGCTGGGGCGACGACCGGTCAACAGCTTATGTATGCGTTAGACGAACAAGTGCGACGGGCTGAAGTGAACGGCCTCGTCAACAAGTATGAAAACTGGGAGTTTCTGTCCGTCGTCATCGACGACGCTGGAGTGTGTCGCGGCATCGTCGCGCAAAACTTACGCACGATGGAAATCGTTAGTTTTCCGGCCGACGCGGTCATTATTGCTACCGGCGGTCCAGGACTCATTTACGGAAAATCGACGAATTCGACGATTAATACCGGCTATGCCGCGGCGAAAGTGTACACGCAAGGCGCTCATTACGCGAACGGCGAATTTATTCAATTCCACCCGACAGCGGTGCCGGGCGATGACAAAAACCGCCTCATGAGCGAGTCGGCGCGCGGCGAAGGGGGCCGCATTTGGACGTACAAAGACGGGAAGCCGTGGTACTTCCTAGAGGAAAAATACCCCGCATACGGTAACCTCGTGCCGCGGGACATCGCCGCTAGGGAGATTTTCCACGTGTGTGTCGATCTCGGCTTAGGAATTGACGGAGAAAACGCGGTGTACTTGGACGTGTCGCACATCCCGGACGATGAATTAAACGTGAAGTTAGGCGGGTTGCTCGACATTTATCAAAAATTTACAGGAGACGACCCGCGCAAAATACCGATGAAAATTTTTCCCGCCCCGCACTATTCGATGGGCGGCATTTGGGTCGATGAGCAACAAATGACGAACATCCCGGGCCTGTTCGCCGCAGGAGAATGCGACTACTCGCTGCATGGGGCGAACCGACTCGGGGCGAACTCTTTGCTTTCGGCTGTGTTCGGTGGGATGGTGGCCGGTCCGAGCGTCTTAAACTACGTGAGCGGGTTGGAAAAGACGGCAGAGGCGATTCCGGTATCTGTCTTTGAACGCGAGCTAAGGCGCGAAACAGACGCATACGAGGAGCTGCTCCGCCTTGACGGGACGGAAAATGTTTTCGCCTTACACGATGCACTCGGTCGCGTCATGACGAGTCACGTCGGCGTCGTGCGCGAAAACAAGCGCCTACGCGCCGCAGACGAACAAATTGAGGAACTGATGGCGCGTTTCGCACACATTAACATTAACGATACGACGACGTTTAGCAACAGCAGCGTATCGTTTGCGCGCCAGTTAAAATACATGCTACAGTTGGCGCGCATCGTCGCGCAGGGCGCGTACTTGCGCAATGAAAGCCGCGGCTCTCACTACAAACCAGAGTATCCGGAACGCGACGACGACGAGTGGTTGAAGACGACGATCGCTACGTACAACAGTAAGAAAAACGGCCCCGAGTTTTCGTATGAAGCGGTCGATACGTCGTTGATCGCACCGCGTAAGCGCGACTACTCTGTCGATAAGAAGGAGGGAAATAACAGTGGCAGACAATAAACAGACGATTGAGTTGATCGTCACGCGGCAGCAGAATGAAACGGCGCAGCCGTACGAGGAGCGGTTTGTCATTCCGTACCGTCCGAGCATGAATGTCGTCTCGGCACTTATGGCGATTCGCAAACATCCGGTCAATGCGGCGGGCGAAGTGACGTCGCCTGTCGAATGGGAAGCAGTCTGTTTAGAAGAAGTGTGCGGCGCCTGTTCGATGCGCATTAACGGCGAGCCGCGTCAAGCGTGTTCGGCTCTCGTCGATCAACTGGAACAACCGATCCGCCTCGCCCCGCTGTCAAAATTTCCGGTCATACGCGATTTGAAAGTCGATCGCTCCCGCATGTTTGATGCGCTTAAACAAGTGAAGGCGTGGATTCCGATTGACGGCACACACGATCTAGGCGCCGGACCGCGCTTCCCCGAGCGCAAGCGCCAGTGGGCGTACGAGCTGTCGAAGTGTATGACGTGCGGTTTATGCTTGGAATCGTGTCCGAACTACAACGACAAGTCGCCGTTTATCGGGCCAGCGCCGCTATCGCAAGTACGCCTGTTTAACGCACACCCGACCGGGGCCATGCATAAGGAAGAACGGTTGCAGACGATTATGGGCCAAGACGGCATAACCGGATGTGGCAACGCACAAAACTGTGTCCGCGTCTGCCCGAAAGAAATTTCGCTCACGACGTCACTCGCCGACCTCAACCGGCAAACGGTGCGGCAGTCGTTTAAAAATTTCTTTGGCAGCTTTTATTAACGGTAAAAACTCCGTGTCAACGTTAAAATGACAATTAAGTTACAGCGAATCTTTTGAATGTGTACACCTTACACCTCGGTCACAGCAGACCGGGGTTTTTCCGTGATGGCATTAAATTGGATAGATGGCCGTAAAAATTGGTGTATCTTGACAACACGTCTCCTGAACGTATACAATAATTTTGTATCTATTCATTTTTAACCTATGTGAAGATACAGCGAACACAATCGGCAAACAAAAAGCTGGATTTTAACCGATGATTGAACGTGAGGACCGATGAAGACGGGATGGAAACTCCCGTTCGCATGAACTGTTCCATGAGAAAAACGTTATAGGCGAGGAGGTGAAAGACGTGACTGAGGGCTTAATCGAAATCCTCAAACTCCTTGCCAGTGCTGCTGTAGGTGTCGGAATCGGCTATGTTATAAGGAAGCGTTTAGCTGAAGCGAAAATTTCGAGTGCAGAAGAAGCTGCGCAAGGGATTTTGGAGGACGCGCGCAAAGAAGCTGCTGCCGAGAAAAAAGAAGCGGTGTTAGAGGCGAAGGACGATATTCATCGCTTACGTGTAGAAGCGGACCGCGAAATCCGCGACCGTCGCAACGAAGTGCAGCGGCAAGAGCGGCGGCTGGTACAGAAAGAAGAGAGTTTAGATCGGAAATTAGAAACCCTAGAGAAACGCGAAGAAAACTTAAGCCACAAAGAATCGTCAATGCGCGACAGACAGCGCAAAGTGGATCAGCTCTATCACGAACAGAAAGCTGAACTCGAACGCGTATCCGGGATGACGCGCGACGAGGCGAAGCAAGTCCTGCTTAAAAACGTGGAAGACGAGATCAAACACGAAACCGCGCAAATGATTCGCGAGACGGAACTTCGCGCGCGGGAAGAAGCAGACAAACGCGCCAAGGAAATTTTATCGATCGCCATCCAGCGGTTTGCGGCTGAACACGTGGCGGAGACGACCGTGTCAGTCGTCACGTTGCCCAACGATGAAATGAAGGGGCGGATCATCGGGCGGGAAGGTCGAAACATCCGCACGTTAGAGACGCTGACGGGTATTGATTTAATTATTGACGATACGCCGGAGGCTGTCATTTTGTCCGGATTTGATCCGGTGCGTCGTGAAATTGCTCGAACAGCCTTGGAGAAACTAGTAGCGGACGGGCGGATTCACCCGGCACGCATTGAGGAAATGGTGGATAAATCGCGCCGTGAAGTCGACGAGCGCATTCGCGAATACGGCGAACAGGCGGTATTCGACACGGGCGTATACGGCTTACACCCCGATTTAATCAAAATTGTCGGCCGTTTAAAATTCCGTACGAGCTACGGCCAAAATGCGTTACTCCATTCTATGGAAGTCGCCCACTTGGCTGGTCTCATGGCCAGTGAATTAGGCGAGGACGTCAACTTGGCCAAGCGAGCTGGTTTGTTACACGATATCGGCAAAGCGATTGACCACGAAGTGGAAGGGTCTCACGTGGAAATCGGTATTGAACTCGCCAAGAGGTACAACGAACCGGAACCCGTGTTAAACGGCATCGGGTCTCACCACGGAAACTACGAGACGACATCGGTGATTGCTGCCTTAGTCTGTGCTGCTGACGCGTTGTCGGCTGCTCGGCCTGGGGCGCGGCGCGAAACGTTAGAGACGTATATTCGTCGCCTCGAAAAACTAGAAGACATTTCGAATTCGTTTGAAGGCGTCGAGAAATCTTATGCTATTCAAGCCGGTCGGGAGATTCGAATTATGGTCAGTCCCGATAAGGTCGACGACATTGAATCGATCCGCTTGGCGCGTGAGGTTACGAAACGGATAGAAAACGAATTAGACTACCCTGGTCACATTAAAGTGACTGTCATCCGCGAAACGCGTGCAGTTGAATACGCGAAATAGAGTGGCGATTTTTCGCCACTTTCTTTTTTAAAATTGCTGGAAAGGAGGGGATTGTACGTTGTGCGTTGCTTATTTTTAGGTGATGTCGTCGGACAACCGGGAATGACCGCGTTAAAGCAAATGCTTAAGCAGCTGACGCAGTCGTTAAAACCGGATCTCGTCATTGCGAACGGGGAAAATGCGCATGTGAGTGGTAAAGGTATCACGCGAGAAATTGTTCACTCGTTTTATCAAATGGGTATTGACGTTATTACACTCGGCAATCACGCATGGGATCAAAAGGAAATATTCGATTTCCTCGACCGCGAGACGCGCATCGTGCGACCGGCCAACTACCCCGAAGGGACTCCAGGCGTCGGCTACGTGCTCATCGAACGGGACAACCGTACGATTGCTGTCTGCAATTTAATGGGGCGATCCTTTTTGCCACCGCTAGATTGCCCGTTTCGCAAAGCAGACGAATTAATCGATAAACTACGTCCGAAAACGTCACACATTATCGTCGATTTCCACGCCGAAGCTTCAGCAGAAAAAATCGCGATGGCGTGGCATTTAGACGGTCGCGTCTCGGCGATCGTCGGTACACATACGCACGTGCAGACGGCGGATGAGCGCATTTTGCCGAACGGCACGGCGTTCATATCCGACGTTGGCATGGTAGGGGCCTACGACGGCGTCATCGGCATAGACCGCGACGTCGTACGCACGAAGTTTTTGACACAATTGCCGGTGCGCTTCCAGGTGCAGACAGGGCGTTGGCAACTGAACGCTGTCCTCATCGACCTTAACAAAGACACGGGACAGGCTGAAAGTATCCGCCGTATCCGCATCGACGACGACCACCCGTGGATGGATTGAACATTGCAGGAATTACATACCGCCAACGCGAATATACATGGTTAGAGAAGTGGTAGCATTGCCATTATTCAAGGAGGTACAACCATGGATATATTAAAAGTTTCAGCAAAGTCTAACCCTAATTCGGTTGCCGGCGCACTTGCTGGAGTGTTACGCGAACGCGGTTCTGCTGAAATACAGGCGATTGGCGCCGGTGCTTTAAATCAGGCTGTTAAAGCAGTAGCGATTGCCCGCGGGTTTGTAGCACCAAGTGGTGTTGACCTCATCTGTATTCCTGCCTTTACCGACATCGTCATCGACGGCGAAGAGCGGACGGCGATTAAGTTAATCGTCGAACCGCGCTAACTTGGCGGCACGATTCATGGCAGTTCGGCAGGTTTGCGTACAAATAATAGGGTCGCATATGAAATATTTTGCAAACGGACAAACCTGGGATGCCACCCCGGGTTTTCTTTGTACAGAAAGGAAGGAGTTAGTGTGAAATACATTGACGGGCACTGTGACGTGTTATGGAAAATGTACGAACGACAAGGAAAAGTATCTTTTTACGATCCCGCTAGCCCACTCGATGTCACTTATGATAAGGCGATCGCTGCTAATTACTTTATGCAGACGTTTGCCGTGTTCGTGCCCCCGCACGTTCCGCGCGGCGGGCGGTTACATGCCATGCTAGCAATGATCGATATGTTCTATGAGCGCATCGTCGGCGATGGAAGCAAAGTGACAGCTGTTACCTCGTACGGTGAACTGGCCGCGGTCGCCAGGCAAGAGGGGAAGATAGCGGCACTGCTCCACCTCGAGGGAGCCGACGCCCTAGAGGGCGAACTGTACAACTTGCGAACCGTTGCCCGGCTAGGCGTACGGTCGATCGGCTTGACGTGGAACTGGGCGAACGAAGTTGCGGACGGCGTGGAAGAGGCTCGCGGCGGCGGTTTGACGCGGTTCGGACGGCAGTTCGTGCGGGAAATGGCGCGCCTAAGCGTGCTGCTCGACGTGGCACACTTATCGGAACGAGGTTTTTGGGACGTACTCGAGCTAGGGGAACCGCTTGCCGTTTACACCTCACACGGGAACGCACGCCGCATGTGTTCCCATCCGCGCAATTTGGACGACGCGCAAATTAAAGCGATTATCGCGCGAGGCGGTGTCATCGGCCTGACCTTCGTCCCTTGGTTCGTCGACGATCGGTGTACGGAAAACGACAATCGCGCACAGGCGACGACGTTGTTAAAACATATCGACCACATTTGCAGTTTAGGTGGGGAACATCATGTAGCGTTCGGCTCTGACTTTGACGGCTTCACACCGAAAATGGACAACCTCATCGATGCGAGTGATAGCGCCTATTTACGCGAGATGTTGCTTAAGCATTACTCGGAGGCGCAAGTCAAACGGTTTATGTCTGACAATTGGCTGCGGTTTTACCACGATTTTCTTTAAAGCGTTTAGCCTATTCCCACACCGCCTGTTTTTCGCTAAACTAGAGCTAGCAAAGGAGGACGAGCATGGAAAGGCAGAAGAAAAAATTAAAAAAGACGTTTCGCTTCTCTTGGTTAAAATCAAAAGGAAAAAAAGGGATCTTTGTGGTAATGGTCGTTTTAATTTTATATGCATTATTAAAAACGATCGGGACACCGCAAAACTTTTTCGGCAAATGGCTCGTGACGTTTCTCACCTCCATCGAGGACATCGTCTTATTTGTCGCTGAAGCTGTGTTCAGTCCCGTCGGTCTCGTACTGATCGTCTGTATTTGGTTGATCAAGACGGGGGATTTATATCAAGTACTGAACAAAGTGCGCTATACAGCTTTCACTAGACACGCCCACCCGGTCGTTACATATGCGACTGCAACGCACACCTCGCCGACCGAGGAAGGAGCGGATCCCGCGACAGTTGACGAATGGCAGCACAATTTGCTCGAGCGCGTCAATCGTGCGAGCGATACTGCTGAGCAAGCGCACTTGCTGGAGCAGCTGTCGATTTACCGTTTATTTACGGCCAAGCCGATCTTGCTGTCTGTGTTGCAATTTTTACATCACTACCGACGCGACGACATTTCTTTCTACCAAGTGGCTCAATTTTTAGCGACGTACGACTGGATCGATCGCACGCGTTTGAGTGGACAAGACTTAGACGTCGAAGCGACCGTACTCGGCTACATTAGCCACCTCGAACATGCCGGCTTAATAATCGCTCACATCACGTTGCAGCCGGCGCGCGACGGCTTTTACGGGACGATTCACAAGGTGAAAGTACCGCGCCACGTGCAAGAAGTGATGGCCGTCTTCCAGTAAGCGGCACGATTTCTGTAGAGCAAAGTGCCGCATGCCGGTCGCATGCCGAAGGCACCTTGTTCGCTTGTCCGAGAACGATCATGCACGGCGAAAACACGGCGAAAATATGTTACAATAGCGGTGAGGTTGCTTGAGAGGAGTTTTTAGCAGTGACGAAACGTACGATTGACTATGCGAAATACTTTACCGCGCCTAACTTAAAAAAAGCGCGGAAACGATATAAAGAAGACATCGAAATTTTGGACTTTGAACAAATTCCGGAAGACGTACGGCACATCGGCGTCGGAAAAAAATATTTGATTAAAACGTATGGCTGTCAAATGAACGAACACGATACGGAGACGATCGCCGGCATTCTCGAACAGATGGGCTATGCGGCGACCGACGACGAAAAGAGCGCCGACGTCATTTTGTTTAACACGTGCGCGATTCGGGAAAACGCCGAGGACAAAGTGTTCGGTGAAATCGGACGCATTAAACCGCTCAAAATCGAGAATCCGGATTTAATTCTCGGCGTGTGTGGCTGTATGTCGCAAGAAGAATCGGTCGTTAACCGCATTTTACAAAAACACCAACACGTCGATCTCATTTTCGGCACGCACAACATTCACCGCCTGCCGCATTTATTGAAAGAGGCGCTGTTTGCGAAAGAGATGGTTGTCGAGGTGTGGTCGAAAGAAGGCGACGTCGTCGAAAACATGCCGAAAGCGCGAGCGAACCGCTTAAAGGCTTGGGTAAACATTATGTACGGGTGCGACAAGTTTTGCACGTACTGTATTGTTCCGTACACGCGCGGCAAAGAACGCAGCCGCCTACCGCAAGACGTGCTCGCCGAGGTGCGCGACTTGGCCCGCCTCGGCTATAAAGAAGTGACGCTCCTCGGGCAAAACGTGAATGCGTACGGCAAGGACTTGACCGACATCGACTACCGCTTCGGGCATCTCATGGACGACATCGCGAAAATCGCTGTTCCGCGCGTGCGCTTTACGACGAGTCACCCGCGCGACTTTGACGACCACCTAATCGAAGTATTAGCGCAAGGGGGCAACTTGGTCGAGCACATCCACCTGCCGGCGCAGTCGGGCAACTCGCTCATGTTAAAGCGGATGGCGCGCAAATATACGCGCGACGACTACATGCGCTTAGTCGAAAAAATAAAAAAGGCGATTCCGAACGTCGTACTGACGACCGACATTATTGTCGGCTTCCCGGGAGAAACGGACGAACAGTTCGCTGACACGCTATCGCTCATGCGCGAAGTGGCGTACGACTCGGCGTTTACGTTCATTTATTCGCCGCGCGAAGGCACCCCTGCAGCGAAGTGGGAAGATACGACACCGCCGGAAGTGAAGAAAGAGCGGTTGCTGCAGTTGAACGAAATACAAGACGCGATCAGCTTGCGCAAAAACGAGCAACTGCGAGGCGAAGTCGTCGAAGTACTCGTCGAGGGTGAAAGTAAGAAGAACGCCGACGTGCTTTCTGGACGGACGCGTTCGAATAAACTCGTCAACTTCCGGGGATCAAAAACGTTGATCGGCCAGTTCGCCGAGGTGCGCATTACCGAACCGAAGACGTATACGCTCGGCGGTACACTCGTCTGTGACGCGCAAAGAGAGGCGCTATGAGATGGTACGGGAACGTGGTCTGGATCATGCGGGTGGACACGCGCATGTGTTGGCTCGGGTGGAGCAGTTTGCGCAAAAACTGCAGCTGACGGATGAGGTGAGCCGCTTTCGCACCGCTGAGCGAAGCGTAAACGACAGTGCACGCGTGCAGCAGTTAATCGCGGACATCAAACGGACGCAAAAAGAGCTCGTCCACGCCGAACATTACGTAAAGCCTGGCTACAAGCAGCGATTAGAACAAAAACTCGCCCAGCTGAACGACGAGTTGGACAACTTGCCGATCGTGCGGGAGTACCAGCAGAGTCAAGTGGAAATGAACGATCTGTTGCAACTAATCCAACATACGATCGCCTCCGGCGTGTCGCAAGCACTCGAGGTAGAAACAGGTGGCGAGGTGCGGAGCGGTTGTGGCAGCGGCGGCCCTTGTGGCTGTAAAAGCTGATCATAGAGGCAACTCTTGCAATCAATTAGTGTATGCATATTGACTAACCTACAGAATCTTTCTGTAGGTTTTTTTTGCACCGTAGTTATTCGCCCTGCATAAACATGTTACTGAACGAACGTTGGAGGAGGTAACATTATGGCGAATACAGATACAGATTTTAGCTTCCGGGAAGTGCTTACGAAAGCCGTCTGTGGCAAAGGTCGTAAGTTTTCACAGGATGCGCACCAGTTAGCTCCGCCTGATTCGATCTCGACCATTTTGGGGGCCTGGATTATCAACCACTCCTTCGAAGCGACCAAAGCGGGGGATGTCATAGAAATTGCGGGGAATTATGACATCAACATTTGGTATTCGTACCAAAAAAACACGAAGACCGACGTAGTGAAGCGCACTGTCTCCTACATCGATCACGTGCCGCTCAGTTACTTCGACAAAAATGTGCGAGAAGGATCGGAGGAAGTGACCGCACTAGCGACGCAGCCGCCAAACTGTATTGAAGCGACGATTACTGACGACTCCAATATGGTCATCGTTCGCGTCGAGCGGGAATTTCATGTAGAAGTGGTCGGCGAAACGAAATTGAACGTCGCCGTCGTCGACAGGGAACTGGACGGCTACGAAGACAAGGAACTAGGCATGGAAGCGTTCACCGATCACGAGCGCCCCGACTTTGAGGATCTCGATCCCGACCTAATCCTCGACGACTTGGACGGCTAACCGCTAGGGAGGCTCTGGGCGCCTCCTTTTCCTTTTTTTCACCAACTTATTGTTCCCTTCATAACATGTCGAGAGACTTTCTTTACACGAACCGTCATTTTCACTATGAGGCACAACATGTGTCTGTCCGTTTTCTATTGAACTTATCCGATATAGTGCAAAAAGTATAGTGCAAAAAGTTTACGAGACACCGTTAAGTGGGTCGTCTTTTCACTGAAAGGAGCATCCACATGACGCTAGTGCAAAGGGAACAATCGCTTGTGACTGACGATCACCGCTTAACTGCGCCGATCGCGTTAGATCACCTGCAAAAAGGTTACCACTTTTCATTATATACATTGAACAGCGAAGAAACGATTTCCCGCTTTCCAACTCGCTTGATCCGCCTCAAACACCTACACTTACACGGGATTCCCGTTCCCGATGCCGGCGCGAGCCGTCAACTCGTTAGGCAGTACGTGATTGGCGTGTTTCAATGTCGTGCACTGTTTGCTTATGTGTCTCACGATCGGGCGCACTGGCTCGCGGGCGGTAAAGTGCAGACGCCGGAACGCTTCAAGGTTGTCAAACGCGCAGAACGGACGAAAGAAGTGCGCACGGTAGAACGGTTAGCGAAACGCGCTGTGTACGCCCTTGGATTAGATTACGGCGTCGTGCGGCTCGGCAAGGCGACGGGAGGAAAGTCGGTCGTGCTCGATGTGTTGGCGCGTCCGAAGTTAACGAGTTATATGACGACCGCTTTTGAGCAGGCGTTTGCCAGCTACGCGAAGCGCTTGCCGGACATCGTGCCGTCGTCAAAGGATGTCCTCCTCGGGACTGACCCGGAATTTATTATGGGCGACGCCACGGGAAGGTTAAAGCTCGCGTCCGATTATTTTCCGTACCGCGGACTCGTCGGTTGCGATGCGATTTGGCGCGGCAGTAACCGGGCCGATAAGCCGATCGTCGAGCTGCGGCCGCGCCCGAGCAACAGTCCGCGGGAACTCGTGCTTAGCTTGCACCGCGCCATGTTGCTAGCGGCCAAAAAAATTAACGACCCTAATGTGCGCTGGTTAGCTGGTGCCCTTCCATATCCGGGCTTTCCGATCGGCGGGCACATTCACTTCAGTCGCGTGCCACTCACTTTTGCTTTCCTACGCGCCCTCGACAACTATTTGGCGCTCCCGCTCGTACTCGTCGAAGACAGGCGCGGCCGCAAGCGGCGCCCAAAATACGGCTTTCTCGGTGATTTCCGAGAAAAGTTGCACGGCGGCTTCGAATACCGGACACTGCCGAGCTGGCTGATCTCGCCGACGCTAACGAAAGGGGTATTTGGCTTAGCTAAACTGATTGCGTGCCATTATCCGTATTTCAATGACTGGCCACTTAGCGACGTTGCGGTTCAAAAAGCATACTACGACGGAAATAAAGAAGTGATCGGCAACATCGTGCCGCGGCTGTGGCGGACGCTTACACAATTCGATACGTATCGTGAAGAACAAAAAAATCTCGATGCGTACTATCAGTTGCTAACATCCGGAAAGACGTGGGACGAAACAGAGGACATTCGGAAGAAGTGGCGCATACCGCCGTTTCACCACAGCCGCAAATTGTAAGCTGTCACGCACTGTAGGTGAAGGGCCACTCGTTGTTATGGTGGGCGATAGGCAAGGGCGATGGGGATAAGAGCCTTTTGTGCCTGTAAATATCCTGCTATACTAATAGAATAAACGTTTTACCTAATACGGAGGATGTGCCCATGTGCGGTTATACACCGATGATTCGCCAATATTTACAAATTAAGGCAGATTACCCCGACTGCTTTCTTTTTTTTCGGCTAGGGGACTTTTACGAGCTGTTTTTTGACGATGCACGCCGCGCGTCGCAAGAGTTAGAGATTACACTGACGAGCCGCGACGGCGGTAAAAAAGAACGCATCCCGATGTGCGGAGTGCCTTACCACTCCGCCGATTCATATATTGCCCGCCTCATTGCGCGCGGCTTTAAAGTGGCTATTTGTGAACAGACGGAAAATCCAGCACAAGCAAAAGGGGTGGTGCGGCGCGAAGTCGTTCGCGTCGTCACGCCAGGAACAGTGCTAGGAGACCAAATGCTCGAGGAGAAACAGAACAACTATTTAGTAGCTGTCGATGAGCGAAGGAATATGTACGGTTTGGCCGCGGCCGACGTATCGACGGGGGAAGTGGCTTATACGGAGCTTGAGTCGCTGCGCGCGCTCCTCGACGAAGTGGCAGCGTACGCGCCAGCCGAAATCGTGACGAGTTCCGAATTTGCAACCGACGATGCCGAGCAGCTTAAGTCGCACTTTTCGGCGCCACTGACAGTGCTGGCGGCAGACGAACTGACGGCCGAAGGAGCAGGCGCGCTACTTAACGCGCAATTTCCAACTCAGAGCGAACAACTGAGCGACGATCCGCTGGCGTATGCGACAGTCGCCTGTTTGCTACACTATCTACATAAGACACAAAAACGGGGCTTCTCTCATTTACAGTCGGTTCATCGTTATGAAACGGACGCCTTTATGGCACTCGACCAGTTTGCGCGCCGCAATTTGGAGTTGACGGCGACGATTCGCGATGGGAAGCGATACGGGTCTTTATTGTGGTTACTCGATCATACGGCGACAGCGATGGGTGGGCGCCTGTTGAAGAAATGGTTGGACAAGCCCCTCTTGAGCGTGCAGGCGATTGAAGAACGGTTAACGGCCGTACAGGTGTTCGTTGACGACATGCTGCTTACGGAAGATGTGCGCGACATTTTAAAGAATGTGTACGACTTAGAGCGGTTGGCAGGCCGGATCGCCTACGGCACCGCCAATGGACGCGATCTCAATGCGCTGAAGCGATCACTAGAACAGTTGCCGACGCTTGCCAACACGCTAAAGCGAGCCGCCCCGTCATTTTACGCGACGCTAGGTGTGCCCGACCTGTGCCAAGATGTGCAGCAAAAAATAGCGGCTGCCCTTGTCGATGACCCCCCTGTTTCCGTTAAGGAGGGCGGCCTCATTCGCGAAGGCTATCGTGCTGAACTCGATCGGCTATTGACGGCAAAGCGCGACGGCAAAGCGTGGCTCACGCGCTTAGAACAAGAAGAACGCGCCGCTACTGGCATTAAGTCGTTAAAAGTTGGTTATAACCGCGTGTTCGGGTACTACTTGGAAGTGACGAAAGCCAATTTACACTTGCTGCCGGAAGGGCGCTATGTGCGGAAGCAGACGCTAGCAAACGCGGAGCGGTTCATTACACCGGAATTGAAGGAGAAGGAGGCACTTATTTTAGAAGCGGAAGAGCGGGCCGTCGAGGTGGAATACGACCTGTTTATTCAATTGCGCGAAGCGGTCGGCACCGAGATTAAACGGTTGCAAACGTTGGCGCAGTGGGTGGCGACGTTAGACGTGTGGCAGTCGCTGGCAACAGTTAGTGCCAAAAACGACTATGTGCGCCCGGAAATCGCCCCTTCCGGGCCACTGCAAATTAAAGAAGGACGCCACCCTGTCGTCGAACAGATGATCGCGAGCGGTGATTTCACGGCGAACGATACGACACTCGATGCGGCAGCAGAGCAAGTTTTACTCATTACCGGACCGAATATGGCGGGGAAGAGTACGTATATGCGGCAAGTGGCGTTAATTGCCACAATGGCGCACATCGGCTGCTTCGTCCCGGCTAGCGCCGCGCGCATACCGCTCGTCGACCGCATTTTTACCCGCATCGGCGCAGCAGACGACCTCGTCTCGGGCCAAAGTACGTTTATGGTAGAAATGGTGGAGACGGAACAGGCGCTGACACAAGCGACGGCGCGCAGCCTCATTTTGTTAGACGAAATCGGCCGCGGCACATCGACGTACGACGGAATGGCGATTGCCCACGCCATCGTCGAGTACATTCACGACCGCGTCGGGGCGATGACGTTATTTTCCACCCACTACCACGAACTGACGCAGCTGGCTGACGAACTGCCGCGCGTGCGCAACGTGCACGCCCGTTGCGAGGAGCGCGGCGGCGAACTGTTGTTTTTGCACCGCATCGAACCGGGGCGCGCCGACCGCAGCTACGGGGTACACGTCGCCGAGCTATCAGGTTTGCCGGACGCGCTAATCGCGCGAGCGCGAGAAGTGTTAGAGGACCTCGAACGGGGGCGTTACGGGGGAGGGACGACGCGTGGGCAATTGAGCTTTGCTTGGCCCGAGCCGGAAACCGAACGTCGTACGGAGCAAGAGGACGAGCCAGCGCGGCAGTTAACAGCGCCGCCAGGGCAAGTAAGCGTAGAAACTGACCCGCGCGTCCGTGGCGTGTTGGCGGAATTGACGGCTTGGGATGTAAATAACCGCACCCCGCTAGAGACGGCTCAGCTCGTCAGCGAACTACAGCGGAAACTTATGCGGGAAAAGCTGAACAGCTAGCGGCGCCCGACGTCGGCGGCTTGCAACGTCACTTAAGGCGGGCAAGTTGGTTTCAAACGCTTGCTGGCAGGATACGGGGAGAGGCATAGGTGGCTGACGTACAAGAATGAAGCAGGAGGTTACACTATATGGAAAAGATCCGTGTGCTCTCCGCGGCGCTGGCGAACCAAATCGCCGCCGGGGAAGTCGTCGAGCGGCCCGCCTCCGTCGTAAAAGAGCTCGTGGAGAACGCACTAGATGCACACAGTACAAAAATTCACATTGCGCTCGAGGAGGGCGGCTTGACCCTCGTCCGCGTGCGCGACGACGGAGACGGAATGGCGAAAGGCGACGTTACACGTGCCTTTATGCGCCATGCGACGAGTAAGATCGCCCATGCGAAAGATTTGTTTAACATCCGCTCACTCGGGTTTCGCGGCGAAGCGTTACCGAGCATCGCTTCGGTTTCCCAACTGCAATGTCGGACGAAAGCAGTGGACGAGGTGGTCGGCACACAAGTTGTCATCCACGGTGGCAATAGTGAAAAAGTAGAAGATGTCGCATGTCCGCAAGGGACAGACATCGAAGTACGCCACCTATTTTACAACACGCCGGCCCGCTTAAAATATTTAAAGACGGTGAACACCGAAATTAGTCACGTCGTGAATGCGGTCAACCGCTTAGCGCTCGCCTACCCCGAAGTTTCTTTTCGCTTAGAACACGACGGGCGAACGTTGTTGCACACGTTGGGCGACGGCAGATTACTGCACGTCATCCAAGCGATCTACGGACAGACGGTAGCGCGCGCGATGCTGGGCATACACGCAGAACATTTAGATTTTTCGTTGGATGGATTTATTTGTAAACCAGAAGTCACGCGCGCCTCTAGGCACTACATGACGACACTCGTCAACGGTCGCTACGTGCGCAGCTATGCGTTGACGCAAGCGATTATCGAGGCGTACCATACACTGTTGCCGATTAACCGCCTACCGCTCGCCGTATTGAACATCCACATGGATCCGCGCCTCATCGACGTTAACGTCCATCCGACGAAATTGGAGGTGCGCTTCAGCAAAGAAAAAACGCTTGCCGAGTGGCTAACGCAAACGATTAAAGAGCGGTTAATGGAAGAATCGCTCATCCCGCAACTCCGTTTCGATACGAGTTCCCCGCGGCAGCAAAAAAGCGTACAAACGGAGTTCCAATTTACCCACGAGGCGATAAAAGAACAACAACCTCATTTTGCGGCCGACGCTCGGCCGGTGAACGGGAACGCGAGCAGGCAACGGCCGACTTCCGCAAGGCCCGATATAAACCCGGGGGAAGGTACAGGTTCATCCGTACCGCGTGCGTCGGATCGTCCCACTGCTGCCACTGACAGTGAATCGAGCAGGGCGAACCGCAAGGACTGGGGGGGCACACGGACAGAGGATCGCGCACAGACAGAGAATCACGAACAGACAGAGAATCACGAACAGACAGATGATCTCGTGCGGCAGGCGACGTCTGACGATGTGAACGACCAACATGCCGAACGGGCGACATCGCATACGCAAAGTTATTCCGCAGCCACACAGACTGGAGACACGTCCGACGCCCCAGCTAGTGCCGTGCAAAGCGCGCAGCGCCTTCCCGACTTAACGCCACTGGCCCAAGTACACGGGACGTATATTGTCGCCCAATCGGCGGACAGTCTGTACCTCATTGATCAACACGCGGCGCACGAACGCGTCTACTACGAATACTTTCGTCGGCGCTTAGCGAACGAGGACCGCCGGTTACAAGAGCTGCTGTTTCCGCTGCAACTTGAATTGACGGCGGAGGAGAGCGCCGTGCTGCACGAGAAGCGTTCGCTGCTGGAGGCGGTCGGCGTCGTACTCGAACCGTTCGGTGAAAAAACGTTTATCGTCCGCTCCCATCCGACGTGGTTTCCACAAGGGCACGAAGAAGCGCTGATCCGCGAGATCGTCGATTGGGTGCTCGAGCACCGCCGCTTATCACTTGCCGACTTGCGCGATGAGAGCGCGGCTCAACTGGCGTGCAAAGCGGCCATTAAAGCGAACAGACACTTGCGTCAAGACGAAATGGACTCGTTGCTCACCCAGTTGCAACGTGCGGCTAACCCGTTTACATGTCCACACGGACGCCCGGTGCTCATCCAATTTACCGCGTACGAATTGGAAAAGTTGTTCAAGCGAGTCATGTAGTGTTATGCATTAATTTGCAATAAATGTCGCTATCGTTTATGATTGGAAACTGTACGATTATGCATAAAAACGATTTTGGGTAAACTGGAGTTAAACCCAACCGCCCATAATAGGTGATGGTATGATTGTGACGACGTCTTATCGCGTAACGCCCCAGTTCGAACAGGAGGCTCGCGCGTTTGCTGCCGCGTGGGGTTGGCCCTACGAACAGCGTAAGAAGTATTCTTTACCCCAAATACGTGCGCGGTTCGGTACCGAGGAGTTAATCGTCCTCTCCGCAAGCGGGGCGCGTTGGGTCGGTGTGGACGAGGCGTTCACTTATCATCCGAGTTTGTCGGTCGTGCGCATTAAACGGTTATTGCGCGGCGAAGGGGATGTGTTCTATGACATCGTCGGGTTGCGGGCGGGCGACTCGTGGCTCGATGCGACGTGTGGCTTTGCGGCCGATGCGATTACCGCGGCGCACATCGTCGGACGGAGCGGCACGGTCGTCGGATTGGAGAGCGAAAAGCGGATCGCCGCTGTCGTCGCGTACGGACTTACCCATTATCCTACGGCGGTGCCGGAAGTAGCGGAAGCGATGCAGCGGGTGCGTATCCGAGCCGTGGATCACCTTTCTTATTTGCGAAAGTGCCCTAATAACGCATATGATTTCGTTTATTTTGATCCGATGTTTCGCCGCGGCGTCACACAGTCCGCGCATATGAACCCGCTCCGCCACTTAGCCGACGACCGCCCTTTGTCCGAAGAAGCGGTACGCGAGGCGCGGCGGGTGGCACGGCGAGCTGTCATTTTAAAAGAGACAGTTGCCAGCGGTGAGTTTACGCGCTTAGGTTTCGAGCTGTTGACAAAGAAAACAGACGGTGTGTGTTACGGTATCATTTAGTGAGGAACTGAGGAACTAGTGAAGGAACAACAAGCACGACAAGCGAATAATGTAAATAATGTAATAGCAAATGAGGTGTCAGTGAAGGAAACGGACGAACGCCTCCCTACGCGAGTGAAAAACGACAAGAAACGAGGAGATAAGCCGCTACTGTTAGTTCTTGTCGGTCCGACAGCCGTAGGAAAAACGGCACTTAGCCTGACGCTAGCGAAAAAGTTTTCCGGGGAAATCATTTCTGCCGATTCGATGCAAGTGTATCGCGGTATGGATATTGGAACTGCGAAAGCGTCGCCGGCCGAGCGCGCACAAGTGCCGCACCATTTGATCGATTGCGTCGACCCGGATTACCCGTATTCCGTGGCGGAGTATCAAAAGTGTGCCCGCGAGGCGATTAGCGATGTCCACGCGCGCGGAAAACTGCCGCTTCTCGTCGGGGGTACTGGGTTGTACGTGCAGGCTGTCACCTCGGCGTACGCGTTTTCCGAGGCTACGGCGAACGAGGTTGTTCGCGCGCGCTGGCACCACTATCGCGAACAGCGCGGTAACGAGGCGCTACACGACAAATTGCGCGAAGTGGATCCCGATTCAGCGGCACGCTTACATCCGAACGACGTACGGCGGATCGTACGCGCGCTAGAAATTTTTGAGACGACCGGGTACACGATGACCGCGTACCATGCGGCACAGCAAAAAAAATCGCCGTACGATTTGCTGTGGATCGGGCTCACGATGGATCGCGCCGTCCTGTACGAACGCATTAACAACCGCGTCGATCAGATGATCGCAGCGGGTATGGTGGACGAAGTTCGCGCTTTGAAAGAAAAAGGATACGCATTAGACCTTGTATCCATGCAAGGTTTAGGGTATAAAGAGATTATAGGGTTTTTAGAAGGGGAGTGGAGCTTAAGCGAGGCGATCGCAGCGATTAAACAAAATACGCGGCGTTATGCGAAACGTCAGTGGTCGTGGTTCCGCCGCAATAAGGATATTTATTGGTGGGATCTGACGGATGAGTCTTCGCGAGAAAAAAAGATTGCACAAATTTGTCAGTTTGTAGCAGGAAAGTTAGTAGGGCATAAAGAATAAGTGAGATAGTCACCTAATATAAAGATACATAGGAGGTTCCTACGTTGAAACAACAGATTAACATCCAGGACACATTTTTAAATCAAATTCGCAAAGAGAGTATTCCGGTGATCATTCATTTGGTAAACGGTTTTCAATTGCGGGGAGTCATTAGAGGGTTTGACAACTTCACTATTGTCATCGAAAGTGACGGAAAACAACAAATGATTTACAAGCACGCGATTTCCACCTTTACACCGAGTCGCTCTGTGTCGTTAGTACAAGATAAGACCGAATAAACCAAGTGATTTCATCACTTGGTTTTTCACCTCTATCTGGGCTCTTGCGTATACTTAAGTTGAGTTCAACGATTGAGGTGAGTACACGTGAGCGAGCACGTCATTACGCGTGAACAACACCGTATTCACGTCGTGTTGCATCAAGGAAAAGATGCTGCGGCCACGCGCGACGGGGCGATCGCCCTTCCGTTCGAACGCGAACAGAAGATGTTGCAAGAAGATCGTACGCTGCAAAACTGCTTGGAAGAGTTGAACTGTTTAGTCGGGCTAAAAAAGATTAAACGGTTCGTGTACGAAATTTACGCGCTGATCAAAATTGGACAGAAGCGGCAACTTGCGGGGTTATCCGCCGAGCAGCAAGTGCTCCACATGGTGTTTAAAGGGAATCCGGGTACCGGTAAGACGACAGTCGCCCGCGTGCTCGGTCGCTTATTTCGCGATATGGGCGTCCTCAGCCAAGGGCATTTAATCGAAGTCGAGCGAGCAGACCTCGTGGGGGAGTATATCGGCCACACGGCGCAACGGACGCGCGAGTGGGTGAAAAAGGCGCTTGGCGGTATTTTGTTCATCGACGAAGCTTATTCGCTCGCCCGCGGCGGCGAGAAAGATTTCGGCAAAGAAGCGGTTGACACGCTCGTCAAAGCAATGGAAGATGAAAAAGATAAATTTATATTGATCCTTGCCGGGTACCCGTTAGAAATGGAGCAATTCTTACTCTCCAATCCCGGGCTGCCATCGCGCTTCCCCGTTCAGATCACTTTTCCCGACTATGCGCTAGATGAGTTAATGTGTATTGCCGACGCGATGCTCGAAGAGCGGCAATACCGGATGACGCCGCAAGCCAAACAGCAGCTCAGGAAGTATTTGCAACTGGCGAGTGCGCACGCCTTGCACAATTTCGGCAATGCGCGCGAAGTTCGTAACCAAATCGAAAAAGCAATTCGCCGCCACGCGTTCCGACTCATGCAGACAGACGTCCCGACGCGCGAGCAACTGATGCAAATTGAAGCGAACGACCTTAGGTGACGTCCGCCACACTCCTCCTGCGCGGGGGAGTTTTTTTATATATGCCCACAACGGTTAAGTGATTATTTAAGTTATCGCGTGATGTTGTTATGTCACGATATCACGATATGATAAATGGATCTATCGATTGCAGAAGGAGAATGAAATGATCAGTCAGTCATCGTTAGTCGCATTCGTCGCTCGAATCGAGCAACAAGTCTTACCCTCTTTTATCCACATTGCGAAGCAGGTCGAACAAAATCAACGTCGCGTGTTAGACGCATTTAAAGCTGAGTACGTGCAAGAATTCCATTTCGCGGCCTCGACCGGTTACGGTTACGGCGACACGGGTCGCGACGCCTTAGAAGCGGTGTACGCCCGCGTGTTCGGGACTGAAGGTGCGATTGTACGCCCGAGCATCACGTCGGGGACTCACGCCATTGCCGCTAGTCTGTTCGGTGTGCTCCGGCCTGGTGACGAACTGTTGTACATAACCGGGAAGCCGTACGACACACTGGAAGAAGTGATCGGGGAAAAAGGTGACGGTAGGGGTTCACTCCGAGATTACGGCATCGTGTATAACGATGTACCCCTAAAAGCGGGGCGTCCCGACTGGGAAGCAATCTCGCGCAGCATCGGTGCGAAGACGAAGTGTATCGGTATTCAGCGTTCGCGCGGCTATAGCGACCGTCCGTCCTTCACCGTGGAAGAAATCGCGGAGATGGTCCGCTTCGTGAAGGAGATTAAAGGAGACGTCATTGTGTTTGTGGACAACTGTTACGGGGAGTTTGTCGAGACGGAAGAGCCCCCACACCGCGGGGCAGACTTAATCGCCGGCTCCTTAATCAAAAACCCGGGCGGCGGCTTGGCAAAATCCGGCGGGTACATCGCCGGCAAGCGTACCTTGCTCGAACAAGTTGCCGCGCGCCTAACTGCGCCGGGTGTCGGAGTGGAAGGCGGTGCCATGTACGGATACACGCGCGACTACTTCCAAGGGTTCTTTCTCGCCCCGCACGTCGTCGGGGAGGCGCTAAAAGGTGCAGTGTTAACCGCTGCTGTGTTAGAAAAGCTCGGGTTTGACACGAGTCCGAGGTGGCATGATACGCGTACCGACCTCATTCAGCAGATCAATTTTGGCAGTGCGGAGGCGCTCGTCGCCTTTTGCCAAGGGATTCAGATGGCCTCGCCGATCGACGCCCATGTGGTGCCCGTTCCTGGTCCAATGCCCGGTTATGAAGATCCGGTCATTATGGCGGCGGGGACGTTTGTGCAAGGGTCGACGATCGAGCTGTCAGTGGACGGGCCACTCCGACCGCCCCACACCGGGTATATGCAAGGCGGTCTAACGTACGCTCACGTGAAAATTGCGCTCGAAACGGCGCTCGCGCACATGGCGGCGCAAGGACAGATAAAGGATGTACCAGCAGGAACTATTTAGCGGTTAACGACTTGTCGAGGCGGTTGCTTACATAATAGGTTTCTAGAGAGGTGGGAACGGGTAAAGAAGATCGTACCCGATATTGAAGATCGTACGAGATAGGGAAGATCGTACGCGATATTAAGGATATCGAGATTAAGGATATCGAGGCACGTGACTAGAAAAGCATGGGAAATCGAATGGAATGAAGAACAGATTGCTGAAGGGAGCCCGCCGCTTTACCGTATGTCGGGCTCCCTTTCATTTTTGACAGGGTTGTGTTCATCTATAAAAAAACATCAATGAATCGTGCGGAACAGTCCAGTAACTTTACCTAAAATCGTCACGTTGCTCAAAAAAATCGGCTCCATCGCATCGTTTTCCGGTTGCAAGCGTATGCGATTTTTTTCTTTGTAAAAACGTTTGACCGTCACTTCGTCTTCATCAGTCATGGCGACGACAACATCTCCGTTAATCGCGTCGTGCTGTTGCCGAACGACGACGTAGTCACCGTCACAAATACCGATATTGATCATGCTTTCCCCTTGCACGCGCAGTAAAAAGGCGTTGTCTCCGTCTCCGACCATGCGCCTCGGCAAGTAATAGTAGTCTTCGACATTTTCCACTGCGGTAATCGGTTCACCCGCTGTCACTTTGCCGAGTAGTGGCACGCGCGTCACGCGTAAATCGAAATCGGCTGCACTGTCTTCATCCAATAGTTCGATCGCGCGCGGCTTCGTCGGATCGCGGCGCAGAACCCCCTTTTTTTCCAAGCGGGACAGATGGCCATGTACCGTCGAACTGGACGCGAGTCCGACTGCTTCGCCAATTTCTCGTACGGACGGGGGGTAGCCTTTCTCGCGCACTTGCTCGCGGATAAAGTCGAGGATCGCTTGCTGGCGCGGCGTCAAATTCGTCATTGTAGTGGACACTCCTTGAGGCAGCTCATTTTTTTTATTATACCAAAAACGTGGACAAAGGACAAACATAAGTTCTTATTGTTAAAAGAAGCGGTCGAGCTGGTCGAGTGCTTGATCTTTTTCCGTATTAATGACGTGCGTATAAATTTCAGTCGTCTGAATGCTCGAATGTCCGAGAATCTCTTGTACGACACGCAAGTTTTCTCCGTTTTTTAGGAGTAACGTCGCGAGTGTGTGGCGTAGTTTGTGCGGCGATATTTTCGCCGACTTGGGCGGTAAACCAGCTGCTTCTACGTATTTTTGTACGACTTCGTACACAGCTTTTCGACTCATGCGTCGGCCGAAGCGGTTGACGAATAGCGCTTTTTGCTCTCGATCTCGAATGAGCGTCGCACGATCCGCCTCATACGCCGCAAGCGCTCCGGTCGCGGTACTGTTCAACTTGAGGACCCGTTCTTTGTTCCCTTTGCCGAGTACAGTGACGTGGGACTCGTTCTCACTCCTTTGGATACTATGCACGTCGAGCTGAACGAGCTCGGAGACGCGCATGCCCGTGTTTAACATGAGCAACATGATCGCGCGATCACGGCTCGCCAATTCAGGGAGGAAGCGGTGGTCGTCTTCGTTTTCGTCGTAGTAGGAAGTGACGGCGTGAATTAAGCGCCGCGCTTCCTCGAGAGAGAGGAAGACTGGCGCCCGCGTTTGCGAACTCGTTTTGAGCGAGCTGTCCTCGAAATCCTGCATCGGGTTGCGAGAAATGTAGCCGTTCTTATCTAAAAAGCGGTACAGCGAATGGAGGGAAGACCGTTTGCGCGCTTTGCCGCTACGCGTATTTTCCCGAAAGTGGGTGCGCGTGATCCACTTCTCTTTTTTTTCGCCTGTCACGCGGTCGGTGTGCGTCGTTTTCACTTCGATCGTCCGTTCATAGCCATTTTCAATATGGCGAAAAAAACCGCGAATGTGTTGCGCTGACACGTCGTCGTAAGCGACGTGTTGTTCGTTTAAATACGTAAAATAGAGGTCAAAATCATAGGCGTAATTCGCAATCGTCCGCTCGGAGCGCTCCGCGCTAATCATTTCATAAAAAAACTCTTGCACCGGCGCTGGGAAGCGGGCGACGATCCGGTTGACACTTTCCGAAAGACGCCGGGAGAAAGGGTGTGTCGTCATTGGCCGAACGCCTCCTTCGTAGACATTGTGGCATCTTCTGCTGTATGTTTAGCATATTGGAAAACGAGATGCAGGACAAGCGCAAGAACTGTCGAGCGGATAAGTGCATGCCGATGAACGTACATTTGCACTACATTGCCACTGTAACGAGGTGCTTTATAGAAATAATGTGCGCAGTACGTCACGCGGGCCGCAGGTAGTGCAAACGGTTCTCACGTGTTTGCCGCGCACTGTGCCGCCGCACTTTTTCCGGCGCTGTAGCCAGTCGTGAAGGCAGCCGTAATATTGTAGCCACCTGTATACCCGTGTACGTCTAAAATTTCACCGCAAAAAAATAAACCCGGCATTCGCCTCGATTGCATCGTCTTCGGATCGATTTCTTTCAGGTGCACTCCGCCGCCAGTGACGAACGCTTTTTCCAGCGGTAACGTACCGTTTGCTCGCACCGGAAAAGCTTTTAGTAATTGTGATAACTCCAGCCATTTCTGCTTAGCGACGTTGCCGCAAGTGACGTCGAGTGAAAGTTCTGCTTGTTGCAAGACGACGTTACTAAGTCGTTCCGGTATGTACCGTTTGAGCGCGTTTTTCAGCGATTTTTTTGGCTCTTGTTTCGCTAGATGCGATAATTCCGTGTGCAGGTGATCGAGCGCGTGCTGCGGGAATAAATCGATCGTCAGCGTAACCGTCGGTACATTGAACGTTTTACGTGCCTTGACGACGAACTGGCTGCAGCGTAGCGCGGTCGGACCGGAGAGCCCGAAGTGAGTAAACACGAGGTCGCCTTCGTGGGTGACGATTTTTTTGCCGCGCGGGTTCCAAACGGTTAGCGTAATGTCTCGCAAGGAGAGCCCTTGTAGCTCGCGGTTGGCGATAAACGGCTCGTCTGACGTAAGCGGTACTTCTGTCGGATACAGCTCAGTGACGGTATGCCCGGCCGTCTCTGCCCACGCGTACCCGTCCCCGGTCGAGCCCGTTTGCGGCACCGATTTTCCACCGGAAGCGACGATGACACACGTGGCGTGAATCCTTTCGCCGTTCGTTAGCTTCACCCCTTGGACGCCCCCCTTTCCGTATAAGACGCGTTCCACTGGACTGTTAACGCGGATATGTACCCCTTGGGCGCGCACTTTCGCGATTAACGCTTGGACGACCGTCTTCGCTTTGTCTGACACGGGAAACATGCGCCCGCGGTCTTCTTCCTTTAATTGAATGCCCAACCCTTCAAAAAAGGCGATAATGTCCGCATTGCTAAAGGTGGCTAACGCACTGTACAAAAAGCGTCCGTTGCCGGGGATGTTTTTAATTAGTTCGTCGATCGGTTTCGCATTCGTCACGTTACAGCGACCGCCGCCGGATATGCCGAGCTTCCGTCCGAGACGGTCGCCTTTATCGACGAGGAGCACGTTCGTCCCCGGCTCCCTCGCGGCAGCGATACTCGCCATCAGCCCCGAGGGGCCGCCACCAATTACAATTACATCATAAGTCATTGCCAATAACTCCTGTTCTCCATATGTCATAAAATAGGTAATTTTATTACTTTTGCTTTTAAGCATCGCATACTTAAGTAATGATACATCATTGTGTCTGGGAGTGGAAAGAGGCGGTCGCTTGCTGGGCGCTCGCGGTTTGATGAGCGAGAGCGGCTGTAATATGTGAAAAACCCACCCGACAGACAAAACAGGGGTGGGCCAGACAGTCGCCGTTACATATGCTGATCGCGTCTCGTGCGCCCAGCATTGCGGCCTCATAATAAGCGATCGTTACGTCACACTTTCTAGGGTAAAAATATTCCACGTAAGGGGTATTTTTGTTTGAACGTCGTTTTTAGCGCCTGTCCGATGTCGATGATGCCGCGTCCAAAGTACACATCAATGCCCGCGGCTCCGAAATCCCGCGTTGTACTTTTAATGATCGCCATCACTTCCGTATTCGTGAGCTGCGGGTTGAGCGAGCGGATCAGTCCCGCGAGCGCAGTTACGTGCGGTGCCGCCATCGACGTGCCGGACAACATCGCATAATGCTTGCCCAGGTACGTACTCGGAATGTCTACCCCAGGTGCAGCGACATCGACATATTTTCCGAAATTGGAAAAATCGGCGCGTTTTCCGTCCCAGTCGACGGCCGATACGCTGAGCACTTCCGGGTAGGCTGCCGGGTAACTCGGTTGATCCGTACTGTCGTTCCCCGAGGCGGCAATCACGACGACGTCGTTAGCGAAGGCGTAGTCGATGGCGTCTTTTATGACTGCAGCAGATTGGTAGTTCCCTAAACTCATGTTAATAATATCTGCCCCGTTGTCCGTCGCCCAAATAATCGCCCGCGCAATGTCAAATGATCCTCCGTAACCGTCGGCGTTCATCGCCTTTACCGGCATAATGCGGTTGCGCCACGTGATCCCGGCAGTACCGCGGCGATTGTTCGTTTCCGAGGCAATGATCCCGGCGACGTGCGTGCCGTGTCCGTTGTCGTCGTTTGCATGATCGTTGTCGGCGACGGCATTGTACCCGCGTGTCAAGCGATGCGCCAAATCGGGATGGTCGAGTTCCACACCAGTGTCGATAATTGCGATTTTTACGAAGTCCGCCCCGCGAGTAAACTGCCAGCCACCTTCCGCTTGAATCGCGGGCAAATTCCATTGATACGGTTTATACAATTCATCATTCGGCTGTTGCTTCATCAAAATGTAGTGGGGTTCGACGTAGGCGACATTGTCGTCTTGATTAAAGTAGCGAATCATATCTGTAGCAGATGTGTTTTTGGAGGCGAATACACAGAGTGTACCAGTGTTTTTGACGAGTTTTCCGTCAATTTCTCGCGCGATCTTCGCCATTTGTGCCTCGTTCGGATGAACGACGAATTTAACCGCCACTTCATTGACATAGTAATGGCTTTGCGCGCGTGCATTGTGGTCAATCGTTTTAATTTGCGGGTGTTTATTGAGTTGCGTTTTTAACGGGCGGTTACTGAACGATTGGACTTTTCGAAGTTTCTTTCCGGGTTGTTGAATGTTTTCCACCTTTAGTTGCACCGCGCGATTGTTCTGGATCGCCTCATTGCCACGGTTTGCGGGACGGATGAGAGCGAAAATGCCCACAACGAATACAAACGCGACGACGACTGCAATGATCCTTTTATTCCGCATGTGTTTGCACCCCAACATTGATCTTTTTTGTTAGAGTGGGTATTCGGGCAGCGAATTATGAGGATTTAGGAACGTATCCAGTTGATGGCAGCGGTACAAGACACCGGACAAGGAAACGTTCAAACAATTGTGGGTTATTACGGTGACGAACTAGACGCCGATACGATATAGTCACATTAAATAACATTAAGTCACTTAAGGTTGTGTCCACGCCATGCGAGGAAAAAGGAGAAAGCAGAGGAAAAAAATCGGTGTAACGTTGTTAGTCAGTGGTATTGTGCTACTCGTGCTACTATTCGTATTTAATGACTTACGCACGTCGGATGCCGATACGTGTCGCATCGGGATTTTAATGTCAGGGAACAGCCGACAAGAAAAATTGAACGGCTTAAAGGCGGGACTGCGCGATTTAGGGTATGCAAGTGATTCCTGTGAGTTTCTCACGTATGACGCACGAGATGACGTAACGCTACTCGTACAAAAAGCGGAACAACTCGTGCAGCAAGAGGTCGATGTCATCGTTAGTTTAGGAGCGGTGGAAACGTTGGAGGTGAAACGGCAACTCGCACGCGCGGATCGCTCCGTCCCCGTTGTTTTTGCCGGTATCGCCGCACCGAAAGAGTTAGGTCTAATCAGCGACTATAAACATCCGGGCGACATTTTTACCGGAGTCGACAACTACCACAAAGATTTGTCGGCAAAACGGCTTGAAATGTTTGTACAGCTCTTGCCCGATATGGAGCGTGTCATCATTTTATACAACGGTGGGGTGACGGCGAGCCGCATCAGTTTAGAAACGACCCGGCAAGCGGCGAAGACTCTAAGTGTCCCGATCGTCACCTACGATTTAGACGAAGAGGGAGCACTTAAGCGACTTGAAGGCAAGCTAAAGAAAAACGACGGGATCCTCGTCTTACCGAGTTACCACATTGAAGCGCGCACGGACGCGCTCGCTGCCTTGTCGCTAAAACACGGTGTCCCGCTAATGGGCATTTTTGACCAAGAGGTGGCGCGCGGTTTCTTGTTCGGCTACGGGGCGTCGTATTACAGCTTGGGTTACCAGGCGGCGCGCCACGTGAGCGCGATCGTCAAAGGAAGTGCCCCGAATGACGTGCCGGTCGAACTGCCGGATACGATTACCTTTAGCGTGAATGACGAAGTGAGAAAACGATTGGACGTGCGAATTAATGGGGAGCTCATCCGCATGGCCAACATTGTGCCGCACATTGCGACAGACGATTGAGGGGAGGGTCGGGCGTGAAACTGACACAGAAACTGACACAGAAGCTGGCATCATTGTCAAAAATACGCAATAAAGTGTTACTATTCGGTTTGCTCATGTCGACCGTTCCGCTCATCCTTATTAGCGGCTACTATTTGCTGCGCATCAATAGTGATTTAGAAGAAAACATTACGGCGCGGCAGACGTTAAAAGTGGAAAACATCGCCTACCAATTGACAATGGAGCTAAATGAAATGTCGAACCGGATGACGTTTTTATCGACTGCGAGGCACATCGATGAACAGCGGGCGCTGTTTTACGATGTACTCCGCCAAAGTGAGTCGATCGAAGAAATCGTGTTACTCGACGCGAAAGGACGCGTTGCGCGAAAAGTGTCTCGCTTCTCGTTAAACGAAGCGGGCAGCGGCGAACAATGGCTCGAGCAGCAGATGATGCGCAAAATTAAACAGCGCGAGCGCGTACACGGTCCGATCGAGTTGAATGACTTCGGGCAACCGGTTATGAAATGGGCCGTTCCCGTTCACTCCACCGATGGTCACCGCTTAATGGGCAGTATCGGGGTTAAACTGCAGTTGCAAAAGCTCGTTGGCGAAATCTCTTCGCAACACGTCCAAAAAGGTGAGCGCATCTATTTACGGGACGAACAGGGACGCGTTATTTCCGACACATCAGGCCCTTCCAACCTACAGCATGTCGCACAAGCGGTGCAAACAGGGGATAACGGAGAAAAAATGTTAGGCGTGCACACGACGCTCGACGATTTTAATTGGGAGTTAGTGATGGAACAGCCGACGCGGGAGGCGTTTTCTCCGATCTACGAGATGGTAAAGCGAAGTGTGTTGGCGGTACTACTCGTCATTTTGACCGTCAGCCTAATTAGCGTATACGCAGGGCTCTATTTTACGCGTCCGATCGTCACCCTACAACAGGCGATGCGGCGGGTAAAAGCGGGCGAATGGCCAAAACGGGTCGAGGTGAACCGCAGCGACGAATTCGGCGAGCTGGCACATTCTTTTAACGAAATGAGCGTCGAACTAAAAAATAAATCTGAACGGTTACTGCAAGAAAAAGAGCGGCTCGACATTATTGTCGGTGGAATCGGCGCTGGGCTGGCGATCGTGCGCGACGATTACCGCGTGACGTGGATGAATCCGCTACTGCAAAGTTGGTTGCAATCCGATACGGACGTCCCTTGTTATGCCCTCTTTAACGACAGAGCGGCGCCTTGTGCAGATTGCCCAGGCTTCGGCGCAAGCGATGTGTGTGACATCGACCGCACCATGACGAAAATGCAGCCAAACGGGGAGAAACGCATTTTCCGACACCGCGTCTACCCGTTAAAACATCCGTCGGACGGCGAGAAGGAGGCACTCATCGTCATCGAAGACATTACCGAACAGCGGCAGATGGAGGAGAACCTATTGCAGACTGACAAATTGAGCGCGCTCGGGTTGATGGCCTCCAATTTCGCACACGAAGTGAACAACCCGCTCGCCACGATTAAAGTGTACGCCGAAGATTTGGCTGACCGCCTCGTTGAAGAAGGGGACACGCTGTTCCGCTCCGGCGAGTTAGACGACTACTTACGGGTCATTAAAGACAATACGGATCGCTGTAAAGACATTACGACCAACTTGTTAAACTTTTCCCGCAAGGCGGAGTGGAGGGAGAGCGAAGTCGACGTCAATCAAGTCGTACGCGATAGTATCGCGATGGTACACTACGTGCTCGCGCGGTACAAGGTGACGCTCTACACTGAGCTTGCACCCGATGTGCCGTTCGTCGCCGGCGATTCGCTCAAATTGACGCAAGTGATCGTCAATGTGCTGAATAACGCGCTCGATGCGATGGAGGAGGGCGGCGGCACATTAACGGTTGCGACATCGTTCGCGGCGGGAGAAATTGCGATTCGCGTCGCCGATACCGGCATCGGCATCCCGAAAGAGCATTTACCGAAACTGTACGATCCGTTTTATACGACGAAGCCGGTCGGCAAAGGAACCGGACTCGGGTTATCGGTCTGTTACGGTGTCATCCAACAGTTTCGCGGGACGATTCTCATCGACAGCGAGTTTGGCGAGGGGACGACAGTGGACATCCGCATCCCCGCATAATCTCAGGTGGAAGACGATTAATCTGCAAGATGTCTCGATGGATGCTTGATCGATGCTTAATGGATGGAGGTTACGCATATGGGAGATAAAGGACAGACGGAGAATGTTCGCATCCTCATCGTCGACGATGAATTTGATCTACTGCAGTTGTTAGTGCGACGCCTCAACCGTAAAGGTTTTCAGGCCAAAGGGGTCACTTCAGCGGAAGAAGCGCTGCCATTCATAAAAAACGAAACGTTCGATGTCGCGATTTACGACATTCGCCTCGAAAAAATGGACGGCATGCAGCTCCTAAAAAAGACAAAAGTGCTGCAACCAGAAGTGGAAGTGTTGATGCTCACGGGGCACGGCACAATCGATACGGCGATCGAGGCGATGAAGTTAGGCGCTTACGATTACTTGACGAAACCGTACAACTTGTCTGAGTTGGAGGTTGTGATCGGCAAAGCGTATGAGAAAAAGCGGCTGCGCGAGAAAAATGAAGATATGAAGCAACTGATCGAGACGAAAGAGTCTGGGTTTCACATCGTCGGCGAGAGCGCGCCGATGCGCGAAGTTAAAGGATTGACAAAACAAGTGGCGGACAGTGACGTGCCGATCGCCATCGAAGGAGAGACGGGTACGGGCAAAGAACTGTTTGCCAAAGCACTGCACTACTGGAGTTACCGCAAGGACGAACCGTTCGTCACTGTTAACGCCGGCGCATTGCCAGAACAACTACTCGAGAGCGAATTGTTCGGCCACGTGAAAGGGGCGTTTACTGGTGCGCAACAGGCCAAAAAAGGATTAGTGGAGGTCGCTTCAGGGGGGACGTTGTTTTTGGACGAGCTCGGTGAAATGCCACCTACGGTGCAAGTGAAGCTACTGCGCTTTTTAGAATCTGGCGAGTTTCGCCGCGTCGGCGACGTACGACTGCGGCACGTCAACGTGCGCGTCGTCACAGCGACGAATCGCAACATGGCGGAGGAAGTGGCGGCCGGGCGCTTCCGCGAAGATTTGTACTACCGCTTAAACGTGATCAAAATCGTCGTGCCTCCACTGCGCGAGCGCAAGGAAGACATTCCGGAACTCGTCGACTACTACGTTGCCAACAAGGCGCGCTGGAAAGGGAAACGCATCTCCCCAAGTGCCCTTTCCGCCTTGCAAGCGTATGACTTTCCGGGTAACGTCCGAGAACTGTTCCATTTGTTGGAACGCGGTTTTTTACTCGCCCGCGGCGATACCGTCGAAGCTGCCGATTTGTTGCCCCAGCAGGCGGTCGGAGGAGCTGCTGGCACGCGCGCAGGTGCGGGGGCAGGCGCAGGCGCCGATGCCAATGACGCCCACCGTTCCTTAGCTGAGCTCGAGCGGGAGCACATCCGGCAAGTGTTGCGTCATACCGAGTGGAACAAGACGGAGGCAGCGCAAATATTAGGGGTCAGCGTGCGTAACTTATACCGCAAAATCGAGCAGTATGAATTGAAGGAATGAGATGCAAGGTTGGTGAGGGGGATCCGGGGATCCCCCGTTTTTAGTTTCTGCACGCGTCCACTTTTTCGCGTAGTACGGATACTTCTCTCCTACATAAACAGACAAGCATTCCTGTTGTAACAGATCCGAAGGCACTTGCTCCTCTGCTGCAATAATTGCAGTTTGATTAACGGCATGTCCGCATTGCGGACACAGTGTATCCGCTTTCATTAACTCGTTACCACAATTACCACACGTCATAACATCAACTCCCTTTCCTCTTTATTAGCGAATCCGTCTTATTATACCATAAGAAAAATACGATTTGAATAAATTTTAGGTGCCGGTATGTGTCAAGCTTTACTCGACGACCTTACAGGATCAAGGATTTAAAGACCTAAATATGTCATTCCCTAACGTTCACTTGTTGTCCGCCCTTGAGGAGTTAACTCTTCAAGGACGGCGATTAACCACCTTATCCAAATACCCAATAGCACTTGAAGCTGATGCGGCACCTACTTGGATCCTGCCAACTTGAACCCCAATGTGATCCGACTTACCTATTCGCCTCGCATGGCGTTTTAGTTTTTGTGTCACTTGGCGGTTGGGCCAGACAGTTAATAATGCCTGTCTCAACGTCCCATTGGTAACGCCTTGTTGTACTTTGGCGATGGCTTGAGCCCCTTCTTCACTCCAGTACATGCCACGACGTTTCATGCGGTATGCCAGACGTCTCTGGTTCGATTCCATGCATCCCATCCTACGAGCATTTTTTGGCACGTCTGGACTAACCTCACGCCAGTCGCAGAGGATCTCCCAGTGCCCTTCAAGATACTTCTGCATGTTCTCGATACGCTTTTCCTCTCGCTCCGTCTCTGCATTTCCCTGTGCCGTATCAATCACCGCTTTAAACCTATCCTTATTTTTTTCGGATATTGCCTTTTCAATTTGAGGAATGAGCCTTGGCTGGCGGCTCAACCCGCGACGAATACTCCTCTTTACGTGAAAAGGATCCAATTGGCGGACAACCGATGTCGCTTCAGAAAAGGTATTTTGAACGCGTTCCTCAGAGATCCATGAAGCCGCATCCGCATTAGTCGCCACATGTGTATGTGAGAGATCCCAACGATGTCGAATCGCTGCATAACCTATTTCCCAAAAGTCATCCACCGATTCAACGGTAGAAAAGACGTGACGATCTGTTAACGAGACACGCTGTCCGTTTTGCTCCCACCCGGTATAGGCAAGCATATTTTTGATCTCTATTCCTTTGCCTCTCCCTTTGACGTATAAGCCATCTGCTTCGCAATATAAGTGCTTAACGGACGGAGAGTTAGGAATTACCGTATCCTCAAAAATTCGATCCCTTTTTTCAGCATCCATGACAGCTTGAGCTTCACCTGCTTCTTTTACTAAGCGCTGAAACGTCGTATGGCTGATCGTTATACCGGCAAGTTTTTGCGTGACCTCTGAGGCGAGGCGGTAGGTCATTCCCGGCGCTGCAGCTAACTCTGCTCCGAGCATCATAAGGTCTGGGCTGTATCTTTTACGGCGTTTTAAACCGATTGCCTCATCGACAGGGTAATGTGCGTTTCCGTTTCGGTCGTACATCAAGTGGCGTTTATAGGACACTGTCCCAAAAAAACTGGTGAACTCCCGGCTGTCCAATCGCTCACTTTTCCAACCGTATTTTTCCTTGTAATGCGTCGTCATCATCTGATCGAGCTGCTCCAAAAATTCTCCGAACAGATCAGCCATCACTTCCATCAGGCGAATACGTAAGCTTTCCCAAAACGACAACATATCTGTAGACTGTTCCAAGATAGTAGCGATTTCTGGTATAATGGTTTTCAAGGAAGACCTCTCCTTTCGTGGTGGTTAGGAGTACTATTTAGGTCTTCCTTTTCTATATTCTCCCTCCAAATTCCTGCTAAAACCCTTCGAGAGAAATGTTACACATACTAGGTGCCGAGAAGACCAGCTACGGGTTTGGTTTCATGAAACATTTGAAACACAACGAGAAAAAGAAATGGAGCGGCCTAATGACTAGTGCCAAAGGTCATTCAGAAGACTACATCCAAAGGATCGAAGCTAACCATCCTGTTAGCATAAGTGGGGAGATACTTGTCGCATTTTAGACAAGTATCTCCTTTTATCGTCTCATTAGACACTGTATTTCGGACACCGTACCTCTCGGCTGCCCCTACAGCGAGTCATTCTTCTTCTGGTAGACGAAAGAAACGATTAATAGACAACCGCCAAGCAAAGAAAATAGCGCGATTTTCAAGACCGTATCGACACTGGACAAGTCGACGAGAAACGCTTTGACGATGACGAGAGCAAACAGTGCGAGGGCGACGTAGCGCAAATAGTTAAGCCGTTTGCGTACGCCGAGGACGAACAAAATGAACGCGTACGTCAGCCAAATCACACTGAGCGTCAATTGCTCCGGCGAAACGAGTGCCTTGAACGTCTTGAGCGTAAAGAAGTGGTTATTTTGGAACGACAGTCCGATAAAGATGAAAAACAGGAGCACTCCCCGTAAAAGGAAGACAATGTCGACTTTCAAGTCCGCGTACACGTTTGCTTTTGCGCGTTCTAAGCCTTTACTAAACACATATAGCGCGACGGAGGCGACCAACCAAAGGAACGTCGGCTCATTGAGAAAGAAGCGACTTTCCCTATACAACTCAACCAAATAGGTGAATGCGGTCAACATCGCAAGGGCTAGAATGCCAAGCGCACTGTTAGCCAAGTACCGATCGGCAATTTTGTATAGTATAAGGAGCAGGGCCACTGCTTCGATCGCCCAACCAATGCCGATGACAGCGCCGTCAAATTGCATCGGAATAGAGACGGTTAAGAAGGTTAACGCTGTACCCCCAAGTGCATAAAAGTGTTGTTTGTCCTGCGGGAGGCGCGTGTGACAGCTGTAGGCGAGATAGCCGTAGAAAACTGCCCACAAGGCGATCCAAATGCCTTTGTTACCGGCCATAAACGTCTCGCCGAGTAACAGCGTACTGCCGAACACGAAGGCGAACGCATTGAATATCGAAAAGACCACAACTTCTTTAGAAACGGGCGTCTTTTGTTTATAAATGCCATAACCCGTTACGGAGACAGTGTAAGCGGCAAAAATGACGACTAAGAAAGAGAACATCGTGCCTAAATCTAAACGGTTGTGGAACGTGATCCAGCTCCGTACCGCGAAAAAGGCGTAGTAGTTGACGACGAAAGTGATATAGGCACTTAAAATAACTAAGTCGCGCCGCTTTTTATACATACAGACGATGAGTGACGCTAGTGTGCCAGCCGTTAAAAAGCTGAACAGTTTCGCCAACCATGCGCCAAAGTGTAGCGGTGGAGCGATAGTAAACAGGACGATGGCAATGCCGTAAAACGTTTCGCGCAGGCGCTTATCTTTCGGGAGTAGGCGCGCTGCTAGACGGGCGAACACGATGTACGTCAGCCCGAAGAACGCGGCGAACACCCCTTTGTAGTCGGACAAAAATGGCGAGCTGTCAAACAACGACATCGCCCACACGACGAACATGGCCGGGTTGGCTACCGATAAGACGATGTCCCCGAGTGACGCATTTTTCTTCCGTAAGAAGTTGTACCCGCTCGCGATGAGCCAATACAGGGCGTAAATGACCGTAACGAACGTCAATAGCGATCCGATCGGCCCTCGTTCCCTCCAGAACACGAACAAGAAGTCCGCTGCATAGACGACAAAAATGATCAGTTGGTTGAAAACAAAGCTAAGATGGACGAATGAAGCCCACTTTTTGTAAATAGAAACAGCCAACACGCCTAGTGTCAACAAGATCAAGTAGCCGAACAGCAGCCCTTGGTTTTGTAAACCGCCGATCAGAAACGGCGTCGTATACCCGCCAACGATCCCTAAAATTCCGATCGGTAACGCATCGTGTCTAATCGCCATAAACACAGTGAACGCCATAATGAAGACGAAAAAAATAAAGGCGAAAGGTGGGGAGATGAACCCGTAAAAGTTGTAGGCTGCATAGACGGAAAAGAACAGTGCAAGGCTTCCGCCGCCGAATAGCCCTTGCGCGTACAACGGGTAGCGTTTGCCCAATTTTTCCCCGAGCCCGTTCATCGCAAGACCCGTAAAGATGCCGATTAGGACACGTCCGACTGGACCGATCCAGTTTTGGTCGATCGAATACTTCAGGAAAAACGCGAGTCCGACGACGACGGCAAACGCGCCGATGCGGTTAAGCCAAATTCCACCGATGCGCTGTTCCCAGTTTTGCTTCGGCTTATCTTTTTGTTGTGTGACGCGTTGCGTCTGCTGTGCGCGTCCGGTTTGCTGGGCAGTCGATGACACTTGTTGCATAGCCTGTTGCCTTTGCTGCACGGCTTGCGGTGGCTCTTGCTGTACAGGCTGTTGCTCGCGTTTCTGCATGTGCTGGACTTGCTGTCCAGTCGCTGCCACATGACGTTCATCTCGCTTAGATGGCTGTGCGGGATGTTGCCTTTGTTGAGCAAGCTGTTGCCCTGGCTTCACAGGTTGTTGTCCTTGGTGCTCCGCTAGTTTACCTTGTGGTGGTACGATTGGCTGTTCACGTCTCGGATCATGCGGCTGCCCACCTGGTGGCACCACTTGTTTTCCGTCCCTGTTATCTACTGGTCGCTCATGAGACGGTTGTTTTGGATGTCCGTACATAACGTCACCCGGTCGTTCTCGTGGTGGCGGAGCCGGATGTCGGTGTCTCGCATCGCCCGGCTGCCTATGTGGCGGGGTTGGATGCCCGTCTCTCGCATCGCCTGCTTGTCCGTGCGGCGGGATCGGATGCGTATCGTCTGCGTGTCTGTGCGGCGGAACAACTGGCTGTCCCCGTACCGCGTCGACAGGCGACTGCTGGCCGGGGGACGACAGCGGTATGCTACGGTTAGGCACGGCGCCACTGCTTTTCCCTTGGGCAACCGCTGCGCGAACAAATTGTTCTAACCCTTTGATCGCATTGACAATTTCTGCTTGATCTTGGCGGATCGCTGACAACTGTTTTTCGATGTTTGCGATCCGGTCAGATTCGCTCATCGTTTCAACCTCCAATCGCGACGTTGTTTAACTTGTAGCATCATTCCTTTCATTTTACCATTTTCCGACGCATTTACCAACACATCTTGCGTGAAAGGCATCCCTTCCCCGTACACATCCTTATGTCCATCTATCGTAAACAACGGAAGTTGTCCATACGCCATTATGTCATACCGCACTGTGACATTTTGTCAGGGTGGGGCATCGCGAGGATGTTATAAAGCGCTAACACATTGCGTATACAGCTGTTTTAGCACTTGGCACACGACTTGCTTGTTATAGGGTGAGCCGTTCAAAAACAGGTGATGGAGGGATCACACATGCCGAGCATCGGTGTTCCTGGTTTGATCATTATATTAGTTGTCGCCTTACTTCTATTCGGTCCGAGTAAGTTGCCGGAACTCGGTCGCGCCGTCGGGACGACGCTGAAAGAATTTAAGCGCGCCACGCGTGAGCTGACCGCGGACGACAGCGACAAGTCACAAAAAGAGGGGGAAGATAAACGATGAAGGACGTTTATCATCGCCTTTTGAACAATTTCGTGCAAGGGGCACAAGAAATTCTCGCCGACTCGCCGTACAGCACCGCCCTCGGCTTAAATATGGCCGAAGATGCACGCCGTCTATCAAGTGGGAAAATGACGCGCGAGCAATTTGTTAAAAAGTACGACTCACAAGTGAAAAAAGAGTTCGGCGAACGTCTCCAGCTAGTAGAAGAGTCGAAGCGGAAAGGGCCGCGCTGGGGAATGGTGATCGATTTACAAAAGTGTGTCGGCTGCGACACGTGTACAGTGTCGTGTAAAGCGGAAAACCGCACCCCGCCCGGCGTGTCCTACAACGTCGTGTTAGAAGAGGAGACGGGGACGTTTCCGAACGTCAGCCGCGTCAACTTGCCACGGCCGTGCATGCAGTGCGACAAACCGCCGTGTGTCGCCGTCTGTCCCGTGCGCGCTACGTATAAGCGCGAAGACGGGATCGTCGCTATCGACAACGACCGTTGTATCGGCTGCCGCTATTGCATGGTCGCCTGCCCGTACGGCGCGCGCACGTACGATTTCGGCGACAGTTACGAAGAAGAGATGACGAGCTTTGACGCGGTACAGGCGCCGGAGTACGGCATGGAGCGCGGCGAGCGGAAGAAAAACAAAACGCCGATTGGCACCGTGCGCAAATGTTCATTTTGTTTCCACCGCTTGCAGCGCGGCGAAGAACCGGCTTGTGTAGAGACGTGCATCGGCGACGCCCGTTATTTCGGCGACCTCGACGACCCGAACAGCGTCGTGTCCAAGTTGGCCAACAGCCCGCGCGCCTTCCGCCTGAAGGAAGAGTTAGGCACAGAACCGCGCGTCATTTACTTAATGTGAACAAATTAACGAATGAAAGGAGCGATTAACGTGTCCACAACGGATAGTGTAAAAATGCGGGGGTTAAGGCGCCCCGGAACGAAGGACACGGCAATGAGCGAGCCAGCTGCGAAGCGATCCGAGAAGCCATCCGAGGCAGAGCCGTCTACGAGGAACGGTGCGGGCGTGCAGCCGTCTACCGTGACAGGAACTAAAGCACAGCAGGCCGAAGCGGTTCAGTCTCGGAAAGGGCAGCGAGGCTTTAAACTGTGGATCGCTGTGCTAGCCGTCCTGTTCGTCATCGGCGGCAGCGCCATCGTGTACCGCTTAGTCGAAGGGCTTTCCGTCACTAATTTGAACCAATTCGTGCCGTGGGGTGCGTGGATCGTTTTTTACATCTTTTTCGTCGGCTTGAGCGCAGGCGCTTTTCTATTGTCGACGCTCATCTTCGTATTCGGGATGGAGCAGTATGAAAAAGTGGGGCGTTACGCTTTATTTACCGCTTTTGTCTGCATGATCGTCGCGCTCACCTTCGTCTTTCTCGACATCGGGCGGATGGAACGGTTTTGGCACTCACTCGCTTATTGGAACATACTTAGCATGCTGTCGTGGGAAGTGCGCTTTTACCTTGTGTACGTCGTACTGCTCATGACGGAGTTGTACTTCTCCATGCGCGTCGATTTAATTACGCGTTCCCGCGAAGGTACCGGATGGGTGGCGAAGCTCAGTAAATGGTTGACACTCGGCAGTACCGACACGTCCGAGGAATCGCAGAAGAAAGATCACCGTTGGATGAAAATTCTCGGCATTTTAGGCATTCCGATCGCGATCATCGGCGTGCACGGCGGCACAGGGACGCTGTTCGCCTTCGTCAAAGCACAGCCGTACTGGAACAGCGCCCTTTTCCCGATCGTCTTCGTCGTCTCCGCTCTCGTTTCCGGCACGGCGCTACTTACAGCGATGTACGTCATTCAAAATAAAGTGCGCGGCCGCGAAGTCGACGTGCCAATGGTCAAAGGGTTAGCGAACTTAATGGTTTTTTTCCTAGCAATCGACTTACTGCTCGAGTTTTACGAGTTTCTCGTCGGCTTTTACAACTTGGAACCAGCGGAAATGGCAATTTTTAAAGTAATGTTTACCGGACCGTTCTCGTGGTCGTTCTGGGGGGTACAAATATTGCTCGGTTCCGTCGTCCCGATCGTCATCGTCGCCAGCAAAAAATTGCGCGACAACGTGTGGTGGCTTATGGCGGCAGCGATCCTCATCGTCATCGGCATCATCGGAGTGCGCTTCAACATCGTCGTCCCGACGCAAATCGTACACCCGCTAGAAGGAATGCCGCACGGGTACTACAGCCCGAACCTCGTCGAGTGGCTAGCGTCGATCGGTGTCGTGGCAATGGGTTTAATCATTTACTCGTTTGGTGCGAAGTGGTTGCCGCTAGAAGTGGAAGATAAAGCGGAAGAGGAAGAGGTGATGACCCGTGGCTGATCAACACAATCGTAAACAAACGCCAGACGGTGTGCTACAAGAACTTGTCGAGAATGACGGGAAGTCGGACAAAAAAATGTCGCGTCGTTCCTTTATTAAAGGGGCCGGTATTTTAGGGGCGATGGCGCTCGTCTCCCCGTTCTTTACGAGTCCGCTGCGCCAGTTGACGCACAATGTGTGGGAAGATAAAGATCACGGCATCGGCACGAGTTACCAAGATTACACGGCGGAAAACGTGCTGTACACGACGTGCGAGCAATGTAACACCCACTGCACAATCAAAACGTACATTATGGAAAATAAACGAAACGGGCACACATCACTCGTACGCAAAATCGCTGGCAACCCGTACAGTCCACTCAATATGGTACCGTTCGGACAAATCGACTACGACACTCCCATCGCCAAAGCGGCGCTCGGCGGGGGTAGCGTCGCCGTAGCGGGAAGAGGGTTTCGCGGTGGCCGGACGTGTTTGAAAGGGCAGGCAGGCATTCAGACGGCTTACGACGCCTTTCGCGTCCGCACGCCGCTGAAGCGGGTTGGCCCGCGAGGCAGTGAAAAGTGGATCAGCATTAGTTGGGAGCAAGCGTACAAAGAAATTCTCGAAGGCAGTCCCGACCTCGGTACGCCTGGCTTGAAACAGTTATGGGCGTACGCGCCGGAAGATAAAGTGATGGCCGACTGGGAAAAAGTGAAAGAGGGCAAGATGACGCAAGAAGCCTTCGATAAAAAATACAGCGATGTGCTAATTGACACGAAGCACCCCGACTTCGGGCCAAAAGCGAACCAAATCGCTTGCCTCGGCGGCGATCGGCGCGACTTCATGCAAGAGCGCATTTGGGCACAAGGGTTCGGCAGCGTCAACTTTGACGACCACGGGTCCATATGCGGTGTGAGCAGCGTCATCGGCAACCAAAACTCGTTCAGCGTCAACCGTAAGCGGCGCACGTACGCCGACTTGGACAACGCGGAGTTCATGCTCGTCTTCGGCACGAACCCACTCGTGGCGAACAAAGGGCCGACGTGGCTGACCCCGAAAACGATGAATGCGAAACAGCGCGGCATGAAGATGGCGGTCGTCGACTCGCGCATGAGTAAAACGGCGGAAAAAGCGGACATTTGGGTGCCAATCATTCCCGGGACGGACGGGGCACTGGCACACGCGATTGCTCGTTGGATGATCGAGCACAAAAAATTCGACGAGCGGTATTTGACGAATCCGAATGCCGAGGCAGCGACGAAAGACGGCGAACCGACGTGGAGCGACGCGACCCACTTAGTCAATTTGAGCGACGAGAAGCGGCCGAAATTACGCGCTTCCGATTTAGGAATCGGCACAGAGGAACAGTTTGTCGTCCTTTCAGGCGGTAAGCCAACGGTAAGTGACAAAGCGGCGGAGGGCACGCTGGAAGTCGATACGACAGTCAAAGGGATGCGCGTCAAATCAGTTTTTGCGCTGTACAAAGAAGAAGTGATGAAAAAATCACTCGCGGAATACGCCAAAATTACCGGCATAAGTAAGGCGCAAATTATCGAGTTGGCGAAACAATTTACGTCCTACGGCAAAAAAGCGGTCGCCTGGCTGTACCGCGGCCCGGCGATGCATACGAACGGCTATTACAACACGCGGGCGATCAACTGCCTCAACCACTTGATCGGCAACTACGACTGGAAGGGCGGCAGTTTGTCCGGGGGCGCTGATTATGCGCCGTTCGAAGGCAACTACGACTTATTAAACGTGCCGAACGGGCATGCGCCATGGGGCATTCCGATCACGCGCAAACAGTCAGCGTATGAAAACAGCTCTGTCTATGCACGCGACGGCGGGTATCCGGCGCTCCGGCCGTGGTTCCCGACGACGGGGAACTCGTCCCACGAACTCATTCCGAGCGCTGGCGAAGGCTATCCGTACGGGCTGAAGGCACTGTTCATTTACCGCATGAACCCGATTTTATCCATGCCAGCTGGCCATAAAAACATCGACGTGCTACGGGATCAGCAAAAAATTCCGCTACTCGTCTCACTTGACGTCACGCTTAGCGAAGGGGCAAAATACGCGGACTACGTGCTACCCGACTTGACGTATCTCGAACGGTGGGGGCAAGAGACGATCTACCCGAACCTCCCGCTGAAGCTCAGCAGTGTGATGCAGCCGGTGACGCGCGTCGTCAAAGAAGCGCGTGCAGTCGAAGACGTCTTTATCGACTTGTTAAAGGAAATGAAATTGCCAGGCGTCGGCAAGGGCGCCTTTACGGACGGCAGTCCCCTCGACTCCGCCGCAGACTTTTACTTAAAAATGGCCGCCAACATCGCCTACAACGACGAACCGGTGCCTGATGCAAACAGCGAAGAAATCAAACTGTTTGCGAAGGCGCGGCAAAAAGCGCTCGGCAACTACTTCGACGACGAGCGATGGAAAAAAGCGGTGAAGCCGGAAGAGTGGGCGAAGGTCGTCTACGTGTTAAACCGCGGCGGGCGATTTGAAGCGGCGGGCAACGAATACGTCGGGGAGAAACTGAAGTACCAGTTTGCGGGGCAAGCGGACTTTTACGACGAAAAAGTGGCCGGACAAAAACATTCCTTCAGCGGGGAGTACTACAGCGGCATTCCCCTCGTGGAACAAATTAAAATGTACGACGGCGATGCGTACGAGAGCAAGTACCCGTTAATTATGACGAACTGGAAGGCGCGCCACGTCGGCACTCACCGCAACATTTCTTCCGCTTGGCTGCGAGAAATTCGCTCCGCTAACCCAGTGTGGATGAATCCGCGCGACGCTAAGCAGCGCGGCCTTAAAAACGGCGATGGGATTGAAATTAAGTCCGACAGCTTCACCGCCAAAGGAGAAGTGATGGTGACGGAAGGGATCCGACCTGGTGTCATCGGCTGTAGCTACAACTTCGGGCACTTCGCCTACGGCTCCAAACCGGTGAAAATCGACGGCAACTGGACCGGAGCGGCGAAGCGGTACGGGCATACGTCGTTTGAGTTTTCCAAGCCGATGCACGAGGTGCGTCAATACGCGCAAGGGCGCGACACCGGCTTTTCCGCCAACAACTTATTGAGCATCGATCCGAGCCTCGGCAACAACGCGATGTTTGACCCGATTGGAGGCGCAGCGGCGCAACTGTTTACCCGGGTGGAGGTGAAGAAGGCGTGAAACGTATAAATGCAGGAACTGCTATTATAGATGGTAGTGATGAGATGAACGGCACTTGGCCGGAAGTGGCGTGTGGGACGAAAAGTAGAGAAAGCACTGGTCGTACACCCGGGTGCACAGTGAACGTAGGCCACGAGGAAGTTGGCCATAAGATCGTAGACCATAAGAAGAAAAACTATGGGAAGAAAAGCTACGGGAAGGAAAGCTGTGGGAAGGAAAGCAAGTTGCACGGGAGTCGTGCGTCTGGCAGGAAAGGGGAGGAAGTGACAGAAGCTGACGACGACGATCGCTTGGAAATACTTCGGGCACGCAGTCACGTCTATCTCCTGCTCGCGCAAACGTTTTTTGGCAACTTCGAACCGTTAGTTGAGGCGGCCAAGCCGCTAGCGGTCGTGCTTGAACGAGAAGAGCAAGACTTACTTAAACTTGTGCGGCAACTAAAGGTCACGTCGCTGTTCGACTTGAAACTGCAGTATGACAATTTGTTCGTTGCACCCGGGCCGCACTACGTCCCGCCGTTTGAAGCACACCATCGCCTTGAGTCGTGGGAAGGGTATGAGCAGCTCAGTCAGTTTTATACGTCGGTCGGTTTTCACTTTCCGTTTACCCAACTGGAGCGGTTGGATCACATCGGCTGCGAACTAGCGTTCATGCACTTCTTGATCGAAGGCGAGATCGCCAGCTTAGTAAACGGCGAGGCGAAAAAAAGCCCCCAGTTACACACGTTGCAACATGCGTTTTTAGCGCAACACTTGAGCGTTTGGGTCGATGCGTTTGCAAGACAAGTCGGACAAAAGTTGACGCGTGGGTTTATGCGCGACGTCGCGGCGTACATGCGCCGTTTCATCGCCCGCGACTACGCCCAGTTTTTGTGACGTACACTAATTAGTTCATTCCAATAATTACACAAGAAGCCGTGCTTTTTTAGATCGTCAACGAAGGAGGACAGTCATTGATTGTTAACTGTTAACTGTCCTCCTCCAAGTACTCTTCCTTCAATTGGGGGAATCTTTTTTTTGCGCCTATACTGCCAACTCGACAACCGCTCAATTCGTCGACACTTGCCGAAAACCCTCCATTACCATTTACAATTCCTTCGACCATTAGTCCACCCAGTGAACTCCTCTTAACACGTATAAATTCGACTGTTTCTATACCCTCGTATTTTTTTCGAATATGCTTCTCAACACTCTCTTTGGCCTTCTCGGCAATTTTTTTGTCAATCATCACATTACTCTTCACATAATAACCTCCTAATATTATAACAATTATTAAGATGACTGCTATAGTCCATGGTGGAACAAACAGTTAAAGACGTAGGAGAGGATATAAACCACCTCTTTCGAAAATCGTGCAAAAAAGCAGTTGACAACTAGAACTGTATGAGTGTATTATACAAATAGTACACTCATACAGTGCTGACACAGCAGCTGATCGAACACGCAGATCTACATACTGTCTTCCGTCCAAATGCTAATCGCTGCTCGCATTGCACACGACACGCGTGCGACACGTAACGTGCTGCACGTCAAGTGCACTTTTTTAACGATCTAGTGTATGAGGCTACTAATACACTCACTCATTTTGGAAAGTAGGTGGTATAATGCACCCTTTTTCTGGTCTGTTACGTAAAGAATTACGTTTAACGCGCAATGTGTTTTTCTTTCTCGCAGGCGTTTACTTGCTCGGTGCGCTCACACTTTTTAGCTGGCCAATAGCGAAAGGGAGCACGCGGGCGGAAATCTTTTTAATGCTCGGCTCCTTTGTCATTTTGCTGGTGTGCATGTTTATCGTCACTGTATTCACGGTGAAAAGCCTCGGCGAAGAGCGGAAACAGCTGCAACTATGGCTACACAACCCGCAGCCGGCGTGGAAGCTGCTCGCAGTCAAACTACTCGTAGCGACAGGGAAGGGTCTCGTCTTTATTATCTCTGGCGTATATTTGTTGCACTTGTTGATCAGCAAGTATTGGGAGGAAGACTGGCTGGCGAAAGTCGGTGGGGGAACGTTTTTGTTTGAAACGGGAGCAGTCTTTATCCTCGCTTCCGTGGGATGCGCCATTTGGTACGTATTTGCGTGGTCGTTTTACTGTGTGCTGCGCAAGCGGTTCGGTCGCTGGAGCTTTTGGCTCACACTGGCCTTCATGATTTTGCTCGGCTGGTTGTTTATTAAGTTAGAAACGTTGCCTCTATTTGAGCAATTGTTCGCCGCCACGGAAAGTGAAATGAACAAGGCCGCCTTAAAAATATCTGGCGATCATTTTCACCTCTTGCTCGATTTAAACATGTCGTTAAACGCACCGTACATCGTCTACCAGATTTTCGTGAGCGCCATTTTATTCGCGATCTCCAGCTGGTTGATCGACAACGCGGTAGAGGTGTGAATGCGATGGGGGAACAGTTCATTACTTCAAAGCCGATCTACTTGCAAATCGCTGAACGGGTGATGAAGAAAATTGTGCGCGGCCATCTGCAACCGGGTAGCAAATTGCCCTCCGTGCGCGAATTGGCGCTGCAATTTAAAGTCAATCCGAACACGATTCAACGGACGTACAGCGAATTGGAAAGGATGGAAATTGTGGCGACGAGACGGGGCCAAGGCACATTTGTGACGAGCGATGAAGCTATCCTCGCCGAGCTTCGCGAACAGCTCAAGCGCGAGCATGTAAACATGTTCGTTAACGACATGAAAGAGATGGGCGTCGGCTTCGAGGAAGCGATGCGCATTGTACGTGACGCCTATGGGGAGGGAGACAGATGATCCAGCTAGAGCACGTGACGAAGACGTATTTGACGAAAGTCGTCGTCGACGATGTGACCGCGACGTTTCCTACAGGAAAAATCGTCGGCGTCATCGGGGAAAACGGCAGTGGCAAATCGACGCTGCTGAAGTTAATGGCCGGCCTCATCCGCCCGTCCAAAGGAACGGTGACGATCAGCGGCCGCCCCGCGACGCGGCGCATTAGCGATACGGTCGCTTACCTATCCGAGTCGGAAACGTTGTACCGCCAGTTTACGATTGCGGAGACGGTCAATTTTTTCGCCAGCCAATTTCGTGACTTTAATTTGCAAAAAGCGACCGAGCTCATGCACTTTATGCAACTCGACCCGCAAAAAAAAGTATCGCACTTGTCAAAAGGACACCGCGGCCGCTTAAAGATGGCACTCGTCCTCGCACGCGACGTGCCGGTCATTTTACTCGATGAACCGCTCTCTGGGCTCGACCAATTCGTGCGCAGTGCCATCGTTGAAAGTTTACTTTCCTTTCTCGATTTAGAAAAACAAACGGTCATCTTGACGACCCATGAATTGATGGAGTTAGAGACGATTCTCGACGTCGTCGTCGCGATTCGCGCCGGAAAGATCGTCGCGATGTCCGATGTGGAAACGGTGCGCGAAGTGGCAGGGCAAAGTTTAGTCGCTTGGTTAAAAAATGTGTATGAAACAAAAACAAATGGGTTAGGAGGGCGCAACGATGCCAGTTAAACCAATCGTTCAATTGACACACGTCACTAAAAAAATCGGCAGTAAGACAATTATCGACGACTTGTCCTTCGACATTTATCCAGGAGAAGTACTCGGTCTGTTGGGTCCGAACGGCGCTGGGAAGACGACGACGATCCGCATGATCGTCGGCCTTATGGGGCTGACGAGAGGCGATATCGTCATTAACGGCTACAGTATCGAAAAGCAGTACGTGCAAGCAGCAGCGCACGTCGGGGCGATCGTCGAAAACCCGGAAATGTATAAATTTCTAAGCGGATATCAGAACCTCGTCCACTATGGGCGTATGATTAAGGGGATCGACAAGCGGCGTATCGACGAAGTCATCCGCCTCGTCGGGCTCGAGAAGCGAATTAAAGAAAAGGTGAAGACGTATTCCCTCGGGATGCGACAGCGGCTCGGGTTGGCCCAGGCACTGCTTCACTCGCCGAAACTGCTCATCCTCGACGAGCCGACGAACGGCCTCGACCCGGCCGGAATCCGCGAAATTCGCGAGTACTTGCGCAAACTGGCTCACGAAGAAAACGTCGCTGTGCTCGTGTCCAGTCACTTGCTCTCGGAAATGGAGTTAATGTGTGACCGCATCGCCGTCATCCAAAACGGGCGGCTCATCGACGTGCAGACGGTGCAAGCGTTCGTCAGCGAAGAACAGCAAATGGCGGTAACGTTCAACGTGGAGCCACTCGCGGAAGCGCAAAAAGTCGTGCAGCAGTCGTTCCCGAAACATACGGTGCAGCGCGAGCAAAGCGCGCTTGTCGTCGAACTGGAACGGGAACAAATCCCGCAACTGACTACACAGCTCGTGCAAGCAGGTGTGCGCGTCTACGGAATCGCCACGGTGAAAAAATCGTTAGAAGACAAGTTTATCGAAGTGACGGGAGGGAAACAAGTTGTCTAATTTCTTTTCACTCGTACGCAATGAAAATATGAAACTGTACCGCCGTCTCGGTACGTATGTCATGATTGGCTTACTCGTCCTCGCCGTCATCGGCGTCGGGATGATCCATAAGTTTTTTGAAGAGCAAACTGGAGATTGGAAAACAGAATTGCGCGAACAAAATAAGGAGATTGAGGAGAGGACACAGGAAGAGGCAGCCGAAGTCGAAGGTGGTCAAGCAAGTGAAGCTGGGGGCGAAGCGGCGATCGGCGATAACATGGACGCCTTCGACCAACATATGTATGCCATAAACAACTACCGCCTCGAACACGACATCCCACCGTCGGAAACGACACTGTGGGGTTTTATGAACAACGGCGTCGACCTCACCAGTCTCGTGACACTGTTTACGATTATCGTGGCGGGTGGCATTGTCGCCTCGGAGTTTTCTTGGGGAACCGTTAAGTTGTTGCTCATTCGCCCGGTGCGGCGGACGAAAATATTGCTAGCGAAATATGCGGCGACATTGATGTTCGCCCTGACGCTGCTCATCGTCTTATGTGTAGCAACCTTCCTTATCGGCGCGATCTTCTTCGGCTTTAGCGGTTTGGGGGATCCGTATCTCGCCTTCGTCGACGGCAAGGTCGTCGAAAAGAGCATGGTCGGACACTTGTTCACGAAGTACAGTCTCGAATGTGTCAGTCTCGTGATGATGGTGACGTTCGCGTTCATGATCTCGACTGTGTTTCGCACGGATGCGCTGGCGATTGGCTTGTCCATCTTTCTCATGTTTACCGGTAACACACTCGTCTTCAGCTTAAGTAAGTACGAGTGGGTGAAATACATTTTGTTCGCCAATACGGATCTTAGCGTGTACTTTGACGGCCAGCCCATCGTCGAAGGGATGACGCTCGGCTTTTCCGTCACCGTCCTGCTCATCTACTTTGCTGTCTTTTTCGTCACGTCGCTGCTCGTGTTTAAAAAACGCGACGTCGCCGCGTAGTCATTGCCGTCACTGTCTCGTCTTGCGTACTGTTTAGTCGCGTTAGTCGCTACGTAGACGAAAGAAAACATAGATGTTATATAGACGTTATGCGAAACCGACGTCCGGGGACGTAGGAGTAAATGTCCGATAGGAAGCAGTTGCCTGTTCGCGGACGCGTCCATGTCCATGCCATATAAAGTGAGGCGTCCATTCGTTAGTAGGGCACAAAGGAGGTTACCGTCATGAACGACCAACAGCAAGAATTGCGGCGTATGTTTGAAAAGTTTTATCAACGCGTCTATCAAACGGCGTTTTACGTCGTAAAAGATGTCCACTTAGCGCAGGACGTGTTGCAGGAGACATTTATAAAAGCATTCCGCCACATTGAGCGGTGTCCGGAAGGTGAACAGGCAGGGGCGTGGCTAGCGACGATTGCCTCGCGCACGGCAATCGATTTTGTCCGCAAGCAAAGCAGGCGACCCGCTGTGCCTTTAGATACAGCCATAATCGAAGCGAATGCAATGAGGCGCGAAGTTGCCTCGTCGGTTGAGCGACAAGTAGAAAATGCGTTCACGGTTGAGGAAGTCCTCCGCAAAATTGACACCCTACGTCCGAAAGCGCGCTCGGTCGCGATCCTAAAATTTTTACACGAACTAAAAGACGACGAGATTGCAGAGGCTCTCGATTTAAAAGTCGGTACCGTCAAGTCGAGACTGTATCGCGTAAAAAAAGAGTTGCGCCTCTCGATGCAGCGCAAACGGATGATGAACAGTGCGAGCCTTTAATCGCTTGTCCTTATATGGTAAAATGACGTTGCCTTCAGGCGCGTCTTTTTACTTTTTATGCAAATAATCGTTCACTGTCTAACCGTACTTACGACGCTTGCCGAGTTGAGAAAAGGAGCAGGTAAGTATGAAAAAGAGGTTCCAACTGTTAGGGATCGTCATTGTGACACTCATTGTTGGCTATGCTTTAAAACAATGGTCGGACGTTATCTTATACGTGACAGGAATCGTCATTGAACTCGTCGGGATGGTCATCACCGTGCGACTACTCCTTTGGGATAAACGGAGTACGAATTCTAAAGTCGCTTGGATTGCCGTCATTTTCATTCTACCGATTATAGGCGTGCTCTGTTATTTATTTTTTGGACGAAACCCGCAACGACGACCTTTCCACGTCAACCAAACGTCAGAGATCGCCAAGTTATCGGACGCTGTTCAAGCGTTGCCACGCGGCGATTTTGGGAAAACAGCTCCAGAGCTAGCCCTGCGCATGGAACATTTAACGGGATTTCGGGCGGCGTATGGCAATGACGTACAGCTTTTAACTAATGGCGAAGAAACGTTTCCCGCCATGTTAGAGGCACTTAAGCAAGCGCGACACCATATTCACATGCAGTTTTACATATACCGCGAAGATGAGATCGGTACGGAAATACGCGACATACTGATCGCGCGAAGTCGCGCAGGCGTCGAGGTGCGCTTTATGTACGACGACTTAGGTTCCAAACATTTGACGGAGTCGTTTTTGGCGCCGCTGCGCGAAGCTGGCATCGACGTGCACGCCTTCGATCCCTTTCGCTCTATCTTGGTCGCTCGTACGGCCAACTTTCGCAACCACCGCAAAACGGTCGTCGTCGACGGACAGATCGGTTTTACGGGCGGTTTGAACGTCGGTGAAGAATACCGTAGCAATACGGACGAGTTTACAATTTGGCGCGATACGCACTTGCGCCTAGAGGGAACCGGTGTGCGCGGACTGCAGGAGGCGTTCTTAACCGACTGGGTTTATATGGAGAACGAAGCGGGTGCTGCGGATCCGTTTATTAGCGAAGCAGGCATACAGCGTTACTTTAACCCTACTCGCGCGGGCGACGACTGGGCGCAAGTCGTGTACGGCGGACCTTACGACAAAGAACATTGCGTGCGCGACGCAATGCTCAATTTAATTGACTCCGCTAAATCGTCCGTCTGGATCACGTCGCCCTACTTTGTGCCCGACGAAGAATCGTTAGCTGTCTTGCGCCGCGTCGCGATGAGCGGGATTGACGTGAAGCTCTTACTTCCGGGAAAAGGTGATGCGTTCACCTCCTTCCACGGAAGTAACGCCTACGTCGATACGATGCTCGCCGCGGGAGCAGAAGTGTACGCGTACCGCGACGATTCGTTCATCCACTCGAAGGTTGTGCTCATCGACGAGGAGCGCGCCGCAGTCGGGACGGCCAATTTTGACTTCCGCAGTTTTCGCTTAAATCACGAATTAATGGTCTTTCTATACGAACAGAACGAGGCTGTCACACAGTTGAAACGGGACTTTGAAAATGACCTCGCAGCTAGTAGGAAGTATACAATCGACGACATGAAGAACAAACCAGTGCGGCAGCGCTTAAAAGAGAACTTGTCGAGTTTGTTGTCGCCAATGTTATAGTGTAAGCGTACAGAGTTTAACCGTTACCTTTGACGCACGCACGACTAACCTTACTCCCTAACGTACGGCTGCCAACATGATTTCATGAACGTGGGATTGACCCTTATTGATTTATTGATGCTCTTTAACGACGATTGGTAACTTAATTTTTATCGTCAACAGCGGGGGTTCGTACGTAAAGGACAGCTTTCCTCTGTGGCGGGCGACGATGTCGGCGATAATGAACGTGCCGAGCCCCTCGTGCTCCCCGCCTTTTTCCGATGGATGAAACGTCTTAAACAACGAATCGAGGCGGTTGCTCGCGATCGGCAGAGTCGTATTGCTAATCGTTAAGATGTAAATCCCACTGTAGTATTCCGTGCTGAGAGCAATCGCAGGACGGACGAAAGACGTTTCCCCCAGTGCGTCGTCAATTTGTATTTGCGGCACTGTCTCAGCTGTCACTGCGGAAGCGGATTCCTTAGCAGCTTCTACTGTCGTTTCGACGACCGATTCGGATCCCTCATTCGTTTCTTTACTGGCGACTTCTTCCGCAACTTTTTCCGCCGCCTCGAAACTGTTAGCTAGCAAGTTAGCGAGGAGTTTACTTTGCTCGACCGCTGGCAGCGGCAATTGGGACAGCGGAAGGCGCAAATCGTAAGTGAGGGCGATTTGCTGTCGCTCGGCCAACGTCGCATAACGAAGCAAAATAGCGGCTATGTGTCCTTCCTCCCCTTTGAGCGACGCGTTCGTTTTTGTATACTCCCCGCAGAGCGCGTCGATGTATTGCTCTGCTTCCCGATGCTTTCGTTCAGTTAACAAATGTTGCAGGACGTTAACGTGCTTTAAAAAGTCGTGCCGCTCGGCGCGCACGCGGCGAAACGCCGCCTCGCGCTCAGTCTGCTCCGCACGCAGGGCTTGTCCGTTACGGGTGTCCCGAAACCACTGTGGAAACAATTGCTGTCGCAACCCACCGGCGAGAAGGAGGCCAAACCAGCTGACGAGTGTGCTCGCAGTTGGTGCGGGTAGCGCGAGCAGAAGCAAAAAGACGAGCTGCACACATAAAAACGGTACGGTAAGCCGCGGTGGCAATGTGCGTAAATAAATGTGCAGCTGGCGTAAACGGCGTCCGTACCACAATAGAAAACAGAGGAACGTCGTACAGACACTCGCCAGCACAGAAACAGATTTCGTTATGTTCGGGTTTAAGGCAAGCGCAGCAAGCGCGCCGGCGTAAATAAAGAAGATTGTCAGCCAATGCAAGGTAGAAATCACGAATCATTACTCCTACTTAAAAAAATTGCTGTTGCAGTTTATCCAAATTCGCTTTCGTAATCATCGCTGTTTGATCCGTCTGTTGAAAGGTGACAGTGTACGAATTTTTCGCGTACAAGGAGAAGTTTTTTATAAAGTGGATATTAATAATGAATCCCCGGTGTGCACGCAAAAAGTTTCGCTTCGACAGTTGCTCTTCCAACTCGTTGAGCGATTGATACGTCGTATACTCGCCGTCGATTGCGACAATCGTCGTCCGCCGACCCGTCCGTTCAATAAATATAATATCCTTTGTGCGAATAAAGACGATGTCAGTTTTGCTTTTTAAGACGAGTTTATCCCTTTCGCGGGCGGTAGGCTCTGTTCGTTGTAACCGCTGGATCCCTTTTAACAGCCGCTCCTTGGAGTAAGGTTTCATAATGTAATCGAGCACGGCGATCTCAAAGGCGTGCACAGCGTAACCGCTGTGGCCCGTGACGAAAATCACTTTTATGTCGAGGGCGTAACTGTTGATGAAATCGGCGAGTTCGTAGCCCGATAGGTGCGGCATTTCGATGTCGGTAATAAGCAAGTCGATGTTCGCCGTTTTGAGCTTTTCGTAAGCTGCTTTCGCGTCACTCGTCGCAAAGACGATGTCGACATCGTCTTCCTTAGACAAAATAAGCGACATTTTTTCCAAATCGTACGGGTGGTCGTCAACTAAGCCGACTTTAATCGTTCCTTCTATCATTCCATTCACTATTTAAGTCATCCTATTCACACTTCAATCGTTCCGCTTGTCATACGTCTATTACTTATAGGATATCCCTTTTACTATTTTAACACGTTTTCGACGGCATCTGGCGCATTCGCGACGAGAAAAGGCCTTTTCGCGACAGGATCGCAGCCCCTAGAGTGGCTCTTTTATATAATGAAGACAGCTCAAAACGCGTTGTTAAGGACGCAAACCGAAGGAAAAAAAATTAACGACGTAAAAATAATGCGGGACATTTTTCCGCAGGGGAGGCGATTCGCGTGATCGAAGTTAACGGTGTTTCCCGACAGTTCCGGGAGAAAAATAAAACGATTCACGCCGTACAAGACGTGTCGTTTACAGTGAAGCGAGGGGAGGTCGTCGGGTTGCTCGGCGAAAACGGCGCCGGCAAAACGACGCTGCTGCGCATGATCTCGACGGTGCTCGAGCCCAGCGCGGGGACGATCGCCATAGGCGGCGTCGACGTGACGCGTGCGCCAGAAAAAATTAAACGGCGCATCGGCGTGCTGTTCGGAAGTGAAACCGGGTTGTACGACCGACTGACGGCGCGGGAAAACTTAAAGTACTTTGCGAAAATGTACGGGTTGAGTAAGCACGAAACGAATGTGCGCATTAACGACTTGGCGATCCGCTTCGGGATGAAAGACTACCTCGACCGCAAAGTCGGCGGCTTTTCCAAAGGGATGCGGCAAAAGGTGACCATCGCGCGTACGTTGCTACACGATCCAGACGTCATTTTGCTCGACGAGCCGACGACTGGGCTCGACATCACGTCGGCGAACATGTTTCGCGAAGTGATTCACCGCTTGCGCAAAGAAGGGAAAACAATTATTTTTTCCAGCCACATCATGGACGAAGTCGAGCAGCTATGCGAGTCTCTCGTCATGATCCACAAAGGGCGTCTCGTGTACAGTGGCACGAAGGCCGAGCTGTTCCGGCAAGAAGAGAGCGACGATCTGAACTACATTTTCATGTCGAGACTCGTGAGGGGGGCTACCGCATGACGGGGCACGTTTACTACAAGGAAATGGTCGATACGATGCGCGACCGCAAAACACTTCTGCTTAGCATTATGTTTCCTATTATGTTCATGGTCGGGCTTATTTTCTTGTTTGAGTTCGTGATGTTCGCGGACAGTACGGATCAGATCAAGGTTGCGGTGAGCAAAGGCAACACCCCGGTGCACGAATGGCTGAAAGAATCAGATAAGTTTCGTGTCACCGCAGTTAGTGACCCCGTACAGCGAGTAAAAGACGGAGAAGCGGCAATTGCTGTCAAGGTGCCGTCCAATTTTGCGAAAAAAATGGCGGCGAACGAAACTCCGGAAATCGCTACCGTCATTGATCCGGGAAGCCAAAAGGGGAATGAAGCCGCAGAACTGTTAGGCAGTTATTTTGCAGGAAAAAAACAAACGCTCATTTACGAACGCCTCGCGGCAAACAATATTGATGTAAAGACGATTGAACCGTTTCAGCTTGCCCAAAAGAATATCGGCGGCGAAGAAGAACACGCCTCGCTCATGATGCTTGGCATGTTTGCACAGATGGTCATCGTGTTTGCGGTACTCATGGGCGGCATGCCAGCGGCGAACGATTTGTTCGCCGGAGAGAAGGAGCGGAAGACGATGGAGGCGTTACTCATGACTCCGGTGAAACGGCTGCACCTCATCGTCGGCAAGTGGCTAGCGATCGCTACTTTAGGGATCATAAGCGGTATCTTCTCCGTCGTAACGTTAATCGTATCGGTGACCTTTTTTACGGAAAAATTATCGGCGGCGTTAAAGTTAGACGACAGTTTGTTCCCCTTCATCGGGACGTTACTCATCGGCATTGTGGCACTCGCCTTTTTACTCGCCAGCATCGAAATGATCGCCAGCCTTGCCGCGAATACGATGAAGGAAGCGCAAAACTATATCGCACCGATCTCGATGCTCGTCATGGTGCCGTACTTTTTACTCATCAATACGTCGGTTAACGAATTGGCGACCTACCACTTCCTCATTCCGGTGATGAACGTGTGTGCCTTAATTAAGCAGTTGATTTTCGGCGTGTACGATGTGACGAGTGTCGTCTACGTCGTTGCCAGTTCGCTCGTCTTTATCGGTCTCACGTTCGGCATCGCCTATGCGATGTTCAAAAAAGGGAAGTGGGTACTCGGCAAGTCTTAATCTTGTCTTAATCTGTAGCAAGACCGTCGTATACAGGCTGTTGGGGTGAACGGAAACGGAGGTTCTCGCTGGGCGAAACCTCCGTTTCGTGTATGGCACAGACATGGTGCCGCTCGTGTCGAAATACGTTAAATACATTAAATGACTGCATCCCTGTGTATACTAGGGAAATTTTCATCCATGTTTTTAATTAGCAAGCAGTATGTAGTGTGCATGTGGCTTAAAATCCCGATGTGAGTACAACATGGTTTGCCTTATACAAGGAGCTGAGTCACGCATCTCCATATTGTTAAATATTTGTCTACGATCACGATTTTATTTAAAAAAGGAGAAGGATTATTTTGATGCGTGTCGAATATTACATTCATCAGGTCATTAAAGGGGGAGTGTGGAAGTGAAAAACATTGACGGAATTGAGCTTGGTAGGATTATTCGTCAGCGTCGCAAGGAGTTGGGATTAACTCTTAGCGACCTAGCAAGTGAACGTATTTCCGTACCTACAATTAGCAACATCGAACGTGGCATTGTGCAAAATGCCAGCAGTGACAAGGTTCGGTATGTCATGAACGCTTTAAGGCTTGATGAAGACACATTAAAGGAAAGGATGTCTCCCGGTAAAGATGCGAAACGGGAAATTGAGTCCACGTTGTCGCTCATCGAACAACTGATTGCTAGTGGTCTTTGTGAGCGTGCGGAAAAACTAATTTGCCAATTGGAACGCAATGAAGTAGCGGTTGAAGATGAGGGTTTAAAGATTCGTATCAACCTCGCGTATGCGTCTCTCCTATGTCGTCAGCTAGAATGGAAGAAGGCTTATGCTCAATTGACCGATGTTATTAGCGATGTGGAGGAATATGGAACGTCCCCTGGGTTAAACGTGATGACGCTTGCTTATAATCGTTTGTCCGCCTGTGCTTTCTATGGTGATAATGATTTCATGCAAGCTGTGAACTATGCAGACAAGGCATTAGAGGTGTTCGATCCGGAAGGATTTCGGCCATACCTCAAAGGTGACGCTATCTTTAACAAGAGTATTTATTTGTTCCATGCTGGAAAAGACGCTAGTGCGTACCATTGTTTGCTTCAACTTAAAGGTTTGTGTGAGCAATATTATGACATGCAGACGATTGTGAGCGCATACAATTTAGAGGGGATTATTTTAAGACGGCAGGGGGTGTATGAGCAGGCACTTGACGCATTTCGACAAGGAATTGACCTATGTCATAATGACAACGACTTAGCCAGCAGACTGTATTTAAATATGGGTTATGCATATGCGACTATGCGGCGTTGGAAAGATTCAGAACTATGTTTTTGCATTGTTCACGATCTATGTAAGCTTACAGGTAACAAGGAACGTAGGGCATTAGCTTATGTTGCGTGTGGTGAAATGTACTTTCATCAAAAGGTGTATGATCGTGCAAAAGAATGCTTGGAGAAAGCGCATGAATTTCAACGTTATTTGACCACGCCAAGGGATTATCTACATTTGCTAGTATTTAAGGCGCGTATGGAATTGCATAGCGGCAAGTCGAATGTTGAAACGTGCGAAATAGGACTCGGTCTTGCTGACACGCACGATCTCCACGACCAAGCAAAAGATTTGCACTTCCTTTTAAGTCAATATTACGATAAAATTGGAGATAAGGACAAGTGCCTTGATGCAATGAAGGGGATTATGCTGGTTGAAACAATGAGTAGAGGAGGACTGTAAACTTGAAAAAGCTATTGTTTGCCGTCGTAGTTGTTGCTGTTCTCTCTATCCCAGTGTCTGCATTTGCTGTTGATGATGCTAAACCTATTGTGCGTGCAAACTCGACCCAGCAGGGTAAGTAAGAATATGACAAATGCCCATTTGTATCAAAAATGGGCATTCTTATTATATATTATAATTATTCCGGAGGATATGCAGAAGATGACCTATGATTAATGAAAAATACTATTAAGCAGATAGACCATTATCTACAGTATCCATGTCAAAAGATTGACGTAGATTCAGTTTAACAAAAATCAGTTAGCTTTAACAGTTTCCACTCGACAATCTAGATAACCTTAATTATCCTTCCTTTCATATGATTTACCTCTAGACAGTTTAAAAATGCCATTTGGTGGCTAGCGATCGCTACTTTAGGGATCATAAGTGGTGTTTTATTCCTGTGTCTCTTGAAGATTTTTTTCTTATCTTTAAGGTGATGAAACTTGTCAATGGATGTGCATGGATCGTCGCCGTGCTGTGGTACAATAAGTGCGGGTTATACATATTTGCCGATCAATCGGCGATAAACGTTGATTAAAACAAGAAAGAAGGAACAAACGATGACGACGACGTTGTTAGCGGGAGAAATAGTCGACCTAGAGGTGGCGCGTAAAAGCGACTTTGGCTATTTTTTGACGGACGGCACGCAAGATGTGTTACTGCACCAAAACGAAGCGGTGCGCACCTTGGAAGAAGGTGAGACGGTGGAGGTGTTTTTGTATCACGACCACAGCGGCCGCCTGGCGGCGACGATGACGATCCCGGAGGTGACTTTTACCAACTTTGCGTGGGCGAAAGTCGTCGGGGTCGAACCGCATCTCGGGGCATTCATCAATATTGGCATCCAAAAAGACGTGCTCTTGTCCAAAGACGACTTGCCGCGCGACCGCAGGAAGTGGCCACAAGTAGAAGACAACCTGTACTGCAGTTTAAAAGACGATCGCAAAGGGCGCCTCTTGATTGCCCTAGCGGAAGAAAGTGAATTTGCAGCGCTCATGCGCGAGGCACCGTCCACGGCGTTAAACGATTGGGTGACCGGGTCCGTCTACAAACTCATTGCCGACGGCGCTTTTTTGTTTACAGATCAACATTACATCGCTTTTTTGCACCGCGAGGAAATGACGGGTGGCGTGCGCTTAGGGGAGAAGGTAACAGGACGCATCGCCTACGTGCGGGGCGACGGGCGGGTAAACATTTCGCAGTTGCCCCGCAAAGAGCACGCCTACGCCGATGATGCACAGGCGATTTTAGACTATCTCATCGCGCAAAGAGGGCGAATGCCGTACGGCGACAAAAGCGATCCCGCCGATATTAAACGCGTCTTTCACATCAGTAAAGCAGCGTTCAAACGCGCACTCGGTAAGTTGCTGAAAGAGCGTAAGGTGTATCAGGAGGATGGCTGGACATATTTGACAAAACATATGGCACAGGCGACGTTTCCGGACAAAGACATAGATATAGACGAGGAGTGATCATCGCCGTACGCATAAAAGGAGTGAGACGATAGCAAGGACATGATCATGAGATACATGACAAGATACATAAGTATTTCTTATCATATCGTATAATTTATTTGTTATTTACTTATGCAGAAACTGCAGTATGCTTATGTTTATAAGGAAGCGAAGGGGTGCTACGTTATGAACGTCTTATACCATTTTAGCGAGGACCCACATATCGACGAATTTGTCCCGCGCGCGACTAATTCTCGGAAACATTTAGAGCCAGTCGTGTGGGCGATTGACGCGGCTCATGCGGTCAACTATTACTTCCCACGCGACTGTCCGCGCATCGTCTACTCGCGCACAACAAATATTAGTCGGGAAGATGAGGAACGGTTTTTTGGCCATACAGAAGCGCATACGGTGATTACTGTAGAAAGTAAGTGGTATGAGGCGATCCGGTCGACGACGCTTTATAAATATACGTTTGACGGACGCAATTTTCAGCTGTGTGACGAGATCGCTGGCTATTACGTCTCTAATAGCACAGTACGGCCACTGGCAGTCGAACCGATGGGGGATTTAATACAGGCGATTGTGCGGACAGGGGTCGACCTTCGTTTTACCCCGAATTTATACCGCTTGCGCGATGCACTCGTCAACTCGACGTTACGCCAGTTTTCGATTATTCGGTTTCGGAATACGGAGCATTAGTATGTCTATCGATTTTCACGATCGAAAAAACCGAGAATCTTACGCTGCGCGAAGGGCGGCGAACGAATGGATAGAGCTAATCGATCGCTATTGTCACATTCAAGATAGCTACATCCTCGATGTCGGTTGCGGCGGAGGGATCTATACAAAGGCGTTAGCGCAAGCGGGGGGGCGTGTAACAGGGGTAGACTATTCCGCAGAAATGCTGCGCGGAGCCGCGGAAAATTGCCGTAGACTTAGTAATGTCCGATTGATCCAAGGAGACGCCTTGCACACCGGATGTGAGGCGAAATCGTTCCATATTGTACTAGAACGCGCCCTCATTCATCACTTGCGCGATTTAGACAGATGCTTTCGCGAAGCGAACAGAGTGTTGAAAAGTAAGGGAAGGCTGATCATCCAAGACCGAACGCCGGAAGATTGCGCGCTACCGGGTAGTCCTATGCACCTGAGAGGGTATTTTTTTGAGAAGTATCCACGTCTTTTGGACATCGAGTTGCAGCGGCGTCATTCGCAGAGGAAAGTAACGCGAGGACTCGAAGATAATGGCTTAAAGGTAATACCCGAAACGTCGTATTGGGAAACGCGCAAAGTATATGATAACTTCGCACAATTGAAAGCGGATTTAATGCAGCGTACAGGCAGATCGATTTTACACGAATTGACGGATCGCGAGTTATCGGATCTGTGCGATTTCATTGCACGGCAGCTCGGTGACAGGGAGTCGATCCGCGAGAAAGACCGCTGGACGATTTGGATCGCCGAAAAGCAATAGGTTACGTATCTGTGGACCGATGGTAGACGACCAAAAAATACTTTTTAGTATAAGCGGGATTAAGCGTGGCGTGCGCGTACCGATCTCGCTTAATCGCGTACGCGCAGAAAGCCGGATCGTACCGTACAGGTACTTTTCGTGCTTATCCGTTTACGGCTGTGCCACCGTTAGGGTGGATCATTTGTCCGGTTATGTAAGAAGCATCGTCTGCGGCGAGAAAAACGTACGCGGGAGCTACCTCGACTGGCTGACCTGCCCGTTTCATCGGGGTGTCGCTCCCAAATGTGGCCACCTGTTGTGCGGAAAACGACGCCGGAATGAGCGGCGTCCAGATTGGCCCCGGGGCGACTCCGTTGACGCGAATGCCTCGTCCGACGAGCGCTTTAGCGAGAGAGCGCGTAAATGTAACGAGTGCACCTTTTGTCGCTGAGTAGTCAATTAACTGCTCGTTTCCTTCGTAGGCGGTAACAGAAGCTGTGTTAATGATCGCGCTGCCAGGCTGTAAATAGGGTAGCGCTGCTTTCGTCAAATAAAAGGCAGCGAAGACGTTCGTCGCGAAGGTACGTTGCAATTGCTCCGCCGAGATGTTTTCGAAAGCTGTTTGCACGTGTTGTTCGGCGGCGTTGTTAACGACAATATCAAGCCGACCAAGAGCGGTAACCGTTTCGGTTACAGCTTGCTGACAAAACGACTCATCTCCAACGTCTCCTGCGATCGTTAGACAGCGGTGCCCTAATTGTTCAACCGCCCGTTTCGTTTCTGCCGCGTCGCTGTGCTCGTTGAGGTAGACAATAGCGACATCGGCACCTTCCTTGGCAAAAGCGACGCAAACGGCTCGCCCGATCCCGCTGTCGCCGCCGGTAACAATAGCCACTTTCCCTTTTAATTTGCCGCAGCCGATGAGATTTGGATCGTCGTACGTCGGGCGCGGGTTCATTAGTGATTCGAGACCGGGTTGATCGTTTTGGTGCTGTGGCGGAAACGGGGGGCCGAGATTTGTATGTGTCGGCATGTCGGTTAACACTCCTTTTCTTCGATTCGATCGATAAGCGATGTCTTATTCATCTTTCCAGAGCGGACCATTTTTATACGGTAGCATTTCAGCGATTATAACCGTCCGTTTATTCGCGAAGGAAAAAGTAAATGTTGCATATCGGTAATGATGTGCTAAAATGTAATCATACGTACTAATTCGGTCTAAATGTAACTAAAGGTAATAGAAAGACCTTCGTTTTAATGTTGAAGGGTAACACTCGGTAATGAGTCATTTAAGGGTATGGGGCTAACATAGGCGATTTTTATTTTGTAAGGGGTGACTAGCATATGAGTGAACACGATTTGTTTTCCGTAGATCAACTGGCACAAATCGTCTCTATGCACCCGCGCACGATTCGCCGCTACATTCGCGAAGGAAAGCTCGCAGCGACGAAAATTGGCGGGGAATGGCGCATTCGGCGCGAAGACGCTGAAGCGTTCATCGGCATGAAAGGCGGCGAACTGCAGCAACATGCACTGGACGAGGTAACGTCTTACCTGACGGGGGAAAGTAGCGGGCAAGCGGGGGAACTAACTGTTTGTTCTGTGCTCGATTGCTACGGGACGACAGAGGAAGCGAAGCGGATCGCGGATATTATCATTACTTACATGAATGCGGAAGATCCCGCGCGCGGCAAGGCGAAATTTCAATACCACTACGACGGCGAAGCGGAGAAAGGACGTTACATTTTGTGGGGCAAACCGCTGTTTATCGGGAAAGTGTTATCGGCGATCGGTGAGAAAGAAGACGATCATCGTGAAGGTTAAAGTCGTAGATTACGATCCCACATGGCGTATTTAGAAGGAGAACAAGTGATGACGTGTCATAATGAGATGGAGCATGTGAACCCCGCGACGATCATGCAAAAAGTGGAGCAGCTCGCTTCCGCCAACGCTCATGCGTCGCATCCGTGGTGGCCGGGGTTCGAGCCAAGAAAAATACCTGTCGCCGTATTTGACGGTCAGCGGACGTGGCTGTTCAATCATCCACACCCTTCGGCCGAGTGGCGGCAGCATCGAGATCATGCGTACACTAAACTAGGGGAAACACCATCTACAGTGAAATCTATAAATAAGTCTGTAGAAGCAATTAGAGCAACAATAACTGACACAAAAACAGCCGCATTCGGAATGTTCTACGCATACGACGGGCTCCATCCGACGATTCGCGGAAATTCCTTCATAGATTTAGACGGGGTGGCCACCGCGACAGTCATGCTCACAGCTGTCCGAAGGCAGTCTTTATCGGAATTGGCGGCCATTGTCATTCACGAAATGTTTCACGTTTACCAACAGCAGCACCACCCTGAGTGGTGTAGCGATACGATGGAAATGTTCGTCTATCCGGCGCCCGATCAACAGTCGCTTAAACTGCGTCGACTTGAGACGGAGGCGCTTCGACGCGCAATACAAGCAAACGAGCAGATGGAGAGCAGGGCCTGGTGCCGCACGGCCATGGCGTTGCGCGCACACCGCTTTGAGCGCTTACCACAAGGATCTGTACAATTTGAACGGGGGACGGAGTTGCTAGAAGGGCTCGCGCAATACGTCGAGTTGCGCGCCCTTGGACAGACGACAGTGCCCATTCCGGTGGCTGAATTCGCACCTGAAGCGGTGCGTTCGCGATGTTATACGATCGGTACGGCACTCGCTTTTTTACTCGACCGCCACCGCCCTCAGTGGAAAGATACATTGAATACCGAACGTTTTCGCTCGCTCGATCAACTGTTACGAGATACATGCACATCGTACAGTGGGGATGCAGCAATATTTACTGAAGCTGAAGACACACATGCTGACAGGCAAGCGGCAAACGATATTGCCGTCTGGCATAGGCGCTGCTCGGAGGCCCGCAGACAATTTGCGACACAGTCCGGTTGGCAGTGTACGGTTGAGATTGTTTCCGCCAGCTCCACTGGTGGTGTAGAACCGTTACGGGTCACAAGTTTCGATCCACAAAATGTGCAAAAATTATCCTCTAAGGAAATACGACACAACCGTCACCTTCGCCTTGTGAACGGTGCGTGCGAACTCGACATGATCGACGGGCAGGCACTAACCGTCAGCGCGGGGGACCACCCGTTGTTTGACGGAATACTACAGGTGACCTTTTCCGGACTCACTGAAAAACCAATACTCGAATCGAAAGACGGACTCCTGACGTTTCGTGCAGACGGGTTAACGGGAAAAATATGTGAGACGGATCACGTCCGCATGACGATGAAGTACAATTCCGAACAAACGAACGATTAGACGCCTTCTTTATCGGTGGGCCCCCACGTCGAAGATGTTATTGACATCGTTGGGGGCGCCTACTTCTATGCATTGCTTTTTAAAAAGGAAAAATAGCCCCCGCGTTTGCCGCGTGTGATGTTATAATTGTCGTGTTCTATTACGTCTGTAAGTATTGTAAAAATATAATGAAACTATATCCCTGCAAAGGTCGTTAAACATACTGAATGTACGATTAAATATGTCAGGAGTTATACGGAAACGGGGTCTTAAAAAAAGGAGGAGGAAGCGAAATTGAAGAAATTAGATACGTTAACGCATGTGACGAACAGTGGTTTCAACGCACCTTATGTGTGGTATCGGGACATGCGGTTAGCGAACCCTGTGTGGTACGACGAAGAAGCCGGAATGTGGCGCGTCTTTAAGTATGACGACGTCAAACGGGTGCTATCGGACTACGATGTTTTTTCGGCACAAAAATATATGTTAGAAGGTGTGGAGACGGATCACACCTCCCCGATTGACGCGAGTATATTAAATCTCGATCCCCCACGCCACCGTGAGCTCCGCTCACTCGTATCTAAAGCGTTTACCCCGCGGTCGATTGCACAGTTGGCGCCAAAAATTCAGCACATTACGCACGATTTACTGGCCACGGTAAATAAGCGGGGAGCGATGGACGTCGTTCGCGATTTGGCCTTTCCCCTGCCGGTCATCGTCATCGCTGAACTGATCGGCATTCCGCGCGAAGACTTGCACCAATTTAAGCGTTGGTCAGATGCGGTCGTCGAAGACGATGAGACGGCATTCATTCAGGCGGAACAAGAAATGGGGGAATATTTTCCGCGGATCATGGCGGAACGCCGCCTTAAGCCGCGCGAAGACTTGATCAGTCGGCTCGTAGCCGTTGAAGAAGCGGGGCAGCAGTTAAGTGAAAGGGAGATTATCGGTTTTTGCGAACTGTTGCTCGTCGCGGGCAATGAAACGACGACGAACTTAATCGCGAATGCGATGCTATGTTTTGCCGCCTACCCCGAGGCGTGGCAAGCGCTACAGGACAATCGCGAGTTGCTTCCTAGCGCGATCGAGGAAGTGCTGCGCTTTCGCTCGCCTGTTAAAGCGATGTCCCGTTTAACGAAGGCGCCGATCCGTTTGCGCGATCGCGACATTCCGGAGGGCGCTGTAGTCGTCGCCTATATCGCCTCCGGCAATGTGGATGAAGAAAAGTTTCCTAATGCCGACACATTCGACATAACCCGTTCACCGAATCAACACCTTGGGTTCGGTCACGGCATACACTTTTGCCTCGGTGCGCCACTCGCCCGCTTAGAGGCGCGGATCGCCCTCGAGGCGCTACTGGCTCAGTTCCACACGTTTCACTCCGTACGAGAAACGGCGCTCGAGATGATCCCTAGCTTTGTCGTCCACGGCGTTAAACAGTTGCCGATTACATTTGAGACGCACGCGTAAATTGGACGGGGGACCTGCAACCGCGAACGGCATAATACTTGTCGCCTGCCGTGTTGGGCTTCACGTTTGTTGGTCCAACGTGCACAGCGGGTTTAATTTCGTTACGTTACTCATCTGTTACGTCTCCTTCTGCTAAAGTAACTCATTGTATGATGTTGGTGCCGTCGACAAGCGCCACCACATCGTGCCGAAACAGACAGCGGCGGCAGCGGCCATGACACTTCCGACACCGTATATGCCGAGCGCACTGTATGCGTCGTACAGCCATCCACCGAGCGATCCAGCGACGATGCCTGAGAACCCGGCCCATGTCATCGCGAACAGCGCCTGACCGGAGGCACGGAAGTTACTCGGTACGAGCTTGGCACACAATTGGGTGCCAATGTAAAAATACGTCCCAAAAGTGACACAGTGTAGAAACTGGATCGCGATCAGCTGCACAGGATCAGTCGCCACACTCATTAAAAACCAGCGAAGACTAAAGAGCGAGCTCGTAAGTGCCAATAAGCCGGTCATCGCTTTCGGCGTCGGCGGTAAATAGCGGTCGAGCAAGACAAAGACGATAACTTCTCCGATGGCGGCTAAGAAAAAAGACGTGCCGACTGCCGCCTCCGAACCGCCGATCGCCGTCATATGAAGCGGCAAAAAAATGTAGTTCATCTGGTTCGGGATCGAGACGAGTACACTTAACAGCAAAAACACGACGAAATAGCGATTGGCGAACACTTTTCCTAATTCGCGCAAGCTCGCGTTATCAGCTTGGCTACCTTGCCGCGGGAGATAAAAGCTTAATGCAAGGTTGGCGACGAGCATGACACCGTAAATAATGCCGAGGGAGGAAATGCCCAACCCTTTCATCAGCGGGCCAGCGACAAGGGCAGTAACGGCAAAGCCGATTGACCCCCACAGACGGAACGAGCCAAATTGGTAGGGTGTGCCTTCGATGCCGTGTAAAATGAGGCTGCTCGTCATCGAAAAAAGCGCCGTGTAGCAAAAGAAAAAGCCAATCATAGCTGCATAGAGGGCGTAAAAGTTATGCAGGCCGAACACGAAGAAGCTCATGAGCAAATTGCCGCACAACATGGCAATTAACACGAGACGCGTATTTTGCCAGCGGTCGCTCAAGTAACCCCAGAACGGGTTCGCAAACAGCGACGTGAACGGTCCGATGGCGAGGAGTAGGCCGATTTCGATACTGTTAAACCCTTGATGCTGTAAGTAAAGTGGCAAAAACGGGGTAAGAAGTGCCGTGAGCCCGAAGGCGAGAAAATTAAACGGCTTTAAAAAAAATAACGCGCGCTTGTTCTTTGCCGGCGTTGACGTCATCGGTGGATCATCCCTTATATGTAGCGTAATCATATGTAGCGTAATCTTTTTTAAACGTGACAACGTATGCTCCGCGCATAGGGCTATCGTAGCAGAAATGCTGTAAACTGGTCAACACTGCGCTCTGGGGAACACGGTGCGCTGCATCTTTAAAAAAGGTAGTCGCCACTCGCGGCCGACTCGCGATCCGGTTGCATTCACACGTACGCCGTAGCGATACTTTTCAATGAAGCTAGTGTTTATAGCAGCTACAGTTTTATAGAACTTACAGTAAGGAAGGGATCAAGATGCAAATCGCTAATGGTGTCTCCGTGCTATATAAGCTGTGACATCGAATCCGTCATTTGTTACCATGGAGGCTTGTGTCGCAGTAGTGTCCAACAACAACAGCGCCTGCTCAGACACGTGTACAAAGGGGGACGATCGCCCCTCTTTGTACAAAAACTGGAACAACGTAAACAAAACGTTTAACAAAACCACTAACTCTCATCGTACTAACTTAGTTCGTTAGCGCCTGAATCGGGGCAGGAATTCTGCCGCCGCGCCCGACGAAATGTGCCGAGCTAAACGGGTGGACAGGCATGACGGGGGCGCGACCGAGCAGGCCGCCAAACTCAACCATATCGCCTTCTTTAGCGCCAGCTACCGGTATGATGCGCACCCCGGTCGTCTTTTTGTTGATCATCCCGATCGCAGCCTCGTCGGCGATGAGGGCGGCAATCGTTTCGGCTGGCGTGTTCCCGGGAACGGCGACCATATCTAAACCGACCGAACAGACACACGTCATTGCTTCTAGCTTGTCCAAAGATAGAGCTCCAGCACCTACGGCCGCGATCATGCCGTTGTCTTCGCTGACGGGGATAAACGCGCCACTCAACCCGCCGGCGTGAGACGTCGCCATCGCCCCGCCTTTTTTGACGGCGTCGTTCATTAGCGCAAGCGCAGCCGTCGTACCGTGAGTGCCGCACTTTTCCAATCCCATCGCTTCAATAATATCGGCTACACTGTCGCCGACCGCATTCGTCGGGGCGAGCGACAGGTCGACGATCCCGAACGGCACGCCTAAGCGTTCGGCAGTAATGCGCCCGACGAGTTCGCCCATGCGCGTAATTTTAAAAACGGTATGTTTTATCGTATTTGCCAGCGTGCCTAAGTCGACGTCCGGATCTTTTTTGATTGCATTTAAGACGACGCCGGGGCCACTGACGCCGACATTAATCACGCATTCCGGCTCTCCCGCTCCGTGAAAAGCGCCAGCCATGAACGGATTGTCTTCCACCGGATTGCAAAACACAACGAGTTTCGCGCAGCCGAGACTGCGTGTATCCCGCGTGTTGTGCGCCAACTGCTTAATGACCTGACCCATTTCGTAAATAGCATCCATATTAATGCCAGCCTTCGTGCTAGCGACCGAAATGGAGGCGCACAATCGCGACGTTTCCGCAAGGGCAGTCGGCAACGAGCTGATGAGGGTGCGATCCCCTCGGTGAAATCCTTTATGGACGAGCGCCGAGTAACCGCCGATAAAATCGACGCCCAAGTCGGCAGCGGTCTCGTCGAGGACGCGGGCAAGCTGGACACACTCCTCTACGGAAAAAGGACCGGCCAACTTGGCGATCGGCGTGACCGCGAGACGTTTGTTAATGATCGGAATGCCAAACTCGCGTTCGACCTGTTCGACGACTGTGGTTAAGTTTTTTGCGTACGATTTAATTTTATTCGCGATGTTCTCTTGCACCACATGGAGACGCTGGTCGGCACAGTCTTCTAAACTGATTCCCATCGTCACGGTGCGGATGTCCAAGTTTTCGTCGTGAATCATACGCAACGTCTCTGTGACTTCTTTCATGTTATACGTCATCGTCAACCCCTCAATCTATGCGGTGCATGTAGTGGAAAATGGCTTCGTGTTGCACGGTAATCGTCACGCCTAGTTCCTCGGCAGCAAGGTGTAATTGGTCGCGTACGCCGTCAATCGCTAGCGACGCTGTCGACAAGTCAACTAACATCATCATCGTAAAAAAGTCATCGAGAATGGTTTGCCGAATATCTAACACATTGACGTTGTTTTCGGCTAAAATGTTTGTAACGCGGGCAATGATCCCGATACGGTCAATGCCGGTGACGTTAATAATCGCCCGATTTTTCTGTTCACGCGTCATCACATGTACCTCCAGCTAACATAAATATTATTACAGCTTAAGAAATTGTAGCGCGCTTGTCAACTGTACGCGTGTGATATTACGTTTCATGAAAATCTACATATGTATGAAATGGGGGACAGCTGTCTAGGTCCGCCAAGCTGTCTGAAATTGCCGAGTCGGACCGGCCGTTTGACAAAATTTTTTCTATAATTCGGTGATTTTATGGCCTGATCGGTATGAGGCGTTTACACAGTTGTAACAACCGACCGGGGTCACGGAAATACGGCCGGGTACATACGTGTTTAACGATGCCGGCTTAGTCGCGCAAGGCGTCGCCACTGTCGCTGACTGCGCTTTGTCCATTTATGCGACTGTCGTCGGAATTGCCCCTAATCACGTCTGTCCAACGGTTAAATTGACCGTTGAGCTCATCGGCATTAGAGATGGTGTCATGGAGCGGACGATTGCCGTTTAAGCTAGGGAAAAGAACAAATAGTTTCATGACTTCGAAAGGTTAAAGCCGTGTGCAAACGGACGCTTCGTTTGTGAGGCGTCCGTTTCGCGTGATGTACTTCCTGGTTTTATTTAAATTGGCGCTGCGTATGTTGCTAGTTTTTCCTCATCGATTAGACAGCCGATTCCCGCTTCTACGGGGAAATGCACATTCCCTTTTCTCACCGTGGCTCCCGCGTGTATGGCATCGTCTGCGAGAAAGAAAGGACCGTTTAAATCGACGGGCGTTGAGATTTGTAAGGCCGAAAACAAATAGGCACTCGCTGTCAAACCGAGCGTCGACTCCGTCAAACCGCCGCCGAGTAGCGATAAGTCAGCTTCACGGGCAATTTCTCCGCTCAGTCTGCTGTAGTAAAGGCCGCCCATCTTCGACGTTTTAATGACGATCGTATCGGCAGCGTCTAGTCGAATCGCGCGTAACACATCGCGCGGTGACCACACACTTTCGTCGAGGGCGATCGGTATACTTGAGCGGGCGCGCAATTTGGCGTGGCCTAACAAGTCGTCAGCCGGTAGGGGCTGTTCGAATACGTCAACTCCGAGTGGCCCCATTTTTTTGATGAGCTCAATCGCCTGGCTCAATGTGTACGCTTGATTCGCGTCGACCCGAAAGAAGAGATTAGGTGCGGCCTCTTTAACCGCTTGCAAAACATCGTAATCGCGCGCCGGAGTTAAGCCGATTTTTACATCTACTCCTTCGTACCCTTCTTCTCGTGCTATCGTGGCAAGTTTGGCGGCTTCTTGCGGATCGTTCGTGCTAATGAGATAGGACAATTTTATCGGCTGCGTAGCGGCTGTTTGCCATAGGTGAGGCAGCGGTTTACGTTCGCGTTTCGCGATGAGATCGTGTAAGGCTAAATCGATTCCCGATTTTGCAATCGGTTGCCCGATACTGATGCCTGCAGCAATTTCGCGGTTCATTATGTGATGGAGTTGCCGTATGTGAAGCGGATTCTCTCCGATCAAAGCAGGGCCTAAATAGTGGCGAATCGTACTAGTCACACTTTCTAACGTTTCATAACTCCAGCGGTGACTCGGTCGTGCTTCCCCCCATCCGACAGTGCCGTCGTCACTCGTTATTTTTACATAAACGTGACTTGCACCCGTCTGCTTACTTCCTACCGAACCGCGGGAGGTCGAGAAGTTGCGTTTCATCGGGAGTAGCACTGGGAACGCTTCCACATGTTGTATTTTCAAAAGATCCCCTCCTGTTGGTTTACTATATTAAAACTCACAAGCATTTAACATGTATTTTACAATATTCCGTCTGACGATAATAGGGCGATATATGTTACAAAGGGGCATTTTTAATAAAAGTCATTTAATAGACTTGCCGGATAGTTTAAGGTTATAAGCACCATCTTTACCGGATGTTGTTATTCGCGATGTCGTAGTAAAGATGTCGTAGTAAAAAGGAAGTCATATCAACAAGGAAACTTCTTAAACGGCGAATTGAAGAGACTACTTAACTTTTAAAAAGAAATAGGATACACTCTAAACATTATAAGAGTGGCGTAGATAAACATAAGTTTGCGCCACTTTTTTTGTGTATTCAGCGGTATGACCATGTCGAATCATAAGAAAGTCTTCCCCCGGGCGAAAACACGATATCGTTTTATAAAAGTCGTAATTCTGGTAGAATGAGTTTAATGCCAATTGCGAACATAGTTTGGTAATTCTCTCCAAATAAGTGGCCCTTATCGCCCAGTAGTGAAAGAGTTGATATCGCTTTAAAAAAACAAGTGACGGGGGGAGCGTCGTGAAAAAACGATTTTTACACTTTAACACAGTTAAAGACAAAATATTTTTTAGTTATGTCATCTTGTTAATTATCCCTTTGTCGTTAATCGCGCTCACTAGTTATAATGGTAGCGCCAACATTTTACGAAAAAATGCGCTACAACAGTTTAACACCGTCTCGGAGCTCGCTAGCCAGCAGTTTGATCAGTATTTTAAAGACCTCGACAGTTTATCGCTCAACGTCATGCGCAGCTCACTCGTACAAGCCCACTTGCGGCAATCATTTGTACCTTCGAATAGTTATTACTTGACGGAAAAAGAAATGGCTCATTTTTTGAAGGGCATTTACCGTTTAAAACCTGGCCTTTCGAGCATTGTCATTTACGGAAATAATAAACGCAACTACTACTATCACCCACACCGCAGCTGGAATCCATCCTTTGATAGTACCTCCGAGGCGTGGTATAAAAAAACGTTGGCGAAAGATGGTGCATGGGTAATTAGTGGAAAAAGGAAAGAACACCAACTTTACAACAAGTATGACCGCAAACCGGAAGACGTCATAACCTTTAGTCGCGTGATTAAAGATCTCGAATCGTTTAAGCCACTTGCCGTATTGGCGATCAACGTCAACATTGAAACGTTAGAGGAATTAACGGGGGTTAATACCGGGCCGAGTAAGCTCGTCATTTTGGATGAGGAAGGGCACCCAGTCGTATCACGGGGAGATTTGGATGAACGCGTGCAAAAAGAAGAGTTGGTGCAGGTTAGTACAGTTTCTCCATTTACAAACTGGAAAACGACATATGCGACGGTGAAAGACGATTTATTACAGGAATCGAAATATATTCGGAATGTGACAATCGCTGTCGCCGCAGTCCTCACCATTTTAGCATTAATTTCCGCACAATTTATTTCCGCTGGAATCGTAAAACCGTTAGCGCGCTTAAAAAAGAACATGAAGGAAGTCGAAAATGGGAATTTCCATAGTAAACAGAGGGTTCTGGACGGTACTCCTGACGAAATTGGGGAATTGACGAACGGATTCAATCATATGGTCGAACGAATCGCCACATTAGTCGAAGAAATTCGCGTACAAGAGAGAAAGAAAAAAGAAACAGAACTAAATGCTTTACAGGCGCGCATTAATCCTCACTTTATGTACAATACATTAAACGGGATGCGCTGGGTGGCGATGATGGAAGGTCACCACAAGTTGGCCGATTTGCTTCGCTCATTCGTCAGTCTTTTAAGATTTAGCGCAAAAAACGAGGACACTTTGATCGTCTTGCAACACGAAATCGATCTCCTTAACCATTATGTCGATTTAATGAAAATGAGGCATGAACAGTTTGCATTCCACCTGAAAATAGAAGGAGGTATGAGCCGTCAGCTAGTTATTCCATTCCTCTTGCAACCGGCGGTAGAAAATGCTATTTTTCACGGCATTGTGCCACTAAATATAATGGGCCGCATCGATGTATGTTTGTATACAGACGACAGGATGAATATTGCTCTTGTGAGGGACAACGGGGTCGGTATGTCACCAGAGAAATTAGCCACTATACTGTCTACTACAGAAGCTCGAGTACCAGGAGATAGTTTTAACAGAATCGGTTTACGCAACGTGTACGACCGCTTGCAACTGCAATTTGGACAATCCGCCTCGTTAAAGGTGACGAGTGAGCCCGGTAAGGGCACAGAAGTGCGTATGATCTGGCCTAAGACGCAGACGTGCGAACAATGTCCCTCTAATTCTACTAACAGTGAGTGTTTATGAGTCTTTAATATGTGATTAATGAGAAGGTAGCGTATATTGTATTGACGATTCACTATAGCGTGATATAGTAATTAACTACCCTGCCATGTAACCGCATAAATATGTAAGCGTTGCCACGTCTGTAAAAAATGTATTCGTCGAGACTAATCTCGTGTGGGGGTACCGTGGCTCGGAAGGGAACGACTATCGCGCCGAAAACCCGGAGTTAACGTGGAAAACAGTCGGCGATGCCATGTACCGTATCACCGAGCGAGAGCGTGAGACAGAGCGCCAGCGACGTAAGGAACGAGTGACTAACAACGGATGATTATGAAAAAACACGGGGGAGGATCGCCTTATGATAAACGTGTTACTAGTTGAAGATGAGTTCCTCATTCGTTCAGGTATGCGTACCCTTATCGATTGGGAGGCACACGGCTTTCATTTGGCCGCGGAAGCGACGCACGGGGCTGAAGCGTTCGACATTTTACGGGAGCAGACGATTGACATCGTCTTAACAGACATTCGCATGCCGGTAATGGACGGCCTAGCCTTAATCAGGAAAATCCGCAAGCGGCACCTCCCGTGTGAAATTATTGTGTTAAGTAGTTACGATGACTTTGCCTACGTCCGTCAAGCGATGAAGCATGGTGTTCGCGACTATATTCATAAGCCGACTATTTCACCCGACGACCTCGTACAGACTCTTCAAGAGGTTGCCGCAGACCTTCGCTACAAAAGGAAAATTGAACGTTACGAAGAGATCGTTGTACAGACGGCGCAGGAAAATAAGCGCTTAATGGTCGAGAAAGTCGTTAAGCAATTGTTGAGCGACCGCAATGGGTTTGCAGAAAGCCGAATGGATCAATTACTCGGTAGTGACAATCCGATGAAGCAGCCGTTTTATGTCGGCTTACTGAAATGTATGCAACCCGAAGGGCTTTACCGTACCTTACCAGATATGGAAGTTGTTCGCCAGTTACTCGGGAATGGCGAACAGATTTACTTGTTCGAGGTAAGCGACGGGTGCATCCTCCTATTAGCCGAGGAAGATCTAGAGGAAGTCGTAACCAACCTCACTAGCCCGCGAGGGCAAGGAAAAAATGTAAATGGCGTAGACGTCCTGTGTGAATATTCAACCGAACCGTGCCGATTAGGGCATTTGCGTAAGCGGTATTACGAATTAAAGGTATGCTTAACGAAACGGTTAGCGCAAGAAGCGCGGAATGCGGCGCGTCATCCCGTCATTCAGCAGGCGCTCACTTACCTCCACGAGCATTATATGGAAAACGTGACGCTAGAAAAGGTGGGCGCTGTTGTACACGTCAGTCCCTCTTATTTGAGCCGCTTATTTTACAAACAGATGAGCAAAACATTTATCGATTACTTGACTGAATACCGCTTAAAACAGGCACAACGATTATTAGTGCAAACAGACCTGCAAGTTTATAATATTGCAAGCCACGTCGGCTATCACAACAGTAAATATTTCATCAAATTGTTTAAAAAGCAATTCAAGGTCACTCCGGGTGAGTTTCGTCGTAAAGCGAGTAGTCGATAGGGTAACATTGGTCGAGGCGACACATTTACTGAGCAAAATAAGACACCTTTAAGCGCAAAAAAAGAAACGGTCGCCCCCATGTAGTTAAGAAAATAGACGAGGACGTTAAAATCACCACCTTTTTGTGCGGGTGGTGATTTTACTATAATAAAGGGGAGTAAATATTCACTACTATTAAAAGTGGGAAGGTGATGGAAGATGCAACTAGCCATTGACGGTGGTGCACCGGCAAGGAGGAAATCCCTTCCAGAAAATTATCCCGGGGCAGTCCTCATCGGGAAAGAAGAGGTGGACTTAGCGGTGCAAACGTTATTCGCCCAATCGCCGTTCCGCTATTACGGCCCCGAGGTGCAAGGTGCAGTGCGGAAATTTGAAGAGACAATGGCTCGCGACTTAGGCGTGCCTTATGCATTAGGCGTCTCTTCGGGAACAGCTGCGTTGATCGTCGCCTTGAAGGCGTTAGGGATTGGTTACGGGGATAAAGTGATCGTCCCAGCCAATACGTTTATCGCTACGGCTGGCGCTGTCGTTTGTGCCAATGCCGTGCCCGTGTTCGCCGATGTCGACGACAGTTTAAACGTCGATCCGAACGACCTGGAACGAGTCGTTGACGACGAAGTGAAGGCGATTATTACCGTGCCCATTTTAGGCAATGCGTGCGATATGGATCCGATTATGGCCTTCGCCAACGCACGCGGCATTTACGTCATCGAAGATGTCGCCCAATCGTGTGGGACGATGTATAAGGGGAAGTACGCCGGGACGATCGGTCATGTCGGCACCTTTAGTTTTCAAATGAACAAAGTTATTACAGCAGGTGAAGGTGGCGCCGTCGTCACTCAGGATAGTCACACTTTCGATCGCGTCGTGCGCTACCACGACCAGGGGCTGTTTCGGGACAAAGAACGGTACAGTATTGACTCGCCTGAAGGCGCAAACGCATTTATCGGACAAAATTACCGCATGAGCGAAATATCTGGGGCCGTATTACGCGCGCAGTGGGCAAAATTAAACAATATCGTTAAAAAAATGAGAGAAAATTGTCACGCAGTCCAGCAAGCGCTCCTTGCGGAAATTCCGCAGCTAACGTACCGCAAGATTGTTGATCAAGCGGGAGACATCGGTTCAAACTTAGGCATGATCTTGCCGACACCGGGAATAGCCGCACGCTTTACGGAGGCGCTTCACGCCGAGAACATTCAAGTTTACACGTTGTACGGTGGTCAACCGATTTATATGGCGCCGCAGATCTTCCGGCAACAGACGGTAGAACGCGACCGCTTTCCGTTCAATTATCCGTTCAAACACCCTGTACGTTATACAGAAGATATGTGTCCCCGGGCGCAGGACTTAATCCCGCGAACCGTATTTTTACCGATTAGCCCGCTACTTACAGCACAAGATCTGGAGGAAATAGCTACCGGGATCGTCAAAGTGTATCGCGGTTTACACAATGAGGGAGCATTTTCAGTGTAGCTCATAGGAGGCACTAAGGAATCACAATGTAGGGTAACACTAGAGACTCAAGAGTAGAAAAAGAGAGTAGGTATTGCACACATTTTGGACGAGAAAGGGGTTGATCCTACACAATGCCCAATTCCGTAGCAACGAAATCGGCCGTTGAACCACTCGTTAAAAAGCGAGCGCGCGCGCAACTTTGGCGGACCGTCTACCGTTACCGCTGGTATTATGTCATGATGCTCCCCGGGTTACTATATTTCTTGATCTACCATTACATTCCGATGGGCGGCGTGATCATTGCCTTTAAAGATTACAACTTGTTCAAAGGTGTTTGGAGCAGCCCTTGGGTAGGATTCAACCACTTTAAAGAGATTTTTACTTCGCCGGACATTTACCGTACGATTAGCAACACGCTAATCATTAGTTTTTACCGCATTGTGTTCGGGATGATTCCGGATGTCCTCCTCGCTATCGTTTTGAACGAAATACGGGTGCGCTGGTTTAAGCGAACCGTACAGACTATAACTTATGGACCGTATTTTTTATCGTGGGTGATTGTTTATTCGCTCGTGTTTGCGTTTCTCGCTCCCGATTCCGGCTTAGTAAACACCTTTTTTAAGAACTTCGATTTGCAAACGATCGACTTCTTGACGGTGAAAGAATATTTCCGCACAATTTTAGTTTCGTCAGACGTGTGGAAAAGTACCGGCTTTGGCGCGATTATTTATTTGGCGTCGCTGGCGGCGATCGATCCTCACCTGTACGAAGCAGCAGTCGTCGACGGGGCGAGCAGGTGGCGACAAATTTGGCACATTACGCTTCCGGGGATTCGCAACGTGTTTATTTTACTGCTCGTTTTGCGCATCGGTCACATTATGGACGCCGGTTTCGAGCAAGTGTACATTTTTCTCAATTCGCGCGTCTATGAAACCGGTGACATTATCGATACGTGGGTATTCCGTAGAGGGCTAGAGCAGCTGCAATTCAGTATCGCCACTGCTGTCGGTTTATTTAAAGGAGTGATCGGCCTGATCTTAATCATTGGTGCCAACCGCATCGCCAAACGTTTCGGTGGCGGCATATGGTAAGGAGGCAAATATAGATGTCCTTTGTTCTGCATAAAACGAAAGGCGACCGCATCGTCGACGCATCGTTATACATCGTACTGACGTTGTTCGCCTTAGTGACACTTTTCCCGATTTATTACGTCTTCGTAATGTCCGTGACGCCGATCGACGTCGTACTCAAAAATGGGGGGTTCGTCATTTTCCCCGAAAAAATGACATTTGAAGGCTTTGCTGCGATTTTTAAGAGCGAAGTTGTGTTACAAGCACTGAAAGTGACGATTTTTATTACTGTGGTCGGCACGTTATTAAATCTGCTCGTCACGACCTTACTCGCCTATCCGCTATCGAAAAAAGACTTGCCCGGCCGCAACGTCTTTCTGTTTACGGTCGTGTTTACAATGCTCTTTTCTGGGGGGGTAATCCCACTCTATCTCGTCGTACGGGCCACCGGACTCTTAAATACAGTGTGGGCGTTAATCATCCCCGGTTTAGTTTCCGCTTTCAATATGCTCATCATGAAAACGTTCTTTGAAAATTTGCCGGATGAAATTGAAGAAGCTTCTAAAGTAGACGGATGCGGCGATTTGGCAACTCTATTTCGTATCGTGTTGCCGTTATCGAAACCAATAATGGCGACGATGGGTTTGTTTTACGGTATTAGCCATTGGAATGCGTACTTTGCCGGAATTATGTACATTACGGATCGGGCGTTGCAACCGATCCAAGTCGTCCTCCGGAATATGGTGCAAGCACAAAACGTGAGCCAGGAGTTGCTGATTCAAAATCCGATGTTCATTCAGCAACTGCCCCCGGAAACGATGAAAATGGCCGCAGTTGTCGTAACGATTACCCCGATCATTATCGTGTATCCGTTTTTGCAAAAGTATTTCGTTAAAGGTTTCTTGCTCGGTTCGATTAAAGGTTGACGTGCGGTGAAGGGCTAGTTGCAGGACGGTTTTTGCGGAAAAAATAATAGTGGGAGGGTTACACAATGAAAAATGGTCAGAAGAGAATTTTTCGTACGAAGTTTAACAGTTGGTTGGTCTTTTTTGTTTTACTTGCCCTTGTCGTTACCGCGTGTTCACCAGCGGCAGACAACCCGGCTAGCGACAAGGAAGGGAAAAAAGGGAAAGGCGATTCGCGGGAAAAACTGACGTTACACTGGTTCACAGCTGTCGATCAGGCGACGAGTGTATTACCTGATGCAAAGGCGGACTTTGTCAAACAGGCGATTGAAGAGAAATTTAACGTCGAGTTGAACATCGAGTATTTACCGTGGGGCGAAGACTTCAAAAACCAGACGAACGTCAAACTCGCTAGTGGGGACGCTCCGGATATGTTTTTAACAGATGGGAATCGTTCCGCGACGTATGCCATTGATGGGATCTTAGGTGACATGACCCCCTTCGTTTCTCCCGAAACGATGCCAAACTATTTTAAATGGGTGACAGAGACGGAATTAGAGCGCTACGCGATTCACAATTCCTTCGTACGGGCACCGATTCCCTTCGCCAGAAATGTGTACCGCTCGTACTACATCCGCAAGGACTGGCTCGACAAATTAAAATTGGATATCCCGAAAAATTACGACGAAATGATCGAGGTCATGCGTGCTTTCACGTTTAAAGACCCAGACGGAAACGGGAAGAACGATACGTACGGGATGTCAGCGTCGGGTGGAGGACGTGTGGTTTCTATTGACTTTCCACAATGGATCCACCACGATTTAATCGGCGCAATTATGATCGAGAATAAAGAGTTTATCGACGTGTTGACTGATTTACGCGTCGAGAAAGTGATTGATGACGTGATCGCGATGCTGGACGAAGGGATTGTCGATCCCGATTGGTTTTTGAACGACGGCAGTGCCCATTTTGACAAAGCGGCACAAGGAAAAGTAGGTATCGTAGCGAGTGGTGTGTTAGACGGCTTTTTCGACTCTAATCCGAATAGCATTCACAATAAGACGAAAGCGATCCAACCCGACGCCGCATGGGTTCCGTTTAACCCCTTTCCAGACAAGCCAGGTGTATGGACAGAGAACTTACCGGGTAATCCCTTTGTCTTTCCAAAAGCGGCAGCCGAGGAAAGGCCTGAAAACATTAAACGAACAGTGGAAATATTGGATTGGCTAGCGAGTGAAGAAGGGTTTCTGTTGACGCATTACGGGGTGGAAGGCAAGCAATACACCCGTGAAGGGAACAAAATTACGCTTATTCCAGAAGCAATTCAAGAGGATGTTTTGGAGCAAGGCAACTTCCTCGACATTTACGATTTCTTCACGCCGCCGGAACCAGAAGTGCTAGGTTTGGAAGTGATCGACCCGCGTATGACCGAGCGCGATCGCAAAATCGCCGAAACGATTAATTCGTACAAATTGATTCCATCGATCGGTACGAATGTCGCACCTCCCGACGGCTTCGATTTGGCTGCCTTTCGTACGATGATGCACGAGCGACATGCACAAATGGTGTTTGACGAAAAGTCGGGGAAAAACTGGTCCAAATACCGCGAAGAATTGATGACGAAGTATGAGGGGAAACAAGCGTTCCAATCGTACGTTGAACAAATTCGCAAAGTAGGCATTGAAATCGCCGACTTTGAGTGAACGAATTCGTAATACTGGCTATAAAGTTACAATTTTACACCAAAATTTCACGTCTTCAAGTAAACGCACAAGGTGGGGGAGAAGGACAGGGATTACTCCCCCCCACGCGACAATGCGGCTATTAACAGGGGTAATAAACGGGAGGGATGAAGGTGTTAAGAAAACTAGCGCCGGTTGCGTTAACTATCTCTTTGTTACTAGGAACATATTTTACGAGTTCCACCGTCACGCTTATCGCGGCGAAAAAAGAAGAGCTAACGAATGATAAAACCCGCAGCACCATTTATACGGAAGCAAAGGTGACAGCGGCCCGGGAAAATGTCGCGAAGTACAATTGGGCAAAAAGCTTACGCGATGGGGCGGTGGAAAAAGCGAATAAGTACTTAGCGAAAGGGTATGACTTTTTGTGGCAAGCAGTCCCCGCACAAACGCTTCCACGTAGCTACGGGGTGAATCAGCAGTTAGGTAGCCCGATTACGGGAAGGGAGATTGACAAATACGGCAACTACCCATATAAAGCCGATCCGGTAAATGAACCGTGGAAAATTGTCGATCCGAGTAGTGGGTACAAGTTTCCGACGAATGACTTTGGAGCCTACTATGAAAGCGGATTGGACGAGCAGGGCATTTTTCGTCCCGAGTTAGCCGATCGCCGTTTACTCGTCAACACGCTCTATCCGGAAAAGGGAGAGACGTGGGGCGTAGACGACGGGTTTGGCTGGGTCGACGAAGAAGGTAACCGGTACACGTTTATCGCTTACTATGTCCATTGGAATTTGTGGTATGGACAAGGAACGGCGCTCATTCACGATGCGTTACGGGCGTTCCGGGACGCTTATTTGTACACAGGAGATGTCAAATACGCCCGGGCAGGCTCCATCTTACTCGATCGCGTGGCGGACATTTATCCGACTTTAGACGTTGCACAATTTGACAAATCGGTTTACCTCAATTCACACGGTGGGACGGGTTTGGGGAAAGCGATTGGGTCCATTTGGGAAACGTCCCTTGTGAAAGACTTGTTAAGTGCCTACGACGCGTTTTACCCGGCGATGGACGACGAACAGCTCATTGCGTTTTTGCGGGAAAAAGCGGCGCAACACCAGTTAACTAACCCGAAAGACAGCGCGCAAGGGATTAGGCGCAACATCGAAGACGGTATCGTACGCCAAGTGTTTCCCGCGGTGAAGAAGGCACAAATATTCGGTAACAACGGCATGCATCAAAGTGCCCTCGCCATGGCAGCTGTCGTTCTCGATACGAATCCGGAAACGAAGGAATGGCTCGACTTTAATTTCCAAGCGGGTACGCGGTTAACGAATCCTTACCGCGTAACCGGCGGCAACATACTTCCGACACTCGTCAATTTAGTTGATCGCGATGGACATGGCAACGAAGCAGCGCCCGAATACAACCAACTGTGGCTGCAGCAATTTTTAATGACGGCCGACATCCTCGACGACTATGACCGTTACCCTGTTGCTGATTTGTATCAAAATGTAAAGTTTCGCAAGATGTTTTCCAGTATGTACCCGTTGCTCCTAAGTGAAAAATATATACCTTCAATCGGTGATCACGGAAAAACTGGTGCCCCGAATATAAATGTGCTCAAGCTCAACGAAATGGTGAAGGCCTTTGAAAAGTTTGGCGATCCGATCTTTGCACAGCTCGCCTATTTTCTAAATAGTAACCGAACAGAAGGGTTACACGGTGATGTGTTCTCTGATCACCCCGAAGCGGTAGCAAACGGGATTAAAGCTGTCATCGATGAACACGGCCCCTTAAATTTAAAGAGCTCACATTTGACGGGTTACGGTTTTACCGCATTACGGGATGGGAGGGGTGTCCGCGATTCCTTCGGCATCACTTACCCGTTTCCCCAATTGGAAGTGGTAGAGCAGAACACGGACTATAAATTTTTCGAAGACTCAGGAACGATTCAGTTGGAAGCGAATGACACTGGGGCGATGATTCAGTTTGCTATCGACGTGCCAAAAACGGACGAATACGAAATCGCGCTACTACCGTTTAAAGCGCCTTCTTACGGTATTTACGAAATAAGGATCGATGATCATCTCGTAGGAGAATTTGACTTTTATGGTGAACGAACCGACGACTTTGCCACAATTGCCACTATGACCTTAACCGAAGGTACCCATACGATGACCTTCACAGGGATCGGCAAGCACGAGGCAGCGACGAATTACAAAATGGGGATTCGCAACTTGTCCTTGCTAGATCGAGAGGCCCGAAAAGAGCGCGACGAAATGGCCGGTAAAAGTAACACGTTACGCGATGTGTGGACGTATTACGGTCGCAGCAGCGGACACGGCCACCGCGACACGTTAAATGTGGGCCTTCACGCCTTTGGACTCGATTTAGCACCTGATCTCGGGTATCCCGAATTTGCTGACGCTAACGACAAACATCGGCACCAGTGGGTGAATAACACGGTGAGCCATAATACGGTCGTCGTCGATAAATCGAAGCAACAGGCGCAGTGGGGTGGCTTTCCGCACCATTTTTCCGACGAGGAAGTGGTCAAGCTGATCGACGTAGAAGCGCCGCACGTATACCCGCAAACAGAACAGTATCGGCGGACGACGGCGATGATCAAAGTGAATGAGTCCAATGCGTATACGGTTGACTTTTTCCGCGTGAAAGGTGGCGACGACCACCATTTCAGTTTCCACGGTGCGGAGGGTGTGGTCACTACGGATGGGCTCAATCTCGTAGAACAGCCGACTGGCACGTATGCCGGACCGGATGTGGCGTACGGCGAACGGGTAGACAGTGTAGACGGCCCAGGATATATGGGGAGTGGATTTCATTATTTGGCAAACGCCGCGCGGGACGAAGATCCGGGTAGTCGTTTTAGTGCCGATTGGGATGTGGTGGACACGTGGAATGTGTTAAAAAAAGATGAGGACGTTCACTTAAGGTTGACGATGCTAGGTGACTTCGATGAAGTTGCTTTGGCCGACGGGGTTCCGCCGCAAAACAAACCGGGCAATCCGAAAAACTTACGTTATTTAATCGCCCATCGTAGCGGAGAGAACTTGGACAGCTTGTTTACTTCAGTGCTCGAACCGTATAAAGGTGAACGTTTTATTCGCGCAATCACGCAAGTGCCGCTAAAAGTGAAGGGTAAAGTTGTTTCCGGGAGCGAAGCGGTGGCCGTGAAAGTAGAACTTACAAACGGGCGGGTCGATTACATCGTTAACTCGCTTAATCCGCAAGCGACGTACACGGTGGACGATACGTTTACGTTCAAAGGCTTTTTCGGAGTTTATAGCGAAAAAGACGACCGTCAACTGCACAGTTACCTTCACGATGGTACTTTATTAGCGAAAAAAGACAAGCCACTCGTGCGCATGCCTTACGGTTCTCTCGATGGAAAAGTAACGAATTTCACAAAGGATCTCAGCCTAGCGAATGAGATCGAGGTAACCTTTGACAAATCTGCCCTTCCGAAGCAGCTGAACCTAACGGGCGCCTACATTTACGTCGCCAACGACGGGGAGCGCAACGCGGTGTACGAAATTAAAGGGATCAAGCGCAAAAAGGGAAACCGCTACACGCTCAAGATCGGCGATGTGACGCTCGTACGGCGATTTGTCGACGACGAAGATTTTGCGAAAGGGTATGTGTATGACATTTCCAAGGGGGCAGCATTTTCAATACCGCTGACGAAAACGTGGTCGGTCCAAAAATAGTCATAGACGGGGCGAGGATGCAGAGGGGAAACTAATTTACGCCACTTTAAAGTCCTTGCCCCGTAGAATACGATGCGACACAATGAAGATAAATGGGGCAAATGTTATGGCGAAATAAAGGAGATGACGTCCGTGAGACTCGATATTGCAAGATTAGGGGTCTTTCACCCTATAGAAACGTATCGGCGGCGGTTTACAGAAGGAAAAAATTGTTTTTCCTTGTTCGCACAAGAAGTTTTACAGCATGCCGGGCTATCGTACCATTTCGTGAAACCACGGACGATTAGTCCCTCGGTAACCGATGTGCTCCTTATTCCCGACGCTTCGTTAGTAGAAAGGGAAGATGTACCGGAAATCATCGATTTTGTCCGCGCTGGCGGGACGGTAATTCAATTTGGCGGTGCGGGGGCGTTAGGTAATCGTCTCGGTCTGTTTACGCTCCGTCAGTTACCTTCTGGCTATGCGTCATTGCCAGACGAGCAGAACAATCCGGAACCACTTCGTTTTCTAGGGGCGAAGTCGCTCGTTGTCGGTGACCGCGAAGACGCGCACTGGCAACTTGATTGGAAGTCCTCCGGTGAACTACGCTATGGACCACACGGTTCAGCGCTGCAAGCGGTGTTTTATGAAGCGGCGTTCGTGCGCGGGAGGGCCATCGTTTGCGCCGTTGACGTTTTTGGAACGATGGTGTTGCTTCAACAAGGCGATCAGCCAGTGACTGAAGACGGCATGCCCGCCCCGGACGGTACGGCGCCACTCGACGATGGCATCTTAAAAGCGGAAGACACGTTGCAGCAAGATTGGGAGTGGGACCGCCGATTTACCCCTTCGGGAGGTGCATACTTCGCCTTGCCCTACTGTGATTTGTGGCGGGAGGCGGTCGTGCGCTTAATCGTAAACGCTTCGCTAAAACAGGGCTATACTGTTCCGATTTTAGGATACTTGCCTGCCGGCATTAGCGCAGTCGCCCACTTATCCCACGATAGCGATCACAATATTGACGAGTCGGCAGAGACGACGTTGAAGCTGTTAGAGCCCTTCGGTGTTACATCAACTTGGTGCATGATTGAACCGGGTTACAGCTCCTATATTTACGACCGCGTGCGAGCAGCGGGACATGAACTCGCTTTTCACTATAATGCCATGGAAGATCAAGGGGGGAAGTGGAGGGAAGCAGAATTTAAGCGTCAGTTCAGTTGGTTGAGAGAAGCGACTGGTTTAGAAGAAGTCACGAGCAACAAAAACCATTACACCCGTTTTGAAGGGTGGGGCGAATTGTTTGCCTGGTGTGAGGATGTTGGGATTGAGGTTGACCAGACGCGGGGCCCGAGCAAAGGTGGTAACCGCGGTTTCGTATTCGGCACGTGTCACCCGTACCGACCGATTGCACTGTTTGACGAGGAGAATCGCCTATATAACGTGCTAGAGATCGGCTTCCTCACACAAGACTTAGACCTTTCGGATTACTGGGGTCGAAGTGATATTATGTACCCTTTACTCGCTCAGGTGGAGCGGGTCGGCGGTGTCGCTCACTTTCTTTTTCACCAAGTGCACATTCACAACAACGAAAGTGTAAGAAAAGCGATCAAGTCATTGTTCCATGAAACGATGCGACGCGGTATACCTTGGTGGACGACGAAACGTATTAACGAATGGGAGCGGGCGCGCCGTACCGTCCACATCGAAGGCGTGGATCGCGCCGAAGCGGATGATGTGGTCGGCGAAGTGGTGAAAGCTACAGACGGATCGTCCGCCATCAAAATTGTGAGCGCTGCTGAATTAAAACAAGCTGTCGTCTATATACCGGTAAAGGGTGATGCAAGACTAGGTGATACAACGGAGGAAGCGAATTCGGGTAGTGCAATCGTCATGTATCGCGGAATTCCGTGCCAGCGGCTAGTTGTCGATCTCGTCCCGGGTGAGAAAACTGTTAAACTGGATGCTTTTTAACCGTGGAAGGCGCGTAAGGGGAACCCCCTAAATAATGGAGGTTTAAGCGAACCTCTTTTATATGAGTTAGGAGGCGAAATTATGGATAAGAGCGTGACGAATGACGCGTTAGCGATTGACGGTGGCCCGAAAGTTAAAACGACGTCGTTTGGAACGGGTAAGCGGTTTGGATTGGCGGAAGCGAGACAGTTGTTAGAGGCACTAGAACAAAACACGTTGTTCTACCACTCCGGGGGTAAAGTGAAAACGTTTCTGGATGATTTTAATCAGATGTACGGTGTGCCTTACAGTGTGGCAACGTCTTCCGGTACAGCGGCGATTCACGTCGCGTTGCTCGCCGCCGGAGTAACGGTAGGCGATGAAGTCATTACATCCCCGATTACGGATATGGGAACGCTTGTCGGCATTTTGTATCAAAACGCGATACCGGTGTTCGCCGATCTACACCCGCACACGTACAACATGGATCCGAAGTCGATTGAACAGTGTATTACGCCGCGGACGAAGGCGATTCTCGTCGTCCATCTCGCAGGTAACCCTTGTGACATGGATCAGATCATGGCCATCGCCCGGGAACATAAGCTAAAAGTCGTGGAAGATTGCGCACAAAGTTATTTGTCTTACTACAAAGGAAAACTTGTCGGGACGATCGGTGACTACGGCTGTTTTAGCACGAATGATTTTAAACACATTTCGACGGGGGACGGGGGAATCGTCACTGTCAACTCCGGGGAAGAGGCAGATCACTATCGCGTGCATGCGTTTGCCGATAAAAACTATCGACGTTTTAGCCAAAATGTTACAGGCAGCATTCACACATTAGCGCCGAACTACCGCATGACGGAACTTCAAGGTGCGGTCGGGATTGCCCAGCTGAAAAAACTACCCGCGATTTGTGAAAAGAGGCGGCGCTACGGAGACCGCATTACAGCAAGTATCTCGGGATTGCCCGGCATTTTCCCACACGAAGTGACAGCGGGAGGGAAGTGCTCCTATTGGTTTTACATGTTTCGAATCGAAGAACAAGAGCTAACGTGTGCGCGGGATACGTTTGCCGCGGCATTAAGTGCCGAAGGCATTCCGTGTTCGCCTGGTTACATCCCGCACGCCGTTTACGAGCACGGACTGTTTAGACAGCGACAAGCATATGAAAATAGCCACTTTCCATTCGACTTGAGCGACGTTCGCTATGAGACTGGCCTTTGCCCTCACGCCGAAGCAATTTTACGGACAGCAATCAACATGCCGGTTAGTGAGTTTTACTCCGAGCGCGACGTCGAAGATATCATTGAGGCGATTCGTAAGGTCGCCCATCATTACGCCAAATGAGCCAATTTTGTACTGCAAAATGTACAGATGTATCGAATCGCGACTATAAATTGTCCTGTAACTAATGAGGGATTGACACCAAATGGAGGATTAACAATGTCTACTAGCATAAACATCGGCATCATCGGGTGTGACACGTCGCACGTTCCGGCTTTCACCCAACTACTCAACGATACAAGCGCCGCGCATCACGTGCCGGGTGGCAAAGTCGTGGCCGCTTTCCCGGGTGGCTCTCCCGATTTTGCGTTAAGTTACACGCGCATCGAAGGCATCGCGAACAAACTGCGCGAGGGGTACAACGTCAACATTGTCGATTCACCGGAAGCAGTTGCCGAGCAGTGTGATGCGATACTGTTAGAATCGGTCGACGGCCGTGTTCACCTTGAGCAGTTTAAGCGCATCGCACCTTACCGAAAACCAGTATTTATCGACAAGCCTTTTGCCGTTTCATCCGCCGAAGCTAAGGCGATCGCGCGAGAGGCTTACACATACGGCATTCCGATCATGAGTTGTTCCGCCTTGCGCTACTCGGAAGGGTTCACGTATGCACTTAACGATTCGGGCGGTAGCGGTGACATTATTGCCTGTGATGCCTACGGTCCGATGGAAATTGAACCGACCCAGCCGGGTTTGTTTTGGTACGGGATTCATACGGTAGAAATGCTGTATGCCGCTCTAGGTAAAGGGTGTCGGCAAGTAACCGCCGTATCCAACGAGGATCACGATCTCGTCGTCGGGGTGTGGTCGGATGGACGAATCGGTACGATTCGCGGTAATCGCAAAGGGAACATGGCGTTCGGAGCGCTCCTTCACCGGGAAAGGGCGACGTCTTACGTCGATGTGTCCGCTGACGACAAACCGTTTTACGCCAGTATGTTGGAACACATTATCACGATGTTCCGGACAGGGGAAGCGCCGATCGATCCCGCTGAAACGCTAGAAATCGTCCGTTTCATCGAAGCGGCTAACGAAAGCCGTAAGGACGGGAGGGTTGTTTATTTGTAATAGAATTATTGTACTGTTCCGCAACAGGTAACAGAGTTAATTAACAGAGTTAATAGCGTCACGGTGATCGAACGCTTGCCACCCCTTGACGAGTAGCTAAGGAGTGGCAAGCTAATTGATCGCATGTCGTACAAATCCGGTCCAAGTTTTAACGTTTGTTTGCTTCGTATGCCATTTGGTTCATCCACATTGTCCTCTGCTGTGTTGTCCCCCTTAGCATTGTCCATCGTCGTGTGACTGGTCCATACGTTCTGCCGTCGCATCGTTCGACGTATTTTTCACCGTTTTCGTCGCTTCATTAGAAATACCGCGTATAAGAAGTGCACCCGTCTTTTGGAACCAATGTGCGGGGTCTATTTTTTCCTTTTTAAAAAGCAATGCATAGAAGTAGACGCCCTCAACGATGTCAATCACATCTTCCACATCGACATCAGGACGGATTTCGCCGCGGGCGATTCCTTTTTGTAAAATGTGGGCGAGAGCCTCACGCCGAGGGGCGGCGAACTGCTCCCAGTAAACGTCCATTAATTGCTCGTTGTCGATTATGCCGACAACAACTTTTTGCACCGCTAGCGACGACTTAGCTGCAATGTCGTTAACTGCGTCCATCATGCCCTTCAGCACCGCAATGAAGTCGGTTAGTGTATGTCCGGTATCGGGGATTTCTATGTCGTCTGCGGTTCGTATAGTCGGATATTTTCATCGGTTAATTTAACTGGACACCTCCGTCTGGTCCGCTTTTTTGGCAACGCGCTCGGCGCGCGAAGGGAGGAAGAGAGCCGTTAGGACAATCCCGATCGCGATGACGCCGACACACGTCAAGAGCGCAGCACTCATCCCCTCCAAAAAAGCATTATCTATTACTAATAATAGTTGTTCACCGAGCGGAGTTTCAAGTTTTGCCGCCATTTCCGTAGCTACGCTGAGCGATTGACTCATTTGCGCAACCATTAAACAGTAAGCCTTCTAAAACGAATGTGATCAGTATCCGGCGAAGGTCGCCCGCGTAAATCGGTCATTTCGGAACATTCTTAAGTCTGTTATCGGGTGTGTATCCTTTCGCTGCTACAACGTAATCAGGGCGGCAAGATGACGCCGAAAACGAGACCGTTCACATCTGCTATGTAAGCGAAGTAGCCGACGTTCGGGACGGTCATAGACCAATCTATTTTTAAAAATAATTATTGACGAGGAGGTTTAACACGTATATGGTTAGTTACATGAGTAACTAACCGAAGGAGTACTGAAGGGGTGAGTGTGTTGATCGATGACAGCCGTCCGATTTTCCTCCAAATTGCTGAACGGATCGAAGACGACATCATTGAGGGGAGGCTGTCCGCAGAGGACCAAGTTCCTTCTACGAACCAGTTTGCTTCCTATTACCAGATCAATCCAGCGACCGCAGCGAAAGGCGTGAACGTGTTAGTCGAGCAAGGCATTTTGTACAAAAAGCGAGGGATTGGAATGTTCGTCACTAAAGAGGCGCGGCACATATTGATGGAGAAGCGAAGGCAACTGTTTTTTGAGCAGTATGTCGTAACGATGCTCCGCGAAGCGAAAAAACTAGGGATTACGACAAAACAACTAACAGACATGATCGCGAAAGGAGATAACGTGTGATGAGCAACGTGATCGAAGTGAGAGAGTTAACAAAATCGTACGGAAACGTTACAGCGGTAGATGCGGTCAGCTTTAGGGTGGAAGCGAACAAAATATACGGGTTGCTCGGCAGAAACGGGGCTGGAAAAACGACGCTTATGCGCATGCTGACAGCGCAGTTGTTTGCCACGAATGGCGAGGTAAAAGTGTTCGGAGAACATGTTTGCCATCGGAATTATTACTTTAGCGCAAATGTTTCCGTTTGCCCTCGGTTTTAGCGTACGGCGGATCGATTTTTTCTGGGGGACAACTGCGGCAGTCGCCCTCATAAGCGCCGCTTCTACGATCGTGTTACTACTATTATCTTTCGTAGAAAAGTTATCAGGTGCATGGGGTGTCGATGTACATTTTTTCCACTTACCGTATGTAAATGACGGGACGGTGATCGAGCAACTGTGTGTCTACTTTACTTCCATGATCCACCTGTATTTCTTGGGCTTTGTCATCGCCAGTGTATATCAGCGATTCGATAAGGTGGGCATGTTTGTCTTCATGATCGTCACGGTTGGTACTATGTCAATAAAGTAGACACATTAAATCGAGAAATATGCAACTACCTACGGGTTAAGGTGACGGCTTGACACGGAGCCTTCGTGGGTATGACTGTTAGCGATCGGGCGATCTCCTCGTATCGAGTGATCGCTTGGCAGACAAGCCTATCATGCCCGCCTCTCCATATAAAGCCGTCTACGCGATCGCTTCCATGCGGCCATCATACATTTGTTCAAACTGACAAGGTGACACATAGCCAATAGCCGAATGGATTCTTTGGCGGTTATAAAAGAGCTCGATATATTCAAAGATAGCCACCCCAGCTTCTTTACGGGTTCTAAATGACGTTAGGTGCACCAATTCCCGTTTAATGACACTATGAAACGATTCGATGCACGCATTATCAAAGCAGTTACCTTTTCGACTCATGCTGCACTGCATACCGTACTTGGCTAATCGCGCTTGATAGTCGTGTGACGCGTATTGACTACCTCGATCCGAATGATGAAGCAGTGATGGCTGAGGACGTCGTACACGATAAGCTTTGTCGAGCGCTTTTAATACGAGGTGCGTGGTCATTCGCTTGGCGACATGCCAGCCAACGATTTTACGTGAATATAAATCCATAACACTCGCGAGATAAAGCCAACCTTCATCTGTAGGCACGTAGGTAATATCCGCGACCCATACGCGATTAGGTGTTTCCGCACTAAACTGTTGATTTAACGTATTCGCGTGAACAGGAAACGAATGCTTGGAATTCGTCGTCGCCTTGTATTTCTTAACCGTTCGGGACCGTAAATGATGTTGGCTCATTAAGCGGGAAACCGTTCGCTGGGACACTTGTTCTCCTTCCTTTCGCAACAATGCGGTGATTTTTGGGGCACCGTATAATCTTCGCGAATGAAAGTAATAGTGATGAATGCGCTTAACGAGTTTCTTTCGCCGTTTGTCACGCGCACTTTCGGGTCGTTTTAACCAACGATAATAACCGCTTCGGGAAACCTTGAACACCTGGCACATCTTCTCGACACGGAACTTGAAGCGGTGTTTGTAAATAAAGGAATATATTAGCGCCGGTCTTTGGCGAAGATGTGCATGGCCTTTTTTAGAATGGCGTTTTCCTCCTCTAGATCCCGAATACGCTTTTGCATGTCACGCATCGTTTGATCTTCAGGCTTTAAGTTGCCACTTCCGACAAAAGCATTTTCTGGGTCTTGTTTATACTCATTGACCCAGCGATACAGTGTGTTTTCCGATATGCTTAATTCGCGAGCAACTTGTGCCACGGCTTTACCTTGTTCCAATACGTATTCGACAGTTTGACGCTTGAACTCACGATCGTAATTCTTTCGACGTTTCATGTAGAACACCTCGAATCATTTAGTTTTATTATAATCCCCCGATTCGGTGTGTCTACTTTTTAGTCTAGCACTAGGTTGTAACTATTAGCGTCTGTACGTACAATGCGTGGTGGGGTGAGATGTTTGGCTGGTTTAGTCGTCATTCCGCCTTCGAACTCGCTCTGTGGACGGTTCCAGTCACTGCGATTTATATGTGCGCATCGTATGCGATGCTGCGAAGAGCGAGTGTTTAATCGCAACGATGACAATATCCTAGATTAAAGTGGTTTACGGTTATGGTTGCGCTCCTTCTTCAATATATTTTTAACAGCGATCAACACGCAAACACGCTTTTTCTTGGAAGGAGAATAACTTATGGCCATTAGACCGCCTATTTTGCAGCCGGGTGACACGATTGGGATCGTTACTTTAGGTAGTCCACTAGACGCGACGGTCATTGACGCACGCATAAACACCCTCCGGAATATGGGGTTTAACGTTCTATTAGGTGACCACGTGTATGCGCAAAACGGGTTTCTCGCGGGTACGGACGAGGAGCGAGCCAGAGACCTTATGCGCATGTTTGAAAATGAGCAGGTCAAAATGATTTTAGCTTCTAGGGGTGGGGTAGGGGTTGCAGGAATACTCCCCTACCTCAACTACGATACGATTCAACGCCACCCAAAAATTGTTTCAGGCTATAGCGATATAACCATTTTGTTAAATGTGCTGTATCAGTACGCTAATTTAATTACTTTTCACAGTTTAATGCTCATTAACTTCCAGGTGGCGACTCCGTCGTACAATTTTGACCAACTATTTATCGCCACATCGACATTAACGTCTCCGCGGCGCATCCAAAATCCCCCAGACATTCCACTTGTGAGTAGAATCCCCGGCAATGTCACCGGTCCAATTGTCGGGGGTAACTTATCGTCTTTTGTCGATTCGTTAGGGACACCTTATGAAATTGACACAAGGGGAAAGATTTTGTTCCTAGAAGACACTCATGAATCGATCAATACGGTCTACAGGTATATGAATCATTTGAAATTGGCTGGTAAATTCAAAGACTGCATAGGAATTATCATGGGGGAGTGTACAGGTTGTCAAATCGCTTACGGTAAGTCTTACGAAGATTTGATCACCGATTTCGTCGTGCCACTCGGAAAACCACTGATGACCAATCTTACGACCGGACACGGTACGTACAAAACCGCGATCCCGATCGGTGCCGTCGTTAACTTAAATACGGAAAATAATACATTAACGGTACAGGAACCAACCGTCAGTACATGACGCGTACATGCACTCGGTTGACGAGCAGTCACTTGTTTGCAAAAAGGAGGCGTCTGTCTGTCACACATAAACATACGTTTTCAATGAATGAGCTTTTTCTTCTAAACGGGAGTGCTAACGATGAAAACGAATGGGGACATGGATCCATATCGTTTTTGCCATGTTTTCCAAAAAAAAAAGCAGTGGCACGTAACGTTGGAGGTGCCCCCGGTTCAAGGGTTCGAACGCTTAGACGTTATCGTCCAGACAATGTTAATCGTTCTCCAAAATAACGATTTTACCTGCGGTGGCACCGACTGGGTATGACTCTTGAACGGGACCGGTAAACGTCACTTCCACTTTTGCACCCTGTGCTAAATCTTTAAACTCGGCTGGAACAATGTCTTTCCTCCGTTGCTGGAGAATGACTGTGCTTTTCTTCACACTAATCGATGCTTTATCGTCGGTTGTATCTTCTTCCAGTTTTCCTTCGACAAAAATATACCCAAGCTGGTCTTTCAGCCGAGGGGTTTCTGTTACGGGATCGTCACTTGAAACGGAGTCATCCGGATTGCTGCTTTTACCCTGATCCTCGGTGGGAGGGACGTTAGTGTGTGTGTATCGTTCTAGATCCGTCACTGTTCCGCGGATGTTTACCTTCTCGTCTCGGGTGTGAGGACGTTGGTCGCCGCCCTGCTCCGGCTTCGTACCGCAGGCGACAAGGGCTGTTACGACAATACCGACGGTAAATAGCGGCAATAGCGCAAAGACGATCGAGCGCTTCCTTTTGATTATCCTTAGATGGCGGATCCACCGATTCGTTTTCACGTTGAAAACCAATCCTCCTTCAATGGAAGTTGTGGAACTACTTCAATTGACGCTACTGTAACATAGACGATTTAGCATGCGATTAGTTGCACGTTATTCCTGATTCTTGCAAGGACGATTCACTTACAATGTCATCGTCAGTTTCATTTTTTGTAGGAGTTATGTTTCTATTTTAGAATGTATATGGTAAGATTAAAAAATATCGCACGAAAGTTGTCTACTTGCAATCAACCGCAGCGATGGATGCGCCGTCAAAATTTTCCTTGGACCCGCTGGCATTCAATGTCTGAGAGTGTCCTTAACGATCAAGATGCTAGTTAAATATCTCGAAACGGGAGTTGGGATGACAATCTTTGTACCCGAGTCAAAATGAAGGGGGGGCGTTTCATGTCGATAAAATATATCGAAGGGAAAAAAGTATATTTAAGACCTTATGAACCGGAACAAGATCGGGAAACGCTGTATCAGGCAATGTTTGTGCAGGAGTCCAATTTATTTACGGGAACAACAAGGCCCTTCTCAAGAAAACAAATCGCGCAACATTTAGAAAGAATCGCGACTGGCGATGAATCACGGGTCGATTTTGTCATCGTCCGGCAAATGGACGATAAAGCGGTCGGTGAAGTTGTTTTAAATGACATCGAGCGACGCAACGCGAATATTCGTATCGCGCTTTTTGACCATGCCAACTTTAATAAAGGCTATGGAACGGAAGCACTGCGGTTAATGTTAGACTTTGGTTTTGGCATGTTGCAATTACACCGTATCGAGCTCGGCGTGTATGATCATAACACACGTGGTATTTACGTGTACGAAAAACTCGGCTTTACAAAAGAAGGGGTATTAAGGGAGCACCTTTTCTATAACCACCGCTATTACGACTTAATTATTATGAGTATGTTGGAAGACGAGTACAGACAGTTGTATCTGAAAAACGGGGAGAATACATAGGCGAGAATCCCGTATTTGCTGAGTGGGGCTCTGAAATCCATCAAGTATAAGTTTACTTCAGATGTGCCTTGCTCGACGATGGTAACCATGCGTCCGAAGGAACGAATCCTGATTCGGATCACGTAGAGATCGCGTGTGTTCCGTTGACTAGAAGCGGGTTCCGTTGACTAGATTGGATGATGTGAGACAGTCTATCACACGGTATAACAAAGAAGGAATGGACCTAATGACACACGAAATGCTTAACATATTTGACGGGGACGGGAAGCACCTCGGCGTAGCAGATCGCGAAGACGTACACCGAGCGGGCTATTGGCATGAAACGTTCCACTGTTGGTTCGTCAGCCTAGAAGCTGACATCGCCTACATCTATTTACAAATTCGCAGTGAGCAAAAAGACTATCCGAACCTATTAGACATCACTGTTGCTGGACATTTGCAAGCTGATGAAACGATTGCCGACGGTGTCAGAGAGATTAAAGAAGAAGTAGGGCTCGAAGTTGCATTCGAGCAGTTAGTACCTTTAGGCGTCATTAAAGATTGTATCGCCTGCAACGAGTTCGTCGACCGCGAATTGACGAATGTTTTTTTGTACGAAAATGATCAGGCATTAGACGACTGCCAACTACAACAAGAGGAAGTGGCGGGAATCCTGCGTACCGCGTTCGACGACTTTTATAACTTGTGGTATGGGGGCGCACAAGAAATTCCCGCCGAGGGATTTATGGTTAACGGGAGCGGGAAAAAGGTGGCGATTGACAAGACAGTTGGCAGGAGTGATTTTGTGCCGCACGAGCAAGTAGCCACATTGATACGGAAAAAATTGCTCACACCGTAACGGTAACCAACAATGCCGGTAACAAACGATTCTTCGGCATGTCAGTCGATTCATCCGTATGACAATTGACCGTCACGGCAGTTGAATGGACTTGACGCCCTATTATTTTTCGCTTAAACTGTGATTAACATTCGAAGGAGGTGGGGAAGATGAATCAACCTAGTAACGGCATGACAGCGATACAAAAGTATTTGTGGATCCGTCGTGCCATTTTTTCTATTGCGCGTGTGAAACAGGATAAGTATGCCTTTTTTTACACATTCGCATAGAAAAAATACTAGGAAGAGACATCTACCCACAAACGGTTTTTGTAAAAGCTGTGATGAGCTGTACAACACCAATCGATTTTTTCTTCGGCTACCTACAGCTAGTCAGTACAGCAAATTGGTACAATGTCACAGTACCAATCAGTATAGCCAAATAGGGCTGTAAAGACGGGGGGCGTGTCGCTCTACCGTCTTTTTTTGATGTCTCTTTCCCATTACGGAGGAAGAGAAATTATGATCGTTTGTTCGATGCAGGAAGTCACGCAAACGTACGGTTCACATACAGTATTCAGTCGTTTAAGTTGTGAAGTGAAACAAGGGGAACGGATCGGCCTAATCGGTCGCAACGGGGAAGGAAAGACGACGGTCTTAAAGTTAATGGCGCGAAAAACAGAACCGAGTGAAGGGCAAGTCGTCTGGAAAAAAGACCTTTCTGTCGGCTTACTGGAACAACTGCCGGTAGTTCCACCCCACGAGACGGTGTACGACGTGTTGTGTGACGCGTTCCGCGAGCTGCTAGACATGAAAGCACGACTAGCCGAGTTGGAAAACGAATTAGCGCAAACGAAGAACCCCACTACATTAGAGGCACTACTGGAAAAGTACGGCACCTTACAAGAACAGTTTCAAGAAAATGGCGGGTACGCGATCGATGCCAACATTAGCCGCATCGCCAGCGGCTTAGGACTGTCGCCGTTACTGCATAAACAGTGGCGGCAGCTCAGTGGGGGTGAACGGACGAAAGTAGGGCTGGCGAAACTACTGCTACAGGCCCCCGATTTGCTGTTACTGGATGAACCGACGAACCATTTGGATTTGCCGGCACTTGAATGGTTGAGCGATTTTGTTAAGCACTACGACGGGACGGTCGTCATCGTTTCTCACGACCGCTACTTTTTAGATGAAGTCGTCACCGGAATTGTCGAATTGGAGCAAGGGGAACTTCACGTTTACCACAGTAATTATTCCGCCTACGTTCTCGAACGCGAGGAACGGCTATTACGGGAGTTCCAACAGTACCACGACCAGCAAAAGAAAATAAAGAAAATGAAAGAAGCGATTAAACGGTTAAAAGAATGGGCCAACCGTTCCAATCCGCCGAACGACGGGATGCACCGCCGCGCCAAGAGCATGGAAAAGGCGTTGGCTCGTATCGACGTATTGGCAAAGCCAGCATTGGAACAACGCAAAATGGCACTCAATCAGCAGACGGAGCGGCGCAGTGGCAACGACGTGTTCATTGTGGAAGATATCAGCAAACGATTCGGCAACCGTACGCTGTTTCGCGGGGTGAATCTAACCATCCGCTTTCAAGAGCGCGTCGCCATCGTCGGTGCCAACGGCAGCGGAAAAACGACGTTGTTGAACATGTTGCAAGGTAAGGAAACAGTCGATAAAGGAGAGATCCGGCGGGGCAGCAACTTATCAATTGGCGTGTTGTCCCAGCACGGGCAAGAACTGACACCGGAGCTGACCGTCTTGGAGGAATTTCGGGATAAAGTCCACGTGGCAGAAGGGGAAGCACGTGGACTGTTGGCGCGGTTTCTCTTTTACGGTGCGGCTGTGTTTCGCCAAGTGAGCGACTTAAGCGGCGGAGAGCGGATGCGGTTGCGCCTCGCGCAGCTCGCCTGCCAACAGCACAACGTGTTAATCCTCGATGAACCGACAAACCATTTAGATTTGGCGGGAAAGGAAGTGCTAGAAGAGGCGCTAAGTGAGTTTCCTGGGACGATTGTCGCCGTCTCCCACGACCGCTACTTTCTCGACCAGCTCTTCGACACGACGTACTGGCTCGCGGAGCAGCAGTTGACGCGGTATGAAGGGAACTACTCCTTTGCAAGAGGCAAGCAACGCTTATAAAGTGGTTTGCGGTCATTTTCCAAGGCGATCAGCGTGGTCTATGCCATCCGTCCATGACTTTCCGGCCGAGGAGGTCTAATGTCGTTCGATACCAAGGAGAAGTCAGGCGGTGCACGCGCTGACTTCTCTTCTTTTTTTGCTTCCCCATTAAAAATACGGTAATGTTATTTTGTAGCATCCGCTGCAATCTTAACGTTCTAAGCGACCTAAAGGAGTTATTTCAGATTATGGCAAACGTCGATATTACAGCCTTGCTGCTATTGCTTTTTGCAGCGATCGGACTATTGAGCAACAACGCTACCATATCAATTGCGGTTCTCATTTTGTTACTTTTGCGCGTGATGAACCTGCACCAGACATTCCCATGGATTGAAAAGTACGGCTTAACGATCGGCATTATCGTCTTGACTGCTGGCGTTATGGCGCCGCTCGCCAGTGGAAAGATATCGCTCGATACGATTCTGCGTTCTTTTTTGCACTGGAAATCACTGCTGGCGATTGCCGTCGGTATGCTCGTTTCTTATTTAGGCGGACGCGGGGTCACGTTAATGAGCCACCAGCCAACGATCGTCGCCGGCTTACTCATCGGCACCGTTTTAGGGGTGGCCTTATTTCGCGGTGTGCCTGTCGGTCCCCTTATTGCCGCTGGGATTCTCTCTTTGTTAATTGGGAAGTCCTAAGACTTGGATCTTAGGACTTATGTGCCCGCTACCTTATAGGAAACAACAACTATGGTTACGTTCTTTCAATATATTTTTTGCCGAGAATTTCCTTTAGGGTATAAGCATCAGACGGAAGCTTTTAATGTAGTCCGTACAGTAATCGAATAAAAAAAGAGAGGCCTGGAACTTAGTGTCCGGGCCTTCTCTTTTGCTACGTACAGTGCTTTTACTTAGATTTGTGTATGAGGCGACTGCTTTAGTGATGCTTAGTTGAGCTGTAGCGTCGTTTTCGCGTTGTCAAGCAAATCGATCACGTCTTCTGCATTGACGATTTCAATACCCTCGAGTAACTCATCGTCGGTGGATATGTTGTTGTGAATCATACAGGCCGAACAAACTTTAATCGTTCCACCAGCAGCTTGAAACTCATTGATTAATGGTTTAATCGGCTTGAAAGGTTCCCCAATGTCGATGTCGTCGGAATAACCTTTTTGCACGAGTTTGACGGCGTCAGACAACAGTAGCACAGCCGCGCGGTGCCCTTTTTTTTGCGCGTTGAGGGCCATCGTGAAGGCGATGGTGATGTTGTTTGGGTTTTCTTTGTCAGCCGTTAACGTTGCGAGAAACGTTGGAAATGTCATGATCTCGTTCATCTTCCTTTCGTCGTATGACTTAGTTCGTAGCGTGACAATGCTACCGTGTTTGTTCATACTTCATTATATACCCCCATAGGTATATTATGCAAGCGTAGTAGTGACAGTAGTAAACAACTGAAGCTCAGGTGATACTTAAGCTTCAATTATGTAAAAAGACGGCTTTCGCATATAATATGGGTATACGAAGGATAACATTTTGTAGATTGGTGTGATTAGGTGAGTGAGCAAAGAAGGTCGACCGTCGTTTTACTTGGTACGTTGGACACAAAAGGGAAGGAGTATGCCTTTATACGAGACTGTTTACATGAGCAAGACATCGATACGTTGTTAGTCGATGTAGGCGTCATCGGTGCGCCGCAAGTTCAACCTGACATTTCGAATGAAGCAGTCGCACGCGCGGTCGGTTACAATATAGAGGACCTTATCGCCGCAGGGGACCGCGGTGCTGCCATTCGTGCGATGGCCGCTGGTGCCACTGCTATCGTCAAACAGTTATATAGTGCCAATCGGTTGGACGGTATTTTAGGATTAGGCGGTTCGGGAGGGACCGCGCTCGTCACTCAGGCGATGCGCGAACTTCCCGTCGGGGTGCCAAAACTGATGGTGTCGACGATGGCTTCCGGCGAAACGCGTCCGTATGTTGGCGCGGTCGATATAACGATGATGTATTCCGTCGTCGACATTGCAGGTATTAATGCATTATCTGCCCGTATCTTGGGAAATGCAGCTGGTGCGATCGCCGGAATGGTAGAAACATCCACTTTAATGCACGCCGCGGCACGGCCAGAAGACAAGCCGCTCGTCGGAGCGACGATGTTCGGGGTTACGACGCCAGCAGTGGAAGCGGGTCGCGAGCGGCTTGAAGCGCTCGGTTATGAAGTGCTCGTCTTTCATGCGACGGGAACAGGCGGGCAGTCGATGGAGGCGTTAATAAAAGATGGCTTTATCTCGGCGGCGTTTGATTTAACGACGACGGAACTCGCGGACGATCTCGTAGGCGGGGTACTGTCGGCGGGACCAAATCGTCTAGAAGCAGCTGGGGAAATAGGCATTCCCCAAGTCGTCTCTCTCGGCGCACTCGATATGGTCAACTTTGGCCCTAAGGCATCTGTACCTGACAAATTTTCGGACAGGCTGTTGTACGAACACAACCCGACTGTGACTCTGATGCGAACGACCGCCGAGGAATGTGCGGAGTTGGGGCGACGCATCGCTGCCAAGTTAAATCGGGCCAAAGGGCCGGTTACGCTTTTTATCCCGCTTAAAGGCGTTTCTGCTATCGATCAAGTGGGGCAGCCATTTTATGATCCGGAAGCTGACCGCGTCCTCATTAAAGCATTGCGGGAAACAATTGACGATCATGTCGTCGACGTACGTGAAGTGGACGCACACATTAACGATCCCGCCTTTGCAGAGGCTATGGCCGATCGTTTACACGAGCTGTATCAACAACGATAAGACAACAATGGAGGTCATAAACAATGATCACAAGAGAAGACGCACTTACTCGGCTCCAGCAAGAAGTACAAGCCGGCCGCCCGATTATCGGCGCCGGGGCAGGAACGGGTCTGTCGGCCAAGTGTGCTGAGGCTGGCAGTACCGACTTGATCATCATTTATAACTCGGGGCGTTACCGGATGGCTGGGCGCGGTTCGCTCGCAGGGTTACTCCCTTATGGCGATGCAAACGCAATTGTTACCGAAATGGCGGGTGAAGTGTTGCCAGTCGTGAAAAATACACCTGTCCTTGCCGGCGTATGTGGCACAGATCCGTTTCGGCTCATGCCTGTTTTTTTGAAACAACTCAAGGAAATGGGCTTCACTGGCGTACAAAACTTTCCGACTGTTGGCCTCATCGACGGGAACTTTCGCGCCAATCTCGAAGAAACAGGGATGGGGTATGACTTAGAAGTCGACATGATTCACGAAGCCCATCGCATTGGACTGCTAACGGCGCCGTACGTTTTCGACGAAGAGCAAGCGCGAAAGATGGCTGAAGCAGGAGCAGATGTGCTCGTCCCGCACATGGGATTGACGACATCGGGAACGATCGGCGCCAAGACGGCCATGACGCTCGATGAGGCTGTGGAACGGGTGCAAGCGATGCATGACGCGGCGAAAGAAGTGAATCCCGACATTTTCGTCCTCTGTCACGGCGGACCGATTGCAACTCCCGACGATGCCTGCCACGTGCTTAAGCACACAGAGGGCGTTGTCGGATTTTTCGGCGCTTCGAGTATGGAACGTTTGCCGACGGAAGTGGCGATTACCGAGAACATGCGCAAATTCAAGTCGATTTAAAAGAAGTATTAGCTGCCGCACAGTCGGCAGCTCTTTTTTACACTACATGTCACCGTATCTTGCTGCTAATACCAAGCGATCCTGTGGTAAAATTGAAAGAACCGCAATTATATGCTTCCATAAGATAAGATGAAAGCAATGGAGAGGAGGTTGTCTACAGTGAAAATAAAAGTGTTAATCGCCGACGACAATTCTTTCATCCGGGAAGGGTTAAAAATCATTTTAAACAGTTTCCCCGAATTCGAAGTTGTTGCTGCTGTCGGCGACGGGGCAGAGGCAGTCGCATACTGTAAGGGCAACGACGTAGACATTGCCTTGTTAGACGTGCGCATGCCACATATGAACGGCGTGGCAGCGACTCGCCTGCTAACGAAAGAGACAAAGGTAAAGCCACTCATTTTGACGACGTTTGACGATGACGAATACATCGTGGAGGCGATTCAGTCTGGCGCGAAAGGGTATTTGCTTAAAAATAACGATCCCGAGCGGTTACGGGACGCGATCAAAAGCGTGTACAACGATCATCACGTGCTGCAAGACGTCGCCCTGGAAAAAATTATGCGCGCCAGTGGTTCAGCAGCGGGTGAATTAGCTCCTACGCCCATGCGTGAACCAGCTAAATCAGCTGGTGCGTCAATGCTAGCAGATCCAGCGGCAGATGACAGGGTGAATAACGGGCAGACACGCCGCCCAGACGATGCGCGTACGACCACTCAGACCCAGTCTACTCTCACCGCTCCTTCGACAAAAATCGACCGCAGCCTATTCACCGAACGCGAGCTGCAAATTATGGCAGAGATCGCAAACGGCTTGACGAATAAAGAAATTTCACAGAAACTGTTCCTATCCGCCGGGACGACGGCCAATTATATCACATCAATCCTGAACAAGACGGGGCTATCGCATCGCACGCAAATCGCGATTTACTATTTGACGGGTGAAATTCGCGCTACCGAAACTACGGAACACGAACGATAGAACAGAAAAATAGAACAACAGAATATAGGAGTAGTTACGAGCGATGAAATGGACGATGGATCTTTGGACAATTGCCAACAAAGCGGTGGTGCTCGTTTACGTAGTTGCGACAGGCTATTTTCTTCCGACAACGGATACGGCGTGGTTTACGCTCGCTTTGCTCTCATACATATGCTTGAATACGGCCATTCCTATTTTTAAGTCTAGTCGCTTGAAAGTCGTGCTCGTCGTCGGGTCGGCAGCATTCGTTCTCGCGTGTGGCTACTATTTAGATGCGCTTTTTTTCCTCCTTCTCGCTGTACACGGGTATGAGCTGGCGGCACTCCTAAGCGGTAGTAGTAATGGCAGCGGTAGTAGTAATAGCAAAAAGACTGCCCTACTGTTAACACTTTTACCGAGTATACTCATTCCGGCCACTCTTGTACCCCTTTACATACTAACGGCACTACTCGGTTTCGCGCTGCACGCGGCTGCCAGTACGTACGAAGAAAAAGTGGCGCGACTGACGACTGAAAATGACCAGTTGCAAGAAGACATATACAAACTGAACAAAACAGTAGCCGAGAACAAGGCATTCCTTCGGCAGTCGACGTATACCGGTAAACTAGAGGAACGGCACCGGTTGTCACAGCAAATTCACGACGAGGTAGGACACGCGATGGCCGGCGCGCTAATTCAAATGGAAGCGGCGCGGCGACTGCTGGCGACTGACCACGACAAAGCGTCGGAGCTACTCGGCAACGCAATTGCCATTTCCCAGGACGGACTGGAACGCATTCGGTTAACGCTGAAAAACTTAAAACCGCGGCCGGAAGAAATCGGCATAAACAAACTACGCCTGCTCGTGGACGAGCTGTCAGCGAACCAGGACGTGACAACGACGTTGACCCACTCTGGAAATCTCGATGTCATAACGCCACTACAGTGGCGCATTATTCAAGAAAACGCCGTGGAGGCGGTTACGAACACGTTGAAGTACGGCAGAGCGACCGCCATTCATTTTGAGATTGAAGTACTTGGACGTGTTATTAAGGCGGTCGTTATCGACGACGGGGTCGGTGCGGCTAAAGTGTTGAAAGGGCTCGGCATCATCGGCATGGAAGAGCGAGCCGCAGCCGCAGGAGGCACTGTCATCGTCGACGGCTCGAATGGGTTTAGCGTAACGACGCTATTACCGTACGATGGCGCGTAGGCGCGTAGGATTGTCGTGATTCAGTTTAACGTGCTAAAATAGCAACAAGGCATGCGCATCATTTGTCTTCACACACATAATATTTTCCATGAGATTCTGCATACGCGGGATCGCAAACGTGAAGCTTTTCCTCTTTATGCGCATATGAGACACGAATTGATTGTGAAGATTTTCATACGAAAAAGGTGAACTTTGCTACTAACGCAGGTTCACCTTTTTCTTTTACAATAATTGTACAGAAATAAACGAGCTACAAAAACGGCGTTATAAGATCTATAAAAAAGGGAGTGACTCAACGTGAACGTCCTCGACATTCGCCATCTTACGAAAACGTTTGGCGATTTTGTCGCCGTGGACAATTTGTCCCTTAGCATAGGGGAAGGTGAAATATTCGGCTTCCTCGGCCCGAACGGCGCGGGCAAAAGTACGACGATTAATATGATTGCCTCCTTATTGCGCTGCACAAAAGGGGAAATCGACCTGTTCGGGAAAAACATCGCCCGCAACAGCAAGTTTGCCAAAAGGAACATCGGCATCGTTCCGCAGGACATCGCTATTTACGAAGATATGACCGCCTATGAGAACGTCAGTTTTTTTGCCGGATTGTACGGGCTAAGAGGGGCTTTGCTCAAAGAACGGGTCGCTGAAGCGCTCGCTTTCGTCGACCTTACCGACAAGCAAAAAAGCTTTCCGAAAAACTTTTCCGGCGGCATGAAGCGACGTCTAAACATTGCCTGTGCCATTGCTCACCGACCCAAGTTAATCATTATGGACGAACCGACGGTCGGGATCGATCCGCAGTCGCGGCGTTACATTTTAAACTCAGTGCGTCAGTTAAACGCGATGGGCAGTACGATTATTTACACGAGCCACTATATGGAAGAAGTCGAAGAAATTTGTACGCGCATCGCGATTATCGATAACGGAAAGATCATCGCCTTTGGAACGAAGGAGCAGTTGAAGGCACTCATTGACGATACGAAGGAGATCCGCATCGCGGTGAAGACCGACGAACCGTTCGAGGCCGAGGCGTTAACTCAAATTAGCGGCGTCGTCGGTGTACAAAAAGAAGAGCAAGCGCTGCGCATCCAATCGCAGGCAGAAGTGAATAACTTAAACCGCATCGTCCAGCAACTAATCAGGGATGGCGTAGAAATACGTTCCGTCCAAGAGATGGCTCCCAATTTAGAGACGGTGTTCCTTACGTTGACGGGCCGAAACTTGCGCGATTGACCGTTAATCGCTGGAGTAGTGAAAGTTACGAAAAAAACTATTGGGGAATAAAAGGAATGTTCCTTTTCCATAGGAGGATAGTGAACGGTGAATGTATGGCGCATCGCCTGGAAAGAAATCCGCAGTGACTTGCGGGATAAACGCTCGTTTTTATTCATGTTGGCCTTTCCGATCGCACTTATGCTCATTCTCGGGACCGCGCTAACGAATGCGTTTGAAAACGAGGTGAAGCTGGAAAACGTGACGCTACTTTACACGGATAAAACGACGGACGAACAGATTGCTGCAAACTGGAAAGGGTTTATCGAGGAGGTGCAGAAACACGGCATCCATTTCCAAAAAGTAAGCACTGGAAAGGACGGGCAAACTAGGGTACGTGCCGACCGTGCAACCGGATACGCCGAGTTAACCGATCGCGGGATCACCTATTACGGGAGTAGCAAACAAACGATTGAAAGTAACATCGTGCAAGGGATGATGTCGGTTTTTGCCGATAAATACTCATTAGCTGCGGCTGCAGCCAAAGAACAACCGGAAGTCATACCGGTTCTCGCGGCCCATGCGACACCGTCCAGCGATTTCATTCGCGAAACGTCGCTCATAGCGGACAAAAGTCCCGGTTCACTCGACTACTACGCAGTCGTCATGTCGACGATGATCGCCCTGTACGCCGCCTTCAGCGGTAGCGCGTTATTTGAACGGGAAAGGTCACGCCGAACCGCTATTCGTTTGTCCGCCGCGCCCATTGGACAGTGGGAAATATTTTTGGGCAAAGTGATTGGCTGCACGGCGATCAATGTGTGCTTTGTCGTTACCGTTGTCTTGTTTAGCAAATACATCTTTAAAGCTGAGTGGGGGGACCACGTCGGTATCGTGTTCTTCATCTTAGTAACAGAAGTGTTACTCGCGGTTAGTTTTGGGCTCGGACTCAGCTGTCTACTCGGAGTAACAAAAGCGAACGCGGCCGTCTTTTTTTTCGTACAAATCGCGTCGTTTCTCGGTGGCGCGTATTTTCCTATCGGCGAGTTCCAAGGGTTTATGGCAATGCTCACAAACATGTCGCCGTTGCGTTGGACGAATCAGGCGCTAATGGAAGTCATCTACTCGAGCAACTTGCAAGTTGCTCTGCCGCTCGTCGCCTGGAACATTGCCATCTCCGCGGCGTTTCTGTTCCTTGCCGCCGTCATTTTACGCAGAAGGGAGGCGTTGTAAATGAAAGATTGGTTATGGCTCGTAGGCCACTCGCTTCGCCGCATCGCTCGTAAGCCGCAAACTTGGTTTATCAACTTCGGGTTGCCCATTGTCGGCGTGCTACTAACGATGATGATATACGGAAGTGCGGAAAGCCCCGTGCTCCGCGTAGCGATTGTCAACGAAGACGGCAACAACGATATCGTGCGAGATGCCATTCACTTCGTCCGGCAACTACAAGACGTTGAAGTGAGCGAGCAGGATGAAGCGACGATGCGCGCCGACATTGCGGCAGGGAAGAAAGATGTAGGGATTGCGTTCGCACCCGGTTTTGCGAAGGGGGTACGTGAAGGAACGCCTGACGGCATGACAATTACTTCTCTCAAGGGGATCCAAGTGACCGCGTACGTCAAAGCGATGCTGCAAAACGACGTGGCCAACGTCGCGGCGATCGGTAAGGCGACGGGAGACGACCGTGCCGCTTTTGATAAGCTGTATACATCTTATCGGAATAATAGTTTTAAAATGGATGTCGCTAAGCTGAAAGACACGTCTAAGTTGAAAGCAATGACATATCAATCAATCGGTTTTCTTATTACCTTTATGATGATTTCCGCCTTCAATCAGTCGGAGCTCATCTTAGAAGACAAACAAGGCCGCACCTTTTTACGCCTGTTGTCGTCGCCTGTGTCGTCTAAAACGTACGTTCTGTCTAACGTGACGATTAATTCCCTCGTCCTGTTAGCGCAAATTGTCGTGACACTGCTTTGCATGCGGTACGTCTTTCACATCGACGTTGGTGTTCCGTTTGCACAGATGGTGGCGACACTATTCCTATTCGCCCTGACGTCGATTAGCCTATCGCTACTCGTGATCGCCTTTGCTAATAGCAGTGCTGCTTCTGGCGCGATGAACACATTCGTCGTGACGCCAACTTGTATTTTGTCGGGCTGTTATTTTCCAATCGAAATCATGCCCGAACCGGTGCTAAAAATCGCACACCTTTTTCCGCAACGCTGGCTACTCAATACGGTCAATGGCTTGCAGCAGGGGGGAGCATACGGCAGTATCGCGTTAAATCTTGCGATTTTGCTCGCCTTCGCCGTCGCTTTCGCGCTCATCGCCATTTATCGCTTCAGCTACAACAACGACACGCGGCAGTTCGTGTGAGTAGAAAGTAGTTTGTGTAAGTGAGAAGGGAGAGGGGGAGGATCGGCGAATCGGCATCCGTATAGGGTGCCGATTTGTGTACACCCCACATTGGACGGTTTTAATGCCAGAGCGACAACGACGTAGTTGGGACACAAAGAAGGAAAAACCATCGGCTTATAAAGTACTCAAGCACTAAAGGCTCCTCGCGGTTTCCTCGTGGTTAGAGAGCCCGGCATCCAAAACGGATGCTTTTTTGTGTGCCCGTTGGACACACGAAAGAATACTGAATTGATTTGTATGGTACATTGCTGGTTTAATGGACAGAGAACAAGTGTCAAGGAGGAAGAAAACTAATGCGACAAATCATCCCACACATCATGATCGAAAATTGCAAAGAAGCCGTAACGTATTATCACGGGTTATTTGGCGGGGAAATAAAAAATGTTCAACTGTCGGACGGCATAGAGATGTTTAAAGGACAGGAAGGTAAGTATATTCACGCCGAGTTGCATGTCCGAGTTGCATGTCAATGAACAATGTGTCCTATACTTTGCTGATATTTTCCAAAACAATATTACGAAAGGAAACCATATCCAGTTAACATTGGACCTAGAAGATGATGCGGAAATCACAAGGTTATACGCCTCACTCGCCAAAGATGGGGAAGTGAAGATGGAACTGCAAGATACTTTCTGGAATGCAAAATACGGTATTGTAACCGACCCATACGGCGTAACCTGGGAGCTAAACTTTTCCAAGCAATCTCATAAGTAATCGTATCGGGGGGCGGCTGGTCCTCCGCCCCCGATTGCTCTTGCGACAAACGATTACTCGGCCAACACCTTTTTAAGGCGAGCCACTTTCATATGTTCTAAGTTGATTGAAGTAAATGTAGATGTCTTCTTTACAACAGGACGTAAAACTTCTGCTTTTGCTTGAAGAAGCACCACTTTTTAAAGCCAATCGCCCGCAACCGTTCTTGGACTTGGGCGAAGTCGTCACCGACTCTTTCCGGCGTGTGCGCATCTGACCCGAAGGTCACATCGACTCCGTAGTGCAACGCGCGTTCCAAAATGTCGTCGGCAGGGTACCAACCGCCACAGTCTTTCGTTTTGCCGGACGTGTTGATTTCAATGGCGATGTTTTCTTCGGCGATCACTTGTAACGTCTGCTCAATCGCGTCGGTTTGAATCGCTGAAAACTGTGGATAAAAACCTTTCATCGCATCGATATGGCCGAGAATTTGGAACAGACCACACTTAGCTGACTGCTGAATGAGATGGTAGTACGTGTCCTTCGTTTCTACTTGTTGACGTTTCGTCAGCCCCTCCCAGCGGTCACGCTTGAAAATGTTAATCCCGTCGACAAAATGGACCGACCCAATGATGTAGTCAAACGGGTACTTGGCGTACTCCTTGCGATATAGCTTCCAGTACTCGGGGAAGAAATCCGATTCGACTCCTAGTAGGACGTCAATCTTCTCCTTATACTCTTCTTTTAGTGTTAAAACTTCTTGCACATAGCGCGGAAATTCGCTTTTGGCCATCGCGATGTGCGGGTAAAGCTGATCTTCCTCGCTATAAAAATACGGGGAGTGGTCAGAAATACCGATCATGGCGAGGCCGTTCTCGATCGCGGCCTCGATGTAGTCGCGAATGCACCCTTCGGCGTGGCCACACCGTTCGTGATGCGTGTGAAAATCAAAAATGTCTTGTAAAGCGTCCATTGTCATCCAACACCTCTACATTCGGGAATCTTTCAATTATAGGATCGTTCGGCATTTTGGAAGCGTACGAAGTAGCTCGTGATTGCTACTGTCACTTCTATTTTAGTCTCACTTCTATTTTAGTCGATATGTTTTCACTATATCATACGTGCTCCTCGTGGGAACACAAATTAAGAATATCTCTAGGCGTTTCAAAAATGTAATCGGCGCTCTCAAAACCGTCTGTCGTTTTTGCGCCCCATAACGCTAGCCCGAAATCGACACCAGCTGATTGCGCACATTGCAAATCATACACAGAATCGCCAATATAAATAGCTTCGTCAGCACGACATCGCAACAACTTTAACCCGAGTTCTAACGGCTCTGGATTCGGTTTATGCCTTTCGGTGTCGTCGGCACAAACGATGGCTTGAAAGTGATGATCGACTTTTAATAAATTGAAGCCGCACCGTAATTCTGCTCCTGTTTGCGAGGTGACAATCCCTGTTTTGGGCAGCTGCTCGATCACTTCGATCATATCGGCAAATATAGGTACTTCTTTCATTAGCGGTTTTTGCTTCCGGATCCATAAGGCAAGTGTCGTTGGAATATCGGCGACATTTAATACTTCCAATGTACTTAATCCGGGGATACCTATGGAAAATCGGAGTTCATCCAGACTTTTGTCGATACCTTGTTCACTTAAAGTGGCTTGCAACGTTTTTAGGCCGATGAGCTCAGAGTCGATAATTGTTCCGTCTAAATCAAAAATAAAAGCATCATACGACATGAAAACCACCCTTTCTTAATTGCCTTGCACGCGCTTACGCCCATGGTAAAGGATGAAATGCATTTCATGTCAATACATCAATCGATTAAATCAGCACTTAAACGGATGATCGCTCGATGATTGTATACGGTATTTCAATCTTCTGTTGCGATTTATGTGTGGAAAGATCGAAAGCTCGTTCACCGACCTTAATTAACTGGTGATTGACCGTAGATATGCCCATACCGATCCCGATCTGTTGGTTTTCTTGTCCTAAGATCGCGAGATCGTCCGGAACTTTTAAGTTGATCGATGTAGCATACTGATAAATGCCGCCGGCAACTTGATCACCGTTAGCATAAACGGCCATTGGTTGCGCCTTTAGATGTAACAACTTTTTCCCAGCACGGTAGCCATCCTTAAGAGAATAACAACCCGCGATAAAATAGTCGGGAGGGAGTTCCCCAAACACTTTTTTGTAAGCTGCGATCGCTTGGAGCGTGCTTTTACTTTCAACACCTCTAGCCGTAGTAAAGGCAACCCTTTGATTCCCTTTATTTTTAAGGTATTGAAACGCATCGACGTATGAGGCATAGCGATCGACATAGGCGCAACCTATTTCCGGATGATCCGTATATTCACAGGCAATGACGGTACCGTAATGCGTGTACGGTATGATGGCCTCCCAATTGTTCGCTCTGGAAGTTATGATGATGCTATCGAGTAATTTATTTTTTAGCAGTGAAAAATACTCGAGCTCTTTCTGTTTATCGTATTTCGTAGGGAGGACCGTCACCGAGTAGTCCATTTCTACAGATTTGTTGAGCACCCCGTGTAACATTTGATCGAATGCTTGATTGTTGTTGTAAGGGATGATGACGCCGATCATTCTCGTTTCGCCGCGAATTAAATCGACGGCATTTTTGTTAGGGGTGTAATTCATTTCAGCGATCGCTTTTTGTACGGCAGCTCTTTTCTCACTAGATACGTACTTGTGGTTGTTTAAAACTCTTGACACAGTGGAAACTGACACGCCAGCTCTTTTAGCTATATCCTTAATATTTGCCATACGATCCTTCCTAAAATTAGCTTCCCTTAAATGATTAAGGTGTAAGTGTGAAGTCGAAATTACGGTGTACGTGAAATATGTGTCAACCGTATCACAACGTTTAGAAAAAAAGAAGGGGAGAAGATAGGACGGCTGTACCGACCAATAATTGGCGCTATGAATCCGCATCAAAAAAAGGCCACACCTTCCGTTGACTACAATCGTATCACCGAAAAACTCAGGCACGATGGGAGGGGTAGGTAGACGCAAAAAGGCGTGACGTGAGCCGCCATAACGCCATAAACGGATAAAAGAGCGAGCCATCCTCATTAAAAGAACGGTCCTGTATGACCAAGGGAACTTCATATTTACCACGAGCCAAGGGCAGTGCGCGTTCTTCTCGATCGCGTAGCAAATAAAAACCTGCCAGACCGGCGTAAATGTTCAGCCGAGTAATGCCAAGTGTATGATCGGTACCAAAGGATCGCCGCGCGCTGGCGGTTCGGATAACGAAAAACTGTGCGCCGGAAGGCGGACCTGTCCGGTGGGGTTACACCGTGATGAAGGTAGACGACCGTTCGCATTTCCGGTGTCCCTTGGGCCCCGTGAATCGTACGATCGACAGGGAAGGGATGACAAGGAGGGATCAGCATAGAATTCCAACTGAAGTTGCAGTTTCCGGCAAGCAAAAAAGTGTACGTGACAGGACTGAAACGGATGCAGGGGAGGAGATCAATCCTCTGAGGCTATGTTTATTGCTCTTAAGTAGATATCGAGGTACTTCAGCAATGGCGCGTGAATGGTGCGCGGCTTGCCTAGATAAAACTAGATAAAAGAGGAAGTAGGTGAGCCGCGCGTCTTTTGTAGTGTTAATCCAGCTGATCGTACGGAACCGTATACGGTTATGACATTTCATCAAAATAGCCGGCACTCTCAGCTGGCTTACAAAAACATCGATCCGACTTCATCCTCATTTAACCCTAACCACAACCACACCACAACCACATTCAAACCACATTCACTTCATCCTCATCAACACATCATAACTACATTACCACATTCACTTCATCCTCACCTGAATATATAGGGTTACAAAATATCTATTTTGTTATGTTAACAGTCATAAACAACACCCTCTATCTCAGATAGTATAATGACATTATTATAGTAGTATCGACTATAATTATGCTCATTTATAATTTTCTTGTACGGCAAGTATATCTGTTAATTACCCATAAATAAATTACACGATCTTAAAATAACCAATAAGATGTGCTGTTAAAATCGAAGTGTATGCATAGATAAATATAACGTCTAGTCAATATAAAGGAACTGTTTTTACTGTTGTCTTAAGCCCACTTGGGCATAATGGTTATTTTTTATTTAAAGATGTTATATGTGGTTTATACCGTAAAAATATATAACACCAGTTATTAATTACATAATTAAAGATAAACTGTCGTTAATACCTTGTTGATTCTCTCCGATCTTTAGAGCTGGGACAAGCGAAATGCGTTGTTGAAACCTTAAACGTTGTTTGCCCCTCGCGATCGGCTCGTGACTTTTATAAAACTGTTACTTACATGGCTTGCGTTGATTCAGCCGCCTCACCCCTCCTTATTTCTGTCGTTTTTAGTAATATAACTACACCTTTATTATTTTATTTACACCATTATAAATGGATTATACATATTATTATTGTATTTTATATGGACACTACATATTTTATAATATATACCTTTATCGGTTAAACCTCCTTTTTATTGTGGTCTCCCCTCTCGTTAACCGCCAACTAAATTTTTTTTAATTTTATTACCATATGTGTAAACATCAATCGAAACATTGCTGCTTACTGGTTGTTTTATTAATTTTTATGATAAAATTATGAAGCTGTGTTTTTATTGCCTTTAATAATAATTAATATGTACTATGTGATAAATTTATATTTCTATTACGAGGTCATTTGCGTTGTTCAGTGATAAATTACTATGCTCTAGGCACGAAAACCCGTGTAAAGACGAGGATCTTATGGCGAGCTATAGGACGGTTTGCAAGTTGCGGTATAAGTTGCGGTATAAGAGGCATATTGAGTAACCTTACGAGCACGTTACATGGGGGGCGTCGAGGGTGTCACATAGGGAATGTTAATGCAGGATCCGTATGACTGCCATGTGCATTATGTGCATGAAGAAGAGGCAGGGCATCTGTGCATTAAAAAGAGGCAGGGGAACCGCGAGCGATAACTGTCGCGCGGTTCCCCTGCCTATAGTCTCCCCTTCCTTTTATATGCGTTATATGCGGTCCCCCACTTGGTATATATCTAGCTTATTTAGTGTTTATCATTAGCGTTCGCGATTTAAGATCTCTTCCACTTTCGCGCAAAACGTTTGCTCATCTTCCATTCCCGACCAATATAGCTTGAACGGATCGCGAATCTCTCCCAGTTCCCGGTACGTCATCTGCACGTCGGTGTGTAGTTTAAAGCTCGGAATTGTTTCGCGAAACATGAGGAAGCGGTGCGGCTCGCTGTCTTCGGCGACAACTTCCTCTGCCACATGCTTCACTGCAGGCAAACTTAACGTATGTTTGCGAATGTAACGTTGCGCTTCATCCGACAGCAAAAAGTCGCACAACAATTTTGCCGCTTGTTGATTGCGACTCCTTCTGTTCACGGCTAATCCGATGACGAGCAGCAGCGTGCGCGGATCAGTCAAATAAGGAAGCGACGAAATGTCGTATACAAACCCGACGTCATTTTTCGTTAACTGGTTCAACCCGAAATAAGTCGTCATGATGAGCGACACTTTTTCCGCGGCAAACAGCGCCTCGATATCGTAGTCGCTTTCGGACAAAATCCCTGGAAAGTCGAGGGCGGAAAACGTATCGCGGATTGCGCGCAACCGCGCGATTGATTCTCTCCCAATGCGCCGCCTACCGTTTTCATCGGTCGTCACCGCAAACCCACTTTGTAATAAAAAAATTGGCCAACGGTTGTACGACAGAAAATGAAAATAAAACCCTTGCCGCGTTTCAGTTGCTAGTTTTGCCGCTTCTTCCCTCAAACGGCGCCACGTCCAACTACTGTCCGGCGTTTCTGCGCCTCGTTCCGCTAAGTGCTGTAAATTGTAGCAAAGAATGACTGGCGAAAAAATGAACGGGATAACCCTTTGCTTGCCTTTCGCATCGGTAAACGCTTGCTGTAAAAACGTATAAACTCCTTGCCGTGACTCGGTAAGTGCAAAACAGTCACTGCCGTAAGCTTCCATTACTTGATCGTAATCGCCGTAGTTGATCGTCACGACATCGAGCATGTCATTTTCTAACAGGCCGCCGACAACTTCACTGTAATTGTCGTACGGGAGCGGTAGCGTTTGCACGTAAATGCGCGGATGTCGCGCGTGAAACATCTCCAGCAACTCGTCGATCCGCGCCTCGTCGATTAAAGACGGATAGTAACCGAAACGCACGGTTAACCGTTCATCCTCACTCACCTGCTTGACCATGTTGCCGATACGCGACTGTTTTTCAATCAACCCTTCGGAGACGAGAATGTCCAGTCCTTTACGCACTGAAACTTTGCTCAGCGAAAACTGCTCGCCCAAATCTAGCTCAGACGGCAAGTAGTCCCCTGCCTTAAGCTGCCCACTAATAATTTCTTGGCGCAACGTATTAACCATATAGTCTAAGCGTGCGCGAAACGTCGCCCTACTCGGTTTTTCACTCATAACGATCCACTCACTATTCACATCGTTACCTATCATTATAGTTATGTTAGCTACAATTTTCCAATAAATACCTATTTTGTACCTATTTCATGCCGGACAGCACATTCCCTTCCGTAAAGTAGCGTTAGAAAAAAAGAAAGATGACCAACGTCGGCAAAAGTGAACGACAGATCTGGTCACTTTGATACCCAACACTCCTTCCCTTCACATAGTTCATGACGTATTTAGCCTATAACAAGCGCTTACACAAACTGTATTGTATACCATATTTATACCATAGGCAATACGTTGATTTATGTTTTATTTCCTTTAAATTAATGTGTGTCAGCAGCTTGTTACGATTCACAATAACGCCTGCGTTTGAGCGGCTCTTGTACGGCTTGCCGCGCCGTAGCACCTAGTGCGAGCAGTGTCTCAATCTCCCCGAGCGACGCATCGACTTCTCGCTTCATCTGATTAAAAAAAGTCGCAAACGATCATCGCATGGCTGTCGTCCGGCTAATTATAGTGAGTAATCTTGAGACGCATCGTATTCGATGGCGTTTTTTTCGGATCTAGTGAACATGTCTATTATACGGGGAATACGGAACTAGACCAAGCATGAAAGACTTAGCTAGCTCCTTTACCCGATTATCCCTTCACTATCAGTATGGTTTGACAATTTCGCGCCTACCCATGTATACTGAAAGCGAAGCACACATATCACTGCAAACAATTGTATCGAAGTGCGGGAGCTTAGGGCTAACTAGGCTGAGAGGACGTATAACCGCGAGGGCCGACGTCGACTGCTTCACCTGATCTGGGTAATGCCAGCGGAGGGATTAGACGAGTCGTACGCTCGCGTCTACCGATTTTTCTCGGCTCTTGCTATTGGTGCAAGGTTTCGGCCTAGTAGGCCGTCCGAGTGACAATCGGTAAACGTTACGCAACTTTAAAACTCGCACTGGAACGAACACCGCGCACATTGCCGCGGTGTTATTTAATTGGTGTCAAACAGAAGAAGGAGGACTTTTACTATGCCACACGTTTACAAAGCGTTAACGATTGCTGGCACCGATCCGTCGGGAGGAGCCGGTATCCAAGCAGATTTAAAAACGTTTCAACAACTACACGTTTACGGTATGTCCGTCATCACGGCTGTCGTGAGCCAAAACACGCTCGGAGTGCGGACGTTTTTAGACATGCCGTTACCACTCATCGAAGACCAACTAGACGCTGTTTTTGAAGACATTCGCCCGGAGGCGATAAAAACGGGGATGTTATCGCAAATTGCCGTCATTCAGTTGCTCGCCCACAAAATTAAGCAGTACGACGTGGCGCATTATGTGATGGATCCGGTCATGGTGGCGAAAAGCGGGGACGCTTTACTGGCGGAAAATGCACGCGACGCGCTCGTGCAACATTTACTCCCCCTCACTGCCGTCGTCACTCCGAACATTCCGGAGGCGGAAGTCATTACGGGACGGCGCGTTGTGTCCATCGAAGGAATGAAAGATGCGGCCAAGTACATCGTCGAGGTGTGCGGGGCAACATCCGCGTTAGTAAAAGGTGGACACCTCGCAGGTGAGGCTCGCGACATTTTTTACGACGGACACACGTTCTCCGAATTCGCGTCCCCGCGTGTCGCGACCAAACATACGCACGGCACAGGCTGCACGCTCTCTGCCGCCATTACGGCCGAACTTGCCAAAGGCGCATCGCCGCATCAGGCGATCGAAACGGCGAAAGCGTTCATTACTGCGGCGATCGCTTCCCCACTCGCCATCGGACACGGACAAGGCCCTGTCAACCACTGGGCGTACAGTGAACAGCAAAACGAGCGACAAAACGAACCGCGAGAGGAACGACAAGTTGCGCGGAGCCGTAAGGAGCAACCAGCTACCGGGCGAGGTGTTCCTAATGCGTGAAATGCGCGAAACGCGTGAGCAACGCATACGCGGGCAATTGCAACAACTCCGCCAAGCGTTACGTGCCGAGAAACCACTCATACACAACATTACGAACGACGTCGTGACGAACTTTACCGCTAACGGCACGTTAGCGATCGGCGCTTCGCCAGTGATGTCCTCGGAACCGGACGAAGTGGCGGAAATGGTCGCCCACGCCGACGCCCTCGTATTAAACGCAGGCACACTCACGACGTACAGTTTACAGGCGATGCTATTAGCGGGACAAGCGGCCAATCGGCTAGGCGTACCGGTCGTCCTCGACCCGGTAGGTTATGGCACAACGAGCTACCGCAACGCGGCGATCGACCGTATCATGCGGGAAGTGACTGTATCTGTTGTACGCGGGAACGCTGCGGAAATCGCCGCACTCTGCCAAATGCCGTGGCAACAAAAAGGCGTCGATGCAGCTACGGACGGCGGCGATCCACTCATGCTCGCCGAGACGTTCGTGCGGCGCTACCACCTCCCGGTCGCGATTACGGGAAAAGTAGACATCATTGCCGACGAGAGTCGCCTCGTGACAGTCGCGAACGGCCATCCCCTGCTCCCTTACATTACCGGATCTGGTTGTTTAGCGACGGCACTCATCGGTGCGTATGCCGCTGTAACAGATGACGGCGCGCTCGCAGCAATCGCCGGGTTATGTTCACTCGGTCTGGCAGCCGAGCGGGCCGCGGCTAAGGCGGTGGCGGAAAAAACGACGCCACAACACGCGTTACAACATACGGGTCCAAATACGGATCCATCAAAAACGACCACTTCGGGAACCGAAGCAGTTGCTGCGATCGGACCGGGCGAGCTCAATTGGCGCTTGCTCGATGAACTTTATTTTCTCAAGCCAATGGCACTGGTGGAAAACGCACAAATCGAATGCGTCAAATAAGGCGATGAAGACGCGACGTGAAAGGAAGATACACGATGCTCTCTAAGGACGATTTGCAACTATACTTTATTTTAGGCAGTGAACAATGTCCCACGACTTCACCTCTCGACGTCCTACAACAGGCGATTCGCGGCGGGGTTACGTGTTTTCAATTTCGAGAAAAAAACACTGCCTATTCCGTGCGCGATACGCTTACTTTAGGAAAGGCGTTACGCGCCGAGTGCCGCCGGGCCGGCATTCCGTTTATCGTCAATGACGATGTCGAATTAGCCCTCTTACTGAATGCGGACGGCGTACACGTCGGACAAAGCGACACGCCGGCGAAAGAGGCACGGAAACGGATCGGCGATAAAATGTCTCTCGGTGTTTCTGCTCATACGGTGGCGGAAGCCGAGCGAGCGATTACAGACGGTGCGGATTATCTCGGCGTCGGCCCCGTTTTTCCGACCAAAACGAAGCAGGATGCAAAAGAACCTCTCACTCCGGTCGGATTAGAGCGGTTCATTGCACAGTTGCCCAGATCCGTTCCGATCGTCGCCATCGGCGGTATCACGGCAGCGAACGCCAGCGAGGTGATCCGTACCGGCGTCTGTGGCGTGTCCGTCATCTCGGCGATCGCCGCGCAAGCCGATCCAGAGCGAGCAGCAGCCACGCTGCGTCATACGATAGTAAGCGCACAAGGGGAAATCCCGCATGCTTGACGCCGACAAGACGACAAAAACTTTCACCGTGCGGCAACTGACGACGATGGCCGTTTTGGTCGCGATCGGCACGATGAGCGTACAATTTTTGTCACTACCGTTAGGGCTCGTTAAGGCGTACCCTGTACAACACGCCATTAACGTCTTAGCTGCGGTCTTGTTCGGCCCCTTGCCAGCAGTCACCATCGCCTTTCTCGTCAGTTTGCTACGCAATCTCCTCGGAGTAGGAACGATTTTTTCCTTTCCGGGTAGTGTCGTCGGCGCGTGCTTAGCCGGGTGGCTGTTCAAGCAGTGGCGCTCCCAGTTACTTGCCGCGGGCGGTGAGATCATCGGGACGGGAATGATCGGGGCCATCGCGAGCGTGCCGATAGCTCGCCTCGTATTCGGGGAAGAAAAGGCCGTCCTCGCCTTCGTCCCTAGTTTTCTCGTCAGTAGTGTATGCGGCGCTGTCATCGGCGTCATCATCGTTCGCTATTTACAAAAAACGCCACTCGCCACTTTTTTTCAGCGACAAGCGTAAGTTTACACCGTTTATCTTTCCTGTCGTAACTGCAACTGCATATTTAGATGTCGTCACAACAAAAAGCGGACCTTAAGGTACCCGATCCTTAAAGGTCCGCACTTCGATTAGTCTGTAAGTTCGTCCCCTTCATCCCTTTCATCCTCTTCTTCCTCTTCTTTGCATGCCTCCTTCCTTGCGTTACTCCTTTGTCGCACCGAAACAGGTCTCGACAACACTATTTTTTTATTTATGCCTTTAACGCGAATTAACGCGAATTATTTGCGCTCTCGAATCGACACGACCGGTCTGCTAACGGTATACTCTCGATCGCTGTCAATCGTACGGAGATAGTGCAGCATCGATCAGTTGTCGCAAGATGTCATTATGCTACCATAACAACTAAGGGTTATGAGACATTACTCTTTTTTTATAATTACAAGACTTTTAAGGAGGAAAACGGTGAAGAAATTTATTTCCTTGTCGATCGTTTTATTACTTTCGATGTGGGTTGTCGCTTGTGGTTCAGAAGGTGACAACAACGGGAAAACACTTGAACGGATTAAAAGTAAAGGCAAAGTGACGATCGGTTTTGCCAATGAGAAACCGTACGGTTATAAAACTTCGGATGGTAAAATTACGGGTGAAGCCGTTGAAGTTGCCCGCGCGATTTTTAAGGAAATCGGGGTTGAAGAAATGGAAGGGCACGTGACCGAATTCGGCTCACTCATTCCCGGTTTACAAGCCGAGCGGTTTGACGTCATTACAGCGGGAATGTATATTGCGCCAGAAAGGTGTAAAGAAGTCGCGTTTGCCGAACCGGAAGTAAAGTATGGCGAAGCGCTAGCCGTAAAAAAGGGTAATCCAAAAAATTTACACGGTTATGAGGATATCGCAAAAAATCCAGACGTCAAAGTTTCGGTCATGGCAGGCGCCAACCAAGTCGGCTATTTGAAAAAGCTCGGTGTAAAAGAGGAGCAAATCGTCATCGCGCCAGATATTCCGGCTAACATTTCCGCCGTGGAGTCCGGGCGTGTCGATGCGACGACGATGACCGATTTAACACTTCGCAGCGCGCTTCAGTCTGAAGAGTCGTCGAAAGTAGAAATTGTCGACGATTTTAAGCAACCGATTATTGACGGGAAGAGCGTCGTAAACTACGGTGCAGCCGCCTTCCGGAAAGAAGATGACGAACTACGGAAAAAGTACAACGAAGAATTAAAAAAACTAAAAGAATCCGGTAAGCTACTCGAGATTATCGAACAATTTGGGTTCACAGAAGACAATCTACCTGATGACATGACGACCAAACAGTTGTGCAGTGAAAAGTAACCCATCGGAAATGGAACACATCACATCATAAGACGTCTAGACGTCTAAAGGACGTATTTTTAAAAAAGCGTTCCGCATGTCACTAAATGGCATGTAAATCAAAGGGGTGTAAGTACTATCTCATCTTCAACCTTTTTACCTGAATTATTGCGAGGTACCGGAATCACCGTGCAAATTCTCGTACTGTCCGCGATCTTCACGTTTGTGATCGCCTTTGTCGCCGGTTTCGGGCGACTGTCGCGCTCGCGGATCGTGCGTCGTATAACGGCGGTGTATGTGGAGCTGTTTCGCGGGACGTCGCTTTTAGTACAGATGTTTTGGATCTTCTTCGCCTTACCTGCGTTCGGACTCGAACTCTCCCCTTTACTTGCCGGTGTGATCGCCTTGAGTCTCAACTACGGTGCCTATGCGTCAGAAATTGTGCGCGGAGCCATCCAGGCAGTCCCGCACGGGCAGACTGAAGCGGCGATCGCCCTTAATATGACGCGGTGGCAACGGATGCGCTTTGTCATATTGCCACAAGCGTTAACGATCATGTTGCCCGGGTTTTGCAATACGTCAATCGAGCTGTTAAAAGGGACTTCTCTCGTTTCCCTCATTACGTTAGGTGATTTGACCTATCAAGCGATGATGCTTCGGAACAGCTACACTTCCCAACAAGGAGAAATTTTCTTCCTGTTGCTCGTGCTCTATTTTGTCATCGCCTTGCCACTCATTTTGACCGCCCGGTGGCTTGAAAAACGCGCTTCGAAGGGGGTGGCGACGCGATGACCTGGGATTGGGAATTTGCCCTCTCTATCTTCCCTACATTGTTTCAAGCGATGGGGATTACATTGGCGGCGACGGTCGCGGCCTATGCGATCGCCCTCGTATTCGGACTCGTTCTCGCCTTCGGCAGGCGTTGCAAGTGGAAACTAATCGCGTGGCCGACGATCGGTTTCATCGAGTTTGTGCGGAGTACACCGCCGCTCGTTCAACTGTTCTTCTTGTTTTACGCCTGGCCGCAGCTACCTTACATCGGCATGTCGCTTTCCCCGTTTACGGCGGGGGCGATCGGCCTCGGCTTGCACTACAGCACGTACATGTCGGAAGTTTATCGCTCCGGGATCGAAGCTGTGCCGAAAGGTCAGTGGGAAGCGAGTAAAGCTCTTAACTTTTCACGGGTGCAAACGTGGACGCACATCGTGTTGCCACAGGCGATACCGCCGGTTATCCCGATGTTAGGAAACTACTTAATCGTCATGTTCAAAGAAACCCCCTTGCTATCGGCAATTACAGTCGTAGAAATGCTACAGACAGCAAAAATTATTGGCTCGGAAACGTTCCGCTATCTTGAACCGATGACGATCGTCGGACTGTTGTTTTTCGTTCTCAGTTATCCGTCGGCTATTCTCGTGCGTAAAGTCGAGCAGCGTATGCAACTAAAAGGGAAATCTGCTCAGAAAGGTGTGGTGACGTGATGCAAGAAGGAAGAAATACGGCAAGTTTTGCCCAAAGTGAGGTAAACAAAGCAAATAAAAGGCGTCCGATGGTTCGCTATACTCACGTCAAGAAGACATTCGGTGAAACAGAAGTGCTGAAAGGCGTCAATTTAGAGGTTGCTACAGGTGAGAAAGTAGCGATTATCGGGCCGAGCGGTTCTGGAAAAACGACGCTCATCCGCATGCTAATGACGTTGGAGCAACCGACTTCCGGAACGATTGAAGTAGATGGTGAACGATTGTGGCACCGACCGGCCGACGGTAAGCCCGCCCCCGCTAATGAGAAGCACTTACGCGCGATGCGCAGTAAAATCGGGATGGTCTTTCAGCAATATAACTTATTCCCCCATATGACTGTCCAACACAATATTACCGCTGCACTTACCCGCGTGTTAGGACTGTCCAAACAGGAAGCACAAAAAAGAGCTTTCGACATGCTCGAAAAGGTCGGGCTCGCAGACAAAGCAACATGTTACCCGCGGCAGCTTTCCGGCGGGCAACAACAGCGCGTAGCGATCGCCCGCGCCGTTGTGTTACAACCGAAGGTGATGTTGTTTGACGAAGTGACGTCCGCACTCGATCCAGAGCTCGTCGGAGAAGTGCTAGCAGTCATTAAAGATTTAGCCGCGAGTAGCCAGATGACGATGTTATTAGTGACACATGAAATGGATTTCGCTATTGAAGTCGCGGATCGCATTATTTTTGTAGACGGGGGCCACATCGTCGAACAAGGCGCTCCCCGCAACCTTATAGAAAACCCAAAAACCGAGCGGTTACAATCATTTCTAGGCAGGTTTCGCTCGAGTTACGCGAGCCCAGCCTTTCAAATCGTCTAATAAAAATACGTAACAAAAATAGCTGGCCGAAAGGAGACTGAACCGTTCGCGCCAGCTTTTTAATATGATGGCATCTGGGTAAAATTAACTGTTCTTAATCGTTTCAACCGCACTTTTATCGAGCGATTTGACGACGGCCGTCAACAATGCCTTCGCCTGCTCGTAATCGTCGATGTGCATAATCGAAGCGTGGCTGTGAATGTAGCGGGAGACGATACCGATGACGGATGACGGCACGCCACTCCCCGTCATGTGCACACGTCCGGCGTCCGTGCCACCGCCTGGCGACATGTAAAATTGATATTTAATGTCGTTGCTTTCCGCAATGTCGAGCATAAAGTCGCGCAACCCGCGGTGAGCGACCATCGAGCGGTCGTACAGGCGAATCGTCGTCCCTTCCCCTAGTTTGGCGAACTGATCGGCGACGCCGGGAATGTCGTTCGCCGGCCCTGCATCGAGAGCAAAGAAAATGTCCGGCTCAATCATATGTGCCGACGTCGCCGCGCCGCGCAGTCCGACTTCTTCTTGCACGTGGGCGCCAGCATAAACGACGTTCGGATGACTGCTCTTGCTCAATTCCTCCAACAGTTCAATCGCGAGTGCACAGCCGAAGCGGTTGTCCCACGCTTTTGCCATTAATTTCTTCTTGTTCCCCATCACGGTAAACGGGCACACGGGGACGATCGGCATCCCCGGACGGACGCCCATCGCCTCAGCGTCAGCGCGCGAATCGGCGCCGACATCGATGAACATGTCCTTAATGTCGACCGGCTTGTTGCGCGCCTCTTCCGTCAAAATGTGTGGCGGCTGCGAACCGATGACACCGGGGATTTTCGTTCCTGTTTTCGTTATAATTTCCACGCGCTGCGCCAGCAGCACTTGACTCCACCAGCCGCCTAACGTCTGAAACTTGACAAACCCTTCATCCGTAACACGCGTTACCATGAAGGCGACTTCGTCCATGTGCGCCGCAGCCATAATGGTCGGCCCCGCTTCGTTGCCGCGCATGACGCCAAACACGCTGCCTAAATTGTCTTGCACAATTTCGTCTGTATAACGCGCCATGTACTGACGCATCATGTGCCGAATGTCTCCCTCAAAGCCCGGTGCTCCCGGCGCTTCTGTCAGTGCTCGAAACAGTTCCAGTTGTTTGTCCATATCGTCTCTTCCTCCAATACATTCAACATAAGTCAAAGCCACGTATGTAAAAGCCGTAAAGAGACATCATCGGTGCCCCTCAATACGATAACTTTTAGCTTATCACAGGTAAAGCCATCCACTCAAGAGGCGATGCCTATTTTTGTTGTTCGACACACAGCCCTTCCGTCCTCACGCATAAACTAAAGTGTACGACATCTCGTTACGATTGGCATCAGCGAGGAGGATCAACTATGCAAAACCGTGCCGTGCTCTGGTTCACTGGCCTGTCCAATGCCGGAAAAACGACATTGACGAAAACGTTAAGCCAACAGTTGCAACACCTGGGTTGCCGCGTCGTTCGCCTCGACAGCGATACAATGCCGCTCTCCCTCATCAAACCGCAGGCGCCCAGTTGGCACGAAAGGCAGCGTTTAAAAAACGAACACCTCCTCCAGTTAGCACAGCTCTTTTACGAACGGGAGTCGGTCGTCTTAATTGCCTCGGTCGGACGCTTTCGCAAATACCGCGACCTCATGCGCCAGCGCATTCCGAACTACTTAGAAATATACTTGCAGTGTCCGCTAGGTGTGCGCATCGCTCGTGATGTCGGGAAAAAATACAGCCGTCACGGCGACTACTTCCACTATTACGAACAGCCCTTGCAACCTGATTTGACGATCGAAACAAATAAGACGACTCCAGACGACAGCGCGCAGTACATTTTGCGCGAACTACTCTCGCGGGAATACATCAACCCGTCGTAGCTCGATCCGTCCCGCAAAAACCAAAATAAAAATGACTTTCGTCCAAGCGGACGAATGCCACTTGAATACGCTAAGATAAAAGCCTTGCGAAGGAGGATTGGCGGTGGGAAAAGGATTTGTCATCTGGTTCACCGGCTTTCCGAACGCCGGAAAAACGACAATTAGCAAACTCGTTGCGCGATACATCGAACAAAGCGGCCACGCCGTAGAAATTCTTGACAGCGATGAATTGCCGCGTTCATTGACGAAAGATTTAAGTCCGGACTGGGAAACGAGACAAGTGCAAAAGTGTACGAACCTCATTTATATCGCCAAACTACTGTATAAATACGACGTCATTGTCCTCATTTCTTCTGTCGGGCGTTTGCAAAAAATGCGGGACGTCGCTCGCAACGAAATCGCCGACTTTGTCGAAGTGTACTTAAAATGTCCACTCGACGTACGGCTCGACCGCGATACGCGGGAAAAGTACCGGCGCCACCCAGCAACGATTCACTATTACGAGGAACCGGCCGCAGCAGAATTGACCATCGAGACGAATAAATGTTCCTCCGAGGAAGCCGCTGTCAACGTCGTCGATCACCTGATCACCCACGGCTATCTCGGAGTGTACGCGCCCCGCAAATAGAGGGGACCACTTACGATGCGTATCGTCGAAATGATCCCACACGCCCTCTATGCGGGTGGAAAAATAGACGACGACAAAAGCTGGGCCTTTATCTTGGAGCACATGGACGTCATCTTGAACGTACGTACCGCTCAGGACCACCCGCCTCGAGCGATCCCCGGCAAACTCTTTCTTTGGGCACCTCTTTTAGATAAACAGGCGCCACACGTGCAGTGGGTCGTGACACTCATGCAAACGATGAACACGTTTTTTGACATGGGATACGTCATGCACGTACACGAGACTGGAGGAATTAACCGCCTCGGCTTTATCTTGGCGGCCTTTTACATGCAGCGATTCGGTTGGAATAGAGAGCAAGCATTAGCTGTGGCCCGCGCGAAAAAACCTGACTTACAGCCAAAACCTCCGTACATGGAACTGTTGTCCCAATACAAGGCGTATTTATGCGGCCCATACCAAAAAGGGTGACACATATGATTAAAGTTAAAGCGGACGTCCGCATCAGTCCAGACCTCGTGCGCACACTGATCGGCAAACACTACCAGCTGGACGTCTACTCATTGGAAAAAGTACGCGCCGTATACAAAGTGACGACGTCTCAAGGCGTATACGGCTTCAAAAATGCCGAAGAACTGTTAGATCTCCCGTTCATCGCCAGCTGTTTGCAACAGATAAAACAAAACGGCTTCACGCGCGTACCCGGTCTCACCCTCACGCAAGCTGGTGAGCTACTCATGCACCACGGTGGTGAGGCGTATTTTATGGAAGAGTGGCTCGACTTACGTGAAGTACCGCGCAATAGTTTTCCCTACCTAGAAAAAATAGGCATCGCGCTAGCTGACTTCCACCGCGCGTCGCGTCACATCGGACCGCCTACAGCGAACAGTGACCGCTTCCTCTGGGGAACGCGCCACGCATTGTTGCAGGAAATCTACAAAAATATATTGCGAATGAAACAGATGCAAGTAGCTGGTAAACAAGCCCTCTCCCCCCACATTTTAGCACCGGGGCAAGTGAACTTTTTACTCAACCGCTGTTCTCTCGCCTATCAAACGATCAAACACCTTTCCCCACAGCGCTTACTACAAATGGAGCCAGATGCGGCGACGTGGTGCCACGGCGGCTTGCACCGGAAAAATATTATGTTAGACAAAAAAAAGCGCATTTGGTTGATCGATTTTGAAACATTTGTTTACACCGACCGCGTGATGGATCTCGCACAGCTCCTACAGTACCACGCGCCTCGGTACAAATGGCACCCGCATGTCGCCTATACATTTTTGAAAGCGTACCTCTCGTGCCTACCGCGTTCACTCACCGACGCAGAGTGGACAATGTTCGTTTCTTACTTGGCGTTTCCACGACGTCTGTACAACCGTACCAGGCGCTACCTCGACAAAAAAGGCGACCGAGGCCCGCAGTTTGCAAAACTTACAGAAACAATTCAACAAGAACTCATCAAGGAACACCTTCTCGCGCAGCTGTCTCGCACGTGCTCCACCAATTGACAAATAGGCTGCCCCCACGGTGACAAAAGCCGTTAGTCATTCATACGATACTGTGAAACGGTCATGAGGACTACGCAAAAAAGGAGGAACTTGTGTGGAACACTACCATGGGTACATGCCCGAACATTACGCACCGTATGATATGCCGCACGATAAGCACACCTTACGCGAAATGTATCATTATATGAAAATGTGCCATAAAATGGAGAGAAGAATGATGAAACATATGCTAAAAGGTCACTACCACCACCATCACCACGGTCACCACCACCGCTACGGCTGGTGGGAGAGCTCATCTAGTAGTAGCAGTTCGTCTAGCAGTTCTTCGAGTAGCTCCTAATAAAGCAGCAACCCTAATAAAGAGGCAAAGCGTGCGGACGTAAGGTGGCTCCAGCTGTCAGCCCTGATCGACGTGAGCCACCTTTTTTTGTTGCTTACATTTGTTGCTTACAAATGAACAATCCCCTTCTAAACAGCCCTTGCGGCAGACGCCCTTTCTTACTCCCCAAACCTATCACCTTACGCCGGGCCTGGCATACGATATAGCGTCAATAAAAAAGGTGGTGCAAAGCGAATGATAAACGTCTTGCACGTTTCAAAAATAGAATCGGTCCCCGAGGAAAACATTGTGAGAAACGGAGGTTTTGAAACAGGGGCACTGTATCCTTGGCGTCTCAAAGGGAGTGGCGCAGTCGAACATCGCCCGATTGTCCACCAGATGTCCGGCAACTATAGTTTTGCTTTTACGACGCCAGCAAAAGACGTGACGTACTTATCGCAGACCCTCCCACTCGTTAAAGCCGGTTTGTACGAAGTACAAGGCTATTTGCGGCGGCGTGGCGGTACGTCGAAGGAAATGGTATTCGTCGCTAGTTTTTATCCGAGCAGTATGTCCTTAACTGGGACGACCATCTCTACGAAATTTTATACGAAGTTTACGATGCGCGTACTCAGTGTCGCGTCGGGAAGACGTATGCTCACCCTAGGAATTTATAATAACAGTGCCATCAATGCCGCACATATCGATCTCGACAATGTCAGTATGAAAAAGCTAGAAGTGGATTGATGCTACAACTACTAACAGTCATCCCACGTTTTCATTCGTCTTTATGAGTGGTAGAACAAGTAATATGGGGGAACTGGAAATGAAAAAGCGGATACGGCAGCAGGATGTATTTACTCTCCTGGCTGCCGATACCCTTTGATTAAAATTTTTACCACTTCGGGGCGGCTAAACTCGGTCGGGGGCATTTTTCCCATTTGCAACATACGCCGCACTTTCGTCCCGGATAAGATGACTCGCTCTTCTTCCTTGTGTGGGCACGTTTTTTCCGAAGCCATTCCCGCGCATTTCAGGCAGTAAAAGCTGTTTTCGAAACACATCGGTTCGATCCCGATTTCGTCTGCGCGAAACGTGCGAAAAATGTGTTGCGAATCGTATGTGCCGTAATAATTCCCCACGCCGGCGTGATCTCTCCCGACGATAAAGCGCGTACACCCGTAATTTTTTCGTACTAAGGCATGAAAGACCGCCTCCCGCGGCCCCGCGTAGCGCATCGCTGCCGGATAGACGCCGAGGATCACTCGATCCGCCGGATAATAATTGTTGAGCAACGCTTCATAACTCCTCATCCTGACGGAGGCTGGGATATCGCCCACTTTCGTCTCGCCGATTAACGGTTGAATAAACAACCCGTCAACCGTCTCGAGAGCCGTTTTTTGAATGTACTCGTGTGCGCGGTGAATCGGATTTCTCGTTTGAAAGCCGACGACTTGTCCCCAACCGCGCGCTTGAAACATCGCCCGCGTTTCGCGCGGGGTAAAATTGTACGCCGGAAAACGATGCGGTTGCCGCTCTAACAGCGTAATAGGTCCCCCTAAATATGTGTTTGGCTGTGAAAGCAGTCGTTTCACCCCAGGGTGATTGCAGTCCCTCGTACCGTAAACACGGGTTGCTTCGCGTTCTTTGTCCGGTCGATAGCGATCGTCGACTTGCAAAATTGCGACGGGTACACCTCCGTAAACGAGACACACTTTCTCGCCTAACTGCAACCCAGACGCTACATCGTCGGCCACAGCAAGGGTGATCGGGATCGTCCACACGTCCCCGCTCACTAAGCGCATGTCGTTAACGACACTTACATAGTCTCTCTCCGGTAAAAAGCCGGTGAGCGGCGAAAAAGCGCCGATGCCGATACACTCCAAATCGGCATACGTCCACGCGTCAATCGTCAGCCGTTTGTACTTGTTCGCTTCTCCTAAAAGCGTACGTTTCATATCTTTCGAAGCTAACCGGTCGATTAATTGTCCCCCGTGTGGGACGATGTGTGTCATCATCTTCCTCCTCATTAAAACAGGTAGGTAAACTCCTGTTATATCGTATGTCACACGCAATCAAATGTGTGATAAACGGTATGTCATAAGCACATATCGTCTTTTTTGAGGGCACCGTATTTTTGTACATATAATCCGCGAAAGCCACGGTAGTAGACGTCCAATCCGTTTATGTTAGATAGCATAAGATTTAGTATGCCGTTAATTTACCTACGTCGTAAGAGAGGTGAGAAATATGGATACGAAAAAAAAGCGCCGCAAAAAAAGGCGCACCGCGAAAAAGCAAGCGACACACACGACAACAAAAACGAGACGCGGAAAAGCGAACCAAAGATGTGAATCACAAGAACAGCCGTTAGAGGCATCCGAGCAGATGACACCTAGCGAAGAAACCGATACGGACGTATAAACACTTGGTGAAGTAGATGTAAAAAGACCTAGATCGGAAAAGACTTCCAATTTTTTAAGTGACATTAGCGTTATAAATGTTGTCGATCGGTCCAATAATGTCTAACCGCGACATTATTGGACCTGTACCATTCATCGGCGGTATAGACTGCTGCGGCTTAGCCACCAATCGATAACACATCGCACGACACCCATCATTTACTCGTACCACTCAATAGTTCTATTACTCCAATATGAAAGCGTCTGTGACGCCAGTTTTTTGCACTTCCCGCAGCCGTGCTTCGGCATTGCTTCGATCGCGAAAAGCACCAGCTTGCACGCGGTACCATTTCTCACCGGAAATCGTCACTTCGACCACGAACGATGAAATGCCGTGTTTTTGCAAATGTTGTACCCGGTCGAGCGCGTTTTGTTTATTTTTAAAAGATCCGGCAATCACTTTGTACATCTTTGGATTCGCTGGGGCTAACGAGAGGGCACGGGCGAGGCCTTCGCCGATCGCGTTAGCCAGATCAGCGATAAACGTATGGTTATTCAACAGGTTTAAGTCTTCCGTCGTGTCGATGAATAAGTTTTCCAATAAGATCGCTGGCATCGTCGTCTCGCGCAACACGTGAAAATTATCCCGCTTTTTGCCTCGATCGCGTACTCCGTATTTGCCAGATAGAACGCTCATGACGTATTGGTGAATCGTTTGTTGCGCTTGGATCGTGGCGTTATTAACTGTGCCATTGTAAATGAAACTTTCCCACCCTGTCCCCCGACCCGAGTTGATGTGGATGGAACAGAAGTAATCCGCCCGCTCCCGGTTTGCAAAGTTGCTCCGTTCGGGCAATGAGACAGTTTTGTCGGTCGTCCGTGTCATGAGCACCGTTGCTCGGTAGCGACTCTGTAAATAATCGCGCACCTTAAGTGCAATCGCCAGTGTGAATGTTTTCTCCTGGTGACTACCGTTTGTCGCCCCCGGATCTGTACCGCCGTGCCCGGGGTCAATCACGATTTTCGTCATTGCTTTTTCTCCCCTTTTCATTCTTTTTGAGAACTTTACCCTCTGCAAAAATTGGTTCGACCCTTTTTGAACGTGATTAAAACTAGATAAATCCGTTGATCACTGCTAGTTCTTGTCGTTTCCATTTTCTAATATTATATGAAGGTATCCGGAATTTTATATCCCTTTCTTCGCCCCTTTTACAAAAAAATAGTTGACAATGCGAGCTTCGTCCAATCTCTTCTATTAATTACCTCATACACTACCAATAAGAGGTGATGCATATGAGGTACAATCTTTCTAACAAACAACTGGTACACATCGTGGCCGATCCACACATTGCCGCGTTTGAATGCGATCGCCCAGTTTCGCTTCCATCTCCGAAAATAAAAACAGTACTCTCCTACGGATTACTTAAAACAAAAAAAAAGGCCCACGGCCAATGGACGACTTGGAACATCGCCCGTGTCCTGGGTGGGCGGATGCGTCCGAACAAAGGCGAGCGCATTCGCATCGGTGTGATTGATACTGGCATTGACCTTAATCACCCGGATTTACGGGTCAACATAAAGGGAGGCATCAACCTTTTATACCCGTCCAAACCACCGCAAGACGACAACGGACACGGCACACACGTCGCCGGCATTATCGGTGCTTACAACCATCCGGTAGGCGTCGCTCCCGCTGTATCCCTTTATGCAATTAAAGTGTTAAACGAAAGAGGTACAGGCACTTTAGCGACGCTCATCAAAGGGATTGAGTGGGCCATCCGCAACCGTATGGACATCATCAATATTAGTGTTAGCGGCGGCAAAGTAGTTCCCCCCATCCTTTCGAGAACGATCGCGGCAGCGGTGAATCGTGGGATGATCGTCGTCGCAGCGGCGGGCAACTCGGGTACGGTGTCGGGACGAGGCGATACCGTCGTCATTCCCGGCCGACTGCCGACAGTGATTGCCGTAGCAGCGCTCGATTACAAAAATGCGCGCGCCCCTTTTTCTGCGACCGGCCCTGCCGTCGATCTTGCCGCGCCAGGAGTGAACATTTTAAGTACGTACACTGGAAGTCGCTACGCCATATTGAGCGGGACGTCAATGGCTGCTCCTCATGTCACTGGCGCTGCCGCCATTTTAAAACGGACCTACCCGACAGCGTCGGTGGCCCTCGTTAAAAAAGTATTACAAGCTCGCGCAATCGACTTGCTCCCCCGCTGCAAAGATCCCTGGACAGGTTCTGGACTCGTACAAGTGCGCTGAATGCTTTCTTGCTTTCCTATGGGTGAATGCGTCAGTCACGCAGTAAGTGGTGATGACACTCACCCTATTACTGTTTGACGTCAAAACCTAATTTCCGTACAGCGTCAATTTGACGTTGCTCAATCACGCGCAAGTCGTGCTGTTTATACCGACCGATCGAATTCGGCGCTTTGACTAGCTTACATAAGTTTTCGATGTTGACGCGTGGACGATCGACTTCTACGAAGGCGACGATTTCCTTGATGACGCGCTCGGGGTTGTGGCACAAGTCGTCGTATTTTACGATCAAAAAGCGCTCACCTAACAGCTTGTTGCCGCGCTGAATCGCTTTATTGTTAGAAGTGATCCAGTAGTCGAGAGCTCTTGCTGGCGCGTCATCCTTCGTCTTCGGCGCGTTCACATTGTACAGTTTACCCCAAAGTTGTAGTTGCTTTTTATTACCGCTAAACGCCATATCCAACCCGTGTCTAATGACGTGAATGTACTTCAACTCAGGGAAGTAATTGTTTAAGTATGGCAAATAAATATGGGTGACAGGGTTTTTCCATCCCCACCCGACATAGGACGACCGATCTAAACGGGCGATGTCCATTTCCTGTTCAAACGTTTGCAACGCCTGATAGATCGCTTGAGCATTCTGCTTTGCTTGCCGCTTAAACCATTTGGGTCTGCGGAACAGCGTGGCAAACTGTTTATTGTCGTTAGCGGTGTTTAAGTTTCCCATATAAAAACCGAGTGCCTTTAACACTTCGGCAACGACTCGCGTCCCGCTTCCCCCTACCCCCCCGACGACGACAGGCCCTTTCAATTGAGTCATCTTGAGCATCTCCCCTACACAATATACCGTATTGTATTCAGCGCCGCTGGAACGCGTATGGACGATCGACGAGGCGCAAAAAAAACAACAAAAAGGTCAGCGGCTGTCGTACTCATCCGCTGACCTTTTTGACGATTTTCTTCCACTTTGCGAGCACCGCCTCTTTCTGTGTTTCGATCTTGACGATCATTTCTAACTTCTCGACGATCTTAGCCATACCCCAATCCGTCGCTCTGAGGTTATAGTATTTACTCCCGATGCCGTAAAATAAATTCGGAAAGAGCACATCGGCGTACAGTACGTCGTATTCATCGGCAGTTAACGGGTGGATCTCTTGGTAAGCCGCTAACATGTGGATCGTTCGCTCGAGATCCCAATCGTGTTTCTTCATAACTTTATTGAGGATTTTCCTTAAATCTCTTGCGGGGACATCGATCGTAATGCTATCCATATCAAAAGCGACGACGCCTTTCTTTGTGAGCAGCAAGTTGCCTTCCGCGTAATCTTGGTGGCAGAGGTTGCCGGTCTCTTTTACTTTCTCAACCCATTCCTCGTAAACCGGGCTGCGGATGATTTCTAGCGTGCGCCGCCCTTGTTCAATGAAGTGATCTACGGCAGAAAGGAACTTCTTTGAAAACGAGCCGCTGTCGCTGCCGGCCAAAATCTTGTACTGCTCTAACTTATCTAGCTTTTTTAGATACGACTTTTCCCACAATCCGAGGTGACTGCGTATACGCGATTCAGGAGGCGGCGAGAAATGCCGCGATCCCTTATGAAACAGAGCCAATCCTTGCATCATTGCCTTTAGATCGTGCGGCGATTCATAATTAAGGCGCGAACCAGTCACATATTTTGTCATCACATACAAATTCTCGTTAGCCGCCGCGTAGTCGCTCCCTGAAGAGGTTAAGATCACATCGGGAACGAGGACATTGTTGGCAAGCAAATGGCGGGTTGCTGCGTTAATAAAAATTAATCGATTTTCGAGCGCAGGCGATTTTTTTAAGATCATCGACCCTTTTGTCGTGACAATCTCCCAAACCGCTTTTTTCCCTTTATCCGATATGAGATTTATTGCTTTAATTTTTAAAGGGTACGCCTGCAAGACTTCCGCAAGGTGTCGCTGTTCATCTATCGGGTCGGTGCGCTTCGGTCGTTTCGTATGCTTAGTCATATCGCTTTTCCCTCACTTATCATCACTTACAAAACTTCGCTACAGATCAAACAGATAAAACGGTGAAACGGACAGAGGTGTGTCACATTGCTAGTGTTTGCCGACGATTGTTTACTGTTTGCTCATGTCGCGGATCGCTCTCAGTGACGCTTCGATACGCTTTTGTAAAGCGTCCAACCTCTCGCGTGAATCCGAGTAAGTACTCTTCGACTGCTTCAGGTGATCACTGTTCGTATAGCGATTATCTTTTGTTCCTCTGGCCGCGGTTTCGCCTTCTTTTTTTTTACCCCATCCTCTTTTTCCATAAGGAGGATTGTTTCTATTACGGTGATGCAGTTTTTCAACAGCGGGAGTTGCTCTCTTCCGCGAAAGAGGCTTATTTCTTTTACGCTGATGCGGTTTTTCGACGGCGGGAGTTGCTCGACGCGACTCATTCTTCCGCGAAGAAGGCTTATTTCTTTTATGGTGATGCGTTTTTTCGACGGCGGGAATTTCTCCACGCGACTCATTCTTCCGCGAAGAAGGTTTATTTCCTTTGCGGTCATGCGATTTTTGGTCAGAAGGAGCTTTTTCGATCGACTCATACATTTTATACACGGATAACAGAGAACCCGCCTTTGTTTTTTTAACACGAGCTCCTATCGCATCGACATAAACATCTTCCAACCGCTTAGCGACGTGCTCAAAATCAAAGTTACTTTCAATCAGTCTCCTCCCTTGTTCGGCGATCCGACGCGCTGTTTGCGGGTTTGAGAAGACGTGGTTGATCGCTGCGGCAAACGCGCGCGGATTGCTGTAATCGTCCACTAAAAACCCTGTTTCACCGTGCTTCACGATTTCGCCGTTCCCGCCGCGATTGGTCGTAATGACGGGAAGTCCGGCCGCCATTGCCTCATAATGCACTCTGGCCAACGGTTCTTGCCATTGGGAACTGCAAACGAAAACGTCTCCGAGTAGGAAATGAGACGGAATTTGACTAGCGGGCACATAATTGGTGAACTTAACCGCGTTCCCGAGTGGTCGCGCGAGTTCGTGGAGCGATCGGACATAATCGTTCACGCTGTCGTCACTAAACCACTTGCCACCGATAATGACGAGAACTGCATCCTCGTGCGTCTGGATCACGCGTTTCATTGCTTGAATTAAAACATCTGGACCTTTCACTTTGCTTAGGCGTCCCGTAAATAAAATGACCTTTTTATTTTCGATCCCGTACGAGCGCCTTAGCTCCTCGCGTACACGTTGCGCCTCGTCAGTCCAAATCGGTTTGTATTTGCGCAAATCGACGCCGGAATAAACTGTTCGCACTTTTTTTTCCGCGGAAGGAAACCGCGTGTTGATCGTCTCCCCAATATAATCGCTCACAGTCATGATTTGATTGACCATTTTGATCGTTGCCTGGCCTAGATCGTACTGTATTTTTTTCTCGGCGAACATTTCGTTGTGCAGGCTGATGACAAATCGACTGTTTGGCGCAACAGTTTTATACACGCGGACAGCAGCAGGACGGTTAAAGACGTGAATGACATCGAATGACCGCCTGCTTAACTTTTTAGCGACACAGGAAACATACTCCTCGCGGGGGAGGCGAATATAGTGAACGCCGTCCCGAATCTCTTCCTCAGGGAGATCCGGGTCGCTCACTGAAAAAATCGTTAGCTCGTGTTTTCGGCTAATGTACGGCGTTACGCCGTCGATTAATATTTGAATCGCCCCTCCGCGTATCGACGGAACAGGAAGCATGTTCGTACAAATAAAGGCGATTTTCATTGTTTTCCTCCGTTATATAGTTGATAAACATAAGAAATCTCTTTTTCCAAGCCGGTTTTTAAGTCTATTTTTGGCTCATAGTTTAGCAGCCGTTCGGCTTTCGCAATGTTGGCCCAAGTGTGTTTCGGCTCGCCGCGAGAAGTCGCGAGAAAGTCGAGAGAAGCTTTTTGTTGCATCAGATGTTCGATAAGCCGGATGACCTCTAAGACCGAAGCGCGCGCTTTTCCACCGACATTTATCGTTTGCCCAACCGCGTCATCGGCGTGTAACACGGCAGCGGTCGCTGCCACACAGTCACTAATATACGTAAAGTCTCGCGTCTGTTGTCCGTCGCCAAAAACGGTGATCGGTTTACTTTCCATCATTTGCATAATAAAGCGATGGAAGGCCATGTCGGAGCGCTGTCTCGGGCCAAAGACGGTAAAATAGCGCAGGACCACGGTGGGAACACCCTCATTTTCGCTATAGACGCGACATAAGTGTTCGCCAGTCAACTTACTGACCCCGTAAGGAGAAAGCGGAATTGTTGTGTCGTCTTCGGCAACCATTCCTTTTTTTTCTCCGTATACGGAAGAAGTCGATGCATAAATTAACTTATGAATCGGATGGTCCCGGCAAGCTTCTAATAGTTTCTGTGTCACAACGATATTGTTAGTGACATACGCGTGGAAATTCGGTCCCCAGCTGGCGCGTACACCCGGTATGCCCGCCAAGTGATAAACGACCTCTCCCCCGGTCAGTACGCGCTGCCAGTCGATCGTCAGTAAGTTTTGGTTATAAAAAGAAAAGCGCGGGTGACTCCTTAACCTATTTATATTCCGTTCCTTCATCCATCGTTCAGCCGAGTTAACAAATGCGTCAATCCCTATGACGATGTTCGCTTCCTCTTCCAGTAACCTTTCACATAGATGGGAGCCGATGAAACCGGCCGCACCGGTAACGATAATCTTCACTCGTAACACCTTACCTTACACTAAATTTGCGTTCACACGCTACGTACGACAGACCGTTAAAAACTTCCTATGGCACAGCGTGCGCATGCCGCCGTGCCGAGACGATTCTCACCCGATACCTCGATAGTAAAACCCTATCGCTCTCATCGCTTCGCCATCGAGCATATTGCGTCCGTCGAATACGTAAGCTGTTTCCATCGTTTTCCTAATTTTTTGCCAGTCTAGCTGTTCATATTGGGGCCATTCCGTACAGATGATGATCGCGTGCGCGTGCGCTGCCGTACGTTGCGCTGTATCGTGTTGTACGATGTTACTTGAGTGTAACGCTGGCGGCAGCTTAGCTACCGGGTCGTGCACGCTCACATAAGCGCCCTCAGCGAGTAACTTTTGGATGAGCAACAGTGCGCGAGACTCTCGCAAATCGTCTGTTCCCGGTTTAAAAGACAATCCGAATATAGCCAATCTTTTATGACGAAACGTTCTTAGTATTTTCCGTGCGTTCTCTAGAAAGTACACGTATTGTGTTTGATTGACGTGGATCGCTTTTTCTACTATCTCCACTGTGGCGTTATGTTGCTTAGCGACGTCCAATAAAGCTGCTGTATCCTTAGGGAAGCAAGAGCCGCCGAAGCCGATTCCTGCCCGTAAAAAGTGGGGACCAATACGGCGATCGAGTGCGACCCCTCGCGCGACTTCTTCAACCGATACGCCTAACTTTTCACATAACCTCGCGATTTCGTTTATAAAAGAAATTTTTGTGGCTAACAAGGCATTAGATGTGTACTTGATTAACTCGGCGGCGCGAGGTTTCGTGACGAGTACAGGACAGTTCATCCCGCGATAAATTTTTTTAAGTGTAACGGTTGCCCGTTCATCGGCACTCCCGATGACGACGCGATCGGGATGGAGCGCATCTTGAAGCGCACTCCCTTCGCGAAAAATTCCGGAACAGAAGCGACGCTGAAGGTGTGTTTCTGCTGTTGCGCAGCAGAAATCCACTGCGCGACTTTCTCCTGCGTGCCGACCGGTACTGTGCTTTTGATCGCGACAATTTTATCGCCGTTCATATAGCGCCCAATGTCGCGAGCCACTTGTTGAACACTATCTAAGTTGGCGCTGCCGTCAGGATTCTGCGGGGTACCGACGCAAAGGAAAATGACGTCATTTTCTGTCACTGCCCGTTCCGCGTCAGTCGTAAACGCAATCTTACCTGCCTGCAGTGCCGTCTTTAATAATTTTTCTAGCCCTTCTTCGTAAAAATAGAGTTTCCCTTGAGAGAGTGCCGCAATTTTCGCTGTATCGAGGTCTAGTCCTGTCACTTGGAACCCTTGCGCTGCAAAAACAACCCCCGTCGTTAAGCCGACATATCCCGTACCAATGACTAAAATGTTCATTTATTGCTCGCCACGCTTCGTTTTAGTAATGATGGACGTCTTATTGCCTAAGACGTATTCACTCACACATTCGTTGACGGATACGTTCGCTGTGCGCGTTTCCGCGTTGAGATGACGCAAAGTCGAATTGGCGCCAAACACGCTGTTTTTGATCGGGTGAGGAATATTTTGCAGCTCAACATTTTCGAGTACGATACTGTTTTCAATAACGCACTGTTCAATTTTGGCGTTGGCGGCTATGGAGACGTACGGGCCGATGACACTATTTTTCAGTTGACAACCTTTTCCAATACTTATGGGCGGAATGATTGTGCAACCTTCGGAAGTGTCATATCGGTCAGCTTGCCCGCCACTGGCAGCCGCATCGAGCATCCAACGGTTCGCTTCCAACCACCGTTCCACGGTTCCTACGTCGGAATACTTTTTGTTCGTTACGGAATACGTGACGGCGTGTCCTCGATCGATTAACCATTGTAAAGCGTCCGTTATTTCGTATTCTCCGCGATTGGAAGGGGCGATCGCGTGCACGGCGTGAAAAATGTTTTCGTCAAAAGCGTAAGCGCCGATCACTGCGAGGTCTGACTTCGGATGGCGTGGTTTTTCTTCCAGGCGAACGATTTTTTGCCCGACAATTTCTGCGATGCCGTAATCTTGTGGGGATCTCATTTTTGCTAATAGAATGGCAGCGTTATTTTTTGTAGCGGTTAGCGACTCTTTCAACGCTAACAAAGATTCTTGTATTAAATTATCACCTAGCAACAATAAAAAAGGGTCTCGATCGATAAACGCTTCCGCTTGTTTGACAGCGTCGGCGATGCCCCTTGGCTCGGCTTGCTCAATAAACGTAAATGTCACTCCTACATGCTCGCTGTCATCTAATCTTTCAACTAATTCTCTTTTGTGCGCGCGGTTGACGACAATGCCAATCTCGCGAATCCCTAGTTCTAACAACTGATCGATGCAGTTATAAAGCACAGGTCGGTTGGCGACGGGAAGCATCACTTTCGTTTGCGAAAACGACAACGGTTGAAGCCTTCTTCCTTTTCCTGCGCATAAGATTAATCCTTTCATTCACTTTAACCCTCCTGTTGCCTCAATTTATGATTAAAACTATGAAAATGGTACGGCGTATGGCACGCTTCTTTTTTGAAATAGACTAATTAGAAATAGACTAAAAAAAGCACCCGGTAATGGGTGCTAGTTACTGCGGATTTTCTCTGTTAGCATCAGTTACAGCGACCACGGAATCTGCGGAGACAGCGACGGATGCAGCGAATTTTGCGGCGGCAGCGATTCCGATCGTGGTTGTTGTTACGGCAGCGTCCCATTCACCTCACCTCCCTTTCGCTTTCTAATTCATTCTATGGAGTAGCGACGTCTTCGGTATAGTTATGCTACACGCCAGAGAGAAAAATGAGCATTTGCTAGGAAGGCATCCGACTTATGATGATGGTTTTTCTTTTTTTGCAGCGCTCTTTTCAGTGCCATAACGCGCAGTCGCTTCTTTGCGCTGCAATCTCGCTTGCCTGTTAAACGCGGCAATTCTGTCTTGCGCAGAGGGGCTTTTCGTCATATTTTTAATGAACCCAAACTTGTTGACCTTCCGATGGTAATGAATGATCACCGGATCGCATTGGACGACGTTACTATACGACTTGTTCGTGAGCGGAAAATTCATACTGAGTGGGAGTTTTTTAAATGGCACGGGGTGTTTTGCATAAGCTAGACTAAGCGACACTTGTTCGCAAAACAAATAGTGTTCACCGAGTAAACCTTTCTTTTTCGTAATGTCCACCGTATAGTCCTTCCAGATCGGATAGAACGATTGCACGATTGTCCGCGGAAAGATTAATACGCCGGCGTTGCAGTACCAGATGATCGGCCGTTTGTTCACGGCCGTTTCGAAGATGCGATTCGGCATCTTCATGTCGTAATGTTGAAACACTTTTAAAAAGACGTGATGCGGCACCGACTCTCCCATCGCCATCTCCGCTTGTAAATGTTTGCCGTCAATATATTTTGTCGGGTCTTGCACGATAATCGTATCGCAATCCAGTAACATCACGACATCGTAATTATCAATTTCGGGGATCTCGAAGAAACGTAACTTGTTGGAATGCGGATGGCGCTTACTAAAGCGCTTCACGATGCGCACACTTGCTCCCCATTCCTCAACCTTGGCCACGAACTGCGGGTCCGCTTGCTCGACGACACAGACGATCACATCGGCTGTATTGAGACTGCCGCCGAACCAGCGAATCGACTGTACCAATCGTAACGCTTGCGAGCGGTAACGCGTGTTGTTCTCCGTGACGCAACCGATTAATAAGCGACCAATCCCTCGTATGTGCCCCACAATACCCCTCCTTTCGGGCGTCAGTTACCCGGCGAAAAATAGAGTGGATCCGTGAGAGGATTTTTTTACTATACTTGTCTATTAATCTATGTACAGAAGTTAGATTTGCCACGGTTTTAAAGACTATTTTTTTGTAAATTCAACGTTTTGTACTAGTCTCGTATGCCAAAAGGTATGTACCGGAACGAGACAACGTTCATACAATAACAGTAAGTGAATCGTGTGCTAGAAAGGGGAATGTCATATAACACAACCAACTTCGGCTTTCGGGCGGTTGCTCATCGGATGCGTGGTCGACAACAAACCGAAATATCGCCAAGAAGCTTTGCGCTTAATTCAATCTATTCGCTGGTTCGCTGGCAGTCTCGCGAACGTAGACATCGTCGTCTGCTTAGTCGAGGGGAGCAACGCCCCATTTGTCGCTGCACTCGAGCGGTGGGAAGTTACCATTCGCACGGTCAAACGGTTCAGCCGCGCATATCCATACGCGAATAAATTGCGTTTCTTCGAATTACCGGAAATATACGCCTACGACACGGTCATGTTTTTAGATTGCGACACGCTCGTCATGCGCGACCCGTCCGCTTACATTTCCGGAGAAAACTTCCAAGCAAAAATAGAGAACCATCAATCGGTTCCCTTGACAACGTTTGAAGATATATTTATTTATTACAACCTGCCATTGCCGCCGTGCGACTATTTGACGGCAATCTCCGGTCAGCCGACGATATGGTATTGCAATACAGGTGTCCTAATCTTTCCTACTCCGCTGCTGCGCGACTTGTATCCGCGGTGGAAAAAGTATACACAAGACTTGATCGCGCATAAAGCGTTATTGATGGACAACGCCAAATTCCTCGAGCAGGTCACCCTTACGCTCGCTTATGCCGAAGCGCCGCTTCCTTTTGCGGAACTCCCGATCGCGATGAACTTTCCCCTACTTCGCAAGCGCACGCTGCGCACGCCGCAATCTCCCATCGTTCAGGCACACTGTGACTGTGACCCGGTGATTATTCATTACCGTCACCGCGTGAACGCGGACGGTAGCATCGCCAACGTCGCGAATAGCCCCTTCGTCCAAGCGCGCATCCATCGCTTTAACTACCGCTTACGAAACGATGAGTGGCTACTCATGTCGGACACAAATATTATGGGTAAGGTGAGACAAACGCGAACGGCGCTTGGGTAGTGGAAACAGAGCTGCACCCTGACATCGGAAAACATCCCGATCGACTGCGTCTATTAGAAGCAGAACGGGATGTTTTCGGGGCAGCTCTCATAGCATCGAAAGGGGGTTAGCGTTTACTCTTTTTCAAGTCTTTGCGAATGCGCTCTGTCTCCTTGAGTAGTTCCGCATAGTCCCTTTCCTTTTCCGCGAGGGATTCGCTGTATTCTTGTTTCAGGCCTTGTATTTGTTGCTGGTAGCCCTCGATCTCCTGTTTAAGTTCGTCGAGCTCGCGATCTTTAGCTTGTTGCGACTGCTGTTCTTCTTTCTCCAACTGTTCCCGAAGTTTGTTCTCCAAGTCACGCGTGTGCTGCAGCGCTTGTTCTATTTGTTCGATTCTCTCGATGAGTTTTTTATTCTCTGTGACGGTTTGTTGGAACTGTTGTTCGTATCTTTCTAGTTTATCGGTGATCTCATCCGGTTCCATCTTTTCTGGTGCGAAGTTTTGTTTGTTTTTCTCTTGTTTTTCCAAGGAAAGTCTATAAACTTTTTCCTTTTTCTCTAACTTGGTGAGCATCTCTACCTTTTCCGACTGCGCGCGCTCGTATTTTTGTTCGGCGGTTTGCAACTGTTCGGCGACACGCTGTTTTTCAGCGAGCAGTCTCTCCCTTTCTGCTTCAAGCAACTGGATATCGCGTTGCTGCTCTCTGAGGGCCTGCTCCTTCTCGTCTAACGCCCGGCGATGTTCGTCGACGTCCTCTTTCAGTTGCTGTAACGCCTGTTGGATGTCTTGGTTCAGCTCTTGTATGTTTAGCAGCATGTGCTCCTTTTCTTTTAACAGGCGTGTGTACTTCGCTTCGTTACTCACGAGTTGTTCGACGAGCTGCTCTTTTTCTTGTGCGGTGACAGCCGTTTTTTGCTGCTGCTCTTGTAATTGTTTTTCGATGCGTACCTTTTCTGCAGCCAGTTGCTCATATGCTGTTTCTTTAGCTTTTAGTTGCTCGGCGAGTTGCACTTTGGCTGTGCTTTCTGTATGATACTGTTCTTCTTGCTGGGCGAGCCGATCGGTCAACTGTTCTACTCGTTTGCTCAATTGTTCAATGCGATCCGTGAGCTGTTCAATCCTTTCCGTCAGCGCCTCTTTTTCTCCCGCAAGGCGCTTGTAGTTGCCCTGCTCTTCCTTTAGCTGAGCGTACACCTCTTGGTTCTCTGCTTGCGCCTGTTCTAACGTAAATTCAAACTTATGTTCACAAATTTGCAACTGTTCGTCTATACGCTGTTTTTCCTCTTGCCAAGCCACCTGTTCTTCTGTGAGTTGCTCGATGTAAAGTTGCCGCTGTGCAAGAGCTTGCTCTTTTTCCGCGAGCAATTGCGCGTATTCTGTCTCTTTTTCTACGAGTTGTTCGGCGAGTTGTTCTTTGGCTGTGTGCTCTGCACGGAACTGCTCTTCTTTCTGGGTAAGCTGATCGGTTAACTGTTTAAGCTGTTCTATCAGCTGGTCTTTTTCCACCGCTAATTGATCATGTTTAACTCGCGCTTCCTCCATCTGCTCGCTAACTGCTTTGAGTTCCGTTTGCGCTTGCTCGAGTGTTCGTTCGTAAATCTCTTTAGCAGCTTGCAGTTGTTCACCGATGCGCTCGTTTTCCGCTTGCCACGCCGCTTTTTCTTCTGTAAGCTGCTCGCGGTCGCGTTGCTGCTCTCCAATGATCTGTTCCTTCTCGCGTTGTAGCTGTGCGACAGTCTGCTCTTTTTCTGTTAGTCGCTCTCTATACTCCGCTTCGTTACTGGCAAGTAGCGAAGCGAGTCGCTCTTTTTCTTGCGCGACGGTCGCCACTTTTTGCTATTGCTGCTGCAACTGTTTGGCGATGTCTTCCTTTTCGGTCGTCAGCTGCACATACGCGTCTTCTTTCGCTTGAAGTTGCTCTGCCTGCTGCTCTCTTTCCTGCGCGATTTGGTCGTACGCAGCGTGCGCCTCCTTTAACTGATCGCCGATTGCTGTTTTTTCCGCTTGTGCTCGTTCGCGCGCTTGTGCGTTTGACGGAGCTCTGCCCTTAGTTGTTCGCTCAATGTTTCTTGTTGACGAAGTTGTTCCGTTAAATGCCTGTAGGCTGTTTCCTTAGCTTTTAGTTGCTCCGCCAGTTGTTCTTTCGCTGCGGACTGTGTGCGGTTTTGCGCGTCGCGCTCTGCGAGTCGTTCGTTCAAGTGATCTAATTGCGCCCTTAACGCCTCTATTTGTTCCGCTAGCTGTCCTCTTTCCGTCGCTACTCGTTCAAGATTCGCTAACGCTTCTTCTAACTGGACGCGCACCGCGCTCGTTTCCGCTCGCGCTCGCTCTAACGCTTCTCCGTATTGCTGTTCAGCGGTCTGTAACTGTTCGGCGTGACGTTCTATTTCTGCTTCAAGTGCCGCCTTCTCTTCCGCGAGTTGTGCAACGTCGCGTCGCTGCTGCTCGTACTCCTGCCGCTCCTCTGCACGCGTCCGCTGAACCTCTTGTTTAAATTCCCGTATTTTTACGTTTGCTTCCTTCTTTTCCGCTAATAATTGTGTGCACTTCGCCTCACTACTCGCGAGTTGTTCAGCGAGTCGTTCTTTTTCGAGCTGAAGAGTCGCGCCTTGTTGTCTCTCGACTTCCAGTTGTTCCAGAGCGTGCGCTTTCTCTTCCGCCAGTTGCTCGCACGCTGCTTCTTTTACTTGTAGTTGCTCTTGCATGCTGTTTATGAGTTCGTCTTTTGCGGCGACGTCTTCGCGGTACTTGTTCTCACAAAGTCGCAATTGCTCCTGAACGTGATTGTGATCGGTCGTCAATTGTTTGCATTTATCTTTCCATATGGATAGCTGTTCGTCTAGGAAGTCTTTTTGTTGAAGAAGCTTTTTGTATTTATCTCGCGTCAAGCGATTGTTTCTCACCCTTATGAACCTCCTTCGCCCAAAAATATCCAATATTGACGATAGACAAACAGGTTAGTATGTCCACATCGGCCTTCTCATGTGCATGTTATGCATAAAGCACCTTTAAAGTTAATCCATCCAGTTAGTCGGGGCTGTTCGCGCGACATCGTTTTATCGGCTCAGCGGCAGCACTTTTACTTCTAACGATCGTAACAGTTGCTGTAACCGGGCGACATACGTGTGGTCACTTAAGGTTCGCCTGTACGCCCGCTGTGCGATGCGCCTTCGTTCGTTGCCGTGCTGTAAATAGTAACCAATTTTCTGTTGTAAATCTTTGACGTGATGATAGCAGACCATTTCTCGACCGATTTCGTAAAATTGGGCGAAATCTTCCCGCGCGGTCGACAATTGAAAGGCGCGGCAAGCGGCGATATCGAACGTGCGGTTGTTCGGTGTGTGTGCAGGGATATTGTACGGATTTTTATCGATATCGTTAGCGTCTCGGTGAATATTGAGCACGATCTTTGCCCCGTTATAATATTTTAATACTTCTTGCGGCGGAATCGTCCGACTGACAATGTGTGCGTGCATTTTTTTGAACTGGGCGAGTCCTTCCCACCACTTACCGACAATGACAAAGTGCCTCTGCAACAGAAAAGGTGCCAGCCGGTTAAAAAATTTTATGCGCCCTGGCCAAGCGTTCCCGATAAAGCAAATGTCGGATACGTATTTTCTCGGCACTTCTGCTGGGTAGTAGTTCGCTGGATTAGTCGCTAACGCGAGGTGAATACACGGTTTGTTCCGCTGCTCATAAAACGACACGCAACTCGCCTCTTGCGTAACGACAAAATCGTAAAAGCGTACTTTTTGTTCGTAATTCGTTAAATTGTACGGGTCGTTTACGACCCATAGACCGATCGGCACCTTGGCGGCTCGCAATTGATGGATGAGCTGCGGCGAGTGCGTATCGTGGCCAAAGACGAGAATGACGTTCGGGCGAAATTGCACGAGTTTGCGCGCCAAAGACTGTTTGCCGTCTTTGAGCATCAAACTGTCAAAATGAAACTGTCGTTCTTTGCGTGCGAGCTGTTTAAACGCGCCGATAATATTCGGACTAAGGTGAGATAACGTCGTTTTGCCGGAAGACACGTAAAAGAGGCGCACAGGTCCCGTCCCCCTTCCCGTGGCGTATGGCAATTCGTGCGTTCCTTCTCGATAGCACCACTTGAGTTCCCCTTCCTGACACTCCTTTGCGTTTTCTAACGATCCTCGGGATATCGAGCGCTCAGTTTCTCTTCTTAACGACCGTCACCTCCAACTGTTTGACAAACTCGCGCAGTCGGTTGACATACGTGTGTTCGCGCATCGTCCGTTCGTAAGCGAGGGCTGCCACGCGCTTCCTTTCCTGTTCGTGGGCGAGATAATAGTTTATTTTTTGCTTTAAGTCGGCGATTCCATCGAAGCAGACGATTTCCTCATTAGGTGCATAAAAGTTTTTTATATCCCGACGCGCACTCGTCAGTTGAAATGCCCGGCACGCAGCGATGTCAAACGTGCGGTTGTTCGGCGTGTACGTCGGTAAATTGTAGCTGTTGCCGTTACGGTGTGTCTTCGGCACTGCGTCGTTGTTGTCGCGGTGTATGTTGAGGACAATTTTGGCGCCGTTGTAGTATTTGGCAACTTCGTCTGGCGGGATCGTCTCGTTGCGAATGTGCCGCTGCAACTGGGCATATTTTTTTAGCTGCTCCCACCAGCGCCCGACGATGACAAACTTTTTCTTTTGCAAAAAGGGTGCTAATTTGTCGAACAGCGCGAGCCTAACGGGTAGGGCGCTGCCGACAAAGCAAATGTCTGACTCGTATTTTTTCGCTACTGCGCGCGGGTAGTATTTTTCCGGGTTCACGGCGAGCGGCAAGTGTAGGGCCGGTTTTTTGTGCCGGCGATAAAACGGGACGCAACTCGCTTCTTGCGTCATGACGAAGTCAAAGGACCGCGCTTTTTGCTTGTGTTTTTTCAAATTGTGCGGGTCGTCGACGACAAACAGGCCGACGGGGATTCCTTTCGACTTCAACCGTTCGACAATCACAGGAGAAGAGGCCCCTTTAAAGGCAATGACGACATCGGGACGAAAAGAGTCGATCGTCGCCTGCAAGCGCTGCAGCGGCTCGCGGCGAGAAGAAACAGCTTTGAAAGCAAACGATGGGCGCTCTTTTTGGAGCTGCTGGAACGCGCTAATCATGTTCGGGTCTACTTCAGACAGCGTCTTAGATCCGGCGGCTATATATAGTAATCGCATAACATTCCTCCGTACCGTCAAAAACCGATCCTCTCTGCAACGCCTGTATGCTTTGCCACATCATATGGTGCGACTGCACGAGGTGCTATAGACGAAAGCGTTATTTTCCACAACGAGGACAGATGACGGCTCACCGATCAGCTTTCGTTGAGCCGTTACTGTTTGTTACAAAGATGCGTTCAAGTGCTCGCACGAACGGACGCAGCCGCTCGACGTACGTATGCTCCGCGATGGTGCGCCCGTAAGCTCTGGCGGCAATTGTTTCGCGCGCGTCGTCGTGTGCCAAATAATAGTCGATTTTCCGCTTTAACTCAGGCAAGTTTTTAAAAGAGACAATTTCTTTTTCTAGCTCGTAAAAGCGATTGAGATGGCGGCGGTGAGAAACGAGTTGAAACGCCTGGCACGCGGCAATGTCAAACGTACGGTTGTTCGGCGTAAAGGAAGGAATGCGCGTCGGATTGTCGCCGACGTCGTTGTCCGTACGGTGAATGTTGAGGACAATTTTCGCCCCGTTATAGTAGTAGGCGGCTTCTCGCGGCGCGATCGGATGGTTGACGATATGTCGTTTCAGTTGCTCGTAACGAGTGAGCCGCTCCCACCACCGGCCGATGAGGATGAACTTTTTTTGTAGCAAAAACGGTGCAAGGCGATCGATCACGCGGATGCGCTCCGGCAAGCCGCTGCCGACAAAACAAACGTCTGAACGATATTTTGCCGACACGCGCGCGGGAGCGTACTTTTTCGGGTTGACAGCTAGCGGAAGATATAAGCAGCGTTTGTTCTTTTGGCGGTAATGCGATAGGCAACTCGCCTCTTGGGTAACGACGAAGTGATATGGCTGAGCGAGGCGTTCGTGGATGCGGATGTTGTACGGGTCATCGACGACCCACAGCCCTAGCGGAATCCCGAACGTCCGCAAGTGGGAAACGATGGACGACGGCAGCCAGTAGCCCCGCGATACGAGAATAACGTCTGGTCGCTTGCACCGCACTTTTTCCGTAAGCCACTTAAGCGACTCTGCCTTGTAATGAAAGACGTCGCATTGAAACCGACCCATTTCTTGGCTCAGTTGACGAAACGCGTCAATCATGTTTGGATCGAGATGGGAGAGCGACGTTCTCCCGGAAGTGATAAATAACAGCCGCACGGACGACCCCTCCCCTCCTTCGCTTATTTTTTAATGCGACTGTACAGTTTGCTGACATCGTGAGAAAAATCTTTCGAATCGAGAGTAGCGGCCGACTGTTCGACCTCCAGGCACAGACGATACGTCTTGACGACGAGATTAGGTACGTTTTTACCTTTTTCTAGTCGATCGATCGACGTTTTGCTGTGGCGCAAACACGGCTGTAAAAAGTTGTTCATCGTTCGCCGCAGGTGCTCTTCTCGGTGTGGCCAGCGAATGTGCAAGGCGTCCGTGACGTTGCGCAATTCCGTCTCCCAATTTTCCAAGAAGCGGTCGTAGTGTACGACGACGCGAGGTGTTCCCTCCGTTCTAACGAGCGAAGATAGCGTATATAAGGTCCAAATGTCGAGTGACTTTTTTATAGGGAATTTATTCCTTTTCCAAAGGGATGCTGCGACGTCAAGTGGATTGCGCACAATGATGATGTAACTTAGATCGACGTTTTGATCGGCTAAGACAGCTTTCCACAGCGGTAACAACAGACAAGTACGCGGATCTTTCCACCCCCAAAGAGGTTTTATCGCAAGTTTGCGCCGTACGAGGTGAGCGAGTTGTATACGCAGTGGACGGATGTCTCGATTATCCCACCATCTTTTCGGAAGAGGTTGCGTCGTATCCCATGACGTCGACAGCCTCTTTAATATTTTCTTATTTATTTCTACAACACCTTTATGCTCCCAAAATCCTTCGGGATTGCTTTGGGCCGGAGACAAAAGGTCGCGAGGCTGACCTAAATAGACTCCGAGCAAATTGATAGCACGAGTAATCATCGATGTCCCGCTGCGATGCATACCTAATATACAAATAGCCCTAGTTTTTTGTGCCATTAAAGCGTAGACCTCCCGACATCCCATTACTTAATCTTAAGTTATGTTCGCACTATAAAACTAGTGATAGGTCAATGTATTTAGGCATACCCAAAACGGTTATTTTCCCCGCCTAAAAGGATATTTCCCTAGTTGAACGTGCAATCGCCTGACAGACTGCCGACGTACAGTATAGTAATTTTAGTCTCCTTAAGATGGAGGATGACGCATGAATCAGACGATCCCCGATTTTCTCATCATCGGTGTACAAAAAGGAGGAACGACCTCCCTTTACCGTTATTTATCGCAACATCCGCGCATCGTACCTGCCCCCAAAAAAGAAATGCACTTTTTTGACTACCAGTTTAAAAAAGGGATGGATTGGTATCGAAAGCAGTTTAAAGTGCCGTCTAATAAAAACAAGCGACGAGTCTTGGCTGGCGAAGCGACTCCGTATTACATGGCGTATCCGCATACAGCTGCCAGAATAAAGGAAACCGCGCCGCACGTCAAATTGATCGTATTGCTACGAAACCCTGTCGACAGAGCGTATTCCCACTATTATCATGAAGTTAAGCGAAAACATGAGCCGCTCTCTTTTCGCGAAGCGATTACGCGTGAAAAGGAGCGCTTGCGCGGCGAAAGAAAAAGGATGGTTAACGATCACGACTACCAAAGCGTCAATTACCGGCGTTACTCTTATTTGCAGCGCGGGAAATACATCACGTTACTAAAGCCGTGGCTTGAGTTGTTTCCGCGCGAGCAATTTTTGTTTATTAAAAGTGAAACTTTCTTTTGTCGGCCGCAGGAAACGCTAGCAAAAGTGACATCCTTTCTTGGTTTGCCGAAATGCCGCTTTCGCACGGACAAAGTGCACCAAAAAGGAAACTACGAAGCGCCCCTCCCTCCGAACATAAAAAAGCAGCTACAGCGTTATTTTAAACCGTACAACGAGAAACTGTACGAAACACTAGGCATCGATTTCGGTTGGGATTCGTACGATGAACACGCGGATAGGGTGAATAAAAGATGAACATTATCGGCGGTTTGACACTTGGCACGTTCGATCTCCACTTGCACAGTACGGCTTCCGACGGCGTATACGCGCCGTCAGAGGTCGTACAATTAGCTAAAAAGGCGCGTGTACAGACGATCGCGCTCACAGACCACGATACGTTAGCTGGCGTTGACGAAGCGCGACGCGCCGGACGCGCACTCGGCGTCGACGTTGTCCCCGGAGTAGAAATTAGTACGACGTATAACGGGAGGAACGTCGACATCTTAGGTTACAACATGACGCGCGATCGCGAGTTGCACGAGGCGCTCGGCGAATTTCGCCGCTTTCGCGAAACGCGCGCACAGCAAATCATCGAAAAACTCGCGGCTCTTAACATGCCGCTCACCTCGTCTGAAGTAAAGGCGTTTAGTGGGGACGGCGTCGTCGCCCGCCCCCACATTGCGCAAGCACTCGTAAAAAAAGGATACGTTACCAGTGTACAGCAAGCGTTTGATACGTATTTAGGCGATGGAAAACCGGCGGCTGTCGCTAAGAAAGAAATGACGACAGCGGAAGGGATTCGCCTGATTCGCGAAGCGGGCGGCCAGGCCGTGTTAGCCCATCCCGTCTATATTGGCGATGAACAGTTGTTACACCGCCTGCTGCGCCTCGGCTTCGACGGCATTGAAGTGTGGCACCGCAACCACACCCCCCAACATACGCGCGCGTTCCTCCGTTTAGCAGAAATGTACGCGCTTTTCGTCACCGGCGGGTCTGACTTTCACCACGACGAACACCAGATCGGCAAGCTTTATTGAGGCACGTAAGGACGCCGCCTGTAAACGAAAGGGAGCAGGTGATTGCCAAACATGTAAAAGAACCCTCCTGCCACAACGCAGGTCGGGTTCTTTTTTCGCGCCTTACTCTCGCTCCCCTCTCCCTGTTTCGGCGAGTACGTAGGCGTTCAGATGTTCAATTAAATCGGTGAGCCGCTTTTTGTACGTATGATCAGTGCGCGCGCGGATCCAGCCGCGACTGGCGACGGCTGTGCGCTTCTCGGAATGCTGCAAGTAATAGTCGATTTTTTGCTGTAAGTCGCGCCAATCGTTAAAGGTGACGAGCTCCCCTCGTTTAAAATAGCGAAACGTTTCTTTGCGGTGCGAGGCGAGTTGAAAAGCGCCGCAAGCGGCAATTTCGAACGCGCGGTGGTTCGGCGTCACAGCTGGAACGTGGCGAACGTTCTCCCCCCGGTCGTTTGCGGTCCGATGAATATTGAGCACAATTTTCGCCCCGTTGTAATAGTTCGTCACTTCTGAAGGCGGTACGGGACGATTGAGGATGCACTGCTTAAGTGCACGGTACGTCCGCAACCTCTTCCACCATTGCCCGATAATGATCGTCTTTTTTTCTCGCAAAAAAGGGGCTAACTTATCGAACAAGGCGATCCGCGCGGGGAAGCCACTGCCGACAAAGCAAATATCTGACGTGTATTTTTTCGGTACGATCTTTTTCGCATAGTACTTCTGCGGGTCGACGGCAAGCGGCATGTGTAGGCTCACCTTTCCGCTCTGCCGGTAAACGGGTACACAACTCGCTTCTTGCGTCAGGACAAAATGATATGGTGCAGTAATTTTTTGATGCGTTTGTAGGCGGTACGGGTCATCGACTAACCAAACACCGATCCGGTAACCGCTTTGGCGGATGGCTTGCACGAGTGTGTAGGAAAAGCGGAAGCCTTTTAACACTAGCACGACGTCGGGGCGGAACGCGCGAATGCGTGGCAACAATTGGTTTAGAGGTTCTCGTTTCAGCAAAAACGTCTGTAGTTTAAACCCTGCGCGCTCCTTTTCTAATTGGCGAAACGCGCGAATAATGCTATCGTCTTCGGCTGTCAAAGTCGGACTGAAGGAAAACCCGCAGCCAGAAGAGATATAAAAAAGGCGCATGGCACTCCTCCTGTCTCTCTGTGTCTTCTATCTCATCCTATTCCCTGTCGTTTTTAGGAGTTCGCCGGCGAGGAAAAACCGTCATCTGACCACGCGGAATCGATCGCCATCGTTTCGCAGCTGTGTGGTGACGTGTTGAACGCCAGCTAAAATAGGTGCATACAATGCATGAGGGAAATGCCTAACAAATTGGGCATGTCGTATCTCTAATAGGCAGGTGACATGGAATGAATATTGTCTTGATTGCCCTAGACACGTTGCGCGCTGACCATATGAGCTGTTACGGTTACGGTCAACAGACGACACCACACATCGACGCGCTAGCGGCAAAAGGTGTGCTATTCGAAAATATGATCGCGGAAAACAACGTCACGCAAAGCTCGTTCGTCACGATGACAACTGGGAAAAACCCAATTGCGCACGGTGTCGTCAACATGAAGCCGCAAAAAATTAGTCATCGCCTCATCGCGCTTAGTCAAATTCTCAACCGCCACGGCTATACGACGGGCGCTGTCGATAACAACCACCGCTTAACGACGAAGGTCAACCGTTGGTTTGCCCGCGGGTACGATACGTATGTCGACCCCGGCAAACAGCGCAACATTCATTTTTTGGCGACAGCCGAGGACGTGAACAAACTAGCAATCCCGTGGTTAAAACGGCATCAAAACGAGAAGTTTTTCTTATTCCTCCACTATTGGGATCCTCATTTTCCGTATAACCCGCCGCAAGCTTGGCAAAAACTGTTCACCAAAGATGTGCCGCTGCGCATAGACGGCCCGGAGCTGAAAACAGTCATGCGCGAACCGCTCTACAGTTGGTTTGACAAATGGTCGAACAGCACAAACAACCCCGAGTACATTCGCGCCTTATACGATGCGGAAATTAACTACCTCGACGACAACATCGGACGGTTGCTCGGCGTGATGGATGAATTACACTTACTTGAAAATACACTGATCGCGATCGTCGCCGATCACGGCGAAAGCCTGGGGGAACACCACATTTATTTTGACCACCACGGGTTGTACGAGGCGACGGTGCACGTCCCGTTTATTCTCGCCCTTCCGGGCAAGCTTCCGCCCAATAAACGCGTGAAAGGTCTCGCACAACACGCCGACATTTTGCCCACAATTTTAGACATCGCTGGAATCAAATTGGGGAAATACGCCTTGCGCCTTGACGGAAAATCGCTCTTGCCACTCGTCCGCGGCGAGCGCAAGGAGTTGCGTCCGTTTACCCTCTCGTGTGAAGCCAACTGGCAGCTGAAGCGCGCGATCCGTACGCAGGAGTGGAAGTTAATCAAGTCGCTAGCTAAAGACGTGTACGGCAATCCGAAGTACGAGCTGTACGACTTAGCACGCGACCCAGGAGAAACACACAATCTCGCTAGGAAACAGCCGCAACTCGTCAAGCGCTTGAATCGGCAGCTGGAAGCGGAGGTCATGCGGTTACGGCGAAAACATAAGACCGGCGATCCGCTCGCCAGGGGGCAAAAAACACAGTTGCATCCGCTAACTGTCGCTGAAGAGGAGCGAGTGAAACAGCGGCTCAGTGACATGGGGTATTAATCGGTTCTGTTTATGTGACTATTATTCAACATTTTTGTTGTGATTGTTTCATATGACATAGCTTTCTATGTATAATGATGTTACGATATGGAAGGTGGATCATGCCGGAATGTAGAGGACCACTATACGACGATCAGACGTTCAATGGCAAGAAAAATAATTTAAACAATCGATCACAGGAGGAAAGAGTACATGTCTGGAGATTTGTTTTTAACCCTACATAAAAGCGGCTGGCTGCTCATGGTCATCATGTTCATCGTTTCTTACGCGTTGATCAAAAAAGACAGCCAGTCCGGTGCCAAAGTAACGTCTATGATTTTGCGCCTTTTATACTTAGTGATGCTAATTTCTGGTGCGGTTATGTTATACCGTTACAATTTCTCCTTCGTCTTTGTCATTAAAGGACTGTTAGCTGTTGTACTCATCGCGATCATGGAAGCGACGCTCGGACGCGTGAAACGACAACCCGGGGCAAAAATGGGTGTTCCGTGGCTCCTCTTTATTATCGTATTAGTACTCGTCGTATTAATCGGCTTTAAGGTGATTCAGTTTTAAATTCAACGGAGTTCGATTAAACTCACCCGTATGCTACAGGACGCATACGCAAGCAACCGTCGCCTAGGCACCCTCCCTAGGCGACGGTTTTTTTAGTAGAGGCTGCTAAATGTGGTACAGATTACACACTATTTGCGAGAAGCGGCAGCACTTTTCCGCGCATCGCTCGCGTCGCCGCGATGCCGAACTGACGCAACACAGTTGGCGCGATGTCGTAAATGCTGGCCTTTTGCAGGAGGCTACTCCTGTTTGTGCGTGTGGGTCGCTGCGATCGTTGCTGAGACTGGCTCTGCAGTCGCTTTAAATAAGTACCGATGACGATCCCCTCATAATCGTGATTAGCCCCGTCTGGCCCGATGTCGTTTTTGTAAACGTCCAACGTGTTATGCCCGACACTGCCGATTGCGCGCCAATACAGATCGCCGAAGTAAACGAGTAAATCGGGTGGAATATTTCTCGTGCGCCGATATATTTTACTCGGCTTAAACACTTTTGTCGGTAGCGGTTTCCCGTTTTCCGTCTCTAGGCCGCGCAATTTCTCAATAAGCGTGTTGCGTACAACTTCGTAGCGGTTTGACGGTATAATCCCGTGCGGTTCTCGTCCTTTCACGTTCAAGTTTAAGCGTCCGTAATAGCCACCTTGTCCCCAGGCGCGCGTCTTGCGCCAATCGACCATGTCCGCCGTAAGCGGGGTCACTGTTTGCACAGGCTGTTTCAAGACGAGCAACCGTTCGCGTATGAGCCACTCATTCAAGCAGAACCCCCCGTCCATCCGCTTTGCCCCGTGATCGGAAACGACGAGCACGAGCGTGTCCGGCGGGAAGTGTGACAGCAACTGGCCGATTTGTCCGTCGACAAATTTGTAGTAGTCGTAGATCGCATGGCGGTAAGACGAGTGTGGGACGTGAAGGACGTGTTTTTCATCCATATAGTGCCAAAAGGCATGATGAATACGATCCGTCCCCATCTCGACCATCATAAAAAAGTCCCACGGCTTCGTACGCACGAGATGTGACGCGAGCCGAAAGCGCTTTTCGGTCATTGCGTAAATTTGCTTTAGTATATGGGACGTATCAGAGGTACGGAAGTTTTCGACGTCGAATGCGTAGTCGCCGACGACACGGACGACTTCGGCCGCAAGCTCTTTAGGATACGTGTACGTCGTGTGCGTACCTGGTGTCAAAAAACAAGAAACCGCACAGCCGTTGAGCGATTTCGGTGGAAATGACGGTGGCACGCCGAGGACGATCGACTTATAGCCACGCCGCCCGAGGATGTCCCAAATTGCCGGTGCCTTCAATGAACGACTGTCGACGATCGTCTCATTCGCGTAATCGTAACTGCCGCGGTTGCGGAAGCCGTAAATCCCGAGTTGCCCGGGGTCTTGACTCGTTACCATCGACGCCCACGCCGGAACAGTTATTGGCGGATTCGTACTACGTAGCCTCCCGTAAACACCGTGCGCCATCAGGCGCCGTAAATGGGGCAGGTTCTTTGTCCACTCGTTAAACACGAGGTCGGGGGCGGCGCAGTCTAAGCCGATAACGACTACTTTTTTTCGCATACGTACCACCTATTTCAATGTCATTCGATCAAGTTGTAGCTACAACGTTCCCTCATGTTTTTTTCTAGGCGTCTTCCCTCGGAATAAAGCCGTTTTCCTCCAAATAGCGCACGACGTTTAAGGCACTCTCCACGGCCGTCTCACGGTCGGTCTGAAGCGCGAGATCGGGGTTTAACGGTGGCTCATACGGATCGCTAATCCCCGTAAACTGGGAGATTTCCCCGTTTAACGCCTTTTTGTACAGTCCTTTAACGTCGCGGTCGACGCACGTCTCTAACGGACAACTGACGTATACTTCGCGAAAACTGCGAATGATTGCCCGTGCTCTGTCCCGCATTTCTCGGTACGGTGAAATGAAGGCGGCGAGAACGATAATGTCGTGTTTACAGAGCAAATCTGCGACAAACGCTGAACGTTCGACATTCGTCAAACGGTCCTGGCGGCTAAACCCGAGATCTTTCGTCAAATACTGCCTGACGACATCGCCGTCTAACCGTTCCACAGCAACGCCGCGTTCTCGAAGAATGACTTCAACCTGTTGAGTGATCGTCGTTTTACCTGCCCCGGACAAACCGGTCAACCACAAAGTAACTCCGCATTGTTTCACAGCTGTTGTCTCCTTTATATGCGTTCAAAATATTTAAACGTCATCTAGAAACAATTTACGGTGGACAGGAGGCGGCAGGAACGTCCCTCGCCCACCTTTTCACCCAAAAAAACGTTTTTTTTATAGTTGTTACCCCATGTCGGTTATAAAGGCGTTGTTTCACCGGTTACTGTTACATCATGCTGATCGCTGCGGTGAAATTTTTTTAAAACGGCACAAAGTTTCTCGATGCGATGCACGTACTGATGCGCCTGTAACGTTTCCCGGTAAACGTCCGTAGCGATTGCCACTCGGCGTTTAATTCGCGGCAAGTAGTACGTCATTAAGCGAATCGCGTCACCGACCGAACGAAACGAAAGTATACGTGACTTTCCACTACGATCTTGCGCTGGATAAAGAGAAGATAAATCGGGTCGGTATTGCACGAGTTGGAAAGCGGCACAAGCGGCGACTTCGAACGTCCGGTTGTTCGGAGTATTCGCTGCCACCCCGGCCCGGTTAAGCTTTAAATACTCGTCCCGCGGCGAGCGGTTTAAGTTGAGGACGATTTTGGCGCCGTTGTAGTAGTTATTCGCTTCGGCAACCGACACCCAGTGCGGGCGCACAACGACGCGTTTTCGCACGCACCCCCGCGCAGGCGACTTAAGGAACACGTCGGCACGGTCCCATCCCGGGCCGACGAGGCAGAGCTTTGTACGAGTCAGGTAGGGCAGTAACTGTCGTACCCAGCGGCGGCGGTTGTTAAAAGCGGTCCCTAACACTAAAACGTCACTGTGGTACCGCGCCGGAACGGTTTGGCGAGGAAAAAAATCGGTTGGATCGACGCCGAGAGGCAGATGGTGCACGCACTGACAGCCGTGTGCACGGTAGACGGGAACCGCGGCCGACTCATTCGTAAAGACGACGTCAACGTATTTCCCGACGGTGCGCGACCAGTCGCTGTAATACGGATCGTCTGTCATCCAAGCGATTTTCGGAATGCGCGGCACGCGTTTAAGCTGCTGCCAATTGTCCGCGCCGAGACGCCAGCCCATTAACACGAGGATGAAATCCGGATTTGTGTCAGCAACTAACGACGGGAGTCGCTCCCGAAAGGACTCTTCCGCTGCGAGTGGCGTCACTTCCACTTGTAACTTTTGGAACGCGCGCAACACTGCTCGGTCGATCGGGGCAAACGGACGTTTAATGCCCGATGGAACGACAATACCTCGCAAACCGTCTCCCCTCCTCGCCTTTACAGGCTTATTACTATGTATTCGCAGGAACTCTTTTTTGCGCCGGGACGACCGTCTATTTGCTCCTTCCCAAATACGTTTGCTTTAAGAAGGATCTCGCTCCAATCGAGATATGCATCTAACACCAGCCAAAACCGGCCGACATATGTTGATACATGACCATTTTTTGGTGGGGTGAAGCACATGTTTCCGTTAAACGTGCATTCGTTAGCCAACATCGTGGGAGGAAGACTGCTGCGCGGAAACGCTGTAGCACCGATTAACGGCGCTCTATACGGGCGTGTGAAAGAGCTGCGCCCGGGGATCGCTTTTTTCATGCAACTGTCCGGACGCGTGCAAGAGCAGCTGACGGCACTGCATAACGAGCGCTGTACGGTCGTCGTCACCACTCGTGCGTTCGTGGCACGCATGCCGCAGCGCTGTGCCGTCATCGCCGTCGGCAACCCGTATGAGGCGTTCTGGCGATTAGTAAAATGGCAGCGCGCCAGGTCATCCGCCTTCTTCATCGGAATTACTGGCAGCGCAGGCAAAACGACGACGAAAGAAATGCTCGCCTCCGTACTCATTCGTAAATACCGCACCTTGAAATCGTACAGTAACATGAATGTATTCGCCTATGTGCCTCACCACTTGCTGCGCCTCGCGCCGAGCCATCGAATGGCCGTGCTGGAAATGGGAATGGGCAGTTTCGGCAATATTCGCGCACAGTGTCGTGTCGTACGCCCACAGATGGGGATCATTACGAATGTCGGGGAAGCGCACGCCGGCAATTTAGGCAGTTCACTCGCCGGGGTAGTGAAAGCGAAGCAAGAAATGGTCGACGGAGTCGTTGCGGGAGGAACGCTCCTGTTAAACGCCGACGATCGCGGCACACAAAAACTGTCGACGCAGTCGTTTCGCGGCACGATTATTCGCTACGGCATCCGCAAGCCAGCACACGTTCGCGCGACCGACGTGCGCTACGTCCAGAGTGGCATGGCGTTTACCGTCGGGCGAACACCGTTTTTCATTCCGAGTTTTGGGCGGCACAACGTGTACAACGCCTTAGCCGTCATCGCAGCGGCGAGACAGCTCGGCGTTCCCGACAATCTGATTCAACATGGACTGCGCCACTACGAGAGACCGTACCGTCGCTTGCAACAAATGCGCGGTATTAAGCAATCTTTGCTCATTAACGATACGTACAACGCGAATCCGACGGCTGCGATTCAAGGGTTGCGCGTTTTAAACCACGTGGCCAACGGGCGACCGACGGTGGCGGTCATCGGCGACATGCTCGTGCTCGGACAGCTCAGTCAACAAGGCCACCGTCGCGTCGGCAAATTTATCGCGAAAAAAAAGATCGGCACACTCGTCACGATCGGCAAACAGGCGCGCCAAGTCGCCGTCGGCGCACAAAAAAAAGGCATGCCAGCTGCGCGCATTTATTCGTTCGAAACGGTCAGACAAGCACACAACTTTCTTAGGCAGCACATGCCTCAGCGGACGGTCGTCTATTTCAAAGCTTCCCACGCAACCGGTTTAAATCAACTCGTCACTGCGCTACGCGTTTAAAACCTGAACCGACTCACTTCCTCCTCCACTTATACGAATAATACTGTCGGTTTTGGCGCAGTATTTTTTGGAATTCGGCCCGACCGCGTCGGCTAAAACTTTTGTTGCCGAAGTGGTGCACATACGTGTCCCCCGCGATCCAACATGTAAAACCCGCTCCCAGCGCACGCCGACAGTAATCGTTGTCCTCATACGTCCCTGCACCGAAACGCTCGTCGAACAAACCGATGCTCCGGACGAGCTCTTGCGTCAACACCATGCAAAACCCGGACAGTAATGGCGTTTTGCGCCACTTGGCCGGATCGGGACGGTTGTGCTGCTGACTAAAACGGTGAATTTCACTTAGCGACGTCAGATCTGTGCGCAACTTTTGCCGTTTGAGCACGCGGTTAGACAGCGGACCGACGATCCCGGCGCCTTCCCGCTGCTGCAACAGTTGCAACTGATTGTCCAGCCATCGGTGCGAAGGAACGGTATCGTTATTTAACAGCGCGATGTAGGTCCCTTTAGCTGCGTCCATGCCGCAGTTTACCCCTGCGGCAAATCCCCGGTTAACGTCGTTTTCTAGTAGGCGAATCCGCCCGCGATCTCGTAACTGCCGTAAATGGGCAAGCGACTCATCGGTGGAGCCGTTGTCTACGACGATCACTTCGTGTGCGGCATCGGTGTGTTGCTGCAAGCTGCGCAAGCACAAGCTCGTGTATTTCCATTCATTGTGTGTCAAAATAACGATACTGACGAGCGTTCTGACCATGGTGCGCCCTCCTTCGCCTCATTTATTTCTACACTCCCACTACTAAATGACATAAAACATTATGCCAAACTAAGTAATAGAAATTTATGCCGAAAAACTTGGCAATGAGTAACTCGGGATTTTATGTGAGTGATTCGTACAAGGCGAGCCACTGTGCCGCAATATGCGTGTCACGGTAATACGTATCGTATAAGGCAAAGGCGTTGCACCCGAACTGATGCAACATCTGCCGCTCTTTGGCCAGCAGACGTAAATAGGCACTTAAGTCCGATTGTAAACGTTCGCAAGATAGCAAGCAGCCCGAATGCATATGTTTGACCAATTCCGGGTGATCGCCACACATGGTCGTTACGATCGGTATGCGTAACGCCATCGCATGGAGGTGTAACCGGTTGAGCGAAACGTCGGGCACTTGGTCGGTTATGACGACGTCCGCACGATTCCAAGCCGCGACGTCAGACGCCGCAACGTATGTAACCGTATGCCCCGCTTGCCGCAGCCGCCACACCGTCCGTCGCACGTTTTTGCGCAGTGCAGCTGGCACGCGACTAGCCTCGGAACGTATTTGTGCCTTTGCTGCGAACAGATGCGAAGCGCCCGCTACTGGAGACGAATCGTGCCAAGTCGACCCATGCGCGCCAGTGGCGAGTAACCAATGAAATTTATGACGGTAACGGGACAGCTCGCCTACACCGTTCCACAAGCGGTTCGTCGTCGCGACTAAGGGCAACAAGATCGTGAGCGAGCCGCAGAGTCCCTTCCCTCCCTGTTCGCCTGTCTCCCGGGTAGTCTCTCGCGACTCGGACAGCACCTCGCTACGATTTACCCGTGCCACCTGGCGGCTAACGGTCGGAAAAATGGTCGTTACCCGTCGTAAACCGCGTCGACGTAACGTTTCGCGTGAAAAATAATTCGGGACGACGACGTGTGAAGCAGGCGTTCGCTGCGGAAAATCGCGCGGTAAGTCGCGCAAGTGGCACATGACGTACACGTGGTACACGTTGTGAGCGCAGGCTACGACATTTTTTTCGCTGTAACATGTCTGTGGCAACATACGTTCCCACTGCAGGACGACAGGCCCGTCGCAAGCCCGCGTAGCTACTTTTTTCTGCAATGCTGTACGCAAGTTCTCCCATACGCGTGCAGTGCCAGTAGTTGCCGTTTGTTCATCTGCAACGACGGTTTCCCCAGAAAGGTGCGTTTTCGGCGATTGTCTCGTTCGAGTAACCGCTTGTATTCGTTGTATTTCCTTCGGTGTAAGAACCGATGAGTTTTGTTTGTCCCTAGAAGAGACAACGCGAATAATGTGCACGGCTTTTCACCTAAATCCAAAGAAGTTTATGTTATTTTATATGACACTCCCCGCTTTTTCCTTCCCATTCTTGCAAAAAGGCGCTCATCCCTTCCCGCCAGTGCGGCAACGAAGCGATGCATTGCGCTGCTAGACTTAGCGACTGCAGCGTAGAAAAACGCGGACGGCGTGCGCTGCGCCCCAGTTCCTGTGACGAAATTGGTAAGATGCGAGCCTTCAGTCGTAACCGCTCGACGATACTTTGTGCGAACTCATACCACGTACACGAGCCACGATTCGCGAGATGGTACGTACCGTAATAGCGTGTAGCTACGAGCTCACCGATTTTGGCCGCAAGGTGTCCGGCATATGTCGGGGAACCGGTCTGGTCATTGACGACGGCGATATCCCCGCCTTTCCGCGCCTTGGCGACAATCGTTTTTACGAAGTTGTTACCGTGAACGCCGTACAGCCAGGCGGTGCGCAAAATAAAATGCGAGCGACATAACTGGCGCACGAACTGCTCCCCCGCTTCTTTTGAGCGTCCGTAGACGTTAAGCGGCCTCGTCGTGTCCCACTCGTCATAACCCGCCTCTTTTTCTCCGTCGAAGACGTAGTCGGTACTAATGTAGGCGAGTGCAATGCCGCATTCGCCACACACTGCCGCAACGTTGCGCGTGCCGTATGCGTTGACGGCAAACGCCGTCGCCGCATCTTTCTCACACTGATCGACTGCCGTATAGGCGGCGCAGTGCACGACGACGTCCGGCGCTTCCCGTTCGACAATCTGCCGTGTCGCCGCCTCGTCGGTTACATCCCACATTGCTCGCGTAAAAGGGCGCACACAATGCACCGAACTTAGCCTCTTAGCGATTTCCCGTCCGAGCTGCCCACCGGCGCCGTTTACTAATATTTTCACGGTCACCCTCCCACTGTTAATTTATAGATAACGCTAGTCACTCGGCAGCAGGAAACGGTAATTCCGTCTTTGCCGCGTATGCATTCGCAGCCAAGAGCGACTCGTGGGTCCCAGCATCCGACCACCAGCCAGACAAAATATCGTACGTTAACGCGTTTTGCTTAATGTATAAATTATTGATGTCTGTCACTTCGTATTCTCCGCGCGCTGAAGGCTCGAGTGTGTCGAACATCTCGAACACTTGCGCATCGAACATGTAAATACCAGTCACACAGTAAGAACTTTTCGGTTGGGACGGTTTTTCCTCAATCGAAACGACCCGCCCTTGTGCGAGCTCTGCCACTCCGAACCGCTCGGGGTGATCCACTTTTTTAAGCAACAACTTCGCGCCGCGCGCTTGGGTGCGAAACTTGTCGACGTAAGGTCGCAAATCGTCTGCAAACACGTTGTCCCCCAACAACACGACCGACCGCTCTCCACCGACAAACGTCCGGGCCATACTCAGCGCTTGAGCAATGCCTTGCGGCTTGTCCTGAACGCGATACGTAAACTGAGCCGAAAACGCCTGCCCACTGCCGAGTAAGCGGACGACGTCACCGATGTGCCGGGTGCCCGTAATAATCATAATGTCGCGAATGTCCGCGGCGACGAGCTTTGCAATCGGGTGATAAATCATCGGGTACTTACCTACCGGGAGCAAGTGCTTATTCGTTACTTTTGTCAGCGGGTAAAGCCGCGAACCGGTCCCACCCGCCAAAATGACCCCTTTCATCACTGTATCCCCCTCGTCAAGATCGCTATTATCGTATGCGGGTGGATGGCTGCGCGCGTTTTGTACGGCTTAATTTCCGCACGTGACCCCATGCGCTGCGCGAAGATGGGCGTAGGACCTAACACTGCCTTTCCAAAAAAACCATATTATAAGTTGAGTAGTAAACGTTCACGCCACAAAGCGTGTGAGGGGGGCGTTTCTCCTGAAATCGATATCACTCCGCCATCTGTGTCGCGTCATAAGCGGCAAGATGATTCGCGGTGACGAAAATCGCACCGTATCTGTCGTCAATTACGGCAAACCGAAGTACATTAGCCGGCGGCAAGTGTATTTCTTCGGTAAAAAAACGGCAGTCGACCAACAACTGGCTGCTGTAAGACAGGCTGTTCCCGTCGCTGTCGTCGTTCCGAGTCATTATAGCCGCCTTGCCTTTCCGAAAGAGTGTGCGGTTATAGAAACGAAAGATCCCTATCTCGCTTTTTGGCGGTTAGGACTGTGGAATTTTCGGCAGATCCCAGTTAAGGTCGCTGCCGTTACCGGCAGTGCGGGAAAATCGACGACGATCGCGATGATCGCTTCGGTTTTAAAAAAGAAATACCGGATTGTAGCGACGACGAACAACTTGAATACAGTTAGTTTTTTACCGACATATTTGTGCCGACTTTCTCCGGGTCACAACGTCTTGTTATTAGAAATGGGCATGAAATCGTTGAACAACATTGCCCGCCAGTGCCGCGTCGTCCGTCCCCAGTTCGGTGCGGTGACGAATGTCGGCGAGGCCCACTTCGGCAGTCTCGGCGGATCACAAAACATTTTGCGCGCAAAACAAGAACTCGTCGACGGGATGCGTGCCGGCGGTGTACTGTTCCTAAACGCGGACGACGCGCGCTCTAGGCAATTACGCATTGAACGCACCGAGGCAAGAGTTTTCCGCTTTGGGATGCACCGTTCCGCGCACATTGTGGCATCGAATGTGCGCTACGCGTCTAACGGCATGACCTTTCAAGTCAGTTTTAATAACAAACCGTACGCCTTCAGCATTCCGGTCTTTGGCGTGCACAACGTGTACAATGCGCTTGCTGCCATCGGAATGTGTTACACGATGGGCATTGATCCGGCTCTTATTCAACGCGGTTTAGCCGAATATAAGCAGCCGAGCATGCGGCTACAATTCGTGCGAGGGAAAAAGGGTACTCTGCTCATTAATGACGCGTGGAACGCTAATCCGACAGCGATGATTGCCGGTCTGCAAGTGCTAACCGCCGTCGCGAAAAAGCGCTACTCGATTGCCGTCCTCGGCGATATGTTGGAGCTCGGCAGTTATTCCCACCGCGCCCACGAGCGCGTCGGGGAATACATCGCCAACCATCCCGTCGACCAATTAGTCACCGTCGGATCGAAAGCGAAGGAGATTGCTGGCACCGCGATCGCTAAAGGTTATAGCAAGCAGAAGGTAGCCAACTTTTCCACGCGGGACAGTGCTCTCCACTATTTAAAAAACGCACCGCCTAACAGTATCATTTATTTTAAAGCATCGCGAAAATGGCACTTCGAAAAATTGGTGAAAGCATTAAAAAGTAACGAATGAATACAAATGAGCTGTTGACCGCTAACAGCTTTTATTTTTTTGCCTTTTTTGCACACAAAAAAACTGCCTACCGGTAAGTGTTCACAACGTGACGACGTGTCGTTTAGACGTGTCGTTTAAAGATTGTGTGTGAACACCAGTTACCTGTAGGCAGTTATCTCATTTTTTTAACTAATACTAGCGGAGGCACACTTCCGATCGGCCGCGTGCTGGAGGACATCTCGGTACAATTGTTCGTAATCGGCAGCGACACGTTCCCAAGTAAACATGTCTAGGGTGCGCTGACGCCCTGCCATCCCGAGCCGTTTCCGCAACGTGCCATCGGTTAGCAGTGCCGCGATCCGCTCCGCCAACTGGCCGACCGACGACCTGGCGGGGAGTACATAACCAGACTCTCCGTGTACGACGACTTCGCTAATGCCCCCGCGGTCGTAAGTGATGACCGGTAAACCGCTGGCCATCGCTTCGACGTTCACAAGGCCGAACGCTTCACTGCCGAGCGACGGTGTCACGACGACGTCGGCGACCGTATAATAGTGATGAATGTCCTCTGCGGAGACGAACGGCACCCAGCGAATGCGTCCGTTTAGCTTCTCGGCCATCTGCTTTAGCTTGTGCACGTAAGGCGTTACTGTATTTCTACCGTAAAAGCTCCCGCCGACGACGACTAACATGACGTTGGGCACTTGCACAAGAACGCGTTCCATGGCGGCGATGAGACGGTGGACACCTTTTTGCGGGATGAGGCGCCCGACGAACAGGACTGTCGGTTCGTTCGCGAGCGAAAGCGTCTTCCGCAAACGTCGCCGTTCGGCTTGCCGCTCGGTCTGCGTCTCGTCGATGGGTCTGAACGTGTCCTGCGCGACCCCCAAATGGATGTGGGTGACGATTCGTTCGTAGCGGGGTGCTAATTTTTGCAGTTCTCGTTGTAAAAAGCGGCTGTTAGCAACGACGCGATCACAGGCGGCAAAAATGCGCTGTAGCTGGCGTGGCGAAAGCACCGCCGGACGGCAATACGTCAGTGAGTGCAGCGAAAGAATGATGCGGGCGTGAGGAAACGCTCGCCGTAACGCGGGAACGTATTTCGGCCTATTTTCCACTTGCACAATCGATGTCGGAAAACGGCGCATTTGGCCAATGGCGTGCAGCAAATAGTTCGCTTTCCGGGGCACACGGATTAAGCCGATCGGAGACCCGTTCGCGGTACCGTCCTCGTGCGCAGAGTCGTCCTCGTGTGCGGCACCGCCTTCGTGCCCAGGAACATCGGACGTTCCAACCGTTTGTACATGGATGCCGCGCGCAAATAGTTGTTCGGCTAGCCGGGTGGCGACAGTCTCCACCGATCCCCCGCGGCCCGCAGGGACAGGAAAGGCACCGGGAGTTAAAATAGTGACCGCCATCTCCTCACCGACATCACGGGCACGTCGTTCGCCCCCGATACGTCGCTCTACATTGGAGCGCCTCTTATCACCTGTACATCGCTCTTCGTCGGTGTGCTTTTCGTCACTCGTACGTCGCTCTACACTGATGCGCTTTTCGTCACCGTTACGTTGCTCTTTACTCGTCTGCCACTCGTCGCTCATGCGTTGCTCGTCGCTTGCCGCTGCGGCCTGGCCACTCGTGCATGGCCCATCACCGCCGCTCAACTCGCCTATAACCGTGGATTTGCTGCTCGCTGCCCGCGCGGCGCCTGCCCGGGTTTGCAGCTGCTGCTGCAATAAAAACGACGCGTACGCCAGTGGACGGCGAAACGTGTTATGCCACATCTCCCACTCCGCGGCGTGCCGGAACGTAATGCGCAAATCGCGCCCGTTCACTTCGAGAAACCAAATGTGTCCTTTCTCGTCGACAGCGAGATCCAACCCGAGATCGGCACAGCGCCGATCACCTTGCGCTAAGTGGGTCGCGATGCGGATGCCGAGCTGCCCCATTTGTTCATAAATTCCCACCGCCCGCTTCGGGAAAAGCTGTTCGAGTACCGGAAGTGCACGACAACACGTGCCGCCGGCGGCGACATTCGTCACGATCGCTTGCGCGATGCCGCGCCGGGCGACTATACCTGATAAGCCCCATTTGCCGTCAACCCCTTTTTGTACGGACACGCGAAAATCGACCGGCCGCTCCGCAAGCTGAATGAGCGGGACTGCGCGTTGTATGACGTAGCGGCTGCCACACTTTTTTTGTAAAAGCGCGAGGACGTCTTCTTGCGGGAGGACTCGCTCGTGAATGGCACCGCTTTTTTGCCAACTGAGTTGCACGTTCTCATCGTTAAGCAGCATACATTTAACGATCCCTTGCCCTAAACTTTTGGCGAACGGCTTCACATAAACTGCCGCATATTCCTTCAGCATCCGTTCGACGTTTTCGGGAGTCAGACGAGACGTTTGCGGCAGGTGCGGACACAATTCCCGACTGGTGCATAGCGTGCGATAGACGTGCCACTTGTTAAAGTAATTGCTACCGTTAAATACGTCGGTTTGTGGGACGGCGAGCAGCCGCTTGAGTAGCCCGTCATACCGCGGGCTTAAACGGGTGCGGTTGTGTATGACTGACGGGAGCGGCACGGTGTGGCGGACGTAATGGTAGCCGCGGCGCGAGGCGACGTTCACGAGCAAACGATCAAAATCTATATCGTACAAGGAGAAAAAGACGGGGTGCATCGCGTGTTCCTGTGCGTATTTTTCATACAGTGCGAGAACTTCGTACGTTTTTTTGCCCGCTAAACACGCCTTTAAGTTCGTTGCACTAAGTAAAATGCCGACATTTTGCTTCATAGAACCACTCCTGAATGACCCGTGAGTTAGATACTAGACCAGAGAGGTTACTACGCTAGGTACTCTCATATAATTGTATGGCCTGATTTAAGTTTGGTCACGGGTACAGCTGGCTATTATCGCCTCAGGAGAGGTAGTTTTTATGATTTCACCCAATTGTAAAACGGAAAATCGTCCGTTTCTCGCCGCGGCGTAACGCCTTGGTAGATCGCCCCTTTTTTGCGGAAATTGCGGGCGTACTGTTGCGCCTGTTCGACGGTGTGCACGCGGTTCCGCTTCCACTCTAGCAAAATGCGGTCAATGTAACGAAAGTTTAATTTTCCAGCAAAGACCGCTTCTTTTAAAGCAGCCAAAATCAACTCGTCGGGCAGCCCGTCTTCGTCTAACCATTTAACTAACGTCTCACATTCCATTGGGGATAAGGGGCGGCCAAACTCCGCCTCGAATGTCGTCAATATTCCCGTTTCGCGCGCTTCTTGCGCCTCTGCGAGCTGTTTACTCCCTTCTGCGGTATAACAATCCGCTAATTTTTCATACAGCGGTTGTAAGTCGTACCGCTCTGTGCGCAGCCCTTGTGCGTCGGTGTCATTGACGATCCCTATGTAACGTTTGCTAACGAGTTGTTGCAAAGACTGGACTAACTCGTGTTCGGGAACAGTCATACGCTCTTGTAACTCGTGTATAGTAGGAAAGCTTTTTCCTTCGTTCGCTTGAAAAGAAAAGATGTGAATGAGTAGCATTGCTTCTACGTCGGACAACTGCAGTTTTTTATAAAACTTTAACAAGCCATGCGGGATATTCACAGTGCCGGACTGTAGGGTCGTTATCGTCAGTTCGCGAAAGTGATCACGGTTCATGTTGCATCCACCTCACCTTCATCATATCAACTGATCGGCGACTTTAACAGACTTGACAAATCGGATCGTCTTACCTTTACCTCTTTTAAGTACAAGACCCTATTCACTTCACCTTGACGACAAACGTATACGTCGCTTCCCCCGATATGTTCCCGTGATGTACCCGTGGAAAATATCTGAGCCAGAAAATAATAACAAGCTGCCGCTAAATAGTGCGACAGCCTGTGCTTTTTTTACGCCATAAGTTATACTTTTTCAAACTTTTAAGCCGTTACACGTTCTTTTTCCAAGTCGTCCGCTGGGCCGAAAAATTCAAAGCGGCGGCGTTCTTCGGGCACACCCCACGCTTTGAGCGCACTGTTCATCGCCTGCATAAACGGCACCGGTCCACAAAAGTAAAAGTCTGCTTCGTTATCACGTATAATCGACTGTAGCCACGGGAGATCGACGAACCCTTCTTTGTCGTAATTTTGTGCTTCCCGGTCAGATGCCGTCGGCTTTTCGTAACAGACGTAGTAGCTGACGTTGTCGTGCGCTGCTGCAAGCTGGGATACTTCCTCGTGCAAGGCGTGCACGTCTCCGTTTAACGCGGCATGGACGAATGTGACCGGACGCTCAGGTTGTCGTGCCACGACTGTATGCAACATACTGACGAGCGGCGTCAATCCCACCCCACCGCTTAAGAGGACAAGTGGACGTTCACTTTCGAGGTCGAGGACAAAGTCGCCTGCAGGTGCACTGAGAAGTAGTTCGTCACCTTCTTGCACCTGTTCGTGTAAATAGTTAGAGACAACCCCGTCGGCGACATCGCCCCCGTCTTCCCGTTTGACGCTTATACGGTAATAGTCGTGTCCCGGTGCGGCGGAGAGGCTGTATTGACGAATGTGCGTATACTTCTCGCCTTCGATGTTTAACTTTACGCTAATGTATTGGCCTGGCTCGTAGTGTGCGATCGCTTTGCCATCTTTCGGTTTTAAATAGAAGGAGGTAATGACGTCGCTTTCTGGAACCTTTTTCTCGACGACAAACAGTCTGAAGTCGGCCCAACCGCCACTTTGCTCAGCTGCTTGACGGTACATGTCGCGCTCCACCTCGATAAACGCCCCCGCAATGACGTCGTACGCCTCCGTCCACGCGGCGATCACTTCGTCTGACGCCGCCCCGCCTAATACTTCTTCCATCGCCAACAGTAAATGTTTTCCAACTATCGGGTAATGCTCTGGAAGCACGCCAAGGCTGCGGTGCTTATGTCCGACTTGTTTAACTACCGGCAGGATCGCTTCTAGCTGGTCGATGTTGGCCGCCGCTGCAAACACAGCGTTAGCAAGTGCTGTCTGTTGTCGACCAAGTTTTTGGTTTGTATGGTTAAAAATATTTAGCAATTCCGGATGATTCGCGAACATTAACTTGTAAAAGCAGGTCGTAATCTCCTTACCGCGTTCTTCTAAAACTGGTGCTGTCGCTTTCACGATCTCAATCGTACGTGCACTTAACATAACTAAGACCACCTTTTTCTTATGGTAGAACAAGTTACTATATATATAAATCTAGGATGTTCTAATGAAAAAAGCTGTGACATAAGTCACAGCATAAGTGGCAATATAGTGAACGTCGAACATCGCGATGCGGCCACACAGCTCCGTACGAAGACCGTTGCGGTAGTAAGAGTCGGTAGCGTCTTCTCGCTCGGTGTTTTCAACGTTTCGACGTTCGGCACCGACACATTTAGTCCCACAACCGCTTGAGCAATTCTGGTTCGACATTTCCCCCGCTAACGATGACGCCGACGCGTTCTAGTGACGACGGCACGTAGCCGGCGAGTAGCGCCGCCAGCGGTACGGCAGCCGACGGTTCGATAACGAGCTTTAGCCGCAACAAGGCGAAGCGCAACGCATCTAAAATTTGTTCCTCCGTCACCGTAAACACGCGCGCCACGTACCGCTGAACGAAGGGAAAAGTTATGGCGCCGGGCGTCGGCGAGCGAAGGCCGTCGGCAACGGTATTTGGCGGGGCAATGCTGACCCGCTCCCCAGCAGCGAGCGACTGCACCGTATCGTCGGCCATAGCTGGCTCCGCACCAAAAACAGTTGCCTCTTTGCTTACACCGTGCGTTGCAATCGCTGTCCCCGAGATGAGCCCGCCACCGCCAATCGGCGCGATGACCGCGTCGAGCTGCGGAACTTCCTCCCACAGCTCAAGTGCCGCCGTCCCAGCCCCGGCAATAATGTGCGGGTGGTCGTAAGGCGGGACGAGAGTCATATCCCGTCGTTCAGCCAAGGCGGCGGCCAGCGCTTCCCGATCCTCGCGTTGCCGATCGTAAAAAACGACTTCAGCACCGTACCCCTCTGTCGCGGCGACTTTTACTTTGGGTGCGTCTTGCGGCATGAAAATCACCGCGGGGACGTGAAGTAACTTCGCTGCGAGTGCCACCCCTTGTGCATGATTGCCCGACGAATAGGCGACCACACCGCGTCGGCGCACATCTAGCGGTAGTTGCGAGATGAGATTATATGCGCCCCGCAGTTTAAACGCACCCGCTCGCTGTAAACTTTCACACTTCAAATAGACGTCACAACCGACGATTTCATTTAACGTACGAGACGTCATCACCGGCGTTTGATGCACGACACCTTGTAGGCGCTCGTGCGCTGCACGGATGTCGCTAAGCGACACGTCGACATCGACAAGCACAGTTTCTCCCCCTGTCTTGCTCGCACACGTTTATTTGTGGCAATTGTCTTATCTCTACTTCCACTTTTATTTCTTTCCGATACCTCGTTATATATGCCTTCTCTTTTATTCCTCGGCCAATCCTGTTCGCGACTTTCTAAAAACGCAACGCACGTTCTTTAATTGGAGTTAAACAATGACCTCGCGTTAAACGATTCTATTAGACGAAAGGTTATGTAAGGGGGCACAAGGATCTAACAAACGTTGTTTTTCCATCATTGATGTAATAGTAGGGGGTTGTCTTATGCGTAGTAGCGAAGAACCTATTTTTTCTTGTTGAAGTAGTTTTCAGTGACTTGTAATTGCTGCTTCAGGATTCGTTTCCACAAGCCCCGTGGAATCTCTCCAGTGCCTTTTGAAACCTTCGTCCGGCGGATGTGTCCATCCGTAATTTTGCGGTAAAAATAGTGATCGGTATCCCTGTATAATTCCCAGCCATCCCGATCACAGAAACGCTTCAAATCTTTCCAGCTAGGCATCAATCAACCCCGCCACTTCCTGAACATCCTCATGCATCAACACATGGTACACATACGGAAAATGATCTTTCCGGTTCGGGGAGTTAAAGTACAGAAGGAAATCTTTTTCGTACTCCTGTGCGTATTCAACTAACTCTTCAGCTAAAGCTAGCTTCAGCTCGTCAACAGAAGCTGCATTCGCCACAATATCACTGATCTCTCGTAACGAGCCAGAGAAAGTACCGTCGTCTTCTTGTTCATACTCCACGCTAAAGCGGTAGCCGGAAAGCAACGCTAAAGCTTGGGCGTGAGACAACGCTAAAACAGTGTCACGGTTATGCCGTTGAATGGCACGAGGCCGCTCATAAATGACCCCGTTTAGAAACTTACTGAATTCCCGACGTGCGTCGGAAACACTGATCACAGATTGCATCAACAACCCCTCCTTCACCTCCACTTTAACACATTATGATCATTTTGTACATAATGTATGCAAAAAACAGCAAAAAAATACCTTCATGACATTGAGGTCGTAATCCGGTACAATGCTATCCTTTGCCGTTAGGTCCCGGAAGATTTCGGGAAAAAGGTGCCGTTTCACACGAATGCCTCTAAAAACCACTTTGTGCAATATATTAGTCTCGCCATCCTCCTGTCAGAGCGACGGACATCAATCAATCGACGAGATATGATGGCATCTAGGGTAACACTCTGATGCGGGCATCAGGTTGGACAACGTGAAGCCGAGTAGTACCTTCCTACTCGGCTGTGATGTGAAAGGGCTGCGGATGGACACGTCCGTGGGCAATGCGAAAACAACCGAGTACCGGTTGCTGTTTAGTCAGCGATACAATGACGTAAACCACCTCCGGGTAGTTCGCATGTAAAATGTCTCTTTCGGAGGGGTATGCCGTCGCCGTAGGATGTGAATGGTAAATTGCCACGAGTTTCTCGTTTCGTTGTGCGATCGCGGTAAACGTTTGGTTGATCTGTGCTAGATCCATCGCGAACTGATGAGCGCTCTGCATAATATTGACCATTGGCCAAACTGTCGTCGCCTGACCATCGGAGCCCGACAGTAGACCGCACGCTTCACAAGGTAACATTTGCTGACAATGGTGAGTCATCTCGCGCCAAACGAGCCCGCTAATGATTAGCGGCAGAAGGTCTTTATCTCCCGCAACACCTTCTTCTAGGGAGTGGCCTTTGGTACTTCAACTTTGAAGGAGCTACCGGACGCACAAGCTTTTCACCGTGTGCATGGGCAGGTTGTTCATAAGCTTTGTCACTGTGTGGTGCTACGGTCGGTTGAGTATGAATCGGTCGCATGCGATAGAGGTGGTACTGCTGCCAACGCGGGTCAACATTCATTGCGATCCCTTCCTTGTTAAATAAAGTAAGTGTATAATATATAAATATATGCATTTTATGCTATAATGTCTGGATTGATGTAAAAAAAGGGTTCTAACACAAATAAATAGGGTTTCTTATTTTTACTAGGAAACCCCGTAACAGTCACTTTTTAAAAGAATTATTTTTAAAGGGGTTAATAGTTGTCCCTTGTTTGTTATGCGGTGTAGGCGAATGCAACTTGTTAAGTGGATCCACGGCAACCTGCGACGTCACCTCGTGGGCTCGTAAAAAGAGTTGCTCCGATTTACCCCTAATGTTTTCGCCGAACTGCGGCGTTGTTTTTTCTTTTTCCGCTAGCGCGCTACGATAGTGTTCCACCTGTTGCTGCAAGTGCTTGATTGTCATTTCTTGTTGTTCCCCGCCTGCAATGTGTTCTTCGGCTAATTGTTTGTACAACGCGATCATTTTTTCCTTCTGTTCGAAAAGCACTGCAGTGTCATTGTCGTCATGATCGCCTGCATTTGCTGAAAGTGTGTTGTTTAGTTCATCTAACTGCCGCGCATATTTTTGCTCCGCATCCTTTAGCCGCTGCGATAAAGTTGTTTTTTCGTGCTGGAGTTGATTGCGTATTTGCTCTAGATCATTTGTTTGACGTCTGACCTTATCCCGCTCGACGGACAAGAGTCGATTTTGTTGTTCCATGCCGTGCAGTTGTTGGGTGAGGCGCTGTACCTCCTGCTCATGCTGTTCTTTCAACCGTGCGGTCATTTTATTTTTAGCTTGTTTTGTTTCTCTTAACGTTCTTTTTTGTATCTCCAACTGTTGCTGTAAGTCATGTTTTTCTGCCTCGATTCTTTCTGCTGCTTCTTGTTGCACCTGTAATTGCTCTTGTATTCCCTCCCTCTCTCTTTCCGACTCTTCGTAGCGCTGCTGGAGTTGTTGCAATTGGCGCTTCATGCTTTCATTTTCTGCAACGATCTGCCGATGTTCCTCTTTCCTCGCCGCTGCTTGCTGCTCGCGTTGTTCCAGTTGTTTCACGAGGCGTTCCTTTTCCTCTATCGTACGCGCAAGTTCTGCTTTACGGCGCAGAGATTCTCGCTCTTGTTGTTCGAGTCGTTTGGTAAGATCCTCTTGTTGCTCTGCGAGACCGTCTTGTTTCTCTGTCTTTCTAGCGAGTTCTTTCCTTAGGCGACCTACTGCCTGCTCGAGTTGCTCTTCGTTACGTTGCAGACGCCGTATATCACCCTTCTTCTCCGCTAACGTATGTTCGTGCGTAGCTATTTTTCCCTTCAACTGTGTGAGTGTTTCGTCCTTTGTTTGCACTGTTTCTTGTAATGTTGCCTTTTCCCGTTCCAGCTGCTTCAATCGTTGCAGAACGCCACTCATTTCCGCTTTCGTTTTTGCAGCTGCTTCTTGTTGCGCCTGTAATTGCTTTTGCGTTCGCTCTTTCTCTTTTTCCGACGTTTCGTAGCGCTGCTCGAGTTGATGAAGCATACCCCCTATTCGTTCATTTTCCGCAACGATCTGGCGAAGTTCCTCTTCCTTCGCCGCTGTTTGCTGCTCGCGTTGTTCCAGTTGTTTCACGAGGCGTTCCTTTTCCTCTATCGTACGGGCAAGCTCTGCTTTACGGCGCCGTGCTTCCTGTTCGTGTTCTTTAAGTTGCTTTGTAAGGCCCTCTTGTTCACGCGTCACTTTGGCAAGTTCTGCATTACGGTGCTTTGATTCCTTGCCATGTTGTTCGAGTTGTTGTGCGAGACGCTCTAGATCGCGCGCCTTCCCCGTTAGTTCCTTCTCGTACGTAGCTACGTCCAATTCTAACTGCGCAAGCGCCTGCCCACTTGTATTCGCTTGAAGTCGCAACTGCCCGATCATCTGGTCTTGTTGTTTCAGTTTTTCGCGGGATTTACTTTCGCTTTGACGCAATTGGTGGCATAGCGCATCTTTTTCCTTTAATTCTTGACGGTATTTCTGCTCCCTCTCCCGCATTAGCCGTAGGTTGCGTTCTTGTTCCGCAAGGAGCTGTTTAAGCTTTATGCCCTGTGGGCTCGGTTGTATATACGGTTTGGACAATTGCTCGGGTTTTGAGAGTATCGTGCGTTGACGCCCCTTTTGGCGCATCGCTTTTTTTTTCACCGCACCTAAGCCTCCTCTAATGTGTTAACGTTTATCTCCAAAGTAGTTTATGCAAAACGTATACGAACGTTAACGAGCTCATCGTCCGCTTTAAGCGTACACATTTAGTTACACAAATAGTTACGCAAATAGTTACACAAAAAAATCCTCCCTCGACGGGAGGAAAATGAGCTTATGCCTCCTTCAGGTGAACCGCTATGTCGCACGAAATGGCGTAGCGAAGAGAATTAGTGTTCACTCATACGCATAGTGTTCGCAAAAAATGCGTCTCTGTTCAGCATAGGCAGCTTTATCAAACGTATGGTCCTCACGGTTGACGTGCAGGCACCACGGTTCCCGTTGATGCGGGACGCCGACAAGATAACCGCGCTTAATAAATTCCGCGCATTGGGAGGCGTCGTAAAAATGAAAACCAGTAAACAGGTCATCGCGCCACGGTAAATCGTATTGCGTCGCCATGAGTAGGCCATCTAACGAAACAACGGATTCAAAGGGCGCTGTCGCTTCTTTATATTTGATGAGCAGATACGTTTTATCGTGGTAGCCGATCACCTTGCCGATGCGCTCCTCCCCATCCCACCACGTGCCGCCTCGTGGGAATTTTTTACAACCGATCATTCCTAATAATCCTAGCGAGTTGTGACTTTGAAATAACGTTAACAGTTCCTGTAAAAATGTTTTATGCACGATAAACGTGTCTTGGTGTAAGTATATTTTGTACTTCGCCTCATGCCGCAAAGCGGTATTGTACCCCGCTACCATACTTTTGGCACCGTAAACTGGTAACATTTCCACTTTGTAGCCCTGGGGAACAATGAGTTTCCGTAGGTGCCGCCCACAACGATCGTACAACTCGTCGTCATTAACGCAAGTAACGAACAAGAACTTGTGGTCGTCCAACTTTCTCACCTCGTCAGTAATTGCTATGCTCGAAGGCAGGTGAACGGCTACATCGGTAACTTGATCCACATAAGTAATCGGAGAAACTGTTACACATTAAGTTATAAGTACCAGTAGAATCTGCTACACGACACGCTTACTTTTGCGTATAGTGCTGCATGTATACGTGCCGATAATAATTGTACGCCGTCTCGTCGATGGTGTGACCATCCCGATTTACGTGAAGGCACCACGGCTCACATTGCTTAGGGATACCAATCGTGTAACCTTTTTTTATGAACTCGGCACACTGGGAGGCGTCGTAAAAGTGAAAACCGGTAAATAAATCGTCGCGCCACGGCAAGTCGTACTGCGTCGCCATCATAAACCCATCGACCGACTGTACCGCTTCAATGGGTGCCCTTATTTGCCCGAATTTGAACAGCAAGTATGTTTTGTTGTGGTAGCCGATCATCTTCCCGATTAACTTCTCCCCCTCCCACCACGTCCCGCTCGGCGGCGCCACCTTGCACCCGATCATTCCGAGCAGCCCGAGGGAGTCATCTTCTTGAAACACCGCTAATGTGTCTTGTAAAAAGTCGGGATTAACAATAAATGTGTCTTGATGCAAATATATTTTGTACTTGGCATTGTGTTGGAGCGCCATATTGTAAGCGGCGGCCATACTTTTCGCGCCGCGAATCGGCAACGTTTCTAAGGTATATCCTTCCGGCACGCGCAACCGGCGAATGTGTTGGACACACATTGTATACAGCTCATCGTCGTTCACGCACGTCACAAACAAAATCTTTCTCGCATCCACCATCGTTCCCTCCTTCGACAAGCCTGTTCCTTGGGCTAGTTTCTTTGGGCTATGGCGCCCTTGGCTCTTTTAACATTTAAACAATCTATTGCTATTCAGCGAAACATTTAACTTCCCCCGCCATAGTGGGCGATGTACACCTGCCGGTACGCGTCATACGCTTGTGTATCAAGGGAATAACCGTCCTTACTAACGTGCAGACACCAAGGTTCATTTTGCCGGGGGACTCCGACAACAAAACCATGTCTCAAAAATTCACGGCACTGGGAGGCATCGTAAAAGTGGAACCCCTTAAACAAATCCTCCCGCCACGGGATATCGTACTGCGTCGCTAGTAATAGCCCGTCTACCGACTGTACCGCAGCGAACGGTTCACTAATAACACCGTGTGTTAACAACAAATATGTTTGGTTAACGTACCAAATCACTTTACCAACTAAATCCGTCCCATTCCACCACGTCCCGTGGGGAGGAGCGACTTGACAACCGATCATCCCAAGCATGCCGAGGGATGGATGTGCCTGAAAGAGAGAGAGTACATCTTCTAAAAAGTTCGGATGAACGATAAACGTATCTTGGTGAAGATATATTTTGTATTTCGCCTCGTGACGTAAGGCGAGATTATACCCAGCAGCCATACTACTTGCGCCGCGAATCGGTAACAAGTCAACTATATACTGATCCGGAACGACTAACCGCGAAATGTGGCTCACACACGCGGCATACATCGCCTCATCGTTCACACACGTGACGAACAAAACTTTCCGCTCGTTCACTCATCTCTCCCCTTGTAATGCGTTAGAAATACTTTCTGTTCCTTCGTATAGTCGTGCCAGTTAATATTGTGGTTTTCGTAAAAATGGAGGCACCACGGCTCCGCTTGCCTCGGAATACCGACAATGAGGCCACGGCGCAAAAACTCGGCTGCTTGCGACGCATCGTAAAAATGGAACCTGCGAAATAAATCGGCGCGCCACGTCACATCGTACTGCGTCACAATCATAAAACCGTCAACCCCTTCTACTGCTTCAAAGGGGCCATCCGGTTCTCGCCACAGTTCCAACGAATGTACCCCGTTCTCACAAGAAATAAATTTGCCAACCAAATCCGATCCACCGAACCAACTTCCGTGTGAGGGGAGCACTTTACAACCGACCATTCCGAGCATGCCTAACAGCGGATTTGCTATAAACAGTTGCAAAATATCGTGCAAAAATTGTTTGTGTAAAATGAACGTATCTTGGTGTAGGAAAATTTTGTATTTGGCATCTTTCCACAAGGCGTGATTGTATCCTTGGCACATGCTCACCGCCCCGCGTACCGGAAGTAGTTCCACGGCGTAGCCGGATGGAACGTCTAGCTGCTGAATGTGCTTGACACACCTAGCATACAGTTGTTCATCGTTCACACACGTGACAAACAAAAACTTACGGTCGTTCATCTACCCGTCCGCCCCTTTAATCGCCTCGACGACGTATTGAAACGTCTTTGCTTCAACAGGGAATTGAGCAGATCCTAAATGAAACGTTTGACGTACAGCTTCTAAATAGTGGAGCAAGTGATCGTAAACCGGGGTCGACTGTGGAATGCGCTCAATGTCGGTCAGTTGGTACCCAGCGGCACGAAATAGTTCCTTGACTCCGTTTAATGTGAAAAAACGGTAATGCGTTTGGTCGAGCAACCCCGCCTCGACATACGTCCAATTCCCAGCCAATAGCTCGGCAATAATCGATACGTGCCCGACATTCGGAATACAGGCGACAATCGAACCGGATGGTTTTAGAAAGGGTTTGACTTTACGCAACACAGCCCAAGGATCTTTCAAATGTTCAAGGACGTCCCCAAACGTAATGTGGTCAAACTGCTGTTCTTTGTACGGTAAGTCGATCGTCTCAATGTCGCCGCACAACACGTGGTCTAGTTTTTTGGCCGCTTCTTCGGCTGCTGCCGGAAACAGCTCGAGGCCGTAGACGCGAACGCCCTGTTTCCGAATAGCCGCGCCTAAATTGCCTTCGGCGCATCCGACGTCGAGGACTGTCGTCGCCCCGGGCTTGATTCTTTTTAAAATGAGCGGGTTACTCCCCGAATAATAGTATTTATTCTTTTGTTCATATAAATTCAGTCCTATATCGCTCTGTTTCGACATGGTGTTCGCCTCCTATAAACGTTATGCTTGCGCTCTTCGTTAGAGATTTTACGTCCTTAAAGTTACATCGCCTATTTTTCTTACGATCGGTAGTGTTCAATAAATAGCTGTCGGTATTGGTGGTACACGTGGTCGAGCTGGTGGTTTTTATGGTAATGCAAGCACCACGGATCGCGTTGCTGCGGCACGCCTACCGCAAAGCCGCGGTTTATAAACTCCTGTGCTTGCGACACGTCGTAAAAGTGAAACCCGGTAAAGATGTCGTCACGCCATGGCACATCGTACTGCGTAGCCATGAGTAACCCGTCGACCGCCGCTACGGACTCCCAACTGCCCCGAACCTCGCGAAACTTATGATGATAGTACGTGTCGCGCTGATAACCAATCACTTTACCGAACAGATCGTTGCCTGCCCACCACATACCGTTCGGAGGGAGCTGTTTACAGCCGACCATTCCCAATAACCCGAGCGCCTCATTCCCTTGAAACAACGTTAACAGATCGTGTAAAAAAGATGGCCGCAACACAAACACATCTTGATGCAAATAAATTTTGTACTTGGCGTCGTTGGCGAGCGCCGCGTTGTACCCCGCGGCCATACTCGCTGCCCTGCGAATCGGCAGTCGTTCGAGTGCGTACCCGTCCGGAACGGTCAACTGATCCAAATGCTTTAAGCACCGTGCATACATCGCTTCATCGTTGACACAAGTGACGAACAAAAATTTCCGTTCGTTCACGCCCTCTCCCTCCTTTGGCCACTTAAGTCACCGCTCAGTAGGTACACAAAATAAGCTGTCAACTTAAATGAACAGTCAACAGCTTTTTCAAAAACATTTACGTCCCTCGCTTCAATCTTATTAGGTGGTCGGCGGAAACTGTGCACAGTGGCGAACAACTAATTGCCCAGCGGGAACGGTAACGGAACCGCTAGCGAAGAGCGTCACGCCAGTGATCGTGTTTACGAGCGTGATCGCGTACGTGTCAGGCAAACCTAAGGGCGTCTGAACGAGGACAAGTGTAAACGCAACTTGTTGCTGCGTACCGTTCGAAAAGCTGACTAACCCCATACCGGTCACTGTTAGTTCTAAATTGTCGACACAAGGGGCTGGTTCGTTAAAGGACGTCGCAGTAAAGGTGAAACTGTTATTCTCTGTCGGTGGCGGTGTGTAGGGCGGAGTCGTAATTTGGTTAAACTGCAACGTGAGCGCACTGCGGGAAAGCGTACAAGCAGGACAAATGTTGGCGTTAATAATGAGGTCGCCAAATTCCGTCACTGCGCCTGCTCCAAGGTTCAACGTGACCCCTACACCGACCGACGTAGCGACAACTTCCCCTTGACATTCGCAGTTTGGACGGGGGAAAAGCTCTGGGCACTGTGGCGGGAAGTCGATCGTCGGACAAGGAACGGCTGGTGTCGGCACGGGAATCGGCGGACGCGGCTGGCAAAACTTCGCGAGTACGGCCAACTTCACTTCTGCTTCAACTTGAATCTCCGCACAGACCGTCACTTCTAGTTCTACTAGTCCGTCGAAAATTTCCCCTGTCGAATCACACGTTATTTGGGTGATGCGGCAAATGATGTTGTTCTCGTCTAACGGTTCGGGCAGGCAGAGAACGACTTGGGTTGGGACGCTAATATTTACCGGGAACGGTGCGCAAATAGACACGCCGTCGGCAAAAATCTCCACTGTGACCGTAAAGGTGAAGCTTAAGCGAACAACCGCCACTGGCACCTGGGTGCCATTGACCGTAATAGTCGTACGGGTAATGCGAATAACGCGACAGTTCGGTTGGCCCGGCGTCGGCGGGGTCGATGCGCAGCTAATCGGAAATACTGGTGGGACAGCCGGCGATGTACACGTTACATCAATCGCTTGCCCGTTTGCAATCGCTTCTTCTACCGCAGCCAGACAATCATCGGGAACTGGGAATTTATTTGTGGCTTGGCTGACGTCGAGCACCCAATCGTATACCTTTGGAACGCAAATACATTCCTCTTGCACGTCGTTAGGCGGCAACGGCGGTAATGGTTGTTGAGCACCGCTTATAGGTTTAACTTTACTCATCTGTAAACCTCCTGATCTTATATTTCACCGCAAAATATATTACGAAGGGAAAAGTGGATTTGTCTTAGTCGAATAGCTTATTCGGAAGGAATTGTGTGAGTAACTAGAAGAGCCGAACGCACGTCGTGCCGTTAGAACCAAAAAAACATCTAAATTGGCGACCTCAATGTGCGCATTGTTAGAGTCGAATGACGTCTGAATGACCGCCGTGTTTTAACGATTTTTTCCACTATCATACCTCTTTGTTTGAACTTCTACTTATACTCTATGGTAGAAAGCAGAGGTTTGCCTGGGAAAGAGCCCTTCGATTGATAAAACAATCTCTTTTCCCAATAGGCGAACCGCGATAATTGTTGCGGTATCAGTACGCGCGATAGGTTGACCACAACACGTTGTATCTATTATATAATTCTGCCGATATCCTCTTTCAGTGCTCGATCGCGACATGCGCCGCGAACAATGTCACCATTTTTTCTAGCCAGTCATACAATACTCGAAATTGCCTGGGAGGTCATTCATGATATGAATACACGCGTATACGTCAATGACAAAGCAAGTGGGACGGTACCAGACGCCCACCTCCCCCTCCTTCGTCAACTATGTAAACAAGGGGGTGTCGGCATGCACTGGGAGGCGGAAAATCGTAACCTGTACATAACGACAGGCTTGTTCGGGAAAAAGATTGTTCTACAAGCTTCCACTGCCGATAGATCCACACCGACAAACAGGTTGTATGGGCATGAAGTCGCCAAACATCTCGCTCATTTAGGAGCAAAGGCCGCCGTTCTAAAGGAAGATGACGACCTTCCCCCCGATTGCGATCTCTACGTGCGTTATGAGCTAAATCTTGACGATGGGAGTCATTCTCCGCAAGTGACGATTTTCCACGATTCCGCTGTTCACCATAAACGACTGGCTCATGCGTTTCTACAGGAGTTAACAGAATCGGGATGGCGTGTACAATTAAAAAAAATGGAAGGTGAACCTACACAGGCACAGAGTCAAGTCCCTGTTCTACACGTCCAATGCATGCTTCCAATTAACGAAACCGACCGTATGATAGACGTTCTCCAACAAAAAATAGCAGTTGCAACGACGACAGCTATTTTACGCTACTTTCACGGAGGTAACCCGTTGTCTGCACTTTTTCTTCTCGTACCACATTACATGTCACGCACTGCTACGACTACTGACCCTATTCCCGAGGCTTCCGAAACCGTTAGTGACACTGTGGATCGTCTTTCCACAGCAACTGACCACATACCCGCAACTACCAATCCAATATCTGCAATGGGAGACCCGACGCCGGCACCGACGGCACAAACAGAAGTTTTTTTCGACTACAACGTCTTCGTGACCGATGCGTCTGAAAATGAGTACCTGATCCTCGGCAATCTCTACATTAAAAACAGCGGAACGATCGACTTGCACGATCCTGTCATCTGTCTCCTCGTCTCGCCACCAGATAACGCACAGCTCGGTGGGCAAATACTCCCCCCAAACATAGTTGCGACAACCGGCGTTCACGACGGCGATGGCGTGACTGGTTGGCAATTCCTTGATGAAGATTGGTTCAAACAAGCAAAAACGCGCGGAGAGTACTGGCTAAAGCCTACCCGCGCCACGCAGATCCCTCCGCAGCAGTCGGAAGCAGTCCGCAATTTTCAGTTCGCCATTAGTAAGCCGGCAGAAGGAGGGGCGGTCACGATTCGCGGAATGGTCTACTTTCGCGAGCAACAGCTAAAGTTTCCGGCTCATAACGCGGTAGCGATTACTTTTTAGTATTGGAGGCGTACCATGTTAGACATATCGTGGTTACACTTAACGGTACTCGTACTCGCTTCTTTTCGTCTCACACACTTAATTGTGTTTGACGAAATTACGTCTTTTTTGCGAGCCCCGTTTTTATCCGTCACATATGAGCCTGACGACACAGGCCAGATCGTGCGCAAAATCGATATAAAAGGGCGCGGTTGGCGTTACAAAGTCGGGCTTATACTAAGCTGTCACTGGTGTGTCGGCGTTTGGTCCTCTCTTTTCACCGTGGCCTTATACGCCCTCCTCCCGGCTTCCTTTCCACTACTCGTCGTCCTCGCTGTAGCTGGCGCCGCTGCCGTTATTGAATCGCGTCTCTACCCAACATGACGACCGACTGCCTATCAAAACTATTTCCCTAACGCGCGTATCGGGCTCGCGTTAGGGGATTCCCTTTGATGTAACCTTAAATGGCTATTCACTCGCCTCGTCGGCTCTTTTTATGTTATGCACAAGTACATTTTCCAAACGTTCAGCAAAGCGGCGATCGTCCTTACTGCCTCTTTTTTTTCGGGCCTTTCGTACGACCGCCGCTGCGGCGCAACTTCGCTTTGGCGTCCCGCTCCTCCAGTTTGAAATCAATTGTCTTGGGGCGAAATTGCCACCCGTCCGGATGCAACACGTCCGCGTGTTTACCGAGGGCAACTGCGGCTAAGCCCCAGTCTTGCGTCACACATACATCATCCCGTTCCAATATGTTGACGATCTTCAAATCAGCCGCTTGTGGCTCGTTACCGACGACAATGTGGTGATAATAAGTAACCTCCGACTATAAAAGCACAATTCCGCTTCCAATACAAACCCGACGTTTTTGTACAAGCGGATCGCTTAGCCAAAAAAACGGCCCAATTGCTGCTCGACGGGTCAAGCATAACAACGACACTCGTAACTCGTTAACGGCGGAGGTTAACTGCCACTCGACGAGTATAGCCGCTATTTTCCTAGTTTGTACACACAATCTATTATTCTGTTATAGCTGCCGTTTCCAATCTTATGTATTGCCATACAATATACCATTACTTGTTATAAAAGTGTTCAAAATAATCCCTGTCATTTTTGAACACGACAAAAATAAGGAGGATACGGTTAATGAGTACATTAGAACAACTGTGTCAACAATTTGCACGGATCGTAGGAGGGATGCCGAGTGTCGTCAACGGCACGTGCCTCATTCAAAAGTTCCGCAACATCGACGTGACTATTTTAGGGCGGCGGGCGCGTTCGCCACTTGTATTACCGACGTTCTTCTCTTTCGAATCAATCGACCGACGCGGCCGGGCACTTAACTTAGGTGAGACTGTTATTTTACAGCGAGAGATCAACCCGTTCATTTCCGCCTTGCGCAAGCGGGGAATCCTCGTCACCGCCTTACACAACCACTGGCTATTCGATGAACCGCGGCTGTTCTACATCCACTTCGAGTCGGTAGAAAACCCGATCGTCTTCGCGCGCAAAGTCGATGAGGCGTTAAAAGTACTTGGAGAATAAGACGCTAGCAACGTATCACGTGACATATAAGTAAAACTACGACATCGTCCGCACACGGAATATGTAACGACGTCGAGATAGAGTAAATAAGTGCCGACGTAAGGATACGGGGAAATAGGTGACCACGTATAGAATATGGATTAGGGGTATAAGTATCCACCGCGTAAGGATAGGAAAATATGTAGTGACGGGAATGGATCGCTAGAGGGTGGGGGATACCCCCCCATCCCCGTCACAAACTGGCGACCGATTTAAGAGGAACGATTTTACGTTTTTCCACTCATCATGTTACACGTCATAAAGTTACATAAATTAAGAAGACACGTGACAGGGTAGTTAGACAGCTTTACTTGCGCAAAAAGCGCTTGATACGCACCATCGCTTCTTGCAACTGTTCCAGCGATGTCGCGTACGACAGGCGCACGTAGTTCTCCGCCCCGAACGCAGCGCCGGGGACGACGGCGACGTGTGCTTCCTCTAACAGTGCCTGACTCCACTCGCCCGCATCGCGGTAACGCCCGTTCGAGGCTCCGATCGCTTCGGCGACATTGGCGAACACGTAAAATGCGCCTTGCGGCGTCGCGGCACGCATCCCTGGAAGCTCATTAATCCGCTCGACGACGTAGTCGCGCCGCGCGACAAAGGCGCGCTTCATTTGCGCGACGGCGTCTTGTGAGCCACTGAGAGCAGCCAGTGCCGCATACTGCGCAATTGAGGTCGGATTGGACGTGCTGTGGCTGGAAATGCTGGTCATTGCTTTCATGACCTTCGCGTCGCCTGCTGCATAGCCAATGCGCCAACCGGTCATGCTATACGTTTTGGACACGCCGTTAACGACGAACGTATTCGCGTACAGGTCGTCGCTTATCGCAGCGATACTCGTATGTTCGACCCCGTCGTATATGAGTCTCTCATATATTTCATCTGAAACGATCCCGATGCCATGGCGCAAACAGACGTCGCCGACAGCAGCCAATTCGTCTCGGCTGTAAACGGCGCCTGTCGGATTGGACGGGCTGTTGAGCAAAAATAGTTTCGTCCGGTCTGTGATCGCCTTCTCTAACTGTTCCGGCTGAACTTTAAAGCCGTCCGCTTCGGTCGTATCGATGATGACGGGCTGTCCGCCAGCCAACTTCACCTGTTCGACGTAGCTGACCCAATACGGAGCCGGGATCACGACCTCGTCGCCCGGATCGATCAGTACTTGAAACAAATTGTACAAGGCATGCTTAGCCCCGGTCGTGACGACGATTTGTTCCGGTGTATACGAAAGGCCGTTTTCTCGCTGAAACTTCGCGGCGATCGCTTCTTTCAGCTCCGCGGTACCTCCCGACGGCGTATACTTCGTAAAACCTGCTTGTGCCGCGCGCACAGCCGCATCAATTATCGGCTGTGGCGTGTTAAAATCGGGTTCCCCCGCACCTAGACCAATCACATCTAAACCGCGTGTTTTCATCGCTTTCGCTGCCGCCGTTATGGCGAGTGTCGCCGAAGGGGTCAGCTGCTGGGCGCGTTCCGACAGTTGCAACTTCAACTTCCGTTCCTCCTCCTCGCACGCTCCGCGCGTTTGTTTCAATCCTCATCCGACACGTAGATGGGATGCAACGTTAAGCGTATAGGAAATATATTAACACAAACGCTACGCGTTTGTCGTTGCAACAGTCGTTTTCGTTTCGCGGGCGATCATTAATTCCTCGTTCGTCGGCACGACGAGCACTTGGACGCGCGAGTCGTCCGAACTAATTGTACGCGGTTCGTCGGAGCGCACCTCGTTTTTCGCTTCGTCTAACGACAAGCCGAGATAGGTGAGTTTCTCACACACGCGCTGGCGGAGCAGGGACGAATTTTCCCCGACCCCTGCGGTAAAGACGATCGCGTCAACCCCGTTCATCGCCGCCGTAAAGGCTCCGATATATTTTTGTACGCGATACACGTACATGTCGTGGGCGAGTTTTGCGTTTGCATCGCCTTCGGACATCGCTTTTTCAATGTCGCGCATATCGCTGCTCACGCCGGAAATACCGAGTAGCCCACTATGTTTGTTCATCATCGAATTGACATCGCCGAGCGTCAAATCTTCCTGGGCCATAATGAATGTGACCGCAGCAGGATCAATATCCCCACAGCGCGTCCCCATCATTAAACCTTCGAGCGGCGTCAAGCCCATACTCGTATCAACCGATTTGCCGTTTTCGACCGCAGTCACACTCGCCCCGTTGCCAATGTGACACGTAATAATTTTTAACTGCTCATATGGTTGTCCGAGCGTTTGCGCTGCTAGGTTTGATACGTAATGGTGCGATGTCCCGTGGAACCCGTAGCGGCGTACTTTATGTTTTTTGTACAAAATGCGCGGCACTGGGTACATGTAGGCATGTGGCGGCATCGTTTGGTGGAACGCGGTATCGAAGACGACGACGTGCGGCACCTCAGGGAGTGCGTGCTCTGCCGCCTCGATCCCTTTCACGTTCGGTACACTGTGTAACGGTGCCAGCGAGATGAGATCGCGCAGTTTCTGCTTCACGTCTTCGGTCACGATGACGGACTGTGAAAAAAACTCGCCGCCGTGGACGATGCGGTGGCCGACCGCTTGCACATCGCGAATATCGGACAATACGCCGTGTGCCTTGTCGACGAGTTTTTCCAAGATGATCTCAACCGCAGAGTAGTGTTCCAGTATTTCCATCACTTCGACAATTTTATCTTTCCCCTCCGGTCGGTAGGTGACGATGGCATCTTCCATCCCGATGCGTTCCACATTGCCAGAAGCGAGGACGCGCTCACCGTTCATGTCGAATAACTGATACTTTACCGAAGAGCTGCCTGAATTTAACACGAGAATAATCATTGTCCAGTTTCCTCCTCTAAGATGCGTTCACCATCTTCGTTGTAGCGGAAAAAACCTTCTCCTGTTTTCACCCCGAGTTGGTTGGCACGCACCATTTTTTTCAAAAGTGGCGCGGGACGGTATTTCGGTTCACCGAATTCGCGGTATAAATGCTCCATCGCCGCCAGCACGGCATCCAGACCAAAGCGGTCCGCTGCCTCTAACGGGCCGTACTGGAAGTCGTACCCGAGTTTCATCGCGATGTCGATTTCCCGCGCCGTCGCGACCCCTTCCATCAACACGCGTAACGCTTCGTTAATAACTGTCATCATCAGTCGCGTCGTAACAAAGCCGGGCGATTCGTACACTTCGACGCTCACCTTTGCTAACTGGTCCACAATCTCCTTCGCGGCAGCTACCGTTTCGTCGGACGTTTTTAACGCGCGCACGATTTCGACGAGGTTACGCGTGCCGACCGGGTACAGAAAGTGAAGCCCGATCACTTTGTCCGGTCGCTCAGTTGCAGCTGCTAGTTCCGTCAAACTGAGTGCCGACGTGTTACTCGCAAAGATGACGCCTGGCCGGGCGAGACGGTCGCATCGTTGCAGCACCTCTTTTTTTGTCACGAAATCTTCATAAACACTTTCAATGACGAGGTCGACATTTTTTACACGCTCAAAATCGGTCGTTACCTCGAGATGGGATAACGTAATCTTTTTCTCCGCTTCGGTAATGCGCCACTTTTCCAACTGTTTTTTGAGAGATAAATCGATCGCGAGCTCCACGCGCGCGACGTCTGCCTGCGACTTTTCGATAACAGCGACGTTAAAACCGTTTTTAGCAAACGTTTCGGCAATCCCACAGCCCATCGTGCCTCCGCCGATCACCGCCACGTCGTGAATGTTAGTCATGATGCTTCTTCCTTTCTCCACTCGTTATGAGCAACAGGAGGTCAATAAAAAAGCAAGCCCACGGCAGAGCTTGCTACGATTCATTCATTGTGCTGACCTTCCGACCGATTACCTGTTGCCATCAGCCCTAGCCCGAACTTAACCGCAATGACAATCCCGCTCTGGGGAAACCTTCTGCCGGAAATAGTCGCCGGACAACACTTCTTCCCGTAACAAAATGGCGAGCGCGGAAGAAAACAACTCGCGATGCTGTTCCAATAGGGTGCGCGTCTCTCGTAACAAGCGCTCCAAAATGCGTGACGATTCTTCCTGCATAGCATCTTTGTTGGCGAGCTCCTTATTAATTATACCCAAATTCGACAATCCTGTCTCGATCAACAAAACTGTCCGCTCGTTTGCCTGTTCAAAGTCGTTGCGCGACCCAGTACTACGATTACCGTAAATCATTTCTTCGGCGACAGCTCCGGCCAAAGTGACCTTAATCTCGTTTTCGATATCTTTTTTTGTATACAAATATTTGTCCCCTGCCGGGTTTTGCCGCACATAGCCGAGCGCTTTGCCACGCGGGCTGAGGGCGACTTGGGAAACAGACTGCGGGCGCACTAACTCAGAAACGAGCGCATGCCCCAATTCGTGGACAGCGACGCGTTCGCGTTCTTGCTTCGTCGCTTCGCGATCCGTTTTCTCCCCCATCATCACTTTATCGATCGCACTGGCGAGATGGGTGGGGCGAATGGCTTCCGATTGTTCGCGCAAGGCGTAGATCGCCGCTTCGTTCGCTAAACTTTCTAACTGCGCGCCGGAAAAACCGAAGGTTTCCTCGGCTACTTGCGCGATCTGGACGTCGTTCGCCAGCGGTTTGTTTCCTAAATATAATTTTAATATATGTTCCCGTGCTTTTTTATCCGGCAAATCGACAAGTATGTGACGGTCGAAACGACCTGGTCGGAGCAGAGCCGCGTCGAGCATGTCAGGGCGGTTCGTGGCGGCGATGACGAGTATTTGTACGTCGTGTGACGACTGGATCCCGTCCATCTCCGTCAGCAATTGGTTTAACGTCTGGTCGTACTCTCGGTTTTGCGCGCCGTCGCGTTTCCCCCCGATCACGTCAATTTCGTCGATAAAGACGATGGCGCTCTTTTTATCGTTTTTTTGCGCCAGTTCGCGCGCTTGTTTAAACACGTTGCGGATACGCTGCGCGCCGACGCCGACATACATCTCGACGAACTCACTGCCCGACGCGGCGACAAACACAGAGTTCGTGTAGTGTGCCGCCGCTTTCGCCATTAGCGTTTTCCCGGTACCTGGCGGTCCGGACAGTAGCAACCCTTTGATCGGACGAATACCGTACGCTTCAATTTTTTCGCGCTCAATCAAAAAATTTAAGGCTTCCATGAGCTCTTGCTTCGTCCGCTTATGGCCCCCGACATCGTTAAACGACGTCTTGGGCACGGTCTCCTTCACATTGAGCCGCCTGTTTTTTCCGATAGGTAAAGACGTCCCCTTCAGCGACAGCAACACGTAAAAAGCTGTCGCGAGCAATCCGACTAACACAATAGGAATGACGTTGACACCGAGGAAGGCACAAAAGGCGAGTAGCGCTACTGTTACCCCGATCGCTATTTCTTTAACCATTTCCTCCCCCCCTGTTCTCGCCGACAGTCATCGGAAGTGTCCGAAACAGTGAGTGCTTTCCGGTTCCGGACGCATCTTGCAGCCACACATACAAGTGGTCAGCGTCCAGCGCAACTTGTGTCTCTACCGATTTTGTCGCTGGATGTTTTTCGATTCTCTCCTGCATCGTATAGTAGTCACTCGTTTCTACACCTTCAGCTAACAGAAAATAAAGTTCACTCCACGCCCCGTACAAGCGTGCGTTTGGCTTGTCCTTTAAAGTGATCGTCACGTGCTCACGCCCACTCATCTCTTTAGCCTGTTCGAGTAAACGGATATAATCTTGAGAAAGTAAAAAAGAAGGCGTAACATTTAATTCGATCGCTACGGTTTTCGGTGTGACATCAATCTCGTAATGAGTCACGTACTTTTCTTGCACAAGCAGTTCGCGTAGCGGCTGTTTCACCGTTTTCACTTCATAAAAAAACCATCCGCCGAACAAGACAGAACCTGTAATGACAAGGCTTAGGACGGCGGGAAGTAGACGTATTTTTTTCAATCGTTACGCCTCCTTGTGTTCCTTTTTTTACTCACGTTCCTTCGCATAAGCAACACTATTAGTATATCATACGAGTTATACTTTTTAGCTGGAAGTATTGAGCAAGCAGTAAAAAAAAACCGCTAGCCGACATAGACGGTCGGAGCGGTTTTCTCACCTGATGTGGATTCTCTTAAAGTTCCCTGCGAATTACAGTTCGATCTTTTTGACGCTTTTTCCGCTTTTATAATCGAAGCACTCGTAATACGATTCGCCCGTCGCTGTTTCGTAATACACTTCCCAGAGCGGGCGTTTTTCACCTTGTTCATCTTTCTTTCCTTTGGCGCCGTTTTGACCGCGTGGCACGGTCATCATCCCCGGGGTGATACGTTTAATGACCGCCTCCGACAGTTGCGCGCGCAGTTGTTTTTGATCCACGCTATTTGCCAGTCGTTCGGACCAGACGTCGCCATTTTGTACCCAGACGATGACGTCCGCGCCGTCCTTTTGTTTCCCATTGATGACAACGTATCCTCCGTCGCCGGGATAATACGTCACCGACTGAGCAGTAACGACAGCCGCCTTTTCTTTCGCCACCGTCAAACCTTCGTTAGTTAAATCTAATTCTGATCCCTTAAAATTATTGTAAACAAGTAGTAATTGCCAAACGATTAGCAAGGTGACAATCCCAAGTATGATCGCCCAACGTTTCACTCAGACGTCTCCTCAAATAAGTAAGTTAACCCGCGTATAGATGCATCTTTGTGTCTGATTTCCATTTTTAATTGCTTAAGGTCAAAGATTTTCTTATCGTAAACGAGTACATAACGAATTTCTACATTGTGCGCCAGCTGCTGTAGCACATTTTCCGATGTGAATGTATCACCCAAAATACTTTTTAACGTATTGACAATTTGCTCTTCGGTTAACGACAGTTGTACGGCTGACGTCGCTGCTGCGCTGCGGTTCTCGGCAGCGTAAATCGGTCGATAATGCGCCGCTTGCAGTTGCCGGAGGTGATCGCGGGGAGAGACGAGCCCTTGCAGTGGATCTTTAATAGGTGCTTGCTTTTCCCCCTTTTTTATTTCTCGGATTTGCTCATTTCTGCCGGACAATTGCAAGGATTGCCTTTCCCTGCACGTTTTCCACTGCTGCTGGCGGAAAGTACCGGTCATATTGGCGGTTATTTTTCCATCCTCAACGACGTGCAAGCGAAAGGACACTTGCCCTTTTTTTTCTAAAAAGTGATTGATCACGCGTGTGACGACATTTTCGTCGGGTAGGATTTCATCCGCCGGAGCAAGCTGTTTTGTTACACGCTCGACACGGTCGTGCATCATGCCGAGTAAGCCGCATCCGAGAGCCGCTACAACGATCAACAGGACAGTAAAGGTTTTGCGCCACCGTTGTATATACATGTGGATACCACCCTATGCATCGTATGCTTTTAAACGTATGCACAGGGCGGGGCGTTTATAACGGCTATGGGCAAAATAAATACTGGCAGACATAGCGCGACAGATGCTAAGCCATACTACGTTGTACAGGTGAGAAGGGAGGTGACGGTCCTGACTAACTGGTTACATTCCCTCGATCCGTCTTTGTTAGACCATTTACGCGCGCACGGTATTGCCCCGGAAATGGTCGAAGCGAGGCGCAGTGAACACTGTTTAGGCCAACTCGCTTACCGTCATCGCTTAACAGAAGACGTGTTACACGCTGAGACAGTTGGGCCGCGGTTCACTTTACTACTTGACGCAAAATGATGACTATGTGTCGTATTATATCCCAATTTCACCTACCTATGCCTTAAAGCCCGGTGCTTGACCGGGCTTTTTTTTGATCGTCGCCCCACCGTCAACATCCGTTCACTTATAATGACGAAGCGGGAAACAAAAAGGTTCAACATTATTTCATACGGGATACACCGGATGTTTGCGCGCCGCAAACGAAACGTTCTTGGAAGCATAGGTGGCGAACCGTTTGCTCAGTTCGTCGCGCAAACGGTGTGCCGGAATGATGCCGTCGATGACCATCTCTGAGGCGAGACGGTAAAGATCGATGTCTTCGCGGTACTCGGTGCGCTTTTGGTCAATGAAGGTAGCGCGCTCTTCTGGCGGTAAGGCGGCAATTTTGTTGGCGTACACGGCGTTAACGGCGGCTTCCGGTCCCATGACGGCTATTTGTGCCGTCGGAAGCGCGAGACAGCAATCGGGCTCAAACGCCGGCCCGGCCATTGCGTACAGGCCAGCACCGTACGCTTTGCGCACGATGACGGAAATTTTCGGAACGGTCACTTCCGACATCGCGGCGATCATTTTCGCCCCGTGGCGAATGATACCTGCCCTTTCTACTTTTGTCCCGATCATAAACCCGGGGACGTCAGCGAGAAAAAGCAGCGGGATGTTGAACGCGTCACATAACGTAATGAATCGCGCCGCTTTGTCGGCAGAATCGGCGAAGAGAACTCCCCCTTTGACGCGCGGCTGGTTGGCGACGATTCCAATCGGCCTCCCGTCGAGCCGGGCCAATCCAGTGATGAGTTCTGGTGCGAACAGCTTCTTTATTTCTAAAAACGAATCCTGATCGACGAGGCGTTCAACGAGGTCGATCATGTTGAACGGTGCGTTTTGATTGGCGGGGATGATCTCTTCTATCGCACGGTCGAAGGCCGGCGGAGCTTGTGGCGTCTGCTGCGGCGGATGCGCCGTGTAATTGACCGGAAAGTACGACAAGTACGTGCGCGCTGTCGCGATCGCTTCTTCTTCGTTAGCCGCTAAAAAGTCGCCGCACCCAGAGACGGAACAATGCATGCGCCCGCCACCCATTTCCTCTAACGACACTTTCTCCCCGATGACCATTTCCGCCATGCGCGGCGAGCCGAGATACATCGAAGCGTTTCCTTCGACCATAATGACCACGTCGCAAAACGCGGGAATGTATGCGCCTCCAGCGGCTGACGGTCCGAACAACAAACATATTTGCGGGATCTGTCCGGACAGTTTCACTTGGTTGTAAAAAATGCGTCCAGCTCCGCGCCGTCCCGGAAACATCTCGATCTGATCGGTAATGCGCGCGCCGGCTGAGTCGACTAAATAAACGAGTGGCACAGATAGCTTTTCCGCCGTCTCTTGGATGCGGATGATCTTTTCCACGGTGCGCCAACCCCACGACCCCGCCTTCACCGTCGAATCGTTGGCCATGACGCAGACGGTCTGCCCGTTCACTTTGCCGATCGCGGTAACGACGCCGTCGGCCGGTAAATCGTCAGCCAAGCAGTTGGCGAACAACGCATCCTCTAATTCGACATCGTCGTCAAACAATAGGCTTAGCCGCTCGCGCACGAACATCTTTCCTTTTTCCGCGTTTTTTTCGTGATACTTGGCTGCCCCTCCGCGAGTGATACGGTCTATGTAAACTTGCAAGTTTTTTTCAGTCATCGGTCTCCCCCACTTCTCCTATTTATCCTGCTGCTTGTTATGATACTGCCTACCTGCCTGCACCATGCGACTTGCGCACCTTCATCCTGCTACTTTCCCGTCGCTACTTCGAACCGGCACCCGCGACGAACACATCTACGCTGCCCTCCAGCTGTCGCTGCCGAGTTAAGCAGCAGCGTTACACGTCGCTGCATTACTCGCCTTTAAATCTCGGGCGGCGCTTCTCTTTAAAGGCACGTAACCCTTCCATGCGGTCCTCTGTCGGAATTGTCACTTCGTACGCACTTTTTTCGATCGCCAGCCCGGTATGAAGGTCGCTGTCATACCCTTTGTCAATCGCAAATTTCGCCTGCGCGACAGCGATCGGCGCGTTACTCGCAATTTGGGTGGCCAACGCTTGCGCTCTTTCCATTAGTGATGCTGCCGGCGTAACGTATTCGACGAGGCCGATGCGCGCCGCCTCTTCCGCTTGTACGCGCCGCGCCGTGAAGATGAGCTCCTTCGCCCGCCCGAGCCCCACCAGGCGCGCCAACCGCTGCGTACCACCTGCGCCGGGAATGATCCCGAGCGACGTTTCTGTTAGGGCAAACGACGCATGCTCAGCGGCTAAGCGAATGTCGCACGCGAGTGCCAGCTCCGTTCCCCCGCCAAAAGCCGTCCCGTTGACAGCGGCGATGACCGGTTGCGGCAATTCGGCTAGACGATCCATGTTGCTGCGAATTAATGCGACTGTTTGCCGCACTTCGGTCGCATTCATTCCGGCGCGCTCTTTTAGATCCGCACCTGCGCAAAACGCTTTGTCGCCGGCCCCCGTGACGATGACACAGCGCACGGTGCGGTCGTACGTCATACTTTGTACCGCTTCGTTCAATTCGTGTAGTAACTTCAGCGACATCGCGTTAGCCGCTTGCGGGCGGTTTAACGTCACAGTGACAACGCCTGTCGCCTCTTTCGCTACAGTTACCGTATGCTCCACGGTAGACATGTCCCTTACCTCCCCCGCTTGGCAACACATTTATTAGAAACACACACGAAAGCTCATCGTTAACCGATGTTGCATCCGACAATGAACCGACAGATAAAATATATGCTTTATTTACTCATCGTCCCAGAAAGCGCTCGCAACTGGTGACTCGGCAGCTGACGGCCAATTTTTTCTTGAATGAAGCGTGCAGCCTCGTGCAGTTTGTCGCGGTCGATTCCGGTGGAAATCCCCATTTCGGCGAGCATGTACAACAAATCGTCGGTCGCGATGTTACCCGATGCCCCCGGCGCATAGGGACAACCGCCGAGCCCGCCGACTGAGCCGTCAAACACAGTAATCCCTAAATCGAGCGCGGCGAGGACGTTAGCGATTGCTGTCCCCCGCGTGTCGTGAAAGTGGAGCGCCAGTTTTTCCGCAGGATAGTAAGACAACAGCTCGCTCAGTACGATTTGCACTTGACGCGGGTTGGCGACACCAATCGTGTCGCCGAACGACACTTCGTACACGCCCATTTCAAACAACGCGTCGGCGAGGCGCAAGACGTCACGGTGCGCGACTTCCCCTTCGTAAGGACAACCGAAGACAGTCGAAAGGTAGCCGCGGACGCGCTTGCCCGCTTGCGTTGCCTCGCGGACGACTTCGCGTAAAATAGGTAGTGTGTCCGCACACGATTTGTTAATATTTTTACGGTTATGGGTCTCGCTCGCGGACATAAACACGGCCACTTCGTCCACATCGGCGGACAATGCCCGTACGAGCCCACGGCGGTTCGGCACGAGTGCGGCGTACGTCACGCCGGGGACGCGCACAATTTGTTTAGCGACCGACTCGCCGTCCGAAAGAGCCGGCATCCAACGCGGATGGACAAAGGACGTGATCTCAACGTACGTTAAACCCGTTTGAGACAAGGCGTTAATCCATGCAACTTTATGCTCAGTCTCCAAAAATTGCTGCTCATTTTGTAACCCGTCGCGCGGTCCAACTTCTTTTAGTGTCACAGCTTGCGGCCATTTCACGACTTTTTTCACCCCATTTAAGTGCCTGTCGCAAGTGTCTCTCCATTTAACGCCTTAAGTCGCCGGCCATCGACAGTGGTCACTACTTACGATCAGGAGTGGTTAATCGCACAATGACAAAACGGTAGCAAACCATTTTCTTACACAGACGCACGTTACGCGAGCTCGATCAAGATGTCGTCTTCGTTGACGAACCCGCCCTCCTCGATGCGCACCTTTTTCACCGTACCGCTCGTCTCCGCCGTAATCGGAATTTCCATTTTCATCGATTCCAAAATAACGACTTCTTGTCCCGCGGTCACTTGTTCACCTTCGCTAACGAGCATTTTCCACACACTTCCAGCCATCGTCGCTTTAATCTGTTTCATGTCCTCTCCTCCTATGTCCTTCTTCGTCATTTCGTAGCTTCTTCAATCCCCAGCCCGAGTAACTCATGCGCCATTTGCCGTAGTTTGAACTTCTGGATCTTACCCGACGCCGTCATCGGGTATTCGCGACAAAATTCGATGTAGCGCGGTATTTTGTGCCGGGCAATTTTACCGCGACAGTAGTCGCGAATGTCTTCAGCCGTTAACGTTGCGTCTTCCTTTAAAATGATCCACGCCATCACTTCTTCACCGAACAGCTCATCGGGCACACCGACGATTTGTACGTCGAGAATTTGTGGATGCGTGTACAAAAATTCTTCCACTTCCCGCGGATATATGTTTTCGCCGCCGCGAATGATCATATCTTTTAAACGACCCGTTATTTGCACGTACCCGTCCCCATCCATCGTCGCCAAATCACCCGTGTGCAGCCAACCGTCGGCATCGATCACTTCTGCCGTCGCTTCCGGATTTTTGTAGTACCCCTTCATGACGTGATAACCGCGCGTACACAGTTCCCCTTGCTCTCCGGTCGGTACCTCTTCCCTCGTAGTTGGATCGATAATTTTTACTTCTACGTGCGGTATTTTACGTCCGACGGAAGACACTTTTAAGTCGATCGGGTCGTCGGCGCGCGTCTGCGTAATGACGGGAGACGCCTCCGTTTGCCCGTAAGCAATCGTAATTTGTGCCGCGCCCATTTTTCCCATGACGGCTTTCATCACTTCCATCGGACAGGTCGAGCCAGCCATAATGCCGGTGCGCAGCGACGACAAGTCAAACCGGTCAAACTCAGGATGGTTTAACTCGGCGATAAACATCGTAGGCACACCGTGTAGTGCGGTACAACGTTCCACCTCGACCGCTTTCAACACCGTGAGCGGCTCAAACGACTCGACAGGCACCATCGTCGCCCCGACGGACACACACGCCATCGTCCCCAACACACAGCCGAAACAGTGGAAAAAGGGGACCGGAATACACAGCCGATCGGCAGCTGTCAAGCGCATCGATGCCGCAATGTGTGCCCCGTTGTTGACGATGTTGTTGTGCGTGAGCATGACGCCTTTCGGAAAACCGGTCGTACCCGACGTATATTGCATGTTAATGACGTCGTCCGGCGCGAGTTCATCCGTGCGTCGGTCGAGTGCACCGTCGCCCACCGCCTCTCCCATCTGCACGAGGTCGTCCCAGAGATACATGCCCGGATAGCGCTTCTCACCGAGCACGATGACGTTCTTTAAGTAAGGCAACCGCTCCGACGACAATGCGCCTAGCTCGGACGTACGCAATTCCGGTACGATTTCGTATAACATGTCAATGTACGAAGCACCGCGGTATGACTCCATTAAAATGAGCGTCGTCGCATCCGATTGCTTTAATAAATACTCTAGCTCTGCCGTGCGGTAATTCGTGTTTACCGTGACGAGGACAGCACCCATTTTCCCTGTCGCAAACTGGGAGACGAGCCATTCTGGCTGGTTCGTCGCCCAAATCGCCACGTGCTCACCCTTCTCGATGCCGAGGTGCATCAACCCCTTCGCCACTTGCCGACACACGTCGTCGAACTGGCGGTACGTATAGCGCAAGTTCCGCTCCGGGTAAACGACTGCCTCGTGCTCGGGCTGTGCCGTAGCGACGTTTTCTAGCAACCGTCCGACCGAAACGTTTAACAGCTCTGCCATACAAAAAATCCCCCCTTAGACCCCCTTAATCCGTACTTGCACAAGTGGGCGCGCCGTTACGCCCTTAAGCCACTCCACTTTTATCGACTAATAGCTATCAATAACTCCACTAACTGCTAACTTTTAATTCCTAAATAACTTCTGATCGTACCGCACAGTACCGCGGCCGTGTCACTCGTATTTATTCGGTACAACTAACAACCGAGTTGCCGGGCAATGACGAGGCGCTGAATTTCTGACGTTCCTTCACCAATTTCCATTAACTTAGCGTCGCGCAAATAGCGTTCGACTGGATATTCTTTGATGTAGCCATAACCACCGTGAATTTGTACCGCTTGATCACAGACGCGCATGCATATTTCGGACGCATGCAGTTTAGCCATCGCCGACTCTTTCGTAAAGGGGCGCCCGGCATCTTTGAGCCATGCCGCCTTTAGTACCATATTGCGCGCCAACTCGATTTGCGTCGCCATGTCCGCCAATTTGAACTGAATCGCTTGAAATTTGGAGATCGCTTGAGCGAATTGGACTCGCTCCTTCGCATACGTCAGCGCTGCTTCAAAGGCCGCCTGGGCAATGCCGACTGACAGGGCGCCGATCGAGATGCGTCCGCCGTCGAGTGTGTACAAAAATTGACTGAACCCTTTTTCCGGGTCACCGAGTAAGTTTTCCTGTGGCACGCGGACGTCTTCCAAAATTAGCTCGGCCGTATTCGAGCCGCGCAACCCCATCTTGTCGTACTGCTTGCTCACGCGAAAACCCGGCGTCTCCGTCGGGACGATAAAGGCGGAGACGACGTTTTTTCCGTTAGGGCTTTTATGCGTGACAGCGGTTACAATAACTGTCTGTGCATAGCTCGCATTCGTAATAAAACATTTGCTGCCGTTGATGACATACGCGTCTCCTTCGCAAACGGCTCGCGTCGCTGTGCCCCCCGCGTCAGACCCCGCCCCCGCTTCCGTGAGACCGAAGGAGCCGAGTGCGACTCCCGAAGCGAGCGGTACGAGGTACTTCTGTTTTTGTTCCTCCGTGCCAAAATAATAAATCGGACTTGCCCCGAGCGATACCGCCGCCGCATAACTTAAGCCGGTACTGCCGCAGGCGCGCCCGACTTCTTCAACGGCGAGTGCGTATGAAATCGTATCGGCACCGACACCGCCGTACGCCTCCGGGAACGGGATGCCCAGTAGGCCCAGTTCGCCCATTTTTTTAAACGTGTCCAGCGGAAATTGACTCGTCTGATCGAGGTGCTCTGCCTTAGGGGCGATCTCTTTTTCCGCAAAGGCGCGCACCGTGTCGCGTATGAGGCGCTGTTCTTTCGTCAAACTAAAATCCATCGCGATTCCTCTCCCTCCTGTCGTCTTTTACTGTATGCGCTTACGGAGGCGTCCGTCGTGACTCGCATGGCTCGTGTATTATTCTGTACGCCACCATCGCTAGTTTGAGAACTAGCAGGCAGAGTCGGATCAGATTGCCCAAAGGAAAATTATTGTGTCATTCGCGTTACAAAACGAGCTATACACAAAATTGTAAACAGCCAATAGAGAGCACCTAGTAAGCGTTACCATATATTATATGGTAACGTAGCGCCGTTGTCTATGTTTAGTTAACGGACGGATTCACAGGCGGGCGGTGCCCGCAGTCGCTTAACTCTAGCGGGCACCGCCATCACTGCGCCGTCACTGCGCCATCACTGTCCGTTACAACACCTTGCGCGCTTTCGCGCGGCAAACGGTTGTCACACAATGATTACCTATCATAAATCTAACTGACCCCACACTTTTTTTACTTGGTAACGAATGCGTTCCTCGTCCAGCGTCAAGCACTCGCGGTTGCGCATGAGCGGACGTCCGTTCACGTACACGTCTTGCACGTCACTGCTCATCGCACTGTACACGAGGTTGGAGACGACGTCATGCACGGGTTGCCAGTGTGGGCCGTCAGTACGCACGGAAATAAAGTCAGCTTTTTTCCCGACTTCGAGCGACCCGATTTCCGTTAAAAACAGTGCTTCTGCCCCGTAACGAGTCGCCATCCGCAGTGCGGTTTCCGCTGGAACGGCGAGCGAATCTTCCCAGTGTCCTTTATGGATGAGTGCCGCTAACCGCATTTCTTCCATCATATGTAAGTTATTGTTGCTCGCAGCGCTGTCGGTGCCGAGCGATGGGCAGAGTCCTTTTTCCAACATCGTCGGGATTGGCGCAATACCGCTGCCGAGCTTTAGGTTACTCCCTGGATTATGTGATACCTTAACTTCTTTTTGCGCCAAAATGTTAATTTCTTCGTCGTTGACGTGCACGGCGTGTGCGACTAACGTCGGCCGGTCAAAGACGCCTAGTTCGAGCAAGTGCGCCACAGGGCGCTTCCCGTAATCGGCGACATTCTGCTCTACTTCGCGCGCCGTTTCCGACATGTGGATGTGAACGGGCACGTTTAACGCTGTCGCCTGTTCTACCGTCTGGCGGATGAAATCCGGCGGGCACGTATACGGGGCGTGTGGCGCCATCATCGTCGTAATCCGCCCTCCCGCTTGCCCGTGCCAATCTTGCACAAACTGCGTCGCTTCCCGCAGCTTATAGCGGCGTTCCTCTTCCGAACCGAGTCCCGTCATCCCGCGGCACAAGCTGGCGCGCATGCCTGACAGAACAACCGCTTGCGCCACTTCGTCCATGTAGTCGTACATGTCGGCGAACGTCGTCGTGCCGCTCTTCACCATTTCTAACAGGGCGAGATTTGTCCCCCACTTCACTTGTTGCGGCCCGAACTTTTCTTCAACCGGCCACATTTTTGTCTCAAGCCACTTCTGCAGCGGCAAGTCGTCAGCATATCCGCGCAGCAGTGTCATTGCTGCGTGGCCGTGCGTATTGACGAATCCGGGCAGCAGCATTTTCCCGCGCATGTCGACGACGTCGTCGTACGCCCAAATGTTTTCCGGTGTCTTGCCAATGTATGTAATCTTGTCGTCGCAAGTCGCTAGCGCGCCGTGAATAACGTCATTCCCTTCGTTAACGGTCGCAATCGCGGCATTAATAAATAACCGTTTCACACTGTTCGCCCCTCATAAAAGTTTTCCATTCTCACTCTATTTATTGAAACAGACAGCGGGAACGATCGTCAAGAGAGGGACACTTTTTTGCGGATAAAAGTCAAAATGTCGTCCAAGGCAAGTCGTTGTTCCACGTGTTGTAATGGCGAAAATATATCCCCTATCTTTTCCAGTCGCGCGTGAATGGTGTGAAGCGTAAAATCTTCCGGCTGCACGCCGCGGGCCAGCTCCTGCCATAAGACAGGTGTCGATACGGTCGCGACGTTGCGGGCGCGGGGCGAGTACGGAGTGATCAACGTTTTGCCGAGCCAGTGCTGCAAATAATCGATGTACACTTTGTCGCCGCGGTTTCGCTTTAACCGTTCCAACGTGACGAGACGAGGCAGCTTTTCGTGTAAGTACTTCGCAATAAAGGCGCCGACGAGCCGCGTTTCCGCAAACGAATAGCGACGCGCGATCGGCACGTACACTTGCAGGCCAGTCGCGCCAGACGTTTTTGGAACGGCGGTAAGGCCGAGCGATTGAAGCACATTGTGCAGTGTGAGTGACACCTCGACTACGGCGGCAAACCCTTCCACCGTCGGGTCTAAATCGAAAACGAGTTCCGCTGGCGCTTCACTGTGCGCGAAGTGAAACGATGTGTGCAACTCGAGCGCCGCTTGTGTCGCCAACCATACGAGCGTCGCTGTATTTTGCAGTAAAACATACGTCGTCCCTTGCCATTCTGCGGTCTGTACCCAGGCGGGGGCGTGGGCGGGCACGTTTTTTTGATAAAACGATTTTCCCCCTGTACCGTCCGGAGAGCGAATGACTGTGAGCAGTCGGTCACGCGCATACGGCAAGATGAACGGCGCGAGCCGCGTCACGTGTACGACGAAGTCCCACTTCGTAATCGCCGCCTCGGTAAACAGTAATTTGTCCGGGTGCGTTACCGTAATTTCTTTGTTTTCGATCCGTACGATTTTGTCAGACAATCGCTTCACTTCCACTTTCGCCGAGTTAAAATTATTATCAGCTACGCGGTGCAAACTATGTGTATGTAGAAAAAAGAGGTGAAACGACGTGCAGCCATTAGCACCGATGGAACCAAAACGCGGGGAGATCATCCCTTCCGGCTCCGATTGGATCGCACAAATAAAATGGGATGGCGTACGCCTCTTGACGTATTACGACGGTGCACGCCTGCAGTTGTTCAACCGCAAAAAGCGCGAACGGACACAGCACTACCCCGAACTGACCGACATTCGCAACTATTGCCGCGCCAAATCGGTCATTCTTGACGGAGAAGTGATCGCGCTCGGTCCGGATGGCAAGCCATCCTTTCACGAAGTGATGCGGCGCGACGGCATTCGCCGCCTCGAGCGGGTCCCGCGCATGCGACAGCTCGTCCCCGTCACATTCATGATATTCGATCTGTTGTACGCGGACGGCTCCTCACTTTGTCGCCTCCCGCTGCACAAGCGCCTAGAATTGTTGGAGACGCTGGTCACACCAAACGAATGCGTACAACTCGTCTCTTCTTATGCCGACGGTGTGTCGCTATTCAATGTAATGAAGGAAAACGACATGGAAGGCATCGTCATGAAGCAGCGCGAGTCGCCGTACGTCGCCGGGACGAAAAGCGATCGCTGGCTCAAAATAAAAAATTACCACGACTTAATCGCGGTCATCGGCGGTTTTACTGTGCGCGACCAAGTCGTTAATGCCTTGCTGCTAGGACTATACGATGCGGATGGCCGCCTGTGGTACATCGGACACGCTGGGACAGGGAAGTTATCACAGGCGGAATGGCGCACCCTCACCGCCCTGTTACACCCGACTGTAACGACGGAACAACCGTTCGCAAACCGACCGGAACGACATCGCGACGCCTACTGGGTACGTCCTACAGTCGCGGTGAAAGTGACTTACATCGAATGGACTCCCGGAGGCGCACTCCGGCAGCCGAGTGTGCAAAGTGTCGTCGACGTGCCGCTAAGACAGTGCGTTTTTCCCGGAAGGGATTCACCTTTTAACGGCTACATGACATAATGCGGCGGGTGTGCCGGCGGCACCCTATCGTGCAGCGGCATTTCGTATGCTAAATGTTAAGCTAAAAAACCTTCTAGTCTTCCTTGCACTTGCGGCCACTCGCGGTCTAAAATACTGTACACGTACGCATCAACGAGCAAGCTGTCGAGAACGTCTCGACAGCTAGTTTTGGTAAGAGTTGAACTATTCACAACTTCGGCAGCGTTTGACCGTTGTTGAAGTTGCGCATCGTCACTTCATATGTCATATTCACTGTCTCGTCCTCGCCGTCAACCCCAGTCATTTTTGCCTTGTAATGCAACGTGAGCGTGCGGACGAGTTGTCGCTGTACGTCGATTTCGACGTCGACACTCGGATTCCCTAACAGTTCGATGGACACGTTGTTACTGTTGTCGACTTGCGGCAATTGCAACGTTTTTGCTCCCGCCTGCTGCGCATACTTGTTTCGATCGAGTGTGATACGAAAACTATTCTTACTCTTCTGCTCAATATTAACGACGCTTTCCTTCATTTCTTGTAGCATCGTGGCCGGACTCTCTTTATACGAAATGCCGAACATCTGCAAATCTTGCGCAGTCGTCGGTTTCCAGCGTCGATCGTTTGCTAATTTATAGTACAGTTGATCGTCAGCAGCCAAAATGTTACTTTCACTCTTAAAACCTGACAGTCGCACTTTCGCCTCTGCGATGTAACCGCGACCGGCGACGTACGAACCGTCTAAGGCGAAGAGGCGTTCCATCTTTTTACTATCTGCCTCTGCATGTAAGGCGCTGGTGAAATCAAACGAGTTCTCCACCATATTGTCGATAATTGTTTGTACCTGTTCTTTCGAACTGGCTGCTTTGTTAGAACATGCACTAGCGAATAAAAGCGCGAGTGACATAGCTAACCATAAGCCCTTTACTTTCCCCATGACGTATGTATCCCTCCTGCACGGACAGTATTATACCACACACCCGCGAGGAGAGAAAAGCCCTTACACGTTTTTTCTTTTGTCAGTTCTGGGGATTTGTAGCGAGACACACGTGCCTTCGCCGTAAATACTCGCTATGTGTAACGTGCCACCGTGCAGCCGCACGATCTCGTCGCTAATCGCCAAACCAATCCCTGCACCCGCCCCCTGCGGGGCAACCTGATAGAAAGATTTCGTTAAGTGGGGCAAGTGGTCCGCAGCAATGCCGCAACCGCGATCACTTACTTTTACGACGACGTCGGCGGCGCTCTCGTCCAGCGACACAGTCACTTCGCCACCTTGGTGGGAAAACTTGATCGCGTTGTCGACGATGTTGATGAGAACTTGCTTTAGGCGCAATTCGTCAACAAAGATTGTCACTGGCTGTAGGCCGTGTACAGCAATGGTACATTGCTTCTCTTCCGCCTTCATCTTAAACTCGAGGGCGACTTCTTCCACGAGTCGATCGATGCGCACATCTTCTCGATATAGTTGCACGCGATTAGCCATAAATTTGGAGAAATCGAGTAGCTCTTCCACTAACATAATCATGCGATTCGTTTCCGCACGAATAATCCCTATCCCCTGATTCATTTCTTCCTTACTTAACTGCTCGCCGACGTACATCGTTTCCGCCCACCCCTTGATCGCTGTCAGCGGGGTGCGCAGTTCGTGTGAAATAGACGAGATAAACTCGTTTTTTAAACGGTCGTTTTTGACGATTTCATCGGCCATGTAATTGAGTGTGCGCGCGAGTTCACCCAGTTCCTTCTCGTACGTCTCGTCCATGCGGATACCGAACTGCCCTTTCGCCATTTCGGAAGAAATATTAATGATATCCTTTAACGGGTTGACGATCGAATTAGCGAGCTTTAAGCTGAGCAAAAACACAAACACGAGCACGAAGAAGCCAGACATTAAGGCAATCGCTACAATGGACTGGACCGTGCGATCGACCGCTACGAGCGATGTCGTATAGCGCAGGATCGCCACCGTCTGCCCGCCGTTTTTGAGTGGACTTTCCACAAACAGCACGCGCTCGCCCGTCCCAGGCATACGGTCAATGTGCGAATCGGTCTCCCCGTCTAACACTTGCTTACTCAACGGCACTCGATTTTTACCGTTAAAACCGTTGGACGACATGATGAGCGTCCCCTGCCGGTCGAGCAACTCCAAATACGTGCCAGGGTAGGCAAAGGACTTTATAATGTCTTGCGCTTTCCGCTTAATACTACCTTGCAAGTCGTCGTTGTATTTATTATAAAAAGCGGTCGAAATTTCGGCGTGGCTCGTCAATCGCTGCGCGATCCCGTAATAGTAGTACCGATAGACGCCGATAAAAAAAATGGCTTCCACTAGGAGGAGCGTAAGTAAAATAACAGCCATAAAGCGAAAAATGACGCGTCGTTTCATGTACTAAACTCCCGCCAAAGCAAGTAAGATCGATGTAAATCACTCATCGTTTCGGTCATCTAATAATTCCGAACTATTTTATATGGATTTCGCCTTGATCGTTCAGTCCCTAACTACCTACAGTTTATCGCCCGACATCTTCGGCAATGAGGTGAACGTGTGGCGCTAACGCCGCTTGCGCCGCAGGAATGGCATAAATGAACTTATCGCTCTGATGGATCTGGATCAATTCGTTGTTACCTTTCCGGCTGTTCTTCCATTTTCCTTTTTTAATATAGCGAACTTCCAACAGGTTGTCACCTGTCTTCGTAGAGACTAACCTTATCCAATTTCCCCCATCAACTTTTTCAATCGTCACGCGTTCGTACCACTCCGGCGGAAAGTCGACATAAAAACCGTTCTCGTAATCGGCGTACCGTTCATGCTTCAACTTGAGATCTTTTTTGCCGTCCCATTCGTAATACGTCTCGAAATAAGGTGTATCGGTCGTCGGCTCTTTCCCCCAACCTTTTGGAGTCGTCGTTAAGCCAATCTCTAAAATGCCGTCGCCATCAATATCCTTACTGAAAACTTGTCTCTCTTTAAATAGCAATCGCTCTGTTTGCAGTCCAAAGACGGATTTTAACTTTCCTTTTTCCACCACGATGAGTTCGGTAAAAGCCGATCGCCCGCGGAATGCCGCATCGATCAAAATGCCCCGCTTCGTTTTGCTCACTTTTCCTGATATGATGTTGTCGTAGCCTTTTACGAACGGTCCGAGCGCTAACTCAGACGTTTTTTCGATTAGATGCGTCCCGATGGCCAATTCAGATGCTTTCTCGAGCCGATTCTTACGGTTCGTTTGGTAAAGAACCACATTGGCGGTTACGTCGCGCTCTAACGTAATAAGGGAAATATCTTTAATGCCATCTCGGTTAAGGTCTTCGATCACAGCGTAACTATAACCCTTTTCGAAGATATTTTTTAACTTCCCGTCCTTATAATTGTACACGACTAACCCCTTATTCAACGCGTCGCCGTTCGCATAACCGACGATAATATTTTTGCGTCCGTCGTTTGTAACGTCTTCAATTGCCAATAAATCGACTTCGCTGCCTGCCGCTTTAATTTGGTCCGCCTTCTTCCACACGCCGTTTCGTTTCGTAAAAACAGCTAAATAGATCGCGGCATCCTCTTCTTTTTCTTTGTAAAAAACAACTGCTTCTCGCTCGTCTCGACCTAAGTCGACGAGCGAGAACAGTTGCTTCTTTTTTCCATTTAGCGGCGCGACCATAACGGCACCGTGCGGCAAGCTGCGTTCAACCTCTGTTTTGAGATCCGCCTTGTTCTGCTCGAATTTCGGTGGTTGGATCAGTTCCTCCGGCGACAACCCACAGCCGACGAAAGAAACGATGATCGAGCATAAGCAGATGGTGAGCATGGCGCGTTTCATCTTCTACCTCCCAGCAAATGGCACCCCGCGGTATTGCCTATTGCACAAACTGAACTGGAGCCACTGTGGCGTCGAGCGCCTCTAATTCATAGCCTTTCTCCTTTAGAAAGGAAAGCAACTCCCGTAAATGCGGGACGGTTTCAGCACGATCGTGCAACAAGATAACCGGGGTTTCGCCTTTTTTTTCCAATTCGTTCACTTGGGCGATGGTCGTCTCTAAGAAGCGGCCGTCGCGAAAGCGCCAATCGTTACTGTCGACGTTCCAATCCCACATCGTGAAGCCGTGGCTCGCGACCGCTTGCTTGTAGACGGGAGTCATGTGCGGATAACTGCCGTACGGAACGCGGATGAGCCCTGTATCGACTCCGGTGAGCTTCTTGATTGTCTCGCGACCGGCACTCATCTCCCCGACAACCGATGCCACTGAGGCATAAAACGCCCGCTGATCGTGCGTCACGCCGTGCATACCGACTGCATGGCCTTCCTCCACCATCCGCTTGACGGCTTTCGGGTACTCTTTCATTGCCGGTTCGAGCATAAAGAACGTCGCATGCGCATCGAATTCTTTCAATATGTCTAGTATTTCGTGCGACTGAGGTGTTGGACCGTCGTCAAACGTAAGGTAAGCGACTTTTTTCCCTTTCTTCTGCTTAATTTCTGCTACGCCCGGTAACACTATCCCCGTCGTTAACGACAATGATCCCTTTGCGCGCTCGGCGGTGACGCCTCTCTCTTTTTCTTGCTTGCCACTAGATTGTGTCTCATCCGCTTCTTTCTGTTGTACATCCGGTTTGTCGCCGGCCTTACTATCTTGTTTGGCACGATCTTTACCTTCTACCGGCACCGATTTGCTAGATTTGTATGTATACTTGTCGTCTACTGTCGTTTTACTGTCTACGGTTTTGTTAGCATTGTCCCCAGTTTTGTCAGCAGAGTGTCCTTGACTCGCCGCTCGGTTTGTACTAGAATAACCAAACTGTTGGTAAAGCAACACTCCCCCTCCGACAAGCACACTTAATACAACTAGCAGCGTCTTACGTTTCACCGTGCATCCCCCATTTTTTGCACAAAGTATCATCTGTTATTAAGTATATCGAAGGGGCGCGAAAGATAGGTAACAAAAATGTTACATTTATCGACACGAGCTGTCATAAGGGCCCAGGAAGTGCCTTTTCGACAAATGGAACGTTCGCTCGTAAACAAGCAATATAGTTGGCATTCTTGTAAGTAGAAAAGCACTGAGAGGAGAAGGCGAGTTGAAGGTGCTCTGTTTTGACTTAGACGGTACGTTGCTCCCGATGGATCAAGAGACGTTTATTAAGGCGTACGTAAAACAAATTGCCATGGAAAAGCAAGCGCTGCTCCCCGCGGAAGCGCTCGTTAAACATATTTTTGCCGCCACAGAGACGATGGTCAAAAATAACGACGCAACCTTAACGAATGAAGAAGTGTTCCGGAACGATTTTGTCCGGCGCGCAGAACTCTCTTACGAAACGGTCGGGCCAGTGTTCGACCGTTTTTACCGCGACAGTTTTCCCCTGCTGCAGAGGTTTACGCAGCCGACGCCACTCGCCCGCGCGATTTCAGAAGAAGCGCTCGCACAACGATATCACCTCGTCGTAGCGACGAACGCCGTGTTCCCCCGCACCGCCATTGTCGAGCGCCTGAAGTGGGCCGGCGTTGCCGACTTGCCGTTCGCTTTGGTCACTTCTTATGAAACGGCACATTTTTGTAAGCCGAACCCGGCGTATTATGTCGAAATTTGCCGCGAGCTAGGCTGCGACCCTGCAGATTGTGTCATGATCGGCAATGACGCACAAGAAGATATGGTAGCGAGTGAGGTCGGCATGCGCACATTTTTGGTGACGGACTGCGCGATCGACCGGGGCTCGCCACAATACCGCATCGACGCCCGCGGCACACTGCGCGAGCTGTACGAGCAGTTGCAGCAGCGTCGCGGATTGTTTTCCGAATAGGACAGCGGTGAACTAAAAATGCAGTGGCTTAAGTCCAAGCGCACGCGCTCGCACGCGCTAACATAGCGATTTGTCCGACATGGTACGCTTCATGTGCACGCTCTTTCTGACAAAGCTGCCGCTACTCGATCCGTTTCGCCGCGGAATAAAAACTCCCGCCGCCTACTGTGTAAACCTACAGTGAACGACGGGAGTCTTTTATTAATAGCGGTCAATAGCGGTCAAAACTGAGACACATGTCGATTTTGTCGTTTACCGCGCGGCTCATCGCTTCTTTAGCCGGCGTCATGTACTTACGCGGGTCGCTCTCTTCCGGGTGTGACGCGAAATGTTCGCGAAGTGCAGCGGAGAAAGGCAACTTCAACTCAGTAGAAATGTTAACCTTCGCGCACCCTAAAGCGATGCATTTTTGCACATCTTGTACGGGAATGCCGGAAGCGCCGTGTAACACGAGCGGCACGTCGACTAACGCTTTAATTTGTGCCAAGCGCTCAAAGTCGAGTTTCGGTTCCGCCTGGTACATACCGTGCGCCGTACCGATCGCCACCGCGAGCGAGTCGATGCCGGTGCGAGCGACAAACTCCTGTGCCGCTTGTGGGTCAGTGTACGCTGCGTCTTTTGCGTCGACGACGAGGTCGTCTTCTTGCCCGCCGAGACGCCCTAATTCCGCTTCTACCGTCGCCCCGCGAGCATGCGCATAGTCGACAACTTGCTTGACGAGGCGGACGTTCTCTTCGAACGGGTGGTGTGACGCGTCGATCATAACCGATTTCGTGCCGAGATCGACCGACGCCTTAATATCCTCAAACGTTTCGTGATGATCCAAGTGCAGCGCAATCGGGATCGCGTAGCGCGTTGCCGACACTTCGGCGATCGCTTGCATGTAGTCCCGCCCGGCGTACGCAAACGTCCCCGGCGTCGCCGCTAAAATAACGGGTGACCGCCGCGAAACCGCTGTTTCGACGACCGCCTGCACAGTCTCTAAATTGTGGATGTTAAACGCCGGTACGGCGTAACCTCCTTTTTGTGCGTTTAACAGCATTTCTTTCGTATTAACTAACGATGGACCCTTTGTTTGCATCGTTTTTCCCCTTTTCGTTAGTAGGTTCGGATCAGTAGGTTCGGATCAATAGATTCGGGTTTGTTCGGGTTTAATGTAGGATTGTAGCTTGCTCGCGGTCACCCGTTTCTCGATCCACAAATTATCGGCTAATTTCCGTGGGAACAACCTATTCTGTAGGGTAGCCGCTGCATTGCCACTTTGCGAGAAATTCGTCAAAAAAGTGTTCGTCCCCGAGCGATGCGTCGTCGGCGATGAGCGCATCGATTTGCGCAACGAAACGCTTATTTGCTTCTGTCTCTTTATATTCGGTTTCCAAAAAGACGTCGACGATGTTTTCGATGAGGCCGATGCCGGTGATACGGCCACCGACACCGATCATGTTCGCGTTCAACGCCTCTTTCGCGTGACGCGCGGTGACGACGTCGCGCACGAGAGCGACGCGCGCTCCTTTCACTTTATTCGCGCTGTTCGTAATGCCGACGCCTGTCCCGCACAGGACGATCCCTAAGTCCGCTTTTCCGGTAACGACCGCTTCCGCCGTTTTTTTGCCGTAAATCGGATAATGCGTCCGTTCGCGGTCGTACGTGCCGTTATCGATGACTTCATGACCTTTTTCTTCCAAGTAACGCACAAGATGGTCTTTAATGTCTGTTACAATATGGTCGCAACCGATCGAAATGATCATCGTCTCTCCTCCGCTTAACACATTTTATTGAGCATATCGACGCGAATTTGATGTCTACCCCCGGAGTAATCGTTATCGACGAATTGCTCGACGATTTTTTCCGCCAGCGTTTCACCGACAATCCCCGAGCCGAGTGCGATCATTGAAGCGTTGTTATGATCTCTCGTCATGCGCGCCGAATGCTCATCGCTCACTTCCGCGCAAATGATGCCCTTATGTTTGCTCGCTACCATAAAAGAGCCCGCACCGTATTCATCGATGGCAATGCCGCGTTGCGCATCGCCGTTAAGTATTGCCTGTGCGACGGCCGAGGCGGATGTGACAAAATCGGCGTCATCGAGAGGCGTACAATCGATGACCTCGTGACCTGATCGTTCAAGGTAAGTAATGAGATGGCGCTTCAGCCCAGTACCTTTTTGATCGGCTCCTATTACAATCTTCATTCCTATTACCTCCTTAGTAAGAATCGTTTCTTCCAGACTTAGAACGGTCTTCTTTTTAGAACTGTCGTTTTCTTTGCACCGACAATTTCTTTGTAGTGACACCTTGTTTGGGAATGACAGTTCTATTTTTACTTATATTGTTTTATTTTGTTTGCATATATGATATTAACAGGATGGCAGCACTTTGTAAACTGACAGCCTAAAAAATGGACGTTTTGTCATCATTGCGTTGAAAATACAAGCATAAAGCGGCTAATGACCCCCGCGAGAAATGAGGGAGACAGCGATTTCACGAGATGTTCATTTATTTTTTCGTTTTCATATCTGTTCTTTATTGACAGCCTACCCACTTAAAAGTAAAATGAAGATGACAATTAAAAACAAAAGAAAACAAACAAGGAGTGACTGGCTACGCACCATGTAAAAAAAGGCCACACAAAAAACACGGAATAGGAGGGAATCACGTGATCGACCTTATTCAAGAGGATCTCATCTTTTTTGAGGATGGAAAAGAATGCGTAGACATTTTTAAGAGCGTGGCAAAAAAACTTTACGACAAAGAGATGGTTACAGCGGACTTTTCCGACGCCTTAATCGAGAGGGAGAAAAATTATCCGACGGGGATGGATTTGTTCGTCGTACACAACGACCCGCGCGTGCCGAACATTGCCATTCCGCACGCGGAAGCAGCCTATTGCCACACGAAAAACGTCGTGCTCGTACAGTTAAAACACGCGGTCCCATTTAAAAACATGATTAACCCAGAGCAAAAGGTCGCCGTTCGCTTTTTGTTTATAATTTTGAATGACGAACAAGATGCACAGGTCAACATTCTAGCCAACATTATGGACTTCGCGAACGACAAACAAAAAATACTTGCGCTTCTCGAAACAAGCGACGCAGGTGACATTCGGCGACTGTTTAATCCTGTCGGGTAACGACACTTGAAACTGCAACTACTTTGACAATCGTTTCCCGATCAGCTCGACAATCGAATCACACGATCGCGCAAACTGTCACGATGCCCAACGTGCAGACAACTGTACGTACCATTATTGCGAACCACTATAAGGAGGCCTTTACAGTGATAAAAATTTTAGCTGCTTGTGGGGCAGGGATTAACTCCAGTCACCAAATCAAACATGCGATTGAAGCGGAAATGGCGAATAGGGGGTATCAAGTGTCGGTCGACGCGGTCGTCATTAAAGACATTACCGCGGAGATGCTGTCCCAGTACGATATTTTAACGCCCATCTCTAAACCGGACTTCGGCTTCGACATTCCGATTCCCGTCGTGGAGGCTGGCCCGATCTTGTACCGCATCCCGGCGATGGCCCAACCTGTCTTCGACCAGTTGGAAGAAGTTATTAAGGGCATTCACAAATAACGGTCAGCGAATAACTAAAGGAGATGATCGCGTTGGATTGGCTCATTAATCTATCCAACAACATGTTTGGACCGATTATTAACCTAGGTGCGCCAGCGATGATGCTAATCGTGCTGACGTTAATGGCCGTACTGATGAAAGTGAAGTTCTCCAAAGCGCTGGAGGGTGGCATTAAACTTGCCATCGCGCTCACCGGTATGGGGGCCATTATCGGTATACTAACCGGGGAATTCAGTCCTGCTTTACAGGACTTCGTCAAATCGACTGGCATCGAGTTATCGATCATCGACGTCGGTTGGGCTCCGCTCGCCACGATTACGTGGGGCTCGATGTACACACTGTATTTCCTATTTATTTTGATCGTGATCAACATCGTCATGCTCATCATAAAGAAAACGGACACATTAGATGTCGACATTTTCAACGTGTGGCATCTGTCGATTATCGGCTTAATCGTCATGTACTACTCCGACAACAACTTGTTTTTAGCGACGGCGCTAGTCGCGGTGATCGGGGTAATGAAGTTTATTAACGCCGATTTAATGAAACCGACGTTCAACGATTTGCTGAATATGCCCGACGTTAACCCGACCACGACGACGCACTTAAATTTTATGCTCAACCCAGTCATTATGGTGTTCGATAAGCTGTTCGATAAGTTCCTGCCTTTTATCGATAAGTACGACTTTGACGCGGCGACACTTAACAGTAAAATTGGGTTTTGGGGTAGCAAATTTGCGATCGGGACGTACTTAGGCGTATTTATCGGGCTGTTAGGCGGACAACCGCCGGCGCAAATCTTTACCCTTGCCTTTACGGGCGGTGTCTGTTTGGAATTGTTCTCTATTGTTGGTACATGGTTTATCGCCTCAGTCGAACCGCTATCCCAAGGAATTACCAACTTCATGAGTAAGAAATTTGACGGAAGAACGTTTAATATCGGGATCGACTGGCCATTTATCGCTTCGCGTCCAGAAATGTGGGTCGCAGCGAACATTTTAGCTCCGATTATGCTCGGCATGGCGCTCATTTTACCGGGGAACAACATTCTTCCGCTCGGCGGTATTATCGCGATCGGTCTAACCCCGGCACTGTTAGTCGTCACCCGGGGGAAAATTTTGCGCATGATCATCATTGGTACATTCATGTTGCCCGTATTCTTATGGTCCGGCACAGCCATTGCGACATTCGTCACTGAAACAGCGCAAAAAGTCGGCGCGTTTCCGAGCAACATCGCCCAATCGGCCTTAATTACACACTCGACGTTAGAAGGTCCGGTGGAAAAATTTATCGCGATTGCTGTCGGGAAGGTCACAGGTGGAGACGTCGTGAATATTTTGCTCGCGCTCGGCGCTCTCGCGGCCTACATTCTTCTCTTCGTCTGGTACGCCAAACAGATGAAAAAACGGAACGAACAATACGCTGAAGTAAAAGAAAAATAACAAACAGCAACTGTGACCTTACACCTGATAAAGAGGCTGTTGCCAATGCGCTCAGTGAGCGCGGCAACAGCCTCTTTCCATATTTCTAATTCCCAGTTCCTAATTCCATATTCCTAGTTCCTAGATACTTCTTTTCTGCTACTCAGTTAATCACTTTAACGATCCGCTCGTAGCGTTCCTTCACTTTCGCTTCCAATTTGTTGTCTGTAATCATCGCCGTCACATCTTCTAGCCGGTAAAAGCTAAAGAAATCTTGCTTGTCTAGCTTGCTGCTGTCACACAAAATATAGCGCTCCGAAGCGTTGTCGAGGATAATTTTTTGTGACGTCCCTTCTTCTTCGTTGTAATTAGTCACCTGGTGGCCGTAAATGCCATTCGTGCCGATGAAAGCAATTTTAACGCTAATTTTCTCAAGTAAGTGGTTCGTAAAGCTGCCAATGAACACGTCCGAGCGCGCACGCAGCCGTCCACCGACAAGCAACAACTCAAACCGTTCGTCACCTTTAAATTTCGTGAATACGGGTAAAGAGTTCGTAATAATTCTCGCGTAAGGCACGTTCAAGTAATCGTAAATGAATTCGTTCGTCGTGCCGTGTCCGATAAACACTGAATCGTTTTCACTTACTAAAGCGGCAGCCTGTTTCGCGACGTACTTTTTTTCGTCGATGTTCAGTTGTTTTTTTTCTACGTGCGACAACTCGGCGACTAAAATTTCACTTTTTCTTTTGGCGCCGCCGTGGATGCGCATGAGTAACCCTCGTTCTTCAAGCGCCTTCAAATCGCGCCGTACAGTCATTTCCGTCACGCCCAGCTGCTTCGTCACTTCGCTCGTCTTCACAATGCCTTCGCTGTCGATCATTGCTAATATTTTTTGATACCGTTCCTCTTTTAACAAGAAATCATTCCCCCAGCGGGATCAATGTTTTAGCGACACGCGACGTGCACTACAAACATCTAGCTAGTTTTCCCGTTCACAAATGTAAAAAGAGTCGCCTTTTCAGTCACTCGTAACCGGGAGACCGTAACAGTTAGCGTCTCCGCGTAGCGACTCCTTACTAATAGTTTAACCGACTGAACGAAAAAATACAATAAATAACGCACATTTCCGCTCAGTGCGACTCCACGGCAAGAATATACGGCGGGTCGTTTAGTAAATTGATATACTCATATTTGAGGACGGTGTAGCGAGCCGGAGAAAGCGTACGCACATATTGTTCGACGGCAGCCGCTTCTTCGCGCCCGCCTCTGTGCCCGCGATAAAGGACGATAACGACGATGCCTCCGACGTTAAGTATTGACAGTGCAGCGGAAATCGCTTCAACTGTCGTGTCGGGCTTAGTCGCCACTCGCTTATCGGACCCTGGTAAATAACCGAGATTGAACACCGCAGCTTGGATCGGCTCTGCGACCGTGTGTGCGATCTCCGAGTGGCATCGTAGACATAGTTTCGCGCGCGCGGACAATCCGGCTGCCTCGAGTTTATTTCGCGTGTTCTCAATAGCCTTATGCTGAATGTCAAAAGTGTAAACTTGCCCCGTCTCCCCTACTCGCTGGGCGAGAAACACTGTGTCGTGACCGTTGCCCGCCGTTGCGTCGACGACGGCATCGCCGACTTGCACGCGGGCGGCCAGTAAGTCATGTGCCATCGGTACAATCCGTTTAAAGTTCATTAGCAACACCTTTATTTTTTAAAGTCTCACAAGTATAGTTGTTTTAACAAATTTTTGGTCACAGTCCTTTATTGTTCTCCCGCATTTTCGCCCGTCGTGTTTTGTTGTAAAAAATGGCGAACCTCGGCTGGGGACAGCCCTAAATTTTTTGCGCAAACCATTAGACGATACCACTCTTCTGCAGAATTTTCTCCTTTGAAGTGAGTAATATTGTCCTTGCGCTCCAACGCACTTTTCTCTCGATCGGTCGTTACGCCGTGCCGTTTTTTCATACTTGACCCTCCTCACCGACTCCGCTCGATGTTGTCCACCTCCCATTATACGCATACAATGTGTCACTTCCTGTCAGCAAATATACGTTTCTGTGGAAAAAGGTGGGGTACCTATATGCATCTATTGTACGTCACGCGAATAATGCTTGCCAGCCCTACATTAGTTGTCTACACTATGAATGTACGTGTTTCGCGATAGATTAGGCGACGATTGTACACGACAAGAATAGAGGAAGGGAATCGAGGAACGAAATCTATGAAAAAGTTTATGAGGCGTCTTATCATTATCGTCGTTATTTTGGGACTCGTATATTTTGTGTTTTACAAGAAATACCCGCTGTTCAACACGTCGCACGGCGATCTGTTCAAAAACTATCAGGAACCGCTTGACGTGGCGTTCGTGCAGCAAATGCCGGAGTTGCCACGGGGCTGTGAAGTAACGAGCTTAGCGATGCTCCTAAACCACGCCGGAGTCGACGTCGATAAAATGACCCTCTCCGAAGAAATACATAAAGTCCCGTTTGAAAAAGACGGGAAGCGCGGCAATATGAACAAAGGGTTCGTCGGAGACATGTATTCGTTCGAAACGCCCGGTATTGGCGTTTACGCGGATCCAATATACGAGTTAGGTAACCGCTATTTACCGGGTCAACTCGTAAACTTGAGTGGAAAAGACATTTCCGACATTTATCAAAAAATCGATCGAGGCATACCAGTGTGGATCATCATTAACGCCACGTACAAACCACTAGCAAACAGTGAATTTCAGACGTGGCACACCACGAACGGAGACATGAAAATTACATACCATATGCACAGCGCCGTCATTACCGGCTACGACACGGATCACGTGTACCTTAACGACCCGCTCGCCGACAAAGCGAACAAAAAAGTCGACCGCAAAAACTTTGAAAAAGCGTGGAAACAGATGGGCAGTCAAGCGATCAGTTTAGAAGACTAATCACTCGCAGTGATCAGGCTATTGCGCACGAGAAAACGCCCTTCAAAGCGGATCGGCACCTCTTTCCCCGCTTTTTCTGCGTAAATGTGCAGGTGCGGTTCGCTCGTGTTCCCCGAATTACCGACATGCCCGATGAATTGCCCTACTTGCACGTTATCGCCTTTTTACACGGCGACGCTGCCTTGCTGCATATGCGCGACGAGTACCTGCACATCCCCCCCCCCACAGCGCAGGAGCACGTGATTGCCGGCAGCGTGCCCCGGATCGGCTTTAGGCGGAATTAAATCGGGCAGATCAGTCCCGTCCTTAAGCGGAAACGCAAGCTCGACCGCCTTGTCCTTCACCGTGTAACGAGTAAGCGTGAGTACACTGACGGCGGCAAAAAAGAACGCAAATAGAGTAGACAGGCCGTAATCGATGACGCGTGTCGCGCGCCACGACACATTAAACGGTAAGGACCTCATTTTTTTCCAAGAAAAGACGAGGGCCAACAAGAACAGCTTTTATATCTACGTTAGCACATTTATATCCACGTTAACCCAATGAATGCAAGTACCATTTAATGAGTGCTTGCGTACCACTGTCCTCTTCCCCGGCAGTGGCTAGCTGATCGTACAGCGACTTCGCCAGTGCAAGCGCCGGTGTCTTGAGCCCGATTTCCTCTGCCGACTCGAGAGCGATTTGCATGTCTTTAATGAAATGCTTAATGAAAAAGCCCGGCGCAAAGTCTCCCGCGAGCATGCGCGGCGCTAAGTTGCTGAGCGACCAACTGCCGGCTGCGCCAGAGGCGATGCTGCTCAACACGGTGGCCGGATCGAGCCCCGCCCGTTCGGCGTAGGCGACCGCTTCACAAACGCCCATCATGTTAGCGGCTATGGCGATCTGGTTGCACATTTTCGTATGTTGGCCCGCGCCTGCAGGCCCTTGGTAGACGACGCCGGTGCCCATGACTTCTAACACGTGTTTCACCGCGTCAAACGCCGCGCGTTCGCCCCCGACCATAATTGACAACGTCCCTTCGCGTGCCCCGATGTCGCCCCCGGAAACGGGAGCATCTAAGGCGTACATGCCGTGCCGCCCGGCTTCTTCGGCGATGCGCTTCGCTAAAGACGGTTTCGACGTCGTCATATCGATCACTGTCGTTCCGCGGTGCGCATGGCGCACAATGCCTTGCTCACCTAAATAAACGTCCGCCACATCGCGCGGATAACCGACGATCGTAATGACGATGTCTGACGAGGCAGCGACGTCTGCCGGGCTCTCTTTCCACGTCGCGCCTTGTGCTACTAGCTCTTCCGCTTTCTCTTTCGTCCGGTTGTACACCGCTAGCTTAAAACCGGCTTGCAGCAAGTTGGCAGCCATACTTCTCCCCATCACACCTGTACCGATAAACCCGATCCGCTTGCTACTAGCGACCATTGCAGCCTCCCCTTTTCTTTAACCTTTGAATACATAGCCTGTTACACAAACCACTCTGTTCTCTGATTCTCGCCGATCCTCGTCTGCAGGAAGCTCTCTCAACCATCGTGACACGATTACTTACCGCACGATCACCTGCCACAGCAACGACCACTAGACAGCTTCCAACTCAGACGTACTTGCTTTAGACTGCGCCCGCTTTTCTTCCAACTGAGCGACGAAGTCGGTAAGGACGCGCGCCATTCCGTCCCTCGTCGTCTGCTCGTTGACTAAGTCCTTCACGCGGGCACCGCCGCGCAACCCGCGCAAATACCAGGCAGCGTGCTTACGCATTTCGCGCACCGCCACTTCTTCCCCGCGCAGGGCGATGAGCCGATCCATGTGCAAAATGGCGATGTCCACTTTTTCTTGCGACTTAGGTTCGGGGAGCAGTTCCCCAGTAGACAAGTAACGTATCGTACGGTACAGCATCCACGGGTTGCCTAAGGCAGCGCGACCGATCATCACCCCGTCACAACCGGTCGTATCGAGCATGCGTTTTGCGTCTTGCGGCGTCTTAATGTCGCCGTTGCCGATGACCGGAATCGAAACTGCTTCTTTCACTTCGCGAATAATGTCCCAATTCGCTTTCCCCGTATATTTCTGCTCGCGCGTACGCCCGTGCAGCGAGACTGCCTGCCCTCCGGCCCGCTCCACTGCCCGCGCGTTTTCCACTGCAAAAATGTGTGCGTCGTCCCAACCCATGCGCATCTTTACGGTCACCGGCTTGTCGACGACAGCCACGACGGCAGCAACCATCTCTTCAACTTTACGCGGATCTAACAGCCAGCGAGCACCCGCATCGCACTTCGTCACTTTAGGGGCGGGGCAACCCATATTTATGTCGATAATGTCGGCGTTCGTCTGGCGGTCAACGATGCGCGCCGCTTCTACTAACGTCGCTTTATCTCCGCCAAAAATTTGCAGCGAAAGCGGCTTTTCCCGCTCATCGACGTACAACATGTGCATCGTCCGCTCATTCCCGTGTAAAATCGCTTTATCGCTAACCATTTCGGCACAGACGAGTCCGCAGCCGAACTCTTTAGCGATCAAGCGAAATGCCGGGTTACAGACGCCAGCCATCGGTGCGAGGACGACGTTGTTCTCCGTTTGCACCGAACCTATTTGCAATTTTCTCTGTTTCATATTAGGGCACCTACTTTACGTTACTACGGTATAACCATAAGGTACGTTAAAAATTCAAATTAATTATAACCCGGAAACGAGGTCGCTGTCCAACATCGCCGATTCACGATTCATGCTCAGCCAAAAATGGACATACGTATATATATCGGTAAACAGTTCGGAGGGGTTAAAATGGAAGGCAAACTGTCGTGGAAACAAATCGCTTTTTATTGTACCGCTTTCATAAACACGATGATTCTCGCCCTCATTATCGCCAAAAGCACCGTAGTCATTCCCCCTAGCGCTGAAACGCCCGAAGCAGATTCAAAGCCCACTAGCGATTCCGCGCTTTTGAGGGATTCAGCCTTTGATGCGGGGTTTCACAACGATTCGGTAACAAATACAAGTGATCCTAATGCAGCACCTGGCACCAATCCAACATTTGACGCTAATTTTAAAGCTGGCGAAGAGAGCAGTGTGAACACACACCTCGTCTACGAATACACGTTAGATAACGTTTCTTACACGGACGGATGGCGGATTGAACATTATCAGCAGTATGAACTAACGGTAAACGCGAAAGGTCACGTATTAAAAAAGAGACCGACCGAACAGACTGAAAATCTTAAATACTGGGTGGGCGAGTAGGATTGGCCTGTCGGATGAGGATTTATTTTGCAGGCGCTCCCACATCATTGTAAGGTGCGTTCAACCATCTTCGCGTTCACACGAATGGCGCCGAGCGGCCTACTGGCTAGCTGCGGCGCCTCTTTTCACTCGTTTGGTCTAAACTCGCTTTTAGTGCCTCCATTAAATCGACCACTTTATGCGGTTTAACCGCTGGCGCTTCGCGCACTTCTTGCCCCGCTGCCTTTTTTTCAATAATTTCGAGCACTGCTTTACGGTAGTCGTCTTCATACTGTTCGGGGTTAAATGTCGTCGCCAGTTGCCCGATTAATTGTTGTGCCATCGTCAGTTCGCGTGCGGGTAAGGTCAGTTGTTCAGGTAAACCAGGCACGTCGCTCGCGCGTCTCACTTCATCGGGATAAAAAATCGTCTCTAAGACGAGGGCGTTTTCGTATACGCGCACAGCAGCTAACGTCTGTTTCGTGCGCAGCGTGAACTGGGCAATTCCGATTTTGTTCGTGTCGAACATCGCTTGCCGCAATAACGCGTAAGCGCGCTCGCCCGTCTCTTGGGGAGAAAGGAAATACGTTTTGTTAAAGTATACGGGATCGATGTCTTGAAGATCGACAAAATCGACAATGTCGATCGCCCTGCTTTTTTCTGGTTCGATCGCCGCGATATCTTCCTCCGTGACGACAACGAAGCGGCCGTCATCGATTTCATACCCTTTTACAATTTCGTCGTGACTCACTTCGCGTTCGCAATGTGGACACGTGCGGCGGTACTGAATGGGTGTGTGACACGCGTCGTGAAGCTGCCGGAAGCGAACCGTTTTTTCGTCAGTGGCGGTGAATAGGCGTACCGGAATGTTCACCAACCCAAAACTGATCGCCCCTTTCCATACGGTATGCATAACGATCACCTCATCTGTAAGATGAGAGAACGAAGCGATGTTCAGACGCGGTAAGTATTGGCAGCGGAAGCGTCAAACCTCCCCCGACGCTTGCGTCTGGTACAGTTGTAAACAACGGCGTGACGTATCGATGTCACCGGCTAAATAGTGGCAAATACCCTCGAACAGCCACGTATCGTTCAAGTATACATCGCGATCTCTCGCGGCGTGAAAATGTTGCACCGCCTTCAGCCACTTTTGTTCCGCCATGTACAAGTGAGCCAATTGATAGTGTGCCGCCCCTTGCATACCTAGCGCTTTTGCATTTAGCAATGGGGTTAAGGCCGACCGCGCTTGCTCGGCATCGCCACTTAGGCGGTACTGATTACCGCGTGCCAGTTGCCACAAATGGTATTCCTCTAGACGGGACGCGAGAAACTGTTCGACGCGCTGCTTCTCTCGCGCCGTCCCTTCTGCTTGTACGATCCACCAGTATGAAAATAAAATGTTGACATCGTCCCGTTTTAACGCAAGCGCCTTTTTTAACCAAACGATCGCCCGTGGGTCGCGGTCCCGCTTCCACAAGATCCACGCCACGCCGTGATACCCTTCCGCCCATTCCGGGTGTTTGCGTACACAATACATATTCCAAGCGCAGGCGACGTCTAACTGTCCCTGTTGTTCGTATGAGTCGGCAATCTCGGTTGCGATGTGTGGCTTTTGCGACGCCTCGTACGCGACGCGCCGCCAATACGCTGCCAATTCTGCCTGTCCGAGTGCCGCAAACGCGCGCGCCAAATACAGCATGCTCTCCCAGTCGTCGTTCCGCTGCAAGATGACTTGTTCAAAAAACGGGATAGCTAGGCGGACCGCGCGAAGCCGAATGTGGCAAGCCCCCAGATTAAACAACGTATCGCTGTCGCTGTCGTCGAATTGTAATGCCGCAGAAAAATGGCGCACCGCTTCTGGATCGCGCCCCCGCTTAACGGCGACACACCCTAACATGTGGTTCGCAATGCGACGAAACTCGTCGTGAGGCGCCGTTTCGAGCACAAGCCGCAGTTGCCGTTCCGCTTCATCCAATTCCCGCCGCTCGTAGTACGTTAACGCTAAATACAAGCGGCCGAGAATAAAGTCCGGTTCTACCGCGACGACTTCGTTAAAGTGCTGCATCGCTTCCGGCAGCATCCATAAGTTGTAATATCCTTGTCCTTCCCGAAATTGGCGCAACGCGTGTTCATCGATCCAAAACTCGAGCACATCGTCCTCACTGTCGACACCGTCACTTTTTTTAGCATTGCCGACTCCGTTAGCGGGATCTTCGTTAGCGGGATCCTCGCTGTTCGGGTTGGATGCGCCGGATGCGAGATTTACTCCGTCGCCGCCGGGCGTATTTTCGCCGAGTAGCAACTCAAGTAACGAGGACGGCAATTGGGGATCGTAGGTAGTTTCACCGCCGCCCCCATTTTCCCAGGCTCCGTTTAACCCTGGATATTTCATCGCTAATTCGTCTAGCCGCTCTTGTAAAAGCAACCACTCGTCGAGCCACGCATCGCTCATTTCTCGCAACGCCTGAAAACGACTGGCGATTTCTCGCTTCACTTCATCAGGACAGTATGTCCACACTTGTTCGATCTGCGTTAGCGTCGCTTCTGCCCAGTCAAACCATTCGTGCATCATGGCCACTCACACCCGTCGTCTGTATTTGTTATGCATTGTTTGTTACACAGACGGGTTTTATGTGCTGTCGGAAAATGTGCGCCCAATAGCAAAATTATCGTAATAGTCCCGAGAGTTTATACGATGTGTGCTGCGGGTTCGGAAGTAAACGTCTGCACGACGCGGTTTTGCTCGTCGAGTACAGCCACTTGCGGGCAATGTTGTCGCGCTTCCGCATCCGCCATCGACGCATACGCAATAATGATGACGCGATCCCCAGGTTGTACTAAGCGTGCGGCCGCCCCGTTTAAACAGATCGTTCCGCTCCCCCGCTCGCCGGCGATCACATACGTCTCAAACCGCGCGCCGTTAGTGTTGTTGACGACTTGCACTTTTTCGTGCGGCAACATATCGACTAAACGAAGTAAATCGGCATCGATCGTAATACTGCCGACGTAGTGCAAATTCGCCTCAGTCACCGTCGCATTGTGGAGTTTACTTTTCATCATCGTTCGGAACACGTATGCACAGCCCCTCTCGTCGTTATGTCCGGCCCATGGACGATCCTACGTAAGGTCTTATTCGTAAGGTCTTGCCTCGCTAACCGCTGTTTCACGGCAGCGCCCCCTCACCGTCGATCACGACGTTGTCGATTAGACGCGTGCGTCCAAAGTAAACGGCAACGGCGAGCACGTACGATTCGCACAACTTGCCCAACTCGTCCGAATCGATCGACCTGTCCGGTTCATCTACCCCGTCCGATTCACGCCGCGCAAAGTCGTCGGAGCAATCGCTGCTATATGCGAGAAGGTCGACCGGCCGTAACTCGGGAAAGGTACGCAGCTCGACGTAGTCGACTCGCGCGAGCGGTGCGGTGGCAAGCGTCGTGCGTACCCATTCGGTCACTTCCGCAGCCGTCCGCCACTGCCCTTCGCGTACGCGGCGTGCCGCCTCACGAAGTGTACGGTACAAAATAGGCGCTTGGCGCCGTTCTGGCGAAGTAAGATAAACGTTGCGCGAACTAATCGCCAAACCGTCTGTCTCGCGCAACGTCGGACAGGCGACGATGTCGACGGGCATGTTCAAATCTGTCACCATCTGCGTAATGACCGCCACTTGTTGCACATCTTTTAACCCAAAAAACGCTTTGTCCGGCTGCACGATGTTAAACAGTTTCGCCACGACGGTCGTTACGCCGTCAAAGTGTCCGGGCCGTGACGCCCCGCACAACCCGTCGCCTACTTGCGCGACGGAGACAGTCGTCAGCAGTAGCCGTTGCGACGATTGGGTCGAACTCGATCGCGGCGATGGGGTCTGTCGCTTCAGCGGCACCTGCGGATATATCTCCTCAACTGCCGGTGTAAACAGTAGGTCGACGCCCCCTCGCTCCGCCAGGGCCCGATCCCGTTCACAGTCCCGCGGGTAGGTGGCAAAGTCTTCGCACGGGCCGAACTGTAGCGGATTGACGAAGACAGAAGCGACGACGACATGACACCTACGCCGCGCCTCCTGAAACAAACTGATGTGCCCCTCGTGCAAATATCCCATCGTCGGCACGAAACCGACTGTCACATGATGGTTTCGCTGCTGTCGGATCTGTCGTAACGCGTCGCGCAAGGCGGCAATCGTCGACACCACTTGCATCCGTCGGTTACGTGGTGGGCTTTCGTTAAACGGCTCGCTCTGTTGACGAGGCTGAGTCCTCATACTCACACGCGTTCACCGCCGTACAACTGTTGCACGAGTTCATCCGATGCGCGAAACGTATGCTCGCTGTCGGGAAATCGCTTGCTTTTCACGTCTTTGACGTACTGGGTGAGCCCTTCGCGCACCGCCGTACCGACATCGGCATACGTTTTGGCGAAAGACGGGAGAAAATCGCCGGCACTGAAGCGGACGAGGTCGTGAAATACGAGCACTTGTCCGTCACAGTAACGGCCAGAGCCGATGCCGATCGTCGGGATCGCCACTGCTTCGGACACGGCGCGCGCCACTTCCTCGGTGACGCATTCGAGGACGAGCGCAAACGCGCCTGCCGCGGCGAGCGCCTCGGCATCCTGTTGCAACTGCTCCACTTCGTGAACCGATTTCCCGCGAATGCGGTAACCGGTCTGATGAACCGCTTGCGGCAAAAGACCGATGTGTCCCATCACCGGAATGCCTGCTGCGACACATGCGGCAACGGTCGGGGCGAGCTCGCGGCCGCCTTCCATTTTTACTGCCGTCGCCCCTCCTTCTTGCATTAAGCGCCCGGCTGCAGTAAGTGCCGCCTGCTCTCCTTGGTGGTACGTTAGAAACGGTAAGTCGGCAACTAAGAGCGGACGCGCCAACCCGCGCCGCACCGCCCGCGTATGGTGTACCATGTCCGCGATTGTCACCGGAACGGTCGACTCGTAACCGAGTACGACCATGCCGAGCGAATCGCCGACGAGGACGACGTCGACACCGCTTTTTTCTGCGAGCTGGGCTGTCGGAAAGTCATACGCCGTCACCATCGCGATCGGTTTTCCTTCGCGCTTCATTTTTTGTAAGCGCCCTACTGTCACTCGTTGCATCGTTTGCCACTCCTTTACGTTTTTAGCGTTTCAGAAGCGACTGTACTAAAAAAACCTTCCAGCCAAAAAGGCATACGGAAGGTCCGACTCGTCTTAATCCCATTTTTTTGCATGCGGTACAACAACCGTCTCTTTCCATGCGGATAAGAGCAGCTAACCGTTTAACGTCTTTTGCACGAGTGCAGACGTGCATCTGTTTAAGTTCGTAAATGCAAAAAAGGGATGCGTGCCGTTCCTTGCGGATACAGCCGTTCCTTCGCCCTCAGTATAGCACAGTAGGAGCAGACGTTGTGTAACTTTTTTGACCCGCTATACTAAGACGTCTGCCGAAAAAATCGGCTCGACGCCCTGCGACGTCTGCAAAAGCAAGGCGCCACTCTCGTCCAACCCGAGTGCCTTTCCCCGCTTCGTTCCATCGGACGCGCGCACAGTCACCGTTTGTCCTAGCATGAAGGCGTAACTCTCCCAAAGGGAGCGGATCGGAGAAAAACCATTTTTCTCATACATGTTGAGCAGTTGTTCGAGTTCCTCGCAACAAGCGGCAATAATGCGCGCACGGGACAGGTGCGGCTTTTCTTCGCCGTAATCGCCGTCTTCTACGGCTCCGCCGGTAATAGACTGTCCCTCCACATGCGCGATTTCCTGCGTGAGTGATGTCGCGATCGGGCGCAACTCCGGCGGCCAATCTTCCTTCGTCGTATGTACGTTAATGCCGACGCCGGCGACGACGTAATGAATCCGATCCGCTTCTGCACGCACTTCGGTTAAGACGCCGCACACTTTTCGGCCAGCGATGAACAAATCGTTCGGCCACTTAATGAGGGCGTCAACAGAGGCGGCGCGACGCAGCGCTCGCGTCACTGCGACAGCGACTAAGATCGTCAAGTGTGGCGTATAAACGAGCGGGATCGCCGGCCGCAAAATGAAACTCATCCAAATGCCGCTGCCCGGCGGCGAATGCCAAAACCGTCCCATCCGCCCTTTGCCCGCTGTCTGTTCGTCGGCAACGACGAGCGCACCGTGCGCAGCCCCTTCACGCGCCCATTTGTGGGCGATCTGTTGTGTCGAAGGAGTCGTATCCACGTAGCGCACCTCCTGCCCGATATGCGCGGCCTCGTTAAAACACTTAATTTCTTCGGCGAGCACGACGTCGGGACGAGACACTAAGCGGTATCCTTTGCGCGGCTTAGCGTCAAAAACGTAACCGAGTGCGCGCAACTCCTCGATTTGCTTCCAAACGGCTGTCCGCGTACAGCCGAGCGCCTCGCTGAGGCGCTCCCCAGAAACGTACGCGTTCGACTGTGTAAAATAACGTAAGACGGCTTCACGGAGCGTCAGGTCCATGTAAGCGCCACTCCCTTTCTAAACGATGCGCGTCATTGACAACTTCTCCGGCGACGACCTTCTCGAGCAGTGCCTGCCGCACCCGGCCGAGCCACGGGCCAGGGCGGCGCCCGGCGAGTCGGATCATCGCCGCACTGTCTAACGCCAGCTGAGTCACCTGTTCGACAGCGAGTTCCCAGTCGGCGTGACACAGTTGCCGCTCGAGCAACTGTCGTTCAACTGCCGTCACCTGCCCAAAATAGTGCGCGAGGCGGACGATGCGGAGGGCTGGCGCCAACCCGTGCGCGAATGCAGCTGCACGCGCCTCTCGCGGCGATAACAGCGTACGCTGCCAGCTGTCTGCTGCCTGCCATATGTACGCCAGTTCGTCCATTTGTTGCCGCGACATGCGCAAGGCGCGTGCGAGTGACCGCGCCTGCCCAGCAGTCGCCCCGCACAACCGCAGAAATAATATCCAGCGTAACGCCACATCTAATTCGTTTTCAATTTGCGCTAACTGGTCGCTAGAGGGTCTCCAGTTGACAGAAGAGAATGCCCTTGTGCCGTTACCTGTACCGCTGCCATTTGCTCCTAGGCGCGCATCGGCATCAGGGACAACACCTTCTAGCGAATCAGTGAGCGGCGCAATGTGGGGTAGGAGCTCCTCTGTCCACAACAATTGGAGCACCCTGCCCGGTTGCGGTGCAGCGAGTAATTTGTGCAGTTCTGTGCGGACGCGTTCCGCGGCGAGCGCGCCGAGACTAGCGGCTTCGTCTCGCATCGCTGCTACTGTCTCTCTGTCAATAGTGAAATCCAATTGTGCGGCGAAGCGCAAGGCGCGCAACAGGCGCAGCGCATCTTCGCGAAAGCGGTCGCGCGGCTGACCGACAGCGCGGACGATGCCTGCCTGTAAATCGGCCAACCCGCCAAACGGGTCGACCAAGTGGCCACGGCTGTCGCAGGCGAGCGCATTAATCGTGAAATCGCGCCGCGCGAGGTCGTCCGTGATGTCGCGCACATAATGGACGTAAGCGGGGTGCCGCTTATCGACGTACGGGCCTTCTTGGCGAAAGGTCGTCACTTCGAAAGGTTCGCCTCGGGCGACGACTGTCACTGTCCCGTGAGCGAGTCCAGTCGGCACGGCGTGCGGAAACAACGCTTGCACCTCGTCTGGGGTCGCCGACGTCGCTAGATCGATGTCGCCGATTGCCCGCCCGAGCAAGGCGTCGCGTACCGCGCCACCGACGAGGTACGCTTGAAATCCCGCGCGTTCTAACTGCGCCATCACGCCTTTAGCGACGACTACCCGCGGCATTTGCAATAACTGCTGGATCCGTTCAGCCGCGTAACACATCGCGATACACTTCCTCATATGCGGCAGCAATTTTTTTCGCAGAAAAAACTGTCTTGGCCCGTTCGATCCCGCGCCGGCGAAACTGTTCGTATTTGGCTTTATCGGTCAACAACTCAACTGCGTGGCGCGCCATCGCCTCCGTATCGCCGACTGCGCACAAATAGCCCGTTTCACCGTGGGCAATCACTTCCCCTAACCCGCCGGCGCGCGAAGCGACCGTCGGCACGCCACAAGCCATCGCTTCCAAGGCGACGAGTCCGAAACTTTCCCGCTCCGAAGGCAACAACAATAAGTCGGCGAGGGAAATTATCTTTACCACTTCGTCTTGCTTCCCTAGACAAAGTACGTGTTCCTCTAAGCCGAGTTGCTTGACTAATTGACACACGGTCGACCACTCAGGCCCGTCGCCGATGAGTAGCAGTTTGGCGGGTACGCGTTCACGGATGCGCTGAAACGTTTTGACGACGTCTGGCACTCTTTTTACCGCGCGAAAATTTGAGATGTGCAATACAATTTTCTCGTCGTCTCTAGCATAATCGCGCCGCATGTGACGCACGTCGCGCGGGTAATAGACGCGATTGTCGACGAAATTGTAAATACGTCTGAGCGGTTTTTTCACCGGGAACATGCGCACAGTCTCTTCGATTAAACTGTCCGACACCGCAGTGACGGCGTCGCTAGACTCGATCCCGAATAAAATAATGTCTCTCAACGAACGGTCATATCCGAGAACGGTAATATCTGTCCCGTGCAACGTCGTCACGACTTTCAAGTGCTCGCCGACCATCTGTTTCGCCAAATACGCGCAGACCGCGTGGGGCACGGCATAGTGCACGTGCAACAAATCGAGCGACTCCGTTTTCGCCACTTGCGCCATTTTGCTCGCTAAACTGAGGTCGTACGGCGGGTATTGAAACAACGCATAATGGTTAACTTCAACTTCGTGGTAATAAATATTGCGGTGAAACTGCCCTAAGCGAAAGGGCATGTTATACGTAATAAAGTGAATTTCGTGCCCGCGATCCGCTAGCAACTTGCCGAGTTCGGTTGCGACGACGCCCGAGCCGCCGTGCGTCGGATAACACGTAATCCCAATCCGATACATAAAAAAAACACCTTCCTTCTACTATAAAATACCCCAATGGGCCCTTCACGTTGACGAAGAGCGACGGACCCAGCGATGTAAAGGGCGGCTGCACCACTGCTCCACCTTAATCGATTAAATACGCGCGGCTAACCGGCGTGCGCGTCACGAACCCTTCTCCGTACGCCGTACCGATTTGCTGCCCCCATATTTGATCGCGCCCGCGAATCATGCCCATGTAATTCGTTTCGTTCAGCGGAGTAGCAACGGCATTTTTTTGCAGGGAAAACTGAGACGCATACGCGACGAGTGCCTCTACCTTTTGCTCATACACGTCGCTGACAGGGACGACGAATGACGCTTCGCCGACGCCGTTTATATAGTAATAGTAAAGGTGCGAAACGGTATGCGCCGGCAAACCCTCCGCATCGTACTTGCGAATCTTCGCATTAAAAACCGCTTCGGTCACTAGGCTTGAACACGTCACGTGATCCGGATGGCGATCCTCCCAATACGGCGCGCAAACGACTCGTGGCTTGAGTTTGCGGATGAGCGCGACGAGCGGGCGAATAAACGCGTCGCTCACCCCGAAACCGCGATCTGGATACTGTAAGTTCACGCGCGAGACGCCCAGTATGCGTGCAGCGGCTTCCGCTTCCTCGCGCCGTCCCTCTACCGTGCCGTTCGAAGATAACTCAGCCTCGGTTAAATCACAAATAACCGCGCGTTGTCCCGCTGCTGCGTGTTTGGCTAACGTCGCGCCCATCCCGAGTTCGACGTCGTCAGCGTGAGCGCCGATCGCCAATACGTGAATACCGTCAGTTTTAGTCATTGGACCACACCGCCTTTCCTGCACTGCTGCCGCGCACCGTTTCCCGCCACGCCAGTTCGCCTTCTGCCACCGCGCGGATTAACAGTTCTGCCGTAGCGATATTCGTGGCCAGCGGGATGTCGTACACGTCGCACAGGCGCAACAAGGCAATAATGTCCGGTTCATGTGGTTGCGCCGTGAGTGGATCGCGTAAAAAAATGACGCAGTCGAGCGCGTTTTCTGCCACGAGCGCACCGATTTGTTGATCGCCGCCGAGCGGCCCCGAGCGGAAGCGGTGCACCGGAAGTGACGTCGCTTCCGCGATCCGCTTCCCCGTCGTCCCCGTCGCGTACAACGTATGGCCACGCAACAACTCGCGATAGGCGACGGCTAAGTTAACGATCGCCTCTTTTTTGCGGTCGTGGGCGATAAACGCGATATTCATGTCTAACCTCCACCTTCCTTAAAACAAAGCGACAAGTAAAACACCAATAAAACCATTCTAACTATAGCCCCATAAATGGAAGCCTTGGACGAAAAAACGATTGAATCGCCCTCAATCGTCGAGCAAGTGCTCCAACCCGTAAACGAGGTGACCCAGCTGCATCACTTTTTTAACGGCTAAGTTAACGCCAGGCATGAACGACTGCCGATCAAGCGAATCGTGACGCAGCGTCAGCGTTTGACCCGGTCCCCCGAACAACACTTGTTGGTGCGCGACTAGGCCGGGTAACCGTACACTGTGCACGCGCAAGCCGTCGTAATAGCCGCCGCGCGCTCCCTCGAGCTGTTCCACTTCATTCGGGTGGCCTTGTTTGAGCTCTCGCCGATTTTGCGCGATCAATTCCGCCGTTTTCATCGCCGTCCCCGACGGCGCGTCCAGTTTCTGATCGTGATGCATCTCAATAATTTCAACATGAGGCATATATTTAGCCGCTGTTTGCGCAAATTTCATCATTAACACGGCTCCGATCGCAAAGTTTGGTGCGATGACCGCACCGATATGTCTATCGCGGCTCAGCTTGTCCACATCGGCAATTTCCTGCGGCGTCCAACCCGTCGTCCCGACGACTGGCCGCACGCCGTATTCGAGGGCTAACCGCGTATGGCGCTTCCCCGCGTCAGGATGGGTAAGATCGATCAGTACATCAGGTTTATCCTTTAACAACACATCTTCTATCGCATTAGAAAACGTGACGCCGATCGTTCCAATGCCGATCGCCTCACCGACGTCGACGCCGTTCTCGGTGCGGTCGATCCCACGTACGAAGGCGAGCGCCTCATCGTCTAAGATCATTTTCACCGCTTCGCGGCCCATTCGCCCTTTAGCACCTGCTACTGCTACACGAATTTTCCCCATCTTAACAGTCATCCTTCCATCATATATCGTCTTCGTCAGTCTTCGTCAATTTTCGTCCAGCGATCGGCGTCGCGGGTGCGGAACTTGTGCATGACATCGCCAAACACCTCTTCTAAATCGATATGTAAAGAGTTCGCGAAACAGGCGAGGACGAACAAAATGTCCCCCAGCTCCATCTCGACGCTTCCCGCAGCTTCCTCCGCTTTTTTCGGTTTTTCCCCGAAACGGTCATTCACTTCTCGCGCAAGTTCCCCCACTTCTTCCGAAAGGCGCGCCAACATCGCCAATGGGGAGAAATAACCTTCTTTAAACTGTGAAATATAATCGTCCACTTCGCGTTGCATCGCCTGCAACGTCAACGGGTCGTTCACTCGTTTACACCTCGTCTCAAATCGTCTCGAAACAGTCTCAAATAAATGGTAAGGAATTGATTGCGTGCTTATTGAGGATCGGTTAAATGAAGCACACGCAAATTAACTTTATGTTACCTTAAATCGTTACCTACGTGCAACAAATCCGTCACGCCAGTATGTGTCAAGCTTTACTCGACGACCTTACAGGATCAAGGATTTAAAGACCTAAATATGTCATTCCCTAACGTTCACTTGTTGTCCGCCCTTGAGGAGTTAACTCTTCAAGGACGGCGATTAACCACCTTATCCAAATACCCAATAGCACTTGAAGCTGATGCGGCACCTACTTGGATCCTGCCAACTTGAACCCCAATGTGATCCGACTTACCTATTCGCCTCGCATGGCGTTTTAGTTTTTGTGTCACTTGGCGGTTGGGCCAGACAGTTAATAATGCCTGTCTCAACGTCCCATTGGTAACGCCTTGTTGTACTTTGGCGATGGCTTGAGCCCCTTCTTCACTCCAGTACATGCCACGACGTTTCATGCGGTATGCCAGACGTCTCTGGTTCGATTCCATGCATCCCATCCTACGAGCATTTTTTGGCACGTCTGGACTAACCTCACGCCAGTCGCAGAGGATCTCCCAGTGCCCTTCAAGATACTTCTGCATGTTCTCGATACGCTTTTCCTCTCGCTCCGTCTCTGCATTTCCCTGTGCCGTATCAATCACCGCTTTAAACCTATCCTTATTTTTTTCGGATATTGCCTTTTCAATTTGAGGAATGAGCCTTGGCTGGCGGCTCAACCCGCGACGAATACTCCTCTTTACGTGAAAAGGATCCAATTGGCGGACAACCGATGTCGCTTCAGAAAAGGTATTTTGAACGCGTTCCTCAGAGATCCATGAAGCCGCATCCGCATTAGTCGCCACATGTGTATGTGAGAGATCCCAACGATGTCGAATCGCTGCATAACCTATTTCCCAAAAGTCATCCACCGATTCAACGGTAGAAAAGACGTGACGATCTGTTAACGAGACACGCTGTCCGTTTTGCTCCCACCCGGTATAGGCAAGCATATTTTTGATCTCTATTCCTTTGCCTCTCCCTTTGACGTATAAGCCATCTGCTTCGCAATATAAGTGCTTAACGGACGGAGAGTTAGGAATTACCGTATCCTCAAAAATTCGATCCCTTTTTTCAGCATCCATGACAGCTTGAGCTTCACCTGCTTCTTTTACTAAGCGCTGAAACGTCGTATGGCTGATCGTTATACCGGCAAGTTTTTGCGTGACCTCTGAGGCGAGGCGGTAGGTCATTCCCGGCGCTGCAGCTAACTCTGCTCCGAGCATCATAAGGTCTGGGCTGTATCTTTTACGGCGTTTTAAACCGATTGCCTCATCGACAGGGTAATGTGCGTTTCCGTTTCGGTCGTACATCAAGTGGCGTTTATAGGACACTGTCCCAAAAAAACTGGTGAACTCCCGGCTGTCCAATCGCTCACTTTTCCAACCGTATTTTTCCTTGTAATGCGTCGTCATCATCTGATCGAGCTGCTCCAAAAATTCTCCGAACAGATCAGCCATCACTTCCATCAGGCGAATACGTAAGCTTTCCCAAAACGACAACATATCTGTAGACTGTTCCAAGATAGTAGCGATTTCTGGTATAATGGTTTTCAAGGAAGACCTCTCCTTTCGTGGTGGTTAGGAGTACTATTTAGGTCTTCCTTTTCTATATTCTCCCTCCAAATTCCTGCTAAAACCCTTCGAGAGAAATGTTACACATACGTCACGCCATCGTTTGCCCACTCGTAGGCAATCTCGCTATAATTGGATATAGCTGTCATTGGTAAGGACTACTATTAAATAAGGTGATAACATATGCGACAGCGCGACATCCGACCACACATTAAAAACGGTGTAATGATTTTACTCGGGGCACTCATCTTCGCCTTCGGGATCAACTACTTCGCCATCCCGAACCGCTTAGCGGAAGGTGGCGTCACCGGAATTACTTTATTGTTAAAATACTCGTTAAATTGGTCCCCCGCACTCGTGACGATGATGATCAACATTCCGCTGTTTGTCATCGGTTGGCGAGAGCTCGGCCGCGCGGCTATGGGGTATACGATCTTCGGGACGACCGCCTTCTCGCTTTTTTTGTGGCTGTTAGAAGACATCGGCGTGCCAATCGGCAACGACATGCTGTTAGCGGCGTTGTACGCAGGGGCGTGTATCGGATTGGGGCTCGGCATCATTTTTCGCTTCGGCGGTACGACAGGCGGCATCGACATTGTCGTCCGCGTGTTGCAAAAACACTTCCGCTGGCCGATCGGGCGCACGATGTTTGTGTGCGACTTCATCGTTATTTCGGCGTCTGCCTACTTTCTCGGGCGTGAAAAAGCGATGTACACGCTCATCGCCGTCTTCATCGCTTCGCGCGTCATCGACTTCGTCCAAGAAGGGGCGTATGCCGTGCGTGCCGCTTTAATCATCTCGCAAAAAGACGCGGCAATCGGTGAAGCGTTGACAAGGGAAATGGGGCGTGGAGCCACTCTCCTAAAAGGGAAAGGCGGGTACACGGGCATCGACAGAGACGTCTTGTACTGTGTGGTGAACCGCACCGAATTGACGCGGCTGAAGGAAATCGTCCACCGCATCGACCCATATGCGTTCGTCGTCGTCAACAACGTGCACGAAGTACTGGGGGAAGGGTTTTCTTTTACCGAAGAGGAACGAAAGCAGATGGAACAAAAAACAACTAAAGCCGACGACCGCATGTGAAACTGAGCGTCCTGTAGTCATCCTGTAGCGGCTCACACGCCGTCTGTCTCGCGCTGTTGCTGTGCTTTTGACCAAGCGACAAAAGCGAGCACAGAACCGATTAAGCCCGCGAGCAGCCAAGCGACCGGATATAGCGGTGAAACGGACCAAACCTTCACAGCCATGACTTCTTCGTCTGTCCCGTAAAACAGAGGGTGCCATATTTTCTGCCAATGGTCCGCCAGTTGGATGAGCGGCTCCCGGTTGATGCCCGTATCGCGGATGTGCGTCTCTGTCGCCGCAAACAGCGCGTTTACTTGTTGAACGACTCCAGGTGTACGGGCAACGTACAGCGCCGGTTCGATCAATGTGTAATGGCTGTGAAGCCGATCGACAGCTGCGACAATGTCTGCCTTGCGGCCTTTAGGTAGCACGCGCCTTAAATGGGCGGCATCCCGTGTGAGTACATCGTAATACGCGTGCCAGAGCGGTTGCTCGCGCCGTTCCAACGCATCGAACGCCAAGCGCAGTCGGACGGCGTGCAGCCGGACGTCTTCCGCTTCGATCGCCGCTTTTGTAAGTGCCTGCCGCGCCCGCACGAGCGTATCGGCTAAAGCGTGTATTCCTTCGACAGAGACGGCAGCATCTTTCCAGTTGTATTGGCTAAACGCCGTCGACAAGTTCCACAGTTCCGCCCGCGCGGCTAACCAGTCACCTTTTTTAGCGTAGGTCAGCACCTGCCGCGACATCCCAGATAAATCCCCCGGTGTCGCCGGCGCCCTCACTACCGCCTGTGAGCGCGCGGTAAGAGATGGTGCCGTCTCCAAAGACGTCGTCACTGCCGACGCCACCTGCGCTGGAGCCTTCGGTGTAGAGGCCACTTCCGTGTCGATAAGCCCGTTAACAAACACCAAAAAAGGCGCAGCAACGGCAATCACGGCGCAGCGAATTGCGTAAACAGCGATTGTACCCATAAAAACCCCCCCCAATCCATCTATATGGACAAGGGGTCTTTTTTAGACCGCTCCAGATCCGCCGTTACTGCACGCTAGAACCGCTAGAGTCGTTGCCGTTATCAGTTGCGACACTAACCGTTTGAACCGTTGCCGTTGTTATATATGGCAACGCGATCCGAACTGGTTGCCGTTGTTAAATGGCAACTCGATCCGCTTGAGTAGTTGCCTGTTTGTTATTACAATTCAATCGGGCCCTGGCGTTGCGAGCGATGCACGACATACGCCGCGATCGCGAGAGAAATGATACTGAGTAAGGCGGTGTACCAACCGATCGTCCCGACGTACGGATCGAGTGAAACCGGTAGCCACGGATGCAAGCCGACGATGTAATCCATGTAATCGTTAAGCAGTGTCCACGCCCCGACGATTGCGAGATGTTGCCAACGATATGTATAAAAGCGGGCAAACAATAAGCCTTCTAGCGCCATCCCACCGTGCGAGACCATCAGCATCCAATCAGTCCAGTGAAAATAAGCGAACATACTGCCACCGAACAGCCGCGCATTTTCCGCTGCGCCGCATACGATCATCGCGATCGCCCACACGCCGTACTTAAACAAAGTGACAATGGCAAACGCTTCCGCTAGTGGCGACCGTTTTTTCAGTAAGTACAACGCCAGGACGAGTGTAAAAGCAGCACTCGCGGTCGGGCTGTCAGGGACGAAAATGTTTAGCCAACTGCCGACAGAGATCAGTTGGTTTTTATACCAGTAAAAACCGTAAATCGACCCAAGAAAATTAACGATAAAGAGGGATAATAGCACCGATCGTTTCGTCAACAACTGTCGTGCCGACTCCACTAATAGTCGCAGCTTTGGACACCTCCATTTCCCGTTTATTTTACCAAAAACAGCCGCGGGACGCGATTGAATCAGACAGACCGATAAACAAACGAACCGTATGACCACCATCAATTTGTAATTTCGCACGGTATTCGCATGCTGTTTGCACGGTATCCGCATGGTATATTCGTAAACGGGAAAGATCCCTGTTAACAGAAAATCGCCATAACGATTGAGACTGACTGCTTGTAGATCGCAGTCAGTCTCAATTCTGTCCAAATATCGTTCGCGACACGCGCGAGGTGGCGTTATTTACCGCCCTCTTCTTTATCTTCTTCGCCCTTTTTGTCGCCTTCTTCACCGCCGTCCGCTTTTTGTTCAGCTAACCAAGCGGCCAGTTTTTCTTTTTCCTTATCGTTCTCCATCGGTTGGGCAGGCATGGTCCCGACCCCGTTGTCGATGATATCGATAATTTCATCTTTCGTTCGTCTGTCACCGACACCTAACAAGGCAGGCGCATTGCCACCCGACAAATCAGTTGCGTGACAGCCGACACACGACTGCCCTTTGTAAATTTCGTACCCTTCGCTGTCTTCGTTGACGATGGCTACATCTCCGCCGCCACCGCCACCACCGGCGCCGGCACCGTTTTGAGCTAATTCGTTTTTCGCGTGCTGGTCGACAGCCGCCCACGTCAAGTAAAAGACGGCGACGAGCGCGATCAGCATCGAACCGACAGCGACCGGTCGCTTCGACGGGCGACGCTCTTTGCCGCGGTCGAGCCACGGGGCGAGAATCATTGCCGTGAAGGCGACCCCGGGGATGACGAGTGTACCGATCGGCGTCAACACGCCAGACGACCATTCGTACTTAAGCAATTGATACAAAAACATGAAGTACCAGTCCGGCATCGGGATAAACCCGGTATTCGTCGGGTCGGCAATGTTCCCGAGCGGTGCCGGTTCTGTTAAGACAAGAGCCATAAAGCCGACTAAAAAGACGACGCCGACCATCCACTCCCGCAACAAGAAGTCGGGAAAAAACGCTTCCGTCTTCCCTGGGTAATCCGTATAGTCTTTCGGGTACATTCTATCTTCTTTCGCGGGTATACGCGAATCGCCGACGTAGTGAATGCGTTCTGGTTTTCCGTTCGAATGTGCCATTGTTTGTCTCCCTCCTCCTTATCGGTTTATAGTGGTCCGGAAATCCCTTGACGCCGGATTAAAATAAAGTGAACAGCGAGCAGTGCTAACAGCGCGCCCGGCAGGAAGAAGACATGGATAGCGAAAAAGCGCGTCAACGTTTCGGCGCCGACGACACCGGAACCACCCATCAAAAAGGCGGAAATGTACGGCCCGAGAACCGGTACAGAACCGGCAATTTCAACGGTAACTTTCGTTGCGAAGTACGCTTTTTCGTCCCACGGTAGTAAGTAACCGGTCAAACCGAGCCCGAGCATGACGAAAAAGACGAGCATGCCGACGACCCAGTTCAATTCCCGCGGTTTTTTGTACGCCCCTTGGAAGAACACGCGCAACGTGTGCAAGAAGAGCATCACGATGACGACACTCGCGCCCCAATGGTGCATACCGCGTACGACGTCGCCGAAGGCCAACTCGTTTTGAATGAAGCTGACACTCGCGTGGGCATTAATAATGTCAGGGGTATAGTTGAGTGCAAGGAACATACCCGATAAAATTTGAATCAGGACGACGAAAAAAGTCAAACCGCCGAAACAGTACACGAAGGCCGAAAAGTGGTGAGCAGGGTTCACGTGTTCTGGCACCTCGTGATCGGCGAGGTCGCGCCACAGTGGCGACAGATCGACGCGTTCGTCTATCCAAGCGTAAACTTTTTGCATCATCGTTACTCACCCTTCGGTTTTTCTGTGACGTTATTCGGTTGCAGCGGGCCAAGGAAAACTTTGTTCCCTTTCACCTTCACTTCGTACTTGTCGAGCGGTGCCGGCGGCGGCGTATTCGGCACGTTCAGCCCGTTACTGTAGTAGAAGCCGAAATGACACGGACAGAAGTAGCGGTTCTTGTTCCCACCGCCCTCCCAGTCGACCGTGCAACCTAAGTGCTTACAAATCGGCGAGAGCGCCAAAATGTTGCCGTCCTTATCTTTCGTAATCCAAGCCTCAAACTTTTGCACCGAGTCGTACCAAGCGTCCTTCAATTGTCGATCGAAACCAAATTTCTTAGGTGCCTCGCTTAAATCATCGAGCTTACATACTTCGACGAAATCGGATTCTTCCCCGTGCTTCAGCATCGGATCGATCGCCATCCGCACCATCGGAAACACAGTTCCGGAGACGAGGAACCCGCCGACGCTCGCAATTGTGTACGTCAAAAACTTGCGTCGCGAGATGCGTTCCGGCTGCATGCCGTCTGAGTTTTGCAATTGCGGTTGTTCATCACTCACGTCTTTTTCTAACCTCCTCTATGTACACATATGTACACACCATACATTCCAGACAAAATAATCAACATATACTAGGACATTTCCATCATAGGCGAGGCGTATCACGCTGTCAAGGATTCGCCACAAAAGTGGTTAACTGTTCTTTATACGCTTGACAACTTGTCCCTTACGCCTAAAAAGGAGTGAAAAACGAGTGATTTCCGCGAAAAACTGAGGAAATCGCGCTATTGTAAGATGTACTTTCGGAGGAAAAGTTATACATCTTTTTGCCACTCGCGTACAATTTGTTCACACAACTGTCGAATTTCCTCCTCCGCTTCGTCTTGCGATTCCGGCGTCTCACTAACTTGCAAAAGCATGCCCCAATCGACCTGTCCTGTCGCCTTTACGGTCGCCTCGTCCATCACAAAAAAGATAAAGCGAAACCCTGCCTCGTTAAAACGTTTGCGCACGAGCGCCACATGTTCTGAAAAGGCTGTGTCGTCGACGGTGAACGGGAGTGGCGGCATGCATAGGACGCGCCCAGTCAACTGGCGCTCCAACACTTCGGTGGCCCGTCCAACGTGTCGCCCGTACACGGGTAACGCCTCTTTCCCCAGCCCGTAAATGTCGAGTACGGGCACGAGTGCCGTGTCGACGTAGGGCGCGGCTTTCCGCCACTCATCTTCCTTTAACTGATTCCAAATCATCGCAATCCCCTATCACGTTATAATGTCCAGCATTCGCTGGACATTATAACGCATTTACTGCTCGTATGCTAGTAACGCTCTCAGCTCTTCCGTCAGTGTCAAAAACGCTTCTTCGTCTCCCTCGGCGAGCGCTGCGTCAATTTGCTCGTACAGCTTCTTTTTTCTGTACGACTTTAGCGACTGTTCTAACGTGATTTCCGCTAGCAAGCTCAGTAGTGAATCTTGAACGACGTTCTGTCTCTCCATCGGATTCCCCTCCAATACAGCAGCGTATTCCGGACATGTCGCCCGGTCCTTAAAGAACAAGCCGATATAAATGTCCTCGTGAGGGTTGGCGCGAATGTCGTAGAACGCCCTTTCTACCTCTCGCGTGACCCGTTTGTGTTTGTAAAACTTGAACGGTGTCATTTGTGTGCACTTAGTTGCCATTAAAACTATTTTTGGAAGGTGGCGGAAACTGTCAATGAAATGAACGCGCGCCAACAGTTGGCCGTCGGACGCTAAATACGATAAGAGCCAAGCGGCCTCTTTTTTTTGTAACTCGTAGTTGTGCAAAAACCATTTGATAAACGCCTTCTTCTCCGTCGTTGTCACACATTCATTCATCATATCCCTCCCAAAAAGGAAAAGTCGGATATATGATATAATTTATTCACCACAGCGCCGGAAATCCCCTGCTAATGTGCAAAAAAAAATGTTCCTACACTGTCGTGAAGCGCGAGTCCAATTCGCGCAAATCCCAGCCTGCACTTCGCGCGACCCACGCTGAACCGTAGTCAGTCATGCGTACGAAGGCATCGTCTGGAGCAGTGGGCGTCAAGCTTTCCGTTGTCGGCAACGAACCGTCCGGAACCGTCAGCTGCTGCGTGAAACCTAGGCGGATCACGCCAAGGTGTACCAACATTTTTACGACTAACGCCAGTAGGTCGTCCGCGCTCATATAGTAAAACGGGGTCAACCACTCGCGAAAGTGCGGCCGCACTTTCGCTAGCAAAACCCACTCCTCGCGCGCCAACACGTATAGCCATTTCACGATTAAGGGCAATGTCGGGATCGCCTTGCGGTACAGGCGCAGCCAAAAATTGTATACGCGTTCTGCCTCCGTCTCCACGGCGAGCTGCCCTTCGCGCAAGCTGACGGTCAACGCGAGCATTTGTTCCAACTCGGCAATATAGCCGCGATAGTAGGCGTAATCGTACAGAAGTGAGAACCGATCCGGGTACTGGTGGTAGCGGCGTCCGAATCCAAAGCGCCAGCGCGTTTTTACAATCGGTTGCTCGCTGACGTGCATTTGCGCCAGAAGCGCCTGTAAATCGCGGCGGTAAATGGCGCTTCCCGCTGTGAGGCGCACGTCGTTTTGACCGACGTACGTTAAGAAGGTGACGAGATCATGGACAAACAGTAGCTGCTCGTCGCGGTAAGCGGCGGGCTGCTCCGTATGGACGGCTCTGCTCAGTAGCCCGTCGCGTAACGCGCGCACGACATATGTTTGCACGTCGCGCGGTACGCGATATAGCGAACGATCCGTACGGGAAACGCACGGAAATAAGAGCCCAGCGCGCATCGCCTGGGCGACGAGCGTGCGCGGATTACCTTCTTTCCCGGCTAGCGCTTGCCGCCCCTTCCCGACGAGTTCTTCCACGTTGAACGTATCGCGCGAATCTAGCAGCAACAATTGCCAAAACCGTTTCTCTGCCGCAGCTAACGCCTCCGTCTGCTCGCGCCACCAACGCGGGTGTTGCATGTCGCGCAGTAACCGCTGCATTAGGTCGTGTTTCGAGTTCGAAGTGACGTCGATGCGTGCGTGTGTAGCGATCGTCTGCAGTTGGGCGATGTCGGCATAGCTGAGTACGTCCGGTAAGTTCATGCGGCATTCCTCCCAACATTTACCGTTATTATGAGAAATGTGGGGGGAAAGTATACGCTGAAACTAACGTTGTAAAACATGTGCTACGTGCACTATATACACGGATAATGTACAGCGGACAACATAAAAAAGACGAAAAAGGAACGAACGTATTAACGAACGTTGCGTCGATTCCCTTTCGTCTACTTCTACTTCGCCTTATTTATTTTCTACACCATAAGTGTCTTCTCACACCATAAGTTTCTGCCTGTGCCTCTACTTTATAAGATCCCGTTAAAATACTATGGCGACAGGCGGCTCACCACTCGCTCACGTCACCCCTTATTTCGGAAACTTCAACCGATGTACGGTGCTTTAGTCGCGCCTGTTCGGCCTGGAACCCGAGTAAATCTGCGACGTCTGTCGAGTCGCGAATGTTACGTAACTGGTACTTCGGCAAACTTGCGTCGGTAGACACGATATTCACGTCACCGATGCCGATCATCCGCTCAAACAAGTTGCGCTTCGTCGATACGTCGCGAATTCGGAACAGCCTAATTTCGTCCCGCCGTTTCGTGAAGATCCCTTTCTCGATAATAATGCGGGCATTCGTAATCTTATATTTGGTAAAGCTCGGGATCCCGAAGTTAAACGGCTTCCCTTCCCATAAAATTTCTTCTTCCATACGCTCACTTCCTCCCATTAGTCATACGTGTACAATCCCGTTGTCTACTCTCTGTTTTACTTTTACAACTGTTACGGGTAGATTTTATTATATATTAAAGTTGTACGTGAATGTACAATGGGTTTCGTGCGAATCTCCCTATACGTCATCACAGTTGCGTTCGTACAAGTCGGCAATATCCCACTGGGTCGGATCTTGAGCGAGCGATCGCTGCCAGCAGTTACACGCTTCGCGCCGCTCGCCGTTTAACAAGTGTGCATCCGCGAGCTCGTTGAGTAGCGAGGTGTCGGGAATGTCTGTTTGTGCAGCTTCTTTTTGCAAACAGCTAACCGCTTCGGCAAACGCCTCTAACTGTTTGTAGCAGTGTGCCATTTCCCGGTAAATGCCTGCGGGAAGTGTTTCAGTTCCACCCGCTCGGTCGCTGCTAATTTGCTTGTAGTAGCGGAGCGCCTCTGACCACTCTTCCATCCCTTGATACGCTTCCGCCATACCGAGTAGGAGATCGACGCGCTCGTCGCCTTCGAATTGCGCCCGTTCGTAGTAATCGATCGCTTTTTCGTACTGCTGTTCATGCGTCGCGATCCGACCGAGTGCAAATAGGGCGTCCGTATGATGGGGGTTGAGCTCGTACACGCGGCGCCACGCTTTTTTTGCCTCACTAAAGCGCGCTAAAGCTAAGTTCGCTTCGCCTAATGCCGTTAACGCGTCGACGTTGTCGCCGTCTTTCGCTACGAGGCGAGTCAGCAGTTCAACCGCTTCCTCTAACTCGCCGAGGTGAAAGAGGAGCGACGCCCGTTTTAACGCATGTTCGCTATTTTCCGGCTGCAGCCGCTCGGCCTCTGCCAAATAAGGAATGCTTGCTTCCCATTCTCCCGCTGCAACGAGTGCCTCAGCTAACATCGCCAGTACATCAGGATCTCCTTCTCCTTCTTCTAACGCGTAGGCGGCTGTTAAAGTTTCCACCGCTGCCGTAGCTTGCCCACTCGCCAGCTGGGCAGTCCCGAGTGCGAGTAAGTAGTAAGGGGAGCCCGGATTTTGCTGCACTAGCTCCGTTAAGTGCGCACAGGCGGCATCTGCCATGTCGACCGCAAGGTAAGCGTCCGCCAGGGCGACGACGATCATCGCATCGTGCGGAGCGAGAGCGTGCGCTTGTTCCAACACGTGCACGGCGGCAAAACCGTCTCCGCGCTGTAAGGCGATGTCACCTTTTAGCGCCAACGCGGCGGCACACGTATCATCGCGTGCGAGAACGTCTTCAGCCAATCGTTCACCCTGTTCGACGTGCCCTAATTCGACGTACAGTTCCCCTAACGCAAGCAGCTTGTCCACTGAACCAGCTGCCAAGTGCTCACAAGTCGCTAATTTATGTAACGCGTCTTCATATTCGCCTTCCGCTAAGAGGCTCTCAATTTGTTGCATTGTCTGTTCCCATTGTCCCAAAAGTATTTCCCCCTGACAGTAAAGCGCAGATCGGGCGATGTGTCCGCCCTCACGTCTATTGTAACAAATATACTGCCCCCGGATAACGAATAATGGCGTCAACGGTTGCGTTCACGTACCGATCGAACACGCTCGTCGCGCACGCGCAATGGCGCGATTCGCTCGTCTCGCACATACACGTGCCGCCCAGCGCAGACGACAACAACACTCACGAGGCACATGAAGGGTGCGACGACAGTGGTCACGTCGGGCCACCACAGCTGGACACCGTCGCCGATGACGCGCCACCACCAGACAGCGTATATCGCGGTGGCAGGGATAAACGAGGCGAGTAAAAGTGGCGCGTTCAAAACAAAGAACGCCGTTACGAGCTGCAGGAAGGTTAGACGGTAGCGATGACGGCTAATCGAACCGAGTGCGACTAATAGTACGATGCCAATGACACTAAAAATGAGCAACGTCATTTCTTGCAACGTCGCTGGCAAATCGCCTGGCGTAAACCACCACCAGAGGACGAGAGGAAAAAGAACCACTTTTAATATGAGGAGTGCTGTAAAGACAAATAAGTACTCTCCGCACCAGTGTAATTGTTGCTTCGTCAGCACGGCGATGCCCCCTTCACCTATAAGCCAGAAGCTCTCTTTTTCCAACGTATGTCCCAAGACAAAAAAAAGAACCACCACATGTCGTGGTGGCTGAAACGTAAAACATTAGTAGATAGGAGTGGAGAGAAACCATACTGTGATTTAAGTATACGTAAGCGCTATCACGTTGTCAACACAATTTTTTAAAGTTACTAGTTTTTTTGGAGACAAAAGTTATTCATCCAATCAAAACGCGGCCAAAACGGTCCTTTCAACACGTTTTGGCCGCGGATCGCGCTGGCGAGCCGTATGTGGTCCGCAATCGTGACAAGAGCGCCTCCTGTTATGCCACGATTCGAGACAAACATTTTCCTGCATCGTCCCGTACATCCCTCCACACCTACAGCTCACGTCCTTTTTCCACTACTTCTGCATCCGGTTCGTACACAGTATAGCCATGCGATTTTAGTACCGCCACCGCCTGTGTAAAATCGGCCGATTGTTGAAAGGAAAGGCGTAGGACACCGGAGATATTTTCCCGGTTCTCGACAATGCCGATGTTGGCGAGGCTAATATCCGCCTCTCCGAGCAGGGTGGCTACTTGGCCAATAATGCCGGGCGTATCTTCTACGTCGACGTAACACTCGTACACGCGTGGCAGTGAACCGTGTTTACGCTGCGGTAGTTCATCGCGATATCGTTTCGCACTGCGGAAAAACGCTTCGATCTCGCGCTGTTGATCGTTTTCTCTTAGCGTAAGCAAGTGGCGAAACTGCGCGATCCCCCGTTCCCAATCGTCCAACAGTTCGAGTAGCATCTCCCGATTCGATAACGTAATATCGCGCCACATGACCGGGTCGCTGGAGGCGATGCGCGTCAAGTCGCGAAAGCCCCCTGCCGCTAAGCGGTGGTACACGTCGTTTGCTTCGTTGTACTCCCCAACCTGCCGGACGAGAAGCGCCGCTAACACATGTGGGAAATGACTAATCGCCGCCATCACCCGGTCGTGAGTCACAGCGTCCAGCAGCATCACTTTTGCCCGTGTCAACGCGCACAAGTCGCTCAGGCGCTGTACCGCTTCGCGCGGCGTATCCGCAGTCGGCGTTAACACGTAATACGCGTTTTCAAACAAATGCGCGCGGGCCGCCTTAACGCCGGAACGGTGGGAGCCGGCCATCGGATGGCCACCGATGTAGACGGCATCGCCCCATTTAAGCTGTGTGGCGAAACGAACGAGTTCCGCCTTTGTACTACCCGTGTCGGTGACAATCGCCCCCGGCTTGAGTGGAAGTGCTGCTAGCTGGGCGAGGTAAGCGCGAATCGTATGTACCGGCGTACTCAAAACGATGACGTCGGCATCGGCCACCGCACGCTCGAGCTCTGTTTCCCCGCGGTCGATGGCGCCGCGCGCCACAGCTTGTCTAACACTTTGTTCGTTTTGGTCGTAACCGACGACGCACAGCCCGTGCTCGCGCCACGCGAGGGCGAGCGATGCGCCGATCAGTCCGACTCCGATGACGGTTACTTGATCCATTGCCTTCATCTACTTTTTTCTTGGCCTCGTTCCTGTAAAAATTGTTCAAATGCGTTCAAAAAGGCCGCATTTTCCGCTTCGTTCCCGACGGTGACTCGAATCGCCGTCGGACAACCCCACGAATCGTCCGCGCGGACGATGATCCCTTGTTGTAACAAAGACGTATAGACGTCGCTCGCCGGATGGCCCGTATCGACGAACACGAAGTTGCCGTGTGGCGGATAAAACGATAGTCCCAGCCGCGTAAAAGCCGTCGTCAACTGTTCGAGACCGGCGAGGTTGGCGCGGTGGCACGCTTGCACGAACGACTGATCGCGCAGCGCCAAATGGGCGGCACGCTGGGCTAACGCGTTGACGTTAAACGGTTCGCGCACGCGGTTCAACTCACTAACAATTTCTGGCTGGGCGATTCCGTAGCCGACGCGTAGCGCGGCGAGCCCGTATATTTTGGAAAACGTCCGTAACGCGATGACGTTCGGGTAGTTCGCCAGTAACTCGGCTGTGCGCGGATAGTGTTCGTCGGCGACGTACTCGGCATACGCTTCGTCGAGGACGACGAGCGTCGACGAAGGGATACGATCGATAAACTGGACGAGCGCGTCGTGTGTGACGATCGTTCCCGTCGGGTTGTTCGGATTGCACACCCAAACGATTTTCGTCCGCTCATTAACAGCGGCGGCCATTGCCTCGAGGTCGTGCGTGCCGCCTGTGAGCGGTATTTCTACGACGTCGACATTTTCGATCTGCACATTCGTTTTATAGCGGGGAAACGTCGTCTGCGCCATGACGGTATTCATCCCCGGCTCTAGAAAACAACGGGCGATAATTTGAATGATTTCGTCAGATCCATTTCCAAAAATGAGCTGCTCAGGTTCAACTCGTAAATGCCGCGCCGCCGTCTGACGCAATTCGCGCATCTCACCGTCTGGATATAATGCTAGCTGTTGGCCGCTATTACTGGACGGCAGCAAATTTTCCACGACGTACGGCGAACAGCCGGCGGGGTTTTCGTTTGAGGCCATCTTAATGACGTGCCGCAAACCGTATTCTCTTTTTACTTCGTCGATCGACTTCCCCGGGCGATACACAGGTAAGCCGCGTACAGAACGTTTTGGTTGCATTTGTCGTCTCCTCTAGTCTTTTTATCTAGTTTACCTCACTTTTTAGCGATCTGACAAATGCCGCGAGCTGTTCGTGTGCCTGTTTTTTATCGTCGGGATCGCGTAAGGCATCGCCGAGGCGCTCGATTTCGCGCACGATCGCACTGCCGACGATGACGGCGTCCGCATGCGGCGCAAACGCACGTACGTGTGCTGGCTTGGATATACCGAAGCCGACAGCGGTAGGAACGGCACTTAAGCGGCGCACGTCTTGCAAAAATCGGCTAACTTCCGGGGCGAACGATTCGCGCGCGCCCGTCGTCCCGAGAGAAGACACACAGTAGACGAACCCTTCTGCTCGAGCGACGATCTGCTCTACCCGCTGCCGAGACGTCGGCGCGACGAGCGGGATGAGCGCGAGATGACTAGCCACGGCAGCTTGCCGCAACTCGTCGTCCTCTTCGAGCGGTAAATCGGGGACGATCAAGCCGTCAAAGCCAGCCGCCGCCGCGCGTTCACACAGTTGTCCGATCCCCATAGCTAGCACCGGATTGACGTACGTAAATAAAATAAGCGGTATTTGCTCGGCGCGACCCCCGCGGCGGCGTACTTCAGCTCCGATGTCGAGGACGCGGCTGAGTGTCGTCCCTGCGGCGAGAGCGCGCGCCGAGGCTGCTTGAATGACTGGGCCGTCGGCGAGCGGATCGGAATACGGCACGCCGAGTTCGATGATGTCTGCCCCCGCTCCGGCAAACGTTTCAATTAATTCAACGGTCACTTCAGGCGTCGGATCGCCCGCGGTCACGTACGGAATTAACAGCGGCTGCGGGCGGACACGTGTGCTTCCCGCATGAATGCGAAAGGCGCGTGCGATGCGGTTCTCACCCAATCGGTTCATTGTCCCCCACCTCCTTCTGTCAGTGCCGTGTGAATCGTGTGCACGTCTTTGTCCCCGCGCCCGGAAAGACAGACGACAATGACGTCCTCCGGCGACAGTTCAGGTGCTAGGCGGAGTGCTTCCGCCACGGCGTGCGCCGATTCGAGTGCCGGGAGAATGCCTTCCGTCTCACACAAGGCGCGCACTGCCGCAAGCGCAGCAGCGTCGGTTGCCGCCGTATAGCGTACACGGCCATTATCTTTCAAATACGCGTGTTCCGGTCCGACGCCCGGATAATCTAATCCGGCGGAAATCGAGTAGGCCGGCTGAATTTGGCCGTGTGCGTCTTGCAAGAGATACGTTAGCGAACCGTGGATGACGCCGAGGGTCCCTTCAGACAAGGCCGCGCCGTGCGCCCCACTCTCAATCCCCTTCCCTGCTGCCTCGACGCCGTGCAAGGCGACATCGTCGCCAATGAATGCCGAAAACATACCGATCGCGTTACTCCCGCCCCCGACGCACGCACACACGTGGTCGGGCAAGCGCCCGAGCTGTTCCAAACATTGCGCCCGCGTTTCTTGGCCGATGACGCGCTGGAACTCATGCACGATTTGCGGGTACGGATGGGGGCCGACGACCGACCCGATCAAGTAAAACGTGTCATCGACGTGACTGACCCAATAGCGAATCGCCTCGTTCGTCGCGTCTTTGAGCGTTGCCGTCCCCGAGTGGACAGGAATCACCTCGGCGCCTAACAGTTCCATACGAAACACGTTGAGCGCTTGCCGTTCAATGTCTTCGGCGCCCATAAACACTTTGCACGACATGCCGAGGCGCGCCGCCACCGTCGCCGAGGCGACGCCGTGCTGTCCCGCTCCCGTCTCGGCAATAATTTTCCGTTTGCCCATCCGCTGTGCTAGAAGCCCTTGCCCGAGTGTGTTATTCAATTTATGGGCACCGGTATGGTTTAAATCTTCACGCTTCAAATATATTTGTGCCCCGCCGTACATCTCCGTCAGGCGGCGTGCGCAGTAGAGCGGAGTCGGTCGTCCGGAATAGTGGCGGCGCAAATCGTGTAACGTCCGCTGAAAGGCATCGTCCTGCTGTGCTTGGCGAAACCCGCGTTCCAACTCCGCGAGCGCATTCATCAGTGTTTCCGGAACGTAGCGCCCGCCGAAACGGCCGAAGCGGCCGTGGGCGTCAGGGGTTTCCGTTATCGTTGAAGTTGCCGTCGTCTTGTTCGTTGCCGTTTCCGTCATCTTCGCTGTCATCGTCGCCTCACCTTTCCCGTACAAAATATAAGCTTCCGATTAAAAACAAATCCATTAAAACAAGCCGACGTTTAAAACAAACCAAAGTTAAAACGCACCCGCTCGTTCGGCTTTACGTACCGTTTCGACAAACTGTTTCATCCGCGCTGCCGATTTGCGCCCGCTACTTTCGATGCCGCTCGACACGTCCACCCCATCCGGCGCATACTGTCGCACTAACGCCCGCACGTTGTCCGCGTGGAGGCCGCCGGCGATCAACAGCTGGCTCCCCGCACGCTGGCACGCCTCTTTGTACAGCGGAATTGTCCCCCACTGAAACGTGCGTCCCGTCCCACCGCGTGCGTGTAGCTGGTACGCGTCGACGAGAACTTTTTCGACGACCCTACTGTAAGCCGCGATCGCCGTAACTGTCTCCGGTCCACGCGCTGGCAGCGCCTTAATGAGCTGCACCTCACACCCGTAACGGGCGCGCAGTTCTTGGCACCTGGCCGGAGATTCGTCGCCGTGCAGCTGTAACGCTCGGACGTCCGCCTGTTCTATGACCGCCTCGATGTGGGCGTCACTCGCGTTAACCGTGACGGCGACGGGGATAACCGCTGGCGGCAAGGCCACAACTAACCTGCTGAGCGTCTCGACTGTCACTTGCCGCTTACTCGGGGCGAGGACAAAACCGGCGTATTGCACCGATAGGCCGTGTACGGCGGCGACGTCCTCCTCTGTCTGGAAGCCGCAAAGTTTAATCGTCGTTCGGTTCACTTGCCCGAGCGCCGGCACGGCCTTCTGAACAGTTGCCGCGTTTTTCGCCTGTTCACTTGCCACCACTCGCCGCCCCCCCTTTCACATTTGTGCTGGCACTAGTAAAACTCGCGTTCGCACTTGTAGTGGAAGGGCCACACAACGCCCGTACGCCGCCTGTGACATCCGACTGCCGCATGAAAAATTCCCCGACGAGCATGCCGGATACCCCTAGATCTTTCAATGCGGCAACATCTTCTGGACGGCTGATGCCGCTTTCGCTTATGACCGGGATTCCGGTCGTTATGAGTGGTGCCAGCTCGGCGGTTACTGCGAGCGACACGTCAAACGTGTGTAAATCGCGGTTATTGATGCCGATGACGTTCGGTTTCGCCCGCAGCGCTGCCGCCACCTCGCGTGCGGTGTGCACTTCCAACAACACGTCCAACCCACACCGCCTCGCATACTGGCACAAGTCGGCGAGCTGCGCATCGCCAAGCGCTGCAGCAATGAGTAATATGGCGTCTGCCCCTGCCCGCACACTCTCGTCGATTTGCAAACGGTCGATAATAAAATCTTTGCGCAAGAGCGGTACACGGACGTGTTCGCGGATCGCGACGAGATCGCCGATGTCCCCTTGAAAAAAGTGACGGTCCGTCAACACCGAAATCGCTTGCGCCCCTGCAGCCTCGTACGCGCGGGCGAGGGCGACTGGATCGAAGTCGGGTCGGATCACCCCTTTTGACGGCGACGCTTTTTTTACTTCGGCGATTAACCCGAATCCGTCCGGCCCTTGAGCAAGTGCTTCTGCCAAGCTAGGTCGCTTTGCTCGGGCGGCAGTACTCTCGGAGGTGGCAGTACTCTCGAATGAACGGATAAACGCTGGACTGTGTGCAGACGCGGGATCGCTAGCGGGCGCGCTGTCCTGTACTAACGCGGAATCGCCCCTTAGCTGAGCGACTTCTTGCGCTTTTACTGCAAGAATCCGTTCAAGAAACATGGCGTTCTCCTCCCGTATACGCAGTCATTTCGTTCAATTTGGCGGCAGCTGCCCCGTCGTCGAGCGCCTGTTCCGCCAACCGCGCGCCTTCGCGCAAACTATTGGCACGCTCTGCCAGATACAGCACCGCTGCTGTATTGGCGACGACGATATCGCGCGCCGCCCCTTTTTTTCCCGCAAAAACGGCCCGTATACTAGCTGCATTTACTGTGGGGTCGCCGCCAGCGACGTCAGTTAGCTCATGCTGTGGCAAACCGAAGTGCGCAGGCTCTAGGTGGTACGTTTGGACCTGCCCGTCACACAACTCACTCACTTGCGTCGTCGCACTAACCGATATTTCGTCTAACCCGTCCTCACTCGCGACGACGAGCGCACGTTCACTGCCTAACGCTTGTAACACGCGGGCGAGCGGTTCGGTCAGTGCGCGGTCGTAAACACCGAGCAACTGCCGCTTCACCCCAGCCGGATTCGTCAGCGGTCCGAGCAAATTAAAGACGGTGCGAAATCCTAACTGTTGGCGCGTCGACATGACGTGTCGCATCGATTGGTGAAACTGCGGGGCAAACATGAAGCAAATGCCGAGTTGCCGCAAGGTTGCCGCGGCTTCTGTAGCCGTCTGTTGCACTTCGACGCCGAGCGCTTCCAACACGTCGCTACTGCCACTCCTGCTCGACACCGAACGGTTGCCGTGTTTGGCCACTTTCACGCTGAGGCTCGCGGCGACGATGGCCGTCGCCGTCGATACGTTAAATGTTTTGCCACCGTCGCCGCCTGTGCCACACGTGTCTACCGCCTCGTCTTCGCCGAGCGATACGGGCACAGCGTGTTGACGCATCACTTCCGCAAATCCCGTCAGTTCCTCGACCGTTTCGCCTTTCATGTGTAGTGCCGTCAGTAAGGCCCCTTGTTGGGCAGGAGTAACAGTTCCTTCCATTAATTGTCGCATGACTTCTGCTGCCTCGACGCGGGTCAAATGTTCCCCCGCAATCACTCGCCTTAAATACGTATGGATCATCTCAGCTCAGCTCCTCTAAAAAATTCACCTCTATAAGTACTAAAACACTCGCTCCTGCTTGACGTTCGGCAAGCTACCGTCCGTATACCGGTACTTCGCGTAATGGGTAGAACGGGGCTAGACCTTTTCTCGTTGGTACATCTGTTCCGCCTGTGCCAATGCCGCCAACAGCGCCCGCGCCTTATTTAAACTTTCCTCATACTCGTTTTCCGGGACGGAGCCAGCGACAATCCCGCTTCCTGCTTGGATGTACGCTTTGCCATGTTTAAAAACGATCGTGCGGATTGCGATGCACAAGTCGATGTTGCCGGAAAACGCCAAATAACCGATACCGCCGCTGTAAATGCCACGCCGTTCCCCCTCGATGTCAGCGATGATTTGCATCGCCCGCTCGCGTGGCGCCCCCGAGACAGTCCCAGCCGGAATGCACGCCGTCAGCGCGGCAAAAGGACCAAGATCGCTCTTCAGACGACCGCTCACGCGCGATACGAGGTGCATCACGTGTGAATACCGCTCCACAGCCATCGATTGCGTGACTTCTACTGTTTCCGCATCACACACGCGGCTGAGATCACCTTTTCCTAAGTCGACGAGCATCGCGTGTTCGGCCAATTCTTTCGCGTCTTGCAAAAGTTCTCGGGCCAACCGCTCATCTTCGTCGCGATCCGCCGCCCGTTTGCGCGTCCCGGCAATCGGCCGCGTTTCGACGACCCCCCCGCTCACTTTGACGAGCGACTCCGGCGAAGCTCCGACGACCGTTTCTTCATCTAGCGCTAAAAAATACATGTACGGGGAAGGGTTAATCGTGCGCAACACCCGGTAGACGTCAAACGGCGCCGCCTCCACCGCTGCTTCGAGCCGCTGTGAGAGCACAATTTGCCCGGCCTCGCCTCGCGCAATGTGCTGCTTTGCGCGCACGACGTTGTCCATAAACGTCTGTTTCGTCACGTTTGACCGATACGAAAGTGGCGCTTGTACAGAGGTTTGCGCCGCACGGCCTGACGGGAAAGCGTGCGCCCCCCGTCGCTGTGACTGGAGCACACCGTCACTCCACGCTACTAACTCACTTACGGTTTCTTCATAAAGCTGCGCCATACGCGCGTCGTCCGCCGCAGGCGGCACGTGGAGCAATTGCATCGCGATGACGTGGTTCGTCAGATGGTCAAAGGCGAGCATCCGTCTACACAACATGACGTGCACGTCTGGCACAGCGAGCGGATCGGCCGCGGGGACGGGAATGTTCTTGGCGTAACAAAGCGCTTCATACGAAAGTGCCCCGATCGCACCGCCGAGAAATGGGGGATACCCTTCGTATTCCGGACTTCTATACTGTTCGACGATGCGCTCTAATTCGCCGATCGGATCAGTGCATAGGACTGTCTGCTCCGCGGCACGATTTACCTCGTTTGTTCGGCCGGCGGCACCAACCGCTGTGCGTGTGCGATCCGTCTGATGTGTCGAGGCCGATGCGCCAGCCGCTGTACGCACCGTCACGCGACTGTCTTTCGCTTTAAACACTAAAAACGGCTCACTGCCGATAAACGAATAACGCCCCCATTTTTCGCCCCTTTCGACACTCTCTAACAGAAAAGCGTAACGGGAGCGCTTCACTTTTTGAAACAGACCGATGGGTGTCTCTGTATCGGCGAGTACGGTGCGACAAATGGGAATGGCGTTGTACGTGCGTGCTAAGTGGACAACCTCACTCACCTGGGGATGAATCACGCGCTTCTCCTCCTTTTGCTTTATGCTAAGAGGAGAGATGAAAAGGATGGAGTGGAAAAAATAAAAAAACCATAGGCATCGTACCGGCCCTGGTTTGTCTTCACAAAAGGAAAGTGAACGGCGTACATGAAAATATGCACACCACAAATAGGAAGGCTCGGCTCGGCTCAACTCTTACACCACTCGTCTCACGTTCTCATCTCAACTCTGCTCACTATATTGTATACTGTACCCGCCCCTTTCGTCCCTGTCAATACGTTCGTTCACGGTTCCGCAACAAATTTATGTCGTATGTATGCTAACATTAGTAGTGACATTTGTTATCGATAGCCGACTGTATTATGATAAAGCTGACAACTAGCGAACACGAAGAGCAGGAGGATTAACATGAATGAAGCCGTAATGACATTAGACGGATGGTACGCCTACCACGATTTTCGCCTCATCGACTGGCAAGCGTGGAAAGCTGCTGAGCCAGCTGAACGCGAACGAGCGCTCACTGAGTTGCGCGATCTGACCGTGCAGTTTGCCGCCGTCACCCCGGAACGAACAGGCAGTTACGGTCAATACGCGATCGTCGGAAATAAGGCCGACGTACTGTTTATACATATGCGCCCGACCGTGGAAGAACTGACTGCGGTTAAGACGAAGTTTAACAAAACGCGTTTCGCCGACTTCACCGTTTCACCTTACTCATATTTTTCCGTCGTCGAACTGAGCAGCTATTTAGCCAAAGGTGGCGAAGTCGATCCGGAAACGGACGCCTACTTGCAGTCGCGGTTGAAACCAGTTCTACCCGAAGCGAAACACGTCTGTTTTTATCCGATGAACAAAAAGCGCGACGGCGAAGACAACTGGTACATGCTGTCGATGGAAGAAAGACAGCGCATGATGATGAGCCACGGCAAAATCGGCCGCTCCTACGCTGGTAAGGTGAAACAAATTATTACCGGATCCGTCGGGCTCGACGACTGGGAGTGGGGCGTCACCTTGTACGCCGACGACCCGCTACAGTTTAAAAAATTGATCTACGAAATGCGCTTCGACGAAGTGAGTGCACGCTACGCCGAATTCGGCTCGTTTTTCGTCGGTGAGCGGTTGACGGATGACGCCCTGCAGCAGTTGCTAACGATTTAGCAGACACACGTATGTACACGACGTATCCGTGCTTTGGGGCATCCTTTCTGTACGCGTTGCTTAGACCTACCCACGGGATTGACGTACGCAGCTGTCAACAATAACAAATCCCTCGCACAGCCCTTCGAGTTAGGCAGTGCGAGGGATTTGTTCATCTCTCTGGCGTTAAATCCGTAAATTCATCCCCGAGTTCGCGGAGTACGTCCTCCGGGATCGCCTTTTCGATCAGCGGAAAAATGACTCGCTCTTCTTTGCGCACGTGGTCTTCAAGCAACTCCCCGAGCGTGCGCAAATCTTCTACTCGCGGCGTCTCCGCGGCAAGTATTAGTTGCACCATACTGCGCAACTCCACATGGTCAAGCAACATCTCGACAACTTCTGGCCGCTCGATGTCCGCGTAGCGCACGTACGTCGGGAGCAAGATTTCTTCTTCCTCGCGAAAGTGCTCGTTGCCGCCGTTATCCCAAAAATCGCGGAGCTTTTGTTGCAACTCTAGGGGCGTCCATTGACTGTCGCCCCCTCCCGCCTTCATGAGTCGGTGTGCGATCACTAACGCGTGGTGGTGATGACCGCTTAACCGGTGTAACCCTTCGTGACGCAAAATCTTTACCCGCTCATGGCGGAGCCGTCGCCGCACTCGCACCGTCAACACCTCCGATTTTCCTTTGATTTTTTCGCTTAATTAACTAAACGTTTTTCGCATAAGCGGGATCGGGCACTTGACTCAACACGACGTACACACTAAAGGGCTCGTCCCCGTCGTTTGCGAGCCGCAATTTTTCCTCGCCGTTGCAGTAAAGCACATCCCCTTGCGCAAACGGTTGCGATTGTCCGTCAACTTCACACGTGCCATTCCCTTGCAGTGCGAGTAAGTAAACGTCACTTCCCGGGTGGCGGTGTGCGGGCAGTTCCTGCCCCGGCTGAAAATTCAACACGAAGGCACAGCTACTGTCCCCGTTCGTAAATAACATCCGTTTCGTAAACCGTTCCTCGCTCCACTCTTGTCCCGCCTTTATATTCGTCAGTTGCACCGTTACCGTCTCCTTTTTTCTAGTCCAATCATTAATTGCATGCTATCGTGTACCGACGCGTCCTCCCGCAAACACTTCTTTTATGTGTATTGTAATCTATATCTTACCTCTTCAATCAAGTACAGGTTGTGACAAATATCATAGCATTGTCTTTTGGAGACGCTAACCGAACACATTTGCTTTGTATTGTATAACCCTTTTTTTTATAAAATAAAGTTAGCTCACTCTTTACTGCAGCGCCTCGATATCGTAAATACACATTTTTTGCCGCCCAATGTCAAGTAGATGCTCTCTTTTCAAATGGTTTAAGATGCGATTGACCGACTCGCGCGACGTCCCGACGACATTGGCGATATCTTCGTTCGTCACCGGCACGTCGATCATAGTACCTACAGCAGTTTTTTCACCAAATTCCTTCGCTAAATACGTTAAAAAATGAACGACGCGCCGCTGTACGTCTCCAGCGATTAATTTTTGCAACCGCGCTTGCAATTCTACAATTTTTTGCTCCATTGTGTGCATTAAGTTGATCGCCGTGTGTGGGTATTGCAACAGCAACTCGTTAAAATCGCGCAATGGAATGACAAGCACTTTTGCGTCCTGGAGAACTTCCGCCGTCGGCACGTGTTTTTCAATAGATTGTGTTGGTGAATTAATTGCACGGCTAACATGGGCGCAACCCGTTATTCGGTGCGCACATTTAAGCGGCTGACGAGCTCGAACGGAGTCACCTGGTACGAGGAGAACGTCACGACCGGCAGGCGCATCGCGTCTAACACGCGAAGTTGCAAATGGGGGCGCGTGACGTACTGCCCAAGGTTGTCTTCGTCAAGGACGATAAAGTCCGCAGCTACAATCTCCGGGTCATGCGGTTGTATGTGACCCGAAACGTAGTCGGCTTGAAACGTTATCGTAACCGTCACCTTACCACTATCACTCAGTTTTTGATAGACGGCTGAGACACCTTTAAGGCGAATGGTGGCCCCCGTCTCTTCCAGCACTTCCCGTTGCACGGCGAGGTCGAGCCGCTCCCCACTCTCAACTTTTCCACCGGGCAGCTCCCACGTATCCGTCCGCGCACAATCTTTTACTAACAACACTTCTCCAGCGTCATTCGTTACCAAAACCGACACGGACATTTTAAAGGGCCGTTTAACGGAATCCCCGACGTAATCGCCTGTCGGTCGCAAAAAATCTTGTTTGCTCTCCTCGAACAGCTGCCCCAGCTGTTGGAGTTTTTGTTGTGCGCGTCGGTGGAGTGGATCTCGTCGGATTCGCGCTTCGATTTGCTCATAACTTTCTTTATCTTTATACTTCCAGATGGCGACGATTTCTGAACCGTCTTCTGTCACCCAACGACCGATCAGCTCCGTCCCGTGCTTCAGTTGGTTCGGCAACAAATACTCGTGAAAAAACGCGTTAAACGTCTCTAGTTTGTCAGGTTTAATTTTATACGTTTTACGCCGATAGTACATGCGCTAAAGTTCCCCCTTCCTTCCACCTTTCCGCCACTTCAAGTAATTATCCAAAATCCCTTGCGTCAACCAATCGAATGTCTCGGGAAACCGATTGAATCGACAGGGCCCTCCATCGTTTGATACACGAAAAACGGCGTTAGCCCCTCGATTGCAGTATGGTTATACGTATACACATGGCGGTTCGTCTCATGCAATATTTCCGTCACTTTTAATCCGGTTTCTTCGAATACTTCTCGATGCAACGCGGCTTCAATCGTTTTCCCATAAACATGAATTGGCAGTGGCCCTCATTGATGTATGCGTTACTATTTCGTAGAAACTGCAGAAACTATAGATATTTAACCAAAATTAAGAAAAGTAAACGCGCAGGGGTGAGGCGGTCAACTACTGTCGCTTCCATCCCCGTACTTTCTTTTTGTTCAAAAGTTCTCCCCCAATTTTTTATAGCGCGGTCGTTCGCTACCCCCCGATGTACGACATCTCAATTTTCCGTTGCTTCGCGGGATTGGTTTGCGCGGCGCGTTCGTCGGAGTAACGATCGTTCCGCTTTTGCCATACGTCGCGAATGGCGCGTTCCAATTCGTCGTCGCTTGCACCCGAACGTAACAGCGCTTTAATGTCCGTGCCCTCCGTTGCGAATAAACAGGTGTACAGCCGCCCGTCTGCCGAGAGGCGCGCCCGCGTACATGACCCGCAAAACGTGTCAGACACTGAAGAAATGACGCCGATTTCTTCGTCCGAGCCGACGTAGCGGTAACGCGACGCGACTTCACCGTAATAGTTGGCGGCGATCGGTTCGAGCGGCATCTCCGCGTCGATGCGGGCGACGATGTCTTTTTTCGGCACGACTTGTTGTAAGTCCCAGCCGTTCGAATTGCCGACGTCCATATATTCGATAAAGCGTAGGACGTGCCCACTACCGCGGAAATGACGCGCTAGCGGCACGATACTGTCTTCGTTGACTCCTTTTTGCACGACGGTATTAATTTTTACCTTCAGCCCCGCTTGCGCAGCGGCTTCTATGCCGGCGAGCACTTGTTTAACCGTCGTGTGTCGACTGTTTAAACGATGAAACAAGTCCTCGTCCAACGTGTCTAAACTGACGTTGACGCGTTGTAATCCCGCTTCCCGCAGCGGTCCTGCCAATCGTTTGAGCAACGTGCCGTTCGTCGTCAGCGCGATGTCTAGGTTGTCGTCGATGGCGCTAATCGTGCGGATTAAGTCAGGCAGGTCTTTGCGCAACAGCGGTTCCCCGCCGGTGAGGCGAATTTTTTTTACGCCGAGCACGTTAAAAATACGCGCGAGGCGTGCAATTTCCGCGAATGATAACAACTGTTCTTTTGGCATAAACCGATAATCCGGCCCGAAAGTTTCCTCCGGCATACAGTACGTGCAGCGGAAGTTGCAGCGGTCGGTCACCGAGATGCGCAAGTCGCTGAGCGGCCGATTCCAGATGTCTGTTACTTTTTCGTTTGTCATGATGGATACACCTTCCTCTAATCCCGCGCCCTTTCGCATCAAGCGCAACATATCGTATCGACAACGGCTGCCCACTCAAAATGCTATAACCCATGCGATAACATACCACTCGACGATTACCGTCCATCGACGGGGTCCTTCACACATTCTTTCCCGCTCGGGCATTCTTCGCACGCAACGCACCTTAAGGCGGGATCAAGGGGCGGGTGGAGATCCGCGCCCCCTTCTTAATTAGCCCCCGCTCACGGGGGGAATTAGGACGACGTCGTCGCGTGCAGAGACGCGTTCCTCGTCCGCCGCGTACTCTTGGTTGACCGCGACCATGCATGACGCGACTGCTTCGCGCAAGTTAGGGTAATGTGTTCCGATTAGTTCGCGCACTGTTTGCACCGTCACTTCCTTAGTGACGGGCAATTCGAGCTCGCGCTGCCCTACCCGTTCTGCCAATCCGGCAAACAATTGTACCTTCAATGCTACTCACTCCCCTCGCGGGGTGGCTTGCCAGTCGGATAAGCCACGCGTTCTTGCTGATCGCCGACCCAAAACGAACCGTCGGCCCAATGTTCCTTTTTCCAAATAGGGACGATTTCTTTAAGCCGCTCAATCGCATAGCGACAGGCGGCGAACGCCTCTGGCCGATGCGGGGTCGCCACGGCAATCGCTACGGCGACGTCTTCAATGTCGAGGCGGCCGATGCGGTGGACAATTGCCACTTTGGCACCGGCGTGCTGTTCCTTTATTTCCGCAGCGATTTGCTTGAGCTTCCGCTCCGCCATTTCTGTATATGCTTCATACTGTAAGTACAGTGTTTTTTTGTCGCCAGTCAATTCTCGCACCGTACCGATAAACGTACAGACGGCACCGGCTAGCGGGTTGCTCACCGCAGCCACGACGTCCTCGATGCGAATGCGCTCATTCGTTATCGCACAGTATGTCATCTTTTTCCGCTCCCATCGCTTTTACCAACAAGTTGGCAATCCGTTCGACGTCGTCGATGTGGTAAACTTTGGGGGTGGAAGAGACGTGTTCCGCTGATCCCCACTCAGCGTTAATTGTGTCCGCCGGAAGCCACGTCGCGACAGCGATCACCCGTTCCAATTGGTCGATCAACGCGCGATCGTCCTCGTGCCGCAGGAGTACGACCTTCGGATAAGACCCTGCTTTCATCCCTTCGACGAGCACGATGTCCATTTCCCGCATGTGTGCGAGTAGATCCGACAGCGTGCGAGGCTGCTCTTCGAGAATGGCCGTACGCGTGCGCGACGTAATTGCTACGACTTCGGCACCGGCCTCGCGATGCTGCCACGTGTCTCTCCCCGGGTGGTCCATCTCGAACTGGTGCGCGTCGCTTTTTACCGTCCCGACGCGGTAGCCGCGCCTGCGCAAACGCTCGACTAAGCGACAGACGAGCGTCGTTTTGCCGCTATTTTTATAACCGACGATATGAAAAACTGCCGGTGAATTGACTACCAATTGCTCCGTCTTCATTCGCATACTACCTCAATCTACGACATTTAACTTCAGCGCCGTCACGCGCTCACCGGCGCGCACACCTTGTCCGCCGGGCGGTATGACGATTAAGCAATCGGCGTCTACGATGGAGACGGTAATGCTCGACTTGTCGACGCCGTTCGGGCGTACGACGACTTGGCCGTCCTCGCTCGACATTTTGCCGCGCACGTAACGCGGAAACGCGCCCGGTTTGCGAAAGTCTGCGCCGAGAATCGCGGTAAACGGCTGGAGCTCGCGCTCTCGCTTGCCGAGCATCCCGGCGATTACCGGCCGCACGAACAGTTCAAAACCGACGAAACACGCACCCGGATTACCGGAGAGGGCGAACAAAAACGTGTCGCGCCACCTACCGACGGTCGTCGGACTGCCAGGGCGCATCATTAATTTATTGAACAATACGTCGCCGTCCCATTTTGCTAAAATGTCGACGAGAATGTCGTAATCTCCGACGGAGACGCCACCAGTCGTAATCACCATGTCAGCCGTCTGTAGGGCATTAAAAATCGCCTCTTCCGCTTCGTCGACGACGTCGGGCAAAATTTGTTGCACGTACGGGGTGCCACCCGCATTTTCTACTTGATTCGCCAACATGTAACTGTTGCTGTTGCGAATTTTACCTGGCCGGATCGCTTCACCTACCGGGAGCAATTCCGAGCCCGTCGCAAAAATAGCTACTGTCGGCTGGCGGTATACGCTAAGCGTATCATAACCGAATGTCGCTAGCAACGCCGCTTCTCCGGCGTTAATGCGCCGTCCTTTTTCCAGTAGCATCGTCCCTTTTTGCACTTCTTGGCCGATCGCTGTCACGTTGTCTCCAGGCGCAATTTCTTTCTTTACAGCCGTGTACACTTTTCCCTCGCGTTCGACCGCATCTGTCATTTCAAACATGACGACAGCGTCGGCTCCTTCCGGCACTGCTGCGCCAGTCATAATGCGCGTCGCCTGCCCTGTCGCCACTTCAGTCGTCGGCACGTCCCCGCACGGTACTGTCTCGATCACTTCTAACAACACTGGCCGTTCCCGCGTCGCCCCGCGTGTATCCGCAGCGCGAATGGCGAACCCGTCCATGCCGGAGCGGCGAAAGTGTGGCACGTCGTGCGTCGCAGTTACGTCCTCAGCAAGGTAGCGCCCACTACTGTCCGCGAGTGCAATTTGTTCTGTATCACCGGGGTGAATGAACGGTGCAATGCGTGCCTGTGCTTCTGCAACTTTAATCGCTGTACGCCCAAACCGCATGAGTAAAGCCTCCTGTTCGTACTGAAACTATGTCTATTACAATTTTCACAAGCTAAAGTCGCGGACTATCACCGTACATCGGGTACGTCGACTGGTTGTTCGCGCACGTAGTCGCCGCTTTTTCCACCCGATTTGGCTGCCACGTATGTCGGACCGAGCGTCATCTCCTTGTCAATCGCTTTACACATATCGTAAATGGTGAGTGCGGCGACACTCGCTGCCGTAAGAGCTTCCATTTCCACCCCGGTGACGCCGACCGTCTTCACTTGCGCTTCGATGGCGATGGCGTCGTCTGCAGTCGTGTCAAAGAAAATATCGACCCCAGTGAGCGGCAGCGGGTGGCACATCGGAACGAGCTCTGACGTCTGTTTGGCCGCCATAATCCCCGCTACTTGCGCGACGGCGAGCACATCCCCTTTACCCATCGTCCCATCTTGCACGCGCTTCAGCGTCGCCGGAGCCATCGTCACGCGGCTTTTGGCTACTGCAACGCGCTTCGTCGTCTGTTTATGGGAAACATCGACCATCTTCGCTCGCTGTTGACGATTAAAGTGGGTCAGTTGTTCGTCTGCCATCCGCCAATAACCTCCCAAAAAATCTTACAGTCGAGTTGCCTAAAGACGGCATCCTCTTTTAGAGAGTAGTAGAAAAGGTGCTGAAAATCAAGCGAGCAGTTAAACCTTCGTCAAACTGCCATGCCTGATCCAGCACCTTTTTTCTACTGCGCCCGATGAGCGAGCGGCGAGACACTTACCACGTCACAAACGGGAGCGAGCCTGGCGGCGATTGTTCAATAATGTGGATGACTGGACTGACATACGCAATGAGGATTAACGTTGCGATCAGACCAACCCAAACGGGCCAGTGTTCCAACCACATCGGCGTCTTTTGCGCGCCTTCTGCGACTTCACTGACGACAAAGTCGGTCTTTCCTTTCGGCGCAAACAAAAACAGGTGAATAACGATGTACACCATCAAGATGATAGCGACGAACAGAATCGCTCCGCCAACGCCCATCGCTATTTTGTACGGTACCCAGTCGGCCGCGACAGCGGATCCTTGGTAATCGGTAAACGACGTGCGCCGCGGTGCCCCGAGTAAGCCGACGATGTGCATCGCCCCGGACATGATCAACATCCCGACCGTCCACAAGATCGTCTGCACGATGCCGAGCTTGTTGATCGCTGGCGTCAAGCGGCGGTTTGTCAGCGCCGGAATGAGCCAGTAAGCTGCTCCGAAAAATGTGAGCAGTACCGTCGTAGCGACTGCTAAGTGGAAGTGCCCGGTAATGAACATCGTGTTGTGCACGACTTGGTTCATCTGGTTACTAGCGTTAATAATTCCGCCGGCACCCCCGGGAATAAACAGGAGCATCGCGATAAACGGCGCCAAGAAGCGCACATCGTTCCACGGCAACACCTTCAACCAACCGAATAGGCCACGCGCCCCTTTTGCCCGTCCGACACTTTCGAACGTCGCGAACATCGAAAAGGCGGTCATTAGCGACGGCACGACAACGGCCATCGTCAGAGACACTTGCAGGAACTTCCAACCTTGTGCCACACCCGGTTCAGTTAGCTGGTGGTGAAAACCGACCGGAATGGAAAACATAATGAACAATACGAACGCGAGCCGTGCCAACGCGTCACTGAAAATTTTGCCGCCGACAATTTTGGGGAGACAGACGTACCAAATCATGTACGCCGGCAACAACCAAAAATAGACGAGCGGGTGACCGAAAAACCAGAACAGCGTACGACTGAGCAAGACGTTAACCGTTTCAACCCAACCGAACGACCACGGGATAAGTTGTACGACCACTTCGATCGCCACGCCAATGGAAGCGACGAACCACATAATGAACGTCGCCACAGCCATAAATGAAAGCAAGGGAGACGTTTTACCTGGATGCGTGTGGCGATAATGCCGATAGTTCAAAAACACGCCGATGCCACTACTCCACGATCCGACGACAAGTAGGGCCAAGCCGATGTAAAACCACGGCGACGCCTGCATCGGGGCGTAAAACGTGTACAATACCGTCGCTTTGTTCGCGAGAATCATCACCGTCGCCATGATCGTGCCGACCGTCATTAAAACGAAGCCGATCCAGCCGTAACGCCGCGTCGCTGGGATGAGCTTTCCTCCTAAAACGCGCGCTAATCCGGCGTAAATAAAACCGATAATGAAAAATGTCGTCGTTACGAGTGCTAACAAGACGCCGTGAGCGGTCAACAACTGGTAGTAGCCGATCCAGGACGGCATATTGACCATTCCGCCTTGGTCTAGCGCTTGCAATAAACCACAGATGCCGCCGATTAACAATGCAGTGAAGGCGACGACGAGGTGTGCGCTACCGAGGCGCGCGTCCTGACGTTCAAACCCTTGAAACTGCTCACTCGACTGTACTGAGTCTCTCATGACCTCTTCCCTCCAACATTGCTCATTGTACGATCACTTTCGCCATCATGACTTGGTGGCCAGTCCCGCAATACTCGTTACATAAAATGAGATATTCGCCGGGTTTTTTGAACGTGTGGCTAATTTTACTAATATACCCTGGTGTCAACATCGCGTTAACGTTCGTGCCGGCAATTTGAAAGCCGTGGACGACGTCTTTACTCGTCATCGTAAAATGGACTGTCGAGCCAGCGGGGATCTTAATCTCGTTCGGGTTGTAGCCGAAGGCGAGTCCGACGATGACCGCCTCGTATTGTTTATCTCCTATTTTGTGTATCCCCGGTTGATCGAACGGCGGCGTCGTTTCGACCGCCTTCGCATCGATCACCTCCGTGTTACTTGGCGGCCCCATGCCGAGTGCAAACGATTGAAAAGCTAAAATGGCTAAAAAAACGGCTAACGTGACACTACCGATGGTCAGCCAAATACGTTCATAGCGATGCAAATGCATGTTTTATTCCCCCTCGTCCTACTGACGTGACAAAAATAGAAAGAACACGGCAAACCAAGAGACAATGATGACGCCACCGACCATTAACACGGAGACGAACGTGCCTTTGAACGAATGTTCCTCTTCCTCCGTCTGTTGCGTATGTGCGCGCTCTGTACGGACCGTTTCATCCCTTCGCGATAATTCCGCCATGCTCTCACCTCCTGATGTTTAGCTTCATCATAAGTGAATGGACGCCAGGTGCCTATCGGGGAATCCCCTTATAACATGCGGGGATTTCCCTAACTCTAATTTCTAGTATAAATTGCTGTGATTGTTTGTTAACGAGTGATGTTATGTGTTGCGGTTTGATTGATTTAGCCCGTTTTATTGCATAAATTTTACAACCGTTTGCCCGTCATCGTGAACGCTTTGTTTGGCTTGTAAACGTATTGTACGCGTTTTTTCACCTCTGTGACGTGTGTCATAGACAACGCGCACCTTGTTTCGCTTATAATGAAGGAGGTGTTATACGATAAAAAAGCGGACGCGCACATACGGTGCGCGCAAATCGCGCAAATAGAGGAGAGAATACTAGTGAAGCTCGTTTTGCCGAAAGAACACGGCACGTGGATGATGTTCTTGCTCCCGTACGTGTTAGGAATGGCTTTTTCCGGTCCGAAGTGGATCCATCTGCCCTTATTCATCGGTTGGTTTTTCATATATTTGAGTATGACGCCGTGGCTCGCCCAGTTGCGCAATTCGAGCCTCGTGCGAGAGATGCGTCCGTGGGCACTCTCCTATACGGCGATCGGCCTCGCCTTTGCCTTACCGGTCGTCGCGTTTTTCCCGGAGCTGTTATGGTTAACTGTCGTCGCCCTCCCTTGCTTTGCCGTCAACTTGACCTTTTTGCGGAAAAAAAATGAACGCCACATGCTAAACGACATCTGCGGCGTCGCTATTTTCTCCCTCGGGAGTGTCGCGGCGTACACAGTCGGCCGCGGGGCACTGACGGGGCAAGCTTGGCAGCTATTCGCGATCGTCACCTTGTATTTCGTCGGGACGTCTTTTTATGTGAAATCGCTCATTCGGGAGCGCAAAAACGACACCTTTCGTAAAAAGTCGCACATCTTTCACGCCGTACTACTCGCACTTCCGCTCCTTACGGGATACGGAACGGTCGCGTGGGCCTACTTGCCGGGGACTGTGAAAGATTGGTTCACCCCACGCGGGAAACGGTTAGCACCGCTAAAAATTGGTCTGATCGAGATCGCTAATGGCATCGTCTTTTTCATCCTGCTGTTCGGATTGACGTCGTTATCGTAAGAGCAAAAAACTCCGCACCTTGTCCGTGCGGAGTCGTTAAGGTGTACATTATTCTTTTTTGCTGCCATCGCACCACTGCGAAGTTCATTCGCAAGTCGCCGCCTTCGCTAGCCTCCTTAAGCTAGCCGCTTTAGCTAATCGTCCCCTCGCGACTGTATTCTAAATCGAGCAATCCTTTTCTGATGGCGTAATCGACGAGTTCGTGGCGCGTGTACAAGCCGAGTTTATTCATGACGCGCGCTTTGTGGCTCTCCACCGTCTTCACACTAATAAACAGTTGTTCCGCCATTTCCTTATTGCCGTAACCTTTAGCGATCAAGGTGAGTACTTCCCGTTCGCGGTCTGTCAGCAGGTGGTAAATATCGACGTTTTCCCCTTCTTCGACCCGGTGGAGAAAGCTCTCCACTAATCGTTTAGCCGCTGTCGGGTACAAGTACGCCTGCCCTTCGTAAACGGCGCGAACGGCAGCGACGAGCTCCGAGTCGTGTGCGTTTTTTATAATGTATCCCGACGCCCCTGCATTTAATACGCGAAACAAATACTCTTCGTCGTCGTACATCGTCAATACGAGGACGTGTATGTCGGGTGCCTCTTTTTTCAGTTCGGTCGTCGCCGCAATGCCGTCGAGGCCCGGCGGCATACTTAAATCCATCATCACGACATCCGGTTGCAACTCTAGCGCCTTCTGCACCGCTTCCCGCCCATCGCTCGCTTCGCCGACGACGACAATGTCAGGTTGCGATGACAGTAACATGTTGACGCCGGAGCGTACGATCGCATGATCGTCGGCGATTAACACGCGGATCTTATTCACAGTTCTCTCCTCCTTGTGGCAGCCATACGCGGATGTGAGTCCCCTCACCCACACGTGAGTCGATATGTATTTTTCCGTTCAATTGGGCCACTCGTTCCCGCATACTAAACAGACCTAAGCCGCGTCCGCTTTCCCCGAGCTGATCGGGGAGGAAACCTTTTCCGTCATCGATCACCGTTAGCATGACAGGCGCACAATCTCCTTCTTCAAACAAGACATCGACTTGGAAGTGCTCTGCCTCGGAATACTTCAACGCGTTATTGAGTGCTTCTTGAAAAATGCGGTACAGCGCCAACTCTCGCTCGGCTGACAATCGGCGGTTGCGGTTATACGTAAACGTCATTTCGAAGGGAGCAGCTGCTTCCATTCGCTTCACAGTTGAGCGAATCGCCGGTATTAACCCTAAATCGTCGAGAATGGACGGCCGCAGTTCGACCGATAAATTGCGTACTTCTTCGAGCACTTGCGCCGTCATCTGCCGCACGTTGCCACACATTTCAGCTGACGGGTGACCGTCTAATTGGCAGAGTAGCAGATCTAACATCATTTGCATACTAAACACGTTTTGTCCGATCCCGTCGTGTAACTCTTTCGAGACGCGCTTCCGTTCCTCTTCGAGCGTTTGCATCATTTTATTAGATAACAGACGAGACATGCGCGCTTTCGCCTGCCGCTTTTGTGCCGAAATATCGCGGATCGCGACGATCGTACAAGCTGGTACGTCGGCCGTGGCTGCCATAATTGTACTACTCGCCGTCACCGTCACTTCGCGCCCATCCTTAGCCTTAAGTACCAGTTCTACGTACGGGGAATTCTCTGTAAACACCTGGCAGTTTAAGCACGTCGCCAGCGTGTCTTCCCGATTCGACACAACCCCGTCGCACAATTGGCAAAAGGCGACGCTATTAAGTAAGTCTTCGTTCGTCCAACCTAACATCTCTTCTGCTGCGCGGTTGATCCCGACGATTTGTCGGAAGTGGTTCATAATAAGGATGCCGTCGGTCATATATGCAAACACGTTCAATAAGGGACTCCACGGGTTACTCATGCGGGTGAAAACGTCACCCCACCCTTCCCGCAGCGTATCCTCGCCGTTTAGCTGTAAACGCTCTCCACTAATCTCCACAGCAAGTCTTCCTTTCCCTTAGCCCGTTCAAATGTCGTGTATATTTATCGTATCACAACTTTCCTAAACGTTTAAGTTGTGAATGTCATGTTTCACAAAGCCGACGACAAACATTAATAAATTTGTAACGATTACACGTCGCGTTCACGCCGTGCCATTCGCTGCGACGAAAAACCCCGCACAAACGTACGGGGTTAAGGAACGTGTCCATATGATGTCGATCCCTCGAATGCACGGGTCTGTTTTTTTTCTCGCCTAGTAACGTATTGACCGCCTCGCCGACAGAACCGCCTTGTACAAAAATGTGCGACAAAAAACCGAGGACGACCCCTGCGGTCAAGGCCGGGAGCACTCACTCGGTTTCGCTCAGTTTTACTCATGTACAGGGAGGACATTTCCGTCCCTGCGATTCCGCCCTGTTTCGAATTTATAGCGTATGTTTGTTTGGCCCTATGTTTGTACGTGATCCTATGTTTGTACGTGGCCTTACGCCCGGTACTGCCGCCCTAATGCATCTGCGGTGAGAATTGCCGCGTAGACGTCGTCCGGGGTCACCGGAAATGGCATATTGTGAATCGTTTCACCTTCCGCACAAGATGCTTCAGCCACTTGGCGCATTTTATCTGCAATATTTTCCTTGATGCCCATCTCTTCTAACGTGACGGGTAGTCCTAAGCCCAGGCACAACTCGATCACTTCGTCCATTTCCTCGAGCGGACTGTTCTCCAACACCAGTTGTACAAGCGTACCGAAAGCGACTTTTTCGCCGTGGTACAACTGATGACAATCGTCGATGACGGTAAAGCCGTTGTGGATCGCGTGCGCTGCTGCGAGACCACCGCTTTCAAAGCCGATACCGCTCAAATACGTATTCGCTTCGACGATATTTTCCACTGCTTCAGTGACGACGTTTTGCTCGACGGCTAACTTAGCTTTTAGACCGTCCTCCAGTAACGTGTCATAACACAGTTCAGCTAGCGCCATCGCCGCCTTCGACACTTGTCCTCCCGCCATCGGCACACCGTTTGCCGCTTCGCAAGCTCTCGCCTCAAACAGTGTCGCCAACGCATCGCCGATCCCGGCTACAAGCAAGCGCGCCGGTGCGTTAGCGACGATTTGCGTATCGACTAACACGATGTCGGGGTTTTTCGGAAGCAGTAAGTATTCGTCAAACATACCGTCCTCCGTATATACGACAGACAACGCACTACACGGAGCGTCGGTCGAAGCGATCGTCGGTACGACGACGACAGGTTTGTGTGTGTAATACGCGACTGCCTTCGCTGTATCGTGCGTCTTCCCACCGCCGATGCCGACGACGACATCGTGACCACCCGCTTCTACAACGTCGCGCAACCGATTAATTTCGGGCTTGGAGCATTCGCCGCCGAACGTTTCAAAAGCGACAGAAGCGTCACTGTCAGCATAGCTTCCTTCCACTATATCCTTCGTGATCGACTGCACAAACTCGTCGGCAATGACGAGCGGCGACTTCCCCACGCCGGCAAGGTGGTCTTTTATTTTCGCTAATTCGCCTTTACCTTGAATATATTTTCCGGGTGAATTAACAATCCGTGCCATTACGATGTCCCCTTTTCCAATTGATACCTTTCATGTCTATTATAGGTGAGATCATAAAGGACCAACACCTTCTAGGTTACAGTTATGTGACACTTTTCTTGTCGCTTGAAACCTGGCAACTTCTTGACAATATCGCGAATACATGCCAAAATTCACCTTAAACAAAGTGTTTAAAATGAGAGGCGTTTAGAAGGAGGACGCGCTATTTGGACACATCGTTGAACACGTATTCTTTTTAAAAATATTAAAGCGCCTTCATTACGATCACCATACGAAGACGAAAAAAAGACCGCCCGCAGCGAGACGGTCCGCGATTTGGAAAGTGACTGACAGTGTGCTAAACTCGCGAGTTTTTGCCGCCTGCCCGCTCCTCCGATTCTCTACTTGCGTTCGCAAGGGAACTTTTGCACAGACGGGCGCACGACTGGCAATCCCTTCGCTTGCCAGTCATCGATGCCACCTTGCAAGTTAACGACCTCTTTCACGCCATACGCTTGCAAAATGCTAGCTGCGATCGCGGAACGGGCTCCCGAGCGGCACTGCAACAGGAGTGGCTTCCCGCTCGTTCGTTCAATCAGTTCATCCACTTCATCTAGCCCCTCGGGCAATGTGCCAAGCATCATATGATGGGCGCCGGCGATGTGCCCCTCCTGCCACTCGTCCCTGTTGCGCACGTCGATGAGCGTGACATCGCCTACGGCGATCGGCTCGCACATTTCCGCCGGTTCCGCTTCGCGGTACGACTCATTAAATAAGTCCGCGCATTGGGTAAACGCGTCGTCGAGATGCATGTATCCGGCGACGCGGTCGATACCTATCGCGCGTAAATCGCGTAACATGTCAGGGACAGCTTCAGCAGCAACTAAAAAGTAAAGCGGTCTTGTGTCGTCGATTAACCAACCGGCCCAGTTCGTAAACGAGCGGTTGTACGGTATGTTGATCGTCCCCGCCACATGCCGTTTCGCGAACGCGTCGCACGGACGCGTATCGACGATGCGGGCACGTGACGGGAGTAGCTCGCGCAGTCGCTCACCCGTCTGGATCCGTTCCGGTTGCGGTAACTCTTTCAACAATGGCGGCCCATCTTTGTTCACCTGTTTCATCGCTGCGAAATATGTTGGCGCCTCCGGCTGGCCACTGAGTAACGCCGTGACAAACGCTGTTTCGTCAGTGTGCGCAAGGGCCCAGTTGTACAATTTCTCGTAACCGACTGTTGAAGACGGTACAGCCCCAAGCGCCTTTCCGCAGGCACTACCGGCACCGTGCGCAGGCCACACTTGCACGTAATCGGGCAGCTGCTTGAATGTTTGCAGCGAACGAAACATCGCCCGCGCCCCGGAGACGGCGCTCCCTGCCGCGCCGCCTACTTTTTCTAGCAAATCTGGCCGACCGACGTCGCCGACAAACACGAAATCGCCAGTAAAAATACCCATCGGCCGCTCCGCCTGCCCACCGCAGTCGGTGAGTAAGAGCGACATGCTTTCCGGTGTATGCCCGGGCGTGTGCATCACGTCGAACGCGACGTTCCCGACTGTAAAGCGATCACCGTCACGTACCAGCTCGTAGTTGTCACTTCCGCCGCACTGCCTGTGCCCCAGTTGTCCCACATAGCGATACTGCCAATCCTTACCCCCCTCGGCAGACAAATAGAGCTTCGCTTGCCACTGCTCAGCCAATTCACGCGCGCCCGAGACAAAATCAGCGTGAATGTGCGTTTCCGTCGCTGCCACGATTTGCAGACCTTCCGCTTGTGCCACTCGCTGATACGGTGTGACGTCCCGCGCCGGATCGATCACGATCGCTTCCCCCGTCTGTTGACACCCGACGAGGTACGACGCGTGCGCCAATTTTTCGTTATAAAAATAACGCAGTAACACTTGCTGACCCTCCTAGCGTACGAGGTTTTATGCATCAGTATACACTATTACTAGCACCGACGATTTATCTCTACCCGCGGCAGTTTCTGTCGCGCCATCTCCGCTACCCCAGTCTTCACCACCCAACCCACCAACTAAAACGAATGTAAAAGCCTCCCACAACCGCATCGTGGGAGGCTTATTTTTGCAAACTTAAGATAGTAGACATTTTAAATTCGTGCACCGCATGCCACGGAATAAAGCTGACGTAACGGGCGACGCGGTCGTTAAATTCGAGCGTTAAGCCGATGTCGTTAACGGCGAGTACCTTTCCGTACAAGATGGGGGTGGCTTCTTCTTTTAGAGTGTCGAGAAAAAACTGCGCCTGCCGACACACATCGGTAAGCTTTGCCTGCTCCGGATCTAACTGTAAAAAACGCAAAATGCGAGCCGCTGTCCGTTCGTTACTCACCTGTAAAAACGCACGCATGGCCTTCCCCCCTTCACCTACCATTATAAAGATTTTCCCTTCCTAACGGTATGAGGGATTCCCCTTATTATAGGCAAGGTGATCCCCCAGAGGTAGCCCATATTTGGAGCTAAAAAAGTTTCCCCCCGATTCAGTAAAGAGCAGGGAGCGCAGGCTACTAGTCGAATATTTGCTAAGTATTCCGCTATGTTGTAAGTACAAGGGGGAAAACTATTCGTTGTAAAAGAAGGAGGTGAAGGGATCGTGTGACTTTGGTTGCTGTTGCTCGTCGGGATGATCAATATCGTCTTGCTGCATGCAACCTCAACGCTACCTTACGAATCGGTTTCACCCGTTCACTTGCGCTAAATCGGGCCGCAGCGCGACAGCACCTTTCAAGTACACGTGCGCGACCTCTTGCGCCGTGAGCTCCGTATTGACGAGGAGCATGAGGCGAATGCACTTCGGCAAACTGTCCGGGACGGCAATCTCCTGTCCACACATGAGTGGGACGTGCTTCCACCCAGCCATCGAGCGAATCGCCCGCGCCGGAAACGTCGCATTCAGATCAGGCGTCACTGTAATAAACACGCTAGCGATCTCATCCGCCTCAATGCCGTTGCGAGCGACGATCTCTTCGAGCAACGCCGCTGTCTCGCGCAAAATGTCCTCTGTCCGGTTGTGTTCGACGGTCGTCGCACCGCGAATACCTCGCACCTTCATCTTACCCCTCCTCCGCAGGATTTTTTAACGCTGTCAGTACGTCGCGTACGACAGCTTCAGAAATGCCGGAAAAAATATCGACGTCGCCCCACTTCGTCGGAAGCACCATGACGAGTTCCGCTGCGCGATTCTTTTTGTCGTGTTTCATGCGGGCGACGATGTCGTCCTCGGCAAATGACTCCGGCAAGGCGGTCGGTAGCCCGTAAGCGGCAAGTAGCTTGCGCGTCGGCGTGACGACGTCTTCGCGCACCGTGCCGAGTTTTTCCCCTACCATCGCCGCCCCGACCATGCCGATCGCAATCGCTTCGCCGTGCGTAAAGCGACTAAAGCCGCCTAACGCTTCGATCGCATGCCCGATCGTGTGCCCGTAGTTTAATATCGCGCGCAAGCCTTGCTCGCGTTCGTCGTTGGCAACGACGTTGGCCTTAATGCGACAGCCGCGTAAAATCGCCTCTTCGATGTACGGCGACTTTACAGCCAACAGCGACTCGCGATTTTCGCTCACGTCGTCGAGCAGCGCTGCGTCGCGAATAAATCCGTGCTTCAGAAGTTCGGCAAAACCGGACCGTCGCTCCCGCGTTGAAAGCGTCTGTAGCGTAGCAATGTCATAAATGACGGCTAGCGGTTGGTGGAAGGCGCCGATGACGTTTTTCGCCAATGGGTGGTTGACCGCGACTTTACCGCCAACACTGCTGTCGTGGGCAAGTAACGTCGTCGGCAGTTGCACATAGCGAATGCCGCGCATGAAACTAGCGGCAAAAAAACCGGCCAAGTCGCCGATCATGCCTCCCCCGAGCGCGAGGACGACGCCGCTCCGGTCTAACCCCGCCTCTAACGCTTCCGCGACGAGCCGCTCCAATACGGTGAGCGACTTCGAGCGGTCGCCGGGTGGTACGACACTTTTGTGCACGCGGTAACCTGCCAGCCGCAGCGACAGAAGCACGTCCGATCCGTAATGAGCGTCGACGTTTTCGTCCGTCACGACAAACAGTGGATGCTGCGTCGTGACATCGCGCGCAGCGAGTAGGGAAGGCAAGTTGGACAGTAAATCGGCAGCGATGTGGATCGGATACGACCGCTCTCCTAAATCGACGTGTAGCGTTGCGCCGTTTGCCATCGCTAAAACTCCTTTGCGTGCTGTGCGTACGCGGCGATCTCCCGCTGAAGCGAAGCGAACGTGTCACTGCTGAACGTCTCGCAAACGGTGCGTGCAATTTCCCACGCGACAACCCCTTCGACGACGACGCTCGCTGCTGGTACGGCACAGTTGTCTGAGCGCTCGATACTTGCTGCAAACGGCTCTTTCGTGTCGATATCCACACTTTGCAGCGGTTTGTACAACGTCGGAATCGGCTTCATCACGCCGCGGACGACGATCGGCGCCCCTGACGTCATGCCGCCTTCAAACCCACCGAGGCGATTCGTCTTACGGTAATAGCCACGTTCAGCTGTCCAAGCAATTTCGTCGTGCACTTCCGAACCCATCCGCTCGCCGGCGCGGAAGCCGATGCCGAACTCGACCCCTTTAAACGCCTGCACACTCATGACCGCTTGTGCGAGGCGCGCGTCCAATTTGCGGTCCCAATGGACGTGGCTGCCCAGGCCGACCGGCACGCCGCTGGCGATCACTTCGACGACCCCGCCAACTGTGTCGCCTTCCTTTTTCGCTTTGTCGATGGCGGCGATCATTTGCTGTTCCAGTTGTTCGTCGATGCAGCGCACCGGCGACGCCTCCGACCGTTCGCGCAACTCGCTTACAGGCACATCCGGAGTCGGTACCGTCCCCGCGGCCCCGATGCGCACGACGTGACCGGCGATCTCGATGCCGAGGTGCGCGAGCAACTGCCGCGCTACCGCCCCGACCGCTACCCGCGCCGCCGTTTCACGCGCACTCGAGCGCTCGAGTACGTTGCGCATGTCGCGGTGCCCGTATTTGATCGCACCGTTTAAATCGGCGTGTCCTGGCCTTGGACGCGACACGCGGCGCTTACTTTCGTCGACGCCACCTGCTTCGATCTGCATCACGTCGGTCCAACGCTTCCAATCTTTATTTTCGATGACGAGCGTGAGCGGCGCTCCCGTCGTTTTGCCAAAACGCACACCGGACACGATTTGCGCGCGGTCTTTTTCGATATTCATGCGGTTGCCGCGGCCGTAACCTTTTTGTCGCCGCGCCATCTGTTCGTTGATCTGTTCCGCGGAAAGCGGTACGTTACTCGGCAGCCCTTCGATAATGGCCGTCAACTGTGGCCCGTGTGATTCACCTGCAGTAAGATAACGCATGCTCGTCTTCCTCTCACATAAATATTGTTCTATCATAGCACAATTGCACGGAATACGTTCAGGCGTACTTTAGCGCTTTTGTGTATTATAGTATAGCGCGCATTTTTTGACAAACGACATGACCGCTCCGCGGCCGCGCGTCGCGCGCTACATACGAAAAAATTCGCCCATTATTCGTGACGTGGAAATGATACTGGCGATGACCGATTAAGTAGTCTGCTATTTCATAGGAGACGCAACACGCGTTTTTTGTTAGTCTATAGATAAAATTGTCCACGAAGGATGTGAAACATGCATAAGAGACACAATCAAGGTGTAAAAAACGTTGTCTACTTGTGGTTCATTAGTTTAATAGCGTTTAGTTTACTGTTTGGCTGCCAAGCAGACGGCGACAAGACCGATGAACGTGCAGAAAACCGCGCCGCAGACGCGAAGCAAACGAAGGGAACGAATTCTACAGGCGCGAATCGTACGGACGATCAAAAACAGACGCAAGGTAGGAAGGAGCAAAGCGAGCGACAACAGAAGCAACCATCGCAATCGAAACCGAAACCGCCCGCTGATCCGCTCAAAGCACAAATTAGCAAGATGTCGCTCGAGGAAAAGATCGGCCAACTAGTCTTCACTGGCGTAGACGGCTACACGAGCGATGAACACGCCAAACAGCTGATCCAAACGTACCGCGTCGGCGGCATTATTTTGTTCGAGCGCAACATACAAGATGCGGAACAAACGCGTACGCTGCTCAATGCGTTAAAAAAGTTGAATGCCAAAAATAAGGTGCCCCTCTTTTTCGGTGTGGACGAAGAAGGTGGGACGGTTAGTCGCATGCCGGACTCGTTTGTACCACTGCCGACGAGCGAACGGATCGGCACCGTGAACGACCGCACGTTTTCGTATGAAATTGGACGCGTCATTGCGCGAGAAATAAAAACACTCGGCTTTAACACAAACTTTGCGCCCGTGTTAGACATTAACAGCAATCCGGATAATCCGGTCATCGGTGACCGCTCGTTCGGTGCAACCGCTAAAGTCGTCAGCAAACTAGGGCTTGCAACGCTACAAGGAATGAAGGCCGAACGCGTCATTCCCGTCGTGAAACACTTTCCCGGGCACGGCGACACGTCCGTCGATTCCCACGTCGGCTTGCCCGTCGTCACTCACGATGTGGAACGCCTCGACGCATTCGAGCTCGTACCGTTTAAGCAGGCGATCGCACAAGGGGCCGACGCTGTCATGATCGCCCACATTTTACTGCCGCAACTCGACCCTGACCATCCCGCCTCGTTATCGAAAGCAGTCATCACCGATTTGCTGCGCGAACAACTAACATTTGGCGGTGTCGTCGTCAGTGACGATTTGACGATGGGGGCGATTGTGGAACAGTATGACATCGGAGAAGCAGCAGTGACTGCCGTCGCCGCTGGTACCGATCTATTGTTAGTGTGCCACGAGTACGACAACACCGTCGCAGTCATCGAAGCGTTACGGAAAGCAGTAGCAGATCGTACGCTTTCTGAACAGCGCATCGACGAAAGCGTGTACCGTATTTTGGCGTTAAAACGCGCGTATCGCATAACGGATTTACCGGTCGATCGTGTCGGCGTCGCCTCCATCAACCGCGAAATTGAGCAGTTGTTACAAAAGTACGTACCGTGAACATCGGTTTCCGCTGCGACCACGCTACGTGTACGAGTGTCCTACGTATACACCTTCTCATCGCCAATACACCTTTTCATCGCCAACAATCCCGTAACTCGCCCTCGTTACGGGATTTTTTGTTTGCGGTTGGCGAGTCATTCGTGTTGGAAGTCCTTCGTGCATGCCGTTTACCGCCATCCTGCTGGTCAACTTTTTTGTATAACGCTCTAACTTATACGAATCGACGTGTCATTGTGTGGTGCTTGTGGTATACTAATTGTAACATAACGTTCACAAATCGTTACTTAGTTTGCCACAATCGCGCGTTTGCAAACATCGCAATTTCGTATGAGGGGGACGAATCGATGGACGTCTTGATCGTATGCCTATTGATCGCCAGCTGCGCGGCACCGTTCTTGTTGTGGATCGAAAACCAGCAACTAGCTTTAGTCCAACTACCGTTCATAACTGCCATGTGGGTCGCTTACACCATCAGTTTTTCCACTAACTTAGGGACGTACGTTCACTTCCTTTACATCTTCTTTTTTGTCGGCAATGCGATCCTCACCGCGTATGGCGTGCGACTGCTGTTCACCGGACCTGTGTATAGGCGCCGCCGCATGAAACGTCGCCTCACGGTAATCGACGGTAACGGAAATAGGGGGCAAACCGCACCACTGTCTGTCATTTTTTCGACCCACGAACAAGCGAAGGAACGCCAGAAGGCGCCACTTCGCCTCGTCAAAAGTCACTCCTTTTCCGAGCAGCCATCCACTGCTCGCAACCGACTCATGTACGCAAACAACGGCGGACGTTCTTATTTACAAACTGACACGCGCCCCTGACGGCAACCATCGCCTCACGCGGGTGGTTGCCGTCACATCGGGCGCTTATTTCCCGTCTAGTGCTAATTATTTTATTTCTTGCTGTTCGTCTTGTTGTACACTTCGAGCGCTTTGTTCACCTTCTGCACGACGGAGTCAAGCGCCTCCTGCGGCTCGACACTTCCTTCGTAAAGCCGTTCAATTTGATCCTCGATGTTCGCCCGAACCTCTGGAAAAACGCCGATTAACGCCCCTTGGGTGACCGGACTCAACTTTGTGTTGTGCAACTGGTCGATCGACGTTTGGAACTGTGGGTATTCCTTCAAGTTCTCCTTCATAAGCGGTTCGTCGTACGCTTTTTTCGTTACTGGGAAATAGCCCGTATTGACCGCCCAAAACGCTTGCTGTTCCGGCTGAGTCAAAAACTTGATGAACTCCCACGCCGCCTGCTGCGACTCTTCGGCGATGCCGTCCATCATCCATAGCGACCCACCGCCGACGATGACCCCTTGCGGGTCCGTGCCGTCCGGTACGGGAATATAAGCGGTACCGACTTCGAAGGACGCATCCTTAATGTTCGCTGCCGTCGAAGCGGTCGAGTCGAGGTACATCGCTACTTTTTCCGCTTGGAAAGCGGCGCGAATGTCGTCCCACTTGCGGCCAAAATTACCGAGCACCCCGTCTTTGTGCATCTTTTGTAACCAGGCGAAGACGTGCTCACCTTCCTTGCTGTTTACAAGAGCCTCCGTCGCCGGTTCAGCTCGCCCGTTGTCGTTGTTCACCATCGGAGCCCCTTGGTTGGCCATCAACTGCTCAAAAAACCAGCCGTAAATGAGAATCGCGAATCCAGAACGGTCATTCGTCGTCAACTTTTTCGCCGCTTCTTCAATCTCGCTAAACGTATGCGGCGGTTTTTCCGGATCGAGCCCTGCCTCCTTAAAGGCGTCTTTATTGTAAAACATTACCGCGTTCGAAGAGTTAAACGGCATCGAGTACAATTTGTCGTCGACCGTGTAGTAACCTAAAATATTTTCTTCCAGTGCACTAATATCGTAGTTGTCGGCGTCGATGAACGCCTGCATCGGTTTAACATAGCCGCTGTCAATCATGAAACGGGTACCTATTTCGTAAATTTGCATGATTGCAGGTGCCTTATCGGTACCGGCCACGTTTTTCAGTTTGTTGATCGCCTCTTCGTAATCCCCTTGGAACTCGAGTGACACTTTGATTTTATCTTGGCGATCGTTAAACTGATCGACGAGCTCAGTTAACGCATCCCCGGGTGTACCACCCATCGAATGCCAAAAATCGATCACGACTTTACCGTCTTCTTTGACGACATCTTTTGTCTTTCCTTCTTTGCCACCATCCGTATTGCTGGAACTACAACCTAACACTGTAGACATAAGTAACAAGAAGACAAGTGCAGACAGCCATATTTTGTTTAATCTCACCAACGCTCTCTCCCTTTACGTCATTTTTTTACCCCTTATACAAAAGCCGTACTTACGCGCAGTGCACGGTTGTTGCATAGCAATTCATGCGCCACTTAATATGTACATCAACTCATGTACATCACTTCATGTACATCACCTCGTTTCAGCGGAGTCCGCCTCACCCACACTGTAAGTAATTCGCCTCACACACTGTAAGTAAAAACGCTTTCAACAGAAAGTTACTACAGCGCGTAACATCAGTCAACTCATAAACGTATTTTTTAATGAATAGTGTTACTACCACCACCTTGTGTCCAGAATTAATCGTGTCACGCAGCGCCCTTCAACAGCACGCTCTAATTGTATCGCGCCTTCGTAAAGACGATGTTAAGCAGGCGTAAATGTTTGGCATAAAAAGCCATAAAAAAACCGCCTTCCCTCAACTAAAAGAGAATAAGCGGTTAAAATAAGGTAGCAGTGGTAAACAGACGTCACACAATCCACTTGTTAATCGTTTTTTCATAAGTGGTCAATTCATCGTCGTTGAAGAACAACTTAATTTCACGTGCGGCACTTTCCGGTGAATCCGAGCCGTGAATGATATTCATGCCGACCGTTTGGCCGTAGTCGCCGCGTACCGTTCCTGCCGCAGCTTCCGCTGGGTTTGTCTTGCCCATCATCGCCCGCGCGACACGAATGACGTTCTCGCCTTGCCACACCATGGCAAAGACGGGGCCAGACGTAATAAAATCGACTAATTCGCCGAAAAACGGCTTGTCCTTATGCTCGGCGTAGTGTTGTTCCGCCAAGGAGGGCGCAATCGTCATCAACTTGGCGCCGACGAGTTGAAATCCTTTATGTTCAAAGCGAGCGACGATCTCACCGATCAGACCGCGTTGAACGCCATCCGGTTTTACCATTAGAAACGTTTGTTCCACTTCTCTTGCCTCCGTTATTCACATATGTATTTATAGGAAGACGTAAATCCTCCACTTCATGTTACCGTTATATTTTACTAGAAACTACATAACATAGCAATATGTTGCTAAATACACTGGCCTCACACGAACCCGTCACTAATAAGAGCGTTTGCCGACAAACAAGGCGAGCTGCTCCAGCGCATCGCGCGCCTCATTGTGCGGCAGTTTATACAGCGCATGTAGCCCTTTATTTAAATACTTATCCGCGAGCGACTGCGCGAATGTAATGCCCTCGCTCTCCTTAATTAACTGGACAATTTCTTCCGCCGGATGCGCAGCCCCTTCCGACTGGATGTAGTTAATAATTGGTTGTCGCGTCGCCTCATCGGCGTGTGCGAGCAAATAAAGAACCGGAAGGGTGATGTTTCCTTGCCGTAAATCGCTGCCCGCCGGCTTGCCCAACTGTTTCTCCGTTCCAGTAAAGTCTAAAATGTCGTCGATCACCTGGAACGCCATTCCGACATAGTAACCGAAATCGCGCAGCGCGCGCACGTCCTGCGGTTGCGCCTCGCTCACCATCGCCCCTAACTCACAACTAACTGCGATTAATAGGGCCGTCTTGCGCTTGATACGGCGTAAATAGTTGCGCAAGTTTTGTTGCCAATTATAAAAGTCGCGAATTTGTTCGATCTCGCCTTCACATACTTGGACGACGACATTAGAAAGCGCCCGATGGATTTTCGGATCCGGCAAGTGAGCAATCATTTTTAACGAGCGAGCGAAGATGTAGTCCCCCGTATACATGGCGATGCGGTTATCCCATTCGGCCCTCACCGTCTTGCGTCCGCGCCGCGTCTCCGCATCGTCGATCACGTCGTCGTGAACGAGCGTCGCCATATGGATCAGTTCTAAAGGAGCCGCGACAAGCTTCAACCGCTCTAACGAATAGTTGCCAAATTTCCCTGCCAGGAGGACGAAAACTGGGCGAATCCGCTTCCCTCCTGCACGTAGTAAATGATGCGATGCCTCATTGAGCACCGGGTGGTCTGTAGCAATCGCGGAGGAAAGTTCGCGTTCCAATTCCTCCAAATCGCCCTTTAAATCGAAATATACGTCTGCTAAATTCACACGCCCACCGTCTTTCTCAATCGATCGCGTCGCACGTGCAACGCCTTATTCTATTCATGGGAATTACCTTACGCCCCTTACGCCTCTTTCGTCCCGATGTGCAGCGCCGCAATGCCCCCTGTTAACGGGTACACACGTACGTCCTGAAGTCCGCTTTCGCGAAAGATGTCTGCCAGCTCCCGGTAATCTGGAAAATGGACAAGCGACTCCGGTAACCAGCGGTATTGTTCATACCGATCAGCAAACATTTTTCCTAAGAGCGGGAGGATCTTTTGGAAATAAAAATAGTACAATTTACGGAAAGGCGGCCACGCCGGCTTGGACAACTCCAGCGATACAACTTGTCCACCGGGACGTACGACTCGCTGCATCTCTTGGAGAACTTGGCGAAAGTCGGGCACATTGCGCAACGCAAAACCAATCGTCGCGTAATCGAACGAGTTGTCTTCGAACGGCAGCGCCATCGCATTGCCTTGGACGAGGCTAACCCTGTCCGCCATGCCGTGCGCGTCAACTTTATTTTGTCCGTAACGAAGCATCTCCCCACTAAAATCTAAGCCGACTACCTTTCCCGTGCCAGACGCTGCGGCGATGCTCAGCGCCCAGTCGGCAGTTCCGCAGCAGACGTCGATCGCTTCATCACCCGCCTGCACGTTCATTTCGCGCATCGCCTTCTTGCGCCACGCTTTATGCCGCCGAAAACTGAGCAGCGAATTCATGCGGTCGTACTTCGGGGCGATGCTTTCAAACACATCGTGAATAAATGCTTCGTTCGTCGGTTGTCTCGTCTTGTTTTCCATGCTTAATATTCCTCCGCCGTTCGCCCCCAACCCGCTAGGTTAGGAAAATGAACGTCAATCAAATGCACAAGTTCGCGCTTCGTATCCGCACAGTGCCATTCGTTAAGCACGTGACTTGCGTTCGCCACCATCCGCTGCATTTTGTGTTTCATTTGCGCCAGCATGCTTTGCGGCCATTTGGTCGACGGCCGCTCAATCTCTTGCGACAAGCTTTCCGCAGTCAACAAATTCGTGGCAAGCACTTCCCATTTGGCACCAAACGTACTGCGCTCATTATGTAACCACGCCTTAAACAGCGACGTACTGAGCCGTTCCATTTCCGCGAGATATTGCTTAAGCGGGACTTGCACTTCTTGTAGTAGTTTGTACACATTTGCCCGTGCTTGATTAATGTGACAAATGGCGTCTGACAAAAAATATATGACGCGAACTGCACCGTGGCGGGCGAGTAGTCGGTAAAACTTCCCACTGTACAAATCACCCGCTAACACTTGCATTTGCCGTTCGCGATTTTCATCCGAAAAGGCCGGGGCTTCTTCCTGTGAGACCCTGTTGTGTATCTCAAGTCCCATCTGCACTAAAATCGTGCTGACGCAATACGCCTGAATATTTTCCTGTGAATAATTGTGTTGTTTAAAGTATAAGTATTGAAGCGCTAACGACAGTTGTGGAATATCAGGTGGCCCGATTACGCGTTCGAACATAAAGTGGTTGGCCTGATCGTAAATATCAGCGGCTATTGTTTCTAGTTCACTTTTGTAGGTGCCATTTAAAAACGTCATGAGGGAGCCTCCAACAGTTCGTTCCCGACTTAAAGGGTCGATGATTCGTGTACAGTATAACATAAAAAAGTAGTCGCCACACGCATTTTTCCTCATTCATTCACTTGAAAGTGAAAATGGCGTTCCAAATAGTGCAACGCCGAATCGTTCGCTCTTGGTGGCGTGTATGCTTTTTTTTGCGCCGTAAGCGTGGCGCGTACGGCTCCGTCGGCACCGTATAGGCGACAGGTCAACGTCTGTACGTTGCTCGTCCGCCTGAACACACTTTCTAAGAACGGCAGCCAACCAGCGGCCACATCGGCCTTGGCTCTCGCTGCCGTGGCCTGAAAATCGACGTACAACGCGGACTCCACGTCGTCCCAATACGCTCTCAAATAAGTAAAACGCGGTTTTTGCAAGGTTAAAAAATCGACTAACGTCGCCTCGCTTAGTGCTGTCGGGCGCTCCCGTTTAAAGACGGCCACGTCCTCATGCCCACTTAACTCAACTTGTGGCAAATAGGACAAAGCGATCGCCAGCGCGAGCGCGGCGACGAGCGTCGAACCGAATGTGCGTACCATCGCGCTTCCCCCTTTGTCCTATTGTATCGAACAAAGAGGTCTAACATGCGCACCGCTAGGCGTTTATTCTGTCTCGACCTCGCCGTGACACGTCTGGATGAACGCTTTGCCGCGTATTTTAATTGCTGACGTATGCTCCGTAAACTGGCAGATCATCACTTCGCCTTCATCTAGCTTTTCCGAATGGTGGAAGCGCGTATCGCGCCCACGCGTTAAGCCGATGACGTTCACACCGTTTTCTTTCGCTTTAATGATGACATAATCGCCATTGTGATAAGGGTTCATCCGCCGCACCCCCTTAATAAGTTAGCTCATAAGTTAAATCCTCCGCCTCGAATCGAAGCGGAGGATTTGTTACTGGTCGGGCTAGCCGGATTTGAACCGACGGCCTCTTGCGCCCCATGCAAGCGCGCTACCAAGCTGCGCCATAGCCCGATAAAAGCCACACTAAATAATTTACCGCACATTAACAGGAAAGTCAACCATTATTTTGTGCGATCAGTGGCTTTGCCAGTCGCTTGAAGATCAGTCGTATGGTTAACCGTTACTGCCTCAACGGCTGTTGATCAAACTAAATACTTCGGCGCGCGAAGCCGCATCTTCGCGAAAGCTACCGCGTACAGCAGAGGTGATCGTCTTTGAACCGGGCTTCTTCACACCGCGCATCGTCATACACATATGTTCCGCTTCTAATACGACGACGACCCCGTGCGGGTCTAATTTACGCATGATCGTATCGGCGACCGTCGCCGTAATGCGCTCCTGCAGTTGTGGGCGCCGGGCGACAGCTTCGACAGCCCGCGCCAACTTGCTTAAGCCAGTCACGCGACCGCCACGCGGAATGTAAGCGACGTGCGCCTTCCCGAAAAACGGTACTAAGTGGTGTTCGCACAATGAGAAAAACGGGATATCTTTAAGGAGGACGAGCTCTTCGTGTTCTTCGCTAAAAATGACCGAAAAATATTCACTAGGATCGATGGATAAACCGACGAATAGTTCTTCGTACATCCGGGCGACGCGTTTCGGGGTGTCGACGAGCCCTTCGCGGTCCGGATCTTCACCGATCGCTTCCAGCATCATCCGCACAGCTGCTTCAATCTTTTCGTGATCGACTGCCAATTTTGCCACCTCCACAAAGCCTACACGTTTTATAATACCATACGTCGTTTTCTAAATAAAACCGGGAGTCCGGAGACTCCCTTTAAAGCATGCGCTTATGTAAGCGTAACTTAAGCAAGCACTTACTGTACCATGTCCTTAAGCGCCTTCCCCGGTTTGAACGCAGGTACTTTGCTCGCCGCAATATCGATTTCTTCACCTGTTTTCGGGTTCCGCCCTTTACGGGCAGCGCGCTCCCGCACCTCGAAGTTACCGAATCCAAAAAGTTGGACTTTCTCACCGGCTTTTAACGCTTCGGCAATCGAATCAAAAACGACATCTACTGCTTGCGTCGCGTCTTTCTTCGTAAGGTTGCACTTTTCCGCAACATGTGTAATTAACTCCGACTTGTTCACGATGTCACCTCCTAAGCAACTTGCACGCTTTATCATAATATACGTCGTTCAAGAAATTCAAGTCTTTTTTTGTCTTAGAGGCGAAAAAGCAAAAAGCACTCGCGCCGAGTGCTTCAGCTTCACCGTCTTTAAACATAAATCTTTTAGTGAAAAGTCGTAAATTTTAACATTTGGTTCGTTTTTATTGCGCGTTATAAAATAATCGCGATCAAACCGCCGGAACCTTCGTTGATGATGCGCTGCAACGTTTCTTGCAATTTGTAGCGCGCGTTTTCCGGCATCATCGACAGCTTCGCCTGAATCCCTTCGCGCACGATCGAGTTGAGGGAGCGGCCAAAAATGTCCGATTCCCAAATTTTTAACGGATCACTTTCAAAATCGCGCATTAAGAAATTCACTAATTCTTCACTCTGCCGTTCACTGCCGATAATCGGGGCAAACTCGGAGTGGACATCCACTTTAATCATGTGAATGGACGGCGCCGTCGCCTTTAGGCGCACCCCGAAACGTGACCCTTGGCGAATGAGTTCCGGTTCGTCTAACGTCATTTCTTCTAACGTCGGCGCCGCGACGCCGTAACCGGTCGTCTTCACCATTTTGAGCGCCTCGCCGACTTTGTCGTACTCTTTTTTCGCCTTACTGAAGTCTTGCATAATTTGTAGCAAGTGGTCCTTCCCTTGAATTTCCACGCCGACGACTTCCGTTAAAATTTGGTCGTACAATTCGTCAGGCGCGTACAGGTCGATTTCGGCGACCCCTTGCCCCATGTTCATGTCGGCGAGTGAGGCGCGGTCGATGAAATCGTAAGTATCGAAACTGTCGACGACGCGATTGACATCGCGCAAGCGGCGAATGTCTTTCACTGTTTCGCGTACCGAGTCCTCAAAGTGGTGGCGTAACCAGTGATCTTCGTCCAGCACCATGACCCAACTCGGTAAGTTCACGTTCACTTCGTGCACCGGGAATTCGAACAACACTTCTTTCAAAACATTTAAAATGTCCGGTTCGTCCATCGTGGCCGCACTGACCGCGAGCACGGGAACATCGTACTTTTCTGCCAACTCCTCTTTCAAATATTTTGCTTCCTCGCTGTACGGCTTTACTGAGTTGATCACGACGACAAACGGCTTGCCGACTTCTTTCATTTCGTTAATGACGCGTTCTTCCATTTCGAGGTAAGCCGCCCGCGGCAGGTCGGTAATCGAGCCGTCGGTCGTCACTACGACGCCGAGTGTCGAATGCTCTTGGATCACCTTGCGCGTGCCGATTTCAGCCGCCTCTTGAAACGGGACCGGTTCGTCGTACCACGGCGTATTAATCATGCGCGGCCCGCTTTCGTCTTCGTATCCTTTCGCCCCGTCAATGGCGTAACCGACACAGTCGACCATGCGCACGTTCATATTTAAGCCTTCGGCGACGTGAATATTGACGGCCTGATTCGGCACGAATTTCGGTTCGATTGTCGTGATTGTCTTTCCGGCGCCGCTTTGCGGCAACTCGTCTTGCGCGCGTACCCGGTCTGCCTCGTCGTCGATATTCGGCAACACCATCATTTCCATAAATCGCTTAATAAATGTGGACTTCCCGGTGCGTACGGCCCCGACGACACCGAGGTAAATATCGCCCCCCGTCCGCTCGGCAATATCTTTGAAGATATCGACCTTTTCCACGTGATTCCCTCCTTCGTAAATCAAGCCCCATACAGTAGTACCTACTGTCTACAACCATTTCTTCTTTTGCTCGTACTAGTCAAATTGGACACTATAAATATATGAGAGGAATACGCGGTTATGACGCCCAAACGAGAAAAAACAGCCAGTAGCTACTACTGGCTGTACGGAACGACCTCACCCTGTTCCACCTTGTACGGCAGCGAATGTGCAGGCACAAACAAAGAATCGTTCGTCAACAAATAGCGAATGTCTTTTTTTGCGGGCGGCTGCGTGTCTAGCTTTTGCACGAGCCGCGTTAAATCGCCGCGGTAATCGACGTAAACAGTGCCGCTCGAGTCGATGAGAAAAGGAAGCGTGAGCTCTTCACTATACGGGCTCGGAATCGGTTGCCGCGCAGCTCGCACCGCCGCGTCGTCAAGTACAAACACGCCCGGTGACAATTCTCCCCCTTGCGGCAAACGGTTCTGTTTGTCGCGGTAACGGTCAACTTCTTGTTGCACCTTCTGGACCGCATCGCTCACGCGCAAGTCGAACAATTTAACAGTCGGGTTATTTTCCACTTCGAGTAACACATACATAAAACTGCCCCCTTTTTCAAACGCACTTGGGGGGGCGTCACTCACGTATTGCGGGATGAGTCGCCCAAAGTCGACGACATATTTTTGATAGAGCGGCGTATCGGCCTCCACCGTCTTGATCGGCAGTACGGACGTGTCGTCGCGGTAGCGTTCCACCGCACGCTGTACGTCGTCCACGTGTGCCGGTAGCGCCTCCATTCCACCCGTCTTCCGTTCCCCAGGATACATACAGCCAGCGGTGAAGAAGACCGTAAAGCAGAGACAGAAGCCGAGCACCCGCTTCGAAACATTTAGGATCCGCACGGTGCACTCCCCTCCTGTGGCGAATGGTCGACGAGGCTGGCAGCCCGTTGCCAAAACGCCGCCGACAACGTATTACGCGCTTGCAGCTGGTGCCATAACCGCCTGTTCACACCGTACAGGCGCAAATGAGCGGCGATCGGGGCATAACGATCCTTCCGCTCGCGCAATAAGTTGAATATGTATTCATGCTCCAACGGTACGAGCCTCACCGTATGTTCGGCGAGCGCCACCGCCTTCGCAAAGCGGTACAGTAGTTGAGCAACTTCGACCGTATACGTGCCCCAGGCGGTACGGACGCGCAAATCGGCCACGAGCTCTACCGGCTTCGCCTGCACGTCGTATCGACTTAAAAAACTCGCATACTGTGTCGTTTCGCTAAAACGCGTCGGCACGGTCATCCAGTCGGCTAAAGCTTGCTCGAGCGGGACGAGTTGTCCGCGATCCGTATAAAGGTCTATATCGTTCGGCTCCGTCTCGAGGTGCACCCCTTGCAAGAGACAGCTCGTACTACCGGCAACGAGCCACGGGGCACTCGTGCTAGCCAGTCGGCCGCACACAGATGCGAGCGGCGTGTAAACATTGTGCAATAGGCGGTGCGGTTGCACCTGTTGTAACTGATCGGGCATCTCTACCGTCGCCAACTTTCTACACTGTTGTTATATAAGGGCGCGCACTGCAAATAAAAAGGCTGGGAGCAGTGCACACACCGCAGCGCCCGAAAGGATAAAGCGGAAGAAACGGCGCTTTCTTTGCCGCGAAAGCATAATTAAAAAGTTTGCCACGACGAGTAAGCCGATGGCAATCATTGCGTCGAGCACGGTTATCACCCTCCTATGCACATTATATCATAGGAAGTAACCTATGCATAAGCGCTGGCATAACATACTTAGGAGATGTTTTACGTCTAGGAGGGATGGCATGAAACAGACGGACTATTATAGTTATAACGCTAGAAGACGAATCCCGTCCAACACCTACATTCGCACGCGCAGTCGATCGCCTAAGCGCACGCCCACATACCGCCCAAGTCAGCGAACGCATAGCAGCAGCCGCTATACGTATGCGAACAAGCGCACCCGCGCAAATAGTCAATATGCGAGAGTGCCTAACCGCTCGGGTTATACGCCACGGTCAGAGACACAAAAACGGAGCGGTCAAGGTCAGACGTTCGATGAATCGACCCCGCACGCAAAATCGCTCGGGGCGCTCAATTTGGTAGGTGTTTTAAATTCGTTCTATACGATTCGCTCAACGGTTAAAGACATTCGAACGTCGTTAGAGCGGCTAGACGATGCGATGGATTCCGCCTACCAAATATTCGAGATTGCACGCGGATTCGTAAAAAGTGGGGCCGCAGAAAGAAGCCGGCCACAATTGCAGCTCGTCCCCCCGTCAAACAGTAAACGGGGCCGCAGTCGCCCGCCCACGAGCAGTAAGCGTTCGCCGGGCAGCAATCAAGTGAACGATGCTGCACCCTTCGCCGGTATTTTTGATCAAGTCGACATCGGGCAACTGATGTCGATGTTACAATCGCCGTTCATACAAGGGTTTGTGAAACAAATGTTTCAACAGGGCTTAGGTGGTTCGCGGGCAAAGTAAAAAATGGGTGACGCATCCACTGCGCCACCCTTTTATTGTCCCACCCTCACTTCGCAAGCTTTTTCATCAGCGAAATGTTGTCGATAACTGCACCCCGCCTTGCACTGAATGATAAGCCCATGCGTTTTTTGGGTGAGACATACTACATCGTATGTTACGCAAGTAAAAACGGCAACTCGCAACGCGCCCAATCCTACAACTCGCGTAAAACGTCTTCCGTTTCGTGCCGCTTCACCCGGCCCATCAAATGTTCGACAGCGAGTCGCGGATTTTTGTCCGCGAACAAGACATTGTACAGCTCAGCCGTGATCGGCATCTCCACCTGATACTGCTTAGCGAGCGCGTGCGCCGTCTGCGTCGTCTTCACCCCTTCGACGACCATACCCATTTGCCGAAGCACATCGCCCAACGGTTTGCCTTGTCCCAATAAATAGCCCGCCTGCCAATTGCGACTATGTTTACTTGTACACGTGACGACCAAGTCGCCGAAACCGGCCAGTCCGGCGAACGTGCGCGGATCGGCTCCCATGCGCGCCCCTAAGCGGACAATTTCCGCGAGCCCGCGCGTGAGTAGCGCCGCTTTCGCGTTGTCGCCGTACCCGAGCCCGTCAGACATGCCCGCGCTGAGCGCAATAATGTTTTTTAGCGCACCGCCGATCTCCGTCCCGACCACGTCTGGGTTCGTGTACACGCGAAAAAACGGATTGATCAAATAATCTTGCGCTTGTTCGGCATAAGCGATTTCTTCTGCAGAGACGACGACAGTCGTCGGCGACTGTTCCGCCACCTCTTCCGCGTGACTAGGACCGGAGAGGACGACGATTTGCGCTGAGTCGTGCGTTTGCAGTTGTTCGGCCAACACTTCGGACATCCGCTTAAACGTTCCTTGTTCGAATCCTTTCGCCGCGTGGATGACGAGTTGATCGTCCCTAATTACCGCTGCCGCCTCGCCCGCAACGTCGCGCATCGCTTGCGATGGCACGACGAATAGTACGAGTGCGGCATCAGAAACCGCCTCTCTTAGCGACGACGTCACGCGAATATTGCGGGGCAATGTCGCCTGCGGCAAATATTTCTCGTTTTTCCGTGTCGCTTCCATCTCAGCGACGTGAGCCTCGCTACGCGACCATAACGCGACGTCGTCGCCGTTTGCAGTTAGCACCATCGCTAGCGCCGTCCCCCAACTTCCTGCACCTAACACTGCTGCTTTCACTGTTATAACCCCCTACGATTTTGACGACTGGCCGAGGCGACTCTCTGTGCCCTTCAACAAGCGCCCGATGTTCGTCCAATGCCGCAGTACGGTTAATACGGCAATGCCGGCACTAATCCATATAAAAGAAGTCGGTTCACCGTATAACCACACCGCAAACGGCAGTAACACCGTGAATATGAGTGACCCGAGTGAGACGTAACGCGTAAAAACGATGGACAGGATCGCAATGACCCCGGTGATAAGCGCCGGTACGAACGTGACGAGTGCCGTTACGCCAATCGTCGCTGCGACGCCTTTTCCTCCGCGAAATTGAAAGAAGATGGGCCAATTGTGGCCAATAATTGCTGCAAACCCGCTCGCGAATGCGATCGTCCAATCGTGTGACAACCAAAGCCCGACACCGACAGCGGCCATCGCCTTTAAGACGTCGAGGGCGAAGACGATTAGCGCCGTCCGCTTTCCGACGACGCGCAGCGTGTTCGTCGCCCCAGCGTTCCCGCTCCCATGGTCGCGAATATCGATCCCGGCTACTTTTTTCACGACAATAAAGCTAAAACTGATCGAACCTAGTAAATACCCTACAACAAGTGCGCTCCATTCCATACTACTCCCCCTATTTTTCTCGCGGAGACTTGCCGCCGCGAATAAACAGTTTAATCGGGCTCCCTGTAAAGTCGAACGCCTCGCGCAACTGGTTTTCGAGATAACGTTCATAACTGAAGTGCATCAGCTCGCGATCGTTGACAAACACGGCGAAAGCGGGTGGTTTGACCCCGACTTGCGTCATGTAATTCACCCGTAAGCGGCGCCCCTTGTCCGTCGGTGGCGGTGTCATCGCCACCGCCTCGCGCAACACGTTGTTTAACGTCGACGTCTGTACGCGCATGGCGTGGTTTTCCGCCACTTGCTTCACGACGGGAAGAATGTTCGCGACGCGTCTTCCCGTTTTTGCGGAGACGAACACGATCGGCGCATAGTCGATAAAGGCGAAGTGCGAGCGAATCTCTTCCGCAAACCTGTACATCGTCTTTTCATCCTTGTCGACGATGTCCCATTTGTTGACGACAATCACGGTGGCGAGTCCGGCGTCTTTCGCGTAACCGGCAATCTTTTTGTCCTGTTCGATCACGCCTTGGCCGCCGTCTAAGACGACGAGTGCGACGTGGGAACGTTCGATTGCCCGCATCGCGCGCAATACGCTGTACTTTTCCGTTTTCTCATATACTTTGCCCCGCCGACGCATACCGGCTGTATCGATGAGCGTGTACGTATCGCCCTCCGCTTGAACCGTCGTATCGATCGCATCGCGCGTCGTACCAGCTACATCGCTCACGATGACGCGCTCTTCGCCGAGCAACGCATTCACGAGCGACGATTTTCCGACATTCGGACGCCCGATGAGCGACACTTTGATGACGTCCTCATCGTCCGTTTCTGGCACGTCGTCCGGAAGTTCGGAGACGATCGCGTCTAACAAATCGCCAGTTCCTCTACCGTGCGCACTCGAGATGCCAAACACTTCGGCAAACCCTAAACTGTAAAACTCGTACGCTGCCGTTTGCCGTTCCGGGTTGTCTACTTTGTTCACAGCGACGATGACCGGTTTGTGCGTCTTTAACAGCAGCGTCGCAATTTCTCGATCCGCCGCCGTCACCCCTGTCTCGACACTCGTGACAAAGACGATCACATCGGCCTCCTCCATCGCCAGCTCCGCCTGCGCGCGTACTGACGACGGAATCGCCTCGTCGTCACCTGTGGCGATCCCCCCCGTGTCGATGAGGTGAAAGTCGCGGCCCGACCAATCGGCCTTACTGTAGATGCGGTCGCGCGTCACGCCCGGTTTGTCTTCGACGATGGCGACGCGCTCACCGACGATGCGGTTGAATAGCGTCGATTTTCCGACATTCGGTTGTCCAACAATCGCTACTACTGGTAAACTCATGATGTGTCCTCACTTTCCAACGATCCGACTGCCGCTATTATCATATAAGCATTTCCGCCGCACCGCAATAGTCGTTCTGCAAAAGTTGCACGCCAATGCATATATATTATCACACGCTAGGGCGTTAAAGTCGATGGTTCACCCTTTTTAAGAATAGCCACACCTTCTGCCAGCTATCTCCCCACGGCACGCTCTCGAGGAGCGCCAAACAAGCAATGGCCGTCCAGAGCAGGTCTAGTTCCTCCAGCGGAACGATCAGCCATTCGGTAAGCTCCCGCAGGTGGGTAGAAAAGGACAAGCCGTACGCGAGAGTCACCCCGCCTGTTAAAAGTGTAAACCGTTCCCAAACGCCGACGAGAGACGTCACCGCGAGCGACAGCAATGTGGCTACTTGTAACCACTGGCTCGAAATGACAGCAAGCCGCGGCTGAAACGCCCCCATTTCACGCACAAAAAAACAAGTTGCTCCGGCGAGTAGCACAGTGGCCAATACGAGTGGACGCCGCCTGTCCGCAATTTTTGCGAGACAAAACAATCCGCTTGCCAACAGGAACAAAAAGCCGACATTGACGGAAATGGGACGCATTGGCAGGGCGAGAACGGGTACGGACAGCTGGGTGGCCGCAATGCACAGCGCGAGCCAGAGGACAAGTCCGTATGTGCGCACGTTTAGTTGTAGCAACAAGCGTTCACACCAACCGCTACAGACGAGCGTAACGACAATCGCAAATAAAATGACACTTGCCACACCCTCGTTCATTGCATCTCCACCTTTCGTTGTGGGATGCACTTAGTATCGACGACGGAATCAAAAGAAAATCAAAGTAAAAAAGAAAACCGGCGACTGCTTACGATCACCGGCTTTGCCCTTCGTCTTACTTAAGTTTTCGCAGTTCGTCGCCGAACATGTCACCGAGCGTCACATTCATTCCGCTGTCGGTCGATTGCTCCTCATGTTGCGGTTTGCTTTCCCGCTTCGGCAACTCTTCCACTTCTTTAATGCTCAAACTAATGCGTTGATCGGCGGGGTTCATGTCCAAGATTTTCACTTGTACTTCTTCCCCTTCTTTTAACACTTCGCTAGGAGTCCCGATGTGGCGGTGCGAAATTTGCGAAATGTGGACTAACCCTTCAACGCCCGGGTACACTTCGACAAATGCACCGAAGGAAACTAGCCGCTTCACCGTACCGGTAACGACTTCCCCGGTGTTCATTTCCTCACCGACGCGATCCCACGGACCCGGTTCGGTTTCCTTAATGCTCAAGCTGATGCGCTCGTTGTCGCGATCGACTTTCAACACTTTTACTTGCACCGTATCCCCTTCGTTTACGACGTCAGAAGGTTTTTCTACCCGGTGCCACGCGAGTTCAGAAATGTGCACGAGGCCGTCAACGCCGCCGACATCGACGAATGCACCGAAATCGGTTAGCCGTTGTACGGTTCCTTCGATGACTTGGCCAACCTCCAAACGATCCAACGTCTCTTGTTTCTGCGCTTCCGCCTCTTCCTCCAACACCACTTTTTGCGAGAGGATTAATTTATTTTTATCTTCATCGAGTTCGATTACTTTAAGCCGCAATGTCCGCCCTTTGTAGTCAGAAAAGTCTTCTACAAAATGGCGTTCGACGAGTGATGCTGGAATAAACCCGCGCACACCGAGGTCGACGACGAGACCTCCTTTCACTACTTCGGCGACGTCCGCTTCAACGATTTCGCCCGTAGCCATTTTGTCGCGCAATTCGCCCCACGCACGATCTGCCTCGACGACCCGCTTGGAGAGGATCAACTCGTCTTCATCGTGGTTGACGCGAAGGACTTTGAGCTCAATTTCATCCCCTTCACTGAGTACGTCAGACACTTTTTCGACGTGCAGGCTCGACAGTTCGGAAATCGGAACGATTCCATCCGTCTTATACCCGACATCGACGAGAGCCTGTTTGTCTTCCACTTTTGTTACCTTACCTTTGACAATGTCGCCAGGTTGCAAAACTTGCACATTGTCTAGTTCTGTGTTCATTTCCTCTACCAATTCAGACAACCTCCTTGATTGACCGCAAGGTTTTAAACCGTGCAGTCACTACCATCTATACCGGCTTATTGCGCCGGGTTTAATGAAAAAAGTGTTGCGGACAACCCTTTTCACTAAACGCGAAAAGTTGATACAGTGACACCGCATAACTGCTTACTGCTACCACATGCGCGTTTCATTACGGTCTTGCTACCTTCGTGCGACAAAGTGCTAAAATCTTTTCCACGACTTCTGCTACGTCAAGCCCCGTCGTATCGAGAACGGTAGCGTCATTAGCCTTTTTTAGCGGAGAAACGACACGCTGACTGTCCAACTCATCCCGTCTAGCGATGTCTTTCGTCAATTCGCTTAAACTCGTGTCAATCCCTTTCGCCTGCATTTCTGCAAAACGTCGCCTGGCCCGTTCTTCGATGGAAGCCGTCAAAAAGACTTTAACTTCAGCATGTGGCAACACCTTCGTCCCAATGTCGCGCCCATCCATGACCACACCGCCGCGTGCTGCCATTTGCTGCTGTTTTTTCACTAAAATATCGCGGACGGCGGCAATTTTAGCTACGGCAGACACGTGTGAGGTCACTTGTGGCGTGCGAATATCTTCCGTAATTTCGACACCGCCGACATACACCCTTGTCCCTTCCGGTGTTGTCTCGAGGACGAGATCCATCTCCATAGCCGCCGCCGCCATTCGCTCGCTGTCGTCGAGCGGCAACTGCCGCTGCAGCGCAAGCCAAGTGACAGCCCGGTACATTGCGCCAGTGTCGATATACTGGAAATGTAAGCGGTTCGCTGTTAGTCGTGCAACAGTACTCTTTCCTGCCCCTGCTGGGCCGTCGATCGCAATGTTAAACGTGTTCATGAGCCCTTCCCTTCTATACAACAACAAGCAGGCGCCGCCTGCTTGTAAAAACGTGCGTACGTTTATTAAATTCCGCATGTGCAAACGAAGTGTGACCAATTACGGGAACGACAACACGGACAGCAAGAGCCAGTGGCGGCATATGTAATTAAATTATTACGCACTAATCGTAACACAAAGCGGCATCCGTTGCAATCGTTACGCAAGCGTTAGCAATATTTCTTGCACACCTGTACACATTTGTTTGCAAATCGGACAAATTTGTCAGCAGGCTCCCGCCCGGCAGCTTTTTATTCTATTACTGGAAAAAAAGCTGCCGCGCGTTCACCGCTAGCCGAGTCACTGTGATGCAGTCTGCCCCTCACACGACCAATACCGCTAATCGCTTGTCACGATGCAGTCGTATGCGGTAAGTCGACGTTTTTGATTTTTTCTACCTTTTCTTCGTCACCTGTATCCGCGTTAACAAAAATGCGGTACTGTGTCTTGCCGAGGTAACCGAGCACTTCGTAACATAACACTTCGGTACCGTCTTCGCGGTTGATGAGCGCGCGCGACATCTCTTGCACCTTCAAGTTCGGATTCACACGTGTGAGTGCCTCCTTCTGAGACAACTTCGGCGGGGCCAGGTGCCGTTCCTTGTGGTTGGCGACGTACTGGGAACTTTCGAACGCCATCACCTCGCCGTTGTCGAGCGCCACCTTCACTGTCACTAAATCGGGATACATCGTGACGCCGCCTTCATTGTAGACGAACGTGTACGCCGCTTCGTCACCGTAGTCGTCGTAAGTGATCGATTGCATCGAGTGGAAACCGTGCTGCCGCAAATATTTTTCCGCGCTCGCCTCTCCTTCTCGGAGAGACAACTTTCGCTTTTTCACGTCGCGGTTGTTGACCATCCAAATGACGTGCCCACCTTTTTTCGTCACATCGACATGCAACCGATCGTCGTCTCCCTGCTTCCGTACCGATGCGCTGTACACGGGGAAGTTTTTTTCTTTACTTTTCGTCACTTGTACGCCAGCCGCGTGCTTCATCCCTAGAAAGTTAGCCACGCGCTGCTTCGCTTCCTCGGCAGAAATATTGTGTCCTTTGATGCGTTGAACCGTTTCTCGCTTACGCTGTGCGGCGTCGTTCACTCCTGGACCCCAGTCGACTTCGGCGTATGACTCAGCTTTTTTATCGATCGAACGCAAGCCGTCGACAATCGTGTTGTCCGTTTTTTTATCGTCCGCTGCAAGGGCGAGTTCGACGTCCATCCAGCGTAAATTGCGGTTAATGACCGTGCTTTGCACCTTCTGCAGTTCCTCTTGCAAGCTGTTCGACCGTTTATAAAGCGTCTGTAGCGTCTTGTATTCCTTTTTTGACAGTGGCTCTTTCTGTAAATCGCGTACCGCCACTCGGTGGGCAAAATTACCGATATCAGACAAAAAGCTTTCTGTTTTGTTGAATGGCATAAGCGTCAGCGGCAATTGACCGACATCGCTTTGCGCCGAGTACGACAAGCGCCACACGTTCGCAAGGCTTGGCGTCAACTGGCGGCGCGAATTGACCGCTAGCGTTTTACCGATTTCGTCTTGCAGTTGATCCATGTGAAAATTGAGGTCGTGAAAGGCTCTCTGATACTGGTTTTCCGCTTTAATTAAGAGTGAGTTTTTCTCTTGGTTTTCTTGAAACCCCCACACACCCATTCCGATGAGGGCGACGAGAGCGAAGGGAAAAGCGACCGCCGCAAAACGTTTGTACATACCGTATCACTCCTTACGCGCATTTGTATCACTAGTTTGAGTACATGTGCGCACGATTATGCACGGTTTTGCTCACGTTACATCTTCTCCGACTTGACCTCTAAATCTTCATCGTTGTCACATAAACAGCGGCGAAAACCTGTTTCGATGTGGTCTTTGTGCTTCCGCCCCCGCAAAAAATATTTCTCGCCGCAGCGGTTGCACTGTATGGTCACGCGAAAACGTTCTTTTTGCAAAGGGAACCTTCCTTTCTTTCTGTTATTCTTTCATTATTGCCTCTGCACTCTGTTTCATTCGCCCACCTGAGCTACGTCGAATAATAGCCCACTTCGCCAGCTTTAGCGAACGGCGAACGTTCGAGAGCGATTTTTGCCCGCCTGAGCGCGATGAACCACAACACGATCATAAACGGCCCGATGATCCACTTCCAAAATACATCCGTATACAACAAAATAAAGTCCAAACAACCGTGGGCCGCCACCGGTATACATACAGCCCACGCCGTCCACTTAACCCACCTTTTGCGCGTTTCGGCAAAGCGCGCCTTTGCTAGGTAAAATCCCATTAACACTCCGAACAGTGCGTGTCCGGACACGGGCACTAACGCGCGCAGCCAAGCGACGTGAATCCCGTTGATGAATATGTAAAACATGTTTTCTGCCGTCGCAAAACCGAGGGCGATCGCCACCCCGTAAACGATCCCGTCGTACGGTTCTTCAAAGCCGGGAAACTTATACGCCATTTGGTATAGGAAAAAGCATTTCAGCGCTTCCTCTAAAAAAGCGATTGTCACAAACGAATCGAACAACATCGGTTCACCGAACCCTTGCCGAAACGCATGTTGCAGCGCCATTGTCGGAAAAACGAGGAATAAGCCGGCGATGAACATTTTTAACACGTATTTAATCGGTTCCGGTCGGTACTGATCCCGTAAATAAAAGTAGCATAAAAGTGCAATTCCCGGTGCGAAACCGGCGACAATATACGATAATACGTTCATGACTGTTCTCCTTTGCCTTCCATCCGTTCTTATCCTACCACGAAACTGGATGCAAAAAAATCCCCGCTACTACCGCAAGGAAATCTGTGGCAGGGCGGGGAGCTCGTTTTTTCGTTCGGCTTCCTGCAAGTGGCACCGTAAAAGCTTTTCCTTTAGTCTTACTAATAGCGTACGACTATGGGTTCTGCGTTTGGGACCATTTCTACTTTAGGACGGCACCCTTCGCGATGGCGTGACCGTGAAAACGACCGTTTTCGATAAAAATGCGGTTGGCGTCAAAACCGGCGGCTATCACGCCAGCAATGTACACGCCAGGCACGTTCGTCTCCATCGTCTCCGGATTGTGCGCCGGCACACCCGTCTCGCGGTCGACAGTCACTCCGAGTCCTTCTAACATTGACGTGTCCGGACGATAACCTGTGAGGGCAAAGACGACGTCGTTTTCGATTTCGATACGCTCGCCATCTTGTTCGATAACGACGGTCGTCGGTGTGATCTCAGTCACTTCCGCCTTCCAGTACATGCGAATACGCCCTTTTTCGATTACGCTGTCGATGACCGGCCGAACCCACGGTTTGACACTTTTCGTGAACGACTCGCGCCGGTACACCATCGTCACTTCTGCCCCCGTTTTTGAAAGCTCCATTGCCGCTTCGACAGCGGAGTTTTTGCCGCCGATCACGACCGCCTTTTGCTTGTTGTACGGGTGTGCGTCCTTGAAGTAATGGTGCACCTTTTCTAAATTTTCCCCTGGAATGCCTATTAAATTCGGCGTGTCAAAATAACCGGTTGCGATGACAATGTGCTTTGCTTCATACTGTGCCGTCTGCTCGTCGCGCTTCTCAGTTGAGACGACGAACGTTTCGCCCTTCCGCGCGATGTGCGCCACTTTTTCGTATTGGTGTACGTCGAGATCGAAGTGGTTGACGACGGCTCGGTAATACTTTAACGCTTCGTGGCGTGACGCCTTGTCGCCTTGCGTAATAAACGGCAATTCACCAAGTTCTAGCAACTCGGGCGTGCTAAAAAACTGCATAAACGTCGGATACCCATAAATCGAATTGACGACGCACCCTTTTTCGAGTACGAGCGCGTCTATGCCGCGTTTTTTTAACTCGACCGCCGCTGACAGCCCGCACGGGCCACCTCCGACGACGATCCACTCCTTTTTCTCTACTTTCTCCACGGTAAACTCCCCCTAGACGTATAGAAAAACCCTATTATCGACTGACAATAGGGTTTTTTGCCGCATATCGTTGTAAAAAGCCTTACACCCATCCACGAAACCGGGCGGCTTCCGCCATTTTGCGAACCCCGACCATGTACGCTGCCAGCCGCATGTTCACTTGGCGACTTTGCGATGTATTGTAGACGTTGTCAAAAGCCTTTACAAGCATCTTTTCAAGCTTATCACTTACTTCTTCTTCTGTCCAGTAATACCCTTGGTTGTTTTGGACCCATTCGAAGTACGACACAGTGACGCCGCCGCAGCTAGCTAAAACGTCCGGGACGAGCAAAATGCCCCGCTCGGTCAAAATACGCGTCGCTTCGAGTGTCGTCGGCCCGTTCGCCGCTTCGACGACGATATCAGCGCGAATGTTGTGCGCATTGTCTGCGGTAATTTGGTTTTGAATCGCCGCCGGCACGAGAATATCGCAATCTAACTCAAGCATTTCTTTGTTAGAAATCGTATTTTCGAATAAGTTCGTCACACTGCCAAACGAGTCGCGTCGGTCGAGCAAATAATCAATATCTAAACCGTTTTTATCGTACAACGCCCCGTTTACGTCGGAGATCGCCACAATTTTAGCCCCGGCGTCGTGTAAAAACTTAGACAAGAAACTGCCCGCATTGCCGAACCCTTGGACGATGACGCGCGCCCCTTTAAGGTCGAGTCCCCGCTTTTTCGCCGCTTCGCGGATGACGATCGTCACCCCTTTAGCTGTCGCCGATTCACGTCCGAAGGACCCTCCTAAGACGACCGGCTTACCCGTTATGAATCCCGGCGAATCAAATTCGCGCATGAGACTGTACTCGTCCATCATCCACGCCATAATTTGCGAGTTCGTAAACACGTCGGGGGCCGGGATGTCTTTCGACGGTCCGACGATTTGACTGATGGCGCGCACGTACCCGCGGCTTAGCCCTTCCAACTCGCGGAACGACATGTTGCGCGGTTCGCAGACGACGCCACCTTTACCACCGCCGTACGGAAGGTCGACAATACCCGCCTTTAAACTCATCCAGAGTGACAGGGCTTGCACTTCGTCGTAAGTGACGTCTGGATGAAAGCGTACCCCGCCTTTCGTCGGGCCGACAGCGTCGTTATGTTGCGCGCGGTAGCCGGTAAATACTTGCACCTTACCGTCGTCCATCCGCACCGGAATTCTTACTGTCATCATCCGGAGCGGTTCTTTCAGCAATTCGAACACTTCTTCGGAGTAACCGAGTTTTTCGAGCGCCTCCTTAATCACAGACTGCGTCGAACGCATAATGTCGGTGCTTTCCGACTGCTGCGTTTTCTCATCGGAAGCGTTTACTTCATTGGCCATTTGCTTTATTCACCTCAACCATTCTGTTCGTCCTTTAGTATACACCTCAAAGTGAATTATGAGAAGGGCTAACATAAAATATGTAAACTTTGTAAAATACACAATCGGTTTGCTCGCTAATGGGAGTGGTCGCCCTCTCAACAGGGATACGTACTCCTCCCTAATAAAGAGGGTATCCGCCCTTGTTAAAGAAGGTGGATACCCTTTCGGATGCTTTGTCGTAAACAGTTCACAAGGGAAAATGCTGACACAGCTGGCGGACGCCGTCTGTCGCAAATACCGTTTTCCCGTACTCGACGAGTACAGCCTCTGTCACCGTCGCCAGCTCGCCGTATTCACTTACAACGGCCAGCAAATTGTCAAACGGCTCTTCCCCCGCCCCGTTGTCGAAGACGAGGTAGTAGCTGTCATTATACGCGTAAACGCGACCACCTTCTGCGACAACTAATGGTTCAATCCGATGAGCCAGCTGTATAAGCGGTTCTAAATGTGAAAAAGCGAACACGACGCTCTCGCTCTCGGCCAACGTCACTTCCAGGGCGTATAGTGCGTCGTCATCGTCAAGATCGTGTTCTTGCGATTTGCTGCGAGTTACGACGACGACCATACCTTGAGCGGGAAGGGCAAAAACTTCTACAGCTACTGGACCAAACACTTCAAAGCCGAGCTCTTCATACGCTTGTTCCATCATTTCGTTAAACAATTGGTGGACTCTTGGTATGTCGCGCCACATGTCCTCTTTTTCGATTCCCCGTTCCATTAAGTCGTCGAAAGATAAGAAAACCCGTATTTTGTCTTGTCCTAAACGTTCAACGCGCACAGTTGTTCACCCTCCCTTGCTTCAATTACGTGTTACTCACAGATTATGTGCGAGAAAAAAGGTGCGTTACGGTAACGACTTGTTTTTATTTTTATTATAACTCATACTATACACATCTTGTCTCTTTTTTGCAGCTAATAAAATGTGACAAGTTCCGGCAAATACAGCAAGCGTCTCAATTGCTAGCTAGAGCCGCACAAGCTAAACGCTTAGTTTGAATCGTCCGGTAGCGGTGTCGGCGTTGGTTCCGCGTACCCTTCGCGATACTTGTCGTCGATGTGCGCGCGCACGTCGGACAAACTTTTTCCTTTTTGCGTTAAAGATACGGATTCAGCCGCTATTTCCAAGCAATTCATACAGGTGATCGCATGGGAGTTCCACTCGACTTCTCCCGTCTCTTTTATTTCGCTAATGAAACAATCGAGGTTACTCTTATGGCCGACGCTATCCCCACAGCCACAATAACACGCCATATGCTTGACGATGTTGTCGTTTTTCGCTGCAACTTCGTACACATCGGCGATCAGCGGGTCAACGTCGTCTAGAAACGAAGGAAGCTCGTCACGACTCGCGGTCGTTTCAATGATATCCCCGCTTGCCTCGTGTGCAGCTGCCTGCCCACGCACAGCACTAGCCGACTGCTCGCCGCTTTTGTCGGCACTGTCCGTACGTTCCTCTGTTTGACAAGCGGCAAGGCTCGTTATACTAAGCGCTAGCACACATAGGGCGACGCACACGTTTTTTCCGATGATGCGCAATGCGATTCATTCCCCTGCTGTATTATTTACAATGCAATGATACCTATATACAGTATGTAAGTAAAGGGGTTTGTCTCAAAAAAAAAGACCGACTTCCGTCAATCTTTTCGTAAGGATTCCGTTGGTAGCGGCGGAGGGGATCGAACCCCCGACCTCACGGGTATGAACCGTACGCTCTAGCCAGCTGAGCTACACCGCCGTATATTCGTTTACTCACGGTTGTATTGAGTCAACAAATTACATTCTACATTGGCTCATGCAGCTTGTCAACACTTTTTTTCGCCGAATGTTTGTTACGCTAGTAAACTGTCGACGCGCTCCCCCTGCCTCCACTCCAACTAACGGAAAAATGGAGGCAGGAGGATGATACGATTTACGTTCCCCCCCCTACAATTAGTTCTCGATCACTACCCCTGTAGACACCATTGGCACAGGCGTTGCGATCGTGTCGCCTACGGGGCACGTTTTCTCGATAAATGCTGCAAATTCTTCAACTTTCTCAGGTGCTGCATCGGTTGCCATATGCATTTTATAGCGAATTTCACTGAACCCCGGTTTAACCCCTGCTTTTCCCTTGAAGCCGCGTGTATCGAGGTCCCCCTCTAATTCGATCCAAAATCCACGTAAGTCAATGCCGAATTTTGGAGCGAATGCTTTTGCCACGATCGTTTGGCAAGCGCCGAGGCCGCACAGTAACACTTCTACCGGGTTCATCCCTTTGTTCGTCCCACCGAGTTCTTTCGGTTCGTCTAAAATAAGTTTAAAACCACGCGATTCTGTTTCTACAGCCAACCCTTCTCCTGTATATTTAGCTGTTGCTTTAAATGTCTCTTGTGCCATTGCTGTCTCCCCCTAAAGAAGTATGTTTATCTGTTCACAATCTAAGTATGACATAAATGTAATGCTAATAATAGGGGTTTATCGGATGAAGTATGGCAGTTGTATTAATCCTCAATTTCCCAGCGAGCTAACTCGTTTTTTTCGTCCACTTCGCGTTGGTGTGTGCCTTCGCGTTCCTCTTCCTTAAGCCTATTCGTCCACTGCACGAAGCGGTGAATGGAGAAAAAACCGACAAACGCAAGCGTGTGTAAAAATAGATGCGCAAACGCGTACGAGAGGACGATGCCTGCACACAGTAACGTCGCCACGTGCTTCAAACGGCCCCAACGCCACAGTGGCCGTTCTAGTAATAGAATGAGCGATGCTGCGCGGACGACGACGCGGCGCAAAATGAGCATACTCGCTACAAACAGTAGAAGGGCAAACAAATAATCGACCGTGTCGTAAAGCCAATACAACCATTTCGCCGGATCGCGCCCATCTGCCGCACCCGCGAATGGAAACAGTGCCACAGCTAGCGCACAAAGTGCCAACGCGCCGAGCGGGTATAAAAACGTGTACAACATAAACACGATGCGAGACCCCCGTCCCACGTTTTTAACTATAAACATATGTATATGCGGTCGGGGATAACTTCTAGACGCTGCTATTTTTTTCACGTTGTTCCACACGGCGCACGAGCGGATCCAACCACCCCGCCTTCAAGATTAGCGCGAGCACAAAATCGATCGTAAAGTGCGCAGCCATCGAAGCGACGAGCGACCCGGTCCATTGGGCGAGCCACCCAAGCACCATACTGACGAAAAATAAATATCCAGTCATTGCCCACCGTTTCAAATAGCGGAAGTGAATCAACGTAAAGACGAGGCTTGTCCCCCAAATGCCGATGAGCGGCTGGAGCGCTCCGCGAAATAACAGCTCCTCACAAAAGGCGACGACAGCAGCGATGACGAAGATGTGCCAATAGGGCCGACCTTGGAACAGCTTTTCGTTGATCCCGCTGTCGTCGATCATATGCTTAGGAAAAAAGTAAGTGAGCGTCAAATCGATACTAACGACGGTTAGCCCGGCGGCGATTCCCCATAGCCACACCGTCCACGTATCGCTGTGCCACAGGTCGCCCCCTGGGAATCCTTGCCACCACAAAAGGACACAGGCGACCGCCAAAACGAGCGCCTGTGTGAGGTACAAGTTTAACAAAAGCACGCGGTCGCTAATTCGTGCGACGTCGAGGCGTTTCATCGGCGATCCCAAAGTCCGATGGAGACGAACTTCGTTTCGAGAAACGCCTCGATGCCCGCCTGGCCACCTTCGCGCCCGAGACCGCTCTGTTTCATCCCGCCGAACGGCGCTTGCGCAGTCGAAGGAACCGCATCGTTTAAGCCGACGATCCCGTACGCGAGCTGCTCGGCCACCCGGTATGCACGCGCTAAGTTTTTGGTGAAAAAATAAGCGGCCAAACCGTAAATCGTATCGTTTGCCTGTGCAATCGCCTCTTCTTCCCGTTCAAACGGGACGAGGGGAATGACTGGACCGAACGTCTCTTCCGCAAGTACGCGCATCTCTGCCGTCGCTTCGCCTAATACCGTCGGTTCGACGAAATAGCCGCGGTCGTACGCTTCGCCGCGCAGCCGATTCCCTCCGACAATGAGCCGCGCCCCTTTTTGCACCGCGTCGTCGATATGCTCCTGCACTTTTTCGTAAGCTGCTTTGTTGATGAGCGGTCCGACATCTGGATTGTCGCTCCCGTTGCCGACGGTCATTCTCCCGACGCGCTGTTGCAACTTTTGTATCACGTCGTCGTAGACCGATCGCTGCACGTAGGCGCGGTTAGCGCAAATACACGTCTGCCCCGTGTTGCGGAACTTGCTGTTAATTAATCCCGTGACAGCCAGATCGAGGTCGGCATCGTCAAAAATGATAAACGGCGCATGCCCGCCGAGTTCGAGCGACAGCCGCGTCACGTTTTGCGCCGCTTTCCCCATCAGTTCCCGCCCCACTTCGGTCGAGCCCGTGAACGACAGTTTACGCACGCGTGCATCACTCAGCCACGTTTCTGCCACGTCGCGCGACGGTCCGAGCAGCAAGTTGACGACCCCAGGCGGAAATCCGACTTCCTCCGTCAGTTTCACGAGTTCAATGGCGCTGAGCGGGGTCTCAAACGGCGGTTTAATGACGACCGTACATCCGGCCGCGAGTGCGGGAGCGATTTTGCGCGTAATCATCGCACTCGGAAAGTTCCACGGGGTAATAATCGCTGCGACTCCAACGGGCTGTTTCATCACTAACAGCCGCTTGTTCGGTGTGGAGGCGGGAATCGTCTCTCCGTACACGCGCTTAGCCTCTTCCGCGTACCATTTGACAAAACTGGCGGCATAGGCGACTTCGCCTTTCGCCTCGCGCAGCGGTTTCCCTTGCTCAGCCGTCATGAGCTGTGCGAGGAATTCTCGCCGTTCCATCATTTTTTCATACAGCTTGTACAAGTAGTCGGCGCGCGTCTCCGCCGGAAGCTGCGCCCACCGTGGAAACGCCTCGCTCGCGGCGTCGACCGCTTCCGTCGCCTGCACGGTATCGCCGTATGCGACGACGTCCACCGTTTCGCCCGTCGCCGGATCGACAACGGTCACTTCGCCACTTCCTTCACGCCAATTCCCACCGATATAAATACCGGATTGCATATCCAGATCCCCTCCTAAAATGTTTTTGAAAACAAACTGTATAACACTTTCGTGTTTCACGATATGTGTCGGCTGTTGAACTTAACTCACGTCGTTGAGTGACGTTTTTATTGACTGTATAATGATTTACTGTTGACCGGAGGGCTCAACTGACCAAATAGGCGAGTGCAATACAGGCGATGCCGCCGCAAAGGGCGCTCAGCGCGTTGACGGCGTCGTTCGTCATCCAACGCACCCCTCGAACGACCGTCGTCTTTTGCCCGCAATGTGCCATTCGTTCGACTGTCAACTCACAGCGGACACAGCGGAACTGCTGTTGCCACGTCGCACCGAGGATGCTGTCGACCGCACCGCCGAAGACGCCAGACACGGTGGCGAGACTAATAAACACCCACCCCGGCAACCCTTCCCCCGTAATCGGCCAAAGCAAGTAACCGGCAGCTCCGATTAGCGCCGCGCCGCTCGCCGCAGCAAGCGTCCCCCACAGAGAAACACCTCCAGATGTCCCGCGACTCACCAGTTTACCCGTTAAAATAGACCTTGGCGGACTTTTGCTGAGCACACCTAATTCCGTCGCCCACGTGTCTGCCGTCACTGTCGCCAGTGAACCGACAAACCCCCACAGCCACAGCGGATGAGACGTCCACGCATACAATAAGGCGAAGGCGGTCGCCCCACCACCGTTCGCGAGCACCTGCAAGTAATCGCGACGGCCACCTTTAGCAAACTGCTGTTCTACCTCTTTTTTTAACCGCCGTTTATAATGCGACCAAATGCTAGAGGAAATAAAAAAGAGCAACAGCAAGACGTACCAAAACGCGTCTCCCATCGCGTACAACACCGTGCCGACGCCGATCGCTGCGACGACACCGCTTATGGAGAGCGACTTTTTTAAGTAAGCGAGTAACGCGATGAGCGCACTAAACAGAAGTCCTAGTGCGATACGGGCAATCACGGGGCACCTCCCCCTTCACTCGGCTCTCCTTCTACATCTACGTGCTCCTCCAAATAGTGGCGCACTGTCGCAAGTCCGTTCTGGACGTTGACGACATCGTTAAAACCGGCATTCATTAAAAAGTGACACGCGTATTGACTTCGTACGCCGTGCGCGCACAATACATAAATCTTACGTTGTCGATCGAGTTGTCCTGACTCCGCCGGCAAATTGCCGAGCGGAATGAGGACTGCCTCTTCGAGATGGTAGTCTTCCCACTCTTCCCATTCGCGCACGTCGAGTAACAGGGCGTCGCCCAGTGCACCCTTGCAATATTTTTGTACAAACTGTTTCGCGTCGACCTCTTGCACGTTCCCTCACCGCTACCTTCCCAAAACTATCAACGACCGTGTATAAATTGTAAATTAATTGTATCACACATTTCCATTGCACGTACGAATTGTTATAATGGTAGCTGTCATCGGTAACTATTTATCGAAATTCAAACCACTTCGAGGTGATTCACATGGCAGACAGCAGCTTAGTTGTCGATGCCTTTATCGAAATTCCGCGCGGAAGCCAAAACAAATACGAATACGACGAGGAACTGCAAGCGTTTCGCTTGGACCGCGTCCTGTATTCGCCGATGCACTATCCGGCAGATTACGGTTTCTTAAAAGACACCCTCGCCCTCGACGGCGACCCATTGGACATTCTCGTTTTGACGACATTCCCGACATTTCCGGGTTGCATCGTGACGTCACGCGTAATCGGCGTGCTCATCATGTCCGACGACAAAGGGAAAGACGAAAAATTACTCGCCGTTCCCGTCGACGATCCGCGTTGGAGCGAGGTACAAAAATTAGAAGATATTCCGGCACATACGCTCAAAGAAATCGAACACTTTTTCCAAGTATACAAGGACTTAGAAAATAAAGAGACGAAGATTGAGCGTTGGGAAAACGGTCCGACGGCACGGAAGCTGTACGAGGAGTGCGTCGCCCGCTTCAAAAACGAACAATAAAAAAAACGAATTATTTCCCTTGACAGTTGCCAAACATTCGTGTTACAGTTCTATTCAACTTCAAGAACTGTTTGAGAGGCCGTGACGGAGCCAAGCGTGTCCCGTAAGGCGTAGAGAACCGGTGGCTGGTGAAAACCGGTGCTTACTTCACGCGGAGCACTCCCGAGCCAGTAAGTTGAACCCGAACATTTGGCAGTAAGTTTACTCGGTAGCCCCGTTATCGCTTAGGTTAACGAACCTTAAGAGGTTGCGCGTGTGAACGCGCAACGCACGAGGGTGGTACCGCGGTCCCCCGCCCCTCACTACAGACGTAGTGTGGGGCGGTTTTTTTATTACTTTATTATTACTGTGGAGGGATAGAAACTATGCTGTTCAAAGACAAATTTCGCTTACACACCCCAGGTCCGACGCCGATTCCACCGCGCGTCCAACAAGCGATGAACCGACCGATGATCGGCCACCGCAGCGCCGACTGCTCCGCGCTCATCGCCGAGTGTAGCGCTAAGTTGCGCCCGCTATTTGGCACGGCACAGGACGTCCTCATCTTAACGGGGAGCGGCACATCCGCGCTCGAAGCCGCTGTCGCAAATACGGTGGCTGCCGGCGACAAAGTGACCGTCGTCGTTACCGGCGCCTTCGGCGACCGCTTCGCTAAACTGACAGAAACGTACGGCTGTACCGTGCACCGCCTCGACATTCCATGGGGCGAAGCCTGCACACCGGATACATTGCGCACGCATTTGCAACAACACCCGCAGAGTAAAGCTGTTTTTATGACGTACTGTGAAACGTCAACTGGCGTGCTCAACCCGGTACAGGAACTCGCGAAAGTGATCCGAGAAGAAACGGACGCACTCAGCATCGTCGACGCTGTCAGCTGCCTAGGCGCCGTCCCGCTCGAGATGGACAATTGGGGCATCGACATCGTCGTCACCGGCTCGCAGAAAGCACTCATGCTACCCGCCGGTCTCGCCTTAGTCGCCGTCAGTGAGAAAGCGTGGCAAGTGATCGAACAAAACGACACCCCTCGCTTCTACTTAGACTTACGCACCTACAGAAAAAGTCTTGCCAAGCACACTACCCCGTACACACCCGCTGTCTCACTGTTGTTCGGGTTGGGGGAAGTGCTAGATATGTTCGAAGAACAAGGCCTTGCGCAAGTGATCGCCCGCCACAATCTGATGATGAACATGACGCGTGCCGCCGCCCGCGCGCTCGAGCTGCCGCTCATGACGACGGACGAAGCAGCGTCGCCGACCGTCACGTCGCTGTACGGCACGGACGCTTTTGACGTCGAAACATTGCGGCAAACACTGCGCCAACTAAACGTCGTCGTCGCCGGTGGACAACAACATTTGAAAGGAAAAATCTTCCGCATCGGGCATATGGGTTACTGTGAACCGGGCGACATTCTCGCCGTCATCGCCACACTCGAAGTCGCACTAAAAAAATTGCACGTCCCGATTGAACTGGGACGTGGTGTACAAGCAGCCGAGGAGGTATGGGCACATGTATAACGTCCTCATGACAGATCCGTTAAGTGAACACGGCATTCAGCAACTGATCAAGGCAGAAGACGTCAACTTAGTGAAAAAAATCGGCCTCAGCGAAGAGGAACTGCTCGAAGTGATCGCCCCTTTCGACGCGTTGCTCGTGCGCAGTCAGACGCAAGTGACCGCCGCCGTACTTGAAGCAGGAAAAAACTTAAAAGTCGTCGGACGCGCCGGCGTCGGCGTCGACAACATCGACGTGCGCGCCGCCACCGAGCACGGCGTCATTGTCCTCAACGCCCCCGACGGCAACACCGTCTCCACATCAGAGCACACGTTTGCCATGCTGCTCGCCTTAGCGCGCAACATCCCGCAAGCGTACCATTCCCTTACAGGCGGGAAGTGGGATCGCAAAGCGTACGTCGGCGTCGAATTGCGTGGCAAAACGCTTGGCGTCGTCGGCATGGGTCGCATCGGCACCGAAGTGTCGAAACGGGCAAAAGCGTTCGGTATGACCATCCTCGGCTTTGACCCGTATTTGACGAAGGAGCGGGCTAAACAGCTCGGCATTGCGAAAACGGATCTTGCCCAGTTATATCGCGAGAGCGACTTTATTACGGTGCATACGCCGTTAATTAAAGAAACGCGCCACTTAATCGACGAGCAAGCTTTTGCGCAAATGAAAGACGGTGTACGCATTCTCAACTGCGCCCGCGGCGGCATCGTCGACGAACAGGCGCTGCTCGCGGCACTCGAAGCGGGCAAAGTCGCCGGCGCCGCCCTCGACGTATTCGAGAGTGAACCGGCCACGCCAGAAACGAATCCGCTGCTCGCCCACCCCCGTGTTATCGTCACGCCGCACTTAGGCGCATCCACCGTCGAAGCACAAGAAAATGTCGCTATCGACGTCTCGGAAGAAGTGTTACACGTCCTGCGCGGGGAAACGTTTAAAAACGCGGTCAACTTACCGTCCGTGCCAGCCGAACTACAGGCGCAAATCGAGCCATACCAACAATTAGCAGAAAAGCTCGGCAGTTTTGTCGTCCAAGCGACGAATGGCGCATTAGAACAAATGACGATTACGTACGCCGGCGACCTGAACGAATTCGACACGTCGCCACTGACGCGCATGATCCTCAAAGGGGCGTTATCGTGCTACTTGCAAGACGTCAATTACGTCAATGCACCGCTACTGGCAAAAGCGCGTGGCCTCGACGTCACGGAACAGCGCTCCTCCGCTAGTCGCGCTTTTACGAACTTAATTACCGTCCACATCCGCACGTCGCGCGAAGAACATCGCGTCGCTGGCACCCTCGTGAACGGATTCGGGGCACGCATCGTAAAAATTAACGACTACAGCATCGACTTGCTACCGGACGGCCACTTGCTGTACGTCAAACACCAAGACCGCCCCGGGGCGATCGGCCGCGTCGGCACCGCGCTCGGCAATCTCGGCATAAACATCGCCACGATGCAAGTCGGCCGGCGCGACATCGGTGGACAGGCAATCATGCTCTTGAGCGTCGACAAGCAAGTCCCGGAAGACTTACTGGCAACGCTGAGCGACATCGAGGGAATCGACTCTGTCACCGAGATTGACTTGCTGTAAACGCACTGCCTTTTTTATGTACTTCTCACGCACATTTAAAAGTAGGGACGGGATGCTACTCCTCGTCCCTACGTCACTTTCCCCCCAAGAACGATGGACATGACATGGGAATCAAGCAGAACGATCCAGCGAAACCATCGAGAAGAACTATCTAGGGGTACTATCCAGCAGAACAATTGAGAGACACTATCCAGCAGAACAATCGAGGGATACTACCCAGCAGAAAAATCCAGTGGAACTATTCGGCAGAACAATCGAGGGTTACGATCTAGGGTTACAATACCAGCAAAGCGATCCAGTGGAACTATTCAGCACAACTATCCAGCAATTATATTCAGTGTACCCCCTCGGGTATCTAAAGGCGACCGTGTGACGTAGACCGTTAGACGGCAGCGCTCAGCTTTGATACGCTAAGGGAGATACGTACAAATTAATCCTGTTTTACCTGAAAGGAGCATGCCCTATGCAGCCACTTGCGAATAAAGTCGTCATCGTCACTGGAGCGAGCCGCGGCCTCGGGCGGAGCATCGCCACCCGCTTCGCTGATGGAGGGGCAACGGTCATTGCCACCGCCCGCAGCAAAGACGCCTTACAACAGTTGGCCGACGAATGGCATAATTGCAAAACAAACGATACAGAAAACGGTGTCTTAGGGAGTGGCACGATCGTCCCTCACGCCTGTGATTTGACCGTCGCAAATGAAGTAGAAGATTTAATCCGTTTCACTCTCGACAAGTACGGGCAAATCGACGTGCTTATCAACAACGCTGGCGTCGGCAGCTATGCACCTGTGCACGAGATTGCGGAAGAAGATTGGGACACGATGATGGCCGTCAACTTAAAAGCGCCGTACTTAACGTGCAAATACGCCATCCCGCACTTCATCGAGCGCCAAGCGGGCCACATCGTCAACATTTCCAGCGTTGCCGGTACGGTGACATTTAAAGGCGGAGGCGGCTACTGCGCGTCTAAATTCGGACTTATGGCGCTCACCGATGTGTTGACCGAGGAGCTAAAGCCACACCAAGTACGCGTGTCCGTCATTTGTCCGGGTTCGATCCAAACGGACTTTGCAGGTACACCGGCAAAGTCGTACTCACTCAAACCGGAACACGTGGCAAAAGTTGCGTACGATATGGTGACTGCTCCAGAAGGAGTCATTCTCAACCAAGTGGTCATGCGCCCGCAGGTTCCGCCAGAGTTGCAAAAATAAGTACTGCCAATGCTAACATTCCCCGCGATCCGCCGTCTACAGGGATCGCGGGGAAGTGATAAGGGGAAACTCGGAACCCAGCATACAGGAGGCGCTCTTTATATCGTGTTCTCATTGGATGTTTTCGGTGAACCCCACCTGTTTGGGAACAAACCACAAATATAATACAATGCATAATAGGTGTTTAATATAAATAAGGTGGAATCATCTGATTTTCCCTTATTCCACTTCAACTGACCATGTTACTCAGTTATTTTAATATAACCTTTCTCTTTAATTTGTTGATACACAATCTCGATACCGTTAGTTCCTTCTAACAAGGAAGCTACATATCCCGTAATATCGATGTCTTTTTCAGCTACATCCTCGGGTTCTATATCCGGAAAATTATTAACTTCCAAAACATAACCGTGCTCTCCTCCAAAACCTTGAATGACTACCTCTAATCCCAAAATGGACCCATCAATATATATTGCGGGCACTTCTTCGTAAATATAATTTTCCAAACCTCCAAAAGAAACCCTTTAAATAATTTGTCGGAGATTATTTGGGCTACTCCATGGATGTCCTTCTCAGAGATTATTGGAACAGAACATTTAAAGTAAGGAAACTTATCCATGCCATCATCCTCCTAGTCAATGATTTTGCTTCCCATGGCATCTGCCTTCTTCTCAGGACGTCTGTTATTATTCAGACAAAATAACCGAACCTTGAGTGATTGAAGCTTACCAAAGCTCGGTTATAAAAAGGGTCATCATATGTTTCTGAGGATTATATATCCCCCGTGGCGATTAACTTTCGCTTAAAATCCTCATACATACTAAATGCCTTTGTCAATATTTCCTTTAAATCATCGTAGTTTCGGAAAATCGGATAAACCCCTTAAAACTGGACATACATAACTACAAGCTCACGTTATCTCTGGTTCTCGCTTCCTTTCGTCAATAGAAGTGTAGTCGCTTCAGACCTTCCGTCAAGGGTAAAGGCTACGCCCTCGCTTTCGCTCGCCCTTGACGTCACGTCTTACAGCGGCTGTTGGCTTGGAAGACGAAAGGGAAGGATCAGAGTCGAACGGCTTTCGTGCGCAACGAAGATGTTTGATGCGCATGGAAAAACTGCGCGGGGCTCATGTCCCCAATACTACCGTGTATGCGGCGGTTGTTATAAAAGTCCATAAAGCCTATGACGGTACGATATGCTTCCTCGTACGTCTCAAAGGAATACTTGTTGAAGCATTCGTCCTCAACGATCCGATGAAACGCCTCAATATGGGCATTTTTATTCGGTGTGTTCGGCGGAATACGTTCGTGCTCACAACCGTAGTGTTCACAAGCTTCTTCGAATACTTTAGATACGAACTGTGGACCATTGTCCGTCCGGATGATCGGCTTTTCTTGTGCCTCCTGAAGCCCGCGTGTCGAAAGCGCTCGTTGTAGCACCTGAACAGCGTCTTGACCTTCGCAAGCTAATCCAACATGATAGTCAATAATCGAACGGTCATAAACGTCAATGTAGGAAAGCAGGAAGAAAAAGCGGTTTTCTCCGGCAATGTACCCATACTTGATGTCTGTTTCCCACAGCTCATTCGATCGCTCAACGAGGCGGTTACGTGCAAGGCGCCTAGGGTGGCGGATTCGCTTCCGTCGCTGCGGCAGTAAGATGCCTAACCGTTTGCAGAGACGGTACACTTTTTTCTTATTAATGACTAAATCGTACGTCGAACGGAGCGCCACCGTTAATTTTCGGTACCCATACGCGTAGCCATCACCCGAGACGAGCTCCATAAGCCATTCTTTAATTTGTTCGTCGGACACTTTTTGCCCGCTGTTTGTGAAGGAGTAACCTGGTGCCGGTCTCCCCCCACTTACTTTCTTCTCCTTCACCCGATAGTGTTTCTGATAGTAATAGGTGGAACGCGGTACGTGGACAATCCGTAAAACGGTTTGGATCGGGTATCCCTTAGAAATCCACTTGTCCGCTACTTCAATCTTTTCAGCAAGTGAGGGTGCTGCTTTTTTACAAGATCACGCAAAATGGCAATTTCTAAATCCTTTTCGCCCAACAACCGTTTTAGCTGATCATTTTCCTGAGCAAGATCACTGAATTCGCGTGGTTGGGCGGATTCGATCGGGACGTCCCCGTAGTGCCCGTCCTTATATTCGCGAACCCATCGGTTAAGCAAGTTAGAACCGAGATCATAGCGGCGAGCAACTAGCGCTTGGTTACCAACCTCCATGGCTTCCTTTGCGACTTGGATTTTAAATTCCTTGGTGAACTGACGGCGTTTCATTTGATTCTGCCCCTTTCATCACTAGTATAACTTAAAGTGTTTAGTGATGTCCAAGTTACTATAGGGGCTTAATAGAAATGGGCTTGCTCACTCTTTCATCCTTACCATCCAGTAAGTCCTTTAAGAAACCCCAAGGCATTCCTATTTGTATCTCATCATCCTTCCAAATGGACCATACAAATTCCACAACTCCGTATTTGAATCTAAGATTAAGATTAAACTTATAAGGGGGATGTTTATCAACGATCTTAAAGAAATCCTCCCCCTTATAATACCTTGCATTATAGCCCAGTTCATTAATGACCCCTAATACCTTCTCATTAGAATAATCTTCAAAGGAATCGTCTAGATCAAAAGAATATTCCTTTGACAGATCTGAATACCGTTCAATAAAACCAATACCTTCTAAAAGCCCGGTGATTTAAATCAACTAAACCGCCTTACCTGTAAGTGAAGCGAAGCGATTAACGATAATAGTGACGAAAAAAACATGGAAACCTTTGTCCCTATTGTCCTGCGAGTTGGATTTTGGCATGCCAAAATCCCGGTTTGAGTTGGTTTTTTCTTAAACCGGAACCGGCAAAGTCTTTTGAGGTTCTGAACCATTGCTGTCAATAGCGCTTGTTCTTGCATGCAGTCTAGTCCCCGGCTGCGTGCGCGGTCGAGTCCGTGATCACATTTACTCTCGGCAAATATATGCTCGCATCGCGTGCGTAGCTTTTGGAGGTGGCGATACTTACTAGATAGCTGAATAAGTCTCGCTTTATTCTTAACCTGAACGGCCTTGACTTTGGCCAGCCGTTTGCGTTGTAATTTAGGGTTTCGCGTTTGGCGTTTCCATGTAGGGACGTCCTCTAATGTTAGATTTCGCAAAGAAACCAAGGGGATCATCCCCTGTTCGAACAGGGCATTCAAGTAGTCTGGCGTACCGTATGCTTTATCGGCTGAAAGGGTGCACACACGAATGGTCGGATGACAAAAACGAATCGCCGCAAGTTGTTGCATGCTCGTTTCACGTTCAGCCACTCCAGATGCTATGCTGGCTTGTGTCGACAAAATGACGCCCGATGTGACATCTGTTACATTGTGTATTAAATACCGTAGGTGAGCCTCTTGCCCCTTTGCCTTTTTATACAACCGTGCATCAGGGTCTGTTTTACTGCGGTGTGTCGCGTTAGAAAAAGTCTTTCCGTGAAAGTTCTCATGTGTGGCTTCTTCCTGCAGTCCCTGTTTTTTTCTCGATGCTTTGTCGGCTGAACCGGGAGACGATGGCGGGTCATCGTCGGTGTCATGAGGCGATGAAGACGGTTCAGCTTGACCGTCTTGTTGAGCGATTCTCGCCAAATAGTCCTCAATGGACTCTACGGGTGTACAAGTCATTTCTTTTAAGCTGTGAATCGAAGCGTTAGCCCGCACCTGAGTCCCGTCGACGCCAACGTGAACATCGGGCTTGACCAATCCTGCTGCAATACATTGATTGATTACATGAACCATAAGCTTTTCAAATATACCGTGTTGCCGCCAAAGTTTCCGAGTCTTGACAAGCGTCGTCCGATCCGGTAGCGATGGGCGGGAGGGATCAGGATGTTGAATTGATTCAAAATCGAGCCCACAGAACCACAAGTATCCCGCATGCATAGGAAGTATCTCATACAGGCCGCGTTCGGAGTGGTTAAATAAATAGGAAAGTAGGATCAATCGCACGATGCGTTCCGGGTCGGCAGCCGGTCGTCCACTTCGTTCCGTATATAACGGAGCCACCCAGTCGTAAACGCAGGAGAAATCGATCGCTTCATTTAATTGTCGTAAAATATGACTTTTGGGTATGAGTGCTTCCATATCGATGAATTGAAACAGTTGCGGTTGGGTTGCGGATGATTTTTGTGCTTTCAAGGCTCTCACGCTCATTTCACAAGATCTTGTCACTCACTCTATTTTATACGATTATAACTTCGATGACGACTTTTTCACCGGGCTTCTAAAGCTTTTCTTATCTCAGGACTCAATTCTAAATCCAATTCCTACTCCTCCTTAATTCAGTGATTTCCCATCAAGGGAATTGTAAATATTTGATGTGCAACCTTTTGATTGGCAATCCCCGTTTTAACCTTAGCTTTAGAAGCTAATTCTGAGATTTTTGTCGTTTTGGTAACGAGTTTTGCGGCTGCCGCAACCTTATCGAGTCCTTTAGTCCCAATAATCGATGCCACTACACTACCTACAGCATAAGTAAACCATTCCGCCCGACTACGCGCGTCGGCGTTAATGACCATCTCTTAAAACGAGTCTGAAATGGTCTCCCAAATATCCTTTAATGCTTGCCATGGATCCGCAAGCGCTTCTGCAATTGCCCGCCACGTGTCCAAATCGAGTAGACCGATAAGTCCCTTCCAAGTATTGAGAAGAACCTTCAATCGGCACCTGGTGTAGTTGGGGGAAAATGTCGTTGATGTAGTGGGCTGCCTTATTTTCTGGGGTGCTTATTATCAAGGAAAAATAACCGAATCTTTGGGCAGGCCTATCAAAGTTCGGTTAGTAAAAACAGGCCCATGACTGAACTGATGATTTCTCTGATAGATCAATCCATTTCAGACACCCGTTTTCGAAATACAATTTTCCCTTGCCAGCTCCGAGAGATTTCAGAAGGGGGCTTGCGTAGGCAAGTCAAGTTCATCAACACACCTATGTGTCAAGGGTTTAAGAGCCTTCAAACACGGTAATGAAATAATCTCCACCATCTTCAAAAACCATAACTTTAATACATCTATCCGGAAATCTGTCTTTGAAGCTCATGGACCAAAAAGTCTTTAATATATTTCCAAGGACCCTAACCTGTTCTTCTATATTCCCGTCATCATCGGTATTGATGTGGAAAAAGTCATCGACCTGATATAGATTCATCATCTTTTCTATACATTTTTTATCTCCCTTGCACTCGTTGCGCCATGACTCATAATTTTTCTGGGAAAACTTATCCTTTAATAAAAATAGACCATCGATCTCAATGATATCAGGGTAAAAAAATCGTGCAAATGCCAGCGCGGTTTGTAAATCCGCCTTTATATTTACATAGTTCCACCAGTTAAATCCTTGTGGATTTGCATTTTTCCAATCGACAAATTCCTTGATTAATTCATCTTTAAACATTTCCTTACCCCCTTATTTCCTGATATTCCTGGGCAATTCGTCTGGTCGTACAGCTCTTACCTTATAGTCATTTTGAAATTTTTCCCCCGTTATAGGGTTGATATTGTAATTTGGCTCCTTTACATTTGGTCTTGGAATTGAACCGTGATCCTTTCCTACGATTCTAACCTCCTTTATTATTTTTCCGTCAGATCCATATGTAATGTATTTAATTATTTTACCACTTTTATCCCAAATAACTTCAGTAGAATCAGGAATCCCATATTCCTTAGGTTTATTTCTTCCTCTTTTTCTTGTATTCGATCTACTAGGATTTGGTGGATCCACATCCCGAGGAGAAATTCGATAAACCTGTCCATCGGGCGTTACAAAGCGCCTAGAATTCTTCAAATCACAAATGGCGTGTTTTAACTCCCCGAACTTTTGTCGCGACTGCTCCAAAGACTTCCTCACATGATGCGCAACTTTCTGCTTGGCAATCCCCGTTTTCACTTTAGCTTTAGAAGCTAATTCCGGTAGCTTTGTCGATTTAGTAACAAGTTTAGTCGCTGCTGCAACCTTATCTGCACCCTTCGTCCCGATCACAGACGCTACGACTGTCCCTACGGCATACGTAAACCACTCTGCCCGACTGCGCGCATCGCCGTCAATGACCATCTCCTGGAATGAGTCGGAAATAGTCTCCCAAATGTTCTCTAACGTAGCAATTGGATCCGCGAGGGCTTCTGCGATGGCGCGCCATGTGTCAGGGTCAAATAGAGCGATCAGGCCTTCCCACGTGTCGATCAGCACGTTTTTGACGCCGTCCCAAATCCCGGCTAGAATACTCTCGAGCAGTGAAGCGTCGTCCACCTCTCCCTCCCCGTCAACCGCTTCCACTTCTAAACCGTCTTCACCGAATTCGCCGACACCTTCCGGCGCTCTCGTTCGGTTGATCGGATGGATCTTGTTAATTTCGGTGATGAATGTCGGGATTTGATGGTCGTAGACGAACTGCTGGATACGGCTCACGGCTTCTTCGTAAGGTTCGATCGGCTTGGTGGCGATTGGCAGCTGGTGGAGTTGGGGGAAGATGTCGTCGATGTAGTGGGCTGCCTTCTTTTCTAGGGTGCTTATTTCATAGTCTACCACGGCTAAATCTTCTGGAGCAAGAACTTTTCGCGCGCGCTTTAAGATCGTTAAGTACTCTGCAAGAATATCTCCTTGCCGCGAGTATTTATTATACCCTTCCCGCAAATAGTCCCCAATTGGCGCGGTGCGAACGACAAGTCGACTCATAGGATCACCTCTTTACGTAGTTACCTGATTCTTAATGAAAGGTTTCACTCGCTTCTTCTCCGTCGGCTCATCCTGTTGGCCGTTTCTGGGTGTCCTGTTGAGTCTTTAATGCTGTCGATTTTAAGCGAGCAATTACTTTTTCGTTTCTGTTGACGACACATTCAATCAACACATTCGGTGGGCACATTCCACCACGCTAATCGCTACCCGTCACGACAAGGGACCATCGCCAGGTCTTCATCGGTCGCGCGAAAGGTTTCGCTAATTTGCGTAGCGTTTTCCCCTAGTAGCTGTAAACTGTCGGACAAAAGCTCCATCATACTAATGAGCGCGTCGCAATAGTTGTATGTAGACACAAGGCTGCTTTCACTGATGCCTTGGGCGTCGAGTAGCCCTTTGTAGTCGACGAGCCCATCGATCATTTGCTGCACATCCGTCGTTCCCCGTTCAATTGCCGTATGCAGTTCTTTCATCCGTGCCGGACTGATTAGGATTTGTTCCGCCACGCGAATCCCCCTCCCCACTGTCAGTCTTTCAGACCACTGTAAGCTTCCCAACCAGTAAACCCCCAAATAAAGGGCTTACATCCATTGCTGTGCCCCTACCCCTTTTAACTTTTGTTCAAATCCTACAAGTATCGCAACTGTCCCTAAGAAAGATGCTGTTTTCTAGAGGGGCGGTGCCAATTTTATAGAGAGATGCGATTCATCATGTGTTGACTTTCCTGTTCGGACTGGCTCAGCTGGTCATCGACTAAATACATCAGATCAATAAAAACCTGCAAGTATTCTTCCGCCATTTGTGCGGTTTGGATGTAATCCTGGGCGGTACTTTTGAACGATTGGGCCGTCTCACCTTTCAACTCTTCTAACACACGGTTAAACGTGACACTCAGCTGTTCCGTCGACGTGCGATAGTTCGCTAAGGCACTTTGAACCTTACGGATGCCTCCCCTTGAAGCAGTCGCATCGTATAGGATGGTGGCCGCGCCTCGACTAGCCCCACCGCTAATGACAGTTTCCACTGACATCGCCTCCCACTATAGAATAGGTTTTTTCCCTTCCCTACCACATAGCACCCGAAAGCATCGCCTTCACACTCGGATCCATCGGTGTATTCGCGAGATAGTCACTGCGTTCCTTTGCATTCGTTTTTGCCGACAAAATCGCTTGATGTCGCGTATATTCATCCTGTTTTTGCTGTTCGACTTGTGCCAATCGTCGCCTTAACGCTTGGACACAATAACCGACGTAGTCCTCGCACAACGAGAAGTAGTCGTCTAGCTCCCGCGTGAGTTGGCGGTAGGCCCCTTGCGACAAACTATTGTCCCAATTCGATGCATCGGCAGGGGAAAGGTCGACAGCCTCAACTTTTGGGGCATGTGTCAGCTCGGCAATCACTTGTTGTAGATGATTGATACGTGAATCATAACTCATCGGCGTTCACCTCTTTCGGCGTCGATGTATCTCGTGGACAACGATTATTTTCGGTAATTACCTTGTTTCGGTAATTTATTTGTTTACGATTGCTTTCTAGTAATGACCTTTGGCAATTAATCCCAGCGGTTATCCCTAGTGATTACTCACTACCAATTATGCTTCAGCGGCGATTCTCTTGCGGCTCATCCGGTGGGTTCCCAAGTGCCTCTGACGTCATTTGCTCCGGTGCAAGCGTCATATTCTCCGGTGCAAACAACTCTAGAATCTCACCGCTTAAGATACGCGCCATTTCCTCCGGCACGAATATTTTCGAAAGGACGGTCCCTGGATTCATGACGACGATCGCCTCATCGTCTACCACTTGCAACAACTCACGAGCAGGCAGCTCCACGTACGGCGAGTCTTCGGCAATAAATTGCTCGAGCGCGTGCAGAGAAGAAAAAATCGGCAGCAGCAGCTTCCCGCCTTCTTCCACGTATTGCAGGTGAAGGAGCATCTCACTTTCTCCTGTGGCTCCCGTCCCTTCCTCGAGAGTGCCTAAGACGCACAACTCGGACTCGGCCAATAGCCGATAAAAATCCGCTATTTTCTCGGGTTGTTGATACGCTTCCAAAAGCGATTTTTCTAACGCGTTTAGTTTTGTTTCATCAGCTATAGCCTCAGACACCTCATGAGCCTTTAATGTGTCATTCGATGTGGTTGTCTCATTACCCATTAGCACCCGCCCTCCTTCGTAGACCATTGTCTCTATACAAATCAATTATTAATCATTTAATTACGCATTATTAACCCATAAGTCTAATATAAGCTATTGTACTGACCTTTCAATACCTTTTTTGCACTTCTGACCAAAAAATCTCACAAAAGGAGATTTCGCATACAATGTCACCTTGCTTACTTTTTAGTTTCCTATATAAGGGTGCTATCTTTCCACACCTATACTACATATCTGCCCCATTATCCAACTAGCGGCAACAGTGTGCATTCTGCGAGACTTTCACCTTGGGCGCACCCAAAAAAGGCGAGCTCCCGCCAATCAGAGCTCGCCTCTTCATCTCGTGCTATTTATAAGCGCCTTTATACGCGTCACCACATACACCTAAACTACAGTACAACTAAACTACACTACAACTAACACCAAACCATTCACAAACGTCATTCACAGATCGCCCATTCAAGGTCAACGTCACGGTGGTTGCTTGACACCACGACCTGCGACACAACGACCTGCGTCGCACATCTCTCGCTGCGCGGTTACTCAACGGTTGTTATACTGCGCCGTCCTTTGCAGCTCGCCCTCACGGTTCGCCTATCGCGCCTCACTCACCCTCGCTAACATTCGGTATGCGCAGTGTAAATGTCGTCCCTTCGCCTACTGTACTTTCGACCGAGATCGTACCGCCGTGCGCTTCCACGATGTGTTTGGCGATCGACAGTCCTAACCCCGTGCCGGAGCGACTGCGCGTGCGCGCCTTATCCGCTTTATAAAACCGTTCAAAGACGAAGGGCAAGTCTTGTTCCGGAATGCCGCTTCCCGTGTCGCGCACTTTGAAGACGACCCCTTCTTTCGACGGATCGACCGACAGCGTAATCGTCCCGCCTTCCGGCGTATGGCGAATCGCATTTTCGATTAGATTAATACACACTTGCTCGATACTGTCTTCGTCTAGCCGAACGCGCAGCGGTTCCTCTGTTACCTTCGCCTCAACCGTCAGCCCTTTTTCTTGTGCGAGTCCTTGGAACTTGCGTACGACGCGCAGGACGAGCTCTTGAGCGGTCATTTCGTGCGGCTGAATGCGCACCGTGCCCGCTTCCATTAACGCCAAATCTAACAGCTCTTTCACTAACCGCCCCATGCGCAACGACTCGTCGTGAATGATTTGCGTTAACTCTTTACGGTCTTCCGGCGATTGCGCGATCTCGTCGAGCAGCGCTTCACTATACCCTTGCAACATCGCCAGCGGCGTGCGCAATTCGTGCGATACATTAGCGACAAAGTCTTTACGCAACTTGTCCGTCCGTCGTTCTTCCGTCACATCGCGCAACACGGCGACGACGCCGCGCAGTTGCTCACCTGCATACAGGGGAGCCATCACGACGGCCCACGTGCGGCCGTGCACGACGATATCTGTCATGTACTCTTTTTCCCCGCGCACCACTTGATTGAACGTCTCCGCGAGCGGCTCCGGCAGGGGCGCGTTAGGGAGCAGCTTATGCGTTTCCTCCTTGTGGTCGCTCGACCACGTCTCGAGCAAATGCTGTGCTGGCGGGTTCGTAATGATCACTTGCCCTTTCGCGTCGGCCGTAATGACAGCGTCGGCCATACTTTTTAGCACGGAGGAAAGTTGCTCTTTTTCTTGTGAAAGGGCGTGAATCGTTTCCTCCAACTTAGAGCCCATCCGGTTAAACGTCTGCGCCAAGTCGCCGATCTCGTCGTTCGTACGAATCGGGATGCGGTAATTGAAGTTCCCTTTCGCAACTTTGTCCGCCGCTTGCTTCATTTGCATGAGCGGCTGGGAAACGCGTGACGACAAAAAGAAAGCAAAAATAGTCGTCATGAAAATGCCGATGAGCGCCGCGTAAAAGACGAGCTCCTTCGTCCGCTGCATCGTCTCCTCCAACTGGGACAGCGGCTGATAAAGCACGAGTGCCCCGATCACGCCAGTCGTCCCGTGAATCGGCTCGGCAATCGTTAAATGAGGAATACTTTCGTCGTGTCCGTTTTCTTTCACATTTAACGGGCCGCGCAATTTTTGCTCTTCCCCGGCAAATACTTTCTCAATATCGAAATTTTTGCGGTCTAAAAGTGTTTCGAGTGGGATCGTCGGATAGTCGGTGTGTTTAAGGAACGGCATTTGTTTGATTTTGCCGTCTTCTTTCGTCAACACGACCATATGTGTTTCATATGCGGGAAGCAGTTGCTGCGCCATCTCCAACACGTGATGTCGCGACTCTAAACTGTCGGTTTTACCGTACGACTCGATCATGTCCGACACGTCACGCGACAAGCGCGTCAATTCATGCTCTTGTTGTTGTTGGTAAAACTGATCTAAAAACTGCATCAACAACCCGACAAGGATCAGCAAGACGACACTGACCAAACCGATAATCGTCATCCATAGCTTCCCGACTACACTGCGCCAAATCACTCTTTCGGAACCTCTAATTTATATCCTACACCCCACACTGTGGCAATCATGCTCGCCGTTGGCGGGGATACTTTGTTTAATTTTTCCCGCAACCGCTTAATGTGTGTGTCTACCGTGCGCAAATCGCCGAAAAACTCATAGTTCCACACGTCTTTTAGCAATTGTTCACGCGAGAACACTTTATCCGGAGATTGTGCCAAATAGTGCAATAACTCGTACTCCTTCGGCGTTAAATTCACTTCATGGCCGCCGGCGGTGACGCGATGCGCATCGTGGTCAATCGTTAAGTCCGGAAAGACGATTGTGTTGCTCGCGTTCGGTTCCATTGATAAATATGCCGTCGTCGACGAGCGTCTAAGAAGCGCCTTTACCCGATAGGCGATCTCGCGCGGACTGAACGGTTTGACGACGTAGTCGTCGGCACCGACTTCAAACCCTTGTACCCGGTTACTTTCCTCACCGCGCGCCGTCAACATGATGACAGGAGTCGCCTTCTTTTTGCGCAGTTCCTCACAAACTTCGATCCCATCCATCCCAGGTAACATTAAGTCGAGCAAGATGAGGTCGTAGTCCGTTTCTAACGCCATGCGTAAGGCGGTATCGCCGTCCGCTGCCTCCTCGATGAGGTAATCCTCCCTCTCCAAATACATCCGAAGCAGACGTCTAATGCGATCCTCATCATCGACAACGAGAATACGTTCTTTTTCAGCCACTTGAATACACCTTCCTCAACATCGTTGCAACTTTAATTAATATTTATATACTAGCTGGCGGCTTACGGCACACCGTCTGCCGCCACTGTGCTAGCTCCTTCACTACTCTTGTTAGTATACCACGTTATCGGTCAAGTGTATGAATGCGTGGTAACCGCCCTAAAAATCGCAGATTAACTTCTGAACGTCTAACCGCCAAGGTGCCCCTAGATCGGTTATGCGTATGAATGTAAGCCGGCGATGACCAAATTGACGACAACTAAGTTAAACATGACGACGACAAACCCGGCGACGGCAAACCAGGCAGATTTTTTGCCATGCCAACCACGGGAAAGCCGGAGGTGCAAATACAAACTGTAAAATAAAAACGTAATAAGCGCCCAAACCTCTTTCGGATCCCAACCCCAGAAGCGCCCCCACGCGTAGTGCGCCCAAATAGACGCAAAGATGAGGCCGCCGAGAATAAAGATCGGATAGCCAATCGCGATGGCGCGGTAACTAATTTCTTCGGCCGTTTCCGCATCAATCCCTTTGACTAGCCCCTTCTTCAGCGCTTCCCCAAGCGGTTTGCGCGCGATTAAGCGGATGAGCCCGTACAAAAGGAGCCCGACGGCGATTGACCAAACGAGGGAATTCAACTTGCGCGCATTCAAAAAGGATGTCTCAATCCAACCCATTTCCATTCCTAAAAACGGCTGCGTTTCGATTGCTTTCGCGTCTTTCTGAATGAAAATCGGAGGTAAGTCATAGCGATCGACGACGACTCGCTCTTTTTGCGTATTCGCGTCGACGACCGTGTGCTCATACGACGCCTCGTAACCGACTAGCCCTTCAAACGCAAACGACAGCCCGACAAAAGCGATGACCATAATGACCATGGCGAGAATCGCTTCGAGAAAAAAGGCACTCGCGCGCTGCGTTTTGCGGTCGACGGTACGAATCAAATAAATGAGCCCGGCGACAAAGGCAACGCCAAACGCCCCGTTGCCGAGGGCGACTAACGTCACGTGGATATACAGCCAGGAACTTTGTAACGACGGCACGAGCGGCTTAATTTCCGTCGGGAACACGGAAGCGTACCCGATTAAGACGAGTACGAGCGGTAGCGCGAACGCGCCGATGACTCGTACTTTGTACAATTTGTAAATGAGCACGAAGGCGACGGCAATACAAAAACCGAGAAACGACATGAACTCAAACATGTTACTCGTCGGAAAAAAACCACCGACGAAAATGCGGTAGACAATAAAGCTCGCGTGGCACAAAAGTGCCAACAGCGTTAACACAATGCCGACGGTTCCGAGCCGTTTGCCGACATCTGTGCCTTTAGAACGCCACTTCTGGCCCGTGATCGATACGATGAACGCAATTGCCGCGAATAAATATAGAAAAAACGCGACTAACAAAAGGTTCATGCCTTATTCCTCCTACAATTTGGGATTAACCCAAGCAATTACTCCGTTACGATTTCGCATCGTCCCCGATGTGTATGTCGGCGGCCTCCGCGGCGGGCCGCACATCGTTTTTCAGTCCGTACCAGTTTTTATTCGTATGGGCGCCGAAGTAGAGCATGTCGTCCTTAATGTTGACCCATACGCGGCGATGTTGCCAGTGAAAGCCCATCACCACGCCGATGAGAAAAATGACCGCACCGACCAAAACGATCGGCAACGCTTTATCGATGCGCACCTGCAGCCCACTCGAATAGGCGAACTCGATGTTAGACAATTTCAGTTTGTAGCGGTTGTCTTTAAACTGTTCGTCGAGATTTCCACCTGCAATCACCCATATTTCCTCACCATCCGGTACTTTAGGCGACGTAATTTTGAACTGCAAGCCTGGTTGATCCGGATCGCGCGAACGAGTCGCCGCACGCGTTTTCACTTCTCCGTCCACACCTGTTGTCTCTTCGAGCGCGAAAGACGGATAGTACCGCAGCGCTTCGATCTTAACCCCTCCTGGCAATTCGTACATCGTGTCCGGATCGCGCAAATCAATATCTATTTCCCCGACAGCCTCACCAGTTTTTTTATCGGTGACAGCCAAAGTCATCGCGGTTAACGCTTGTTCTTGATATAGCGCTTGATAAATATTTACACCGTTGTACTGCAGCGGGTCGTTCACGTTGATCGCTTTTTCAGCTACTTCAGTCATTTTGCCGCTCGCTAAATCTTTTTCATACAACACCGCTTTCGTCTCAAATTTCTTTTCGATCTTTTGTTGCCCCGCTTCTTCCGGGTCGTAGTATTCGACCTTGAAACCATTATTTTTGAGGTAATATTCCGTGCCGCGCAGTTTGTTCGTCTCACCTTCGACAACCCACGTCATCTCGTCCAAATACCAGCCGGGCAACAACCGCATTAACATGCCGATCAAGAAAATAATGAGTCCGATATGGTTAATGTACGGTCCCCAGCGGCTAATTCTTCCTTTCTCCGCTAGCAAGGCGTTGCCTTCGCGCCTCACGTTATACCGCCGCTCCGACAGTTTCAAGGCGAGCCTGTCGAGCAGTGCTCCGCCGTCTTCGTTTGCAATGTCGCGCTTGCCGGCGACGCGCTGTTTCTCAATAAAGCCGACGTCTTTTTTGACGCGCTGATATTTGAGCGCCTTATACAGCGGGATAATGCGGTCGAGGCTACAGATGACGAGCGATGTGCCGATGAGAAACACTAACAGCACGTACCACCACGAACCATACAAATCGCCTAATCCGAGGTTGTAGTATATTTCACCCCATACGCCGTACTCCTGTTCGTACCAAGCTTCGACGTCGACGGCCGAAATGTTTCGCTCTTGGGGAAAAATCGTGCCGATGATGGAAGCGAGAAGGGTAATGGCAATCAAGACGATCGCGACTTTAACAGAAGAAAAAAACGTCCATACGCGGTCGACGAGCGACTTATGTCGTTTTTGTGAACGCCGCGCTTTCCCTTCGTAGCGCATGTCTAACTTTCCTTGCGCGATATTCTCAACTTCAACGTCGAGCGGACGCCCGCAGTGCTCGCACAAAACAGTTCCGACTGGGTTGTTGTGTCCGCACGCACACTTCGTATTTTCAACCATTTTTGTTACACCAGCCCCCACTCTACTTACGCACACTCTCCACATTATTATAACTTTGATAACAAAAATGCTTAGATTGTACCTTTGACTATTGTGTGAACCTCTTAACTGTTTAGCCCGACTAACTGCCGCAACTTGTCCAATTCTCTCTTCTGCAAGGGACGATATTGTCCCGCTGTCAGTTTACCGAGGGTTAGACAGCCGAGGCCGTCCCGCTTTAAAGTAAGTACCGGAAAACCGACCGCCGCACACATGCGCCGTACTTGTCGGTTTCTCCCTTCGTGAATGACGAGCCGTAGCCACGCGTTTTCTCCTTCGACGCGGACGAGCGAGGCGCGCGCCGGCGCCGTTAGACCGTCATCGAGCGCCACGCCGCGGCGCAACTGCATAAGTGCGGCGTCATTTGGCACCCCCTTGACGCGTGCGAGGTAACTCTTTTCGATTTCATAGCTAGGGTGCGTTAAGCGATGTGTGAGCTCCCCGTCGTTCGTCATTAATAAGAGCCCTTCCGTGTCGTAATCCAAGCGCCCGACTGGGTACATCCTCGCCGGCACGCGTTTAAAGTAATCTGTGACGACCTTGCGCGCAAACTGGTCTTCCACACTCGTAATGACGCCGGTCGGTTTATAAAACATGTAATAGTGAAACGTTTCCTGCCCGATGGTCCGGCCGTCGACAGTCACTTCGTCACTGTTCACATCGACTTTTGTTCCGAGTGTCGTCACCGTCTCCCCGTTCACTTGCACCCGTCCGGCAGCAATGAGTTGTTCCGCTTTACGGCGCGACGCAATGCCGGCGCCGGCAATGACTTTTTGCAAACGTTCTTGCACCGTACCACCTCACCTTCCCATCTTAACGGTCTTTCGGCATACACACAAGAAAAACGACTGGACAGTAGCCAGCCGACAACGTTATCACATATTATAACACCTTCCTATACACCTTCACAAAAAAAGCCCCCTCGCCAGGCGGTACAGCGGCGGTGGCGCTTTCTATTAGGCAAACATAACGGTCACTAACAGCCACGCGGACAGCAAGCCGACCGCATCGGCGAGTAAACCGACCTTTAACGCGTAGCGGCTGTTGCGAATACTAACGGCGCCGAAGTAGACGGTGAGCACGTACAACGTCGTATCGGTACTCCCTTGCATCGTCGAAGCGAGGCGCCCGAGGAAAGTGTCTGGGCCGTAGTCGCGGATTAATTCCGCCGCGAGCGCGAGTGAACCCGAGCCGGAAATGGGTCGCATCATCGCCAGTGGCACGACTTCTTCAGGAAAATTCATCCACTGTAACAACGGAGAGAGCGCGGCAATCACGAGATCCATCGCCCCCGATTCGCGAAACACGTGAATACTGACCATCATCCCGAGCAAGTTAGGAAAAATGCTAAGCATCGTCGGAATGCTCTCTTTGGCACCGCTGACGAAACTGTCAAACACATTCACTCGCCGCGCCAAGCCGTAGACTGGTACGAAAGCGATGAGTGCTGGCAACAGCCAACTTGAGATTAATTCCATTGTAGCTAACAACATCCCACCTGCTTTCTCTTTAGACTACGTAACCTTGTCCCGGCAAACGCCGCTCCACGTGCCAGCACCGACACCGCTTTCGCTCCCAACCGCAACCGCTCGCTACTTCATCCTGCGCGCGGTTGTGATCGCGACGTCTGTTGTATTCAGGTTCGCACGATCGGCTTGGCGAGACCAGCGTCGTACGAGCGTCATGTGTACAAACTTCCTCGCCAAGCTGCCTGTGGTCGTCCTCGCGCTTAATGCTATTGCCGCACGTGTGAGCGAAAGCGGAACCACCGATCCAACGCGAGTGCCGCCAGCGTACCACAGCACGTAGCGATTAGCGTCGGCCCGATAATTTCCGCTGGCGCCGCCGAACCGTACTGCATGCGAATACCGAGCACCATCGTCGGAATGAGCGTCACCCCCGCCGTATTAATCGCGAGTAGCGTACACATCGCCGGAGTAGCCGTCTCTTTATTTGGATTTAACTCTTGCAACGCCTGCATCGCTTTGATCCCCATTGGCGTCGCCGCATTACCGAGGCCGAACAAGTTGGCAGAAATGTTCGATACGATGTAACCGACCGCCGGATGCTTCCGCGGCACGTCGGGAAAAAGGAATGGCATCAGCGGAGAAATGAGCCGCGCCAGCAATCGTACGAGTCCCGCCTCTTCCGCGATTTTCATTAGCCCGAGCCAAAAAGCCATTACTGTCACTAATCCGGCACAAAGTAGTAGGGACTCTTTCGCTCCTGTGAGCACGGCGGGAAAGACACTGTCGATTTTTCCTTGTGCCGCCGCGGCAATCACTCCGGAAACGATAAAAAACGTCCATATGTAAGGAAGCATATCGCCCCTCCTCCCTTAACCTCTAAAGGCATTCACCTGATCCGAAGGCTCACTTCCTGCTAGAAGTAAACATGACCCACCGTGCGCTTCCACAAAAAAATACGTCGATACCCGTTCGACCCATCCCTAAAAAAATACGTCGACACCCGTTTGTCTCATCGCTTAACTTAATTTCTGCCTCCCCACACGGGCGAAATGAGCGACAACCAACGCACAAAAAACGACTGTTCCTCTCCCGCACGCCGCGTACCGTTTGCGTCACTGTTTTCCTGTCTGCCTCCCCGACTCTTTCCTTGACTGTTTCCTTGACTAGTACGCTGTCCGTTCGACTGTACAGTGAGCGGCACCGAGCCGATCACTTTCCCGTGTAACGAAAGAGACAACGTGCCGACGTGCGCGCCAGCAGACACTTTGGCGACTAAGCGCTCATCCACGTGTACTTGTTGCGCCACCGCCGTCCTTTCTGTCTCGGTAAGGGGGTATTGAAAATCTTGAGCCGCCACGATATTGACGGTCGGTTCGCCTTTGTCCGCTTGCGGCACCATATGGACGACTTCCCCGCGCTTAACGACTGCACGCAGCGGGTACTGACGAAAGCCGTAGGCGAGCATCTCACTCGAATCGCGCCAGTCGTCCGGCGCGTTCAACGTCACTGTGACGAGCTGTTGCCCACTCTGCGTCGCCGAAGCGACGAGCGTCCGTCTCGCTTTCGACGTATAACCTGTTTTCACTCCGTCCGCTCCCGGGAACAGGCTGAGCATTTTGTTTTTGTTGTACCACTTGCGGTTCCATTTCTCTCCGGGATCGGGCACTTGAATCGCATGTGTCGCCACAATTTTTTGAAACTCCTCGTTAGCGAGCGCATAACGCGTTAGCGTCGCCATGTCGCGCGCTGACGAATAGTGCCCCGCCGCGTCTAAACCGTGCGGATTCGCAAAATGGCTATGTGTCATTCCCAAATACTCCGCCTTTTCATTCATGAGCGTGACGAAACCTTCCTCCGATTTCCCGATGAACTCGGCGATTGCCACAGCGGTGTCGTTGCCCGAACGGAGCATGAGCCCGTACAGCAAGTGGCGCAAGGAAATACGCTCGCCTTTTTTCAAATAGACAGACGACCCTTCCTTGCGGGTCGCACGAGGGCTCACCGTTACGATGTCGTCTAAGTTACCGTGCTCGATTGCGACAATAGCCGTCATAATTTTCGTAATGCTGGCGATCGGTAGCTGTTCATCGGCGTTTTTCTCATACAGCACGCGTCCGCTGTTTACGTCGACTAACACTGCTGCTTTCGCACTCACTTCCGGTTGGGCCACGTCCGTGTCTGCCACTGTATTCTCGCGGTCAACCTTTTCGCTCTCTTCCGTGTTTGCATGCCCCGCCCTCGCTTGCACAGCAGCAGTGTCCACTGTTGCTTTTGCACTCCCTCCGGACAGATTGACGTCCGCGAACGCCACCGCCCCCGTCAGTGCAAAACAGCAAACGCACCGCAACCACACTGCCCTCCGCACACTCCACTTCACACGTCGTCTCCCCTTGTCCCGTCGTTCGTTTATATATGTATATGAGTACAAGCTACGCATATGCCCGCACCACGGCAACTGCACACGCATGGCGCACAAATAAGCGTATGAGCAACATAAAAAAAACCGTCCCCATTGGAACGGTTCTAGACGACAACCCGCACTGAACGGAACTCTCTGTCAATTTGCGCCAAATTCGTTCGGCCTACAATTTTGCCCCGCAGACCCCATTTGCCCTGCCTGCCCGCGTTTACCCTTCGCCATGTGTTGAATTTTTTCCACGACGGTCGGCGCCATGTCGAGTAAGCGATCGTACAGGTGTGTCGCGTGGTCCAAACTGAGCACTTTAACCCCTTGTGCATTGACGATGAGAAAGGCGATCGGTGTAATCGACACACCGCCCCCGCTGCCGCCGCCAAACGGCAACTTTTGTTCACTATCTAGCGAGTCGCCTGCCCCTTTATTGCGCTCTGGCGGCGGGAATTCGCTACCGCCGGCTGCGAAGCCAAACCCGACTTTCGACACGGGTAAAATGACACTGCCGTCTGGCGTCTCCACCGGATCGCCGACGATCGTATTGACATCGATCATTTCTTTAATGTTTTCCATCGAGGTCTTCATTAAGCTTTGGATGGGGTGTTCCGCCACTTCTGTTCACTCCTTCCACTCTTCTTTAGATGAAGGAAAATACGCGTCCCAGCAAATATAGCCTGCCCGAGGCGAAATTGAAGTATGCAGCAAAAATGCACCTCGAAGGCCGGCAGACTAAAATTTGGGCTCACCGCGATTTGAGGTTCCGTCTCCATGCGCAAAGAGTGGCAGCCAAAGCTGGCCGCTGCGGTTTGCAAACCCCAGATCATCCCAGTAAGCGCACCAGTAACCGCAGCGTCCTCCGTGCCAATCGTCGTATGCCATACGAGCTTTTTGCAACGCACCTTTTTTAAAAATGCCTGCGCAATTGCATATAAGCCGGTAATGCGCGACACCCACTGCTGCCAACGTTTATAGCGCTGCACGATCTCCGCAACAGTTAGCCGCTTCTTAGTCGGCTGGTCAGACGGGGACGCTCCACGCTTTTGTTCGCGTAGCTCTACACTGAGGTCTTTTAATTCAAGGTCGACGAGCGAAATGTTCCGCCGCAACTTTATGAGCCCGCCAAGCGTTGTAACTGTTAGGACGAACACATCATTTTTTCGTTCGCGCTCGTAAGTGAGCTCGACTTTTATTATCAAAAAGTGTAAAATGACTAACACTATTAATAAGCAGATAAACCCAGAGACAACCCAAACGATAAGCCCCACCCCTTTACAACGTTAGAAATTTTTCCCTAAATCGTCCGGGCTTATGCATCGTTCATTTTTTTTAAAAATTAAGGTTGCTCGGCTAATTTTCTTAATAACGGTCACTTATCGTTATGTTATCTAACATTGCGCGTCTTGCAGTTGACATATCGTTTTCGTCGACACATAGTCACATGTAGCTGTTTTTTACAAAAAAAGTCTGATACACGACTGGGAGTGGATGAAGTGGAAAAAACGACAGGTACATTAGTCGATAAAATGCTATTTTTGAAGAAATTTTTTGTATCGCCTAAAAAAATCGGGAGTATCACCCCGAGTTCACTCTACTTGGCGCGAGCGATGACCGAGCGGATCACTTGGGAGGAAAGCAATTGTGTCATCGAGCTAGGGGCGGGTACCGGCGTTTTTACCAGCTATCTTCACGAAGCAAAACCTGACGGTTGTACGGTGCTCGTGTTTGAACAAGATGGCGAGATGCGGCAGCGGCTACAGAGCGAGTACGCCAACCTCCACTTTTGTCAAAATGCGGAACATATTCACGCCGAGATGCAGGCAGCGGGAATACGTCACGCCGATTACATTCTTTCCGGATTGCCCTTTGCTAACTTCCCGCAAAGCGTACGCAACAAAATTTTAGACGGCGTTGTGCAGACGTTGAAACCGGGGGGACAGTTTATCGCCTTTCAATACTCGTTGCAAATGAAAAAACAGCTTAAATCGCGTTTTGCTAATATCGACATAAAAATGGTGCCCCTCAACATACCGCCAGCTTTCGTTTATTATTGTCAGAATTAATGTTGACGGCATTCGATTGGCAAACGATTGTTTACTCCTCCCGAGACGGCGGAGCCAGTTTAGCGAACAGTTCCTCGTGCTCCGCTTCGACGTCCTCGCGGTCGACCGTTTCGTCGAGCGGCGGCAGCGCCTCGAGACTTTGTAACCCGAAGCTCGTCAAGAACTCCTCGGTCGTTCCGTACAAAATGGGACGGCCTATCCCTTCCGCCCGTCCGACTTCTTTAATGAGACGTTTCGCACTGAGCGTATGTAGCGGACGTTCACTTTTTACCCCGCGAATATCTTCGATTTCCGCCCGCGTAATTGGCTGTTTATAAGCGACGATCGCCAGCGTCTCTAACGCGGCCTGGGACAATGTCGACGCGTTCGGGGACACCGCGAATGCCGTAAAATAAGGCGCGTGCTCTGGACGAGTCGTCAATTGATACGCCCCGGCGACGACTGCGATCTTTAGCCCCCTCCGCTGCCGCTCGTAATCGGCTTGCAAGTCGTCGGCCAAATCTTTTGCTTCTTCCTTCGTCATCTCGAGGACGTTAGCCAACTGCTTGACAGTTAATCCTTCGTCTCCGGCGATAAACAACAACCCTTCCAACACTGCTTTTAGTTCCGTATCATCCATGCAGACATCATCCATGCAAACATTCCACCTCGTACGTCCTAATCGTATGCCCGTGCACGAGTGTTCACTCACTTCGCATACGCGCTAATGACAATCTCTGCGAAGCGACCGTCTTGCCAACACGTCACTTCTCGCTTTTTCATTAATTCGAGCAGCGCGAGAAAGGTGACGATCACCGCCTCCCGCGTCGGCATCTCTTCGAACAACTCGGAAAAAAAGAGTTGCTCGTTCTGCTGCAACTGGGCGCGCAACGCATCGATCTGCTCTTGAATCGACAGCTCCTCCCGTTGGACGCTTCTTACCCGCGGCTGAGCAGGCTTCGTTTTTTGTAGCACGGTTTGAAACGCGTCGATAAGCTGGTAGACGGAAACGTCCTGTACGCGGGGCGGCTCTTCCGGCGGCATAAACCGACCGAGATCGGCCGGCAAACGGGAAAAAACTTGGGCGCGCTCACTGCCGCGCGCTTTTAGCTTTTCGGCTAACATTTTGAACCGCTTATATTCGATGAGGCGCATAATTAACTGTTCGCGCGGGTCGATCAGCTCTTCTTCTTCGTCGTACAAGTCGCTGAGCGGGTCCGGTTCCGGCTGCGGCAGAAGCATGCGGCTCTTCATCGCTAACAGCGTTGCCGCCATCACTAAAAACTCACTCGCAACCTCCAACTCTAGCCGCTGCATCTCAGTGAGTACTTCCATATACTGCTCTGTCACAGCGCTAATGGGGATGTCGAACACGTCAATTTCGGCCCGCTCGATTAAGTAGAGCAACAAATCGAGCGGGCCTTCGAACGCCTCTAATTTCAACTCTATTTGCACGGGCTAATCACCTACTAATGGTGATATTATACCAAAAGGGGGCAAAAACAAGCAATCTAACGGGGCAGGAAGGCCAAAACTAGGAACGAGTGCCGGTAGCTTCTGCGGCACTCGTTCTAGTCTTAGTATATTCCGGCCGACATTCCGACCCGTCTTCCGGCGGCATCTGCTACTTGATATCGGCCACTTCCGGCGACACCGTCGTCGGCTTCTGCAGACGCGCTGGGATGACGTCGTGGCGCGTCAAATCGGCAAACGTCTCCCGCTGTACGATCACGTCGGCGTTGCCGTCGTTCACTAACACCGCAGCCGGACGGCGCAGGCGGTTGTAGTTGCTCGCCATCGAGTAGTTGTACGCTCCCGTACTGAGGACAGCTAGTACGTCCCCTTGTGCGAGGTCGGGCAGTGCGACGTCCCAAATGAGCATATCGCCGCTTTCACAGCATTTTCCGGCGATCGAGACGGTTTGTGTCGCTGGCTTCCCTGCCTTGTTCGCGACGAGCGCCGCATATTTTGCTTGATACAGCGCGGGGCGCGGATTGTCCGCCATGCCGCCGTCGACTGCGACGTAATGACGAATGCCTGGGATGCGTTTTTCTGTACCGACGCGGTAAAGCGTCGTTCCCGCTTCTCCGACGATGCTGCGACCCGGCTCGATCCAAATCGCCGGCAGCGGCTGATGGGTAAACGAAGCGCGCACCTCAGCGACAATCGCCTCGATATACCGTTCCGCCGTTAGCGGTTTGTCGCCTTCACAGTAGTGAATACCGAAGCCTCCCCCGATATTGACCACTTCACTCACATGACCGTACGACTCGTAGCACTCTTGCGAGAATTGCGCCAGTTTTCGGATTGTCATGCGATACCCCTGCACGTCAAAAATTTGTGACCCGATGTGACTGTGAAACCCTAACAGGCTGATCTCTGGCGAACGCTGGCAGATCTCTACCGCTTTGGCCGCTTGCCCGCTAGCGAGGTCAAACCCGAACTTCGAATCCTCCTGCCCGGTTTGAATGTACGCGTGCGTATGCGCCTCGACGCCGGGCGATAAGCGCAACAATATGTGCACATGCTGCTGTCGTTCGCTCGCTAATGTACGTAACATGTGCAATTCGGTAAAGTTATCGACGACAATGCCTCCGATGTTCGCATCGAGGGCCATCGTCAGTTCGGCAAGCGATTTATTGTTTCCGTGAAAGTGGATGCGCTCCGGTGGAAAGCCCGCTTGTAATGCCGTGTACAACTCGCCGTCGGATACGACATCGAGCGCCAACCCTTCCTCCTCTATTAAACGGCATATGGCCAACGTACTCATCGCCTTACTCGCGTAAGCGACTTGAAAGTCAACATTCGCTTGGCGAAACGCGGCCACGTAGGCGCGGCAGCGCTCCCTGATCAGTTGTTCGTCTAATACGTAAAGCGGTGTACCAAATTGTGCGGCCAACTCGACCGTATCACAACCGCCGATCGTTAAATGGCCTTTTTCGTTAATGTGACTCGTTCCGTGTAATTTCATCGGTGTCACGGGTCTCCCCTCTAGCAGCGCTTTTTAAAATTATTAAGAATGATAGCATATGCGGTGGAATCTAACAACAGTGCACGGCCGTATTCTGTCCTTGTACAGCAAATTAAAGGCTGATCGGCTGGGCGCCACTGTGCGAGTGAACACGTTACTCCACGAGGAGCCACTGTAGGAGGGAGCCACACACTTTTCCTAACACCATCGCCATGAGCAAATAAAACAACCACCGTTCCATTGCCAGCCGCTTACTTAAAATGGGCAAGACGTTGAGCACTTCCGTTAAAGCTGCGGCGAGCATGCCGACAAAACAACCTGCTAGTAAGCCGACGAGGACGAGCCCAGCCGCGGGAATCGTCCACTGCCAGTCAAAAAAATCGGCACACGTCCAAAAAACTGCCCCGACGGCAATCGCCTGTTCGGACCAGCCGACGTGGCGCGTCGTGCACGTCAGTTGGTGTAAACGGGGAACGATGTCTAAAACAGTTAGCAAAGCGACGAACGCGCTGCCGACAGCGATGCCGCCCGCTAATCCTATAAAAATTAAGACGACCGTCATATACCCCTGCCGCCTTGTTCCTGGGATTCACTACCCTGCCCTTGCTCGCGTTCGCGCTGTACGACGTATTGATCGATACTCTCCTGGTACAAAAACATTTCCACTTCTAACGGCGACGGTTCTTCGTTAAAGCGCCGTTTGAACAGCCGATTGAAAAACACGATCATGCCGATCCCTACGCCGACAGAATACGGGATTTGTAAAATTAGCGGGCGGGCAGACTGTTCCCCCGTGAGTAAATAGTAGAGCCGCCGGTGTACGTCCAACATACTCACGTCGGCATGGAAATTCATAATGGCAAGGCCAGAACCGACAAACAGGAGTAACCAGACGGCGACGAGTGCTGCGTACGACGGTACGTAACGCTTCTTTTTTACCTCCAAGATCGTGTCTGTAGCGCCGACCGCCTCCACGTGAAGCGCCGGATGGACGCGGAGGATTTGTGCAATTACGTCCAATGCGTCGACGACGATAAAGTGCTCACCGGAAGGGACGCGCAACAGAGGTAGTTCGCGTAGGCCCTGCTGCTCCTCTAGGGCGAGCACGTTGGCAATATCGCCCAGTGTAACCGTCTCGCCGGCCGTGACCGTCTGACGTTTTTTGAGGCGAATGTACACTTTTTCTTGTGATTGCGACATCATGTCCTCACCTGCACCCTCACATAGCCTCACACCTTTTTGGCGCGCTCGCGTGTCTTCATCTATACAGATATGCGATCTGTACAGATGTGTCTCCGCGGTGCTCACAACGTATGAGAGGCCAATTCCTCACGCCGCTCGCAACGTGTGCGCGCAACGCGTGTGTCAGTAGTATGTGTGGTTGGAGCGAAAAAAAACGAGGCGCTTCACGCCTCCATATGATCCCGCATTTGTAGCAATATTTTTTTCTCTAACCGCGACACTTGCACTTGGGAAATGCCTAAACGCTCGGCAACTTCCGCTTGCGTCTGATCTTTGTAATAACGCAAGTAGACGATGAGCTTCTCCCGCTCGTTCAAGCGGGCGATCGCTTCGCGCAGCACGACTTTGTCGAACCAGCCGCCCCCTTGCTCATCGGCAATTTGATCCATGAGCGTAATCGGGTCACCGTCGTTTTCGTACACTTTTTCGTGGATCGACGACGGCGCGCGGTTCGCCTCTTGTGCAAAGACGACTTCTTCCGGCGCAATTTCCATCGCTTCCGCAATTTCGCTAATCGTCGGCAGTCGCCCGAGTTTTTTGGATAACTCATCCTTCGTTTTGCGGATGCGGTTGGCCGTCTCCTTCAGCGAGCGACTCACTTTAATGGCGCCGTCGTCGCGTAGGAAACGCTGTATTTCCCCGATAATCATCGGCACGGCATACGTCGAAAATTTGACGTCGTACGAAAGGTCAAATTTATCGACCGCCTTAAGGAGGCCGATGCAACCGATTTGAAACAAATCGTCCGCTTCGTAACCGCGGTTAATAAATCGCTGCACGACCGACCATACTAACCGTATGTTATGGTGGATGAGCCGTTCGCGCGCTTCCCCGTCACCTACTTGGCTTTGCTTAATGAGCCTCTTTACTTCTTCATCCGACAAATAAGGATGCCGTGCATTGCGTACGTCCGTATCCATTGGCATCCCCTACCGCTTAAGTAGCGGGCTAGCTTGTAAGTATTTGACGAGTTTAACCGTCGTCCCCGCGTTTGGCGCTGACATAATTTCACAACTATCCATAAAATTTTCCATTATCGTAAAGCCCATTCCCGACCGCTCCAGCTCCGGTTTCGACGTGTACAGCGGCTGCCTCGCCTCATCCACATTTTCGATTCCGACGCCGTGATCTTGAATCGCGATTTCGACGCGGTTGTCGGCGATTGCCGTCTCGATGACGACCGTCTTCCCCGGGTTGCTTCCGTAGCCGTGGATAATCGCGTTCGTAACTGCTTCCGACACAACTGTTTTAATGTCGGTCAACTCTTCCAGCGTCGGGTCGAGTTGGGAGATGAACGACGCGACGGCGACGCGCGCAAACGCTTCATTGGCGGACACACTCGCAAACTCTAAGCGCATGTAATTTTTCGTCATCTCGCTCATGATGCCACCCCTAACGAAGCGAGTGCCTCTTCCTCTCGCTCGTAAGCCCTTAAAATTTTGTGCATACCCGATAAATCAAACAGTTTTTTCACAGCCGGTGACAGGGCGCAAACGGCTAAGGTGCCGTTTTGCTGGTTAATGCGTTTATAGCGTCCGAGAATGACCCCGAGACCGGAACTGTCCATAAACGTCAGCTCGCGCAAACTGAAGACGAGGTGGGTATAGCCGTCCCGCACTATCGCTTCGTCAATTTGCCGGCGCACCCCGTCCGCCGTATGGTGATCCAATTCACCAGAAAGGCGGACGACTAAAATGTCGCGGCGCGGTTTAAGTTCAATCTGCAAACTCACTGTCACTCACTCCTTTAACATGTACCGAATAGTTTTGTCACCTTCCACGCATGCGCCGATGCAAGCAATTGCGTCCATGCAACCTGCACAAAGCCCGGCTCGCCCAAAGCCTGACTGCTTTGCGTACATGCAGACTCTCCTCGACCTAACGATTGCTCGTCGTACGCGTTTAGCGAGGCGAGCGGTTGCATGCGTGCCATTAGACTAGCTGTTCGGTATTTGTGAGGGGAAATCCTGCCCGTCGACAAAAGAAGAAAAAACTCGAGGAAATTCGGCAAGATCCGCCTCGAGTTCACAAAGTTACCTGCAAAGAATAGCCACAAACCGCCGCCTTCATTTGGCGCTAATCCTTTTCCTGCTCCGGATCGCGCGCGTCGCTATCAATGAACAACATTTTTTTCAGCGTGCGCTTCGTCATCGTCCACCACGTCGCGCGGGGGACGTCTTTGTTCGCTGTCAATACAATTTTGTTCACTGTTTCGTCGCCGCGCGTCACTTCGAATTCGCCGATCGCATCGCCGGCCTTGAGGGGCGCCTTTAACGCCTTTTTCCATCTGACGTTCGTTTGAAAGTCTTCGCGCTTACTCCCTTTTTTTGCCAAAATACTAAATTGGTGTGGCGCTTTTACCGTCAATTGCGCCGGTTCACCTTTGTCGACGCGCACGTGGCCGAGTCGTTCACCGGAGCGGACGAGTACGTGGTTCGTAAACTGGTTAAAAGCGTAGTCGAGCATGCGGCTCACTTCCGCATTGCGGGTTTTTGTGTTCGGTTCGCCCATGACGACCGCGATGACGCGAAAATCGCCGCGCTTCGCCGTCGCTGACAAACAAAACTTCGCCTCCGACGTATAGCCCGTTTTCAGCCCGTCGACGCCGTCGTAAAACTTGACCAGCTTATTCGTGTTGACGAGCCAAAACGGGCGATCCGTCTCTTGCCGCAAATAGTCTTGATACAGCTTCGTAAACTTCGTAATTCCTTCGTGCTTCAGCAATTCCCGCGACATGATGGCAATGTCGTGCGCCGAGGTACGCTGTTCGTCAGCCGGCAAGCCGTTCGAGTTGACGAAACGCGTATCTTTCATCCCGAGCTCTTCCGCCCGTTCGTTCATCAGTTGCACAAACTGTTCTTCCGTACCGGCGAGATGTTCGGCTATGGCGACCGATGCGTCGTTCCCTGAGGCGATCGCAATCCCTTTCAACAAATCACTGATTGACATTTCCTCGCCGACTTCGAGATATATTTGTGACCCGCCCATTGAGGCCGCGTAGTCACTCACGCGTACGCGCTCGTCAAGCGACGTCTTCCCTTGCGCGACCGCCTCCATCAGAAGAAGCATTGTCATAATTTTCGTAATACTAGCCGGAGGTAAAGGTTGATGACTGTCTTTCTCATACAAAACGGTTCCGGTATCCATATCCATCAACACGGCTGATTTCGCGTGCGGCGCCAAGTCGACAGTAGCCGCATGAAGGGGCATCGGAACGAACGATAGAACGATAACAAAAGATAGCGCTGTTGCTACCCATTTTTTCATTGCGCGCTAGCCTCCTTTTATTACGTTATTTTGGGCTAGCGCTAGAAAATTTATACCATTGTATGACATGCTCTGTAAGAAAAGAAATGTTCGGCTGTTTACAGGACGCGCTGCTTCGTTTACTCTTTCCCCGTCTGTTCACTTTTCGCAATATTCGACTCGTGTTCCGCTAACGTCTCGGCGAAATAGTGCGTCCTACTGCCGTCCTTTTTCGTGACAAAATAGTAATAATTGTGTTTTTCCGGGGACACTGCCGCCGAGAGTGCGCTAAGGGAAGGAGCGGCAATCGGCCCTGGCGGTAAACCTTCATAGCGGTACGTATTATATAGGTCATCGATTTCCAAATGTTTATACAAAACCTTCTTCAAATACTTTCCGTGGGCGTACTCAACTGTCGCATCGGACTGTAAGATTTGCCCCACTTTTAAACGATTGGCAAAGACGCCAGCGACGCGCGGGCGTTCCTTGACGACTGCCGTTTCCTTTTCAATAATCGAAGCGAGTGTAAATACCCTTAACGTATTCGTTTGAACTTGCGGATACTGTTCAGCTAGCTTGTCGACGACGACTTGCATTTGCTGCAACATTCTTTCGATGACGTCTTCTTCCTTCGCATCAAGCACAAACTCATACGTGGCCGGGAACAAATAGCCTTCAAAGGGGTATTTCGTTCGCTTTTTCAAGGGTGGCAGAAACGCAAACTCTTTTTGCTTCTTAAAATAATAGCTGCGGTCAGAAAAAAGTTGCATATACTTCTTCTCGTCACCTAAGTTGTTCTCCGCTAAGCGGCGCGCAATTTGCTTCACGTTCCATCCTTCAGGAATTGTCACTTTCACCGTTTTTGGCTTGACGACTTCCCCTTTTTGGAATTTCGCGAGCGTTTGCTCCAACGTCATCCCTCGTTTAATTTCGTACTCCCCAGCTTGATACGTATAATCAGCTTCGTAAAAACGCATGTATAACGAACGGTAGTTCGCATTTCCGAGCATATTTTCATCTTCAAGCTTTTTTAACACGTCTTTGAGTGTTGCACCTTCTTCAATCATCACTTGGAAGTCTTTTTCTGCCGTCGATCCATGGATTTGAAACATTAACCACTTATAGCCGGCAAACACGACGATGCCGAGCACGACGATGGCGACTCCAATGCCGATTAGCCATTTCTTCAAAGAATCCACCCCTCCCATGTCACCTTATCGAACAAGTCCACCGTTTGGCAAACGGAGGTTTATGTAGAAAAACGGCGTATTTCCGGACAACATGTCGAAAATCGCCGTTTTTCTGCTCATATAGAGCTTATATGCTTTTTATCGACTGCCGTCAACTTTGTGCCTTCGCTAATATTGCTTTGACGAGCTGGATAAAGCGCGGCCGCGTGCGGTTGGCGACCTCTACCACTTGTTCGTGCGTGAGCGGCTCCAACTGTTCGCCGATCGCCATGTCCGTAATGCACGTAATGCCGAGCACGTCGAGCCCTAAGTAGCGGGCGACGATCACTTCCGGCACAGTAGACATGCCGACCGCGTCGCCGCCGAGCTTTCTGAGCATCATCAGCTCGTGTGGCGTGTTGTACGTTGGGCCGCTAATGCTGACGTACACCCCAGACTGTACGGGAATGTCTTCCGCAGCCGCGACGTCGTGCGCCAATTGCCGCAGCCGCGGTGTGTATGCCGCAGACATGTCTGGAAAGCGCGGGCCGAGCGTATCGTCGTTCTCCCCGATGAGCGGGTTGGCGCCGGTAAAGTTAATGTGGTCGTCAATGATCATCAAATCTCCTGCGGCAAACTGCTCGTTCATGCCGCCCGCCGCATTCGTGACGACGAGTGTTTGAATACCTAGTGCGGCCATAACGTAGACGGGAAACGTCACTTCACGCTGCTCATACCCTTCGTAAAAATGAAAGCGCCCTTGCATGAGCACGACATCGACGCCGCTGAGCGTACCGAGTACGAGTTGCCCGGCGTGCCCTTCGACTGTCGATTTAGGAAAATGCGGAATTTGGTCATACGGAATGCGTACGGCATCTTCCACTTCGTCCGCCAACACCCCTAGCCCCGAACCGAGAATGAGACCGACAGTCGGCTTGACCTTAGCAGTGTGTTCAATTTTTGCGACCGCTGCCGCAATTTTTTGCTTCAAAGATGTGTTCATCGTTACGCCTCCTCCCCGACTCTTTTCACGATCTGTCTGACGAGTGTCAAAAACGTTTCCCGCACGCGCGCCGCTGTTTCCATCACTTCATCGTGGTTCAACGGCTGTTCTAAAATGCCGGCGGCCATGTTTGTAATGCAGGAAATACCGAGCACGCGCAGCCCCATGTGCCGCGCAACGATCACTTCTGGTACAGTTGACATGCCGACCGCATCGCCGCCGATCGTGCGCAGCATGCGTATTTCCGCTGGCGTTTCATAGCAAGGGCCTAACACGCCTGCATATACCCCTTCGCGAAGTGAGATCCCGATTGCCGCCGCGACTTGCCGCGCTACCTCGCGCAACTGCCCGTCGTACGGCTCCGACATGTCTGGGAAGCGCGGACCCCACTCATCTTCGTTCGCCCCGATGAGCGGGTTGCGGAAGGTAAAGTTCAAGTGGTCGCTAATAAGCATTAAATCGCCCGGGTTGAACGATTCGTTAATGCCGCCAGCCGCATTTGTCACAAACACCGTCTCCACGCCGAGCGCTTTCATCACGCGCAACGGGAAAGTCACTTCTTGCAGCGAATAGCCTTCGTAATAGTGGAAACGGCCTTGCATCGCCGCCACGCGTACCCCTTCCAACTCGCCGAATACGAATTGTCCCGCGTGTCCAGCGACCGTCGACGTCGGGAAGTGCGGGATGCGTTCGTACGGAATTGCCGTCTCGTTGTCGATTTGCTCTGCGAGCACCCCTAACCCGGAACCGAGGATTAGGGCAATTTGTGGTTTTTCTGGTACGAGTTGCTGGATGTACTGTGCTGCTTCCGCCACTTTTTCTTTATACGACATAAACACCTCTCCTCAATCAATGGACATCACCGCATGCCACTCGACTAGATGCAGTTAAGCGGCATGTCGCGTGACAGCATACAGCCAAGCTGCATACAGCGTTCGATTGCCGCGATACAGTGACGCATTCAAAATACAGTGACGCATATAAATGAGTGGACCTACGGTGATAACGTTGGCAGTTCCGCCAAAAAGCTCGTGCCCCGCGGCGCTTTCACCCCGAAGTTATCGGCAATCGTCGCCCCGAGGTCGGCGAACGTCTCTCGTATACCGAGCGGCACCGTTTCCTTATGTAACGGGTTGTACACGAGTAGCGGCACGTACTCGCGCGTATGGTCTGTCCCCGTATGCGTCGGGTCATTCCCGTGATCTGCCGTAATCAATAACAGATCGCGTTCCCCGACGGTCGCTAAAATCTCCGGCAACCGCTCGTCCACCGCTTCTAGCGCGTCGGCATAGCCGTCCGGGTTGCGCCGGTGGCCGTATTTCGCGTCGAAATCGACGAGGTTCAAAAAGGCAAAGCCGTTGTACGGCTGTTTGAGCGTCGCAATCAGTTGATCGACCCCGTCCATGTTGTCTTTCGTCTTTAGCGAGCGCGTAATGCCCTCCCCGTCAAAGATGTCCCATATTTTTCCGATCGATACGACGTCCAAGCCAGCATCCTTCAAGTGATTGAGCACCGTCGGCTCCGGCGGTTTCACGGAGTAGTCGCGTCGGTTCGCCGTTCGCTCAAACGCCCCCGGCTTCCCGACGAACGGGCGGGCAATGACGCGTACGACGGAAAATTGTGGCGCCATCGTCAATTCGCGGGCGACTTTACAGATGTCGTACAATTCCTCCAGTGGGACGACGTCTTCGTGCGCGGCAATTTGGAACACACTATCCGCCGACGTGTAGACGATGACGTCGCCGGTTTCCATGTGCTGTTTTCCTAATTCGTCGATAATCGCTGTCCCCGACGCCGGCTTATTCCCGAGGACGCCGCGGCCGATCCGCTTGGAAAACGCCTCGATGAGTGCCCTGGGAAAGCCGTGCGGGTATGTTTTAAACGGCTCTTCCGTGAAAATTCCCATCAGTTCCCAGTGCCCGACTGTCGTATCTTTCCCCGCAGATACCTCCGCCATTTTCCCGTAAGAAGCAGCTGGCCGTTCCGCTGCCGGGACGCCTTGGAGCGGGGAAATATTTCCCAACCCGAGCTTCGCAAAGTTTGGCATATTAAGCCCGCCGCGGTGTTCGGCGATGTGTCCGAGCGTATGGACACCTTCGTCACCGAATGCAGGAGCGTCTGGGAGGGCGCCAATGCCGACACTGTCTAACACGATACAGGCGATTCGTTCGAATTTTGGCATGTATACGATCCCCCTTCTCAAAGAAAACAAATGTGTGTAGAAAGCAAAAAAAAAGGAGTGCCACCGTGCCGCTGTACGATCGTCAACCTACAGCTCACGCGATGCACATGGCTGAGAGGTTACTCTCCTGTCCACATAAAAAGTTTAAACCTCTCCCAATCGTTCATTTCTGGCATGAGTTGCACCGGGCGTTCGTGGAGAAAAACTTTTACCGCCCGTCCGCCCGGTTCTTCAAAGCGGTACGACGGTTTTAACCAGTCAGCGAGGGCGCTGATGGCTGCATACCCAATCAGGGTAAACGCTATAAAGAGCATTAAAAGCTTCGTCCAACCCCACAGGTGACGCAAATAAACGATCATCACGTTCGTTCCTTTCGGGCTTGTATCGTCACTTTCAATGTATTCATAACGATACCATATAATACCGCCTGCTGCTATGTCAGCTGCGTGACAGTTTTTGTTCGAGGGGCACGTACGGCATACCGAGTTCGTCAGCGACCGCTTTGTATGTGACGCTGCCGTCGTACACGTTAACTCCTTTTGCGAGTGCCTCGTTTTTTCGTACCGCCGCTTCCAGACCGTGCGCGAGCAGCTGCTCGACGTACGGCATCGTCACGTTCGTCAGCGCAATCGTCGACGTGCGCGGCACAGCACCAGGAATGTTTGGCACCGCATAGTGGATGACACCGTGCTTGACGTACGTCGGCTCACTGTGCGACGTGACGCGGTCGACTGTTTCGATTGTTCCTCCTTGGTCGACGGCGACGTCGACAATAACCGATCCGGGTGACATCTCGCGTACCATCTCTTCCGTGACGAGCTTCGGTGCCCGCGCCCCCGGGATTAAGACCGCACCGACGAGTAAATCGGCAGCGCGTACCGCCTCGGCGATGTGCGCGCGATTCGACATGACTAAATTGATGCGCCCTTCGAGAATATCTTCTAACTGACGCAGGCGCTCCGCATTGACGTCGAGAACCACCACGTTCGCGCCGAGACCTAGCGCGACTTTAGCGGCGTTCGTCCCGACCGCGCCCCCGCCAATGACGACGACGTTTCCTGGTGGAACGCCGGGAATACCGCCTAAGAGCACTCCTCTACCGCCATGAGGTTTCTCTAAATACCGCGCCCCGAGCTGTACTGCCATGCGCCCCGCTACTTCACTCATCGGCGTCAATAGTGGTAAAGAGCCGTTCGCAAGTTGCACTGTCTCATACGCCAGTGCGCTTACACCGTGCGCGACGAGCGACTCGGTTAAGGTCGGTTCGGCTGCTAAGTGTAAGTATGTAAATATAATAAGCCCCTTACGAAAATAAGCAAACTCTTCCTGTAGCGGCTCCTTCACTTTAAGCACGATGTCCGCGCGCCACGCATCAGCGGCACTTGGTACCAGTTCCGCGCCAGCCTCTTCGTACTCGCTGTCAGTAAAGCCGCTGCCGGCACCTGCTCCTCGTTCGACCACAATCCGGTGTCCACTTTGTACGAGTACTTCTACCCCGGCGGGCGTCATCGCTACCCGATTTTCGTTATTTAATAATTCCTTCGGTACACCTACGACATACTGCTTACCCAATACTGCTTCCTCCGTCTGCTTCATTTTTTAAAATACTAATAACCATTTTTCCCTACTGACGCACACATTATGAACAATTTCGTCCTTTCCTCATTGTATCAGGCTCATTCGCAAACCGGAATAGCTATAAAAAAAGAAAGGCCAACTGACCTTCCTTCGTTTCGCCGCCCTTTATGTGATTTTGTTTGTCAAAAGTTCTTTTACGTTTTTTACTTTGTCTTTGCATTGGTGACAAATACCGTGAAACATTAAATGGTGATCCAAAATTTTAAAATCAAACTGTTTCTCTACCCGTCTTTCAATTGGTTCCAACCAATCTTCCATAATCTCATCGACAGTACCACAGTTCAGGCATATGAGGTGGTGGTGGTGATGCTGGGCATTTTCGGAACGAAACTCGTATCGCGCCACGCCGTCACCAAAATTTAGTTTATGGACGATGTGCAAGTCACTAAGTAGTTCGAGCGTCCGGTAAACGGTCGCTAGGCCAATCTCCGGTGCTTTTTCTTTCACTAACAAATACACGTCTTCAGCACTTAGATGATCGGCTTCATTTTCTAAGAGCACTTGCACGGTCGCTTCCCTTTGCGGGGTCAATTTATAGTTTTGCGCATGCAATTGCCGCTTAATTTTTTCAATTCTCTTTTTCAAAATCGAATACCCTCCCCGCCTCACCTTCTGTTAATTCCATTATAGGGGAGACAGAAACGGTAAGTCAAACAGATAAAAAAGAGTATCACATAAAAATGATTATCATTGACGCTCGAGGTGCTACGGCCAAAACCCTTTCACGTTAGGCATCGCTGCTTGCATGAGCTGCGGTGAGACGAACGCTTCAAATACGGAAGCAAAAAATAGCAGACCCGCCATGAGCAAGACGAGAAAGGTATACGACAAAAAGTGTGGATAAATCGTCCCGCGCCTTTGCATGAACCGATTGCGCAGTAACATGAGTGAAAAACCGATACTGGCGACACTGACGATGACCGTTGCTGGCACGATGAGCAAGTTTTGCGGGACAACGGATAAAAAAGCGAACCACAATCCGTTCCAAGACAATTCGTGGACGAAGAAACCGACCGTAAAGCCGATGACGAGTCCTTTGAGAAAGAGGAGGACCAGTACTAACGGCACGCCGATAATCGATAAGCCTAAAAGGCCAAGTAGCCCGATTGTCATTAAATGGTGACTAATCGCGTAGCGCAAAGCGACTTGCGAATCAGCACTCGCCCCTTGATCTAAGTCGTTAAAAAAATGCTGCAAATAGCCGAGTAAATCTTGCCGCTGCTCGACCGATAGCGCCCCGACGACGAGTGAGCCGAAGACGACCCCGACAATAAATAAGACGGTTGTAAACACGTATAGTGCTAAGTGGTCTTCCATGTGATGTTGTACGGTCTGATTCCACGATTGTTTCCGCATGCGCTGGCCTCCCTTGTCCGCTGGCTGCTCGTCCGCTTTGTCCGCTGCACAGCGTGTCCGACGCGTTTGTACCGACCTAATTGCAGTCGTCTTGCAGTCGTCGAACACCGTGTACAAGACAGTCTTTAGTTGCATCTTATGTGGACAAGTAGGCTGTTAGAACCGCCCTCAAACATTGTTTCGTCTCGCCAGCCGCACCCGTAACCTCTGTGATCTTAGGCATCGACCGTAGGCCCGTCACACGTTTACTTTTCCGTATACACCCCCGCCGCCGTCTTCAATGGCGAGCTCCGAATAGCGAGCGCGCACAATGCGACGCGCGATTTTTTCACCGACGACGCCTGCCAATTCTTCTTCCGTCGCCCGGTGGATAATGTTCATCTCCGTCCCAAATTGGTCGAGCAGCTTCTGCAAAGCCCGCGGCCCGACGCCAGGAATAAATTCAAGCGGCACTTGGTAAATGTAAGGCGGGCGATCTCGCGGACTGTCCCCGTGATGCTGCCCGAGCGCCGCAATCCGGTCGCGAACGCCTTGAATCACGTGGCGACTGCCACAGTACGGGCAGACGGCGGCAACCTCCGCTAGCTGGCGCTCGCATGTTTTGCACAGCGTGCGGTGGTATTTGCCGAGGCGCGGGTCAAGCCCGTAGTTGGCGACGACTCGTGCGCCGTTTTCTCGCTTTAACGCCTCTACCCACCCGTGAAAACTCACACTGTTCACGGCGAGTTCGTTATATTCGCGTCCGATTTTCGGTAGCGAGTGGGCGTCCGAGTTACTGAGAAACGCAAGCGAGTGTAACTCTGCCAGTTGGTCGGCCATGAGCGAGTCCGAGCTCAAGCCGAGTTCGACGGCGATAATTTGCTCCGCGGGCAGGACGTCGGTGAGACGGTCGGCACAACTTCCGTACAAACTTTTGAACGGTGTAAAGACGTGCGCTGGAATGACGATCCCGTTTAACTCGTGGACGGCGCTGAATAACTCGCTGACGCCCCCGTGAAAGCGCTGTGTCGACAACTGCGTATTTTTCATATACCGCTCTAAAAATGCGCGAAACGCCCGAATGTCGTCGAACGTCGGAAAGTAACATAACAAATGCATCGGCCCATGCCCTGGCGGCATAATCTCTAGCTCACACCCGAGCACGATCGTCGTACGTTCATAACGTAAACCGCCGCCGTCGACAGGGGTGACCGTCCCGGCATCGAGCAGCGCTGCGATTTCTCGCTGAACGCCGCGCGAAGCCGCGTCAATAATACCGATCATGTCGATCCCTTTATCGCCACTCCCATGAGCAATTACATTCGCGAAGGTCAAATTGCGCGCTCCAGTTATTTTCACTGCCTCTCCCGCTTCGGTGCGTCCGATATGGATATGAAAATCGCCAAAAATATTCTTTCGTTCCCCCACGTAGTCGTCAGTCCCTCCCGGCGGTTAACAGGCGATTGTGCCACGCGTATACAGCCGTGACCGTTTTGGCGTCGCAAATGCGCCCCTGCGCGATTAGTTGTTGTGCTTCTTCGAACGTCACTTGCATCGCGTGCACAAACTCGTCCTCATCTGGCGCAGCTTTCCCTGCCTCTAATTGCTCAGCGACGTACAAGTGAATCTTTTCATCGGCAAAGCCTGGCGACGTAAAAAAGGAGACGAGGGGGGACCACTTGCGCGCCGTAAACCCGGTCTCCTCGGCCAGTTCCCGCTGTGCACAAGCGAGTGGATCTTCGCCTGGCTCTAATTTTCCTGCCGGAATTTCCACCGTCACTCGTTCGAGTGGCTTGCGAAATTGCTCGACGAGTACGAGGCGCTGATCCTTCGTTAAAGGTAGTACCGCAACTGCTCCCGAATGTTTGACGAGTTCGCGTGTCGCCGTCTTGCCGTTCGGCAACTGTACGTCATCCACTTGCACCGTAATAATTTTTCCTTCAAAGATCGTCTCGCTCTTAATCGTCGGTTCGTTTAATGTCGACATGTATAGTCTCCTCTCGATCGTGTCACTCGATCTTTAACGACCTGAAGCAACAGATCAAGGTCGTTTTTTTATGCGTATAAGCGCGCCGCAGTCGGCATACGATGGAAAAAAGGACAAGCTATAAAAATTGTAACGCAGGAGGACGAAAATGAACATATACTGTGAGCAAAATCGCTTGCGAATCAGCGGGAAGTGCTGGGAAATACGGGCAAAATTGAGACTTCTCGCCGCTTCACAACTAACGGTACATGAATGGTTGCAGCGCCAATTGCCGCCCGATCCGCACTTACGGTTGCTTCGCGACGGCGAAGCGCGCTGACGGCGCATTCTTTCATCTGCCGTTCTCGCCGCTAGCCCCCGTTCCGGGTACGCTTCCGCCTGAATCTCGGAACAGCGACCAAGCGACATCCGCCGCGCAAGCGACGCCGTAAAAAAATATAGGATCTTCTTCCCAACCGCGGCCCATTGTCGTCAAGCGCTGCGGGTAAAGGCTTAGCCGCTGCTTTAACGCCGCGTCGCTTAACCGAATGCGTCGCCAATGGTGGGACGGTTTGTTTCGCTTTTCCATCTCGCGCTGAATGGCCTTCACTTGCGCCTCGCAATGTGCACGCCACTCATCTTGTTGTATGTGCGGTAACGCGATGTACGCCGGTTGTAAAATCGTATGGGCGATGTTCGTTTTCGTGTGGTGACTGAGGCCATGATGCCGCGCGCGCCGGTCAGCAAAACTCATGCGCGGTACGACGATCGGCATCCCGCCAAGCGTGTGCACCGCATTTACGATTTGTCCTTGTTCGACGCCGGAAAATCCGTACATTGTACCCGTGCCGACAATTCCCGGTCCCATGAGGACGATGGTAATGTCCGCCTGTAACACGTGTTTAGCCGCCAACAGACCGCTGTATACGTTAACCGCCTCTAAATCTCCGCCGAACGCGTGACCGACAGTGACGGTGCCGACGAGCCAGTCGTTTTCGCGCAACCATTGCACGTGTCGGCTCAGTTTGATCGGCAGTGCGGCCCCGTCGGTCATCACGTAAGCGAGACGCAAGTCGTACCCTGCCGCGCGCGTCAGGTGGCGCAGCGAGGTGGCGAGGATCGGCAACATGCTATGTAGTTCCCCAACAAGAACAGGCATCCCCGCGATGTGGGACGCCCCTTGTAACTGTTCGTGCGCGGGAGAACCTTGTTCTTCGACAGTGCGCACCGCTAGCTGCCAAGGGGTGTAACGCAACTTTACAATGTGTCCGGGAAACGGTTGTCGATCGATCGGTTCCCCTTCACGCCAAGCGACGAAATCGTATCCTCCACTACCGAGCCGAAGATCGGTTGCCGTCGTATTTAAGACGACGCGGTCGCCGATGCCGAGCGGAGGTTGCCAATCCGTAAAATGAATCGCCGGCACAACGCGTGCCGAACGACCTTCCTCCCGTTTCCGCACCGCGACATATTGTAAGCCGGGACGGCGTTCAAGCTCTTCTACAACTGTTCCTTCCGCCCAATGAATCATAACCATCCCCCCAGCTACACACTTTTTTTCAGTATGGCTCTTGCGCCTAAGGCTTAACCGTCCATAATAGATTAATGTATGTTTGCTTCGGATGGCGCGACATGTGTGGCACGATTGACGACTGGCAGCTAACGGTTAACGATTAACTATGCCTTGCCTCGTCGACGAGGGCAAGGACGAACTCGGCAGCTTTTTCTAGTTCAGCGACAGGGATACGTTCTTTCGTCGTGTGAATGTTCTCGTAGCCGATCCCTAAATTGATCGTCGGCACCCCTTTGCCGGCAAAATTGTTGGCATCACTGCCGCCGCCACTCGTCAGCAGACGGCTCGTTCGGCCGATTTTTTTAACCGCGCGCTGTGCGTGCTGAACGACGGGATCCTCGTCAGTGAAATAAAAGGCGTCGTACATTTTGCGCGTCTCAATCTGTACGTGTCCGCCTGTTTCGGCTGCAGCTGCTCTAAACGCCTCTTCCATCTTGGCAAGTTGTCGTTCCAACTTAGGCTTGCGCAAGCTGCGTGCTTCGGCTAGAATTTCTACTTGATCACAGACGACATTCGTCGCCCCGCCGCCGGCAAAGTGTCCAATATTCGCAGTCGTCTCTCTGTCGACGCGCCCAAGCGGCATTTTTGCTACTGCTAGGCTGGCGACGCGAATCGCACTAATACCATCTTCCGGATTGACGCCGGCGTGGGCCGCTTTTCCAGTAACTGTAACTTGCATTTTTGCTTGTGTCGGCGCGCCGGTAATCAGATCGCCGACAGGCCCGTCTGAGTCGAAAGCGAATCCGTAATCAGCGCGGATGTGCTCGCGCTTTAGCGCCCGCGAGCCGGCCAGCCCGGATTCTTCACCCGCGGTTATAATAAACTGAATACGTCCGTGCGGGAGCCCCCGTTCTTGCAGCACCCGCGCCGCTTCGATTAACGCGGCAACCCCTGCTTTATCGTCACTCCCTAAAATTGTCGTGCCGTCGGAGACAATGTACCCGTCCTTTACTTGCGGTTTAATCGATTGCCCCGGAGCGACTGTATCCATGTGCGCCGTAAAAAAGATCGGCACTGCGTCAGTCGTCCCTTCTAACGTAGCGATAATATTTCCGGCGCCATGCCCGGTTTCCGCCCTGGAATCATCTTCGATCACCGCGAAACCTAACGCCGTCAGTTTTTGTTTCAACACATCGCATATTTCCCGCTCGTGCTTCGTCTCACTATCGATTTGCACTAATTCCATAAATTCCTCTAGTAACCGTTGTGATTGAATCACTCGTCGGCCTCCTCATCGTTTACATTCATTCATTATTTTTACACAAACGGTATGGTCGAACAAGTTGTGAGCCACACTGAATGACATAGACATCACTAGGCGTTTTTGCTACAATACAATCGAGGTGATCGTCCCGATGAACAAAAAGCTCGTTCGTATCGTTTCACTCGTTTTGGCCATCGCCATGCTCTTTTCAACCATTATGATGGGGCTCGTTTTTATTTTTTAACCGACCCGACTGTCAACAAACCGTCACAAAGTCGGCACGCATAGGTGCGCCTACATACGTTACTTTTCGTATATACTAGTTGTATTAGTTATTATTGAAAACGGTAAAGTGGTGATTGCAAATGATGTTAACAATTTTATTTTTAGTTATGATTCTCTCCTTTTGGGGAACGATTAAAAACCGCCGCCTCGGCAACAAGTTCGGCGTCGTCGTCGGCGGCCTGTTCAGCGTGACGTTAGCTGGCGTAACGGTGTTAGCCTCGCTGATCACCTTTGGCATTGTTCAAATGTAACGTATCGCGATCTGTTTCAGAGGCCGACCGCCTGCCAACTGCTTACCGTTGGTGCGGCGGCTTTTTTTATGGCGACGTTTTGACCGGTGACGTACCCCGTGCACGAGTATGTGAACGTTATAAAAAATGCCTAGACCGCCCTGAGTACGAGGGATTGGCCTAGGACAAAAATCTTTCCGCCACATGATTCGCTATTTGCGGCGGCAATCGGTTATTTGTGTCAACCTGTACACGGCAACGAGTTAGTAAATCGCCGTTTGTTCCCCGTACGCCTCCATCTTCGCTTTGACACTTTGCATAAACCGCCCCGCGATGAGGCCGTCTAACACGCGGTGGTCAAAGGAGAGACAGAAGTTGACCATATCGCGAATGGCAATCCCGTCACCGATGACGACGGGACGCTTGACGATGCTTTCGATACTAATAATCGCCGCTTGTGGGTAATTAATAATCGGTGCCGAAGCGATCGACCCGAAGGTGCCCGTATTGTTCACCGTAAACGTACCGCCGGCAATGTCTTGTACCGCTAACTCTCCCGCAGCTGTCTTGCGCACGAGTTCGTCCACCGCTGCGGCAATGCCGAAAATGCTCAGCTGATCGGCGCGGCGCACGACGGGTACGTATAGTTCGTCCTCTTTGGCGACGGCGACCGATACGTTGATCTCGCGCTTTTCGACGATTTTATCGCCAGCCCACGTCGCGTTTAGCCGTGGATAGTCCTTCAGCGACTCGACGACTGCCTTTATAAAAAATGGTAAATATGTCAACTTGATCCCTTCACGCGCGGCAAACGGCTCTTTCAGCCGCTCCCGCAAGCGCACAAGTGCGGTCACGTCCGCTTCAACGGTCAGCCACGCATGCGGCGCTTCCCGTTTACTCGTCACCATCCGCTCGGCAATGGCTCGCCGTACAGGTGTGAGGGGGATGGCGCGCTCCCCGTCCGACAACGGTTGAGCTGCTGTACCTTCGATCTTGTCCGGCGTACCGACGGTTGTGATTGGCGGCGCTTTGTGTCCGGTTTGCCCATGCACAGATTCTGGTGCCGGTGCGGATGTGGGTACACCTGTTTGCGGTGACGGTGTGTGTTCAGCCCGTACAGCCTGTTCCTGTCCCGCTACTTGCGTCTCCTCTTGCCGATCGGATGCTGCGTTCACCGCACCTTGTTCGCGCTGGGCCATGTAAGTGAGCACGTCTTTGCGCGTGATGCGCCCTCCGCGGCCGCTGCCAGTTAGTACGTTAAGGTCGATCCCATTTTCTTGCGCTAATTTAAGTACGGCAGGCGAATAACGCATCTTTGGCTTTTTTCCCGCGCCTGGAACGACTGTACGGTCTACCGCTGCAGCACCTGTAGCTTCGTTAGAAGCTGTTGTAGGAGCTGTTTCTGGTGCTGTTTTGGCAGCCGCTGCGTTCGGTGCTTCATGCGGTGCTTTTCCGTCAGCCACTGCGTCACCCGTTGCCCTACCAGGCGTCTCCCCTCCTGACGCCGTTTCAATCACACAGATGATATCCCCGACAGCGATCGTTGTCCCTTCAGAAGCGACGATCTCGACGAGTGTCCCGGCGACGGTCGCAGGCACTTCCGCGTTCACTTTATCGGTCACTACTTCGCACATCGGTTCATACAAGTTGACCGGATCGCCCGGCTGCTTTAACCATGAGGCAATTGTCCCTTCTGTCACACTTTCCCCCAGTTGGGGCATCGCTACTTTTTCGATCATGCCTCTCGTCTCACCTCCACGACCTTAAAATTCGGCTAAATCGCGCATCGCCTGTTCCACTTTTCGCGCATTTAACATGTATTCCTTTTCCAGCGGCGAGCTATACGGCATCGCCGGTATGTCCGGGCCACCTAGACGCACAATTGGCGCATCCAGTTCAAACAGCGCCTCCTCGGCGATCAATGCCGAAACTTCGCCGCCTATGCCCCCTGTTTTATTGTCTTCGTGTACGATGAGCACCTTACCGGTTTTCGCTGTCGCCTCCAAAATAGCCTCTTTGTCTAGCGGGCGTACCGTGCGCAAATCTAGCACGTGCGCACTAATGCCCTCGCGGGCTAACTTGTCGGCAGCTTCTAAGGCAAAATGCAAGCTTAAACCGTAGCTGATAACGGTGACGTCGGTCCCTTCCCGCTTCACGTCCGCTTTCCCAATCGGCAGCGTGTACGGTTCGTCCGGCACTTCCCCTTTAATGAGGCGATAGCACCGCTTATGTTCCAAAAAGAGCACCGGATCGTTGTCTTCGATCGACGCGGCGAGCAAGCCATACGCATCGTACGGCGTGGCCGGCATGACGATTTTCAGCCCAGCGACACTCGCAAATAGCGACTCGATGCTTTGCGAGTGATACAGGCCGCCGTGCACGCCGCCGCCGTAAGGTGTACGGATGACGAGAGGACAGTGCCAGTCGTTGTTCGATCGGTAGCGCAGCTTTGCCGCTTCACTAATAATTTGGTTGACGGCGGGCATAATAAAATCGGCAAATTGAATTTCGGCAATCGGACGCATGCCGTAAGCGGCCGCCCCGATCGACGCGCCGACGATAAGCGACTCCGACAGCGGCGAATCGATGACGCGTTTCTCGCCGAACGCCTCGATCAGTCCCGCCGTCGCGCGGAACACGCCGCCGCGCACGCCGACGTCTTCGCCGAGGATAAATACTTTTTCATCGCGGTGCATCGCGTCGCGCATCGCTTTCGTCACCGCTTCGATATACGATAATTGAGCCATTCGGTACCCCCCTTACAACGTAACGACTTAACTGTATTCACGCGCTTTACGTGCGGTTGCCCACTATTTTCGCTCTTCACCATCGACTTAAAGTTAATCAACGGCTTCACGTTCTTCGTAAACGTATTTAAGTAAACTATCGGCAGCGGCGTACGGCGCTGCTTCTGCGTCGCGCATCGCTTCGTCGACTTCCTTTTGAATCGCGTCCACGAGTGCGGCTTCGCGCTCATCCGTCAATAAGCCTACTTCCCGTAAATAGGAGCTAAAGCGCTGCAGCGAATCGTTCTTGCGCGCCTCCGCCACTTCTGCCGCACTGCGGTAACTTTTGTCGTCATCGTCCGTCGAGTGCGGCGCTAAGCGGTACACATTCGCTTCAATCAAACTCGGACCATCGCCGCGTCGTGCTCGCTCCGCAGCTTCTTTTACCGCCTTGTACACGGCGAGCGGGTCGTTGCCGTCCACCGAGACGCCAGGAAAACCGTACGCCTGTGCCCGCTCGGCAACGCTCTGCACGGCGAGCTGTTTACTGATCGGTACCGAAATGGCATAGCGGTTGTTTTCACAGAAAAAAATGACTGGCAAGCGGTGCACGCCGGCGAAGTTACACGCTTCGTGAAAATCGCCTTGGTTCGTCGAACCTTCGCCAAGTGACGTCAACGTGACGATCGGTTTCCCTTCCATTTTTGCCGCTAAGGCAAAGCCCGTCGCGTGTGGCAGTTGCGTCGTCACCGGACTTGAGCCGGAAAAGATGCGATGCTTGCGGCTGCCGAAGTGACTCGGCATTTGCCTCCCCCCGCTGTTCGGATCTTCCGCCTTTGCAAACGCGGCTAGCATCGTGTCGCGCGCCGTTTGACCGAAGATGAGCACCATCGCCAAGTCGCGGTAGTACGGGCATAAGTAATCGACTTCGCGATCCAAAGCGAAGGCGGCTCCTACTTGCGCCCCTTCTTGCCCTTGGCACGAAACGGCGAAAGGCACTTTCCCCGCCCGATTTAACAGCCACACGCGCTCGTCCAATTTGCGCGCCAGCAGCATGTAACGGTACATGTCTAAAACGTCGTTATCCGATAAACCGAGTAACTCGTGTTGTGTATGGCTCACCTGATTTCCCTCCTTTTCCGTTAACAACGGTTCCTCAAAAAATGATGGGTTCGTTATATGCCGTGAATAGGGCGCCCGATGGCCGCCAACGCCGCCTCTCCGATCGCTTCTGACAACGTTGGATGCGGATGGATCACTTGCGACATTTCCCACGGCGTTGCATTTAATAGCAAGCCAAAGCCCGCTTCGGCGATCATGTCGGTCACGTGCGGTCCGATGGCATGCACCCCTAACACGTCGTCCGTCTCGCGGTCGGCGACCACTTTCACAAACCCGTCGACGTCGCCGCCGACGACAGCTTTGCCGATCGCGCGGAACGGTATTTTGCCGACAGTCACTTTAAACCCTTGCGCCTTCGCCTGCTGCTCACTTAAGCCGACTGACGCCACTTCCGGGTGACTGTACGTACAGCGAGGCAATTGCCGCTCGTCGAGCGGGAGGGGATCGCGCCCAGCCATATGTTCGACGGCAATGATGCCCTCGCGCGAGGCGACGTGTGCGAGCTGCATGCCGCCGACGACATCGCCAATGGCGTAAATGTGACTTTCCGCCGTCTGCATGAAGGCGTTGACCGCGATCGCGCCGCCTTCCACTTGGATGTCCGTATTAGCTAAGCCGATATCGTCGATGCGCGGTTCGCGGCCGACGCACAACAGCACTTGCTCAGCTACTAGTTGTTTCTGCACCTCTCCTTGCGTCACGGTTAGCGCCACTTCAGTCTCACTGACCGTTGTCGCCTCGGTCATTATCTCCGCACGCGTGAGAAGCTTTACTTTGCGCTTTTTGAGCAGCCGCGCCATCTCGCGACTAATATCGGCGTCTTCCGTAGGTAAGATGCGGTCAGCCGCTTCGATAATCGTCACTTCGACGCCGAAATCACTCAACAGCGAAGCCCACTCAATACCGATCGCGCCACCGCCGACGATGAGCATCGAACGGGGAAACTTCTCGAGCTTTAAGGCGTGATCCGAATGGAGGACACGCACGCCATCCACCGTAAGTCCCGCAAGCTGTCTCGGCTTTGAACCGGTTGCAATTACGACGTGTTTTGGGACGAGCGTCACACTTTCACCGTCCGACTGTTCTACGGCGATCGTCCCCGCTTGCGGTGCAAAAATCGACGGCCCCATAATCCGTCCGATGCCGTGAACGATATCTACCTTATGTTTTGATAATAGGTGCTCAACACCTTTATGTAACTGCTGAACGACGCTCGTTTTTCGCGCCATTATTTTGCCGACGTCGATTGCTAGGTTGTTTGCCGCAATCCCAAACTCGTCCGCCCGGCGCACCGTCCGGTACACCTCTGCGCTGCGGAGCAACGTTTTACTCGGCACACACCCTTTGTGCAAGCAAACGCCGCCCACGTGTTCCCGCTCGACAACGGCGACACGCATGCCTAACTGCGCCGCGCGAATCGCGGCGACGTAACCTCCCGGCCCCGCGCCGAGAACAACTAAATCGTACTGATCGGCCACGCGCATACCTCCCCCTCGTTTTAACAGGTCGAGTCTGATAATAAGTGTTACGACCTGTAACGACCTGTACGTTTTACAACGCCACTCCGATAAACGTTCTCGCCTCACCCTAAAAACGCGTGTCACGGCGCTCACGGCGCTCATATCCTCGTATCGCGACTTATGGCATAGTCAGACAAATGACAGGTCATACGGGAGCGGTGTCCGTAGACCCGCGTTTTCCCGTAATTTCGTCCCTACTTAGTTATCGGTTATTTATGTAATGAGTACGAACAGCCCTGTTATATACTTAAAAATCGTAGACGTTTTTTCCGTTCGTCAAAAACTGCTTGCGGGAGCGCCCGATGGAAGCGATGCGCTCTTCGGCCATCCGGTCGGCAGCGAGGTAACTCGGGATGCTGTCCCTCTCGGCAATCGCGAAAACTTTTAGCACGTTATCGTAAATCGTCTCTACTTTTTTCAACGCGCGCTCTCTGTTGTAGCCCATTAACTCGTCGGCGACGTTAATGACACCGCCGGCGTTAAGGACGTAATCCGGTGCGTAGACGATGTCGTTCGCTTCGACAATTTCGCCGTGGCGCGCCGTCTGCAATTGGTTGTTCGCCGCACCGGCGATGAGGCGGCATTTTAAGCGCGGAATGTTGTCGTCGTTAATAATCCCACCGAGGGCGTTCGGCGAAAAAATGTCGCATTGAGCGTCGTAAATGTCGCTAGGATCGACGGCTTTTGCGCCAAATTGTTCCACCGCCTGTTTCACCCGCTGCTCGTTAATGTCGGTAACGACCAGTGTGGCTCCTTCTTTGTGCAAATGGGTGCACAAATTGTAGGCCACGTTACCGAGCCCCTGCACAGCAATCGTCTTGTCACTTAAATCGTCGCTGCCGAAAGCGACTTTGGCCGCTGCCTTCATCCCGCGGTAAACGCCGTACGCCGTCACCGGTGAAGGGTTACCGCTCGAACCGAAGGCGGGCGACTTCCCGGTGACATAATCGGTCTCTTGATAAATGAAGTCCATATCTTCGACACTCGTACCGACGTCTTCCGCCGTAATATAACGGCCGTTAAGCCCTTGAACAAACCGGCCGAAGGCGCGAAACAACTCTTCCGATTTATCTTTTTTCGGATCGCCGATAATGACAGCCTTACCTCCGCCTAAGTTTAGCCCAGCGGCTGCGTTTTTATAAGTCATGCCGCGCGAGAGCCTAAGGACGTCGCGAATCGCGTCTTCTTCCGTATCGTACATCCACATCCGCGCACCCCCGAGCGCTGGCCCGAGGGTTGTATCGTGAACGGCGATCATGGCGCGGAGGCCGGAATTTTTATCTTGGCAAAACACGAGTTGCTCGTAGTCGAATTCAACTAACTGGGTAAAAATCCCCATACAGTTTCCCCCTTGTTATTTTTTGGCCGCATATAACACGGCCAACGCGATCGAATTTAATTTAGCGTCACTCGTATCCGCGCGGGAGGTGAGCACAATCGGTGCACGTCCGCCGAGAATGACCCCGCCCATTTGACTTTGCGCAAAGTAAACGAGCGATTTGTACAGACTGTTCCCCGCTTCAATGTTATCCACGAGCAAAACGTCCGCTTCGCCGGCAACGGGACTGGCGATCCCTTTGTGCTCGGCTGCCCGTTTAGAAACGGCGTTGTCGAGCGCGAACGGACCGTCGAGGATACACCCTTTTATTTGACCCCGTTCAGACATTTTTGCTAAAGCTGCAGCGTCTACCGTCGCAGGCATACTCGGATTGACGACTTCGAGTGCCGTGAGTGCCGCCACTTTTGGCTCGGTATTTCCGAGAACGTGCGCGAGTTCGACTGCGTTTTCGACGATTTGCACCTTTTCCTTTAGCTCTGGCGCCAAGTTCATTCCCGTATCGGTCACGTAAATGAGGCGATCGTAGTGCGGCACTTCAAAGAGAACGATATGACTGAGCACCCGTTTGCCGTTGCGGATGCCCGTTTCTTTATTTAAGGCGGCGCGCAAAATATCGGCCGTCGACACCATCCCTTTCATGACGATGTCCGCTTCCCCAGAGCTCACTGTTTGCACTGCAGCTTGACAAGCCGCACGGTCGGTCGCTGCGTGGACGATGTCGACGTGCGCAAACGTCAACTCATGCATCTGTTGCAAACGGCGAATCTCTTTTTCATCTCCGAATAATATGAAGCGTGCGAGGCCCAACGCGTCCGCTTTAGAAACCGCTTCCAAAACTTCGTGGTCCGCCGCTGCAGCTACGGCCACAGTCACCCCTGACACTTGTTGCGCTTTTTCTATTATTTGAGAGAATTTTTTAAGTTGTTCCACGTAAAATCCAACCCTTCATATGTAATGTAATCAACTTGATGTCTTATTTATTATATCTTTTTTTGTGGACACGTTTAACCGTCAGGGTGAACTGTCACAGAACTGTTTGACGATCTGTCACAAAACTGTTCATCGCGCAGCCTAATACTATTGTAACGTATTTGTTGCTAAATGCTACTGCCCAGGATATATTCACAATTGTGTTTTCATTTGGCAAAACGGTCCGCAATCGTTTAACATGATAGTGTGAGGTGAACAACGTGAACGTCGAAAACAAAATGCGTCTCGAGCGAGTCGTCGCCATCTTGCTCATTGCCGTCCCTGGAGCGTTCGGCGTCCTCGGGTGGAAGTGGATGAAAGACGCCATTTATACCGCGATGGGGCAGCAAACCTTTCAGTGGGGCGTTTTTTTCAGCCGCCTCTTCAGCGACTGGCACTTGTACGCCGGATTTATTTTCTTACTGTTAGCGCTCGTCTTCATCGGGGGCTTCATCTTTCACCGCGATGCGAAACGCAATCGCGTGCAGCCGAAACTGCGCCGCAACAAAGATCACGACGGCAGCGCATCGTGATGAAGCTCGACCGTGCGGACAACGCACAACGGTCGCGACACATTGATATGGCGTGGTTAAGTCGGGCTTAACGCATCAGTTCGTACGGCCCCACTCGTCGATTTTCCTTAACCAACTGACCTTGTCGATTAAGGCGGTGAGTGAATGCCTTTCCGCGTATACGTGCACAGCGGCGAGCAGCGCTGTCAACAGCACACAAATTGGAAGTGGTAACACCCGCGCAGCCAAAATGCCTAACTGCATGCCGAGCAAGTTGGCGCCACTGTCGCCCAACATCAGTTGCCCGTCCAAATCGGCTTTTACTGTTGCCGCGACGATCAACCATAATGGCAAAAACAATGCGACGACCACTTGAAAAGAAGCGGCGGCGAACAATACCGCTGCCGCTACTAAATAGAACTTCGCGGCACGCCCCGGGCGCAAGTCGAGTAAATTCAACCAGTTCGTCGCCAGTGCAATTAACGCGCTGTGCACAACCCATTCTAACGTACTCCTGCTCGTCACCGCCGCCACGGAACCTGCAGCAATTGCCCCGCCGATCGCTTTCCACAATCCCGTCGTCACAACTCGTTCCCGCCACAATTTTTTCCAGTGTCCTTTAAACCCTTTCGCCTCGTGATTACCGCGCCAGTCATCGAGCCATCCGAACAAAGCGATCCACACACTCGCTGCTGTCACTACCCAAAACAGCCGATCGTCGCCCCCGAATGCCATTTTTCCGACGACAAATGGCACTAGCACTAAGTAAATGGCTAGCAGTGCAGCCAACAACACGATCCCGTAACTCGTCGGTACTCTTTCTGTTCGGTAGTTTTCACTGACGAAGCCGCGTCGACGCAAAAAGGTAAGGCTGAGCGGCAGTAAAAGGCGCCCCGCGCTCCACGAGAGGAGTGTGAGTCCGAGCATAAATAACGTTGTCGCACTAACCATTAATTCGTCCTCCACAAGCGGTACAGCGTACGCGAAATGTGCATAAACTGGCGGCCTCGGTGGACGAAGCCGGACCAGTCGCGCCCACTCTCGCGATGTTTAAACGGGACAGGTACTTCGGCGAGGCGAAAGCCGCGGCGCAGCGCCTCGACTGTCAAGTTGACCTCGATTCCGAAGTCGTCCGTCACGAACGGTAACGCGGCTAGTATATCGCGCCGCAGCGCCCGTTGACCCGAAAGAGTCGCACGGACGTGTCGTCCCGTCAAACGCTTAACCCCTTGCCGCGCTAATCCCCTCACTAGTCCGAACCCGCCCCGCTTCTCGGCGGCGGGAAGCGCGGCGATTGCCATGTCACACGCACCGGCTAACACCGGCTGCACTAATGTGCGCGTATGTACGGCTGTGTCCGCTAAATCGGCGTCGATCAACGCGATCACATCGCTTTGCGCTTGCCGCCAACCGACGTCTAGTGCGTACCCTTTGCCACAGTTTTGCGGTAAACGAATGACGCTGTCGGTAAAATTGCGGGCGCGAAGGGCCGTGTCGTCCCTACTGCCGTCGTCGACGACGATCAATTCGTGTACCTCGCTTAGTCCTGTTAGGGCTCGTAACGTTTGCTCGATGCGCTCAGCTTCGTTATACGCCGGTACGACGACTGCGACGCTCATCTCCATCGCCCTGTTCCCCCTGTTCGCTAGATAGTTCGTGTAAAAAATTTAGTAACTTGTACGCGTCGACAACTTCGGACAGTGGTCCTTCAAAAAAATACACGTGCCGACTAGGTCGTTCAGCAGTGAGCGACGTCGCGTGCGCAAACGTCGTCCGATGCACGACGAGGGGCCCCCGGTATAAAACTTGTAAATGTTGTAGGACGTCAGGCGTCATTTGGTCGGCGAAGTCGTCACCCAACACAATGACGCCGTCTGCTTTGACCGGTGTGTAGCTTAGCGAGTCGCGCACTTGCACCCGTCCGCCCGCCCAACGAATCATTCGTTCTAAACGTGCCGCGCGCGTGGGATTGGCTGAAAATACGACAAAAAAGCGGTCCTGCAACTTGCGGGCGAGCGACAGTTGCAGAATTTGCGCCATGTGTTGTCGTTCACGAGCATAAAGCGTGTGCGCTGCTTTTTTTTCTTTAACTAATTGCCGATTGCGTGTCACTTGCTCCTCGTAACGGCGTTCCAGTTGCGCCATTAACGACTGTTTTTGCTCCGACAACCACTTCTGCCCGAGCGAACCGCCTAATAAAATGCCGACGCCGAGCGATAAAAAAATGGCCATAACCGTAAAAAGATGATAACGGGTGGAAATCACGATAAACCTCCTTACGAGAACATCAGGCGCACATTCAACCACAACAAGCGGAGCAGCGAACGGAATTCCGGATTAATCCCAAACAAGGAGAGCAGCGGCAATACCGAACTGAGCACTAACCAAGTAAGTTCCTTGCCGCGATAGCGGCCCGTGTACAACAAGCTGACACCTTTGGCATCGACTAATTTCGTGCCAATTTTCATGCGCACGAGCATCGTACTAGCCATCCCTTTTCGCCCTTTTTCCAAAAAATCGACCATGTGCGTATGCGTCCCTAAAGCGACGATCAATTTCGCTTGCTGTTCGAACGCGACTAACATCGCCACGTCCTCACTCGTCCCAGGTGCTGGCAATACGCGGGCGCGCGCTGCCAACCCGAGCGCGGCGAGGCGCTTTAATCCCGGCGCTTCCCCGTTCGGATACGCGTGCACGATTAACTCAGCTCCCGAACGAAGCGCTTCGTCAGACACAGAATCCATGTCGCCGACAATGAGGTCGGGGGTGTAATTGTTTTGTAGCAGTGCATCTGCACCGCCATCGACCCCGACTAACACCGGACGGTAGTCGCGAATGTATGTGCGAATGGCGTATAAATCGGCTGTGTAATTCGCCCCGCGCACGACGACGACGACGTGCCGCCCTTTAATTTTTGTCGCCAGTGGCGGAAGTTGTAGCGGCTGCGTTACAAAGTGCTTTTCCCGCGCGGCAAACGCCAGCGTATTATCGATAAACTGATCGAGGGCCGGCTCCAAATTTGCGCGAGCTAGCTTTTTTAAACGCGCGAGCCGTGTGGGCGTCAGCTGTTTTCCTTCACCGACGGCTATTGCGTTTCCGTCCGTGTCAAAATAGCCGTACGTCGCCCCTTCCACCCAGACAGGCGTACCCGCCGCCAGCTGACTGGCCCACCGACGGTCGATCCCGTCTAATACGGGGATGCCCGCCGCCAACAGCCGTTCCGGCCCCGGTGTCGGATATGTGCCACTCATCGTTTCCGCACAGTTGAGGACAGCCCGAACCTTTCCGGCAATTAAGCCACCCGCAGCGACTTCGTCCAAATCGCGGTGGTCAATGACGGCGATTTCGCCCGAGCGAATGCGCCGAATTAGGTTTTTTGTACTCGTGTCAACAATTGCCGTCCCTTTAAGTACGCGTTCCCGTTTGCCGAGCGGCTGCGCCCATGCGAACACGACAATTCCCCCTCTCACACGGTTTGACAACTAATCTCCCGTACGATTCGAACAGCGTCTAGGACACTTGGAGCTAAAACGGCACTTGGAGCTAACGACACGTTACAGTGACAGCGACCATCGGCCGTCCGCGATTAGTATGTGTATTCTCGTGCCCGTCCATACAGCGGCACAACGCATAGGTGGAAAAATAAACGAATCATTAACTTCGCAACGGCGGGGTGCTAGTGCGGTAAACTAGTTGTGATAAACTTTTTTGCACCACGCGATTTCGCCGCTAACGACAACAGAAATAAAACCAGGAAAAGGATGACAGTCAATGGATTTGAATGACCTTATTACACCGTCTCTTATACTAGGGGGAGGGATTGCGCTCGCGGGTTATTTTATCGGTGCCGGGTTGAGAAATTTCAACAACCCCGACGATTTCATATTTACAGATGAGAATGACGATCATCAGTTAATTAGTGAAAGTGAGGTACACAACTACCTCGGAATAAAGAAGGACGATGCAAAAGCGCTGCTCTATCAATATCCGGACATCCCACACATTAAATTAAACGGGACCATTTACTTTCCGGAGAAGCAACTGAACAAATGGGTGCAAAACATCGAAATATCCAGTTGAAAGTCAAAATCTGTCAAAAAAATTACCCCCATTTACAGGTTTTTTTGACCCGATAAATAAAGGTAATTAGTTGGCTTAGCTTTAAAATATTAGTTGGTTTAGAAGATGTTAGCTGCTTAGTTAGCGACGGTTGAAAAACGATCAAAACCGATGGATACACTTACCGTTAGCCGCTTATCCCACCTTGTGCGCGACGCGCAATTTGTCGGCGATCATGGCGATAAACTCGCTGTTTGTCGGCTTTGCTTTGCTGGCGCTAACCGTATAGCCGAACAAAGCGCTAATCGAATCGACGTTGCCCCGGTTCCAAGCGACTTCGATCGCGTGGCGAATGGCCCGCTCGACGCGACTCGGAGTCGTCTTATACTTATCGGCAATACTAGGATAGAGAACTTTAGTTATTGAACCTAAAATTTCAACATCATTGTAAACCATCGCAATCGCGTCGCGCAAATACATGTACCCTTTAATATGGGCGGGAACGCCGACTTCGTGAATGATACTCGTAATGTTGGAATCCAAGTTGTAATCTTTCTTTGGCATGTCAGGCATTTTTTTGCGGCTAAACGGACTGCTTAGGGTCTGCCGGACGCGCGCGATTAAGGCATCCATATCAAACGGTTTCAAAATGTAATACGATGCGCCGAGTTCAACTGCCCGTTGCGTAATGGTCTCATGACCGAACGCCGTGAGCATGATCACTTTCGGCGCTGGATTTAACGTGAGCGTTTTCATTTTTTCTAGCACCCCCAACCCGTCCAGATGGGGCATAATAATGTCTAATATTAACACGTCAGGCTGCGTCGAGCGTACGAGATCCAATACGTCGTTCCCGTTGTACGCGACACCGACAATTTCCATGTCTTCCTGTTCAGAAATAAACGTACACATTAGTTCTGCAAATTCCTTATTGTCATCAGCTAAAGCGACCTGAATCGTTTGCAAGTAAAAAACCTCCTAGACCCTATTTAAGAAAAAACACAACACCCGCTTTAAATTTTTTGTGTAAGCGTAAGGCTGCTGTGCCTTTCCGAACTTTCTTTATACCACATACTTTCGACATCAGATAGTAATTTCCTGCAACGACGAGCAATTTTTTTGGTAAATATTTTACGATAAAATTCGACAAAAACGTCGATTCAGCAGGCGAGTAATAAGCGGTACCATTGTAGCTCGACGATTTCCTAGTATTCTATATGGAAAAAACCATATATATGGAGAAAACCCCATATATATGGGGTTTTCTCTGTCTACCTACATCTACTGCGCTTAATTTTATTCCTACTTCTTGCAACATCCACTCGATGTACGTCCCGTACCCTGACGTTGGGTCGTTGACGAATACGTGTGTCACTGCGCCGACGAGTTTCCCGTCTTGAATAATCGGACTCCCGCTCATGCCTTGGACGATGCCGCCCGTTTTTTGTAGGAGGCGTTCGTCCGTCACTTTGATGATGAGGCCTTTCGTAGCCGCGTACGGCTGTTTAATGACGTTGACGATTTCGATATTGTATTTTTCCACCTTACGTCCCTCGACGACCGTATATATGTGTGCGGGTCCTGTTTTCACGTCTTCCATTAAACCGATCGGGATGGCTTCGTTTGTGTAGCCATTTTCCGGAAACTGATCCATTTCGCCAAAAATGCCGAAGCGAGTGTTTTTCTTAATGGTCCCGAGAATATCTTTTTCGTTAAAAAAAATGGCACGCTTTTCACCCGGTTTTCCGGAAATGCCTTTTTCAACCGCCGTGACGTTTGATTGTACGATTTGCCCCTTGCCGACGACGATCGGCGATCCTGTATCGAGATCGGAAATAACGTGTCCGAGCGCCCCGTACAAATGCGTATCTGGCGCATAAAACGTAAGCGTCCCGACACCGGAGGTCGCATTTTTTACATACAGGCCGATGCGGTAACTGCGGTTGGCTTTGTCGTACAGCGGGTGAATCGTCACGTCAAACTGCTTCTCGCCGCGGGCGACGCGGGCGACGATACCCTCTTGTTTCTTACCGTGTACTTGAATGAGGCGGTTCATTTGTTCTGGCGATGTAATTGTGGTCCCTTCAATGTTTAAAATGCGATCGCCAATGCGAATGTCCGCTTGTTGCCCGGGCGAGGAGTCGCCCGTTTCACCTTTCACCCGGTGGTGCCCGACGACGAGCATGCCGTCAGACGTCAATTTCACTCCAATTGACTGCCCTCCGGGAATCACTTTAATATTTGGGACGACTTGCACCTTGAACGTTTTGATCGGCAACGCCCCAAACAGTTTTAACCGCACTTCGGTTTGCCCTAATTGCCGGGGAAGAATCTGCAGCGCCCGCGAAGGTTTAACACGTACGCGATCTGCCTGTACGCCGTTAAGTTGTACGACGTTCGGATCGGCAACTGACGCTGTGACTGTGGTGGGCAAACCTATTTGCCACTTTTTTTCAGATCCGTCCAGCATGCGGAAGTGATGGGGTAGCGAAAAAAACTGTCTAAAAGTGGGCGTCGCACTCGCACATACAATTAAGACCACCAAGGCAAGACCGATTAGCTTCTTTATTTGTCTCCGGTCCAAGACACCACACTCCGTTCCGTACCTACCTAAATGCCTTCCCTTGATGACCACGCACCGTATTCATAAGCTACCCTCGAATGAAGCTGTCATACGGCGTAAATGATGGCACAAAAAAACTGCCTTCCGCTAACGGGTAATATGGCAGCTCATGTGGAAAAATATACATCGTGCGACGTGTTTAAACGAACTGTGGATCTTATGTGGTCAACTGTGGATCTTATGTGTCGTGGGCCTTCTCTTGTTTCCGCGCAGCGGCGAGACGCAGCATTTCCGCCGCGTGTTGTTTCGTTTTCCGCGTCACTTCCACACCGCCGAGCATGCGGGCTAGTTCGTCGACGCGCCCCTGTTTCTTAAGCGGCTGTACGCGTGTCACTGTACTGTCTTCTGCAACTTGTTTCTCAATGTAGTAATGCCGGTCAGCCATGCAAGCGACTTGCGGTAAATGTGTCACACACAACACTTGCCGACCCGACGCGACGTGAACCATTTTCTCAGCAATCGCCTGGGCAGCCCGTCCGCTCACACCGGTATCTACTTCGTCAAAAATAAGCGTCTCGACGGCATCGACTTCATTAAATACGGTCTTCAATGCCAACATGACGCGGGCCAATTCACCGCCGGAAGCGATTTTTGCCAGCGGCTTCACCGGTTCACCCGGGTTCGTCGACAGGGCAAACAGTAACTGATCCCACCCATCCACACCAAACGCGCGCGCAGCTTCTTCCTCCGGCGACGTAAAGACAATGCGGAATTGCGTGTTTTTCATCCGCAAATCGCGAAGCTGCCCCTCCACCTCTCGCTCCAACACCGCGGCAGCCTGTTCGCGAATCGCTGTCAGCTGGCGCGCCTTAACCGCCAATTCGCGCCGCAGCGCCTCCAAACGTTCGCCGAGTGCATGTTGGTGCGTTTCCTTGTTTTGTAGTACGCCTAGCTCGCGTTCCGCCTCTTCGCCGTAGGCCACAATTTCCTCAAGCGTAGCGGCGTATTTCCGTTTCAATTGATCAATGAGGGAAAGGCGTAACTCGACTTCGTTTAACTCTTTCGGATCGAATACGTACGCGTCCACTTTGCGCCGCAAAGAAAGGATTGCATCTTCCAGTAAATAAAAGGCATTTTTTATCGGCTCTAACTCGCTTTGCAATGCTGTATCGTACGAAATCGCCGCTTCGATTTGCGTCAGTGCTTCGCCGACGTCGTCCAGTGCGCCACCCTCCCCTTGTAAGCGGAAGTAAGCCTCTTGCAAGTGCGCGGAAAGCCGTTCGGCGTGTGCCAGTTGCTTGTGGCGTTCCGTTAATCGCCCGTCTTCTCCCACTTCGAGTGACGCTGCCGCAATTTCCCGCACTTGGAACTGTAACAAATCGATTCGTTGTGCGGTGAGCCGCTCGTCTTTCGTCAGCGCCTTGAGCTCAGCTTCCACCTGCCGATATTCCCGGTACACGTCGCCGTAAGCGCGCTTCGCCGGCTCGATCGCCTCCCCGGCAAACGCGTCCAGCCAGTGCAAATGATCTTCCTCGCTCAAAAGCGATTGTTGGTCGTGCTGTCCGTGGATATCGACGATTTTTTCCGCAATTTGTTTTAGCATCGCCAAGGTGACGATTTGTCCGTTGACGCGGCACGTGCTTTTTCCAGAGCGGGAAATGTCTCGCTTGAGCAGAAGCGTCTGTTCCCCGTCGACATCGAAGCCAAAGTGGCGCAGTTTATCCCATACGGGATGCGCCTTATCAAAGTCGAACAGTGCGGTTATTTCTGCCTTTTTCGCTCGGTGGCGCACGAAGTCGGCGGAGCCCCTCGCCCCGAGCACGAGTCCGATGGCGTCGACGACGATCGACTTCCCTGCGCCGGTCTCCCCGGTAAGGACGTGTAGTCCTTCGGCAAACGAGACGTCGACCGCTTCGACGACGGCCAAGTTGCGTATCGATAACTCCCGGATCACCCGCCCTCACCTCCGTCCTACAACATACTTAAGAAACGTTCGACGACTTTAGAGCCTTGTTCGTTTTCCCGGCAAATGATTAGAATTGTATCGTCGCCAGCAATCGTCCCAATAATTTCTTCCCAGTCTAAATGGTCTAACAGCGCCGCCACCGCCTGCGCGTTGCCCGGCATTGTCTTCATGACGACTAAATTGTTGCTGTTGTCAATCCCGATAAAACTTTCAGCGAGGAGCCTCCCTAATTTTTGTAACGGATCAAACCGCCGATCGGCTGGCAGCGAATATTTGTACCGTCCGTCTGCCATTGGCACTTTTACGAGGTGTAGCTCCTTGATGTCGCGCGAGACAGTCGCCTGCGTCACGTTGTAACCGGCAGCGCGCAACAGCTCGACGAGCTCGTCTTGCGTCTCGATTTCATTTTTCGTAATTAAATCGCGAATTTTTATATGTCGTCGCCCTTTCATCTTTTACCTCCAGTTAGGCACGTCTTCCCTTTCCCCTTGCAGTTTTTTGCGTACAACTTCAAAAAAAGAACTTTCTTTCCATTTCACGAGCAATGTATTGTACGGCGCACGCTGCAATTGAATGACGTCGTCGACTTTTAATTTAAAGCCGAGCTGCCCGTCGATCGTTAACCCGATGTCTTCGTGGGTTGCACTGACGCGAATATGTAACTTATCTTTGGCCGACAAAATGATCGAACGGGCATTCAACGTGTGCGGGCAAATCGGGGTAAGTAACAACACGTTGACGTTCGGACTGACGATCGGTCCGCCAGCAGCAAGCGAGTACGCAGTCGAACCCGTCGGGCTAGAGACGATGACCCCGTCGCCAGAGTACGTCCCTAAATACATGTCGTCGACGTAAATCGTACTCGTAATCATGCGACTAAACGACCCTTTGGCAATACCGACATCGTTTAAAGCAACGCCTTGTTCAAGCCGGCGCCCACCGCGGATCACTTCCGTTTCGATCATCATTCGCTCTTCGATAATGTAATCGCCGTCCAGCACCTTTTCAACGGCATTCTCTAAACTATCCGGCTCTGCTTCGGACAGAAAGCCCAAGTATCCTAAATTTATGCCAAGTATCGGGACATTTCTGCTTGCAAAGCGACGCGCAATCCCAAGCAGTGTACCGTCCCCTCCGAGGACAAACACCATCTTCACGCGCTCCGCCATTTGCGCCAGTGTCACGCCGAGATCCGTCCGCCCCAACTCTACCGCGACTTTATCTTCAATGAGCACCTTCGCGTCTCGCTGTTCTAATAACTGAATGAGTTCGCGCGCCACGACGCGCGCATTCGGTTTACTGCGGTTCACTGCCAAACCAATCGTCGTCAAAATCATCCCACCTCGCGATTGTACACGACGCGCGTCGTAGACGACACTCACGTCTGTACAGTGTCAGTATAGCCAAAAAAAAGTAACCCCTGCCCCGAGCAAAAAGGCGCCAACAACCCAAGAAAGGCGGGAAGCTGCCGTCCGACGCGGTCCCCGCGCGATAGTTACGCAGTGCGCCTTCGTCCGATCTTTGCTGACGATGACGACGCCATCTGCTTGAAACGCTAAGCAGATCGGCAAGTAACGTTCGCGCACGCGCTTTAAACTGACTGCCTCTCCGTCTTCTCGCTCTGTTTTTACAGCGTACGTACGATTCCTCTTTTTTACGATATAGTCCGCCGTCATTTTTACAGTCGACTCTTTATTTCCATACGCCATCCGCAGCGGGAATGCCGTACGGCCCGCTACGATGTCATAACCTTCACTCTGTAACAATTGTACCACTTTCCCCGAGGTGGGGACATCAGCTGCCGGTTCTTGGCGCCGTTGTTTCCAAAAACGCCACAAAAAAATAGCGCCTAACAGCCCGATGATCAGAAAGACGAATTCGTCGCCATTTCGCAGCATGCCAATCACCTCAACTGAGGTAATTCGCGGTACAACGTGCGATTTCCTGCTTCAATAACCGTTTCCTCATTTTATATATGTACAAAACTGTCCCTTAATGTAGCACCATTGTAACACACAATGCAGCCGAAGGGAACCTACGTTCCTACTATGGTTATTTGCGCGCCTATGGCCATTTGCGCGTCGCATTCACACGGAGGCCGCGCGAACGTGAGCGCGCGCCATATTGCCAACATTCCTCACATAAAAAAAGAAGCTACCAGTCTATACGGTAGTGACGGGAAGCTTCTTTTTTGTCATTTTCTCATCACATTTGTCCTGCATCCCACATTACATGGCCTCGATCCGCGCAATGCGCTCTGCAGTCGGTGGGTGGGTCGCCATCCAGCTTCTCGCGCGGCGCCGTCGCTGCCGCCGGTACGGATTAGAAATGTACAACGCGGCCGTCGCATCTTTGGCGCGTTTGACGTCGAGCGGGCTTTCACTAATTTTGATGAGTGCGTTTTTTAGCCCGTTCGGGTTTCGCGTCAATTCGACCGCCGTCGCATCGGCGTAATACTCGCGGTTGCGCGAAACGGCTAAGTGGACGAAACGCGCCGCAAGCGGGGCTAACACGATAAAGAGAATGGCAATGATCGCGATTGCGGGGTGTGACTTCTCGTCGCGTCCCCGCCTGCTGCTCCCGCGGTAGTACAACGTCCGCGACGCAAAATCGCCGATGAGAGCCACGACTCCGACTAGGGCAATGCAAATCGTCATGAGGCGGATGTCGTAATTGCGGATGTGTGCGATTTCATGCGCGGCAACTCCTTCGAGTTCATCGCGATTCAACTGCTCTAACAATCCCGTCGTAAATGCCACGGCACCGTTTTCCGGCTTTATGCCAGTGGCAAACGCGTTCGGGGCCGGATCGTCGATCACGTATATTTTCGGCATCGGGATGCGGGCGGGGATGCAAAGGTTTTCCACGATGTTAAACAACATCGGGTGATCCTCGCGCGCAATCTCCCGCGCCCCCGCCATTTGCAGCACTTGACTCGTCGCCGTCATGAACGTGAGCGGTAAGTATACTGCGAGAATGGCGCCTGCAATACCGATTCCAGAAAAGTGGTCCCCGTTTAGCACATAGCCGACGGCCCACCCGAGCGCCAAGACGAGAAGAGAAAACAATACCATTAAGACAGCTGTTTTTCGTTTATTCTGCTCAATTTGCTTAAAAAGCATGTTTAACTCTCCCAATTTTTTTGTTGCGTGTGAGGGCGTACTGACACGCCGGTGCGTGATATCTTTTTATTGTCTACGCACGCTCCTGCGCGGATTAGAACGTTACTTTCGGTGCTTCGCGATGCGCGTCTGGAATTTGCAGTTGTTCCTCTGCTCTAAAATTAAACATGCCGGCAATGAGGTTGGAAGGGAAAGATTCCCGCTTTATGTTGTAATCGGCGACCGTTTTGTTGTAGAGCTGGCGCGCATAGGCAACTTTATCTTCTGTTGCGCGTAAATCTTCTTGCAAGCGAAGGAAATTCGTGTTTGCTTTTAATTCTGGATACGATTCAGACAAGGCGAAAATCGATTTTAGCGCGCCTTGCAGTTGATGGTCGGCGTCGATCCGCTCCTGCGGACTTCCTTGCACTAACTGGTTACGTGCTTGAATCACTTTTTCCAATGTGTCTTGCTCGTGTTTGGCATAGGCTTTTACCGTATTGACCAAGTTCGGAATGAGATCGTGTCTCAGTTGCAGTTGCACGTCAATTTGGCTCCACGACTCTTTCACCCAGTTGCGGTACTTGATTAATCCGTTGTATGTAGCAATAAAATAAACGACCGTCACAATAATCAGTGCGAGAAACACGAATATTGCGATTAAGGCGGTAGTCATACTATCTCTTCCTTTCTTACGTCTCTATGACGAACTATTTCACAACATTTGCTGATTCAACTTCTAAAAAGCGACACCTCCTGTCCGTTTGATGCTTATTTTGTTATACGTGCGAACGGGAGAAGAGTTTCAAGTGAATGACAAAAAAGGTAAGACACTTGTTTTTTTATAACGATTTTAGCACATTGTAACTCTCTCATTCAATAACAGACACGGATCACACACGGTTCAACATATCAAGTAATTGCCGACGTTAACGGCGAATTTCCTCGAATACGTTGCGAATAGCCACCAACTTTTCGCCTTGCACACGTTTACGGTTGTCGTTGTCGATTCTTACAGCTGAACCGAAATGTACTTCAGTTACGCCTGTCGCCAACACGAACTCGTGCAATGACTCAATCGTTAAACCGTGACCCGCCAAAATAGAGAGATGCGTATCTTTAGTAAAACGAACGAGTTCTTTAATTTGTGGCTGTGAATGGATCGCTTTTTCTTTTCCGCCGGAAGTTAACACCCGCGTGATTTGTGGGAATGCCAATAAGACGTTTAACGCCTCTCGTTGATCCGGGACATTGTCAAATGCCCGGTGAAAGGTCACATCTAAGCCGCCTGCTGCAGTCAGTAAACGTTGCAACGCGCCGCGATCGATATTATCGTCTACCGTCAACGCCCCGATGACGATACCATTCGCTCCAATCTGCTGGATCGCGTGAATATCCTTTAACATCGTCTGTAGATCGTCTTCGTTGTAATAAAACGATTGACTGTGCGGCCGAACCATGACGTTCACCGGAATATCGACACTTTGAACGACTTGCTCTATTAAACCGTAACTCGGGGTCAACCCACCTTCTTGTATGCCCGTGACTAACTCGAGGCGATCTGCGCCGTACCGGGCGGCAATCTTCGCATCTGTCAACGTTGTAGCTATAACTTCTACTTTCACAAGATCCACTCCTTACGCGTTATGCGCGTACTAAGTATGTATTAAGCAACATGCGCCCCAGCCCCTCAAGCCTCTCATTCTCTCTCGTCTTTAACCCGAATCATAGGGTAAACACGGCCTTGTATTCGCCAACGATACGGCCGTTGTCGTTACGGATGTCACGTGGCAGTAATTCGTGTAGCCGGTCGATCGTCTCTCGATTGCTATAGCCGATTTGTTCCAACATCGTGGCGAGGATCAGTGGCCATACTGTCTCCGAGCCATCCAGCACCTTTAGGGCAAAACTGAGCCGTTCTCTCTTCAATCCGAAGCAGTATACACCTTGAGCGCCGCCTTTCGCGACGATGTTGTCGTCAAGTAAGAGGGCTGTACATGTAAACCCCCAACTCGCGATCATCTCAGGATGATCGTTCATGAGTGAAACGATCCGTTGCACTGCCGAACGCATCGCCTCGTCGGCTATTAAGTCCGGACAGGCCATTTTCATATAGGCAAGCGCTAAATGCTTGAGCGGCAGGGCAAAAACTGGTACGCCACATCCGTCAATCCCTTGTTTAATCGACTGTTGCGGGAAGTCAGCCATTGCTGCGAGTACCTGCAATATTTTTTTCTGTACGGGATGTTCCTGTTCCCAGTAGCCGTCGACGCTGTACCCTAACAGTTTACACAAGCCGATCATGCCTAAATGTTTACCCGAACAGTTGTGATACATCCGCCGTTTAGGTAAGTGATTGTAAATACACGCTGCTTTCGGTTCGTCGTTTAGCGGGTATGTCGGCAAACAGTGCAGCTCCGCTTCGTCAATGCCCATTTTTTGCGCCATCCGATCGAGCGCTTCGATATGATACGTTTCACCTCTGTGCGAGGCGGCAAACAGCGCCGCTTCGCGAGCGGACAAAGCAAATTTTTTGTCTACACCGTGCGTGATTGCAGGAATCGCCTGTAACGGTTTCGCAGCGGAGCGCAGAAACGTCAAATGATTTTCATCCCCGACAGAATAAATGACTTCACCGCGATCGGACACACCGCAAATGACACCGTGGTGCACATTCTCCAAAGTACCGCCCCGATACGCCTCAACTAACGGTTTGTAATCCATCACAATTTCTCCCTTCCCTAATTAAAGACATGCTAAGACACGCTGAGACACGCGCTCACGTTCGTCTTATCCCTCGCCGGCATTCCGATTAGACACGCCGAGACACACCAACAGCCCCCTCCTCGCGGTGGGAGCTGTTCATAAATTAGTGCGATAATTCGCGGTGCGCACGGGAGACCGTTTCCTCGACGCGGTGCGCGATGTCGTCTACAGACAGTAACGCTCGCGCTACTTTGCGCCATGCGACTAAAAACTCGATGTTCCCTTCGCTGCCGGTAATTGGGGAAAACGCCACGTCGCTCATGCGGAAGCCGTGCGTCTCCGCCATGTGCACGGTGCGCGCTAACACTTCCCGATGCACCGCGGGATCGCGCACGATCCCTTTTTTGCCGACGCTTTCTCGCCCGGCCTCAAACTGCGGTTTAACTAACGAGAGAATCGTCCCGCCTTCCGGCAAAATCTCACCCAATTTCGGTAAAATTTTATCTAAAGATATAAAAGAGACGTCGATGAGGGCGACGTCGGGCCGGGGATCGGAAAAACAGTCGGGGTCGACATGGCGAAAGTTCGTTCGCTCCATCACTGTGACACGTTCATCTTGCCGCAGCTTCCAGTCGAGTTGACCGTAGCCGACGTCGACCGCGTACACGTGGGTGGCGCCGTGCTGCAGGGCACAGTCGGTAAAGCCGCCAGTCGACGCGCCGACGTCGATGACGACGCGTCCCGTCATGTCGTACGCAAAGGCGCGCAACGCCTCTTCCAATTTAAGCCCGCCACGACTGACGTACGGATGAGGCGCTCCCGTCACTTGCACATCGGCATGTACGGGCACTTTCGTCCCCGCCTTGTCGACGAGTTCCCCGCCTACGCGGACGAGACCTGCCATGAGCGCCGCTTTCGCTTTTTCCCGCGTCGCAAACAAACCTTTTTCTACGAGTAACGTGTCGATGCGCTGCTTATTTTGCTGCAATTCGCGCTCGCCGCCCTCGTTTTAAAGCTATCGTGCGCGCCCGCGCAGCAATGTTTTCTGGCGTGAGACCGACTTCGCGATACAAGTCGGACACGCTGCCGTGTTCGACGAAATAGTCCGGTGTCCCAATCACCTCTACCGCAAGGTGGCGAATGTGGCGCTCGGCGAGAAACTCTAAGACGGCACTGCCGAATCCGCCTTGTCGCACCCCTTCTTCGATCGTCACGATCGGCATGTTGTCGCGCGCTTGCTTCAGTATCATTTGCTCGTCGAGCGGCTTGACGAAGCGGGCGTTAATGACGCGTGCACTAATTCCTTCGCGCTGAAGCAGTTCCGCAGCTTCGACAGCGAGCGGGACCATCGTGCCGAGGGCGACTAACGCGACATCGCGCCCTTCGCGCAACACTTCTGACTGTCCAACCGGAATCGCCTGTAGCGTCTCGTCGAGCGGTATGCCTAGCCCTTCGCCGCGCGGATAACGTACGGCGGTCGGTCCATCCGCTTCGATCGCGGTGTAAATCATGTGCCGGAATTCATTTTCGTCTTTCGGAGCCATAATCGTAATGTTTGGCAGACAGCGCAAAAAGGCGATGTCGTACACCCCTTGGTGCGTTTCGCCGTCAGCACCGACGAACCCCGCCCGGTCAATCGCGAAAAACACGTTTAAGTTTTGACGCACGATATCGTGAATAACTTGGTCGTAGCCGCGTTGCAAAAAAGTCGAGTAGATGGCGACGACCGGTTTCAGCCCTTGCGTGGCAATGCCGCCGGCCATCGTCACCGCATGCTGTTCGGCAATGCCGACGTCGAAGCAACGGTCCGGAAAGCGCTTCGCAAACTTCGTCAGTCCGCTGCCGCCGAGCATCGCCGGGGTAAGCGCCACGATGCGTTCGTCTTTTGCCGCCAGTTCCATCAGTGTATCGGTGAACACGTTTTTGTAGTTAGGGCCTTTCGGAGTGCTTTTAAGTGCACCCGATTCAACTTTAATGGCGCCGATGCCATGCATGTTGTCTGTCGCTTCTTCGGCAGGTTTATACCCTTTGCCTTTTTTTGTTACGACGTGCACGAGTACCGGCCCTTTCGTATCGGCACCCTGCTTTAACGTTTTTATGACGTCTTTCACGTTGTGCCCGTCGATCGGCCCTAAATACGTAAATCCTAACTCTTCAAAAATAACGCCAGAGACGAGCATATACTTGATACTGTCTTTAAGGCGCTCCATCGTTTTCGCCACTCGTCCGCCAATCGCTGGAATGCGTTTGAGCAACGTTTCGACTTCTTCTTTTACTTTTTTGTAATGCTTGTCGGTGCGCAGTTTCCCTAAATAGTGGTGCATCGCGCCGACGTTTTGCTCAATAGACATTTCGTTGTCGTTGAGGACGATCATGACGTCTTTCTGTTCGTGACCGATGTTGTTGAGCGCTTCGAACGCCATGCCACCAGTCATCGCACCGTCGCCGATGACTGCGACGATGTTGTAATCGTCACCTTTCAGGTCGCGGGCTACCGCCATCCCCATCGCTGCAGACAAGGACGTACTACTGTGCCCCGTTTCCCATACGTCGTGCTCACTTTCCGATCGTTTCGGAAAGCCGCAAAGCCCTTTATACTGACGCAGCGTATCGAACTGGTCGGCGCGTCCGGTCAGTATTTTATGAACGTAAGCTTGGTGACCGACGTCCCAAATAAACTTGTCGCGGGGACTGTCAAATACGTAGTGCATCGCAAGTGTCAGTTCAACTACACCGAGATTGGCCCCCAAATGTCCACCGGTAAATTTGAGCTGTTCAACGATAAACTCGCGGATTTCGGTGGCTACCTGTGGTAACTCCTCGGGGGACAGCTGTTTTAACTTGTCGGGTGAGTCGATTTGATTAGTGAACACTCTTTAACTTCCCGCTTTCTGTTTCTTTTTTTTGCGCTTTTGCGCACGAATGTCAAACAGTTTAATGTTAAACTGCACGTCTAAAAGGTGAAAGATTTTGGCCACGCGGAAGACGATTTCATTCGCATAGCGGATCGCAAACGTTTTTCCGAGCGCTTTGCCACCGACGGTCACCGCGGCGACGATCGCCGTTAAAAGTGTATTAATGAGAACTTGTACGGTACTTGTCGGATGTTGGAGCGAGCTTACCATTTGTGTGACAACGGCAAGCGCCACGGCACCGCTAATGATCCCGCTGACGTCGCCGACGACGTCGTTACAAAAGTTGGCAACTTGGTCCGCCTTGCGGATGATCCCGATCGCTTGCTTAGCGCCCGGCACTTTCTGCGCGGCCATCGAGTGAAACGGTTTCTCCTCCGCCGCAGTCGCCGCAATGCCGATGACGTCGAAGACGATGCCAAAGGAGACAATGACGAACAACAGTAACAAAGCGATTCCCCATGGGAGCCCGTTTAAAAAAACGCTTGACGTTACCGAGAAAATAGCGGCCAATACAAACGTCACAGCTGTGACGATGACCGTCCAACGAAACGATCCGCGAAATAGTTGGATCATTAAATAGGCCTCCGTCGTCTGTGCAAAACGTGTACAATGGTTATATTCTGTGGCCTGTAAGGCCATAATATACAACAGTCCCTTAGACGGTTCGGTACAAGAGCCGAGATTAAGTACATTTGGGGAGTGGTAATTGCGCAAGTAAAAATTACGGCTTAGGTCCAGTAGGTTTTCCCAGCAATGCACCCAGGCGTCGCCGTCCTGGACGGTTTCCCTTTAAGCATTACTCGACGGGGTTTCCCCGCGTCGGACTGGATTGCCACTTAGTCCGCACTATAATCCTCGCACAATCCTGCTAAAGCAGACAGCCTAGGAGTTTTCCTCAACAGTCTAACAAACCTTCTAGCCTCTTTTGCAGGGCGGATTTCATATCTCGATCAACGAGTCGCTTCTTGGCCGAGAAGTCATCGTTTTTAATAAGATAATCCCCTCCGCGCCCACTCAAGGCAGGCTACGCTACACACAAGTTTTAATCCCCGCATGCAGGTTCATTCCCAAGTCGTCGCCTTCGGCGCGGTGGCCTCGCGCGACAAACATGAGTCTCCACGGAAGAAGGGTCGTCGCCCACATGCCCTTGTGGATCGCCCTTCAACCTTAACTCCCAGCATCAGCCCAAAGCTGGGCGCCTCAAGCCAACACCAGGAACTTCATCGATGTGCCCTTAACGGATTTTTAGCCCCGTCTTCGACAGGGTTAGACTGACTAGGATAATGCACCACTCCACCATCGCATTAGGGCAATTATAACACAAGTTAAATCGCCCTTTCAATCGGGGATAGCTGGAATAATGACACAAAATTAACACAGCTCCATTTAGTAGTTACGCGTAATTAGTAGTTACGTGTAATGACGTAGTCGGCGAGGTCGCAAAGGCGGTCAGCGGCAATCCCCGACACGTTACGAATCCCTTCTTTCGCTTCGGAGACGAGTGCCAACACTTTTTGCCGCGATTGTTCCAAACCGAGCAAGGCAGGGAACGTCGCTTTTTCTCGCGCAGCGTCACTGCCGACCGGTTTGCCGATCACTTGTTGGTCGCCGACGACGTCGAGAATGTCGTCTTGAATTTGAAACGCGAGCCCGACATTTTCCGCGTAACGACTGAGCGCAGCCAGCTGCACCTCGCTCGCGGCTGCCAAAATCGCACCCGCACGCACTGACAGCTTAAGGAGCGCCCCTGTTTTGCGCCGGTGGATGTGGACGAGTTCGTCTAACACAAGTTGTCGCTTCTCGCCGAGTAAGTCGTCGACTTGCCCGCCGACCATCCCCTCTGCTCCCGCAGCACGCGCTGCTTCGTCAATCAGATACAATAGATCTTCCGCCGTTACTTTAGACGTGTGCACACTTTTACTCATAAGGCCGAACGCTTTTGTCAGCAACGCATCCCCGGCCAAAATTGCCGTCGCTTCGCCGTACACGCGGTGGTTTGTCGGTTTGCCGCGCCGCATGTCGTCGTCGTCCATGGCCGGCAAATCGTCGTGGATCAGCGAATAGGTATGAATCATTTCGATGGCACAAGCAAACGGAAGGACGTCCGTCGGCGCCGCACCTAACGCCTCCGCTGTAGCGATGGTGAGAATCGCGCGCAGCCGTTTCCCTCCCCCTAAGAGGGAATATGTCATCGCCTCTTGTAAAATCGTCGGCACGTCCCGCTGCGATGCGATTTCTTGTTGTAACGCCCGCTCGACGAGCGTGCGCTGCTCTTGTAAAAATAAACGAAGATCATTATTCAATGACGGCTAGTCCTCCTCAGGAGCAAGTGGTTTCTTCACCCATTCCCCATTCTCTTCGATTAACATTTCGATGCGGCTCTCGACGCTGTCTAGTTTTTCACTACACTGCTTGGACAACGTCATTCCTTCCTGAAACAGTTCGATCGCTTGCTCCAGCGGCACTTCGCCGTCCTCCAATTGGTGCACGACTGTTTCTAACCGCTCAATCGCTTCTTCAAACGTTAACTGCTCAATTTTTTCCCGTGTGTTTTCCGTCATGCGCGATCTCCTCCATTCCCCACACTTGACAATCTAATTTTCCGTCGGCGACGTGGACGTGTACAATATCACCTAGCTGTACGTCGTTCAGTTGCTTGACGATGTGGCCATCGCTTTCCCGATACGCGATCGAATAGCCGCGCTGCATCACCTTCAGCGGACTGAGCGCGTCTAACTGTGCGAGCTTCGCTTCGAAGAAGATCCGCTTTTGCCGCGCAATGTCCGCAACTCGCTGCTGTAAGCGATTTTGTAGGCGGACGTACTCTTTTTGCAGCACGCGCTGCCGCGCGTAAAGGCGCGTCACTTGCAGGCGGTCTCGCCAGCGCGCGAGTTCGGCTCGCCGCTGCTGTACGCCTGTCGCCGCTACCCGTAGCAGTGCAGTATGTAAGTGGTCGACTCGCTGTTCGTATTCTCGCAAACTCGTCAGCGGCCGCTTGAGAACCGGCGACTGCTGATAGCGCATCAGTCGCTCGCGCGCCTCGCTAAGGCGCCGTTCCACAGTGACGTGCAGCTGCCCTGTCGCGCGGTTGACGCGTTCCTTAAGTTCCCGCGCTGACGGGACGGCTAGTTCTGCCGCAGCGGTAGGCGTCGCCGCGCGCACGTCCGCCACAAAGTCGGCAATCGTCACGTCCGTTTCATGGCCGACAGCGGAAATGACGGGGATGTGCGATTCGTAAATGCTGCGGGCGACAATTTCTTCGTTAAACGCCCACAACTCTTCGAGCGAGCCACCGCCGCGCCCGACGATGAGCACGTCGATTTCCTCGCCGTAGTCTGCGTTCGCACGAGCGATCGCCTGCACGATCGACTGCGGTGCATACTCCCCTTGCACGACGGCCGGAAACAGCAAAATGTTCGTATGCGGCGAGCGGCGGCGCGTCGTCGTGACGATGTCGCGCACGACCGCCCCAGTGGCAGACGTGACGACACCGATCGTCCGCGGGTGCAGCGGGAGTGCCCGCTTTCGCTCGCTAGCGAATAACCCTTCTTGCGCCAACCGTTCCTTCAATTGCTCAAAGGCGAGGAATAAGCTGCCGACACCGTCCGGTTGCATCTCCTGTACGTACAGCTGCACGTGCCCGCCAATTTCATACATGGAAACGCTACAGCGGACGAGAACGTTGTCCCCATTTTTCGGCCTAAATTTGAGGAAACGGTTTTGTCGCATAAACATGACGGCATTGATGCGGCTGCTTTCGTCCTTTAACGTAAAATACATGTGACCGCGCGCGTGGTGTTTAAAGTTAGAAATTTCGCCGCGTACCCACAGCGACTGTAGCGGCACCTCGCGGTCGAGTGTCTCGCGAATGTAGCGGTTCAAGTTGGCAATCGTCCACACGTTTCGCTCATCGACAGTCACTTGTGTCACACCTCTTCTCCTCTCCGCAAAATGTGAAGTTATTTGCTCAGCGCTGCCACTTATAGCCGCTGCTCCGCACTTTGCACCGTATTGTACAACAACATCGCAATCGTCATCGGACCGACCCCGCCGGGAACAGGTGTCATGTATGCCGCGGTCTCCTTTACATCGTCGTAAGCGACGTCGCCTGTCAGTTTACCGTTCGGTAGGCGGTTCATGCCGACGTCGATGACGACGGCGCCCGGTTTAATAAAGTCGCCGGTGACGAGGTGGGCTCGGCCGACAGCAGCGACGACGACATCCGCCGTGCGCGTCACTTCGGCCAAGTCTTGTGTACGCGAATGACACATTGTCACCGTCGCGTGTTCGCGCTGCATGAGCAAAGCGATCGGCTTGCCGACGATGTTGCTACGCCCAATCACGACGGCGTGTTTGCCGGCAAGGGAAATGTCGTACGCTTTAAACATTTCCATAATGCCGTAAGGGGTACACGGCAGAAAACCTGGTGTGCCGATCACCAAGTTTCCCATGTTGACCGGGTGAAACCCGTCGACGTCCTTCGCCGGATCGATCGCTTGAATAATTTTCCGCTCATCGATGTGTCGCGGGAGGGGTAGCTGCACGAGAATACCGTCGACAGATGCGTCTTCGTTACACGCATGCACGTGGGCGAGCAGCTCTGCTTCACTCGTCGCTGCCGGCAGGCGAACGACGCGGGAGTTGATCCCGACCGCTTGACACGCTTTCTCCTTCCCGCGTACGTACGTCGCCGACGCTGGATCGTCGCCGACGAGAATGACGGTCAATCCGGGCGTTACTCCTCGTTGTACAAGCGCTTCTACCCGGGTGGTTAGTTGTTTCCGTTTTTGGGCGGCAAGCTGTTTGCCGTCAATAATCGTTGCTGTCATCGTTCACTGATACTCCTTCGTTTATGCTTAGCCCAACCTATTGCAGCCACACCGTAGGCGTTGTCGCCGGAGTAGCGCACGTCTGCAAAAGATAACGCGGCCCCGACGGCGCGATGTTCTAAGCGGTGTTTGAGCCGCTGGCGAATGTACACGTTCGCTGCGACGCCGCCGACGAGTAGTACTCGTTTCGGCAATCCGTGGGCAAAGGCGTTCAGCAGCGCCTTTTCCACTGTTTTTGCGATGGCGTTTTCCGCAGCTCGTGCGATGTCTTGCGGTGCTTCATCACTTGCGATCAGCCGCAACAGAGCCGTTTCCGGTCCGGAAAACGAAAATGTCGTGCCGTCCACTGCTGTCGGAACCGAAAGCCTTCCGCTACAATTGCGGGCCAACTTTTCTAAGGCGCCTCCCGCGGGAAAGGGCAACCCGAGAGCCACCCCGACCCGGTCAACGAGTTGTCCAGCGTATGAATCGGTCGATCCGCCGACTTTCTCAATCGCATAACCGTCGCCTGTTCGCTCCACGTACAGCATGTCCGACGTGCCCCCAGACAAGTGCAGCGCGGTGAAAGACTGTATACGGTCCAGCGGGCGGTCGGCCGTTCCGAGCGCCGCGGCAATATGCCCCTCCTGGTGCGTCGTCTCAAAAAACGGCACGCGCTGTAGGTGGGCAAGCGACTGCCCCCAGTTCCGCCCGACAGTAAAGACAGGCATGTACGACTTTTCGGAAGGGCGCGGCGCCGTACTCGCACAAACGCCGACGAGTGCTCCTTCAACTGGCAAGTCGATGCTACACCAAAGCTCGCCGAGTTGCTGCACGTGGTGAAACACCCCTTCACCTTGTCGCAAGCCGCGTGCACCGCGCGGGACGGGAAGCCACTTCCGCCGCTCGGCGACGATGTCGCCTGCTGCATCTAACAAACAGAGTGACGTACAGTAGTTGCTCGTATCGATCCCTAGTATGTAGCCGTTCATTCGCCTGCCTTCTCACCCGTTTTATTCGTTTGCGTCCGGCGCACGTCACTGAGTACACCGTTTATGTAGCGCGCCGACTTGTCGGTGCTGAACAGTTTTGCCAATTCGACCGCCTCGTTGATCGTCACGGCGGCAGGGATGTCCTCGACGTAACACAGTTCATACACCCCTAAACGCAAGATGGCGCGATCGACTGCGTTCAACCGACCGAGTGACCAGCCTTGTAACGACGCCGAAAGCAGTGCGTCGACCGCGTGCTGCTCGCGCGCGACTCCTTCCAACATTTGCTTGTAAAAACGCCGATCCCGTTCGCCCAGCCCCGCTAACCAATCTTCGGGAATAATGCTCCCCGCTTCATCTTCCGTATGAAATTCATGTTGATATAACGCTTGTATAAGTTTTTCGCGTGCGTCCCGTCGACTCATGCTGTAACCATCCTTTTTTCATTGCAACGTGCAATAAATGTATACAATATTTCTCTCCGTTGTTCTATTATGATGCGGTGACTTCTAAATGCCAAGCGATCGGTTCAGGATCGATCATCGTCCACGCGGCGAGATTTTGACGTAGTCGACGCTCTATTTCTAACGGCTCTGGGGCAAACCGCGAACGTTCAATCGCGAACGCACACGAGACAGCTGTGAGTCGGTCGCTAGTAAACCGCACGCGCACGCGGCGCGGCCGTACGTAGCGCATCTCCTCCAAGCATTGATAAAGCATTTTTTCGATCGTTCCGGCCGTGAGGTGAACCGAACCGACAGTGTGTGCATCGTCCGCATCGCTTGTAGTGTGCGAGTCGAGTGGGACGGTGCACATCTGCCGGCGCTTTTCCGCTGCGCAGTATACGGCTACCGAACCGCCGACCACACCTAAGCCGAGTAAGATTAAGCGAGATTTCCGCGACATTTCGATCGTCTCCTACTAAGTGTTGACGTTACTTCCTAAATGTTAACGTAACATGATGTTAACCTTACTACCTACTTTTACTTCGGTACATCCACGCCAGTGACGAATACGCGCACGTGCTTAACTGGTAAAGAAGTCATCGCTTCAATCGCCTCTTGCACGCTATATTGTAGTTCTCGCGCGACATCGGGAATTGATGTGCCGTAATGGACGATCACTGACACATCGACGGCGACCCCTTCTTCGTTTACGTGGACGCGCACACCTTTGCGCAAATTCTTGCGACCGATCTTTTCCGTAAGGTCACCGACAAAGCTGCCACTCATCGCACGAATCCCTTCGATTTCGACCGCAGCGAGGCTAGCGATCAACTCGACCACTTCCGGCGCAATTTCGATCGTACCGAGCACCGTTTCTTCAGACTGCGTCCATGCATGTTCCATACAATAACCCTCCTAGTCCATTCTTCCCTTCATTCCATCTAAAAATTTCGTCGTCACATCGCCGCACATAAAGCGTTCGTCGTTTAACACATCGATGTGAAACGGAATCGTCGTGTCGATCCCCTCGATGACGAATTCGTCTAAGGCGCGTCTCATGCGGGCAATTGCTTCTTCGCGGTCGTTTCCCCAGACGATCAGTTTCGCAATCATCGAGTCGTAAAAAGGCGTGATCTTAAGGCCCGCATACGCCGAGCTGTCGACGCGGACGCCCGTGCCTCCCGGCGGCAAATAAAAATCGACTGTCCCCGGCGACGGGCGAAAGTCTTTCGCCGGATTTTCCGCATTAATGCGGCACTCGATCGCCCAGCCGTTAATTTGGACATCCTCTTGTTTGTACGACAGCGGTTCGCCGGCTGCGACGCGAATTTGTTCTTTAATCAAATCGATCCCGGTGATCATCTCGGTCACAGGGTGCTCTACTTGGATACGCGTGTTCATTTCCATAAAATAGAACTTCCCGTCTTCGAATAAAAACTCGACCGTTCCCGCACCTTCGTAATTAACTGCCTCTGCTGCGCGTACGGCCGCCTGTCCCATCTGTACGCGCAGCGTTTCGTCGAGTGCGGGAGACGGTGCTTCTTCAATCAATTTTTGCATGCGCCGCTGTACGGAGCAATCGCGCTCCCCGAGATGGATCGCGTGTCCGTGCTGGTCGGCAATGACTTGCACTTCAATGTGACGCGGATTTTGCAAGTACTTTTCCAAATAGACGCCAGCATTTCCAAAGTTAGCTTCTGCTTCCCGTTGCGCCGTGACGAGAGCCTTCGTTAACTCCGCTTCACTGTTAACGATGCGAATCCCTCTGCCGCCGCCGCCGGCAGTCGCTTTCACGAGTACTGGGTAGCCGATCGCCTCTGCGGTCTCGAGCGCCTCTTCTTTACTGCCGACGAGCCCTTCGCTGCCGGGCACGATCGGAACGCCCGCACGCCTCATCGTCTCCCGCGCTGTCGATTTTTCCCCCATCGTTTGAATCGCGTCCGGGCCCGGCCCAATAAACTTGATCCCACACGCTGCGCAAATTTCGGCAAAATCACTGTTTTCTGCCAAGAACCCGTATCCGGGATGAATGGCGTCCGCCTCGGTCAACGTCGCCACACTCATAATGTTGGCGAAATTTAAGTAGCTGTCGCGGGAAAGCGTCGGTCCGATACAATACGCTTCGTCCGCCAACGTGACGTGCAACGCGTCGCGGTCTGCCTCGGAGTAAACAGCGACAGTATAAATTCCTAGCTCGCGACAGGCGCGTATAATGCGTACGGCGATTTCACCGCGGTTTGCAATGAGTATTTTTTCGAACACGGTCGTCCCCCCTCTAGTTCGTCTTCACTAAAAACAACGGTTGCCCGTATTCGACGAGCTGTCCGTTTTCCACGAGAACTTTTACAATTTCCCCGTTCACTTCCGCTTCTATTTCGTTCATTAGTTTCATCGCTTCGACGATACAGACGACCGTCTTCTCGTCGACGTGGTCGCCGATGCGCACGTACGGCTCAGCGTCTGGCGCAGATGCTTGATAAAACGTTCCGACCATCGGGGCGACAATTTTATGTAAATTTTCTTCGTCGAGGACGCCTTCCTCGCGTTGTTCGGCTACCGTATCGGTCGTCGATGTGGACTCTGCGGCTGGCGCCTCTGCCGCGGTCACGGCGGAAGTTGTCTGCGCGGCGAGCGGCTGTGCAGGAGCGATCGACTGCGGCCCGGCAAGCGGCGCTTGCAGTGTGCTGGTCACACCCGGTCACGGCGGAAGTTGTCTGCGCGGCGAGCGGCTGTGCAGGAGCGATCGACTGCGGCCCGGCAAGCGGCGCTTGCAGTGTGCTGGTCACACCCGTTTTCTTCAAACGAAGCCGTGCGCCTTCTTTCTCCAGTTCTAATTCTTCTAGTTGCGACGCTTCTAACAGTTGCACGAGCTCGCGTATATCTTCCAATTTCACTTTGACATCACTCCTAAAAATACCTCTTCTGTATATTAACACTTTTTTGAGGTTAGTCCAAAAAACGCTTTCGCCAAGTTGGCACAATACGCTAACGGTATTGTAACACATCCGGGGAACGAGCGGTAAGAGTGCCGTGCCGATGTCGGCAAAACAATTTTTAAAGCACAAAGCCGCCTATAACCGACAAACAAAAAACCCTCTCGCCAAAGAGGGATGGTGCATCATTTTGCCTGATGATAGCGTAAGGGCACGCGTTTCCGGCATTATTGAATGGATCGTTCCTGGTGGTTACGGGTGGTAAGACACCGTCAGTTTTGTCGCTGGTACTTCGGCTTCTTTTTGCACGAGCTCCATAATCTCGATCACTTGTTTTTTCGTTAAACTTTCTGCTTGAACCATGATGTCAAACTTGCCGCTGTCGTGTTTGACGAGGGCGTCGCCGAAGCGATCCGCTAACATTTCTTCGATTTGGTTGACGAGTTCAATCGAGGCGTACAGCTTTTCCAAATCGGCTTTCGCGGCTTCCGTCTCTTTCTTGTCCGCGTTCGGGTTCGTCGTAATTTCTAAATACTTAGCTGCTAGTTGGTTTTCGATGGCGGCGCGCTCCGTTTTCGTCGCTAGGAAAAAGTCGCTGCCGCCGCTAAGGGCCGGTTTGTCTTTTTCCCCGCTTTTTTTACCGTCATCTTGCTGTAGATCATCCGCACCCTCACCTTTCGTCGCGTCAGTCGCGCCGCTCTTGTCCGCACTGCTACTTGCATCCGCATCACTTACGTCGTCCCCACTCGCATTCTTGCCACTTGCGTCAGCGTTACTCTGATCGACCTCTTGACCTTTGTTTTTCTTCTCTTTGCCGCCGTCATTCCGATGCTCGTCCGCCTTTTCATCGTCTTTCTTGCCCTTGTCGTCGGTGTTCGCTCCGAACAGTGAAGTATCGAGCGGATTAACTTCTTTCGTCGTCGTCTTCGGCTCCCCTTTCGCACGTTGACCCGCCTTGTCACCCGCACCGTTTTCCGACGCTTGATCAACCGGATCGGTTGGACCACTGACGATGTAATAAGCAGATAGGACGACCATTAACGACAACATCGTGATTAGCCAAATGGTTTGTTTACTCATGTTTCTTCCTCCTTAACCTTTCGGTAGTATCGCAATTTTATGTGGGGGCACGTCAAGATATGCTCGTACCGCCTGCAGAACGGCGGACTTGACTTGCAAATTTTCAACGCCGCGGGCGACGATAATGATTCCTTTCACATCGGGCTTAAGTCGTTGAAGTACAACGGGTTGATCGCCGTGCTTTCCCGGGATGACGACGACTTGACTCTCTTCGGTCGTATCCGTTACTTTCCGCTTGCCGCCTTGTTTATCTGCCTCCTCCGTCACCTGCTGTTTTTTATTGACGTTTTTTTCTAAAATGACCATTTCCGTCGACTTTAAGTTCACCTGCACGGACACTTGCTCGAGACCGACCACTTTTTCTAACAACTCACTTAAATCGGCAGCGATCTTCTGCTCGTACGCTTCGATCGACATCGCCTCTGGCTCCCGCGCCTCAGCGGCACTTGCCGCGGTATCCTGCCCGGTGGCGGGCGGGTCGCGCGGCGGAATTCCTTCCGTACGCACACTGAGAAAGGAGGAGAAGAGGATTAGGGCGACACCTGCACTGGCGATAAGTAACAGCCACTGAAAGGTGCGCATTTTTTTCGCCCCTTTTGCCCCTTTGGCGCCTTTCTTCCATTCTTCTTCCATGCGTTCCCACAACGATTTGAACATGTTCACCCCTCCTCGCCTGCTGTGCGTACGACAACTTGCGCTTCGTCTAGTTGCCACTGTGCCGCCACCCACTGCTGCACGTCTTGCGCCACCTCAGTGAACGGTGGATGCGTTGTATTTTTTTTGTAATCTACATCCCCTTTTCTTCCGCTGTCGCCGATCGTCACCGGTTCGACGACTTTCACCGCATCGACTGTTCGGTTTTTCGCGGTTTCTCGGCTTTGTTCTGCTGTACTTTGCCCAACTGCACGGTCACTTGCTGCGTCTCCAGTCGCTTCGCGTTCTCCTGCTCCTCGCGCCTGTGACGCGGAACGGTCCGCGAGCGCAATGGCGACGTGCGCGATGCCTAGTGTCCCATGGGCCTGGCTGTCACTTTCGCCGCGGTTTAATGTCACTTCGACGTCCGCTACCGCCACGGAAAACTGCTGTTCGATCCCCGCGGAGAGCGCTTGCTCGAGCCGTTCTGCAGCATTGTTTGCAACGAGCTGGCGCTGCTTCTCATGCAGCGATTCTGTCTGTCGTTCGATTTCCTCTAAGCTCGCCAGTTCCCCCTCCACAGCGCCGTTTTCTGCCGCGAGCAGTCTTTCTGGTGACCAGTCGCCCTTGAACAGCGTCAACACCGGAGAAAGGATGAGCAGTAAAATGAGTAGTCCGACGACTAGGCGGGCGTACCGTTTCATTTTATTATCCGGCAACAGCAAATCGACGAATGTCGCCAAAATGACGACGAGCACGAGTTGCTTGATCCAAGACGCTAAAAACGCCATTTTCGTATCACCTACCGCATCATCACTGAGACGTTGCCAGAAGCAATAATGATAGTTAGTGCGATAAAAAACATCAGCCCCACTGTGGCCATCGCCGCAAAGATTAAAATGAGGCTTTTGCCGATCACATCTAGGCAGTTGATGATCGGACTGTCGCCGAGCGGTTGCATCACCGCCCCCGTCACGTTGTACACGAGTGCCAGCACTAAAATTTTGATCGCGGGAAAGGCGCAAATGAGCAGCAAAATAATGACCCCAGTCATGCCGAGTGCGTTTTTCACTAACAGCGAGGCGCCGACGACCGTATCTGCCGCGTCGGCAAACATTCCCCCGACAACCGGGACAAATGTGCCGGTGACGTACTTGGCGGTGCGAATCGTCACGCCGTCCGTCACTGCGGTCGCCGTCCCTTGCACCGAGACGACGCCGAGAAACACGGTGAGAAAAATACCGAGCGCACTCATACTGACATTGCGCAGCAACTTCGCCAAATTCGTCAGCGGGAACTTGTCCGTATAGGCGCTGACGATCCCGAGCACTGCGGAAAAAAATAGCAGTGGAAACAGCACGGTATACACAGCGGTGCCGATAAAGTGCACCAAAAAGACGACGATCGGGTGCATGACGGCGACAGTCGCGATGCCGCCCATCGCGCCGAGCAACGTTAATACGAGTGGCACGAGCGCCAACATGAAGTTGACCATCGCGCTGATCGCCCCTTGCGCCGCCTGAAAGGCTACCGTAAAACTGTTGACGGCCAAAATGATGAGTACCAAATAAGCGACGGCGTAAGCGACTTTACTGACGGCATTCTGTTCAAACGCCGCCTGCATGTGCTGTAAAACGGTACAAAACAGTGCCAGCATCGCAATCGACGTCAACAGTTTGCCGCTGTGGGCAATTTCGTAAAAAAAGTATTTAATAAAGCCAGTCAGCGCTTCTTTGAAGGAAAACCCTTCCCCTGGTCTAAGGACGAGGTCGACCAAGCTTGGCCCACTGTTTTCGGGCAAAAATTCATCGTAGTTATCGTAAATTTGTTGCCAAAACGACTCGATCGGTCCTGTATCGAGCGCCTCTAACTGTTTTTTTACCCATTCGTTTTGTAGTGATGCTTGCGGCGTTTGTTCTTCGTGTCTGGATGTCTCCCGCTCACCGTCCTCTTTGCTTTGAGCCGTTTCAGCCACCACTTCTGGAGCTACCCTTGCACCTCTTTCCGGCGCCTTTTCCGCCTCCGCCACTGCCACTCGTCCGAAACAAAAACTTAAGAGCAAGCTAAGGAGACTTATGAGGCATAGCGCCATTATTTGTCTCAGTTTGTGCAGCGGCATTGTCGGCCCCCCTTTTTTTTCGCTACGGCTGATCTTCACTGTGACAGACCCTTCACTTGCGATGATCCTTCACTGCCACTGGCCCTTCACTGTGGGAATAGTTGGATGATCGTTTCGACGAGGACGGTCAAGATCGGGATCGCCATAACCAAAATGACGATTTTCCCTGCCAACTCCACCTTTTGCGCGATGGCCCCTTGCCCGGCGTCACGCATGATTTGTACTGCGAATTCGACGATATAGGCGATGCCGATAATTTTTAAGATCGTCGCCAAATAGACAGTATCTACGTTGGCCTTGTTCGCCAAATCTTGCAGTAAGGTAATCACTTTGCCGACCTCGCCGATGAGACTCAAGAAGATGGCCGCGCCGACGAACGTCGCGAGCAGCAAAGCAAATAGCGGTTGCCGCTCTTTAATGACGAGGACGAGGAAGGTGGTGATTAACCCGAGACCGATAATTTGCAAAATATCCACGCCGCCACCCCCGCCTTAAGACCGAAACAGAAACACGTTTTTTATCGTTTGAAACAGTTCGTTAATTAGGCTGGCAACCATGTACAACACGACGATAAAGCCGATCAGAGTGACCCAGTGCGCCCAATCCTCTTTTCCCATCTGTTTGAGAATGGTGTGGATCATCGCGACGATGATGCCGATCCCCGCGATTTGAAAGATGGCGTTGACGTCGATGCTCACCTTCTCCCCTCCCGTCAGAACAGCGATCCGTACGGCAATCAATACAGCAAAATGACTAGTAACGCCCCGAGGAGCACGCCTAAACTGCGAGACATTTTTGCGTATTTTTCTTGATCGTGCACAGCCTTAGCTTCTTCCGCTTCCAAGGTCGCTTGCGCAAGGCGCAAATGGTTAACTTGATCGTGGCGATCGGACAAACCGATCTTGCTCCCTAGCCGGAGTAAAATGTGTCGGTCCTGTTCGCGCAGCGCTAAGTCCGTCTTCACATCGGCGAGCGCTTGCCGCCAACACTCATACGCCGCCGTGCCGTCCTTTCGTTGCAAGTAATGGGCTGCGCGGCTGAAAAAACGCCCGACGGGCCCGTTCTCCCGTGCCCCGATTTGCTGTAGTGCGGAATCGAGCGGCTGTGACCCGTAGGCGATCTCCGTTTCGAGAACGTGGAGCGCGCCTCGCAGTTGTCGCAATTCTTGCGGACGCCGCGTCAGTAGATTCGCGACAATTAATCCCGTACACGCACAGACGAAAAACAGTAGCACGGCACCTAACAACTTCACAGCGGAACCACCTGCTCACGGCGCCCACTGTTACTTGTCTGCCCGATTCGCCCGCTGTTAACGACCTGCCCGTCAGATCCGTAAACCCCTTCGACGGTCCCAGTGCCACGACTTTTGCTCAACACGATAAAACGCGTAAACACCGCTTGCGCGAGCAACCGCGACAAGGTCGTCCGCCGTGAGATGTCCCGAATGTCGCGCCCGTGCACCGTCGTGATCAGCTGTACTCCGGCGTGGATCGCTTCATCGATCGCCGCCGCGTCTTCCGGGCGCCCAATTTCGTCGACGACTAAAATATCCGGCGACATCGAGCGGATCATCATCATCATCCCTTCCGCTTTCGGGCAAGCGTCGAGGACGTCTGTACGCGGTCCGACGTCGTGCTGCGGCTGCCCGTCGAGCGAACCGGCGAGTTCGGAGCGCTCGTCGACGATACCGACTTTTTGCGGTCTCACCTGTTCGTTCCCGTAACTGAACGCGCGGGCCAAGTCGCGCAATAGCGTCGTTTTCCCGCACTGCGGCGGGGAGATGATCAGCGTGTTACAGCATGTCCCTTGCTCGTCCACGACGAACGGCAGCACGTGCTGTGCCACACCTTTCACTTCGCGGGCAATGCGAATGTTGAAGCCGCTAATCGCCCCTAAATGTTTGACGCGCCCCCCTTCGACGACCGCCTTGCCGACGAGGCCGACGCGATGTCCGCCGCGTACGGTGACAAATCCTCGCCTCAGCTCTTCCTCTAACGCGTACAGTGAGTGGTTGCTTATTAGGCTGAGCAACTTTTCACAGTCGGACGCAGTCGGGAGGTAGGCCGCTTCGTAATATTTAGACACCGCGCCGTTCGGCAGCACGTAGCGCACTTCCTCAGAAGTGACGAGCTCTAACGGCCTGCCTAAACGGATGCGGATCTCTTCGACTCGATACGCGAGGCGGGGCGGAATCGCTTGAATGAAGTCGCGCAGCGGCGGTGGCAAGATCGCTTCGATTTCTGCTCGCAACGAAAGAACCTCCTGTCCCTCTCCGTTTTACTCCATAATTATGCACGCTTGGCCCATTTATGCCTTAAAGGAAAGAGTATATAGGAACGAGAAAACCGACCCGGAGCTCATACTTTCCGCGCGCATCGGTTACGCTATACAGGTGAATAAGGTGTGCCCAAAAAACGCGAACACCTCTGTACGACAATCTAGATGACCAATCTAGCATACAACGACACACATTGTCACGTATCACACGCTACACAAGCAATGACTATCGCTACTGAATAAGGAGGCACGTCATGAACGAGCAAACGAATCGCCCCGCAAAACAAACAGAGCGGGCGAATAACGAGCAACCGGCAAACGATTATTCCGCCGTATCGTCACCGGACACCTCTGGACCGTCATCCGCAGCGAACGCCACACACGAACAGCCGAAAACACGCGTCATTCTCACGCTCAGTCTCATTCCGCTCATTATGGTACTCGGAAACTCGATGATCGTCCCCGTGTTGCCACAAGCGAAAAAAGCGCTCGACATTAGTCAGTTTCAAGTGAGCCTGTTAATTACGCTCTTTTCGGTTCCCGCCGGCATTGCCATCATCTTCGCTGGCATTCTCGCTGACCGCATCGGGCGCAAAAAAGTGATCATCCCTGGCTTGTTTTTGTACGGACTAGGCGGCATTATTGCCGGTCTCGCGGCAGCAGTCGGTGACGGGTCGTACGCCCTCTTACTCGGCGGGCGCATCGTGCAAGGGATTGGCGCCGCTGGAACGGCACCGATTGCGATGACTCTCGTCGGCGATTTGTACGATCGCAAGCAGCGCAGCAAAGCCCTCGGTATTATCGAAGCGTCTAACGGGGTGGGGAAAGTGTTAAGCCCAATCCTCGGCTCCCTCTTGGCGCTCATTACGTGGTACGCGCTCTTTTTCGCTTTTCCACTGTTGTGCCTGCCAGCGATCCTGTTCGTCTGGTGGTTCATTCGCGAACCGACGGCAGGACAAAAACCGCCGCCGCTGAACCAATACAAAGAACGCATCGTAAACATTTGGAAAAGTGAGGGGAAGTGGTTAACAGCGGCTTTTCTCGCCGGTGCGGTGACACTGTTTCTCCTCTTCGGCGTCTTGTTTTACCTCTCGGATATTTTAGAGAAGACTTACAAAATAGACGGCATCAAAAAAGGGCTTGTGTTAGCGATCCCGCTGCTGGCGATGAGTGGGACGTCGTACTGGTGCGGCAGTTTTATTCAAAAACATATCCGCTTCGTCAAACCGTTTGTCGTCTTCGGCCTCGCCCTACTCACGATCGTCATGGGCCTCGTGCCGTTTATTAAGCAAAACGTGCTCCTCATAGCGCTACTCGTCGTCGGCGGTATCGGTAGTGGACTTGTGTTACCATGTTTAAACACACTCATTACGTCATCTGTGAGGCTGGCAGAACGGGGGATTATTACGTCACTATACAACAGTGTGCGCTTTTTTGGCGTCGCCTTAGGTCCTCCAGTATTCGGGGCGTTCATGGATGCGAAAACCGCCCTATTTCTCACACTTAGCGGTGTGAGTGCGATTAGTTGCGTCTCTGCGCTCGCGTTCATCAAACGCCCCCACCGCCTAAAAAGCAACAACGGACACGAACGTACTTTCACGCGTCCACATGTGCAGCATCCGTAACATGTAACATGGAATTTCTCGAGATAGGCACTCACCCATTCGCGCCAGCATATATTGTAAACAGGTGCTCCTAGTGGCGGCACTGGAAAGGAGTGTGCGAATGGATTGGAATTGGGTCAACCGCCGCGCTGAAAAACCGCGTGTTAGCGGCGTCACAATGGTCATCGATACTGGAATTGGCCCACGAATATTTGCCGATTTACTCGAGTCCGCTGGCCGTTATATCGATTTTGTAAAATTAGGGTTTGGCACGACCGCACTGACCGCCCCGCACATTTTACAACAAAAACTCGAACTGGCGAAAAAACACGACGTACTCCTCTTTCCCGGTGGTACCTTTTTTGAATTAGCGTATGCCAAAGGACAGTGGGAGACGTATCTAGAAAAAATGGAGGCGCTCGGCTTTCCAGCCGTGGAAATATCGGAAGGCACATTGTCCCTCCCTGAGACGATGCGCGAACAAATAGTGCGCGCGGCGAGTCAGTCGTTTCACGTCTTAACGGAAGTCGGAAAAAAAACGAAAGGGTCACACGTGACACTAGAAGAACTGGCGCAAACGTACGCGAGCGACATCGCCTGCGGGGCGTCGTACGTCATCGTCGAAGGGCGCGAATCAGGCAAGGACGTCGGCATTTACGACGCGGACGGCCGCTTGGATCCGCAGTTCGTCCTCGCCGCGCGCAAAGAGACGGGGAAGAAATTGTTGTGGGAGGCACCGCTCAAATCGCAACAAGTCGATCTCATTCGCCTGTTCGGTCCCGATGTCAACTTAGGCAATGTGTCGACTGGGAGTACGCTCGCGGTCGAGGCATTGCGCCGCGGCCTGCGCGCCGATACGTTTAGTCTTAATTTCCGAGCAGAAGTTCCTATTTAATAAAATAATATTCGCCCCCTTGTCCACATACAGTGGTAATACCAAACCGGACAGGGGATTTGTCATGTACGGAGAAATTTTACTTGTCGTATTGATCGTCGTCGGCATCGTCGGCCGCTCGCCCATTATTGCGACCGCCGCCAGCTTTCTGCTCATATTAAAACTGACTCATCTCGAACGATACTTCCCGTCGATCGAGCGCCGTGGACTGGAAATTGGGCTGCTGTTTTTGACGATCGCCGTCCTCGTCCCGTTCGCCAGTGGCCAAATTACGATTAAAGACGTGTTCTCCGTCTTTACGAGTTGGCAGGGTATTTTATCCCTCGTCGGCGGCGCTCTAGCCACTTATATGAACGGCAAAGGGTTAGACTTATTAAAAATCGATCCCGAATTAATCGTCGGGCTCGTCATCGGCTCCATTTTTGGCATTCTCTTTATGCGAGGCATACCCGTCGGTCCGCTCATGGCCGCCGGTATCACAGCCTTCTTCTTAAAACTGTTTTCCTTCTTGTTCAGACTTTTTTTGTGACGGTTGTCTTGACGCTTTTATTCCAGTTTCTGTCTATCCGTAATCGCCCGTTTCCGCAGTAAAAGTGAAAAAGTAAAGTATAAGTGAATAAATAAGGGAGCCGCCGCTGCGACTCCCCTCTTCGCTAAATGAAAGAGCGTTACAACAACGCACCCGCGTTACGCACGAGAGACGTAATCGCCGCTGCGCGTATCGATGACCAGTTTATCCCCAATATTGATAAAAAACGGGACGTGTACGATCAATCCGGTTTCCATCGTCGCCGGTTTGGAGCCACCGGAAGCCGTATCCCCTTTAATGCCTGGTTCAGTATCGACGACTTCGAGTTCGACCGTGTTCGGCAAGACGACGCCGAGCGTTTCTCCTTTGACGATCATTAGCGAGACATTCATATTCTCTTTCAAAAACTTAATTTCGCGCGCCAGGTTGGCGGCGGGCAAGTTAACCTGATCAAACGTTTCGTTATCCATAAACGTGTACTCGTCCCCGCTGTTGTACAAGTATTGCATTTGCCGCGTTTCGACGTGAGCGCGCGGTACTTTTTCTCCTGCGCGAAATGTCCGCTCCTGCGTGTTGCCGTGTTTCAAATTTTTTATTTTTGTGCGTACGAAGGCACTCCCTTTACCCGGCTTCACGTGTTGGAATTCCAACACTTGCCACGGATCGCCATCTAATTCAATGGTCAATCCCGGGCGAAAGTCGTTTGATGAAATCATGCGCTACTCCTCCTATACTGTCAAGCATACTGTTACTGTGAAGTGTTTTCCTGTACATAACCGTGGTCTTTAACGAACGAACGCGTTCCGGGACCGAGCTATCGTATGAAAGCGGTCGTGCGAAATGATACTTACAGCACAGTTAACTGTTTGTCACTCTTCGTCAAGCGGCGAGCGCCTGTCTCGGTGATGACGACGTCGTCTTCAATGCGCACCCCGCCAAAACCATCGAGATAAATACCCGGTTCAACCGTTACGACCATTCCCGGTCTGAGCACGGTGTCACTTTTTGCCGCAAGGCGCGGTTCTTCGTGTACTTCCATGCCGAGCCCGTGACCAGTACTGTGACCGAAGTATTCCCCATAACCTTTTGCTTTAATAACGTCGCGCGCCAGCGCATCCGCTTCTCGTCCCGTGATCCCCGGTTTTAAACCGGCCACACCGCGCAATTGCGCCTCCAGTACAATCTCGTAAAGCTCGCGCTGCTTCGCTGACGGTTCGCCGACAGCGACTGTGCGCGTAATATCGGAACAGTAACCGTTATAGAGCGCGCCGAAGTCCATCGTCACGAGATCCCCGCTCTCGATGCGTTTATCACTCGCCACACCGTGCGGCAGGGCACCCCTAGCCCCCGAAGCAACAATCGTGTCGAATGACGACGACGTCGCTCCTTGTTTGCGCATAAAAAACTCGATTTCTAGGGCGACGTCCCGCTCCGTAATTCCCGGACGGAGAACGGTCAACATATGTGCGTATGTACGGTCAGCGATGGCAGCTGCCTGTTCCATAATTTGCAGCTCATTTTCATCCTTAACGATGCGCAACTGTTCGACGAGACCGCTTGTCGCTTTTAACGTCACCTGCGCCGTGCGTTCACGTAATTCCTCGTACTGTTGATACGTCGTGTGCGGCGCTTCAAAAGCTAGCGTCTCCACCTTTAGTTTGGCGCACAGCTCGGCCACCGATTTGAAGATACTTTCGCGGTGTTCCACAATTTCGTACTGTGGTGCTTGTTCCCCCGCTTGCGACACATAGCGAAAATCCGTAATCAAGTGGGCAGTGTGCGGCGTGACGAGTGCAAACCCAGCCGTTCCGGTAAAACCGGTCATATAACGCCGGTTAGTTGCATTCGTAATCAATAAAGCATCTAACTGCTCTTGTGCGAGTAGCTGTTGCAAACGTTGTAATCGTTGCACCGATTTGTCTCTCCTTTTTATGATGTCGCTAGCTGTTTTTTAATAAAATAAAGACCTAGTTCGTAACTATCGCAGCCAAAACCGGATATTTGCCCGACGACAGCCGGGGCGATCACCGATTTGCCGCGAAACGATTCACGCGCGTGAATGTTGGAAAGGTGTACTTCGATTGCTGGCACGTCGATGGCGCGCAGCGCGTCGTGGAGTGCGTAACTGTAATGCGTGTAGGCGCCAGCGTTAAGCAATATGTAATCGAAATGGCCATTAGCCGCGTGAATGCGGTCGACCAGTTCACCTTCGCTATTACTTTGAAAAGTGTGCACCCTGAGCTGCCACGCTTCCCCTACCTGTTTTAAGTGCGCGTCAAGTTGCTTAAGCGTCGTTGTCCCGTACACCTCTGGTTCCCGCGTCCCTAACAAATTGAGGTTCGGACCGTGCAACACGAGCACATCTTTCATGCCAATCCCCCCCACCTCATCCTTTGCACATTTTATCACATCCGTACCGCCGCCGCACCCCTCGATGCGCGATACTTTTTGCATTTTTTTGTGGATCGGGGCATGTGTACAACTAAATACGACTATATTTTAAACACATATGTAGCACCGAACGTAAAGATGGGGTACAATAAGGAAAAGATTAGTTCGTACAATACGTTAACAAATGGGTAATCTAATATCGTATGCACTGAACCGGCAGTGGCGCATTGACCGTGCTTACGATCACAAATAAAAAGCAAACCGAACAGAGCTCGCGCCAACGATCGCGCTTTAATCGAACGAGCAGAAAGGGTAGGTGTTGCCGATGTCAACGAAACGACAGCCACTGTATGGCGGGCAAGCCGTCATCGAGGGGGTCATGTTCGGCGGTAAACACGTCAATGTCACGGCAATTCGCTGCAAAGACGAAAGTATCGATTATTATGAAATGACCGAACGACCAATCAAAACGCCGCGCTGGGTAAAAAAAATCCCCCTCGTTCGCGGTGTCGTCGGGTTAGTGGAAGCGAGTGCCGTCGGGGCTAAACATTTGAATTACGCCACTGAACAGTATGACCGCGACCCAGACGCTGAGGAACCGACCGCTGACGAACCTGAGGAAAAATCGTCCAACTGGCTACTCGTCTTAGCCGTCGCCATCGTCAGCGTGCTGTCATTCATCGTCGGAAAACTCATTTTTACAGTCGTTCCTGCCATTTTGGCAAGCTTACTGTTCGACCGCATCGTCCCTAACGAAATAGTGAACAACTTGCTCGAAGGAGTCATTAAAACCGTTTTACTTCTCGGCTACTTGTACGCCATCTCCCGCGCACCGCTCGTGAAACGGCTGTTCCAATACCACGGTGCCGAACATAAAGTGATTAACGCCTACGAAAACAGGGTCGAACTCACCGCAAGTAACGTGCAAAAGTTTTCCCGCCTACACTACCGGTGTGGCAGCAGCTTTATCGTTCTCTCAATTATTGTCGGCGTCATTTTGTACTCCTTTTTTCAATACGACGGCAGTATTTGGACGCGTGTCTATTTACGTATTTTACTGTTGCCTGTCGTCATCGGACTGTCTTACGAAATCTTGCGTTTGACCAATGCTGTACGCGATATACCGATTTTGACGTATTTAGGGTATCCCGGCTTGTGGCTTCAAAAGCTAACGACGGTGGAACCAGACGACGATCAGGTCGAAGTCGCCATCGCCGCCTTTAATAAAATGAGAGCTTTAGACGAGGAAATAGAGGAAAAATTGTCAGCTTCCTCCACCTCTTCCTTAGCACACACTGGCTAACTCGATGGTTTACATTCGTACAACACCGACTGACCTTGAGACTTACGTCGCATTTGGCACATATCAACTAACCTTGCACTTTGTTAGATCAGTGGATACACGGACAGATAAAACCGTGAAAGCTTCGGCAGCGACGCCGTTAACCGGACTTTTAGCATAACTACTTGAAAGGGAGGCATCTTTATGCGACATCGTGCACACGGTTGGATGTATGCCGTTTTCGTTTTTCTGGCAATTGGGATGATCTCTATGCTAATCACTAATCCGGCGCGGCTTGTCCTTCCCCTCATCATCTTCGGGGCGATCTTCTACTTATATAAGTTTCCCCCCCGCTGGCTGCTTCGCTTGACCGGGCAACCACCGCGGCAGGCGTACAGGCAGAGTAGCTACCGCAACCGCTCACAGCAACCGCAACGCCCACAGTCGAGCGCCCGTTCGCCGGAGCGCAAAGCACCCCGGCGAAAACGACGGAAACACCCGCACTTACGCGTCATCGACGGACAAAAAAAAGATCCCCCACTGCGCCGAAAAACCCAGTAACTTCAGTGTACTGGGTTTTTTATTGGGACGTTAACGTTATAGTTGCGTCCGAATGTTCACCGCCATCGATTGCCGAAACGTACGGACGTATTGCGGGAAGTCCCAATTTTTGAAAAACTGTTCCGCCGCATCAACGCCTTTCGTATAGAGCGCCTCGCTTTTTTGCGGACTTATGTGGAAGTCAGTCGTCTTTACACCTTGAGACGGTACGAGAATCGTCCGCACCCGATCTTGCTCTTCCATGTGGCGCGTATCGTGTGCGTCCATCATCGTTTGGAAAAGTGCTAAAAACAGTGACAGCGGGCCGCCAATGCGGCGCGGCGCGGCTGATGTCTTGGCGACGAGGCGAAAACCGAGTGTCGGCCAGCGCGGCGATTGTTTGTCAAACAGCCAGACAGGAAAGTTACTGAGCACGCTACCGTCCACGATGACGTTCACTTGTGGTTCGGTACGGCTGTGCAGGAGGACGGGATCGAAGAAAAAAGGAATGCTGCAACTCATGAGTACGGCTTTGGCGACCGTTACGTCGCGAGGCTTTAACCCGTACTGTTCTAAGTCTCGCGGCAACACGAGTAAACGGCCGCGCGTAATGTCAGAAGCGACAATGTACAGTTTGTCATCCGCCAAATCGGCAAACGTACGAACCCCTTTTTTACGCAGTAACGACTCAATCCAGCATTCAATGCTTTTGCCGGGGTGTAAGCCTCTTTTTACCCATAAGCGAATCGTCGGACCGACGAGAGGCAGTCGGTGCCACCACGTCGGCCTCACGAAGGAGGCGTAGTTTACTTTGCCCATAATGTTCGTAAGTTCGCTCGCTTTATACCCGGCCGCCAGTAACGCGGCAATAATTGCACCGGCTGACGTCCCCGCCAGCCGTTTCCAGCGATACCCTTGTTGCTCGGCGACTGTTAGCGCCCCGACTAAGCCGATTGCCTTGACTCCCCCTCCTTCAAATACTGCATCGGCCCACACACAAGCACCTCCTCAGTAAGGTGTGTGTTACAGTTTATGCGTGGCCAGTGTGTCTAACACCTTCACTTCTTTAGTTACTCTTTTACTTCTTTAGTTACTCTTTTACTTCTTTAGTTACTCCATTATTCTTTAGTTACTCTTTTACTTCTTTTATTACTCCTTCACTATTTTTGTTACTTCCTCTTCCCTCCTGTTACTATTTACTTCTTCTGCTACTCCTTTACTTCTTTGTCCGCCGTTATTTGCCTGTCCTTTCCCTCTTGTGCTTCAGCTTCAGCTTTTAACGCAAGCAAGTCGTGGACACGCTGTGAGTCTTCCTGAAAGTACTGTACTAAATATTCCAAGTGGGCGATCGTCTCCCAGCTGAGATGGTGTTCAATCCCTTCGACGTCGTCGTATATTAAGCTTTCATCGACGCCGATCACGCGGAGGAATTCTTCCAACAGTTCATGCCGCTCCACTAACCGTTTACCGATCCGTTTGCCTTTTGCTGTCAACACGAGGCCACGGTACTTTTCATAAATTAAAAACTTCTCTTGGTCCAGTTTTTGCACCATTTTCGTCACAGAAGAAGGGTGCACATCTAAATATTCAGCGATATCGGATACGCGAGCGTATCCTTTTTCTTCAATTAACTGGTAAATACGTTCTAAATAGTCTTCCATACTCGGAGTCGGCATGGTTGAGATCCTCCTTTATCTTCTTACAGTCATAAACGGCATTCCTTATTAAAAGGATATACTATTTTTCGCTTATCAGTCCAATGAGAATCGTCCTCCACGCCCCGTTTCCCCTAACGCAGACGAAGTGGCGAAAAGTCGAGGTAGTCGCAAGCGACGAGCCGTAGTTCGACGCCGCTCACAACTTCGTTCACTGCTACTTGGTGGGCATTGCCGTGTAGATGGCCGTAGACGCACAATTCAACCCCGTAAGTTTTGAGCAGTTCGAAAAAACCACTCGTTTTAGCGTATGTCGTGATGGGGGGGAAGTGTAACATCGCGATGAGTGGGCGCTCGGGACTTTTTTGGACAGCATCTTCTAGCGCCAGTTTGAGGCGCTCGACTTGACGCTCGTATATACGCCGATCACTTGCTTCGTCCCAACTTCTATCTTGCGGTAAACTCCAGCCGCGCGTCGCCACGACGGCGTACTCCCCGACAACCATACTGTCGCCGTCTAGCCAGAACATCCCTTCTGGCAGCGCGGCGCGCACTTTCTTTTTACTCGACACGTAGTAACAGTGGTTTCCCGGAGACAACACCTTCTGTCCGGGGAGCTCTGCAATCCACTGAAAATCGTGCCGTGCCTGCTTTAAGTTCATCGCCCAACTAATATCTCCTGGAATGAGGACGACATCGTCCGCCGTCACTTGGGCGAGCCACGCATCGCGAATGCGGTCAAAGTGGCGCTCCCACCCGAAAACGTCCATCGGCTTCGTCTGGTCTTCCGCGGCGTCAATTCCGTACAGAGACACGTCTTTATTGAACGACAAATGTAGGTCGGAAATGGCAAAAATACGCATACACGATTGTCTCCTGTCTTACCTTCACTTATATTATTGTGTCCTATATGCTGTCTGTTTGCAACATTTTTCACAGAACTTACCTCTAAAAACGATATGAAAACAATATTCCCGTAGGCAAACATATAAACGCGTCACTTTCCTAACAGAAAAGTGACGCCCCTAAGTAAAGGAGCGCCACAAACAATTTACGATATACAAAACGATATTAAACGGCCAACGGCGCGACCAACGCTTACGTACATTGCCACAGACACGATTGAAGATTTAAGAACAACCGGTGGTCGAGCCGCAGTCAAGACAGACGTAGCACGTGCCGTTTTGCTTGGTCAGGCCACCGCAATCGGGACAGAGCGGGGCGCCGTTACTCGCTTGCATCCCAAGCGGCCCTTTAAGCGGCAGCGCACTCGGGGCTGGCTGTTGGTCGCTGGGTAGCTGCCCACTCGCGTCGCCGACGCGACCATCATTTTTTCGCGAAGGTTGCCGTTCAGCCAGCTGATCTTGTAACTGACGCTGCTGATCGGTTAGTGTCACTTCTCCGCGATACACCGCCATGTCTTCGCTTGGTGCGGCACTCCCTGTCCCTGCAGTTGGTGTAAGTTCCGCAGCCGCCGTCTGCTTGCGCTTTGCTCGGTTTTGGTATACGCGCAGTTCATCTTTGGCCGGTGGCACTTGGGCAAAATCGGTACGTCCCAAATACTCCATGCCGACCAAGCGGAACACGTAGTCGATGACCGACATCGCCATTTTAATGTTTGGGTGGTCGACGACGCCAGCCGGTTCAAACCGGGTAAACGTAAAGGCGTCCACAAACTTCTCCAACGGCACACCGTGTTGCAAGCCATATGATACGGCAATAGCGAACGAGTCTAACATACCGCGCATCGTCGTGCCCGCTTTGTGCATGTCGATGAACAGCTCGCCGAGCGACCCGTCGTCGTATTCCCCGGTGCGCACGAAAATTTTGTGTCCCGCCACGCGCGCTTCTTGCGTGAAGCCCTCCCGCTTCCGCGGTAAACGGCGCCGGCTACTGCCCGGTTTCCCTGCAGCGATCGATTCGATGGGCTGTTTTTGCTCATGATCGGCAAATATTTCACCCGATAACAGCTTTGCGACTTGGTCCGGCGTCATGTTCACCGCGGCACTTCGAGCGCCGACAGGGGCACCCGTACCGTCGCCGTCACTCGCCGCCGCGACGGCAGCATCACCTTCGCCTGTGGTACGTGCAGCGATGTCAGCACCTTCTGCCTCCGAGTTGTCTTCTGCTCCCTCTGGATCTGTCGCGTCCGTTTCCCCTCCATCGCTGTCTCCTGTCGTATTGAGCGGTTGAGAGCTTTTCGACCCGTCGCGGTAGAGCGCCATTGCCTTCAAGCCGTGCTTCCAACTTTCCCAATAAGCGTGTTGAATGTCGGCGACGGTCGCCTCGTGCGGCATGTTAATTGTCTTGGAAATCGCGCCGCTTAAAAACGGCTGGGCTGCTGCCATCATGCGTACGTGCCCCATGTAATGAATGTAGCGCGTGCCGTGCTTGCCACACTTGTTTGCCGTGTCAAACACCGGGTAATGTTCTTCCCGCAAATGCGGTGCCCCTTCCGTCGTCAACATGCCGCAAATGTGATCGTTAGCCTCCTCGATTTGCGCCCGCGTAAAGCCGAGTTCTCGTAACAAGTCAAAGTCGGGCGCCTCGTACTGCGCTGCGGTAAAGCCGAGCCGGTCTAAACACGACTCCCCGAGTGTCCAAACGTTAAATGCGAACGGCAATTCAAACACAGACGGCAACGTTTGTTCGATCGCCGCTAAGTCTTCTTCCGTAAAGCCGCGGGCGCTAAGCGATTCGCGGTTAATGTGCGGCGCGCCGTCTAAGTGCAATGTTCCCGTTACGTACGTCAAAATGTCGGTAATTTGTGCGTCGCTGTAGCCTAAGTTTTGCAGTGCGGGACGTATCGACTGGTTGGCGATTTTAAAGTAGCCACCGCCGGCGAGCTTTTTAAACTTGACGAGCGCGAAATCGGGCTCCACCCCCGTCGTGTCACAATCCATGAGCAAGCCGATCGTCCCTGTCGGAGCGAGTACCGTCACTTGCGCATTCCGATAACCGTACTGTTCGCCAAGATCGAGCGCGCGGTCCCAACTCTCGCGCGCGGCGGTGAGTAAATCTTGCGGACAATACGCGTCATCGATACCGAGCGGCTTAATCGTCAGCCCTTCGTAGTCGTCGTCCGGCACGTTGTAGCTGGCGCGACGGTGGTTGCGAATGACGCGTAGCATGTGTTCCTTATTGTGTGCATATCCTTTAAACGCGCCTAACTCACGCGCCATTTCCGCCGACGCAGCATAGGCGTTACCGGTGATGATCGCCGTCACGGCGCCGGTAATCGCCACTGCCTCAGGCGAATCGTACGGAATGCCGGACAGCATCAGTACCGTCCCGATGTTCGCGTAGCCGAGCCCGAGCGTGCGGAACTCGTACGACAAGCGCGCGATCTCCTGCGAGGGGAACTGCGCCATTAATACGGATATTTCTAGCACGATCGTCCACAAGCGCGCGCTATGCGCTAACCCGTCGATGTCGAAGGTACGAGTCGTAGCGTCAAAAAACTTGACTAAATTCAACGAGGCTAAGTTACACGCCGTATTGTCGAGAAACATGTACTCCGAACACGGGTTCGACGCATTAATGCGGTTATGTTTCGCCCCGTACGCGCCGTCGCTACCCGCGGGACACGTGTGCCACTCGTTAATCGTATCGTCACACTGTATGCCAGGGTCGGCGCACTCCCACGCCGCTTGGGCAATTTGCTCCCACAAATCCCGTGCGGCGAGCACTTTACTCGTCTTGCCGTCGGTGCGCCGCTTTAGTGCCCACTCCCCGTCTTGTTCAACGGCATTGAAAAAGGCATTCGGCACCCGTACCGAGTTATTCGAGTTTTGTCCCGATACCGTTTCATACGCTTCGCCGTTAAACGACGGGTCATATCCAGCCGCAACGAGGGCACGTACTTTTTTCTCTTCGTTAGACTTCCAGTTGACGAATTCTTCAACATCCGGATGATCTAAGTCGAGGCAAACCATTTTTGCCGCGCGGCGCGTCGTCCCCCCCGACTTGATCGCCCCGGCCGCACGGTCGCCAATTTTCAAAAACGACAGCAACCCAGACGAGCTGCCCCCGCCAGAGAGTGGCTCCCCTTTGCCGCGAATGTTAGAAAAGTTCGTCCCCGTGCCGCTGCCGTACTTAAACAGCCGTGCTTCTCTTACCCACAAATCCATAATGCCGCCCTCGTTTACGAGGTCATCGTTAATCGACTGAATGAAGCAGGCGTGCGGTTGCGGTCGTGTATACGCATCTTCGCCGCGCTCGATTTTTTCCGTCTCCGGGTCCACGTAATAGTGACCTTGCGCTTTGCCGGTAATACCGTAAGCGTAAGCGAGCCCAGTATTAAACCACTGTGGCGAGTTAGGCGCCGCCATTTGGTGCAACAACATATAGACGAGTTCGTCGTAAAACGCTGCGGCGTCTTCTTCACCATCAAAGTAACCGTGCCGCTCGCCCCACTCGCGCCAGCAACCGACTAAGCGGTGTACGACTTGTTTGACACTTTTTTCCGGACCGGTGACCGGTTCCCCATTCTCGTCCAAAAGCGGTGCACCGTCTTCGTCAAACTGTGGCACACCCGCTTTACGAAAGTATTTTGAAATCATAATGTCCGCGGCAACTTGTGACCACTGCTCCGGAATTTCGGCCCCTTTCATTTCAAAGACGACCGAGCCATCTGGATTGACGATGCGCGAATCGCGCGCCTCGTACGTCACCGTCGCATACGGATCCATCCCTTTTTGCGTGTAATAACGCCTAATCCGCAACATAAATCCCCCTCGCACCATACATGTATGAACAGATTCGTTAGTCACGTTGTAGTAGGACAACGTTGTAGTAGGACAACTATTATATCATAAGTAGGTATAATCAGCGCCATATATGGTTGGTTATGTAATATACAATACTATATATAGTATGAGCTGTTTTGTGAAGTCGTATGTGTCAAGCTTTACTCGACGACCTTACAGGATCAAGGATTTAAAGACCTAAATATGTCATTCCCTAACGTTCACTTGTTGTCCGCCCTTGAGGAGTTAACTCTTCAAGGACGGCGATTAACCACCTTATCCAAATACCCAATAGCACTTGAAGCTGATGCGGCACCTACTTGGATCCTGCCAACTTGAACCCCAATGTGATCCGACTTACCTATTCGCCTCGCATGGCGTTTTAGTTTTTGTGTCACTTGGCGGTTGGGCCAGACAGTTAATAATGCCTGTCTCAACGTCCCATTGGTAACGCCTTGTTGTACTTTGGCGATGGCTTGAGCCCCTTCTTCACTCCAGTACATGCCACGACGTTTCATGCGGTATGCCAGACGTCTCTGGTTCGATTCCATGCATCCCATCCTACGAGCATTTTTTGGCACGTCTGGACTAACCTCACGCCAGTCGCAGAGGATCTCCCAGTGCCCTTCAAGATACTTCTGCATGTTCTCGATACGCTTTTCCTCTCGCTCCGTCTCTGCATTTCCCTGTGCCGTATCAATCACCGCTTTAAACCTATCCTTATTTTTTTCGGATATTGCCTTTTCAATTTGAGGAATGAGCCTTGGCTGGCGGCTCAACCCGCGACGAATACTCCTCTTTACGTGAAAAGGATCCAATTGGCGGACAACCGATGTCGCTTCAGAAAAGGTATTTTGAACGCGTTCCTCAGAGATCCATGAAGCCGCATCCGCATTAGTCGCCACATGTGTATGTGAGAGATCCCAACGATGTCGAATCGCTGCATAACCTATTTCCCAAAAGTCATCCACCGATTCAACGGTAGAAAAGACGTGACGATCTGTTAACGAGACACGCTGTCCGTTTTGCTCCCACCCGGTATAGGCAAGCATATTTTTGATCTCTATTCCTTTGCCTCTCCCTTTGACGTATAAGCCATCTGCTTCGCAATATAAGTGCTTAACGGACGGAGAGTTAGGAATTACCGTATCCTCAAAAATTCGATCCCTTTTTTCAGCATCCATGACAGCTTGAGCTTCACCTGCTTCTTTTACTAAGCGCTGAAACGTCGTATGGCTGATCGTTATACCGGCAAGTTTTTGCGTGACCTCTGAGGCGAGGCGGTAGGTCATTCCCGGCGCTGCAGCTAACTCTGCTCCGAGCATCATAAGGTCTGGGCTGTATCTTTTACGGCGTTTTAAACCGATTGCCTCATCGACAGGGTAATGTGCGTTTCCGTTTCGGTCGTACATCAAGTGGCGTTTATAGGACACTGTCCCAAAAAAACTGGTGAACTCCCGGCTGTCCAATCGCTCACTTTTCCAACCGTATTTTTCCTTGTAATGCGTCGTCATCATCTGATCGAGCTGCTCCAAAAATTCTCCGAACAGATCAGCCATCACTTCCATCAGGCGAATACGTAAGCTTTCCCAAAACGACAACATATCTGTAGACTGTTCCAAGATAGTAGCGATTTCTGGTATAATGGTTTTCAAGGAAGACCTCTCCTTTCGTGGTGGTTAGGAGTACTATTTAGGTCTTCCTTTTCTATATTCTCCCTCCAAATTCCTGCTAAAACCCTTCGAGAGAAATGTTACACATACTCATACGTGTAATCGGTCCGTGATCCATTAAAGTTTTTTAACTTTAACTTTTTTCACCTTTCAATTCGCGTGTCTTGAACAAAATGAAGAGGAGCTACCTAAATGTCTGAAGAAAAACAAGCCGTACAACGCCAATTTGCCAAAAACGCAACCGACTATCGCGACGAGAAATTTTTTGCTTCCGGAGACGACCTACAAATGATGGTAAAAGCCGTTCCCTTAACAGGCAATGAAAAACTGCTCGACATCGGCACCGGGGCAGGACATACGGCACTCGCCTTTGCCCCTTTTGTCGCCGAAGGGATCGGTCTCGACATTACCGAGGAGATGGTGCGCGTCGCGACAGCGTACGCCAAAACAGACGGTACGGCGAACGTCACCTTCCGACAAGGTGACGCCGAACAACTGCCTTTTCCCGATGCAACCTTCGACATCGTCACATGTCGCATGGCTGCACACCACTTTCCGCAAGTCGAAAAAGCGGTACGCGAAATTTCTCGCGTACTAAAGCCCGGTGGCCACTTTTTGCTCGTCGACCACTATGCGCCGGAAGCGCCGCTCCTCGACCGCTTTATTAACACGTTAGATAAGCTGCGCGATCCGTCTCACATCCGCGAGTACACCCTTTCCGAATGGCGGGCACTGTTTGCCACGGGCAGTTTTGCGTACCGAGAAGTTGCCAAGTGGGATTTGCCGCTGAACGTTTCCGACTGGCTCGCACGGGCGCGCACACCGTCCGAGCGCCGCCAGCAAGTTGTTACATTGTTCAAAAGCGACATGCCACCGCAGTGCCGCGAAACATTCTGTCTCTCCTTCGATGGGGACGGCAATCCGCACACCTTTTGCCTGAAAGCTGTTTTGCTCCACGGGCTCAAAGAGAACGTACGCCAATAGCTTTTCAAAGGGAGGCGCAGTGAAATAGGCAGTAGTGAAACGGGCGAAGTGAAGCAGGCGAAGCGAAACAGGCAAAGTGGAACCCACACTGTAACGTGCAAGGCTCAGCCTAACGCTGAACCGCAGCCTGATAAGATTGCTGCGGATCGCCGACCGCCCCGATAAACAGCACCGTTCCCGTTTCATTTTCCTGAATGGTAAACAAAAACGGGCGGTCGACTTTCATCGTAAACGCATCGACTGGCGCTGATTCGGTTTGCATTTCTACCGAAGTGGCAGCTACTGCTTCAGTACCTTTTTCATTTACTTCAATAACCGCTTTATGTTTCACTTCTTTGACGAAAATGTTAGGTGGTATGTCTGCAATGCGGGAAAAATTCGCGCGATTTTTGTCAAACGCCACTTCCATCCCGAGCGCTTTAAGCACGTCATTTAACTGCTTCTCATACGTCACTTGGAAACGCGGCAGTTGCACCTGTCCCTGCGTTAACTTCAAATGCGTTTGCCACTGGCGCCAATTTTTCCCATTTAACTTTTTGTGCAACTTGTCCAAACTCGAAGACTCGTCGGGAAGTACGACGGTCATACTAAATCGTTTGTTGCCGTAAGGCAATTGCACCGCCGCAAAATCAGCGCCCTTGTAATAAGGAAACATTCCCGACTGCCCCATCATCGGCACCGTTTTCCGTCCTCCGCCCGACAGGTAAAACAGATCGTCGCTCGTTTCTTTCTCGTCAAAGGCTTCAGTCCACGACCCTTTAAAATATATAGCGTTAATTAAAAAGAGAATCGTTTCCGGATCGATGTCACTGTCGATCATCTCTTTTATTTTGCCCTTTGTGCGCTCGCTCACCCATTCGTTAATCGTCTCTGCCGCTTGTGGCTGGTCAAAATCTAACGCTGTCACTTTTGCTTCGTAAAACTGTTCGGCACGTTTGAGAAAATCTTTTTTAAACGGCGTCCCTTCCCGCCCCCATAGTGAATTGGCAATGCTTAACTGGACGCTAGGATCCGCGTGTGCGAGGACGTTGAGCAAGCCGTTATACCCCCGATTAACTTTCGCGACAGTTACATCTTTCACGCCGAGTGTCTCGGCCATTGCCCGTTTTGTCTCCGCGTCTGCCCCGTTATACGTCATGGCAAGCGCGAGCGACACACTCACCGGTGAGAGAAACACATTCTTCCCGGCATCCTCCCGCCACACGTTTTCATACAACCGAAAAGCAAACGCATTGTTGGCCTCCAGCAGGCGTTTGTCGATATTTTTTGCGCTGACGATGGCCTTTTCGTTTTTCTGCCCACTGGGTTGTTCACTTTCAGGCCCGTTTCCGCTAGACTGGCCGTCAGCCGGCGCACCACTGCCTGTCCCGGAACGGTGATCGACCGTTCCGCAGGCCGAAACGAATAGCAGTGCCAAACCGCCGACAATAAGTAGAGCGTTCTTCATCATCCGAGTGCCCCCTTTTATCCTGACGATTGTATGCCGTCACGATCGCATGCCGTCCAAACAGAAATTGTGTTACGCCGCTAGCGACACTGTACCGTCCTAAGAGTCGATCGTCACGAAGTATGTCGTGACCAGCACGCTCACATCGTTACAATTTAGACGGATGAGGAGTATAAGAGTTGCACCGTGTAACATCGCACAAGATGTAAAAGAGTGACACCGTCATACGCGACATCATCTACAACGTTACATAATTCGTTGTTCGCTCCAATTTGGAGCAACGGGATGACCCGTTCTTACGATGCCACGATTCCGCCGCGATCCTGCCTCAATACTATTCTGCCTCAATATTTTCGTATGAAGATGCCTCCTAATCCGGGCGATACGTTGCCGACGGTACCTCACGCGGCACTTTTCGACCCCATCGCGCGGCCAAGGCAAACGGCACATACAGCAGCAAAAAGGTAAGCAAGGCGATGCCTTCCAAGGCGAGAATATACCACGGGTACGGCCCCAACACGTCCAACAGCGAAGCCGTATCCGGTTTGCGCAGCAAAAACATGTAATTCCGATCCGTTAACACGTCGACGACCCAAACAAAGGCAGCGAGCACGTTCAAAAAACCCATCGTCACCGCAACTGATTTTAACGTTGGGCGGTGCTTCTCCACCCATACCATATACATAACCGCTAAAATGATCGCGCCGTGTGCGATAAAAAATTGCCAAAAGCGAAAATGGGGAAACGCATAGTCGAGTGCTGGTGTAAGCAACGCCTGTAGCGCCCCGCCAATCCCGGTAAAGTATACGATCTGGAACACTGCCCTGCTTCTAAAGAGAAGCATAACGACACATACATATAGCGACACGGTGCACAATTCCAACGGAAGCACGTCGCGAATTTTGAAACTACCGGTCCACGCGAACCAGACGTTCAGCGACAGTTCGCTAACAATGAGCACGACAGCGAGCACCAACCGCCCATAGGTGTGCCGCTCTCCTTGCTGAAACCACCTGCGGCATGCGAACAAGAGGACGACCGCCGCGACAAAAATCGAGAGTGCGACCAAATGGGACGGACCGTAGGCGTTAAATGGATGATTAACTTGTATATCAAACATATCTTCCATGCTGATCCCTCATCCATCGAAAGTAACTAACAAATGTACAACAACATGGCATCGTTTTTCTATCCAAAAAAGGAATAATGCGTTCGTCGATCGACTGATTACCTCCACAACTCCATGTTTCAATCTACATTTTAGGGAACGTCAGATGAAGCATATATATACACCCCTGCCACTAATCCCCTTAGAATCAAAAACCACATTCAACCCGCTCGCTTGAAATATTTGTAGCAGTTCCTCATGGGAAAAGAGCCCGAGTTCATGCCGTTCTTGAAAATGCTGAATGCCCGACTCCGTGCCTACCAAGTATTCGAAATTCAATACCGAAAGGTTTCCTTCCCGTTCCGCATGCGACATCCGGCAAACTTTTACATCGTCGCGTTCCGCATTTAGTACAGAAACGTATCCGGCCTGCCACTGATCGGGGGTGAACCACGGTTCGACGATGACAATGCCACCGTCGTTTAAGTGACTTTTGAATTGTTTGACCGTTTGTTTGACTGCCTCGTGCGTTCTTACGTAACCGATGGAACTAAACAAACACATCACGACATCATATGTTTTCTGTAGATCGAAAGCGGTCATATCCGCGACCCAAAAGTTCGACGACGGATTTCGTTCTGCGGCGATCTGCACAAACCTTTCATTGAGGTCAATCCCGTCAACCGCATAGTGCTTTGTCAAAAATTCGAGATGCTTGCCCGTTCCACAGGCGACGTCTAGCACGGACTCGGCATCCGGCTTATGTCGCGAAATAAAATTTCGTATCTCCTGTGCTTCACGCTCATAATCTTTAAAACTGTAAATGAGGTCGTATAAATCTTCGCTTGCGTTGAACACATCTCATCCCTCCACAGCTCAATATAAGTTAGTGACAACCGATGAAATGCCTATTGATGACCCCCGCCCAAGTAGGCTGCAAGCACCATAGAGCAGTCCCGTTTTTACTCATTCTTACTTTTTTAACAGCAGCGCTTGGTAATCCAATGTCGATCCTTCGATGTCCACCACGCGAAAATCGACCAACTCAAAATAGCGACTGACGACTTTTTGAATCTCCTCGTGTTCGTAAAAGGAAAAAAATCGCTTTGGCTCGTAAAAGTCCTCTTCCCACACCCCCTCACTGTCAAAACCGCCGTACATGCCGAGATAGAACAAGCCCCCCGGTTTGAGCACCTTTTTTATTCTCGTTAGCGCACGGTCAAACGTTTGCTTCGGAACGTGTAAAAGAGCATTCATTGACCATACGGCGTCGAACGTGTGCGCCGGAAATGTCAAATGGTTAACATCCATCACATACGCCGCGAGTCCCTTGTCCTCACAAAGGCGAACCATTTCCGGACTCATGTCGATACAACTCACCTGAAGCCCACGTTGTTGCAAATAGCGCGCCTGCTTTCCAGGACCGGCACCGACGTCTAGCACGTTGACGCTGTCTTTCCCTTTAAAAAGCGATAAAAATGTGTCTAGCTCCTGCGTTTTCCATGTCTCCAGTTGCTGTTGATTTCGTAACTGTGCATGGGCGTCGTAGCTTTTTTGTAAGCTGTTTTTAATATCGCCGTCCATCGTTTCCACCTACTTTGTTTCCACCTCGCATTGCTTTTCTATTTCCTACTTACTACTTCTTGCAGGCTTATGCCCTACACACCCGCTCTTCCCCTACTTTTTCCACAATTTCTCGCCCGTTCGCTCACTCTTTACTTTCTCTTCTCTTACCCGACTTAACGAAGGAATTCTCATCCGCCTCATAAACGACTACCCAGCAGTCCCGGTACTGCCCTTCGTGCCACTCGTGTTCCGGTAACAACTTCTTCCTTACAAACCCACACTTCTCGTACACATGCAACGCCCTCGTATCCCACGTTTGCGGATCCATCACGATTTTATCTGCTTTTTGCTTCGTTAGTAAGAAGTCGACCATCGATTGTACGAGCACGGTACCGATTCCTTTATTCCAGTAGGTAACCTCGCCGATGAACTGGTCCATACCGTATATTGCCCCGACAAAGTCATTAAACCCGTACAACTGTCTTTCTTTCTCAGTTATTAAATAATACTGGATGTATCCGATTGCAAGACTATCGCATTCAACAACACACGATGTAACTTCTCGTGTTCGATCATAAAAATGCCGTCGCACCATGTCGAGGTCATGTGGGCGATCGCGACCTTCGTAATATTGTAACACGCGCGGATCACTCAGCCACTTCACTAGCAAATGTGCGTCGTCTTCCGCCAGCTTCCTGACGGTAATATCGTTATAAATAACTATCCTCATAAGCCTCACCTACCTGGCAATAAATACAGAAAACTCCCTAGGTTTGAAAGGGACCAGATCAATACTTGACGCTATTTCTTCCACATTATAATTATTCCTATCCAATCTCGCAATTTACAATTTTTTCTTTCTGTTTCACGGTATATTTTCCTAGAAAGTAAATTTTGTCTCGTTTCGAGTAGTTCGAAGTCACCCTTGTTATTAGTGATGCTACTCCGGTTAGATAATAACATTTTTTCTTTATCATGCGATTTAATCAAGTACAGCTTCCCGTGTTTCTCGTGATGTATATAATAATGATAGCTAGGCCTAAATAATTCCCTAAAGATTGCGATCATCATGCAAATTATATATGAACATATTGCTCCAATTGCTAGTGGTAGTAATAACAATTGTAGAGGAATTGTCGGCTCTCCTTCTATCAACCACATCAAGAAAGATACAAAAAAAACGATTGGGACAATAATGATCGTAAGAATGAGGTACATTGCCGGATAGTACATTGCATTCTGAATATCGCTCAAAAAAACGCGTTCAATTGGTCGTCTATTGACTAATACTATTGACCCCAACAGCATTGAAATAAAGTAAACAACTACACTTGTAATTTGGAAAGTCTCCAAAAAATCCCCTCCTTACTACTTCTTGCAGGCTCATGCCCTACACACCCGCTCTTCCCCTACTCATTCCAGAATTTCTCGCCCGCTCGCTCACTCTTCACTTTCTCTTCCCTTACCCGACTTAACGAAGGAATTCTCAGCCGTCTCATAAACGGATCTCCTTAGTTCTCCCTCGTTCTCCTTTGTATTCATTTATACTACCATACTTCGGAAACGCGATAAAGTCAGTTTTTAAAAAATTGGGTTCACTGTTACTTTTTTTGCTTCCCGAACATCACACGCCAATTACAAACAAAAAAGCACAAGGGGGTAACTCCCCCTTATGCTTGGCATTTGCGTTTTTTCCGCGTCCATTCCACGATCGCAGCGACGTCCTCTACAGCGGCGTGTTCGAGTTCAATTTCCTTTATGCAATCACATACGTGCGCAAGGCGCGCTTCGGTACAGATTGGATGTGCTCCAGCACGGTAAACGCAGGGGTAAAGCGGGCAATGAACGCATGGGCGTCTTTTTCTTATTTTAAGGAGATTGGGCCGAGATCGTTTTCCGCTAACCCACATCCCGCCTCTGATACCCGAACATCCCAATCGCCGTACACCCGGCAGCAACGAGAAGCAACACACTCGTCGCTACCCAGTCCATTTCTTCCACCGGCACTTGTGCCACGTGGCCGAACGGTGACAGTTTCGCCATCCAATCGGGCAGTTGCAACATCCCTCCCATATAGACGACGATGAACGAATACAGCAAGTAAATCCACAGCACATTCGTCCCTTTCGGGAGTGCCCCGACGAATAACACAGCGACGCCCATCATGACGAGCATTGCCGGGAGGTAAACGATGCCCGCATGCAAAAATGTCCCGAGCGACATCTCTTCTGCCATCACCGCAGTGCCGACAGCGCCGAGGCCGATCGCTGCCAGCGTCATTGTGATGAGAGCGACGAAACACGCGAGCAAGATGACACTCCCGAAGATGCGCGTGCGCGACAGCGGACGACTAAACATATGTTCCAAGCGACCTTTTTTCTCTTCACTTTTCAATTTATACACAGTTGTGATGACGGGCACAGTACAGAGCATCGCCAACACAGATAAAATCATCGTCACGAACGTCATCGTCAAGGACACGTCGTCTGCGCCGTTTGTCGATCGTACCATTTGCGCGAGTAACTCATTTTTTGCAAAAAAAGATTCCATATCTCCGAGCACGGAACCGTATGCGGCTCCTAATAAACATAACCCGATCGCCCACGACGCGATCGCCGTCCGCTGCAAGCGTGCGAAAAGTCCGAGCGGACCTCGTAAAAAGACGGACGCATTGCTGCGACCTTTTTTGTGTGGCAACAAACCGGCACCCATGTCCCGCTTTCGATGGAAGAAAAACGCCAGGGCGGCAAGAACGACGGCACTGCCAACCAATAGCGCAAGCGCCCACCATTCGTTGTGTACGTACACTTTTGTCAAGGTCGCTAAGCCGAGTGGCGACATTGCCGTTAACGCTTCATTGCCAAAACGACTCCCTACACTTAAACTACCTTCACTTAAGCCACCCGCGCTTAATTCTCCCCCGCCTAAATCCCCTACCGCGCGAAGGACGTAAGCGGCGCCTAGCACGACGAGCGACAAGCCAATCGTACCGCGCAAATTATCCGACAACTGTGCAAAAAATGCCGTGAGTGCAGCGAAGAATAACCCTACGGCACCGACTGCCGCCCCGTATAAAAGTGACCCTGACAAATCGAGGCTTTCGATGCCAAGCGCATACAACCCGCCGCCGATGACGAGGGCTACAAGTGTGTTCACACCGACATAGACGAGCAGCGTCGCCGCCAAACTCGCTTGTCGCCCTAGCGGCAAGGCGAGTAGCATTTCCATCGTGCCGTCTTCTTCATCCGCGCGCGTATGGCGGGCGACGAGCAAAATATTCATCACCGCGACGGCAAGTGCGGTAAACAGCAGCATTTGATGCGCCATCATCGCCCCGATTGTGTAATTGGCGAGGCCGTACCCTTTGCCGACCATCGCGGTCATCGCCGGATTTTTCATCGTCTCCGCGATCGCCTGGCGCTCCGCCTCCGTCGCATATATTTCTGTAAAAGAGAGGGCGACCGACCACGTAAACGCGGCGAGGGCGACGATCCAAATGACGAGGCGCAGGCGGTCGCGCCTAACGATGAACCGCGACATCGTCCCCGTGTGTGCGTATTGCGCTTTCGTCCCCGCGTGGGCGTCCGGTGACCTCATCCGTGTACGTGCGTTCATCGCCGCTCACTTCCTTCGTAATGACGCATAAACAAGTCTTCTAACGTCGGCGGTGCACTTTCGAGGGAGGTGACGCCGTAGGAACTGACGTGCGCTACGACGTCGGCGAGGTGTTCTGTATCGACTTGGAGGGTGAGGACGTCACCGTCTTTGCTCACTTCGTGCACACCTTGCAGCTGTTCCAAGCGATCGATCGGCTTCATCGTCTTAAGGCGCAGGTTCGTTCGCGTTAAATGCCGCAATTCGTGAAGCGTCCCCGTTTCAATGATTTCCCCACTGCGGATAATACCGACGCGGTCACACAACTTTTCGACTTCCGACAAAATATGGCTCGACAGGAGAACGCTTTTGCCCTGCGCCTTCGCCTCTAAGACACATTGTTGAAACGTGTGCTCCATTAACGGATCGAGACCTGACGTCGGTTCATCCAAAATATACAGATCTGCCTCGGAAGCAAAGGCCGCAACGAGGGCAACTTTTTGGCGGTTCCCTTTGGAATAGGTGCCGCACTTTTTCGAGACGTCTAAGGCGAATTGTTCGATGAGGGACCGCTCCCGCTCTTTACTGTAACGCTTTTTCATCGCGGCGAATAAATCGAGCACTTCACCGCCAGTTAAGTTGGGCCATAAGTTGACATCTCCCGGCACGTAGGCGAGCCCTTCGTGAATCGCCACCGCCTCGCGCCAAACGTCGCGACCAAAAATCGTCGCCGAGCCTTGATCCGCCTTTAACATGCCGAGCAAAATGCGAATCGTCGTCGACTTCCCCGCGCCGTTCGGGCCGATAAACCCGTACACTTCACCTTCTTCAACCTTCATGTTCACGCCGCTTAACGCCCTTACCTTGCCAAACGTCTTCACAATACCAGTCGCTTCTACAACCGCCATCTCCGTTCCCCCCTATGCGTAAAAACAAGTTTTTAAAACTGCCAAATACTCTTCAAACTCCTTCCAATACGGATCAAAGTCAATCGTCGTAATTACCTCAGTCTCCATCGTTTGAATGAGATGTTGTTGGTATCCTTCGAACGCCCACTTAATGAGTTGCAACGCTTTGTCAACATCGATCCCGTCGCGAAACAGTGTCGTATCGATGTTTTCGTATAGTTTACGTTCTCCATCATGTTGCAAGGCGACAATCCGTTGTTGTAAGTCTTCATCCAGCAACGCCGTTTCCTTTAAGATCACCGTTGTTAAAAAAGTAAACACGTGCGGATAGGCGTGGTAACATGCAAGTTTTTTCTTCGCTGCATCGTACAGCCGATCGATAAAATCGCGGTTATTCATGTCAATTTTTTGCATAAACTGTTCATCGACAACGGTAAGCGCATAACCGACTAAGTAGTTGAATAGCGTTTGTTTGTTATTGAAGTAATAAAAAAGCATTCCCTTCCCGATGTTCGCCTGTTTCACGATCGCGTTCGTCGATGCTTGCGCAAACCCTTTTTCCGCAAACTCGTGCATCGCTGCGTTCAATATGCGCTGTCGTTTTTCTTCCTCCAACGTTTCAAACGATTGCATCTTTCCACCTCCTTTGTCTATACAGAACCATCTCTGCTGACTTTGTCTACATGGACTGCTGTTTTCCGTTTTCTCCATTCCGTTTTCCCTATGTAGTGGGGATTTCTTCAGACACGTCGGCGATCATCGAGAGCATCTCCGACGGATTAAACGTATAGACCGATCTGGTCTATTCGACTATAACACGAGTCGACCAGATCGGTCTATAGGTGAACAAATAAAAAAAGCGTTAGGAAGATGGTGTTCTGCATCGGAAAGAATAAAAGATTTTTCCCACAAATGCTATTGTTCAATAGGAAGCTATAATATAATCGGAAAATCGATAGATCGGCTTCTTCTCATGGGCTCAACTCCCAATCAGGCGAGTTGAGAACTCATCCCCATTTGGAAGGGGGTGAGGCCTACGATGACAGATTTCGAAGCTCTAACGCTTATGATGAACATGTAGATAAGGTTTTTTCGGAATATAGGCAGGACTTTTTTTGATATAAGCCGAATGCACTGTATATCATCCGTTTTGAGGGGGAGTTTAGAGGTGAAGAAAATAAATAGCATCGAATTAGGTAGTATCTTGCGGAAGCGTAGGAAGGAACTCGGCTTAACGTTGAGTGATTTAGCTGATGACACGATCTCAATCCCTGCCATTAGTAACATCGAAAGGGGGATTGTACACCATATAAACAACGACAAAGTCCAATATTTAAAAGGTGCGCTTAAGCTGGATGATGACACGCTACTAAAGATGATCGCTTCTGAAGACAACAGACGGTCTTTTCTCGAAGAGCGATTATCTTTAATTGAACATTTGATCGAAAACGGTCTCTATGATCGTGCGGAAAAAATGATCGCCGAGCTCGAACAAGACGACGACGTGCTAGAAGATGAGAGTTTACAAATGAGGCTGCAGTTGGCGTTTGCCTCCCTATTGTGCCGGCAGCAGCAATGGAAACAGGCTTATGCCGCATTACTAGAAGTTGTCGATTCGGCACAACGTGTTAAGCCGATCGATCCTAAGCTGAACGTGCTTCCCATGACATACAATCGACTATCCGCCTGTGCGTTTTACGGGAACCAAGATTGTACGAAGGCAATTGCGTATGCGGACAAGGCGCTTGCTGCCTTTGACCCTGCGGGTTATAAACCGTATTTAAAAGGGGATGCGCTTTTTAACAAGAGTGTATACTGGTTCCACTTGGGTAAGGACACTGTCGCTTACGCTTCTCTACTTGAGTTAAAAAAGTTAGACGAACGATATTACGACATACAAACAATGGTGCTTGCGTACAATTTGGAAGGAACGATTCTAAAACGACAGGGCGTGTACAATGACGCCGTTGGCGCCTTCAAACAAGCGCTCGAGTTGTGTCGCCACGATCGCGAGTTAGCGAGTCAAGTATATTTAAACTTAGGGTACACGTATTTGGCAATGAGTAAAGGGGACGAAGCAACTTGTGCAGAAGCGGCACTCGCCTTTGACATCGTGCACGACATCTGCCACCTGACGCGCAACGAGCGGCGTCAGGCTTTAGCTTATTTGGCCTTAGGCGAACTGTCTCTCGCGAGGGAGCACTGGGCGGCTGCGAAACAACAGTTAGACAGCGCATTGCGTTTGCAAGACGCACTGACGACCTTTAAAGATCGCCTGCAGTTGCTCCTATTTCAAGCGCGCGTCGAACGACACACCGACTCGTCGGGTCTCGTCGAGACGTGTGAGCAAGGCGTAAATCTAGCGTACGAACACGATCTTTATAGTCAGGCGAAAGAATTTTACCACCTGTTGATCGACTATTACCACACGATCGGTGACAAGGAAAAGCACTATGAAACGATGAAGGCCCTTTTACAGCTTGAGTCTTCGATGAGAGGGGGATTTTATCATTGAAAAAAGTTTTGCCTCCTGTTTGGCAGTCTGTTTGGCCGTCTATGGTAGCTATTGCAGCGCGAACGCCCCCAGTTAACACTCCTGACGACGTGACACCGATTTTGAGATTGCACGTTTTTTTTTGGGGGGATAGCTGCACGATCTGGCGGGTTAACTGTTACAGGTTGACCACTGTGGATTGATCGTTACAATTTGACCGTTACAGTTTTGACTGTTACAGTTTGACCGTTACAGGTTGACTGTTATGGAGGGTTTCTAGTCTGACAAAGAAATCCCTCCCCCCTCATAGCCCTAAATCCCTCGCGCGATTCCCTCGTCTCGAAAGCGCGTCCACCCTTTTTGAACAATTATATTGGATGAAGAAGGCGGGTTACCGGCAAGAAAAAAGCCGGCTGGATCCTAAACGGGATCCAATCGGCTCTTATAGATCATTCACTTTACACCGGCCGGGATAGATAAGCCCAGCAGTTTGGCGATTCTCTCTCCCCATTCCGGGTCGGCCTTGTAGAAGTGGCCGATCTGACGAAGTTTAATCTCGTCACTTTTGACGGGTCTCATATGATCGGCGAAGTTTTTCACCAGACGTTCTCTTTCGTTTTCGCTCATCAGACGATAGAGATCCCCGGGTTGTGTGTAGTGATCATCGCTATCATAGGCTACGCTGTCCGCCTCACCGTACACTTCAAATGGCGTGAGATTCTTTTGGCGATCTTCCACCGGTCCATTTAAACTGTTCGGCTCATAATTGGGTTCACCGCCGCCGTTTCCGTTCACCGCCATAGAACCGTCGCGCTGCATATGGTTGACATCCGCTTTCGGGCGGTTGACCGGAATTTGTTGATGATTGACCCCCAGGCGGTAACGGTGGGTATCGCCATAGCTGAAGATTCGGCCTTGCAACATTTTATCCGGCGATGCTTCGATTCCGGGGACGAGATTACCCGGAGTGAATGCGGCTTGTTCCACCTCAGCAAAATGATTCTCCGGATTGCGGTTAAGGATCATTTTGCCGACTTCGATCCGCGGATAATCCTTTTTCGACACCGTCTTGGTCACATCAAACAAATCCCACTTATAGGTTTTATAATCTTCGTAAGGGATGATCTGAACATACAACGTCCAGGAGGGGTGATTACCCTCCTCAATCGCATTGAACAGGTCCGCCCTGTGATAATCGGGTTGCTCACCGGCCAGTTTGGCAGCCAGGTCCACGTCCAGCCCTTTCACCCCTTGGTCACTGATGAAGTGATACTTCACCCAGAAGGTTTCCCCTTGATCATTGACCCATTTAAAAGTGTGGCTGCCGTAACCGTTCATGTGACGGTATGTTGCCGGAATGCCGCGATCCCCGTGCAGATAAGTGATCTGGTGCAACGATTCCGGTGACAGGGACCAGAAATCCCAAACCATGTTCGGATCTTTTAGGCCGGTTTTCGGGTGGCGTTTTTGGGTATGGATGAAATCGGGGAACTTGATCGCATCCCGGATAAAAAATATGGGGGTATTGTTACCGACCAGATCATAGTTCCCCTCATCGGTATAAAACTTCAGTGCAAACCCCCGGGGGTCCCGAACCGTATCAGCCGAGCCCAATTCCCCGGCTACGGTTGAAAAGCGGGCAAACATCTCAGTTCGTTTCCCTTTTTCACTCAGAAAATCGGCCTTGGTGTATTTCGATATTTCATCATTGGTAACTTCAAAATACCCATAGGCTCCAGCACCCTTTGCATGAACGACACGCTCCGGAATGCGCTCTCTGTTGAAGTGGGCCAATTTTTCAAGTAAGTGGAAGTCCTGGATCAATACGGGTCCCCGTCGACCTGCCGTGATAGAATTTTGGTTGTCTCCCACAGGAATGCCTGAAGCAGTGGTCAATCTTTTTCGATTATCCAATGTGAATCCCCTCTCTTCAATAACTACGCCTTCCTACACACATTATAATAAAAATCATATGAAAGTCAATACTAAATTATAATCATTATAATCAAGGTGTTCATTGTCATCGAATCTTAGTGCCCCGCTACCAATTGAAACTCAGCCCGCAATTCGCCGACGACGGTGTCGCTCAAATTGCCGATTAGCGGGTTCGTGTAATTGGCAAGTAATAGCGATGTTCCCCCAAAAGCTTACGACTTCTTCACCCTATCATATGCTATGTCGCAATCGATGAAACCGTTTTTTTATCGTTGACAACAGCAACCACTCCATGTTAAAATTGTGATACTTTTAATGGACGGAGGGTTGCAACCGATGATGGCAGGACGATTCCGCACAATAAGTTTTGCGCAGCAAACTTTATAGTGCACAAAGGCTCTACTCGTGGGTAGAGTATGCGGGATCAGTCTGCCTAAAATCGGGGTAACCCTAAAATCGTTAATACTTGAAGGGGGACGAATCTGTCTCCCTTCTTTTCGTTTTTTTCTGCATAAACATTCGGTAAGGGCGGCTTGCTGTGGCGATCAACATTTTTCCACGCCACCGTTGTCGCTTTTGTCTGCTTCCGATTACTCGAACCACGGGTGAACTGTGGTTTTTTTATGGTTGTTTTCTCAACGACGAAAAAGTAACGGAGGCAAAAAAAGTGAGCAAACAAAACAAGCGCCATCGGCGCATTCGCAAGCATAGAGCAGGAACTAAAGGAACGAAAAGAACCAATTTTCCGGGACAACACCTCATGCACAATAAGCGGTTAATTGCCGATTTAATCGGCATGGCCGATATAACACCGGAGGATGTCGTATTAGAAATTGGCGCGGGTACCGGCGCGCTAACACTTCCCCTCGCGAAAAAAGCGGCAAAAGTACTCGCTGTGGAAAACGATCCCCACTTCGCAAACAAACTGAGGCGGGCGACCGAAGATAGCAATATTCATGTCATCGAACGAAATTTTTTGGAGATCGGTTTGCCGCGGCAGCCATTTTGTGTCGTAGCCAATATTCCGTACAGTATTACGACCCCAATTCTCGGGAAACTACTCGATCGTCCGACAAACTCGCTGCAACGCGCCGTATTAGTCGTCGAAAAGGGCGCTGCGATCCGCTTTACGGCAACGCCGATCACCGATCCGCGCATTTTGACATGGCGCATGTGGTTTCATCTGGAACGGGGACGCTCGATCTCTCCTAACAATTTTTCACCGCCGCCGCGCGTCGATTCAGCCGTCCTCGTCATCCGGCGAAAGGAGACACCGCCCATCGATGCGCGTCATCATCGCCAGTTTGCCGCGCTCGCTGCATACGGCCTAACGGCTCCGCACGCTCCGCTGCATATGGCGTTGGACGGCGTGTTTACCCCACCCCAGGTAACCCGGTTGGTCAGGCAGCTCGACGTTGCGCAGGAGGCACCGATCGGTACGTTGAACGAACGACAGTGGCGCATCGTCTTCCAGACGATGCAAACGCACGTCACCCGCTTTCGTTGGCCAAAAATATATAAACGAAAATAAAATTACCTTATTAATAGTGGTGCCTAAACAGTGGTGCCAAAACGAAAGCGTTTGTCGTACAATTCCGGAGCAAGGATCTCACACGAAAAATTGCGGATCGATCTTTGCTCCGCTGTTTTTTTAAAACCTTTTACGAAAAGCTGCGCACACTATGAATAAACCTCGTTCTAAGGTAGAAACGAGACGCCTATATGGACATCGTTACCCTCAGTAAGCGCCTCCAATTAGCGGAATAGAAACAATAAAGACTTGTCCCTTGCTAATGTAGATAATTTGTTTTATCATTAGAGCTGTAACGATGTACTGCGCTGCAACAAGCGGCTGTACATTCGTAGACAACGCTAACATCACAGCTTAACTAGGAGACAGGGAAGACAAATGTGTCTGCTTGTATACAACTTAAATAAGGAGCGTTCATATGGGCTAATGAGCGTTACGGTGCCGTTTTAGAACTCCAACGACAGCGGATGGGGTTTTTTTGTTGTGTAAATCGTCGCAATTGGTAATGAGTATATTAAAGACAGTGTCACATACTAAAACAAATGTGTTGGAGGTATAAGTCGAATGACGACTGACAGTATCCCGGACAAACAGTCGCCGTGGTACAAATATTACGGTCCTAACCTTGGCTACATAATGGAATTATACGAACAGTACGTGGCGGATGCGCAATCTGTCGATGAATCGGTGCGCGCGCTGTTCGAACAGTGGGGTTCCCCACCAATCGACGGTGCTCAGGCTGAGGCAACGACTACAGACACCGTAGCGACTACTCATACGACTGACGGCCTCAACGTGAAACACGTCGTCGCCGCCGAACGGTTAGTACGCAACATACGCACGTATGGCCACTTAGCCGCCCAGATCTATCCGCTAGAAAAACGCGCGGTAGACACGCGTATATTTGACCTATCCCGCTATCAACTAAAGGAAGCGGATTTAGATAAAATACCGGCCAAAATGGTATGGTCGGACGCACCGGACACGATTCAGACGGCGCGCGAAGCACTTGAACTGTTAAAACGCATTTATACGCAATCACTCGCTTATGAGTTCACCCACGTCCATGACGTCGATGAGCGCCTTTGGTTAAACCACATGGTCGAATCCGGCGCGATCCACCGTTCTTTGCCTGCCGTCGAGCGCATCGAGTTGTTAAAGCGGTTGACTGAGGTCGAGCAGTTCGAGACGTTTTTACACCGGACGTTCGTTGGGCAAAAGCGTTTCTCGATCGAAGGGCTCGACATGCTCGTGCCGATGCTCGACGAAATCATTCACGCCGGCGTGCAAGACGGCGCGCACAACGTCCTCGTCGGCATGGCGCACCGCGGACGACTAAACGTGCTCGCTCACGTCCTCAATAAAGACTTGAAAATTATTTTTAGCGAATTCCACCGTGCACCGAATAAAGAACTCGTTCCGTCGGAAGGTTCAATGGGGATTAACTACGGTTGGACCGGTGACGTGAAGTATCACCTCGGTGCCGACTTATCCGTTCGCAACGGAAACGCCACCCCGGCACGCGTTACTCTGGCGAACAACCCGAGCCACCTCGAGTTCGTCAACGCCGTCGTCGAAGGTTTTACGCGCGCGGCTCAAGAAAACCGGCAATCAGCGGGTCGTCCGAAACAAAACGTTCGCGAAGCGTTCGGTATTCTCGTACACGGCGACGCTGCCTTTATCGGGGAAGGCGTCGTAGCAGAGACGTTGAACTTAAGCCGCTTACCCGGTTATCATACGGGTGGTACGATCCACGTCATCGCCAACAACCGCATCGGTTTCACGACCGAACGGACGGACGGCCGCTCGACGCAATACGCGAGTGACTTGGCCAAAGGGTTCGAAATTCCGATCGTCCACGTGAACGCCGACGATCCGGAAGCGTGTCTCGCGGCAGCGCGACTCGCTTACGAATATCGCGCGCGGTTCCATAAAGACTTTCTGATTGACCTCGTCGGTTACCGCCGCTGGGGTCATAACGAGATGGACGATCCGACTGTGACGCAACCGTTGACGTATGCGACCATTCGCAACCACCCGACGGTACGCAAACAGTATGCTGATCAGCTTAGCGAAAAAGGACTCATTTCGGCAGAAAAAATCGCTGAGATCGATAAAGAAGTACACAGTCGGTTGCAAACCGCCTACGATGAGGTCACGTCGAGCGACGAGAACAGCATCGACGTACCTGATATGAGTGACGATGCGGCGATAGATGTTGAAACAGCTGTTCCGCTCGATCAGTTACGGGAATTGAATGCGGAATTGCTAAAACGCCCAGAACACTTTACACCGTATCCGAAACTAGACCGCATTTTGCAGCGACGTGCGACTGCTTTGGATGAAGACGGAAAAATCGACTGGGCGTTAGCGGAAGCACTAGCCTTCGCCTCCATCCTTGCCGACGGCACACCGATCCGCCTGACGGGACAAGATTCGGAGCGCGGTACGTTCGCCCACCGCCACCTCGTCGTGCACGATATCGAAACAGGGGAAACGTATTGCCCCTTACAAGCGATGCCACAAGCTAAGGCGTCGTTCGACATTTACAACAGTCCCCTCTCCGAAGCGGCGGTAATCGGGTTTGAATACGGCTATAACGTGTTCGCTCCGGAAACACTCGTTCTCTGGGAAGCGCAGTTCGGTGACTTTGCGAACGCGGCACAAGTCATGTTCGACCAATTTATTTCGGCCGGTCGAGCCAAATGGGGACAAGATTCTGGCCTTGTCATGTTATTACCCCACGGTTACGAAGGGCAAGGTCCTGAGCACTCGAGTGCTCGCCTAGAGCGCTTTTTGCAGCTTGCTGCGGAAAACAACTGGGTGGTCGCCAACTTGTCGAGTGCGGCGCAGTACTTCCACCTGTTGCGTCGCCAAGCAGCTGCCATTCGCGAAGGTAACGTTCGCCCGCTCGTCCTCATGTCGCCGAAAAGCTTGCTGCGCAACCCGCGCGTCGCCGCTTCGAGTGCGATGCTCGGTAACGGACAGTTCCAGCCGATCTTGGAACAAACGGGGCTCGGCACAGCGCCGGAGAAAACGAAACGGTTAATTTTGTGTAGCGGGAAAGTGGCGATCGACCTGGAAACCGCTCTTGAGACGGGAGCGTACGACAGTGAACAGCTGCATATCGCACGCGTGGAACAACTGTATCCATTCCCTGAACAAGAACTGGCAAAAGTGGTACGCCGTTTCCACCAGCTAGAGGAAATTGTTTGGGTGCAAGAAGAACCGCAAAACATGGGGGCCTGGATGTACATCGAGCCCAAATTGCGCGCCCTCGTTCACGCGCGCATCCCGGTTCGCTACGTCGGACGTCCAGAACGGGCGAGCACGGCCGAAGGCCTACCGGACATCCACACCGTCGAGCAAGAGCGTATCGTGACGGAGGCCTTGCGCGTCGAGCGATAAACGGATCCCTTACCGGATCCCTTATCGCAACGTGAACAGGACTCATTGAACAACGAATCATAAACGACAATCGAGCCATATAGCTAGCGGATGGTGGACCGTTCGATTAAAGTCCAACCGACCGTTCGTTTACGACAACTTTGGAGGGAATAAAACCGTGAGTGAAATTAAGGTACCAGAACTCGCCGAGTCTATTACAGAAGGAACGATTGCGAACTGGCTAAAAAGCGAAGGGGAAACTGTCGCACAAGATGAACCGGTCGCCGAGCTGGAAACAGACAAAGTGAACATTGAAGTCAATGCGCCTGCGGACGGCGTGTTACAAAAAATTGTAAAACAAATCGGGGATACGGTGGAAGTTGGCGAAACGATCGCCATTCTCGCTGCGGGCGGAGAAGCTCCAACAGGTGACGCCGCACCCGCTAAAACTGCAGATCCTACGGCTACCCCTACCCCCGCCCCAGCTGCCCAAGACGCACAAGATGCACCGCTCGCCACGTCGGCAGAAGGACTGTCAGGCGAGATGCCGACTGTAACCGAACCCGCTCGCCCAGGCGTACCGCCAGTGGCCTCGCCAGCCACACGTCGCTTAGCACGTGAACGCGGCATCGATTTAAATCAAGTGCAAGGCATTGGCCGTATCACTCCGGAAGACGTCGCCGCGCATGCAAATGCACCGGCACAAGCGGCTGCGCCGCAACCGGCACCGTCTGCGCCAAAAGCAGTCCAGGCAAACGCGCCGCAAGTTGAAGGCGAAGCTGGCAAGCCGGTCGTGCGCGAACGCATGTCCCGCCGTCGGCAAACGATCGCCAACCGCCTCGTCGAAGTACAACAAACGGCGGCCATGTTAACGACATTTAACGAAGTCGACATGACGGCGATCCTCGACGTCCGCAAACGGTGGAAAGAGCCTTTCCTTAAACAGCACGGCGTCAAACTAGGGTTCATGTCCTTCTTTACGAAAGCCGTCGTCGGCGCGCTAAAGCAATTCCCGCTACTGAACGCCGAAATTGACGGACAGGACATGTTAATTAAAAAATACTACGATATCGGAATTGCCGTCGCCTCAGACGCTGGACTCGTCGTTCCCGTCGTGCGCGACGCTGATCGGCGCTCGTTCGCAGAAATCGAAAGCGATATTGCCTCGCTCGCCGAAAAAGCGCGCAGCAACAAATTGAGCTTACAAGACCTACAAGGCGGCACGTTTACGATTACGAACGGCGGCATTTTCGGCTCCTTGTTGTCGACGCCGATCTTGAACGGCCCGCAAGTCGGTATTCTCGGCATGCACACGATCCAGAAACGGCCAGTTGCCGTCGGAGACGACATCGAATTGCGCCCGATGATGTACATCGCCCTCTCGTACGATCACCGCATCGTCGACGGCAAAGAAGCGGTGAGCTTCTTAGTAAAAGTAAAACAAATGCTCGAAGATCCGGAATCGCTATTGTTAGAAGGCTAACTGTTACTTCTGCCTTCACAGTTCGGGACTTGCACCCTATTAGACTGCGCCCATGCTGGGCGCACCGACAAACTCACACGGTTAAAACCGTATGGAGTCGCGATGTCCTAATGTCTCCACTTTAGTTGCAAAAACTAAGGTGGAGATCTTTTTATGTCTGTTTGGCATCATAAGAAATTGGTATAATAAGAAAAACGAAACAGGCGAAAAACAAATCGAGGGTGTGTTGCACATGAAAACAGTAGAACGAGCGAAAACGCTAGAAACAGCCACATTTGGCGCAGGTTGTTTTTGGGGTGTGGAAGCACTGTTTATGAATACAGAAGGTGTGCGTGAAACGGCCGTCGGTTACATGGGGGGCACCGTACCTAACCCAACCTACGAAGACGTCTGTACCGATCAGACGGGGCACGCTGAAGTCGTGCAGATCGTCTTTGATAAGGCGGTCATTTCGTACGACGAGCTGTTGCAACTGTTTTGGAAAAACCACGATCCGACGACGCTCAATCGGCAAGGTCCCGATGTCGGAACACAATATCGATCGGCAATTTTTTACCATAGCGAGGCTCAAAAAGCGACTGCCATAGCGTCGAAAAAGGCTTTAGCGCAGTCGGGAGTGTACAAAAAACCGATCGTTACTGAGATAACGCCGGCACAGACGTTTTACCCCGCCGAAGAATACCATCAGAAGTACTTAGCCAAGCGCGGCTTACACTCGTGCCACTTGTAACCCTTTGCCCGAGAGCGAGTCACGCTCCGCCGTCCGATCTTTTTGACGAACGACAAACAGTCCGGTAACGGCACACGTTACCGGACTGTCGTGTCTTCCCTCATTCAACTTTTTCCACCGTCAATTCCATCGCCTCGTCTGAAGCAAGGAATTACCTCGGTCGGCGCAAAAAAGTCGGGATATCTAGGTTGTCTTTGTCCCCGGAGCCGAACGGCTTAATATCGAGTTTGTTCGTCTCTTTCCGATTCGCCACCCGGTTGCGCTGCATTTGCGGTCGCGTCGGCTTAGCCTGCTGCTCTTGCTCGCGGTGTTCAAATCCGGTCGCAATAACGGTCACGAGTAATTCGTCCTTCAAATCTTCGCGGATGACCGCCCCAAAAATCATGTTCACTTCTTGGTCGGAGGCAGAAGCGACGATATCAGCGGCTTCGTTCACTTCGTATAAGCTCAAATTCGTCCCGCCCGTAATGTTCATCAGCACGCCGCGCGCACCGTCGATCGACGTTTCGAGTAGCGGGCTCGAAATCGCCTTTTTCGCTGCTTCGGCCGCGCGGTTCTCACCCGTCGCCATGCCAATCCCCATTAGTGCCGAACCGCGTTCCGTCATAATCGTCTTCACGTCGGCGAAGTCGAGGTTAATGAGACCTGGGACGGCGATGAGGTCAGAAATACCTTGTACCCCTTGGCGCAACACGTTGTCCGCCTCCTGAAACGCTTCTAACATCGGGGTGTTCTTGTCGACAATTTCTAACAATCGGTCGTTCGGAATGACAATAAGCGTATCGACTTTCTCTTTAAGTACACTGATCCCGTTGATTGCTTGTTGCGAACGGCGCCGTCCTTCAAACGTAAACGGGCGCGTCACGACCCCTACAGTTAGTGCGCCTTGCTCGCGCGCGATTTCAGCGATGGTTGGCGCCGCTCCTGTCCCGGTCCCACCGCCCATGCCTGCCGTCACAAACACCATATCGGCACCGTTGAGCGCGTGCTCAATCATTTCCCGCGACTCTTCGGCAGCTTTTTTACCTACTTCTGGATCAGCACCTGCCCCTAAGCCGCGTGTCAATTTATCCCCGATGCGCAGTTTCGTGTCGGCGAGTGAACTATTTAACGCTTGTGCATCAGTATTGACTGCGATAAACTCGACCCCTTGAATGCCGCTTTCGATCATGCGGTTGACGGCGTTGCCGCCGCCACCACCGACACCGATTACTTTAATACACGCAATTTGTTCTGTTTCAATATCAAATTCTAACATCGTCGCTCCCCCTCGAAGTCACAAAGCTGACTAAAATAATGCTTAAACCATTTCGTTAAACCAATCTTTTATGCGCTGAAAAAAAGGCTGTTTGCGTCCGGGACGTTTCTTTTTTGCCGAGTTTGCAGTGGGCGACACCCGCGTGAGACCCGGTTGTTTTTTTAGGGCGAAGCGAATAAGGCCGACTCCGCTCGTATAAGATGGGTCCTTCACGCCGACGTCGTCCGGTTCTGCCCTGCGAACGGACGAACCGAGTACCGAACGCGCCACCGTGAGCGCACCGGGTAAGGACATAACGCCACCGGTAAGGACATAGCCGCCGGCAAACGTTTCCGAGTACCCCATCTGTTCGACTTCCAGTGCAATTAAATGAAAGATCTCCTCGACGCGCGGCTCGACGATTTCAGCTAAGTCGAGTTGGCTAAATTCGTATTCTTTGTCACTGCCGATGGTCGGAACTTTAAACGTCGTGTCAGACGACGCTTCATCAAGATCGGCGCAACCGTGTGTGAGTTTAATTTTCTCCGCGACGTCAAAATGTGTGCGGAAGCCGATTGCCAAGTCATTCGTAATATACTCTCCGCCAACCGGCAATACCCGCGTCGCCACCAGTTTGCCGCGTTCAAACACCGCGATCGTCGTCGCCCCAGCCCCAATATCTGCGAGCACGACGCCGAGTTGCTTCTCATCTTTAGACAGTGCGACTTCACTACAAGCGAGTGGCAACAAGTAAACAGCGGCAATTCCTAGTCCCGCTTTCTCCACACAACGAATCGTATTGTGTAAAATCGTCTTTGACCCGGTGACAATCGTTGTTTCCACTTCCAAACGAACACCGATCATTCCGCGCGGATCGGTAATGCCGCTCAACCCGTCAACCATGTATTGTTTGGGGACGACATCGATAATCTCCCGTTCGGGGGGGGTAGCGATGACGCATGACGCTTGTAACACGCGCGAAATGTCTTCTTGTCCAATTTCGCGATCTTCGCTAGACACGGCGACGACACCGTGACTCGCGTGTAATTCGATGTGGTTTCCATTAATACCGACGATAACTTGTCCGATGTCGATCCCGACGATTTGCCCAGCTTGTTCCACAGCCTCGCTAATCGACTGTACGGTTTGATCTATATCGACAATTGCCCCTTTTTTAATTCCCTGGGATTCAGCAGTGCCCACACCGACAATTTGAAGGGTTCCATTGTTTATTTCCCCGACAATCGCGCGAACCTTGGCGCTTCCAATGTCGAGACTAACTATATAGTCACTATGCAACCGGTGGCACCTCCTAGCTATCCCTCTTCTCATTTGAATGAGGACATAATAGTTACTTTCTACGAAAACAGGCGAATTCCTCTTTTTTGTAGCCCCACTATTTTGTACCCGTAGTATCCAGTTAAACTTTAACGCATGTACAAGAAAATGAAAAGAGGCGCGTACAAAACAGGTTGTATGTACATTAAGTGAAAACGTCCGCTATTACGGCATAACGTTCCCTCTTACAGACAAGTTTCCTTCCAACTTTTATCAGCGCGTACATCACTCTTTCGCTTCTATCTCTTCATACGGTTCAAACCAGCCAAAGTTTCGTCCGTAAGTCATATGAACGATCCCTTTTTTGTCTGGATCGACGTAGTTGCGGTATTGATTCATATTTTCATGAAACGTAGAAAGGCGCGTAATTACCTCATAGCCGTCATCCGTATAAACGCGAACTTGATCCTTGTAAATATCGCTCGGTTGCGGGTGAACTTCCGAAAGCGAACGCAGCGTGACCCGCTCGACACGTTCCAGTTGCTTACTCAGTTTCGCTACCGCCGACTCATCAGACCAGCCGCGGAGGAGCGGTCGGTCTACTGTCCCTTTCCACTGCTTGTCCACGATGACTCCGTTGGCCAACACCGGACGCAACTGAGCGTTCCCGTCCTTATCCTTTTTTAACCAAAAGGCAACTCGTGGCCATTCCTCGAACTTAATCGTTACTTTTCCAGGAAAGCGTTTGGTGATTTTAACGTCTTTTACTTGTTCGTTCTGCATTAACTGTTTTTTCGCAGCTTGTGGATCCCACGAAAAAAATTGCTTGCCTTTCTTTAGCGATGCTTGTTTTAACACGTCTGCATCTTTTAACGTGCGGTTGCCGCTAATGTCGATCGTGCTAATTTTGCTGAGCGGCGATTGAAAAAATAACAGCACGAGTAGGGAAAGAAAAAACAACACGATAAACACGAGAGCAAGCCGGTTTGGCCGCCTCTTGTTTTTTTCCTTTTCCCGATAAATAGGCATGGAGTCACGCATACACACCGGCTCCTAATAAAATACTGCATACTCTTCTATTCTAACAAATCTTCACTGCTCACAAAAGGTGTTGCGAAGAAATGTATGTGTCAAGCTTTACTCGACGACCTTACAGGATCAAGGATTTAAAGACCTAAATATGTCATTCCCTAACGTTCACTTGTTGTCCGCCCTTGAGGAGTTAACTCTTCAAGGACGGCGATTAACCACCTTATCCAAATACCCAATAGCACTTGAAGCTGATGCGGCACCTACTTGGATCCTGCCAACTTGAACCCCAATGTGATCCGACTTACCTATTCGCCTCGCATGGCGTTTTAGTTTTTGTGTCACTTGGCGGTTGGGCCAGACAGTTAATAATGCCTGTCTCAACGTCCCATTGGTAACGCCTTGTTGTACTTTGGCGATGGCTTGAGCCCCTTCTTCACTCCAGTACATGCCACGACGTTTCATGCGGTATGCCAGACGTCTCTGGTTCGATTCCATGCATCCCATCCTACGAGCATTTTTTGGCACGTCTGGACTAACCTCACGCCAGTCGCAGAGGATCTCCCAGTGCCCTTCAAGATACTTCTGCATGTTCTCGATACGCTTTTCCTCTCGCTCCGTCTCTGCATTTCCCTGTGCCGTATCAATCACCGCTTTAAACCTATCCTTATTTTTTTCGGATATTGCCTTTTCAATTTGAGGAATGAGCCTTGGCTGGCGGCTCAACCCGCGACGAATACTCCTCTTTACGTGAAAAGGATCCAATTGGCGGACAACCGATGTCGCTTCAGAAAAGGTATTTTGAACGCGTTCCTCAGAGATCCATGAAGCCGCATCCGCATTAGTCGCCACATGTGTATGTGAGAGATCCCAACGATGTCGAATCGCTGCATAACCTATTTCCCAAAAGTCATCCACCGATTCAACGGTAGAAAAGACGTGACGATCTGTTAACGAGACACGCTGTCCGTTTTGCTCCCACCCGGTATAGGCAAGCATATTTTTGATCTCTATTCCTTTGCCTCTCCCTTTGACGTATAAGCCATCTGCTTCGCAATATAAGTGCTTAACGGACGGAGAGTTAGGAATTACCGTATCCTCAAAAATTCGATCCCTTTTTTCAGCATCCATGACAGCTTGAGCTTCACCTGCTTCTTTTACTAAGCGCTGAAACGTCGTATGGCTGATCGTTATACCGGCAAGTTTTTGCGTGACCTCTGAGGCGAGGCGGTAGGTCATTCCCGGCGCTGCAGCTAACTCTGCTCCGAGCATCATAAGGTCTGGGCTGTATCTTTTACGGCGTTTTAAACCGATTGCCTCATCGACAGGGTAATGTGCGTTTCCGTTTCGGTCGTACATCAAGTGGCGTTTATAGGACACTGTCCCAAAAAAACTGGTGAACTCCCGGCTGTCCAATCGCTCACTTTTCCAACCGTATTTTTCCTTGTAATGCGTCGTCATCATCTGATCGAGCTGCTCCAAAAATTCTCCGAACAGATCAGCCATCACTTCCATCAGGCGAATACGTAAGCTTTCCCAAAACGACAACATATCTGTAGACTGTTCCAAGATAGTAGCGATTTCTGGTATAATGGTTTTCAAGGAAGACCTCTCCTTTCGTGGTGGTTAGGAGTACTATTTAGGTCTTCCTTTTCTATATTCTCCCTCCAAATTCCTGCTAAAACCCTTCGAGAGAAATGTTACACATACCGAAGAAATCGAACAAAGATTTTATAAAACTGTTTGTTTTTCAGTACCATTTTTCGCGTTATCTTTATCGCGTTATCGCGGACACGAAATGCCCGCGACTACTTTAACGACTTAGTCACGGGCTGCGCTGACACGCGTTCGATTTTGGCACCTAGCTGTGACAACAAGTTTTCTAACTGCTCGTAGCCGCGGTCGACGTGCTGGATCTCTTGGACGACTGTCGTTCCCTCGGCAGCCAAACCTGCTAATATGAGGGAGGCACCGGCGCGCAAATCGGGCGCCTCGACGTATGCCCCCGATAAATACGGCACGCCGCGCACAAATGCGGACTGTAAGTCGACGACGATATCTGCCCCCATGCGCATCAATTCGTTAACGTGCTTAAACCGTCCGTCAAACACCGTCTCAGAAATAATACTCGTACCGTCGGCAATCGTCATGAGTGCTGTCATTTGCGCCTGCATGTCTGTCGGAAATCCGGGGTGCGGCGCCGTCGCTAGTTTGGCGATTCGCTTAAGCGGACCACTTCGCGCAACGCGCAATGTATCGCCGGTCACCTCAACCTTTGTGCCCGTCTGCCGTAAAAAATGGATGAGCGCTTTTAAATGGTTGGGTTCCACATTTTTAAGCAGCACGCTCCCGCGGGTTATGGCGGCGCCGATACACAGTGTGCCGGCGACGATGCGGTCGGGAATAATCGTGTAAGAGACAGGGTGTAACTCGTGCACCCCGCGCACGGTGATCGTCTCAGTACCAGCCCCTCGAATGCGGGCCCCCATCCGGTTGAGGAAGTTTTGTAGGTCGACGACTTCCGGTTCTTTCGCCGCCCCGACTATTTCCGTAACCCCCTGTGCGAGGGTCGCGGCCATCATGATGTTTTCCGTCGCCCCGACGCTAGGGAAATCGAGAATGACCGTATTACCCGTCAAGCGGCGGGTGTAACACGAAAGCACGCCGTTAACCGCCTGAATCGATGCGCCGAGCGCACGCAAGCCGCGCAAGTGGAGATCGATCGGGCGGGCGCCGATGGCACAGCCCCCAGGTCGCGTCATGCTCACTTCGCGAAAGCGTGCGAGGAGCGGCCCCATAAGAAAGATCGAAGAGCGCATTTGACCCATCAAGTCGTCAGGTATATGCGTTGCGCCGAGCGCCGTTGTATCGATGACGATGCGGTCGCCGAAACGGTTGACGCGTGCCCCTAACGCGCGTAGAATGTCTACCATCACCTTTATGTCGAGCAAGTCGGGGACATCGTCTATTTCGTGCTCCCCGGCGGCGAGAACCGTTGCCGCCAATATAGGGAGCGCCGCATTTTTCGCACCGTGCACGCGGACGGCGCCACACAGTGGACGACCCCCTTCAACGATAAATTGCTCCAAACTTACACCCCCGTTTACTCCTCGCCCACGACTCTCACTTCCGGGTGTAAAACGATGCCGTACGTTTCTAGTACTGTCTTTTGTACATCGCCGATCAGCGTCAAGATGTCAGCCGCTGTCGCCTTACCGTTGTTCACGATAAAATTCGCGTGCAGCGTAGACACTTCGGCATCTCCGACGCGATAACCTTTTAAGCCCGCAGCTTCGATCAAGCGCCCGGCATGATCGCCAGGGGGATTGCGGAACACACTTCCGGCACACGGGTGGTTCAGCGGTTGCGTCCGATTGCGCCGCTGTTTAAACGCGCGCACGTCAGCCATAATTTGTGCAGGGTTCCCTTTTTTTAGAGCAAATGTCGCTTCCGCCACGACTCCGTGCACGTGCTCTTGTAACGCGGTCGTACGGTAGCGAAAGTTTAAGTCAGCCGCTGACAGCGTCTTGAAAGAACCGTCTTCGAGAATCACTTCTGCCGACACGAGCGTCCGCGACACGTCGGAACCGTGAGCGCCCGCGTTCATAAACACCGCCCCGCCGACGTTTCCCGGAATGCCGCTCGCAAATTCCAAACCGGAGAGACCTGCTTTTGCCGTCTTGCCCGCCAAGCGGACGAAGGAGTACCCCCCTCCGGCCGTTACTCTCGTCCCCTCGATCGTCAGGTGATCCAACCCTTCCCCGACTTTGATGACAGCGCCGCGAATGCCGTTATCGCGCACTAATAGGTTAGAACCGCGTCCGATCGCGTGCCACGGAATACCTTCCCGGTGGAGCACGGTCATCGTCTGCTGCAGCTCGCGCTTGCTTTTCGGATATACAAACAAGTCGGCCGAACCGCCGACCCGCCACGTCGTATACTTTACGAGCGGTTCGTCGGTTAGTACGTGCGAGACACCCGCTTGCTGTAATTGTCGTTTAATGGTTTGCATCGGCTGGAACCTCCATCTTCTCTACCGGTTGTGCGATATTTGGCGACGTATAACATAGTTTATGCCCGCTGCTTTTAGAACGTGACAATCGCCCAACTGCGTTAGCGGGCGTAGCGGGAAATGTTCAATAAAATACCGACTGCGACAAGTGTGAGCGTGAGCGAGGAGCCGCCGTAACTTAAAAAAGGTAACGTAATCCCGGTCACCGGCAGCATCCCGGTAACGACACCGATATTCATCAACGCCTGAATGCCGATCATCCCGGTAATTCCGACCGCCATGAGTGTCCCCGGCAAATCCGGCGCGCGAAAGGCGATATGCACGCCGCGCCAGACGACAATGAGAAAGAGGACGACGACCGTTGCTGCTCCGATAAAACCGAGCTCCTCCGCCGTTACCGAAAAGATAAAGTCCGTCTGTGGCTCAGGCAAGTACAAATGTTTTTGTTTACTTAAGCCGTAGCCAACCCCCATTAAGCGGCCCGGGCCAATCGCAAACAGTGACTGGATGATCTGGTATCCCGAACCGAGCCGATCTTGCCACGGATCGAGAAACGCAGTAATGCGGTCGATCCGATACGGTGCCGAAGCGACGAGCGCAGTAAAACCCGCCAAGCCTAAAGCAACCATCGCCATTAAGTGCTTGATGCGCATCCCGGCGACAAAAATAATCAACATACCGGTCGCAAACAAAACGGTCCCCGTCCCTAAGTCGGGTTGCGCCATAATGAGTCCAAACGCTGCGGCTAAAAGCGCGAGCGGCGGCAATAATCCAGTCGTGAACCGGGTTAAGTTTTGTTTGCGGGTAGGTAGCCAATGCGCTAAAAAGACGATCAGCGCTAATTTTGTAAACTCGGATGGTTGAATGCTGAACGCGCCGAGGCCGAGCCAACTGCGCGCCCCGTTGCGCAAAATACCGGCGCCGGGAATGAGCACGACGGCGAGTAAGACGAAACAAGCAATGAGACCGGTGCGCGACCATTTCTGCCACGTGTCGTAATCGAGGCGCGCCAGCCACAACATTAAAAACACGCCCAATACGGCAAACAGCAGCTGCCGTTTTGCGTAGTAGAGCGAGTCGTCAAACTTGTGGTAAGAAAGCACGGCGCTTGCGCTGTACACCATCAGCACGCCCACGCACAATAGTAGCCAGACGGCAGCAGTCAGCCACGGATCTGCCGCCCCTCTGTCCTTCGCCATAACAAGGCCCCCTTCACCGGGTGAACGTCCTTGTTACAAGCTATGCACGGCTTGTTTAAAAATACCTCCCCGCTCTTCAAAAGAAGCAAATTGATCCCAACTGGCACAAGCCGGCGAAAGGAGCACGACGTCGGAAGTGCGAGCCATGCCCCGCGCCTTGACGACGGCATCGCGCAAATGTGCGGCCGCGGCGACAACTGGTACTCCCGCTTCGCGTCCCCGCTGCGCTAACACGTCCCGCACTTGTCCGTAAACGACTAATCCGTGCAGCCGTTCCTTAAACAGCGGCACGAGTTCGCGAAAATCGATGCCGCGGTCCAGACCACCGGCGATTAGTACGACGGGCGCCGTAAACGATTCGAGGGCGCGTGCGAGCGCAACCGGATTCGTCGCTTTCGAGTCATTGTAATAGCGGACGCCATCGAGCTCCCGCACGAACTCGAGCCGGTGTTCGATGCCCGGGAACTGGCGCAAGACGTCGGCAATCGCCGCTGTCTGAACGCCACACGCTTTGGCGATCGCCACCGCAGCTAAGGCATTCTCCAAGTTGTGTTGTCCGATGAGGGCAATTTCGGCGACAGGTACGATTTGCTCTGTCTGACCCACCTTCCCGTGGAAGCAAATCCAGCCATCTCTGACATCGGTGCCGACAGCCACCTCTTGCGTACGCGAAAACCGCCACACGCGGCTCTTCGCCTCGGCCGCAAGGCGCATACTGTGCGCGCAGTCGGCATTGACGATCGCAATCTCGTCCGCCGTCTGATTGCTGAGCAGCTTTTGCTTTGACTGGACGTAGTCGTCCATCGTCTCGTGATAGTCCAAATGAGCAGGAATAATGTTCAGTAGCGCCGCCACGCGCGGACGAAACGCCACCGTCCCTTTCAATTGAAAGCTGCTCAGTTCGGCTACGAGCCAAGACGAGCGGTCGAGGGAGGCAGCGACGTCAGTGAGTGCCCGCCCGATGTTGCCGGCGACGACATTCGGCACTTTTCCCGCCGCGAGCATTTGCCCCACTAACGTCGTTGTCGTCGTCTTTCCGTTGGAGCCAGTAATACCGACGAACGGCGCTTTGCTCAAGCGGTAGGCGATCTCCACCTCGGTCACGATCGGCAAGTTAAGAGCAATCGCTGCTTGTACCGGCACGACGCGGTACGGAATACCCGGGTTTTTGACGACGAGGTCAAGGCTGTCGTTTACGATGCCTTCCGGGTGACCGCCACAGACGACGCGGATCCCGAGCGCTTCCAGAACAGCTGCTTCCGGCGCTTCCTCGCGCGGTTTCCGGTCGTTCACTGTCACGTGTGCGCCGAGGCGGTGCAACAACTTCGCCACGGCGACGCCACTTTTAGCCAACCCGAGCACGAGCACGCGTTTACCTGTCCACGCGGTGGGATCGCGAGGGGCATCGCGCAACGTTCCATCCATTACATTCTCACCCCAATCCACAGCAAGCCGAGCGCGGCAAATAGGAATCCGATCGACCAGAACGTCGTTACGACGCGCCATTCTGACCACCCGACGAGCTCAAAGTGGTGATGAATCGGGCTCATGCGGAAAATGCGTTTACCGCGCAGTTTGAACGACAGCACCTGCAGCATAACGGATAGTGTCTCGATCACGAACACGCCGCCTATGACGACGAGCGCTAGCTCCGTCTTCGTGAGTACGGCCGCCATGGCCAAGCCGCCGCCGAGGGCGAGCGAGCCGGTGTCACCCATAAAGACGCGCGCCGGATGCGCGTTAAAGACGAGAAAACCGAGCAGGGCGCCGATCACTGCGACCGAGAACAGCGTGACCGTATAGTTGCTGTAGTACAGCCCGATAAGCGCAAAAGCGCCGAAGGCGATCGATGCGGTCCCCGACAGTAAGCCGTCGATTCCGTCGGTCAAGTTAGTGGCATTCGTCGAAGCTAACATAATGAGAATGAGGAACGGCAAGTAGAGCCATCCGAGGTCGACAGACCAATTCGTGCCGGGCACGTGGAGCGTCGTCGACAGACCGCTTTGGACGAGTACCCAGTACAACACGCCAGCGATGACGAGTTGCCCAAACAGTTTTTGTTTCGCAGTCAGCCCGAGGTTCCGCTTGTAGGCTACTTTAATAAAATCGTCCAAAAAACCGAGCAAGCCGTAGCCGAGCGTTGCAAACAGAAGCATAAACAGTTCCACATTGCGCGGGGCGAACGTCACACTGACTAGCGTTAAAGACAACAAAAAAATGATGCCGCCCATCGTCGGCGTACCCGCTTTTTTGTAGTGCGCTTTCGGACCTTCTTCGCGAATTTCTTGCCCAAATTTCATTCGCTTCAAGACGGGAATGAACAACGGCGCAATAATGACGGTCATTAAAAAAGCAACGATAATCGGAATAACAATTTCTCTAATTTCCATACAAAAACTCCCCCTTTCTATCGCGATGTAGCCGGATTGCACAGCTGCTTCACGACTCGTTCGAGTGCCATACCGCGCGACGCTTTCACGAGCAACGCAGCACGCGCACTTTGTAACTCGCTGATCGCGTGGATCGCTTCGTCTACTGTATCAAAATGCGCAATCATCGTCGAATCTCCCTTTGCCTCTTTCGCCGCATCGTAAATCCAGCGACCGCGCATACCGACGGTAAACAGGCGATCCACGCCTCTGTCACACGCGTAGGCGCCAAGTTCGCGGTGCAACGCTTCTTCGTGTGCCCCGAGTTCAAATATATCGCCGAGTAACGCCCATTTTTCCTCTTTCCCCGGCAGGCCGACTAACGTGTCGATCGCCGCCCGCACGGCGGTCGGATTCGCGTTATACGAATCGTCGATGACCCACATGCCACTCGTACTTTCCACTAACTGCAGCCTCCCGCCGCTAGTGCTCGCCGTCCTGAGCCCTTCCTGCAGCGCCTCGCGCGTCACGCCCATATAGCGTCCGACGGCTAAGGCGAGTAACGCGTTACGCACGTTGTGCGCGCCGAGTAGCGGCAGCTCATAGTGACAGCCGTCACTCGTCGTGAAGCGCGTCCCACGCGTACCTAACGTCTCCAGCTCTCGCGCCGTCCATGCGAAACCGCCGCCCTGTTTTTGGGTACCTGCGCCAAAACGTCTCCTCTCATTCGTTATAGGAGCTTCTCCATAAGCTGTCCCCGCGTCGGACTCCACCGTCTCCTCTGTCTCCTCTGTCTCGGAAGCTGACACCTTCGACTGCTCTTCTAGACCGACTTTATAGACAGGGTTCTTGAGCTCCGCCGTCTCTTCCGGCAACAAGTCGTCATCGCCGTTAATAAAGAGTACGCCACCAGCCGCCAACCCATCCACGATTTCTAACTTCGCGCGCGCAATCCCCCGCCGCTCGCCCAAAAACTCGATGTGGGCATCGCCGATATTCGTAATGACGGCGATGTCGGGTTCCGCCAGTCGCGAGAGCAAGGAGATTTCGCCCGGGTGATTCATCCCCATCTCTAACACAGCGACGTCTGTCTCCTCCGGCATCGCAAGTATTGTGAGGGGCAACCCGATGTGGTTGTTTAAGTTGCCCGCTGTCTTATGTACGTTAAACGTCGTACGTAAGACGGCGGCGAGTAAATCTTTCGTCGTCGTCTTCCCGTTCGAACCGGTAACGGCCACGATACGCGCGTCGGTATGACGCCGATACGCGTGAGCGAGCTTCTGCAAGGCGCGGAGTGTGTCGCCGACGTAAACGACTGGACATCCGAGCGGCACGTCAACTGCGGTGTGGTCGGACTGACAGACGACCGCTGCCGCTCCCGCCTGTACCGCTTGCTCGATAAAGGCGTGTCCGTCGAACCGTTCCCCGACGATCGGAATGTACAAGTTCCCCGGGGCGAGTGTGCGCGTATCGGTCGAGACGCCGTCAATGGTCACCTCTCTGCCGTTAGCGCCCGTAGCGTCCGTAGCGTCCGTAGCACCGTTGGCGCCCCCTTCGCTACCGTAAGTGCCCCCCGTGCGATCGCTAATGCCCGCTTCGTTATTGTGACTATCTCCCCCGCCACTGTAAGTGCCTACCCCGCGTACGTCCGTTACTTCCTCACCTAGCCATGTCACTACTTGATCAAAAGTCGTCCGCATCTGTCTACTCAATCCTCTCTCTTTCCTTTGCGAACCCGTTCGCCGCAATTGCCGCGCGCGCCACCGAACGGTCGTCAAAATCGTACCGTTTGCCGTTAATTTCTTGATACGTTTCGTGCCCTTTACCAGCGATTAGCACGACGTCGCCCGGCTCCGCAGCGTCAATCGCAAATTGAATAGCCTCGCGCCGATCGATAATTTCCGTGAAGCGTGCACGGTCGACGCCGCTGACGCCATCCACCATATCTTGCAAAATGCGCTCCGGATCTTCCGTGCGCGGATTGTCGGACGTCAACACGGCAACGTCACTGTGCTGCACAGCGATTTGTGCCATGAGCGGGCGTTTTGCACGGTCGCGGTCGCCGCCGCAGCCGACGACACAGTAAACGCGTCCGCTCACAAATTCTTGCACCGTCTTCAGCACATTTTCTAAACTGTCCGGTGTGTGGGCATAATCGACGAGCACGGTGAACGGTTGCCCCGCGTTGACGCGTTCAAACCGTCCGTCGACACCCGCGACCTGTTCGAGACTGTCCTTAATAACAGTGAACGGTACACCTTCCAGCAAGCAGGTCGCAAGGGCAGCGAGTGCGTTGTACACACTGAACTTGCCTGTCAACTGCAGGTCGAGGTGCCCGTTACCGCGGAATGTCTCCACATCAAAAGAAACACCTTGTCCGCTAAAGCGAATGTTCGTCGCCCGCACGTCAGCCGCTTGGTCAATCCCGTATGTAACAACTTGCGCCGCTGTCCGCTTCAACAAATAATCGCTCGCCGCATCGTCGGCGTTTAACACAGCGTACGCTGCCTGCTTACAGCTGTAAGTGTTCCCTAACTGAGTAAACAAAAGCTCTTTTGCCGCTAGGTAGTTTTCCATCGTCTCGTGGTAGTCGAGGTGATCCTGGGTCAAGTTTGTAAAGACAGCGGTACGAAACTGGCACCCGCGCACGCGACCGAGATCGAGCGCGTGCGAAGAAACTTCCATCGCCACGTAATCAGCGCCCTCTCTGTGCATGTCGTGCAAATAACGTTGCAAATCGAGTGCTTCCGGTGTCGTGTTTTTCATTTCTACGACTTGATCGCCGATGCGTCGGTTAATTGTGCCAATTAACCCCGCCTTTTTTCCCCACGCTGTCATTATATGATAAATAAGGTGAGTGGTTGTTGTCTTTCCGTTCGTTCCTGTTACGCCAATGAGCTTAAATTTATTGCTTGGAAAATCGAAAAAGCGGCTGCTAATGACAGCCATCGCTCGTCGCGTATCTGGAACGACAAGTTGCGGCACGTCTACGGCTAGTTTCTCTTCGACGACGAGCGCCACCGCCCCTTGTGCCACCGCTTGTGCGGCAAAATCGTGCCCGTCGACCGTAAAACCGCGCAAACAAATGAACAAGTCGCCGGCAGACACTTTCCGCGAATCACACGCGATGTTTTCTATTTTTATATCTTGCTCGCCCACTACGTGCACGGGGACAAGCCATTCGCTGATGTCAGACAGTCGCACCAAACATCTCCCCCTAAGAAAAATAAACAAAAACCGTTGTTGTATGGGCACTAGAACCATTGTTGTATGGCACTAGCTTTTTTATGCAGCTTTAGCCCGCATTATTTCCAGCGACTCGGCGTGCAACACACAGTCAAAATCGAAATGCCAGGTTTCCCTGGCACACGTAAACCTCTCTTATTTTACCACATCTTAAAGACGCGCGTCTTATACAATCTTTTGCAAAAATAGTACGACCGTCACGGCGTTTCCTCACCTAAGTAAACGCGGATTGTCGCACCTTGTTTCACCCGCGTACCGGGAGCAGGCGACTGTTCTACGACGCGGTTGCCCTTCCCGACCGCGTGCAGTTGGAAACTGTACAGGCTAGTTTGCAGTTCGCTCGGTTTTAAGTTCACTAAGTTTGGCACTTCCACTAACGGCTGCTCCGGATAAAGCACTTCCGGCTCCAATTGGTCTTTGCGCGGTTTTACGCCTAAGCTACGTAAGCTATCGGCCATGATGCGCTTGACGATCGGCGCGGACACGACCCCGCCGAACTGTACGCCTTGCGGGTTGTCGACCGCGACGTAGACGACGAGCTCTGGGTCGTCGGCTGGCGCGAACCCGACGAATGACACGATGTGGTTGTTTTCTAAGTAGCGTCCGTTTGGCCCAACTTTTTGCGCTGTTCCCGTCTTGCCGCCCATGCGGTATCCGTCGATAAAGGCACGCCGCCCTGTCCCTTGCGCGACGACACTTTCTAGCGCGTGGCGCACTTTCGCTGACGTCTCTTCGGAAATGACGCGTTTTTTCTGCGCTAATTGCACGCGTTCAACCGTTTTCCCCGTCTCCGGATGAACCCATTCTTTGGCCACGTGCGGTTGCACCTTTTTACCGCCGTTTACGGCAGAGGAGACGGCGGCGACTTGTTGTAGCGGTGTCACCGACACACCTTGCCCGAAAGATGTCGTGCCTAATTCTACCGGGCCGACTTGTTCCGGTTTAAACAGAATGCCAGTCGCCTCTCCCGGTAAGTCAATCCCCGTCTTGTCGCCAAACCCGAAGGCGCGAATGTACTTGAACAGCTTCTCCTCGCCGAGTACTTGCCCCATTTTCACGAACCCGGGGTTACACGAATTTTGCACGACCTCGAGCATTGTCTCTGACCCGTGCCCACCGCGCCGCCAGCAGTGCAAATGCACACCGCTCACTTCGATATACCCAGGGTCGTGAAAGTGGTCGTCAAGCGAGATCGCTTTTTCTTCCAGCGCCGCAGCCAGAGTAATTATTTTAAACGTCGAACCGGGTTCATACGTACGCCAAATCGGCGTGTTTCGATTGTAAATGTCTGGGTCGTAATCGCGAAACTTTTCCGGATTGTACGTCGGGCGGCTCGCCATCGCCAGTACTTCACCTGTCTTCGGATCCATAGCGATCGCGATGATGCCTTCCGGTTGGAATTGTGCCTGTGCCTGATCCAATTCGCGCTCCATAATTGCTTGCAACTCGGCGTCGATCGTCGTCTTCAGCGTTAACCCGTCCTTTGGCGGGGTAAAGCGCTCGATGCCACCAGGTATTTTCTCCCCGCTCGCCTTCGCTTCAAACGACACGTGACCGCGCGTCCCGCGCATTTTTTTGTCGTACACACTTTCTAAGCCGCTAAGCCCTTGGTTGTCGATGCCGGTAAAACCGAGCACGTGCGCCGCGAACGCCCCTTTCGGATAGTGCCGCTTACTGTCTTCAGCAATGTACACGCCAGGCAAATCGCGCGTGTAAATCTCGCGCGCAAGCTTTTCCGATATTTTACGCCCTTCTGGTGTGATGCGAACGATGTACTCTTTTTTAGTCAACTGTTTATATATTTTTTTTGCATCGGCCTGTAAAACAGTTGCGAGTGTTTCCGCTGTCTGCTTCGGGTCTTTCACTTGACTCGGGACAGCCATAACGGAAGGGGCAGAAATGTTATACGCCAACCGTTTGCCGTGCCGATCGAGAATTTCCCCGCGCTTCCCTTCGAACGGAATGTTGCGCGACCACAAATCGTCCGCTTGCTCCGCCAGCCACTCGCCTTGTACGAGTTGCACATAAGCGAGACGACCGACCAGGGCGGCGAAAAATAACACCGCCACACAAAACGTAAAAAAAATGCGTTTCCTAACAGTTACGGTAGAAAATCGCATGCTCGTTCTCCCCCTAGCTACCAGCTAAAATAAGGTGTTCCTTCTTACAAACACCCTATTCACCTTGTCCGCCTATTAGAACAAAGCGGCCGTGCAACACGGTAGAGCAAGGCGGCCGCGCAACGCGGTAGAGCAAGGCGGTAGCGCGGGACGGCCACAACATGCGTAGCTCTCACTCAGGTGGCCGCCTCAGTGCACTGCTGGCAACGTCTAGCCGCACCCGGTGTCATCTCGCGGTTTCGTCGCACGAAAGGCGGGCAACGCGTCCGCGCTTCTTCGCGGAGCGGGACACGTTGCAGTTGGCTACTTGCTAGGGGCGGGCTGCTATGTTAATTGTCTTCTTCGTCTGCTCAGTGATCGGCTCCATTAGATTCGGCCCCGCTCCCATCGGTCGACTGAGTCGCCGGATCGCCAGCCGCATCAGCTTCGTTCTCCTCCTCGCCTTGTGCCGTGCGATCTTGAGTGGCTTCATTAGGTGTCTTTTTTCTTCTGTCTGGCGCTTTACCTGGCTTTAGCACCAGTTTGACTTCCTTCACATCGAATAGACGCTCACCCGGTGCGATACTTTGTGCGTACACATACCCTTCCCCTTCGAGCTGGACATCGAGCCCGAGCATGTCACACAACGCCCATGCTTCTCGCATCGACAACGAGCGTAAATCGGGCATCGGCACGGCGGACGCCTTTTCTGTTAACAAGTATACCGTTTGCTCCGCGTCGACTTTCCCCGGTTGCGGCAGTTGGTCGATGACCCGTTCACCTGCACCGAGGACGACAGTGTGGAGCGATTGATCGGCTAACGTTCGCTCAGCTGTAACAGCCGAGGCATCGACGAGATTCGGCAACGTGATACGCATCTGTTCAGTTTCGTTTATTTTGGTAGCATCACGTTCTTCCTCCGGATCGCTTTTCTCATTTTTCTCCACATGTAAGAGTGGCAAAATTTGCGCGAGCATGTCACCAGCCATCGGCGCTACGGACTGCCCGCCTGTCGCATCTCGACTTACTGGCTCATCGACGGCGAGTAAAAGGACGACTTCCGGGTCGTCGACGGGAGCGAAGCCGACGAAAGAAACGTATGAGTATGGTGAGTCGTACTTCGTTGCCGTTCCGGTTTTACCGCCGATGCTGTACCCCGGTACTTGCGCCGCGCGTCCCGTCCCTTTCTTACCGGCGACGACACTGTGCAATAGATCGCGCACTTGCCGCGACGTTTCTTCGGAGATGACGTGCTTGCGCGTAACGGACGGTTCCCGTTTTTCCACGACTTCCCCTGTCTCTGCATCGCGTACTTCTTTAATTAACTGTGGCCGATAGAGCGTGCCTCCATTGATTGCCGCCGAGGTAGCCGTTATGAGTTGGATGGGCGTCACCGCAAAGCCGTGTCCGTAAGAGGTCGTCGCGCGTTCAATATCGCCTAATTTGTCCGGGTTAGGGAGCAAACCTTTTGCTTCCGGCAGTTCAATCCCTGTCGGGGTGCCTTCGACCGCTTTCCCGTACTTGCCGAAACCGAAGCGTTCGATGTAGCGATCCATTTCTTTGCCTAACTGTTGCTCTAGCTTCACAAATAAAACGTTACTGGACAACTGGACGCCCTCAGCGTAACTGATCGTTCCCCAACCGTTTCGGTCCCAGTCGTATAACATCTGGTCAGAGACTTTGATCTTGCCCGACTTAAAGCGTTCATCCGGATGAAACTTCCCTTCCTCGATCGCCGCTGCGAGCATCAGCGTCTTGAATGTCGAACCCGGTTCAAACGCACTTTCTGTCGCAAAGTTCGTCAGTTGTTTTTCGGTCGCGTCGTAAAAAGCGTTTGGGTCGAAGGTCGGTCGATTGGCCAGTGCCAAAATATCTCCGTTCTTCGGGTTCATGATGATGGCGGTAGCACCTTTGAACGTTTGCGTCTTCACTGCTTGATCCAGCACGTTCTCGATGACTTTCTGCAAGCGCCAATCGATCGTTAACACGATATCTTTACCCGGTTTGGGCGGTTTAAACAATTTATCGCGGTTCGGCACAGCAGTCCCACCGCCGTCTTGGCTGAAATGGAGTTCCCCCGATTTCCCGTGAAGTTCATCGTTGAACGTCGCCTCCACACCTTTGATCGGGTTACTTTCGTTGTTTAAAAACCCGAGCACGTGGGCGGCTAGCGTGCCGTCTAAATACAGCCGTTTCGTCGTCGGAATTGCGTGTACGCCCGGAATATTTAAAGCGATCACTTTGTCTTTCACTTCTTCGGTTATTTTATAACTATAACCGGACGTTTTTAGTTCAACTTGTTCGACGTCTTTTTGTGACAGCCGCTTAACGAGATCTTTTTTTTCCATTTTTAAAAGTGGAGCCAACTTTTCCGCCGCCTGTTTTGGTGTCACCGCCCCTTGGCGAAATGTCGGCAAATAAACCGCGATCGTAAAAGCTGGGCCGTCCATTGCCAGCAATTTGTTGTTGCGGTCTAATATGTTGCCGCGCTTCGGTTTTAACACTTCTTCTCGTTCCCACATCTGTTTCGCCCGTTTCGTGTATTCCTCGGCTTTTACCCCTTGGATCCAAAATAGGCGCAGGACGATGACGGTCAATAAGACGGTGAGAACCAACCCGATAAGTAGTGAACGCAAGCGGGCTTCTTTCGTAGGACGCCTCATGATCGGTTCTCTCCCTACTCAATTAATCATTCTTTATTCGCCTAACGTTTGTTTGCGTACGCGGTTTGGGTCTTCTTTAAGTCCCATCTTTTCCGCTTCGCGTTTGATCCGTTCGGGATCTTTTAGTTCCGTTATTTTTAACTGCAAGGAGCTGTTTTTCTCATCCATCTTCGTAACTTGTCGTTCGACTGCGTGTACTTGCTGGTTAATCTCTGACAGTTTCACGTGCTGCATAATGATAAAGGTGGCAATAACCGCAAACAGGAGTACCGTCCCTAAGTACAACAGTTTTTCCTTCGGCGGGAGTCCCCTGCGGCGAATGAATGTCCGCTTCACCTGTCGCTGCTTCGGTTTTCTTCCGAGAGTCGTGGCGAGATTTCCGTAGTTCCGCAACTTACTCCACCTCCATTTACTCGACCATTTTTTCGGCCACCCGCAATTTGGCTGACCGCGCCCGTGGATTATATGTCAATTCCTGCGTCGACGCCTTGACAGGTTTGCGGGTTACCAGTTTGAGCGAGCGCTCGTTCCCACAGACGCAGACCGGAAAATCCGGGGGGCACGTACACGTCTCTGCTTCCCGTTTAAACATTTGCTTGACGATACGATCCTCTAACGAGTGAAACGTAATGACGGCGATGCGCCCACCGCGGGCAGTGCGTGCAATCGCTGCGGCTAGACCTTGTTCTAGGGCGCCGAGCTCGTCGTTCACGGCGATGCGAATCGCCTGAAAGGTACGTTTCGCCGGATGGGGTCCTTCGCGCCGCGCGGGGGCGGGAATCGCCTCTTTTATAATCGCTGCTAGCTGCACGGTCCTTTCAATCGGCTGCGCGGCCCGACTTTGTACAATTGCCCGGGCAATTTTTTGCGCAAACCGCTCTTCGCCGTACGTGCGAATCATGCGGGCTAACGCCTTTGTGTCCCACGCGTTCACGACGTCGTACGCTGTTAGCGACTGGGAACGGTCCATGCGCATATCGAGCGGGGCGTCGTGGTGGTAACTAAAGCCGCGCGACGCCTCGTCTAATTGCGGCGAGGAGACCCCGATATCAAAAAGCACACCATCTACTTTCTCAATGCGCAAGTCGTCTAACACGTCAGCTAAATGGCGGAAGTTGCTGCGCACGAAGTGCTTGCGGCACGGGTATGGCGCTAACCGTGTCGTTGCTGCGGCGAGCGCTGTGTCGTCTTGGTCGAGGCCGACGAGCGTTCCTGTCGGGCCGAGTGCCTCGGCGATGCGTGCACTGTGCCCGCCACCGCCTAGCGTACAATCGACGTAGGTCCCATCCTCACGAATGTGTAGCCCAGTCATTGTTTCCTCCAACAACACGGGAATATGTCGAAATTCGTCACTCACGTCTGTTCAGTCCTTTTTAGGCTTCCTCTACTACCCCTCTTACAAATCGAAATCGACGATCTTTTCGGCAATATCGTTAAACGATTGTTCCGAGGCGGCAAAATAGTTTTCCCAAATGTGCTTGTCCCAAACCTCTACTCGGTTAGATACGCCGATCACGACGCACTCCTTGCTCAGTTTGGCGTATGTGCGCAAATTAAGAGGCAAGTGGATACGCCCTTGCTTGTCCAATCCGACTTCAGTCGCACCGGAGAAGAAAAAACGCGTAAAAGCTCTCGCATCACTGCGCGTAAACGGCAGTGTTTTCAGTTTCTGCTCAAGCTGGGTCCATTCTGTTGCAGGGTAAACGAAAAGGCAGTTGTCTAAGCCACGCGTCACAACGAACGTCTCACCTAAGTCGTCGCGAAACTTAGCCGGGATAATGATACGCCCTTTATCGTCGATCGTGTGGCGATATTCTCCCATGAACATACCAATCGTCCCCCTTCCCCCCACTATCCCCCACTTTCCACCACACTTATAGTATACAACAACGACAAAAAAAATCCTGCACAAATGTGCAGGAAATTTTTACAGGGGATTGCTTGCTATAAACTCCTTGACCAATGCCAAAGCGCCTTCTCAAATGATTTCATGCGTTAAAATGTGCATAAATAGCTTCATTCACAAAGTATGCGCCGAGTTTCGCTGTTCTCTCATCAATATCTAGGGATGGGTTCACTTCACAAATATCAAAAGAGGTTGCTTTTGCGTCGCCCATGACCAACTGAATGATCTTTCTCGTAATAAGTGGATCGATCCCAAATGGTGTCGTTGCACTCACACCAGGCGCGTATGCTGTATTCAGTACATCGGTACACAATGTTAAATAGACCGCATCGTTTGCATCGATAAAATGACGTAATTGTTCTCGTATCGTCGTCCAATTGTGAACGGCTACTTCCTCTGCTTCTAGCACCTTCACGTCGTGACTTGCAGCAGTTTCATACAGTGCGATCGTATTGCCGAAGGGCTGAATGCCGAGGGCAAAATAAGATGCATGAAGGTCTTGTTCTTTAATTTGTAAAAACATCGTCCCAGAAGAGCGTTGTTTATCGTATGGCCTCATGTCGAAATGGGCGTCGATATTAATGATGCCGAGCTTCGCATCTGGACCGAGCGCTTCACGCACACCTAAATAGTGTCCGTACGTCGTTTCATGTCCCCCACCGAGTACGATGACGAGCCCGTCTTCTTTCAGCACATTCGCAACGGCTTGCCCTAGTTGCTCTTGTGCGCGTTCTAAGTCTGTTCCGATGCACGCAAGATTGCCGTAGTCTTCGATCGACACGCCACGCAATTTCCACGGAATACTCGACAATTGACGACGGATAGCATTCGGTGCTTCTTTCGCGCCGAGGCGACCGCAATTCCGTCGTACCCCTTCATCACTTTCGAAGCCGATCAGTTGTACGAATGATGGTTGCCGTCGTTCTCGGTTGACGACTTGATGGTATCGAAAAGCCGATCGATCCGTCGTACTATCCCTTCGTCCTTCCCAACAAAATGCTGTTCCAGACATGGCTTTCATCGCCTCCGACTATAACGTTAGATTCCCTTGAGTTTCCTCACGCAGTCACTGTATGTTAGCCCTCACTTCATTAAATGCGCCTCCTTATACGACTTTTACGCCTTCTTTCCAAACAGATGCGACGTGATTGACGCCGAATAAATATTGTAATTCTTGATACGACTGGACATCCCATAAAACGATGTCGCCTTTTTTGCCGACTTCGATCGAGCCGACTTCGTCTTCCATTTGAATGGCACATGCACCGTTGTATGTCGCCGCTGTTAACGCTTCTGCTGGCGTCATACGCATCAAAATGCACGCTAAGTTCATGACGAGTGGCAGCGACGTCGTCGGTGACGAACCTGGGTTGTTGTCCGTTGAAATCGCTACTGCGACTCCTGCGTCGATCATTTTACGTCCTCGCGCCGCATCTTCGCGTAAGTAAAGCGCTGTCGCTGGGAGTAAGCATGCAATGACATTCGCTGCTGCCATCGCTTTAATCCCTTCGTCTGACGCTTTCAATAAATGTTCTGCAGATACAGCTTCCACTTTCGCCGCGAGTTCTGCACCGCCGTACGATTCGATTTCGTCCGCGTGAATTTTCGGCACGAGGCCTAATCGTTTACCCGCTTCTAAAATGCGTTCCGACTGATCAGGTGTAAACACATCTTTTTCACAAAAGACATCGTTAAATTTCGCTAATTTTTCTTCTGCGACGATCGGTAACATATCGTCGATAACGTGTTGGACGAATACCTCTTCGCGTCCTTTATACTCCGGTGGCACCGCGTGTGCCCCCATAAATGTCGGCACGAGGTCGATCGGGTGTTCTTTTTGCAACTCTTGCATGACGCGAAGCTGTTTCAATTCTGTTTCCCAGTTCATGCCGTATCCACTTTTACTTTCTACTGTCGTTACCCCATGTTTTAAAAATGAATCGAGACGGCGCTTCGTTTGAGCGATCAGCTCTTCTTCTGTCGCTTCACGCGTCATGCGAGTCGTCGCGTGAATGCCCCCGCCTTCGTTCATAATTTCCATATACGTCGCACCTTGTAAACGACGTTCAAATTCATGCGCACGGCTTCCACCGAAAACGACGTGCGTATGCGCATCGACGAGTCCCGGTGTGACGAGTCGCCCCTCGGCGTCGACGACTTCATCCGTGTCCGCCTCGTAACGGGAGGCGAGTTCATCTGTCGTCCCGACATCGCGAATTTTGCCGTCTTCAACGTACACTGCCCCATTTTCGATAATGTTTAATTGTGACATTTGCTCTTTTTTGCGTGGGCCTTTCGTACCTGATGCGAGGGTTGCAAGTTGTGATGCGTTTTTAATGAATAGTGTTGTCATCGTTTATCTTCCTCATTGCTCAAGCATAGGCATGCGTATGCGACGCTCTTTCGCAACTTCGATGGCACGCTCATATCCTGCATCCGCGTGACGAATCACACCCATTCCCGGATCAGAAATTAACACGCGTTCAATACGCTGTCTCGCTTCATCTGAACCGTCGGCGACGAGCACTTGACCCGCATGTAATGAGTAACCCATCCCCACTCCACCGCCGTGGTGAACACTCACCCAGCTCGCTCCACCTGCTGTATTGATGAGGGCGTTTAAGATCGGCCAGTCTGCGATCGCATCTGAACCGTCTTTCATCGCTTCTGTCTCACGGTTCGGTGAGGCGACTGACCCTGAGTCTAAATGGTCGCGACCGAAGACGATCGGCGCGGAAATGTCGCCGCTTGCGACCATTTCGTTGACGCGGCTCGCGAATTTATGTCGCTCGCCGTAACCGAGCCAGAAAATACGTGACGGTAGACCTTGCCATTTGACCACTGCTTGTGCCATGTCGATCCAGTTGACGAGGGCTTCGTCGTGACCGAACATTTCTTTCGCTAGTGCGTCTGTTTTGTAAATATCCTCTGGATCGCCGGAAAGTGCTGCCCAACGGAAAGGGCCTTTTCCTTCACAGAAAAGTGGACGTAAGTAGGCGGGAACAAACCCCGGGAAGTCGAAGGCGTTTTCAACACCCATTTCTTTCGCGTATTTACGGATGTTGTTCCCGTAGTCAAATGTTTCTGCACCTTTCCCTTGGAAGGCGAGCATCGCTTGTACATGTACAGCCATGGACTCTTTTGCTTTACGCTCGTATGTCGCTGGATCTGATTTGCGTAATTCAAGTGCTGCTTCAAAGGTCATGCCGTGTGGCACGTATCCGTTCAACGGGTCGTGCGCACTCGTTTGGTCTGTGACGATGTCTGGAATGATGTTGCGTTTTAACATTTCTGGGTATACTGCAGCACAGTTGCCAACGAGACCGATCGATGCAGGCGTTCCTTCTTTGCGGAACTTATCGACCATTGCTAACGCTTCGTCTAAGTTTTCGGCGATGTAGTCGCAGTAACCTTCCTCGATTTTACGTTCGATCCGGCGACGGTCGACTTCTACAACTAAGATGACTGCTTTCGCCATTTTACCTGCTAGTGGTTGAGCGCCACTCATACCGCCCATTCCACCTGTGACGATTAATTTGCCTGTTAAGTCTGGCGTTCCAAACACTTTTTTACCTGCTTCAACGAAACTTAAGTACGTGCCTTGTAGAATACCTTGTGCTCCGATGTAAATCCAGCTTCCCGCTGTCATTTGACCGTACATCATTAGGCCCTTTTCTTCAAGGTCATAAAATGTATCCCAGTTCGCCCACGCTGGAACAATGTTTGAGTTCGCCAGTAAGACGCGTGGTGCCATCTCATGGGTACGGAATACGCCGACAGGTTTGCCTGACTGAACGAGTAATGTTTCGTCGTTTTCCAATTCCTTTAATGACGCGACAATCGCATCGTACGCTGCCCAGTTGCGCGCTGCTTTCCCGATTCCACCGTAAACGACTAGGTTGTCCGGATCTTCTGCGACTTCTGGATCTAAGTTGTTCATGAGCATGCGAAGGGCTGCTTCTTGCTGCCAACCTTTACAAGTTAATTGATTGCCTCGAGGTGCGCGAATGACGCGTTTTTCTGCACTATTTGTCATAGTAAACATCCTCCTTGTCGATCAATTAATCGGTTTCATCTTAGCAGAATTTACATCGGTTTTCGAGCATCCGGACTTAACGATTGTTCGATTAACGATCTATTTTTTTGGTATGAAAAAAAAAGCGTTCTACTTCAACGGCCAGGAAGGTAGAACGCTTTTTCATCGTGTGCTTCTCGTATCGTACACGTGAAATACGACGAGGAGCCATTTCATCCTTTGAATCGACGCTACCACTTCCAGCTATCTAAATACTTTCGTTGCTCCTCGTTCAACGTATCGATGCCGATGCCTAACGCTTCAAGTTTGTAGCGGGCGACTTGTTCGTCCAAGTCGTACGGCACGGAGTGCACAGCGTTCGCAAGCGTCTCGTCGTTTTTATTGACGTACGCTAGTGACAGCGCCTGCAAGGCAAACGTCATGTCCATAATTTCTGCCGGGTGTCCGTCTCCAGCGGCTAAGTTGACGAGGCGCCCTTCAGCTAACAGGTACAACTTGCGGCCATCTTCTAGCGTATACTCCTCGATATTTTTGCGTACCGTCCGTTTGGATGTGGCCATCTCTTCTAACGCAACTTTATCGATTTCGACGTCGAAGTGCCCGGCATTAGCGAGAATAGCGCCGTTCTTCATGCGCGCAAAATGATCCCTATCAATCACTCCGTGGTTACCTGTGACGGTAATGAAATAATCACCGTGCGCCGCTGCGTCCTCCATCGACATGACCGCAAACCCGTCCATGTGCGCTTCCACCGCTTTAATTGCGTCCACTTCCGTCACGATCACGTCGGCGCCGAGCCCTTTCGCCCGCATCGCCACCCCGCGGCCACACCAGCCGTACCCGGTGACGACGACTGTTTTGCCAGCGACGACGAGGTTCGTCGTACGGTTAATCCCGTCCCAAACCGACTGACCGGTACCGTAACGGTTGTCAAACAAATATTTACAGTAGGCATCGTTGACAGCAACCATTGGAAAAGCGAGCTGGCCGCTTTTTTCCAATGCTTTCAGGCGTAAAATGCCCGTCGTCGTCTCTTCGGCGCCACCGCGCACTTGTGCCAGCAAATCGGGGCGCTCGGCGTGCAAGATCGACACTAAGTCGCCGCCGTCGTCGATGATTAACTCCGGCTTCGTCTCCAACGTTTGGATGAGGTGCTCTTTGTACTCGTCCGGACGCGGGTTGTAGCGGGCAAATACAGTAATCCCGTCTTCGACGAGCGCCGCGCAGACGTCGTCTTGCGTAGACAGCGGATTACTCCCCGTAATCGTCACGTCAGCCCCACCCGCTTGCACAACTTTCGCTAAATAAGCCGTTTTTGCCTCCAAATGTAGCGAGATGGCCACTTTTAAACCGGCAAACGGCTTTTCCGCGGCAAATTTTTCGCGCACGCGGTTTAACACGGGCATGTGCGCGCGTACCCAGTCGATTTTTTGATGCCCTTCTTTTGCTAAACCGATATCGAAGATTTCACTCTTTTGCTGGACGTTCACAGTGACGCCTCCTTTTTAATGCAAATATTCGTTACAAATGTACCATATAATGCTGCTGCGTTAAATCTAACGGTTCGTTCACTAACGAATGAAGCCATTGCCAGCCGTACTGATTCACATACGAAAAGACATTGTGCACGCGTTCCTGCAAGAATCCTTGCGGGGTGAGGCTCGCTTCGATGCGCTTAAGCTGCTTGAGCGGCACGTCGTGTTTACGGCGGAACAAGCGGTGGGCCTGACGCTCCAAGTAATCCACTTCGCGCAACATCCGCGTGCGGTTTTTTTCGACAATGTGTGTGGCGTCTCCGAAGAGCGGTGCAAGTTGCTGCAGCTTCTGTTCGTGAAGTGTCGCCAGCTCGCGCTTAAAGGCGCGAAACAACGAATCTAAATCGAGCACGTCTTGGGCGCGTAACCAGTTCGTGCGCTTGTCAGCCATCCGGAACATCGCCTCTTCCGGCGATAAGTGAAAGTCCTCGATATATTTTGCGACGTCCCGTTCGACGAGCGTAAAGCCGAGCCGCGGGTACAAGATCGGCATCCGCCAATTGAATAGGGAAAATGCGGCGCTATATTGCCCCCAATAGGCGATTTCTCCCGGACCGAGCACCGCCGCCAATACGGGAAATAAGTACTCCTGCACGAGTGGGCGCGTCACGACGTTACTGCTAAGCCGCGGCTCGCCGCTGTGGGCGATGTCAATGAGTTCACTCGGTGAGTAGGACGCTTGCCCGTCTTTCGTGACGAACGTATCCCCTTCGCGCAAAAGCAGCGACCGCTCGCCCTCCCGCTCGATAAACAAGTGCGCTTGCCCCGGAAAAACGTCGACGAGCGGCTCGTAGCCGTGGCTGGTTAGCCGGTTTGTCCCGGCGCATACCGCCTCGTCCAGTGCTTCGTTTTGTGCGATGATTTGCGTATACAACGGTGCCGCTACACCGTTAAACTCCGCTGCTGCTAGATCGATGAGCACGAGTCCTTCGCGCGCAAACAACGCGTGAAAAATACGCGCAAACCAATCGCTCCACGTCTCAGCGCCCACCGCGAGCTGTTGGACGTGTGCAGTCCACTTGCCCTTATACGTTGTGTCGGGGTGTGCGTCGGCGACGTGCCGCATAAACGTGGCGACGTCGTCTTCAGCCAGCGGGCGCCGGCCAATCGACAGCTTGCGCCCGTCGTCTCGTCCTAGTGCCAATTTACGCGGTTGTCCCGCTCCACTCGGGATCCACAAGTGGTTCACTTCCGCTAAATCGTGGTCTTCGCCAGCAATCCAAAAGACGGGCACGACGGGCACACCTAATTTTTCTTGTTGTTCGCGGGCCAATTGCAAGATCGAAATCGCTTTATGAATCGTGTACAGCGGCCCCGTCAAAATCCCTGCCTGCTGCCCTCCGATGACGACGACACTGTCTTTTCTCTTAAGTAGCGCAATGTTGTCTCTTACGGCCTCGTGAGGATTCACCCGTTCGTTATAAGCGGATAACGCTGTCGTCAACACGTCGCGGTCGAGCGCGTTGTCTACTGCTTGTAGGTCCCGTAAACGCGCGGCATAGCTGTTTTGTTCATACGGGGGATAGGCGTACAGCGACGACACTTCGCCGTACGATGTTATGTACGTATCGGCAATCGTCCCTTGCGAATGTATCTCGAGCGCATGAATATTGTTCAACTCTATTCGATCCCCTTTTTTACCTTCGGCCGCTCTAGTAGCGGTGCATACTTTCCACCTTGTAAGATTCGATCTGCTTTAAGTAGCTACCTCGCATCGAAAGGCCACTTCAATAGCGATCGTACCTCCCCCTTAGTATACACGACTGTTTCGTGCGGCGAAAGATTGATTCGCACACTTGCACTACCTCGTAAAGCGGGGGCCTTCCTGACGAAAGGCGTGCCATATGGTTTACTGCTTTAATCGCTCGTCCTGTTCCAAACGCCACATCGCCAGTAGAAACGTAAAGCCGCACAAGGCAAAGACAGTCGCCGCTAAAAACAAATCTTGATACCCCTCGACGAGTCCGTTCCGCATCACATTCATCGTTTGGCGCAAAATGAGTTCTTGCGTCGTCACCGCAATATCGTCGGGAATAAGCTCACGCAGCGCGACTTCGTCGACGATCGGCAACTCGGCAATACCTTGCACTAACTCGGCAAACGTACCGCCCGCAAGCTCCCCAGCCCCCGTCGGCGCCACCATTAGCGATTCGCTAACGCGCGCCGGAAGCTCTGCCACGCGCTGCGTTAAAAAAGTGACGACTAACGACGGTCCCACCGCCATGCCGACCATCTGAAATAAATTTTCCTGTAGGACGCGCGGTTTCGCTTTATCTTCTCTGGAAGCGAGAGTGAACGCGTCCCCGATCGGTGCGATGAGGGTCAGCCCAAGGCCTAACCCGAGCAAGGCTACGACTAACACAAAACTCCACTGTCGCAGTGCAACTGTCGCTAACAACAAATATCCACAGGCGATGAGCAAGAAGCCTGCTGCAGTGACGACTTGCTCACCGTACCGCTCGATGAGATCGCGCGACAGGAAAATCGCGACAATCGCAGTAACCGCAAGTAACGCGGCTAAATAACCACCACTGCCTGTTTGATGCCGCAACAACACTTCGGCGAACGTCGGGACAAACATGAGTGTCGCCCAGCACATGCCGGCAAATGTGCGCGTCAACAGCGGGTATACGGTGCGCTGCGTGAGAAAGTTGCGCGGCGGAACGAGCGGTGCGCGATGCTGCCGTTCGACCATCGCCAGCGGCACGATTAAGCCACTCGCCACCACGACGAACGGAAACACTTCCGGCCCTAAAAACGACTGCCAAAACCGTTCCGGTTCAACGTATATTAACCCGGTCATTAAGTTGACCGCAATGCCTGTGAACAGTAGAATACCGAGCACATCGAACGGTGCAACAGGTTGCCGCTGTTGGTACGGGCGGCGGTAAAGGAGCAGGCAAGCGAAAAAGGCGAACGGCACTTGCATAAAGAAGACGCTGCGCCAATGGACAGCACTGACACCGAAGCTAGCAATAAGCGGTGCGAGCGCCGACCCGACGATGAGTAACGTTTTTTTCCACCCGTTATAGTTTTTTATGACAGCGACAACTGGCGGAAACAATCCCCCCGCACCGACCCCTTGTAGCAAGCGACCGGCAAAAAGGAGAAGATAGTTCGGCGCTATGCTGCTGACGAGCGCGCCAGTGCCGCATACAGCCAGAGAGACGGCTATTATGTACTGTCGTCCGAAGCGTTCGGATAAATGTTTCATCACCGGGATGCTGACACCGAACGCTAGGAAATATAAGGTCATGATCCAGACCGCCAGCTGATAAGGCAATCGCCACTCTTGAATAATACTCGTCAAGGCAGTAACTGTCATAAACGGATCGAGCCCGCACAATAACAGCGCGATTAATAATGCGACGGTTAACTTTTTGGGAGAGCGTCTCCGCATGTCACATGCCCCTTTCTAATGTGTATGAATGTGACATCGTCATACGATATAATTATTGTGTTTCACACATTTGTTTTCAGAAGCTTAATTTTCCAGTTCCTATACATGTAGTATAACTGAAATAATGAGATTTAGCTTCCTTAAAGATTAGCGAAAAAATCGCCCCACACATGCACTGCGTTTGTTGTATAATGGGTGTAAGTGTGTAATGAAAGGGGATACAAAGCATGCCTGAGCCGAATATTGAGCGCTTACAAATTAACTATAAAACGTTAGAGGAGTTTCAGAAGTTCCGCGAATACGGCCTTGAAGAGCTTTCGATGCTTGACGACCTACGGGAAAATATAATCGAAAACGATAGCAATTCACCTTTTTATGGTATTTATGTCGACGGTGCGCTCATCGCACGCATGAGTTTGTACCGCATCGACTCGAAATACGACCACTATTTTGCACCTGCTCAAGATTACTATGAACTGTGGAAGTTAGAAGTTCTGCCGCAGTACCGCAATCGCGATTACGGCACGGCGCTCGTCAACTACGCAAAAAGTTTGGGGTTGCCTATTAAAACGAACTCTCGCTGCCGCGCCGACGAGTTTTGGTTAAAAATGGGTTTCAGTCCTGTCACGTACAACCCGACCCGCGACCGCGGGGAAAACCCGTACGTGTGGATGCCGGAGGGGATTTCGTTGCAAGAGTAAAGAATCTTAACGGCGCGTGATTGTAGTTAGTATATAGAGGAGAAAAACCCCCTGATGGGGGTTTTTCTCTACTTATCGACGCGCTCTAAGTTGCCGTTTATGTCCATTTTGAATTTCGGCTTTTCTTCTACTTCGTCCTCGTTAAGTATAGCTAACTTTCTCGCACGATCCATAATCTTTATGAGCGTTTTATAATCGTCGTTAATTGTTTGGTAGTCAGCTTGCGTATGATCGACGCGCTTTTTTAATTCGTTGTACTCGGCCTCGAGCCGCAAATATTCCGCATCGCGTTCGGCTAGCTTTTTTTCCAAATGTCGCACCTGTTTGCTCATCTCACTGTATTCGTGCTTGTGCTGCCTTAAGAAACGGATCACCGCTGTCAGTGAGACGGTAGAATCACCTTGTTTATCCAAGTCTTCGTTCAAAGTAACAGGGGTGTTTCTCCTTTTTTTGTTTCCTTGCCGCTGCGATTTGGCGATTTGAATCGCTGGGATGTAATTTTTTCGCACGACACTGTTCCATCTAAAACCGCAAGCCGCCGGGGTTCGGCCAAGTTTTTCGCCGACTTCTTCAAACGCCGCCAACTGAGTACTTCCTTCCCGAATATGGCGAAGCGTTACTTCAGCCAATAACAAATCGTCATCTTCTGTCCACGCGTCTTGGCGTAACGTTGTCATTTTCTTCCCTCCTGTCCAAAATAGCTACAGAAATAACTAACTTGATCTATCTGTATGCAACTCATAGACTTCATAGAATCTTGTATAACCCATTTCGTATGATATTATACGTGCAGAAATAAAAACGTGACACTTCCCGCGGTCACATTTAAGAGGCAACCCGTTTTGAGCATTTTTTACTCAACGTATGCTTTGCGCTGCAAACGTCAACAAAATTATGTAGACTAGCCAATCAGACATTTACAGTTTAGAGGTGTTTGTTTATAATAAAGTATGGAATCCTTAGTCGTGGGATACGTTAAAACTGTACGCGCAGCACTTACGTTGTAGAGAAAGGAATGTTTGTCGATATGGGAATGGATCGCATGTTCCGCGTATTAGCATTCTGGGTGTTCATCATCGCGCTCATGTTTTTAGCTGGCGGAATGACTGTTACTGCCATGCTATTTTTCGCGCAAACAGCATTCTTCTTAATCGTTAGCTACCTCCCCATTACCGAGCGGGGCTACATGTACATATTCGGCGGGTACATGGTCGTAGCATTCGTCGGCATCGTTTTTTGGTCGTTTTTCGTTGGCGTCGGCGGCGGTGCTGCTGCATAAGCAGGCTGCTGCACGGGTACATAAGCGACCCGCACTGTAGGAAAAAAGGCACCGGTCATTCGGTGCCTTTTTTTTTGCTATCTTAAATAGCACCCTAGGCAGCGGTCGCTCTTCTTCTCCTACGCCACTGCTGTCACATCGACGACATTGTTTTTGCTTGTACATCGGCCGCCCCGTTTCCCCGCGCCTGCAGGAGCACGTTAAACGTACTACCCATGCCTCCTGGCGCAATCAGTTGGCGGATCGCTCGATTGCGCTTCGAGGCGGCGCTAAACGGGTTCGGATCGCTGTGCGCCACGAGCTGCTGCAAAATACCGATCTGCTGTAAAAACTCTCCTTGCGGTGCAAACAGTTGCGTCTCCCAACCACACGCACCCCCCCAACGCTGTAACGAAGTAAAATTGACGTGCGCCGTTAGATCTTGCTCGCCCACACGAACGTAAGGATCGTCGTGCGCACCGTGCCGATAATAACAGCGGAGCGTGCCATCCCTGCGTGCCGGTTCCCACAAGGTGTCACTGACGTCCCCGTAATCGATCGTCAGTAGGTAGCCCCGCGGGATGACTGCCGCGAGACGCTGGAGCATGCGTTCGGCCTCTAAGTTAACTTCAATCGTTTGTCCCTGTCGTTCGGGCGGCTGTTCTTCCCGCACATATTGCGCCAGCCGCGACACCGAAACGTCGTCCAAACATTCGGTAAAGGCGTCTGTTCGCCCATCCCACGCGACGTAAATTTCTTGCCACTTCCCGTCGGAATAGCGGAGGCGGTGTACCGGTAGCGCATCAAACAGTTCATTCGCGAGGACAATCACCGGCTCCTGCCGCGTGAAGGTGTCAACCGCGTCAAGTTCGTCAAGCTTCTCGATAAAGTGCAGTCTCGCGTCACTGCCGACTCGCTCTCGTACGCGAGCGCGGTGGTACGGGCTCGCCTCCAGCATATAATACGTCTGTAACGGTTTCGCACAACGCTGCGGGGGGAACGTCTTTTGTCCTTGTAACGCGTCTGGCGCAAGTTGCTCTCCTTCGCGGGGTAACGTGCCTCGTACAGGCAGCGCGCGCAACAAATCGCTAGCGAGCTTGCCGTCGCCGCCACCTACTTCGAGAATGGCCCAACTGTCGCTAGCGAACGTCTTGCTAAGTTTTTGCAAAAACGGTGCTAACGTTTCCCCAAACACTGTGCTGACAGACGAGTTAGTAAAAAAGTCACCTTTTCTTCCTATCTTTGTAACGGGTCGTGTATAATAACCTAATGTAGGATGGTATAAAGTCCATGCCATAAACTGTGCGAAGGTGACGCGCTTACTCGCGCGGTTCTGTAACTGCGCGCGAATCCACTTTGCTAGCGGTGTAGCCGTCGTCAAGTGACCTCCTCCTCGTCATCGCATGATTGCGTTGTTGGCGGTTTACTTACTCGCACTCATTGTACCGTAGCCGAATGAAAAAAGCATGCCTCACCTTTATCTTGCATGCTACGTACCACAGGTACCGTAATTCTGGTACAATGTAACGGTGTTTTTTCCGTGCACCCCTTATACGGATGGCAAGAATGGCTTAAAATACAAATAAAGCTGAACACCGCATCGTTAGACCACTTGGGAGAGGATAGTTGACACATGTGTGGAATCAACGGTATTTTAACTTGGGATGACAGTCCGATAGAACTAGGTCGCATTCGGCAGATGAACGAAGCGATCGCGCACCGTGGCCCAGATAGTGACGGCGTGCACGAAGAAGAGCGACTAGCCCTCGGCTTCCGCCGCCTCGCGATGATCGATTTAGAGACGGGTCGCCAACCGCTGCACAATGAAGATAAAACGTGTTGGTTAATTTTTAACGGTGAAATATACAACTACCGCGAACTGCTAGACGAACTAACGGCGCGCGGACATACGTTTTACACGAAAACAGATAGCGAAGTGATCGTCCACGCCTACGAAGAATGGGGCAAGGCGTGTGTGCAAAAATTTCGCGGGATGTTCGCTTTCGCAATTTGGGATCGGAAGCGGCAAGAACTGTTTTGCGCCCGCGATCACTTTGGCATGAAACCTTTTTATTACACAAAACAAAAAAACTCGTTCGTTTTCTCCTCGGAAATTAAAGCACTATTGGCCAGTGGCGCGGTCAATGCGTCCGTTGATTCAACGGCTTTCCTAAATTACTTAACGTTTCAGTACCCGCCACAAGAAATGACCATGTTCCAAAACATCCATAAACTGCTCCCCGCACACTGCATGACGGTAGCGGCAAACGGCGAGTGCCACATCGAGCGCTATTGGCAGCTGTCGTTCGAGCCAGAAGAAAATCGCTCGCTCGACTCGTTTATCGAAGAGCTGCGCGAACAGTTTCGCGAGTCGGTCGACCTACATTTACAATGCGACGTACCGTACGGCACGTTTCTTTCGAGCGGCATCGACTCGACCGCCGTAACGAGCCTCGTCGCCGCCAAAAGCGCCAAACCGCTCTCTTCGTTCAGTGTCGGGTTTGCCGATTACCCGGTGAACGAAGTCGAGCATGCAAAACAGACAGCCGACGAAATCGGGATCAACTTTTTCTCGCGCGCGCTGACGGCTGACGATTACTTAGCCGCCATTCCGCACGTCGTCAGACATATGGACGAGCCTATGGCCGACCCGTCTGCCATCCCGTTGTACTACTTAATGCAACTCGCACGGGAACACGTCACAATGGCGCTCTCAGGCGAAGGAGCGGACGAACTGTTCGGCGGTTACCCGATTTACGGCGAAACGCGGGCGATTGCCCCATTCCGCCACGTCCCCGCCGGTTTAAAAAAAGTGATCCGCGGCTTCGCCGCTAAACTACCTGTCGGTATGTACGGACGCAGTTACTTGCTGCGAGCGAATACGCCGCTGAACGAGCGCTTCGTCGGGAATGCCTTTTTATTTGACGAGGCAGAAAAACGGCGTATCGTCTCGCTGTCCGGCGAAACGCTCGCCCATTACCGCACGCCGTTTGACGTCGTCGCCGGGGCGTACGAAGAAAGTAAGACGTGGGACCCACTCAGCCAAATGCAGTATACGGACATTATGCACTGGATGCCGGGCAACATTTTGCTCAAGGCGGACAAAATGAGTATGGCCCATTCGCTAGAAGTACGCATGCCGATCTTAGACGTGAAAATCGCAGAGTTTGCTGCGAAAATCCCGGCCCATATGCGTGTGACGAAACATACGACGAAGTACGTGCTGCGCGAGGCGATGAAAGGGATCATTCCCGATTCCGTCGTGAACCGCCCGAAACTCGGTTTCCCGGTACCCCTGAAAAAATGGTTGACCGGTCCGCTCTACGAACCGGTCCGCGACGTCCTCGCGAGTACCGCCATTGCGACGTGGATCGACCAAAGCGCCGCCACCCGTCTTCTCGACGAGCATAAAGCCGGCAAGTTCGACCACAGCCGCAAGATTTGGGCACTCTACATTTTTTCCCGCTGGCACGAACAATTCGTACAGTCGGTAAAAACGAACAAGAACGCCGTACCTGTCGGCGAAACTAAGCCGCAGCGCGAACAAGTGGACCTTTCTTTTGACAAAGACGATAGTCAATCTGCAGCACCGATGTAAGTCACCCAAGTTAACGGTTAGACCGTTACCGCTGCTAATAAAATGGCAGGGAGCCGCCTGTCACCACCTGTTCATTTGTGCCTTTGGACACGCTGTTACCGCCCGCTAATGAACGGATTGCTTTGCTGCTCCCGCGCTAACGTCGTCTCTGGACCGTGCCCGGCGCATACTCGCGTCTCGGCGGGCAGTTCGAGCAGCGTGTCGATACTGGCCATAAGCGTCGCATAGTCGCCGCCGGTCAAGTCGGTTCGGCCGATCGAACCTTGGAATAATACGTCGCCACTGAGCAGCAACTCTTCGTCGGCAAAATAGTAACTCACACTCCCGGGCGAATGTCCGGGAGTAAAAATGACTTGACACTTCTTCCCGCAGAGTATTAGCGTCTCGCCCCCGGATAGCGTCTTTTCCGCTGCCGCAGTGCGAATGTCTCCGATACCGAAGCGCAGCGAGCCGTTCGCACGAGGGTCTGTCAACCAGTCCGCTTCGTTCTCGTGCACGTACACTGGCGCCCCGGTTAGCTTACGCACCTCCTCGACGCCACCGATATGGTCAAAATGCGCGTGCGTCAGTAAAATCGCTTCAATCGTCAGCCCCTTATCGTTAATCGCCGCCGTCAGTGGCGCGGGGTTGCTGCCGGGATCGACGACGATACCGTGTGACGTCTCCTCGTTCCACAACACGTACGCGTTCGTCATAACCGGTCCGAGAACGAATGATTGTCGTTTGATAGGCATAATGATCCTTCCTCTCTCGGTTTGCAATGGTGTCACCGTTATTTTACACTGTATATACTCGGCCAACAACGACAGGCAACCGGGAGCCGTGAGCCACCTAGCTGAACTGGACGAGTTTTTGTGTGCATTTTTAAGGAGGAACCCGCTTTTGGAAGATACTATTCTACAATACATCGCCCAGTACGGGTATGTCGGCATATATTTAGCACTCATGCTCGGCATTATAGGCATTCCCATACCAGACGAAGTGTTGATGGCGTTTGCGGGATTCCTAGTTTCAAAAGGCAGTTTTCAATACTTATACACTCTGATTATCGCTTTTTTAGGGAGCATTACGGGTATGTCCGTCAGTTTTTTTGTCGGGCGTAAGCTCGGATTGCCCTTTTTAGTTAAGTATGGAAAAAAGGTACATATAACCCCGGAAAAGTTACATAAAATGGAAGCGTGGTTCCACCGTTTCGGGAAAATGACCGTCACTGTCGGTTATTTTTTTCCCGGTTTTCGCCATGTGACGGCCTATTTGGCGGCGATTAGCAAATGGTCGTTCGGCACGTTCCTCCTGTACGCGATTCCGGGAGGCTTCATTTGGGTCGCGACCTTTTTAACGCTGGGGGTTTTTTTGGGACAACATTGGCGCGCCTTCACCGCCGTCGTTTATAACTCGCTATGGGTTGTGATCGCCTTAGTCGCCATCTCCCTACTCGCGTGGCAGTGGTGGCGCCGCTTATCAAAAGTAAAGGCGAAAAACGTGAACGACGACTAGCCCATACCCAAAAAGCGCAAAAAGTGGTAGAGTATTAAATGGCGTGGTAAAATAAAGTATTGAGGAGATTATTTGTGAGGTGAAGCAAACTTGACTAATCAACATCCATTTCAAACAAAGACGCCGCTAACAATCGGCAACAAAACGTACTACTATCACCGTTTGCAAGCACTGGAAGAGCAAGGGATCGCCAACATCTCGCGCCTCCCCTTCTCGATTCGCGTGCTGCTCGAAGCTGTCCTCAGGCAGTGGGACGGGCGCGCGATCACAGACGAACACGTGAAACAGTTGGCTAACTGGAACGCCAAAGCACCGGCCAAGAAGGAAGTTCCTTTCAAACCGGCACGGATCGTCCTCCAAGACTTTACCGGCGTCCCCGCTGTCGTCGACTTAGCCGCCCTGCGCAGCGCGATCCAGCGCATGAACGGCAACCCGGATCGCATTAACCCGCTCGTACCGGTCGACCTCGTCATAGACCACTCGGTACAAGTCGACCGCTACGCGTCGAAGGAAGCACTGGAGTTTAACATGAACTTGGAGTTTGAACGAAACGCGGAACGCTACCGCTTACTGAAGTGGGCGGAACAGGCATTCGAAAACTTCCAAGTTGTCCCTCCTGCAACCGGGATTGTACACCAAGTAAACTTGGAGTACTTGGCAAGCGTCGTGCAGCAAAAACAAGTAGACGGCGAAACGTACCTGTTCCCCGATTCGCTCGTCGGTACAGACTCGCACACGACGATGATTAACGGCATCGGAGTCGTCGGCTGGGGCGTCGGTGGAATCGAAGCAGAAGCTGGTATGCTCGGACAACCACTCTACATGTTGGAACCGGAAGTGATCGGCTTCAAATTAACCGGAAAGCTCGCCGAAGGGGCAACCGCGACGGACTTGGCGTTAACCGTCACGAACATGTTGCGCAAAAAAGGCGTCGTCGGTAAATTCGTCGAGTTTTACGGTTCAGGTTTGGACAACATCAGTCTCGCAGACCGCGCGACGGTGGCGAACATGGCGCCAGAATACGGTGCGACGATGGGCTTCTTCCCCGTCGACGACGAAACGCTCAAATACTTGCGGTTAACCGGACGCGACGAAGAACAAATCGAGCGCGTTGAAAAATATTTGAAAGCACAAGGTCTGTTCCGTACGGCAGACACACCGGAACTCGAATTTACCGATACGATCGAGTTGGATCTCAGCACGGTCACCCCGTCGCTTGCAGGTCCGAAGCGCCCGCAAGACCGCATCGAACTGACAAACATGCAACAAGCGTTCCAACAAGTCATTCAAACACCTGTCGACAAAGGCGGTTTTGGCCTTCCTGCCGCAGAGTTAGACCGAAAAGTAGACGTAACTCTCGCCGACGGGACGAAGACGGAAATGGGCACGGGTGCCGTAGCGATTGCCGCGATTACGAGTTGTACGAACACGTCGAACCCGTCGGTCATGATCGGCGCAGGCCTCGTGGCGAAAAAAGCAGTCGAACGCGGACTAAAAACACCGGCGTTCGTCAAAACGAGCTTAGCTCCTGGTTCCAAAGTCGTCACACAATACTTGGAGAAAGCTGGCTTAATGCCTGCACTGGAACAGCTCGGCTTTAGCCTCGTCGGTTATGGCTGCACGACGTGTATCGGCAACAGCGGCCCGCTGAAGGACGAGTTTGAAAAAGCGATTGACGAAAACAACTTAACCGTCGCTTCCGTCCTAAGCGGTAACCGTAACTTCGAAGGACGCATCCACCCGCTCGTGAAGGCGAACTACTTGGCCTCACCGCCACTCGTCATCGCTTACGCACTCGCGGGTACAGTGAACATCGACCTGAAGAACGACCCGCTCGGCCACGACGACAAAGGCCAACCGGTTTATTTGCACGACATTTGGCCGTCGTCGCAAGAAGTGGAAGACGCGATTGCGCAAGCGGTGACACCAGAAGCGTTTAAAGAAGAATACGCCCGCGTATTTGACAGCAACGAACAATGGAACGCCATGGAAGTACCGCAAGGCGAACTGTACGAATGGGATGCAGACTCGACGTACATTCAAGAGCCGCCCTTCTTCCAAGGTCTCGCAGCCGAAGCAGGAACGATCGATGATATTATTGAGGCAAAAGTGTTAGCGCTGCTCGGCGATTCGGTGACGACGGACCATATCTCCCCCGCTGGTGCGATCGCCAAGAATAGCCCGGCAGGAAAATATTTACTCGATCACGGAGTTGCGCTGAAAGACTTCAACTCTTACGGTTCCCGCCGCGGTAACCACGAAGTGATGATGCGCGGCACGTTCGCCAACATCCGCATCCGCAACCAAATGGCTCCGGGCACGGAAGGCGGCGTGACGAAGTACTTGGCAGACGGCGAAGTGATGCCGATTTACGATGCGGCCATGAAGTACGGAGAAGCGGAGCAACCGCTCGTCGTCTTTGCCGGTAAAGAGTACGGCACCGGTAGCTCGCGCGACTGGGCAGCCAAAGGTACGAACTTGCTCGGGGTAAAAGCGGTCATCGCCGAAAGCTTCGAACGGATCCACCGCAGCAACCTCGTCGGCATGGGTGTACTGCCGCTGCAGTTCGCCGACGCGGACAGCTGGAAAAACCTCGGTATTACGGGCGAAGAAACGTTTGATATCGTCGGCTTGAGCGACGATATTCAGCCTGGCGCGACGCTAAAAGTGAAGGCGACGAAAGCGGACGGTTCCACCTTCGCATTCGACGTACTCGCTCGTCTCGACAGCCAAGTCGAAATCGACTACTACCGCAATGGCGGCATCTTGCAACTCGTCTTACGCAACTTCCTAAAAAACGCTTAACGCGTGACTAAGGAAAGTTAAACCAAGCGTGGCGACGCGTCATGGCGACTTCCCTGTATCGTGCCCGCTGCGCCCCATTAAAAAAGCCACCCGAGCCATTCGCTCTAGGGTGGCTTTTTTTACCCATTCCGTTCGCCAATAGCTCGTCCTTCGCGGTCGGCGGTGACCTGTCCAACTGGTTGACGAACGTATTCGGCATTGCTAAAATATTGATAGGTCAAATACCCGGTATACGTATTTTTAACGAGAAAGTGAGGCATGCTCGTGACACACAATAATAAAAAAGTCGTCCAACCGAACAAAGAAAAATTACAGAACCGCTTAAAGCGCATTGAAGGCCAGGTGCGAGGCATTCAACGTATGATCGAAGAAGATCGCTACTGTGTCGACATTTTATTTCAAGTTGCTGCTGTGAAGTCGGCGATGAACGCTGTCGCCATCGCCTTAATGGAAGACCATACCCGCCACTGCGTCAGCCGCGCCGTGCAGACGAACGGCGCGGAAGAAGCGATCGCCGAACTGATGGAAGTCGTCAAACGGCTGACGAAGTAAGTGGTAGTTATGGCATTATTTCTTTAATGAACGTCTCCAAGGAAGTATCGTTAAGTTCATACTGCGCGATTTTGTGTATTGTGCCGTCCGGCTTAATGAACACGGACGTCGGCAGCGGGATCACTTTGTACAAGTCTCGCGTCACTTCTTTCTCCGGATCGAGCAACACGGGAAACGTCAGTTCATAGTCTTCGACAAAGCTGTGCACAGCGAGCTTCGATTCGCCGGCGGCGTTGATTGCTAACACCGTAAAGCCTTGGTCCTTATATTTTTGATAGCGCCGTTCGATGGCGGGCATTTCCGTTTTACACGGCACGCACCACGTCCCCCAAAAGTTGAGCATGACGGCCTTCCCTTGCAGCTCCTCCGACAGTCGCACCTTTTTACCTTCAAGGGATTCCAAGGTAAAGTCAGCAGCTTGTTCACCTTCGTGCAGTACTTTTTCGCTGCTGCTAACAAATGTTTTATAGAGGGTAAAACCGAGTAACACAACTACTACGGTAAGAATACTCGTGCGCAACCAATAGCGGAACCTTCTATTCTTCATTCTAAAATAACTCCTTCTATGACACTTTAGCACACTGAGGGTTCAAGTAACCTCATCCTTAAACGAGGGCGTTTGCAAAGATAACCTTATGCAAGGATAGCACAGTTTTGTGCAAATTGACAAACGCACACGTGTGGCAAAATCGCGAACTCCCCCTGTTAAAAAATAGAGTTGGTAATAATGGTATAGTTGTTGTAATATAAGCAACAAATAAGTATGCTTTTACGAAGGTGGGCTTCCCATGCAGCAGCAGGCGGCAACGGATGCGGCACTAAGGCGGCTACTGCAACAAAAACAGCAGTTTATATGGGTGTCGTGCGCATTTTTTATTTGTTTCTACTTATTGTTACCGCTTTCTATTACCTTTTTTCCGCGGGTGGTAAGTACACCCGTCCTCGTCTTTTTAAATGTCGGATGGTTGTTCGCCTTTGCGCAATTCGTGATGACGGGGGCACTTGCGCTCATTTACGTGCGCGTGGCGAAACGGTTTGATTGGCGGATCCGTACCCTCCTACGTGACAAGAAGGAAGATAGTTGAGCTAAACGCGTTTCGCGGTCGTTTCTCGGGTACGTTGGAAGAGCCGATCCGATAAACATACGCTTGAGGAGGCGGGCGATGAACTTCACTTACTTCATCTTTTTTCTAGCAATTTTGTCCGGTACGCTCATTATTACTCATTGGGCAGCCAAACGGGGGACGACGACACACCAATACTATTCGGCCGCAGGGCAATTAACCGGTTTTCAAAACGGGTTAGCCATCTCTGGCGACTATATGAGCGCCGCCTCCTTTTTAGGGACGACGGGGGCAATTGCCTTGCGAGGTTTCGACGGTTTCCTTTATTCGATTGGTTTCCTCGTCTCGTATTTGTTACTATTATTCGTCATCGCTGAACCGGTCCGCAACTTAGGACAGTTTACGCTCGGCGATGTGATCGCCCGTCGCTTTCCCGGCAAAAAAATGCGCCTCTTCATTGCGTCGAGTACGTTAATTATTACGATCCTCTATATTATCCCGCAACTCGTCGCCTCGGGGCTACTCATCCGGCTCTTGTTAGGGACCGACTACGCGGCTTCCGTATTCGTCATCGGCAGCCTCATGACGGTGTATGTCGTCTTTGGGGGCATGATTGCCACATCGTGGGTGCAAATCGTGAAAACGGTGCTACTCATGGCAGGTACCCTGCTACTGACACTCATCGTCCTCGCCCGCTTCCAGTGGCACTTGCCGTCGCTGTTAGAAACGGTCAGTCGGGGGACCCCGCTTAAGGACCATTTTTTTTACCCGGGAAACTTATTTACCGATCCACTCGAAGCGTTTTCGTTAAGCTTGGCACTCATTTTAGGTACGGCAGGCTTACCACACATCCTCATCCGCTTTTTTACGGTTAAAGACGCCCCGGCCGTGCGGCAGTCAGTCGTCACGGCGATCGGCATTATCGGTTCTTTTTACTTGCTCACGCTCCTTTTAGGTTTTGGCGCGGTCGCACTCGTCGGTTGGCAACAGATCGTCTCCGTCGACCCGACGGGCAACTTAACCGCCCCCCTACTCGCGTTAACGGTCGGTGGCGACTTCCTGATGGCCTTTATCGCCGCCGTGGCGTTTACGACGATTTTAGCAGTCGTCACAGGGCTACTCCTATCGGCGACGTCGTCGTTTGCACACGATGTGTACAATTGCGTCCTGAAAAACGGTTCCGCCACAGAACGCGAGCAACTGCGGGTAGCTAAGCTGACCGCAGTGACGATCGGTTTTGTGTCAACGGTACTTTCGCTCGGGCTAGAAAGTGTGAACGTCGCCTTTCTCGTCGGGCTAACATTCGTCGTCGCCGCCTCGACGAACTTACCGGTATTGTTAATGACCTTTTACTGGAAGCGTTTTACCGCTACCGGCGTCGTCACGGGCATGCTGAGCGGGCTGTGCGTCTCCTTACTTTTTGTCCTGTACGGGCCACACTTACTCGGGAAGATTCCGTTGTACAACCCCGGCATCGTCGCCATCCCCTGCGGTTTTCTCGGCGCCGCCCTCGGGGCGTGGCTGTCCCGCGGCCAAGTGGACGAAGCACACTTTGACACGTTGGCGCTGCAGGGGCAAACGGGGATGTACCCGCCGGACCTGAACAAAGAGGTGACAGGATGGAAGTATTGACGATTCAACTGTTTGAACGACTTGGCCTGCTGTTGTTAATCGCCTTTCTCATGACTCGTCTACCGACGTTTCGCCACCTGTTAGACCGAGAGTTAAGTGTACGTTCGGTCGCGGCGTACGCCTGTTTTTTCGGGCTCTACGGCATCGCCGCCACGCAAGCAGGCGTCCTCGTTAGCGGGGGACAGATTGTACCCCACATATGGGTGGCACAGCTGGCACCGGGAGAGACGCTCGTCGGATCCGGATTAGTCGCGGTCGTCATCGCCGGTTTGTTAGGTGGCCCTTATGTCGGCTTAGGTGCAGGCATCATTACCGGCGCTTACGCGTACACGTTAGGCGGCGAGGCAGTTGTCGCCAACGTCCTGACCGTTCTCCTGACAGGCTTACTCGCTGGCTTTACGGCGCGTTTTTTCTCACACGAGCGCGTCATTGCTCCGACAAAAGCGCTGTTTATCGGCATGTTTGCCCCTATTTTGCACATGTGTTTGCTCCTTATGTTTACCGATGGGCCGGAAGAGACGATCAAACTCGTCAACGCGGTCGGGATCCCCCTAGTTTTGACGAACAGCGTCGGCATCGCCATATTTACGACGATGATCCGCATCGCTTTAGGGGAAAGAGAACGAGAAGCGGCGCTCGCAACTGAACGCGCCCTTAAAATTGCCGAACAAGCCCTCCCCCACTTGCGCCGTGGGATGAACGCTCAAACAGCGCGAGCAATCGCTGGGCTGCTGTACGCAGAATTACACATTGCTGCCGTGTCAATTGCAAACAAAGACTGCGTACTCGCCCACATCGGCCTCGGGACAGAACATCACCGCCCGCGCGAACCACTGTTGACGCGCGTCGCTAAGCTAGCGCTACAGACGAATCGGGTGCAAGTTGCGTATAGCCGCGAACACATTCAGTGCCGATATAAAAAATGTCCGCTGCAAACGGCGATTGCCATCCCGCTCTGCCAGTCGGGTGAAGCAATCGGCTTAATTACGCTCTTTTTTCGGCGCGCCCAACAAATTCGCACCGTCGAAATTGCCTTAGCCCAAGGCATCGGCAAACTGATGTCTGACCAATTGGACGTCATCGCCGCCGAAAAGATGAAACAGTTGTTGCAGGAAGCGGAAATGCGCCATTTGCAAGCGCAAATTAATCCACACTTCCTCTTTAACACGTTACACCTCATTGCAGCCTTAATTCGCGTGAACCCCCGTTTAGCGCGTCACATTACCGTGCAACTGGGGCATTTAATGCGCATGAATTTGAAAATGACAGACGAACCGCTCATTCCGCTTACACAAGAGATCGAACATTTTAACGCGTATTTAGAAATCGTCAAGGTGCGATTTACCGATCGACTAACAGTGTCATTTGCGTGTGACGACGGGATTGGAACCGCACTCATCCCCCCGTTTACGTTGCAACCGCTCGCCGAAAATAGCCTTAAGCACGGCTTAAGGCGTACCGCGGGCAACGGTCGGCTCGAAATCGCAATCACGCAGCGCGCTACGGCGATCCACTGTGCGATTTCCGATAACGGCTGCGGTATTCCGGAGCAGCTGCTCGCCAAGCTCGGCCAGGAACCGCTACAGCGGGACAAAGGTAACGGTATCGGTGTATACAATGTCAATCAGCGCCTCACCGGCTTCTTCGGTACTAGCGCCCAGCTGCACTTTCAAAATAAGCCGGGCGGTGGCTGTACCGTGACCTTTCAAATCCCGTTAGCAACAGAAAGGAGAGATGTGTCGTGAACATTCGTGTGATGATCGCCGAAGATGAACGCCTCGCCCGCGACGAGCTCGCCTACTTACTGGCACAAGAAGCAGACGTCACCTTCTGTCCGCATGCTGAAAACGGCGAACAATTGCTAAGTCTCGCTAAACAGCACTTGCCGGACGTCATTTTTTTAGATATCGACATGCCAATCCTCTCCGGCATGGACGCAGCACAAAAAATGGCGCAGGAGGCGCACGCCCCACTATTCGTCTTTACCACAGCTTACGATGAATATGCCGTCGACGCGTTCGGTTTAGAGGCAGTCGATTACTTGTTAAAGCCGTACGATGCCGCCCGTTTCCGCACCGCTCTCACCCGAGTGCGCAAACAATTGGCACAGACACAGGCGATCGCCCCTGTTTCCGCAGACTCACCTTCAGTCGCGCGTTCGCCAGGAGACCCGGACTCGGCGACAGAAGTTGACATAGGAGAAGTTGATGTTGAAGGCGTTAACGCAAAGACACGGGTGAGAGGAGTTGAGGCCAAAATAGGCGCGCAGGCGCGGATGCTGGCGGCACCAGCAGTCGCCGGAACGACCACCCCTAGGCCGAAAGGGCGCTTACTCATCGAAGAGGGAGAAAAAATGGTCATCCTCGACCCTAACAACATCGTCTACGCCGTCCGCAACGATCGCTTTGTGCACATTCATACGACAGCTGACGACGTCGTCAAAGCGAAAATGGCTCTGCGGCAACTGGAACAAAAATTAGTCGGCTACCCCTTTTTTCGCCCACACCGCAGCTATTTGGTCAATCTCGAATACGTCCAAGAAATTACGCCGTGGTTTAACGGCGCCTACAATTTATTGCTTAAAGCTCCTATAAAGACGAAAATTCCGCTGAGCCGCAACGCGGCAAAAGAATTGTTCGTGCTATTAGAACGCTGAGCGACTAAATAAGGACACGACAACGACGTAGTGTCCCTTTTTTTTGTGCCGTTCTAGAACGTGAACCTGTCCCGTATATTGGTATAACAGCGTCTCGTTCAACTGGCAAATCCTTACCGCGCATAATAGAGTTATCGCGGCTCAGGCGCCAACTTGGGCGCACATACGTTGGCAACGACGTCCGTTATTCCAGTTTCGACGCCTCTGTCTGTTGACACGGAACCTCTGCGATGCCTTAGCTTATCGCCGCACAAGGCTTTAGAAAGGGTAGTTATGACGTGAAAAAACGCATCAACTGGCTGTATCCGTTGCTTTTTTTGGCTTTTTTTGACTTACACGCACTCAATCCGATTCTCCCCTCTTTTTTAGTGTCGCTAGGCTCGTCTGCCGCCATGCTCGGATTCATTTTATCCGGTTACTCGGCAGCGAGTATGGGCGGAAACATCGTTGCCGGCCCACTCATCGACCGCTTTGGCAGCAAACCGTTTATCGTCATCAGTTTGTTATTGGCCGGTTTGTTACTGTTTCTGCAAGGTCTCGTAGCAGATCTGGCAGTCGTTTTTTCCTTACGCCTCACGACGGGCTTCGCCATCGCCTTCCTCACCCCGGCTTGCTTTGCCCTACTCGGAAAGCAAGGGGAAGGGATCGAAGAACAAGGGCGCATTATGGCCAAAAACGGGATGATGCTGACGCTCGCTTCGCTCATTTCGCCCCTCGTCGGCGGCGTACTCGCCGACAAATTCGGGTTTAACGTCACGTTCTGGATTCTCGGCACCGTTCTCGTCTTCGGCGCGTTCATCGGTTGGCAGTGCGTCGAAGGCGAGCGAACGGCAGCACTCGGTCAACGCGTAGCGACGACAGAACGGAGTCTACGGCAAACACCGCACCGCAAACGCCGCAACGCGCAGAGCAGGCGACAGTCGTTGACCGCCTCAGACGGCATGCGGACGGTTGCCGCCATTTTGACGAGTCCCGCGTTGTTACCCGCGCTATTTACTGCGCTTACGACGACACTAGGGCAAGGCATTTTAATGTACGAAGTGCCGTATACGATGGTGCAACAGGGCGAATCGAGCACGGCCACCGGCTTCTTGCTAACAATGATGGGACTGGGCCAATTGACGACCTTAAGCCAAGGCTGGTTGAACCGCTACTCTCCGTACGACCGCTGTTTTTTCGGCTTACTGGCGATCGCAGCCGTATTCTACACCCTCGCGCTCAAGCTCGCGCTCCCGCTCGCCTTGCTTCTGTTTTTAAAAGGTGCCGCCCACGGGCTATTATTTCCAGCGAAGACGACGATCATGCTCGGCGGCGCCGGTCGCGATCGATACGGCACCGTCTTCGGCGTACACTCCGCACTCATGTCAAGCGGTTTCGTCATCGGACCGCTCATCGCGGGATCGTTGCGTACACTCGTCTCCCCTTATTTCGTCGCCTTTCTCATCACGATGGCGATGATTGTCATTTTTATTTTGTTGACGGCCAAAGCGCACATCGCCCCTGTCGCTTGGCGCGCGCGGTAACACATAAAAAAACGAGCCAGGAGCGTTCATTTGCTCACTGGCTCGATATTTTCGCTTTCGTTGTCCTTAATAGAACCGCATGGGGTTAAGAGGCCTACCGTTTTGGTGAATCTCCAAGTGTAAGTGCGGCCCGGTCGAAAACCCTTCGTTCCCGACACCGGCGATATGTTGCCCGCGCGAGACGCGCTGGCCGGCGCGCACTTTGATCGATGAACCCCTCATATGCCCGTACACACTTGAGTAGCCGTTACCGTGGTAAATGACAACCCAGTTGCCGAAACCGCTCGCCGGTCCCGCTGCCGTCACTGTACCGTCGGCAATCGCTACGATCGGCGTACCGATCGGCGCGGGAATGTCAATCCCATTGTGCGGTGCTCCCCAACGCCAGCCAAATCCCGAACTGACGTGGTGGTATCCCGGCACTGCCCAACCAAACTGTCCTCCCGCTGGTGGGCTCGGCTTCGGTGCCGGAGCTGGTGCCGGAGCTGGTTTTGACGGCGCAGGTTTGGACGGCGCTTGTTGAGGCGGGTTAGCCGGTGGGTTCTTCGCCACTTTTTTGTTCGGCTGCTGTTGCTCTTGCTGTGGTTGCTGCTGTTGCTCCTGCTGTGGTTGCTCCTGTTTATCTTGTTGCTGTTCTTGTTGTTGCGGCTGTTCAGCCCCACGTTTTTGCCGCTCAGCTTCTTGCCGCTTTTGTTCGGCCTCTTCGCGTTTGCGCTGCTCTTCGCGCTGTTGCCACTCTGCTTTCGCCGCTTCCGCCTTAGCCAGTTGATCGACTAGCTGGCTCATCGCCGCAGCTTCTTGAGCATTCATATGATCGAGGTGTCGCCCTTCTTTCTGCAAGGAAGCGAGCGTCGCTTGGTGCTCTTTTTCTTGTTTGGCGAGTATACTGCGTTCCGCCTTCACTTCTTTACGCAATTCGCCTAAAGCGACTAACGACTTTTCGATTTTAGCTTTTGCCGTTTTAATTTTTTCATGATCGCGCCGGTTATCTTCTAACATCTGGTAATCTTGTTCTGAAACGGCGCGTAACGCTTCAAATCGCGCTAAAAAATCGCTAAAACTTGTCGATTGCAGCAACACTTCTAAATAAGAGACTTCCCCTTTTTCGTAAATGAGCCGCACGCGTTCGTTCAAAAACTGCTCGCGCTCGGCGACGCGTTTTTTTGCCGCCGCTAAGTCGCGCTTCGCCTTTTCCAAATTCTTCTCAGTCTTAGAAATCTTATCGTTTAATTCGCGAATTTTTTCTTTCGTCTTCTTCAATTCGCCTTCTATGCGCGAAAGCTCTTGCTTCTCCGCCTCTTGTTTGCTTCGGTTTTCGTCTAACTTCTTCTGCGCTTCAACTTGCTTTCCCTCTCCCTGCCTAATTTTCTCCCGCAGTTCCGAGATTTGCAAGTCAATGTCTGCATTCGCATGGGCCGTGTACGGCGGCAGCGCCAGTGTCAACGTCAATGCGCCAGACAGGACGATCGGTAGTAGTTTTTTTCGCAAACGTACAATTCCTCCATTCCCCAAGTTTTATGTATATATGAGTCTATCATGACATACAGCCTACTAAAATTCAACACATAACCCCCATTTTGGTAGATTCGATTTTGTTATTGAAAACAAAAACACGCGCATGATGTGCACTAGGGGCGGTTACACTATCGTAACGAAACGACTTACGGAAAGGAAGGAAAGGTGTACAATGCGAAAAATAGTCATCGTTTTGTTCGGCTTTTTACTGTTGTTAGGTTGTCAGACGGCGAACAAACCGCCCGCTAACGAAGCAGCACCGACACCGGCTAGGCGAACCGCCCCAAAAGTCCAGCAGACAACGCCGGAACCGCGACAAACACTCTCGGCGCAGGAAAAAGCGGATCGTTTGGCAAATTTGGCGACACAAGTACCAAACGTACGCGACGCGACGGCGGTCGTCGCCGGTAAGGTCGCTTTTATCGGCATTGACGTCGGTGCGGAACTCGATCGCAGCCGCGTCGGCACGATTAAATACACGGTCGCACAAGCAGTCAAAAAAGATCCGCACGGCGCCAACGTGTTAGTAACAGCCGACGCGGACATCGTGCAGCGTCTGCGCGAAATAAACGCCGACATTCGCCGTGGCCGACCGATTAACGGTTTTATGGATGAACTTGCCGCTCTTACGGGACGCCTCGCACCGCAACCTTCGCGCGGCGTGGAAAAAAAGGAGCAACCACCGAGTAAAACCGAACAGCAACGGATCAATCAGACGCCTAACCCGCAAGAGCCGCGCCGAAAAGCGCCAAAACAGCGGTAACAAGTCGCTAAAAAGCCCAGACGCTTTTCGTCTGGGCTAGCTGCTGCGATTAAATCCGTGGGATTTCAGCGGCAATTCTGTAAATACTAAAAGGCGGTGTAGGTGTACCCTTACACATACGGACGATCAATACACATTGTCCAGCACAACTCATTGTACAGCACAACTACTGGTTGTAGCGTGGTTCAGATTCGATCTGCCGCAACAACTGTTCTACCGCGATCCGATCAAAGCGCTTGCCATGCGACGTCCCGTCAAGCGTGTACTTGACGGTGTACGACGTATCGTCCACCTCGTAAGTGAGTTCTTTCAGCAAATGGTCTTCGCTTACAATCTCGTAAAAAAAATCAGCCGTCTCTTGTGCCGCCCTGTCTTCTGGACGCGCTTTCGCCACGATATGTATTTGTAACCAGTTAAACAGCGCATCTTCCATACGCACGGTCCGTCCCCCCTTACACAATTGGAAATATAAAGCAGCAGAAAATTATGATGCGTCTTCGCGCTTGCGGTTTGTAGCGGTCATGCGTAAGCGGGCAATGATGATTAGCACGACGGTCCCTGCCAGCGCGAGTACGACGGGGAAGCGCAAAAAGTGCATAATTGTAAAAAGATAACAGCCGGCAGCGAGAAATAAATATATGATCAGTGCTTTTAACACGGGTAAGCGCCGCGCAAACGCGACTTTGTATACAATGCCTGTCAAAATAAAAATGACAGCGTAGGCGAGCCAAAAACGATCCAACGTTTCATAAATCCACTCCACGGTAAAACGACTCCTCTATCGTAAAAGTACTGTGTCTTATCTTATCACGCGTTTTACAAACTGTGCAATGTTCCGAGCAGCCGCACGTCTTTTTTCACAAAAAAAATGTATCCTTCTTTAAGGATACACTCTTTAAGAATCTACACGACGGTAGATGCTACATTGTCAGATCAGTTAATGTGTACACGTTAAATCGCCTCTAATAACAACATTTCCCGCCGTAATTCGGTTAGACGCGCTTTACACTGGTCGATGCGATGTGTGTTTTTTTCTTGGATCGCCTCATACAGTTCGGCCAATTCGTAGTCAATTTCCATCCTCAACACCGGGATCCTCTTTTCTGAATCCTTCGACTTAAAGGCTTTAATGACGTCTTCCACGGTCACGCTGCACCTCTTTCCCTAAATGATCTTCCGCATTTTCCATAGTAAACCGATGTAGCCAATATTTGGTTGCGAAAGAATGTATAATCACAGCATGCCCTTTTACGAAATGACTTAAACCCATAAAATAATTGCTACCCATTCAAAATTGCAACGCGTAAATGTCATCAGGACGGAAGGCGATTGATGCTTTCTATACAATACTCGCACCTATTACTTGTTGTCACGGCACCTCCCCTTCGTTGTCGAATAGTTGTCGAATAGTTGTCGAAGTTTTGCGCCTTACGGTACAACATTTTGAGGCATGTATCGATTTTATGTTTGCCGAGGTGATTGGAAGGGGTGACGCCCCCTTCCCGTTCACACCCCTTTAACGACCATCATTGGGTGGCATTTAGCGACGACCGAAGCTAAGCCAGCACCGACGACGCTGTCGATCACTTGGTCCACGTCTTTGTACGCCTGCGGGCACTCGTCGAGAATTTTATTGAGCGTGCGGTGGTTCACTAATATTTCATCTTCCTCGCCGACCTTGAGCGCGCTGGAAAATTCGTCCACACTGACGAGTTCCTTCGTCGCTCGCCGCGAACGCACGCGACCGGCGCCGTGGCAGATTGAGTAGTAGTTTTTCGCTCCTTGTTTTTCTCCAACCATAATGTATGACGACGTCCCCATACTGCCGGGAATGAGCGCCGGGTGACCGGTATTTTTATACGGCACTGGATTGGCAAAGTGCTTCCGCGGCAGTGCTTTTGTCGCGCCTTTGCGGTGGACGAGCATGCCTTTGTTTTGGTGAAATTCGGTTAACGCGTAATTGTGCATGAGGTCGTACAGCACCGGCATGACAAAATCGCTCCCGAATACGTCGCGAAACCCTTCCTGCACACCGTAAGCGATCATGTGCCGGTTCACAACGGCAAAGTTTAAGGCCGAGTGCATTAAGTGCAAGTACTGCTGCCCTTCCGGGCTATTAATCGGGGCATACACGAGGTTTGGATCAGCAGTTTGCACGCCCCAATTGTACATCGCCTGTTTAATACTTTTCGTGTACACTTGACCCAACATCGCTCCCCAGGCACGGCTGCCACTGTGAATCATGACGACGACTTGTCCGTCGAACAAGCCCCACTGCTCCGCGACGTCGCGCTTCCCTTCATCGATCGCGAGGTGTTGCACTTCGATAAAGTGGTTCCCGCCGCCGAGTGTCCCTAGCTGCCCGTGCGCGGTCCGCCATATTTTGCGCCGCAAATGTTCGAGTTGTGTTGTGTCGAACTTAAACTTCGCCTGTTCGACGTGGGTCACCGAGCGGTAATCTTCGACGTATTGCTTCGGGAGCCCTTCGATGCCGTCCGTGACGACGTCTTCCAGCGCAATGTCCGCATAGTGCGAGTTGACGCGTTCATTCGTCGGCACGTACCGTTCAATCGCCTCGATGATACTTCTCTTTAGCGACTTATCGCGCAAGTCGTCTTTGTGCACGTTCGTCAGGTGGACGCGCATACCGCACCCGATGTCGACGCCGACGATCGACGGCGAGACGAAACCGTCCTTCATCTCCCACACGGCTGTCGTGCCGATACACGTGCCGATGCCGACGTGCGCGTCCGGCGTGTAGCTCATATACCGATTGCGCGGAATGCGCAAATTGTTCTCCGCCATCGCGAAGACGCGCTCTCCGAGTGAGTCAAACACTTCGTCGTTGGCAAACACGTGCAATTGCCCGCTCGGCAAGCTCACTTCCCTATGGTTGTTCGGGTGATTCGTTATTTCCACGAATGATTTCTCTCCTTCTTCCCGTTTGATCTGTTTTTGTCACTAAACGACGCTTGTCGCCCAAGTCGCCTCATCTAAAGGGTTACCACTTGCTTCCGCCACCGCGGTGAGAGGAGCCCCCGCCGCGCCGGGACGATCCGCTTCCGCGCCGCGATGAATTCCCGCTACCTCCCCACGACGACCCACTTCCGCGGTGACTACGACATCCGCTTCCGCGCCGCTATAAATTCCCGCTACCTCCCCACCGCGACCCGCTCCCGCGGTGACTACGACTACGCTGTCCGCCGCCCCACGACGAACGTCCGCCCCGGTGTCCGCCGCCCCACGAGGAGTCGCCCCTGCGGTGACCGCCACCCCACGACGACCGACCGCCCCAAAACGAATCGTTATCACTGTTCTGACGCGCCGCTGCTCGCCGTCGCATTTGCTCTTCTTCCGCATCGCGGGCACGCCTGTAGTCGTGAGCCATTTCCTCCATGAGGCGCCGTAAACCGGTAATTTGCGCGGCAGCTTCCACAAATAAGCCGCGGGCGATCAGCCGCTCGACCTCACTACCGGAATCGCGAAACTGACGCCGGTAATGTGACGTACTTATGAGCCGCTCATAGCGGGTATGACTGCGTGAAAAATCCGATTGCGCATCCCTGAATAACCGCTCTACCTCTCGCTTCCTCGCAATCGTTTGCTCGACATCGCGGGCGAACGCTTTAACGCGCGCATCGAGGTCCCGTAACTCGCCGTCGATGAAGTCGAGCGCGTACGGCTCCTTGTCGAGCAGCTCGTAAACGGTCGCTATACACACCTGTATGCGGGAATACGCGTCGTGTAACGAGTCGGTTAACGGGATGCGATGATGCTCCAAACTCGTCCTCAGTTTAACGTTCTCGTTATCTAGGCTGCGCAGGCGGTCGGCGAGGGCAGCCCTCTGCGCCATGAGTCGTTCGAATACGTCGAGGCATGCATTCTTCGTCTCGTCAGCTTCCGCGAGTAAGGAAAGTAAGGTGTCGATTTGCGGTTGAGCGCGTTTGTACTCCTGCACGCCATCGTCGTTCATCGTCTTAACTTCCGGCAACTCCGCACGGATCGTCTCTATTTTTTGTTGCATCGCGGCAAAGTCGCGCGGCAAGTGACGCCAATGTTTTTCCGGGAAGGACATTTCCGCCCGCTGCAAGGCGCGCGCGAACGCTTCGTCTAAACGCGCCGTATAAGTCTCTAATCCTTCCTCGAGCGTGTGAATGTTTTTTCGGTTGCCGTCCCTAATCTCGATTAACTCCCGCACTTGATCGAGGGCGTCTTCGAGCAATGCGTCAATGTCGTTGAGTGCTTTGGTCGACGCGTCGGTGCGCCCCAACTTGATCGCTTGATGCATCTCGGCTAACAGCTCATTCCCTTGCGCGAAATTTTTATAAGGGTCTGTATCGACGAGTTTCAAGTTTTCGTCCGTGACGATCGCGTCGATTTGCCGTTGTCTGCTTGCGATTTTTTCCGGCAGCGCCGCATATACGTCAATGTGTTGTTGGACGAGCTGCATCGACTGTTCGACGCGCTCGAGAATTTGCACCCCTTCGTCTAAGTCCTTCTTTGCTTCGATCGGGTCAAACTCCTCTAAGTCGTCGGACGTTTCGATGAGCACGCCAATCTCGTCGATTTGCTCCCGCAAATGGGCGAATGAAAACATGTAATCGCCACACAGTTTTTTAAATTGAGCTGTAACCTGCTCCCAGCGCGCCCTAGCCGTTTGTAACGACTGTTTCATCTGTCGATCGACTTCGGCGACGCGAGTGATTGTTTCCTTATTTTTCGTCAGCTGCTCTCCGAGCGTTTTAATGTGCGCATACTGCTGCTTTAACTGCTGTTTGAGCTTTTTGTTCATACCAAATCGCGGCAGCTTAACGGCTAAAATTTGCTGCTCTAGGTCATTCGCCTGTTGAATTAGCTCGTTGAGCGATTGCTCCACTTCTTGCAACATCTCGCCTGTCGTCCCTTGACTGTACGGCAAGTACTCGTTTAATTGTTCCATCGCCGCAGCGATCGATTTGAGCAGATTTTCACTTAAAACGACAACCCGTCGATGGCTCGTGCGCGCTTTGCGCCGCAAAAAGAAGACAACCGGGGCCGCGATGACTAGTAGCGCAATTAAGCCGCCGATCCACCCACTGTCCTCAACGTCTATGCTTTCTGCCGCAGCAGCTGTGGAATGGCCGGGGTCAGAGGCTGGCGGTGCGTGCGCCTTTTTATGTTCCTTCGCCTGTTCGGCATCACGTGCTAACAAATGATCAGCCAACGCCAACACGCCGCCGGCAAAATCTCCATCAGCCGCATAAAGGATAAAAAAGTCATCTAACAGCGACCGTATTGGCTCAGTAATCGCCCGATCCAATGCCGAACCACGTGGTACTTCCAAAAACACTTCCCGCTCATCGGCGGCAATCGTAAGTAATATATCTTTTTTCCCGAGCCTCTTTTGCGTTAACAGCCTGTCAGAAACGTCCTCGATCGCTTCCCCGTCCAAACTGCGGACGGTAACGACGTGGAAATTGTACGTTTGATCGGCCAATTGTTTCGTCATGCGCTCGACGTCGGCGACGGAAAATATATTCGCGGAGTCGGATACAATCGCATCGGCGAAGACGACCGGCGCGCTTATGAAAAAAATGAGTGCGCACAAAAGCCCGACGATAGATTTTTTTAACAACGTAAGATCTCCCTTCGTCTGCGTAAAGCGAGTTGTATGTAACAAATAGCGCACAACCCTTCGCAAGACCCTACCGTTTAATACGCGCGAGCGACAATAAAGTTTCTTCGCTCACAAGATTGTTAAACAACTGACCATAGGCCCACAGATCTACTGTGAGGAATCTCCACTCTATTTGATGAGGATCCGTCCGTATCAATGGGTTTCTAAGCGAGCGTTTGTGTCACGGGGCTACCATGAAGAGCTACCGCTGTTGCGGTCGTACGACGAGCTGCTACTGCTCCCGCCCCAAGACGAACTGCCGCTACTGCGACTACTACTAGAGTATTCGTACCGTTCGCGTTTGCGCTCTTCTGCCCTGCGCTCCGCTTCGAGGACGCGGTTGTACGCTTTTTTCATCTCACTGGCTAGCTTCTTCATCTCCTTCACCTTGTCGGCCGCCTTTTTGAACGAGACAGCTTTAATGAACGCCGCAATCTCTTTGTCGAGCGCGTTATACTTCGCCGTATATGTCTTAAGTTTAATTTTTTTACCGTAACGCGTACGCGCGTTAGCAAATTTCGCTTGCGCCTCTCGCCACTGTTTTTCCACCTTCTTCTTTTCCTCAGTAAGCCGTTTCGCTTCCTTCGCGAACGTTGCCACGTGCGGCTCGAGTCGCTTTAGCTGTTCTTCTGAGGCGTCGAGGTCGTACGGCACGGCGGCAAGTAATGACTTTGCCTCTTCGTCGCTCGTTTCAACTGCAGTTTGCATCTCTTTTAATTTTTTCGTGAGGGAGATGTCGTTAACTTCCAAACTTTTCTTCGCCTTGCGGTATTTCGCCAACGTATTTTCACGTGCGATTTGCAGGCCGTCCCGCCGCTTCATGAGCATCCCGTAAAGCGATAAACAGTGATCTTGTAGTTCCGCGGCTTCTTTGAGTGCCGTCTGCATCGCAGTAACTTGTGCTTTCGCCTGCTTATACTCTTGCACTTCCGGATCGTTCGCTGTTTTCGCTGGAGGTAACGCGGTGTAAACATCCTCTACTTTTTGCTTCATTTGTTCATACTGCTCGGGGATGTGTCGCCAATGCTTTTCCGCAAAAACACCTTCTACCCGCCGTATCTCTTCCGCAAACGCAGCGTCGACAGCCGGTGAATACGTCGTCAATGATTGTTCGATTTCGTGCAGCGCCGCGCCGTTCGCCTCCCGCGTGCGAATGACGTCCCGTACTTGGGCGAGCGCGTCTTCGAGCAAGGAGTCGATATTTTCCAATGTATCGGTCGACGCTTTTGTATCCCCAATTTGAATATAGTGCTCCAGTGATTGTAACTGCTCTTCGGCGCGGGAAATGTTCGCAAAGGGCGCGATGTCGACGAGTTTCAACTGCTCACGCTGCACAATGTCCCTAATTTGTGCCCGCCGCTGCTCGACTTTTTGCGGCAATGTGGTGTACGCCGTTTCGTGGGCGGTGACGAGCGACAGCGATTGTTCAATTTCTTGCAACATGCCAGCCACTTCTTTGAGCGGCTTCTCAGCTGCGAGCGGGTCAAATTCTTCTAAGTCATCGGCCTTAGCGATGAGCGTTTGTGCCGCGCGAATGCGCTGTTCAAGACTGTCGAATGAGAACAAATAGTTGGCGCGCAAGTCGCGAAAACTTTGCTTGATCTGTGCTAACTGCTGCTCCGACTGATCAATCGCCGGGCGGATGGCGTCGTCGACGGCGACAATTTTTTGCAAAGCGGTCGTCTGTTTCTTTAACGATTTGCGCAACTTTTTCAAGTTTTCATTGTACTTTTTATACAGTTTGTCAAACGTTTGATTTTTTTTGCGCCAAGGGATCGACAGCTTCGCGATCGCTTCCGTTAGTGCAACGTTTTTTTCCAGCAGCTGTGTCAGTTGCTGTTCGATATCGGTGAGCTTCGTTTTCGTCTCCCCGTCACTGTAAATTAAACGTTTCGCCAGCTTGTCGCTGGCGCGGCCTGTTTTCGCCAACTGCTCGCGGCTGGCAGCGAGTAATTGCGCGTGCTTCTGCCGCGCCAGACGGTGCCGTTTAAAGAGGCCAATCGTCCCCGTAACGGGGCTGAAAATAAGTTTGAAAAACTTGGAGACAACAACGAACACGACCGGAAGGGTGAAAAAAGCTAAAGCGATAACGACGAACAAATTTTCCTTTACGATTTCTGTGATCGACTTTAACGCTCTTCCCCAAAAGCCGGGCGGTTCGTGTAAATAGGCAGCGACATCGACGACGCCAGCAACAAAGTCGCCGTCCGCCGCGTGGGGCACGAAATATTCGTCGAGCACGCTTTTCGGATTAATGTCGAGCGCCGGCGGGACGTTTAAGTTGACCTCGCGCTCTTCTTTGGCCAGTGTCAGTAAGACGTCGCTTTTGCCGAGCCGCTTTTTGCTCGCGATGCGCTTCCCGACGCTGTCGATGTTTTCCCCTTTCAACTGTTTCAGCGTCACGATGTAATAATTGTACTTTTTATTCTTCAACTCAGCTTTAATATGCGCAACGTCCTCTTTGTCGAACATTTTGGCTGCATCTTCCACGACGACGTGGGCAAACGCGGTCGTACTGCTTAACAACACACACAAAAAAATAAGGACTGTTGTCAGGCGGCGTAAGTTAACTGTCAACGCCCTCCCCCTCTCACGTTTCTTTTCATTGGTCTAGCTACATTTCTTTTGCGCATGCTACTTCTACTCATTCTACTTCTACTCACTCTACTTCTACTCACTCTTCTCGTTCGTCTTCTGACTCTTTTTTTCGCCTCTTTTGCTTTGCCTCGGTCAACCGTTTCGCTTCTTTTGTGAACGAGGTCACACGGGAAGCGAGACGCTGTACCGCCTCTTCTGCAGTGTCGAGGTCGTACGGTACCGTGTCGAGTAGCGCCTCAGTCTCTTCGCTGCCCAATTGAATGAGTTTTTTCTTTTCTGCTAGTTTTTCCGGCTGCGGGATCCCGCTGCTCAAGATGCCGCCGGAGTCGAGTTTTTTCTGTGCGGCGCGGTACTTCTGTAGGCTGTTTGCCCGCGCGATTTGTAGGCTGTCCCGTCGCTCGATGAGCGTCCCGTAAATCGATAGACATTCGTCTTTAAGTGTGGCCGCTTCTTTAAGCGCCGCCCGCATCGCGACAATTTGTTCCTCTGCCTTTTTATACTGTTGTACGTCCGGATCGTTTGCCCGTTTCACTTGAAGCAACATTTCCCGCACGTCGGCCGTTTTTCGCTTCATTTGCTTAAACAGCTCCGGCACGTGTCGCCAATGAGTTTCTACGAATAAAGCTTCCGTTCGCTGCATCACTTCCGTAAACGCATCGTCGACGCCGGACGTATATGCGAAGAGCGTCTGTTCAATTTCGCCTAAAGCATCACGGTTCTGCTCGCGCAAACGAACGAGAGTCTCCACTTGGCGAAACGCATCGGTGACGCGTGCGTCGATGGCTTCCAACGTCGCGAGCGACGCTTTCGTATCGCCGGCTTGAATCGCCTCTGCTAACGGCTTAAGCTGCTCAAGCGCACGGTCAAAGTTGGCAAATGGCGCGCTGTCAACAAGTTGCAACTTCTCGCGCTTTGCGATTGCGGCGAGCTCTTCGCGCTGCTGCGCGATCTTTTGCGCCCATTCGTTGAGCGCCGCTTCGTGAGCCGGAACGAGCGCAAACGACTGGGAAATGTCTTGCAACATTTTCGCGACATCTTTCAGCCGTTTATGTGCAGTGAGCGGGTCAGATGTCTGCAAGGCGTTAGCTTGTGCGAGCGCTGTCGGCACCGCTTCGACGCGCTGGGCAAGTTTTTCAAAAGTGTATAAAAAGTCGTTCTGGAGAGCTTGAAAGTTATGCCGCGTTTCAGCTAACTGTTTCTCTAGCTGTGCCGTCGTCGTACGCACGGCTTTGTCGGCGCTGACGATTTTTTGCCACGCCTCTGTCTGTTTTTTTATTGCCGTGCGGTGCTTTTTTAATTCCGCCTTGTACTTTTTGTGCAACTTGTCGAAGGTCGGTTTCTTTTTTTTTCGCACCGGGATCTTCATTCCAAAGATCGCTTTCGTAAGTGTTCCCAGCTTTTCTTGTAGCGGCGCGACTTCCTTTTCGATTTTGGCGAGTGCTTTCGCCGTCTGTCCGTCACTTTTCGCCAGGCGTTTCTGGACCTTCCGCTTTAAGCGGTTAATGTCTGTTAACGCTTCCCGACTGGACGTGAGCAAGGTGTTGCGCTGTTTTCTCATCTTCCCGCGGCGGATCATCGCTGGCACACCCCAAATAATCGGGCTAAAAAGAATGAGGAGCAAAGATTGTCCAGTAGGGTGCAATAAAAGCAATATAATAAAGACGATGGCGAGGACTGCTGGCGCATTAATAATTAATAATAATATGAAATCAAATATCCCTTCTAAAATGTAACCCCCAATAGTATTATATTCGTCAATGTATTCCGCTACTTTCACGATGCCAGTCACATAGTCGTCGTTCTCAGCGTGAGGCGAAAAGTGCTCCTCGAGCACTTTTTGCGGATCGTCGATCTTTGACGGAGCAATTAGATCCGCCTGGCGCTCTTTGACAGCGATCGTCAATAAGACGTCGCCTTCATTGAACTCGTGCTCTCGAAAGGTGCGCACACCGATCTCGTCGATGTCTTCACCCTTCGTGCTCTTAACCGTTAATATGTAAAAATCAACATCTATAGATGATAATTTCGATCTTATCTCTTCGACAGTCTCATCGTCGAACAGCTCCGCCTGATCGGCGATGCGGACGTCGGCATACGCGGTAGAAATACCTACTCCAAACAAAAAGATCACCGCGAGCACGAGCGTTGTACTTCGTCTTGCCGCTCTGGTCAAACCGATATCCCCTCCCGTATTCTCCTATGTAGTCTTTAGCATATTCGTCTTATTTTTATTGAGGGAACGACGAAAAGTTTTAATTACTAGGCAATTTACCCAACGTGTTTCTATCATAACACGAATGCGCCGTCAGAAGGGACAAAAAATGCGCCCAAGGGTAAAAATAGTGGACAAAAAAATGAGCGGTCTTAACGCTCTCTAGCATTAAACAACCGCTCGCTTCTCTAGTATTTATTCACTTAGCGAAAATTGGCGAGGAGGGTACGTTTCTCTTCGCCCGCGATGTGGAGGTCCATCTTCGCCGCCGCCGTCTCCGAAGCGCCTAACACGACTTCGTTGTAGACGGGGCGCTCTTTTTTGTAAATAACTCCGTAAACCATCCCGTCCGCCTCGTGCAGCGCGTGCAGTGCTGCTTGGCGGTCGGTCGGGTCATAGTCGCCCTGTCCGTCCAGTTTGACTAACCCTTCGCGGAACCAGTCGTACGTGTTTACCTTGTTAAAAGTGACGCAAGGGCTGAAGGTGTTTACGAGGGCAAACCCTTTGTGCGCAATCGCCTGTTCATAAAGCTGCGTCAAGTGCTTGACGTCGCCGGAAAAACCTTGCGCGACGAAGCTGGCGCCGTTGACGATCGCCGTTTCTACTGCCCTCACCGGTTCCTCTGCCGAACCTTGCGGCGATGTTTTCGATTTGAAGCCGCGTTTACTCGTCGGCGACATTTGTCCCGTCGTCAGGCCGTAAATGTGGTTGTCCATCACGATGTACGTCATGTCGACGTTGCGCCGGATGCTGTGCACGAGGTGTCCCATACCGATCCCGTAGCCGTCGCCGTCTCCGCCGGCGGCGATAACGGTGAGATCTTGGTTGCCCAACTTCACCCCTTGTGCCAGCGGCAGCGAACGGCCGTGTAACGTGTGGAAGCCGTAAGCGCCGAAGTGTTGCACGAGTTTTCCCGAGCAGCCGATGCCGGTGATGAGTGCGACGTTTTCCGGCTCGAGGCCTAAATTGGCACACGCCTTCTGCAGTGCGGCGAGGACGGCGAAATCGCCGCAGCCGGGGCACCACGTCGGTCTTTCCGTTACGCGAAAGTCCTTGATCGTCGCCATTAGATTGCCACCCCTTTCACTTGCGCACAATGCGCGAGAATTTCTTGCACGGTGAACGGATCACCGCTGTATTTGAGGCAGGACGACATTTTGCTGTGGAAACCGACCCGCTGTTTCAGTAAAGCGGCAAACTGTCCCGTCGCGTTATTTTCGACGACGACGATTTTTCCGGCGCCAGCGAGAATGTCGCTGACGGGGGCATCCGGGAACGGCGTCAGTACTTTGACGGTGAGGACGCCGACCTTCACGCCTTGTGCCCGCAGCACGGCGGCCACTTCTTTCATTTGCGACACGGTCGAACCGAAGCCAGCTAACGTGATGTCCGTCTCTACCGGACCGTCGTACGCGTAGGCCCGCTCGCCGAAATCGAAGGTCGTTAACTTTTTCATCCGCTTATCCATCATGAGCACGCGCGTTTCCGGGTCTTCGATCTCGACTGGACTGCTTTCCCCGTGCTCGTTCGACAGGGCGGTAAACATACCGTTTTTCTGCCCGGGGATCGCGCGTGGCGAAACGCCCGAATCCGTCACTTTATACCGCGCATACGTCCGTGCCGGTAGTTCAGCGAGCGCGTCGTCGCTGAGCAGGGCACCGCGGTCGATCGTTACTTTATCCGGATCGATGTCGCCGAGGGCGAGTGACTGTTTGGACATGCCGAGGAACAAGTCGGAGGCGACGATGACCGGACATTGGTACTGCTCCGCCAAGTTGAACGCTTCGATCGTGTAGTAAAAACATTCTTCAACCGTCGACGGGGCGAGCACGATGCGCGGGATCTCCCCATGTGACCCGTACAGCAGTTCGTTTAGGTCGGATTGTTCCGTCTTCGTCGGCAAACCAGTCGCCGGCCCGCCGCGCATGACATCGACGACGACGAGTGGCGTTTCGGAAATGCCGGCCAAGCCGATCGCTTCTTGCATGAGCGAAAACCCCGGTCCAGACGTCGACGTCATCGCCCGTGTCCCTGCGTAGTTAGCACCGATCGCCATCATGCACGCGGCGATCTCATCTTCGGCTTGCACGACTTTGCCGCCGTACTTCGGCCAGTTGGCGAGCGCCCAATACATGATTTCTGTCGCGGGCGTAATCGGGTAGGCGGCGAGGAGGCGACACCCGGCGAACAGCGCCCCCATACTGACGGCTTCGTTGCCCGAAATGTACACGTGTCCGCCTGCGTCCGTTTCCGACGCGGGCGCCGGTACCGACTTTAAGACTCCATACGCCTCGAGCGCATAGTCAAAACCTGCTTGAATCGCTGCCTTGTTGCTTGCGACCACTTTTTCCCCTTTTTTCTCAAAACGCTCTTCAATGAGCGTATTAAAAATGTCACTAGACAGCCCGACGATTGCCGCCGACACCCCGCAGGCGACCATGTTTTTCATAATCGCACTGCCGACGTCTTTCGCCATATCCGTCACTGGCACCGGACATAAATGAACACCTGGTTTGTCCGTCGGAATCACTGGTTTTTTCAATTTGCTCGCATCGTAAATAAGGACAGCATCTTCATTCAGTTCGTGCCAATTGTGATCAATCGTCGTCTGGTCAAAGGCGATTAAGACGTCGAGACCGTCTCCGTGATAGCCAACTTTATGTGTACTGACGCGCACTTTGAAATTCGTATGTCCCCCTTTAATTAAGGACATGAAATGGCGGTACGCGAATATATAGTGGCCGCGGCGATTGAGAGTCGTCGCAAAAATCTCCCCTGTACTGTCAATACCTTCTCCTTGGGTCCCCCCAACCTTCCACGTTAAACTGTCAAACACACTACTCACCCCACCTCATGAGATCGACCTTAGCCGTTATGGTTCCTCCATATAAAAACATTGTACCAACAACGTTGGGAAATGAAAACTGTTCCTGCGTATTTTTTTATCTGTTATAATCATAAATAAGCTATTAACATATATGATAAAGCGCTTTATTATTTTTGTTATAATTATACTATCACCCTGATATATAACAGTGTTACCGCTTTCAACACATTCCCATTTCGTACATTTTCTGCTATACTCAGCCTCGGATACGATCTTTTAGAGAAGAGTTGACGACAATGAACGAACGGCAAAAGCGAACGCCCTTATTCGATTGCCTCAAACGCCATGCTGCCCGCGACCCGTGGCAATTTCACATTCCCGGGCATAAAAAAGGCGCCGGCATGGATCCTGAATTTGCCGCTTTTATCGGTCGCAATGCGCTCGCGATCGATTTAATTAACATCGCGCCACTGGATGACTTGCACCATCCACACGGCGCCATCTACGAGGCGCAGCAACTCGCAGCAGAAGCGTTCGGGGCCGATGCGACTTTTTTTTCGGTGCAAGGAACGAGCGGCGCAATTATGACGATGGTCATGGCTGTATGCAAACCGGGCGACAAAATTGTCGTGCCGCGCAACGTGCATAAATCAGTGTTGACAGCGATCATTTATGCCGGGGCACACCCGCTATTTCTCCATCCGGAAATGGATGAAAACATCGGCATCGCGCACGGCATCACCGTATCCGCCGTGGAAAAAGTGTTACGCAAACACCCGGACGTGCGCGCCGTTCTCGTCATTAATCCAACATATTACGGCATCGCCGCCAATTTAGAGGAGATCGTACGCCTCACACACCGCTTTGACATACCGGTCCTCGTCGACGAAGCTCACGGCGTCCATACGCACTTTCACGAGTCGTTGCCGCTGTCAGCGATGCAAGCTGGCGCCGACATGGCGGCGACGAGTGTACACAAATTGGGCGGCTCGCTCACGCAATCGTCTGTGCTCAACGTCCGCACCGACCGGATCGACCTCGGCCGCGTGCAGACGGCGATTAGTATGTTGACAACGACGTCGACGTCGTACGTGCTGCTCGCCTCACTCGACGCCGCGCGCCGCTATTTGGCGACGTCGGGGCACGCGCGCATCGCCGACACGCTGCAATTAGCGGAAAAAGCACGGCGCCGCATTAACGAACTCCCCGGATTGTCTTGCGTCGGGCGAGAAATTTTGCGTACGGAAGCGACGTACGATATGGATGAGAGTAAATTAATTATTCACGTCAAAGAATTAGGAATTAGCGGTTTCCAAGCGGAAACGTGGTTGCGCGAACAGTGTAACATCGAGGTCGAGCTAAGTGATCTGTACAACGTGTTGTGCCTCGTGACGACTGGGGACGACGCGCAGTCGATCGCGGCACTCGTGCAAGGATTAACGAAACTGTCCAACCATTACTACTCACCGCGCGTCAAAAGCCCGATTACCGTGCAAGTACCGCAAATTCCGCAGCTCGCCCTGTCGCCGCGCGAAGCGTTTTACGCACCTAAAGAGTCGGTACCGTTCCGCGAGGCCGCAGGTCGTGTCACCGCCGAATTCGTGATGATTTACCCACCGGGTATTCCCGTCTTATTGCCCGGCGAGGTGGTAACAGCAGACAATTTAGCCTACATCGAGAAGCACCTCGACGCTGGCTTGCCCGTACAAGGTCCGGAAGACGAGACAATGCGTCACCTACAGGTTGTCAAATAGCTACACCAAAAAACCGCCTGGTCGCTAGGCGGTTTTTCGTCATTTTTCTTTTTGTTCCGTTCCGCTTTTCGCCGTGGCGTTTAGTCTTCCTCGCCTTGACAGGTTGCACCATCGGCGCATTCGTGGCATGACGCGTATACTTTTGCCACTTTCTCCTGTTGCACGTACTCAATCACTTCACCGCAAAACTGGCACAAAATGATCCCCACTGTCATACGCCTCCTATTTAAGCGCTTCAATTATTGTGTTGTATTTATTTTAATGCGCCATACTGTTTATGTCAATGGGTATGATTGTGTCATATTATTGTGCGATAACCGTTGATTAGAAGGCCATACTTGTAAAGGAATACAATAATACAATTAATACTGATTTTCCGGCGTTTGTTTCGGCAGGGCAACTTTGAGAAAACTCGCAAGTTGTTCTGCCTCCTGTAAATCGTCGAGGTTAAATAGCTTCTGCAGCTGCGACAGCTGGTCAACTTCTTCTTCGCACAAAAGTGCCGAGCGCCCAGTTTGCATGTCGACCACTAACGTCTTTCCGAAAAACATACTCGTGTACACGATCCCTAAATCGTAACGATTCTTTTCCGTCAAAAAACCGACGTATCGCACGTGTGCTTGTTCGGATTCATCGTACAATCGCTCGTAAGCTGCCATCTGTTTCATCCTCCTCGTCCTTTTTTGCCCTAATCCTTATTTTCCTTTATCTTATAAATATTTATTGTAACACAAATGTGAAATAGAAGCAATGTGACACAACGTGGGTTAGACACAACGTGCACGTGACATGTTAGTGACATAAAGTTGTCCAATAATGGGCAAGATGATAAACAAAAATTGGAGGATGTCTAATCGTGATCTCCCAAAACTACGAAACAGCGAACTTAAGCTCTGAGCTGTTGCATAAAGTGCAATCGCTCGAGCGGGAACTGCGCGCAAGTGCGTCGCGGGACATTGTACTCATCGCTTACGAAGCGAAAGGGACACACAGTGAGACGTTAACAGATGGAGAAAAGCCCTAAAACGACGCACGGGGCACAGTACACCCGTGCCCCCCGATCCTCCTTAATGACCACCCCGTACTCCCACCCGTTCCTTAGGAAGCGTGGATCACCTCTTTTAGCCGCTCCTCATTAAGGATGACCATTTGGCGCCTGCCGACTAATTGAATCCAGCCTCGCTGTTGGAAAGAAGACAACGTGCGACTTAGCGTTTCTTGGGACATACCTAAGTAGTTGGACAGTTCTCCTTTACTAATGTCTAGCGTCAATGTTTGTCCCGTGTCTGCCGTCGTGTGCGCTAATTCCAGCAATGTCGCTGCGAGACGTTGCTCGACACTGTGCAAGCTAAGTTGTTCGATTAAGCGTTCACTCATGGCGAGCCGCTTACTCATTTCCCGTAACAGCTTGAGCGCCATTTGCGGAAACTGCTCCAGCAAGCGTTGAAAGTCCTCGCCGCGGATCACACACACCTCGGTCTGCTCCAAAGCTTCCGCATAGTTGTCTTGCGGTTGATCGTCAAACAGACCGTATTCCCCGAAAAAATCCCCCGGCGTCAATATGCGTACAATTTGTTCTTTTCCTATTGGCGATAAACGGTAAATTTTCACTTTCCCGCGGTGAACGATAAACAATTGATCGAGGAGCTCACCCGCTGTCGCTAACGATTCACCTTTATTTACAGATGCATAGTGTGTACAAGTGGCGATTGTCGCCATCTCGTCGGCTGTCAAATGGTTAAAAATCGGCACTTTGCTAACGCACAAAGCAGCGCTACTGTTATGGCGACATGCACTAGTTTCCAACGTTTAACATTCTTTCCGCCTTGACTTTAGAAGATGGCTTTAACCTTTTCTGTTCTGGTTTAATCCTTAGTAAGCGGATTGCATTAAGGATTACGAGGATCACGCTTAATTCATGGATTAGCATCCCTGAGGCCATAAATATTTTATTGAACAACACCCCGAGCATGAGAAGGATAACGACACTGACGGAGAAGACGATGTTCTGGCGAATATTGCGCACTGCCGCACGGCTCAGTGCGAAGGCGTACTGTATTTGCCGCAAATTGTCTGTCATTAAGACGACATCGGCCGTTTCCATGGCGACGTCCGTACCGGCAACTCCCATCGCGATGCCGAGGTCCGCTGTCGCCAAGGCAGGCGCGTCGTTAATACCGTCCCCCGCCATCGCCACAGTTTTCCCGCGCTGTTGCAGTTGTTCGATGACGCGCACCTTATCTTCAGGCATTAAATCGGCATACACAGTCGTAACTCCTAGTTGTTCAGCGACAGCGTCAGCCGTGCGCTGATTGTCTCCCGTGAGCATGACGACTTTCGCAATACCTTCGCGTTTTAATTGCTGCACGATGTGAGCCGCGTCATCGCGGACGACGTCGGCGATCGACAGGCGCCCGATAATGCCCCTGCTCTCGTCAGCGAGAAGGACAGCTGTCTGTCTACGCCTTTCTTCTCTCTGTAAATCATCCTCGATCGCCGTGGAAATGGCCACACCGTTATTTTTCATCAAGGTACGGTTCCCTAGCAATATGTGTCGCCCTTGAAGGACTGCTTTCACCCCTTGACCGGGAAAAACTTGAAAGTCTTTTGCCGCAGGAATGTCACTGTCTTCCAGCTCGTCCCGCGCTTTGGTGATGATCGCTCGCGCCAAGTGGTGCTCAGAGTGCGTCTCCGCCCCAGCGGCCAAAGCGAGAATGTGCGCTTCTGTTCCTTCGTAGGCGCGAACCCCTGTAACATGCGGTTTGCCTACCGTCAACGTCCCCGTCTTGTCAAAAGCGACGACGTCCACTTTCCCCGCCTTTTCTAAATAGTCGCCACCTTTGATGAGGATGCCGTTCTTCGCCGCATTTCCGATCCCGGCGACGATCGACACGGGAACGGAAATGACGAGTGCCCCCGGACAGGAAATGACGAGCAAGGTCAATGTCAGTCTAACATCCCAAGTGACAAAGTAAACGAGCACGGCCAACACCATAATTGCCGGGGTGTAGTAGCGGGAGAAGCGTTCGAGAAACCGCTGGGACGACGCTTTCGTTTCTTGCGCTTCTTCCACCATTTGCACGATGCGGGCGAAAGTCGTGTCTTCCCCAACTTGTTCGGCTTGCACTTCTAAATAGCCGGTTTCAAGTACCGTACCGCTGTACACGTCGTCTCCGGGCTCACAGCGAACAGGTTCGGATTCTCCAGTAATGGCAGCTTGGTTGACGGAAGCATGCCCGGCAACGACTGTTCCGTCGATCGGGATCTTTTCCCCTGGACGAATGAATACATTCTCCCCCTTGACGACTTCAGAGGGGGAGATGTTTTGCTCGACACCGTCGCGTATGACTCTAGCCTCGGTAGGAGAGAGGGCTAATAAATTTTGTAAGGACGACCGCGTTTTTTCTAGTGAACGCTCTTCGAGGTAAGACCCGAAGATAAACAAAAAGGTAACGGCTGCCGCTTCCCAAAATTCTCCGATGAAGAGCGCCCCTGTCACGGCGCCGGTTACTAGCGCTTCGATCCCGACTACTTTAAAGCGCACGAGCTGGATCGCTTTGCGGGCGATCGGATCACCGGCGAGAACAGTCGCGAAGACGAAGAGCCCATCAGCCACTAACGGGGTAATCTCAAAGTAACGCAGTGCGAGCGCTAGGACGATAGCACTTCCGGAGAGAATGACTATCTGTTTTCGATTCAACACGTCGTTTACCTCCCGATGCGATTCGTTTAAGACGGGACGCCTATTACTTCATAGCCGAGGTCACCTAGCGTTTGTTTGATAGTGTCCCCAGAGACGACATGTTCGTCGAATGAAACCTTTACTTTGCTGGAGTGGAATAGCACCTTTACTTCTCGTACACCTTTCGTTCGCGCTAACACCGTTTCAATGTTTTGGATACAACTCGGGCACGTCAACGCTTCTAATTGAAATGTTTTTTTCAGCATGAGTGAAACCTCCTCGTTTTTTGGTTCACTTTCATCATAAGCGTTCGCCCGTTATGTTTCTTTGACTTAGATCAAAAAACGACTAAAGAAATGACTAAATGACCATAAAAAAATGACTGCTGACAAAAATAGTTTTGTCAACAGCCGTCGAGCGACTTGCCTGTCAAGTGTAAGTAGACCCCTGCCAGCGTTGGCTCAACCACTTTCACCGATTCGGTAACTACGCCCGTTTGCTGCCACTCGGAAAACATTTGTAACAGCAATTGCTTCGGTTGGCTTGTCCAAATGCGTATCGCATCCTCCTCGCGGTCGACCGTGTGTACGAGTGCCTGTTGCTCGACATAACTAATTAACGCTTCCAGCGGGCGACTGCGGACGATCACTTGCGACTGCCCGCCTAACGAGCCGCGCAACTCCTCTACTGTGCCTTCCGCCAAAATTTTCCCGCCGTCCATAATAGCGACGCGCCTTGCAACCCGCTGCACTTCGTCGACGCGGTCAGTGGCGTACAGTAACGTCAAGCCTCCTTGCTGCAAGGTGGATACGACCTGTAAGAAGGACTCCCTCTCTTTCGGTCGCATGCGCTCAGTCGGTTGATCCAACATAAGCACTTTTGGATCGTGTAACAGTGCCGCGGCGAGGTGCACTTTTTTTTGCTCTAATAACGGAAGCGACTTAACGGTGTCGTCGCGTTTCCCCGTAAAGCCCACTTGTTCCAGCCGCTGCTCGATCCTCTCACTCGAGTGGCGTGCTTTTAAATCGAGCAACCGCCCCCAGAACATCAAATTATCCTCCACAGTCATCGAGCGAAAAAGGGCAAGCGAACGGGTGACGACGCCAATGTATTGCTGTGCTTCCAAAATATTCGGGTACACGCGGTTATTAGCGACTGTTACCTTACCGCTCTCGGGAGAACGCACACCGGACAACAGTTGAATAAGTTCTGTTTTTCCTGAACCTGCGTCCCCCAATATGCCGTACGCTTCCCCGGAAGCGACGTGAAAGTTCAGGTCCGTATACGCTATATGATCAGCTACGCGAGCTGCAACATTTTGTACGTCTATCATCGTGTAGCCATTACCTCCTCTGCTGTTCATCCTATCATTCTCACTGCCGTTCGTCCACTTAAGAAAAGCGACTTCACCCCGTCCCTTGCCCCCGTCGAATCGCCAAAGGCGGGTTAGTTGAAAAACCGCTTTCAACGTGCTAAGATGGCGACATACGATACTCGGTGTGGGAGTGAATATTTTGCCACAAAGTGCTTATGTTAAATTAGTTGCCCAATCGACGCAACAGTCACTCACGTTAGACGATGTCGAACAAAAATTTTCCCGCTATATCGAGCAAACCGGCCATACCGGCAAGCAGTTAAACTGGGACTACTCGGACCACGCCTTCCCTTACACGATCGAACACAAGCCGGAAGGAGAAGGGGTGTGGTTTTACTTAAAAGGTAAAGACCCTCAGTTGTACAAAGGAATGATCGTCGGCATCGGCAGCGAACCCCTCGACGTGGACGACGTGACTAACACCGAAGCTGTAACGTCGACCAAACGGGAACAGGCGGAAATGGAACAACCGCCGCAAAACGTGCGCCACTTTATCCAAATCGTCCTCCCTGATGGCGCTTTGCACGGCGACAAGGCGAAAGGCAACGAGTTCGCCAAGTATTTAGCGAAGCAGTTCCAAGCCGAATTGCACCTGTTTAACGGCCGTGTCATGTTCTTCTTCCCGCGCAAGTAAATGCAAGCCATTCATATCTGTCATTCATTAAGTGACTGGCGACCACCTGATCCGGTGGTTTTTTCTTTTTCCGCGAAATACCATGTTTCTTTTGCGGCTGATTATGTATAATAGTGATGCGAACATACGTTTCCGGCGAACGTATGACTCGCAAACTGTATAGTTCTTAAACTGAAACAGGAGGTGTCTGGATGGCGCAAACGATCCTCATGGCCGACATGCGCAGCTTTTACGCTTCAGTGGAAATCGCCTTAAACCCGAAGTTGCGCGGCCTGCCCGTCGCGGTCTGCGGCGATCCGACGCGGCGGAGCGGTATTTGCCTCGCCGCGAGTCCCGAAGCGAAGCGGCGAGGCGTGAAGACGGCAATGGCTTGCTGGCAGGTACTGGAAGCTTGTCCGGAAGCCGTCATCGTGCGGCCGCAAATGCAGACGTATATCGACTTTGCGCTGCGCATCCGCGACATTGCCTACTCCTTTACCCCTCTCGTCGAAGTGTTTTCCATCGACGAAATGTGGCTCGACGTCTCCGGATGTAAAGCACTGTTCGGCTCGCCGTGGGAAATCGCCCGCAAACTGCGGCAGCGAATCAAACGCGAGGTCGGCGTCGAGTGCTGTATCGCTATTTCGCACAACAAATTTATGAGTAAAATGTGCCTCGACCACGAAGCTAAAAAAGCGCCGCAACAAATCGCCGCCTGGCATCCGGCTGACGTCAAGCGTAAAATGTGGCCGATGCCGATCGAAAAAATGTACATGGTTGCCTCGCGTATGACGCGCAATTTTCAGCGGTTAGGCATTTACACGATCGGCGATTTGGCGCACTACCCGGTCGAGTGGCTCGAACGCCACTTCGGCATTATGGGTCGAGTGTATCACGAGCTCGCCAACGGCATCGACGACAGCCCAGTCTGTCCTGGGACGTTTCAAGAGGAAATGAAGGGCATCAGCCACGGAATGACTTTGCCACAAGACTACCGCGACCGGCGCAGCATCGCTGTCGTCATCCGTGAACTGGGCGACGAAGTGTGCCGCCGCGCCCGCACGCAAGGCAAAGCGGGGCGCACCGTTTCCCTTAGCGTACGCCATTTCGACTTAAATTCCGGTTTTCACCGTTCTCGCTCGATCGCGCACCCTTCCAACTTGTCGGAAGACGTCTGTGAGACGGCGTTTGCGCTGTTCGACGAACATTGGAACGGTCAACCGGTGCGCGCTGTCTCTATCGGACTGTCCAACCTCGCGCCGGATCGGCTGCAGCTCGAACTGTTTCAGGACAAAGTGAAGCAGCGCGCACTCGCACATACCGTCGACCAACTAAAAAATCGCTTCGGCGGTGCCGCCGTCATCCGTGCCGCTTCGCTAACCGACGCTGGTATGGTTTACGACCGCACCGCCAAAATTGGAGGTCACTATAAATGAAAGCACGCGGAAACAAACTGTTCGCCGGCTCGCGCATGATACTTCCGGAACACCGCCAACTACTATGCGAACGCATGGCGGCCGACGCGCACATCGCCAAACCGACGTTAGACGAACAACAGTACGAACAGATGGAGCGGGCCTTAGGACACATTTTGCAAGACCCGCACCGCCGTGCGCGAATCGTTCTGTGGCACCCGCAAGGCACCGTCGAAGCGAGGGGTCAGTTGCTACACGTCGATCAGCTCAACCGCACCTTACAACTGCGCGCGCACGGGGAAGTAGCTAGTCGATCACTGCCGCTAGACACCGTGTTACACATCGCGCCAGACGAGTGAGAAGTAGCTAGCGATGCGCGACAGTGACGTTTACGACCTCGTCTGCCGCTACGCCGTCTTACAAAACGTGTACAAGTCGCTACTGTACGACCAGCGCGCAGTCGAGAGTAGCACCTTAAAACTGCGGCGAGCCTACCCGTTTGTCCTCGCCGACGCCGTGCGCCGCGTTACAGACGCCCTGGGGCCAGTACTCGAAGCGCTACACCGCGAACGTTGTCGCATCTTAAGCGAACGGGCCGTCGGGAAGCACCACTACTACATCTTGTACCGACATCGCGGACAGATGACAGAGTGCCAAATCGAAGCACACGTGTTGCGCGCGCAGTGCGAAGACGCACTGCGCGCGCTATACAGTGACGAAGGACTCCCCGCTCGCTAGACGTCCCCTCTGCACATTGCCGTTGCATCCACTTAACGTCTTCACGGGTGCTCACGCGGCGCCGCATACGCGACGCCATCCCCGCTACTCCAATTCGACGAGTAAATCGTTCGTCTCGATCGTCTCGCCTTCGTGGACGTACACGTGTTTCACCGTCGCGTCGCACGGCGCCTGAATCGTCGTTTCCATCTTCATCGCCTCGGTGACGATTAAATGTTCGCCCTTCGCGATGCGGTCGCCCGCCGCGACCATCACTTTCAACACTTTGCCCGGCATTGTCGCCCCGATGTGGTTCTCGTTCCCCGCCTCCGCCTTCGCTTTTTTCACGAGCGTCACTTGTGCCTCTTCGTCCGGAATGGCCACTTCGCGCGGTTGCCCGTTCAATTCAAAATAAACGGTGCGCGTCCCGTCCGAGCGGATCGGTCCAACGGAAACGAGCTTCACAATTAACGTTTTGCCTTGCTCGATTTCGACAGCAATTTCTTCGCCCGGGCGCAACCCGTAAAAGAAAGTCGGCGTGTCGAGCACAGAAACGTCGCCGTACTCGGCGCGGTGCTTAGATTTATCTAAAAACACTTGCGGGTACATAATGTACGACATGACGTCCCACTTCGTCACCGGCCGCTTAATTTTTTCGTACAGCTCCTCGGCCGTCGCCGCCAAGTCGACCGAAGGCAGCAATTCACCTGGGCGGCACGTGAGTGGCTCGCGCCCTTTCAAAATAACTTCCTGCAACTTTTGCGGAAAACCTCGGTACGGTTGCCCTAAGTACCCTTGGAAAAACTGTGTGACCGAATCGGGGAAGTTTATCGATTTGCCCCGCTCGTATATATTCGTTTCATCTAAATCGTTCTGCACCATGAACAGCGCCATGTCGCCGACGACTTTCGACGACGGCGTCACTTTGACGATGTCGCCGAACATCCGGTTCACGGTACTGTACATGTTTTTAACTTCTTCCCAACGCTCGCCGAGTCCGACCGCTTTCGCTTGCTGCTGTAAGTTACTGTACTGTCCCCCGGGCATCTCGTGCGTATATATTTCCGCACTACTGCCTAACAAGCCGCTTTCAAAGCCCGCGTAATATTTGCGCACGTCTTCCCAGTAATCGTTCAGTTTTTGCAAGTTGTTTAAGTCGAGCCCGGTCGGACGCTCACTTTGTTCTGTCGCCGCGACGAGGGCATTCAAACTCGGCTGCGACGTCTGCCCCGACATGGCGCCAATTGCCGCATCGACGATGTCGACGCCCGCTTCGATCGCCTTTAGCAACATCGCGCCCCCGTTGCCGCTCGTATCGTGTGTGTGCAAGTGAATCGGGATGTTCACCTCTTGTTTTAACGCCGAGATGAGCTCGTATGCGGCGTAAGGCTTGAGTAGGCCAGCCATGTCTTTAATACCTAAAATGTGAGCGCCGGCGCTCTCCAAGTCGCGTGCGAGGCGGACGTAGTAGTCGAGGTTGTACTTCGGGCGGGACGGATCGAGAATGTCGCCCGTGTAGCAAATGGCCGCTTCGGCAACTTTGCCACTCTCGCGCACCGCTTCGATGGCCACTTTCATCCCGTCGAGCCAGTTTAAACTGTCGAAAATGCGGAACACGTCAATCCCCGCCTCCGCCGACGTCTTTACAAACTCTTTAATGACGTTGTCGGGGTAGTTTGTGTAGCCGACGGCGTTTGCGCCGCGCAACAACATTTGAAAAAGCACGTTCGGCACTTGCTGCCGCAATTTGGCTAGCCGTTCCCACGGACACTCTTTTAAAAAGCGCATGCTCGTGTCAAACGTCGCCCCGCCCCACATTTCTAAAGAGAACAACTCCGGCGCCAGCTTGCCAACCGCTTCGGCAATTTGCAGGAGATCGTACGTTCTGACCCGCGTCGCAAACAGCGATTGGTGCGCGTCGCGGAACGTCGTATCGGTGACGAGCACGTTTTGCTGTTCCTGCACCCATTTCGCCAGTCCTTCTGCGCCAAGCTCGTTCAGCAACTGTTTTGTCCCGTTCGCATACGGCGTGTCGTACGGGGTTTGCGGCAGGCGCGGCTTATCGAAACACGGTTTTTTCTCCCTGTGTGGCAAATCGGGAAAACCGTTGACGACCCTATTACCGATATAAGTGAGCAACTTTGTGCCGCGGTCGTGCTTTTTCGGGAACTTGAACAACTCCGGCGTCGTGTCGATAAACGACGTGTCGTAATCGCCGCTTAAAAAGCGCGGATGGTCGACGACTTTTTCCAGGAAAGGTATGTTCGTTTTCACGCCGCGGATGCGGAATTCTTTTAACGTGCGGATCATCTTCGTCGCCGCTTTTTCGAACGTCATCGCCCACGACGACACCTTCACTAACATCGAATCGTAGTGCGGCGTAATCGTCGCTCCGGCGAACCCGTTGCCCGCGTCGAGGCGAATCCCGAAGCCGCCGCCCGTGCGGTAGGCGAGAATGCGTCCGGTGTCAGGCATAAAGCCGTTCAACGGATCTTCGGTCGTGATGCGGCACTGAATGGCGTAACCGCGCCGCTCGATCTCCTCCTGTGCCGGGATCCCCACTTCTAGGTCACTTAGCGCATAACCTTGCGCGATGCCGATTTGCGCCTGAACGATGTCGATGCCGGTAATGAGTTCTGTAATCGTATGTTCCACCTGAATGCGCGGGTTCACTTCGATGAAGTAAAACTGATTGTCCGGTGTGACGAGAAATTCGACCGTTCCCGCATTGACGTAATTGGCCTCTTGCATCAATCGGAGTGCCGCCTGACAAATGTCTTGCCGGAACTGTTCCGTCAGTGATAAGCTCGGAGCGACTTCGACCACCTTTTGGTGCCGCCGCTGTACCGAACAGTCGCGTTCGTACAAATGCACCGCTTTTCCGTAGCGGTCGGCCAACACTTGCACCTCGACGTGCTTCGGATTTTCGATGAGCTTTTCCACGTATACTTTCGCGTCGCCGAAGGCGGACAGAGCTTCCGAACGGGCGCGGTTAAACATTTCTTCCAGTTCCTCCGCGGAGCGCACGATGCGCATCCCCCGTCCGCCGCCGCCAGCCGCCGCCTTAATGATGATCGGGTAGCCGTGTGCTTTCGTGAAGCGCATCACGTCTTGCAAATGATCTGTCGGGTCTTCCGTCCCGGGCACGACGGGAATACCGGCGCGAATCGCCAACTGGCGCGCGTTCACTTTATCGCCGAACGTGTCGATTTGCTCCGCGTCCGGACCGATAAACACAATCCCTTCCTCGCGACAACGGCGAGCAAACTGGGCGTTCTCCGCCAGAAACCCGTACCCGGGGTGAATCGCGTCGACGTCGTGCCGCTTCGCGAGGTCAATAATGCCTTCAATATCTAAATACGCTTGGATCGGCCCTTTTCCTTCGCCGACGAGATACGCTTCATCCGCTTTGAAACGATGCAGCGACGTCTTGTCTTCGTCAGCGTAAATCGCCACCGTGCGAATGCCGAGCTCGGTACAAGCGCGGAAAATGCGGATCGCTATTTCTCCGCGGTTGGCGACGAGTATTTTGTTAAACTTTTTCACTTCCCGCATGACGGTCACTCCTTCAGCATTGTTTTTCTCCACTCGCTATATTCGCTATATGTTAATCAACAGTTGATTAATGACATTCTACCAGATTTGCTACCAAAAGGAAGAATTATTTTTTGCATTATTTCGCATCAAGTCGGCTCTTCTACTACTTCTCGCTCTTCCTTTTCCGCTAAAAAAATATTTTTCACCCGCTCGCGCTGATCTTTAGCGACGAGTACATATAAAATATCTCCTGCTTTAAGCGTCGTATTCCCGTGCGGCGTAATAAGGCGCTCGCCGCGAACGACTGCCGTCACGAGCGTGTTTTCCGATAAATCCAACTCACTGAGCGTTTTTTCACTAACTGCCCTCCCTTCATCGAGGTGAATCTGCATCATTTCCGCATTCGTTTGCCCGATCGACACGAGCTCGAGACTGTGTGGCGCGGTCGGTTTTTTATCTTCCACGAGTCCTAACTTCGCCGCAACTTTGGACAAAGAAGCCCCTTGCACGAGAGCGGACGTAAACACGACAAAAAAGACGACATTAAAAAACAGCTGCCCGTGTTCCAGTCCAGCGGCGAGTGGATATGTACCTAATACGACGGGCACTGCACCGCGCAACCCGGCCCACGATAGTACGACCTTCTCCTTGAACGAAAATCCCATCCGTAGCGTACTCAAATAGACGGCGATCGGCCGGGCGACGAACATGAGGAGGGCAGACAACGCTAGCCCGTGCCACGTCACTTCCAGCAAATCTTGCGGGAAGACGAGCAAACCGAGCAAAATAAACATCAGGATTTGCATCATCCAAGCCAAACCTTCGTTAAAGCGCAAAATCGGCTGCCGAAACGTTAAATCGGCATTGCCGACGATAATTCCGGCAATGTACACGGCGAGAAACCCACTGCCCCCGACGAGCGCGGTAAAACTGTACGTCAAAATGGCACAAGCGAGTGACAGCACCGGGTATAGTCCCGAGGAATCGAGATTAATTTTATTAATTGCCCACACCGACAGTTTGCCGATGACGAACCCTAAAGCTAGTCCGATGCCCATTTGCAAGACAAACGTCAACAGGAGGGACCAATAACTTGCGTCAGGCGTTTGGATCAGTTGGATGAACGAAATGGTCAAAATGACGGCCATCGGGTCGTTAGAGCCAGATTCCGCCTCCAACGTAGAGGTGAGCCTCTTTTTAATATTCATCTCGCCCAAAACCATAAATACGGCGGCCGCGTCCGTCGAACCGACAATCGCCCCGAACAGCATCCCCTCGAGCCAAGAGACACCGAGAATAAACTTGGCACACACGCCGGTAACGACCGTCGTCAGTGCGACGCCGACTGTCGCCAGTGTAGCGGACGGCTTTAGCACCGGGCGCATGTCCACCCACTTCGTTTGCAAGCCACCTTCAAACAAAATAATCGTCAAGGCAATCGTACCGAAGAATTGCGTCAGTGATGCATTGTCAAAATAAATGAAACGATTGAGGATCATCCCGACGGCAATAAAAAAAGTCAAAGAAGGTAACCCGATCCGCAGCGAAAACTTAGCGGCCAACACACCGATAATCAAGAGAACTGCAAACAACAAGATCGCACTATCTGAAAAAAAAGGCAAACCAACACCTACCCTCACAAGTCGTGCCCTCGCGAGTCGTCCCTACCCAAGATGAGATGACATCTTAATTTATACCGTCGATATGAACCGATACGGGCTGATATGGGCTGATATAAGCCGAAAAAAATACCGCAAACCGATTATGCGGGGATAAACACTCATATTTGTAGTTTACCACAAAAAGTGTGGTGAAAATATATACAAGTGAAAAGAAAAGTAGCCCTCCGGACGAAGGCTGCTTGATTAATTTTCCTTCTTCACCTTTGAATTACCCCTTTAACCGACTAACCGATTCTTTTAACTTCTTTTAACGCAATTTCTCTAAAAAGCGGCACAATCGTCGCCAAGCCGCTTAAACCGCGAATGTCGTGTGGTTTTAGTGGGATGTACAAACGATTCCACGCGGCAAATCGTTCCGCAATGTCGCGCAAGTATTGTTGTTCCTGTTCCCGACGTTCTTGCAGGAAGTTCCCGTCCGCGTCCGGCGGGAGTACGCGGTTGACGACAAAGCCGCCGATCGGGATATCGTGCGCCGTTAATGCGTCGACCGCTTTCGCCGTTTCGACGATCGGCAGCCGCTCCGGATTCAGGACAAAGTAAAACGATGTAACCGAATCGTCCAGCAAGAGCGTACGCGCTGCGGCGAAGCGGTTTTTGCGCCGTTGCAAAATGTCGTACACCTGATCGCGCGGCCGGTCCGTCGTGCCGACGATGTTGTGTAGCATTCGATGCATCTCTTGTGTCTTCTCGCGCCGCGCGATCATCCCTTCAATCCACACGCCCATCAGTTCCGGTAACGACAACAAGCGCAACGTATGACCGGTCGGCGCCGTATCGAACACGAGGTGGTCGTAAGCCGTTTGGGCGCGTAGCATCGTCGCCACCATTTCATCAAACAGAGCCGCCTTATCTGCTCCGGGAGAAGCAGCGGCAATGTGCATTTGCCGCTCCACTTCTTTCCACAAGTTAGGGGCGACCAAGCCGCGTACGTTCGTTTTCACTTCTTGCATATACCGTTCGGCGGCCGCTTCCGGATCGATCTCTGTCACGTATAAGTTTTCCCGGACGAACTGTTCTTTTTTCTTTAACGCCAACTGCAACAGATCGCCCACCGAATGGGCGGGGTCCGTCGAAACGAGTAGCGTCCGATAGCCGGCTTGCGCCAATGCTAACGCGTACGCACTCGAACACGTCGTTTTACCGACGCCCCCTTTGCCGCCGAAAAAAGTGATGCGCAATTTACCCTGCCGTCCGGCTTCCGTCGCCGCTGCCTCGATCCCCGCAACGTCGCCCTTCCCTTTCCTCACATGTGCATCGCGCGAAGGACGCAGCCACTTTTTTAACAGCATCGAAACCCGTCCAACGGCGATTTTTCCATGCCCATCCGAACGTGCCACTCATGAAAGTCTTCTAGCATAAACGGCAACAGTTCGAGTGTGTAGTAAGCGACAGGGTTCGGAATGCCGAGCATTTCTGACAGCGCCAGCAGTTTAAACACATCTTCTTCGTTTTGAATGTTCCGCCGCATCGTTTGCCGGTAAGGGACAAAGTACATCTCATCGTAAAATTGTTGTACCTGTTGCCAGACGCGTTTCGCCTGCTGTACGAATTCCCGCAGTTGACGGTCCATGCGCATGCCTCCTTCGCTTTAGTCGTGCGCCGCTTCTTGTCAGATGAATCGGACGCTATTCATATTCACATACGACCCTTGACATTGTTTAAGGTACCGAAGCGAGTGGTATGCTCCTTGTTGGTTTAAATTAGACGGCGTGTCCCGTCACGTTAGGCCGAATGTCCTTTCGATAAGTCCGGGTTTCTCTTAACCCGTCGCACCGCTAGCAAGCCTTCTAAAATAAGCCACACATTCAAAGCGAGAACCAAAGTCCCGACGATGACTAACATCGTATTGCCCTGTTTAAAGTAGTCGATAATGTTCAGCACCATACTCCACGTCGTCATCGTGACGACGAACAGGAGCGGAATGAGTGCGTACACGTAATTGCGCCCCCAACGCCACAAAAGTAACGTCAACACGAGGAGCGACAAACCAGCCGTCAACTGGTTCGTTGTGCCGAACAGCGGCCACAACACCATCCCACCGGCGCCCGGATTGGCCGGGTCGGCCAAAAACGCCAAGGCAACACACGATAAAAAGGCAATAACCGTACTAAAATCGACGTTTTTCAACGCAGATACGCGGTACTGCTCCCCAATTTCCGCTAAGATAAACCGTTGCAAGCGCATCGACGTATCGAGCGTCGTCGCGGCGAAGGCGACGACCATAATCGAAATGAACGTCGTCCCGACGACTTCCGGAATATCCAAGTTGCTCAAAAAGCTCCCTGCACCTTTCACAAACGCCGGTGTCCCACCTGCGCTCGCTGCTGCCCACGAGTCATAATGAGCGCGCCATTCGCTAAAGTTAGCAAAACCTGCTGCAGTGGCCATAACCGCGACGAGAGCTAGCATTCCTTCGCCAACTGCCCCAAAGTAGCCGACAAATTTAGCGTCCGTCTCCTTATCGATTTGCTTCGCCGACGTCCCCGAACCGACGAGCCCGTGAAAACCGGAAATGGCACCGCACGCTACCGTGACGAACAGGAGCGGGAGTAGCGGCGGTGTGCCAGCGGGTACATTCGTATTAAACATCGGCGCCACAAATTCCGGCCGTCCGATAAACATCCCGACGTATAGGACAATCAACCCTAGAAACAACATGTGCGAGTTAATGTAGTCGCGCGGCTGCAATAACGTCCACACCGGAAGCCGCGAAGCGACGGCGCCGTAAACGAGCATAATAATGACCCACCAAGCCGTCGCCGACAATCCGCCCATCGAATCGGGCAACGAAATCGGTGCGTTTGCCCCAATAAAAATAAACGAAAATAAAAGTACCAATCCGATAATCGACGGCCAAAACAGACCGACGCCCCGCTTGTACACGAGACAGCCGATGGCGATGGCGACCGGGATTTGCAACCAGTACGGCAGCACACTTTCCGGAAACGCCGTAAACAAATTCGCGATCGTGACCGCGAAGACGGCGTTCACTAACAGTAACAAGAAAAAGATAACGAGCAAAAACAATCCTTTCGCCCGTGTCCCGATCACGCTGTTCGTAATGACCCCGACCGAACGCCCTTTATGGCGAATCGACGCCCACAACGTGCCAAAGTCGTGCATCCCGGCAAAAAAGATCGTCCCGAACACGACCCAGATGAGCGCTGGCCCCCAGCCCCAAATCATCGCGATCGCCGGTCCGACGATCGGCGCTGCACCGGCGATTGAACTAAAGTGGTGTCCCCACAGCACGAACTTATTCGTCGCCACGTAGTCGACCCCGTCGCGAAATTCGTGTGCTGGTGTCCGAAACCCGGAATCGAGCTTAAATACTTTCACCGCTAAAAAATTGGCATAAAAACGGTACCCTAAATAGAACAAAAGGAGTGCACCAACTGTCGTTAACCATGGACTCAACGCTACCCCTCCTCAATCGCTCGAATGTATCCGATTACATTCACAATAATAACATAGTTAGGGGCATTTTGCATACAAGATTGCCAAAAAAGGTTGCCAACCGTTTACATAACAGCGGTAAAAGAGGAGTCCGTTTTTTTGTGTCGTCTTCTCCTACCGGGAGCACTCTCCCCGGTAGGATTTTTTTAGATCTTCCGCTTCATTCTATAATCATCCACTGATATTCACAGCATTCACGCGCATTAGCAGCATTCACGCGCATGACCGGCATTCCCTGGCAACTCACCGCTCATCCTTACCAGCAGACGTTACCTAAAACAACTGGCTTAGAAGCACCGGTCACGGCCGGTACGTTGCTCGGGCGGCCCATGAGCGTCTCGTGTCCGAGGACAGTAAAGGCAAGTGCTTCTTTGGCGTCATCGGGGATACCGAACGCTTCGGCCGTCGTAAGCTTTACCCCGTCCGGCAACTGCTGGCGAATCATCGCCAGCAGCGTCTCGTTGTGCGCACCGCCCCCTGAGGCGATCACTTCGTCGATCGCTGCCGTCGGAAAAATAAAGTGTTCGTACGCTTGCACGATCGTCCGCGCCGTCAGCATCGTCGCCGTCGCCAAAATATCGGCAAACGACAACTGCCTCTGCTCCCCGTCGGCGCGAAACTGCTCGGTAAAGGAGAGCCCGTAAACTTCGCGCCCCGTACTCTTCGGTGGCTTGCGCCTGTAATACGGATCTTGCAAATACAGTTGCAACAGTTCTTCGCTCACCCGTCCGGCCGCCGCCCGTTTACCCCCTTCGTCAAACCGCTCCGCCCCATTCGTTTCCTGTTTAACGAGCGCATCCATAATCATGTTGCCCGGCCCCGTATCGAAGGCGTACACATCGTCGATCGCCCTACCTTTCGGCACGACCGTCGCATTGCCGATCCCGCCGATGTTTTGTAAGATGCGCCCTTTGTGCGGCGACTTAAACAGCATGTAGTCAACGTACGGCACGAGCGGCGCACCTTCCCCGCCAGCTGCCAAATCGCGCGGGCGGAAGTTTCCGACGACCGGGATGCCGCACCGCTCCGCCAGTACCGACAATTCCCCAATTTGCAGCGTGGAACGCACGCGGAGCTCACCGTCTGGACCGGGAAACGCTGCTTCGTGTGGCGCGTGCCAAACGGTTTGCCCGTGGGAACAGACCGCATCGACTTGTTCCGCCCTCACGCCCGCCTCGGCAAGGACTCGGGCCACCGCAGCGGCATACCATTCCGACAAGCCGGCGTTCGCCAGCACGAGCTGATCGAGCGTCGCTGTTTCTACCGCACATAGCGACAAGATGCGCTCCCTCAGTTCATCCGAATACGGCAAGTAACAAAAGTGTTTCAATGAAACGTCAGCAATTTCCCCAGCCTCGTTCGTTGCAATGGCGACTAAAGCGGCATCGATGCCGTCGAGCGACGTCCCCGACATTAAGCCGATGAGTAAATGCTCCCGCCGCTCGGCGTATGTCATTAGTCGTTCGTATGAATTCATCCGAAATAACCCCACTCACATTTTTATAAATTATTTAAAAAAAGAGGTTAACCGTATGGCCAACCTCTCCATCGCAACAATCATTAACGTTCTATTTCTTCTGCTTCTTTCGCCTCTTTTGGCAGCTTAATCTCTTTCACTTCACCATTAAACGTCATCTTCGTCGTTGTCTGAACTTTCATCGTCGCATCTTCTTGAAACGGCATCTCCATCGTCACCGTTTGCTCCAATTTTTCATATTCAAGTGACTTTTTGTCTACCCAAATCTTTATGTTCAATTTTTTAAACGTTACTTCATCGGCATTCATCGGCGTCTGTTCTAAACTTTGCAGCGCATATTTCATGAACGGCTTAATGTCTTTCGCATCGGACAACGACACTTCTAACAGGTATTTACCGTCTTCTTCATTCATTTTTACTTTGTCGCCTGCTTTTTTCAGCGCCTTGAACGTATTCTTCGGATCGACAACTTGTTGATCGACTTGTGCGGCCTCGGGAATCGAATCACTGTCAGCCTTCAATTTAACCCACTCATCTACCGACTGCTCGTGTATGTACAGCGTATCATCTAAAAAGTAAATGGCTATCTTCTGAACATCTTCCATTCCGTCCATCTTCGTGTCGGCATTAGCCGCAAACGTCTTATTATTTATGTATTCGACGTCCATTTTTGACGACACCGTCATCTTTTCTTCCGGAAGCGTCATCTTGTTCTTGACGTCCATCTTCCATTTGTACCCTTTCATTTCTTTCATTGTTTCTGCGGATTGTTCGATGACGTCGGATGCTTCCAACTTGCCGCACGCTGTGACCGTAAGAAGTAAGATCAAGACCGCACTCGTCAGAGTGACCAGCTTTCGTTTGCGCATCGTTTTGCTCCCCTCGCATGTATTGGTTATGGTGCGCTCCCCCAGAGTATACGTGTTTCTAATAGTACGGTCAAGGAAAGAAGCGCAACTTATTCGCAACTTATTCACAACTTATACGCCACTTAACGGGAGAGGAGGCGCTGCTAGCGTTCCAACAGGGGAGCCATGTAAGAGTGGCCATGCAACCTTCACTTTATTTCCCTAACAATTCCTTACCCGAAATACCGGGGTCGGTCATTTCATACGGGTCTAAAATGAGGTCTAACTCTTCCTCCGTCAACACGTTCCGCTCTAAGCAAATTTCGCGTACTGTCTTGCCAGTCGCGAGTGCTTCGCCCGCGATCGACGAGGCCACTTCGTAACCGACGTGTGGATTGATCGCCGTAATAATGCCAACACTGTTTTCGACGTACTGCTTCATTTTCGCGGCATTCGCTTCGATACCGTCTAAACAGTGCTTCCGGAACACGTGAAACACGTTCGTCATAATTTTTATCGATTGCAATAAGTTAAAGACGAGTACCGGCTCCATTACGTTTAGTTCAAATTGTCCAGCTTCGGAAGCTAAACATATCGTATGGTCGTTGCCGATCACTTGGAAGGCGACTTGGTTAAGTACTTCCGCCATGACCGGATTCACTTTGCCCGGCATGATCGACGAACCAGGCTGCCGCGCCGGCAGTAACAGTTCGCCCAGTCCGGTCCGCGGGCCAGACGCCATCAAGCGCAAGTCGTTCGCCATTTTCGACATGTTCATCATACATATTTTTAGTGTCGCCGACACTTCGAGCAAACCGTCTGTGTTTTGCGTCGCGTCGACGAGGTGAGCAGCTCGTTCCAAAGGATAACCGCTAATGACTTGCAAATGTGCCACGACGTGTTCGATGTACGCCGGGTCGGCGTTCAAACCGGTACCGACAGCGGTCGCCCCCATGTTTACCGTGTACAAGTGCTTGCGCGACTCCCGCACCCGCACGAGATCGCGCCTTAGTACGCGCTCGTACGCCGCAAACTCTTGCCCGAGCCGGATCGGCACTGCATCTTGCAAGTGGGTCCGCCCCATTTTGATCAGTCCGTCAAACTGCTTCGCTTTGTTAGCAAAAGATGCTGCTAACTCGTCCATTTCCTCCAGTAAGTCGTCCAAGGCGTGCAACACGGCGATGCGGACCGCTGTCGGAAACGCATCGTTCGTCGACTGGGACATATTGACGTGTGTGTTCGGGCTCAACTTCAAATAGTCGCCTTTTTCCTCTCCTAATAGTTCCAACGCCCGGTTAGCGAGCACTTCGTTCGCATTCATGTTAATCGATGTGCCGGCTCCCCCTTGGATCGGATCGACGATAAACTGATCGTGCAGCTGGCCGGCGATTACTTCGTCGGCGGCAGCGACGATTACCTCTGCCAAATGCGGCGCAAGCTGACCGACTTCGCGGTTGGCGAGCGCCGCCGCTTTTTTTACGATCGCAATTGCTTTAATTAACGCTGGTTCTAAACGGTAGCCCGTAATCGGGAAGTTGTCGACGGCCCGTAGCGTCTGTACGCCGTAATACGCCGCTTGCGGTACCTGTTTTTCTCCTAAAAAGTCTTTCTCTACGCGAAAATTTGTGCCACTGTCCACTAATCTTCATCTCCGTTTACATGATAGTTTCTCCGCCATAGTTTGTGCGAATGCGTCCTGTTGCGATTACCCGTGACGACCATACTCCAAAATGTAACACTTAAACAAATATATCGCAATGTTAAAGCCCGAAAGTGTGTATGCTTTCGGGCTTTAACTCACTGATCGACGTCCGCCTCATTCTCCGCCATCTCCGCGTCACTGTGCGACGTATCGTAACAGTCTTGTTCCCAGCGCGCGAGCATTGCCGGCAAATCTTGCGCCACTAGGCGGTAGAAAGCGTGTAAGTCGTGCATGCGCGGCTCGTCTGCTGCGTGCGTATCCTCCACTAACTCTAAACTTCGCGTCGTCAATTGAATCACCGCTTGGAGCAGTGGCATTTGCATCTCGACAATGCGTTTGCCGACACCCGGTTTAATCCGGTAGCACTCCTGCCCCGTCTCCGTGGCTTCAACCTTCTCAATCAGTTTTTTCTGCATCAAAAGTCGCGTCGTCGTATGTACCGAACCTTTACTTAAGTACAGAGCTTGCATAATCTCGTGCGTGGAGTGAACGGGCTGATCGGCGATTAACAAGTACATGAAGATGCGTCCCGCTGCCCGCGGCAATCCGACCTGTTCGTAAAAGATGCCTGTTTCATCAATGAATTTCTTTTCTCCAGATTTGAGCATGTCAGATCCCCCATAAAAACGACATTGTTTTGCGTGAGTGTGCCATAAAAAAATAAAGGGCTAGCCCTTCAATATTAATAACGTGTCGGGCCGACAATTGTTCTTCAAGGATAATTATAACTATCCTTGACAATAAAAACCATCACCGACACAATGTGTACTCGTATTCACACAGATGCAATCATTCCCAATATGGAAATAGTACTGTCGTACAGAAACAGGGGCCGGGAGCCGACATTTCCGCCAGAGGGTGTCAACCGATCTTATCCGATCTTGTCGCCTTTTTGTACGGGGCGATCCGGCTGTAGTAACACAACTCCTTCTTCTGCATAAATGCCGAGCACGAGGATTTCCGACTTAAAACCGGCTACCCGGAGCGGCGGAAAGTTGACGACAGCGACTACTTGTCGTCCAAGGAGCGTATCTTTCGTATACAGTTCTGTCAGCTGGGCACTTGACTGTTTGACCCCGAGCTCTGGGCCGAAGTCGACCCACAACTGAAACGCTGGCTTCCGCGCTTCCGGAAAATCTTTCACGTCGATCACTTCGCCGACGCGAATGTCGAGTTTGTTCCAATCGTCAATCGTTGCCATTTTGCGATCCGTCCTTTCCGTATCTCGTAGGATTAAAGCGGGAATCACTTGTGTGATGTTTCTATTTTTAGCAAAATGCGCACACATTAGCAAGTCCACGGGAGCCTGTCATTAAACCGTCACAAATTTGTCGAATATTGTCGTTCACCGCTCGTTTTGCGTCTGTTACAATGACAAGCATTAAGGGCTCCGTCGCTCAATACGCACTGGGTTCTTATTATATTTAGGACTACATACGGTACACAAAAACACCCTCCGCCACATGCGAGGGTGTTTTTGTGTACACAGCAAAGTACCGTATTTGTTTACTCGCCTCGTTCGTAGCGCAGCACCGGCTTGCGCGCTGCGGTAACTTCGTCCATCCGCTTGACGACCGTATGGTGTGGCGCTTCTTGCACCTGTTCGGGATCTTCTTCTACTTCTTTGGCGATACGAATGAGCACGTCCGCAAAGGCGTCCAACGTCTCTTTACTCTCCGTTTCCGTCGGTTCGATCATGAGGCACTCCTCGACGATGAGCGGGAAGTAAATCGTGGGCGGATGCACACCGAAGTCTAGTAACCGCTTGGCGATGTCGAGTGTGCGTACCCCGAGTTTCTTCTGCCGCTTCCCGGAAAGGACAAATTCGTGTTTACACCAATCGGCAAAGGGCACGTCGAAGTACGGCGCTAACCGTTTGAACAAGTAGTTTGCATTGAGGACGGCGTCTTCCGACACGCGTTTCAAGCCATCTGGTCCCATCGTGCGAATATAGGTGTACGCGCGCACGAGAATACCGAAGTTCCCGTAGTACCCTTTAATCCGCCCGATCGACTGCGGCATGTCGGCATCGAGATAGTACCGGTCGTCCGCTTCCTCGTGCCGTACCATCGGATGCGGCAAAAACTGGGCCAAATTCCGTTTGACGCCGACGGGGCCGGCTCCTGGTCCACCGCCGCCGTGCGGCGTGCTGAACGTTTTGTGTAAGTTGAGGTGCACGACGTCAAAGCCCATGTCCCCGGGCCGCGTTTTGCCCAAAATGGCGTTAGCGTTCGCTCCGTCGTAGTACAACAAGCCGCCCGCTTCATGTACGATGTCGGCCATTTCCGCGATTTGTTCTTCAAACAAGCCGAGCGTGTTCGGGTTCGTCAACATGAGTGCCGCCGTGTCGCCGCCGACGAGTCCCCGCAGCGCTTCGACGTCGACGAGTCCGTCTGCATTTGACCCGACCGTTACAACGTCTAACCCCGCGACCGCAGCACTCGCCGGGTTCGTCCCGTGTGCCGAATCGGGAATGATCACTTTCGTGCGCTGTTGCTCGCCGCGGCTTTCGTGGTAAGCGCGAATAATCATTAGGCCGGCCCACTCACCTTGCGCCCCGGCGGCCGATTGCAGCGTCACTTCGTCCATTCCCGTAATTTCTGCCAAATCGCGCTGCAGTTCGTACAACAACTGTAACGCCCCTTGCACTGTCTCCTCCGGCTGATACGGATGAATGTGTTGTAAGCCGGGGTAACGCGCCACGTCTTCGTTAATTTTCGGGTTGTATTTCATCGTGCACGACCCGAGCGGATAAAATCCGGAATCGACCCCGTGGTTGCGCCGCGACAACGCCGTGTAGTGGCGCACGAGGTCGAGTTCCGACACTTCCGGCAGGTCAGCCGCATCCGTGCGCACCATCCCTTCCGGCAGCATTTCCGCAACCGATTGTTCTTCCACGTCGAGTGCTGGAAGGCTATAAGCGACGCGTCCCGGCCGACTAATTTCAAAAATGAGTGCTTGTTCCCGGCTCATAACCATCCCTCCACAGCTTGTACTAACTGGTCAATTTCTGTGCGCGTGCGCATTTCCGTCACTGCGAGCAGCACGGCGTTCCCCAGTTCCGGATAGTCCCGCGACAAATCGTAACCGGCTAGCATTCCTTTTTCGAGCAGCGCCGCTTGCAGCTCGCTGGCAGGTCGCGGCAAGCGCAAAGCGAATTCGTTGAAAAACGGTGCGTCAAACAGCGGTTCCACGCCGGGGAGCTTACGCAACTGCCGCTGGGCGTAGTGTGCTTTTTGTACGTTTTGCTGCGCTACGTCGGTGAGCCCCTGCTTGCCCATCGCACTCATGTATACTCCTGCGGCTAACGCGTTCAGCGCTTGGTTGGAGCAAATGTTAGACGTCGCTTTTTCGCGGCGAATGTGTTGCTCCCGCGCTTGCAGCGTCAGCACAAAACCGCGCGTTCCTTCCTCGTCGACTGTCTGTCCGACGATGCGTCCCGGAATGCGACGCATCAGTTTTTTCGTCGTAGCAAAAAAGCCGCAGTGCGGGCCACCGAACTGTGTCGGAATGCCGAGCGGCTGCGCGTCCCCGACGACGATGTCGGCGCCGAATGCCCCCGGTGGCTGGACAATCCCGAGCGACAGTGGGTTCGTACTGACGACGAATAGCCCTTTGTGTCGGTGGGCAATCTTTTCGATCGCTGCTAAGTCTTCGAGGTTACCGAAGAAGTTAGGCGACTGCACGATCACGGCCGCCGTATCGGTATCAGCTAACTCCGCTAACTTCTCCACGTCCGTCACCCCGGCGTCCGCGGCAACTTCTACGACTTCAATCCCTTGCCCGCCGCGCGCATACGTGCGCAAAATGTCGCGCGCTTCCGGATGTACGGCACGAGAGACGAGCACTTTCTGCTTACGGCTTGCGGCAGCGGCGAGTGTGGCCGCTTCGGCGAGCGCAGTTGGGCCGTCGTACATCGACGAGTTGGCGACATCCATCCCCGTAAGCTCACAAATCATCGACTGAAATTCAAAAATCGCCTGCAATTCACCTTGACTAATTTCCGGTTGGTACGGCGTGTAAGCCGTAAAAAACTCCGATCGACCGATGACGTGACCGACGACACTCGGAATATAGTGTTCGTACGTTCCCGCCCCTAAAAACGACACAACTTGTTGCAAGTTTTTGTTTTCGTTTGCTAAGCGTTGCATGTGGCGAGAAAGCTCCAGTTCGGACATTCCCTCAGGAATATTTAATTCCCCATTAAAGCGCACACTTTCCGGTATGTCAGCGAACAGTTCGTCGACACTGCCGCACCCTAACGCCTGTAACATCGCTTGCCGATCGGCGTCAGTCATCGGTAAATAACGAAATGTCATGGCGCTAACGCACCTCCTCATTTTACATCTCTTGTTACATCTCTTGTTACATCTCTTGTGACATCTCTTGTGACATCCCTTGTGACATCCCTTGATCACTTTGCTCTTCTTATTCGCACGGTTGACGTGCTATTGACAGCACACTTTGTTAATTGGCGTGCTATTGCGTCGCATTCGGTTTATTGACGTGCTGTTAGGAGCATAGCGGTTAAAGCGCTCGGTTCAGTTTGCAACGTGGTTATGACCGCTTGTAAAAAGGCGTCGTCACCACTTTCGCCGCCACGCGGCGGCCGCGAATGTCGATTTCTACTTCTTGTCCTAACGCGCTGTAATCACTCGCGACGAGCGCGAGCCCGAGGTTTTTGCCCAGCGTCGGCGACTGTGTACCGCTCGTCACTTCGCCGATCTCTTCGCCTCCAGCATATACTGGATAGTGCGTGCGCGGGATGCCCCGTCCGACCATCTCTATGCCGACGAGACGTCGCTTGAGACCGCCTTCTTTTTGCGCGACAAGGACACTTTTCCCAATAAAGTCACTTTTATTCAACTTCACGGCAAAACTGATCCCCGCCTCTAACGGACTGACGCTCGCCGACAGTTCTTGTCCGTACAAGAGCAGCCCCGCTTCGAAACGCAACGTATCGCGCGCGCCGAGTCCGCACGGTTTTAAACCGTCCGCCTCCCCTGCCGCGAGTAATTCGCGCCACAACGTCGGCGCGTCTTCCGGCGCTAAATACAGTTCAAACCCGTTTTCACCCGTGTAGCCGCTGCGCGAAACTAACACCTTCACCCCGGCAACTTCCACGTCCGGGAGGAAGCGGAAGAAGCGAATGTCCGACAAATCACAATCCGTCAGTTGCTGTAAAATGTGCGTCGCCCGCGGCCCTTGCAGGGCCAGGAGCGCCGTCTCATCCGATACGTCTGCAATGTGTACGTCGCCCACTGTTTGTTTGTGCATCCACTCGACGTCTTTTTCCGTGTTCGCCGCGTTCACGACGAGCAAGTAGTCGTTGTCTCCTTTTTTGTACAGGAGAAAATCGTCGACCGTCCCGCCGTCCGGATAACACATCGTCGTGTAGTGCGCCTGGTTAACGTTAAGCTTACTGACGTCGTTCGTCGTCAGCCGCTGTAAATAATCCGTCGCATCTGGTCCGCTGACCGTCACTTCGCCCATATGTGACACATCGAACAGCCCGGCCGCTTCGCGCACAGCCCGATGTTCTTCCTTAATACTTGTGAACTGGACAGGCAACTCCCACCCGCCGAACGGAATGAGTTTTGCTTCGCCTTTGTACAGCGGGTAAAGCGGTGTCCGTTTTAGAGAAGCCATGCTCCTCACCTCCTATTGAGAATCGTAAAAAAACGACAGAGAACAATAAGACGACAAAAGGACAGACAATCCGTCCTCACGGCTTTGCTCTGTCCTTTAACCTGAGAGTTTCCCTTCCACTTGCGACCACTGCCACTTGCAGCTTTGCCGTGAAGAAAGTTACCCCTTGGGTGGTCACTCTCGTGACACTCTCCAGAGTTGTGTCGAGCAAGAGTCTTTTTGCCTGAGAGATTCACCCCTTCGGCTTGCTCCTTCGGCGCTGTCACTCGCGACAGTCTCTCCCCTTGCCTTCATCCACTTGTGATGTCAATTATGTATCCACGATTATTCGAGCAGTACTATTGTAACTAATATGTAGCTGTTTTAGCAAATGTATCTACGGCGGCGGCTGGCGTTCACGACATTGCCGCACCAAGTAGCGCTTCGTCGTTCTTCATATTCTAGCCCGCTTCCGTCCATACTAGCAAGTAGCGATCATCGCGAAGCGACGTCCTTCTTCGCTTTTGAGAGGAGTATGATCATGAGTGACATCCCCATCCACTTCGCACGCAACTGGTGGAACGATTTTTCTGAGAAAGTCGAACAAGATGGCCCGTGGGATGCGTGGGAGTTGTTTTGCCTCGCCATAGAGGCGGAAGAACGGCTAGCTGTCCCGCGCTTTGACGACTTGCGCTGCTTGTCGCAATTGACCGCGTTCGAACCGCTCCCGCACCAAATGGATACGGCGCGCACTGTGTTAACCGAATTGCACGGCCGCGCCATTCTCGCCGACGAAGTCGGTCTCGGCAAAACGATTGAAGCTGGACTCATTTTAAAAGAATATATGTTGCGCGGCCTCGTCACTAGCGCCTTAATCCTCGTTCCCGCTTCGCTCGTTTCCCAGTGGACGCGGGAACTAAACGAGAAATTTGCCATCCCGGCCATGGCGCAAAAAAAAGAGTGGATGTGGGGAAAATACGATATTCTCGTCGCCTCGCTCGATACGGCCAAGCGTGACCCGCACCGCGATCAAGTGCTCAGCCGCGACTACGATCTCTTAATCATCGACGAAGCACACAAACTAAAAAACCGCCGCACGCGCAATTGGCAGTTCGTCAACCAATTGCGTAAAAAATATTGTTTACTGCTCACAGCGACACCTATGCAAAACGACATTAAAGAGCTGTACAATCTCGTCACCTTGCTGAAGCCCGGCCAGCTCGGCGGTAAGCACACGTTTGCGAACCAATACGTCGCTGGTAAGCGGCAAGTGAAAAACGAAGCGCTGCTCAAAGAAGAAATCCGCAAAGTGATGATCCGCAACGAGCGTAAGTCGAGCCCCATCACCTTTCCTGAGCGCCACGTGCACACCGTCACCTTACAGTTAACGCCAGAGGAACGCGCCTTGTACGACGGCATCACCGATTTTGTCCGCACGCGTTACCGCATGGGGGACGGCACACTTAAAAGCTTGCTTTCACTCGTCACGTTGCAACGGGAAGCGTGCAGCAGTCGGGAAGCGACGTTTCTCACTTTGTTTAAAATGTTTAAAAAAGAAGCGGGCGGCAAACAGCAGTTACCGCCGGACGTTCAACATGTGATTGCCCTTTTGAAACAGATTAAGCGGCAGACGAAGGCAGAGCAAACGCTCGATCTCATTCGCGGCATCGACGACGCCAAAGTGATCGTCTTCACCGAATACCGCGCCACACAAGACATGCTCCTTAAAACGTTGCAACAAAACGGCATCACTGCCGTACCGTACCGGGGTAACTTCGGACGCAATAAGAAAGATTGGATGCGCGAGTTGTTTCAGCGGCGCGCACAAGTGATGGTCGCAACGGAAGCGGGAGGCGAAGGGATCAACTTGCAGTTTTGCCATCACGTCATCAACTACGACATGCCGTGGAACCCGATGCGCGTGGAGCAACGGATCGGACGCGTGCACCGCCTCGGACAGCAAAACGACGTCACTATCTACAATTTGTGTACCGAAGGGACGATCGAAGCACACATTATTCGTCTGCTGCACGAAAAAATCAACTTGTTCCAGCTCGTCGTCGGGGAACTAGACACGATTTTGGAACAAGGTAAATCGTCTGCAGGTGCGCTCGAAAAGAAGATTATGCGAATCGTCTTAGAAGCGGGCGACGATCGCGAAGTGGAGGAGCGCCTTTCCCACTTAGGGGAATCGTTGTCCACGGCACGGCAGCGAACGGCACAGGGAGCTAATCTGTTAGACAGTATCCTGAAGTAACGCCTCTTCCGATGCGGCGTCTCTTCCGTTTTAAAAGGAAGCCGACTCATCCCCGTTCGCGACATATTGTCGTTAGTAACCGCCCGACCGATCGATGCAGCTAAAGGAGCGGCAACAGATGGATCAAGTAGAAGTGCAGAACTACGTCAACACGTTTTTACAAGCGATGGAATGTCACATCATAACCGCGAGCGATGGCCATATCGAAGTACGCTTATCTGAACAGGCGGATAAAGATTTGGTGAATCGCCCGTATTATTGGTCGTATGTCGAGCAGCTCGGCATCGAACCGCAGCCAGTCACGTTGTCGCTCGTTTTTAACAGCGAACTTGTACCCGCCGATGTGCGGGGTGAACACGTGACGTTCGGATCTCCTCGCCTGCAGCAAATTTTTCACTCGGCACGACGCCATGGACAGTTTGTGCGTTTGTACGAAAATGTCCCGTTGTCGCTCAGCAGCCCGCGCGGTTCGCGCCCGTATACCCCGTGGCTTGCAATCACCTACAAAATTGAATGGTTGTGTGAACAGTCGCGCAGTGAAGTGCATTCACTCGGTATACAACTAATCGACGGGACGATCGAGAACAACTTTTATCACCAACAACTTGCTCCGCGTAAATGGACACCGCGCCTGCCAAATCACCGCTTCGTCACACAAGCAAAACTGTCGCTACCGGACGCGATCGCTCAGCTAGAGTTTTACTTGCAAGGTTACTTAGACACCCACGATGACGCGTGGGCACAAAAGGCGCGGGCCCGCATGGAAGAAGAACTCGCCCGCCTCGCCCTTTACTACGAAGAAGTAGGCCATAAGCGGAAGGAAGCAGATACGTCTACAAATCCCCTACAAGTTGCACGTGACGAGCAACCGAACGACCGCCGCGTCACACGTACAGAAAGCACGACAATCGACGAAGAGTATGCGCAACGCGTGCGGGAAGCAAAGTGGCAATACGAACCGCGCATCGACATCACCACCGTCAATGCCGGGCTGTTCTACTTAGCATGAGCCTACGAAGGTGAGAAAAAAGTGTACAAACTGCTGCCCCTCTCGCATACATATTTTCTTAAGGACAGACCTTTTGTCTCTTACGGATTCACCTCAACGCAGGGAGGAACGGCAGCATGTGGTTTATTTTTGAAAAAGCCGTCTTAGCGATGGCTGTCCTCAGGCTTTTATCTGGATTTATCGAAATGATGGCTGGTCTCTTAATGTTGCGGTACAACGATTTAGAAAAATCCATCCTCATTAATGCGTCACTCGCTTTAATCGGTCCGCTCGTCCTCATTACAACGATGACGATCGGCTTAACCGGACTAGTCGACCGCGTTTCCTTCGGAAAAATCACTTGGGTTGTATGTGGTGTCCTCTGTATATTCATCGGTATTCACAGTAAATAGCACGCACCTTTGCCAAAAAGGGGTGCGTGCGACGTGTCACACAGTAAACGTTTAATAACCAATCCGTTCCTGCACTTTTTGGTACACTTCTTCCGATGTCATGCCACGGGCATCGATGATTGGCACGTCAGTCACTATGTCCTGCATGCCCATCACGTTGACATCCCCGCCGGAGACGACGCAGCAATCGCAGTCCTCAGCTTGTACGCGCTCATTTAAATCGACGACATCGTAGCCGTTCTCTTGTAAGTATTCGCGTACCGGCGTTAATCCTTCTTCTACAGCAATCCGCTTAGGCAAACGACTTCCCTCCTTACTCTTATGGTTTACAAGTTCGAAAAAATTACATTTTGTGTTTAAACCGCGACCCATACCGTTCTTTTTGTCGTCTCCAAAATATTTGCATACTGAGGGCCGCGTCGCCAAACCAGTGAATGTGCCACGGTTCTTTTCCCTTCGCTGACCGCCGTTTGATTCGCTCTTCTTTCGGCGTATCTAAATACGTCATAAAACGCTTCGTCAAATATTGCACGTAATCGTCCGCAGACACCTCTGTTACCCCCCTTTTTTCGCCAAACAAGACGTGATCCTTTGATCCTTAACCGTAGTGTTAACGGTTCAAGTCCAAAATAAACAGGAGGTTTTTTAATGAGTTACTCGAAATCTGCGCACGATGCTTTGAATGTCGTAACGATGTGTGCCGCAATTGCTTCCGGCGATCTGTGCGACGTATCGACCTTTAAATGGGCAAAGTCGTAAGCCGTACGACGCTCGCCCCATATTGCCGTAACTTTCGCTTCGACGTCGCCGGCGAGCAGCGGACGCGTTGTATCGTTTTTTAAGCGCTGCACGAGAACGTCCCGTGTGGCGGTTAAAGCGACGACCCACCCGTTGTCCATCATTTGGGCGACATTGTCGGCGCGCAAGACGATTCCGCCTCCAGTCGTCACGACGAGGGGGCGCTCACGCTGCATAAGTTGCATGAGCGCTTCATGCTCCCGCTCGCGAAAATATCGTTCACCGCGCACCCGAAACATGTCTGCAATTCGCATACCGTACCGTCCTTCGACATAATCGTCGGTATCGACCGTTTCCCACTGTAACCGTTCGGCTATCAGCTTACCGACCGTCGACTTCCCCGTACCCATAAACCCTATTAATACAATGTGCCGCTGCACCGCGATCCCTTCCTTCAGACGTTTTGGTCCGATTATATCAAATCGGTGGGGCGGTACTAAAGAGAGGGCATCCTCTCGTACACACTCGCGCACCTTACGGCAGTTGGCGCCGCGACCACTTTAGCGTCTGTAGCGTGTCGGTATCGAGTTCGACGACGATCGTCTGCTGGACGTCCGGTGCAACTTTTCCGATCGCTTGCACCTGTAGCGGCCTTCGACGGACGACTTTTACTTCTACGCTCCCAGTCTGTAAGTGAAATGCGAGTCGACCGGCAAACGCATCATCTACCCGCCTTGCGGCACGCCACCTTTCAATGCCACTCTCGGCTAAATACTGCGCCTGCACTAACTTTTCGTCGTACGCAATCGTTTGTTGATTTTGGATAAGCTGTTCCAGTTGGAAGGTCAGCCAGACGAACAACAGCGAAATGGTTAAAATGACGGAAATGTACGCCGCCCCGCGCTCGTCCTGTGTGTACCCTTTTTTCACGACACATCACCCGTTCGTCGCCGATCGCCTTGTCGACTTTCGCCTACATGCGATTTGACTTTCGCTCTGCCCTTATCCCCCGTCTGCGACAACTTTTCCGACCGGTGCCTTAGCTCCGTTTGCGACACTTCTTCTTTTCGCTCAATGCGGCTCCGCACGTATGTTTGAACCGATAACTTCGCCTCACCTTTCTGCAGCTGGATTTGTATCGCAACCCCTTGTCCGTCGCTGTCTGGTGTAAAAACGGCTTGTTCGACGTAACGGCTAAGTAACACGTACCCTTTGTAGGTGCCGTTCCCCCGTTTAACACGGCGCCCGAGTTGCCGTTGCTGCTCGTTGAGACGGATCACTTCTGCGGCACTTACTCGGAATAGCAAGTCACTGTCCCGTAGGTGAAAATCGTAGCCACGTTTTAGTTCGTTCAGCAACATAAACTGGAGGGCACTCGCTTCCCGCTGTAAATCGCGTTCATCGCTGCTTTTGGCACTGTTGTGCACCATTTCCCCAGCAAGAGCCACGACAGTTCCGAGAATGAAAACAGTCAAACTAAAGCTCACTAACAACTCAATGTAAGTAAACCCGTCAGCCCGCGCTACGGTACGACGTACCGTTCGAAAAATAGCATGCGCTCTTTTTTTTCGGCAATTTTCCATGAAACCGTCACATCCACTTTTTCGACATCGCCTTTTGTCGGCGTTCGCTCCCATTTGACGTTAAAAGTGATCTGTTCCGCTTGTACCGTCTCTTCTCCCGTCTGTTCGCCCGGTACGTCGGCAATGTGCCGCTCTATCACGTCCTGCCCGAGCCACAGAGCGTAAAGTCGCGCTTTCTTTTCAACATCCGCCGTCTTAAATACCGTCAGTACCGGATAGACGGCAGCGATCAATAACGTAAAAATGGCCATAGCGACGATCAATTCAACGTACGTCCATCCGTCTTGCCCTCTGATCGGGTATAGCCACTTACGTTGCGAGTCTAGCCACCTTCCCACCCGCGTAAGCGATCGACTACTCATGCCATACGACCCGCGTCCGTACGGAAATTGGCGTAATGATCAACTCGGCAAATGCTACACCGTTTCGTTGGATGCTAACCGTGCCACCGTTCGCGTGGCCGGGAAACGACTGATCCGGATGAAACGTTAGGACGACACCTTCCGTGATCGCGAGCCGTTCAGGGACGGAAACGGCTTTCAGTTCTCGCGAGCCACTCCCTTGCTGCTCAACAATTTTATAAGTGCGCCCACGAGCAGGTATGTCCAACTGCACCGTTCGCTCTGTCGCCACGGCACGTTTTTGCGCGTATACAACGTCTGCCTCCATCTCTTGCACGAGCGACCGGTCCGCGATCTTGGCCACCGCGTCCCCTGCCACCGGAAGCACAACCCCCGTTAGCGTGACGATCATAAACAGCGTAACGAGCAGTTCAATGAGCGTAAACCCAGACGCGTCTCTTAAATAACTGTGTTCCCTCTCGGTGCGAAGACTGTTCTCTATACGTTGTTCCCTTGCCGTACCGTTCGACCGCCAACGCCTCGCTCTAATCCCCCATGCCACTCAAGCCCCCTCACTTTCAATCACAATACGTCATCCCCTAAAGTCATAAGTCATTAGTCACTACTCGCAGGTGACGGTTAGTGTGCCACCCTCTTCGCGAAACGTAAATTGTTTGTCTTTGTCCCGGCACTTAGGGATCTCAGTAATGTAACCTTTTTCCTTCAACTGGGCGACCGTTCGCGGATAGCTGTTTTCGGCCAGGCGATAATTTTCCGCCTGTGACAGTAGCATGCGCTTATTCGCTTCCTCTGCTTTCTCCTGCGCGGCCGTCCCTGTTTTCGACAAGTTCGGCAGCACGATCGCGATAATGACCCCGATGACGAACAAGACGACTAACATCTCGATTAAGGTGAATCCTTTGTCACTGCGGAGAACGCTTCTCGCTGCTCCGCCTACGTCATGTTTCCTCAAGTAGCTTACTGTTTTTTCCATCACTATGCACACTCCCCTTATGACGTTTTAAAAAAACGTTCCCCTGCCCTCCTACCGTTCGTTACCTTAAATCTTCTATATGCTGTTTCCTCAAATTGGCGGAACACGATTGCCTTAAATGCTTGGCACACCGTTGCCTCAAATTCCCTGAACGATGGACAGCATCGGCATGAACAGCGTTAAGACGATGACAGCGAGCGCCCCGCCAACGCATACGATTAAGAGAGGCTCCCACAATTGTGTGAGCCACTGAAGGCGTTCTTGCAGCTCTTCGTCAGCTATTTCCCCGCTGTACAATAGCGTTTCAGCAACTAAACCGCTCGTTTCGCCCACGGCTAACTGCTGCGGTAAAAACGTATGAAAACTCTTCCCCGCTTCCGGTGCAAACGACGCCTCCAAGCCAAAACCGCTTTCTAAGCGGTCTTGAATGCGCAACATGGCGCGCCTCCCGCCTTCCCACGGCCACGATGCCAAAATTGTTTCGAACGCTTGTAGCAATGGGATCCCCGCTTGGAGTAACAAGCCTAGCTGCCACGAAAAAACTGCCGTCGTCCGCAACTGCAACGCCTCACGCACGAACGGAAACCGTAAACTGAACCGCGCGAGCCGCGACCAAACGCCCCATCGTTTTTTTACTATGAAAAACAGTAACGCCGCACCGACGCATAGCCCAAGAGCCGCAAATTTTAAACTCGCGACGTTGAACGTTAAGATCAACTGCGTATACCACGGCAATGACATACCCATCCCTTCGTACAGTGCGGCAAACCGCGGCAGTACAGTCGTCTGTAACACGATTAGAGCGATTGCCATTAGCGTCGCGACGAGCAGCGGGTAAGTGAGCGCTTTCAACAACTTCTGTCGCACGTCGTGTTTGTGCCGATAGTAGCGCTCGCACTTTCTTAAAGCGTGCACTAAACCGTCATGCTGCTCCCCGGCAATGACAAACGATGTGAGTAAAGGTGGAAAGCGGTGGTAAGACAATGCCTCCCCTAAGCTTGTCCCTCGGTCGAGCAGCGTGACGATACCGACGAGTCGCTTACTTAAGCCGTTCTGTTCTGCTTCACTCAGGAGTAACAAGGCTGGGCGCAGCGTCACACCCCGTTCGAGTAAGCGGACCAGCTGACGACAAAACAGCGCGTAATCTTTTGCCCGTAACTTCGCACCCCGCTTCAGCCGTTTAAGCATCGCGTCCCACCGCCCGTTCACCCTCCACTAACGCACGCCTTGGCGACGCCGTTAGCGCCTCGATCCGCTCGCGCAGTGGAAGCAGCCCCCGCCTGTAAATATGTTGCCGCAACTGATTGACTGACGGCCGCTGTGTGACGAGTGCTTGCAATTCCTCGTCGACCGTCAACACTTCAAACACACCGACCCGCCCGTAATAGCCGCTGCCCCGACACGTCGAACACGTCCCGCCTGCGCCGCGACAGCGATAACATAACTTCCGCACCAACCGCTGAGCCACAATCCCCGTGACCGAAGAGGCGAGCAAATACGGAGGAATCCCCATGTCCAACAGCCGCGTCAGTGCACTTGCGGCATCGCCCGTGTGCAAACTCGTCAGAACGAGGTGGCCAGTTAACGCGGCGCGCACCGCCATATCCGCCGTCTCTTTATCCCTAATTTCTCCAATCATAATCACATCCGGATCTTGGCGCACGACAGCGCGCAGGCCGCGCGCGAACGTCAACCCTGTTTTTTCGTTAATTTGTACTTGGTTGACGCCGGGTAAGCGGATTTCGACCGGATCTTCCAAAGTGACGATATTTCGTGCCACATTGTTTAGCTCGTTTATTAGCACGTAAACGGTTGTCGTTTTCCCTGATCCGGTCGGGCCAGTGACGAGGAGAAGTCCCGTCGGTTGCTGTATCCACTCCCCTACTTCCTCGCCTTGCTCTGGCTGCATCCCGAGCTCGCGTACGTTAGAAAAAGGATTTTGTGACTGAAGAATGCGTACGACCATCTTCTCGCCATTGACCGTCGGGATCGTCGCTACTCTCGCTTCGAATTGTTCCCCACTCATTCGCCCATCTTGCGGCAAACGCTTCTCTCCGATGTCCAAGTTTGCCATTAATTTTAGTTGCGATAATAAATTCGCATGGCGTCCGCTCGGCAGCGTACGGTAAAGTTGCAACTGTCCATCAACGCGAAACCGGATACAAAGTCCCTCCTGTCCAGGTTCGATGTGAATGTCACTCGCTCTAGCCTCGACTGCCCTTTTCAACATATTAGGAACGAAAGTCGTCCCGTTCACAGCAACCTCCTCCATTGTTAACTTCTTTTCCCACAGTAATTCCCACAGTAAACACCATTCGACTACACCATTCGACATTTTCTGTTCATTACCTTTTTAGTTTTCGTTACTATAAGTGACATTAATCGTCTTTTTTAAATTAAGAAGTCCTATCGGTTAGACACATCGGTCGTAAATATGATACTACGGCTGCTCATTTTTTTCTGAATTAGTGGTGCTGGAAGTCCACACTTCTCGTACCGGAAGTCGTCACTAAAATTAATGAATGTGTGAGGACAGGGATTCTGTATTTCTGTATACGTTCCCGTAACCGCTAGGATAGCGCATTCATTGATGTTTATGTTACCGATATACTATTTCTAGTGTGTGATCGCATAGTAAATCGTATGGACATACTATATATTGGCATGGACTTTTTCTGTTTTCTTCGTTAGGATTAATAATGTCGCGTACTTTTTTGCGTGCTTTTTTGCGTACTTTTTTGGAAAGAGGTGAAACAATGCTATGGATATTTGCCTGCGTGGTTAGTTTGGCGCTGTTCGCCCTTTGGCGTATGGCGAGGCGCAATACGTACCGCGCTGTTTTAAACGAGATCAACCTCGATTTAAAAGATTCGTTAGGCGACAACGGCCTTTCCATTTTGCACCTGTCAGACTTGCACGTGGAACGCTTGTCTATTTCAGCCGACGATCTACTGGCGAAAGTGAACGGCAAGCCAATCGATCTTATCGCCCTAACCGGAGATTTTCTCGATCGGGTGGAAAGTATTGAGCCGTTTTTAAACTACTTGGACGAAATCGTGCAGCTAAAACCGCGTTACGGCGTTTACGCCGTGTTTGGTAACCACGATTATTGCATTGAACCACACTTGCCTCAGCTAAAGCGAGAAATGGAAACACGCGGTTGCCACGTACTCGTCAACGACCACCACACGATTAAAGTCGCGGGGAAAAAGCTCAACATTATCGGTATTGACGACTATTACAGCGGACACAGCGATCTCGCACGAGCGTATCGCAACGTCGGAGACGGGGTTAACTTAGTACTCACACACGACCCGACAATTGTCTTAAAAATGCATGCGTACAATTTTGATTACTTGCTCTCGGGACACTTCCACGGGGGACAAATTTTGTACCCGAAAGCTTACCATTTGAACCGAATGAGTGACTTGCCGAAGCAAAAAATAATTAAAGGCTTGCATTTTTACGATCGGAAAGCATTTTATATTAGTGAGGGATTAGGACAAACGGGGATCAACATTCGGTTGCGCTCGCGGCCGGAAATTACCGTACACACGTTAGGAGCAGTCAGGCGCGCCAGTTAAGCAGGTTTTGCGATGTGAGTGACCGTTATTCGCAAGAGTTCTTACGCGCGCCTGCTCTCTCGTTCAACTTTTTTCGCGTACGATGTGTTGGCGATGTGTATAAGATTTTACTTTTCCCCGACGTGCCACATATAACCACGCCCCCAAAACGTCTCAATATATTTCGGTTTAGAGGGATTATCTTCAACTTTGCGCCGCAAGCGGCGGATATTCACATCGACAATTTTCGGATCGCCGACGTATGTTTCTCCCCAGACGTTATCGAGCAACTCATGGCGTGAAAGTGGCGTGTTTTTGTGCATGAGCATATGTTTGGCCAAGGAATATTCGAGTGGTGTCAATTCGAGAACGACTCCGTCTTTCGTAATACACTCTTTATCTAGAAAAAGCCGGAACGGTTCAGCCTCGATCACCGCTTCTTTTTGTGTATCCCGGACTGTACGCCCGATGCGCCGCATGAGCGAACCGACTCTCGCAACGAGCTCTACTGGACTGAACGGCTTCAATACGTAGTCGTCCGCGCCGATCGTCAAACCGTGTACTTTATCCGCTTCTTGCGCTTTAGCCGTTAACATAATAATTCCGACGTTGTCGTGATGTTCGCGAATGTGCCGACACACGCCAAAGCCGTCAATCCCCGGGAGCATCACATCGAGCAACGCGACATCGATCCGCTCGGCGTCGGTAAGCGCGATCGCTTCCTCCCCCGTGACTGCTTCGACGACGTCGTAACCGGCCCGTTTCAAATTAATGACGATAAAACTGCGAATCGACTCCTCGTCTTCGAGGACGAGTATTTTCCCCATATTGTCAACCACCTACCCGCCGTGACGCTTCCTCTCTAGAAAAACCGCCTAAATTTTTTCTTTCCGTCGTGTATGTAGAAAAGTGTCGCTGTGCTTTTGCAACTAGCTTCCGTTTATACGTAAAGTATACCATTTACCAAGTTGTCTTAGGTAACAAAAATGTAACAGTCACCACAGATGACCGCTAGGTGCATGGAGTTAGCGGTTGCAGCGATTTGCAACAACTGTATGTATGCTTTAAGACAACTATGCGTTTAGTCGTAGGCGTAAGATAGCATCTGCAATATGTGGGAGGCTGCTGCTGTCGCTGCTTCAGGCTTTCCGCACAGCTTGGCGCGTTCGGCGAGGCGTTCATAATAACTTAGATTGTGCAACAGTGGCCGGACAACACGTACGATGTCATCTAAATCGTGTGCCCTAAGCGCGAGTTGTTGCGACTCGAGAAAATGGCTGTTCCGTTCTTCGTGCCCGGGGATCGGTGCCACGATGAGCATCGGGATACCTAAGGCGAGCGCTTCCGATGTCGTCAAGCCGCCAGGTTTTGTAATGAGGAGGTCGGCGGAGGCTAAATATCGGCCCAAATGATCGACATAGCCTAGAATACGGATATGGGGTGCCTCACCAAACATTTGCTCGCACTTATTGCGCAGTAATTCGTTATTACCGGTGACGACCGTTAGCTGAACCGCATCGCCGAAGGCCGCGTCAATGTGCTCGATCACTTGTTTGATCGGACCGTGTCCCAGCCCGCCGCCCATGAGTAAAATCGACGGTCGCCCGTCATCGACACCGACGGAACGCTTAGCTTCTCGTTTCGGAAGGTGTACCACTTCGGCAAACAAGGGATCGATGGGGATGCCCGTAGCGAAGACATTGGCACGCTGCACCCCCATCTGCTTAAGCTTGTCCCGCAACGCCTCGTGACCGACAAAGTAAAATTCGACCGCCGGATTTATCCAAAAACTGTTAATTGAAAAATCAGTAATAATAGCCCCTAATCGAAACGAAAATATCTCCTTCAAGCGGGCAACGGCACTTAAACAGAACGCGTGCGTGCAGACGACGACGTCGGGCTTTTCGCTGCAAACTATTTTGTGTAAGTAATTCGCGAACAGTGCCCCGAGTGGCTGCTGCAGCCAGACACTCCATTTACTTTCTTGTGCGTACGCTTTTCCCCACAACTTTGGGGTGTAGCGCAATGCCTGTAAATACGCCAGACGTATGGCGCGTTCCAATTTACTGCTAATGTGCGCAATCCCACAGACGAGGGTAACCTCGACAGAAGGAGCTAACGTTTTTATCGCTTTTTCTAAAGATCTAGCAGCACTGTAATGGCCGTCTCCGGCAATCGTCTCGGTAAAGATCATCACTTTGTTCATGGTTAGTCCCCTTGATACGCACGCAATAATTGCTCTTTTGACATAAAGACGCGCTTAGCCGTAATTTTTTTACGCGAGTGTCGGCGCACGCGTTTAATTCCTTCAGGATGGCATAAACATAAAATCCATTTAAAAAAGACCGTTTTAAACACACGAAAAATGGCCGTATCGATAGCTTGTACGCTAAATCCTAAGCGTTCGGCCCCTTGGTGTAAAATGGTCGTGCCGACAACCCCTTTAATGCGGTCGGCGTACGGGTGTGCGGCGACGGCGCGCGCTAAGGCGGGAAGGGAAGTTTTTACTTGCTTTAGCGCTAAGAGCCCTAAGCGTAAGTCACCCGTCTTGCCACGTAAACAATACGCTAACTGATAGTTGTGAATGTGTAGTTTTACATAGTAATCCCCGGGAGCAACAATCGTTTCCTCGCCAATCGTTAGCGGATTTCCCCGATATTTTTTTACGACGATGCGAAAAATGTTATTGTTTTCCTTATCGACGTAATGAAGGCGCGTGCAGTGGTAGTATAAAAAATCCCACGTACGCCACGCCATCAATAAGGCTTCGTTCATTTATTAGTGTCACCTCTAATCGTTCATACCAAACTTTAATGTGCTGTTGATCTTTATTATTTAAAACGAGTGTCCTTATCATACATCTTACGTTTGAGGACGCCGGACATATGCCAAAAAAGATAAAGAAAACCCGCCTCCAACGTAAATAGACGTATGAGGCGGGAATTAATGGTCAAGAAGTTTGTTGGCATATGCCGTCGATTAAACTTATAGACTTATGGCAAAAGTGCCGCCCATTGTAATGGCGAAAGGGTGCTGACGGTGGATACGGTTCTTCAGTAAGGTTCCAAGGATGCGCCAGTAAAGTAAGCTCTATCGCGACTCAATCGAAGTAAGACGCAAATTCCTCCTTGGAACCGAGTGACAACATCTTCGTTTCCGTATCGGCTACGGCTGCTGCGACGAGAGCGTCAATGTCGAGCCCTTTTTCTTGGGCCCGCGTCCGCTCTAAGTTAGGGCGCGTCTGCGGCGACTTCGGGACGAAGACGGTGCAGCAGTCTTCGTAAGGCAAAATCGACGTCTCATACGTATCGATTTGCTTCGCCACAGCAATAATTTCTTGCTTGTCCATACTGATCAGTGGGCGCAGTACGGGAAGTGCCACGACGTCGTTAATCGCCCGCATACTTTCCAGTGTCTGACTGGCAACTTGACCCAAACTTTCCCCGGTCGCCAGCGCTAACGCGCCGCGTTTTTCCGCCAATGCCTCAGCAATCCGCAACATAAAGCGCCGCATCACCGTAATCGAGTAACTGTCTTGGCACGTTTCGCGAATTTTCGTCTGAATCTCAGTAAACGGCACGACGTGTAACGCAATGCGCCCACTGTACGCAGACAACTGTTCCGCTAAGTCTTCCACTTTTTGTAAGGCGCGCTCACTCGTGTACGGATAACTGTGAAAGTGGACCGCTTCAACTTCAACGCCCCGCTTCATCGTTAAGTAGCCGGCCACCGGACTATCGATGCCGCCCGACAACAACAGCATCACTTTGCCACTCACCCCGACGGGAAACCCGCCTAACCCGGGGTAGCTCTCACAGTACACATAGGCGCCGTGTGCGCGCACTTCAACCGACAACCACACGTCTGGCTGGTGAACGTCGACACTGAGGTACTCGCTCTGGCGCAACACGAAACTGCCGACTTGGCGGTTAATGTCTTGCGACGTGAGCGGGAACCGCTTGTTCGGCCGCTTCGTCTCCACTTTAAACGTCCGCCCCACCTTGTCCTGCGTCGCCATCAACGCCGCAGCAGCTGCCTCGATTTCCTGCATCTGCAGCTCGGTGCGCAGGACTGGACTAATGCCGACGATGCCAAACACTTGTTGCAATGCCTCGATGACCGGTTCGGCAGCAGCGTCGTGCAAATGGATAAACAGCCGTCCGTGCGTCTTTTCAAACTTAACGCTCGGAAAAGCGGCCAATTTATGGCGTATGTTCCTAATGAGTTGGTCGACAAAGACGTTACGGTTACGTCCTTTTAACGTTAATTCCCCGTATTTAATGAGTAAAATATCGTAGGTCATTTTTCGTACCACCCTGTGTCGCGGCGCAACTTCGTCGCCGTCTCGCTAATGATATCGATCGCCCGCTGCACGTCCTGCTCCCTCGTATAGATGCCCATGCTGATGCGGATCGTCCCTTCTGCTTCCTCCTCGTTCAGTCCACAGGCCGCCAGCACGCGGCTCGCTACGTGGCGCTTCGTCGAGCACGCCGATTTCGTCGAGACGTACACGCCTCGTTCTCCGAGTGCGTTCATCAGCACTTCCCCTTTTAATCCGCTGAAGGATACGCTGACGATGTGCGGCGCCCCGCCTTCCGGCGTCGTGTCACCGTTTATTTTTACCGCGGGGAGCTTGCTTAACTCGTCGACAAACAACTGCTTCCACTGCGCCCACTGTTGCCGCTTGGCGTCCATTTGCCGCAAGCTGAGCTGCATCGCCCGCGCTAAGCCGACCGCGCCCGGTACGTTTTCCGTACCCGCGCGCCGTCCATTTTCCTGTCCTCCGCCAGCGAGCAGTGGATGAAGGGTTACCCCTTCGCGAACGAAGAGCAGACCAGTCCCTTTCGGCGCGTGAAACTTGTGGCCGGATAGCGATAACAGATCGATCCCGTCTAACGCGTGGGGTAACGGCACTTTGGCAAAAGCTTGTACCGCATCGACGTGCAACAATGTTTTCGGTCGATTCTGCAGCAAGCGGAGGAGGGGTTCTAGCGGCTGGATCGTCCCCACTTCGTTGTTCACATAAATGACCGACACGAGAATCGTATCGTCGCGTAGTGCCGTGGCAATTCGTTCCGTTGGCACTCGTCCCGTAGCATCCGTCGGTACGTACGTGACGGAAAAACCACATCCCTGCAACTGCTTGAACGCCTCATAAGCAGCGGCGTGCTCAACCGCCGTCGTCACAATATGGCGGCCCCGCGTGCGGTATTGCCACGCCGCCCCTTTTATCGCTAAGTTAATACTTTCCGTGCCGCCGGAGGTGAAGATCACTTCCTCGTCCTGCACCCCTAACTGTGTAGCGGCGACATGGCGGGCTTGACTGAGTAGCCGCTCCGCTTTCAGCCCGAGCCCATGTTCGGCTGACGGATTGCCGTAAACGTTTGTCATCACGTCGGCCGCGACGTCGACCACTTCTTTAAACGGCGCCGTCGTCGCACTGTTATCTAAGTAAATCATCGCAAGTTTGCTCCCTTGGAAATGGTGCTTGTGCACCCGTGAGAAAATGGTGGTTATAAAGGTCATTTTCGATCATACCACAATTGGGTGGTAGCGGACAAAATATGCGAAGGAGCCGTTTCTCCAATCGGGTAATATTTGGCAAACCGCCCAACTGCACGAAATTTCTATAAACAGCTAGCATTAGTCTGTCGATCAACTTGGACGAAGTTTGCATTTATTTGTGACGCGCGCCGCCAGACGGTACAATGAATACATTACGTTTTTATTTAAAGATGAAAGGTCGATCATTATGTCTGTTACTAAGGAGGAAGCGCTGCGCAGCCTCCCTGCCGTAGACCAACTATTACACAGTCCAGAACTGAAGCTGTACGCAGGCCGTTTTCCGCAGTCTTTGTTAACAAAAATCGTACAAGACACGCTGGCACAAATACGGATTAACTACCGTCAGGCTGCTACACCTCAGGTACTTTCACCCACCGAAATCGCCGCGCGCGTCGTCGCTGCTCTCGAGGCGTGGGAGCGGCTCCGCTTGCAACCGGTCATCAATGCGACAGGAGTCGTCTTACATACGAACTTAGGCCGCGCCGTCTTAAGTGACGCAGCGGTTACGCGCATGCGCGACACAGCTGCCACATACTCCAACCTCGAATACGACCTCGCCTCCGGTGCACGCGGTTCCCGCCATACGTACGTCGAACAGTTGCTCTGCCGTCTCACCGGCGCCGAAGCAGCGATGGTCGTTAACAACAATGCAGCAGCCGTCTGGCTCACCTTGCGCGAGTTGGCACGAGGCAAAGAAGTCGTCGTTTCACGGGGTCAACTCGTCGAAATCGGTGGCTCCTTTCGCGTCTCGGAAATTATGGCCGAAAGCGGGGCACTGTTACGCGAAGTCGGCACGACGAACAAAACCCACCTCCACGACTACAGTCGTGCGATTGACGAAGATACCGCGTTACTCCTAAAAGTGCACACGAGTAACTTCGCTTTCGTCGGTTTTCACCACGAAGTGTCGCGGGAGGAGCTGGCGACTTTAGCCACAACGCACGACATCCCGCTCTACGAAGATTTAGGAAGCGGTATGCTGTACGATTTGAAACGGCACCACATCGGCAACGAACCGACCGTCGCCGAAAGCGTGCGCGCAGGCGTCGACGTCGTCAGCTTCAGCGGCGACAAACTGCTTGGCGGACCGCAGGCAGGACTGATCGTCGGCAAAAAGCGCTATATCGAACGGTTGAAAAAAAACCAACTCGCCCGCGCCGTCCGCATCGACAAGTTGTCCATCGCCGCGCTGACGAGTACGCTCGAGACGTATTTACAGCCGGAACGCGCCCGCGAGGAAATCCCCGTGCTCCGCGCCATTTTAATGGAGGAACAAGAGGTGCGACGGGAGGCGGAAGCTTTAGCGGCGGACATTCGCTCTAAGTTAGCCCCAGCGCTCGACGCGTCTGTCCACCCGACGACGGCCGAAGTCGGCGGCGGCTCCTTGCCCGGCGTGGAACTGCCGAGTTACAGCGTACGCCTCGTACCGCGCACCGGAAAAGCGCACCATTTAGAGCGCGCCTTACGCTTCACCTCGAAGCCGCTCATCGGGCGCCTGTTCGACGACGCCTTGTGGCTCGACCCGCGCACACTGCAAGCAGGTGAACGAGAAAAAATCGCTCCCTTGTTACGAGAAGCGATGCAAGCGTTGCGTTAACGTTATAAACGTTTGTTTCGTTACTTGTACTTCTGTTTGGCTTCTTGGACGAAATGCTCGTACTCCTTGAGTTCATCATCGTCTTCAGCCTTAAACTGGAACCCTTTCGACGATAAGGGGATCTTACCCTGGTACACACCTAAAATGGTGAACTCGCCAGGGTCTCCTTTTTCTAAGAACAACAAGTACGCTTCCTTATACGCACCGCTAGGTAACGACTAACTAACGTTTATAAAGAAACTATTAAAAAACACGTCTAACATCCGGCAAATAGTATGCTGAACGTGTAGGAGGTTTGGAAAGTGAATCGCCGTTTGTTACTTGTCGAAGACGACCCGGAAATTGCGCGCGTCATTCAACGGACGTTGCAGGAAGAAGGTTACACCGTCAGTTGGGCCTCGACTGGTCAGGAAGGGTGGGAAGACTTTTGCGCGGAGGGCATTGACACGTACGCCCTCGTCCTCGTCGACTTAATGTTACCGGAAATGGACGGTTACACCTTGTGTAAAAACATTCGCTTGAAGAGCAACGTCCCGCTCCTCATCATTAGCGCCAAACAAGAGGATCGCGATAAAGTGCACGGCTTAAATATCGGAGCCGACGACTACCTCGCCAAGCCGTTCAGCCTAGGCGAATTAACGGCACGGGTCAACTCGTTAATCCGCCGCTCCTACTGGTACGCGCAAGGGAATCGCCAGCCCGCCGTCATGCATTACGCGCACGGTTTAGCGACTGATTGGGAAAAGCGCATCGTCACCTTACACGGCGAAGACGTGGCACTTACTGGCAAAGAGCTCGATCTGTTGCAAGTGCTCGCGGAAAACCCGCTGCACACTTTTTCCAAGACAGAGCTGTACGAACACATCTGGCAGCAGAGAGACTTAGGTGGCAACAACACCGTTACTGTCCACATTAAAAGCTTGCGCCAAAAACTCGGCGATCGCACGAAAGAGCCTCGCTTTATCCAAACGGTGTGGGGTCAAGGGTACCGCTTCATAGGTGAACGCATCCGATGAAACTGAAAACGTGGTTAATTATTTCCTACTTTGTCGTCATGTGTTTACCGCTCGTCGCCGGCTATGGCCTGTTCCTCTGGGTTAGTCAATACGACGAACAACGGAGCGTCACCGACTACGTGCAAAAGACGAACGACATGCACAAACTTGAACAAAAGATCGACCGCCCGGCCTTTTTTCAGTCGGAAACTGCGCGCAAACAACTCGACAAGTGGACGAACGAACAGCTCGCCCTCGTCTTGTACTCACCCGATGGCCTCATGTTGTACAACTCCTTACCGGAGACATTAACCATCCGCTCAATCGGTAAAGAACAGCTGTACAAAGACTTGTACGACTTACAGGTTGGCTACAAAACGTACACGCTGAAAAAACCGGTTTTTCAAGACAGCGAGTTGCTTGGTTTTTACGAGATTACAGCGCTGCGCACCGATTGGGATCAAGGTGTTAAACAGCGCAGCGCACTTACGCTAGTCGTATGGTTAGCCGTTTTCATCGCCACGTACGGCGTCGTCGTCTCGCTGTTGAACCGCAAACTGAACCGACCGCTCAAACAGCTTATGGAGAACATGAGTGCCTTCGCTAAAGGTAAAAAGAGTAAAAAGCTTCCCCAGCGCAACGATGAAATTGGCGAATTAACGACCCGCTTTGAAACAATGAAGCAGCAAATCGAGCGCGCACAACGAGAAATCGCGCAGCAACAACGTGAGAAAGAATACATGGTGGCGACGATCTCTCACGATTTAAAGACACCGCTGACGTCGATCCGCGCCTATAGTGAAGCACTAAGCGCAGAGCGCGCGTTAACGGCACAAGAAAAACAAGAATACCAATCGGTCATTTTTGACAAAATCGACTACATGCACAGCATGTTGGACGATTTAACGACGTACACGCTGTTGCAGTCGCCGACGTATGAGATGGCGTTAGTCGAGGTTGACGGCAGTGAATTTTTTGAGATGTTGCTGTCTGGGTACGAAGAAATGTGTCAAGCAAAGCACATACAGCTAGCTGTCACTAATGAAGTGACTGCCGCGTGCCGCGTCAATGCTAAGCAACTTATTCGCGTCGTCGACAATTTGATGCACAACGCCATTCGCCATACACCCGAAGAGGGGCAGATTTGGCTCGCGGCCATCGACGCCAGTTTCGGACTTCCCGCGTGGATCCTCCCAGCTTTGCGACCACACATCGTCTGGCCAGCGAGCGGAATCGTCCTCCTCGTGCAAAACGAAGGGCCTGGTTTGAACGAAGAACAACTTCAGCGGGTTTTTCAACCACTGTATCAAACGGACGATGCGCGCAGTCGGCGCGGCGACACGGGCACTGGACTCGGACTCAGTATCGCCAAACGCATTATGGAAAAACACGACGGTTCCATCCGCCTTTCTTCCGCACCGGAAAGCGGCACATGTGTCGTCTGTACCTTTCCGGAATACCACTAATTTCTAGCGAATACACGGTTCAAGGAAATGATCACTAGTAAAATGTTAGAAATGACCATAAGGAGGGTTTTATCGTGAAACGACAAACTAACCAAGCAAGTGCGCAGGAAAAAAAATCGGGTAAAGTTCACGGGTTTATTCTCTCGCTCAGTGCATTTTCGTTAATCGCTGCCGGATGTTCGATGCAAGAAGCTAACGCGTACAGTCCGGAGACGATCGTGCAAAAGACGCTGGAACAGAGTAAAAGCATTGACACTTTGTATGGCGAAGCAGACTTAGTGACGTATGTGAACGACAAAAAGTCGGAGCAATTCGCGATTAAAGAATGGGTCGATTTTAAGGAAAACAAGCGTCGTACTGAAATCGATAGTAAGGACGAACAAGTGACGTCGGTAAAGGACGGGAAGAAAATCATTTCCTATACGAAAGGTGACGATACCGCACACGTTATTGACGATCCCGAGTTGCTCTCACTGAGCGAACAATCGCCGCAAGATTCGTCGCAAACACTGCTGCAGCACATTAAAAAAACGCACGATGCAGAACTTGTCGGTGAAGAAAAAGTGGCGAATCGCGACGCCTTCCACATCGAGGCAAAAGCAAAAAGGAAAAATTCTTTCGGTGGTGATATGGACATCTGGATCGATAAGAAGAACTGGATCGTGCTCAAAAGCATTAGCCACACAGGGGATATCCGTTCCGAAATGGAATATAAAAAAGTCGAGGTGAACAAGCCGCTCGAACAGTCGCTATTTGTGCTCGATTTACCGGACAACGTAAAGATGAAGACAATCGACACGGACGATGTCGGTGAAAAGGTGACGATCGACGAAGCGCGGAAGCTGTTTGACAAGCCAGTTATGTACTTCCCGGAACAAGATGGGCTCAAGGTCGAAAAGGTGGAAAAAGTAGAAGCAACTGCCTTCGAGCATAAGGAATTGATTATTTCTTACGCGAAAGAAGACCAACCGTACATCAGCCTAACTGTCCTCAAGGCAAGTGACGAGGACAAAGGCGGCGCCAGCGACCTCGGCATGAACACAAAAAAGGTGAAAGTTCGCAGCCACGAAGGTGAGTTCGTCGATGAAGAAGGATTCCGCTTCTTATCGTGGGAAGAAAACGGCATGACTTACTCGATCATGCTGGAAGATCCAAAAGTCACCCTTGAGGAATTACAGAAACTAGCGGAAACGATGAGCGAACTGTAACGCTAAAAAAGTTGCGTTTCTTCCTACACCAATCCGAACGCACAAATCCGAACGGTCGGCGACACGCTATATGATCCATAGCGTGTCTTTCGATTTTGCCCACTTTTCACCTTTTGCGCCTAACCGTTACGACGCCCCTCTTTCACCTCTATCCTTTCACCCTGTCACTCATCCGCTCGATGCTTCGCCATCGGCTAACGTTACCGTATGGATGACGTTATCGTACGAACGGCCTCTAAGGAATCGCCCGACGCACCGTTCACATCATTCGTTACATACACATAATCGTACGTACCACCTGTGATGATCAGACAGTTTAATTGGCGACCGTAAGCCGCGCCGCCGTCAATGCCGATTTTAGTGAACGCGCCAGAGTTGTCCCGCTCAAACCACGGGGCAAACATTTCTTCAACCTCGCGCAGATCGTCCCTACCGCCTACCTCGTGCACACCGTGTGTCCCATCCTTATCGTTTATCCTGTTTACACCGTGTGACCCATCCCTACCGTTTATCCTGTTTACACCGTGTGACCCATCCCTACCGTTTATCCTCTCTATACCGTGTAACCCATCCCTACCGTTTAACCTCTCTAAACCGTGTAACCCACCCCTACCGTTTAACCTGTGCATGTCGTCTTCACCGCACACGCCGATTGACGCGCGCATGACGTGTAATTTCGCCGTCGGCGTATGCCCAAAGACGACCGTTTTTCCCGTGTCTAGCTGGGCGCGATAAAATTTCTCCCGAATCCACAGCATCGTTTTCGCCGGCGTTTGTCTCCAGTCGTCCAATTCGGGGTCGATGCCTGCGTGAATAAAAATGTGCCGCTCATCTTCCCAATAAAGGGGCAACGAGGCCAGAAAATCGAGGTGATCGTGATACTGTTCGCGCATCGCTTGCAAATGATTAGCCACGTCGTCTTCTGCAGTCACCGTCCGCCCGAGATAACTTTCCAACGTCGCCATACCACCGTTAATGACCCAATTGTTCCAAGACCAGTCATCGTCCAACATACTAAGCAATATTTGATCGTGGTTGCCGCGAATCGCGATCGCTCCATCCTCTTCAACCAACCGCTTGACAGTCGCAACGACCTCTTTGGAACACTTGCCGCGATCAATGTAATCACCTAAAAAAACGAGTTTGTCGGTTTCTGGACGGTACTTTACTTTGTTGAGTAACCGAGTGAGCATGTTATACTGCCCGTGAATGTCGGATATGGCGAGAATGCGCGTCGTTTCGTTGGACATCGTCTCGTACCGCCTCCTTTTCGTCTAACAATACCAAAATATTGTCCACATTAACAGGTACAGTCGTACACATCCTCCGGATATTTGTAGACTGTCCCACTCCTTTACCGCTAGAGCTTCACTGCATGTGCGTCGTCAGGGCTTTCAAAACACGCGTTTCTCTATCGCGCACATCGGCCGTAACAGCTACTTTTGTGCTATAATAGTTGTGCTTTACACGCTTACTTTTAACTGTAGGAAGGGCTATTTCATGAACTATTGGCTTTCAATACTTCTCGTATTTCTCGGCGGGGCGAGCTTCGGGCTACCCGTCATTTTTGTCAAACTAGGGTATGCGAGCGGCTTTACCCCGGCGCAGTTAACCGGCGCGCAGATCGCCTTTGGCACCGTTTTGCTTTGGATCCCCGCGTTGTTCCACTTGCGTAAGTTTCGTACCTTAACGTTAAAATCGTTCGGGAAACTGCTGCTCTTCGGCTCTTTTTCCGGCTTAACGGGCATTTTTTATTATATGGCGGCGTCCTACTTGCCCGCTTCTTTCGCCATCGTCCTCTTGTTCCAGTTCGTGTGGATCGGCATTTTAATCGAGTGGATCGCCGAGCGCAAGCCACCTCACCGCTATAAAGTGATCGCGCTCGTCATCGTCCTCATCGGAACCGTACTCGCAGCCGACGTGTCCACCATGTTCAGTGAAAACGTGTCGCCAATCGGCCTGTTGTTTGGTTTGGGGTCCGCGCTCAGTTACGCGCTGTTTCTTTTCTTCAGCGGCCGCATCGCGACCGAAGTGAGTCCGTGGATTCGCAGCCCGCTGATGGTAACCGGCTCCCTCGTGCTCATCTTTTGCGTCTATCCGCCCACTTTTTTGTTCGACGGATCGCTCACAAACGGATTGTGGCCATACGGGCTTCTTACTGGACTGTTCGGGTCATTTATCCCGATTTTATGCTTCACAGCTGGCATTCCGCAGATCGGATCGGGCTTAGCGACCATCCTTGGCTCGGCCGAACTGCCTGTCGCCGTGATCGCTTCCCGGCTCATACTACACGAACAGGTGACAGGCTGGCAATGGGTCGGCGTTGCCCTAATCTTATGCGGCATTCTCGTTTCTGAACGCCGCTCACCCGTGCCACACGGGGAAGCGCGCACCTAACAATCGATGAGCTGAAGGCATACGACGAGCTGTTGCACAACATGGCCGAACAGCAGATCGTGATTGAACTCGACGACGGGGTGAAGGTCAATCACGCGAAGTTTAAAGGCTTAGTCGCTAAAATCTAGTCAACGGACAAAAGGGTGCACCGCATCAGTTGTGTATCCTTTTGTCCTTTATTTTATGCGTAAACGATCACACCCGAATGATTCCCCTATCTTTTTTTATCCATAAGTAAACCAACGCGACCGTTGTAATGACAACCGCGCGAATCGCCACGACACGGCCTCAAATAAATCATAAAAAAATTTTGCTCACTTAGCAGGAATTCGGCAATTTCTGTAGAATAACTTCCATAACAACTTAGACGACGACAGAGATCGCAGATCAAAAGAGGGAGGGGAATTAACATGACACTCGATCCTATTTTACTCGGGTCACTCATCCGTCAACGCCGCAAGGAGCTTGGTTTGACCTTGAACGACTTGGCCAACGAAAACATCTCGGTGCCGACGATCAGCAACATCGAACGCGGCATCACTGGCAACGTCATTAGCGATAAGGTTGCCTACATTCGCGAGAAACTCGGCTTAACTGACGAGATGGTAGAAAAAATGTTGCAAAAGACGGAAGTCGAGCAGGAGTGTTTCGCCCGTCAGATATCGTTCATCCGCCACTTGGGCGAACTGGAGCTGTACGATGAGGCGCGCAAAGAGGTGAGCGCACTCGAACGGGACGAGAGACTGAACGAGTTTCCGCTTTTTGCGGCGACTGCCCAGCTACTTAAAGGGATTGTGTTACGGAAACAAGGGCAGTGGGATCGTGCCAAGAAAGCACTACACCAAGTGTTGCGGCTACTGCAGGAAGATGACCTCGATGATGCGACCAACCTTGCTGCCGAGGCGTATTTCAACTTGGCGCTTATATTCGTCCTCGGTGACCAAGACTATGAACAAGGCATTGCATACTCTGACAAGGCGCTGGCAGAATTTTGCGAGGACGGCGAGGAAACGCATCTTAAAGGACAAATTCTATACGGTAAAGGTGCCTACTACTTTTACCTTGAACAATACGCCGAGGCGTTTCGGTATGCGATGGAGGCAAGAGAAGCGTGTGAATCGAGCCACGACGTCAAAAATCTTCTGTTAACCTACAACTTAGAGGCGCTCGTCCTCAAGCGCCAACACTTGTACGATCAGGCGTTTACAGTGTTTCAACAAGCGGTTGACCTAGCACGCAAGTGCTGTGCCGAACCGTGGATAGGGAGTGTGCTGTATCTCAATTTGGGAGATGCTCACTTTCACAAAAAAATGTACGATCAGGCCTTGCGTTATTACGACATATCGTATAATTTGTGTCGGAAAACGAATGATGAACATCAGCGGGCAACCTTGTATTATTCATACGGCGAAGTTTACTACGAGACTAAGCAGTATGATAAGGCAGAGGAGTATGCAAACAAAGCAACCAAGCTTGCGCAAAAGTTCAACCTAACCTCAGAATATTTACCGCTGTTGTTACTAAGGGCACAGATCGCGTCAGGGAAGAATTCCGATGAGGTAAAGGCAATTTGCGAAAAAGGAATGCAGTTAGCCGAAAGGAGCAAGTTGCTCAACAAAAAGAAGGACTTTCATTTCGTGCTGGCGAATTACCACAATAGAATCGGCGACCGTGAAGCATTTCTCCATGAAACAGAAAATATGTTTAACATAGAGTCCATTACTCGTAGGAGGTAATTGCCGTTGAAAAAACTGTTTGCTTCAGTCATCGTCGTCGCTCTTTTAGTTATACCATTAATAGCGTTTGCCGGAGATCGGTGCCCTACTCCGATCAATGCACATAAGCAGGAACAGAGTAAATAATGGATGGTTCACTGTAACACAATGCACCCAGGGACAGCCTCACAGCTGTCCCATCTATTTCCACCATCTATTTCTCAATTTCGTGTTGACCAGTTATTACAAATAGAACGCAAGAGAGTTGTCACGTATGCAAGAGAGTTGTCACGTATGATGGATCACCTGTTGTCACAGGAATATTTCATGAACCACCGTATACCGAACGGTTCATGCGGTGCACAGCCCGTCATTTTTGCGTAAACCACTTCTTCCCCACTTTTTTAATCAGGCGTGGAAACAACTGTTGTAACCTTACCGCCGCGCGCATAAAAGACGGCAGGACGACCTCGTCGCGCGGACGGCGGATCACATTTACGACTGCTCGTACGACATCTTGTGGCTTAATCATGAACTTCTTTACATTGCGCACGTAGTCCCCGCTGCGGTCTGCACGCTCGAAAAACGGCGTGTCGACCGGGCCGGGGCAAACCGCCGTCACAAACACCCCTGTATTCGTGAGTTCCAAGCGCAAACTGTCGGTGAACCCGATCACGGCAAACTTGGAGGCGGCATAGCCCGTGGACTTGGCAGTCGCAATTTTTCCCGCCACAGAAGCGATGTTAATGACGTGCCCTTCACCCTGTGCGAGCATATGTGGCAATACGTACTTCGTACACAACACGGTCCCCATGTAGTTAACGTCCATCATCCCGCGCATGTCCGCGATTTCAGCTTCAGCGAAGCGGTCAAACACGCCGTATCCGGCATTGTTGACGAGGACGTCGATCCGCCCGTACGTCCCGATGACCCGCGCGACCATCGCCTGTACGTCATTTTCTTGTGTCACATCGGTAGGAATGACTAAGCTGCTCGCGCCATCCACACAACCCGCAAGAGGTACACGATCTTTGCACTCCACCTCGAGCGCAAGCCTGGCGGTGGCCAACTTCTGATGCGAACGCGCGACGAGCACGACCTTTGCCCCGCGTGCTGCACAACTCTTCGCTAGCTCAGCGCCAATGCCGCTACTCGCACCTGTAATGACGATCACTTTACCGGAAAACACGTGGTATCCCCCTAACATCCCTTAACTACGAAAACTTTGATACTGCGCATGAAACTTTTGATACTACGCATGGCTGAAGCTGCAGTTTTTATAAAAATGTCGCACGATAAAAAAAGACCCGCAACCGGGTCCTGTTTTTTGCACATTCGTACATTCGCGAGCACATTTACGATCAGATTGAGCTGCATTCGCAAGTACATATTGGCGGGAGCGTGTGGGAATCGAACCCACCAAGGACCGAACCGGCCCCTCGCATGGTTTTGAAGACCAGGGAGCGCACCAGCTACTCACCCGCCCCCACGCAGCTTAATACATCTGATCAAATTCCTTTAACATTTGCGTGTACTCGTTAATTTTCAATTCGAGACATTCTTTACATATCAAGGAAGCTGTCCCTTCACTTTCGTCCCTGCCCGAAAAACCATGTGGCGTTACTTCCTTTAATTCATCGCAAAAGTCGCAAACGTCGATTCGGGAAGACATGGGTACAAACTCCCCCTTTTTTCATCCTAGTGTAAGTATATATTAGTTTACCAGCAAATACAATAATATACTCCCTGTCGACATCTTTTTTTCACTGCCGCCTATGTTAAAGCAGTTATCACATCAATGCCGTCAATAAACGGGACGCCCTGTTCCACACTTTCCCTCATGCGCCTGATGGCTCCTCTTTCGTTTTCGCTTAGCTCATTCACATTCAAAAACGTTTCGAAGTATACGTATGAATAGAGCTGTCGGTAAGACAAAAAGAATGGCAGTTTCTCGATCCATTCACGGCCAATCGTGTTTTCCCTAGCATACCCTTCAAAAAAGGCCACGAAAAAACGTTTGGCAAACGCCTGCCGTCGCCCTGGCTCACTTCGCGGAACCGTTTGTACCGCGTGGTAAAGCGAAATGGCAATGTCGTACGCAAACCAATGATACAGCGAATCACCAAAATCAAACAAAACGAGGTCGCCCTTATGGATAAAAAAATTCCCGGGATGAAGGTCGTGATGTACGATCCCGTAACACTCCCGATCTTTGGGCAACTCACACAATGTTTGTGTGTAATCGCGCCACCTCTCCTTAACCGCACGACTGACGTGGTCAGGGAAGTGTCGAAACATGTCCTCCTCGTCCCACTGCCTATGCTGCACCGCCCTTACAGGCTGGTAAACTTTCGCAAGCGCGTGCATCTTTCCCATGACTGCGCCCCATTTTCGAAACAACCGGTCGTTAAACTGTTCGCGATCCGTTACGGCAACGATATTTCCCGCGGCCTGCTCATACGCGACGACGAAATAGTCACCTTCCCCGTCTGCCGCGATTCGTTCCAACCACTCCCCGCGGGAAGAGGTAACCGCTCGCGTGACGTTCACCCCGTTTGCCGCCAAATAGTCCACCCACTCGCGTTCACTCGTAAGAAGTTCTTCGTTGCTCGCGGACGCCGGTGTAAACTTAAGGACAATCGTCTCACCGTTTCGTTCCAACCCGTAAACATTGTTGGAGAAACCGCCTAACAACCGCATCCCACACCTGTCACCACCGTACCGCCGCGCTGCTTCACTTAAACATGTTTCCAATTTGGCACGAGAAATAACGATCGCCCCCAACCACATTTCTTTCTATAACCTCATGAAATCTCTTGCAACAAAACACCTCTTATATCAGTTAACGCGATAGGACATAGACATGACAAAGCCAAAGCGTGGCCATATGAAAGTCTAGATGACATGGCCACGACATAGCCGTAAGCTACAGCAACAGCAACCCCAGGCCAATAATCGCCCCGCTAATAAACAACGTAATGAGACAAAAGCCCATAATGTCCCGCGCTTTTAAACCGGCGATCGCCAGGGCCGGCAACGCCCAAAACGGCTGGATCATGTTCGTCCAAGCGTCCCCCCAAGCGACAGCCATCGCCGTCTTTGCCGCACTCACTCCGAGTTCGTTGCCCGCCGCCAACATAATTGGTCCCTGTACGGCCCACTGACCGCCGCCCGAAGGGACAAAAATGTTGACGAATCCCGCACTTAAGAATGAGAATAGCGGAAACGTCACTTCGTTCGAGATGGCGACGAACGCTTCCGACACGACCTTCGCCAACCCAGAGTCGACCATAATTCCCATTAAACCGGCGTAAAAAGGGAACTGAATAATAATGCCACCTGCTCCTTTAACTGCTTGCTGCACAGCGACGAGAAAACGGCGCGGCGTGCGGTGCAAAAGAATACCTACAAATAAGAACGTAAAGTTGACGATATTTAGGTTCAAATTAAATCCGTTCGTCCACAAATAATACATAATATAAGCGATCCCTAACAGTCCGACGACGAGAGACAGCCACTGACTGTTTTCGAGGCGCGTTGCTGGCGTCATCGGCTCATCTTCCACTGTAGCCGCTTCCATTGAACCAGTTAACAACTGCGGGTCGACGTAGACCGCTTCTTGCGGGTTTAACATGAGACGGTTCACGATCGGCACGACAACAAAAAGGGTCGCGACGATCACTAAGTTAAACGGAGCAAAAATGGTGTCATCCGTCGGAATGACGCCAATGAGGTTTTGGGCAAAATGTCCCTCCGTGGCGATTGTCAACGGCACAGAGCCCGCCAAACCCCCGTGCCAGACGATAAAGCCACTGTACGCACTTGCAATCAGTAGGCGGTAATCAATTTTTTGCACGTACCGCGCCAGTTGCTTTGCAAACAGTGCCCCGATGACGAGGCCGAACCCCCAGTTGATCCAACTGGCAAGAAGCGAAATGAGTGTCACGAGTAGGATTGCCTGACCGCCTGTCTTCGCACTCCGCGCCAACCTCGCAAGTAAGCGCTCAAAAAAAGAGCTACTGGCCATGACGTGGCCAGTGACGAGAATGAGCACCATTTGCATCGTAAACTCTAATAGCCCCCAAAAGCCATTTCCCCAATAGGCGACAACGTCTTGCGGTGTACTCCTCGTCACGACAATTGCCGCCACAAAGACAACGAGGGATAAAATAACGGCGAATAAAAACGGATCCGGCAAATAACGTTGCATCATTTTGTTCGCTGCTGCTGCTAACCGCTTCAACATACACATCCGCCCTTTCACAAGAAAATTAATTCTGTAATATAGCGCTTACATTCGTTTATATCACATCATACCACAAGATGTCGAACGGTCTTCACCATTCTTTTTATCATAAAAAGCAAGAGCACTCATATGCTAAGGAGGTGTCGATCCATGAAAACCGTTGTCGCATTTTCATTGTCACATTCATATGCTAGAAAGAATGTCTTAAGGAGCCATTCCTGTAATGAATTAATTTGAGGTTTGCACAAAAAAAGTGCCTCCAGTAAGCTTGGGTTAGAATGTAGCGCTACACTCATTCATCCCAAGGCAAAAGGAGACACTCACATGAAGTATAAGATGAAACAGAAGAAAAATCAACGCATTTTACGCATGACCGAAAAAACCTTAATCGTTGGGGCAGACATTGCCAAGCAGACACACGTCGCTCGTGCGATCGACTTTCGGGGGATCGAACTCGGAAAAGACTGCGTGTTCGAGAATACGCACCAAGGGCTAACCAAACTGGTGAAGTGGATGAAGGACTTAAAACAGGTTCACAACAAAACAGATGTGCTGTTTGGCGTTGAACCAACTGGACACTATTGGTTTCCTTTAGCGGCATTTTTAAAAGAAGAAGGCATCAAAGTCGTTGTGGTTAACCCACATCATGTCAACCGAAGTAAAGAGTTGGAAGACAACTCACCGACGAAAAACGACTACAAAGATGCCAAAGTGATCGCGGATCTTATCCGCAACGGTCACTACGCTGAACCGAAGTTCCCGACACAGGTTTATGCCGATTTACGGATCATCATGAACCTGCGAGAAAAAGTAATGGTGAACTTTAATCAAGCAAAACTGCGTATTCAGAACTGGCTAGACCGCTTCTTCCCTGAGTACCATCAAGTGTTTAAAGACTGGGAAGGCAAAGCATCGCTAATGACCTTGCGTGAATTTCCAATGCCCAATGAGATTGTCGCTTTAGGCGCCGAAGCCATTCTCAAGCATTGGAAATCGGAAGTGAAGCGGGCTGTCGGGATAAAGCGCGCCGAGAAGTTGGTGAAAGTAGCGACAACTTCTATCGGGCTTACAGAAGGCATGTATGCCGCGAAGATTGAATGTTCGATGCTGCTAGATCAGTACACCTTGTTAGCTGACCAACTAGAAGAGATCATGCGGCAAGTGGAGCAACTGCTTGAGAAAATCCCCGGTACCGAAGCAATGATGACCATTCCCGGTGTGGGCATTGTCACACTCGCTGGTTTTCTAGCAGAAGTGGGTGATTTAAATGACTACGACCACGGGCAACAAATCATCCGCTTGGCGGGGTTGAATCTCAAAGAGAATAGCTCAGGCAAGAAGAAGGGGAAAGCGAGTATTAGTAAACGAGGACGTGCAAGGTTACGTGCCCTGCTATTCCGATGTGTCCTCCCGATGGTCGCTAAAAATGCCGAGTTTAAAGCGATGCATCGTTACTACACGACACGTCGTCACAATCCCCTGAAAAAGAAGCAATCGCTTATTGCCCTATGCTGCAAACTGATCAAAGTTCTGCATACGCTCGGTACGAGGCAGATTGCGTATGATGCGAAGGATGTTCTGGGTCCAGTGCGCCAGCAACAGTTACAGATGGCTGCTTAAAACGAATTAGCCAATCGTCGTGTGACCTTAAGTTTTTCCGTAGGGAAGGCAAAGACAACTGAAGCACGGAGTAGCCGCAGTACAATTTCCATAAGGGCAACGACCCAGTAAGGGAGCAAGAAGCGGCCTCCACCCCTTGAGAGGTAGAACGAAGGAATGTAAGGGCAATAGACCCCGTGTGACATGGGAGGGTAAACCGCAAGGGTGAAAGTGGAGATCCAGGGTGCGATCATCGCATAATGACTGGGGGAATATGGAATTTAGTGTTATTTCTCTGTTCCCGCACCAAACCCCGATCCCATAAAAACACAGTTATGCACTTATTATCCATCACACTCAAATGTCAAGGGCTGAAATACGGTGAATGAGTGAGGAAACACGAGATAAAACTAATTTATAGTGGGAGGATATCGAATGATGTTGAGAATCGGACCGTTTTGCGTGACAATTTCGCGCCACTGCCTAAAGGCAGCGGAATTGCACCGTGCTTGGAAAAAAGAACGACTACTAAAACAAATAGCAATAGAACGCGGACGTGAGTTGGAGGAGCGCCTTCACTACTACCTTTAACAACGTACAATACTAGCGTACGATTTTCAGGCAGTAATTGCTAGAATAGTAAGGATCGCGTTTCAACGCCAAATAAGGATATCCCGAACGCATTCGGGATATCCTACAGTCCGTTCAACGATCCGTTAGGCAAGTGGTACACAACGTCCTTTTATGAGCGGGTATAGCATGTATGCCACGCAAATGGTACTGCACGTTCTTTATACGAATGATACAGGATGTCTGTGATACTAACCGACGACTACCGGATCCCTCGCTGCCATTCGCGAACGTTCTTCGTAGACCCCGACGACTTCACCATCGTACAAGTACACGCGCGGTACGCGGTCCGTAATCATCGTCGATACTTCTTGCGGTGCACCACCGACATGCTGGCCTAAATCGGACAGGAGAATCCGCCGTTTACCTTGTGCGCCGAGCAATGTGACCTTCGTGCCTGGAGGGTAATATGCGGGTAAGCAAATCATCTGTTGATCCATACATATTTTACCGACGATCGGCGCTTCTCGCCCACCGACCAGTGTGTGAAAACCTTGAAAACAATGGGACCAGCCGTCGGCATAACCGATCGGAACGGTTGCGATCCATTCGTCTCCTACGGTTCGGTAGGACATGTCGTAACCGACGAAACACCCTTTTTTCAATCGTTTGACGTGCGTCACTCGCGTGTGTAGCGAGAGAGCAGGTTGTAAGGAAACACGGCTGACCTCCCCCGGGACAGGGTCTATCCCGTATAGGGCTGCCCCGATTCTAACCATGTCAAAGGTGTTGTCCGGATCTCGCAGCGCCGCCGCACTATTGGCACAATGCACGGTCACATCGGGAAACCCTTCGGCCTTAAACGATTCCTGCATCGCCAAAAAGCGCTGATACTGCTCGTTGTAATAAGTCGTATCTGGCTGATTTGCCGACGCGAAATGGGTGTACAGCCCTTCGACGGCGATATCGTCCGCGCGCAATAGTGGCGCAAGTGCCCCCAACTCCGCGCGCTCGCGAAGGCCTAGCCGCCCTAATCCCGTGTCACACTTCACGTGCACGCGCACGCGATCTTTCGACGTTTTGTACCTCCGCATCTCCTGTAACCAAGTGGCGTCGCTAACGGTTAAGGCAAGGTCGTTAGCGACCGCTATGTCAATATCTTGAGGCACGATTGGAGTGAGCACTAAAATCGGTGCCCGAATGCCGTTCTGGCGCAAATGGATCGCTTCACTTAACAGAGCGACGGCAAAAGCATCGACACCGCTTTTTAGGGCCACTTCGGCGACTTGCACGTCACCGTGTCCGTAGGCGTCAGCTTTTACCGCAGCCATAAATTGGACCCTTGGACCGATTCGTTGGCGAATTTGCTTAATGTTATGTGCGATGCGATCCAAACGCACTTCCGCCCACGTGTGCCGGTGGATTAAGGAGCTAACGCAGCGACCACTTCCTCTAGTCGTAAGTCGCGCGAACCTTTGACCAAAATAAGACATCCGTCTTCAGCCACCTCCTTAAGTGCCGAAATGAGATCCTCTTTTGTCGTGAAAGCCATTATTTGACGCCCGGGAGCGCGCTGCTTCGCAGCCGCTGCGATGTGAGCTGCTAACGGACCAATCGTCAATAAGGCATCAATTTGCTCTAAGTCAATCTGTGAGCCAATCTCTTGATGCAGACGAACCGCCTCGTCACCCATGTCGAGCATGTCGCCGAGAACAGCGATTTTTTTCTGATACTTTTTCAACCCGTACATCGTGTCTAAGGCAGCGCGCAGACTCGTCGGATTCGATTTGTATGTGTCGTTCATAATCGTTACATTGCCGACCCGCGTAAGCTCGTTGCGCATATGCGAAGCTTCTACCTGTAACAGCCCTTGCACCATCCGCGTGTATGGAACGCCCAGGTGGGCAGCAACGGTGATGGCACAAATCCCATTCATCAGTTGGTGCTGACCGAGTAGCGGCAGAAATAACGGCGGGCAATTAGCATGAGCAAGGGTGAAAGAAATACCCGATTCCGTCCAAGTAAATCGCTGTGGATAGAAGGAATTAAACGACGACTGGCCAAATGTCACGGTTTGGTACGGTAACATCCCGCTACGCCTGACCCTCTGCACATGTTGTATTAGACGCGCATCGTCACCGTTGTAAACGAAGAGTCCGTCTTCGCTCAAGCCCGTTAAAATCTCCATTTTCGCTTGCGCAATCCGCTCACGCGACCCGAGATCGGACAAGTGGCATTCACCGACGTTCGTAATCACCGCGACATCTGGACGGGCGAGCGATGTCAACTGTTCGATTTCACCTAGGCCAGACATCCCCATCTCCACGACAGCGACCTCCGTATGTTCGGCTAACGCTAATAACGTCAAAGGCACGCCAAAATGGTTGTTTAAATTACCACGCGTTTTCTGGGTATTATATGTCGTGGCTAACAAGGCGGCTAAAATGTCTTTCGTCGACGTTTTCCCGTTACTCCCGGTAATACCGATAACTTTTACGCCTAGCTGTTGCCGGTATGCCTGTGCCAACCGTTGGAGCGCAGCGGTCGTGTCGTCGACGAAAATGAGCGGGACATTCGGCGGCGGCTCCGGCTCTCGCTTGTTCCACAACGCCGCCACCGCGCCGCTTGCCAGCGCTTGACGCACAAAGGCGTGCCCGTTAAACCGCTCTCCGACGATCGGGATAAACAAGTTGCCAGGTTGAATCGTGCGCGTATCGATCGAAACGCCGTGCACCTCAAGCACCTGCTCGCTGTCGCGAACGCCATCGTGTCGGCCAGACCCACCAGCCTGCGGTCCTTCCTCGCCCGCAAGGCATTCACCCTCGTCCACGTGCCGCCCGCTCTCGTCTATGTGTCGCTCGCTCTCGTCCACGTGCCGCCCGATTCCGCCCACCATGTGTGCAATTTGCGTGAACGTGCGCCTAATCATACGGTGACCCTCGTATGACAAATTTGTTGTTTTTGGGCGTGACGTTCCAGCGCGAGCTCGATTAAGCGGTCGATGAGCTGCGGGTAGGTGGTGCCGTTCGTTTGTTCCCACAGGACGGGAAACATACTGAATGCGGTACATCCCGGCAACGTGTTCACCTCATTTAGAAAAATGTCGCCCGCGTCGGTCACAAAGAAGTCGACGCGCATGAGTCCGGAGCCGTTAATCGTTTGAAATGCTTTTACAGCTAATTCCCGCACGGCGCTATGTGTATCCTCCGTAATGTTTGCCGGAATTTGTTTAAATAACTTCCCTTGACCATACTTCGTCCCGTAGTCAAAAAACGCTTTTTCTTTTACAAACTCACCAGCAATCGAACTGATCGGGTGGTCATTGCCGATGACGGCCACTTGAACCTCGCGCCCAACGACTTCTTGCTCAACGACGATTTTGCGGTCGTACAGGAACGCCTCGCGAATAGCTCGCCTTAGCGCGGCGCGATCGGCGCACCAGTTGATACCGACACTGGAACCCATTTGCGCCGGTTTGACGTAACAAGGGTAGCCAATCGTCTGCTCGATTCGTACCTCTACTGCCTCCTCATCCGCCTCCCATTCGTGGTGTTTGAACGCGACGTAATCGCATTGTGGCAGCCCTGCTGTAGTAAATAACTCTTTCGTCGTTACTTTGTCAATGCCGATCGCGGACGCTTGCACGCCGTTCCCGACATAAGGTACATTCAACAGCTCTAGTAACCCTTGCAACGTCCCATCTTCACCGTTCGGACCGTGAATGACGGGAAAGACGACCGTCTTTTCGGTTGTAGAAAAGTAACGCAACAAGATGTCGCCAAGCGATTGCGCAATGTCTTCACTCTCGCCGTCAAATTGCAATTGACACGCGTCCCCGCGTAGTTGACCGCAACTGCGCCACGTTCCCTGTTTTGTAATGTAAACGGGAAAAATATTATACTTCGCTTTGTCGACGGCGTTTATGACGGTTGTCGCTGTCGTCAAAGATACTTCGTGTTCTGCCGACTTTCCTCCGTATAGGATCAACAAATTCTTCTTCATAAGTAGCCTCCTAGTGTCGTTTTGGGGTTGTCTGACAACCTAATACCTTTACACTACAACGCAATCCTCAAATCCTTTTCAAAACCTGTTTAAAAAGTATTAAGGAACCCCAAATAATTTATTAGGTCCATTAAGCACCGCAACCCATTCCGTTCATTCTTTCAGACGAGCGACTCAATGGATCTGGTAGCCAACTTGTTTCACCTAATAGACGAAGGTCAGTTGAAAAAGGATCAAAAAAACAAAAAACCCCTTGCTGTGCAAGGAGTTACGTTTGGAGCGGATGACGGGAATCGAACCCGCATTACGAGCTTGGGAAGCTAGCGTTCTACCATTGAACTACATCCGCAAAATATAACGCGCGCGTACGACGTTGTTCACTACAATAACTAGTATAGCACATCGACCCAACTTTGACAAGCGTTGCGATTGTCATGTATGTGTCAAGCTTTACTCGACGACCTTACAGGATCAAGGATTTAAGGACCTAAATATGTCATTCCCTAACGTTCACTTGTTGTTCGCCCTTGAGGAATTTCAAGGACGGCGATTAACCACCTTATCCAAATACCCAATTGCACTTGAAGCTGATGCGGCACCTACTTGAATCCTGCCAACTTGAACCCCAATGTGATCCGACTTACCTATTCGCCTCGCATGGCGTTTTAGTTTTTGTGTCACTTGGCGGTTGGGCCAGACAGTTAATAATGCCTGTCTCAACGTCCCATTGGTAACGCCTTGTTGTACTTTGGCGATGGCTTGAGCCCCTTCTTCACTCCAGTACATGCCACGACGTTTCATGCGGTATGCCAGACGTCTCTGGTTCGATTCCATGCATCCCATCCTACGAGCATTTTTTGGCACGTCTGGACTAACCTCACGCCAGTCGCAGAGGATCTCCCAGTGCCCTTCAAGATACTTCTGCATGTTCTCGATACGCTTTTCCTCTCGCTCCGTCTCTGCATTTCCCTGTGCCGTATCAATCACCGCTTTAAACCTATCCTTATTTTTTTCGGATATTGCCTTTTCAATTTGAGGAATGAGCCTTGGCTGGCGGCTCAACCCGCGACGAATACTCCTCTTTACGTGAAAAGGATCCAATTGGCGGACAACCGATGTCGCTTCAGAAAAGGTATTTTGAACGCGTTCCTCAGAGATCCATGAAGCCGCATCCGCATTAGTCGCCACATGTGTATGTGAGAGATCCCAACGATGTCGAATCGCTGCATAACCTATTTCCCAAAAGTCATCCACCGATTCAACGGTAGAAAAGACGTGACGATCTGTTAACGAGACACGCTGTCCGTTTTGCTCCCACCCGGTATAGGCAAGCATATTTTTGATCTCTATTCCTTTGCCTCTCCCTTTGACGTATAAGCCATCTGCTTCGCAATATAAGTGCTTAACGGACGGAGAGTTAGGAATTACCGTATCCTCAAAAATTCGATCCCTTTTTTCAGCATCCATGACAGCTTGAGCTTCACCTGCTTCTTTTACTAAGCGCTGAAACGTCGTATGGCTGATCGTTATACCGGCAAGTTTTTGCGTGACCTCTGAGGCGAGGCGGTAGGTCATTCCCGGCGCTGCAGCTAACTCTGCTCCGAGCATCATAAGGTCTGGGCTGTATCTTTTACGGCGTTTTAAACCGATTGCCTCATCGACAGGGTAATGTGCGTTTCCGTTTCGGTCGTACATCAAGTGGCGTTTATAGGACACTGTCCCAAAAAAACTGGTGAACTCCCGGCTGTCCAATCGCTCACTTTTCCAACCGTATTTTTCCTTGTAATGCGTCGTCATCATCTGATCGAGCTGCTCCAAAAATTCTCCGAACAGATCAGCCATCACTTCCATCAGGCGAATACGTAAGCTTTCCCAAAACGACAACATATCTGTAGACTGTTCCAAGATAGTAGCGATTTCTGGTATAATGGTTTTCAAGGAAGACCTCTCCTTTCGTGGTGGTTAGGAGTACTATTTAGGTCTTCCTTTTCTATATTCTCCCTCCAAATTCCTGCTAAAACCCTTCGAGAGAAATGTTACACATACGATTGTCATCGTGCCGCAACGAACTTCTCTGCAGAGAAGCGTGCGACGTACCGCGAAGCATAACTTCGCATACGCAGTTTACATATGGGCGGGGGGACAAACATTCCCATCCCACTTGAGAGAATAGCGTCCCCCTACACAATTTCCGTACATTCACCTTGTGATCGATCCATGATATCGATCCATTCATTTAGTACGCCAGACACACGTTCAGCGAGCCCGACATTGATCGACGATGCGTTCGACTGCTTCGGCGACGGAGGCGACGGTGTGAGCCGCCTTTTTCCGTACGTCCTCGGGGCCGTTCGCCATGGCAAAGCTGTGCGGAGTCAAAGCGAACATCGGTACATCGTTATACGAGTCCCCGATACACGCCATCTCGTCTACTTGCATCCCAATATGGTCCAACAACTGTGACAATCCCTTCCCCTTTGTCACACCTGTCGGCATAATATCTAAACAATCCTCGTTCACTATATACGTATCGACGACATCACTGAGTGCATGCGCGATCGCGTCTGTAGCCTCCTTTAACCGCTCCGGTTTTCCGAACGCGTTAATTTTACTCGTCTGGATCCGTCCACCGACAGCCTCGCGCAACGGCCCTACTTGTTCACACGGAATGATGAGCCGCTCGACGTACTCGCGCGAACGATCCGTTTTCTCTGCAATATAGTAGCGATCCGCATCACATAACAGCGTGACGACGTCGTAAGAGGACAGTATGTCAATGATTTGCTGCGCGGTTTCCGCGGCGAACGTCGCGGCATGCAGTAAAGCACCGTCCTTCGTATACGTCCATGCACCGTTTTGACTGACTGCGTAACCACTCACCCCGACTTTTTGCATAATCTGCTGAATTTCCCCGTATGCCCTGCCCGTCGCGAAGCAAAGTTCGAAACCAGCTTGCGCTGCTGACAGTAACGCTGTTATATCGCTGGGTTGAATCTCGATGCGCTCATTCAATAACGTGCCGTCGAGATCAGTGACAATACATTTAATCATTAGTCGTTCTCCTCTTCTACCACACGAACGCTATTCGTTTTCTTTACTACGTAACCACATTCTATTATATAATAACTTGTGCACAATATCACATGAGACCACATGTAGGCACCATGCCAAGGATCCGCGGCAGCCTCTGGAGATGGACCGGCACCGACTTGCCGACAGCACGCCCCGTTCGCTATGATAAATACATACAAATCATTAAATCGTTTGGGGAAGGACGTTTATCGATGAGTTATTACACGATAGGCACTGCCGGTCACATCGACCACGGAAAAACGTCGTTGACAAAATGCTTAACAAATGTAGATACGGACCGCCTACAAGAAGAAAAAGCGCGCAACATTTCGATCGAACCCGGGTTTGCTCCCTTTTTCCTCCCTTCGGGCGCGCACATATCGCTCATCGACGTACCTGGGCACGAACGGTTTATTCGCCAAATGGTCGCCGGCGTCGCTGGCATCGACCTCGTACTGTTCGTCGTAGCTGCGGATGAAGGTGTCATGCCACAAACGGTGGAACATTTGCACATATTAAGCTTGCTCGGTATTTCCCGCGGAATAATCGTGCTCACAAAAACCGACCTCGTCGACGAACTATTTCTCACCCTAGTGCGGGAAGACGTCGCGCAAACGGTGCGCGGCACGTTTTTAGCAAATGCCCCCATATGCGAAACATCTACTGTTACCGGGGAAGGAATCCCGAACTTAAAACGCGAAATTGAGCGGCAACTCGCGACCGTTCCCGCCCGCTCTCACGATGCACCTTTTCGCTTACCGGTCGACCGCGTCTTTTCGCTCAAAGGCGTTGGCACAGTCGTCACTGGAACGGTTTATGCAGGGCACGTCCAACCTGGAGACGAGGTCGATCTTTTGCCTGACGGACAAACGGCAAAAGTGCGGCACGTCCAAGTGCACGGAACAGACGTCGACACAGCTTACGCTGGCGAGCGAGCCGCGCTCAACTTAGCACAAGTTAAGAAGAGTGACCTCGCGCGCGGCTCCGTCCTCGCTGCTCGTGGGCACTTGTTTCCGACCGACCGCATTGACGCCTTCATTCGCACCTTACCAGATGCGCCCGACGTGAAACACCAAGCGTCTGTTAACGTATACATCGGAAGTGCCGAATGTACCGCACAGATTATTTTGTACGACCGTTCCGTCCTGCGTGCAGATGACGAGGCATATGTGACGTTTCGCTTGCGAGAACGTACGGTAGCTAGCCGCGACGATCGCTTTATTTTTCGTCGCCCGAGTCCGGCGACGACACTCGGAGGGGGCGAAGTGATCCGTCCTTATGGCCAAAAAATGAAATATGCGGCCGCCTCAGCGACCTATTTGCAACAACTCCACACCGGGGATGACGCAGAGCGCCTACGCGATGTGTTGACTAAAGGGCCCATCGTGCAGAGCATCGCCTACATCGCGCAACGACTCGGCGAGTCCGAGGCCAACGTTCGCCACGCCCTGTCCCTCCTAAGTAAAAAGCGCGAAATTCAAGAGGTGTTACCTTCAGAGATCGCTTTGACGGAACGGTTGGCACGCGTCCTCCGGGAGGGCCAGGCGTGGGTGGCGCGCTATCACGACGACTTCCCGCTGCGTCAGGGGCCGTCACGCGCCGAATGGGTCACCCGCTTTTTACCTCAGACGCCGCCAAAGACAGTTGCGGCACTCTTTCAGCTGTGGTCCGACCACTTGACAGCGCGCGGGGAACACATTGCGACTCGTTCCTTCCAGACAGCTATTCCGAAAAATTTACAGAAAAAAAGCGAACAGCTACTCGCCGCCGTTAAACAACGCGGGGGAGAAGCGACCCCTTGGCGGGAACTCACCACCTCTGACGACGTACAGCTCGACGAACAAACGAGCGTCGACCTGCTCACCTATTTCGTTAATAACGGCACGTTGTACACGACTGACGGCAATCAGGTCATTCACTCAGCCTATTTCCGCGACGCCGAGCGAAAGATCGTCGACTTTTTAACGACACACGGTGAACTGACATTACAAGATGCACGCGACTTACTACACTTGTCGCGCAAACATTTAGTGCCGTTACTCGAACTGATGGACCGAGAAGGTGTGACGCGACGGGAAGGAAATAAACGACTGTTGTCAAAAACGAGCCATTCGCATTGACAAAGGAGACCCCGCGCGGGATCTCCTATTTCCTGATTGCGATTCAAAACAATAACAGTCGTTAGCGGTAAAATGCGGGTAAGATCCAGACGGCCATTAGCAGTGCGAGCGCGCTGATGGCGATCGCCCACATGCCACTCGTTCGCGCGCCCGAGCGGAACGCGAAATAACCGACAATCATCCCTGCCGGAGCAAAAATGATGGGATAGATAAAGATGCTAACGAGCGAAAGGATAAGCCCAGTTACGCCTAGGCCGTTCCCGCCTGTTTTTTCCTCTGTCCCGTCGACGGGTGCATCGTTCGCCGTTAACTCTTGTGCAGTTTCAACATCGTCGACATCGCTCACAAGTGACCTAAAATCGTCTTTACTTAGACCGACATCGTCTAAAGGGTGGCGATTGTTGTCATCGCTTCGGTCGTTTTCATCACGAGTAGCCGGCGTCCCGTATCCGCGGACGTCATTCGCACTCGCCCAAATATCGTTCGCATCGAGGTTACGAAGAGGCGCGTCATCGCCTCCTTCAATCGGGTCGTCGATCTTGGCATTTGCCGGCCCCCATTCAGTGGCCATGCGTTTTTCCGTCACATCAGCGGCCGTTCGTTTATTTGTCAGGCCGGTCCTTTGCGTATACGGGACGACTTTTCGTCCACTCCCTTGCCCTCGATCGTTTCCGAGATCGCGCCGTTCGTCTTCCGCCACACGGCAACCCTCCTTTACAAAGGTGTACCGTTAGTATGGTCTCTCGGGTAAGATCTATATTGGCAGTTTTGACCACCTCATGCATGAGTATATCCTGTTTACGCATATGTATGATCTAAGCCATTTGAGATGATCTAAATGGAAAAATCATGGCGATGTCGTTCACATCGTGATAAGATGATTAGGACATTATTCCAGCGATAAGCTCACAATAAACAGTAAGGGGAACACACACAATATGGATCTCATTCGCGAAATGATTGCGGCGTTAGCAGATTTTTTTCTACAGTACGGGGTCTGGGGACTAATCATCGTCTCCTTTATCGAAAGTTCCTTTTTCCCGGTCATACCGGATGTGCTACTCATTCCACTTGCGTTGGCCAATCGGGAGTTGGCGCTCTGGTACGGCGTCTTAACGACCGCCTCTTCCGTATTAGGCGCAGTATTCGGATGGTGGATCGGTAAAAGAGCGGGACGCCCGTTAATGAATAAATTTTTTTCCGCCGATAAAATCGAAAAAGTGGAGCAGTACTTTCAGAAATACGGCGGTGCCGCGTTAGCCATTGCCGGCTTTACGCCTATTCCGTACAAAGTGTTTACAATCGCTTCCGGAATGTCGAAAGTGAAACTAAACGACCTCATTTGGTGGTCCTTGCTCGGCCGCGGTGCGCGCTTTATGTTAGAGGCAGTAGCCATCCTCGCCTTTGGCCAGTACGCCGTGAAACTGATCGACGAGTATCTCGGCGTCGTCTCGATCGCGCTCGTCGTAGCGATCATCCTTGCGTATGTCGGTTACCGCGTGTACAAAGCGCGTTCTCTCTCGCGTACAAAATAACAAAGAAGGACTTTCCGCTCACCCGGGCCATTCCGTTCGTTAGCGGAAGTCCTTCCCTCCACTGTCTTTTCATTCCACAGTCGTAAACTGTTTATCCAAAAAACGATAAATACGCGTAATCATTTTGCCGTTCGTGCCAAAATCGAAGAAGCGGCTGCGTACAGCTGCGTGCATATCGACCGAAGCCTGTACAGGCGTAACCGGTAAGACCGTGACGACGAGATCGTGAGTCATGCCGATCCCGTTGCGATACTCGATCATGATCTCACCGCGTTCTAAACTTTCGTGAACGAGCTCTATATCTTTTTCTCGCTGAAAAAATTTAGCCAGTTCGCTGCACACCTTTTTGCGCTCTGCTCGATAATAACGCGTGCGGAATCGTTTGTCCCTCACTTTATCCCCGGTGTCGGTTACCCCACTAAAAAAACGTTTAAAAGCCGACATAAAAAAGCCAACTCTCCCATCCTGTATCGTTACATTGTAGGTCCACTTTTACGAATGGTTACGGTATACGCGCTCTTCTAGCCGCTCGATGCGACGCATGATGTCCTTCAGTACTGCATCGTCACCAGTATCGGAAACAGCTGCTTCCTGAACCGTCTTCAACTGTTCTTTTAACTGCCGGTTCTCTTCGATGAGCGCCTCGAAATTTTTAATGACTAAGTCCAAAAACTCGTTCACTTCGTCGACCTCGTAGCCACGAAGCGCATATTTAAAGTCTTTATTGAATATATCGATTGGCGTTAACCGTTTCATCCAGTACCCCCCTTAACGTAAACGGAACTGTCTTTTCCTTATTTAATTATATCGTATAAGTTCACATATTTGTCCATTTAAAGCACAAAAAAAGGGGGCTTTTTGTGAACCCCCGAAATGGTGACTATGTTTAGTGTGGGATGTGTTAATGCGCGGTTGGAAAGGTGCGACGAAACGTCTCCGTGATTTCGTTCACCATACCGCGGATCGGTTTGCCACCGCGAATGTCGCGCGCATAACCGCCCATGCGCTGGAAGAAATCTGCGTCCGCAGACACGTAGACGTTGTCAATGCGGCTGTCTGCACGGCGTACGACGTCGCCGATGCGGTCTTTCAACCGGTTCGTCAAGCGCCCTTGCTCTCGAGCCGGCATATCGACAGCGACATATGCGGTGTTACCCATCAACATGACCGTCGCCGACTTCACTTCACGCATGTCTGCCACTTTGTCAGCGACATCGTCAGCCAAGCGCATCGTGTTGCTCGGACGGGCACGGTTCATACCGAAATTGCGGTTAAGATTGCGGTTGTCATTCGCCCGGTAATCGCTGACGCCTAAATTGCCATCAGGCGTCCGCGTCGGCGCTGGCGCCGGGGTTACGGAGCGATTCGGTCGATTGGTCATCCCACACCCAGCAACCGTGGTAGCGACAAAGACAATTGCGAGTGCGAAACAGAGCCACACATATTTCCTGCTATTCATAGGTGCATTCCTCCTTTAGTGAATGTCGCTGTTAGTGTGAGCGAATGCGGAGGAATTATACAAAAAACCCCCCTCAGCTGAGCTAAGGGGGGTTAAAGCGTGAGCGAATCAATCGTCACTCGAGAGCACGAGCATGAGGATAAAGCGCAGCAATTCGACAACGGCGAGTAATGCCGCAGCGACGTACGTAAAAGCGGCTGCACCTAACACCTTATTGACACCGTACTCCTCGTTATTGCGAATAAAACCGTTCTTTACCATGATCGTTTTTGCCCGACTGCTGGCGTTAAATTCTACCGGCAGAGTCACCAATTGGAAGGCAACGGCAAAGGAGAAAAATACCACGCCGACGGTCGCTAACTTAAAGTAGCTGAAAATAAATCCAGCAAGAATTAAGTACGGGGCAATTCCCGACGTGAAGTTCACGAGCGGGAACATGCGATGTCGCAAAACGAGCATGCTGTAATCTTCTTTATGCTGAATGGCGTGTCCAACTTCGTGTGCAGCGACAGAGATCGCCGCGATCGAATGGCCGTAAAAGTTATCTTCGGACAACCGAACGGCACGGTTGAGCGGATCGTAGTGGTCCGATAACGTGCCTTTCACCGGTTCGACTGGCACGTCGTACAGCCCATTTTGATCTAAAATTTGCCGCGCTACTTGTTCGCCGGTCAACCCGGAAGAAGCCGCCACTTCAGACCATTTTTTGTAGTTTCTTTTCACCTTAAACTGGGCGTAAAACGTCAACCCAATACAGGCGACCAAAAGCACCATCATAAGTCCCATCAAAGGCATTTACGCATTCATCCTCCCTCATTCGTCAAACGTCAAGTTTGGGTGAATGTCGCCGCTTTAAAGTTTTATTTGGCGACTTTTCTAACGAATGTGCATCCTCTATTCGCTTTTTCGGAAACGAATACTATTTTAATTATATTATAGCATAACGTACGTGAACTTAGTATGCTTTTATGAAAAACAATGTACACATTTTCCGCAAAAAAAAGGGGGGCTGCCTGGTGCGCATCCGACTGGAAGCAGCGCCTTGTGCAACCCCTAAAACTTCGTCAACAAAACATAGAGCCACTAATCACCGACTGGATGATTGCGGTAGATCTGCGGTAGATCTAAGCTTTTGGGCGGGGGCGAAACGTATGACAACACGTGTCTTCGGAACGACTGGCGCCATTCGGGTAGGCGCGAGACGTGTTAATCATTTCCCCGCCAATTTCCTCGTCAAACGTCTGTTGGGCGTTTTTGTCGATTTCAACCATGATCGCATCTGCCCCGCAAAGGTTACCTTCATTCCAAAAAAAGCAGTTGGCGACACTGCAGCGCACTTCGGGCAACGAGATCACCTCCTGCTCATAGCATCGGCAGCAAACGGACAATTATACGGTCGCTATTTGTCGACCGCGTCGTAATAAAACGGTTTGTTGCGCCGCATGCCGACATTGATCACGAGACCGACCGCGATCATAACCGATAGCAACGAAGTTCCCCCATAACTAATAAATGGTAAGTTGATGCCCGTTACAGGCATTAAGCCGATCGTCATCCCGATATTTTGAAACACTTGAAACACAAGCATCCCGATAACTCCAGCAACGATATAACTCCCGAAAAAGTCATTGGAGCTGAGCGCAATGAGCACCATGCGGTAAATGAGAAAAATAAACAGACAGATTAGTACACTCACGCCAATAAAGCCATACTCTTCGCCAATCACAGTAAAGACGAAGTCGTTGTGCGATTCTGGGACCCACCGACCTTGAACTTGCGTGCCTTCACGGAACCCTTTACCCATTAACCCCCCGGAACCGATCGCTACTGTTCCTTGATACACTTGATAGCCCTTGGCGGAAATGTCCGCTGTCGGCTCGACGAACGTTTGAATTCGCTGAAACTGGTGTGGCTTTAGTACTTTTTCCAACATATCTGTGTGATTAAAGTACACGTAAAATACGCTTCCGATCGCAAGCACGACGATTAAGACGCAAGTGACTAATATGCGCCAATCTAAACCAGCCACGAGCAACATACTGGCAAAGATTGCCATCATAATAATCGCCGTCCCTAAATCGCCTTGCACGACAAAAGCGAATGGCACGATAAAGAGGCCGAAAATTTTCCCTAGCGATTTCCAACTGCGGATCGGCGCTTCGTTCAAGTCGGCCATCACTTTGGCTAGTGCAATAATAAGGAAAATTTTCATTAGGTCAGACGGTTGAAACTGAAAGCCACCGATACCGAGCCAACGGGTCTCCCCTTTTTCCTCCCTTCCGATCACTCTAACGAGGACGAGCAAAACGACGCCAATCCCATATAACCAGAAAGAAAACCGTTTTAAATGTCGGTAGTCAAAAAACTGTATGACAATGATCGCGGCAAAGCCTAATCCGTAAAAAATAAGTTGTTTTTGTACAAACGAAGGCTCGTTAAATTTCGCACTCGAAATTGCTAAAATGCTTACCGCCATTAGCCCTAAAAGAATAATAATTAGCGGGAAATCAAAGTAGCGCAACATCGGTTGCTCACGTTTTTCTTTCATCATGACACCCTTCCGCGTGATTCCTCTGCTATAACATGCTATCATATAATCACTCGATATAAAACGGAAAATCTACGGCTACAATTGGAGAGATGCGCATGAGCCGCGGAAAACCAGATTTTATTTTGATGTTCATACTACTTTCACTGATCGGCTTCGGCCTCGTGATGGTTTTTAGTTCTAGTTTTTATTTCGGCCTATCGGAAAAGGGCGATAGCTACTACTATTTCAAACGTCAGCTCGCGTACGCAGTGTTAGCCGTCATCGCACTCGTCGTCTGTATGAACATTAACTATAAAGCGTATCGAAAACTACTCGGGCTGTTGTTTTTCCTGACGGTTATTTTGTTGATCACCGTTTTTTTCATGCCCCCAACAAATGGGGCGCGCCGTTGGATCTACCTCGGCAGTTTCTCTTTCCAACCTTCGGAGATCGCACGGGTCACAGCCGTCATGTACGCCGCGCATATTTTTTCCAAAAAACAACACCGGCTGCAAGATTTTTGGCGCGGTCTGCTGCCACCGCTCATCGTGATCGGTCTGTTGTTTTTACTTATTGTGTTTGAGCCACACTTCAGTTCGGCGCTTATTTTGTTTTGCGCGTGCACCGCAATCGTTTTTAGTGCGGGAGTGAAAAAACAGCACTTGTTCTTTTTAGGCGCTGCTTCCGTCCCGATCCTAATCGGCTTCTTATTATTGAAAGGGTATCGGGTGACCCGCCTACATACGTTTCTCGATCCGTTTGCCACGTCGAGTGACCAAGGGTTTCAAACGGTGCAGTCGCTGTACGCGATTGCCCCCGGCGGCTGGACCGGAGTCGGACTCGGCAACAGCATCCAAAAAATGCTCTACTTGCCAGAGGCGCACACCGACTTTATTTTTTCGATCATTGCGGAAGAGCTAGGGTTTTTTGGCAGCTGTTTACTCATTCTATTTTACTTCGCCTTGTTCTATCGCGGCTTCGTGATCGCCTTGCGCGCACCTGATCAGTTCGGCTTATTGCTCGCCGTCGGTTTAGTGACGTTAGTCGGCGTGCAAGTCGTGCTTAACATCGCCGTCGCCACCGCCCTCGTTCCAGTAACCGGCGTGACGCTGCCTTTTATTAGTTACGGCGGGACGTCACTCGTCATTAACGCGGCAATCGGCGGCATTTTGCTCAACATTTCGCGCCACCGCGCGACGAAGCAAGTGCAAAAACGAGCGCCAAAAAATAAGCAGCCCGAAAAACCGCGGCTGACCGTCATTCCGACGGTGACGAAATGACGGCTTATGTTTTCACTGACCTGACGTTGGTACTTTTACGTAGTTAGTGGAAGACGAGAATAAGCCGGGAGACACAAATAACTGGCCCGCCCTACTGCAACGGAAGTGCAGAAGTGGAAGGGCCAGTTTTTATTTTTAAATGAGATCCCCAAACATGAACATATCCTCATCCGGGTCGAGACTGAGCACTTCTTCCGCCTTCCCTAGTATGATGATTCGCATTATAAGAGCCAATTGTCACAAATGCGCCACATAAATTTGACGAAAATAGCAGGCTAATGCGAGAATGTCGCGAATTCATATATTGTCAATAAAATAACTTGTAAAGGAGTTGCTAAGGTATGAAAATGAAATGGGTCGGCAAGACAATTGCGTCAGTTTTTAATTTGACACAGTCCCTCTCCTCTCATTCGGAGGGGGACTGTGAACGAAAGGTGGTAACTTGATGCGATTACATACAGTCTTCATTAGTATATTCAGCGCGTTGCTATTAGTAAGCTGTTCCCCGTCTACACCGACGGAAAGTAGCAATAAAGGCAGGACGGCGCCAGTTGCCCAGCAAGATAAGCCTAATCAATCAAAAACAGCGTCTTCTACTCACGTCGACATACAGCGCTACATTCAAAAAGACACGCATTTGCTTATCGAGGAAGACTTAGAAGAGAAGATCGGTTTTATGCCCGATACAGTTGACGAACTGCTCATAGATAAGAAGCAGCAAAAAGAAGTCGTCATCGCAGGTGAATCCGTGCCGTATGCCCAGCTCGATCCAAACAATAAAACGCTCAACTTGGAGTTCGTCGTAGACAGCTTGAAAGACGTCAAACAACGTCACTTCCGCCTATTCCTATACGAAGGCAAACGCTTCCTTCCGTTCACTGTCGCCGGGAAGCAAGTACCATACTTAGACTTTAAGATGCCGGGTGAAGCGTCGCTCAAACTGCCGCTTACTGTCGAACCGGAAGTTGCTAACGGTACATCGTCACTAGTCGTTTTCTTAATCGACAAACATTATAAAGATTCAATTTCTCCAGCAAGCCGCCGCTTACTGACGACAATGGAAGACCCATTCCGCATTGACACCAAACCAGCTTTAACCGAAACGACATCAGTGCAAACGCACAAAAGCATCTCGGAGGAACCAGGGTTTCCATTCGTTTTCATAAGCGATCAATCATTCGTTGAACTAGAGGCAGAACGCTCCCTAGCCAAGGGGGCTTACATTGCCATTGACCAAACGCCGAAACAACTTGTTCAAGAAGTCATTCTGTTCGATTGGAACGGTAACTTGATTCCTTTAGACGGTCAGCCTTCCCTCACTCTACAGCAACCGAAAGACAAAGACTTGTTTATCCCCGTTCCGCACGAGACGATTAAACAATCAGGGAGCGACCGCTTCTATGTCGCAATGATCCCCAACCCCGGATCGCTCACGTTTAAGCATTTGAGTGATTTTAAAGCCGGTAAAGAGGAGCAATACCTGCTGCACGCCCATTACCACGGTTTTTACAAGTGACACGTCTTGAATAGTACATTCCGCAAAACGACGGCATTGTTGTGCTGCTCATCCTTACTGGCAAAGACGAGTGTAACGCGTTCAACTGTCTTTGCCAGTGCGCACAACTGCCTGAGCGCCTCCTTTGCCTCTTCCCGTTCGGAGAGCTCGGTGCGGTAGTTGCGCGCAAAGGCGGCAAAGTCGTGATCGCGATGAAAGGTACGGCGTAGTTCGTGCGTCGGCGCCACTTCTTTTAACCAGCACGAGACGCGCCCATCTCCCTTCACCACGCCGCGCGGCCACAGGCGATCAACTAACACGCGAACGCCGTCCTCTCTCTGTGCTGCTGTATACACGCGTTTCAATTGAATGTGCGCCATATGTTTACCCTCGTCTTCCCTTCCGTACCATCGTTATCACAGCGGTCGTCCCTTATAATAACTATAAACGATTGCATTTCCCTTTATCCACTTGTGGATAAAGAACGCCCCCTCTAATCGCTTGGGCAGTTAACCTTTACGCTTAGGTTGAAGACCTTTGCTTTTTCTCTTGGAAATCCGCTCGCAATGACACGCCTCCGCTTCATAAACGATGACAAATACAGACACAAATGGTCACTGTTGCTTAACCCCGAACGCACATGTTATAATGTAAACTATTACAGTTTTATTAGTTTCCATCCGCCTATATGCTTGTTGTGACAGGTGGGATCACACCGTTTGTGAAGTACCTTACCGTAAAAACTACCCGCAATACGGCTTACGTACGAGGAGGATTGATGTGAAAGAGCGGATTATGGACGCGTTTATCGACGAAGTACGCTTGCACGGCATGAAATTTACGATGGACGATTTAAGTAAAAAAATCGGCATCAGCAAACGGACGCTTTACGAGCATTTTTCGTCTAAAGTAAGCATTTTGGACACAATCATCGAACGCTCCCTCGAACACATGGATCAAAAGACGATGCACATTATGCAAGACGACCGTTTGTCGCTAGTAGAAAAAATAAAAGCAGTCATGATGGTGCTGCCGTCTCACTTCGAGTTTTACGATTTGCGCAACCTCGAACAGATGAAGCGTTACTATCCCGAGCAGTGGCATAAAGTCGACACCGCCCTAAGAGCCGAGTGGGATCAGCTGCAACTGTTGATCGAGCAAGGCATCCGGGAGGGCGAGATTGTCGACGTCAACGTACCGTTAGTGATCAAACTGGCGATCGACGCGACGAATACGATTCTCGACCAGCGCTTTTTCGCCGAAAACCATATCACGGTCGACGAAGCGCTCACGTCCATCGTCGACATTTTAATGTATGGATTGATCCCGGAACAGAAACGCTAGCTCTTTTTTTTGCTGAAACTAATGAAACGAAAATAGTTTTCTTCATTTCGGATCTGCTGGCATACTTCCCGAACTCACGCGACAAACGGAAAGGCGTTCTTCTTTACAATAATATTGAGGTGACCAAAGATTAGTCAATTAAAAATGAACAAAAAGCAAAAAATCGGTTTGATCTTAGTTGTTTCTATTTTGTTTCTCGATATGATGCTGTATAGCTTGCTCATTCCGTTAGTTCCGTTTTTAGAAGAAAACTTTAAGCTGTCGCCGACGATGATCGGGGTGCTGTTCAGCAGTTATGCAGTTGGGCTAATGGTGACAACACCGTTTCTCGGTTCACTGACGGATCGCATCGGCCGAAAAAAACCGATTGTGTTCGGTTTGATCGGCATGGCTTTATCCACCGTGATGTTTGCTTTCGCCTTCGACATGTATTGGCTAATCGCCGCCCGGTTCGTGCAAGGAGTCGCGGGAGCGTCCGCTTGGGTCGCCTCCCTCGCCCTACTCGCCGACTTATTTCCAACACACATGCGCGGGGCAGCGATGGGCACGGCGCTCACCGGCATTTCGACTGGTACGTTGCTCGGGGCACCTGTAGGCGGCTGGCTAATGGAAATCGGCGGATTCCTCGCGCCATTCATCTTTAGCGCGATTCTCTCGGTTGTCATTTTAATCGTCGTCCTGTTATTTCTCCCGACGGCTCCGATAAAGAAAAACGATAACAAAGAAGGCGGAGCCTTGTCGCTGCTGCGCAATCCGGCAATCCTTTTCGTCGCAAGTGTCATCGTTGCCGGACAAATCATCTTGTGTGCGTTGGAACCGATCTTGCCGATGTTTTTAGAGCAACGATTTACTTCTTCCGCCGCCCTCATCGGGATGATGTTCGGCGCCGCCACCGTAGGCTATGCCGCAATCTCTCCGGTAGCGGGCGCATTAGCTGACCGTTACAACCCTTATGCGCTCATGCTGATCGGCTTAAGTGTGCTCGTCGTCGGTTTGCCGCTACTCACCCTTGCCCGCACCGTGTGGCAAGAAGTCGCCGCCATCGCCCTCGTCGGCACGAGCCTCGGTTTTGCACTCGCTCCGACGCTGTCGACGCTCGGCAAAATTGTCGACCGCACCGGTATCGGCTCCTACGGTGCGGTCTATTCGCTATTCAACCTGTCAGAAGGTGTCGCGATCATCGTCGGGCCGCTGTTGGGTGGTCGCTTGGTCGATTTGTGGTCGATTGAGACGGTATTTGTCGGTGGCGGCATTGCCCTCTCTGTTTACGTCGTCGTCTCCTTTCTCGGTTTACGCGCGTATCGGCACCGCGAAGTGACCCATTGATTCGCTTGCACTCATTACGGGGCATGTCCTTCAGAACGGTGTGCATAACCTTCTGTGCCAGATTATTTTGTTGGCTTAGTCGTCAGTGGCTAGGCCAATTCTTTTTATGCCAGTAAAAAACATTTTCCCGCATGCCAAGCGCCGCCATCCCTTGGCACGCCGGATGCGTTTCGCTATAATCAAAGTGGCTCCGCCTTTGTTTCACCTTTGTGAACGTGGACACGAGGTGAAACGGATCACTTAAGTGCACGTATGAAGAGATTATATATATACCGTTTAAATGACGGAGAGGAGAATTGTGTTGAATTTTAAAGTCATTCGCAACGAGCGGCCAATCCGCTTTCGACCACCTCGTGCATTAATCAAGCTGGGGATCTGGCTCAGCGCGATCGTCGCCGTCATCTTGTTTGCGACGTTCGGCGTGAAATTGCTCGCCGACTACGTCTGGATGGATAACCTGGGCTACGGCTCCGTCTTTACGACCATTTACACGGCAAAAATCAGTTTATGGGGGATCGGATTTGTCCTTTTTTCCGCATGTACGTATAGTTTATTCGTCAACATTCGCGCCACGTACATGCGTGAATTCCCGAATGAAACATTTATTTCACTCATCACCGATCGGAAACGGTTCTTCCGCCTCAACATCGCCCTCTCTTTGTTGGTAGGATTGTTGGGTAGCTTCGTCGTGCAAGGACTCGGATGGGAACCGTTTCTCACTTTTTTAAACCAGGCGTCGTTTAACGTGACCGACCCTTATTTCGGACGCGACGTATCCTTCTTCGTGTATACGCTGCCGATGTGGAAGTTCGCCCTCTCGGTCTTCTTGTTTATCGTCGGCGGGTCAATCGTCGTCAAACTCGTCTTTTACTCGTTGCGCGGTCTCATCTTGCACTCTAACCGCGCGCAGCGCCACTTCCTCGTCAGCATTGGCTTGCTCGGCCTGCTCATCGCCTGCCAATTTGCGCTCGCCCCGTATGACAAGGCATTGACGAAAAGCGTCAGCGGCTTGAAAGACTCTGTCGTGTACGGCATTAGTTACACCGACAACTTGATCAATATCCCACTCAACTACATCATGGCGGCACTCGCGATCGTCACCGCTGCACTCATCATCGTAGCAATCGTCAAACGACGCGTCCGCTTTGCCGTCATCGGTGCCGCCCTGTTTATCGGCACCTCGTTACTCGGCGGAGTCGCTTCGTGGGCCGTGCAAAGCTTTATCGTCTCGCCAAACGAATACGCGAAGGAAAAACCGTATTTGCAGCACAACCTCGACTACACGCGCAAAGCTTACGGCTTAGACGAAGTGAAAGTGACGAGTAAAGAAGTTAATGATTCGCTGTCGAAAAAAATGCTCGCGCGCAATGACTTAACGGTAAAGAACATTCGAATTAACGACAGTCGGCCGCTGGAAAATGTGTACAACCAGTTACAGACGTTTCGTCCGTACTACGATTTTCTCGACGTCGACGTCGACCGTTACGTCATCGACGGGGAGTACCGACAAGTGTTCATTTCCGCACGCGAGCTCAGGCAAAACAAGCTACCTGATCAAGCGCAGACGTGGGTGAACAAAAACTTGCGTTACACGCACGGTTACGGCATCTCCATGAGCAATGTGAACGAAGTAACGAAGGAAGGACAACCGAAGTACGTCGTCAAAGACTTGCCGCCGCAAGGTCCGCTCGACATTAAGCGTCCGCAAATTTACTTCGGAGAGAACGACTACCGGACCGTTGTCGTCAACACTGCCGTCGATGAATTTGACTACCCTTCGTCGAACGAAAACAAATCGCACCGCTACGAAATGAACTCCGGCATTCCGATGACGATGTTGAACCGCGTGTTGTTCGCGTGGAACGAAGGCAACTTCCGCTATCTCGTCTCGGAACAAATTACGAAAGAGAGCAAGTTACTGCAAACGCGTAACATCGTCGACCGCGTGAAGCGCATTGCGCCGTTTTTAGACCTCGGTGAAGACCCGTACCCGGTCGTGCGCGATGACGGTAGTATCGTTTGGCTCCTAGATGCCTATACGAAAACGAACCGTTACCCGTACGCCGACTCGATGGAAAAGCCGTACAACTACATTAAAAATCCGATCAAAATCGCCGTTGACGCCTATACGGGGGAAGTGACGTTTTACTTAGTCGATCCGGACGAACCGATCGCCAAGACGTATCAAAACATGTTCCCGCGTTTGTTTACGACAGACATCCCGGAGGACATCCGCAGCCACTTCCGCTACCCGTTCGATTTGTTTAAAATCGAAGCCGACGTGTACCGCGTCTACCATATGACGAACTTGGAGCTGTTCTACAACCGGGAGGACATGTGGCAATTTCCGACGGAAAAATACGGGGACAAAGATATCGAAATGGAACCGTACTACGTGACGATGAAGTTAGACGATTCGGAGCGAGAAGAATTCATCATGTTAATTCCGTTCACTCCGAATACGAAGCAAAACATGATCGCCTGGATGGCAGTGCGTAACGACGGCGACCGCTACGGCGACATGGTCGTGTACGAGTACACGAAGCAGCGGAATATTTACGGCCCGCAGCAAATCGAAAACCGCATCAACCAAGACGCCACCATCTCGCAACAGTTAAACTTATGGTCACAAGGCGGCTCGCGCGTCATTCGCGGCAATTTGCTCGTCATCCCGATCGAAGACACGCTACTGTATGTCGAACCGCTCTACATCGAATCGAGCAACGAAACGTCGCTGCCAGAAGTGAAACAAGTGATCGTCGCCTACCAGGATTATATCGTCATGGAGCCGACACTCGGCGAGGCGATCGAGAAACTCGTCAGCTACGTCGACGCTGGCGTCGATCCCTCCGAACTCGACGAAGCGACTGGCGACAGCGGAAAAGCAGACAAAGACGGGGACAACTCAGACGAGGAGGATTCGAAGGAGTCGGACAAAGCGAAGGGCAAGGATAGCCAACAAAAGGACGACCCTCGTGCCCTGCCGCAAACACCGGATGAACTCGTCAAAGACATTCAATCGACGTTCAACCGCTACCGCCAAGCGAACAAAGACGGCAACTACGAAGAAGCGGGACGCGCACTTAAGCAGTTGGAGGAGCTACTGGAAAAATGGGAGCAGCAAAACAAGCCCCCTACCGAACCGCAAAAGTCGGACAAGAAACCGTCTGAAAAAGGGCAAGACTAAACAAGGTTATCTATAACTGCAATAACCGCGCCGTATGACACCATTCAACGATCACCTATACGGTACAAATGTACGGTATGAAAAAGGGTTCACCCCTCATCAACTCGGGGTGAGCCTTTCCGTTTTTATAGACAGAAATCGATTCTTTTTTTAACTTGCTTCAAAAAACGTAAACTGGGCTTTCATTAGTCCGTAATACACGCCGCGCCGTTCCATTAAGCTTTCGTGTGTGCCACATTCGACGATGTTCCCGTGGTCTAACACGATAATTTTGTCGGCGTGGCGGATCGTCGAGAGGCGGTGGGCGATAATGAATGACGTACGGCCTTGCAGCAACGTCTGTAACGCCTCTTGAATGCGCACTTCCGTCTCCGTATCGATCGAGGCCGTCGCTTCGTCGAGAATCAAAATGCGTGGATCGGCCAAAATCGCCCGCGCGAACGAAATGAGCTGCCGTTCGCCGACGGACAACACACTGCCGCGCTCCTCCACTTCCGTCTCATACCCGTCGGGCAAGCGGCTAATAAACTCGTGCGCTTGCACCGCTTTAGCCGCCGCCTCGACCTCTTCGTCTGTCGCGTCCAACTGCCCGAAGCGAATGTTCTCGCGAATCGTGCCAGAGAAAATAAACGTGTCCTGCAGTACGATGCCGATCTGGGAGCGCAAACTGTCGAGCGTCACGTCGCGCAAATCGATGCCGTCGATCGTAATACTTCCTTTGTTCGGATCGTAAAAGCGGCAGAGCAAATTAATGATCGTACTTTTCCCGGAACCTGTGTGACCGACGAGGGCGATCGTCTCCCCTGCTGCGGCCGACAGTCCGATGCCGTTCAAGGCAGGACGCCCTTCTTCGTAAGCAAATTCGACGCTCTTAAATTCAACATCTCCCTTGATCGGCGGCAATGCCCGCGCCTGTTCCCGTTCAGCGACGAGCGGCTGTTCATCGAGAAATTCAAAAATGCGCTCCGAGGAAGCCATCGTCACGAGCAGTTGGCTATATATTTGCCCCAAACGGGAGATCGGCTCCCAGAAGTTCCCTAGATAAAAGGAAAAGGCGAGCAAAATCCCGATTGACATCGACTCCGGCTCCGTCTGCAACAAATACGCGCCGTACCAAAACAATATACACGTGCCGATCGCGGACGTCAGGTCGACGAGCGGCCCAAACTTGTCATTGCGCCGCACGGCATTGCGCCACACGCGGCTGTTTTCCTCGTTCATCCCCGCGAAAAAATTCGTATTGTGCCCCTCTTGCGTAAACGCCTGCGTCACACGCATCCCTTGGATGCTCTCGTTCAAGTGGGAGTTAATGCGCGACTGTTGGACGCGCACTTGTTGCCAGCCACGACGAATTTTTAAGCGCAACTTCGTCGATAGGAAAAACATCATCGGCACCGTCACTAACAGCGCCAACGCTAGCTTGACGTTTAAGCTGAGCAAGACACCCGTAATCCCGATCAGCAGTAACAGATCGGTGAGCAAGTTAATAATCCCGTTCGTAAACAAGTCTTGCAGCGAGTTAATGTCGTTCGTAATGCGGACGAGAATCGATCCCGCCGGACGCTGATCGAAAAAGCGGAACGACAGCCGCTGAATGTTTTTAAACAGCGCCATGCGCAAATCGTAAATAACTTTCTGCCCAATCCAATTCGTCCACTTAATGCGCAAGGAGTTAGCGACCCACCCCGCTAAGTAGAGTGCGAGAATAACGCCGACGATCGTCAAAAGTAATCTCACATTTCCGCCCGCGCCGACGATCGCATCGTCAATTGCCACGCTGATCAAGTAAGGAACAGCTAGCTTGCTCGCCGTGACGATGAGCATTGTTACGGCGACGATCCACATCTTCGACTTGTATGGCGCTAAATATTTCAGTAGCCGCAAGAACTGTTGCCAGTCGAACGGTTTCTCCATTTTGCGGTCATCTTCGTACACAAACCGTTCGGAACTCACGCTGTTGGCTTGAGCCCTGTTCGTACGCGACCTGTTGGCACTTTCACTCATGCTTGCATCCTCTCCATCTCCCGCATAACATCTAGCTGATCTTTAAATTGTACGTCGAACACGCGGCGGTAAGCACCCGGCTGTTTCACCAACTCGTCGTGCGTCCCTCGCTGCACGATGCGCCCCGCATCGAGCACAATAATTTCATCCGCACTTTTCAACGTCGAAATGCGGTGGGCGATGACGAACGTCGTCCGCCCTTTCATCACCGAGCGGAGCGACGATTGAATCGCCATCTCTGTCTCCATATCGACGGCACTCGTCGCGTCGTCGAGAATGAGAATGCGCGGATCGGTCAAAATCGAACGAGCAATCGCAATGCGCTGCTTTTGCCCCCCGGACAAGCCCATCCCCCGTTCGCCGACGACCGTTTCGTAACCGTCTGGCATTTCGGTAATAAAGTCGTGAGCCTGAGCAATTTTCGCCGCGCGTACAATTTGCTCTTCCGTCGCCGCAGGATTGCCGTAGGCGATGTTATCGCGAATGCGCGCAGAAAACAGAAACGTCTCCTGAAACACGATGCCGATTTGCTCGCGCAAACTTTTTAGCGTCACATCGCGCACGTCGTAGCCGTCGATCGTCACTTTCCCTTCCGAGACGTCGTAACTTCGCATTAACAGCTGCACGACACTCGTTTTCCCCGAACCGGTGGCGCCGAGGAGCGCGATAACTGAATTCGGCTTCGCGTCGATGTTAATGTCGGTTAGCGCTGGCAGCTCGGTGCCGTCGTAGTTAAACGTCACATTGTCGAACGTCACATGTCCTTTGATTTGCGGCAGCTCCCGAGCATCCGTTTTTTCTTGCACGTGCTGCTCAGCGTCAAATATTTCTAGCAACCGCTCACCAGCAGCCCGCGCCTGGGTCAAGTTGTTCAGTTGAAATCCGAGCGACCAAATCGGACCGATTATATACCAAATCAACGTAAAGAAAGCTGCTAAATCCCCGGGGGACATCCTCCCTTGAATGACGAGAAAGCCGCCGTACCCGAGCAACAGGACGATACTTAAGTTGGCGATCGTCTCCATAATCGGGAAGTACTTCGCCCAGACGTCTGCTGTTTTTAAATACGTTTGTAAGTATTGTTCGTTCGTGTCGGCAAACCGTTCAATTTCGTGCGATTCACGGGAAAACGACTTCACCGTCCGCACACCTGTTATGTTCTCTTGCGCCCGCGTCGTCATTTTTGCAATCGCGCGGCGGATGCGCATAAATCCGGAAAACGCCTGCTTGTCAAAGCGCAAACTGACGAACGCGAGCAGCGGAATCGTCACGATGAAGGTGACGACGGTCAGCTCGACGTTGATCGAGGCCATCATGACTAAGCCAAAGGAAAGCATGAGCACAATGTTGAGCAACTGCACAACCCCGAACGATAAAAACATGCGAAACGCCTCGACGTCGCCCGTCAAACGCGCCATTAAATCCCCTGTCTTCGCGTTGTCAAAGTACGTAAAGGACAAACTTTGCAGTTTGTTGTACAGCCCCATGCGCAGATCGTACACCGAATCGATGCCGAACAAGTGCCCCGTATACTGGTGGTAAAAGCGGAACAGTGCACGCAACCCCGCTGCCAGCAACACAGCGAGCGACGCGTAAGGCAACCATTCATACTTGCCGGCGATGACGATATCGTCGATTAAAAATTGTAGCAATTTAGGGTAGACAAGGCCGAGGGCAGTTACGAGTACGAGCGTCACGACTGAAAGGATGAACCACTTTATGTGTGGCATGTAATAATGTTTAAGACGCCTAAAAACTTCCACGATATCAACCTTCTTTTCTCTTTGTCACTGTTTATATACCCTTTTTATTGACGGTTAAGCAGTTTACACCGAATTGTCACGCCTGACAAACGAGGTCATCCACAATAAAAAGTTTAGAAAATCACCCGTTCCCTCCTTTTTTTTGCGCAAACGCATCTTACATAAATAAACACCCTCTCCTCACGTCGATCCAGCACTTACATTACTTTTTAAACACGGCGTATCATTTCATACGTACAGCTGTACAGCTACACAGCTAAACAGCTACTTGCACACAGTTACTTACCTTGCTTGCAGTTACTCGCTAACATACGAATACATGGCACATATGGTTGGATGCTTACTTTCGGGGTGTAACATTAGAAAAAGGTATAGGAGTCTTCATTTTGAATGAAAACTCCTAACGGACGTCGGCTATGTAGATTTTTGTTTCCTCTGACCATTATTTGGTGTGACAATGTGTACGTGATCCGGCGCCACTTGCACAAAATCGCGTTCATTGCTGTATATGACACTGTAGCAAATGTTATTACACTAATATAGCATGGTTTGGCACGGAAAGCTACGGTGAAAATAAAGTAGGAATAATAAGATACGACTGGCCTTTTTTTCAAACATATCTGGTTAAATCCGGTTAAAAACTCGTGAAGAAAAGCCATTAGCCAGCGGAGAAGTCCTTGCCGATCTCGTCCCTGACGACTCCGTCTATGCCGCTTTTTCCCTTCCTTCACTAGCAGAAGCCGCATCTTTCCCCTGACCCCGCTGCTGCGGCTTCACCTTCGTCACGTAATCGACGAGCATTTGCACGTCGTCTTTCGCGCTGCGAGGCACGACGCGGTCCGGAGTGCGTTTCATATCCCGTGCCGTCTGTTTTAACAATAAGAATCCAGATGTTTCGAAGGCCTCCGCTTGTTTCTTTTGTCCTTTAAGACGGGCTTGCTCAGCCTTCTTTAGCCAGCGATCGGCGTGTTTTGCTTGCGCGAGCCACACCTTTTTCAAGGCCGGATTCGTAATACGCGCCTCGCGAATCGTCTGTTCGACGGCTTTGGCTGTCGCTTTCGTCACGCGGACGTCTACATCCTGCACTTGTTCCGCGTTGCCCGCACGGTCGAGGGAGCGGTAGTGGAAGGTCCGCTCGCCGCTAAATCCGAGGACGACCGGCTCTTCGTACAAGTTCCACGACGGGGACTCCCCTAAACGGTATTCGCTACGGTCGACGCCGGAACGGTCGTCCGTTGCGGTCAAAGCGACGCGTACATTGTGCACGTACGAACCGTCACTTAGCTGCTCACCGTCCAATTGTACAGCCGTTGCAGGCGGTTCGGAATCGTTACTGAGTGTGTCTTCTGGCAATGGCTCCGGCGCCACGTTGTCGATCGTCACCGCTTTTGTGAGTAAGTTGTTTTTGTTTTGTCGCAGGCGTAAGTTGGCGTTCCCCGCGACGTCTGGCTTAATTTTAACGGTCAACTCTTTAACCGCCACCCCACGCGCGTTCGCCTTCAGCGAAAACGGCGCACTGTACCCGTAACCGCTCGGCCAGCTGCCGTCGTCGCGCTGCACTTTAGCCACTTGTTCTCCGCCAGTGCGATAAATGCCGAATGTGAAATCAGGTACTGTTTGTCCCGGCTTAAGGTGACGCCCGATGACGCGGATATTAAATTCACCGGTATTAGGCAATACGGCTTGGTACTCGACGTCGTATTCAGCTTCGCGTGGAGCCGGTTCTGGCGAACCGTAAGCGCCTGGTTTAAACGTCGCCGTGTCCCACCATTTGTAGCCCGGCGCTGGCGGCGCCCACGGTTCCTCCTGTGGCTCGGTCGACTGTTCCGGTTCTTCGAACGGTAACAGCGGTGTCGGCTCATCCAACGTTAACCCTTTCACTTGCGTCAACTTCGTATAGTTTTCTCGCTCCGCCAACCAGCGGACCGTATTGACGAGCAACGTCCCATCGTCCACCTCTTTAAAGCCGTCGTACGTCACCTTTTTTTGTCCCGTTTCTTCGCGCACGTATTTTGGCGTCGCATCTTCGACCGGGGAAGAGTCACCGATAAAAGCCGCTTTCCCCTTTCCTACTTTCGCGACGGCGACGAACGGCCCTTCGTCAATGCCGCCGCCAGCGTACACTCCTTGGTCGACGGCGTGTGGCCACTTTTCCTCCGTTGGCGGTAAATAGACGATCCCTTTCGCTTTTGTCGGATCGATAATCGCTAGTGTCGAGCCGGCGTGCATCGCCACTTCGCGAACGCCAGCCGTAATTCCGAACGCTTGCTGCGGTGCGACGATGTGGTCGGCCATGACGTCGCCGAGCGCATTGTAGCGGAAGCGGACGCCGAAATGTTCCGCCAGCCAATCCGAACTTTCAACCCCTTGCATCGCGGAAGATCCCGCTTCTTCCTCACTCATCCCTTTGGCCGGATCGAAAAACGCGCCGCGGCGGTAGCCGTTAAACACTTCCGACGCGTCCCAGCGGTTTTTGTTGCGATCCGCGTTATAGTGGTCGGCGATAAAAAAGATACTGCCACCGTTTTTCACATACTTGAGCATAGCCTGCTGTTCCGACGCTTTATACGGTACGTTCGCTTCGCCGATGACAAACACGTCGTAGTTGCGCAGATCGTCGTATGTAATCGCTGTCGTCTGCCGCAGTTCTTTCACATAATAACCATCGTCCGCTAAGGCGTTAGCAAAGTCGGAAAACCCGCCGTCGATCACCCAATCGGCGGCGCCTGCCGTCTGACCGTGCGTGTTATCGAATAGTACTTTCTTGCCGTTTTCCACACGCGGCCATATTTCCGGCGGCGGATCGTCCGCTGTTTCCGCTTGCACGACAAAAAAGCTGCTAAGTGGCAGTGGCGTTATGGCCAGTGCGACGGCTAGTAAAGCGGTCACCCATAAGTGAATGAACTTGCGACGACGTTGTTCGTTATTCACGCTTCTCCCCCCATGTCAATTTTCCTTCTCTTCGCGCTACCTAACTTGTCCGATCGACAACACATCTAACCTTCTGTCTGATCGACACTTGTATAAGACAAGTCGGCTCGCTATGACAATTATGTCACATGATGACGATCGATGGAACTAAATATGTTTTCTTCTTTCTTTCGCATAACGGCAGCAGCGTGGGGGACACTTTAAAATTCTTCAGTTTTATAGTAGAATGCTATACATGATCAAAGCATGATCAAAAATATACTCGTGAATTGTACATTGTCCATTGTCTTTATTTTTCACGAATAGCTTTAACTACAATTGTTTAATGATTTAAAAAGGGTGTACTAGTAGATGCAACCATTGCGCACACGAGACATAGTGACGATCGGCTTCATGTTATTTGCACTTTTTTTCGGAGCGGGCAACTTGATTTTTCCACCTGCACTCGCACAAACTGCAGGCACACAGACGTGGACGGCGATGCTCGGCTTCTTAATAACTGGCATCGGACTGCCGATGATGGGCGTCATTGCCGTCGTCCTCAACGGGAGTATGGAAGACATTGCGGGGCGCGCCCACCGCGTCTTTGGTCTCGTCTTTTCAATCGTCACTTACTTGGCGATTGGGCCATTATTCGCCATCCCGCGCACGGCGAGTGTCGGCTACGAGATCGGGGTCATCCCCTTTTTGCCCGACAGCTTGCAAGCGGAAAGCTGGCCGTTACTACTTTATACGATCGGTTATTTTACTTTAACACTGTGGCTCAGTTTAAATCCGACGAAACTTGTAGACCGAATTGGCAAAATATTGACGCCCACTTTACTGTTCGTCGTGTTCGCCCTGTTCGTCAAAGGGTGGCTGCAACCGATCGGCCTCCCCGGCACGGCGAGCGGCGACTACTTAGAGGCATCGTTTTTTAAAGGATTTACCGAAGGCTATTTAACGTTAGATGCACTGGCTGGCCTCGCTTTCGGCATTGTCGCTATAAACGCGTTCAAGGCAAAAGGGGTAACTGACAGCAACGGGGCGCGCCGCGCAGTGATTCGCGCGGGAGTCGTCGCCGGCCTCGCGCTGGCAGCCGTCTATTTGGCGCTCGCCTACCGGGTAACTGACAGCAACGGGGCGCGCCGCGCAGTGATTCGCGCGGGAGTCGTCGCCGGCCTCGCGCTGGCAGCCGTCTATTTGGCGCTCGCCTACCTCGGCGCGACGAGCCAATCGCTTGGGGCGATGGACAACGGCGGACAACTTTTAGCTGCTATTTGTTACGAACTATTTGGGACGGCTGGCCTACTGTTACTCGGGGTGGCGGTCACGGTCGCCTGTTTGACGACGTCAGTCGGGCTCGTCACCGCAGTAAGTATGTATTTTACGCGATTTTCGTCGCGATTGACGTACAAACGGCTGGCCATACTGTGTACACTCGTCGGCTTTGCCATCGCCAACCTCGGACTGACGAATATTATTGCGATTTCTTATCCCGTCTTAGTGGCGATTTACCCGCTGGCGATCGTCATTATTATCTTAGGGCTTGCGCCACGCGCGATTCGCAGTTGCCCACACGTGTATCGCGGCGCACTCCTTTTTACGGGTGCCATTAGCTTCGTCGATGGCTTCAACGCCATCGAACGGCCGACTGCCGCGACGGAATCGGCGGCGTCGGTAGTCGAGAAATGGTTCAATATTGGGTTGGACAAGCTGCAGACAGGGGCGGACACACTCACAGGTGTGTACATTCACTTACCGCTATACACCCAAGGGATGGGCTGGCTTCTCCCAGCACTCGTCGGCGGTGCGCTCGGCTTTTTATGGGGATGGGTAAAGCGGACTAACCGCGCACCCGCAAAAAAAAGGACGGCGGAACCGTTAAGTTAGCGTGTTCCGGAGCCATATGTTACACGTGATTTTACGTGTTTAAATAAAACTGTTACGTTAGACTGCGCCAGCCATTAGCGGGGGCATCACGCCCCTTGCTGTCGGCGTGGGATCCCGAATTCATACCACCTTCCCGGCCGGCCGAACCCGGTGTGTTCGTAGTAATACAGGCGCTCTCCCACCTTTTTGATCGGTATCGAAAAAGAGCAAGGGAACTTATAAACGCTGGCGCCATCGTCTGCCAACAATTTATACGGTAGGACAAAATAGTACTTTTTCAGCGGAAGGTTGTATTGGCTAAACGCCCGATAGTCGCTAAAAGTATAGCTTCCGTTAAAATATTCTGTATAAATTAAGGAGACGAAAACAGCAAGTAAAAGAAGCATTTTAGCCCCCACAACGGTTGACACTGTTCCGTGCAGGAGGATAAATCGAATGAATAAAAACAGGCCGATAGCTACTCCAAAAATTAACAGTATTTGTGTGTAATGCTGGAATAAGTTCCATAAACAAAAGGCATCATTAAACATGAATACGATTTGTAAAATAAAAATAGGTGTCATCCAGACAATACAGCCTCTTATTAGTGCGTTTTCTTTTTTGTTTTTATAATACTTCTTAAGCCCGACGAGCGCTACGACGACGACGATTGTAGTAATGACTCCGAATATGGACACGTATTCCCCTCTTTTACTCGTATTTCCCTTTTTTACTATATTTACTATTTTTGCAAATCAAGAGTGCCCCTGATCACGTTATTCAGATCCCTTAACCTTTGTTATTTACGGATTATAATAAATTAATAAAGATATATTGTCAATACTATTTGCAAAGAAACATTTCCACTTTAGAGTTGCAATAAAATTTATAGTTAAATTCTACATTACATGTTACAAGTATAATCGCTTCAATTTCCCTTTTCGCTCGTAGTACAACTTCCCGTCATTCAGGTTTTTGTATATTTTAATACCAAAAATTCTAATGATCAGTTTGTAATTAAACATTAGGCATTCCCCTTCTTTGTCATATACAAGCGCAAGACGTTAGTATATATCAAATAGTTTCACCACTCGTTAACTTTCGTATTCCCATCGTATACACTTTTTTGCCCATGTATTCACCAATTAGATGAAGGATACACTTTTTGGTCACGTATGCATCGACCGAACAACCGAACGAGAGTCTGCTCATCCAAACGCAAAAAAATCCACCTACGAGCTAATCGCCCGTAAGTGGATCTTTACTTTCTCCTTCGTTCGGCTTTATGCGTGGGTTGCACCGCAATCGCTGCACAAACCGTATATTTCAAACTTGTGACCGGTAATTTGGAACCCTTCCGGTTCGCCAAAGACGCCCTGCATGGGACAGATGTCGATTTTTTTCGCTTTGCCGCACTCGGTACAGATGAGGTGGTGATGATGGTCATCGCCGCTGCACGCCATGCGGTAATACCGTTCGCCGTGCATGGCGGTCACTTCGAGAATGCCCAACTCAGAAAGTAACGTTAAATTGCGGTAGACCGTGTCAAAACTAAGCTGCGGGTGCTCTTTTTGCATCTGTTCTAACACGTACTTCGCGTTCAAGTAACGCCCTTCGCGGTAAAAAATCTCTAGGATGAGCTCCCGCTTGCTCGTATATTTATAACCTTGCGCCTTTAATTGATCGAGAGCTTTCGTCACATTCACAAGCACGCACCTCCTCCAACCGTTGTGCACGACCATTCGTAATTGCTACGTTAAAGGGTTTACCTTTATTTTAAACCTTAAGGCGCGATCCTTGCAACTTCATGCCCCTTAAGCCTTTCAAGTCCCTTCGCTCGCGACTGCCGCTTGACGTCTGCGCAGCATCCGCTTGCCACCCAAAACGGCGAGCAGCATCGTTACTGCCAGTAAGACGATCGTGCCGCCGGAGGCCCAGTCCAAGTAAAACGACAAGATGAGCCCGCCGACAACAGCAGCCTCCGCAAAAAAGATGGCGTAAAAAAACGTTTGTTTAAAGCTCTTGGCCACTTGCAAACTGGTAGCGACCGGCAACGTCATCATCGCCGAGACCAGCATAATGCCGACGATGCGCATCGCCGTGGCGATGACGAGCGCAACGACGACCATGAAAAGCAAGTTAAGCCGCTTCTGCGGCAAACCGGATAAGACGGCACTTTCTTCGTCAAAGGACAAGTAAAACAGCTCTTTGTAAAAAAGGACGACGACTCCTAACACGATCACCCCGACAACGCCGATCGTCACCAGATCGGAAAACGTCACCGACAGGACACTCCCGAACAAGTAGCCGAACAGGTCGGCGTTAAAACCGTTGGCAATACTAATAAGGACGACGCCGAGCGCGACCCCCGTCGATAACATAATCGGGATCGCCAATTCGGAAAACGAGTCGTACACTTTGCGCAACTTCTCCACAAATAACGACCCTGCCACTGAGAAAGCCATACCGACGTAGACGGGATTGACGAAGGCGAGTGACGGTGACGCATCCCGCAACAACAAACCGGCGGCGACGCCGGATAGTGTGACGTGGGACAACGCGTCGGCCATGAGCGATAAGCGCCGCGTCACGAGAAAGACGCCGACGACCGGGCTAACGAGGCCGACGATTATGCCGGACCAGAGCGCATGTTGTAAAAACGTATATTGAAAAAAAGCATCTAACACGTTTGTTCCCCTTCTAACTTTTTAGTGACTGTGCTCTAACAGCCGTACCTCGTGACCGTACGCAGCCGACAAAATGTCGTTCTGCCGCTGCTCGAACTCTTCCGGATTACCGTGAAAGTACAACCGTTTGTTTAAACAAGCAACGCGGTTCACTTTTGACGTCATCACCCCGATGTCGTGACTGACGAGTAAAACAGTCAGTTCGTACTGGCGGCGCAAATCGGCGATAAGTGCATAAAATTGTTCGACCGATTTCGCGTCGACACCGACGGTCGGCTCATCGAGGATGAGCAGTTTCGGCTCACTCACTAAAGCGCGGGCGATAAATGCCCGCTGTTGTTGCCCGCCGGACAGTTTTCCGATCGGGCGTTTGCTAAAGTGCGCCAAGCCGACGCGATCGATTGCGTCGTGTACGCGTTGTTTATCTTGCTTCGATAACCGTTTAAAGAGACCAAGCTGACCGTAAAGGCCGGTCGAGACGACTTCGAAGACAGTCGCTGGAAAATTTGTATTGAAACTGTTCGCCTTTTGCGAGACGTAACCGACTTTCGCTGCCGTACGCGCCTGCGCCGGTTCGCTTCCGAATAAGGAAATGTTGCCGCGCATCGGCTTCTCCAGCCCTAGAATGCATTTGATGAGCGTCGTTTTCCCAGAGCCGTTCGGTCCGACCAACCCGAGGAAGTCCCCGGCAAATAAGGTCAAATTGACCTCTTCGAGCACCGGCTCACCTTCGTAGGCAAAACTAACGTGTTGGACGTCGAGTACAGGTCGTTGTTCCATAGCTGCTATTTTTTGGAGCCGAGAGCTGTCCGCAAATTATCGATGTTTCGCTTCATGATCGAAAGGAAATCTTCCCCCCGCTCCTTTTCCTCCTTCGTGACGTTTTCGATCGGATTGAGTGTTAACGCTTCTGCACCGAGTTCGTTTTTAATTGCGTCGGCCACTTTCGAGCTGACAAGCGTTTCAAACATAATGTACTTTACATCGTTAGCTTTTGCAAACTCAATAATGTCGCGCATTTTTTGCTGTCCCGGTTCTTCGGACGGCGAAAGTCCAGCGATCGCTTTCTGTTCGAGCCCGTATTTGTGCGTCAAGTAGCCGAACGCGGCATGGGAGACGATAATTTGTTTGCGTTCAGCCGATTGGGCGACCTGTTGCAATTCACTATCCAACTCGTCCAGTTGTTTTGCTAATTTGTCGAAGTTCGCTTCATACACTTTTTCGTTCTTTTTGTCCAGCTTCACGAGTGCATCTTTAATTGCGCGCGCCTGTTCTTTTGCTAGCTCCGGATCAAGCCACACGTGCGGATCGTACGCGCCGTGATCGTGGTCGTGATCGTGCCCATGAGCGTGCGCATGAGCGTCGTCGTCCTCGTCATGGTTGCCATCATGCTTATGATCATCGCCATGCTCATCGTGATCGTCACTATGTTTACCGTCGTCGCTATGCTCGTCATGATCGCTATCGTGCTTGTGATCGTCTCCATCCTCGTCATGGTCGCCATCGCGCTTATGATCATCGCCATGCTCATCGTGATCGTCACCGTGGTCGTCCTCCGCGTGCACGTGACCGCTCTCCTCGTTCGTCATTAACTTCACGCCTGCCGTCGCTTCGACGACAGCCGTTTTTTCTTTATCGAGCGATTCGAGTGCCTTCTCCGCCCACGCCTCGTAGCCAGCGCCGTTGTAAAGGAACAAATCGGCATCGTGCAAGGCAGCCATATCTTTAGGCGTCGGCTCAAAATCGTGCCCTTCCACTCCCGGCGGCATCATCGCGTGCACGTCCACAAACTCGCCGCCAATTTTTGTTGCAAAATCGTATAACGGGTAAACACTCGCGTACACTTGCAGTAGGTCTTTGTCGGACGCCGTCCCTTTTTTATCGCCGTTCCCCTGATCGCCTGACGCTTGTTGACTGCAAGCGGCGAGCGGCATAGCCATTAAAAACACCACTAAACATAACATAAAAACGCTTCGTGTCAAATTGTTCAACCAGCTTCTCCCCTATCCATCGTTTTTGAGTGCTCATTATGTGTTATTGTCATTATAAACGAGTGGCGGAGAGATGTAAATAGTAATGGTTATTATTTGTTAAGAAGATATCCTGTTAAGTGACATCTTCTTAAGTATATAAGATATAAGCAAAATATGTTGTAAAAACAGGTTATACGCACGGTTCACGAACGCCATACGGAGGAACGCAAATCATAAAGGTTACATTCTTAATCTTGCGTTGAGTGGATGACGCCTTGATTTTATGAGGATTGAAGTGTTAACCATTGTTAACAATTGGAGCCCACACAATGTCGTGTGGGCTCCAGAACACGTGTTCAAAGGGCTAAATCGTAAAACGGGACGAGCATCGTATGTTGACAGGCCGTGTGTAAATCCCGCCAAATGCGATTAACGGGTGTATGTGCCATCACCGCTGGCATGCCTAAATAGGGGAAAATAGCTTCTGCACAGTGCAAAGCGGTTTTTGCCATTCTCTTACACTGTTCACTCACTTGCCGTTGGATCTCTGTCTCTGAGGTGAGCTGGCGGTTCACATTCATTTCCCATGAACGGTCCACAATTTCGTAAAAGTCAGCCACAGTTTGCTGAAAGAACCGTTCCATTTCCTTTACTTTGCCCATTACAAATGGGTAGCGACTAGTATCTATAGAGTCCCACGCCTCTCGTTTTTGTTCTAGTATCACTTTCGCTTCATCGATCAAGTGACGACAAATGCCTATGGCTACAGTGGCAAAAGACGTCTCCGCAAAGAGCACAAACGGATAGCGAAAGATCGGATCGTCAAAGTATGTGTGCACACTCAAAATATCGAAGGTCATGTCGTCGGGCACAAACACATGTTCCACGGTGATCGTGTGACTCGCAGTCGCTTTTAACCCGAACGCATTCCAATCTTTAACGATGTTCACTTGTTCCGGTAAAAAGATAAAGGAACGAATGCTTGGATGCGGCGATGGTACACTATTTTCAACGAGGCAATTCGCGGTAAAGAGTGTGGCGTGCGTCGAACCACTGCAATACTTCCACCGCCCGCTGACCAAATAACCGCCTGCCACTTTTTTCGCTGTTCCCGAAGGGTATCCACTTCCGGCAATGACAGCTTGTTTTTCTTGAAATAGTTTTTGCGACACAGACGGCAACATCCAAGAAGTAAAGTATCCTCCCCCGGAACCGATGTTGACCAACCAGCCAAAACTGCCGTCGATCCATGCGGCCTCCTCGAAAATCTGCAACGCCTTTGGTAGTGCCGTCATCTTCCCACCGAGTTCGCGCGGCACAAACAATTTAAATAATCCCTGTTCGTAAATAAAATCTAATACTTGCGGTGTGAGCACACCGGCTTGTTCCATTTTTAACGACTGCTCTCTAATCTCTGTAACGATCTCTTCGTTAAACATCGTAACGGTCACCTTTCATCTGTTCGTACTTATGTGTTGGAGATTATCCAAATTTGTATGCGTTCAATCAACCCGTATTATATACCATCTTTCGAAGGCGCACTATGTGAAGGTAGGGCGATGGGCGTTTCACACCGTGTTCCCGACGATTTGGCTATTGGCTGACCTGTTGCCATTCGATCGCGGGCCTGTTCATCACATCGAGTACTAGACACGAAGATGGCATATCTTAAACATTCTTGATCACATCCACCCGTTACACAAATAAGCACAGCCCCCTTTCGCCACTTCTCGAGTAGTAAATAACGCGAAACCAATAGCCCTACAAGTGCGATTCCTACATGCAAGATGATCCCTCCTTCACCTTGTCTGAAAACTAACGAAAACGCCTCAACAATTCACTGAATATAACGTTTTTCAAAAAAAAGAGAGAGAAACAGCAGATACGTTTCTCTCTCTGTAGCTAGCGATTACCAGCAACGACTGTCAGTTATTGTGGTACAGGCACAATATACCTCATATCCTATAGAAACCTATAGTCAGTTTCTGAATCGTTAAACTTGCAAACTTCAGCACCTCATCTACCGCAATACCCACCAATTGCTACTGAAACATCCGAGACTTCAATCACCATCTGCACTTCCAATCAAATGCGACGTCTACTGACGCCGTCGAAACACCAACGCGCAGTAAACAGATGGCTTAGCGGCACAACAAGCAACCCATACGCTGCGGCCACGAGTATGGCACCCATCTCATCAGGCCTTTGGAACAGCACCACGACGCCTACGATACCGGCTCCGACAAGCAATTCCTTGGCCACGCGGCTCTGGAGGATCCGCACCCATGACCGGCCTGCCACTCGCAGTGGGAAGTCACGCTTCGCCTGCAGCAGCGCGGTGATCAACGCACTGATTGCAGCAGCGACAGTGAAAGCAACAACTAATGCAACTAGCGCAAGATTCTGCAACCACACCACGTACGCTGCGAACTGCGCGAGGAGCATCCCCTCTTCGGCCACGTAGACAACATTTAGTTCGCCTTTGAGGCCACGATCGCGCAGCCCCGGCACGTCGAGACCGTGTCGTTTTAGCAATTGCTTCGTAGCAGTCACATCGGTGAACACGATGTTGCTGCTCGAGGCTAAGGATGTCAAGTTAAAATCGTCATAGGTGTCGTAGACCGAAGGGACGACGACGAGCAGGACATCGTCCGCAAAGTGAAGGTTTGTGCCCCCCCCTCCTTGGGCCACCGGGATCTGGAACCCGTCGATCGGCTGCAAGAACTGGAACTGTGCGAACAGCTCCTCGGAAAGCTCTCCCCTGGACAAGAGCTCAGCTTCTTCTCGAACCATTCTAACAAGCCCTTCTGGAATGCTGTGGCCAGGCACCGATGTGACCGCCGGCTGTGGTGCACCCCTTGTCACCAGATCGAGCCAACGCTGGTTCACGAAGGATACGGCCGAATACTTTCCAAAATCGACCGGCGTTTGCATTTCTTTAGTGTAAGTGTAGGAAAGCGCGGCCGCATCACGCGATTCCGCATCCTTCACTAGCTCGCCAATCTGCGACTCTACGCGCTCCATTCCGTCATCCTCTCCATCCCCGTCACCCCCGTCATCGCCTTCTACCGCGAACACAAGGGCGACCTGGTCTTTGAGTTGCTTCCACTGCGCCATTTCAGCAGCCATCGCGGATGAGTGTTTGTATGCAGACCAAGCAGGCCCAGCCGCGGCCACCACTAAGAGGAACGTTAGCGCCTTGATCACGATCGCCGCCGAACGCAGGCTCTTTACCGCGGGTTGTCTGGTGGCGAGCATGGTAGCGCTCGGCCAAGCTGAAGCTGACATGATAAGCGCAGTGATTAAAGATACGGCGATGACAGCGGCCTCTAGGCTGACCAGCGCCTTGAGGAAGGTACCGACGTACATCCAGCCATGAAACACCCCCACATAGCCCGCCGCAGCCAGCGCCACGACGCCCGCCGAAACGAGCAGCGCACCCCCGAACCCGGCCAAGTCCTGCACCTGGATCCGCACGGTCGGGCACCCCCCGAGAACTCGAAGGGCGCGCCCACGCGCCCTCAGCGACAACCAGAACAGTGCCAGCGCAGCGATTAGCGCCAGCGCCGCAAGAACGGCGGCAGCAAATCCTCTTTCCCACACCACGATTTCAAGACTGTCAAAAATGGACGCATCCCCCCGGCCAATCTTCACACCGGCACTTTTTAGCGTGTCAGCGAACTTGCCCAAGTGGGTTTTTTCGCCGGTTACAAGATAGAATCCATCGGGATAGGAGCTGGCAAGTCGATCCTTGCCAACGATCTTGCCGACACCATCGCCGCCGAACCACGTAAATTCGGCGGGCAGATCGCCATCGTTAAGTGCGACGAAGATCTGGCCATCGCCGTCGCGATCAAGGTCCGGCGCGACCTTGACCAGACCGAGATCCCAGCGCGCATCGAGCTCCTCCAGCTTCGCAAACGCTTCGGTGACGGACAAGCCCGATTCGCTAAAGTCGAGGCTAAGCCTGCTCTCGACACCAATAGCCTGCGGAAAGTCTCGATCATATAGATCAGTGATGATCGCTGCCAGCAGCGCAAGTAGTGCAAACAACGCGCCCGCGACAGCTACTATAATACGCTTATACACAAGCGAACCCTCCAATATTTATCTGGAACTCACCATGCTAAGCCCCGGCGACGGCAACGAGTATCGCCGAGACCCGGCGTCGCCGCCCACCGATCATTCGCCAAAGGCGCCATGATGTATAGCCGAAACAGCGCCTCGTACTTGGCTTAGGTGGTCGGCGCTAGGTTCGGCTTGACGCCATCGGCGAGCCAGCCCTGCACACAAGAGGCAGACAACGGTTGCGCGAACCGGATGTGCGAAAATCCGCGTTAGCGCTTCACTAACTGAACCGGAACCCCAAACCCGTCGCGGTTGCTGAGTAGGTCGGAGATAGCGTCGCGCTCTGATGTCGAACGATAGCTTACCGTGACTAAGCCTCGGTCCTGGTCATCGGGACACGGCTTTCCCACTTCGACCGCAATACCATCACCTAGCGCTTTGATCTCCTCGGCGAGGCCTTGATGGCTGGCAAGCGCCGCAGTGGCCTCCGCTACGGTCGGCAGCTTGTCGCACGGCGGATGCGTGTCCCTCGTTGATACTGGGATCCAGCCGTTTAGGAACGCAACGCCCGCTACCAGTAGTAAGACGACAACGACACCGATAATAATCTTAGATGTCAACTTCATGAGGATCCTCCTAGGCTAGCGAGATCACTCGTCGACGAATAGTGTGATGGGCTGTTCGAACCTACTTCATGCCGGGCGTCACACGCGTTGATCATCTCGGAGTCGTGCGTCGACACAATAACCGTGCGGCCACGCGCGGCGAAGTCCGCAAACAGGTCGATGACCTTTCGCCGGTTGGTTGCGTCAAGGGAGGCAGTGGGTTCGTCGGCGTACAGGATCGCAGCGTCCTTGTAGATGGCACGAGCCAGTGCGAGTCGCTGCTTCTCGCCTCCACTCAGGTGGCTGGCCAACTCACCTTCTCGCTCCTCGAGACCTGTCTGCTCGAGCGCCTGCGCCAACCGCTCCCGGTTTCCCGTGACGCGTCGTCCGAGGACGCTCGCCTGCATGGTGACATTGAAGGCAACCGACTCCTCATCCATGATGCCGTAATCCTGTAGGACGAACGCCGCGCGATCACGCCAGAACCGACGTCGTGCCGCAGTACCGTAACGTGTCACATCGGCTCCGTCGATCAAGATGCGCCCCTGTTCCACTGGGAGCAACAGCCCGAGGCAGTGCAAGAGTGTGGTCTTCCCACATCCACTCGGACCAATGAGGGCTGTCATCATCCCAGGCGCGCAACGAAGGGTTTCACCATCAAGCACTGTCCGCCCACCAATTGCTACTGAAATGTCCTGGGCTTCAATCACTATCTGCACCACCGATCACATGCGACGTCTACTGAGGACATCGCCAACGCGTCAAACGTCGCTTTGATTGTTCCAGTCAAGGGCTCCCTCTTTTGCCTATAAAAAAGTTGTTTCATTTAACTCATTCCTCCTCATTCAAATGACCGGTACCAACATCTCATAGCTGGCCAGGGGGGTTGTGTTTTTCTTTGTTGCTTATCCAGATTTTGATATCCTGCTCCTTCCATATTTACTTATCTACTATAGAGACGACTGAACAGGAAAAAGGTTCAAGGATTCTTAGTTTTTGAGGCCTAGATCCTCAAAAAAAATATCCTACGGTCACATTTTGTTTTTCGTAGATATGCACCATTTTTTTGATGTGGTACTCTGGCAGGACATCAATAGATATTTCCTTTCCGTTGGATATATACCATGAAGGATTTTGATATATCGACGCAAAAAAACCTTCATCAATCAGATCGCCAGTACATCCTGAACATTACCTGAGGATTCTAAACGAAAGCACCGGGATAAAAACTACGAGCTGGTAAAGATTCCGCTTCTGAGGAAAAAACCGCTCCCGCACCGACATGGTAGGTGCGCGTTAAGACAAGCTAATTTGACAGGTACTCTAACCTACAAGAACAAATCGGAACTCGCCATGTTAAGCCACGGCGACCGAGCCCAACCGGTATCGCCTGGATCAATTGGTACGGTAGAAGTAACGACCCTTGAGACCCGGCGAGTTTAAGGTTCCGACATAGGCGTGAGAGTATCTCCCCTTAGCCGTGTCTAAGCTCCTGTTTTTCTTTACCACCTTGCCGTCGATGAGCTTATACACCGTCGAGCCGTGAACCTTCGTCGGGTGATTGTACTCGGAACGGAGCCCAGCGTTCACGAATCCGTACCTCCAATGTCCTCCTTCCGACGGGTACTGGGAGTGCCAACCCGGATTCACCCAAGCATATGCCGGCACTGCGGCTCCCCCTACCAAAGCGATCGTGAGCGCCATCGCGGCGAGGGTCGCTTTGATCGTTCGAGTCAAGGGTTTCCTCTTTTGCTTATAAGATAGTTTTTCCATTTCGTTCATTCCTCCTCTTCCATTCGGCCATTTTTGCCAATATTTCTACTTCCCGATCCAGTTTGTCTCCGCTCACCACCATGTCGATGCGGGAGGGTTTTTTCTTGCCCTTGCTAGTGAAGGTACAAGTTACGTTAAACAAATAATAACGGGCTAATAACTTTAAATCTATAATATTGGCACGAAAAGGTGTTTTATTAGGATGAAGCTATTTTTTTTTACGATGAACGGTAAATCTAAATGATAACCTATTAGTTTCTAATCACTTTCTAACACCTTACCAAGAAGTCCAATAAGCTTCGCGGCTAAGTTTGCGACACGATCATCACAGAAAGAACGATAGACGTGCGGGTTGAAATTATAGTCACTTTTCGAACGTATAGAAACACTTGAATTAAAGGATAAACACATATATAATATCTCCTATAAAGAGGAAAAGAGGGAGTTAAACATGTCGTTTTCTTCAAAGCTATATTCTGCAATTATAGTTGGGGAATGTCACGACACACTGACAAAAGTAGAGTCTCTCCTCTTCGGGTCTAATATTGACATGATTTCTACGGTTAACAACTTGGACGAATTAGGCGACGTGATTAAAAAAACCATCCCCCAAATTATTTTTCTTGATATTGATCATTTAACCATTGATGTTCCTCCCACTTCTATTGCTAATCAGATTCGTGCGTCCTTCCCTTATTCGGCGATCGTACTCATTTCCAGACTAGACCAGCATGCCGTCACAGCCTTTGAGATTGACGCGATTGATTTTTTAGTCAAACCGCTTACTGAAGAGCGATTTCTTTTAAGTTTAAAAAAGACTATTCGTTATCTCAAAGGTCTCCAAGTGGCACAAAATCCGGATCCACTACCCGTGAAAGTCCGTCGAGGGATTGAGTTAATCGATCAAGAAAAAATTGCTTATTTAACGTCAGATCTTAAAGAAACTAAGATTTGCGTTGTCGACACTGAACAGACGACTATTAAAACGAATGAGCCATTAAAACAAATAGAAAGGAGACTAAACACCAACCTGTTTATCCGGACACATAGAAGTTTTATCGTCAACATCCGACAAGTTAGGAGAATCGAACCCTCAGGAAACACATACCTCATCTACTTGAAAACAGTCTCAGATATTCTTTACTTGAGTAAAAGCAATTTTCCCAAACTGTACAGTCGTTTAGAACTCTAACATATGATCGCCTTTTCACCGTCTATTTCCAGCACAGCAATTAGGCACCGGTCATGTGACTTCTGTCCAAAAAATTACCGAGAGAATGCCTGTAAGTGTACATAGACCTTCTGCCCTCCCTCCTCGCTTGCCTTGCAACGCGAACTTGTGTCGTGACGTGGTTGGGCAAAATCCGACCACGTCAGGGCCACCCAATCTCCCGAAACGCGCCGACGCTTATTTAAGAAATAATTATGAAATCGTTAAGACCCCATCGCCCAATTAGGTGATACGATCCAAAATGATCGTTAATTAGTTTTTACCATATAACTGGGAAAGGGAGATAAGGAAATGTCTGTTGTTAAGGGAGCTCAAGAAATGTCTGTTGTTTTAGAAGCAATCTCTATCGGCAAAGTGTATGGCGAAGGAGCAACGCAGTTTCAAGCACTTAAAAAGGTGAACTTGCAACTCCGACGCGGTGAATTCGTAGCGATTATGGGGGCGAGTGGCTCTGGAAAATCGACACTGCTCAACATCCTCTCGGGTCTCGACCGCCCGACGACCGGGCACGTCGTGTGGAACGGCCGCAACTTGAACGAATGCACCGAGAGCGAACTCACCAAACGGCGTCGGGAACATATCGGGTTTATCTTTCAATTTTTCAACCTCATCCCGGTTCTGAGCGCCCTAGAAAATGTAACACTCCCCCTGCTACTGGCAAAAAAGCAGGAAAAAGCAACCGTACAGCGCGCCAAACAACTTCTGACAACGGTCGGTCTTGAACAGAAGATTGACGCACGTCCGTCGGAGATGTCTGGCGGGCAGCAGCAGCGCGTGGCGATCGCGCGCGCCCTCATCGCCAACCCGCAAATCATCGTCGCCGACGAGCCGACCGGCAACTTAGATTCGAAGACGACGAAAGACATTATGTCCCTTTTGCGCGAGTGCTGCAACCGTTTGAACCAGTCGTTAATCGTTGTCACGCACGATGCCCACGTCGCCTCTTACGCCGACCGCATCCTCTACATGCGCGACGGCGAACTGACCGAAAAACTGGAGATGGCACCGTTTCAAGAATCGCACACCGACGCCCTCGCCGAAAGCCATCGCCGAGTCGAGGAGGTGTAAGACGTGCTTCGCCATTTGTTTTCACTCACCTGGCGCTTTTTTGCCGCACGCAAAGGGCGTGCGCTCTTTTCAGTACTCGGTGTCGCCCTCGGCATCATGCTCATGACGACGATGCACATCTTAGTTGTGTCCATGGAACACGTCGTCGAACAATCGATTCAACAACAACACGGCAACTACGATGTGATGGCCGGTTACCAGTCACACGAAAAGTATTTCACCGCTAAACAAGTCGAGTCAATTGCCCGCGAACCAGGAGTTGCGGACATTGCGCCAACACTGTATCCGTACATCGGTTTAGAATCAGCGATCGATGACCCGCTAGCGCAAGACATCATAGGCCTACCGACCTACGTCGGTTTGCGCGACATCCCTCTTTCCAAAGAACTGACCCATTTACGCCTAGCCAAAGGGCACTTTCCTAAAGCAGGGGAAGCTGTATTTTCAACGAAATATCTAAAAGCTAAAGGTTTGTCCATCGGATCCGAAGTAGAGCTTCCGTTCCCGCCGTACGGCAAGCAGAAAGTGCGTGTTGCTGGCGAATTTGTACGCGATGAACGCGCCAATTACTTCATCTTGTTTAACTACGACTGGTTACAACAAATAACAAACAACGAAGGGCACACGACTGCGATCCTTCTGAAACTGGGCAAAGGAACCGATAAACAACGCTTATCTAGCCATCTACGCGCCGCATATCCCGACATCATCATCGATTTGCGCATAGCCCAAGACAAGGCGCGCGACAATTTAGGCGGCCTTAAACCGATCGTGCACGGTTTGTCGATTGCCGCACTCATCGCCAGTGCTTTAATCGTCGTCAGTACGTTGTTCATTAGTATGCAGGAGCGTCACCACGACTTAGCAACCTTGCGCTTACTCGGCGCCCAACCGAAGCAAATTAGGACATTGATCTTACAAGAATCGCTCGTGATTGGTCTTGCGGCGACACTCGTCGGTACGGGGCTTGGGATGGCCTGTTCGTTTGCCTTAAAAAGCGCTGCCGCAATATGGATAGACATGCCATTAGTCACGATCGTCTTTCCGTGGAAACAATTGCTCCTAAGCGGAGGCGGTGCGATTGTCCTCATCCTACTCGCTGGCCTGATCCCCGCCACCTTAGCCGGTCAGTTGTCGCCGATCGACGCGTACCGCCTTGAAGCGCCACAACCGAGCGGATACAACAAGTGGAAGCGTTGGGCTATTCTCATTCTGCTCACCTTATCCATCGCGGTATCGATCGGCAATTATTTATTTCAGGGGCCATATTGGGTCTATCTTCTTTGCGGTTTAGGTGTGTTAGTCGCGATGTTTCTCGGCATACCGCCGATGCTACAAGCGACCGTTACTATCATGACAGTTCTCACCCGTCCATTCTCGGGTAGCGAAGGAAAACTCGCCGGGCGCAACGTGTTGCGGCACGGGCGCCGCAATGCGTTAATCGCCGGCATCTTGACCCTCGCGATAACGCTTGCGCTCGTCGGTTCAATGATCTTAACGTTTATTAATAACAATATGGAGAAAGAGATAGCTGAGAAATACCCACTTGATCTATTACTCGACACAGCTCACGGATCATTCAGTGGATTTTCCCCGGATCTGTACAAACAAATAAAAAAGATACCGGACGTAGAAGTGATAGGTTTTCAAAACCCGATCTCTATTATGACGACTAATCTCAACGTTGATCAACTTCATCCAAACTATCGCGACAAAGTACAATATGTACGAGGACCAGACGATAAACGACAGCTTTCGTACGGTTTATTTGGTATTGAAACGGAGCAAATCAAGAAATTACTACCTATCAAAGTTCTCGCCGGGACGTTTGACGCCGAAGCTTTGCGGCGAGGAGGTGTCGTCATTTCACAATACAATGCAGAAAATCTAGGTTACCGCGTCGGGGACACGATTACCTTCCACCGCACGGTTCCACCTCCCGCAATTCCAACTGTGGCTAAAAACTCACCGGAAATAGCGCTCAAAGTAGTCGGTATTGTCGATAGGATGCCGACGCGAGGCCGAGATGACTCGCAACACATATACACGGATGCTAGATATATCCGCGAACAATTCGGCGAAGTGTCACTTCAACAACTATCTGTCAAAATGACCTCTCCGCATAAAGGAAAGGTCAAGGAGCGCATTGAAACGTTACTGCAGCAGCCAGAGTTCTCGGACGTCGTCCTGTACGACCGCGACGAAGAAATGCAAATGATCAAGCAGCAGTTTTTGCAACGCTGGCTTCTCCTAATGGCCACTTTCACCATGATGACGGTCATCGCCTTGCTCGGGCTATTCAATAATATGGCCAGCAGCGTCCGCGAACGAAGCCGCGAGTTGGCCGTGCTACGTGCGATCGGCAGTGAACCGCGCCAACTGACGCGTTTAATCCTAATCGAAGGAATGCTCGTAGCAACGGCAGGCGGCATCATCGGCGTTCTAAGTAGCACAATCTTCGGCCATCAAATACTCGGGGCGATGGACGCTTCTCACGACGTCTTCCCTACGACTTGGCTATTAGTAACCTTGTTACTCAGTCCGCTCGTCGGTTTGCTCGTCTCGCTCGTACCAGCGATGTGGGTGGCGAAGTTAGATGTGCTAAAGGCGATGCAGCGCACGTAGGCCTGTTGCATCCAAACGCGTACAACCATCCCTCACTCCTTATACTTCAGCAGCCTCAGCCCGTTGAGGATGACGAGGATCGTACTACCTTCGTGCCCGATCACCCCGAGCGGCAACGTCATCGAGTCGAGGAAGTTAGCGACGATGAGCGTGAGAATGACGCCGATTGAGAAGACAATGTTTTGCTTAATAATCGTATCGGACCGTTTGGCCAGTTTGATCACGTACGGCAGGCGCTTCAGTTCGTCGTTGACGAGCACGACATCGGCCGTCTCCAGCGCGGCGTCCGTCCCTGCCCCCATGCCGATGCCGACTGAAGCTGTCGCGAGCGCCGGTGCGTCGTTGACACCGTCCCCGACCATGGCGATTTGCCCGTGCGTTTGCTGCAATTCGCGGACGATGTTCACTTTTTCGTCGGGCAAGCAGTTCGCGTAATAGCGGTCGACGGCACACTGCTTGGCCAGCGCCCGCGCCGTTTCTTCGGAATCGCCGGTGATCATGACTGTATGAATCCCAAGCTTTTTCAAGGCAGCAACTGCTGCAGCTGCTTTCGGACGGATCGCATCTTGAATCGCGAGCATGCCGACTAACTGCTCCCCACACTGAATGTAGACAGCGGTTTTTCCTTCGCTGGCCAAACGGTGCCGTGCTTCCTCAACTTCATCACCAAAAGAAACGTCCATGTAATCACGTTTCCCGATTTTCCACAGCGTCCCGTCTATTTTTGCTTCCACCCCGAAGCCAGTCGTCGAGATCATCCCTTGTGGCTGGACGAACGATACGCCGGCAACTTGTGCCTGGCGCACAATCGCTTCGGCGAGCGGGTGCGTCGACAATTGTTCAATCGATGCCGCGTTAGCTAACAATTGTTCCTCCGAAAAGTCGGCAAAAGGAATCACTTCCTGAACTTCGGGAACCCCGCGCGTCAACGTGCCTGTTTTGTCAAAAGCGATGGCACGGATGTTCGTTAACTGCTGCAAATGTGAACCGCCTTTAAATAGTACCCCGCGACGGGCCCCGTTCGATATTGCCGACAGCAGCGCCGGCATGACTGAGGCGACGAGTGCACACGGCGAGGCGACGACGAGCAGGACCATCGCCCGATAAATCGCATCGTTCCACGTCCAACCGAGGGCGAGTGGCGGCACGATAGCGACGAGGGCGGTCATGGCAATGACAATGTTTACGTAAATTTTTTCAAACCGTTCCACAAACAGTTGTTTTTGCGGTTTTTCTGCCTGCGCTTGCTGCACGAGCTTAATCATTTTCTGAAACAGTGTATCTGCTTGCTCTTTGTCGACGCGGACATAAATGCCGCCGTTGACGTTTAATGTCCCCGCGAGCACCTCATCCCCAGTCTTCTTCTCTACCGGAACAGATTCCCCAGTAATTGCCGCCTGATCAATGGCGGTCGAGCCGTCGGTGACCGTACCGTCAACCGGCACGAGATCGCCCGGTTTAACGATAATCGTCTGCCCGATGCGCAACTCGCTGACCGGCACTTTTCGCTCGACGCCGTTTTCGTACAGGCGCGCTTCTTCCGGTTGCAAAGCCATTAACTTCGATACTTCACTGTGACTGCGGTTCATCGCATACGTCTCGAGTGCACCGCTGACGGCAAAGATAAAGATGAGCATCGCCCCCTCGGCCCAATAGCCGATCAGCGCCGAACCAATCGCGGCGAAAACCATTAACAACTCGACGTTTAACGATTTCTCCGCAACGGTCTCCTCAATACCTTCTTTTGCCTTTGCATATCCTCCGATCACAAAAGCGGCGAGGTACGAGATGACAGACGCTACGGACAAGTCTACCGTACTGAGCACCCATCCCCCGAGAATAAGTACCCCACTGATTGCCGCGGCAGCCATTTCGCCGTTCTCGGCGATTAGCTTACGCCATTTCGACGGTTTTTTCGGTTGACGGCGTTTGAGATTAGCCGACGTCTTCGAAATGACTTCCATGTGATTCATCCTCCCCGTTTTTGTAGTTGATAACGACTTTCATTATTAAACTCCTTAAAACAGAGACATGCTGCCCGAAGGCAGCATGATGTCCAGTGAGAATAATAATCGTATGTTGTTGTACCCCAAACTAATGTTGGTCGGGAAACTTTTATATACTCATTATAACTTAATAATGATTATAAGTAAAGAATGAAAATCCGAAACGGGCGCGGGACAACCTGTTGAAAAACGAAAGCCGCCATCTGCGGTATGCAGACAGCGGCCTCTCCTATGCAGGCAGCGACTTCTTTCGCTAACGAGCACTCGCAATATAACCTTTTAAGCAAGCAAAACCGCGGGCAAAATAGTTCCCGACAGAGTTCGCGACGCAGTTCCCGCCAAAGCAGATCAGACGGTTTGCGCTCCGCTTATATTGTGCAGGCTCTCGTGCAAATTGGCCATTTCGATCGCCGAGACGGCCGCTTCGTACCCTTTGTTGCCTGCCTTCGTTCCGGCGCGTTCGATCGCCTGCTCGATCGTCTCCACGGTCAATACGCCAAAAATGACGGGCAGCCCGTGTTTACCATTCAAGTTCGCTACCCCTTTCGCCACTTCGTTGGCGACAAAATCGAAATGCGGCGTCGCACCTCGAATGACCGTTCCTAACGTAATGACAGCGTCATACGTTTTCGACGCGGCCATTTTGTCTGCGGCAAAAGGGATTTCAAACGCCCCCGGCACCCATGCGACCGCTATGTTTTCCTCTTCTACACCGTGTCGTTTTAACGCATCGATCGCTCCGCTGAGCAACTTGTTCGTAATGAGTTCATTAAAACGACTCACGACGATGCCAACCTTAAGTCCCTTGCCGATGAGATGTCCTTCATAAACTTTTACCATAACAGATGACCTCCTCTTAAATCGTTAATAAATGTCCTAGTTTGCTTTTTTTCGTCGTCAAATACTTTTCGTTCTCCGCATTGGCCGGCATTTGGAGCGGCACAACTTCCGCGATGTCCAAGCCGTAGTCCGTCAATCCTTTGATTTTGCGCGGGTTGTTCGTCATTAGTTTCAATCGCTCGACACCTAAGTCACGCAAAATTTGTGCGCCGATCCCGTAATCGCGCGAATCGGGCGGGAAACCGAGGCGCTCGTTCGCCTCCACCGTATCGAGACCTTGCTCTTGTAATTCGTAGGCGCGCAATTTGTTCAACAGACCAATCCCGCGACCTTCCTGTCGCATATAGACGAGCACGCCCTTGCCTGCCGCTTCAATCTGGCGCAAGGCAGCGTGGAGCTGCGGCCCACAGTCGCAGCGGAGGGAAGCGAACACATCGCCTGTCAAACATTCGGAGTGGATGCGCACGAGGATCGGTTCATCGGGGGTCATTTCCCCTTTGACGAGGGCGACAACTTCTTGATCGTCGACAGGGTTCGTATACGCGATCGCCGTGAAACGGCCGTATGCGGTCGGCATTTGCACGGAAGCTTCCCGCGTCACTAAGTGTTCCTCAACGATCCGATAACGGATTAAGTCTTCAATGGTGATCATCTTTAGCGCATGCTGTTCCGCTAGTCGCGTTAATTCCGGGACGCGTGCCATCGTCCCATCTGATTTGACCACTTCACATATGACACCGGCAGGTACACTACCTGCGAGTTGCGCCAAGTCGACCGCAGCCTCCGTATGGCCGGCGCGCTTGAGGACGCCACCTTTTTTTGCAATGAGTGGAAAAATATGTCCCGGACGCCGAAAGTCGTGCGCGCGGGCATCGGGGCGAATTAACGCTTGGACGGTTCGGGCGCGTTCGTGGGCCGAGATGCCGGTCGTCGTCGTTTTGTGGTCGACAGACACGGTGAAAGCCGTCCCGTAGCGGTCCACGTTTTGCTCCTTTTCGACCATTAACGGCAAGTCTAACGTGCGTGCCCGTTCTTCCGTCAGAGGTGCACACACTAACCCCCGTCCGTGTGTAATCATGAAGTTGATCACTTCCGGCGTCGCGTGTTCAGCTAGTGCCACCAAATCGCCTTCGTTTTCGCGATCTTCGTCGTCGACGACGATCACTGGTCGCCCTTGCCGCAAATCGTCAATTGCCTCACTTACTGTGTGAAACGTCACAACCATTCCTCCTCTATATTTATCCGTTATATAAAACCGTTCTCATTCAATAATTCGATGCTCACACCTGCTGGCGCCGCATGTTCTGCCTTGTTCAGGCACACTTTGACAACGTACTTGCCGATCATGTCACACTCGATGTTGACGCGATCCCCGACATGAGAGTCATACAAAGTCGTCTCGCGCAACGTGTGCGGAATGACGGTGACGGAGAAACCGTTCTCTGCCACGTCGAAAATGGTTAAACTGATCCCATCCACAGCTATTGAACCTTTGTCGACCATATAAGTTGCCCACTCGGGCGCTGTTTTGAATCGAAACAAGACGGCATTTGTCATCTGTCTTCGTTCAGTTACGACCGCGGTCGCATCGACGTGCCCACTGACAAAATGACCGCCGAACCGCTCGCCCGCCGCGAGTGCACGTTCCAAATTCACTTGGCTGCCGACGCGTAAATTACCTAATGTCGTACGCTTAATGGTCTCGCCGCTCACGTCCGCCGTAAAACTGTAATCGTCGACGCGGGTAGCCGTTAAACAACTGCCGTTAACGGCAACACTATCTCCTATTTTCAAATCGGTTAACACGGATTGACAGTCGACCGTTAGGACAAGTGCTCCCCCTTTTCGGACGAGGCGACGCACACAGCCCATTTCCTCAATTATCCCGGTAAATATGTCGATCCCCTCCTGCCCGCGGGCGTGACACATATCCTTCAACGCACAAATCGTTGCCTAACTTATGCACCCTGGCAGCGGATAGAGACAAGGCGTCGTTCATACGATCACTTCCCACGCCACCGTAAGACGTCATGCTGTCCCTTCCTCCTATAAGCTTCGGAGCGATCATCGCTACGACCTTGTTCACGAAACGTCCCTCTAACAAGGAACCGTTCAGCGCACTGCCCCCTTCGACGAGTACGGACACGATGTGTTCCCGACCGAGTATAGCGAATAGTTCACTTAAATCGACCCGCGGACCCGCGCCCGCCGTGAATACGCGCACCCCGCGCGCCGCGAGCGCCGCCTCTTTCCCTCTGTCGCGCCTCTCCGTGCAAAAAATCCACGTCGGCGCCTGCGATGTGTCACAAACGTATGCCTCTAAGGGCGTACGGAGCTGGCTGTCGACGACGACGCGCACCGCGTCTCGTCCCCCTTCCGGCAAACGGGTCGTTAAGAGGGGGTTGTCCGCCAACACCGTGCCAATACCGACCATAACCGCATCGTGCACATGCCGCAGCCGATGGACGTAAGCCCGCGCCTGCTCGCCAGTCACCCAGCGACTGTCGCCTGTTTTCGTCGCAATCTTTCCGTCTAACGTACTCGCCGTCTTCACGGTCACAAAGGGCCGCTTCGTCGTCATATAGTGAAAAAATGCTTCGTTCAATGTGGCACATTCTCGCTGCAGTACGCCAGTTACGACGTCGATGCCAGCCTCGCGCAACCGCGCCAAGCCTGCGCCGTTGACGGCCGGGTTGGCATCTGTACTACCGACGACTACTTTTCGTACCCCAGATGTGATGATTGCCTCTGTACAAGGTGGCGTGCGACCGTGGTGGTTACACGGTTCCAACGTCACATACAGCGTGGCGCCGCTCGCCTCTTGCCCAGCCATCTGTAGCGCGTGCACTTCGGCATGTGGCTGACCGGCGGCGAGATGAGCACCGATGCCGACGATTTTCCCGCCGTTGACGACGACAGCCCCGACTGGCGGGTTCGGCGACGTTTGCCCTTGCGTCGCGCGCGCCAACTGTAGCGCGAGTGACATATAGCGTGTATGGCCGTCCGCACGGTTCGTGAGATCCGTAAGGTATGCGCGGTCTATGGGGTCCGCGTGCTCCGTAAGGTATACTCGGTCCGTAGGATCCGCGTACTCCGTGAAGTATGCGCGATCCGCTCGTTCGTCATGTTCGCCTTCGCCAGCGCTACCAAAAAATATCGCCATTCCAAAAATCCTCCTTTTGGTTAGATTTTTGAAATTGAATGCAACCCAAATAAAAATACCCAGACACAATTATCTGGGCATAGTGAAATAAACCTTACTATTAATTTCTTGAAAAAAATAGCAAAGTCCTTGTTCACCTTCTACCATCCGGACTATACCGTCGGCCTTAGAGTTACACTAAGTCAGTCACGATCACCTGCTGGCGACAACCTTTTTTCCTCGCATAACAACTGCGGGGAAAATGCGTCGTCAACCGCATGTCGAGTCGTCGAAACGCCTCTTATGATCTGTGAGTCGCGGGCTTACGCCACCGTTGTGGCGATCACCGCCGGTCAGGAATCTCACCATGCCCCGAAGGTTGTATTCAATTCAATAAATCTAGTATAGCACAACACGCGTATTCGTTTCCATGAAAGAAATGTCACAGTATGTGTCAAGCTTTACTCGACGACCTTACAGGATCAAGGATTTAAAGACCTAAATATGTCATTCCCTAACGTTCACTTGTTGTCCGCCCTTGAGGAGTTAACTCTTCAAGGACGGCGATTAACCACCTTATCCAAATACCCAATAGCACTTGAAGCTGATGCGGCACCTACTTGGATCCTGCCAACTTGAACCCCAATGTGATCCGACTTACCTATTCGCCTCGCATGGCGTTTTAGTTTTTGTGTCACTTGGCGGTTGGGCCAGACAGTTAATAATGCCTGTCTCAACGTCCCATTGGTAACGCCTTGTTGTACTTTGGCGATGGCTTGAGCCCCTTCTTCACTCCAGTACATGCCACGACGTTTCATGCGGTATGCCAGACGTCTCTGGTTCGATTCCATGCATCCCATCCTACGAGCATTTTTTGGCACGTCTGGACTAACCTCACGCCAGTCGCAGAGGATCTCCCAGTGCCCTTCAAGATACTTCTGCATGTTCTCGATACGCTTTTCCTCTCGCTCCGTCTCTGCATTTCCCTGTGCCGTATCAATCACCGCTTTAAACCTATCCTTATTTTTTTCGGATATTGCCTTTTCAATTTGAGGAATGAGCCTTGGCTGGCGGCTCAACCCGCGACGAATACTCCTCTTTACGTGAAAAGGATCCAATTGGCGGACAACCGATGTCGCTTCAGAAAAGGTATTTTGAACGCGTTCCTCAGAGATCCATGAAGCCGCATCCGCATTAGTCGCCACATGTGTATGTGAGAGATCCCAACGATGTCGAATCGCTGCATAACCTATTTCCCAAAAGTCATCCACCGATTCAACGGTAGAAAAGACGTGACGATCTGTTAACGAGACACGCTGTCCGTTTTGCTCCCACCCGGTATAGGCAAGCATATTTTTGATCTCTATTCCTTTGCCTCTCCCTTTGACGTATAAGCCATCTGCTTCGCAATATAAGTGCTTAACGGACGGAGAGTTAGGAATTACCGTATCCTCAAAAATTCGATCCCTTTTTTCAGCATCCATGACAGCTTGAGCTTCACCTGCTTCTTTTACTAAGCGCTGAAACGTCGTATGGCTGATCGTTATACCGGCAAGTTTTTGCGTGACCTCTGAGGCGAGGCGGTAGGTCATTCCCGGCGCTGCAGCTAACTCTGCTCCGAGCATCATAAGGTCTGGGCTGTATCTTTTACGGCGTTTTAAACCGATTGCCTCATCGACAGGGTAATGTGCGTTTCCGTTTCGGTCGTACATCAAGTGGCGTTTATAGGACACTGTCCCAAAAAAACTGGTGAACTCCCGGCTGTCCAATCGCTCACTTTTCCAACCGTATTTTTCCTTGTAATGCGTCGTCATCATCTGATCGAGCTGCTCCAAAAATTCTCCGAACAGATCAGCCATCACTTCCATCAGGCGAATACGTAAGCTTTCCCAAAACGACAACATATCTGTAGACTGTTCCAAGATAGTAGCGATTTCTGGTATAATGGTTTTCAAGGAAGACCTCTCCTTTCGTGGTGGTTAGGAGTACTATTTAGGTCTTCCTTTTCTATATTCTCCCTCCAAATTCCTGCTAAAACCCTTCGAGAGAAATGTTACACATACAATGTCACAGTGGCTCCGCTATACATACGAAAAAATTTTTGAAACCGAAGAAGGAATTCGACCGCTTTTGTCGAATAGTCGAATAGAAGCTATATCTGCATATACTTCGCGACGAATGGAGGGTTTTAGTTATGGATCTTGATCCGATCAGCCTCGGATCACTCATTCGCCAGCGCCGAAAGGAGCTCGGACTAACCTTAAGCGATCTGGCTAATGACCACATTTCCGTGCCGACGATTAGTAACATCGAGCGCGGGATCACGAACAACCTCGCGAGTGAAAAGGTGCATTACATTCGCCAGCAACTCGATCTGTCCGACGATCTGATCAAGCAAATGCTGCAAAGCACAGAGGACGAGCAGAAGCGGCTACAGCAACAGCTGGCCGTCGTGCGACACTTAATTGAGGTGAATGTGCTGGGTGAAGCGCGTAAAAGAGTAAGCGCTTTAGAAAGTGATGACACGTTGTCTTCTTTCCCCCTCGAGGCGACGAAAACCCAGCTTTTGAAGGGCTTCGTCTTGCGTAAGCAAGGCCAATGGGAACGAGCCAAAAACGCCTTCCAGCAAGTGTTGCGTCTCCTACGCGAAACCGATGTGGCCGATCCGGGAAACGCATTAGCCGCTGAAGCGTACTACCACTAGTCGCTTACTGTGTTTTACGGCGAACAAGATTACGAAAAAGCGATCGAATATGCTGATCTAGGACTCGAGACGCTATCAGCAGAAAGGGAGTGCCCGCAAATTACGGGACGCCTTACGTACCATAAGGCAAACTGTTTTTACCACCTCGACCGCAAGGCGCAAGCGTACAAGCACGTAATCGAAACGCAGCAGGTATGCGAACAGACTCAGGACTTCAAGACGTTGCTGCTCGGATACAACTTGGAAGGCATCATCGTTGCCCACCAACAACTTTACGCACAAGCGGTTGACGTGTTTCAGAAGGCGATCCATCTCTCTAGTCAGCATTTTCCCGATCCGCGTATCGGAAGCCTACTCTACCTTAATTTAGGGGATACGTATTACCGCGACAAAGCGTACGAGCAGTCGCTAGCTTATTATGACCTCGCCTACGAATTGAGTCAAAAGGCAAAAGACAAAAATATTCTCGCCACGATCTATTTTTCGTACGGTGAGGTGTACTTCGCGACAAATCAATTGGGGCTAGCGACGGAATATGTGGAAAAAGCAGCTGCATTGAAAGAACAGATGGAATTGACGTCGGAGTACTTACCGCTTCTGTTGCTTCGTGCAAAAATCGCGTTAGGGGAAAACTCCGACGAAGTGAAAGCGATTTGCGAGGAAGGTATTCGCCTCGCAGAACAGAGCATGCTGTACAGCAAAAAAAAGGAGTTTCACCTCGTGTTAGCCAATTACTACGAACAAGTGGGTAACGAAGACGCATTGCAGCGGGAAACCAAAAATATGTATCAAGTAGAATCGATCATTAACGGGAGGTAATACAGTGAAAAAGCTCGTCCTTTCAATCATCGCGGTCGCCCTATTAGTCATGCCCTTGACGGCGTTAGCCGGAAATGGTAGCCCGTCGGAAGGTTCACACATAAAGAGAATCGTAAACGAAAAATAAAAGGATCCGTACCTGCCTTCGTATAACACACTTACTTCGGTTTATCCCCAAAACGCCGAAGTGCGAATTCAATAGGACAGTCGTCGTCGGCTGTCCCTTTTTACGTCTTTACATTATAACTTCCACGTATTGGCGACGTGCTAACGCATCTTTTTCATTACACTTCATAAAATCAACAGGGGTTACTCATCCCTTTCGCGTCCCCTTCAACCGCTTAGCAGCACCCCCGCCCTACTGCTCCGCCGCCTTACCTTGCCGTTCAACAGCTTCTACTTGCTCATTACTTGCACGGTCCTGTCCCCGTTGATCGCCTGCAGCACCTTCTCCCCGTTGATCGCCTGCAGTATCATCCCTCCGCTGATCGCTCACAGCTACCTTCTCTCGCTGATTAGCCGACTCTTCTGCTTCCCCAGCCTCTGCAGCTTCCTTAGCCTCCTCAGCCCGATCGGCCTCCATCTGCTGGAATTTATGGATGATACGCCTCGTCTGCCACGTGAATGCCCATGCCGTCACACTGCCGAAAAAGAAGAAGAACAGAGCCGGCATTTTCCATAGCGCCGTCCAGAGGACAATCCCGAGGACGATGAGGATCGCTAGCGAAGAAAACAGGTGGCTCACTGCCATAACGAAGGCATTGCGGAAGATGTGCCGTACTTTTAACTGAAAGTGCACAAGCACCGAACATAACGAAATCCCCGTTAGCGTGTAAAGAAGCCCTAACGGCAAAAATACAAAACTTAACCATTGCAACCCGCTGTCTTTCACGTTCGTAACGACGAATACGTCGACCACTAAGACGAACCCGATCAAAATGTATAAGTCGATGACAGCGTATGCTTGTTTCCAATTTTCTTTCCAACCGCGCCAATACTCCCGCCACACAGAAATGTCTTCGTCTTCTTGCCACCGGCGCATCACGTGGAACAACGCCGCTGTCCCCGGCGGCAAAATAACGAGGCTAAGCACGAACGGCACGATCCAGGCCCCTTCAAGCAATTCTGGATGAAGTAAAAAGACGAACGGGAACCCCGCGGTAAAAAACCATAACACGTTACTCCAAGCTAACTTGTAAATGATGTCTGTGATGCGGTAAATCGCACCAAAAAAACCGGATTCTGGCACTTAGACACATCCCTTATAACGAACATCTCTTTGTATATATTCTAAAGGAAACAACGGGAAGTAGCTAGTCCAATCCAGGAAAAAGTAAAGCGATGCAATGACTTTTTTAGGTACACCACAAGACGTCGTCCGCCAACGAACACCTGACGATCCATCGGTCGGCAACTTGTCGTTCGACTGTTAGTTTGCTTACAACTGTATCATATCCCCACTATTACATCGTATCCCACTATTACATCACACCTCACTACGACACGCCTTTCCCGTTGCGATTCGCTGTAAGACAGCGCTTTGTTTAAGGTTATACGGCGAGACGTTTAACAGCTAGACTTAAAAAGTGCGACGTTAAACAGTGCGACGTTATGCGACGAGTCCTATCGTCACGCGTACGGTTGATCGTGGTCAACCCACACGGTTTTTTCCTGAAAGGTCGGTTTTTCTTTCGCTTGCGGCGGGATCTCCGGATAACCGACATAGACGAATCCGACGATCTGCTCCTCTCCCTGTAGACCGAACAGCTTTTTCATCTTCGCATGATAAGCCGCGCGCCCTGTTCGCCATATCGCGCCTAACCCTAACCCAGTCGCCGCTAACAACATATTTTCCACCGCAGCACTCACGGCGGCTAATTCCTCCTGCCAAAAGACGTTGGGCTGAGATACGGGAGATACGGCGACGGCGATGACGAGTGGCGCGCGAAACGGCTTTTCCGCTATTTTCGCGAGGCGCTTTTCATTTTCTGCCGACTGAGGATCCGTCATCTCTTCGGCGGCAATGGCGGCCATCGTCCGTCCGAGCGGGCGCCTCCCTTCGCCGCTCAACACGAAAAACTTCCACGGTTCAGTTCGGCGATGGTTTGGCGCAGCGACAGCTGCTGCTAACAGTTTCTCTACCGTTTCTTGATCAACCGGATCGGTTTTCACCTTACCGACACTTTTACGCGAAAAAATGGCATCCAACACTTCCATATGTATACACTCCACTCCACATAATCGTTATATCTGCATCAATTATAAGTAATGATAATGGTTATCATTTACTACAACTGAGTATATACGTTAGGGGCGATAAAAGCAACTGACGCCCTCGCCTCCACTCTATTCTGTTCCACCCGGACCACTGCAGTGTCTGCGTCACAAACCAGCTTAACAACTTACACTACACGACATACACTACACGACATGCACTACACGACATGCGCCGCGGGAACCAGCTAAACGTGAGCAACACCATAACTTAATGTGACTTGTGCTGCGGTAACCGACTAAAGGCGAGCAAAACCATCGTCGCAATGCCCGTATACCCGAACAGCGGGTACGCGTAACCGACCATATTAGAAAAACCGATCAGCGAGCACGCATAACCGAGGGCGAATAACAGCAGCAACATTTTATTGTGACCAAGCACAAACACGGTCTCTAAATTGGCGGCTAACCCGTACACATTCCCAATTAACGTCGTAAAAATCTCTGCCCACATGACCGCCAAAAACAACACTTTCACGAACGTGCCCAATTCGGCAATAATCGGTGCGAGCGGAATTTCCAATTGTGTCACCGCGGAATTTTCGAGTGATAACGCAAAATTAGTCGTCAATAACATTAACCCTAAACCGATGCCGCCGATTAGCCCACCTTTTTTGATCGTACGTTCATCGGCAATTTCGCTGCCCATCGGCACTAATACACATTGCGCCATCGCTAAATTGTAGGACAAATAGGTGACGGCGGAAACGAGCCACGCAAGAGGGGGGACCGCCGCAGACGGAGTTGCGGGTAGTGCTGTCGTTTCGCTCCACGTGAGGAAACTGCTAATGCCGAGCACGGCGCAAAAAACGACCATCATCGGTACGACGAGCGAATTGACGGCAAGGATGCCGTCCAAACCGCGTACAATCGTGATGTATGCGAGCAAAAGCGTGAACAGTACACCGAAGTGAAAGGACACCCCGACTTGCTCCTCTGCCATCGCCCCCGTCCCGGAAATCATCGCCGTCGTTACCCCAAACAAAATGATCGTCACAAACCCGTTCATGATCCGCCCGAATCGCTTCCCGAACAAATAATCGTTAAACGCTTCGTATGAACTTGCCTCAAGCCTCGCGCCGATCAACATCATGCGGTTCCCTAGCCAAGCGAAGCCACCCGACGCTAGCGCGATGGCGATGAAACTAAACGGACCTTTGGAAGTAAAAAATTGCACGATCTCCTGCCCAGAAGCAAAGCCGGCACCGACGACCGTCCCGATGTACGTAAACGCAATTTTAAACACGGTTTTCCAATCCGTTTTCAAAATAAAAACCCCCAATCTTGTCCCTAAGGACATGATATGGGGATTAAAGACGCGTTAGAACGGAACGGCAGCTTTTTCGCGCGCATGGATGAGTTTGAGCGTACTGCGTATAATTTTATCAGAGCAATTGAATGGTTTAATACGCTCCACATTTTTTTTCATACTTGCGAGAGTCTCTGGGCTGTTGCATAACATAGAATAAGTGCGCATTAACTGTTGTTGGTTACGGGCAATGTACGCCGCGCCCTCGCCGATCAAGTAGCGCGCGTTCTCTTCCTCCTGACCGGGAATCGGCCGGAAAAGGAGCATCGGCAGTCCCATCGCCAGCGCTTCAGACGTCGTCAGTCCGCCCGCCTTCGTCATTATAAAGTCAGACACGGCCATCAGTTCAGGAATGTTGTTTACGAACCCGAAGACGCGCACCCGATCTGCGTAATTTACTTGCAACGGCCACAGTTTATGTTGCAACTTTTGATCGCGCCCACACACAAAGATGACTTGCACGCGGTCGCTCGCCTTTACGAGCCATTCGCATAATGCAGCGTTGAACACGCCGTGCCACCCGCCCATCACTAACACGGTCGGACGTTCGTCGAGATCGTATTTCTGTTTCAACGCTTGCCGATCATACGTTTCATGAAAACCTTGCCTAATCGGAATGCCCGTAATTTGTACGTTTTCTGCGGGAATGCCGTAGTTGATCAAGCCGCGTTTAACGCGTTCCGATCCGACAAAATAAAAATCCGTCCGTTTATGAATCCACTGCGGATGCAACGCGTGATCCGTAATGACCGTCGTCGTCGGTACGTCTAGTAACCCGTGTTCTTTCAACAAAGAAGCAGAGCCCGCCGGAAAAGGAAATGTGTTGACGATCGCATCCGGCTGCTTGTCTCGCAAATAAGCTTTCATCTTTTCCACGCCGAGCATGCTGACGCGTCGGTGGAATCGGGAGGTTGGCGTAAACCGTTCCGTCTGTTTATAGAGCAACCCGTATAATTTCGGTGCTTTTTTTACACTCTGTTCATAACAGTACTGCGTGACCGAACTGAACACCGGATGCACCATGTTCGCAAAATCAAGCACGTCGACGTCGAACGTATCTTTGTATTGTCCAAACGCCTGTTGTAAGGCACGTGCCGCTTGTTTATGCCCTTCGCCGTAATTCGCTGTTGAAATGAGAATATTGTATTTATATCTCATTGTACGATTCTCCCCCCAAATAAAATCTTAAACACCTTTTTATCTTTCGTATCCCCTATATATATAGACGTAACGTTGAGCAAAAAGTTTTCACCAAAATAAAAATAACATAGTTTCCACGTAAACACCTTAGGGGATACTATCTACTTATTATAACAAAGGAACGCTAGCGCAGCTGTTTATTTGCGGTTTCTAACTATTGGCAACCCGAGTGTTCTGCAGTTTTCCCAATCCTAAGATGAGAACGATGAGCGCCATGGGCAAGACAATCTCGACAAAAGGAATTGCCGCCAAGTAAGGGTATACGATCCGGTCCTCTACGATCATCGTCCCCGCCGTCCACGCTAAGATCCCAGAACCGATATACGTAATGATCGGAAAACGGTCAATGAGTGACAAAATGATTTTGCTACCCCAAATGATCACTGGCACACTAATTAACAGACCGAGGATGACGAGGACAAAATTTCCTCGCGCCGCGCCCGCGATCGCCAACACATTGTCCAGCCCCATGACGACGTCGGCGACGACAATCGTACGAATCGCTTGAAACAAACTGTCGCCTTCCTTCACCTCGGCGTGTTCGTCGTGAGTGACGAGCAGCTTATAAGCGATCCATATGAGTAGCAATCCCCCTAAAAAGTGTAGTAAGGGGATTTTTAGCAAATAGACAGCGAGAAACGTCAGACCGACACGCACGATAATAGCCGCTCCCGTCCCCCAAAAGATCGCCTGGTTGCGCTTTTTTTTTGGCAGCCGACGACTCGCCATCGCAATGACGACAGCGTTGTCGCCCCCTAATACGATATCAATCATTATGATCGACAATAGTCCTGTGAAAAACGTTAGGTCAAACATTCGCTAATTCCTCCTGTATCTGTTTCCAAATAAAAAGACCTTTTGCCTATGGTAGTATAGGCAAAAGGTCTCGCTAGCAACCGCGGCCGCCAACAAAGCCGAGGAGAACGGTCTCCTGTCATGACGACTCTGCTGTTAAAGCTACTCCCCTTTTGTGGGATCGTTCTTATTTGGTTGCTTTTATTTTACCGAAAATGTGAGCAAAAGACAACATGTTTTTTCATGCTATTTCACGCAAGCGATGGCTAACCCGTCGCGGTGTGGTACGACGATACCCTCCAAACGCCCATCGTGTACGATCATTTCGTTAAATTTTCGCATCGCTAGCGCGGCACTACTGACGTCGGTCGAATCGTAGACGCGCCCGCCGAGCATCGTATTATCGGCGACAATCACACTCCCCGCATGTGATAAGGCAATCGCTCCCTCCAAGTAATGTGGGTAGTTCTCTTTATCGGCATCGATAAAAATAAGATCGAAGAGTACACCTTCACGCGCCAGCTGTGCGAGCGAGTCCCGTGCGTGACCGATGCGATATTCGACGAGATGCGCGAATCCTGCTTCAGCCAAACTGTCGCGCGCAATGTCCGCATACCGCTGCTCAATTTCTAACGATACGAGCTTACCGGACGGCACAAGTCCACGCGCTAGGCAGATCCCACTGTACCCGCCAAGCGCGCCAATTTCCAACACGCGCTGCGCCCGCACCATCCGCACGAGCATCGTCAAAAGCGTTCCCCACTCCGGTGCTACTGAAATCATCGGCATGTTCGCCGCCGCCATGCGCTCGCGCACGCGCGCCAATATCGGATCATCTTGCCCGACGAGCTGCGCTACATATTGTTCGGGCTCCACGTGAGTCCTTCCCCCTATCGTTTTCTTGTAACAGTCAATTGCCCGTTACCCCCTGTATACTCGAGGGCAACTTGCCGCTTTGAGCGGTTGGCTTTGTCCCACGTATTTTGTTATTCTTCTTATGTACCATCCTTATTCAAAGGCGACCCTCGCTATGTTTGAAAGAACGAACCAATTTCGGCACGAATCATTAGTTCCACACAATACGACACACCACTTTTTCCAAATTACAACACGGAGGTCACTGCCTACGATGAAAGCACCACTCGTGAAATCAGACATTGACATAGCCCAAGCGGCGACATTGCAACCGATTGAACAAATTGCTGATGGCCTAGGGCTCGACACCGCCGATTGGGAGCCTTATGGCCGCTACAAAGGGAAAATATCCCTAGACGTCTTTCAAAAGCGGCAAACGAGACCGGACGGAAAAATTATTTTAGTTACTTCAATTAACCCGACGCCGGCTGGCGAAGGAAAGTCAACGGTCACCGTCGGATTGGGACAAGCGATGAACCGCATTGGCAAACAGGCGATCGTCGCCGTACGCGAACCGTCGCTCGGGCCGAACATGGGGAAAAAGGGCGGCGCTGCCGGCGGCGGTTATGCGCAAGTCGTACCGATGGAAGACATTAATCTCCACTTTACTGGCGACATGCACGCGATTACGACGGCGCACAACGCCCTCGCCGCCTTAATCGACAACCACATCCACCAAGGAAATGACTTGCAAATCGACCCGCGGCGCATTATTTGGAAACGCGTCCTCGACTTTAACGACCGTGCCTTGCGCCACATCGTCGTAGGACTAGGCGGACCTGCCCACGGGGTACCGCGCGAAGACGGCTTTGACATTACCGTCGCGTCAGAAATTATGGCCGTCCTGTGCCTCGCAGACGGCATCGACGACCTTAAAAAACGCCTCGCACGCATGGTCATCGGCTACACATTCGACAAACAACCCGTGACGGTGCGCGATCTCGGTGTGGAAGGCGCCCTCACCTTATTGCTAAAAGACGCCGTTCGCCCCAATCTCGTGCAAACGTTGGAAAATACGCCTGCACTCGTTCACGGCGGGCCGTTTGCGAACATTGCCCACGGGTGCAACAGTTTAATCGCGACGAAAATGGCGAGCAAGCTAGCCGATTACGTCGTCACCGAGGCGGGGTTCGGCGCGGATCTCGGTGCAGAAAAGTTTTTACATATTAAAATGCGCACGGCGAACACGGCGCCGAGTGCCGTCGTGATCGTGGCGACGATTCGCGCCTTAAAAATGAACGGCGGTCTCCCGCAAAACGAGCTAGCAGAAGAAAACGTCGCTGCTTTGCGCAAAGGAATCGCCAACTTAAATAAGCACATCGAAACCATCCAAGCGTTCGGGCTACCGCTCGTCGTCGCGATTAACCGTTTCGTCCACGACAGCGAACGGGAACTCGCCTTTGTCGAACAGTGGTGCGAAAGCCAAGGCATCCCCGTATCGTTAACGGAAGTGTGGGAGAAGGGTGGCCGCGGCGGCGAAGATCTCGCGGAAAAAGTCGTACAGCTCGTCGAACAGTCGGAAGGTCGTTTCACCCCGCTTTACGCACTCAATGAGCCGATCCGTGAAAAGATCACTTGTATCGCACAAAAAGTATACGGGGCGAAAGACGTCGCCTTTACTGCAAAAGCTGAGCGTCAACTGACTGAATTCGCGGACGCTGGGTGGGACAACTTGCCGATTTGTATGGCAAAAACGCAGTACTCGCTCTCCGACGATCCGAAATTGCTCGGGCGACCGGAAGGGTTTACGATTACGGTGCGCGAATTGCGTCCATCGCTCGGTGCCGGCTTCATCGTCGCCCTTACCGGAGACGTCATGACAATGCCTGGCTTGCCGAAGCAGCCCGCCGCGTTAAACATGGATGTGACGGACGACGGGAAAGCAGTAGGTCTTTTTTAAGCAGGATATTTAACGATTTTTTTAAGAACAATTTAAAATTATTGCCCCTCACATAGTTTCACGCACTTCCTCCTACTATTGGCGGCTCATAAAATAGAGCAAGCCTTAGTAGGAGGGGTGTAAGATGCAGCAAACTGTGAAGTCACCGCGCCTATTACGCCAATCAGCTACTCCTGGACACGTTGCCAACTTTCGTGTGGATCGACCTGTCACAATATTCCTCGACGTCGCCACCCCTGCCGTCCGTAGCCCGCTGCTGTGGGAGGGCGGTGCATCCGGTAAAGGGATCGGCATCGCCATTATCGATACAGGGATCGCACCGCACCCCGACCTCACGCTACCAACTAACCGCATCGTCGCATTTAAAGACTTTGTCGCCAATAAGACCACACCGTACGACGATAACGGCCACGGGACACACTGTGCCGGGGACGCGGCAGGCAACGGGTACGCGTCCGCCGGAAAGTGTCGCGGACCCGCGTACGAGTCCCACCTCATTGGGATAAAAGTGCTCAATGAGATAGGTGACGGCAAGTTATCCGATCTCGTAGCAGGCATCGATTGGTGCATTAAAAACTGCAACAAGTACCGCATCCGCATCTTATCCGTGTCATTAGGGACACATGCCCTAGCCCCAGTCGCTAGCGACCCACTCGCGCGCGTCGTCCAAAAGGCTTGGCACAGCGGCCTCGTCGTCGTGGCTGCCGCCGGTAACTTCGGCCCCGAACACGGTACGATTGCCAGCCCGGGCATCGTTCCAGAAATCATCACCGTTGGCGCTGTGGACGATTGCAATCGTTGCACAAGGGCGGACAATCGCAAAAGTGGCAAAACAGCCAAACGAGCGAACGTTGCGGTCGCTAACTTCTCGGGCAGAGGACCGACGCACGAGGGCGTCGCAAAACCGGATCTCGTCGCACCCGGCACGGCGATCGTTTCACTCCGCGTCAAAGGCAGTTACTTAGACGAGGTCGCCGCAGAAAACATCGTCGATCACTATTATACCCGTATGTCTGGCACCTCGATGGCCACGCCGATCGTTGCCGGGATCGCCGCACAACTGCTACAAAAACGCCCCAACTTAACCCCCGACGAAGTGAAAAACGCCCTCATCCGTACCACATACCGACTCGCTGGAGACAAAACAGCTGCAGGACACGGACTCGTTAACGCCTTTCGCGCCTTGCAAATCGTCACACAAACGGCGGACTGAAAGCGTACAGTTTCAATTCCCCATTCCCCTTCCGCGGTGTGCGATGTTGCCACCGCTTTTTTTGTGTAGCTAACCGACAGCGTGCTAGCCGACGAAATATAATTTCCATGAAGATCACCTGTACTTATTATGGCAAACAAGATATACTTTTATTTACTACAGCTAAAAGGCTTAATTTTTACTTATTGACACTTCCCAGGAGGGATTGTATGAAGAAGTTTGGACTGTTGCCGAGGCTCCTGTTGGCCATTGCACTCGGGTGCCTCATCGGAGCATTCAGCCCAGAAGTAGTCGTTAAAGTGTTGGCTAGCTTTAACAACGTGTTCAGTGCGTTTCTCGGCTTTGTGATTCCGCTGATCATTCTCGGGTTTATCGCTCCAGGTATCGGCGAATTAGGGCGGGGCGCCGGTAAATTATTGGCATTGACAACCGGCATCGCCTATTTGTCGACGATCGTCGCCGGGACACTCGCCTACGTCACCGGTTCGGCTTTATTCCCGCGGTTGTTAAACACGGACAACTTCAACGACAGTGCTGCTAACCCGGAAAGCGCGCTTGTGAAGCCATTTTTTGAAATAGAAATCACACCGCTCATGGATGTGTTCACCGCTCTTTTATTGGCGTTTACAATCGGGATCGGCATTGCAGTCATTCAAGGAGATACACTGAAACGCGTGATGGGCGATTTCCAGCAAATCGTAGAAAAGACGATTACGTTCATTATTATTCCATTGTTACCGCTGCACATTTTAGGAATTTTCGCCAATATGACGTATGCCGGTCAAGTCGCCGACATTCTCGTCACGTTTTCCAAAGTGTTCATCGTCATCATTTGCTTACACTTACTTTACTTGTTGCTGCAATACACCGTCGGCGGCAGTCTGTCAGGGGCGAACCCTTTTAAACTGCTGAAAAACATGGTGCACGCCTATGTGACCGCGATCGGTACGCAATCGTCTGCAGCAACCATTCCAGTCACGCTGGAGCGGACGAAAAAAATGGGAGTCAACGAAAGGGTAGCTGACTTTGTCATCCCGCTCGGGGCGACCATCCACCTCTCGGGCAGTACGATTACGATCGTCAGCTGTTCGCTCGCTGTCATGATGCTGGGTGGCATGTCGACGTCGTTCGCGACGATGTTTCCGTTCATTCTCGCCCTCGGGGTGACGATGGTCGCCGCACCTGGCGTCCCCGGAGGTGCGATCGTGGCCGCGCTCGGTATCATCGGCTCGATGCTCCATTTTGACGAGACGATGCTCGCCTTAATGATGGCGCTGTACATCGCGCAAGACAGCTTTGGCACCGCCTGCAACGTTACTGGCGACGGGGCGATCGCCCTCGTCGTCAACAAAATATCTGGGCACAAACTCGGTTGAGGCTCCAATGCGCTCCCGAGCGAAGTTCGTCGCTTACGGGAGCGCCCTTTTTTTTCGCTGTTCGTCGATAACTTGTTGCAGTTTTTCCAAATGGTCGTTTTTTTAGTTTTTTTCTCTGTCGAAAATCGGTCGCACATTCGGTTGCCGCCGATTTAAAAAAAGCCCCACCTTCTGTCTGGCGACAGTTGGCTAGAGGCTGTCGAAAATAAATGTTGCTAATCGAGCGACGAAAGGCAATACGGACTTTCTCGAACGATTTCTACAACTGCCGCCGCTGTAAGTACCAATCGCTACCTTCTAAGTCACAAGTCGCTAACCGCTCATTTAGGGCAGCAACCGTTAGTGGCGCCGGTTCGACAATTTTGTCGCCAGGGTGCCAATTTGCTGGCGTAGCGACACTGTACGCGTCCACCGTCTGTAAAGCGTCGATGAGGCGCAACAGTTCGTCGACATTGCGACCGACATTGAGTGGGTAATAAATGACGGCGCGCACCGTTTGCCGGTCATCGATGAGGAATACGCAGCGCACTGTCGCCGTGTCACTCGCTTGGGCGTGGATCATCCCGTACTGCTGCGCGACTTCTCCCGTCAAATCGGCGATCACTGGAAACGGAATGGTGACGCCCATTTTTTCTTCGATGTTGCGAACCCAAGCTAAATGCGCGGACAAACTGTCAATACTTAGCCCGATGAGCTGTACGTTGCGCTGTTTAAAATCGTCATACCGCTTCGCAAGCGCGATAAATTCGGTCGTACAGACCGGTGTAAAGTCGGCGGGGTGGGAAAATAGCAACACCCACTCGCCGCGGTAATCGGACAAATACAGATCCCCGTGTGTGCTTTTCGCTTGAAACAAGGGCGCCGCATCCCCGATGCGCGGCATCGATGCACGCACTTTCGCTTCGGAACGGAAACTCATGACCATGCCTCCTTCGGCTGTGTGCTTACCAAACAAGTGATAGCGCTCGACTTGCGCACAGTCTTAATATATGGCACACATATAAAAAAGTTCCTGTTCTAGTCGGTTTTTTTATTGAATTTCTCACTTATTCCGTCGCATTTCCGCCGTGTGGCATGACATAGTATGTATTACTTTTTTTCGTACCTCGGTACGCGGCCCTTCGTTCCTATTCTTAGCGCATGTTCCCTAACGCATGTTGACGAACTGCACGTCGATCGGCAAGTCCATTTCTTTGACGAGGGCAATCACTTTTTGCAGGTCGTCCTTACTTTTGCCGCTCACGCGCAATTGATCACCTTGAATTTGCCCTTTCACCTTCAACTTGCTGTCGCGAATCGCTTTGTTAATCTTTTTCGCGTTGTCTTGGTCGATCCCTTGCAGGAGTGTCGCCCGCTGCCGGACATTGCCGCCACTCGCCGGCTCTACTTTGCCGTACTGTACGCTTTTAAGCGACACGCCGCGCCGAATGAGTTTGCTCGCTAAAATATCTTTCACTTGCTCTAATTTAAAGTCATCGTCGGCGAGAACCACCAGCTCCTCATCTTGCAGTTCAATCGTACTGACGCTGTTTTTGAAATCGTAGCGGTTTTGGATTTCTTTATTCGCGATGTTTACCGCGTTGTCGACTTCACTCACGTCAACTTTTGACACGATATCGAATGAAGATTCTTTAGCCACTTGCACATGCTCCTCCCTGTTCAAATGCTTTCCTTATCATACCATGACCGCCCCAACTATTCACTCTCCAAGCCGCATTAAACGCCTTCCGTCCGTGGCTTGCTGCCAGTTGTACTTGCTGTGCACGGTCGAGAACGAATAAACAAACGCGAACAAAACCCTCCTGCGCTTTACAGGAGGGCACTCGTTTCACTTACGTATGCAGATTAGCTAAGACGCGCGCCGTCACTTCCGGTAGCCAGTCACGACTGCTCGAAAAACGGTAGCCATGTGCTGTCGCTTTCGCTAAATTTAAGGTAAAGTTAACCGGCGTATCGTACGGGGAACGCACCCCGTCCGCACCACTGTCGCTAACGACGGGCACCTTGCCGACGACGCCAGCAACAATGTCGACGACTTCCTGCGCTGTTAACGGCGTGTGCGCCGCCGCGTTTACCGGTCCACGTAACTCCGACATCCCTAACCAATGTAAGAACGCCGCCGCCTCGTCAGCGGAAATGAACGACATCTTCGCCGCCTTGCTCGGAATACCGATTTCCTCGCCGTGTAAAACGCGTTCGACGTGAAACTGAAAACGACCGGTATAATCGTCTTCTCCAACGACGATCGGAAAGCGGACAGCAGTAACAGGGAATGTCGCCTGCTGGAAGTACATCGCCTCCGCATAGCGCTTCCCTTCCGGATATGTCAGCTCATCTTTCCCACCGTGGCGCAATGGCGCAACGCGCGGATCGAACATCTCTTCTTTGAGCGGTATCGTTTGCGGTTCGTAAACGGAAGCGGAAGACGTAAAGATGAGGCGACCGATGCGCCCTTGGAACACGTCGCACGCGACACTTGCGTCGTCTGGAGAGTATCCGACCTGGTCATATACGACGTCGAACTCCCGCCCTTTCAGCGCCGCCTCCATCGACGCGCGGTCGTGGCGATCGACCGTCACGTGTTCCACTCTGTCCGCGAACGGCACCGGAGAACGCCCCGTTGTCGCCACGACGACTGTATGTCCTGCATCGAGCGCGTGCTTAATCAGACGCACACCGAAAAAGCGCGTACCACCTAACACTAAAACTTTCATCTACTATGTCCCTCCTAAATGCTGCCCATTTAAAAAAATATGTTTCGGCAAACGAAGGTTACAAATCGCTTACACATATGGTAGCATATTAACACGCGCGTATGAATAATATCGCTTCGCAAAATATCATTTTTACTATTTGTCACACCTAGTGAGAGCTGCGACAAAGACAGGAAAGGAAGATTAATTTGCCCGAGATGAGACAACTGACCACTGCGGAAATCGATAAAAGCTTAGACCTGTCCGAGTTTGCGTTTCAATATAAATTAAGTCCAGCCGAAAGAGAAAGTAAACGGGCTCGCACCAAAGCGGAACACGTCTGGGGATGTTTCGAAGACGGCCACCTCGCATCGAAAATGACGATCCTCCCTCTCGAATCGGTCATCCAGGGAAAAACGTTTGCCATGGGCGGGATTGCCAGTGTTGCGACTTGGCCAGAATACAGGCACAACGGCTTCGTCAAACGACTGTTGACCCACGGCTTGCGCGTCATGAAGGAAGCTGGGCAGACAATTTCGTACTTGGTCCCTTTTTCTTTCGCCTATTACCGCAAATACGGCTGGGAATACATAACCGATTACAAAAAGTATACAATTAACGTACACCAACTACCGCGACACTTAGCGACAAGTGGCACGATCGTGCGCAAGAGTAAAGCCGATTATTCGATCTTGAAGCCAATATATGACGCTTATGCCCTTCGTTACAACGGCATGCTCAAACGGAGTGACGATTGGTGGCAGCACAACGTCCTACGGGGCGAAAAGACGATCGCCGTCTACTTCGACGTCACACAAAAGCCGCGGGGCTATATGTTGTATACCGTAAAAAACGAAGAGATGGCGATCGACGAACTCATTGCACTCGACGAAGACGCGCGACGCGGACTGTGGCAGTTTATTAGTCATCACGATTCGATGGTAATGAAAGTATGTTTAGAGGCCGCCTCTGACGACTTGTTACCGTTTTGGTTGCCCGAGCCGCGCATTAAGCAAGAAGTCGTACCACACTTCATGGGCCGGATCGTCGACGTCGCCGCCTTTATTGCTCAATATCCGTTTAACGCCATCGGCAAAGTAAGCAACCTGACGCTCAACGTCGACGACCCGTGTGCGCCGTGGAATGACGCGGTCTTTTCGATTGCCATCGACGAATGCGGGAAGGCGCACGTGGTACGGGTGACGAGGCAGGAAGAAGGCGACCCGAAGGAAAACAACGCGTTAGACGGCGCGAAGAGCGAACGAGATGCCCAGTTGCACACATCGATTCAAGCGTTAACGGCGCTGTTACTAGGTGACCGACGCGCAGACGACCTGTACGAGACTGGACGGTTGCACGGCGACGCGGAAGCCGTGCAGTGCTTGGCGCAGCTCGTGCCGCACAAAACGTCGTACTGTATGGACTCGTATTGACCGTTCATCGCCTGTCGCGGTGGCAGACCGTTTAGGGTGAGGGGTGGGCGCCGCACGCAATGAATAATCGCTAGTACCCTAGTCAAATGTGCGCCCTACGCAATAACGCACGAGAATGCGACGCGGCGCGCTCGCCTCGGCGATCCATAGGAGTGATCCGATTGGTGCTGTTAATCGATATGTGGGCAGGCCTGCTCATCGTACTCTGCTTACTCGCTCACGCGATCGACCGCCGGCGGGAGGAATTCCCGCAGCGTGCCTTTCGCCTATGGCAACACGCCTACCACGCGTTTATGATTGTCTGTTTGCTGTCGATGACTTTCGTGGTCATTTCACTGCAACTGTTAGCCAACTATTAAGGCATGCGACACGATCGCATCGTTCCTTTTAACTGGATGCGTTATTCAACCGCATGGCTAAAGTAGAGGGGGAACCCGAATCTTATGAAAATCGTAGATATGACACTCGTCCGCTGTACATCCCCACTGTCCCAGCCGTTTAAAACCGCCCTCAGAACGGTACACGCTGTCGATTCTATCGTCGTGAAACTGATCGGCGACACCGGCCTCATCGGCTGGGGCGAGGCCGCTCCGACGCTCGTCATTACCGGCGATTCGCTCGGCGGTATTTACAGCGCGTTAAACGAACCGCTGCGCCACGTCGTCGTCGGTCGCGAGATCGAAGAGTTGGAAGCGATTTTAGTCGATGTTGAACGGGCTGTCGTCGGCAACACGAGTGCGAAAGCGGCAATCGACATGGCATTGTACGACTTGTTTTGCCAGCGCTACCAACTGCCGCTCTTCCGTCTGTTAGGCGGCACGCGTTCGGAAATAGAAACCGACGTGACGATTAGCGTCGACAAAGTAGAACAAATGACCCGTACTGCCACGCAGCGCGTCGCTTCCGGCTTTACAACGCTAAAAATAAAAGTTGGCAAGGACTGGAAAAACGACCTCGCCCGGATTCGCAGCATTCGCGAAGCGGTCGGTCCCGACATCGCCATTCGCGTCGACGCCAACCAAGGCTGGACCCCGAAGCAGGCGGTACACATTATCGAACAAATGGAAAAACAAGCGCTCGGCGTCGAACTCGTCGAGCAACCTGTCGCGAGGCACGACATTGACGGATTGGCGTTCGTGACGCACAACGTGGCCACCCCGATTATGGCCGACGAAAGCTTATTCTCCGCCCGCGACGCCGTCACATTGTTGCAGCGTCGCGCCGTCGACTTATTAAACATTAAACTCATGAAGTGCGGCGGCATCCGCCAAGCGTTACACATCGTCGGCATCGCGGAAGCGTACGACATTGCGTGTATGGTTGGAAGTATGATGGAGTCGAAGCTGTCCGTCACTGCAGCCGCCCACCTCGCCGCCGCAAAACACAACATCGCTTTTACCGACTTAGACGCACCGCTCTGGTTGGCCCGCGATCTCGCCGTCGGTGGCATCACTTATGACGGCAAGCGCATCACCTTACCACCCGCGCCAGGGCTAGGGATTACTGCTTTACGCGATGACGCGATCGTCACAAGTGACTAAATAAATATAAAGCTCGTCCTGCGGATTCAACTGTTTTAGCTCATATTGGCGGAAAAATGTGATACAGTCTTCATAATTGCTTCCCTATACATCGCCCGTTTTATGGTAATATTATACTGAGAAAGTATAACAGTTAGTACCTAAGGAGGCCTTTCGATGGGTAAATTAGCAGGAAAAACAGCAATCGTCACTGGCGCCGCCATGGGGAACGGAGAAGGTATCGCCAAAGTTTTAGCGAAACACGGCGCACACGTCTTACTTTTCGACATCAATGATAAAGTCTTTGTAACAGCAGATGCGATCAAAGCGGAAGGACTGCAAGCAACCGGCTACAAAGTAGACGTGACGAACTACGAAGACGTAGACCGCGCCGTCAAAGAAGCGCTGCAGGAATGCAAAAAAATTGAAATTCTCGTCAACAACGCCGGCGTCGTCCGCATCGTCGATTTCCTCGAAATGAGCGACGACGTGCGCGATTTTCAGTTCAACGTCAACATTAACGGCGTTTGGAACGTCACGAAAGCGGTTCTCCCGCATATGAAGGAAAATAAATACGGCAAAATTGTTAACTTGTCCTCGGTTACTGGTACGATGGTCGCCGACCCCGGTGAAGCGGCGTATGCGACGACGAAAGCTGCCGTACTCGGCTTCACGAAAGCACTCGCCCGCGAAGTCGCTCCGGACAACATTACGGTGAACGCGATCCTTCCGGGCTACATATATACGCCGATGGCTGAACAAATCGGAAAAGAGTCGAACCCCGACAACCCGGAAGCCGTCATCGAAGGGATTCGCCAAGGCGTACCGATGGGCCGCTTAGGACGCATTGAAGAGGTCGGTGAACTTGCTGCGTTCTTGTCTTCTGACGAATCCAGCTACATCACCGGCACACAAATCGTCATCGACGGCGGCAGCACTTTACCCGAAACGGTAGCCGTCGGTTCCTAATTTAGATTGTATCCCTAGGACGTTTATGATAAACTTTTGTAAAAGAGTGCCGCTATGGCACTCTTTTCATGTCCACTGCACGAATAAATTAGTCAATTGGGGAGGTCAAACATGCAGCAGCTACCGAAATACGTTCAAGAAAAGGACGGAAAATTGTGGCTAACGGAAGCCGAAGGGAACAACTTATACATACGTTATGGGATTAAAGAAGTCGTATACGAAAAACAATCCCCGTACCAACACGTTATGATTGTCGATTCTTACGACTTTGGCAAAATGCTCGTTCTCGACGGCTTCGTCCAAACGACAGCCGGAGACGGTTTCATATACAACGAAATGATTGCACACCTGCCGTTAAGTTTTCACCCGAACCCGCAGCGCGTACTCATTATCGGCGGCGGAGACTGCGGCGCGGCCCGCGAAGTCACCAAGTACGACAGTGTCGAGATGATCGACCTCGTCGAAATCGATGCGAGCGTCGTCGACGTATGTAAGAAGCACTTGCCAGAAGTGTCCGGCAACCTGTCCGACCCGCGCGTGAACTATCACTTTACCGACGGAGTCGGCTTCGTACAAGATGTAGATACGCGCTACGACGTCATCATCGTCGATTCGTCGGACCCAGTCGGACCAGCTGTTGAACTGTTCGGTCTCGACTTCTATAAAAACGTCTATCGCGCGTTAAACGACGACGGGTTAATGGTGTGCCAGAGCGAATCGCCCTTGTTTTACGCCGACGTCATGCAGCAGACCTACGAGCGGATCGACAGCTTATTTCCGATCGCCAAAACGTACAGCGCCACCGTCCCGACGTACCCGGGCGGCTTCTGGAGTTTTACACTCGGTTCAAAACGGTACGACAGACCGCATACGACCTTCGATAAGGAAGCCCGCTACGTCACAGACGGCATTTTATCGCAATGCTTCCAGCTGCCGCAATTTATGCAAGACGCGCTCCGCGGTGAAACGAATGAGTAATGATATATTTATAAAACCGGCCGTCGATACTCCTTGACGGCCGGTCGTAAGTCGCTGTCGTAAGTCGCTGTCGTAAGTCGCTTCAGTTGAGAAGTGTCACGCTTGTTGTTGACCCTTCTTTACCCATTCGGCCACTGTCACTGTACGCTTCGCCTGATATTTGACCGCTTCTTCAACATCTTCTTGCATCGTGCCATCTTGCGACACTGTCACGCTCGTTCCGTACGGGTTACCGCCTGAAACGTACGCCGATTGGTCGATATAGCCTGGTGCGGCAATAATCGCGCCCCAGTGAAGCATCGATGTGTATAGCGACAATACGGTCTGCTCGTGTCCGCCGTGCGCGTTGCCGGCACTCGCCATCGCACTGACAACTTTGTTCGTCAGCTTACCTTCCATCCACAGGGGACCGGACGTGTCCAAGAACTGCTTAAATTGAGACGGTACGTTTCCAAACCGCGTCGGTACGCTGAAAATGTACGCGTCGGCCCAAGCGAGATCATCGAGCGTCGCCTCGGGTACGTCTTTTGTTGCTTCGACGTGCGCTTTCCAAGCCGGGTTAGAGTCGATTGCCGCTTGCGGTGCCAGTTCCGGAACTTTCGCGATCCTTACTTCCGCCCCCGCTGCTTTCGCTCCTTCCGCTGCCCATTGTGCCAATTGATAGTTCGTGCCGGTCGAGCTGTAATAAATAATCGCCAGTTTAATGTTTGCCATGATGTATTCATACCCCGCTTTTTTTGTTCGTTAACGTGACTGAAGTAATAGCTGCTTGTATTATGTCCCCAATCCATTAGCTTCACTATTGTAAGCACGTATCTGATTGTAAGCACGTATGTGCCCTTTATTCATAACATGTGATCGTGTACATGCAGACATGTGGCCACGCACTTCCCTGTCGTCGCACCACCTCCTTTGTGTGCCGGCTCGCAGCCACAGCGGTCGATCCGTTAGTCGACCACTTGTCATTCGGTAGTACCCTTCATTCATATATCTTGAATTCGAGTATTCTCCGTAAAAAAATGACTGCCTAACTACTGCCTATGAACGGATAAGCCGACCTTTTTCAACAGTGCAATGAGCTCCTCTTTTTCATCGTCTGTTAGCACGTCAAACAGGTGTTTGATCATCGCCTCGTGCTGCGGAAAAATATCGTCCATCAAGTTTTTTCCCGCATCGGTAATCGTCGCGTAAATGACGCGGCGGTCTTTCGGACACGGCTTGCGGACGAGCAATTTTTTTTGCTCCAACTTATCGACGACGTAAGTAATACTTCCACTTGCGAGCAACACCTTCTTGCCGATTTGTTGGATCGGTTGGTCACCTTTATGGTACAACATCTCTAAGACGGCAAACTCAGTCGGATTCAATCCGTAGCTTTTAATATCTGCAGTCACCCGATCTGTAATCGCTCGGTGTGCGCGGGTGAGGACAATCAACAGTTTGAGTGACAACCCGCTTTTGCCAGTCATACCCATCCAACCTTCCGGTACTATCTCGAATTCAAGATAATAATATCGGATCTTTTTTTGTTTGTCAAGTTCGTTTAACGTTGTGATTTGACACGGCCCTAAACAAAGAGACCAGATATTCAACCTTTAATGTACGGTTTATCATAAGTACGGTTTATTATAAAAGCTAGCACCGTTCAAGGTACTAGCTTTTTTCCTGTAGTATTTAACATTTCGTGACAAGGTATCTCCATTGACTTTTCTTATACACCCACACTTAATTTTCCAAAGGGACTGCCGCGTCGTGCAGTTCTCTTTCCAATTCGCCGCGGTGGCGTTCTTCTTCCGCTTCACTCCACCCGAGTTGTTCCGCCATATAGGCGATCACGCCGTCTTTCCATTCGTGAACCGCGTTAATGTTAAAGAGAAGGTCACTCGTGCGGCGAACGAAAAAGTCGCACGGAGTCATCGTCATTTCGTGACCCATGCCGTATTTGAGCATCGCCAAGACGTGCACGGGCAATTTCCTCTCCACCGCTTCTTCCCGTACCGTTTCGACGAGTTTAAACAGCTCGTCGACGTTGCTGCCGTACCGTTTCGCGAGCAGTTGCGCCTCTTCTCCGTCTAGGCCGAGTGCGACACCTTGTTTCGTCTTCTCAGCGACGAACTGTGGCAAATGATCACTGCCTCCTACGTCGCCTCCAGACAGTTTCACCTTGTCGGTGACGCATTCCGAATAAGATCCGACCCCTTCTGCCGTCAATTCAGACGTTACTAAATCGACGACTCGCTCGGCCATTTTTCGGTACCCCGTCAACTTCCCACCGGCGATGGAGATTAAGCCAGATGGCGAATGGAAAATTTCGTCTTTACGGGAAATCTCGGAAGGGTCTTTCCCTTGCTCGTGGATGAGCGGCCGCACCCCAGCCCAGCTCGATTCTACATCGTCAACTGTCAACTTCAAGGTCGGGAACATGTTGTTCACCGCTTCGACCAAGTAGTCGCGGTCGGCGACGGTCATCCGCGGATGGACGAGATCGGCATTGTAATCCGTGTCTGTCGTCCCGACGTACGCCTTCCCGTCGCGCGGAATGGCAAAAATCATCCGCCCGTCGGGCACGTCGAAGTAGACAGCTTGCTTTAACGGAAAACGGCTTTGGTCGAAAACGATGTGAATGCCTTTCGTAATGTGTAAATACTTCCCGTGCTTTGAGTTGTCTTTTTCCCGCAAGTCGTCAACCCACGGGCCAGCGGCGTTAACGATTTTTTTGGCGCGAATTGTCGTCTCTTCCCCTGTCAACTGGTCGACAGCGACGACGCCGACGATTTTTCCATCTTCGTAAAGAAGGCGCTCCCCCTTTACGTAGTTAACAGCTTTTGCCCCGCGCTGTACCGCTTCTTTCATGACCTCGAGCGTTAATCGGGAATCGTCGGTACGGTACTCGACGTAATAGCCGCCGCCGACGAGACCGTCTTTTTTCAACAGCGGTTCTTTGGCGATCGTCTTATCGCGACTCAGCATCGTGCGCCGCTCCGATTTACGCACACGCGCCAAGTTATCGTACACTTTCAACCCGATCGAGGTGGAAAATTTACCAAAAGTGCCTCCTTTGTACAGCGGCAGCAACATCCATTCCGGTGTCGTCACGTGCGGCGCAAGTTCGTACACGATCGCCCGCTCTTTGCCCACCTCGGCGACGAGGTTTACTTCGAACTGTTTTAAATAGCGCAAGCCACCGTGAACGAGCTTCGTCGAACGGCTCGATGTGCCGGCAGCATAATCTTGCATTTCAATTAAGCCACAATTGAGGCCCCGCGTTTTTGCGTCGAGCAGGATACCGGCACCGGTAATTCCGCCCCCGATCACTAACAAGTCGAGCGTCTCCGCCGCCATCTCCTTAAGCACGTTTTTCCGCTCTAAACTGGAAAAGTCCGTCATCAATAATTCCTCCTGTCGTGGAATCTTTCCTTAGTATGACCAATTAATGGAAATAGGATAAAAAAAAGACCACAACGATCCACTTGTTTTACGTGGATAGCTGTAGTCTTCTCCCTATCTCCAGCTGGGTATGAACTTAACATAAGTATAGCACGTGTACAGCTCGTAAGACAATGAAAACGACTAATAATATAAGAACGTATCATGACGTTTCAACGGCGCGTTTCGACGGCACCTTTCGACGGCACGTTGCAACGGCGCACATAGTGAGCAACTTGTCGACCGACGTCGTGGACAACTTTAAAACTTGTAACGCTACATATTTCCTTGTCAACATTTGCTTCCGCACGCAGTGGATCGATATGTTACGATGAGAACCGTACTCCCGAAACAAGAAAACTTGCGAGGAAAAGGAGGCACTAATTATGATCAAGCAAACTGCAATTGTCGCGTTTTTACTCTTTGCCCTTATTGCTGGTGTATTTGCTCCTGTAGCAGCCGGACAAGCTTTCGCCAAGACGGGGGTCAGTTCTTCAGCTGATGAGATCATTAACGATGGAAAAAAATATTTAGGGACACCGTACGATTTAGGTGCACCGTATGGCCAGACGAGGACGTTTGACTGTTCATCGTTTACGAAAACGATTTTCGCCGAAAACGGCACGCAACTGCCGCGTCTGTCTGAACAACAAGCAAGAATAGGGGAACCTGTCTCCCGCAGCAACTTACAAAAAGGAGACCTCGTCTTCTTCTCCACGAAATCTTCCAATGGACAGATCGCTCACGTCGGACTGTACATTGGAAATGGCCAACTGTTGCACACGTGGGGACCGGGCGGCGTCCGCATTGACGACATGAACAGCGGGTGGTTAGACAGCTCGTATATTAGTGCCCGCCGCGTATTGTAACATTATTTGAAAATGAAACGCATCATTCGTAAAAAACGATATCCCCGTACCGCGGAGGGTATCGTTTTTTTTATGCATCGATATCTAGAATGAAGATGTCCCGTTTTATCCCTGTCCCGTTTTATCCCTGTCCGTTTTATCCCTGTCAAATACTTAAAATCTCGCGTATTTCCGCTTCCGTCATACGCGTCAACATCGTTTCGCCCGGTTGGATCACTTGCTCGATCAGTTCCCGTTTCTTTTGCTGCATCTCGTAAATTTTTTCCTCGATCGTGCCGCGAGCGATGAGCCGCATCACTTGCACGACGCGCTTCTGGCCGATGCGGTGTGCCCTCCCCGCCGCCTGCTCCTCAACGGCGGGATTCCACCATAAATCGTACAGGACGACGGTGTCTGCGCCGGTTAAGTTTAATCCCGTCCCCCCCGCCTTCAGCGAAATGAGAAACACGTTCCGCTCGCCGGCGTTGAAGCGCTCGGCCATGTCGACCCGCTCCTTCGCTGCTGTCTTACCGTCCAAGTAAAAAAAGGCGCATTGCCGCTCAGCTAACGCGGCGCGAATCATTTCCAGCATACTCGTAAACTGGGAAAAAATAAGCAGTCGTTTACCGCTCGCAAGCGCATTGTCGACGAGTTCGCGCAGTTGCTCCAACTTGCCGGACTCCCCGGTGTAATTCTCCAAAAACAACGCCGGGTGGCAGCACAGCTGCCGCAGCCGTGTCAATCCAGCCAAAATTTTCATGCGACTCTTGTTAAATCCGTCCGTCGAGAGGGATTTTTTCGTCTCCTGGCGTATTTGGTCTAAATAACCGAGGTACAACTCTTTTTGCTGCTTGGTCAACTCCGACCAGTGGACGGTTTCGATTTTGTCCGGCAGCTCCTTTAACACGTCTTTCTTCACCCGCCTCAAAATAAACGGGCGCACCATTTTGGCGACCTGCTCGGGCGCAAGCTTGCGAAAAGACGCCGGCTCGGGGAAAAAACCCGGCATAATCGCTTGAAAGATCGACCACAGTTCGTCGAGGGAGTTTTCGATCGGCGTGCCGCTAAGGGCGAACCGCCGCGGTGCGTTAATTTTTTGCACCGCTTTAAACGCCTTCGTCTGGTGGTTTTTGATCGCCTGTGCTTCATCCAAAATGAGCGAGGAAAACGTCTGCGCGCTGTACTGCTCGATATCTTGCCGCAGCAGAGGGTACGACGTGATCCACACGTCAGGCGGTTGGGATTCGGTTAGCATAGCTTCGCGTTCTGCCGGCGTGCCGACGACGACGTCGACTGACAATTCGGGCGCGAACTTCGTAAATTCGTTTTTCCAATTGTATACGAGCGACGCAGGGGCGACGACGAGTACGGGAGCAACCCGAGCAGCTGAGGCAGCGGTAGCAGTCGCGCCTTCTTTATTCGTCGCGTGTTCGCCAGTTGGGTCAATCCCGCCAGCCCCAGCTCTTCTTGACGTCAGTCCGAGTTCTTGCGGTGCCCCCTCTAATCGCTTGCCACCTCCCGCCCTCCCTTCTTCCACTTCCGAGACAATGTAGGCGATCGTCTGCAAGGTTTTACCGAGCCCCATATCGTCGGCGAGAATCCCCCCGAGTCGGTAATGAGCCAATGTCTTCAACCATTGGAAACCGGTCGTTTGGTAGTCGCGCAGCACGGCGTCCAGCGTCGCTGGCACCTCGACATCGAGTTCGTCTGGATGGCGCAAGTGTTGCACGAGGCGGCGAAATGCTTTGCCGACCTTTGCCGCATACTGCCGCTCGCGGCCGACGAGTTCATCGACTTGCAATCCGCGGTACACAGGCAACTGCATGCCGTTCGCCGAAACTTTCGAGGCCGGCACGTCGAAAGCGCCGAACAGCTGGCGCACCGCCTCGAAGTCGTCCCCTTCTAGCGAAACAAAGGGGCCGTCCGGCAACCGGTAGTACTTTTTCTTTTCGACGACAGATTGCAAAATGCGCTGAATGTCGTCTTCCGCGATGCCAACCATGTCAAAACTGACTTCCAACAAATTGCCTCTTCCATCGAGGTCGACTGACGTCACTGGCGCCGACCGTTCCGGCAACATGAGCGACCGTACCGCATCGGTCGTGTAAACGTCCGCTTTTTGCGCGAGTTCTGGTAGCACGTTGTACAAAAAATCATACAGCTTATCATCTGTTTTTTCCAAATACAATTGTTTATCCTTTATCTTTAGCGGCGAACGTTCAATCGCTTGCATAATACCCCGCTCTTTTTCCGCATCGCGAATGAGGATCGCCCCGTTTGCTTGCACGTCCTCCGCTCGATCGGTACCGATGGCGCCGTCGGCGAACGGATTGACCGTCCATTCCCCGTAGGCGTATTCGACCTTGACGCGCAAGACGTCTTCTTCATCGGTCACGTACACTTTCGCCTCAAGCGGTGGACGGACGATGTGCGACGCCACTTCGTCGCTAATGTCCAGTTGGCCGATCCTTTTTAAGCCGGGAGCGACGTGAGACAAGAACGGACCGATTTGTGTTTTTGCAATCGGCAGGCGTCCTTCGCGCGACATCGTCACGACGTGCTCGAGCTCCTCCATGAGCGCCTGTTGCTGCGGTGACAATTTATAGAAGCTACCGCTGTTAAATACGAAGCCGTACAGCGGAAAATAAGCGGCGGTCGCTAGTTCGCTTAAATCTAGTTGAAACTTATCGGCACCGTTTTCCTCTAACAAAAAGGAAAAAGGAAGTGCATCGTCGACAAGTTCAAACCCTTGGTACGTGGTCCCCCCGTATTCTAAGCGGCTATTTCCTTCTTGTAGTTTATGGAACAACCTGTCAGCCACGAGAGGCGGGATGATCAGTTCGCGATCGCTCCCTGCCGAACCGTAACCGTATGGGGAAAACTTCTGTTGATACACACCTTCATTGCGCGCAATATCGACTAGTATTTGAAAAATTTCCCGATCCTCGTCCCTGAGCGCATGTGCCATCGGGTCATACGAAAAGCGCGGCGTAAAATAATGTGTCGTTTCGTTCATGACACAGTCGAGAAACTTCGTTATATTCTTGACGACGTACGGTCGTTTCACACCTGTTTTCAGTTCAACGCTCAATAATTCCGTCGCATCTCCCACCATATAATTAGGCGGCGGTTGGACTTTACAAATGTACTCTACCGTGAGCAGTTCCCGCGTATCGTTGCCGTTCCCAGTGGAAGGCACAGCTTCATTTTGTGTAAACGCCTTAATAAACGCGTCAGCGGCGCGATACATACCCTCCGTTTGTTGATCCTTACGCACGCTAGGGTCCGACAACTGCAATAACGCGGCGACGATGTGTTTACACTCCCATTGCCGCGCGAACGCCGGACAGTCGCACGTCGCGTCAAACCCGCCGTTATAAATGTACGCGGCGACTTCGTATAGGCGGCTACCTAACACTTTTGCGTGCCAACAGTTTGCTTCCGCATCGTAATACAGGTCGACAACCCGCCCTTGTCGCTTAAAAGTCGTCCCCCGGCGCACATTAATCGGCGTGAACAAGCGTGCGATATCTTGTTTTGAAAACGAATGAGAGCTGCTCTTCTTCATTGCAATCATCTTCCGTCTGTCGTAGTATTTATGCGCAAACGTCGTACGCGTCCGTCGCACACCGTCGTACTCGTTCGCATACCAATCCGTCGCATCCCTTCATTATACAACATGTATAGAACACCCGCGAGCATACGCCCGCGGGAGAAAACCACTTCTTATGAGATCGAAGATCGTCGTCTGGCTTACGAGATCGAAGATGTCGCCTGGCGAACGACGAACGACGTGTTCGCCAGGCACGCGTTTTGTGCAAGACGCCTGACTAGGCACTAGACAGCTAGCTGCTCGCGAGCACAAAATCGGCGAGTAAGCGCGCCCCGTACCCGGTCGCACCAGCTACTTGGTACCCTTTCGTCTGCGAGGTGTCCATCGGACCGGCCATATCGACGTGTGCCCACTGTTCTGCATCGCTCACAAAGCGGCGCAAGAACAGGGCAGCGGTAATGGCACCGCCGTATGGGACAGAGCTAATGTTACAAATGTCGGCGTAGTCGCTCTTCAGCGCCTCTTCGTATTCGTCGATGAGCGGCAGCGGCCAGACGCCGTCCCCGTTCACATCGCCGACTTGTTGCAACGTCTCCCGCACGGCGGCACCGCCCAGCACACCTGCTACGCGCGGTCCGAGCGCGGCGCCACACGCCCCGGTCAACGTCGCGATGTCGACAATTTTTGTCGCCCCGAGCGTTTTGGCGTGCAATAACGCGTCGGCGAGGACGAGACGCCCCTCAGCGTCCGTGTTGCCGACTTGTACCGACAGATCGTTCGGATATTCAATCACTTCACCCGGCAACAAGGATCCACCGTCGGGCATGTTTTCTGCGGTCGAGATTAAGCCGACGACATTCACTTTCGCCTTTAAGCTCGTAAGAATGTCCAATGCCCCGATCACCGCTGCGGCGCCGCCCATATCCATGCGCATGTCGGAAATGTTGCGGCCTTTCTTTAAACTAATGCCGCCCGTGTCAAATGTAACCCCTTTGCCGACGAGTGCGATGAGCGGCTGATCAGGGGCTGTGCAGTAACTCACTTCAATGAGCGCTGGCGGATGCACACTGCCGCGGCCGACGGCGCGCAAACCGTTCATTTGCCGTTTTTCTAATTCTTCCCCTTTATACACTTTTGTAGACACTGGCCGCTCGGCAAAATGTTCCGTAACCCGTTCCGCCAACGTGTACGGACGCATCGCGTTTGGCGGTTCGTTGCACAACGAGCGCGCCAGTGCCGTCCCGTTTGCACGGACTTCGCCCCGTTTGATCGCTTCCGCTAACTCGGCGTCGTCGCACGCGCCACCGCCACATTCACAAGCCGCAGCGTCACAAGAAATCGCTAGCGCCTCTACCGACTGCTCCGCTTTTTTCGCCTTATATTTGTCGAAGGCGTACGTCCCGAGTTGCCAACCTTCGACCCAAGCGGTGACGAGATCAGCCGCACCCGTGCGCCCGGCAACTGCTTCCGCAAGCGCCGTCAACGATACATTGACCTCTTTCAGCTGCTCTTTTTCTACCGCGCGGCCCGCGTTACCGGCTGCTTCCCGCAAGCGTTCAAGATCCCAAGCGGTTGTTTCCCCTAGACCTACGATGAGCATGTGCGGTTCTTCCCCACGGCCAAAAAACCACGTGACCGCCCCACGTTCACCCATGTGTGCTTTCAATTCGTACCCGATGGCGAGTTTGTCATAAGCGTCACTAAACAGTGGATAAATCATAACGTCAGCTTGTTCCTGACGGCCAATCGAAAGTTGCATTAGCGTTAAACCCTCCATTATTTATGTAGACAGGACTGGTAAAAACGAATCGTTACGCGTCGCAGTGAACCGTACGCCGTATGACCCGTTCCGGCACGCGGATCGCATAAGATGAAAGCACCTCAATTTCCGCTGTGCCGCATCGTCCTATCATCATGCACAGCGTGCGATTTAGGTGCCCTTTTAGTATATCAATATTAATTTCAGTTTGCTAGATTTCGCGTCCGGGTCAGGCGTCCGGCCATGCGCAACTGTTCAGGCACCCTCCTTAGGAACCTTCCGCCGTTCCATGCAAAGCCAAAATATACCCAAATCCGTGGATCGTTAACAAATGCTTAGGGTGCTTCGGGTCATCCTCTAAATGCTTTCTAACCCGATTAATGTATACGTACAACGATTGCTTGCTTATGTAAGATTCATCCCCCCAAACGTACGCTACAATCTGCTCGCTTGGCACGGGTCTTCCCAGATGTAGTGCTAAGTAATACAGGATGCGACATTCAATTCTCGACAGACCGATCGAAAAACCATTTTTAAGCAACAATTGACGGTTGATGTCCAATTGATAGTGATCGTCGATTTTGAGGATGTCTTGTATCGTGCGCATCATTGCATACCTCCATTACTAATAAATCCATTCTTTTATAACCCTATTTCCCCTTGCCGTACTCACTTGGATCCCCATCATGTTACCAAATATACGTCGTTACTCTTTAGACGTCGTATGCATTAAAAAAGTTCCTGAAGATGGAGGGATCCTCGTCAATTATTACGGAGATACATGATTCGATGTTCTATACGGCAAAAACTGTCCAATGGATGATAGCGAAGAGGTGGATAATATTGGATGGCGAATCCCCATTTTCGATAGGTTCATTTAGCATTCTTAATGATGTGTAAGGTTTTCGACAAAGGATATTGGAGGCTTTTATGGAAGTTAGGGTACTAGCTTTTGGTACCCTAACTTCCAATAAATATTTACTGGAGGCTCGTATGCGAAAGATGCTATTGCTTGAACTGAAAAACTGCTTAAACCGCAAAGAGTTTAAGTTTATTGCTTCGATCATGCTGCTAATCTCCATAGGAAGCTTTTTATTCACCTGCTTTGAAGTTTATGGGTGGAACATGACAGCTATTCGCTCAGCATATGAAATGGGATCCATACAATGGCCTTCCACAGACATGTTACTAATTATTATGTACTCACTCATCCCGCTCCTAGCCTCGATTATTTATTCGGATACTTATTTTACCGATGTAACCTGTGGTGTGTACAAATTTATTCTTACGCGTACCGATAAAAGATCGTACGTGTGGGCGAAAGCAATCGTTAATTTTGGTGTGGCATTTTCTGTTTTCTTTATTCCCCTGCTGTTGAACCAATTGTTATGCTTCGTGGCATTTCCACCGGAAGGGTTTGATAGCCGATATGCTTTCCCGCCTTACGACATCGGAGTGCAACATTACGATCCCGCTGCGATGTTCGATCTAATACGTCTACAGCACCCAGCGCTGTACAATTTACTCTTCATCTTTTTAATCAGTTTAGTCGCGGCTTTGTTTGCCTTACTTACCTATAGTATCTTTTTTATCGGGAAGAAGGGGCGCTTCGCCGCGATCGTCGGTGTTTTTTTGCTGTATATAATCGGGGAAATGATCGTTAGCTCCTTAGGATCGTACAGACTCTCTCTCATCAATCTATTGCAAGCGGGAAATACTGGATCGTTTACTGCCATGTTACTATGGTTGTCTGCGCTGCTTGCACCGAGCATAACCATTATTACGATAAAAACGCCTCGAAATGAATTGGGGGTCGAAAGATAGATGGGTATTTCACCACAACGGATACATATCTTGTTACTGCAAACATTGTTTCGTTCGAAAAGATTTTATTTGTTTTTAGGCATATTAATCCTTTTCGCCATACGAACGATAACTCTATACGTACAATCGCCCAATCAAGGCCCTGATTTTGCCTCAATCTTGATTGCGATCTATTATCGCGTCGTAGATGGACGACTGATGCTATACGTCATCATTCCACTATTTTTGCTAATGACAGGTCTCGTGTCGACTATGTTTGACAAGTACAAAGTATTACTAAGATACAACAGCTCAAAAAAGTGGTGGAAAGGGAAGCTGTTTTGTGTAAATTTAATCGCCTTCATCTGTACATTCGTTATCCTGTCACTAGTCTTGGGCGCGCTCGCAGGTAGTGGTCACATTAAGGATATCGACATAGATTATTTTGGTTTCCTTGCGCTAAGCACGGTCATGCAGCTTTTCGGCTTTTTACTGATCGGCACATTTTATCAAGTGTTAACATTGATCTTCTCAAAGCCGTATATTAGTTTTTTCATAACTTTTCTCTCGATTGTACTAAGCGGCGTATTAAAGTTTCTTTTCAAATTGACGTATATAACGTTACCGGAATACATGTCCTTAATATATAAATGGACATTCGAAGAATCGACATTCGCTGCTACGGATTTCGTTCCAATATTTAGTATGTGTTGCGCGATCGCCGCCCTGTACATCGTCGGTTCAACCTTATCTGCAAGAAAAGACTTCTACTGGAGTGAATAACCGTTGCGTAAACTAATCGGCCTTGAGTTCGCCATTTTACGAAAACTGCTCATCGCCGCGACGCTGTTAGCTGTGTTCTTCAGCTTGTACAACAGTCGCCTCGCTACTATACATGCGTGCGACACGATCCAATGTCTGTTCGTACTCGCGTACGGCGATTTAAACATTGAAGCGATTAAGTACGTGATTCCCGTCATTTTTTGGCTAGTACCACAAATTGTACTACTCTACTTGCTGGGCGACTACATTACTAGAGACCTCGAACAACACGCTGTATACATTTTCACGCGCACGGAGCGGCGGACGTCGTGGCTACTGGCGAAACTGGTCAATGTGTGGCTGTTTGTCTGTTTTTATTTCGCAGTTCTACTATTAGTCACCGCAGTGGTGGGAACCATTTTCGGCTTTCGGCTGGCGATCGGTGCTCCGGACATCGCCTTAATTGTCTACGAATACGCCTTGCTCGTCCTATTGAACGTCATGAACTTGTTTTTGATCAACTTGCTTTCTCTTAAAATAAACGTCACCTTCAGTACGGTGAGTGTGTTAGCGGTTAATATCGGCTGCCTCTTCTGCGCACAGTGGCTGTACGAGTTTTACCCCGACCGGCTGGCGATCGTACAATGGCTGCCGTTTACGCAAGGCATTTTATCGTGGCACTCAAGCTTACTGCCTACAGCACATGGCGAGCTATTCCCGCTTCACGTACCGCCACTTAGTCCGCTATTTTCGATCGCATACATGCTCGTCATTTGTGCGGTAGCCATCGTCATCGGAAATGCCAGATTTAACAAAATGGATCTCATGTAGGAGGCTTCTTCACATGCACACAGTAAATATTGTCGACGTCAGTAAAACGATCGGGAATCGAACGATCCTACAAAATGTCAATCTCTCCCTCGACAAAGGACACATTTACGGTTTTTTTGGCCGCAACGGCTCAGGGAAAACGATGCTATTTCGCGCCATATGCGGTTTAATTAAACCGACGTCGGGCGAAATCCAAATTAACGGAAAAACGTTGCACAAAGACATCTCTTTCCCGGACAGTGTCGGTGTTATTATCGAATCGCCCGGCTTTTGGCCCTACCTCACCGGCTTAGATAACTTAAAACTGCTTGCGAGCATTAAAAATGAGATTTCCCTCGACGAAATTAAACAAGCGATTACACGTGTCGGATTGGATCCGGAAGATAAGCGCACGTTCAAAAAGTACTCGTTAGGGATGAAGCAACGGTTGGGGCTCGCGCAAGCCCTGATGGAAAAACCAGATCTGCTTGTGCTCGACGAACCGACCAACTCTTTAGACGAAGAAGGCGTCGAGTTAGTACGAGACATTTTGCGCGAGGAAAAAGCGCGCGGCGCGACGATTTTAATCGCGAGCCACAACAAAGATGACATCAACTTGTTGTCTGACCAGAAGTTCCGCATTAGTGACGGGAAAGTGACCCCGTTTGTAAGTAAGGAGCGAGTCGGATGAGAGGGACTAAAATTTTTTTCGCTGTTTGGAGTGTCGTTCTTGTGCTTGCGATCGGTGTCGGATTGATGACGCGGTTTTCGTTTGCCCAAGACATCGAAGTCGGAAAACATATGGAGCAGCCGGATCAGTACACCGTCAATTTGAGCGACGATGAGGAATTTACCGGAATCTATTTTGATAATGAGATGAAAGATTTGACACAACTGAAAGAACGCTCAGCACTCATTGTCAAAGTGAAGGTAAGCAATGAACGACTGAATTATATGCGGGCAATTCTCTCAGGTGTGGACGTGCTAGACGTGTATAAAGGAAACGTAAAAAAAGGGGAGCGTATTTACGTTTATGAACCGAGCAATTTTTACCTCGAAACTTATTTCGTCGAGGAAGGGTATAACGTGATGCAAGATGGTCAGGAATACATCCTGTTCCTCAAACACCTGCCGATCCCCGACGGCTACAAATACAAAGGCAAGGAAGCGATTAGTTTCCTCCCCGTCTCGACACTGTACGCCAAGTATCCGCTGTCGAGCAAGAATGAAACAAAAGTGCTCGATAGGCAGAAACTGCTGTACTCGGATGAAGGGGTTAGCTACGCGTCTGTGCAAACATACGATATTTTGACGACGGAACCGAAAAAGTTGAAACAATACGCGACGTTGAGGGAACACGTGTTGCAGATGGACAAGTAGATGGACAAAGATGGAGAAATAGATGGAGAAATAAATGGAGAAATAGATGGACAGCGGTCAGTAACCACACTTTTTTTGCAGACGCGCTCCACCGACATGGCGGGCGCGTCTTTAATTGTCCAAAAAAACTGCTTGTAACAACGAGACCTTTTTTTAAACCCCATCGTTCTTTTTCGTCGGTGAACTCCGTCTCCAGCCGGAGCGAACTTCCGCCCCTTGACTGTATAAAGTGTCACCTGCTTCCGCTATAATGTCAATATCGCCTATCGTCAAAAAAGACTTACATTCAGCATCGTATGGGAGGGATCCACTATGAATCCGCTAATCGAAGTGAAAGGTTTAACGAAGTCATACAAAAAAAGGAAGTCGCGAGAACTGATCCGCGCCGTGAACGACGTCTCCTTCAACGTGTATCGCGGGGAAATCCTTGGCCTCCTCGGGCCGAACGGCGCCGGTAAAACGTCGACAATTAAAATGATTTGCGGCTTACTCACCCCTGATGCGGGAATAGTCACCGTCAACGGCGTCGACATGCACAAAAAGCGGCTCAAAGCGCTACGCCACATTAGTGCCGTACTAGAAGGGAACCGCAACCTCTACTGGCGCCTAACGGTGCGAGAGAACCTGGAGTATTTCGCCGGCAACCGCGGCTACGGACGCAAGCAGATCGGCGACACGGTAGAAAGGTTACTCGAACAGTTCCGCCTCAAAGAAAAAGAAAGCGAGTTAGTGAACCGCCTCTCGCGCGGCATGCAGCAAAAGCTGGCCATCGCCGTCGCACTGTTAGCGGAAACAGACGTCATTTTGTTGGATGAACCGACGCTTGGGCTCGATGTAGAGACAGGGTACGAAGTGAGGGATCTACTGAAACAAGTCGCGGAGCAGTACGCGCGCACGATCATTATTAGCACCCACGACATGCCCGTCGTACAAGAGCTGTGTGCCCGTACCGTCATTATTAATAAAGGGCAAGTCGTCGTCGACGATCGCGTAGAAAACTTGTTGCGCCTATTTGATGCCCGCTCCTACACGGTCACCCTTGGAGCGTGTTTAACTGCAGCTCAACAGGAACAGTTGCAGCAAAAATTTCCTGACCACGCGTACGCGCCCGATGCCCATCAAGCGACACTGCAAGTCACCTTAACGCAAAGCGAGGACATTTACGACTTACTCGCCATTTTAAAACAAAACAACACGCCCGTCGAAGCGATCGATCGCGGCACGATTAACTTTGAACAAGTGTTCTTAAAAATCGTCAAGGGGGAGCAACGAGATGCGCTGGTTCAATCTTCTTAAGGCGAATACGCGTAAAGAGTATATCGAGTTAAAGCGCTACTTGCCTAATACGATCGCGGAAGTGTTAACGTTTTATTGCATTTTTCTGGCCATGTTTTACGGGATTAAAATGACCGGTGATCCGAAGACGATGGATGTGAGCATCCAATTTACGATGGTCAGTTACATTAGCTGGTACTTAGCGATGTCGATCATGAACTTTATCGGGTGGGTCATTACGAATGAAGCGTTGCGAGGGACGTTGGAACAACTATATATGTCGCCGCTTGGCGCGTGGCGGGTGCTCATGTCTCGCTTACTCGCCTCGACCTTGTTTCACTTCGGTATCATTATTGCTTTGCTCTATTTGTCCATGGCGACGACGGGACAGTGGCTCTCTTTCGACGTCCTCACAATCTTGCCGGTGCTAGCGATCACCTTAGTGAGTATGTTCGGCGTCGCCTACATCGTCGCCGGGATGTCCATCGTCTTGAAACAAGTGCAAGCGTTCCTGCAAATTTTCCAGTTCATTTTAATGGGCTTAACGTTCGTCCCGGTAGGTGCGGTGAAGTTTCTCGTCTACTTCCCCTTCGTGCAAGGGATCGACCTCATTCGCAATATTATGATTAACGATGTCACTTTCAGCCAAATTCCATGGCAAGACTGGCTCACAATTACTGTTAACGCCACCGTCTACTTAGTCATCGGCATCTTTGTGTTCCGCCGCTGCGAACGCGTGGCGATGGATAAAGGGCTGCTCGCGCATTATTGATGTGAGTTTTCTCGCTGTTTAATGACCTTCTCTGCTATTTAATGACCTTTTTTGCTGTTGTAAAAAAATGGACGACCTTATTCTCACCTAGTTTGCGAGGGAGCAAACTTCCGGAAAGCCGAACGCCTTCCGGTCGGCTTTCCGGTGAATGATTTAGAAACAAGTCCGTCTTGCCTAAGACTGGGCAAAAAAGTCATCCTTCCAGCGTTTTTTGTGACAAGCCCGCCCTACTTCCCAGTTTACGACACGACAATTCGTGCCTTACACGAGCGCCAGCATGCGATCGAGGGCAGTTTTTGCCTCGCGGGCAACGTCGTCAGCAACTTGAATCCGGTTGATCACTTTTCCGTCTAGGAGTGATTCTAACACCCACAACAAGTGGGGCTGATCGATCCGATTCATCGTTAAACAGGAGCACATCGTTTGGCTCAGCAAACGGACGGTCACGTCGGGGTGTTCATGCGCCAACCGCTGCACGAGGTTCACCTCGGTGCCAATCGCCCACTTACTTCCCGCTGGTGCCCGCTGAATCTGTTTAATAATGTAATCGGTGGAACCGTCGTCATCCGCCGCTTGCACAACGTCGTAACAACATTCCGGGTGAACCAAAATACGAAATTCCGGATCCCGTTCCCGATACTGTCGTATGTGATCCACCGTAAACGTTTGGTGCACCGAGCAGTGGCCTTTCCATAAAATCACTTTTGTCGCAGTCAAATCCCCAGAAACGTCATCGTAGGCGCCGCGTAAGGGATTCCACACAATCATCTGTTCAAGGGGGATGCCGAATTTAACCGCTGTATTTCTACCTAAGTGTTGATCCGGCAAGAACAGCACCCGTTCTTTTTGCTCGAAACACCACTGTAACACGTTTTCCGCATTGGACGACGTACACGTTAAGCCGCCGTGTCTCCCGACGAATGCTTTAATGGCAGCCGTCGAGTTAACATACGTTACCGGAATGACAGTCTCGCCAAAATCCCTCTCAATCACTTCCCAGGCCTCTTCCAAGTCGTCGATGTCTGCCATGTCCGCCATCGAACAACCTGCCTGCAAATCGGGCAGGACGACTGCTTGTTCATCCGTCGTTAAAATGTCGGCTGTCTCTGCCATGAAATGAACGCCGCAAAACACGACGTATGTCGCCTCTCGTTCTGCCGCCGCTATTTGCGCGAGCTTCAAAGAGTCACCGCGGTGATCCGCGAACTGAATGACATCGTCCCGCTGGTAGTGATGCCCCATAATGACTAAATCGTTTCCTAACGCCTTTTTCGCCTGCCAAATGCGCGAGGTCAGTTCTTCCGGCGCCATTTTTTGATAACGAGCAGGAAGCTGCTTCTTTTCTTCTTGTTCAATCGCAAACGCGTTCACTCGAGCACCTCCGTAAATTCTAAACTTATGTCCAACGCGCGCGCGGAGTGGGTTAACCAACCGAGCGAGATGGCACTGACACCCGTGCGAGCCACACGTGCGACCGACTCCGGCTTAAGCCCGCCCGACGCTTCGCTTAATGCCCGACTGGCGATGAGGCGAACCGCTTCTCGCATCGTCTCCACGTCCATATTGTCGAGCATAATGATATCCACCCCAGCAGCTAACGCCTCCCTAACTTGAGCCAACGTCTCCGCCTCCACTTCGATCTTCACCGTTGGACCGACAGAACGCCTCACGCGGTGTACCGCTTCCTCAATCCCACCGGCAAACGCGATATGGTTGTCTTTAACCATGACCGCATCCGCTAAACTAAAACGGTGGTTGCGGCCGCCGCCTACTTTTACCGCATACTTCTCTAAAAGCCTGAGCCCCGGAGTCGTTTTACGCGTATCGAGAATGAGGCAGTCTGTATCCTCCACCGCCTGTACAGCGGCGCGAGTCGTCGTCGCAATTCCTGAAAGCCGTTGCAAAAGATTGAGCGCCACACGTTCACCCGTTAAAATCGCTCGCGCCTTCCCTTTCAGCTGGACCAATTCCTGTCCGGCTTGCACATTGTCGCCTTCACATACGGCTTCCGTCCATGTCATGTGCGGATCCAGTTCGCGAAATACAGCTGCCGCGATCGGTAATCCAGCCACGAGACCGTCGGCTTTCGCCCGTACAATCGCTTCGCCCACTGCCTCTTCGGGCACAATCGCCTCGGTCGTCACATCTCCCCACCCGATGTCTTCATTTAAAAACGTATGAACCATCTCTCTTAAAGCAATTGGATTCACCGACTCCACTCCATTCCTATTACCATCTGTCAACGTCTGTCAAGGTTTATTTTTCAGGAAAAAAGCGTACCGTTACCTAGCTTAGGCAAGTTTGTGATTATATGCGCATATTTAAAAGACTCTCCCCTACTGTGATATGTGTAGTAGTGATCAAAAAAACGCCAACAATGCCTCTTTTTATGCTACAATATAAGTATCTTTATTGTTACGGTTTTCACTTATTCTGTCAACATGTCGTACAGGGAGATCTTTCATTTCGTAAGTTGTGTATGTGCGCACAATATTACACATGAATGAGGCTAAAGGTAGGGGATCCAGCGTGTCGCTTTATTTTGACCACGGGGCGACGACGCCATTACGAGCGGAAGTTTTCGAAGCAATGGCGCACGTCCTACAACACGAATTCGGAAATGCGAGTAGTCTTTACGACCTTGGATTAAGAGCACGCGACCGCATACAGTGGGCGCGTAGGCTGGTTGCCTCCACCTTGCACGCACAACCGCGAGAAATTGTCTTCACTGCAAGCGGTACCGAGGCGAACAATATGGCGATCATCGGCACCGCTCGGCGACAAAAGCAGATCGGAAAGCACATTATCACCTCGCAAATTGAACACCCGTCTGTCTTAAACACGTGCCGGGAATTAGAAGCGGAAGGCTATGACCTCACCTATGTACCGGTAGACACAGACGGCCGCGTGTGCGTTGACGATGTCACAAACGCCCTGCGCGACGAGACGATTCTCGTCACGATTATGGCCGCCAACAACGAAGTCGGAACGTTACAACCTCTAGCGGAAATCGGAGAGCGGTTAAAACAGCACCAAGCGTTATTTCACACCGACGCCGTGCAACTGTTCGGAAAATGTCCACTCGATGTCGACGCCATCGGCGCCGATCTCGTTTCCGTCAGCGCTCATAAAATTTACGGTCCCAAAGGGAGCGGCGCGCTGTATATCCGCAAAGGTCGCCGCCTAGCGCCAATCGTTTTCGGAGGTGGCCAAGAACGCGGCTACCGCCCGGGAACGGAAAACGTACCCGCCATCGTCGGTTTCGGCGTCGCCGCGAAGTTGGCCCAGCGCGAATTAGAAACAGAAAACGAGCGCCTCACCGACCTACGCCGAAGGTTATGGCAACGTTTAAACAGTGAAATACGCGATGTCACTCTTAACGGACACCCTACAGAACGGTTGCCCCACAACCTTAACGTCAGCTTCGCGCAAATCGAAGGACAGGCGATCATGCTCGAACTAAATCGCAAAGGGATCGCCGTCGCAAGCAGTTCCGCCTGTAGCGCCGGAAAGAGTGAACCGTCACCCGTCCTGTTAGCGATGGGCAAGACGACGGATCAAGCGCTGCAAAGTATCCGCCTCACACTCGGAAGGGAGACGACCGCCCACGATGTGGATCGCCTCGTGGCCGAAATAAAACGGGCTGTCTCTTATTTCCGCTCACTACTAGAAGGATAGAGGTAGCTATTGGCTCTTGGCGGCGGTTACCTTTTTAAAAAGTAGCCGCCACCTCAATCGCCACCTGTTTCACCTTTATCGCCATCTTTTTAAAGTCGGCAAGTACTTCGTCATCATTTCCCGCGCTTCGCCTTCATCCATCTGCCCTTCGGCGACAATGTGCGGGACGCAAAGGTCGACCATCTCTTCCAAAGTCATCTCCGGCTGCTTGAACTGCCCTTCCTCGTAGCAGTACACGCAATACTCCCGCGACTTTGCACCGCCCTTTTCTGTACCGCACAGCGCTTCCTCGGTCAACGGCATGCCGCAACTTTGACACATGTGTTGGTCTTGCTGTTGTTCCATCGTAATCCCTCCAAGGTTATCATTCACCTTCATTATAAATAGGGAAAGGTGACAACAGCCTGTCAAGTTTAGAAAAATAATCGGTTCTGTTTAACCTGCTATACGCATAACCCGCTGTACTTCCACCTTGTATCTCCCCCGCTGAACGTGTCATCCGTTGTATACGTCACCTACTATCACGTTACCCACTGTACACGTCGTAAACTTCCCCCGCGATCGTACGAATGTTTTCCCGCAGCTCTTCCGGTGCGAGTACTTCGACGTTTGCCCCAAAGCTCAAAATAAATCCGTACAGCCAATCGTCTTCCGGGAGCGTCACTTGTACCGTGCACGTTCCGTCTGACTCATAACGGATATTGGCCACATCAAACCACTCTTCGACAATCGGACGCACCTTGGCCGTGAAGCGCAAGCGGACATCCACTGTTTGCAACGGATCGAACCACGCCTTGTCCCACGGGGCATCGTCTAACGCCACCGCTTGGCGCCGAAAGCTGACGTCCGTTAGCGCACAGTCCTTCATCCGCGCCAGCTTAAAGAAACGGAACGCCCCACGCAACTTACAAAACGCGTACAAATACCACTTCTGCCCTTTTAGCACGAGCGTATGCGGCTCTACTTCGCGCTCTGTCACTTCCCCTTTCACACTGTAATACGAAAAACTCACACATTTTTCAGCCTGCAACGCCTCTCGGAGCGTCGTCATTTTTTGTTTCAGCTGGGGATCGCCGCCCCACGGACTAAAATCGACAAATACGTGATCGGTTTTCGCTCGAAAGCGCTCACTCTCACTCGGCGGAACGGCGCCTTTAATTTTTTCCAACAAGACATCTGTCCGGTAATGGTCGTACGACGTCGCCACACTGCGCAACGCGACGGCAATCGCTGCGAGCTCATCATTCGTCAACACGTATTTGTCGAGTCGGTACCCTTCCATAATCTCGATGCCGCCATTCACTCCTTGATATGTGACAACAGGGATTCCCGCTTGATTGATCGCATCCACATCCCGATAAATCGTACGCACCGACACTTCAAACATGTCGGCAAGTTCTTTCGCTTGCACCCGTTTTTTATTCATTAAAAGGACGACAATCGCTAGTAATCGTTCCAATTTCATCAGCCGCAATCCTTTCATCGAACGAAATCATCGGCAAATTTATAATCCGCACAATACTCGAAACCGCAGAGACTCTCACATCGTTGTTGCGCTCATTTTACCACATCCGTAAACATCCTCTTTGGCTATTATATTAATAGATCACGACCTTCATCATTCATCCTGTCTATTGTGCTATAATGAAGCCGTAATGCTACGAAACTTAAAACGCTGAAACATCCTTACTAGCTCCTTAAAGAACATGAATTTTTATTTTTTTAAAAAACGAAGCTTTTGGAGGGTACATACGTGCAAAAGGCGATTGAATTAACTTGTAACGGTTTTGTATTACGGGGTATGGAGCACATTCCAGAACAAGCGTCTGACGAAAAACTACCAGCGGTCATCCTGTTTCACGGGTTCACCGGGAATAAACTCGAACCGCACCGCATGTTTGTAAAAATTTCTCGTGCGTTAGAAAAACTCGGTTTTGCGGTGTTTCGCTACGATTTTTCCGGCAGTGGCGAAAGCGACGGCGACTTCGAACAGATGACGGTTTCCGGCGAAATTGCGGAAGCACACGCTATTCTCGATGCGGTGCAAAACGACCCGCGCGTCGACGCCACACAGATCAGCCTCATTGGACTGAGCATGGGGGGCCTCGTCGCCTCCGTCCTCGCTGGCGATCGGCCGCAGGACGTGCACAAGCTCGTCTTAATGGCAGCTGCCGGCAACATGTACGACATCATTAAAGACGCCGTCGACGCCTACCTCGCCCACCCCGATTTGCAAGTTGTCGACCACGACGGTAACCTCGTCGGACGTGCGTTTGCCGAGGATCTAAAAACGCTCGACGTCTTCACCCGCGCTAAATCGTACGATGGCGACGTGCTATTAATCCACGGGACGAAAGACGACACAGTCCCTTACGACGTCTCCTTGAAGTATCAAGAGCTGTCGTACGGCGGACGGGCGAAGCTCCATCCGATCGAAGACGCCGACCATACATTTAACCGCTACGAGTGGGAAACGGAAGTAATCGATAGTATCTGTCAGTTTATCGGGGAAAAATAAAGCTATTTAAAGTCTAGCCGTGTCTCTTTGACAAGACTGTTTTCTGTACCGTTGTCGCATGAACGTGTGTCGCATTAACGCGACCGTATTAGGATGTGGGCTCGCTTTATCGCCCTATGCGACTTTTAATGTGTATTGGCACTTTGGACGACGCGACAACGGTACACTCCCAACAACGCTCGCATACTCCGCTACTACCGTGAGGATTTCTTTTTTTTCAGGAGTAAAACGACAGACATCCTGCTGTAAAATGGAAAGCAAGGGAAGGATGTCTAAAATCGAAATGGAGTTACGGCTTGCATTCCGTTGCTGACCGTGGTATGATAACAACGTTGATAAATTGGAAGCCCAAATTCACACGGTGTAAAGGGTGTCAATTTTTCGATGGGACCTTTTGCAATGTGTGAATTTTTTATTATGAAAAAGGATCATGTTAATTTGTTGGCCGGAGGTGAAACAGAATGGAAACAGGTACAGTTAAATGGTTTAACGCTGAAAAAGGCTACGGCTTTATCGAAATTGAAGGCGGCGGCGACGTGTTCGTACACTACAGCGCGATTAACGGCGAAGGCTTCAAATCGTTAGACGAAGGTCAACGCGTTCAATTCAACGTCGTTGAAGGAAATCGCGGCCCGCAAGCCGAAGATGTCACCAAGCTGTAAGCTAAACGAAACTGCCCTTAACGCTACGTTAGGGGCAGTTTTTTTGTGGTGAGCTATGCGGCGCACCCTGTTCAGGTGAGGCGCGGGCGCGACTGCGGCATACATGGCTTCATTTACTGCTTTGCTGGTTTATAAAGGATCGTCTCGGCCTGAGGCTCTATCTCTGTCTCCCAAACCATCGGTTGTAATTTCCCTGCGACCCAATCGTTTATTTGATCGGCGTAATATGGGGAAAAGACTTGTCCCGACTGCCCGGGCAACAATATATCGTAGAACGTGTCCATCCGCGCTAAATCTCCCGCCATGCGCCAGCCACCGCCGTGATTGACCACACCTGTCTCTAAATCGTAACCGTTCGCCCCGGGCGTCGCAGAACTCCCCCCGAGCGACCAACTGCCGCGATTAAATAAAAGATTCAGTGGCTTTACCGCACCGAGCGGGTGCTTCAGCTCGAGTCGGTGCCACTTGCCCCAAGCCCATTTTTGCGGGTCTTTGCCTTGCAGGTCGACAGCTTGTGCAACGGCAGCCTGAAACGCTTGCAAGGCAACCGTTTGAAACGACTGTTCTTTCGGTGCCGAGGCAGCTACAGATGTGTCCGACGCTGAAGCAGATGACTGCCCCTTTGCACCGGCCCCCGCTGAATATCCTCCATTCCAAAGTTTTTTAAACGCAGGTCGTTCTGCCTCTGTCATTAAGCGGTGGACGACGAGTGAAGAGATGAGCCGCTTGCCGAGTCGCTCCTCGACCGCGTCCATAAACCGGTCGTACCATAAGTGCCAAATCAGTGCCTCCGGAGATGACGCACTTTCGACAAAGTCCCAACCTTCCAGTAGCACAACCGCCTCTTGTTCGCTTGACGACAACTGTTTTTTGTTTGCTTTTAACGCGCTGAGTACATGGGGCAGTAGCGCCCGCGCCTGCGTATTCGTAAAGTCCACTTGCATATCTCGCATTGTGTCGACCGTGATCTTCTTATTAGCGGCAATCGCTTCCTCCACAATTTCCGTTAACCGTTCTGCCCGATACGGATGAAAGTTGCGATTGATCACGTACGGGTAATCGTCATCAACCGGTTTATTGTTCGCCGTAATTACGTACCCTTTTTCCGGGTTGATCACCTGCGGCAACTCGCGGTTAGGGATAAAGCCCGCCCATTGATAACGCGGATCCCAACCCGGCACGGGCAGCGAGCCGTCCCCTTTTTTCCGAATCGGAATTAAGCCTTGCCCCCGATAAGCAATATTGCCGTCCCGGTCGGCGAATACCCAATTTAACGCCGGCGTCACAAAGCCATCCAAACTGTCGGAGAACTCGTGCACGTCTTTAGCCCGCAAAAATTGCAGCATCGCATTCAATTCCGAGCCCGGTTCTCTGCCGCTCCACGCAAGGGAGATCGCTTGGTACGGCCCTTCTTTTTTCACAACTTTATTAATGATCGGCCCGTTGCGGGTCACTTCTACCCATTCGACGTGTGGCTCGCCATCTTTAACTGCGATCACTTCTTTAATCCGTTCTGCTTCTTCCCATTTGTCGCCAAAAAGGTAAAACGAAGGCTTCTCTGGATGAACGCGCTCGAGGAAAAGGTCTTGCGTATCCGCCATCAACGACGTCACGCCCCATGCCATCTGTTCGTTATGCCCGAGCACGACACCCGGCACCCCGGGCACCGTTACGCCAACCGCTTGAAAATCGCCCTTAAGTTGCAAATGAGTCTGGTACCAAATACCTGGAATAGCTAACTCGAGATGGGGGTCATTACCGATTAACGGAAAGCCCGATTCTGACAGCTTGCCAGAAATGACCCAGTTATTGCTCCCGTTGTGAGGCGGCGGTGCAAAGGCCGCCAGTCGGTCTAGCGCTTGTTTGGAAAACGGCGATTCGTTATGGCGATCGATCGTCGGAAAAAGCGCTTCGTCGTAATAGGGTAACAATGCCTTGCCGTCTTCGCCTAACGTTTTTAGTAAATGGTAGTGAAGGAGCTCCTCGTTATAATTGCCAGCTAACATATACCCCATATACTTAATGACCAAAAACGTATCGTCAATCGTCCAAGGCTTCGGCTGGTAGCCGAGCACCTTAAACTCCATCGGTTGCTTGTTCGCTCCGAACGACTCCTCTATGTACATATTCACGCCCCGCACGTAAGCGTCGACCGCTTGGCGCGTTTCCACGTCCAGCTTCGCTGCCATTCCTTCCGTCATGCGGTGCATACCGTACACGCGGAAAAAGCGGTCCATCTCTAGCGCGCTTTCCCCGACGACTTCGGAAATCGTGCCACTTGCCGCGCGCCGCGTCAAATCCATTTGAAACAGCCGATCTTGCGCCACCGTATACCCTTGAATCGTAAACAAATCTTCTAAATCGGCAGCAACAATTTTTGCCACGCCCCGCGCATCGCGAGTGACAGCAACCGGTTGGTGCAACTCGGAAACGGACTTCTCTCCTTTCGTTGCAGGTAAGCTGCGCGTGACGTACCAATAACCGCCCAAACTAGCAACTGCAACAAGAAATAGAACGACGGCAAGTGGCCAGGCGACCCACTTGAGTATTTTCCTTCTTTGTTTCGTCCTAGTGGGCATAGTCACAGGTGTACCGTTCATTACACTCCCCCTTTTCAGAAATCGTCACTACTATCGCATGTTTCGGATCGCCAACCGTCAATGCCGGCCTCCTAAGACCCTCCCGCGTGTGAAGACGTCGTACTAAGCGAAATATAGCGATGTATAAGTATCATACAATATATCGCTCAACGTTGGGAAGAAAAACATATCGCTCAACCATGGGAGAAAAACGAGTGAAATCAACTTCTGCAATCAACCGCTGCAATCAACCGCTGTAATCAACCGATCGGTTGATTTTTTTTATGCGCATACCGTTTAAGATAAATCGTGAAAGGAGCATCACATTATGACACCGAATGACACACCGATTGTCGAAGTCAAACATTTAACGAAGTCTTTCCAGCAAAAAAAAGCGTTGGACGGCCTCTCGTTCGACGTACACGCCGGAGAAATCCTCTGTTTTCTAGGGCCAAATGGCGCTGGCAAAAGCACCGTCATTAACATTTTGTCGACTGCACTGTCCTACGACCGGGGGGAAATCAGCTTCCAAGGAGAAAAGGTAGAGAACGTCAAGGCTCGCTTCAAGCGGCAGCTCGGCATCGTCCCCCAAGATTTGGCCATTTACGAAGACGTATCCGCGGAAAAAAACGTGCGCTTCTTTGCCTCTCTTTACGGACTGCGCGGCAAAGTGTTAAACGAACGCGTCGCTAAAGCACTCGCCTTCGTCGGTTTGACGGCGCGCAAAAACGACAAACCAAAAACGTTCTCCGGCGGGATGAAACGACGGCTCAACATCGCCTGTGCCATCGCCCACGAGCCCCAAGTGATCATTATGGATGAACCGACCGTCGGCATCGATCCGCAGTCGCGCCACCACATTTTGCAATCGATCAAACAGCTGCGCAAAACCGGCACAACCGTCATTTATACGACCCATTACATGGAGGAGGTGGAGGAAATTTCTAGCCGCATCGTCATTATCGACCACGGCAAGATTATTGCTGAAGGAACGAAGCAGCAGTTAAAAGAGCGCCTCGCTAAGGAAAAACTGTACCGCGTAGCCGTCGATGACGTGAAGCGGGTACCGGAAGACGAACTATTCCGTATCGAAGGGGTAAAAAAAGTCGCCATCAAGGGCGAGCTCATCGAAGTGGCAACGCTAGCCGGGGTGGAAAATTTAGATAAAATTATCGTCTGTTTAATGAATAATGGACGAAAAATCAACAATATCACAAGTGTAGCGCCTAGTTTGGAAATGGTTTTCCTCAATTTAACGGGCCGAACGTTAAGAAATTAGGAGGGGTAACGGACATGAGTGATGAACGTTTAAGCGCCTTATACCGTTTTTGGACAATTGTGCGGCGAGACATCGCAGGCATCGTCTGTAATCCCGTGCTGCTAATGACGAATACGGTCGCCCCCCTGCTACTCGTTGTCGTGCTCGGCTACTTGACGAAGGATTATTACGGGGCAGCGGAGATTACCGCCTACGACTATTACGGGATTACGATACTAATTTTCACTGTGCTCAACGTGTCGATCACAGCCGCGAACAGCTTCATGGAACAAAGTTTGAAAACGAGTAATTTGCGCGTTATGTACGCCCCCATCCCCCCGTCATACATTTACCTTTCAAAAATTACAGCGACATTTCTATTTACGTTTTGCTGCAATCTCGGGCTGCTACTCTTGCTCGACCGTGCACTCGGCGTTCATTTAGGCGGGGAACATGCCATCTATTTGGTCGCGGTCATACTTGTGTTCAATCTTTTTTCGTCTAGCCTTGGCGTGTTTTTTTGTTGCCTCTTTAAAAGCGAGGAGCTAGCGAACAAAATTTTAAGTACGTGCAACAACGTACTCGCACTCGCTGGCGGCTTGTTCTTTTCCCTCGACAGCTTTGGAAAAACGGCGGAAACGGTGTCATACTTTTCCCCCGTCAAATGGGTGGCCGAAGGGTTGTTCCGCATCGTTTACGATGGCGATTTTAGCTTGTTCGCACCGACGATCGCGGTGCTCTTCAGCGGATTTGTCCTGCTGCTCATTGGCTGTAAACGGACGTTTAAGGTGGAGGATTACGTATGAAAGCGACGCTAACAATGCTGACAATTGTGAAGAATAATGTGTGGCGTGCCCTTGCTAATCGCAGCTACATGCTCACAACAGCAATCATGACTCTACTCCCGATCATTCTCGCGATTTACTTTACGTCCCATTTCGAAGTCAAGGGCAACATCGCCCTTGTCGACGGTGGAGCTCTTCCTACTTGGTACAAAGAAGTGAGCGAACGCGGGCGAGAGCAGTCGGGAGACGGTCGATTAGGACACGGTCAAAAAGCGCAAAGGACGTCCGACGAAACGTTAGAAAAATCGCGTATACCGCAAGTCGGACCATCGAAAGAAAAGTTACTCCAGCAGTTGCGGTCCGCTCGCTTTAATGTCGACGTCATGCAGGAAGCTCCGCCGCTATCCACTCTCGTGCGGAATAAATATGACGCCGTCATCCTCCTTGGCAATCGTGACGTTAGCAATCGTGGTGTTAGCAATCGTGACGTTAGCGATCGTGACGTTAGCGATCGTGACGTTAGTGATCGTGACGTTAGCAATCGTGGTGCTAGCGATCGTGACGTTAGCGCTCGAGGCGAGATCGAAGTTTTCACAGTCAAAAGCGTCGCCTTCAAGACGAAGCTGCTGCAGGCACTAACGCTTCCTGCGACAAAAGCCACACTTCCTGCATCACAAGACACTAAATCACGAGTAAAATCAAAATCTGATCCGTTGACGACTGCTGGTAACGCAAGTCCGGAAGAGGCGACACGCGGCATCGGCGCGAACATTGTCGGGTATCTCGTCATGTTCATTTTGTTGGGTGGTCTACTGTTCATGGATTTTTTCACTGCAGACAAACAAAAGGGGACGTTTAAGCGCATAGCCACCTCTCCCGCTGGCATCGGGCGCTATCTTGCGGCACAATACGCGTTTACTTTTGCGTTCGTCTTTGTGCCGTCTCTCGCTTTACTGGTCGCTACTAAAGAAGTGTTCCGCCTCGACATCGGCTTTACGTACGGCGAGTACGCGTTTTTATTGGCACTACTCGCGCTTTTGTCTTCCGCTTTTGCGCTAGTCGTCACGGCGGCGATGGAAAAAGCGGATAACATTTTCTCCTTCGGTTCGTCTGTCATTATTTTGACGTCGCTCTTGTCCGGAAGCTTTTTCGCGCTAGCGAAGGACAGCGCGATCGCATATGTGAGCCATGTCCTGCCGCAAAAACACGTGATGACGTTAGCACAAGGTTTCGAACGGCAGGCTCCCCTCGCCGACTATGTGGGGGAGATCAGTTACGTCCTCCTTTTTGTCGCTGTGTCCTTTGCGGTAGGTGTAGTCATCTGTGCCCGTAAATTCCGCACAGGCAATTATTAACGGATGCGAATGTGTGTGCATGATGTGTCATCTAACAGGCCGTGTGCGATATAATAGACGGTGACGAAGTAAGTGGAACAAAGGTGATAGTTATGCCCGACAGGTTGCCCTTGATTACGGCCAAAATAAAAATACCGATACCTCGCAAACATTTTATTATCCGGCACGAGTTGTTTGCAAAGTTAGCGCGGGCGACAGACTACAAAGTCGTTGTCGTCCAAGGAGGTGCTGGCAGCGGAAAGTCGACACTGCTCGCCTCCTTTATTCACGAAGGCAAACACAGCGGCGGTGTGCCGGACGGTTATTCGCCAGGCAGTGGTGTGCAAGACAGCGATGTGCAGGACGGTTATTCGCCAGGCAGTGGTGATCCACAGGACGGTTGTGTGCCGGATGGTTATTCGCCGGGCGGTGGTTGTCCACAAGACGGTGGTGTGCCGGATGTTTATTCGCCGGGCAGTGGTGATCCACAGGACGGTTGTGTGCCGGATGGTTTAGCACACAACGGTTTCACGCAGGACGGTGGCGGACGCAACAACTGGAAATGGATCACGTTAGATAAAGAAAATAACGACCCATTTTCCTTTTGGCACTATATGCTCACCGTCCTCTATGACGAGCTTGGTGCGCAAGGTGAGCATATTTTGTCTTCCTTCGACGCCATGGTGCAGCAGCAAGAACTGGAAAAAATAGTCGCCATTCTCGTCAACGCTCTTGAGCCCACCGGCCACTTGACAATTGTCCTTGACGATTTTCACCACATTGACGATCCGCTTTTACTGTACACGCTGCAATTTTTCCTAAAGTATTCCTCTCCTAACATCCATCTCGTGCTCGTCACGCGAGAAGAGCCGAACGTGTATTTAGGCGACTTGACGATTGCTGGCCAGGTGATGGAGATTGGCGAGGAAGAACTTAAACTGTCACCTGCGGAAGCAGACGCTTTTTTACAACACACGCTGCAAATTGACGTCGTTGGGGAAACGGCCGAGAAGATGAAACAGCTGTCGGAAGGATGGGTCGGCGGTTTGCAACTCATCGCTTTAGCGATGGCGAATAAAAACCGGACGCCAATGCGCGAAATTAGCGGGTTAAATAAACACGTCGGCGAGTATTTGTCTAATGAGATTTTATCTTCCGTCGATCGAGACGAACGGCACTTTCTGATTCGCACGTCGATCTTAAGCTACTTTGATGCGACTGTGTGCAACAGCTTACTCCAGCGTACCGATGCCCAGCGCCTTCTCGATCGGCTGACGCAAAAAAACTTATTTCTCGTCACCGTCGACGAAAAGAATAGTATTTATCGCTACCACTATTTGTTCTGCGAATTTTTGCAACTGAAGTTTACCGAACTAGATACACTGGAACAGCAAGTACTGCGTGAACGGGCGGCAAGAGCTTATGAAAAGGCGGGCGACTTGGAGGAGAGCGTGCGCCATTTTTTCGCCTGCGACAATTATACGGAAGCGTTGCGACTCATCGGCAACATGCGCCACCCGGTCACCGCTTGGACGTATTTAAAACAAGTGCCTCCCGCAGAAATACTTGATAACAAAGAAATGATGTTCCAGCGACTATTTTATCATTATTGTCACCTCGAACTAGAGCAGGTACAGACACTGCTTCACGCTTTGAACGATAAAATCGACAGCGACCCCGCGTGGCGACTGTTTGGCTTTTTCCGCTTGTTAATCGACGACCGCCAGACGTACGGCGATTACGGCCGCGTCAGTGACTTATCGTTTTTCCGCGACGTGGAGCAAATGGCGTTCAATGACGTGACGAAGGCACTCGTCTATTTGACGTCAGCTACTGTCTTAAATTTTCTCAATCAATACGACGAGACGCTCGCGTTAATCGATCGCGCGGCACAAATCGAACGGAGGCTGCACAACCCGTATATCCGTTTTTTTGTGCTCAACCTGACAGCCCAAGTGAAGGAAACGCTAGGCGCACTTACGGAATGTACCGCTTTGTACGACGCGATCTTTCGCCTCGTCGAGAAATATCCGTTCCTCGTCCCCTTACACGGGAACAGCGCCCTTGGAGTTGTCGGTGTTCACTTATTGCGTATGGAGCTCGACGAGGCAGACCGCTATTTACGACAGGTAGCTACATTGTTGGACAGCAATTACCCCTCGATGGCACACGCCTATTTGCACAATAAGGTGGAATATTACTTGCTGCGCGGCGAAGCACGTGCTGCTAAAGACTCACTAAACGAGTTGGCGACACATCCTGTCTATCGCGAGCGCCCGTATAATGCCTCGCTGCTGACCTTCCAGTTTTATGTGGATGACGTTGACCCGAATCTCGTCGCGACGTTTCAACACACATTCGCTGGAAACAGACAGCACGCGACATTCGCGGAAAAACTTACCTACAGCCATGTACTGTTTAGCCAAGGCGAGCGGCAACAGGCTCTAATGACGGTCGACGAGGTGCTACAAAAGTGTCGTAAAGGAGGTATTCGCTTACCGCTCATCGAAGCACTCCTTTTGAAAATCGCGATCTTGGAAACGGAGGGAACTGCGGCATCGGCGGCATTGGCGAATCGACGCACGGAAAAAGAGGCCAGACGACACATTTTAAATCTACTGCAGGAAGCGATCCACTACAGCTTTGCCGACCGCATTCTCGCCCCGTTCGTCTTAACCGGTGGAGCGACACTAACACCATACTTAACACAATTAAAAACAGAACGTGCCCCTGACTTGAGTACAGGCGAAAAACGATACATTGACGAGATCCTCACGCTATTCGGGCAAAAATCTACCCCAAACTTGTTGAGCCAACGGGAGATGGAAGTCATGCAAGTATTGGCCACAGGCGCTTCGAACAGAGAAATCGGCGAACAATTGTACATCTCACTCGCAACGGTGAAAAGCCACGTCATCAACATTTATTCGAAGCTGCACGTCTCGAACCGGGTTGAAGCGGTGGAAAAGGCGCGGCAGATGGGGATCATCAGTTAACGGGACGGCTAATGGGACGGCAAGGCGTTGTTTGTAAAAGACATATGAAAAAGTTGGAGATCACTATAGTTGGGGACGCTCAAGTTAGGGAACTAGAGTTGGAGATCACTAAAGTTAGGGGCACGAGAAGTTAACGGCCACTAAGGTACGAACGACGACAAGATATGAACGACGAAGCCTCCGCTAGCCTCGTCGTTCATTACGTTTGTTTCATTACGTCTGTTTCATTACGGATCATGCGTCATACAGCGCATACTGCTCATACGGATCATCCTGTTTATACGGCTCACATGCCACTCCGGCGCCTGATTTATACTTTACAAGAACAGTCTTTTTATGTCGCTCAACGCCCGAAAATAAAGCTATTCAACGAGGCTGGCGACGTCCATTTGTGTAAGGATTTCTTTGGAAAGCACGCAGCGAGCTGTCATTAAAGGATCGACGATCTGACAAATCTCCACACTTCCTACGGCACTCAAAAGCATCGCGAGGTCACTAAGCGATCTGCCCGTTTTTTCCTGAAGCAGCAACGCCATCGTCCGCACGGACTCTTTGGCGGCCTCATCTAATGTGGGCGCAGAGACAATCGTTGTCCAGGAATGCGCATCCTCCAACAACGGGTGTGCGATGGCGCGTCCTTTAAGCACTTCTAATGTAACAGTCGCTTTACCCGGTATTTCGATGCCCGATACGCCGACTTCGCCGTCACCCATTGCCGCGTGAAAATCGCCTAGCGCAAACAGGGCTCCCTCAGCAAATACCGGAAAATATAACGTAGCCCCTTCCCGAACCATTGTGTTATCCATATTTCCACCATGGGATCCAGGGGTACCGCACGAAATACCGTCACCTTCCGGGGCGACCCCGATCACGCCGATCATCGGATTTAACGGCAATTCGAGATCGTCAAAAATGGCTTTTTGATCGCGAATGGGGACAATTTTAAAATCCATTTCAGTCAGTTGATCGCCGAGGACGCCAAGATTCGGCCCGGTGCATAACACCCCTTGCTCGCCAATCGCCAACTTCTCAATCGTCACTTTCAAGATATCCCCTGGCAATGCACCCTTTACATAAATGGGACCAGTAGCCGGGTTTATTCGATCCCAGTCAATCCCGCTTAATTCGGTGTCAGGAGATTGGATTTGGTTTTCGAAGCAGTCGTACGTTTCTATTTGTATCGTTTCTCCTGAACTCACTTGTAAAATAGGTTCATCGTTCCGATTAAATTCGTAAATTACCTTTTGCGCACAATGTAACGTCTGCATACGAACGATTCTCCTTCCCATTATATATAAATCGTCTACTATAGCCCTAATATATCCTTAATCGCTTACACGTTCAACTAACTAAATATCGCCTGCACAAACCTGAGCGTCAACGAGCGGCCACAACTGGTCATTATGGGCAAAAGACCGCGATCGGCGACATCTGCCTCAACGCTAACTTTAATATAAGGAATGAACGATTATAAGAACGAACGACGAAGCCGCTGATCGGCCTCGTCGTTTCGTACGGTTCGCTGTAGCGCATATGCAATGCCGTGCATCGCACATATTGTGTCAGTTTTTTTTCGGTGAAATCATCTGTTCCGGTCGGACGAATTGCTCGAACTGCTCCTCTGTCAGCAGTCCCGACTTGATCGCTGCTTCTTTCAAAGTCAAATTCTCATTAAAGGCCAGTTTAGCGATTTTGGCCGCATTCTCATAACCGATGTGCGGGTTAAGCGCCGTGACGAGCATGAGTGAGTTGTTCAAATGATCGGCGATCACTTCCTCGTTCGGTTCGATGCCGACGGCACAGTTGTCGTGGAAGGAAACGATCGCATCGGCGAGCAACCGCGCAGACTGTAAGAAGTTGTAAATGATCACCGGTTTAAACACGTTCAATTCAAAGTTACCTTGGCTGGCAGCAAAGCCGATCGTCGCGTCGTTCCCCATCACTTGCACCGCGACCATCGTGACGGCTTCGCTTTGCGTCGGGTTCACTTTGCCCGGCATAATCGAGCTACCCGGTTCGTTTGCCGGAATCGTCAATTCACCAATGCCGCAACGCGGACCGCTCGCCAACCAACGGACGTCGTTAGCGATTTTCATCATGTCGGCAGCAAGGGCTTTCAGTGCCCCGTGGGCATAGACGACTTCGTCGTAACTCGTCAGCGAATGGAATTTATTTTTTGCCGATGTAAATTGTTTCCCAGCCATCTCGCTAATTTCTGCTGCGACCTGGTCGCCGAAGTCTGGATGGGCATTCAAACCGGTGCCGACTGCCGTCCCGCCGATCGCGAGCTCTTTCAAGTGGGCTGCACTTTCCGCAACCATTTGCGCGTCTTTTTCCAGCATGCGGTACCAGCCACTAATCTCTTGTCCAAGTGTGAGCGGCGTCGCATCTTGCAAATGCGTTCTTCCCGTTTTAATAATGTGTTGGAATTTCTCCGACTTATGTCGCAACGTTTCTTTTAATTTGGCGATCGCCGGCAGTAGCGTATCTTCCACGGCAATGACGGCGGCGACGTGCAACGCGGTCGGAAACGTATCGTTCGAGCTTTGCGAACGGTTGACATCGTCGTTCGGGTGCACGCGCAAGGAGCTACCTTTCTCTGCAAGAATCTCGTTCGCGCGATGGGCAATCACTTCGTTAACGTTCATGTTCGATTGTGTGCCGCTTCCCGTTTGCCAGACGACGAGCGGGAAGTGTTCGTCTAACTTACCGGCTAAAATTTCGTCAGCCGCCTGAACGATCGCGTCGGCTTTTTCCGCTTCTAAGTTATTTAACTGTTTGTTCGCCAGCGCCGCCCCTTTTTTTAACATCGCAAAAGCGCGAATGACTTCTTTCGGCATTTTTTCTGTGCCGATGCGGAAGTTTTGTGAGCTCCGCTGCGTCTGGGCACCCCACAGTTTGTCCGCAGGTACTTTTATTTCACCGATGGTGTCGCACTCGATTCTGTAATCCACGTAAAAATCCTCCTCGAGATCTTAGGTAGTTTTTCGGCTGTTAGTCCTATTGTAACTGTTTCCATCTCAAAGCTGTCCAAAGACGGATTGGTCAATCCTTACCCCGCCGGAAGACAGGGTGCATCGTCACGGACTTGAATGACCAACCACATACATTTTACACATATTACACCGTTTTTGCCAATGTTGACCCACGCTGCAATGTCCTGCCGATAGTGTTGTAGGATTTAATTGCGATACCTTTGACCAGATAGCTTATTTACATGTTAATGTGGCTTTAGGGAAGTCACAACGCACATACGGCAACATCGCATTTCCAATCACCGCGGAACGCGCAACCGTCAGCGATAACCCGTGTGCCGCATAAAGGTGCTCGAGAAACCGACGCGACTCACACTCGTGCGGATAAAGCACCCAAGATTCGTCTCGAAGATCGGTGACTGCAATCGACTGATACTTACTCAAGCGGTGCCCTTGTGGTACGATCACGCGATACGGTTCAGTGAACAAATCAGCGACCCAATAATCGTGCCTCATTGCGCCCACGTCAATAACGGCTGCATCCACCCCTCCCTCCTGAAGCATCGTAAACACTCCTAACGAACTTTCCCCGATCACTAGTTCGACATCTAGCTCATCTTCCGGTATCGCCGTCATTTTTGGTGGTAAATAATACGTGGCGAGAGACGCTAACGTACCGAGTGTGACCTTTGCTTTTTTTGTGCAGGCGTTTATATCGCGTTGGATCGCCTTTATTTCTGCCAAAACGGGCTGCAAACGTTGGAACGCCAATTCCCCTGTCTTCGTCAAAGCAACCCCTTTGCTCGAGCGTACAAACAGTTCCGTGCCGAGGGCTTCTTCCAACCTTTTTATTTGCTTTGCAAGCGCTGGTTGGGTCAAGTGGCACTGTTCACTCGCCTTAGAAAAACTTTTCCACTTCGCCGCCGCGATAAAAGCGGCGAACCACTCCGTCCGCATACGTATCACCTATAACGTTTCGTTGTATCTTTCAAACATAACGGAAGTTCCCCCGACGGGCAACATCTGGTAACGTCATTACGAGAAAGCGGCACACGCGGCCGACGCGACCACAACCCGATGCGGAAGATCCATACCGGATGGGAGGCAGCATCAACCAATGCGGGGGAGGGCATAACTATTTGGTCGGGTTGACCGGTAACATGATTAACGAGGAGGCGACAATATGGCGCAAACAGATACGATCCGACGAACGGCAGCGTTAGTCGTTATAGATGTACAGGAAGGATTTGACGATCCTAAATGGGGCGATCGAAATAACCCCAAAGCCGAGGAGAACATACAGCAGCTATTAAATGTGTGGCGCCAAACGGCAAGACCGGTATATTTTGTGCAACATTTATCTACCAACCCACAATCGCCGCTTCATGAGAGCAACCCTGGAAGCGCGTTGAAAAACATCGTAAAACCGCTCCGAACGAAGCGGTTATTCCCAAACGCGTCCACAGCGCCTTGATCGGCACGAATTTGCACCAAATGCTAACGGACAAAGGTTGTTGCACCTTGGTCATCGTCGGCTTAACGACCGATCATTGTGTCTCGACGACGGCGCGAATGGCCGCAGATTTTGGCTTTGAGACGTATGTTGGATCCGATGCGACGGCGACGTTCGATCGAACCGGACCCGATGGACAGCACTACGGAGCTGAACACGTTCATCGGATCCATTTAGCTGCGTTACACGAGGAATTTGCCACCGTGCTCGATACCGTAAGCATTATCGAACGCCTAGCATGACTACTTTCCCTTGCAGCGGCGAGCTCCCCCGATTTACTAAATCTACCAAATGGGGGAGCTTTAAATCGAAACGTAGACGTTCTGGTTTCATCCGAACGATCGTTCGTGTATAGGGGGAGCAGTCGTCCCCGGTTGGGCTAGCTGCGGAATGTTCTTGACGATTTGTTCGCGATAATACGCCTCCCACATGCCGGGATCTTTCCCTGCCCCGACATCTCCCATTCATTGTTTGTGTCGACACCGATGCCGCCGACTTTTAAATGCTGCTTTTGTAACGATACAACAATAAACATGACAGCTGCCCATCATGTTTTAGAAAAAATAAACTTATACCACCAATAGAATATGTAAAACGTGGCAGCACACACGTACAGCGCCCACCACTCGAAATGTATGACTTCTTGCACAAGCCAATCCCACTCCGTACCTTCAGGTCGTCCGAGGGCGCCAAAAAAACCGACGGTCGGCACAGTTAAGCAAGCGAATAAATTACCGAAGGATAAGGACGACAATTTCCCCCGCATGATACAACCTACCGATAAGGCAAACGTTAGGAATAAAAACAAATAGTAACCGATCCAAAAGGCATCGGGTAGCGTTTCTTGGTTCATACGTATGCGCTCCTAAGTAACAAGTTGTTCGACGGCCGACTCTTCAGCAAAGTAAGCCAGGCGATCCATTGGCGACGAACGCTTCCACGAGCAACGCACTTCATGAGCAATGCGACTCCCACGTTATGACTCTCACGTTAATTCTTTCTCTCCACGCCTTTTGCGAACCACATAATGTAACCGCAGTGAGTGCAGACGAGTGTTTTCGCCGATTGGTTCAACCAGTCGAGATTTAAGAACGTCATCCCCGCCGTATTAAGCTGGGCCTCCCCTTCCGCGAACACGTCGTGCTCACAGTGGGGACAGACGACTGCAGTGCCGGCCACGCTGTACCTCCCCGGTCCGAACGAATCTTTAAACGCTTTAGTACCCTTCTTGAACCCTTTCATAAAGCTGCCCATTTTCTTCCCCTCCAACCGTTTGGCGCGTAGATACTTCTAACTTTATCGTTCGTATCACGGAACAGCAACCCTTTTTTTTACCTTCTGCAATGTATTTCTTTATATGTGTCCATTTTATTCAAAACAAATTCCACCCCATATAACCGGCGAGCGCCCAAATAATGGCCGCCGACAGTTTGTTTAAGCGCGTGATCCACACCCCTGTTTCGTCTAACCTCCCGAGGAGGCGTCCTGCGACGGCGAGTGCAAAAACCACACGCATGAAACGAAAACCGTCGCGAGCGTAAACGCCCATTTTTCCTGGCCCGCATAATGGAGTGAATTGGCTCCGATCACGCCGATCGTATCGAGAATGGCGTGTGGATTCAACAGCGACACCGAGACGGCAAAAACGATTTGTTTTTTCGCCGAGTGCTCCCCTCGTCCCGCTTGACCGTTCCGCGCGGGATCGAGCGGAGCACTTTTCCACGTCATAAGACCGATATACAGTAAAAAGAGACAACCGACCACATAAAGAACCGTCTGCAGCCAAGCAATCTTCAGCACGACAACCGACACGCCGAGTACGGCGAGCAAAATGAGTAGCGTATCGCAAAACGCAGCCGTAACGACGACGGGCAAAGCGCGCACGAGTGACGGCCCACGCACCCCTTGATTAAACACAAACACATTTTGCACCCCGAGCGGTGCCTCGCAAAAATAGTTAAACAGATGCGATAACGAAGCGGTGTTTTTTCAATGCCCACCAAAGTTATATGCCGCTATATGCCGCACGTCCTATTTTCGTTCGTCGAGGCGTTTTGACGCAAAACAAACCGCCCAGGCCGCTTCCACGACACCTAGACGGTTTGTACAATACTATGTAATTTTAACTTTGCAACCTTAATCCTCCACAACGATCCTACTGGTCGAGCGGCCGGTCACTTTTCATATAAATGTGATCCGCCGTGCGCATAATGAGCGACCGTTTTTTTAGCTGTTCGCGCCAGCGGCGTGGAATACCGGCCATCCCGTAGTACACACCAGCCAACTGCCCGTAGATCGCCCCCGTCGTATCGGCGTCGTCGCCCAAATTGACAGTCATTAGTAACCCTTCTTCGAAACTCGTACTGCGGTGAAACGCCCACAGTGCCGCTTCGAGTGACTCGACGACATAACTGGATGCTCTTATTTCTGGCGGCTCTTTCGTTTTGTACGACCCGGCGGCAATCTCGGCAACTTTTTCCGTTAACTGATGCCGGTGCGGCCATAACGTCTCTCCAAACAACTTTTCTTTTTCTACCCCGCGAACCGTCTGAACGAGCACGTGTGCAAACAAGCGACACGCATCGATGGATTCGGTGGCGCCGTGAGTCGTGAGTGAACTTTTTGTCGCATACTCGATTGCTTGTTCCACATCGCCCGCATAGTACAGGGCGATCGGCAACAGGCGCATAAGCGAGCCGTTACCGGCTTTCTCTGGATTATTCAGGCCACTGTACGGATCCCCTGTTTCTTCAAACTGAACCAATGCTTCTTCAGCCATTTTCCCGACGCCAAAACTATTCTCTCGACAACTAAAATATCCTTCGCGGAACCATTTAAGATAGCGTTGCATTTGATCGTTCGCGTCAAAACCGTCACTTTCTAGCAAACTTTCTGCTAAACAGAGTGCCATGGACGTGTCGTCTGTCCATTCTCCCGGTTCAATATCGTGTACCCCGCCGCCGATCATGTCGGTCACGGCAGCAAATGTCCCCGGCACTTGAAACTCGACGGCCGCGCCGACGGAATCCCCTACAGCCAAACCAATAAACCCGCCTCGATAGCGGTCTATCAGGTTGATTCTCACAATTGTTCACCTTCTAGCTTTAGTTTTCGAACCCCCCGATATCTCGGAAAAGGCGAGCATCTCCCACCATAACGTCCATTATATCATTGTTACTCCCGCGGTGTGTGAGACATGTTCTCATTGACGAACAATATGCTTCATACAATTATTGACATTTATTAGTTGCACCATTTATTAGTTGCACGCTGTAGCGGCTTTTTTTCCTCTAGGTGTTTACAATTTAATTGAAATGCATTATCATTTGTATATACGGTTTTGCTTATAGCATATTTTTTTACCATGCCCAAATTAAAGTCGGATATGCAATACGTTTGCCTAGAAGCATTGTACGTGAGAAGGAGTGAATCGATCGTGACACCCGCGATGTCTGTACACAATTTATACGTTTCCTATTACGGAAATGAAGTGATCCATGACGTTAGTTTCTCCGTTCAGCCGCACAACTTAGTCGGGATTATCGGACCGAACGGAGCTGGTAAGTCGACAATGCTCAAAGCCGTGCTAGGTCTCGTACCGAAAGATCGCGGTGAGATAGAAATTTTTGGCCAAGCGGTAAGAGACGTACGCAATAAAGTGGCATACGTCCCGCAGCGGAGTGACATTGACTGGGATTTTCCGATTACGGTGCTCGAAACCGTCCTACTCGGCACGTACCCGAGTTTAGGCGTCTTTCGACGGCCACGCAAAAAAGAAAAAAAGTGGGCACGCCAATGTTTAGAAACTGTCGGCATGCAAGATTTTGCCAACCGACAAATCGGCGAACTGTCCGGCGGGCAACAGCAGCGCGTGTTCATCGCCCGCGCGTTAGCCCAAAACGCAGACCTCTTTTTCCTCGATGAACCGTTCGTAGGGATTGACGTGACGAGCGAGGAAATGATTGTGTCGATTTTAAAAGAGTTGCGCGACGCGGGCAAAACGGTGCTCGTCGTGCACCACGACTTAAGTAAAGTGAATAACTACTTTAACGAACTCATCGTCATTAACAAGGAACTCGTCGGTTGCGGGCCCGTTGAACAAGTGTTTCAACCGGAAGTCATGCTAAAAGCTTTCCAGAAACAGTTTTCCTTGTTTGAAGAAATCGGGGTGGGTGTGTAATGGACTTTTTACGCGACGTCATGCAGTACGAGTTTTTGCAAAAGGCGTTATTCACGTCAGTGATGGTAGGCATCATATGTGGCGTCATCGGCTGTTTCATCATCTTGCGCGGCATGGCCCTAATGGGCGACGCGATTTCGCACGCCGTATTACCCGGCGTTGCGGTCTCCTATTTGCTCGACATTAACTATTTCATCGGCGCCGTCGTAACAGGAGTCCTGACGTCGCTCGGGATCGGCTATGTCAGCCAAAACAGCCGCATTAAAAACGACGCGTCGATCGGTATCGTGTTTACGGCGATGTTTGCCTTAGGAATTATTCTCATCTCGACGGCACAAAGCACGACGAACTTGAACAACATTTTGTTCGGTAACGTGTTAGCTGTACGTTCGGGCGACATGTGGATGACATTCGCCATCGGCGTCGTCATCATCGCCGCGGTTTACCTTTTTTACAAAGAGTTGCTTATTAGCTCTTTTGACCCGACGATGTCTGCCGCGTACGGCTTGCCGAACCAGCTGATCCACTATTTCTTGATGACCTTGCTGACGCTCGTCACTGTCGCCTCGTTGCAGACGGTCGGAATCGTTCTCGTTGTGGCGATGCTCATTACACCTGCTGCGACAGCTTACTTATTGACAGATCGCCTGTGGGTGATGATTTACTTGTCTGCATTGTTCGGCGTCATCTCGTCGATCATCGGCCTCTATTTCAGTCACAAATTTAACTTAGCTTCGGGTGCAGTCATCGTCCTCGTCGCGACGATCTTGTTCGGAGTGGCGTTCGTCTTCTCGCCGAAGCAAGGTATTTTATGGCGTTCACTCAAGTCGCGCCAACGAAAGACAGCCACCCATTCGTGAGCATTCGTAAGTGTATGTTAGTATGTACCATTTTTAAATAAAAAATGAAGAAATACAGAGTAGAGGAGAATGTATCACATGAAACGCTTTAAGCTTTTGCAAGTCGTCTGTATCGCATTAATTGCCGTGTTGGCTTTATCTGCCTGTAGCAGTGACAGTGCGACCGGGGACGCATCGTCAAAAAATGGGGAAAAAGCGACGACGGATGCAAAAAATAGTGACAGCAAAGATGACAAAAAAAGTAACGACAAAGTGCAAGTCGTAACGACTTTCTCCATTTTACAAGACATCGTTAAAAATGTCGGCGGTGACCGCGTAGACATCCATAGCATGGTCCCAATCGGCACCGATCCTCACGAGTACAGCCCACTTCCGGAAGATATCCAGAAGTCGACCGACGCCGATGTGATGTTTTGGAACGGGCTCGATATGGAAACAGAAGGTGGCTGGTTTGAGAACTTAGTCGAATCCGCCGGTAAAACGATGGACGGCGACCAAGTGTTCGAACTGAACGAAGGTGTTGAACCGATGTATTTGTCGTCTGACGACGGAAAAGAAAAGGAAATCAACCCACACTCCTTCTTATCAGCAGAAGTCGGGATTAAAATGACGGAAAATGCGCGCGACGCCTTGAAAAAGGTCGATCCCGACCACGCCGACGTATACGACGAAAACGCCAAAGTGTACATTGCGGAATTAGAAAAGATTCACCAACAGTACAAGGAGCGCATCGCTGAAATTCCCGAGGAACGCCGCGTCCTTGTGACGAGTGAACGCGCCTACCAATACATGGCGGCTGCTTATGGCCTCGAAGAAGGGTATATATGGGAAATCGACACGGAAGAACAGGGGACTCCGGAACAAATTACGTCCCTAGTCAAGTTTATTAAAGAGAAAAAGGTACCGGCGCTGTTCGTCGAATCGAACGTCGAGCCCAGACCGATGGAAACCGTCTCCAAAGAAGCGGGCGTTGACATCGCCAGCAAACTGTTTTCCGATGAAACGGGTAAACCGGGTGAAGACGGCGATACGTACTTGAAGATGCTACAGTGGAACATCGACAAAATTTACGACGGATTAAAAAAGTAACAGCAGAAATAAACTGTCGCTTTAACAGCAGTAATAGTTACTTTGACAGTAACAGTTACTTTGACTCCCTCAACCTGAGCGATCTGAATGTAGCTCAGGTTTTGTTGTCCCTCGGGGTGTCGTTTTACGTGATCGCAGCTTTCGTTCACATCCTGCATGCCCAAGCTTACACGATAAAAAAAGTCGCCCCTTCGGTCGGGCGATCGGACTTAACGATTGGACTAATGTACGTACTAATGTACGTATTTGAGGCTTTTAACTTGCTTTAGGACTTTCAACACTCATTAACTCGCATATGGGTAAATAAGGTAACGACACCACCTTCCGCCGCTAGAGATACATTCCAGCTGCTCCACGGGCACCTGCAGCAAGCGGCGGATGAGAGTCAATTCAATCTCGCAAACGTACGGATACTTACGGACGATCTCGCGCTGCGGATGGTTGTGTGCGATCAGGACGTACGTCCCTTCCTCCCCTTCCGCAACCTTCGACATGTAGCCATCCGCGTCGTACAACTGTGCAAAGCGATACACTTTCTGCTTTAACGGTAAGTTAGCCACATGTGCTTCATATACAGCAAATGCTCGCTCCCATTGCCGCGTCAGCATTTGACGAACGTACGACTCCCCGCGCATCTCCGCTAAAGCGTCCAGTAACTCACACGCTAGTTCGTCGTATTTCTCGGGAAATAAACCGTTTGACTTCTCTGTCAAACGGTAATAGCGACACGGCCTGCCCGGACTCGTGTCCGGGCATTCGAACCGTATGTACCCTTCTTGCGTTAACTTGGTCAGATGGCGATGGACACCCGATGACGTGATGCCGAGCATCTTCGCCATCTGCTGCGCGGGCATGGGGCCATTCGTCTTAAAAGTCAGCAATATTTTTTGGCGGGTCACACTCTCAATGACACCATTCGCCAACATCGGTGTCAACCTAGCGAATGGCCTCGTACAAGCGCCGTTCCACTTCTTCCCAATTGATGACGTTCCACCAGGCGCTCACAAAGTCAGGCCGTTTATTTTGATATTGCAAGTAGTAGGCGTGCTCCCACACGTCGACGACTAAAATCGGCGTCTTCCCTTCCATGAGCGGCGTATCTTGGTTCGGGGTGCTCGTCACTTCTAGCTTCTCTCCGTTGACGACGAGCCAGCCCCAACCTGAACCGAAACGGCTAACCGCCGCTTGCGACAGCTTCACTTTCATCTCCTCAAAGCTACCGAAGTCGCGGTCAATGAGGCGGGCGACGTCCCCCGTCGGTTTTCCGCCGCCGTTAGGTTTCATAATCGTCCAGTACAAACTGTGGCCGTAGTGGCCACCGCCTTGGTTACGCACATTCGTGCGAATCTCTTCCGGCACGTCGTTCAAATTGCTGAGCAGTTCTTCGATTGAAGCGTTCGCTAACTGGCTTTGCCCTTCCAACGCCTTGTTTAAATTGTTCACGTAAGTCGCGTGGTGGCGCCCGTGGTGGATCTCCATCGTGCGCGCATCGAGATGCGGCTCCAACTCGTCGTAGTCGTACGGCAGTTTCGGTAACGCAAATTGTGACACTTCACAGCACCCTTTCCAAAAGTTTGTTTACTTGCTATACATATATATTATATTAAGTAAACAGTTTTGTACAGGGTAAACTTTATTAGTTGAAGCAAATAATCGTTCCACAACAGACCAACACTTTTTGATTAACAATGCAACCTTAGCCCGTTCCTGTAAGGGCCCTTGGCTGGGTTAACCTTTTTTGATGGAAAATCAAAAGTTTTTCTGCTCATATACTCGCGTCGTTAATAACCAAGAGGTGACGAGGATTAGTGCGGTAACAGCGGCAGCGCACAAGGCGATGAGCACGGGTGACGTTTGTTGCCACCAGGTGAGCAACCCCCAATACGCATATTTTCGCGCAATATTTAACAACATGGGGAAGGCGAAAAAGGTAAGCAAATAAAAGACGACGAGCCCGATTTGCATAAAGCGTGGACCGAGCAAATAGTTCAGCGGATAGTATACTGCCGTAAACAAGCCGATCGCAACCAGCGCGAACAGAGCGCTTGCCACGCTTACTGGCGCGACTGCCACTGGGGCAACGAGTGAGAGTGCGGCGCGTACCCCTGCCATATAAGCGATAAAGACGATTCCGAGCACTAACGGGAACATAAATTTCGTCGCCACAATTTGCCGCCGCGTAACGGGCAAACTGTTTATTAACACATCACTGTCGTTTTTTTGTTCGACGGAACCAGAACTGACGAGAATGACGAGAATGAACAGCACCGCAATCGCCACGGGAGGAAGCGAATCTTCACTAGTGAACATGATCGTGCCGAGAAAAATCATCGCGATAAAACTAATAAAGATTGTACTTCGGTTCACCATATATTCCTTCAACAATAGGTTACGCATGTCGACTCCCCCTCGCCGTATAAACCATAATATCTTCGAGTGACGGCGTCTCAAACACTGCCTCGGCACCGAACAGTTGCTGTGCCAGCTCCGCTTGCCGCGTCAACCCGGTAAAACCGACGGACGTCTCGCGCACACCAGTAAACAGTTTGCGCGTATCGCAATCGAGCAGCTCGTTTGATCCTTTGACGAGCCGGTACTGCGCCAACACATCGTCTTTTGTCTCACTGAAGACGATGCGCCCGTCGTGAATAAATGTAATGTAGTCGGCAATGTGCTCCAGATCCGACGTAATGTGCGTCGAAAAAAAGACCGTTTTTTCCTCGTCCTGAATAATGTTGGCCAAAATGTCGAGAATTTCCCGCCGAAACACCGGATCGAGTCCCGACGTCGGCTCGTCCATCACGATGAGGTCGGCGTCGTGGGACAAGGCGACGGCTAGTGCAAACTTCGTCTTCATCCCTTTGGACAGCTGTTTGATTTTTTTGTTTGACTGCAAGTTGAAGGCGCGCCGGTACTGTTCAAACACGGTGTCGTCCCACTGCTCGTAAAACGGGGCGATCACCCGCTTCATTTGTGCGATCGTCAGGTGTTCGTAAAAGCAATTGTCGGCGTACACGAAACCGATCCGTTGCTTAATCGACTGCTCATTATTGGTAACGTCCTTACCAAAAATCTCGATCGCACCGGAGTCTCGCGTCAGCAAATTCATCATCAGCTTAATCGTCGTCGTTTTCCCTGCCCCGTTCGGCCCGATAAACCCGGTAATGTACCCGCGCTTAATCGCAAACGACACGTCCTGCAAGTGAAAATTCGCAAAGGCCTTGCTTACATTCGTTAACTTAACGGTATTTTCCATTAATCATCCACCTCGTACAATAAAGTGAGCATCTCTTTCAATTCGTCTAACCTGATTCCGAGCATGTGGCTTTCTGAGACGACTTCCGCTAGCTTCTCTTCAATCATCTTCAGCCGTTTTTCCCGCAGTAAATCACTGTTTTGTCCCGCGACGAACGATCCTTTTCCGACGACAGACGTGATAAATCCTTCCCGTTCCAACTCATCGTACGCCCGCTTCGTCGTAATGACGCTAATGTGCAGATCCTTCGCCAGTTGGCGAATCGAAGGGAGGGCATCGCCTTCGCTTAGCTCACCTTTCAAGATGCTCTGTTTGATTTGCTGCTTAATTTGCTCGTAGATCGGCTCCTTAACGACATTGGAAATAATAATATTCATGGAACCCCCCTTTTTTCGGGTACCTGTTCATAGTGTTTAATGTGTATATGTATAATATAAACACTATGCACTTAGGTTGTCAATAAAATATCCTTACACGATCGCTTCATGAATTTTTAAGCCGATTTTAGATTCAACAAATACAAGCGAAAGGTTAACCGTGCGAAAACCTCCCCACCTCTCCCACTGTACAAATACAGTTTTTGTGTATAATAGGTAATGGTGACAATGGCTTTAGTCACGGGTGGGTTGAGGGGTTTTGTAGATCATAAGAAGGGAATTTGTTGTATAACCTGTTAAATCGTCTATTTCAACTGGAAGCACAGGAATGCTCGATCCGGCAGGAAATAACCGCCGGTGTGACATCTTTTTTTACAATTGCGTACATCGTCGTCGTTAATCCGCTTATTTTAGCGGACGCTGGCATTCCACTGCAAGCGGGAACGATTGCCACGATTATTGCCAGTGTCGTCGGCAGTTTACTGATCGGCTTGTGGGCGAACGCACCGATTGTCATTACGCCCGGTATGGGCATTAACGCCTTTTTTACGTATACGATTGTGCAATCGATGGGGCTCTCTTGGCAAGAAGCGCTCCTCTGTGTCGTCCTTTCTGGCCTGTTTTTTGTGCTCGCCGCCGTAACGACATTAGGTGAAAAATTACACCGCGCCATTCCCAACGCACTGAAAAACGGCATCACCGTCGGCATCGGTCTCTTTTTGACGTTTATCGGCTTGCAAAAAGGACACCTCGTCGCAGCTGACTCGTCGACGATGCTCACGCTCGCCGATTTGCACGAGCCGGCAGCGCTGCTTACGCTGTTCGGGTTGCTCGTCACGATCGTCTTGTACGCACGAAACGTTAAGGGCAGCTTTTTACTTGCGATCGCTCTGACAACCGTCGTCGGGCTATTAAGCGGACAAACGTCGTTTAGCCAGGCGCCTAGCGGCGGCATTTCACTATAACCGTATATGGACGCACTCGGACAACTCACATTCGCCTTCGATTGGCTGAACGTTCGCTTCTGGACGGCAACGTTCTCGCTAACGATGATCATTACTTTTGAAACGATGGGCTTGTTGCACGGGATGCTACCTGATGCGCGCAAGTTTAAACGCGCTTTCCAAGCCTCTTCTGTCTCTGCCGCCTTGTCGGGGTTATTCGGCACGAGTCCGACAGTCTGTGCGGCGGAGAGCGTATCCGGCATAACCGCAGGCGGAAGAACCGGCTTGACCGCCGTGACAGCGGCACTGTTGTTTGGCACGGCAGTATTTGCCCTACCCGTCATTGCGATCATCCCCGACGGAGCGATCGCGCCGATTTTAATCGTCGTCGGCGGACTGATGATGCAAAACGTGAAACATATCCCGTTTCACCGCTTTACGGAAGGGTTTCCCGCTTTTTTAGTGATCGTGCTCATACCCCTGACATACAGCATCGCCGACGGCATCGCCTTCGGGTTTATCGCGTACCCACTGCTGCAAATCGCCGTGGGAAAAGGGCAACAACTGTCGCCGACACTTTACGTTGTTGCCGCCTTATTCGCGCTCAACTTTATTTTACAAGCGCTGTTTACCTAATCGAATGATAGGATCGAACGGCACCGAACGGCGTGGTCCCATGGCGGAGTCGTATGGCAGACCTCCCCATTGCCCGAGAAGGGCCGTGTCCGTTGCCCATTAGCATATGAGACGTTACAATGTATAATATAGAAACAACTCGATCGTCCGTTATAGAAAACTGGAGACCAGCTCTAGTTTTCTTTTTGTGATCACACGTCTTGAAAGGAGATCGCGATGAAAACACTCGTCCTCGCAGAAAAACCGAGCGTCGCCCGCGACTTAGCGCACGTACTCGGTTGCCACAATCAACAGAAAAACTTCATCGAAGGACAGAAATATATTGTCACTTGGGCACTCGGACACCTTGTCGAGTTAAAAATGCCGGAGGATTACGACAAAAAATACCAAACGTGGCGCCTCAACGATTTGCCGTTAATTCCGGACAAAATGGGGCTAAAGGTCATTCGTAAGACAAGCGCGCAATTTAAGGCAATCGAACGCCTCGCCAAGCGTTCAGACATTAACGAACTTGTCATCGCCACTGACGCAGGGCGCGAAGGCGAACTCGTCGCCCGCTGGATTATCGAAAAAATCCACTGGAAAAAGCCGGTGAAGCGCCTCTGGATTTCCTCGCAAACCGACCGCGCCATTCGCGACGGCTTTAAGCAACTGAAACCAGCGAAACAATACGATTCGCTGTATCAATCGGCCGTGTGCCGCGCCGAGGCAGACTGGCTCATCGGCCTCAACGTGACGCGCGCGTTGACGACGAAATACGACGACCCACTCTCCGCCGGACGGGTGCAAACGCCGACACTGGCGATGGTGCTTGAACGAGAAAACGCCATTAACAGCTTCGTCCCGAAAGAATACTGGACGTTGCACGCCCGCTTCCCCACCTTTACCGCAACGTGGGAACGAAAGGGCGACAAGCGTCTGTTCGACGAGGCGAGAGCTCAGAAACTCCATGAAAAAATACAAGGGCAGCGCGGCACCGTCCGCTCGATCCGCCGCAAAGGAAAAAGCGAGCCACAACTACTGCCGTACGATTTAACGGAACTGCAACGCGATGCCAACCAACGTTTCGGCTTTTCCGCAAAAAAAACGTTAAACGTGCTGCAAGGGCTGTATGAGCACCACAAACTTGTCACGTACCCACGCACCGACTCGCGCTACTTGACGAACGACCTGGAAAAGACGATGCGCGACCGGCTGCGCGCCATCGCCGGCGCGTACAAAGAGGAAACGCAGCCACTTTTGCGCGGCAAGGCAACCGTACAGGCGAAGCGGGTGTTTAACGAACAAAAAGTGACGGATCACCACGCCATCATTCCAACGGATGAATCGGTGCGCCTAAGCGACCTGTCGCCCGACGAACGCCGCCTATACGACTTGATCGCACGCCGCTTTTTGACGCTATTTTACCCGCCGCACCGCTACGACGTCATCCACGCCGACATCGACATTGCCGGTGAGACGTTTACCGTCCACGACACGGTCGTGCGCGACCCGGGATTTAAAGCGGTGCTGGGGAAAGATACAAACGATGCAAAAGATGCGACGTATTCGGGGGATGGGCTGAATACGCCAGGAGCAGGCGCACAGCCTGCGCGCGGCGGACTCGCTACCTTACGCGAAGGATCCACTGTCGTGCCGCGCGACATCGCCATTGAACAGGCGTACACCGAACCGCCACAGCGGTTAACAGAAGCGGACCTCCTCGCGCGCATGGAAAAACACGGCCTCGGCACGCCAGCGACTCGCGCTGACATTATCGAGCGCCTCATTGCCACCGAAGTCGTCGAACGGCAAAACGGTCGCTTTGCCCCGACGCGCAAAGGAAAACAATTGATCGACCTCGTCAACGACGAGCTCAAGTCGCCGGAACTGACGGCGCGCTGGGAACGCGAACTGGAAGCGATCGCCCGTGGCAAAGGCAATGCCCGCTCCTTCCTCGCCGACATTCGCACCCAAACGAAAAAATACGTGCGCGCGATCAAGCAGAGCGAAAAAACGTACCGCGCCTACAACTTGACTGGCTCCAAATGTCCAGAATGCGGTGAATTCCTTAAAGAAGTTCGCGGCAAAGACGGCAAAGTACTCGTCTGTTCGGATCGCGCGTGTGGCTACCGCCGCCGTAAAGATCCGATTCTGTCCAAACGGCGCTGTCCCCAGTGCCGCAAGCGGATGGAAATCCATCAAGGGAAGGCGGGCAAGTATTTTCAATGCCGTCCATGTGGCATCGTGGAAAAGCTCGACCGCGGGAAAAAAGCGGTCTCGAAACGAGAAGAACGGCAGCTGCTAAAAAAATACTCGGAAGGCGACTCGTCTGGTTCTAGTCTGGCCGACGCGTTCAAAGCGGCATTGCAGAAGAAAGATAACTGACTGATCGTTCTTTCAATCGTCAGAATCGACCGTTAGATGTTTGCAGATACACATCCCGTGCCACCCAGTCACAGTGGCGCGGGATGTTTATTGTGCCCGTTTTTTTACCTTTTTTTACCTTCTAAAAAAACGATTGCCTTCTACGCCATTTAGTTGTATCGTTTGTGTGTTCACCTTTTGCCTTCTTTGTTTGCTCCTTCACGCATACATAAAGAGAACGCTAGAGAACGCAACTTCATAAAAGACGCTACTGTTAACTGTTGGGAGGATTTTAGATTGACGACAGATGTGAAAAACGATGCTTCGAACAATCAATTAAAACGGACGTTGACGCTGATCCCGCTCGTCCTCATCGGGCTTGCTTATATGGATCCGCTCGTCGTGTTAGATACGTACGGCGTCGTCGCCCAAGTGACGAAAGGCCACGTCGCCACTGCGTACGTCGCCATCTTAGTCGCGCTCCTTTTTACCGCGTACAGTTATGGAAAGATGGTAAAAGCTTATCCCTCGGCCGGCTCGATCTTTACATACACGCAAAAAAGCATTCACCCGACGGTCGGTTTTCTCGTCGGCTGGGCCGTCCTGCTCGACTATTTGTTTTTGCCGATGGTCGATTTGGCGATTGGCGGTGTTTTCCTTTCCGCTGCCTTTCCAAGCATCCCGATCACCGTGTGGGTCCCGATCTTGGCTGTCATTATTACGACGATCAATATATTTGGCATTCAATTAACGGCTGCGATCACGAGTTTGTTCGTCACTTTTCAAACGCTCGTCCTGTTCGTATTTGTCGGCTTTGTCATTCACGGAATAAACGAAGGGATGGGAATGGCGACCCTGCTCTCTGCCGATCCCTTTTATACGGCGCAAATGGAACTGTCTCCTGTTTTGGCCGGCGCTTCGATCTTGTGTATTTCCTTTTTAGGATTTGACGCAGTTACGACGTTGTCCGAAGAGACGATCAACCCGACCAAAACGTTGCCGCGTGCCATTTTTCTCATCGCTCTGTTAGGCGGGGTCATGTTTATCGGCACCTCGTACGTGTTGCAACTCGTCCACCCGGACTTCACGAGCTTTAAAAATACGGATGCGGCAGCCCTAGAAATTGCTGTGTTCGTCGGCGGTTCGTTTTTAAAGGCGTTCTTCCTCTCCGGAACGATCGTCGCCATCTTTTCAGCGTCGCTCTCGGCGCACGCCAGTGCCTCGCGCTTACTTTACGCTATGGGCCGCGAAGGGGCTTTGCCCAAGCCGTTCGCCTACATCCACCCGAAGTACAAGACGCCTGTCTTCAACATCGTGTTCATCGGCGCTATATCGCTCACCGCTGTGCTCGGCGAATTGGAGATCATTTATTCGTTTATTAGCTTCGGGGCGTTACTCGGCTTTTTGTTCGTCAACTTGTCCGTGATCGCCCACTATTTTATCCGCGGCAAAAAAAGAGCACGCGGCGACGTCATCCGCTATTTAATCGCTCCAAGTATCGGTGCGTTGCTCATTTTGTGGCTGTTTTCTAGTTTGCACACGACGGCGATGTTACTCGGCGGCGGCTGGCTCGTCATCGGCATCCTCTACACCGTGTTCGTGCTCAAAGGAAAAGTCGACTACTCGCTCACGCTTGACCGGTAGTAAGGACACCTAGCAAGACCACCCTTCCCCCGACAGTGGGTGGAGGGTGGCCTCTTTGCTACTCCCGTAATGTTATGTTATTGCTACAGCTGTTATATTTTGCCGTCATGTTCGTGCTACACCTGCCGTTATGTTATTGCACCTTCCGTTATATTTCCAGTCATGTTCTTCCTTCTCCTGATACGTTTTGGCTACTCTCGATGCGTTTTATTGTCTCGTGTAATTATAACTCCTAAGCAACGTCTAATAAGTAAGCGGACAACTGAATGGCGCTCTTATACAGGGAACATATGAAAGTGGAAAGGAGGAAAGCTGTGTGGCGGATTTTTCCGAACTAGAAGCGTGGTTTACGGCTTACGGTTCTGATGTACACAATTATCTCCGTTATTACTCTGGAAAAAACGATGTGGAGGATCTCGTCCAAGACGTGTTTTTAAAAGCACTGAAGGGACTGCCGTCCTTTGAAAAGCGATCGAGCCCGAAGACGTGGCTGTTTGCCATCGCCCGCCGCGTCGCGGTCGACGACGGACGGAAACAGTTCGTCGCCGAGCGACTCCTGCAACGCGCTACAGCTGCCGACACCGCGGCCCCGCTGCCGACACCAACACCGGAAGACGTCCTGTCCGCACAGGAAGGGCAGGCTGAACTGTACGCAGCGATCCGCACGTTAAAGCGCCCCCACCGCGAAGTCCTGCTACTGCGCGCACTGGAGGAGTTTACACCGCAAGAGACAGCCGACATTCTCGGTTGGAGCAAAACGCGCGTCAACGTCACCCTACACCGTGCGCTGAAAGCGCTACGCCAAGCATATGATCACATGGAAGGAGGAGTAAATAGTCATGTTGCCAGAAAACACGGATGAACTCTTCAATCAAGTCAAACAATTATCGCGCGAACCACTGACCCCAGAGGCGAGTGAGCGCATCTTACACACCTTGCGGCGCGCCAACAGTCGCGCGGAGAGGCAACTCAAGCGAAAGCGCACGTGGCGCCACATCGCGGTCGCGCTAGCCGCTACTTGTCTGTTCGCGATCGTAGTTAAAGGTTGGGGGGCACTACCTGGGCCGATGGGCCAAGAAGAATCCTCCCCCACTGCGCCCTCGACAGCAGAGCAAAAAAGTGGCGCCGAGCAAACAGCCGACTCCAACGAACCGGCAAATGCTACGGACGCTCGGGAAGAGAAAAAACCAGTGCAGATCGACGTGCCGTGGCAAGAGAGCCCGCTCTTCGACTTGTACGACAAAGACGGCTCCCTCGTCTTTCCGAGTGGCGTCCGAGGCGTGAAAGGAAAAATTGGTTTCCGCGAAGACGGCGGTACGCCGTTTATCGCTAATGTCCAAGAAACTGTCGCGAAAATGTTTTGGTACGTGTGGGGCGACGCAGACAAACTTGTCGGTAAACAGCTTGTCGCCACTGCCGTACACCAAGAAAGCGGAAAAAAAATCACCCTCGACAAATCGAAGCTAGAGTCCGGAATCTACGGTGAAGATGCAAGCGCGCTCACATCGTTCGCTCCGTTAACGGAGAAAGGGCTGTGGCGCATCGACGTGACTCTTGACGGAAACTACTTCGATTCCATCGTCGTCCGTGTGAAAGAAGGATACGTCAAGACAAAAACGGCCACCTTCGACATCTCGCCGGACGATCTCGTCGTCTACAAGCCGCTTCGCGTCTGGTTAGACGTACCGAGTCAACCGGACAAGCAAAAGGCACTCGACGTGCGCGCTTTTCCGCTAAACGAGCGTAAAAAACAAAGGACGTTTAAATTTACCAGTGAGGACGGTAGCTATAGCGGCACCTTCCTGTTCGACACGCCGGGCAAATGGCAGCTTGAGGTACTCGGCGAGAAAACAGTTGTCGATGTTAGTTCGCGCCATGGATGGAAAGTCAGCCCACGCTTCGACCTGTTGGACAAAGACGGCTCTGTCGTCTATCCGAAAGGCGTGAGAGGGATCGAAGGTAAGGTCGGTTTTCTCGATAACGGCGATGTTTCCATCGTCGCAGGCGCGTCGGAAACGGTTGCAAAAATGTTCTGGTATGTGTGGGGCGACAGCAAAAAACTAGTCGGCAAACAACTCCTCGCCACAGCTGTCCACGAGGAAACGGGAGAAGCATTCACCCTTGACCGCTCCGAATTAACGAACGGACTGTACGGCGAAGACGCCCACGCATTAACCACCTTTGCACCCTTCCCGCGCAAAGGGTTATGGCGCATTGACATCAACATCGACGGCACCCACTTCGCCTCTTTCGTCGTCAATGTAAAAGACGACTTTATCCGCACGAAATCGTCCTACTTCTCTGTTTCCCGGGACGACGTCAAAGTCGGCAAGATACATGCCACTCTGTTCGCCAGTGGTGAACAAAAAGAAAAGGCGCTCGACATCCGCGCCCGTTCGCTTAACAACGACCAAAGAGCGACGTTTTCATTAACGAAGGGCGGCAGTGTCATACGCGCCATGGACAATGTCCCAGAGACGATTTACGAAGGACTGCTCTCATTCCCAACCCCAGGCGAGTGGGAATTAGATGTTCGCGGAGAAAAAGTAGTCGTCAACGTCGGCGAAAGTAAAGAGTCGGAAGCAGAATGGCGCGAAAGCGAACCAGTCGCCATAACCGATGCTGCACACAACGTCATCTTTCCTGACGATGTGATCGGCGTACCGGACAAAGTCGGTCTCACTCCGACCGCGTTTATTACGAAGGAGCCTGCGACAGGGCTTAAATGGTACGTCAATGACCCGTCCAAACAGTACGCAAACAAAACACTCATCGCGACGGCCACTCACCGCCTCACGGGAGAACGGGTCAGACTTAGCAAGACGGCGTTAAACGGGTCGCAGCGCGGCACGTTTGCCACGACTCCGGAAACGGACCTCAAGCCCCTCCCACACAAAGGGGTGTGGCGCGTCGACGTCACAGTCGGTGGCACAGCGATCGATTCATTTACGGTCGAAGTTACCGACGAGTAAGTGTAGGGAAGGATGATGCCGCGCCACTCGTTACTCGTGCGGTACGCGGCACCTAGATCTACCGCGCCATCCATCACTCGCACTACTCGTACGTCACGAGCCACCCTGAATGGCACGTACCTCCCCAAAAGTCACCAACGTTACAGCGGCCGCGGCAAGCGGTCGCACCACTCCTGCCGCGGCAGAATGCGCTGATTGCGACTGCCGCGGAACGGGAGTGACAAGTCGCGTTCCGCGCGTACAAAAGGGCCGTCGACGAGCACGTCGCACTGCGCCAGCAGCTTTAACCGCGCCCGATCCCCTTCCGCCAACAATTCCTCCAACGTATAACCGGTGTAAACCCACAAATTTTTGCCCCGCTGTTTTACTGCGGCAGCCAACTCACTCACTTCCGCCGCTTGCAAAAATGGCTCCCCTCCGGAAAAGGTGACATCGTTCAAGCGGTTCGCGTCCAGTTCCGCTAACACGTCGGCGAGCGTCATGTCCCGCCCGCCAGCGACGTTCCAACTGCGCGGATTGTGGCAACCGGGACAATGGTGCGGACAGCCAGCGAAAAAGACGACTGTCCGCAGGCCCGTGCCGTCAACGACCGAGTCGTGTAAAATGTCGAGTACTCTCACGAATGCTTAACCCTTTCTCGTTCTTCGCTCCGCTTCGCATTGTTCCAGCGGGTAAGGTCGCCGACGAGGTAACCGGTAATGCGGCGAATGCGCTCGATTTGCCCTTCGTCAGACGTATGACAAACCGGACAGGCACTATCGATCGTCCCGTCATACCCACACTGTTTACAGCGGTCAACCGGGTGGTTGATCGAACCGTAACCGATCCCGGTGCGGTGCATCGCCCGCACGAGTGCGTCGACGGCCGCCGTATTGTGGCGCAAATTGCCGTCACATTCGATGTACGTAATGTGCCCGGCATTGCACAACGCGTGAAACGGCGCTTCCCGCTCGATCTTGTCGATTGCCTTCACGCGGTAATACACCGGGATATGAAAGCTGTTCGTGTAATAGTTCCGATCCGTCACCCGCGGAACGTCGCCGAACGCCTCCCTGTCTTTCGCGACAAACTTCCCCGACAGCCCTTCCGCTGGCGTCGCTAACAGCGTAAAGTTCAGCTGATAACGAGCGGTCGCTTCATCCATCGCCTGCCGCATGTGCCGTACGATTTGTTGCCCGAGTTGCCACGCCGCCTCGCTTTCACCGTGATGTTCCCCCGTCAGGGCTACGAGCGCCTCGGCCAACCCGATAAAGCCCATGCTAAGTGTCCCTTGCTTCAACACCTCTTCTAGTGTCTCCTCCGGCGCCAGCGTTTCCCCACCACGCCACACACCTTGCGAATACAAAAAGGAGAAATTAGCGGCGCGCTTCGCGCATTGAAACTTATACCGCGCCAATAGTTGTTCCACGACGACCGCGATCACCTCGTCCAAACGGGCAAAAAACTGCGGCACATCGTCGCTCAAGAGCGCGATTTTCACTAAGTTCACCGACGTGAAGGATAAGTTCCCACGCCCGATGCTCGTCTCTGCCCCGTGCAAGTTACCCATCACGCGCGTGCGACAACCCATGTACGCTACTTCACTTTCCGGTGTCCCGTCGTTATAGGCCGCATTAAACGGCGCATCTAAAAAACTGAAGTTCGGAAAGAGGCGACGACTCGTCGTCTCTAGCGCCAGCTCGTACAAATCGTGATTCGGATCGCCCGGGTTGAAATTGACTCCTTCCTTCAGTTTAAACACTTGAATCGGGAAGATCGGCGTCTCCCCTTTTCCGAGCCCCGCTTGCGTCGCCAAGAGCAAATTTTTTATGAGCATACGCCCTTCCCGCGACGTATCCGTCCCGTAATTGACGGAAATAAACGGCACTTGTCCCCCACCGCGGGAATGCATACTGTTCGCGTTGTGGATGAACGCCTCACACGCCTGGTATGTGTCGCGATCCGTCTCCTCCCACGCGCGGGCCACTTCCTGTTCTGCGGTGTACGTCGTCGGGTAGCTTTGGATGCGCCGCAAATTTTTTTGAAACGTCCGCTCGACGTACGGCGCCAAATCGTAATCAAACATCGGGAACGCCTGTCCCCCGTGTTGCATGTTTTGGTTCGCTTGTAAAATAATCGCCGCAAGTGCCAGCGCGCTTTTTATATCTTGCGGCGTACGCATAAACCCGTGCCCTGTATTAAAACCGTTCTCTAGCAGTTTTCCGAGCGGGATTTGACAGCACGTCGTCGTCCCCGTCGCTAAAAAATCGGCGTCATGTATGTAAATTAAGTTGTCTTCGACCGCCCGCCGCACGTTGTCACTGAGTAAGTACTCCTCCGTAAAAAACTTACTCCCTTCCCCGGCCAGCTTCGCCATCAATCCCATCGGCGAACGTCCGTCGACGTTGGCATTTTCCTGCAATAAATCGTGGCTCCCGCCGAACAAAATGTCGCGAAACGCACCGAGTAAACGGCTGTCAGCCCTACTCTCGGCTGTTGGCATTTCCCCTTCGGTTTCTAACGCTGACACTTCTTCAGCTTGCGCGCTCGGCACTAGACGACTGGCCACAGCGCCCATTTTCGCCGGAAAATTTGACGTAGATCTATTTGATGCGGGCCTACTTGAGACGGAAATACCTAACACGGATCCATTTGACGTGGGTCTACTTGACACGGATTCACTTGACGCAGATCCACTTGTCATAGGTTCACTTGACGCAGGTCCACTTGTCACAGGTCTTCTTGAAGCGGGAATGCTTGACGTGCGATAAGTTTTTTTTCCTACTCCTACCCCTACTTTTTCATCGCCAGTTGCGATCTCTGTCTGATTCATCATTGGACACTCTCCCTCGTGTTAAAGCACACTCTATATCACTTATTAAACTCATTAACCACACACCGTTTAACTCACTATTAACTCACTATTAACCCACTATTAATTCACTATTAACTCGTGATGTAAGTAAATCCTTTACACGCTTTGATATATTATTTTTTCGAAACGCATAAAATTGCCCGAAACGCACAAAGCGATCAACAAAAATCGGAAGATAATACCCCTATATATAGATGGTAAACTACGATACAAACACAATATATAGTTTTTCCTCACTCAATTTATTACATATACAAGCTCTCGTCAACGGATTCTCTGTTACAAATTCATTAAGAACGTTTAGCGTTAAACAAGTATATAATAACATTCCTACATTTAATATTTTTATCCACTATTCCAAGCGAATCGCATTCTCCTATTGAACGTTTTGTAATAAGTATGATAAAGTAATCTTAATGTAAAAAGTCCCCTATGTCTTGTGGTCCCCTATGTCTTGTTAGCGAACGTAAATAGCGCGCATTAACTAAGGCAATTTTTGATAATTCTCTAAGTAAGGAGTGTTGTTATGGAAGAGGTTATTACAAGGATTAGCGATTTCTTTATAGGATTCGGAGTAGGCGCCATTTCCGTGCTGGAAAACGTCACCGACGTCGGAAATACGATCTTATGGACTTATGTGTTGATCGGTTTACTGCTCGTACTAGGTGTTTACTTTACCATTCGAACAAAATTTGTTCAGTTTAGATACTTAGGGGAAATGTTTCGGTTATTAGGTGATAGCCCTTCCAAAGGAAAAAAGGGGAAAAAGGGTGTTTCCTCTTTTCAAGCGTTCTGTATTAGTACTGCTTCACGGGTTGGCACAGGTAATCTAAGCGGTGTCGCCCTGGCAATTACTGCCGGCGGACCAGGGGCTGTTTTTTGGATGTGGCTTATCGCGCTGATCGGGGCGGCCTCCAGTTTTGTCGAAAGCACGCTGGCACAAATTTATAAAGTAAAAGACGGCAGCAGTTACCGCGGTGGTCCTGCCTATTACATGGAAAAAGCGTTAAATGCACGTTGGATGGGCATCCTTTTTGCCGTATTGATTACCTTGTGTTTCGGCTTCGTCTTTAACGCCGTGCAGACGAACACGATGACGAACGCCTTCCAACACGCGTTCGATACGGACATGCTCACGATGGGACTCATCGTCGCCGCGCTTTTCGGATTGATCATTTTCGGCGGGGTGCAGCGGATCGCTAAAGTGTCCAGCGTCATCGTACCGATTATGGCCACCGGCTATGTACTCGTCGCCCTTTACGTCATGATGAAAAACTTTACGCTCATTCCGGACGTCATTGCGACGATTGTCAAACACGCCTTCGGTTTTGAACAGGTCGCTGGGGGAGCGGTCGGCGCTGCCTTGATGAACGGCATTAAACGCGGGCTGTTTTCCAACGAAGGCGGGATGGGGAGTGCCCCGAACGCCGCGGCGACAGCGGAAGTTTCGCACCCGGTCAAGCAAGGCTTGATTCAGGCGCTTGGCGTATTTGCAGATACTTTGTTAATTTGTAGTGCGACGGCGTTTATTATTCTTTTTTCCGGGCAACAGTTTGATGTTGAGGCCACGAACGGCATCGTCGTGACACAAGAAGCGCTAAGTGCACAAGTCGGTTCTTGGGCGACGAGCTTTGTCGCGATCGCTATTCTGCTGTTTGCCTTTAGTTCACTAATTGGAAACTACTATTACGGGGAAACGAATATCGAGTTTATTACGCAGGACAAAACGTGGGTGTTTCTGTATCGCTTCATCGCGATCGGCATGGTCGTTTTCGGCGCCGTGGCGAAAGTGGAGCTCGTGTGGAACATGGCCGACTTGTTCATGGGGTTGATGGCGGTCACGAACTTAATCGCCATTGCGCTACTCGGAAAAATCGCCTTCGCCGCCCTACAAGATTACACGCGGCAACGCAAAGCAGGAAAAGACCCCGTCTTCCACGTCGACAACATCCCCGGGCTGAAAAACGTAGAGTGTTGGGGCACACCGGGAAGTGGCGGAGACACATCGGGGGCACCGTCGCGTGAGGCGGATGTGGAAGGTTCCATTGTTGCAGCAGGCAGTGGAACTATCGCAGATCTTACGGATATGGAAGTTGCGGCCGGGACAACGCGGGAGTAGTTGGTGTAAACGTGGGATTTGAAAACAATTAATGCGGGATATCGAGAATCGAAGTTCTGAGAGGACAGTGTTATTCTGTCCTCTTGTGCCTATGTTGGGTTACTGCTGGTTTCCAATTCCATCTAACCAAGCCAGTATATCACCATCATCTTCACAGCAACCCCAGTTCTCTGCCTCTTTCAACTGCTGATACACGATTGGACACCTCTAGCTTTGCATAAATATTAATGATATGGGACTTCACTGTTCCCAGCGAGATGCAAAGCTCTGCCCCAATCTCTTTGTTCGTCCGACCGGTTGCCAGCACCTGCAATACCTCGAGCTCGCGCTCACTGAGTACCGTCGTCTCTTGCCCGGCGGTGTCTCTCGATGCAGATGTACACGAACTTGCTTGAGATTCAATCATCGACTGAATGCGTTGTGCAAATCGCTTTTCTCCCGAATTCAACTCCTGGTCGGGGTCCTCTATCAGTGCGCCAATATAAGGTCGGATCTTCTCGGCTTCCAGAAAAAACGGAGCTAGATGCTCGTGCTCGTACCCGTAGTGAATCGCTTCCCGCAAGGCATGCAAAATCCCTTTTCCGGAAAGACGTGAATTAGTTAACAAAACAGTTAGCTTGAGCAGCAGCCCTTCTACCAGTATCGTGCGAATCCCGTACTTTCGGGCGTAGGGTAATAACTGGTCAAGATGTTCAAGCGCTCGCAGATGTTCCCCTCTTGCGGCCCAAATCCGCGCGCACACTAGATGGTCTTCCAAACGAGCCGTAGACGCCGAATGCTCTCCTTCCACCCGCTCCAATACGGCGTTTTCCCTCTCGACATTGCGCAAACTGTACCTGAGCAGATACTTTAACGTAGAGGCGAGATACGTGGGGTTTTGGAAGAGTGGATAGGCATCCAGTTCATGGAGCAACGCGATCGCCCCCTCCCGATCGCCGTTTAGTGCGCACAACTCCATTTTGTTGTATAAGTAGGCGCTTTGCAGCTGATGTTTACCGCTTTCCAAGAGCGGCCTAATCGCAGTGAAAGCCTCTTCTGCCTGATCAAGTTGCATTTTCTTCAACTGGATGCCGATCAGACCAATCCAGGTGAATACCCTCGCAGAATGAAGCATCGGCTGTTGCTCGCACAGCCGGAACATTTCCTCGTACAGCGGCAGACAATCCGATAGCAGACCCATCGCTTCCAGTACCTGGGCCTGGTTGCTCAAAATGAAATAGCGCAAATACGGATTGGGCGCCTGTCGCTCCAAGCGCATCGCTTGACCGAGCCAATCCATCGCTGTCGCATAGTGATCTTTTAGCGACAAAATCGTCGCGCCCGTAACGAGTACAATCGCGCGGGTGACGGCATCCAATTCGAGCAGCTCCAGATCGTCAATCCAATCCAATCCAGTTGGTAAATCGGCGATGTCATCGCCGAGCAGGAAGCGGTACAACTGAAACAAACTCCACAGACCGTCGTCGTCTCGGTGTGGCAGTGTCAAACGGATGATCTCGCGAATGTCCTCTATCTCCAAGTTGCCTACATGATAAAACAACCGCTGAAACAAAAGCGGCCTACACTGTGATAATACGTCCAGAGGGATTTGCCGCAAATACGTCCAGCTGTGGAAGCGATACTCTTTCGCGGTCAATAGTCGGATGGCATCTTCAAACGCTTTTGCGCTCAAATAATGCTGCAGACTTTCTTCACCACTGCCAAACGCTTCGTAAGCTTTAGCTGCCTTCAGATGAAGCGAGCGCACTGCATCCTCGCCCTGCTCGCGTAGCTTTGCCCGTAAAAACTCTCCAAATGCCTGGTGATAGCGATAAATTCCCTCATCTTCGTCCACTGTGATCACGAACAAATGCTTTTTCACCAACTGGGCAATCACGTCTCCCGCATCGTTGATTCCGAGCATGCGGTTACAAATCGTTTCATGGAAATAGGTAAGCACCGATGTTTGCAACATGAATTGTTTTTCTCGCCCCGATACAGACAGCAAAATTTCATTTGATAAATAGTCGGTCATGTATTTATTCAAAGCGCTAGTCGACCCTGACCATGTTTGGGTCCGCTGCCCAAGCGCAATCGCCGACAACTGCAAGCCGCCTACCCAGCCTTCTGACCATGCGTACAACCGATCCGTCGCAGAAGATGTAAGCGTCAGGCCAAGCGTTTGCGATAAAAAGACATCCGCTTCTGCACGGGAGAACACAAGCTCTTGTTCTCCGATCTCCAGATACTTTCCAGCCATCACCAGCTCCCCGAGGTAGAGGGTCGGCGTTTCTCTCGTCAGCAGCACCAGCCGGATGGCATCGGGACTGTATTTGATAAAGAAGGTCAAACTTTCCAACAAGAGCGGGTGATGCAACACATGAAAATCATCCAGCACGATGATCCCCGATGCACCGCATTCCTCCAGCCGATTTACGAAAAGGACGAGTAAATGTTCGACATTTGGTTGTTGTGACAACGCATCAAACAGTGGCTCCAATTGCTCCGGCTCTTGACCGAGTTGATCCTGTAAGGCTTTGAGCATATAAGCCCAAAAGGAACGCACATCGTTATTTGTTTCGTCAAGGGTAATCCAGCGCCACTCCAGGTTGGGCCGCTCTCTCATATATGTAGTCAGTAATGTCGTTTTTCCGCTTCCCGCCGAGCCTTGTACGACTGTCACCTTGTGATCGAGCAGCCTGTCAAGCTTTTGGTACAAACGGGGACGTGGAATATATCGCTTCCGTGGCGCGGGTGCTTTTAATTTGGCAGCAAGCAGTTGAAATCTGCCCATCTTCCGTGTTCACCTGCCTCATTCGCATGCATGCTGTTTTACTCCTATAGTACCACGAATGCGGCTCTCATCCGTACCATCCTTTGTACAGACGATGGCGGCAGATAAACCAGCCAGCTACCCCCAAAGCTAGTGAAACAGCAATCACATAAAGGCCATTCCCCATATTCTGCAACAAAGTTCCATGCGCTTCCACTCCATCCACCAGCAGGATAAATTGCTTCTGCGGTAAAACATTGGAGATTGCCTCCATGACTCCATTTTGGTGATCGATCTTGTAAAAACTGCCCGATAGCAAGGAGCTGATGATAATGATCCCTGATGCGAGTGATAGTCCCGTGTCGGCATTTTCGATCCAGGCCGCTATGAACAAAGCGAAGGAGACGGCCAAGAGCGCAGGGAAGATCAACAAGAGCGCGTACATCCCGAGGCTGAAACCGATGTCGAGCCCGATTCCCTTGGTTATCGCCAGTACGAGCCACGCCGGAGCATAAACGCCTAAAAATCCAAATAGGCACTGGGCTATCAAATAGGGGGCAATGCCTGCCGGGGATACAGCCGTTCGGCGAAGTGTACCTGTTTTTTTGTCGTCTGAGAACAACTGAAAGTAAAATAAAGCTTGGACTAACAATAACATGCTGAGAAAGCCCAGGATGCTGTTTTGCAAACTCCGTTTCTTTTTCGTCGGGACTGCAGAATCTGACCCGGCGATCGCCTGCTCCAGTTCCTCCTTGAACCGATCGGTTTTTAACGTCTCGATCTGATACGAGCCGTCTCTTTCAAGCGTAACGACCGCATCGTATTTGTTGCGCACCAACTCGGACTGTAAGGGCGCCTGCTCTAGGTAGTGAACGCTGTAGTTTTTTTCATCGAGTGGCAGGCTGGCTGTCGTACTGGCCACGACTGCGACGTTACCCTTCAATTCGATCTGGCTCGTAAAAAAGACAGCAAACGCAACCGCGGCCATCGTCATTAACAACGTGATGACAATGACATTCCGGCGATTCCACATCCGAAGCACATGATTGCTAAAAATGCGAAAGGTCATCCTCATACGTAATCCTCCGTTTTAAACGTTCGTTTACAGCCCCACAAGATGAGCAGCGACGCAACGACAAAGGTAGCCATCGTTGGTAAAAAAAAGCTAAAATCGTCATCGTAGACGATACGCAGTACCGTTTCGGCTACCCACTTGGCCGGAGACAGATAGGAAATATTTTCTGCCCAGCGCCCAAGGCTGTCTAACTGGAAAAATAACCCACCCAGTATCGCGAGAACATTGTTTACCATACTGAGAATTTTGTTCGTCATCTCTTCACTTTTAAACACGCAACAGAGCAGAACCCCCAGTGATGCCGAGAACAAATGGAGGCCGAGTAACACGGCAATCGTGTAAATCACATTGCTGCCACCCAAAGCCAGACCAAACACCGTTTGGAGCAAGAGGACAAGTGCGACAGAACAGACGCTGGTAAAGAGAAAAGCCGCTGCGATTTTGGACAGGTATACAAAAGATTTGGGTACGGGTGCATACAGAACACGCAAATTGCTTCGCTTCAGATTGTTTTCCATAAAACTGTTTGCCGCTGTGATGGACACATTCAACGCGCTGTAGATCATAATTGTCACACTGTAATAATCGTATGCGGTGACACCGCTACCACCGTAAATGCCGCTGCCCAGGTAGCCAAGTGTCATGATCAACAGCAGTGGAAACAAGGTATGGTAGATCAGGAGTCCCCCATCCGTTAGCAGGTTAAACAGGTCTCTTTTGAACATGATCGCAAACAAGTTCGGGTTCGCCGGGCCCATGCTTTTTTCCAGTTCGGCCATGATCTTTGCCTCCTTAATTCCGCAGCGTGCGACCCGTGAGATTGAGAAACACCATCTCCAGGCTGGGCGAGAAACTGGTCAGGTTTACGATTTTCAGACCACTAGACGATAGGTAGGCAATAATCTGATCCAGATTGTCGATGCCCTTCAACGTTGAAATGCGTATCACATTGCCGTTGACGTCCACTCGCTTAACCCCGTCGATTCGAAACAGATGCAGCTTCGGCATCTCATCTGTTTCTTCTACCTCCACCTTAAACCGCTTCTCATCAGCAAAACGTTCTTTTAATTCCTCTTTGGTACCTGAGGCAATCACTTCTCCGTGATCAATGATCAGAATGCGGGTCGATATTTCCTCGACCTCTTCCATATAGTGTGTGGTGTAGATGATCGTCGCTCCCTCGTCTCGCAGCCTGCAGATTGATTCTAGGATATGCTTGCGGGATTGTGGATCGATTCCCGCTGTCGGTTCATCCATGATGATCAATGGGGGCCGATGGGCAATCGCACAGGCCATATTTAACCTCCGCTTCATACCGCCGGAGAATGTCTTTGGTTTGTCCTTGCGCCGATCAGAAAGCCCGACAATCTCCAGTGCTTCATCCGTCCTCTGTGACAGTTCTTTGCCGCGCAGTCCGTAGAGCGAAGCAAAAAACCGAACGTTTTCCTCTGCCGAAATATCTTCATATACAGCTACGTCCTGAGGCACAATTCCTAGCTCTCGCTTGTATTGTCTCGTCAGTCGGTCGAACGGCTCACCGCGAAAGCGGATTTCCCCTTGATCGCCGCGCAAGGTTGTCGATAAAATATTGATCGTCGTACTTTTTCCTGCGCCATTCGGGCCGAGAAAGCATAAAATTTCCCCCGAATGTACATGGAAGCTGACATTGTTTAGCGCTTTTCGATTGCCAAAGCTTTTACACAAACTGTTTACTTCGATCATCGGCGGATTGGCACTCATACTGTTATCCCCTTTCTCCCCATCTATTTCTATCTTACCACCGCAGTTCGCGCGCCGAATCAACCGAATGGTCGATTCATGGGGTTGATTTCTGTTTCACGTCTATAATCTTCCGAAATGACGGAAGCATCGATTGCAAGCGTCGTAATATTCACGTTCAGCTTTGCTGATCCTACAAAATTACTGGGGATAATTATCGAGTTCGCCAGTTTTGTACCTTCTCAGCCACCTTTTGGCTGTTCCACTCGCTATTAGCACGTCGTGATGATTAAAACAAATCAAGTAATCGAACTCTTTGTTGGTAAGATAAAACTCTACATTAAAGGTTTCAGCTAAGATATTCACTATATTTTCGCCACCCGAAATTATGAACGAGGACTTTTCATCCGACGTATTGAAAAAAACAATAGCCTCATTATCATTTACAAACTCTGAAACCCATTGCCATGCATCTGGATTCTGTACTGCTACATCGTCATTAATTCTTTCCCATATAGGTTCAACATTCATTCCACCCGTAAACTTGGCTGCTATTAGGTTTTTCATTTCTGCAGTTCTCGTATATGGGATCTCCTTTACTTTAATTTCAAGTTTATTCGAAGCGGCAAAAATTTGACCTTTTATATCCCACATGAACTTCACTCCTTAAACAGTTAGCAACGGGGAAGACACAGTTGGCTAATCACGACTATTGTGATCAATCACATCTTTTATTTTACTATTCGGTAAACCTATCGTAACTTCTCCTTCATGGTAAAATTCTATGACATAGCCGGTTGATGGAGATAGTATGAAGGTATCCGACGCAACTGCAGTAACGTCATCAATTACCTTTACGGCAGAAACTATATCTGTTTTCACGGCTGGATCGTCAATATAGTTCCACAATAAAACAACTTCCATTTCGCTAATTCCCAATTCATCCAACCAAGTCAGTATATCACCGTAATACTTGATCTTCCTTTTCACTTTTACCTTTTCCCAATCAATTCTTTGATAAAAGGTGGTACTATGTCAATAAAGTAGACATATTAAATCGAGAAATATGCAACCACCTACGGGTTAAGGTGACGGCTTGACACGGAGCCTCCGTGGGTATGACTGTTAGCGATCGGGCGATCTCCTCGTATCGAGTGATCGCTTGGCAGACAAGCCTATCATGCCCGCCTCTCCATATAAAGCCGTCTACGCGATCGCTTCCATGCGGCCATCATACATTTGTTCAAACTGACAAGGTGACACATAGCCAATAGCCGAATGGATTCTTTGGCGGTTATAAAAGAGCTCGATATATTCAAAGATAGCCACCCCAGCTTCTTTACGGGTTCTAAATGACGTTAGGTGCACCAATTCCCGTTTAATGACACTATGAAACGATTCGATGCACGCATTATCAAAGCAGTTACCTTTTCGACTCATGCTGCACTGCATACCGTACTTGGCTAATCGCGCTTGATAGTCGTGTGACGCGTATTGACTACCTCGATCCGAATGATGAAGCAGTGATGGCTGAGGACGTCGTACACGATAAGCTTTGTCGAGCGCTTTTAATACGAGGTGCGTGGTCATTCGCTTGGCGACATGCCAGCCAACGATTTTACGTGAATATAAATCCATAACACTCGCGAGATAAAGCCAACCTTCATCTGTAGGCACGTAGGTAATATCCGCGACCCATACGCGATTAGGTGTTTCCGCACTAAACTGTTGATTTAACGTATTCGCGTGAACAGGAAACGAATGCTTGGAATTCGTCGTCGCCTTGTATTTCTTAACCGTTCGGGACCGTAAATGATGTTGGCTCATTAAGCGGGAAACCGTTCGCTGGGACACTTGTTCTCCTTCCTTTCGCAACAATGCGGTGATTTTTGGGGCACCGTATAATCTTCGCGAATGAAAGTAATAGTGATGAATGCGCTTAACGAGTTTCTTTCGCCGTTTGTCACGCGCACTTTCGGGTCGTTTTAACCAACGATAATAACCGCTTCGGGAAACCTTGAACACCTGGCACATCTTCTCGACACGGAACTTGAAGCGGTGTTTGTAAATAAAGGAATATATTAGCGCCGGTCTTTGGCGAAGATGTGCATGGCCTTTTTTAGAATGGCGTTTTCCTCCTCTAGATCCCGAATACGCTTTTGCATGTCACGCATCGTTTGATCTTCAGGCTTTAAGTTGCCACTTCCGACAAAAGCATTTTCTGGGTCTTGTTTATACTCATTGACCCAGCGATACAGTGTGTTTTCCGATATGCTTAATTCGCGAGCAACTTGTGCCACGGCTTTACCTTGTTCCAATACGTATTCGACAGTTTGACGCTTGAATTCACGATTGTAATTCTTTCGACGTTTCATGTAGAACACCTCGAATCATTTAGTTTTATTATAATCCCCCGATTCGGTGTGTCTACTTTTTAGTCTAGCACTAAAATCACTCATTACTTTTTCCCCCTTGGAAATAGTTTTCGAGAAGTAGACTTTTTAGCCTCCTCGCTATAGCTGATGGGTATTGCTGATTCCAAAGTTGTCCATACTGCTAAAAAAGATAGAAAAGGCGGTATGGTTACTATGTGGATCACATCAGAGAATACCACGTTAATTAAGCTATTGCAGTCGGCGCTCTTAATCGAAAAACCTTGGGAATTAACAGTCATGGCGTACGACGAAGAACAGGAACAATGGAACCTGTATCTCGATTTCCCTCGTGGTGCCGAATTTCCATGTCCAACGTGTGGAACCCCCTCCAAAGCATACGATGTTTCTTCAAAATCATGGCGGCACTTAGATTTTTGGGAGTGGAAAACGTATGTCCATGCCCGTGTCCCTCGTGTAACCTGTCGTCAATGTCATAAGGTCATCACTGTACACGTCAGCTGGTCTCGACCCTCATCCCATTTTACCTGGCATTTCGAATCCTACGCGATGCGCCTAATGTCGGAAATGCCAGTGAAGGCTGCCTCTCGTGAACTACGTGAACATGACACGCGGTTATGGCGCATTTTTCGCCATTACGTGGAAAGAGCCATGGAGGAACTTGACCTGTCTAATGTAAAGCGTGTCGCGATAGACGAAACGTCCTCTCGTAAAGGTCACCAGTACATCACCTTGTTTGTGGATGCGGATCGTAAACTGGTTCTATTTGCTGTCGAAGGAAAGGGCTCGGAGACGATCCATCGCTTTCGAGAGCACTTATCCAGCAACGGGGTAGATGCAGATCAAATCGCTGAAATGTGCTGTGACATGTCCCCCGCTTTTATTAGGGGGATTCAGGACGCCTTTCCGCACGCCCAGATCACATTCGACAAGTTTCATGTGATGAAAATGGTTAACGAGGCAGTCGACGACGTCCGAAAGGAAGAGCAAAAACAGACGCCGGAGTTACATAAAACCAAATATATTTGGCTTAAGAACGAAGATATGTTAACCAACGATCAAAAGAAAACACTCGAGCGATTAAAAGATGGTAACCTTAAAACGGGGCGGGCGTATCGAATGAAACTGGCTTTACAGGATTTATGGCAGGTTAACCAACTCTTTGCCGACATTTTCTTAGATGAATGGTTAGGCTGGGCAACACGCTCGCAATTACCCCCATTTATACGTGTCTCAAAGACGATAAAGAAACATAAGGAGGGTATTTTGCGCTGGTTTACAACACGTATGACTAACGGTCTTTTAGAAGGTCTCAATAGCCTTATACAGGCGGCAAAGCGAAGGGCACGTGGTTACCGTAATCCCCAAAATCTCATTCATATGGTGTACATGACTGCAAACAAGTTGTACATTCGGGCTTGCGCGTCGAGGCAAGCATAACTAGCCTTTCCGCTTAGCTGCCCCATCTCATAGACGAAAGCAGGAGTCAAGCGCTTTTCTTGACGGCTGCTTTCGTCTATGAGAACCTTTTAAGCGCGAAAAGGCTCCCATGGTTTACCCATGAGAAAGAGCGAAGAGCCACTTTTTAGAATGAAGGCCACGTTGATGTTGATCTGGAAATCTCGCCGGATGAATATTCCACCATTCATGGGCCCCCTCAAAAACATTTTCTATTATATTTGCTAGTCTCACGATTATGCAGTACATTTTACTATAGTTATAAAACGTTTACAAATGAAACATGGAATGATGTTCCTTGCATTTAAACCCCACTCGCATTCATCAAGCCTAAAAAAATCCGTTAGGCGGAAACATAACAACAGCCCGCCTAACGGATCCCTCAATTGACTGAGGCTAGCGCCTCGCAACGGCGGTTGACATGAACCACCACCCACCGAACCACTAGGCGATGACTCGTTCACTCGTTCCATCCGCAACCCTTATATACGTACAACCACTTACACAAACGCCGGCTCTTCCCACAAACGAACCGACGTCCCAACCCCACGCGTCTTCGCACAGTCATACACGCGCTTAGCGACGACCAAATCGTCGAGCGCCATTCCGACCGCATTAAAATAAATGAACGCCTCCTCGTCCGTACGTCCACACTTGTCGCCAGTAACGATCTCCCCCAGCTCCGCGTCAATTTGGTCGTCGGAAAAACGCCCCTCGCGGTGCATCAAGGCGAGCGTCTGTGCGCCGCGGTGCTTAATCCCTTCCCAATGGTCGACGACGATCTGATCCGCACGTTCCACTACCTCGTATTCCGCTTCAAACCCGCCGACGTGTGCATAAAAGCAGCCTGCCCCGAACCACGGCGCCTCTACGACCGGTCGTTTAGCTGTCGTGGCGGTCACGACGACATCAGCGCCGCGCACCGCTTCTTCCCCGCTCGTCACCGGTATCACATCAAGAGCTAATTGTGCACTAACCGCTTCCGCAAACGCCGCCGCCCGTTCCGCTGACAAATCGTACACGCGCACCGTCGCAAGTTGCGGTAACGCCGTTTTGAGCGCCATCAGTTGGGTGCGGTTTTGCGTCCCGGCGCCGATAATCCCGGCGAGCGTCGCATCGGGGCGCGCCAAGTACCTCGCCGCCACACCCGTCACCCCGCCCGTGCGCATCGCGCTAATGACCGTCCCGTCCATGACCGCAAGCGGTAACATCGTCTCTGGATCGTTCAACACGATGAGCGCCGACGCGCGTGGCAACCCGTATTTAGCCGGGTTGTGGGGCGCACTGCCGACCCACTTCATGCCAGCGATGTTGACGCTACCGCCGACATACCCGGGCATGCCGTTAATACGTCCTCGCTCCCCTTCACTGTCCAAATCTCCCCAACGAAGCACCACCTTCGGCGGAAGCACGTAATCCCCCGCCGCATGCAGTGCCAACACGTGTGCCAAATCAGCCATTACCGCACGCATCGACATACCGCCACAGCGGATGACGTCGCTTTGCGATAAGTACAATAACTCATGGGCAAACATTGATCTTCCTCCTCGTATGAACCTTATAATTCTGGTGACGAACGACTCTCTACTCCCGGATCAACAACTCTCCTGACGAACGTCGACTATATTTAGGGTATACTTAGGGAATCTTTCGAAATATGGGCGGCTGCTTAACCCTAATTAGTCCACCAACTGTGTGTTGCATGTATGCGTCACATGTATGCACCGCAACACCTGTCGATGACATAGCAACTGATGCGCCACAACAACTTTCGACTGCATGACGTCCGTTATAATCGGGCTACCGTTGCCGACAGCCAAAACTCACCCAGTACCTTCGTTCAGTTAGCGACTGTACGACTCACCTTCCGTACGACCGGACTCACCCAATACCCTGTCAGCCGCGCCAACACACATAACCCGATCCCCACCGCCAAAAACACGAGGCCAACCGGCAACGCCCCGTACGTGAACGCCAGTGACGGTAGCATCGACGTGACCAATCCGCCTCCAATAAACGGGCTAATGAAGGGCGAACGAAGCGCATACCCCGGTCCTGCCTCCGTTTCCATCTCCGGATCCACCGTGCGCAGCAGCATCAACCCGACCGCCGCCACGCCCGTCAATGACCCGTAATTGACGATGGCGCTTTCAAACCAGTGGCGGGAAAACAAGCGCGGCCCTGCCCAAAACACGTACCAAACCATTAGCGCGGCCGTCACGACCATCAAGACGAGTAGCGGCACCGCATAGGCGACGACGACGGGTACTTTAATCGAAGCGATCGCCCCGACGATGAGAAATTCAAGCGCCAACCCTTGAATGCGCTGAAACGTCGCTCGATCGACGGCCTCTGCCCAGCGCGTCTTTCCGATCAACAGCTGCACGACTAAGCCACCGACCATCGCCAGCGGGAACAACGGCATCCCCGCAATCCACTGGCCGATCACAACTTGCATCCCCCAACCGATCAAGATCGCTAGCGAGATGAGTGCCGCATGAAACGCAAATGACTCAATGGCATCTTTATTGAGCGTCACCTTCGCCCCGACAGCCTGCTTGTCCCGCGGCAGGAGATCCCCCGTTTGTGTCACCTTCAGCTCCTGCACATTCTTTACGACCGACGTGTACCCTTTACGCACCCCGTAGTTAATGAGGATCATCCCGACGACAATACCGACGAGTAGGCCAACCGTCGCCGACGTCATCCCGAGCGGTCCCCCGTCCGACCAACCGAGCGTGTCGAACACGTCGACCATCCCACCGGCCGTCCCGTGCCCGCCGGAAAACCCGATTTCCACAATGGACCCAAACATCCCATTCACGTCCCACAACGGCGTGAGTAGTAGCGCCGTAAGGATAAACGGGAGCGACACTTGCAGACACTCACCGATATACCCGAAATAAAGCTGTGGCATAATGATATTGCCGACTTTCTTCGGATTAGGCACCGTCATCCCCATCAACATCGGCGCAAACACGACGGTGATGAGCGCCCCCGGTAGTGCGCCCCAACTTTCCGTCATCTCGGCCGGCAACACCCCTAATCCGTACGACCCGAGCGCGAGCCCTAACGCCCCTGCGATGAGGGCAGCGGAAATGAAAAACTTCTGAAACAGCTTCACCTTCACGCGCAAAAACACCCCGACGAGCAACAACACCCCTAACACCGCCACGTAAAACAACAGTGTCTCTACGTTGGCAGACGTGATTTTTTCCGATGGAAACACGAAAGATTCCTCCCAATAAGTGATGATGTTTTCTTAAATTGAGCGCGCCACCTGAACGTCCCCATGTCTCTGTTTATAGACCCCTTTATAGATCGTGGTTTTGTTACCGATCCTTGGACGTTGCAGCCTTTGCTTGCACGCTGTTTTCAACCCCGTTACCAAACTTTATAAACCGTTAACCCGTTGATAGGTTGACCTGCAATATGCAACAAACGCTTTGCCTTTCTGACCTTACCGATTGCAGTGACTCATTATCGTGACACATCGCTATGACAGATCATGCCCACAGATCACTGCTTTAATTTGTGATTTCCGATTTGCTACTTATCGCTCTACCCATCTCATCCCCCCTTTCCCTTGATCCATGACCAACCATTGCCAATGAGTCATTCGTTTCTCACGACAGACTGCTGTGACGAACGCACCAGTTTGTTCAGTTCAGCGACACACCAATCGTCGACTTTTGTTAAGTAAAAAAGCGCGACGTGGCACTGTAACGCGTGTGCCACCTTTTTTGCCGTTTCCTTACCCGGTGTTTTGGCGCCGCTTTCAATTTGTGAGTAGTAACTGCGGGAGATTCCGGCAAGGCAAGCGACGTGTTGTTGGGTTAGACCTTTGGACTGGCGGGTGTCGATGAGCCATTGGCGCATGGCGAAACCTCCTTATCTTCGCTAAGTTACATAGAATCCAATGACCAAAAACTGGTTATACTACCATTACAGTTCCTTACTAAATCGTTTTTCTGTACGACCTGAAAGATGGCCATATTTACCTTAATCAAGAGATAACGTTCCGGCTTCTCGCGTTGCGTAGCGAATAGGTTTGAATAAGTCGATTCGTTTTTGGTCGTATATCTTGGCGATCTGTGTAGCACGCTCAGCACTAATTAAGCGATGTCCATTTTCAATTTGTGATAAATAACCGCTAGGGATACCAAGCTTTTTTGCAGCTTCTTCAATGCTCAACCCATGTGCGAATCGCGTCCGTTTCAATAAACTATCCAATTAATCACCCCCTAAACTTCTCGTTTCGAATTGTTTTGGTTAATAATAATCTGTTTCAATCGCCTTGTCAATGCATTTTGCAAAGTTAAGTTAAAAAAACTGCACGTTTGCAATGTGCAAAGTATAATGAAACCGAGAGGAGTATGAGCATGCTCAGCAATCGTCTACGAGAACTTCGAAAGCAAAACAATTTGACTATGAAGGAATTAGGGATGAAATTTAACCTTGCCGAATCCACTATTTCAGGTTATGAAAATGGATTTAGAAAACCTGAAATGGATCTTATCATCGCCTTTGCAAATTTCTTTGATGTCAGCATTGACTACCATGTGGGACGTACGGATAATCAAACGCAACCAATGCTCATATTTGCTGGGCAAACGATTGAACTTACAGAAGCTGAATTTATCATCTTCAATGAAATGAAGAGAAACCCGCAGTTCGCCTCAATGATCCATGATCTTATGAAAGATCCCGAACGCAATGTTAAAAAAATGATTAGAGTATGGCATGCCATGCAGGATCACGAACACGATTAATCAGTTGGTGAATCCAGTGATTTAAGTACACTTGAAAAGTAAGTAACGTTGAGTACACCGTTTTTATCGAGATGAAAAAACACTCTTTGTTTCACGATATGCTTCATGACTTAGCAGCCGATCCGGAACACAAGGTGAAGAAGCTCATTAAAATGTGGGAATTCATAAAGGTGCAGTGCGAGGAAAACGAATAGTTACAAGGGTATTAAGGGGATTTAGATAAAACATACAAATAGTTTCGAAATGAGGGTTTCCGCCAAGAAACCGCAAAAAGCAGTCCATATGAAAGAGACAAATTATAAAAGGGGACAGTGTACTCACTATCCCCGAAACCCTTAGGCGATGAACTTAACGCATGAACACCCTTTTACTTCACAATCTGTTTTTGTTTAACTTTTAATGCACCTAAATCAGGGCCAGGTCCCGTGGGACTGGCAAAAGCAGTAAACGGCATCAGTAATAGTGCAATGATAGTAAGTGATGCGACAATTTTTTTCAATTCATTCCCTCCTTTGCAGTAAAGCCTCAATATGATACATATTTTCGGCCTCCTGCCTAAATGCTTCGCGATTACCCGCTCGCTCAAAATAATTCGCTAAAACGAAGTGAAACTCCTTCATTTTGTTGTACAACTTACTTTTCTTGGCCAGTTTAATGCCTTCTTGACAGACCCTTTCTACTTCGGACTCATTCTTACCCATAGCAATTTTCGCTTTAAGGATCAGAAGCGGTAAGTACTCCGAACTAATCCGAAGTTTCTCCGCGAGTGCACTAGCCTTATTCACATATTCGATCGCCTTATCGTATTCCTCTAACTCGTAATACACTTCCCCATACGAATAATACACAACTACTAGCGTATGTTCTGGACTGTGCCGAATTAAGTCAAAGGCAATATCGTAATACTCCAAAGCCTTATCGTACTCTTTTTTCCGATAATACGAATCACCCATATTGAGATAGAGGACACTTACTAAACGCGGCTCATTATAATACAACGTAGCCCGATCCAGTGCCTGTTCAAACACTTTGATCGCCTGTTTGTAAAGCCGTTGGTTAGAAAGAACCAGACCTTCCATGTTGTACGTTAGCAGGAAAATCTTGATGTCGTGTGTCTGCTCACATAGTGCACGTGACTCCATCGCATACCTGTATGCCTCGGTATCTCGTTCAAAATGGTAGTAACAGTTCGCCTTCTGGTACAATAGACGCCCCTTAAGCTGACTGTCCTCCTTACGAATGGCTTCCAAACCTAAGTCGGCATACTCAATCGCTTTCTCATAATCTTGGTCGCCATAAAATACCGTCAATGACAAGTTAAAATACGCTTCGGCTTCAAGGTTTGCGTTCGTATCAACACCAGTTTCCTTGTGCAAGCGAAACACTTGTTGCAACGCATTTTTTGCGCGGTCATAGTGGCCTTGCCGCCACAAGACAGATCCTTTCTGCAATTGCACATCTACGGCCAACTGCGGGAACTCTGCTAACCGCTCTTCTTTCTCTAAATCACTTATTCTCCTGCGCGCTTCATCGAACTGCTTTACCTCGAGCAAGTTCCTAATAATGGACAATTTCCGCTTAAACTGCTGTTCTTCAACTTCCGTTTTTTGCTGCATTTGCATTAGCACGTCATCCGTTAAACCGAGTTTTTCCCGTATGTAGGCAACTTTATCGCTGCTCAGGTTGTGGGTAATGCCGCGTTCGATGTTGCTAATTGTCGGAACGGAGACGCTTTCATCGGCTAAGTCGCTTAACGTCAGCCCCATTTCCTTGCGGCGTTTCCGCATGAGTGATCCGAGGGTTATCGAATCGATTTCCATTTCATCTACCTCCTATCGTCGCATAGTTTATGATCTACGATGCCTAGATTGTCTGCTATGTCAGTGTATTCGACGAAAGTCGGCTAATTCCTGCTTGTCAGGTCAAAATTTTTTGTCTTGATTGAGGTAGCTTAGTAGAATAATAGATATACTGTTATAGCTTATCTAAAACGCCCAAAAGCTGACGATATTGCCTGTCCGAGAAAGGAAGGCTCCATTTTTAACACATAATCAATATGCATACCAATGTGAATTTGATTGAAAAGCAGACCCTTATATTTTTCCCAAGGCTGTTAATTGATATAGCTTTCCATTCATCACATTGAACCATAAATCCACCTCATTTTTCACTTCATAACAAATTAAGAAATCCACCTTAATAATGCCTTGATCATCAGTCGAGACCTTTATGTATGGGTTGGGACCGTGACGTGATCAAGCCCTAATTTGTGTAAAAGTAACCTCGACTAGAATGAGCGCCGATGGCGGCTTGACATGGAGCCCTTCGGGTCGCTTGGGCGATGTAAAATGACACACCGCTAAGTATACACCGGTTTGCCGAATATTTCTGTCGTATGGCACGCGGGCGTCGCGATTAAGCCGATGCGTGCGGCATCGAAGTAATCGAGGACTTGCCGATATTTACTGACGTATTCGCGGTCTAACTCTAACGTGTAGCCTCGGTGCGCCTCGTCGACAATGATACAATCGTAGCGGTCAACGGGCGGCGTATCTTCCCCTTTCTCACTGTAAAAAATGCGCCGCATCATCCCTTGCACGGTCGCGATATGTACCTTTGTTTCTGGTTCTGGTGTCTTTACCTTTCAACAATTGTAACCCATAAAGTTGGGTAAACGTTTGATAGTCTTCCAACTTATTATCTCTGAACGCCGCTTCTGCTTGTTCTCCAAGCGCGTATGTGTCATGGACGTGTTCATCGATTATGTGTAACCGGTTATGTGCCATGAACATTTATTAATGGTGTGCAAGCCTATGTCATGGATTATTATGTAAACTATGTTAGCAATGGCTAATTACTCTCTCTAATTTAGCAAACATTCGCTAGAAATGGAAGGTCGGCCAACGTATATAGTTAGGTTATACCATATAGATGGTGTGCATTCTTGTCAGCGAACATATGTTTTTAATTAAAATGAGCAGCAAAAAACCGCTCTAAATGTACCAAGCGGTTTTTTTACTAATATAAGTGCATAGTGCATTCCCTTTTTTATTTGGTTAAAGTGCAAAATAATGTCCGCACAATTGTCAAATATGCTATAATACGTCCAATAGGCGGGTAACCTCAACGGTGGATCGGCACTCCCTAATGAAGGGAGGCTCAATTGGGTGGATTATGTTAATTTACCACATCAGGCCGATCCCCTTTACAGGGAACCCGTTTATTACTAGGCTGCCAGTGTTCCAGCACTGGTAGCCTTTATTAATATACTCATATCTCACTATTATTATACAACCGTCCCACGCATCATTCAAGATAAAATGACGCCTGCGTGCCCTTGCCAGTCACTTATGCAGTTACGCATGGACATACGAGGTTAAATATTTACCCTCGAGCTGCAAATACAACACGTTCAGTTCACTAATGCAACCTGATATTTCGTTCATCTCATCTAACAGCTCGTGAAACTCCGCGTCTTGTTCCACGTCTTCCAAACGGGTAAATCGTTCCATGTACTCCTGTTCAAGTGTTTTGATCCGCTCGGGAATCTTCGCGCACACTTGTTGGCACATCGCAGCGAACGCCTGCCGATCCGCTTCCGTTAACTCGTCATCAGGGACGTGCAACACGGGCCGCTCTAGGTCGAGCCGCGCATCGAATTGCCATGCGTACGGCGCTTCTCGCATATGTCGTCACCCCACTCGCGACTTTACCCTAATAATATAATAGCCGCAAAAACCGCACAAGACAATAAATTTGCTTCCCACTAAGGAGTATACGACGGGTAGCCACGATTCCGCCCCACAACGTAACATGTGACGAGAACCCAGTAACATGCACGAGTACCTAATAACATGCGACGAGTACCCAGTAACATGCAACGAGTACCCACCATTTGTGCCACGATGGGACTGCCAGCCACGATTCATCATTCCGAAACGGACCTTGCAGCCCCTTCCTCAGCCACCCATTTTACGATAGAAACTGTGAACTGTGAGGCGGCACAATTTTTACCAACAGTTCATAGCACTTTCGGTTCGCGCCGCGCCTTCTCAGCAGCGCGCACGGCTTCCTCGGCGTCTCTTCCCGTTTGCAGGGCCATCGCCGCCGCAAATGCACCTTCGACGAGGGGCGCATCGACAATCGTCACGTCGACCGCTTCTCCAGCTAGCATTTCTGTAGCCATTTCGGCATTCATGAGCGCACTGCCTAAGTCAAAAAAGAGCAGGACGTGTGCCGCCTCTGTCGCGCGAATCGCTTCCTCGATCGCGTCTACTTGTGTGCCTAAACCACCCTCCCCGTCACCCGCGGCCGTTAACACGGTGACGTCTGTCGCCATTTCTTTAATGAGCGCCTGTAAGCCCGTCGCTAGTTGTTCACTGTGGGAAACGAGCACGAGTGCCGCTTGGCGCCGCTGTTGTTGCTGTTCACGACTAGCCCCTTCTGTTGCTTGACCTGTCGCTTGATCCGTTGCCATGTCCCGGGTAGCTGTGTCGTTTGCTGCTGTCATGAAATCCTCCTCTGAAACCTTGCGACTGAGGGCCTAACCGAGATACTGAGGTTCAATTGACGTTCGATTAAGGCCCGTTAAGATCCTGTTGCGGTGCTCTTGAGGTACTCTTAAGGTACTGTTGTTACATTCTTAGGCTTCTGTTCCGACTAACGGAGCGTCTCGTGCAAGCTTTTGAATAGTAGGCTCGTCGACACGGCGCCTGGGTCTGGATGTCCGACGCTGCGCTCGCCGACGTATGCCGCGCGCCCTTTTGTGGCACGCAAGTTTTTCGTCTCTTCCGCTCTAGCTTCCGCCGTTTCACGCATCAACTGCGCGAGCGATACGTCATCCGCAGCATCGGATGCGTCGGGCGCCTCCACCGCATCGAGCAACGGTTTCCACACATCGAACATTGTTTTTTCGCCACCCGTCACTTTGCCGCGCTGCTGAATCCCTTCACACGCCGCTTTGAGTAGCCCGGGCCAGTCTTCCCGCGCAATCGACTGCTTCCCTTTACAGGCAATGCCCATGCGCAAGAAAACCGTCCCGTACAACGGCCCCGACGCCCCACCGACTTTGGCGATGAGCGTCTTACTGACGAGCATGAAACATTGCCCGATGTCCCCTTCAAACCCGTCGAGTGCTTCTTTCGCTGCTTGCCAGCCCCGCGCCATGTTCGCACCGTGGTCCCCGTCGCCGATCGCCGCGTCGAGCTCGGTCAAATACGTTTTGTTCTCGGCGATGACGTCAGCGTAATGCTGGAGCCAAGCGACTGTTTGTGTCACATCCATTGCCCTTTTCCTCCTGCCTTACGTTATATACGTTAAAATCAATCACATCAACTTTTTGCCTACCTTAACCGATACGCGTAAAAGCATCTGTATCCGCAGGCGCGAGTAACCATTTCTCTAAGTCTGGTGTCAGTTTTAACAGCGTAATCGAGCAACCAGCCATTTCTAGCGACGTCATGTATTCGCCGACCCACGTGTCGACGACGTCTATTTCCCGCTCTTTGAGCAGTTGCTGCAATTCGTTGTTGACGATGTGCAGTTCCATGAGCGGTGTCGCCCCCATCCCGTTAACCATCACCGCAACCCGATCGTGTGCCGCAAATGGCAAGTCGACGAGTACGCGCGCGGCGAGAGTCTGTGTCAATTCAGCTGCCGTCTGTACGTGTGTGCGTTCGACACCGGGTTCGCCGTGGATGCCGATCCCGATTTCGATCTCGTTGTCTCCTAGTTGAAAACCAGGTTTCCCTGCTTCGGGCAGTGTACACGGTGTCAAAGCGACCCCCATACTGCGCACGTTGGCAATTACGGTTTCCGCGGCGGCGGTCACTTCTTGTAACGACGCCCCTGCTTCAGCGGCAGCCCCGGCGATTTTGTGCACGAATACGGTGCCGGCAATGCCGCGCCGCCCTGTCGTATGGGTGGAGTCTTCGACGGCGACATCGTCGTTCACAACGACTTGTGTGACCTCGATTCCCTCCGCTGCGGCTAATTCTGCGGCCATTTCAAAATTTAGCACATCGCCAGTGTAGTTTTTGACGATACAGAGGACACCTTCGCCACTGTCGACCGCCTTAATCGCTTCAAGGATTTGGTCCGGCGTCGGCGAAGTAAAGACGGCGCCAGCGACGGCGGCATCGAGCATCCCTTTGCCAACGAAACCAGCGTGTGCCGGCTCGTGACCGCTACCTCCGCCACTGACGAGGCCGACTTTTCCTTTTACGGGGGCATCGGCGCGGACGATCACCCCGGTACCTTCGATCAGCCGCAACTGCTTCCGGTTTGCCTCCACTAACCCCGCTAACATTTCTTGGACGACATCTTCCGGGCGGTTAACGATTTTTTTCACTCCGTAATCCCCCTTGCATGTTCTTTTAAGCGTGATACCTATATTATGACACATCGTACGAGTAGAAAAAACATCATCCCTTTGAACTCTAAAGATGTACAATAAGAGAACGAAAGCAAGATGACGAATGAAGAGAACGGAAGTAAGATGACGAAAGCAAGAACAAGAGCGTCCTTGACCATACGTAATTAGGAGGCAAAAAGACGTGTACCGCATTTTTCTCGTAGAAGACGATGAAAAAATCCGTACGATTCTCAAGCAATTTTTGCAAAAATACGGCTATGATGTCGTGACTGCTACTGATTACAGCTGTATAAAAGAAGAAGTTAGGAGCGCCGAACCTCATGTCGTCCTGCTAGACATCAACTTGCCACGTTATGACGGCTTTTATTGGTGCAGACAAATCCGTACCATTTCTAACGTGCCGATCGTGTTTATTTCTGCGCGGGCGGGGGAGATGGATCAAGTGATGGCGATCGAAAACGGCGGCGATGACTACATCACGAAGCCGTTTCACTTTGAAGTCGTGCTAGCAAAAATTAAAAGCGTGCTAAGGCGGACGTATGGCGAGTACGCCGGACACGCCGCAACGACCCGCGACGTATACGACGTCGGCGGCCTTTACTTACTGCGCGGCGAACACGCAATGGAGTGGGACGGGAAACGATTAGAATTAAGTAAAAAAGAGTTCCTCCTATTGGATTGCTTAGCACAACGTGTCAACAGTTACGTCCCCCGGGACACATTGCTAGAGACACTGTGGGACGCGATCGATTTTGTCGACGACAACACACTATCGGTAAATGTCGCCCGCGTTAGAAAAAAATTAGCCCAGTTAGGCGCTCATCACGCCATCGAAACGAAACGCGGTGCCGGTTACCGTCTCGTGTACAGCGGGGGGAGTAGCGAATGACACCGCCACAGGGGAAGCTATCACAGGAGAAGCTGTCAGAGAACAATCCAACTAAGGTGAAGCCGGAACAGACCGAGCAACCTAAGCAGAAGCTACAGATGGAACGTCCAGAGCAGATGGCACAGCGACACATGCATTCGCTGCGCCTTACGACGTTTTTCAAAGATCGCATCCGTTACATCGTCGCCTATAGTGTTAGCGTCGCGTTGACACTGCTCGTCGTCCAACTCGGGTTACTGGAAAACGGCACCGCATTGCGCATAGAAAATGTATCTTATTTACTGCTGTTATCGGCAGCCGTGTTATGCGTGTATTTCCTCGTCGACTACGGTAGGCAGCGCCATCTGTATAAACAGATGAATCAGCTGTTGCAAAAAACGGGGACGCTCGATGACACCTTAGTGTTACAAGGCGCCGTAACAGCAGAACAACGCGCCTACCAAGCAATCCTAGCCAAGCAGTACCGCCATTATACAAAAGAACTGGTTCAATTACGTAACGAGCAGCAACGACACCTCACGTTCGTCAACCAGTGGGTACATCAAATGAAAACCCCTGTCGCTGTGATCGACCTGCTCTTACAGCAAACGAAGGACGTCCCATCGACGGAAGAAATGACGGTTACTTTCAACAGTATCGCAGAAGAAAAAGAGAAGTTGGCTCACGGGTTAGATATGATGCTGAACACGGCGCGGCTAGACTCCTTTTCCTTCGACGTGAAAGCGGAGTCGATCGACCTCGTCGAGACGTTGCGGGCAGTCGTCAACGAATATAAAAAAGCGTGTATCCGCCAGTCAGTATTTCCGAAACTGCAGGCACCACAAGAAACAGCCGTCGTACAGACGGATGCGAAATGGATTCGCCTCGTCTTTCGTCAGCTTCTGACGAATGCGATTAAATATTCCAAACGCGAGCAAGCCAGCAAGACTCTCTGGATCGATGTGTACAGAGATGCCATTGGTTGGCATGTGCGCCTAAAAGACGAAGGGGTCGGCATCCCACCACAAGATGTGCCACGTCTGTTCGACCCTTTTTTTACCGGGGAAAATGGGCGGCGCTATGCGGAATCGACAGGGATGGGTCTGTACTTGGCGAAACAACTGTGTGAGCGGTTGGATCATCAGCTAGACATTCAATCAGAAGTCGGTGTAGGAACGACTGTTACCGTTACCTTTCCCGGACACCGCCACTTGCATCAGATGTAACACCCAAATTGTGATACTAAGTGCTCTCTGCTAGGAACGATGTCATCGTGAGCTCCCCGAGCACCGTCGCCTCGTCAGTTGCAACACTCGAATAATGACGTAAGGAGCTCGGCAAGAACAAGCGAGTAGCGGTGAGCGACTTTCAAGTATCGTAAAAAAACGGTATTGACCACGTAAGACCAACTGCGTAAGGTGACAAAACTGTAAGCTTGGATCGTCCAAACGAAAGGTAAATCGATACCACACTTTCCCGACATCCGTTATTGTAAAAGTAAGCTGGTGAACACACCGTGTGAACCGTATCGCAAGCTTAAGGGGGAAACAGACAGATGACAGTTTTACGCGCTGAATCACTACAGAAAGTGTACGGATCAAAAAAAGGGGGCGGGATCCACAAGGCGCTAAACGACCTTTCCATCTCGGTTGACGCCGGCGAATTCGTCGGCGTCATGGGCCCGTCAGGCAGCGGCAAGACGACGCTTCTGAACCTATTAGCGACGATCGCCCAACCGACAGCGGGCACAGTCGAAATTAACGGGGTCGACCTGCTGCAATTGCCGGAAAAGGATCTCGCATTGTTTAGACGCCGCCAATTAGGTTTCATCTTCCAAGACTTCAACCTGTTGGACACGCTGTCGATCAAGGAAAACATCGTCCTGCCGCTCGTCTTAGATAACATGAAGGTACGCGAGATTGAACGGCGAGTAACATATGTGGCTAGGCTACTGGACATCGAATCCATATTGAATAAACGGACGTACGAAGTTTCTGGCGGTCAACAGCAGCGGACCGCCGCCGCGCGCGCGATTATTCACGAACCGTCGATCGTGCTAGCAGATGAACCGACCGGTAACCTCGACTCGAAGTCGTCGAAAGACTTAATGGAGGCGCTAAAAAACTTGAATAAAAAACAGCGTACCACGATTTTAATGGTGACGCACGACCCGTTTGCGGCAAGTTTTTGTGAACGTATCGTGTTTATTAAAGATGGCTCTTTTTTTGCGGAAATTCGCAAGGGAGGAAAACGACAAGCGTTTTTAGAGCACATTCTGGACAGTCTGGCTCTGTTAGGGGGGGATCACAGTGAATTTTCGCACGTTCGCGCTTAGTAATATTCGGGGCAACTGGCAGCGGTACACGGCATACTACTTGAGTAGTTCGTTCGCCGTGACGATCTATTTTATTTTCGCCCTATTTGTTTTTCATCCCGACATCGCAAACGGCGGGGTTGCCGATCATATTCGCAAGCAATTGATTTTCTGCGAAGTCATCATCATTATTTTTTCGTTTTTTTTCGTTCTGTATTCCAACAGCGCCTTCTTAAAGTCTCGCAAAAAGGAATTCGGGCTCCTCTTTTTATTTGGGATGACGAAAAGACAAGTTCACCGACTTGTGCTGTACGAAAATACGGTTATTTCACTCTTAGCCATCGGCAGCGGCTTGTTGGCAGGCATGTTGCTGTCCAAACTGTTTTTTATGGCCATTGGCCTTTTATTAGGAGTGAGTGCCCCACTGCCATTCGTCATCGCACCACAAGCCGTATTTGTTACGTTCGTTAGTTTTTTTATCCTGTTTGAACTGTTGACGGCGGTCAGCTTGTTTCAAGTGGGTAAAAGCGAGATCGTCGAGTTGTTTCAAGCAGCCAAAAAACCGAAGACGTTACCGGCCTATTCCGTTTGGCTTGGCATGATGGCCGTCGTCTGTCTCGCTGCCGGCTATTATTTAGCTTGGAATCGCGGGGACCAAATCGTCATGACTCCGATTTTGATCCTCGTCCTCATTGGGACGTACTATTTTTTCACACAGAGCAGTATCGCTGTTTTGCAGAAGCTGACGCGCTTACCTGCCGTTTATTATAAGCGGACGAATTTACTCGTTATTTCGCAACTCGTTTTTCGCTTAAAAGACAATGCGCGCACGTTTTATGCCGTAACTGTATTGGCCGCCGTCGTCTTGACGGCGTCAGGGGCGTTCTACATTTATTACCAAGGGATGAAGGACTCCACCGTGCTTCGCTATCCGCATACGTTTAGCATTGTCGAAAGTGGACAAGTGCCGCCTAACGAGTCTGTCTCGCGAACGGTTGAACCGTTCCTCTCGGAACAGAGGTTTCGCATCGCCGATCAAGATAAAGTGAGTGGCTGGCTCGTCTCTGTCGAAGGAGAAGATCAGCCGTTGTTTCTCATTCCGGCGGCGCATTACAATGAGCGTGCGAACAAAATGGCACGTGTCGATCCTCTGATGTTAGAAAAAAACGAAGCGATCATCGTTACTCCTTATCCCGAGCTTGAGAAGATAGAACAAAAAAAAGCAGTGGACCTAAATGTATCGATCGGCGAACAAACGTTTTCGCTAAACGTCGGCGAGCGACGCCATATACCTGTCCTCAATCAACGCGACGCTTCGGTCGTCCCCTCGCTCTCCTCTATGGAATTGCTCGTTGTGAACGACGACGATTATGAAGCGATGCGGCCCTTCGTCGCAAATAACAAAATGATCACTTACTACGGTTACGAGCTGAGCAACTGGGAAAATAGCGAGCAGGCAATTCAACAGTTAAAGAAGACTCTTCCGCAAAACGTCATCCTTAGCTCAAGAGTTGGCAACTATTTGCAGAAAAAAGAAGGGGCGGCACTGCTCTTGTTTATCGGCTTGTTCATAAGTTTGCTGTTCTTTATTGCTGCTGGCAGCTTTCTATACTTCAAACTGTTTACGGAACTGCAAGAAGACCACGACCTATATAAAGCGTTGGCACGGATCGGCGTAAGCGCACGAGAAATGAATAAAATCGCGACAACGCAAATTAGCCTTATGTTCTTCTTACCTTTTCTGATCGGAGCACTACACGCTAGCTTCGCGCTAAAAGTGCTCGGAAATATTTTGGGGATCGACGTTTGGTATTACGGGACAGTCGTTTTCGGTATTTACTTTGTGATGCAACTCGTATATTTCATGTTAAGCCGCCGGACGTATTTACGGCAAATGACGCACATTTAAACAACAAAAAAACCCTTTACTTCCGCTAAATAATTTGCTATAATACACAAGTATGTAAGTATTTTCTTCACTTTTACACGACATTTATGAATTCGAGGAGGCTGTTTGTCATGCTTAAACATAACGATCACGTCAATACACTAGATTGCCAAAATGCACATTCTGCAATTTGCATGACACAACCTCAGCGCGAAGTGTGTATACACGAATAGCTGCCGCAAGTTTACCAATGCGTCGCAGGCGTCGTTTTTTTTGTACATACATCAACCATGGGGTGTGGTCATCCCATGGTTTTTTTATGCAAAAAAAGTGCTGAAGGTTGTACCGAGTAAGAACTACAGGCAGTTTGGAGGAAAAGTATGTCATGAAAGTGTTTCGCGACTTGTGGTGGTTCTTCAAACAGGAAAAAAAGAGCTATATCTTAGGGATCCTCGTCCTCATTTGCGTCAATTTGCTCATTTTGTTTCCCCCGTACGTCGTCGGGGTCGTCGTGGACAGCATCCAGCAAGAAACGTTCACGATGCAACAATTGGGCAAATGGGTCGGGCTATTGCTGCTTAGCGGCGGCATTATTTACGTCTTGAGCTATGTGTGGCGCTTGCTTATTTTCGGATCCGCCGTAAAATTACAACGGCAGCTCCGCGACCAGTTGTTCGCCCACTTTACAAAAATGTCACCCCGCTTTTACCAAAAGCGACGCATCGGCGATTTAATGGCACACGCGACGAACGACATTCAAGCGATCGAAGGTACGGCTGGGGAAGGGATTTTAACGTTAGTCGACTCGATTGCGATGGGTGGACTCGTCATTTTGACGATGGCGTCGACGATTAGTTGGAAGCTGACGCTCATCTGCCTCATCCCGATGCCGATTATGGCTGTAGCGACGAGCTATTACGGCTCCAAGCTGCACGAGCGGTTCCATAAAGCGCAAGCGGCGTTCGCTGACTTAAACGACAAAGTGCAGGAGAACGTGTCCGGCGTGCGCGTCGTGAAGGCATTCGGACTGGAAGAAGCGGAAAAGGAATCGTTCCGCCAAAAATCGGAGGACGTCGTGCAAAAAAACGTCGCCGTGGCCAAAATTGATGCCCTGTTCGAACCGACGATCATATTCGTCGTGGGGATGTCCTTTTTCCTAGCGATCGCCTTTGGCGCTGTCTACGTCGTGCAAGAAGAAATGACGCTCGGACAGTTGACCGCCTTCACGATTTACTTAGGGCGCCTCATTTGGCCAATGCTCGCTCTCGGCTTTTTATTCAACATCGTCGAGCGCGGCCGCGCCTCGTACGACCGGATTCAGTCGCTCTTAAGCGTCAAACCGGACATCGTGGACAAAGAAGGCGCCATCGATGAGGTACCGAGCGGCGACCTCGTCTACGCCGTCGATACGTTTCACTATCCGGATACGGAGACACCGGCCCTTAAGGATATCCACTTTACGCTGGCGCAGGGGCAAACGCTCGGTATCGTCGGCAAGACGGGCAGCAGCAAGACAACCTTGCTCAAGCTGCTGTTGCGCGAGTTTGACTGCAAAGACGGCGATATTACGATCGGCGGCACGTCGATTTACGATTACAAACTCGGGTCGCTGCGCGCGGCGGTCGGCTATGTACCGCAAGACCACTTCCTCTTCTCGGCAAACGTCGCGGAAAACATCGCCTTCGGCAAACCGGAAGCGACGCGCGAGGAAATCGTCGCCGCAGCGAAGCTGACGCACGTGCACAACGACATTATCGGGTTTAAAGACGGCTATGAAACGGTCGTCGGCGAACGCGGTGTCACCTTGTCCGGGGGGCAAAAACAGCGTATCTCGATCGCCCGCGCCTTGCTCATCAATCCGGAAATTTTGATTCTCGACGACTCGCTTTCTGCCGTCGACGCCAACACGGAAGAGGCGATTTTAGCAGCTTTAAAGCACAATCGGGCGCAAAAGACGACAATCATCTCCGCGCACCGCTTAAGTGCGATCAAGCACGCGGACCTCATCCTCGTCTGTGAAGAGGGCCGCATCGTCGAACGCGGCTCGCACGACACGCTGATGGCTTTAGATGGCTGGTATGCCGCCACTTATCGCAGCCAGCAACTCGAGGCACTCGTCGCTCAAGGGGGGATTCGTTCGTGATGAACGGTACAGATACACATTTAAACGACGGGCAGGCGAATGAACGGTTAGCGCGGGGCAACGTCTTGCGCCGTCTGCTCAGCTACGCCAAACCGCACAAAAAAATGTTGTTTTTCGCCTTCACCGTGCTGCTAATCGGCACCGCTGCCGACGTGCTCGGACCGATTTTGGCGAAAATATTTATCGACGACTATTTGACGCCGCGCAACTTGCACTGGCAACCGCTCACGTTGCTCGGCGTCGGTTTTTTCCTCCTGTACTTGCTCTCGGTCGTCATGAACTACTTTCAGTTGCTCACGTTTCAAAAGGTCGCGCTCAACATCGTGCAGCAACTGCGCATCGATGTCTTTAGCAAAGTACAGCACTTAGGACTGAGCTTTTTCGATAAGACACCGGGGGGCAGTCTCGTTTCGCGCATTACGAACGACACGGAAGCGATCAAAGACTTGTTCGTGCACGTACTGTCGACGTTCGTGCAAAACTCGGTGTTTTTAGTCGGCGTCTTTATCGGGATGTTCGCCCTCGATGCGAAGTTGGCCGCGCTCTGTCTTGCGCTCATGCCACTCGTCATCGCGCTTATGTTCACTTACCGCCACTTTAGTTCGAAAGTGTACCGCACAGCGCGCAGTAAACTCAGCCAACTGAACGCGAAACTGAACGAGTCGTTGCAAGGGATGAGCGTCATTCAGGCGATGCGGCAAGAAAAACGGTTGCGCCGCGAATTCGGCCGTACGAACCGAGAGCACTATGACGCCATCATGGGCAACATTCGCCTCAATGCGTTACTGTTGCGACCGGCAGTCGACATCATTTATTTGCTGGCGCTGCTCCTCGTCCTCAGTTTCTTCGGCATTAACTCATTGAACAGTCCGATCGAAATCGGCGTGCTGTACGCGTTCATTAGTTATTTGGATCGCTTTTTTGAACCGATTAACGCGATGATGATTCGCCTTAACCAATACCAGCAGGCGATCGTCTCCGCTGAGCGCGTCTTCGGTTTGCTCGACGACGACCGCCTAGCGCCGAATAAGGAACTAGTTGGTGTGGCGGGGGCTGAAGAGGCGAACCGTCCCACACAACCGAGAAGCGAAAGGGCGTCAGTCAGCAGCGTTGGCACGCCGGTTACAGGTGAAAGTCCGGTTGTCAATGGAAGTCCGGTCACCGGTAAAGGTTCGATCACCAATCAAGCACCGGTCATCCGCGACGGGCGGATCGCGTTTAACGACGTCACTTTTTCCTACGACGGCAAGGTTGACGTGTTAAAGAACATCTCCTTCGTTGCCAACCCTGGTGAAACTGTGGCGCTCGTCGGGCATACGGGTAGCGGCAAAAGCTCGATCATTAATTTGCTCATGCGCTTTTACCACTTGCAATCAGGGAAAATTACGATCGACGGCGTACCGCTAGAGGCGTACGACAACGACGAACTGCGCCGCAAGGTCGGGCTCGTGTTGCAAGATTCGTTCTTGTTCGTCGGCGATGTAAAGCAAAATATCCGCTTGAACAACCCGTCAATTAGCGACGAAGACGTCGTTAAAGCGGCTGAGTTCGTGCAAGCCGATGCGTTCATTCGCAAGTTACCACAACAGTACGAGGAATCGATCGGCGAACGCGGCGCGACATTTTCCAGCGGCCAGCGCCAATTGCTCTCCTTCGCCCGCACGATGGCACTCAACCCGAAAATTCTCGTCCTCGACGAAGCGACAGCGAGTGTCGATACGGAAACAGAAGAAGCGATCCAAGTCGCCTTAGAAAAAATGCGCGCCGGGCGAACGACGATCGCCATCGCCCACCGCTTATCGACCATTCAAGACGCCGATCAAATTTTAGTGCTACACAAAGGAGAAATCGTCGAACGCGGCACACACCAACAACTGTTGGCTGCGGAAGGGTTGTACCACAAAATGTACCTGTTACAGCAAGGCACTAGTGCCGCTAGCGCAAAGGAAACGAGTAAGATCGGTTAACATTGGGCAGACGGTATGTGGTGCTCGAAGTCGTGACGATGTTCGACGCTTGTCAATGACACTTGTAAATGACGCTTGTAAATAGCGATCAGTTGTAAACAAAAAGGCCTCCCTAGAGTAAAGTACTTACTCAGTAGGAGGTCTTTTCCTTCGTGCGAAAGGCTCCCCTATACCGGCAACACATAACAGTGTAACAGATAGAAGAAGGCCAATCTTATCTTATGAAAGCTCGCATAAAGGCTCGCACACATACCGTACTACACGCGCAAGAGCTTGTACTGTCCAAAGCCGAACAGCGACTTCGTGTAGTCCAATTTACTGTCGTCGAAATACACCGCATCGTTACTGCCAACTAACACTTTTAAATTCTCTTCGAGGTCGATCACTTGATCGTTAGGCTGGGCTGACTCTTCCAGAGTCAGTTGTAAACGTGGACCGCCTCACCCAATGCCCATCGACACGCGAATAAACATTTCCTCATTATTTTCGAGATGATTTTCAGCTTCCTTTTTTAATTGGGCAATTGCTGCCGGTGTCACCTTTAACAACGTTATCACCTCCATCGAATGATCTACGTGCGTGTTCACAAATTCCTTACCCCGCATTTACCTTATACAATGGACTCATTTTTGTCTGTATCCGCTAGCCTTCGTATATTGGGCTTGTCTTTAGCTTAATCCCGTTAACTCAGGAGATGGGCTCAACTCGTCAATATTCCGTATGTCAGGAGATAAGCTCATCTTGTCTAAATTCCGTATGCCGATCGTCGGCAGCAGTCAACGTCACGTCAGCGGCATCAGCGGCTTTTGACGAGCATTTGCACTGCTTCCTTAATGACGTCGTCTGTCTCCTCGCCATTGGCAATGTTCTCGCGCAAACACTGCTCCATATTCGTCCCGACGATGTACAAAATGGCGCGGTCGACAGCTGCGCGCACAGCCGACAGCTGCGTGATCACCTCGCGGCAGTCTTTTTCCTCGTCCATCATCCGCAGCACGCCGCGCGCTTGACCTTCAATCCGTTTTAGGCGGTTTTTTACATCGTTCTCGTATTTCATGATACCCTTCCCTTCCACGCGAGCATCCCACCTCGAACGTTGGCTATGCGCGAAAAGCCCTGCTTCGCCAACATTCTCGCCGCGATCCGACTTCGCCTGCCGCTGCGGCAAATGAGGACAATTTGTTTCTGCTGTGGGATGCGGTTACGTCTATTGTGCAACTCTAACAGCGGGATATTCTTCATCCCGCGGATATGTCCAGCTTTGTACTCGTGCGTTTCGCGCACATCGATAAAATAACAGTCCTCACGCTTGGCTAACAATTGTTCCAGCTCTTGCACATTAATGTTCGTGACCCCTTTCGGTGGCACAAACTTCTGCCAAAGCATCCACCCGACGAGCGCCACGACAACGAGCAGAAAAAATATACTTGCAGACACGCTGAACCCTCCCTCCAGCATACAACCGTGCCTCACTTGCGACAAGACGAACGGGCGATACGACTATTAATATACCCCTAAGGGTAAAATAACACAACCGTGCAAAAGAAACAACGTCTTAGTAACGGTGCGGCAACGAAGGCGACGAATAAGAACAACGCAGAAGTAAGAACAACACAGAAGAAAAACGTACGACAATAGCCGCCAAGTTATCCTCCTAACACGTCGACCCAAATTTTTAGTGACGTTACCACGATTAACACGACTAATAGTGCCTGCAACCACTTGACATTCACTTTCTTGCTCACCGTAGCACCGAGTGGCGCGGCGAGCAAACTGGCGACGACGACAACCGCAGCAGGCGCAAACAACACTTGACCGGTGAGTAGTTTTCCCGCCGTCGTACCGATCGACGAGAGAAACGTTACCGCGAGTGAGGTCGCGATTGTCATTCGCGTCGGTATTTTTAAAACGACCAACATGAGCGGAACGAGAATAAAGGCCCCTCCCGCACCGACGACGCCAGCCGCCAACCCGACAGCAAAGCCGATGGCGACCGCAGCCGGTTTATGAAACGTCACTTCGGTCAGCGGTACATCGTCGCTCTCTTTTTGCGGGACGATCATAAGCAGTGCGGCAAGTGTCGCCAACACCGCGTACGTCGTATTAATGGCGGCGGCACTTGCAACATTGGAGCCGTAACCGCCGATAAAGCTACCTGCCACGATACTCACACCCATATACCCGATGAGTGCCTTATTTAAATAACCGCCTTTGCGGAAAACGAATAACCCACTGAGCGTTGCAAAAAAAACTTGTACCGCGTTAATACCGGTCACGTCGTGGGCCGTTAGCGCCGTCACACCGACCAAAGGGGGAACGTATAACAGGAGCGGGTAATTAACGATCGAACCGCCGATGCCGAGCATCCCCGAAACGAATGAGCCGACAAAGCCGATCGCGAACAGTGTCACGGCGAAGTCAATGGTCATCTGGGCTCACCCTTTCCTCGTCACAGGCGGACGCACCGCCACATGTTTGTCTGCACGTATACCCCTGCCCCCAAACCCGACACGGGGACGTAGCAAGTGGCATGGTAGTGCAAGTGGGAGCACAATAGCGCATGCGGCGGTACGGTAGCGTAAGTAGCGGCACGCCTTCGTCCAGCGCGCCGCACTCGCACCCTTTCCAGAACGGTCGCGTACGACCGACCGTTCTCCCCTAGACTTACCCGTGAATGGCACAACGGTTCGGTCCAATTTCCATTTCCCGTTGTTCCGCGGCATCGGGATGCGTTTGTCCCTTATTCGTCATACGAATTTGTTCGTACGCGTGCGGTTGCGGCGGCAAGTTTTCCGTTACGGCACGGCGAAACTGTGCGTCGTCCGTGATCGTGAGCCCTTTGTTGTGGGCGTAAAGCTGTCCGAGCGTCTCCTGCACACTCCCGTCTTCGTTTAACTCACTCACTTCGGCGAAGTGTCCAGGTAACACGACGAGTTCGTGCGGCAACGCCTTGAAGCGGTCGTACAGCGTCGCGCGCAAGTCGTCCGCCCAGGCGGTTGCTTGCCCCGCCAAGTCTGGGCGCCCGATCGAAGCGACGAACAACGTATCCCCTGTCAGCAAGTATTTACCGCCGACGATGAGGGACGTACTGCCAATCGTGTGCCCCGGCGTGTGTATCGCTTCTACTGTCACTTTTTTCACCGCTTCTGCACCGACACCCGCGCCGATTTCAAGTACTCCACCATCTTGCAACGGTTTATACGCATACGTCACATCCCCCGCATCTGGCGCCGGCAACCAGTACGTCGCTCCGGCCCGCTCGGCTAAATGGCGCCCGCCGGAGACGTGGTCGGCGTGCAAGTGGGTGTCGACGACGTGCGTAATCATGACCTTTTTTTCGGCAGCAAACGTCTCATACACGCCGATCATCCTGTTCGCGTCGACGATGAGCGCCTCTCCATCGGCGACGACGGCGTAAGAGAGACATCCCTTACCGAGCCGTACGAACTGGTAAACCTCTCCCCCACTGGGAAGCGTACCGATTTTTACTGGCTCTAAATGTTCGCTCCACGATGCCATCCCGTCTTCTAAATACGACACGCGGTCAAAACCTGCTTCCGCCAGTTGTTCGGCGACAAATTTTGACGAGCCTTCCTTCGCACAGACGACCAAAATGTTTTCGTCCTTAGGCAACTGTGCGGCGATTTCTTCGACACCGTCCAATAGCTCGAAGTACGGCTTGTTGATCGAGCGCACATTGACGCCTTCGATTTTCCAATCCGCATAGTCGTCTTCATTCCGGACGTCTAAAATAAACAACGATTCCTGTTTCATAATGAGCCGTGCCAGTTGCCTGGCCGACATTTTTTGCACAGACATAATGTTCCCCCTCCACCAATTTTAACTGAATGTTTTCGATATCCTCGTTAAAGCATTTTCGTTAAAACGTCAGACTGACGTCGGCGTCTTGCGCAAACTGTAAAAACGTCGCTGCTCCGCCAACTTCTACTCCGTCGATAAAGGCGTCTTTTTGCAAGTCCATCACGTCCATCGTCATTTGACAGGCGATAAACGTCACGCCCATCTCTTGCGCCAGCGGAATCATTTCTTCCATTGACGGCACGTTCGCCTTCTTGAATCCAGCGGCGATCTGTTCGCGGCCTTCCGGAATCGGCAACTGTTTATAACCCTCTTTATGAATGAGGTTCAGTCCTTCGAACGTAAAAAATATTTTTACCTCAGCGTCCGACGCTGCGGCAGCCGTCGCAATGTTAAACACTTTGTACGCATCGAACAAGCTGCCGTTCGCAGCGATAATCGCAACTTTTTTACCCATCTTTAAACATCCTCCTCAAATTGGCACATATAGTCTAAAAGCTTGTCGTAAAGCAACATGTGGTCCATCGATTCTCGTTCCTGCTACTTCGTTACATCACTATCCGTGAAGTGCGTCACCGTGCGTGAAGTGCGTCACGACGCTAGAAATGCGTTGTGTCGACGACGATGCGCGACAATGATGCTGTATCACATACGATCCCTTCGCATGCGATGCCTTACGCACTTACGCGTGGGATGTCTCCGTAGGACCAGTCCACGTGTTCATCCCAGGAACGACGTTTTTTACTTTTGTCAATCCTGCTTGCTTCATTGTGTGTACGGCCAAATCACTGCGGTTACCGCTACGACAAATGACGTAAATGTCGTCATTACGATCTATTTCACTTAACCGCTCTTCCAGTTCCCCGAGCGGAATATTTTTCGCTCCTGGAATGTGCCCGAAGGCGTATTCCGCCTGTTCGCGCACATCGATAATCGTCAATTTTTCACCAGCTGCGACTTTTTCCTGCAACTGGTCTAGCGCGACGACCGCGTCACTTTCTCTACGGTCTTCCACCTCACTGACACTCGGCTTGCGCACGTAATGTTTGAGTACGTCACCGGCGGTGATCGTCCCTAAATATTGCACCCCGGTGCTTTTTGCCCACGCCTTAATGTCAGCAGTGGAACCTTGATCTGTGGCGTGAACTTCTAACACTTCGCCCGCCGCCATACCGTCAATCGCTCGTTTCGTCTTCACGATCGGCATCGGGCAAGACAATCCCGTTGCGTCGAGCACTTTATCAACTGTAAGTTGCATTGTTGTCTTTCCTCCTATTAGCGATAGAATCATCGGAATAACGTATGATGAAATTATTTCATACCCGTACCCCTAGGGGTATATTAACAGATAAAAAAAAGAGACGCAACCCCCTTTGCATCTTTTTTAAGGAATAATGTCTGCAAAGCTGTTCGTAGCGAACAAACGCCTCTATGTGGCCGTTTTTTCTCTAACTACCTTCACACCCCATCCGAGCACCGCCAGCGCAATCCCGAGCCATTGCGTATTCGTTAAACCGAGTGTCGGAGGCGCGACAGAAAAAGCGGCAAACGAGACGAGCACTGTCGCAATTCCACCGCCGAGTGCTGCCCAGTAAAAGGCCGTGCCACGGTCAAACCGCCGCCACTGACGGACGATCCATACGAGTAGTGGCAAGAGTAAGGCGACGCGGTAAAGGTGTAACGGGTGGTAGCGGTACAGTTCGCCGCGCCAGCCCCACCACACCGCCGTCGTCTCTCCCAGATCGATGAACAATATATTGTAACCCGTCGCCACTCCTAAGCCGGCAACGGCAATGACGTCGAGGAGCGCCCACGGATGCGGTGAACGCCACAGTTTCCACCCGAGCCAAACGCACACAACGACGAGCGCCGCCACTGCCGACGCGGGACTACCAGTCGTAAACAACAGCGTCGTGGGATTTTTCACTGCCGCCAACGGGTTGAGCAGCGCTGAACCAAACTTGTAGACGAGTAAGTAAATGAGCAGCGCCGTCGGCAGCCAATCGCTCACCGTGCGCGCAACTTCCCCTCGCACTGGAGACAGCCTTTCACTCATTCGTACTCCTACATAGACGAGAATCGCCAGCGCCAGCCACGTCGCGGGAACAAAGAAAAAGCCGCCGATGCTAATCGCTTGTGGTTCAAACATCGTGTCAACCTCCTAAAACCCTTGGAAACCCCCGAATAGGTCGACTAACGACGTCGTAATGAGCGTCATTTTATCGGTATATAGCAAGATCCCGACGAGCACCATGATGCCACCGCCAACCTTCATTATTTTACTAGAGTGACGCAAAATCCACTTCGTCTCTCCGATGAAAAAGGCCATGACAAAGAAAGGAATCGCAAACCCGAGGATGTAAGCGAAAATAAAGACGAACCCTTGCGTCGGATAGCTCGCTGCGAGCGAAAGCACCATCGCCAAAATCGGTCCGTTACACGGCGTCCACCCCGCGGCAAAGACGATCCCTACTAAAATCGAACCTAAAAAGCCCGCTGGTTTATTCTTGATCGTGAGCCGTTTCTCGCGCATTAAAAATTTTGGCGTAAAGATGCCCATCAAGAAAATCCCCATTAAGATGATCAAAACCCCGCCCAACATGCGAATCATTCTTTGATTGGCGACGAAAAAGTCGCCGATCCAAGAAGCGGTATAGCCCATGGCGAAAAATATGATCGAAAATCCGATGATGAAAAAGAGCGTGTGTAGCATGGTCAGTTTACGCATCGTAAACGACTGCCCCTTCTCTTGCAATTGCGTGACCGACACACCAGTTATATAGGAAATGTACGACGGGTACAGCGGCAAGCAACACGGCGAAATAAAGGAGAGGAATCCAGCGCCGAACGCCAACCAGATGGACACATCGGCTTGCATGTTATCACCTCAAGTTAGTCATTGATCGTGTTAATTGATCGTGTTGGTTAACCATGTTAGTTGATCGTGTTTGTTAGTCGACCAATTGTTCAATTAACGCTTGCAACGTCTCCGCTGGCACTAAGCCTTGGACTCTTTCCACGACGACTCCGTTTTCATCGATCATAAACGTCGACGGGACAGCCAACACGGCGTACTGCTCCGCCACATCGCCGTTTTCGTCCATTAAAACCGGAAACGTGTAGCCTTCTTCTTTAATGTAATTCGGCGCATCGCTATCAGACTTTTCCGTAAAAGTCATGTTGACCATTAGAAAATTCAACTTGTCGCCGTACTTTTCGTACGCTTCCTGCATGTCGGGCATTTCGATGCGACACGGCCCACACCACGAAGCCCAAAAATTGACGAGCGTCGGCTTGCCGTTGTTAGCCGATAAGGAAACTGTTTCGCCGCCCCCCATTTTGGCTAAGGCGAACTCAGGTGCGACGAAGCCTTTTTGCGGCTTAACGTCCCGCTTCGGTTTTCCTTGTTTATCGGCACCTTTCTCGCTCTTATCTTCTTTGCCGTCGCCTTTTTCCTCTGGCGTTTGCGCCTGCGGTGCGTTCTTGTCCTCTTGCGCACCGCCGTTCGTCGCCGTCGCTTCTTGTTTGTTCTCCTCGGCTGTCTTTTTTTTGTTGTCGTCGCTCGGCAAGTTCATCACGATCGCCCCGATCGCCAACGCGGCGAGCGCCAATCCGATCAAAATATTTCCCCAACGCATACGATCACCCCTATTCAACGTTCAGTTTGTTGTCAATGGTACGTGTCCTACCGCTAACTATGGTACGTGTCCTACCGCTAACTTAGGTAGCCACTTACTTAAGCGCTCGGCCGTTTATTTCACCTGTTCGGCGAGCGGAACCGTAAACCAAAACGCGTGCCGCTGCCCAGCGCCTGTGCGCAGGCCGACGCGTCCGCCGTGCTGAGTCACAATCTCCTTGACGATGGCTAACCCGAGACCCGCGCCACCTGTATCGCGGCTGCGCGATTCCTCTACGCGACTGAAGCGAGTAAAAATTGTTTCGGCCTGCTCCGGTGGAATCGCCTGTCCGCGGTTCGTCACCGTGACGCAATATTCGCTGCCCCGCTGCTCTCCCGTTACGCGCAGCCAACCGCCTTCGTCAAACGTGAGCGCGTTCCGCAGTAAATTGTCGACCACTTGCTTTAGTCCAGCCGCATCGCCCCAAACTTGCGCCTCCTCCACGCGTATGTCGCACGCGATCTCGTTAGCGGCAAACTCGAGCGCAAACGACTGCTCGCTTTGCGTCACGACGTCCTCAATAGACACCTCGCCAAACGTGCGGACCGCAGCTTGGCCTTCCCAAACGTTTAACTGCTGCAATTGATCGACCAACTGCGTCAGTCGAGTCGCTTCGTCGTAAAGCGACTCGTACAACTGGCGGTTACCCTCGAGTACGCCGCTACTTAACGCCTCTAAGTAGCCACTTACGTTCGTTAGCGGCGTGCGCAGCTCGTGCGCGACGTTTTGCAATAACTCGCTCCGCTCCCTGTCGACTCGCTTTAACTGCGCAATCATACGGTTAAACGTATCGGTCAATTGCCCAATTTCGTCACGGGAGACGCGCGGCAGCGGCGCGGGATAAGCTCCCGTAGTCATTTGCTGGGCTGCCGCCGTTAATTGCTGCAGCGGTTTTAATAGTTTGCGTACGAATAAGTAGTGAAAGACGGCAGCAATGCTAATCGCGAACAGACTGACGTCGACTAAATACGACTGCATCGTACGACTGAACGCGGCACTTTTTTCCGTATCGAGTAGTGGGTACTGTGCGACGAGGTAACAGGCAAATTCTTTCACGGAGAAGGCAGCGAGCCAAACGACGATGCCGATGACGACACTGTTCAGTGCGATAAGCTTCCACAAAACCTTGCCGTTTCGCTTGGCGGGGGGATCGCCCTTTATGGAACGAGCGTCACCTACCCGCTGAACTTGCGACGCGCTGTTACTCTGTTCCGCTTGCTGTTCGCTACTGCAACTGGCCCTATGACGCCCTTGGCCACTGCCGTTTTGTTCCACGGCCTGAACCTTGTCCCTTCGCGACGCTAGTAGAGCACCTAATTTTCCCTTAATAAGCGACAAAACGGTACCCCATCCCTCGAACCGTTTCAATCAATTCCACCTCTGCCTCGATACGCCCGAGTTTTTCCCGTACTTTGCCGATGTGCACGTCAATCGTTCGCTCGCTCACCACTTTGTCGTCGTGCGGATAAAGTTCGTCCAACAATTGACTACGCGTTAAAATTTGGTTCGGGTGGCGCATGAAAAAGTGCAACAACTGAAACTCGTGCGGCGTGAGCGCGACAGGGTGGCCGTGAAACTTCACCTCGCGCTTCTGCGGTTTGAGGACGATTCCGCGGTACGTGAGCTTATTGCAGCGGTGGGCCGTGCGACGCAACACGGTTTCCACGCGCGCGACGAGTTCTCGCGGGCTGAACGGTTTTGTCATGTAGTCGTCGGCCCCCATTTGCAAGCCGCGCACCCGGTCTTGTTCCGCCACTTTCGCCGTCACCATCATGAGTGGCACGTCGCTTTTCAATTCCGTGCGAATCCACTCACAAACCGACTCCCCACTCGTTTCGGGCAGCATGAGGTCGATAATGACGAAGCACGGGTCTTCCCGCTGGAACAGTTGCTTCGCCTCGCGCCCGTCGCCCGCTTCGATGACTTCGAACCCGGCCTGTTCTAAATAAACTTTAATGAGCTCGCGTATTTTTGCATCGTCCTCTACGACTAAAATCGATTTGCCCGTCGTATTCATGTCAGCCTCTTAGCCTCCATCGCTGCCCCACCACTCAAAGCGCATACCTTACCTAATGCAACGCATGCCCTACCTGACGCAGCAGCGCATGCCCTACCACCGGTAGTTAGTAGTGAGTATATCCGGTGATTGTTAAGAATTTATAAAGATGCCCATCCATAATATCACATAAAAACGACAACATTGTGCCACTATAATAGCAAAACGATGAACGACATGAAAGGAATGAGCCTGCTTGCAACGACATCTCCGTGCACTCGGCATTAAACTCGCCGTCTCGACAGCCGCTCTCGTCATTTTTGTAAAACACGCCGCCACATTCCCGAACATTTTGCTCGCTGCGGTCATTTTTACGGTCATCGGTTATTTTGTCGGCGACTTAATGGTCTTTCCCCGAACCGGAAAAGTCGCCTCGGCCGTCATTGACGCGCTGTTCGTGTGGATACTCGTCGCCATCCTTTTTAAAAACATCAGCGCACTCACCCCGGTACTCGCCGCTGTCGCGATCGGCTTGAGCGAATTGTATTTACATACGGCATACGAAAGACGCGAAACAGCTACGTAGGCGACACTACTATATTATAGTATATATGCGCTGTTTTAGCGCCGACAGCCGAAAAACACCTTCTAAGCGTTCGACGATCTTTACTATGAACAGCAAATGCTACGGCAATTGTAACTTGTGCAACGGAAACGTTTAAGGTAAGATTATACAATAGTTATGATTAGCTGCTTAAAATTTGCTTTGGAGATGGTATGTGTTGAACGCATCAAAACAGAGAGAGCTATTAAAGCTACTGGAAGAGAACAGCCGTTACGACTATGAAACACTTGCCGCCATGTTAAACGTATCTATTAACGAAATAAAAGAGAGTATCACCACGTTAGAACAAGAACGGATCATCGTCAAATATCCCACTCTCGTCAATTGGGAAAAATTCTCCGAGAACGATCGCGTCACTGCGCTTATCGAAGTGAAAGTGACACCGAAGCGCGACGTCGGTTTCGACCACGTCGCCAAGCGCATTTACCGCTTTCCGGAAGTCACCTCGGTGTACCTCGTGTCCGGCGCATTCGATTTGTGTGTCATCGTCGAAGGAAAAACGGTAAAAGAAGTCGCCTCCTTCGTCTCGCAAAAACTAGCGACGATCGATTCGGTGAACGCAACCGCCACTCACTTTTTATTGAAAAAATACAAACACGACGGCATCGTCCTCGATGAAGCGGACGACGACCAGCGGATGGTGATGGCGCCGTGACCCGTTTAGCGCAGGCCGTACAGGCTATTCCCCCGTCTGGTATTCGCAAGTACTTCGATTTGGCTGCGCAAATGGAAGGGGTTATTTCGCTCGGCGTCGGTGAACCAGACTTCATCACCCCGTGGCACGTCCGCGAGGCAGCGATCTCGGCCCTCGAAGACGGCTATACGAGTTATACGCCGAACAGTGGGTTACCCGCGCTATGCCGCGAGATTTCTCGCTATTTGTCTAAGCGGTTCGCCGTCGTAACCGATCCGGAAGAGGAAATTCTCGTCACCGTCGGGGCGAGTGAAGGGATCGACCTCGCCATCCGCGCCATCACAGACCCGGGCGACGAAATTTTACTCGTTGAGCCGTGCTACGTGTCGTACGAGCCGATTATCCGCCTCGCGGGCGGCGTACCGGTCAAAATCGCGACGACGCAAGCGACAAACTTTAAACTGACTCCGCAGCACATTCGCGAGAAGGTGACGGCAAAAACGAAAGCAATCATTTTTTCTTATCCAAACAACCCGACCGGGGCGATCATGACGCGTAAAGAACTGCTGGAAATCGCCAAGGTCGTGCAGCAACTCGACTTACTCGTCATATCGGATGAAATTTACGCTGAACTGACGTATACCGGACATCCGGTAAGCTTCGCCTCGCTGCCGGGGATGAAAGATCGTACAGTGCTCCTCTCCGGTTTTTCCAAAGCATTCGCCATGACGGGCTGGCGCATCGGCTATGCTGCCGGTCCGCGCGACATCGTGCAGGCGATGACGAAAATTCACCAATACACGATGCTCTGTGCGCCGATCAACGCGCAAATGGCGGCGCTCGAAGCGCTGCAACACGGTTTTTCCGATATGCGGCGCATGGTCGACAGCTACGCACAGCGCCGCAACTACGTCACACACGCTTTGCGCGAGATCGGTTTAGACAGTTTTGAACCAGAAGGCGCGTTTTACGCCTTTCCCGATATTAGTGCCACTGGCCTCTCGTCGGACCAATTTGCAGAAAGGCTAATTCTAGAAGAAAAAGTCGCTGTCGTTCCCGGCCACGTCTTTGGCTCCTCCGGCGAAGGCCACGTCCGCTGTTCATATGCGACGTCAATCGAAAAACTGCGCGAAGCAATGGCGCGCATGGAACGGTTCGTCGCCCGCTACGCGAAGCAACACAGCCGCACTCACCTCGGGTGAATGCGGCTTCTTTTCCCGTTTACTCCTTTTCGATAACGGCCCCGAGCGAACGTAAATGGGCAAAAAACTGCGGGTACGACTTCGCCACGTGGTGGGCGTCGCGAATCGTGAGGCCTTGATCGGCACGCAGACCGACTACCGTCAACGCCATAATGACGCGGTGGTCATAGTGAGCGTCGATCGCCACTCCACCCGGCACGCCCTCGGGGGAACCGTGCACGATGATTTCATCACGCGTCTCTTCGACGCGCGCCCCCGCTTTGCGCAATTCCGTGCAAAAGTCGGTGATGCGGTCACACTCTTTGTAACGCAAGTTTTCCACGTTGTAAAACCGCGACGTGCCCTCGGCGAATACCGCAGCGGCAACCATCGCTAACACGGCGTCTGTTGCCCGGTCCCCGTCAAATTCAACGGCGCGCAGCCTGCTGTTGCCGCGAATGTGTACCTCGTTGTTCGCGTGGGTGAGCGGAACGCCCATCTGTCGCAACACGTCGACGATGGCGCGCTCCCCTTGCAACGACTGCTCGTCCATGCGCCCAATGCGTACGTCGGATTGAAGGACTGCTGCCGCTGCCATTACCGCTGCCGTGCCCGGGTAATCGCCGGGAACGACATACTCGCGCGCCTTGTAACGCTGCCCGCCCGGCACGTGGAACGATAACAAGTCGCGCGACGCTTCCATCTCGATCCCCGCTTGCTGCAGCACGTCTAACGTCTGCCGCACCGCCGCCTTGGACTTGAGGCCGCCCGTCACTTCGATGTGAGAATCCGCAGCGAGTAGAGGCGTCAAAAACAACAGCGTACTTAAATATTGGGAACTGACCGCCCCCGACACGTGTACCTTTCCGCCGCGCGGCGCCCCGCCATGCACTGTTATCGGCAGTTTTCCGTCCCGCGATTCGGTACGCACGTTGATCTCTGCGAGGGCCCGCAACAAATCGCCGTGGGGACGCTTGCCGAGTGACTCCGGATAAGAGTTGACGAGCGTCACCTCGGGTAAAAACGCGCACGGCGCCAGTAAAAAGCGGGCCACTGCCCCGGCGTTGCCCGGATCGAGGTGCTTAACCGGCTGTGGCTCTTTGCCGAAACCGGTCAGGACGATTTTTTCTTCGTCTTCGACGAGATGGGCGCCGAGGTCGCGTAAACAGCGGCGCATCGCCTCGCCGTCTTCACTATGTGCCGGATGGCGAATCGTACTCGTCCCTTCCGCGTGCGCCGCAGCGAGCAAATATCGTGACGTATAATTTTTTGACGATAACGGATTAAGTGTCCCTTTTAACTGTTCCATACGTTTTACGCGTACATCCATGCAGTTGTCCTCTCCTCGGCTCCTTCTTTTGCTAGCATTTTAACACGATTTAACCTGTAAAAAAAATATAATAAGCAATCACCCCAGCACACCCGATAAAAATTGCCGCGCGCACCCCGGTCCAAAACTGCTTGCGCTCGTCCTTCTCCTCCTCGATGTCTTCCCTGCGCTCCCGTTCATCCAAACGCGCGGCCTCGCGCAAACTTTCTTCTTCGTATACGCGCGCCGCAACTTCGTACAGCTGTTCGCTGTTACCACTTTTCATTCGTTCGCCTTCTCCTTTAAGAGCATCCTCTGTTACCATGTGTAATAGCGGAACGCGAAAGATATGACATAAACGGATCAAGGAACGCTAACAACACGAAAAAAAAGACGCAGGTCGTCACCGCAACCAAACACGGCTCATACACTATTTGTACGATCGGAAAAGTTTTTCCTTACGTTAAATCTAGTGGGGTGTGACGGATGGACTACTTGCAAGTGATCTTCTGGGTCCTCGTGCTTCAACTCCCCGTACAAGCAATGAAAAAGCTAGTAAACCGCCATACGAAAAAATGAAGACGAACTACAATGAAAGTACGAGACCGTAATGTTGCTCATTCGGATAAAAGACGTCCGTACGAAAACCGGCAGATTGGGCGCGTTCGGCGAACGTTTCTACCGGAATGCGTTCGCCGAGCGGTGGACCTGACTCTGTTTCTTTTTTCATCCATTCCAAAACGAGTGCGCGCCCGTCTGGCTTCATGATGCGCTTTATTTCCGCGAAAGCCTGCGCTAAGTCGGCCACCTCATGTAGGACGAACGCCGCGATCACCTTATCGACTGCATGTGTGGCGAGTTGTATGTGTTCCAAATCGCTCTCGACGTAGGCGATGTTGTCGGCGCGTGCGGCAGTCGCCCTTTCTTGCAAATGCACTAACATTTTCGGTTCGATATCGACGGCATACACTGTCTGTTCGGTCGCTTGCGCCAGTGGGAGCGTAAAATAGCCGCTACCCGCCCCTAAATCGGCGACGGTCTCTCCTCGCGTAACGCCTAGTTTCTGTACGACCGTCTCCGGTGGAAGCAACTTCAACCGTTCCGGGGAATGCAATTTGTGTGCGCGCTCTGGATTAAAACGATGTCCGGCCATTTTTAATAAAATCTCCTTCCCATGATACATCATCTTACTTCGACTTCTCTTTCCCAAACTGAAGCCCCGTCACATTCTACGGGTTTAATCGACTAGCCTATTCGCCATCCTCAGTCGGCTTTACGTTTTCCTTTGTTTTCGTCCAACCGCTCGCGATCTTCCCGTCGAATCGCCTGTTGCCGCGCCTCGTCGAGCGCCGGCGTATAATTGACGTCCGGCGTATAGTCGTTCGCCGCGTTCCAAAGGAGAAACTCCTTTATGCCCGCTTCGTTCAACGCGCGAATCTGCGCTTCGACTTCTGTTTTGCCATAAGGTATATAATTGCCCGCACCTAAATAAGTAGCGGTAAAATCTTGCAGCCACGGGCGGGAGCGCGGCGGGTTTTTTACCAGTAACAGTTTTTCTTTTTCCCGCACGACGTATTGCATCACTAACGCATACGGTTCTAAATCTGGTTTAGCGAGACCAAAATTGCCGAATCCCCAATGGGAAGGGTAAATCATCGACGAAATGACGTCGACGTGCGCGCTAATCGCGGAAAAGTCTTGTCCAATGCCCGACGCCGCGGGAACAGTCGCCGCATATCCAAAAATGTCAACCGACACGTCGATAGCGTAAGGCGCCAATTCTTTCTTGGCGTAAGCGACAAAATCAGTGACAGCCTTTACCCGCGCCTTAAGCGGATCTTGCACCGACGCATACGTGCCTCGCTCAAAAGTGAGACTGTCGCCGAACGTTTCAAAGCCTTCCGGAAAACGGACATAATCGAATTGGATTTCTTTAAAACCGAGTGCTGCCGCCTGTTTGGCCACTGCGACGTTGTGCTCCCACACTTCCCGTAAATAAGGGTTGACAAACGCCTCGCCGTTGGCGCTGCGCCACACGTTTTCACCTTGCGAAAACGACCACTCCGGCTTTTTTTTCGCTAAAACTGTATCTTTAAATACGACGATGCGCGCAATCGGATAAATGTCGTTTTCCGACAAGGTCTGCATCAACTGCTCTGGATTTTTAATGTACGGCTTGACAAAAGGCGTTAGTTCATTGTCTGCAAGCGGGTATGTAATGTGGCCGTCGTCGTCTTTTATGTCGATGACCATTGCATTGAGCTTACTCTTCGCGACGAGCTCAACGAGCTCCGGAAATTTACGACCGCCCGCAGACGGGGCTGTGACGTAAATACCGCGCACCACTTCCGGTTCCGTAAAGGTCGGGACGGAGGGCGCTTCCGTTTTGGCTTTTGCACCGCGAGCCCCAGTAGAAATAGCCCCTACTTCGGAGCGGGACCCTTTCTCTCTGTCTGTTACTGGCCCCTCTGCACCCGTATCGTTTTTACTCGGTGTATACCCTCCTCCTGATTCTTGTGATGATTGCGTCAATAGGGTCATACAACCAGCTGTAAAAAAAATTACACTTAAGGCGAGAAGGAAGCTAGAAAACCAGTTATTAGCCCACATATGTATGAATCCCCTTTAAAACGACTGCATCAGTTATAGCGTTACAGCTATTGTCATACACATGTTAAAACGTGTCAATAGTTGTCGCAATCGAACGATTTATGTAATATTTGGTTTAATTACACCGTCACGTGTCGTCTCAATCGCTCGGTTCGGTTTCGTCATATGTGAGAGTCGTCACTTCTGTGCTGTTGCCGGCGCGAATTTCTGCCTCCGTCGCCTTGTGCTCCAATAGTTCACGGTCATTTAACCCCGGAGCAATCGTCGGCTCCTTTCGCTGTAGACTTATTTGCTTTCGTTGCTGCTCTTCATTTTTCACGTTAACACCCCCTCCAAAAAGATTTGACGAGCCGTATATTCGCTCGTTTAACGCGCCTTCATTCCTTACCCTTTAATATAGTAGTTTTCGCTTTTCCCTTCCGTTTATACAGCAATCGCGATTACCAGCAACGATAATGCCACAAATGCCACAAAAAAACTCTGCACAGGTGAAAGAAACTGTGCAGAGCAAACGTCGCAATAGCATTTTAGACGACACTTCCTTTAAGCGCCGCCGAATCGGTGGCATAGTTAAATTTTTTTCGTAATCGTATAACCAGCTTCTTTGAGGGCATGCTTGACTTCAGCGATGTGTGCGTCGTTTTTCGTCTCTAGCGCGAGCTCAATCTCCGTTTGCCCCGGAATAATTCTCGGCGTGATCCGGTGGTGTTGAATCGAGATGACGTTTGCGTGATGTTTGGCCACAATCGTCAGCAGGCGGTTCAAATTGCCGGGCTTATCGTTGACGAGTGTCGTAAACGTGACGAAACGTCCCGCTTCGACGAGGCCGTGCTGAATAATGCGCGAAATAAATAAAATGTCGACGTTGCCCCCACTAACGATCGAGACGACTTTTTTACCCGTCTCCGGTATTTTATGATACAGCATCGCGGCGAGTGCAGCTGCGCCCGAACCTTCGACGAGTAATTTATTGCGTTCGAGCAAATACAGCATGGTGCGCGAGATTTCCAAATCGTCGACGACGAAGACGTCGTCCACGTATTTTTGCACCAAATCTAACGTCCGTCGTCCCGGCTGTTTCACGGCAATGCCGTCAGCGATCGTGCTCGTCGCCCGTACTTTCAGCGGTTTCCCTTCCTTAAGCGACGCCCCCATGCTGACGCAAGCCGCCGCTTCAACTCCGTACACTTTTACCGACGGCTTTAGTTCTTTTACCGCTTTCGCGATTCCGGAAATGAGGCCGCCACCGCCGATCGGACAGACGATCGCGTCTACTTCCGGCAGTTGCTCTACGATTTCCAATCCGATCGTCCCTTGGCCGGCAATAATTTTTTCGTCGTCGAAGGCGTGTATGAAGGTCGCTCCTGTCTCGCGATGTAGTTCAATCGCCCGCTCGAGCGCCTCGTCAAAGGTCGACCCGTGCTGTACGATTTCTGCACCGTACGCTTCCGTCGCTTGTAGCTTGGCGAGCGGGGCGCCTTCCGGCATGACAATCGTACTCGCAATGTTTTCCTGTGTGGCGGCGAAGGCAACGCCTTGCGCGTGGTTGCCGGCTGAAGCGGCAATGACGCCCTTTTGTTTGTCTTTCGGCTGTAGCGAATGAATTTTGTTATAGGCGCCGCGCACTTTAAACGACCCTGTCTTTTGCAAGTTTTCCAATTTAAGATACATATCGTTGGCAGCTAAGTCGCTAAACGTTTGCGAATAATCGAGTGGCGTTTCATGGGCGATCTTGGCGATCGCCTCTCTCGCGGCTTTAATTTGCGCTATGTGTCCCATTGAAACCTCCCGGAAAATCGTTCCTACCATTCCATACCGTTCATTATATCACGTTTTCATACCCGACTCGGCGAACCTGTCGCGAGTTCAAAAAGTTTTCGCCGCACGAGTTTGTTCGCCGCATTGCGCGGTAAAGATGGGACGAAATGAACGGCGACGGGCACTTTGTATTTCGCTAGTCGCTCGCGGCAAAAGTCGCGCAGCGTCTCTTCGTCGACGTCGACGGCACCACCTGTACGGCTGCCGGCGCGTACGACGACAAAGGCGACGGGAACTTGTCCCCACTTGTCGTGCGGCAAACCGGTGACGCCTGCTTCCACCACAGCAGGGTGCGCCGTCAAAACCGCTTCTATTTCTGCCGGGTACACATTCTCCCCGCCGGAAATGATCAAGTCACTACGCCGGTCGAGGACGTATAAAAACCCCTCTTCGTCCACATAGCCCATGTCGCCCGTATACAGCCAACCGTCTTTAATCGCCTGTGTCGTCGCCTCGTCCCGCTGCCAGTAGCCACTTGTGACCGATGGCCCCTTCACGACGATTTCCCCTGCTTCACCTGCCGCGGCAGGGACACCGTCTACCTCGATGCGCAGCTCGGCGGGAAAGAGGGGCTTGCCAGCGGAACCGCTTTTGCTCACCATATACTCCGGGGCAAGCGTCGCGATTTGTGAGGCGGTTTCTGTCAATCCGTACGTTTGGTACACCGGGATGCAGAGCTGCTGGCAGCGCTGTAACAGCGGCAGCGGCACGGGTCCCCCTCCGACTAACATGCAGCGGAACGACGCCGGATAGCGCTCCTCCGTGCCAAGTCGATCGACGAGTTGCGCCAGCATCGCACTGACGACGGAAAGGTGTGTGATCCCGTCGGCAACGATGGCGCGATGGACGGCTTCCGGTTGGAACGATTCGTGCACGACAGCCGTAATCCCGTAGATGACACTACGCATGACGATAGAGAGCCCGCTCATGTGAAACAGCGGCACACTAATGAGCCAGCGGTCCCCAGCACAAAGGCCGAGGTTGAGTGCCGAACCGACGGCGCTCCACCAGTGGTTGCCATACGTGAGCCTGACCCCTTTCGGGTGTCCTGTCGTGCCCGACGTGTACATAATCGCTTGCAGCGCCTCTAACTGTACGGTCTGTTTAAGTGTTAACCCGACGACTGGGGAGGGACTCACGGAGAGAAATTGTCGCAACGAAAGGAGCGTTACGGTATCGCGACTGTCACACCGATCGTTACGGTGACCGTCTGTCGCTCGCTGTTCTGCCAGGCCTTGCTCAGGCTGCTGTCCTTCACATGGCTGTTCTTGCTGCTGTCCTTCGCATGGCTGTTCTTGCTGCTGTCCTTCGCATGGCTGTTCTTGCGGGTGTCCCTCATAGAGCTGTTCAAGCGGCAGTTCTTGCAATTGTACGAGCGATTGTTCAGGCGTTTGCACAATCGGTTGTTCAAGCTCTTCGCGCAGCTGTTTAATCTGCGCAACCGTCTCGCTCGGTAACGTGTCGTCGTAAATAAGCAGGCGAGCCGCCGCGTCATGCAGCTGCCACTGCCACTCCCGCACCGATAAGCGGGTGTTAAGGGGCAACAGTACGGCGCCGAGGTCGTGCAATCCGTGGATTATTTCTACCGCTGCCACACTATTTTTAAGTAGTAACGCGACGCGATCGCCCTCCTGTACGCCTAAGCGCGCCAAGCGGTACGCCATCGCCTCTGCTCCTTCGTCGAGCTGGCGAAACGTGCGCCGCTCCCCGCCCGCGATGACGGCGAGCCGCTCCGGTGTTAGTGCAGCCCTTTTTTTGAGCCAATTCGGCATTTGTTGTCCAGTCACTAACTTCACCTTCACTTAAAAAGCAGCCCGATGAGTTTCCCCACCGAGCTGCTGCCGTTTTTTTTACGGAAAGCGCGGAAACTGCCCGAAGTTTGGTTGGCGCTTCTCTTTAAACGCATCGCGTCCTTCTTTTGCTTCCTCCGTCGTGTAATACAACAGCGTCGCGTCGCCGCCGAGTTGCTGTAGACCGGCGAGACCGTCTGTGTCAGCGTTAAACGACGCTTTCAAAAAGCGAAGGGCGGTCGGCGATTTCTCCAACATTTCTTGTGCCCACTGCACCGTCTCCACTTCCAGTCGCTCGAGGGGTACGACCGTGTTGACGAGTCCCATGTCGAGGGCTTCTTGCGCCGAATACTGGCGGCACAAATACCAAATCTCCCGCGCTTTTTTGTGTCCGACGATGCGCGCCAAATAACCGGCACCGTAGCCAGCGTCAAAACTACCTACCTTCGGACCCGTCTGTCCGAATACGGCGTTGTCGGCTGCAATCGTTAAGTCACAAACGATATGTAACACGTGCCCGCCGCCGATGGCATAGCCGGCGACCATGGCGATGACCGGCTTCGGAATGGCGCGAATGAGCCGTTGCAAGTCGAGCACATTCAAGCGCGGAATGTTGTCCTCCCCGACGTAACCGCCGTGACCGCGCACTTTTTGGTCCCCACCGGAACAAAACGCCTTATCCCCTGCACCCGTTAAAATGATCACACCGACACTCGCGTCATCCCGCGCCTCCGCAAATGCGTCGATCAATTCGACCACCGTTTTCGGACGGAACGCATTGCGCACTTCCGGGCGGTTTATCGTAATTTTGGCCATTCCTCCGTATGTTTCGTACAAAATATCTTCGTACGCTTTTGCTCCTTTTTCCCAGGCAACTGTCACTTTTTCTCCACCTCTCTAAAAAAATCTAACACTATTGTATCAAAAATAGACGGTTGTTCCACGTGCACCGTGTGACCGGCCTCCGCGACGACTTCTACTTCTGCCCCCAGCACGCGCGCAGCAATCTCCGCGGCGATCAGCCGGAACTTGTCGTCTAAGGCGCCGACGACACACTTGAGCGGCATCTGTAACTGCGGTAGCTCCTCCCACAGCGGACGCTGCGCCCCCGTGCCCATCCCGCGCAAACTGCCAGCGAGACCGATGACATCATTCTGCAGCCGTTGTTCGCGCAAGCGGGCACGCACAGCCTCCGGTAGGCGCTGCTGCGAGCGAAACAGCGGCAACGACTCCCAGCGGTCGACGAACGCCTCGATCCCGTCTCGTTCAATCGAGGCGGCCAAACGGTCGTCGCGCTGGAAGCGCGCTTCTCGCTCTGCCGCGGCTGCAAGGCCGGGCGAACTGCCTTCCAACAGGAGTGCCTGCACCCGCTGCGGATAGCGGACGGCAAACGTCAACGCCAACCGACCACCCATTGAATACCCGAGCACGTGTGCGCGTGAATAGCCGAAGTGGTCGAGGACGGCGACCAAGTCTGCCGCCGCGAGATCCATATCATACCTCGCTGCATCCCGCGGCGCGTCGGAGCGCCCGTGACCGATGACGTCGACTGCGAGGAGGTGAAAGTGGCGACCCCACGACGCAAAAAACGGCTCCCACGTCGCCGCCGAACCAGTGAACCCATGTAATAACAAGAGCGGTGATCCGACACCGTATGTTTCGACGTTCAACTGAATACCGTTAATCGCGAGGCGCATGGCGAACGCCCTCCTCCTGCCCGGCAGCGGCGCGGTCAGCAGTGGCACAATCATTTGATACTCCTTGGGGGTACACCGCAGCGGTGCCATCTCCTGTCAGTTCTCCCTTAATCGCATCTGACACCTCGTGCCAAATCGCCCGGTGTTCCTCCGCATTCGCCGTACGCGCCGTCGGTACTTCAATTATCGTAAGACCGTCAGCTGCGACGCCCGCATCGACCGCGCGACGAAATGCCTCCCAATCGGTTACCCGGCAGTAAGAGGCACCGTACAGCGCGGCGGCGTGTGCGTAATCGAGACCGAGCGGCGTCCCGAACAGCGTCTCGAAATGCTTCGGATTTGCGGCCTGCGGTAAGAAAGAAAAAATGCCGCCGCCGTCGTTGTTCAGTAAAATAATCGTCGCCTTAAGCCCGTAAAGCTTGGCCATAAGCAACCCGTTCAAGTCGTGGTAAAAGGACACGTCGCCGATGACGAGCACGAGTGGCCCGCCAGCTGTACTCGCCCCGAGCGCACTAGAGACGACTCCGTCGATCCCGTTCGCCCCGCGGTTGGCCAGCGTGCGCACCCGCTGCGCACTATTCGCAAAGAACGTGTCTAGGTCGCGCACAGGCATACTGTTGCCGACGTAAAGGACAGCCTCGTCCGGCAGCAGCGCCGCTAATTCGGAAAACACGCGCCCTTCAAACAAGTGATCGTTAGCAAAGTGAGCGACCTGTCGCTGTACTTCCGCCTGCGCGATCGCATTCAAACGGATCCAGCAGTCAGCCCACCAATTTGCCCACATCGTACAGTCCCTTCCGTCCGCAAGACGCGTACCCCCATCTTCCTTAACCTGCTTACCGCAAGAAGGAACCTCCCCTAGCGCCCTCCGCGGACCGTCGGCAGCTGCACCAATTTTCGTCGCTATCGCCTCGCAAAAGCGCGTTTCGTCTGCATAGACGATATCGGCAGCGAGCAATGTCGGCTCGCGCCAGCCCGCGCCGCCGTCGACGACGATTTGGCGGCAAGACGGGTGAGCCTCTAAGTAGCGCAGCAACGCCTTAGAGACGGGCATTGCGCCGAAGCGGAGCACGACGTCCGGCGCTAAGCGGCGCACAACTGCCTGTTCGCGCAGAAAGGCGTCGTAACCGTCAATGACGAGCGCCTTGTCGTGCGTACCGTAGCGCACTTGTGACAACGGATCAGCGAGAAGTGGGAAGGAGAGGCGTTCCGCTAACTGAACGACTGCGGGCGCAAAGGCGGGATCGTCGTGAGGCCCGCAGACGATTAACCCACGTCGCGCCCCGCTGAGCACTGCGGCGAGCTCGTCCACTTGCAGCGGGTCAAGTTGGCGGCGGCCGCCCGTCACCCGCACGTAGCTCTTTGTCTCCTCCCGGCCCGCGCGCCACAAGTCGTCGGTTTCGAGAAGGGGTACAAACGGTTCGCGAAACGGAAAGTTCAGGTGTACCGGACCGGCTGGCGCTTCTCCTGCCGTCGCAATCGCGCGCGATGCCGTCGCGCGGACGTACGCGAGCATCGCCGGCGACATCTCCGGCAACGCCATCTCTTGAAACCACTTCACATGTGAACCGAATAAGCCGGTCTGGTCGATCGCCTGCGGCGCTCCGACGTCGCGCAGCTCGTGTGGGCGATCCGTCGTCAGCACGACGAGCGGCACCCGTGCGAGCGACGCCTCCACGACCGCAGGAAAATAATTGGCTGCCGCCGTGCCCGACGTGCACAACAAAGCGACCGGCGCACGCGCTGCTTTCGCCATCCCGAGCGCAAAAAAAGCGGCCGACCGTTCGTCCGCGTGTACCCATGCGTCAAGCTCTGGATGTTCGGCTACGAGCATGGCAAGCGGCGTGGAACGCGAGCCGGGACTGACCACGACATCGCGGATCCCGGAACGGGCCAGCTCGTCGACAAACGCCCCGCTGTACGCGGTGACGACCTCTTCATAAGCAGTCACTCGTCCGTCCCTCCTAGCCCTAGCGCCTGCAGCATCGGACGAAATTTCAAACGCGTCTCCTCGTACTCGCTTTGCGGGTCCGAAGCGCCGACGATGCCGCATCCCGCAAACAGTGACGCTTCGTTGCCACGAATGAGGCCCGAGCGCAGTGCAACGGCAAAATCGCCGTTCCCCCGCCAGTCGAGCCAACCGAGCGGCGCCGCATACCATCCGCGGTCTAAACATTCCAACTCGCGAATATTCGCGAATGACTCGTGCGGATACCCGCCGACCGCTGGAGTCGGGTGCAGTTTTTCCACCAAGGACAAGAGTGTTGCACCTGCACGCGCGCGACCAAAAATAGGTGTGTATAAGTGCTGAATGTATTTTACTTTAAGTAGTTCTGGCACCGCTGGCACATCGACACCGTCGCACGCTGTTGCCATTGCTCGGCGGATCATGTCGACGACGAGGCCGTGTTCAATCCGATTTTTCTCATCTTGCAATAGCTGATTGCCGAGACGGGTGTCTTCCGCTGCCGTCTCCCCCCGCGCAATCGAACCAGCCATCGACATCGTAAAAAACGTATCCCCCTCGCGCTTCACGAGCCTCTCCGGCGTCGCTCCGACGAAGCATTGCTCCCCGCGCTCGACGGCAAATACAAAACTGTTCGGTTGCTGCTGCGACAACCGCTCCAGCACGCGTTCGACGGCAATCTCGCGGTCCGCAGTCAAGCGCAATTCGCGCGCCAACACAACTTTATCCATCCGACCGGCGCGAATATCCCGCGCCGCCTCCGCCACGGCGTCCTTCCATTTCTCGGGCTCAATTTCCTTAGACGCGTACGTCGGATCGCCGTCCGCCTCGTACAGCGGCAAGTAAGTGCCTTTTCCCACAGCATCTAACAGTTCTGCTTGCTGCGCTCGCAAGGCGTCGGCGCGCGCGTTCGCGTCCGTTGCCGCATGGACGACTTCGTTCACAGTCAGCCAACACTGCCCCGCCGTTCGCGTTAGTAAAAAAGTGGGCAAATGAAAAGCAGCATCGGGAAACCCGTGCCACAGTGCCGTTTTGTGCCTTTCTGGATCAAACGAAAACCCACCTAACAACAGTGGGCCAATCGCTGTTACTGTATCTTCCGGCAGTTCGACCACGGCCTCCGCTACTAAGCGCCCCCACTCGCGTTCGACATCGCTAAAGCGTTCCTCACCGTTCGCTTCTATTTCATAAGCTTTACCGATCCCTACGAGAACAACCTCTTGCGCCGGGTCAGTAAAGTATACTCGGCTGCCGCGATCACTGCTTGCAGCGACAAAAAAAGACAGCGGATCGACGGTTGCAACGTTTACCGTGCGGCTGACGAGCACCTCGCGTCCAAGTTGCTGTGCACGACGTGCACCTTCCACGAGTAGCTCACAAAGATCCAGCTGTTTGACGATAGCCACGATATATCCCCTCCTGGCCCACTCTCCGAACACAAACTTTCCTCGTGCTCGAGTGAGCCAACTTCTAGCGTACGTTCAATAGTAAACATGGACAACACGCATTTATTATAACAAAAAAAAGACCCGCTCGTCTGTTCAATTGCACGCGCATACCCGCGGATTGCTAGCGGATTGCTAGCGGATTGCTTTCTGTATCGCGATACGGGCCATATTGACACTGTGGGTTGGATTTCATAAACTTAAACTGACTGTTAATCTGTAGAGCGTTTTCTTACAGAACAGCCATTAAATAAAAGGAATGTTAGAAATGATAAGTCGCACTACGACAAACGTGGGACAGACGAGGGAGAGGAAAATGCAACAACGTTTAGAAAGCAACCAGAAACTGCAAAAAATACCGTACCAAAAGGTGAATTGGCGCGTATGGTGGAAACAGATGCGGCCACACACGTTGACCGCTTCCTTTACGCCGGTCATTATCGGCACCGTACTGGCCCTACCGCACGGATCGATCCATGTCCCAGTTTTTTTATGCATGTTACTCGCTTCCATGATGATTCAAGCAGCGACCAACTTGTTTAACGAATATTTCGACTATAAGCGCGGGCTAGACACAGCCGACTCCGTCGGCATCGGTGGCGCCACTGTCCACTACGGAATCGAGCCGCGCGTCATACTTATCTTAGCGGTGACGTTGTTTGCCGCGACCGTCCCACTCGGCGTATATATATGTATGAATAGTAGTTGGTGGATCGCCGTGATCGGGGTAGCCTGTATGGCAGCTGGCTATTTTTACACGGGTGGCCCTTATCCCGTCGCCTACACGCCCTTCGGCGAGTTGACAGCGGGTATTTTCATGGGACTAATCCTCATCCTCCTTTCGTTCTTTATCCAAACAGGTACGATTACTACCGTCAGTGTCCTCGTTTCCATCCCGATGTCCATATTAGTTGGCAGCATTTTAATGGCCAACAACATTCGCGATTTGCGCGGGGACAAAGCACACGGTCGGAAGACACTCGCCATCTTACTCGGACATTCAGGCGCGGTCTCTTTTTTAGGCGGGATGTTTGCCCTCTCCTACTTATGGATGATCGCCCTCGTCACCGTAGGCTACGCGTCCCCGTGGCTACTCCTCGTCCTCCTCAGCCTCCCGAAAGCGTGGCTAGCCACGCTCGCGTTCGTCGGAAAAACGACGCCGGCCGAAATGATGCCCGCGATGAAAGCGACGTCGCAAACGCACACGTTTTTCGGACTGTTACTCGCTGCCGGCATCGTGTGTGCGCACCTGTTTTCATAAGGTATTGCTAAAAACAAAAGCGGCGCCCACAGTTTATCGTGGGCACCGCTTTTTTATGATACTGACCGTTTATGTAAAGCTGTTATTTTTTGTCCGCTAACCAAGCGGCCAGTTCTTCTGCGTCGTCATCAGACACTTGCGTTTGGGCTTGCATGCCGCCTTTACCGTTTTTAATCACGTCGACGATCTCGTCTTTAGACAGCGTGGCACCGATTTTATCGAGGGCTGGCGCCGAGCCGTTGTTTAACTGATCCCCGTGGCAGGCTATGCAGTTGCTACTTTTAAAAAGCTCTTCGCCAGAAGCGGCGGTCGCATTGCTATCGTCTTTCGCCCCGCCGTCTGCCGCATCGTCTTTTTTACCCCCGCATGCCGCCAAAGCGAGGACTAATAGGCCGACGAACACCCATGTCAATAATTTTTTCCGCACTCCGTTCTCCTCCTTGATTTAACTGTTGCCCGTTGTACACCGAAAAACGAAAACTGCTCTGCACTCCCTACCTAAAGGCTTCTCATTGCGTACGTACCCGTAACATGCACGACAACGTAGCCTTAACCGAAATTGTAATGAAGTCGGTGAACGGTTACAATACCTTTTTAACTTTTTATGTGAAAAATTATCGACACTTCATCCTTCCGATGTATCCTTCACACAATTGCCATCTCTGTCGCTTGAAATCGCATTTCTACATAATCTATGATGGATATGATACTTTTAAGTTGTTATATTATGTGATAACCCATCAAGCTATAAAGGTTGGTTGCTCCATGTTACCGATCGAACGGCAAAGCCGCATTAAACAACTGATCCAGGAAAAAAAACACTTGAAGATTTCTGCGCTAAGTAGAGAGCTCGGCGTGTCGGAAATGACCGTGCACCGTGACTTAAAGCCGCTACTCGAAGAAGGCATCATTATAAAAACGTTTGGCGGCATCACTTTAAGCCAGCAACCGATGAAAAAAAATGTGCCGCAAAGTGCGTGTGTCCTTTGCAGCCGCCCGGTAAACGATCGGCTGTCTTATCGGCTTATTTTAGAGGACAACGCGATCGAATCAGCCTGTTGCGCACATTGCGGCCTCATCCGGCACCGTCAACTCGGCGACACTGTCATCCAAGCGATTTGCCGCGATTTCCTCATGCATACGACGATTGGCGCTGAAATTGCATGGTACGTCATTGATAGCGCTTTGCACATTCAATGTTGTCAACCGCAAGTACTCACCTTCGAGAACAAGCAACACGCGGAAATGTTCGTCAAAGGATTTGGCGGAAAAGTACTGACATTTACGGACGCCACACAGTTTTTGACGACCTCTAGCTGTTGCCATAAACATTAACACACGCGTTCGACCGCGCAATTGCTCAAGGCATGTTGTTTTTTTTCGTTGCTACGGTTTGGGGAAATCTAAACTAAACGATTAGGGATAGGTGATACCGTTGGTTAAAAAATGGCCCGTAGCTGTAATCGTCGCGTTATTCGTTTTTGTCGTCGCCGGCTGTGGGGGTGGCTCCCCGCTCGACAATGCGCAAAGTAACGGCACACAGTCGCAAGAAGAGCAAGAAGCTAATTGGCAAGTTGCTGACTTTACGTACACAGATCAAGACGGGAAAAAATTTGGTCTCGCGGATTTAAAAGGCGACGTCTGGCTGGCAGATTTTATTTTTACGAACTGCGTCACTGTTTGTCCACCGATGACGGCAAACATGGTTAAAATCCAAAAAGCGTTAAAAGATAACGACGCTAATATCCCCATCGTTTCGTTCAGTGTCGACCCGGACGTCGACACTCCGGAAACGCTGCAAAAGTACGCGAAGGAAAACGAGATGGATTTAGCTAGTTGGCACTTATTAACAGGCTATAAGCAGGAAGAAATCGCTGAGTTTTCCCAAGAGAGCTTTAAATCGATCGTGCAAGACGACCCTAATTCCGACCAAGTCATTCACGGCACGAAGTTTTACTTAGTCGACGGCAACGGCAAAGTCGTCAAAATGTACGACGGTTTAAAACCGCCGGTTGACGACATTATTAAAGACATTAAAGCATTAAAATAGGAGGTACTCGCGTTGAAAAAAATCGTAGCGCTTTTCGCTGTCTGTCTACTTGTCGCGACTGGCTGCGCCGCTGGTACGGACGATCAAGCCGGATCTGCGGACGATCACGCGTCGGACGCGCATGCTGATACCGGGCAAGATGACTCCACACCGACAGCGTTAGACCCGATCGAAGTCGCGATCGACTTACCGGAGAAAGTGGCAAAAGGAAAAGCGACAACCATTAAAGCGACCGTCACCCAAGCAGAGGAAAAAGTGACCGACGCGGATGAAGTGCTGTTCGAAGTGTGGCGCGACGGCGAGGATAAACACGATAAAATCGAAGGTAAGCACACGGGCGACGGCGTTTACGCCATCGACAAAACGTTTGAGGAGAAAGGGACGTATTACGTGATCGCACATGTTACGGCACGCGGGATGCATAATATGCCTAAGCAACCCTTTACCGTCGAATAAGTGAATGGAATTGACACTGTCGCGATTTACGGTACAATTTATATACAGAATACGGTTAAGTGTGTCTCGGGAGCCATCGTCCTGTTTTCGCTCAGTCGTTAAGATGATCACGCATACTATCACTGTCAAGCCGCTGTCTTGTCGTTAGCTATACTTACTCGTTACTCGTATCCACCTGTTTAGGAGGTGCTTCTTTTGGTCAGCATGTTTATGGATCAATTCAGCTTTACCGCGTTGTGGAACCCGAGCTTCATGATTTTGACGATCGCACTCGGGGTCGCTTACTTATGGATCGTCGGATCAGCGCGCGAACATATTCCGGGATCTGCCCCCGTACCAAAAAAGCAAAAAGTAACATTTCTCATCGGACTCGTCGTCTTTTACTTTGCGTATGGCGGCCCGCTTTACATTCTCGGCCACGTCATGTTCAGTGCCCATATGGCGCAAATGGGCGTTTTGTTTTTCGTGGCGCCACCGTTACTGTTACTCGGTAGCCCGAGCTGGTTTTTTACGTGGATGAACGAGATACGCGTGTTAAACCGGATCTATAAAGCCGTATTGAACCCGTTTATCGGGCTGATCTTGTTTAACGTCTTATTATCGTTTTACCATTTGCCGAGCTTGCTCGACTTCTTAATGATGAATTACACGTTGCACCGCATCTTTCAGTTTTTACTGTTTAGTACAGCTCTTTTAATGTGGTGGCACATCGTCGCCCCTGTTCCCGACCGCAGCAACCTATCCGAATTGAAGCGTATTGCCTATCTGTTTGGCAACAGCGGTTTGTTGTTACCTGCGTGTGCGATGATTATTTTTGCCACGGGGCCACTCTATGCGACGTATAACGATCCGAACTTGTGGTCACTCGCTTTAGGCTATTGTTTGCCGCCGGGGTCATCTGTACCGCCGGAACTGTTCTCGCAGCTCAACCTGTTTTCACCGGGTGAAGATCAACAATTGGGTGGTATCATTATGAAACTAGCCCAAGAGACGATGTTCATGACCTTCTTGGTAAAGATCTTTACACAGTGGGTGCGGCGGGAGAAAAAAGTGGCCAACATCGAAGAATATCAGCGTCCTTACGCGAGCGCCTACAGTGCCGCGACCAACAAGTAATAAACAAGCTAAAAACACGTCTCTACTGTAACAATCGACTCACAGGTTATTCTCACAGGCTAATTAGGAAACAACGTACCGACACAGATTCGCATCGGTACGTTGTTTTTTTCATAGCTAACTGGTTGGCTCATGCGATTCGCGTCCCCTGTTCACCAACCGCGCGTTTGCATCTGTTTTTCCGGCGCGAGTTGTGCCACGTCGATCCCTGGCATCGCCTCACCTAAATCCGCCGACAATCGGGCGATGAGGGCGTAATCGTCGAAATTCGTAGCTGCGCGTACGATCGCGCGGGCGAATTTTTCTGGGTGGGCCGCTTTAAAAATGCCCGATCCGACAAATACGCCGTCCGCCCCTAAATGCATCATCAGTGCGGCATCGGCAGGGGTGGCCACGCCGCCAGCTGCTAAGTTTGGCACCGGCAACTTACCTGTCTCGTGTACTTGCACGAGCAACTCGTACGGCGCCTCGATCTGCTTCGCTTCTGCCATCAATTCATCCCGCGACATCGCGCGCACCTTGCGAATATCGCTCATCATCGCCCGCATATGTTTGACCGCTTCGACGATGTTACCGGTACCCGGCTCTCCTTTCGTGCGAATCATTTGCGCCCCTTCACCGATCCGTCTGAGCGCCTCCCCTAAATGGCGTGCACCGCACACGAACGGAACGGAAAATTGCGTTTTGTCAATGTGAAACTTGTTGTCTGCCGGGGTAAGCACTTCACTTTCATCGATGTAGTCGACGGCGAGCGCTTCTAGGAGACGCGCCTCGACAAAGTGACCGATCCGCACTTTCGCCATCACGGGAATGCTGACGGCTCGCTGCACGTCTTCGACGAGGCGCGGGTCAGCCATCCGTGCCACTCCTCCGGCCGCGCGAATGTCCGCCGGTACGCGTTCTAACGCCATGACCGCAACCGCCCCAGCTGCTTCCGCTACTTTCGCCTGTTCCGCGTTGACGACGTCCATAATGACCCCGCCCCGCGGCACTTTCAGTCCACCTCGCTTGCCTTTAGCCGCTGTTTCGGTCGCGGGCGACTCTTGCGTGCCCTCAGTCACAGTCCTGTGCTTCTGATTCGTCATTCTAGCCACCATTCCTTCCCCTCATGCATTGTGCGTTATGTGTCGAGCTATGTCCTTGCGTAATGACTTACGTTAATTTATAGTTTATATAGCATTGGTTGTAACAGTAAAGATCACTGTGTAACAGTTAGGGGCGTAAACTGTTACAGCAGCGTTGTAACAGTTTAAATTGTCGCTGCAAAAATCATCGCTACTTTTACGAGCACCTTTAACGCAGTAACGCGGTAACTCTTCCAACTAACCGAAACAATAAAAAAACGTACGCCAATCTATGTAAAGCCAATCCATGTAAATAAGTGGAATATATGTAAATAGGGGAGAATAACTGATGCAAATCGAACTGAACCGGCAGTCACAAATACCGCTCGTCACCCAAATTTATCAAGCGATCGCCGATCGTATTTTGTCCGGCTATTTCACGCCAGGGGGACGCTTGCCTTCCGTTAGGCAATTGGCACAAAACATCAGCGTCAGTCCGGTCACAGTCGTACAAGCGTATAAACGTTTGGAGCAAAAAGGGCTCATTGAACGCATTCAAGGAAAAGGGACGTTTGTTAGCGGCGAAGCGCCAATCGATTCGCCCCGCGACCGTCACAGTACGGACAACGCGCTCGGTGCGCGTCATAGCGACATGGCACCTGACGACAGATTACCTGTCCAAGTCGCCGATTACTTGCACCGTTCGCAATCGTTGCGCTACCATCAAACGGACGCCGCCGCCAACTTTGCCTTGTCCGTCGTCAACCCGCGCCTCCTACCTACCGATTATTTGGCGCAAAACATCAGTCACACCGTTTTACACCATCCGGAAGCACTCGCGGCATACGGGGAAATTCAAGGGGATTTGCAACTGCGTCACGCCATGGCCGACTATTTGCAAAGCCAAAGTGTCGAGGCGCACGCCGCCGAGATTCTCATCGCCAACGGGTCGCAACAAGCGATCGACCTCGTCGCGCGCAGTTTTCTTGGCCCCGGGGATATCGTCGTCGCCGAAGAACCGACGTACACGGAAGCGATCGACGTATTTCGCGGGAGAGGCGCAACAGTCATACCAGTACCGGTGGACGTCGATGGAATGCAAGTCGATCATTTAATCCGCTTATGCGATACGTACACGCCAAAACTGATCTACACCGTTCCGACTTTCCAAAACCCGACAGGCACCGTCCTCTCCTTCCGCCGTCGCTTGCAGCTGCTCGACCTTGCGCAAAGTATGAACTGTATCATCGTCGAAGATGACCCGTGGAGTGAAATGTATTTTGAACAGACGCCGCCGCCCCACATTAAGAGTTTAGATCGGTCCGGAAGCACGATTTATATTAAAGGTCTGAGCAAAATTTTAGCGCCCGGCTGTCGCATCGCCGCCATCGTCGCGTCCGGCAACGTGTTTAACCGTCTACTCGTCGCCAAAACGTTGACTGATTTAGGCAGTCCATTACTTACACAAAAAGCGATTTTGCCCCTTATGCAGTCAAAAAACGTTTTTTCACAACTGGCGCGGCTGCGCGAACACTTAAAACGGCGCCGCGATACGACGCTTGCCGCGTTGGAACGGTATGCGCCACCCGAAGTAAAGTGGCACACACCGAGTGGCGGCTTCAACATTTGGCTCTCGTTCCCGACATGGGTAAACACGAACGACCTGCTGCTTAAAGCCGAAGCCTCTGACATCTCGTTTTTACCGGGTTCAACATGCTACCCCGGCGAGTTGCAATTTAACCATTTGCGCCTCAGCTTCTCTTATGTACACGAAAAAGAGCTCCAAACGGGGATTGAGCGGTTATGCGCGCTCATCGCCGCACACATCTCGGAATTAGACCAGAGGGGACGAACGCCGCAATTTTAGAGTCTGCCGCCAAAAGAGCCGACAGTGAATACATACCATTAGGTAGTAACTCGATGACACATACGGTTACCGCGTGACGATGCTATTCAGGTGATATTACGGTGTGGTTACGGCATTCTTTTCTCACAGTGAACGGCCCCACCACCTTGAGTCTAGGAGCGTGTCCATCGTCTTGTCAATCGGGTTAGTTGTCTCGGTCTGCTTTTTGTCCTTCTTTTCGCTCGAGCTGTTCGTATTTTCGATCTGCAAGCTTTGAAGCTGAAATGAGCGAAAAGATGACTATGCCAAAATACGTCCCCCCTACAAATGCGAGTACGATCCATAACCAACACATAATCATTCTCCTTTTGCCATCCGTATGAAAGTGCGAAGTACCTATAGAACACCTGCTGTTTGGCAGTAAACGAATCCTATCAAGGTAATACACAGTATATTACAAGGACACCGCTTGTAGCTAGTATGCTTACTCCGTTAAAGATACAGCTGACTGAACGCCCACGGTTTCAGACGTGGGTAATCCTCATGTACTTCCCGTTTCACTTTTACACTTGACGTCGCACAGGAAAAACTTATAACATATGGAAGAAGGAGTGTGAAAGATTTGGTAAATAGTAGAATTGTAAAGTTATGTTTTCCCGTTCTTTTCACCTTGTTAACGATTTTCGTCCTCGGAACGGGACAGACAGCAGAGGCCGCCGAAAGTAACGGTCAAAAAGTCGTGGATGAAGCCCATAAGTACTTAGGAACACCTTATAAGTTTGGCGGCACGACGCCGCAGGCGTTCGACTGTTCTGGCCTTATCCAATACGTTTACCGCGAAGCGATCGACTTTCAGTTACCGCGAAGCTCTAGAGAGCAGTGGCAATACGGCACGTCAGTGAGCCGTGCCAACTTACAACCTGGGGACTTGATCTTTTTCAAAGATAAGGAGAAGGATCAGATCACCCACGACGCCATCTACATCGGCAATAACAAAATCATTCACGCCACAGTGAGCAAAGGCGTCAAAATTGACACATTGACAAAAGGTTCGTATTGGGACGTCCGTTATGAAGGTGCCAAACGATACCGCACGGTTGCAGATACGCCGTTAATTAAAGAAGCGAAGGCGCTGTTAGGCACGCCGTATAAGGCGGGCGGAACGACGCCAACCGGTTTTAACACGTCTGGGTTTACGCAATACGTGTACAAAAAGGCGTTGAATACGGCGCTACCACAATGGGTCGACCAACAGTGGGAAACAGGCTCAGCTGTGAGCAAAAGTAACTTAAGGGCCGGTGACCTCGTCTTTTTCAGTACGCGCACTGACGGCCAAGTGAACAATGTCGGACTTTACTATGCGAATGGCCAGTTTTTTCACGTCTCGACTGCGGACGGAGTAAAAATTGCATACATAACGAGCGACTTTTGGAAGGATAAATATAAGGGTGCACGAAGAATTAAGTAACCGAGGAAACGAAAACGAAACTACGAGAGATCCATGACTTTCTTCAGAAAAAAGACGCCGTCCCGTAAGTGGACGGCGTCAAGTAATTTCCATTGAAAGATAGATTTGAGTGAACGGTTAAGTCAACTAGAACGGAAAAGATGCCTCTGTTGCCTCTTCCCGTAGCAATCATCGACCAGCTGCCGTCGCCGGCAGCGGTAACGTCTACTTGTTCGTCTGAGCGAATGACTCGTAGACAGTGTCAGCGATGTTCCGCGTCAACGCAAACGTACTGTAATAACTGCCGCTCTCCCGCGGTCCGTTGTTTTGCTTGTTCGTCAAAACGACGATTTGTAACCGGTGCACCGGATCGAAGATCACCTGGGTACCAGTAAAGCCGGTGTGGCCGAAAGCTTCTCCAGAGTGCTGGCTCCCCATGTAACTTCCGTTTCGTTCCCAGCCGAAGCCGTGACCGAACCGCTGCTCAGCCGTAAATGTTGCCACAGTTTCACTGTCGTATAACTTGTTCGTCCCGTATCCCCCGCCGTTAAGCATCGCTTGACCTAACACAGCCAAATCTCGCGCCGTCGAAAAGAGACCGGCGTGCCCAGCGACCCCTTCGTTTGCGTAGTAACTGTTCCCGTCGTTCACTTCCCCGATAAGCGTATAATCCCGCCAACAACAAAAATCGTCTGCATCCTCTTCCACATAATAGCCGAAGTTAGGATCGTCAACCATTTTGTACTCGTACGGATTTCCCCAAGAAGTGGCGGCAATCCGCTGTTTCAAACGATCAGAAGGGTTGAACATCGTATCCTGCATCTTTAACGGGGCGTATATGTTTTTTTCGAGATATGCATCGAGTGGCTCACCCGAAACTTCTTCAATGATGAAACCTAGCACCATGAAGCTAAAGTCGCTGTATGCCCGCTTCGTGCCGCTCGGATATTCCAGTGGCAGTTCGTTAATATAACGACGCACTTCCCGTTCGTTTTCCGCATAAAAATAAGTCGGTTTCCACGGTGTCAAACCCGATGTATGAGTAAGCAAATCGGCAATCGTAATGTGTTCTTTTCCGTTGGCCGCGAAATCGGGCATGTACTTGGCGACGCTGTCCTCTATACGTATTTTCCCTTCAGCGACGAGCTTCATAATACCTTGTGTCGTTCCCATCACTTTTGTCACAGAGGCGAGGTCAAAAATTGTCGATGTCGTCATCGCTCGCGGATTGTCGAGTAACTGCCCCATGTCGTATTTGTAAGCTAATCCGTACGCTTTTTCTTTAACAACTTTATTATCTTTAGCTACCAAGACGACTGCCCCGGGTGTGATCCCTTCTTCGATCGCTTCCTCGACGATCCGATCGATCGCTGCTAATTTGCTGCTATTCATACCGACTTGTTCCGGAGTCCCGTCGATCAGTTCAGGATAAGGTACAATCACTTTTGGCACTTTCGCGCCGTTATTTGTGCGTTTTACTATTATATCGTTAAGCCCGTCTAGTAGATAGGCGCCGACATCAATTTCAATATGCGATTTCGGTTTCCCTTTCGTGTGCGGAGAAATATCGACTCGCCTGCCGTTGATGAAAATGTCGATATTGTGTTTCACCTTTTTTCCAGTTGCTTCTAATATTAACGTGCCCCGCCCTTCGTGGGCAAAAAAACGCCCTTCTTTGGATACCTCGTGTTTATCCAACAGTATTTCTAGCTGACCGGCAATCGTCGGTTGTCCCTTCGCATCCACTATTCCGCCGGAAAAAGAAAAAGGCAGCACACACAAAGCAGCAACTAATACGACAGCGACATACTTTTTCATCTCTCTTCCTCCTTACGCATATGTGATTTTAAAAACGTCGGCTAAAAAACTACTCCCTGCTTCCGTCGGTGGCAGTCCAAAAAAATCGCTCAACGTCGCGCCGATGTCGGCCATCGTGGGACGCGTGCCAATCGATGTCCGACTTACCTTCGGTCCAGTGATGAGAATCGGGGTATACTCGCGTGTATGGCGCGAATGCCCGATCGTCGGGTCGTTTCCGTGATCGGCGGTTACGATCAGTACATCCTCGGCACCCATTTCTGGAATAAACGCCGCTAGCCATCGGTCGGTCTCATTTAAGAGTGAGGCGTACCATGCGGGATCTTCTTTGTGGCCCGCCAAATCCGTCTCTTGCACTGTGACGAGAAAAGCGGCATCGCTTTGCTCCCGGTGGTACATTTCCTCCAACGTACTTAGAACGGATCGCGTCTCGACGATCGATTGTGCCGGACCCGTGCCGTACAACACATCCGCTGTTTTGCCGATGCGGTGCACGCGTATGCCGTGCTGTTCGGCGATGTAAGGAAACTGTCGCTCGACAGTGACACCGTGCCCCATGTGCCGCACACAATACCCTTCTCCGTATACGTTCGCCCGCGGACTGTCCACGCCCCACTGATTAGGTTCGTTTTCTTTGACGACAGACAAAATGTGGTCAATCGATGTATACGGCCCACCGAGGGCAATGACGCGACTAACATCGACGACGCTGCGCACGACTTTGCCTAAGGCGACCACTTCCGGAAAAGGCATGCGTGTCAAATCGGCCGTCACGTTAATGATGTTCCCTACTTCAGACTCGATATTGTCGGCGACGACAGCCGCTTCGTTCACTAATAAGACGGGGCGATCCGCCCACGGCTGGCGTACGCGATAACCCGCCTGCTCGATCGCTTGAGCCACAGTTAAGTGGACATCTTTCATTAATCGTTTGTTCGGCTTGCGTGGGATGCTCCCGACGAGCTCTTGGTGGCCCATGAACGTATCGGCGCCGTAGTGCGCCAAGGCAGCCTTCCCATACGCGCCTCGCGGCTCACCTTTTCCATCGACCAGTTGATTTAAACCGAGGGTGTACATCGTCGAGATGTGTAATGCCGCTGTTTCGCGAATGTGTCGGTACGTATGGGCGCCGCTATCTTCCGGTTTCACTTCAGAACAGTCGGCCATCGCGCCGATCCCGAAACTGTCAAGCACGAGCAACACGATTTTTGCCATACTATCCTCTCCTTTGCAGATGGACGATTTCGGGTTGGCCTTCGCGAACGCCGCGAATTAACGCGACGTGTGCACGGGTGACAAATATTTGCGTACGGAAGGCGTATACTGCGGTGTCCCCCGCCTGGACGTCTCGTTCCGGCTTAAGCGCACCGTAATAGTCAATATTCTCCGGAGAAAGTGGCGCCGCAGGAAGAATGTTGTCGACGATGTCCGCTGGTCGGTTGGACACAGCTGCTGCCGCGACGTGTGAGCGCGTGTAAAAGCCTCCGCCGATGACGTAGATATCATCGTCATCGCGATGAGACACTTCTGTCACATAAACGATTGCCGGCCGCTCGGGTAAAGGATGCATTGCGTGAAGCGGCGTCGTCCCCGTTAAGGCGTGCCCCGGTTCTCCGTGCGTGATGCCAGCGCGGTGTAACAGCGGGATCGTCGTACAGCTCGTGCCACTCGGTCCGTTAATTTGTGTGACACGAATCCCGGCCTGCGCTAGCGCCTGGTTTGCCAGCAGCAGCGTTTCGGCATTCGGGGTTAACTGCATCTCATGCTTCTGTCCGTCCATCAACAGCACGGGAAAAGAGGTGACGCCGACGATGCGAATACCGGGCAATCGTTGTAGCTCAGGCAACATAGCGGACAGTTCCTCCAGCTTAAACCCTCCGTATTGCCCCGGGTAGAGCGTATCTCCGCTTCTTACGACGCGAAGGAGAACTGGCTGTACACAGCCGAGCCGCTCTGCCGCCATAGACAACTGCCGCGCACGCGTCAAGGAAAAAACAGTCACGACTTCCGGCTTCAGTCGCAAAATGTCCCCCCATTCGGAACGGCCAGGTTGCACTAAATGGCCGACGTGACCGAGGCGAACCCCTGCTTCGGATAAGATGCGCGCTTCTGCGACATCTACCGCGACCGCTTGTGGGATTCCGTGCTCAGCTACCCAGCGGGCAAAGGCGGGGACACGCCCTACTTGCTTACTCATAAAGTACAGTTTTACCCCGTACTGCGCCGCCTCATTCGCGAGCAAGCGCGTGTTATCAGCGACGGTATCGAGGTCGATGAGGTAAGTATTCGGTGGGATGTCCCCCGCTTGATGGAGCTTGACAGCGGCACGCATGAGGTCCGGATTGCGTCGTCTAGTCGTATTGAGGAACACGAGCGAACCCTCCCCCGATCGCCAATTGGCTAAGCCAACCGTTGTCCGTCGATTGTGTGCGAACTCTCGTAAATTGACCCATCGCATGTAACATATGGTTTCTCTCCCACTATAAATTAGTTTTATCTCGTGTTTCCTCACTCATTCACCGTATTTCAGCCCTTGACATTTGAGTGTGATGGATAATAAGTGCATAACTGTGTTTTTATGGGATCGGGGTTTGGTGCGGGAACAGAGAAATAACACTAAATTCCATATTCCCCCAGTCATTATGCGATGATCGCACCCTGGATCTCCACTTTCACCCTTGCGGTTTACCCTCCCATGTCACACGGGGTCTATTGCCCTTACATTCCTTCGTTCTACCTCTCAAGGGGTGGAGGCCGCTTCTTGCTCCCTTACTGGGTCGTTGCCCTTATGGAAATTGTACTGCGGCTACTCCGTGCTTCAGTTGTCTTTGCCTTCCCTACGGAAAAACTTAAGGTCACACGACGATTGGCTAATTCGTTTTAAGCAGCCATCTGTAACTGTTGCTGGCGCACTGGACCCAGAACATCCTTCGCATCATACGCAATCTGCCTCGTACCGAGCGTATGCAGAACTTTGATCAGTTTGCAGCATAGGGCAATAAGCGATTGCTTCTTTTTCAGGGGATTGTGACGACGTGTCGTGTAGTAACGATGCATCGCTTTAAACTCGGCATTTTTAGCGACCATCGGGAGGACACATCGGAATAGCAGGGCACGTAACCTTGCACGTCCTCGTTTACTAATACTCGCTTTCCCCTTCTTCTTGCCTGAGCTATTCTCTTTGAGATTCAACCCCGCCAAGCGGATGATTTGTTGCCCGTGGTCGTAGTCATTTAAATCACCCACTTCTGCTAGAAAACCAGCGAGTGTGACAATGCCCACACCGGGAATGGTCATCATTGCTTCGGTACCGGGGATTTTCTCAAGCAGTTGCTCCACTTGCCGCATGATCTCTTCTAGTTGGTCAGCTAACAAGGTGTACTGATCTAGCAGCATCGAACATTCAATCTTCGCGGCATACATGCCTTCTGTAAGCCCGATAGAAGTTGTCGCTACTTTCACCAACTTCTCGGCGCGCTTTATCCCGACAGCCCGCTTCACTTCCGATTTCCAATGCTTGAGAATGGCTTCGGCGCCTAAAGCGACAATCTCATTGGGCATTGGAAATTCACGCAAGGTCATTAGCGATGCTTTGCCTTCCCAGTCTTTAAACACTTGATGGTACTCAGGGAAGAAGCGGTCTAGCCAGTTCTGAATACGCAGTTTTGCTTGATTAAAGTTCACCATTACTTTTTCTCGCAGGTTCATGATGATCCGTAAATCGGCATAAACCTGTGTCGGGAACTTCGGTTCAGCGTAGTGACCGTTGCGGATAAGATCCGCGATCACTTTGGCATCTTTGTAGTCGTTTTTCGTCGGTGAGTTGTCTTCCAACTCTTTACTTCGGTTGACATGATGTGGGTTAACCACAACGACTTTGATGCCTTCTTCTTTTAAAAATGCCGCTAAAGGAAACCAATAGTGTCCAGTTGGTTCAACGCCAAACAGCACATCTGTTTTGTTGTGAACCTGTTTTAAGTCCTTCATCCACTTCACCAGTTTGGTTAGCCCTTGGTGCGTATTCTCGAACACGCAGTCTTTTCCGAGTTCGATCCCCCGAAAGTCGATCGCACGAGCGACGTGTGTCTGCTTGGCAATGTCTGCCCCAACGATTAAGGTTTTTTCGGTCATGCGTAAAATGCGTTGATTTTTCTTCTGTTTCATCTTATACTTCATGTGAGTGTCTCCTTTTGCCTTGGGATGAATGAGTGTAGCGCTACATTCTAACCCAAGCTTACTGGAGGCACTTTTTTTGTGCAAACCTCAAATTAATTCATTACAGGAATGGCTCCCTTTGTACAATTTCCCCTATAATTTCCCATCTAAATGATTTTTCCACCTCCGTCCGAGTTAAGTGACTCTTGCAATCGCGTCCCGTAAAATGCGTAGGACTGTATCCGCTCCTGCCTTCATCGGGTTGATGCGTAGACCGTATTCGCTAAGCTCTGGTCTACTTTCTAGAAAGCTTCCCGACACGCGGTAAATCATCGGTAATACTTCGTATCGCGACTCGGCCCCCACCGGATAAACGACAGCTCCTAACGCTTCACTGGCAGCAATCACCTTTTTAGCCACAGGTGCCTCCAGTTCGACGATGACGTTTTTCGATTGCGAATTCGTCACGTAGGCCGTTTTTATACCAGGTACCCCTTCATTTAGCAGCTCGCACAAGCGTTCTACTTGTTCGTTTTGTACGGCTAGTGTCACAGGTGCTAAAGTCAGGGCGCGTAACACTTCCGTCGCCTCCGGTCCTTGCACTTGACTTCCGCCCGAGTAATTACGTCCGCGGACCACGTCAATGGCTGCCTGTTTGCCGACGATGACACCGATCCCTTCCGGACCGAGCAGTTTAAACGCCGAAAAGGTCGCGTAATCGGCACCGAGTTCCACACCGCTTTGCGGCACTTTAAACACGCAGTAGTTATCGTCGACGACGATCGGTAAGTCGGGGGCTACTGTTTTTACGCGTCGAATAACTTCTCCCAAATCGTATGTGTCGGTCGGCTGTTGCCGCGCGTGCTGTACATAAAACAGCTTGCCTTCCGGATGGCACCGGAGTGCCTCTTCCACCGCCGCTAAGTCGTTGTAATCGACGACGATCGGTGTGAGAGACAACGAGCGCACCGTTTCTTTCGTCGTCGTGTACATCGGGGCGCGATGGACGAACATCGCGTCCCCAGGCTCAAGCAACGCCGCCAGTAGCTGGCGAATTGCCCCGGTACCAGCCCCACGGACGAGCGCTGCTGCTTCCGTACCGAACACGTCAGCGAGTACGGCTTCCACTTTTGCCGTTCGCCGCGGCCGCTTCACGAGCGGATGCACCCCGACATCTCCCATCTCTAGCATTTCCTCGCCGCTGAAGTGGCGCGAAATCGTATCTACTAACGCAAATTGTCGTTCTTTCGCCTCATTGACTGTCATCGACTGCAGAACGGATGACCGATATGTCACATTAATCTCCCTTTCGATTCAATGCTCGCGCCGGATTGTCTACGAGTAGTTGATGCACGTCGCCTTCTGTCAATCCCGCCTGGCGCAGTTTCGGTACGAACGAACGGAGAACGAGGGAGTAGCCGGATCCACCGTGTTGTTCCCAGTGAGACTTGCGCGTGAGGTCGGCCGAAAGCAAAATTTGCTCCCCGTATCCCCGCTCCCATAAAGACAACAGTGTACGCAACCGCTCCTCGTCTGACCGGTAGTTCGTCTTGCCGATCGTGTCGAAGCCGACGTACGCGCCAGCTTCGGCGACGGCGAGAACTTCCCCTTCGTCGCCATTCAAATCTTGGTGCCCAATAATAACCTGCGTCATCGGCAAGTCGAGACGCTGAAACAGTTCAACTTGAGCCATCGCCATCGTGCCGAGCGTCGTATGTGTCGTAACTGGTAGCCCTGTCGCCTTGGCTGCAAGAGCTGCCCCTGTCAATAGCGCTTCCTCAATCGGTTTGATTTCGCCGCGACTACTTCCGACTTCTCCGATGATCCCCGGATAAATACCGCTGTCATCAATCCCGTTCACCACCTCGCCCGTGATATGGGCAGCGAAGTCGTCCGCCTCCCAGCCGATCGTTTTATCCGGTAAGAAAGGATCTTTATAAAATCCCGTGCTAGCGATGATGTGGACATTTGTCTGCTGACTGAGCTGTCTCAGCAACGTGACGTTTCGTCCCATACCTTCATTCGTCACTTCCACAATCGCCTGTCCGCCAGCGCGGCGAAAAAGCTCTAATTCCAGTCGCATCCCTTCCGGATCGTCTAATACGGTGTCCGGGTCTTTCTTTACTCGCGACAAGTCGATACACAAATGCTCATGTACGGAGCAAACCCCGAGCTCTGACGGTTGGATCGATCCGGTGACTGTCTGTATCATGCGAGTCTCCCCTTTCCTTATTGCGGTGGCGGCATTAAGCCGACAAGTACGAGTAAGTTCGCGATAATCCCGACTGCAATTGCGCCGATCGGCCCGACAGCCATGCGTACGATCGGACGTCCTGCGATTTCATTCAGCAAATAAAAGCCAGCAATCATGAAAAATCCGAATCCCGGGGCAATCGCATTCGCGGCGTTCGCGCCACCAATCAGCAGCGCCACTTCTAAAATGCGCGTCATCGCGGTGCGAATGTTCTCACCCGACTCCCGTACACCTGGGTATTTGTCGAGAAAGCGCGCGATGTGGCTGAGCAACATTACTTCGGCAAAAATGACGACCGCGCCAACGATCCCGGCCAACCAAGCATTCGGTATTAACAAGCCGACGACAAACACGAGCGTAAACCCGACCGGCCCGTACACACCGGTCGCAATCGCCGTACTAGCGACGAGCGGAATAAACCCTACAGCACGTGCCAACGCCGCAATAGCCGCATCCGTCTGCTTCCCTTCCGCCAATAAATTGAGGGAAATCGGGTCACCAGCCATAATTAATAAACTCGTACCGGCAGCGACTAGTCCGCCCATTAGCATAAAGTAGACGACATTTTTACGAATGCGACTGACGCGGTCACTAAAGACGGCTGCCAAATCGATCGTTGCACCTTCTGTGGCCGGCTTTTGTCGAATGGCGTACGTGAAGAGGAAAATCATCCCCGTAATGAGAGCCATCCCTTCTTGGTTTAAGGTCACCGTCGTACCACCAAAAGTTAAAAACCCACTTTCGTTAAACCAAACAGCGAGTTGCCTCACGAAAGCTGACACCAAAAACGTCCAAATACCTTTTTTTACGCTAAACTGGAGAGCAACTGCCAGTGCCGGGAACGCCATAAACGTGACGACTACTGGCGTACCAACCTCACCCATCTGTTCGAGAAAATTCACCGGCAAATAATCAAACAGTTTCACAAACCCTTCCAGCCCAGCGAACAAAGCTGCCCCGTAAGCACCGCCAAAAACAGCTGCCAGCGGTGTGCCCCACTTGTTGTTCGGTGTCGCCAGTCCAATAATGTCTGTCCCGAGCATTATGCTGTGAATGAGAATAATGCTAGCCGTCAACGTAAACGGAATCCCGAACCCGATCACCAGACCAAACCCCATGGCAAAGGAAGTAAGCGCCAATTCCCGCCGACTGAGACGCCCTTCGATATGTTCGGGTACGATGGGACGCAAACCGTCGTTAAAGACGGCGATCCCCTTGTTTGCCAATACCGCAGCGAGTGCCCCGACTAAAATGACGATAATCATTTCCATGGAAGCTTTCCCCTTTCTCTCCCTTAGTTGCGGTTTAGGTTAATTCTTTAATCGCTTGCAAAATGAGCGGTACAGCTGTTTCTTTATGATCGGCAGTGAATCCGAACGCCTTTTTTCCCGCTTGCACCGCTTCACGTACTTTTGTTTCATCCGGCTTCCGCCCTGGCATAGAAACCGTTTCACACTGATCGCGTCCAAGGATTGCAATCGCCATAGCTAGTGCGCCACCCCCACCCGTATGGCAGGCGCCGAAGTAGTAATCGGCCGCACCCGTTTTAATTGCCATCGCAGCCTCAATGTCCGATTTAATCGTCGTCTCTACGCCTTCTGGCCCGTGTGCTTCCACTAACGCGGCAACTTCCTTCTTGTCGACTTGTCCGCCAATTACGACTTTCATTCGTTTCCGCCTCCTGTGAGCTGATTTAAAACAGATACATAGTGCACACATAAAAACTGTTTTTCTTCGTCCGGTAAGGTACTGTCCCACTCGCGCTCGATCCACGCAATTTCTTGGACCGCCTTTTCCATGAGCGGCGAAGTCGTTATTTCTGCGAGTAGTGCTTCTGGGGGAGCTTGCACCGCTTCACCTCGCTCGAGGCGCGTCAACGCCGTCGCAAGGTGTGTCACCAGCATGTTTACCTGATCTACCGGTAACGCGCCGTAAGCATCCTGTAACTTGAGCGCCGCCTTTTTCGCAAGTTCAGCTGCCTGCGGAACGACGACATCGCCATTGACCAAAATCGTTAGCCGATCGTCCAACTGCTGCAACACATCAATCTCTCCAATATACTGTATTTAGTATTTTTGTCATTAGAAGTGGGATATTGCTTTTTTAAAACGAAAGCTCACCCAATGAAAATCTGTAAAATTAAATGTTCTTTTAGTAACACGGGAACTTCTGCCCTTGTTCCACTGCCCTTTGCACACCGTGTATCGTGTCAATGGACAAATCTGCAATCCGCTGTTCGACTTCCGGACGTTCGCCGTCGACGATTAACACCGCTTCGCTCACTGCTCGCGAAAGATGACGTGCATGTTCCGTTTGAAACGGCGCACGCCCTAAGTATTCCGCGTAACGCAGTTCGTCTTTGTTCCATACAGCGGCGTCGATGACCCCTTCTTTTAGCATATCTAGTAATTGCATGTAATTCATTTCGACAAATTCAACACGCAATAAGCGACATTCATACGACGTCAACATGTATTGGTCGGGTGACGAGTAATCGATGCCAACGCGCATACCATCGCGAATCGCCACTTCGTGGCGATCGGCAAAAAATATTTCATGCCCAGATACAAAAGAAGACGGGCCTAACCGTTTAGCAATGTGGAACCCTTCCATCTGTTTTCGCGCGAGCTCACCAACCATGCGCGAAGTGACCGCGAAATCGTAACGGCCATTTTTTAACGCATCCAACCGGTGTTCTGACCCGCGCATAAAGGCAAGGTTAAACGGTACGGCAATCTCGCTAAACGCCTCGACTAACCCTGTCGCTAAGCCTTCGTATTTTCGAGAATACGGGAGGGGCATCACGCCCATTAATTGGGTGATTCCAGCTACTTTCCACAACAAGCTCACATCGCGATTAACCAAATAAGTCCCTAAATGTCCTCGCGACTCTAATTGAATCGCACCGACCTCCTCCAGCAACCTGAGCGCCCCTTGTACCGTCCCTCGCCCGAGCGACAGTTCACTCGCAAAGTCGCTGACGCGAGGAATTTGTTCTCCTACCGCCATCGACAGCAGTCGGCGTGCAATCGAGCGAGCCGCCAATCCGTTTTTTGTATATAGACGTTCGGATAAGGACGCCATAACCCACCTCCTCTTCTATATGAGGCTGTTCCATACGCTCTTAAACCGTCGTAGCTCGCCTCTACAAAGTACAATATACTGTATTTTAATCAAGTATACGTCGTTTATGTAAGCGATGCAAGTACAAAAACACAACTTGCGACGCGAGGAAGAACCTTATTCGACAAAAAGCCACACTTGCGCCCATCCGTGCAAAAGGTAGAAAACACTTCGATGAACTACTTAGTATCCCTGAACCGTAGGACATAGACGAATTATTCTACAATCGCACTCCTCAATAAATGATAATTATGATAGAATACTAGAGTGGAAAAATACACTTGGAAGGAAGAGGGACTTTAATGAAGAGAATCTTATACTCGGTTATCTTTTTGGCAATTTTTCTAACAGCATGTTCTTTTACAGATGATCAGTCAGTAAAAAAGGACGAGCAGCCAGTTAAATCTCAGGCGCCCGAAAGTAAGGAAAATAAACCGAAACAAGCAGAAAATAATACCAAAAATAAAACGGAAGATAAATACATACCGAGGAAAGTGAAATATTACGAAATTGAAAATCCTAAACGTACATTAACAGATATTGAAAAAGAGTTGCTACGATATCCTGGTGTTTTTAGCGGTGATCGATACGATGAAGCAAAGGTTAACGAAACACTTGATAAATTGCCAGATAACCTAACGGAGGAACAATATTTAGAGGAAATGCTCTACTTACTATCCGAAGATTACCACGAGGAAGTGGAGACATTTGTAAATTTTGACTTTTCATTTGATGTCAATGTTGAACGACCTGACGAAACCATAACTCGCCCACTTTAAAAACCGCACATTATGCCATTTTAATTGACGCAAGTGGAAGTATGGAAGAAATGGTGGGCAATAAGACAAGAATTGAAGCGGCAAAAGAAGCCGTTTTGGAATTTGCTAAGCAGGTTCCGGAAGAAGCGACAATTTCAATGCGCGTCTATGGTCACAAAGGATCCGGCAGCGAAGCGGATAAAAAATTGTCATGTGGTAGTTCGGAAAAGTATTATGAAGGGAATTACGATAGTGAAAAATTCAAAAATGCTTTGAATAAAGTGAAGCCGGCAGGTTGGACGCCGATTGCCCTCGCCCTAGAAACAGTTAAGGACGATATTCCTAAAAATACAGATGACGTCGTGGTGTATGTCGTGAGCGACGGGATCGAAACGTGTGGCGGTAATCCGGTTAAAGCAGCAAAAGATTTGGTTTCTTCCGATATTGAAACAATCGTGAACATCATTGGTTTTGATGTAGATAATGAAGGGAAAAACCTATTAAAAAAAGTGGCGAGTGCAGGTAATGGGGAATTTACGTATGTCGATTCGGAACGCGAATTAAAGAAATACATGAGGGAGCAGTACGAACAAATACAGAAAAGCTGGTTAGAATGGAAGGAAGAAGGAAAAGAGCAATCTATTCAAATTAAGGAAAGGATGAAAAAATTAGCTTTAAGTACGAAGGAAAGCATGAAAAAGAAGAGCGAGCGCGAGAAAGAACGCTTGAAATCGGCACAAGCTTATTTAAAAGAAAAATATAATGATCGTGAACACCCTTCTTCAACAATGTTTTCCAAAGTAGTTAATTACGCAAATGAAAAATGGCGCTATGCTGTGGATACCGGGAATGAGGCATGGAAACAAGCTGTAGATAGTGGCAACCAACAGTGGAAGGAATATGTCGAAGAAGGCAACAAGAAAATGAATGAAGCGGGAGAAAAGAAGAAAGAACATAGCGAGTGATCATCGTTACGTTACTGATATACTCCCAGCTATTTTTCAACCTGTCTCACAGTGAAAACGTCGACGTTTCATCTGTTTATTCAGGAAACGTCGACGAATACCGCTCATGTCACACATATACTGAACAATTCTTAATAATTGGCTCGTTTAACACACGTCTCCAGCTCAAACGTCCGGTAGCTGCCAGTCAATCTCCGCCCGCCCAATTTCCCGCAAAAACCGATTCGTGCGCGAGAACGGGCGGCTTCCGAAAAAGCCCCTGTTCGCCGAAAACGGGCTCGGATGAGGGGATTTTATTATGCAATGTTTGGCCGACGTAATCAGTTCTTGCTTCGCCTGCGCATGCCTGCCCCATAAAATGAATACGACTGGCGTCTCTCGTTCGTTCAACGTGCGGATCACTTCGTCGGTAAACGTCTCCCAACCCATGCCCTTGTGTGAATGAGGCATCCTCTGTCTGACGGTGAGTACCGTGTTGAGCAACAACACGCCTTGCTCGGCCCACTTAATAAGACACCCGTTATTCGGGATCGCGCAACCTAAGTCGTCGTGCAGTTCTTTGAAAATATTTTGCAAAGACGGCGGCGCTTTCACTCCCGGTTGGACCGAAAAACTCAAACCGTGGGCTTGTCCGGGGCCGTGATACGGGTCTTGACCTAAAATAACGACCTTCGTGTTTTCGTAAGACGTATAGTGTAGAGCGTTGTAAATGTCATATTTGTCGGGATAAATGACGCGATTGTTGTACTCGTCTACTAAAAAACGCCGTAGCTTAAGGTAATACGGTTTCGTAAATTCCTGTTCCAACAACGGCGCCCAATCATTTTTTAAAATTGCCACGTTTAAAACACACCTTATTGTCGTTTGTTGTATGCAACTATAATATAATATAACAGAAAAACCGCCCATTTAGGCGGTCTTCCCCCGTTAGATGCGTGAAAATACGAGGGGAGCTACGGAGTTGCATGAAAACACAGCGTGACCTACGGATTCGTTGCTGGTATTTTCGCCGAAGACACCGTACCATTAGAAACGTTCATCGACACGCGCGACGCGAGAACCGCGTCCGGTATGCTTTCGACAATCGTCTGGCCGATCAAAATCGACGCCGTCGCCGCCGGCGAAGGAGCGTTACAGACGTGCAGCGAGTGTTCTCCGTGAAAAATCGCAAAATCGTCCACTAAATCACCGTTCGGCTTTAACGCTTGCGCACGTACGCCTGCATCGGCGGGGCGAATATCTTCTAACGTAAGCTCCGGAATCATCCGTTGCAAGCTTTTTAGGAACGCCTTTTTGCTTAACGAACGCCACATCTCTTTCAATCCTTCACCCATATTGGCAATGGCGAGCTTCCAAAAGCCGGTGTAAACCATCACCTCGGAAAACTCTCGTATGTTAAACGACGTTTTCCGATAGCCTTCGCGCTTAAAACTGAGCACCGCATTGGGCCCAGCGTGAATGGAACCGTCCATCATGCGCGTAAAATGGACACCTAAAAAAGGGAAATCCGGATTCGGCACGGGATAGATCAAGTTCTTCACCAAATGGCGCTTTTCCGGCACGAGCTCGTAATACTCCCCGCGGAAGGGGACAATTTTCATGCCTGTGCGCACGCCGCTTCCTTGTGCTACCTTGTCGCTGTACAAGCCCGCACAGTTAATGACGAAGCGGGACTGGAAACTGCCTTTGTTCGTCTCCAACGTGACGCCGTCCTTTCCTTCCGCGATCTTTTCCACTTTCGTCCCGTAAAGCAGGTCACCCCCTTGCTCGCGAATGATACGGGCAAGTGCCGTGGATACGGCTTTGTAGTCGACGATGCCACAGCTCGGTACGCGAATCGCCTGTATGCCTTTGACGTGGGGCTCAATCTCGCGCAATTCTTCGGAGCCGAGCATACTGACGGCGATCTCATTTTGCTGTCCCCTTTCGTACAACCGCTCCAACAGCGGTACCTCTTCCCGTTCCGTCGCAACGATGACTTTGCCGCAGACGTCGTAAGGGATGTCGTGTGTTTCACAAAACCGCACCATGGCAGCATTTCCCTGCCGCGCCAATTTTGCTTTCAGGCTGCCCGGTGTGTAATATATGCCGGAGTGAATCACGCCGCTGTTGCGGCCGGTTTGATGGCGAGCCGGACCATCTTCTTTTTCGATAACTGCTATTTTTGCGTGGGGTGCCTGTTCGGCGAGCAATCTCCCGGTCGATAAACCGACGATGCCACCCCCGATAATGACTACATCGTACAATGTACACTACCTCCTAAGTTGCTTCCCTTTTTTTTGTCTTGGAAAACAACCTCCGATCGTTAACACAAGAAGGCAACCTTCGTTTTAAATTGTATAAGAAGGCAGGCTTCCTCCGCCGGAGAGCCTGCCTGTAAATCGTTCCTTAATTCTTATTAACGAAGTTAATGTGTCTGCCGCAGTTAATGTTTCGGCGCGTAAGTCGATCGATACGCGTTCGTGTTCCAAGCGCTCCTTTGTTAAACATCAGTGTGTACGGATGCATGCTACACTTGCGCGAAGCGGCCCCGTTGTCGCATGAGCTCGCGATGCAGTTGGGGGTGTTTCTCAAAAGCGGCCCGCCCGTGCATCCAGAACAAGTTGTTCAGCATGACGAGATCCCCTACGGGAAGCTTTAAAGCGTGCGTCGCGGGACTGTTTTCTACCGAATGCGACAATTTCTTTAAGTAAAGGGCCTGCTCGACCGTCTCCGGATGGGCAAACTGGTCGATAAAGCAAATGCACGGGGCGTTGTTGTGCTGGAAAAACGTGCTCCGCCGTACCACTTCTTGCACGTTTTTGCTCGGCGGCGCCTTATACGTCATCTCATACGTGGCGAGCGGATCGGTGCTAAACTTCTCTAAATCCTCCCAATCGTCGAGATGGAGCAAACGCGATTCCCCACCAACCGCATTTTCTTCTGCCATCTTCATCATGAGCAGCCAATCCGTCGCTTCATCGACGAACGTGCCGTCGGTGTGTAGTGTAAACAGGCGATACGCCTGACGCAAATACGAATCGCTGTTATCCGTATCTTTAACTGTAAAGCGGGCGTAGTACTTGCCGCTCATCGCGTCAAAGTTGGGAATCCCGACTAAGTGGGTGAGGGCGGTGGCAAACTTCACATAGTCGGCGGGGTTAGTCGTGCACCCCTGCACCCCGATCGTAAATCCACCGCTCTCGCGGTCGTGGAGAATGCCGCGCAGCGTTTCTTGGAAGGAGCCGCCGAACAACTCCCGCATGTAGTGGGCGATCACGTGCCGCGCATACGGTACGTATTCTAACGACTGTTCCGTCTCCTCTTTGCATTTGTCGAAAAAGCGGGCCAACAGTTCCCCATCAAGCTGCAAATGGTAAAGGCGCGGGTGCTTCGGGTGCGGCATCACCTCGTAGGCGCGGTGCTTCTGGACATACTTTCGCTCTTTTTCACTCGTTACTAATCCCATGTTTTTTCCTCCTCGAAAAAATATAAAGCCAGTCATACCACCCCTTAGGATGGTGTGACTGGCTGTTCTGTTTGCGTGGTGCTTTGATCGCTCAAAGTCCGGCAAATGTAGGCAGTCCGTATTTACGGTTGTGTGTGCGATTGACGAGCGTTCGTATCGGAGTTGGGAAGGGATCAGCCACCCATGAATACGATCCGTTTCATCAATTATGAGTTCATTTTAAACCCACTATTCCTATTTGTCAAGTGGTTTCGTTTGTTTATTTTCTTGTCCCTGTTCTGGTGCCTTTGTGTCGTTCGAAGTCCTAAATTTATTGTTTTGCACCGTTTTTTTGTTGCTGCTCTAAGTATTGGTTGTACAAGTCCTTCAACGCAGCGACGATCGCGCTTTGCGCCTTACCTTTGTAGTAATTCATAATGCGGCGGCGCAACTGTTCGAAGTCATCTTGTAGGCTGCAGCCCCGTAAAATTTGGCTGACATAATCCCTTCCATGGTCGGTCGCCAGCGTGCATGACGCTTCGAGGATTACTTGGTATTTATTGTCCACCTCGACCGTAATCGTCAAGACGTCGTACACACTATGCGCCGCAATACCTTGCGGCAGGCGGGCGTGTCCCGCTAAAAAATACGTTTTCCCAGTAAACATGTGCTATCCCTCTCCCGTTTTAACTGTGAGTCATGTAAACGGTCTTCACTTGGGTGTAAAAATCGATCGCGGTCTTTCCTTGTTCGCGCAGCCCCGTTCCGGACCCTTTACACCCGCCAAACGGCGCCTGTGGCTCGGCTCCGGCCGTCTCGGAGTTTATGTGGACCATTCCGACTTCGATTTCTTCCGCAAAGCGGTGCGCAAGCGACAAATCGCGCGTGCAGACAGAGGCACTCAATCCGAAGGTTGTATCGTTTGCCAACGCAACCGCTTCGTCAAACGTTTTCACTTTGAACAGTGCGATCACTGGGCCGAAAATTTCTTCCCGTGCAATCGTCGCCTCCCGCGGCACATTTTCAAAAATCGTCGGCTGAATGTAATAACCACCCGCTAAGTGTTCATCTTCAGGCACTTCGCCCCCGGTGAGCAACGCTGCTTCTGCTTTGCCCGCGGCAATCATGCGCCTCACTGTTTCCCACTGCTCACGGGAAGCGAGCGGTCCCATAAACGTCGCCGCGTCCAAAGGATTGCCGACCCGCACTCGTTTCGTCTCCGTCAGTAACCGTTCCCGAAACTCATCATACACTTTTTCGGCGACGATCACACGACTCGTGGCAGTACACTTCTGTCCGGTAGAACGGAACGCACCGGAGATCGCAAGCGATACGGCCTGCTCAAGGTCAGCGTCCTCGAGCACGATGAGTGGGTTTTTGCCGCCTAACTCTAGCTGCGCTGGCTTACCGAGGGCAGCACACTGTTCGCGGATGCGCGACCCGACGCTGTTTGAACCAGTAAAGGAAATCGCTTTTACATCCGGATGCCCCACCATCTCCGCTCCTAAGACGGATCCCGAACCAAATACACAGTTGACGACACCTTCCGGGATCCCCGCTTCGTGCAGCGCCCGTACGAGGTGGTAGACGGATACGGGCGTCAACTCCGCTGGCTTAAGGACAACTGTGTTGCCGTATATGAGTGCTGGCGCCATTTTCCACGCCGGTATGGCGATCGGAAAATTCCACGGCGTAATGAGTCCGACCGGTCCGTGCGGCATCCGCGTCGTGTACAAAAATGTTCCTCGGTCTGCCGAAGGGATGACTTCTCCCGCTGGTTGAAACCCTTCGCCAGCGAAAAACTCCAAGATAGCCGCAGCGCGCAATGTTTCCCCGATCCCTTCAGCCAACGTTTTTCCTTCTTCGCGAGTCAAATCCCGCCCGATCGTTTTAGCCTCTTCCTTCAATATTTGCGCCGCACGCTGCAAATAAGCGCCGCGCTGTGGAGCAGTTAACTTTTTCCAAGCGGGAAACGCCTCTTTCGCCGCTGCAATTGCCAGCCGCACATCTTCCGCGGTACTTCGGGGATACGCCGCACACACTTCCTTCGCGTCGTGCGGACTCACACACTGGACATACTCCCCTCGCTCAGGCTTGCGCCACCCGCGAATGTAGTTGTCAATTCTCATCTTTCTCTCACTCCTGTTTACGATTGATCCATTATTGTGTGCGCATAAGCTATCATGACCAGCGATCCGTTATTGGGCACACCACCATTCAGGGCGGTGGTTATTGAGCACGATCCACCGTTGCGGTCGTTCGTTCTGCAACCTCGCCCTCCCGAGACTTCTCTCTCGCGCGCAGACGGAAAAAATAGACGGCACCGACGCCCCACCAAGCGAGTAACATCGCCCATTCATACGGCCACTCGAGTGCGGCTGGCATTCCCGGTAAGTAAAGCACACCTAAAATCACACTGGTCACAATAGCTGCCCAGCCAATCCAAGCAGATTTACCAGCGCGAAACGGCCGTTCCATCTGCGGTTCCCGCTTCCGCAGCCACACGAACGCGATAGACACGAGGATATACGTAATCATAATGGAGAGACTACCCGCGTTCGTCAGCCAGAGCAGCGTCTGACGGCCGAATAAAGGGGCGAGCAACGACACACCGCCGATAAGCAAGATCGCATTAGCTGGTGTATGATACTTTGGGTGCAACCTACCGAATATTTGCGGCAGCATCCCTTTTTGCGCCATGACGTACAAAATGCGGCTACCCCCGACAAAAAAGGCGTTCCAACTCGTCAAAATCCCGCCAATGCCGCCGATTATGAGTAACTTCCCGCCCCAAGGCGTCCCCAAAACGGCTGCAAGCGCATCGGCTGTCGGTAAGGAAGAGGTAGTAATCGCCTCGCGGCTAAGAGAATGGCCGACGGCATATACGATGCCGATATACCAGACGACGGCCATCGCGACGGACAAAATTAACACTTTCCCGATTTGCCTATAGGGTAGATTGATTTCTGCCGCCGTTTGCGGGATGACGTCAAACCCGACAAACATGAACGGCGTCATGATTAGCACGCCGAACAAACCGACCGCTCCCCCCGCAAATAGCGGTGACACCCCAGCGGGGCTTTCCGTCAGCGGACTACCTACAATGAGTACGAGTCCGATGAGTGTGAGCATAACGGTACATACAATTTGGAAAAAGGCGGCTTGCTTAATGCCACGGTAGTTGATCCACATGACGATAAGCGATCCGGCAATGCCGATCCCCGCCCACGATAGGTAAACTTCAAAGCCGGCAACTTCCCACAAATAGCCCGCCTGAAAACCGGGAAACAAATAGTCGATGACGGTAGGGAGCGCGACCGCCTCAAAGGCGACGACCGAGATGTATCCCATCGCGAGCGACCAACAACCGATGAACGCCCAGCGACTCCCCAACGCCCGAGTTAAAAAAATATTAACCCCGCCTGTTTCCGGCATGGCGGACGTCAGTTCCGAGTAGACGAGCCCGACAAACAGCACCATCGCTCCGCCGCCGAGAAAGGCGGCGACCGATCCGAGCACACCTGCTTGGCTAATCCACTCCCCGGCGAGCACAACCCATCCCCAACCAATCATCGCGCCAAAAGCGAGCGCTAAGACGTCAAATCGCGACAACACTTTATCCAGTTGAGCTTCTTGTTTCACAAATCATCCTCCGCTTCTTTTTTCCGCTTTGCGGTCGACCACACAAACGACATACGTTGTCGTCAACTTTGTAAACACCGTTCGTTGCACCCAGTCGATCGGACGGGCACGATTCGTTGCCTTTAGTCGATCGAGTGGACACTTTTGGCTCCACTCGATCAGCCGTTCTTATCGCTGCTATTCCTGCTACGCATGGCCCGTAAAAACCTCTGTTAGCGGTACTCCGCGGCAATCGCCGTCGTCAATATATTTAATCCCGCCGTCAGTTGTTCGTCCGCAATGACGAGAGGCGGTAGGAAGCGGAGGACATTCCCGTTAATGCCTGCGCTGACGGCGAGTAGCCCATTTTTCCAGCAGCGCTCCAAAATGCGCGCCGTCGCCGCTGTCGCCGGCTGTTTCGTGGCGCGGTTTTCCACGAGTTCGATCGCTGTCATCGCCCCGAGTCCGCGAACATCGCCGATGATGTCGTACGTTGTCGCCATCTCTGTAAATGCTGCGTGCATGCGCTCGCCGATGACCGCCGCGCGTGCTAACAATTTTTCCTCTTCGAGCACTTCTAGTACAGCGAGTGCCGCGGCACACGATACCGGGCTCCCGGCAAAGGTACCTCCCAACTGTCCACTCTCCGGTGCGTCCATCAACTCTGCCCGACCCGTTACCGCACTGAGAGGCATCCCGGCGGCGATCGACTTCGACATCGTTACCAAGTCGGCGGCCACCCCGAAATGCTCAATGGCAAACATTTTTCCCGTACGCCCGAAACCCGTCTGGATTTCATCGGCAATGAAGAGAATGCCATACTTGTCGCAAATGTCGCGGATGCCCTGTACAAAGGTGCGCGACGGGACGACGAAGCCGCCTTCCCCTTGCACCGGCTCCATCACGATCGCCGCGATGTCGCTCGCCGCAACCTCCTCGATGAAAAACTGCTCGATTTGTTGTAAAATGCTTGCGTCTACCTCATCCGGCGTCGTGCCTAGCGACGCTCGGTAATAATACGGATAAGGCAATTTGTACGTATCTGTCGCAAAGGGACCAAACCCGTGCTTATACGGTTTCACTTTGCTCGTTAAGGACATCGTCATGAGCGTCCGTCCGTGGTAACCGCGCTGAAAGGAGAGAATGCCACTCCTCCCCGTCGCTTTGCGTGCAATTTTAACCGCATTTTCTACCGCTTCCGCACCACTGTTAATAAACAGTGTCTTCTTTTCCCAGTCTCCGGGAACGAGCTCGTTCAATTTTTCTGCTAGCTCGATATAATTTTCATAGGGCATGACGTGAAAACAACTGTGCATGCAGCTGGATGCTTGTTCTTGCACGGCCTTAACGACTTTCGGGTGACAGTGTCCCACGTTTTGCATGCCGATCCCGCCAGCAAAATCGATGAGCTCATTCCCGTCGACATCCGTGAGAATTGCACCTTCTGCCTTTTTTACATATAAAGGGGAAACGTTGTACGGTCCTCTTGGCACTGCCGCTTGGCGGCGCACATGAAGTGCGGAAGAAAGTTTCCCTGGTAACATTTTTTCTGTTTGTGTCGTTGTCATGGCGATCTTCCTCTCTGTTTCTACGAAATTTTATATATGTTTCATCGCACGCTAGCTTGTGCGCCATTAGCTTGTAACAATCGCGTTTATTTAGGCGGCAACCCGGTGGACGACGCCACTCACTCCCAGAACGGTACTGTACGCCGGTGTAGCATCGCGCGGAACTGTTCCGTCGAACGCGGTAGCACCTGCTGTTTGGCGCGATCGACGATGACCCCGTAGCGCCGAACGACGTCTAGCGCATCGATCTTTTCGTCGATGAAGTCTTGCAGCACCTCCAGCGGATCTTGCTGCAGCCACTGCTTCCGCTGGGCGCGGATGTCTCTCCGCACGGCTTCCGTCTGTTCCCAGTCGATGGCGTACTTACACACTTCAGGGTCGATCGGCTCAATGACGACGCCGTAGTCCTTCCGCGCCCGTTCGACAGAGACGTACTCGTCAATGACATCCTCTAACACTTGGCGCGGGTCCCGCTTGAGCGGGTCGCCTAAACCGCCCCCACCCGCACTCGGACGAGTGAAACAATCGCCCGTCTGTAAAGGCTCTCCGGAAAAAACGGCTCCCAAATAACTTTCACCCGCTGTTTGCGGATTGAGCCATACGCCGTGCGGGATGGACGGCTGCCCACCAAAGATGCCCCACGTCAAGGAGATACTGCGGTCACAGCAGTTAGAGATGACGACCTTCTCACTGTCGGTGAGAACGCCACCTTTTTCCACGCCGCAACCGCCGCGAAACTGCCCCGGACCTCCAGAGTCGGTAATCATTTGGTGCTGTGTCGTCACGACCGGGCTGAGCCGTTCTTGCCCTTCCACCGGCTGCACAGACAACCCGACGCCGAAGACGGGCGCTGTCGCATTTGAGCCATCTTTTCCCTGCCGAGCGCCCCAGCCTCCCGCCATCCAGTCGTACCACATGAAGAATGAATCGTAGCCAGGCCGCTTATCCCTTCCGCCGACGAGCAAGTATTCCAAGTTAAAGGAGCAGGCCATAGCCCGTTCCGGAACGATCCCCGACCACAGCTCAAAAATGGCATTCATCACTTTTTCAAAGACGCCGGAACAAAAACCGGTCACAGCGACAGGATCGGGTGCGTTCACGACCGTCCCCTCGGGGATCGTCGCCTTAATCAGGCGATAAAACCCGGAGTTGAGCGGAATATCGGGGAAAAACGTCTTCGTTCCCGCGAGTAGTGCAGAATACGTCGCCCCGTAGCCCGAATTCAAAAAACAATTAATGTACGGATGCGTGCCCGTGAGGTCGTAATGTATTCCTTCTTCGTCGATGCGCATTTTAACGCGGATCGGGATCATGCCGTCCCCGATCGTCGGGTCGCTATCGATGTAATCTTCCGTTTCCCACGTGCCCCGGGGCAATTTTTCGATCCGGCTCGCAGTGACCCGCGTCACGTAGTCTTGACTCTCGCGAAAGGCCGCTTTTACGGTCTCTTTTCCGTATTTCTCTACCAACTCCAACAATCGTTTCTCTCCGACGCGCGTCGCCTCAGCCTGGGCGCGCAAATCGCCCAACCGATCTTCCGGCACGCGCATGTTCGCGGCCAACAAATTGGCGACATCTTGGCGATACTTTCCGCGATCCCACACTTTGAGCGGCGGAATGCGCAACCCTTCGCCGTAGTAGTCTTTCGCCTTCACGTCGAAGGAACCGGGCACACTGCCTCCGACGTCTGCCCAGTGACCATTCGATTGCAGCAATGCGAGCAATTCCCCGTCGACAAACACCGGCCGGATCACCCGCACATCGCAAAAGTGCGTGCCTCCGAGATAAGGGTCATTAATGAGAAACACGTCCCCCGGGTGGATGTCGTCTGCGAACTGCTTGAGCACCGCCTTAGCGGTCTGGTGCAGCGTCCCGACGTGGACGGCGATGTCTTGACTTCCCTGCATCACCGTATTCCCTGCGGCATCGCTGAGCGCATTGGAAAAATCGCGGCAATAAATGACGAAAGAATAGCACGTGCGCAAAATTTGTTCCGACATCTGGTCGACCAAATTGATAAACGCATTTTTCAACACTTCAAATGTGACAGGATCCAACTGTTCGTTCATTTCATTCGCAACATGTCCTTCTCCGACGGCATCTACCTTATTAAGAGGCTCTAATTTGTTTGCAGCGCTCACTTTGTTCACGACGACACCCCCTGCTCGATGTGCATCATAATGTTCAAGTACTCGTCCACTTCTGCGACGACATCCGGTGGAATGACGGTGGTCGAATCCATCTGTTCGACGATTGCCGGTCCGACGATGCGCGTGCCCGCAGGCAATTCACTTCGGTTAAAGACTGGTGTATGCGTGAAACCACTCGCTTCCTTAAAGTACACTTGTCGCGAGTCGAACGGGCGGACGACAACGGTTTGTTCATGCGACTGATTCGAAGGAGTGTCATCTCCGCCCCGCCGACATGCAGAAGCGGTTCCCACCGTTTCATGAGCAGATAAAATGGTTACCTCTCTCTTCTGATGACGCGGTAAAGCTGGTTTTGGAATCCGTCCGACCGCCCGCAGTCTCACACCGAAGATTTCCACCGGCTGCTCGGGGCGAGAAAAAGCGAATTCCCGCTCGTGTTCGCGGTGAAACGCTGTCAACAGCTCGTCTATGCCTCCCTTTTGCCACAGAATCGCTTGGGTGCGCCACTGTCCCGTATAGCGCATGTCCACAAAACGCAACAATTCGACGTCTTTCGCTGCAGCCCCGTCTTTCACTAACTGTTCCAATGCCTGCTCTTCCAAGGAACGAAACGTGCCTTCAAGTTCCGCTAAACCTTCTTCCGTCGCCGACACGACCATCGACTGTGAAAAATCGTGTGCGATATCGACAAGCAAGCAGCCCATCGCCGAGGCAATGCCTGGGTGCGGCGGCACGATCACTGTCGGTATGTGCATCTCCTTCGCCACTTCCGCTCCGTGTAACGGCCCCGCTCCACCGAAAGCAACAAGCGCAAAGTCACGCGGATCATACCCTTTCTGTACAGAAATGAGACGCAGCGCATCACACATGTTAGCGTTTGCCAATTGAATAATAGCTGCCGCTGCTTCAACAGTGTCCATTCCTAAGGGAACGGCGATTTCTTCTTCGATCGCCCGATGCGCAGCCGCCTCGTCTAACGCCATGTCCCCGCTCAACAGACTGACCCCCAGTCGTCCTAACACGACATTAGCATCCGTATTGGTCGGCGTCTCACCGCCTTTGCGGTAGCAGACAGGGCCGGGATCAGCGCCCGCGCTCTGTGGGCCGTTGCGCAAGGAATCGCCGTCGTCAATCCACGCTTCTGAACCGCCGCCCGCACCGATCGTCTTAATCTCGATCGCCGGAAAGCGAATCGGGTAACCGTATTCGATACTCCAGTCTTTCGTCACCCGGAGGTCGCCGTCCCACATGAGCGACACATCCGTACTCGTACCACCCATATCTAGTCCCATCGCATGCGGGTAACCGCACAGTTTGGCGACGTGGGACATTGCAACCGCGCCACCCGCCAACCCCGAAGCGGCAATTCGCGCGGCGAAGCGGGAGGTCGTCTCGGCCGTCATTACACCGCCGCCCGAGTGAAGAACGAGCACCTCCCGTTCATAGCCCATATGTTTCAATTCCCGGGTGAGGTGGTTCATGTACTTGTCTAACACCGGACCGAGAACCGCGTTAACAGCCGTCGTACTCGTGCGCTCGGCTTCAAAAATTTCCGGCAACACTTCACTAGAAATGGACACCATCACCCCGGGAATTTCTTCTTCCAAAATTTCTTTCATCCGTCGTTCGTGGACACCGTTTACATAAGCGTTAATAAAGCAGACAGCGATCGACTCGACTTCCCGCCGCTTGAAAATGCGTGCCACCCGCCGTGCCTCCGCCTCGTCGAGCGCAGCGACTACCCGTCCGTCGTAGTTAATCCGTTCCGTCACTTCCAGCCGATCCCGGCGCGGGATATAAGGGGTCGCACGGTCTTTATAGGCGTCCCATAAATCTTCCTTCGTCGCCCGACCAATTTCCAACACGTCGCGAAACCCTCTCGTTGCCACCAACCCTGCTCGCGGCAACCGCCGCGTAATGAGCGCATTCGTTCCCACCGTCGTCCCGTGACTGAACAAACGGATGTCCGCGGCGGGGACCCCGCTTTTTTTCACTCCGTTAATGATCCCGACTGCGGGATTCGCAGGCACCGAGGACACTTTCGTCACCGAAATATCTCCTGTCGACTGATTAAACACGAATACATCCGTAAATGTGCCGCCCACATCGACGGCAACGCGTACATCTGCCACACGCAACCCCTCCTCATAAAATAGTAAAAGCCAGCCCAAAATCGGTCGTCAGCGACCCATTAGGACTGGCTCACAATCGGGAACTGCTTGTCGGAAAACAAGTCAACCGATTTAGACAGCCAGAGCGCCAGTAACTGTTGGAAACCGTTCAATGACGCTAGGTAGTTAGTTTCTGTAAGTTCTATGGTTTAAAGGGAAATCTATCACAAAGTAATGATTGTTATTATAGCAAACTCAAGATTAGATGACAAGCGTATTTTATCATTTTTTTTATAAGGGAAAGTATTCTCAGGGAAAATATAGGAGACTAACAAGTATCGTAAGTCGCGTAAATATACGGCGCGGAAGCTTCCTCCGCGCGTCATGACATCTTTTAAAATTTGTCAAGCACCTTAATGCAAGTTATTCCCCTAACGCCTTGCGGACCGCTTCTTGCGCGTGGATGACAGTCGTATCGAATAGTGGCACAGGGGAATCTTCTTGTTCGAGTAATAACCCAATCTCGGTACAACCTAAAATAATGCCTTCAGCCCCACGGTCTACGAGATTCTTAATCACTTGCATGTAATACTCGCGCGATGATTGTTGAATATCGCCTAGGCACAACTCCTCAAATATGACCTTATTAACGACATCTCGCGCTTCTCCCACGGGTACTAATACATCGATGCCGTGACGTTCGATACGCGAAATATAAAAATCTTGCTCCATCGTATATTTCGTACCGAGTAGTCCTACGGTTTGCAAGTCCTTTTCTTTAATTTGCGTTGCCGTAGCCTCGGCAATATGTAAAATCGGTATACTAATATGTGCGGCAACGTCGTCGACGACTTTATGCATCGTATTCGTACATATGACGATAAAGTCCGCCCCCGCTTTTTGCAGAGCTGCCGCTGCAGCGCCTAAAGTGTGCCCTGCCTTTTTCCAGTTCCCTGCTACTTGATCCCGTTCGATCTCGGCAAAATCCACACTGTACAAAATGCACTTCGCGGAATGCAACCCCCCGAGTGTTTGTTTCACCGACTCGTTAATGATCCGATAATACTCAACAGTAGATTCCCAACTCATCCCACCAATGAGACCAATGACTTTCACGGACAATCCCCCCGGAACGTTTTATACTACTATACTAAAATAAATTTCTAATGACCAAAACTACGCCAACTCCGCAAAACACGCTACCGAGGATGAGCGGACTGTTTTTGAAGTGAAAATATGATAAACAATAGTGTCAATCATTATAGGTTATTTCCGATCCGACGATTCTTCGCCAAACCGAAGATGAAGACCCCTAGTGCCCCAAGCCCCATCAACGTTTGACTGAATGTGTCGGTTCCTGCTTGTGCATAGGGGCCAGATAAACGACATCAAGCCCGCGATAAAAGTCAGACTATGGTATATGTTAGAAGACAATACGCCGTTCGAATACACCGAGCTATATTTTAAAAGTGATGAATACAGATTTACCGTTGTCGCACAAAGGATGTAAATGCGAACCATTGGCTGATCTCCCACTGCGATAAGAATGGGAAATATCTACGAGAGTGGCAAATGAAGAAGCCGCCTGCAGAAGGCGGCCTAACTTTACAAATGAGACCCCATTTGAAACGACTCACCAAATGGTGGTTCCCGCTTGTTGCTGTGTGATAGCTTGTTGCTGTTGTGATAAACGAAATGGTAGTCGCCACGGTTACCGTAACAGGGAACCATCCAGCATTAAACCTTATACGTTTTGCACGGCGCGGATCGATTGCAGGAACGTCTGCAATAAGATATACGCCGACGTAGCCCCCGGGTCTTGATTGCCTACCGACCGCTGTCCCAAGCAGCTCGAACGGCCTTTTTTCGAGATAAGTTCTCGTGTCGATCGCATGCCCTGTTCCCCAGCAGCAACGGCTTCCGTAAAAGCACGGAGCAAATCACCACTTTGTGCAAAGTTTTCTCTCAAGGCATCGCTGGCGGGAGCAAACGTATCGACCATCGTTTTGTCGCCAACTTCCGCCTGTCCACGCGCCTTAATCCCGTCGACAAAAGCCGTCCAAAATTGCACAAGGTCCTCTCCCGACAGCATCGATTTTTGTTGTAGCACGATTGCGCCCCTTAGAAAACCAGTCGCGTACAACGGCCCGACCGTCGAACCGACGGCATTTAAAAAAGTTAGGCCAACCGCGACACAAATCTTCCCGCAATCTTGCACATCCTTTAATTCGCCTTCTAGTTTTTCCTTAACCGCTTGCCAACCGATCGACATTGTCACGCCGTGATCGCCGTCGCCGATCTTCCGATCGAGTTCTGAAAGAATGTCTTTTTCCTTATCAATCGCTACTGCAACGGATTTAAAATATCTTTTCCAGTCTTCTACGGTGTACATCGCAGGCGACCCCCCTCTATTTTTGCACGAACATCGGACAATCGACAGGATAGTCCACGGCCACTGCCAATTCGTCATCCAATGTCATCACCGTCAGCGAACAGCCACTCATCTCTAGCGAGGTGATGTAATCGCCGACATACGTCCGGTAAATGGCGATGCCCTTTTCGCTAAGCAGCTGTTTAACCCTCCGGAAAATAATATATAATTCCATACGTGGGGTTGCGCCTAACCCGTTGACGAGAACGGCAACTTTTGCACCTCGTGCGAGCGGCATATCGGTTAAAATGTCAGTTAGCAGGCGGTCGGCCACCTGATCAGCCGATTGTAGCTTTCCTTTTTCAATCCCTGGTTCACCGTGGTGTCCGAGCCCGATTTCCATCTCATCGCCCGCAAGTTCGAAGCTCGGCTTGCCAGTTTGCGGGATGTAACACGGGCCAAGCCCGACGCCCATCGTGCGGGTGTTGGCGTTAGCCTTGTTGGCGAGCCGCATCACTTCGTCCATACCGTATCCTCTGTCCGCAGCCGCACCCGCTACTTTCCAAACGAAAAACTCTCCAGCAATGCCGCGACGTTTGTTTGCCTCTTCCTTAGGGGCTGAGGCGACATCGTCTGTGGCAATCACTTGCCCGACGCGGATCCCCGCTTCTAGCTCAGCAAGTTCAGCGGCCATGCCGAAGTTCATCACATCGCCGGCATAATTTCCGTAAACGTAGACGACACCGGCTCCTTTGTCGATTGCTTTCGTCGCTTCTAAAATTGGATTAGGTGGTGGGGAGGCAAAAATATTTCCGACTGCCACGGCATCAGCCATGCCTGCACCGACATAGCCCAAAAATGCCGGTTCGTGACCGGAGCCCCCGCCGATTAATACGCCAACTTTACCGTCGCGCGTCTTTTTAGCAGTCACTAGTGACCGCTTACTTGTGGGAAGTTGTTTGACGTATGACGGATGTGCCTCTACATACCCTTCAAGCGTCTCTTCGACAACGTCTCTTGCATTATTGATGAGTTTCTTCATAACCGTTTGCCTCCCCTTTCAATAACTCGTTTTCCTTATTAATAATTTTCTGTACCTTCCGCCCGGAGTTACCCCCGCTAAATTGCGCCTTCAAATACGCATCTACTACCTTCTTCGCCAATTGTACGCCAATCACTTGGGCACCCATCGTTAAAATTTGCGCATTGTTACTTTTTTGTGCCCGCTCCGCCGAATACGTATCGTGGCAGAGAGCCGCTCGGACCCCAGGAACTTTTCCTGCTGCAATGGCGACACCGATCCCCGTCCCACAAATCAAGATACCTCGCGACACTTTTTTACTCACGATATCTTCAGCCACGCGAAAGGCGACATCTGGGTAGTCGACAGCTTCACACGAATCACATCCGTAGTCAATGACGTCGTGTCCGAGATCCTGCACGTGCTTTTTTAGCTCTTCTTTAAGGAAATACCCGTTGTGGTCGGATCCTAACGCGATTCTCACGATTAATCTCTCCCCGCTACGTATTTGAATGTCACATTCGGAGCTTGGCGATGACTCCCTGTTTTGCTAGTCCACTTACTCGCTTTGCCTCACCTTACCTAACAGTACCGTTCACGGCTAAGGGGTCATCTGAACGTTTTCCACTTTCATGTCCTACGGGCGCATCTCCGGCTGTTTTCGCACGATCGGGCAAATGGATAAATTTCGTCAAATACGCGCCAAAAAAGTACAAGCACGCGAGGATCCAAATGACCCCTTCGCTACCGACTAAATCATAGAATAAACCGACGATAGCCGGACCAACGAAGACACAAAGACCGGCCCCGAGGTTGAGAATAGACATCGCGGCACCTTTGTCCTCTCTAACGAGAGAAGGAACAAGCGCCGATAGTGGCACGTAACCGGCAAGACACGCCCCCCACAAAATGCCGACAATTTGGATCAACAACAAATTGCCGCCGAACCATTGTGGCACATAGAACAATAGCAATGTAAACGTCCCACATCCTACGCCACCGAACCACATCACCGTGTTGCGCCAGCCAAATTTGTCTCCGATAAACCCAAAAAAGAGGTTGAAGGCAATATTTGAAAGGAAAATCGACCCCCATAAATTAAGCCAAACGGTTGTTTCAATGCCGTACCGAGCCATATAAGTCGGTAGAAAGACGGGAAACGCGTATTGGGCCGCTTGGTTAATGATGCGTACAATACCCGCGATGCCGACTTTCGGCTCTCTTTTCACAATAGTGATCCCTTTCAACAGCCCCTTCACTTTAGAGGCCCTACTTTTTCGGTCAGTTGAACCTCGTACCATCCTGTCCCGGTTAAACAGGAGTGCAAAAATCGCACCGAGCACAACCCAAAAAAGGGCGCTCCATAACGTGTTAATATGTCCTAAGTGCTTAATCGCCCAACTTGAGTAGTAGGCGCCCAGCACACTCAAACCGCCCGTAAACACAAACCAGAACCAGCCGACGGCTGCACCGAGCTGTTTTTGCGGGCTACGGTAGGCAATCCATACGAGAAAACTGTACGCAAAGAGTGGGTACCCGAACCCTCGGAGGGCGTATGTCGGGAGCATGAGCGCATAAGAAAGGTTGGGGATCGCGAACCCGACAAACCCGATCGTCCCGAAAATGTACAGCAGCAGGCCTAGAAGCATCGTCTTCCGCGGACCGAACATTTCCACGAGCACACCGGAAAACCATGAAGAAATGGCAATCGTCACGCCGTACGCAGTTAGTAAAAATGCTGACTGTTGCATCGTCATGCCTTGGTCGAGTAGATAAGGACTGAGCCAACCGAGTTCTAGGCCGTCCCCCATCATAAAAATAAGGACGCCGACATAGCCCCAAAAAATTTTTGACGGGATGCCAATTTTATCGATAAAACGGCCTTTATGTACGAGATCCGTCATTTGATACGCCCCTCTTTAACGTTGTTAATCTTCTGATATAAGAACCGATAAAGTGACGGGGAAATATGCATCTCGTCCATTCATGCCTATTCCCCGTCAGCTTGCGTAACGCCATCCGTGCCGGTTTCTAGAACTGGGATCCTTTCATTCGGTCCTTAATTACGGTCCTGAATTACGGTCTTCCCGCGATCCTAAAATTACGATCCTCAATTCGGTCCTGAACGCCGATTCTAACCTACGGTTCAAGAATTATCTTTAACGATTTATCCCCTTTCTTCATCAAAGCAAATCCTTCTGCAAAAGCTTCGAGCGGCAATTTATGCGTCACGACACCTTCCGTTGGCAAATCGCCGCTATGGATGCCTTTAATGACGAGATCGTAACAGTATGGTCCTAAATGCGACCCTAAGACGTCCAGTTCCTTCCGATCGCTAATGATACTCCAATCGACAGTCACCGGGTCTTTAAACACGCTGAATTCGACAAAACGACCGAGTTTGCGGATCATGTGCAAGCCTTGTTCCACCGATTTCGGGTGTCCCGTCGCTTCGATGTATACGTCACAGCCGTACCCGTCCGTCAGCGCCTTAATTTCTTTTACGACATCGACTTTTGTCGGATTTAACACAAGGTCGGCTCCGAATTTCGCCGCTAATTCCAAACGCTCGTCTTTCAGGTCGAGGACGATCAGCTTTTCTGGTCCCGACTTTTTGGCCGCGCCGACCATCCCTAGACCGAGCGTTCCCGCACCGGAAATGACGACGATGTCCCCCAACTGAATGTGGGCACGCTGTACGGCGTGCAAACTACACGCATACGGCTCAATTAAAATCGCCTGCTCAATCGGCAAATCCTCTGGAACTTTATAGTTAATGGCTTCTTTCGTAAACTTCATGTATTCGGCCATACCGCCGTTCACGTTGTTCTGAAACCCGTACAAATCGTGCGTTTCACACATCCAATACTGCCCGCGCCTACAAAAGCGACACTCCCAACACGGTACAATTTGCTCGGAAATGACTCTGTCACCGATTTCAAAATCCGTCACTGCCGCCCCCTTATCGACAACCCGCCCGATAAACTCGTGCCCAGGGATCATCGGCGCTTTAATGTAAGCCGGCTGTGTCTCGTCGCCCCAAAAGCTAGGTGCACCGTCAAACGCTTTAATGTCCCCGGCGCAAATCCCGCAAGCTTCAACTTTAATGACTATTTCCTGCGGATTGTCCACTGTCGGCGTCGCTACTTCCTCGAACCGGTAGTCCCCGGGCGCATAAGCGACAACCGCTTTCATCGTTTTCGGAATGTCAACTGGCTGTGCCTTTCGTTGCACACTCGTTTTCGGCATGATTGATCTCCTCCTTTTGCAGTTTTGCAATCGGTTTCAACGCATCGTTCCTCGCTTTGTTGCGATCAGTTATTTTTTATCTTATCATTACTTATCGTTTTGTCAACGATTTATTTTCGTTTTTACTCATTACTTTTCTTTTTTGTCGTTTCATTAACACTTACTATTCACTAGCATCCCCACCATCTATTTGCGGTTACTTTCGTTCCGCAATCCAGTTAGGGAGTAAAAGGCCTCTAATATCATAAGTAGAGCGCTTGATTAGCGCATCGATTTGCACTACCATTAGAAGAAGAATGCAAATAGATAGGATGGTTGTATGGTCAAGTTATTTGTTGCCGAAAGAAGAAACAAAATCATGGAGATCTTAAATAAAAACCAACGCTTAACAGTAAAAGAACTCGCTAAGGAAATAGACGTTTCTGAAGCGACTTTGCGATCCGATTTAAATCAAATGGAAAAAGAAGGTTTGTTAACGCGCACACACGGCGGAGCAGTACTTACCGATTATATCGAAAACGAAACGAGCTTTTCGACGCGGAAAAAAAAGAACAAGCAAGAAAAAATGCACATCGCTTCCCAGGCCGTACAATTAATTACCGATGGACAATGTGTGTTATTCGATGCCAGTTCGACAGTTTTAGAATTAGCCCGTTTGTTAAAGAGAGGAAAAAAACGTCTAACGGTCGTCACCAGCGGCATATACACCGCGTTAGAGTTAAGGGATCACCCCGACATCACAGTGATCTTACTAGGCGGCGTCGTCCGAACCGGTTCGAGCTCCCTCGAAGGGACACTCGGCGTCGACGTCCTGAACAAAATAAACGTTGACGCGATGTTTACTTCTGCAAACGGATTCACGTTTGATACCGGCTTGACGGATTTTAATATATACGAAGTGGAATTAAAAAGGGAAATGCTCAAGAAAGCGAGCAAAGTTGTGGCCTTAGTCGACCATACAAAAATCGGGAAGAGCTCAATCGCTTCTTTTGCCGACGTATCACAAGTCGATACGTTTATTACGGATGCGCACTTCTCCGATGAGGAAATCGCGCAGTTTAATCATTTTGGTGTAGAAGTTACGACCACCTCGTAACCGATTAACAGCCGTGAAACCCTCGCTTGAACAAAACTTGCCACGCTTCCTAACAAAAAGTTGCGTAAAGCATCCCGTCCCTTTGCCTCAAGGGAACGGGATGTTCGGCGATCAAAGCTCACTAGGACTGTCTCACAATATTAAACCGGCGATACAGATTACGAAATACCGAAGTAGTCCCTTAATATTTCGCGGCGCTGTTCCGGAGAGGCAATCGTAAGCTTCTTTTTTTCCTCTCCAGCCGTTACCGTTAGCTGATCTCCCGACAAGGTGATCCGGCCATCGTCGGTGGCGATGGAGACGATCGGTCGGTGGGTAAAATGAGATTCCGGAGACGTTTGTTGGTATCGACACATCCCAGTAAATTCATTTAACTCCCGAGGAATCGTCGTAAATTTGAACTCACTGACCCATTGCCCTTCGATGACCTTCTGGAAGAAATATGCTGATTCCCCAAGCGAATCCTTCTGCAAACGATACGTACCGCTGACGTCGTGGACTTCATCTCCCGAGAAAGGTAGCGGCGATCGAACAGAGTCCCCAAAACCGACGTCGACAAGATAATCTTGTCCTAGCCTTACGAGCAATGCCATATGATCAAATTCGGGGCCATATCCGCCCTCCGCGCGCATCACCCGGCCCGAAAGCATAAACACGTCAAAACCGAGTTCCCGTAAAAGCCAATACAACAAACCGTTTAACTCGTAACAAAACCCGCCTCGCTGCTGAACAACCATCTTGTCAAAAAAGGCGTTCACATCCAACTCGATTTCTCTACCCTCCATAATGTAAAGATTTTCAAAGGGTATCGTCAACATGTGTCGTGCTTGCAAAACACCTAAATACTGCCAGTCCAGTCTCGGCTCCTCTGCGACGTTCAACCGCTGTAAATAATCGCTAACGTTCATCATCCTAACCCCTTTCTTTTTGTTACAGTATCTTAATTTGGAAAACTACTTTTTCGGTTCGGGTCTCATCACACGGACCACATCTTGCACTGTATGCACCGCCCAATGCCTGCTACATGCCACGCCCACGCCTCTGTTTGCTACACATAGCCACCACCTTTACAAATAAATTACTTTATAAAGTTTTTGATTTATAAAGCTGATGTTAAGGTCTACCTTTGACTTTGTCAATATATTTATTTATAATATTTACTAATAATTGCGTTTCGCGCTGTCTATGGAAGGAAGTTTTGAAATGCACTCGAACAGAACACGTACGAAAAAGGAATCGTCCAGTAAAACACGGCAAACGATCGTCGATCTCCTCAAGCAACACGGGCCGATGGACGTCGCTACGCTTTCTCAGGAATTATCAATCACCGGCATGGCTGTTCGCCAGCATCTATACTCCCTACAGGGAAAAGGACTGGTCGATTTTGAGGAAGAAGCTCGCCCGATGGGACGTCCAGCTAAGCTATGGCGTCTCACCTCGGAAGCGAACCGACTATTTCCAACCGGCTATTCAGAGCTAACCGTTAGCTTAATCGATGCGATGAAGGAATCCTTCGGGCAATCAGGCCTAGATAAATTATTACACGTCCGCAATAAAAAACTTCACGATCAATATTTAGCGCGCATGTCGGATGCAACTGATCTCAAGGAGAAGCTAAGGCGATTAGCCGCGATTCGCACGGATGAAGGATACATGGCTGAAATTCGCGAACAAGAGGATGGACAATTTTTGCTCGTGGAGAAGCACTGCCCGATCTGTGACGCCGCCGCTGCTTGCACGCAGCTGTGCCAAAACGAATTGTCCCTGTTCCGCTCTCTCTTAGGGGACGACGTTCACATTGAACGAACTGAACACCTTCTGACTGGGGAAAATCGCTGTGTATATAAAGTTGAAGAAAAGAAGTCCTAACCGTTCACGTTAGCGCCATTCTTGAGTATCTAACTTGAATATTCTGAGGATCAGACTCGAATCGCGGAGTTAAAGTAAGTATCAGGCTCGAATATCTGCGAATATAGACTTTGTGAGTATATGAGCATCTAAGGGTATCTTCTTGAATGATGCGACCGAAATTGGACTGCGCCGCACGTGACGTCATCTGTTGTCATAGGCGGCGCAGTTCTTCGTCCTTCATATTTTCTTATTTCGTTAGCCAACTCGTCAATACTTGAATAACTCCGATCGCAATAGCAATCGTAGGGGCCACAACGACAACGGCAATTCATGATACCTTTAAAAAACGCCAGGAAATGAGACAACCTTTTATCGTGATTGGTCGTTTCTGTCTTTTCCTTCTGCTGCTTTTCTCGGTTATTCATCGATTGTAACTCGCGTTTGATCGCTTGTAATTCGTCCGCTTTTAATTCGTCAAGGATTTGTCTTTCCATATCTCTCCAATAAAAGCCCCCTCCTAGATCCCTATTCCTCATCATTATACGGTGTTGTTTACCGCTTGCCAGACCGAAAAAAGCTGTTGTCACTCCCTCTTGTCCCCGTTGAAGGCAATCTATATAATTGTACAGGTGACCACGGAAAAATTGTAATCGTAAAAGGTGATGACGTATGCAACAGCATGTGAAAAATGTATCCATGGTAATACTGGGGTCTTTTATTTTTGCCTTCGGGATCAACTATTTTGCCATTCCGAACCATTTAGCAGAAGGTGGTGTGACGGGAATCACACTGCTTTTAAAATATTTATTTGACTGGTCGCCCGCTTTAACCAACTTGATGCTTAACCTCCCCCTCTTAATCATCGGTTGGCGCGAACTCGGACGAACGCCAATGGTGTATACCGTTATTTCTACGACAGCCACCTCCGTGGCCCTATGGATGACAAACGGCATCGGCGAGCCGATGAAAGACGATATGTTGCTCGCCGCACTGTACGCTGGCGTAATGATCGGTATCGGCATCGGCATTATCTTCCGCTTCAACGGAACGTCTGGCGGTTCCGCCATTATCGCACGGTTAATGGAAAAACACCTTGGATGGAGTGTTGGCCGCTCGTTATTTCTCGTAGACTTAGCCGTCGTTGCCACTTCAGCCTATTTTCTCGGCCGCGACATTGCGATGTACACCATCGTGTCCTTATACGTGGGCGCCCGTGTCATCGATATTGTCCAAGAAGGGGTCTATTCGGCCAAAGCGGCGATCATCGTGTCTTCTGCACCAGCCGAAATCTCCTCCTACCTCATTAAAGAGATGAACCGAGGCGCGACATTGTTAAAAGGACGCGGTGGCTTTACTGGCAACGACAAAGAAGTGCTTTATTGTGTGGTTAACAAAAGCGAGATTTCCCGCTTAAAAAAACTCGTCCACCACGTCGACCCTTACGCTTTTATCGTTGTCAGTGATGTCCAAGAAGTATTAGGCGAAGGATTTACGTTTACAGAACAAGAGCGCGAACTGCTTGCCCGTCCGAGCAACAGTTGACGTTGTGCCGATTGTGCGATTCGATTCACGCTCGACCGCAACAAATCGAGCGTGAATTGAGGGAAGTCGACAAGAGCTGTCTTACAGGCCGTATTGCCAACAGATGTACGTCTATTTTCTGTTAGCTCGTAAAAAACTATACAATTCCTCTAAAAATATATCCGGTTTCTCGATATGGGGCGCATGTCCTGCATCTTCGATCACAATCTCCGAATATGCCCCTCCCGCCTCTTCATACCGCTCTAAAAGCCCGGTGAAAAAGTCGTCATCGAAGTTATAATCGTATAAAATAGAGTGAGTGACAAGATCTTGTGAAATGAGCGTGAGAGCCTTGAAAGCACAAAAATCATCCGCAACCCAACCGCAACTGTTTCAATTCATCGATATGGAAGCACTCATACCCAAAAGTCATATTTTACGACAATTAAATGAAGCGATCGATTTCTCCTGCGTTTACGACTGGGTGGCTCCGTTATATACGGAACGAAGTGGACGACCGGCTGCCGACCCGGAACGCATCGTGCGATTGATCCTACTTTCCTATTTATTTAACCACTCCGAACGCGGCCTGTATGAGATACTTCCTATGCATGCGGGATACTTGTGGTTCTGTGGGCTCGATTTTGAATCAATTCAACATCCTGATCCCTCCCGCCCATCGCTACCGGATCGGACGACGCTTGTCAAGACTCGGAAACTTTGGCGGCAACACGGTATATTTGAAAAGCTTATGGTTCATGTAATCAATCAATGTATTGCAGCAGGATTGGTCAAGCCCGATGTTCACGTTGGCGTCGACGGGACTCAGGTGCGGGCTAACGCTTCGATTCACAGCTTAAAAGAAATGACTTGTACACCCGTAGAGTCCATTGAGGACTATTTGGCGAGAATCGCTCAACAAGACGGTCAAGCTGAACCGTCTTCATCGCCTCATGACACCGACGATGACCCGCCATCGTCTCCCGGTTCAGCCGACAAAGCATCGAGAAAAAAACAGGGACTGCAGGAAGAAGCCACACATGAGAACTTTCACGGAAAGACTTTTTCTAACGCGACACACCGCAGTAAAACAGACCCTGATGCACGGTTGTATAAAAAGGCAAAGGGGCAAGAGGCTCACCTACGGTATTTAATACACAATGTAACAGATGTCACATCGGGCGTCATTTTGTCGACACAAGCCAGCATAGCATCTGGAGTGGCTGAACGTGAAACGAGCATGCAACAACTTGCGGCGATTCGTTTTTGTCATCCGACCATTCGTGTGTGCACCCTTTCAGCCGATAAAGCATACGGTACGCCAGACTACTTGAATGCCCTGTTCGAACAGGGGATGATCCCCTTGGTTTCTTTGCGAAATCTAACATTAGAGGACGTCCCTACATGGAAACGCCAAACGCGAAACCCTAAATTACAACGCAAACGGCTGGCCAAAGTCAAGGCCGTTCAGGTTAAGAATAAAGCGAGACTTATTCAGCTATCTAGTAAGTATCGCCACCTCCAAAAGCTACGCACGCGATGCGAGCATATATTTGCCGAGAGTAAATGTGATCACGGACTCGACCGCGCACGCAGCCGGGGACTAGACTGCATGCAAGAACAAGCGCTATTGACAGCAATGGTTCAGAACCTCAAAAGACTTTGCCGGTTCCGGTTTAAGAAAAAACCAACTCAAACCGGGATTTTGGCATGCCAAAATCCAACTCGCAGGACAATAGGGACAAAGGTTTCCATGTTTTTTTCGTCACTATTATCGTTAATCGCTTCGCTTCACTTACAGGTAAGGCGGTTTAGTTGATTTAAATCACCGGGCTTCTAAAAAATGCCTCATTTGCGAAACCATCGGCTGCGGGGGGAAGTCGTCGTCACCTGGCCACCCCGGTACGTGACCGAGCTTCCCCAAATAGGCAAAATCGAAGAAGGACGTGTCAGAAACGATTAGATCGTCGGATCCGCGTAGCCATAAGACGGGTGGCTTCGGCGCAATTTGCACGAAGCTAGACAAGTTCATATATTTAGGTGAAAGCGCATTGTTTACGCCGTCTGTCCCGGGGATTACGCCTGGCCACTCGTTACACGTTTCAAACGAACCTGGATAAAACCCTTCTCCTACGCGAGTCGACAGCATCGAATCGACAAACGCTTCCTCCTTATCTTCCGTGACGCGAAACGGCGGTTTGAAGTAAAACTGATTCAGCACTTGACGCGGGCTGTTTGCATCCTCTGTGCTTCGATTTTGAGTACGTATACTCTCTACAAATTGCTGGTTGACCGTCCCGCCCCCGGATCCAGCGTTATTCGGATAACAAGGAGTTCCCGAGATATCCTTTGTCCCCCCGAACCCGTATGGAGAAATGGGGTTTACTAAGGTGATAGACATTACATCTTTAGGGTGATCGATGGCATACTGAATCGCTATACCGCCGCCCATAGACCATCCAAGTAAGTGCATCGGCTGATCAATATTTAATGCATCCACAAAAGATTTTAGGTCGTCAGCCCAGTCCCGCAACCCGTGCGTCGCATCGATCGGGAGCGCCTCCGTTTCCCCGTAGCCGCGAAGGTCTGGGGCGAACACATGGTAGTTTTCTACCAATTTTACGGTATCTTCTAAGAAAAGATTTGACGATACGTTTCCGTGGATGAGAATGAGCGGTTCATTCCCTGGTTTCCCGCTAACTAAATAAGAGACGTTGAGCCGCTTTGTCTGGATTGAACGCTTCTCATACGTTTGTAGTGCCATGTGTTGCTCCTCCTTATGAGTATTTTCATAAGTATTATCCTATTGCCTGAGCCACCGATCAATCTGATGTGCTGAAGCCGAAGCCCATCCGAGTTCCAAATGGTTATGCTGGACAGTGACGTTTCCAGCCATATTGCCAATACCTTCACTTGAAGCTGCGCTTTCTATAAAAACGACACCATCACTCGGCCCCATATGTTCATTATGAATCGTCGGAATGTCATTCTGGTCCCCCGAAAGTAAATACGTTTCGATTGACGCTGGGATGCCCGCATCGAGAATTTTTTGTACTAACGATCCTTGCGCAATAGCCGCGTCAATGCCGTTACCTGCTGTGTAGAGACCCCTACCTCCGTAATATGTTGTATACCAATCCTGTTCATAGGTTGGGAGAGGGTATTTCAAGTCCCATCTAGACAACATCTGTTTTTGACCTGGATAAAAGTTACCAGAGCCAGTATTGAATATGGACAATTCTGGGTGTTTATTCCATAATCCGTAACAAACCATTTCCGTATGTGGTGATGGTGCATTCACTTGGCCGCCGCATTCTGGAAAGATACTGAAGTTATGCCACCAACCGTGACGAAAAATGTAATCGAAGCCTTTGTTAGGATTACCGATTAGAACTAGCTTACGGACATCATTCGCGTAAGCGGTACCACTAGGCTTGGTAACAGACGAAACATACATCCGCGCCGCAAAAGCACCCTTGCTCCAACCGATGACATCGACTTTACTCGCTCCGGTTTCGTCCTTAATTATGGTAATGGCATCGCTAATTTGTTGAGCGGAATAGTAATTGTCACCCTGCTTGTGTGGAAAATTAATGGCAAACACTTTGTAACCTTTCCCAACTAGATACTGCATCAAACCGGTATCAGGACATTTTATGGCACCGCATCCGTATGAGCCTAGTTCATTCGGGTTCGCCCACGCCCGGTCGGCATGATCGTTGGCTCCGTGAACGAGAAGCACCGGAACAGGCATCGGGTTCGAATCGTAGTTTGGGCCGTAATACAATAGAAAACGGCTAGAATGAGGTTTCTTCACCCCGCCAAAAAAAGTTAACCGCTGACCATCCTGATCACCCCGACCGTCCGGTGGATAATCTTCCATCGAAAATAGTTGGCGCGTATCTCTCCAACGTTCAACTTTACTCCAACCGTTACTCACGGTAGTAAACGTCTCTTCCAGCTCAAGAGTGCTACTCCCCATTGCGTTGGAGACGGAACCAATCGCAAGAGAAAGGGACAGAAACATAACAATAGTTAGAGCGACAATAGAAGACTTTTTACTCACTTTAACCCATCCCCTCATGACAATTTAAAGACCCATCTACATCCGAAGTCTTGCTCTTACTCAGATGATTCTGCAGAGATGTACCGAATACCTCTAAAGAATACCTTTCTGAAATCTCACTACTACAGCTCGCTTCGAATGAATGCGAGTGATGTTAGCGCTTTCTATAAAAGTTAATGAAAAGATGGTCGCTTGGAAAAGCATAAAAAATAAACGTCACTGGATGCAACCCATCTGGACATAATTGTATATTATTCCGTAAGGTAATTCAAGTTTCCTCCCGAAAATGTCACACTTCAATTCCTCATAGGCAAGATCCAAACTCAAAATGCGCTCGGTAAAAGGTATCACCTGTATTACTGGTTTCAATTCCTCATAGGTAAGATACAAACTCCCGAGCGTGGTACCGAGAAACTGTAGAATACATCGTTTCAATTCCTCATAGGTAAGATCCAAACTTCACTTTTCTATCCTCGTATGGCCTTAGGGACGAGATTTCAATTCCTCATAGGTAAGATCCAAACTTGTTCTTCGTCTTGTTCTTCTTTTGTATTTTCTTCTATTTCAATTCCTCATAGGTAAGATCCAAACTGCGTCGTACGCGAGCACATCTTTGAACGCCCCGTGGGTATTTCAATTCCTCATAGGTAAGATCCAAACTGTTTGTTTCCTGGCGGTCGGATCGTGTTTGTCGAGATATTTCAATTCCTCATAGGTAAGATCCAAACGGCGCTTCGACGTACGGGTACACGCCTGTCTTTCGATTTCAATTCCTCATAGGTAAGATCCAAACTCCCACGAGATGCCAGAATCTTTCAGTGCGGAAATCACATTTCAATTCCTCATAGGTAAGATCCAAACTTGAAAACACTAGACTATTCCTAGCCTGCATAGTAGGTTTCAATTCCTCATAGGTAAGATCCAAACCGGATTGTCTTTGTTTCCACGAATATCCCGTACAAGTTTCAATTCCTCATAGGTAAGATCCAAACCATCACCTTCAATGTGCTATCGTCGGCGATGCGCAGGTTTCAATTCCTCATAGGTAAGATCCAAACTTCTCCTTTTGGTTATTTTTTTCTTGGATTTTTTCGTTTCAATTCCTCATAGGTAAGATCCAAACATTGAAATGAAGACACTAACAAATATCATTGTTCCCGTTTCAATTCCTCATAGGTAAGATCCAAACTTTGTGCTCGCTGCTAAACACCTTTGTCTCGTTCGACGTTTCAATTCCTCATAGGTAAGATCCAAACACGGTCGCGTGCGGCCAATCCACATTCTCGATATCGGGTTTCAATTCCTCATAGGTAAGATCCAAACTGCACGACCGGATGGAAACAACATGTCCCCATATATGTTTCAATTCCTCATAGGTAAGATCCAAACCTCCGCGCCGAACCGTTCTAATACCTGGTTGAACAGTGGTTTCAATTCCTCATAGGTAAGATCCAAACCTGAAAGATTCTGGAATTCAGCGCGACGACGTGGTAGCACCGTTTCAATTCCTCATAGGTAAGATCCAAACCGCCCCCTTTTGGATGTCCCCGTGAACTCCAGCGTCGTTTCAATTCCTCATAGGTAAGATCCAAACTCAATACCTCGTCGCGGTTATCTTTTCTGTACAGCCGGTTTCAATTCCTCATAGGTAAGATCCAAACATATTCGTCTGGTGAGAACAGGCGATGCAGATGACAATGTTTCAATTCCTCATAGGTAAGATCCAAACAGAGCTCGGAAACAAGCTACTCAACGCTGGATTCCGTTTCAATTCCTCATAGGTAAGATCCAAACACGCGGCACTAGCCCGTGAACCCTGCGCGCCACACCGTTTCAATTCCTCATAGGTAAGATCCAAACCATAGCAACGCCTAACCGCCGTCGTATTTCATCCTCAGTGTTTCAATTCCTCATAGGTAAGATCCAAACTTTCTTCGGGTCTTGGACGAGGATGAGACCAGATTTTAGTTTCAATTCCTCATAGGTAAGATCCAAACAAGACTTCGGCTGGATGGAAAAGCTTGTGCGGGAGTTTCAATTCCTCATAGGTAAGATCCAAACGAAAATCGAAGATGTTATCGAATACCGACCAGATTAGAGTTTCAATTCCTCATAGGTAAGATCCAAACCGGCCATTCCAGCGCCTGAAAAGGTGTCCGAGTGGTGGTTTCAATTCCTCATAGGTAAGATCCAAACGCTTACGTGCCAGAGCGGGGAAATCCCACTCACAGGTTTCAATTCCTCATAGGTAAGATCCAAACCTCCAAATCGGAGTACGGGTTGATCACAAAACGGGAGTTTCAATTCCTCATAGGTAAGATCCAAACACTCCCGCTCGCGCTCAATTCTCGCTTAGCCGCGACGTTTCAATTCCTCATAGGTAAGATCCAAACGACCACCGCAACGATCTCTTTCACTCTGTCACTATACTGTTTCAATTCCTCATAGGTAAGATCCAAACGAAAATCGAAATAGGGCTGGATTATGACGATCTTGGTTTCAATTCCTCATAGGTAAGATCCAAACTTCCAGGTTCAAGGGGACGAGCTGCCGCATTCGGAGTTTCAATTCCTCATAGGTAAGATCCAAACTGGTGAGTACATCAAGGTAATTCGCGAGGTGCCAGCAGGGTTTCAATTCCTCATAGGTAAGATCCAAACCGGCGCCAGCCTCCGATGATGCCGATCGTCATTCCTTTGTTTCAATTCCTCATAGGTAAGATCCAAACTCTACGCGCTAGCGCCGTTAGTTACCGGCATTAGCGTGTTTCAATTCCTCATAGGTAAGATCCAAACGGGCGCGCGGAGGAACGAGTGTGGGATGGCTGGGATGTTTCAATTCCTCATAGGTAAGATCCAAACGAAGCACTATTATATGCCTCACCTGACATGACTTTGTTTCAATTCCTCATAGGTAAGATCCAAACCGAGTTTGTTACGTTTGGCGAGTTGGCAGAGATTTAGTTTCAATTCCTCATAGGTAAGATCCAAACTCGTTGACCAACGGTACATTCAGAAATACATCACTGATGTTTCAATTCCTCATAGGTAAGATCCAAACAGCTGATCGGGAGAGGATCGAAGACGCCCTAAGCGTTTGTTTCAATTCCTCATAGGTAAGATCCAAACTGTCATAGGTGGTTCGGAGATAATCGACGAACCCCGGTTTCAATTCCTCATAGGTAAGATCCAAACGATACAAGTAGAAGCATCGAAAGGAGACGGTCATGGGTTTCAATTCCTCATAGGTAAGATCCAAACCCTGTTCATTCCACGATGAACACCCCAATATTCTTTCAGTTTCAATTCCTCATAGGTAAGATCCAAACCGGCCTCCCGGAGCAGGTTGACCATGTCCCGGACACGTTTCAATTCCTCATAGGTAAGATCCAAACACCTGTACATTCCGGCTGATACATGGGCGCTACGCGAGTTTCAATTCCTCATAGGTAAGATCCAAACTTGTCAGATGAACAAGTACAAGTAATGATCGATTTTAGTTTCAATTCCTCATAGGTAAGATCCAAACTCGCGGAGCGGTGTATCGCGGCTCAACCCGTATGAGCCTGTTTCAATTCCTCATAGGTAAGATCCAAACCCAAAAAAACGCTTATAGCTACTTACTCCCATCATATAACCCAAACAAGCACGAGGCAATCGTCTAATCCCAGTCGCAGTTCCCCATAATCCCACTATTCCTCTTATTCTCTCCCCTAACCTCGCAATACCTCCATTTTTCAATTTGTCGTCCATCCCCTAGGGTAACAACGCTACAAGGGGTCGACGACAAAAAGTGTCGGCTAAACCTTTGCCGTTCGTGAATATCCTAAACTGCACGACGAGCCGTGTACTGATCATTTCTTCCCAATTTTTCACTATCCCTCCGTCGCGACATATACCCGATCATTATCAAAACAATACCAATATCACTCACCATTCATCCACAGCCGCTACGAGACAATGGGGTAATTCGACGCGAATTTCTCCCATTCCGCGGATCATCTTTTTCAAATGAAATGTCTCCGGCTGCAACACAGATAACAAATAACGGATCGCAATTTCCGGATCGACGGTATCGCCGCAAGTGTAGCAGTCTAACGCGGCAAACCCTTTTTCGGGATACGTATGAATTGAAAGGTGGCTCTCAGACAACAACAGCAAGACAGTAACTCCTTGCGGCGCAAATTGCTTCCCTTGAATAGATAATACGGTTGCCCCGCACATTTCCGCTGCTTCAACGAGGCGGTTTTGCAAGTAATCACAGTTATTGATGCGTTCGAAGGCGACTCCCCATAAATCAGCGGCAACGTGCCGGCCAAAAGTAGAATAGGTCATTTGGCTTCCTCCCTCTCCTTATTTTGGTCAATCAATAAATAGTCCCGCTGCGACTAGCAGAGAGACGAAGGGAGTGGGGACATCGCACGTTTGTTCCGAAAGTATTCCCGCTCAATAAAAAACGGCTCTTAATCGGACCCGATTCACGATTCATCAGTACTCGTGTAATAAAAAGGAAAAACTACTCGAAAGGATGAATGCCATCGGAGGTTGTTACGCGCGTAATACCTCTCCCGATTAGCTTGTTAAATTGTGGGTTTTGAGGTAAGTGACTACTGCTACTGTCCACGGCGTATCATTCCCCCTTTGTTCCATTCATGTGGCGTATCGAAGTTAGACAGAAGTTAGACAAAAAAATCATACTTCCCGCGGTGCGAAATGTCAACCTCTGTTACAGTATTCGCGTGCAAATCCGTTTGCGCATCCCAATTTGTATATGTGTCGACTTTATGTATATGCCCTTCTAGCGGCTTAGCAATTTATTAAACTTTTTATTATCATATCGTGTTAAAACTACCTATTTTTGACAAAGTGGCCTTTTCGATTTATAATTAAAATGTAAGCGAATATATGTCCTCGTTAGGTGAGGCTCCTATACAAACATAGGCCACTGCCCGGAAATATCGAAAGATGCCAATGGGTAGAACAGGAGTTGCCGGAATAAGGCTTCTCTCAATGTGGCTAAGAGCATATGCTCTTTACGTTGTATAGTGCCAAAACTCGACTAGGGGGAACGGAACGTGCACGTCGTGCACAACATTAACCCTCTAGGTCACCTAAAGGGTTTTTCTTATTTCAAACAACAAATAAAGGGAGGGAGCACATCCTAATGCACTGTAAGCAAAGCTGGCTGCTCTATTGTCATGAGCAAAACTCTGTACAGAGGGAAAACCTGCTCCCTGAGCACTTCGCGCAAATCTGTTTAACCTGATCTCCAAAATTGCGCGTGCATTAAATACGGGTTGCGGGTGCTTTCATTAGTGATTCAATGACTCACTACGCGCTCTCTCTGCTACAGGGGGAGCTTTTTCTTCAATGCGTCATCGACCGCGTGAAGACAACCGCCGTTTTGGATGAAAAAAAGTGTGAGGAGGAGCCACAATGAGAAAACCCGCGAACGACAGAGAAAAGTTGACGCAAAAAATCGCCGAACAGCTTATTCAAGCATCTCTTTCCTCTGAAGAAGCCCTGTTAAAAGACTTGGACACAAACCGGCAAGGTCTCACAGAAACTGAAGCGAAAAAACGATTAGAACGGCATGGAAAAAATGAAATTGTCCATGAAAAGCTGCCGTCCTGGTATATGCAATTGCTCGCATGCTTTAAAAACCCTTTTATCCTCATTTTACTTTCACTTGCAACATTCGCCTATATAATCGACAACGACCTCGAGGCAGTCATCATCATTGCGACGATGGTAACTATTAGCGTCCTGATCACATTTACGCAAGAGTTCCGTTCAATGCGTACGGCAGAAAAGCTTAAAGCAATGGTCAAAACGACGTCAACAGTGATACGACGCTCTGAAGATCCGCAGCAGGCTAGGCAACAGAAAGATGGCCAACAGTTGCCAAATCTACTAGTGGAGCAAAAAGAAATTGACATGGAACTGCTAGTGCCGGGAGACATGATCCACCTGTCGGCAGGCGACATGGTTCCAGCCGACGTTAGGCTAATCGCATCGAAAGACGTGCATGTCGGAGAAGCCGCCCTAACGGGAGAAGCTATGCCCGTCGAAAAAATGGACATCATGCCTAGTTCTCCTAAACATGGCCATACCGCGACACAAACTCAAACACAAACACAAACACAAGCACAAGCGCAGGCGCAAGCATCGTCACAAAAGCAAACAACGCCGCCCAACGCGCTCGAACTGAGCAATATGTGCTACATGGGCACCAATATTGTGAGCGGTTCGGCGACGGCCGTCGTTGTTGCGACAGGCACCGACACATATTTCGGCGCCATGGCTAGCACGCTATTGGAAAAACCACCATTGACGAGTTTTGACAAAGGCATCCGGAGCGTCACTTTCGTCCTCATTCGCTTCATGGCGATCATGGTGCCGATCATTTTTTTCGTCAATGGATTTACAAAAGGCGATTGGCTACAAGCTCTTTTGTTCGGTTTATCCGTAGCGGTCGGCTTGACGCCAGAAATGTTGCCGATGATTGTTGCGAGCAACTTAGCTAAAGGTGCAGCGACATTGGCGCGCAATAAAGTCGTCGTTAAACAGCTCAACGCCATTCAAAACCTTGGGGCGATGGACATATTGTGTTCGGACAAAACGGGCACATTGACCCAAGACAAAATCATTCTAGCCAAGCATCTCGACCTACAAGGGCAGAAAGATTTACAGGTGCTCGAATACGCGTACTTGAATAGTTTCCACCAGACCGGACTAAAAAACTTGCTCGATGTCGCCGTGCTACAATATGCCGAAGATGCCGACATTAGGAATAAATACACTAAAATCGACGAGATTCCGTTCGATTTCAATCGCCGCCGTATGTCTGTCGTACTCGAGCGTCAAGACGGCGAACACCTCCTCATCTGTAAGGGCGCGATGGAAGAAGTCCTTCGGATCAGTACGCACGCATACAAAGACGGTCAGATCGTTCCCCTCACAGCGACAATCACTAAACGCGTGCAGCAGCTTGCCGACAACATGAATGCGGACGGCTTACGCGTGCTTGCCGTTGCCGTCAAACAACCCGGCGCCCGAAAAGGCACTTACGGTTTGCAAGATGAAAAGGACCTTACCCTCGTCGGCTATCTCGCTTTCCTCGATCCACCTAAAGAAACAGCCAAAACGGCCATCAAGGCGCTGCAAGAACATAGCGTCGACGTTAAAGTCATCACCGGGGACAACGAAGCCGTAACCCGCAAAGTTTGTAAAGACGTCGGCATTCACATCGAACACCTGCTGCTCGGGAACGATGTCGACGCCATGTCGGAGGAGCAGCTGGCGGTTGCCGCTGAGAAAACGACCGTGTTCGCGAAAGTAAACCCGTTGCAAAAGGCGAGAATCGTCCGCGCGCTAAAAAACAACGGGCATACGGTAGGGTTCATAGGTGACGGCATTAATGACGCGATCTCTTTAAAAGAAGCAGACGTCGGTATTTCTGTCGACACCGCTGTCGACATCGCCAAAGATTCGGCCGACATCATTTTGCTTGAAAAAAGTTTGCTCGTCCTAGAGCAAGGAGTCGTCGAGGGACGGAAGACGTTCGGCAATATGATTAAGTACATTAAAATGACCGTCAGCTCCAACTTCGGTAACATGTTCAGCGTACTTGTCGCCAGTGCATTCATCCCGTTTTTACCGATGCTACCCATTCAGCTACTCATTCAAAACTTGTTGTACGACATCTCGCAACTCGCTGTGCCTTGGGACACGATGGACGAAGAGTTTTTACGCAAACCACAACAATGGGACGCCAAATCCGTCGGTCGATTTACGCTATTTATCGGTCCGATCAGCTCCATTTTTGATATGACGACGTTTGCGTTAATGTGGTACGTTTTCGCCGCCAATACGGTCGAATCCCAAGCATTGTTCCACTCTGGTTGGTTCGTCTTAGGGTTACTATCGCAAACACTCATCGTACACATGATTCGCACCGAGAAAATTCCGTTTGTGCAAAGCAAAGCAAGCACGCCTGTCATGGTCTTAACAGGCTTGATCATGGCACTAGGGACCGCCTTACCTTTCACTGGGGTCGGAGCGAGCATTGGCCTACAACCACTGCCACTCGCATATTTCCCTTGGCTCGTCGCGACGTTGTTAGCCTACTCTGTCGTGACACAGGCCGTTAAAAAGTGGTATATCTATCGCTTCAACGAGTGGTTGTAGTTATATAAATGCCGGTTGTTCCCACAACGGTAGCATCGTTCCAATGCCGCGACGCTTGGCGTTGTCGTACACCCTTTTCGCTACGATTAGGTCGTCCAACGCCATGCCGACCGCATTAAAGTAAATGAACGCATCGTCCCGCGATCGGCCACACTTGTTACCCGTGACGATTTCCCCTAATTCGGCGTCAATGCGGTCGTCGGTAAACAGCCCCTCGCGGTGCATAAGCGCTAGCGTTTGTGCACCGCGATGCTTGATGCCGTCCCAATGGTCGACGACAATCTGGTCTGCCCGCTCTACGACCGCATAGTCGGCTTCATAGCCGCCGACGTGCGAATAAAAACATCCCTCCCCAATCCACTCTCCTCGCACGACCGGCTTTGTCGCTGTCGTCGCGGTGACGATGACATCTGCGCCACTCACCGCAGCTTCACCGGTCGCAACGAGGACGACGTTGACGGCTAACAAGTCGCTTACTTCTTCAGCAAACTTTTCTGCGCGCTCCCACGATAAATCGTACACGCGTACCGCCCGTAGCTGTGGCAAAGCAACCTTCAAGGCCATTAGTTGCGTACGGTTTTGCGTCCCCGCTCCGATGATTCCGACCCGCGTCGCATCGGAACGAGCCAAATATTTTGCTGCCACACCCGTCATTCCCCCCGTCCGCATCGCACTAATCACGGTGCCGTCCATAACGGCGAGCGGCAACATCGTCTCCGGATCGTTCAACACAATAAGCGCCGAGGCGCGCGGCAATCCGTACGTCACCGGATTGCGTGGCGCACTCCCGACCCACTTCGTCCCGGCGATGTTCACTCTCCCGCCAACGTAACCGGGCATCGCATTAATGCGCCCCCGCCCCCCTTCGCTATCCAAGTCGCCCCAACGCAACACCACTTTCGGAGGCAAAATATAATCCCCTTCATAGTGAAGTGCTAAGACTGTTTCCACATCACCCATCACGTCACACATCGATTGACCGCCACAGCGGATGACGTCGCGTTGCGACAAATATAAAAAGTCGTAAGTAGACACATTGCTTTCCCCCTTCAATAGTTGCCTCGTTTATCTCATTTAACTCGTTCTATATCGTGTTCGACTGACCTTTCCCTAAAGAGAGCCTGTCCAATAACCTGTCGCTTTTGCCAACATAAGCCACCCCCGATCGCCAAAAAACACGAGCCCAACATTTAGGGCGCCGTACGTCAACGCCAACGCCAGCGACGGTAGCATCGACGTCACCAACCCGCCCCCCCGATAAACGGGCTAGTAAACGGCGAGCGCAACGCATACCCGGTCCCGCTTCCGTCTTCATCTCCGGATCGACGGTGCGTAGTCGCATCAATCCGGCCATAGCCACATCGGTTAATGAGCCGTAATTTACGATAGCGCTTTCAAGTCAATGCCGGGCAAATAACCGCGGACCCGCCCAAAACACGTACCATACTATGAGCACCGTCGTCACGACCAAAAAAAAGTAGCGGTACAGCGTGGGCGACGACCGGCACCTTACACGACTGGCACCTTAGAATGGCACCTTAATTGAAGCGATCGCCCCGACGATGAGAGATTCGAGCGCCAACCGTTGGATGCGTTGGAACGTCTCACGATCTACCGCTTTAGCCCAGCTAAGTCCGTTCGCGAGCTGCACAATTAAAACATCGCCAGTGGAAACAGCGGCATTCACAGCTTCATATTGACACTAAACTTTTCACAAACTGCATAAATCCCCTCTAACGTGTCGTTATGAAGATTATTTAATAAATAGTATACGAGTCGATACGACGCATGTCAATATATATTAGTCATTTCGACGCATTTTATTAAACGATTCAATTTGAGGCTTTATAATACACTTAATGATACTTATTGAGGTGCAGGCGATGTTTAGAAACCGACTAACGCAATTGAGGAAAAAAACAAAGCTTACACAAGAAGATATCGCAAATGAACTAGGGATTCACCGAGGCACATATTCCAATTATGAGGCAGGCAATCGCGAGCCAGATTACGGTACCTTAATGAAATTAGCCGACTTATTTGACGTAACGACCGACTTTTTACTCGGTCGAACGGAATCGCCAGCACCAATGGTCGTCGTGGAAGACCGGAACACATACGTGACAAGCGATGAATTTATCTTACTAGAAAAAGTGAAGAAACACCCCGAGTATGCAGAGATGTTACATAGCATTGCCCAAGATTCGGAGCGCAACATCAATACGTTAATGAAGTTGTGGGAGGTTATACGCGAACATTGCAACGGGGAAGGTGGGAATGATGGCGAACAATAAATAATCCGTTCAAAGTGCACTAACCTTTCAACCGAGACGTCTATGTTGGGTTCCGTAAACACTAGACTGATACTGGAAAAAAAGTGTCTGAGACCGATAGTTTAAAAACTTATAACAATTAGAAATGGGTTTTCTTGTTTCATTTTTAATCAACTTGATGAGTCTCTTGCTACTACTCCTGTTATAAAGTGGGGGGTACTAATGAAGGTTATTTACAAAATCACCTATCCAAATGGAAAGATCTATATAGGTAAAGATTTGACAGATAGTATTAACTACTTCGGTAGCGCTAGTAGTGCATTAATTGAGAAAGACTTTTCACGGGAAGAACGAAGAGACTTTACGGTTCGAAAGGAAATATTGTGGGAGTCAGATGATGCATCTGATCAGGAAGTCAATCGGAAAGAAGTCGAATATATAAGACGCTTTAATTCAAACGATCCAAAGGTTGGCTATAACCAATGGCCGAAATTTAGGTAAAATTTACATATAATATTAAACTTCTTTCGACAAGAATAATTGTTTTGCTTACAACGTTTTGACGGTACGCCTTCCTATCTAATGTCTGTGCGGTACGCCTTCCTACGATGTTTTACCGCACGAAAACGTGGGGCATTACTTTGCGAAATCTAGGAGCGCCACACTGTCGAAAAATGTCTCTAAACAGTCCAACGCCCATAAATGCATAAAAGACGCGGCAAAGTCCGCGTCTTTTGCGTGTGGTGGGCGGTAGAAGGATCGAACTTCCGACCTCCACCGTGTCAAGGCCTCCGCGGTATGTGTACGCTGTGTGCGCGTTTGTCCTTCGGCTGTCCTACCGTCTGTCCTATGTAGTATACCGTAGGTAGCGCCACTCCGCAAGAAAAAATTAGGCGCGGCCGCTGTTAAGCCACCACGCCGCCAATCCAGCATTGACTTGTCGCGCCGCCTAGCCCCGTTCCTTGCCTTCTTCGACGGATCGCCGCTCAATCACGCCGCGATTGTATGCGCGGTCGATCTCGACCTCACTTACGCCGTAAATTTGCCGGTCTCCGAGCCTATAGAACGGGTACAACGGTTGTATGTGGATGCGTTGCAGGTCGCCCGTCCAGCCTACCTGTCGCCCCGTGCCGTAGTAAATCTCTTGCGCCTCTTCGCCTAAGTCGTGGTAATCGGCCAGCGCGTTCAGGTACGCCAGCTTTGCGTCGGCCACCGCTTGCGCCGCTTTCGGCTGCTTTTTTGCGTAGTATTCCGCCGCCTCAGCCCGCGCCTTGTCGATTGCCTGCTGCGCCAGCGCCTCCTTGCGGGCGTCATTGAAACCGAACGCCCGCTTTTTACGCTCCTGCGCGCCCTGTAAGCGCAATTCCAGGTCGAATACCGCCTTACGCGCCTCAAGCTCGGCCTTTTCGTTCGCGGCCGTCGGATCTTCTAACGTCGCGTCAATCGCCTGCTCCAGTTTGTGCTTGGCCGCGGCAAGTTCCGCTGTCAGCTCGTCCACCTGCGTGGCTGCGCGGCTGCTGCGCTCGTCGCTCGCTTTGTCTTCGCTCTCGTATGCGTCCATTAGGCGTTGCAATTCGCTGGAAATTTTCATAGTTAATCGTCTCCTCGTTATTTTATTAGTTTTCGCGGGTTCACAATTGCGTCGCGGCACAGCTGCCAACGGCCTTTAAGCGTGCGGTAGTGCTCCAGCGCGTCCAGCGCCTCGTCAGCCGCCGTCGCCTCGCCGGGCTGTAAGTCGTCCTCGTTGGACATTGCCGCAAGGTCGCAGCTAGTAAACCGCTTGGTCAGCCGCGTGGTGGTGCGGCTCAGGGTCGCATATGTTGGCGGCTCTAGCCCGCCCAGCTCATAGCCAATCGCGTCAATTAAGCTGTGGTCGAGCACGACCGTTAGCTGAATGATGCCGCCCAGCCGCGCCGCGTGCCGTAATGCCCGCTGCAGGGCGACATGTGCGGTGTAGTTTTCGTCAAAGCGCCGCCTGCCCGCGGTCACAAACACGCCCCGCGCCTGCTCGCCTTTGTAATTCGTAATGCAGTAGGCGTAAGCCCCGCGCTTGTCGTCGGCGGCGGTCGCAAGGTGCAGTGAATACCTCATTCGCCATCGCCTGCGCCTTCCTGCTGCGCCAGCGCCTGTATGCGGGCGGCCAGCGTCATAACCTTCGCGAAGTCCTTCCGGCGCAAGGTGTAAGAGTGCTCTTTTATGCCCACCTGTTGTTTGATAAGAGAGACGTAATACCCTCCGCAAAGCCCTGGCGGCTGGCGCGCCCGCCGGCCTCGCGCCGCTCCGCCAGCTCTTTGTTAAACGCCTCCTGCTGCGCCCGTAGCTGTGCCAGCGACATGCTCGCGTACGGATCAGCCGGCTTGGCCGCCTCGTAGTCGCCATACTTGATTTCCGTTGCGGCTTCGATCAGCCGCTTTCTGGCGTGGGCATACTCGCTGTCGGTCACGTCGCGATACGGCCGCGGTGTCTGCTTGTACCGCGTGATAACCTCCTTGCAGTCGAGTACCTCGCGATCGAGTGCCGCCCGTTGCGTCGTCCAGTCGTTGTTGCCTTTGTTTTTCGTCATGCTATCGTCTCCTTCGCAATTTTTGTTCGTCACACGTCCGATATAATGTTTGTTTGCCGCTCGCACGCGTCTTGTGCAAGCGCCCACGCGTCACCTTGCAGCGTTTTTGCCCTATAAAACACCGCGTCTATGTCGGGCTTGTGCAGCTTCATCGCCGCGGAAAGCTCCCGCGCTTTTAGGAAGTGCCGGTTCTGCGCGACGAATATAATAAGCTTGGTGTCGTCGTCCACGGCGTCCATCACGCGTTTACACGCAAAATGCAGCACCTGCCGCGTAGACGTTATTTGCTCATCGTCAATCCATAGCGACAATACGCGGTAAACTTCGCCCTCCCGCAGCAGCTCAACGCCAACCCCGAAGCCGTTTTGCTCGTGCCGCATGACAACCACCTTTGCCCGCGTCACTTGCGACTCGGGTCGTCGTGCATGATCTTTACTCTCCTCCATTCTCCCGCGCCTCCTTCGCCCCTTGTCGCAGTTCCTCCGCAAACGCCAGCGCGCCGGTCTGGTCGATTGTGCGCTCGTTGCCGTCCGCGTCTACTTCGATCTGTCCAAGCACGTTGCAGTTTAGCGTGATCTGTCGCGCGTTGAATTCGTCAAGCAGCCAGTCACGCGTCAGCTGCCAGCAGTCAAGCGCGCAGTCGTACAGTGGGTACGGCTCGTGTTCTTCCGTATGCCGGAAGGTTTTGCCACCCGATTCAACGACCGTCAGCACGTACGTCTTGCCGTGCGTGCCTACATACGCATGTTGTACGACGTGAAATTTAGGCCTCGCCATCATTCGCCGCCTCCCCTCGCGCCTCTTCGTCCGCTTCCGCCTCCAACTTCGCCCGGAGTTCATCGGTTGGTTTCAAGTCGCGCGGTATGCCTGTTGCGTCTATGTCGTCCCCATTTAACACCGCCGGCACCTCCCCGTTTTCTTTCGCCCACTTCCGCAGTCGGTTAAACGCAATTCGCCGCGCGGTAGTGGATTTCCGACTGCGCACCGCCAGCCGCGTTGTTCGGCTGTGCACTTTGTCCGCGTCGATGTCGTAGAGTATCACCGTCGTGCGCGCCACGCCGGCTGAAAACGTAACTGTACGCTCGTAGGCGCTAAACAGGCGCGTTGGCTGCGGGCGTGCTTCTTCCGTCGCCTCTCCTTCAGGTTTTCCCATCATTTCCGCCTCCCCTTCCGATTGCGGCCGATTATACGACGCTGTGAGGCGTTTTTAGCAGGCGCCTAAGGTGTTTGTACCTGCCGCGAACAAGTCGCCTCACAGGCGCATTTACAGCGTAACGGTTTAGAACGCCAAAAACGCCTTTTAGGTAGTAACATAGCCACCACCAAAATTAAGGCGCGAAAACCATTGATACATAAGGCTTTATTTTTCCTAAACCGTTACATTTACCGTGTCGTTTTGCGTTGTCGTTGCCGGTAGTCGCGTACACGTAGCTTCGTCCGATCTTTCGCCGCCCCGTCGCGGCAGCTTTCGCAATACTTCTGCCGGTTGCTACGCCGTGCGTATGCTGCCCCGCAGTTGGCGCAGGTGCCCGCGTTGCCCATGCCGTCGTCGTGCCCGATGACTGAACGGCGGTAAATTTCGTTTAGTCGCGGGTTAATGGGCAACACAGCGCGCTCGAAATACGCACAGCGGCCGCCCTCGTCGCGAAAATAGGCGCAAGTACAACCTTCGCCCTTCTCCAGTAAGCACTCGTCGCGTGTGTCCAAGTCAAAGCATGCACAGTACAGGCGGGCGTGACGTCGCAGCTCACGGTTAAGCTTCGACATGCTGCGCCACCGCCTGCTCGTCGGCGTGCGCCTGTGCTGCGCGTTCTCCCGCAACAATGCCGCGAGCTTCCGCAATTAGCCACATGCAATCCCGCAGGATCTCTTTTGCTTCCGCAATGTTCCGGTCTAATTTATCCATGGGCAGCCACCGCCCCCGCCGCCTGTGCCGCGAGAAATTCCTCTACCTCTTCCTGCAATTCAAGGAACCGTTGTATAAGCTCGCGTAACTCTCGCTCATGCTCGGGCACGCCGCGCTTGTTTTGCGCCTGCATTATCGGCGTCGCCCAGCGGCAGTTTTCCGGCGTGTAGTTGCCGTCGTTGTCTACGCGGTCAATTGTAATTCGATGCTCGCCAAGCGCTTCCGCTTGCCGCAGGTACTCAGCGTACATGTCGTCGCGGAAATTCTCGAAGGTGTGCCAGCGGTCGCACACGGCAATACCGCGCCCGCCGTAGTCGGGATATGCCGCTATATTTTCGTTATTGCAACGTTGAAGCATGTCCTGCCAAATTTTATAAAAGCGCGTGCCTGACATGCCGTGTGTTGTCGTCTTTTCCGACCGCAGGCAGCCGCATGACCCCGATTTTCCAGCCGTCAAGTCCGCAGCGCGAACCAATCGCACCGTGCCGCACTCACATTTACAGCGCACCTTCGCCACATCGTCCTGTTCCGCCGCAATAACCGTCCAGCGTCCAAATTTCTGCCCGATCATTTCCTGTTTGCTCATTCTCTCTCGCTCTCCTTCTCATTCTCGTGTTAGATTTTCGTTACCTCGCCGATAGTTACGCCCGCTTGCGCCAACCGCTCGCGGATCATCGTCAAAAGCGCCGTATTTGCGTTGCGGCCGCCGGTTAGCTCGTTCGCCATTGGCGCGCAGTTGGTCACTACGTCAATTTCCTCCACACCAAGCCGCGGCAGGTGGTTAATCGCCTTTCCCAACGCCTTGTATGCGGGAAAGACGGCGTTTGAATTCGCGAAGGTCGCGGTATGCTCGTACAGCACGCGGCCGTCACCGCCTGCCGCTACCGTCACCGCCGCATCGTACTTGCGGAAGCCGGTGGGCGTGAGCGTCACTTTCACGGTTGCGTCAGTCATTCAATCACCACCCCCGCGATAATACTGCTCCGCGAGCTTCACGCGGTGAATTGTGTCGAGAACGTCCGCCGACAAATCGAATGTGCTTGTTATTTTCGTGCGCGTTTCGTCGGTGATGCGCCGGCGGCCTGTCTCTATCGCCTGCACCGTCGACCAGCTAACGCCGATCTTCTCCGCGAACTCGCGCCGCGATAGGCCAAAGTGTGCACGTATCGCTTTTACGTCGGTTGGTGTCACTACAAACAGCCCCTTTCATAGTTTTCTGTGACAAGTTGGCAATAAAAAAAAGCCCCCGACCGGGCAAAAGCTGCCTAGGTCGGCGACAAATTTACGAAGGGAAAAGGTGGAGTTGAACACTCCGCGGCGGTGCTCAAGTTCTCGCCTTATCCCTCTACTAATTAGACTCACCTTCCGTTTTGTTTACCCACTTTTGCCACTCTCCTAAAATATTTTTCTAATCCCGCCTCTTTCCGCTCTTCCGTCGTCATATCGCGCAGGTTATACGCCTTAACCTGCTTTTCCTCCGGCGCCTCGCTGTGCCCTTTCCACGGTGTTTTATCGCTATTCCAGTACCCATCGGCGCGCCGCAAGTTCGGCCGCGCAATGCCCGCCGCGTCCGCCTCTATGTTTGTGTAATACGCCTCTTCTTCGGGCGTTGCCGCTTGCCACGACACGTACACGAACATTTGCCGCTCCATGCGTTCACGTGTTTTCGGGCTGTAGTTGTGCGCCGCGCCGTCGATCACTCTTAACCGCTTGCCCGACGCTAACGCTGCCGCCACGGCCGTCTCGTGCTTGCGCCTGCGGTCGCGAGCCAAGTGGCAAGCGTCGCCAAGGTAGTGGCACACGCTAGTACGGCCGTTGCGCGACAAGTCGTAAAACACGCGGCCGCATTCGGTGCATTCCTTCAGCTTGCGCGGGTGAAGCTTGACGGTGCGCCACGTTAGCGGCGCCGGCACAAGCTCGCGGTTGATGCCGTCGGCCAGCGTGTGGTCGAGCCACGCCCGCCNCGCTTGCCCGACGCTAACGCTGCCGCCACGGCCGTCTCGTGCTTGCGCCTGCGGTCGCGAGCCAAGTGGCAAGCGTCGCCAAGGTAGTGGCACACGCTAGTACGGCCGTTGCGCGACAAGTCGTAAAACACGCGGCCGCATTCGGTGCATTCCTTCAGCTTGCGCGGGTGAAGCTTGACGGTGCGCCACGTTAGCGGCGCCGGCACAAGCTCGCGGTTGATGCCGTCGGCCAGCGTGTGGTCGAGCCACGCCCGCCAGCCGCGCCGGTCGTTGCGTTGCCAGTCGGTGAGCTGCTCGCGGAAAGCTTCGACGCGGTAACGGTACATGTCGTATTCTAGCGCCTCTAAAATCACGTCATAGATGTATCGTTGTGTGTTTGCCTCTCTCATTCTCTCATTCCCCTTTTCCCTCGTTTTGTTTTGTCTCTTATATCTCGTATTTCGCCCACGCCTGTAACAACTCACGCATACGGCGAGACGGCAGGTAAAGCTTAATTGGCTCGCCTTTGCGAATGCGCGACCGCCACACCCACTGTAACAGGTCGGACACGGCCAGTAGCTCTTCATCGATGCGAACGCCGTTGTCTTGGAAAAAGCTGTTTATATTTGGATTAGCGTACCGGTTAAACACGTAAGCTATCGCCCAGCGGTCGGCGTAGTCGTTCGTGGCGCGCATGTTTAGCGGTATAACGATTTGCCGCTTGCCGGTGTCGTTCTTTCGTTTTGGCTCTTTGAAGCCTCGCGGTGCTATGTGCGGTTCTACCTCCTTCAGCGTCGAGTAGTAGACGTCACTGCGCTTGGCCTTCGCAACGTTGCGGAAGTAGTTGTACAAATTCTTATTTATTCGAACGTACGTTTCGCCGTCGGCTTTGCGCAGCCAAGTCGAGCTTAACGCGTTCTTGCGCTCGCCTACCTCATTTAACTTGCCTTCGTAAAGGTCGATCAGCCCCATCACCTCCGCGCGCTGCTCACGGCTTTCGTCGTAATCGGTCAGCTCGTACCGGCCATTGTCGCCTCGCTTAACCCCCTTGTATTCGTAGTCAAACTTAAATAGGTCGAAGTAATAGCGTTGCATTTGCCCGCGGAAAAGGTACGTCATGACGATAACCTTGTTAATCGCGCGGAACACACGCGGCGGGAACGCCCAAACTAAAAACTTGCCGCGGTAATAGAACAGGTTGCCGGCTTGCGCCAGTAGGCGAATGTCCTTATAGCGGCTGTCGTCGTGTGGATCTCCTACCCAATCGACGCGGTTATCTACAATGCGAATGTCGCCGCTGTTTTCTAGCTTCCTTATGTCGCTCGGCCGTACGTTGACGGGCTCGACGCAGTCCATGACTTCATCGAGTATGAGCGTATAGCCGCTGTCGGTCAGCAGCTCAATTAATTCGTCGTCCGCAGTCTGGAACAAGCTATGCGTAGTTGCGATATTTTCGCCGCGAACAATCAGGCCTTTGAGGCTCGTCATTTTGCTGCCGTCTTCGTTGGCGTTGTTGGGCTCGGTAAAGCTGCGGTTGGCCACGTGCTCGCGAATACGTTCGACCTCCGATAGAAACGGCGTGACGTAGATGAATTTTTCCAGCTGCATCGCCTCTTGCATGTACTGAATCGCCCATGACGTTTTGCCACTACCCATAATCGAATCAACAACCGTGATTTTTGTCATCAAAATTCCCCCTCGTTTTTGGTGCTACTCGACCGTATTTAGCACACGGCCGTGCTAAAATTTTTTAAAAAGCCTTATGTACCAATGGTTTTGGCGCCTCATCCTTAAAAGAAACTAGGGAGGTTTAGGCTTCGCCTGCAAGTCTGTAAACAGCCTTGCCATCATGCCTTTACTCGCGGTAATCTTTTGCGCAATAACTACCCGCGGAAAATAGATGTGATGGCAGGCGCAGCTTGCTGCGGCTGCGGGCGTTAGCCCTTGTCTTTGTCTTTAGTCGTAGTATAATCACCGGCTTTCAAAAGCCGCCGCTATACTACGTCACTATGCCATACCTGTATTCTTCGCGGAAAAGAAGGCTTTGCCGAAGTTAAAAGCGATAACCTCGGTCGAGTAGCCGAACGGCCGCCCTTCCGCGCCATACGTAGAAGTGTGCACAATTGCCCGCCGATCTCTCCGCGTGTTATGATTTAATTGGTGAATTGTGTGCAAGTTGCGAACGCGGCAGCCAGCCCCGCCAAGGAATAGGCCGCCGCTACGCTTCAAGTATCGCGCGCCGTTCTTCGGCCAGCGCTTGTTCAATGTCGGTCATTGTCTTAAAAAATCGTTTCATTTCCGCAAATAGGCGTATAAGCTCCTTGGATTTTGCTTTATACGGGTTACTAACAGACCTTTTCAACTCCTCGCAAGCCTTAAGCGCCTTGTCACAAATCCTTTCAGCCCGCCGTTCTATCTTTTTGCCTAATGATGCGCGGTTGCCCGTAATCCCGCGGGCGTAACCCGCCATTCTCTCCGCGAATTCCCAAATATTCAAGATGCCTGCCGCCAAGGATTGCGCCGCCCCCTTTGTCTTTTCTGCGTCCCCCTTTTCCCCTTGCGTGCTTATTTGGTCAACACTCATAACACAAAACGTGTAGTTACTTCCGATGCCCCACGCGCAGCTCATCACCGCGCTGAGCAACGCCACCGCGTCCACGTCCATTCCTTTACTCTCCGCAATTTCTGCTGTAAACCGTGCTTGCGTGAATAGTTGCTCCGCCTCTTTTAATGCCCATTCCATAAATACCGCTCCCCTTCGTTTTTTTGTTAGTTTTAAAACCGTTCCAAAAACGCCAACATTTCGTCGTCAACGTCGAACACTTCACGGAATCTCTGCCGCAGCCGGTCGGACATTGCCAGCCGCTCCGTCTCGATCTGTTGCACTGCGGCGCGGGATACCCCGAGCAGTTCCGCCGCTTCCTGCTGCGTAAGGCCGTGCAGGTGGCGAATCTTGCGTACAGTAGCGCCTTGCAAATGCATCACCTCCTTTCAATACGTCTATAGATAGATTGATAGTTTAGGGCAAATAAAAAGCTCCCATCACTAACTGTAAGCCCTGCAGAAGCTCAATTCACGCCTGAGCGGAAAAATCTCGCCATGCCGCCTTTCCCACCCCTATAACCGTACTATCGCGCAAAAGGTAGCCGCCTGCCGAAAAATAAGTGACGAAGCGCCGCCCACCCGCTACCCTCTCGGCGTTTATTAGCGCAACTAGCCGCGGTAAATACAACCTTCCGCCCCGCTGCGCACACTTCCCTATAATGCGTATACATAGGAGGACACGTTTTACAGCCCCCTTCACTATATAAGGGGTAACTAAACGGCCAAAATACGCATGGTGGTCACCAAAAGCGACACAATTAATTCGCTTTCTGAAAACCAAGCCCCGCCTTAAACTTAGTAAGCCCTCCATGTAGTTTTGGCGGCCGCGAATCCTTGCGTACGTCTTCGACAGTGCCGCGTCTAGCTCGTCACGTTCCGCCTCTGCCCCCGCTAACTTTCGCTGGACGTCCTGTGGTACCACCTCCTTTTCAACGACTCTCTCGACGATTTGCGGCTTGGCGGCTTGGCGCAGTTCTTGGACTTCGAATTCTTTTTCCTCTACGATTTGTTCCGCTAGCTCCGCGCGCTGTTCGGCGGCCTCTTTGTCGCTCTCCGCCCGTTTCGCCTCCGCCTCCAACTCCGCAATACGTTCGCGGTACTCCTTCAGCGTGTCGATCTCACCATCAAGTACCTCCGCTTTAGCTTGCGCTTTCGCAGGTGTGGATTCTGCGGAAGGCTTGGCCACTTCGTAGATGAGGTTGTTAGGAAGCTCCTCCACCCGCTCCTTTTCATCAACTTCGTTCAACTGTTGAACAAGGTTGTATCGATTGATGTAGTTATAAACGCTCGTCTTCTTAAACCCCAGTGACGTGTACCACTTCTCAAAAACCCCACTATACTTACTGCCCTGCCTCGCCAGCCTGTCACGCGCTTCCGCAAGTTCCCGGCCTAATTCCGTATACGCCTTCCCCACAATCTCACGCATATTCGCCTCTTTGCGTTGTAGAAAAAGCGTCGTTGCCGTGTCCAATTGCGAGTCGTCAAATTGCGCTGCATTTTGCGTCGTAATTTCGCCCATCTTTTCGTCCCCCTTCGTTGCTTCGCGTCAAAGCCAGTCGAGTATTTCCTTCAGCTCGTCGCCGGCTTGCGCAATGTCTTCCGCCGCGTCCCCCTCCGCCAGCTTTCGATCTGTTTCGCGCAACTCCCGCGACAGCTCCTCTTTTGCCCACGCAATGCCTATGACGATTCGCCCAGTCATTGGCAGACTTGATAGCCGCGCAACATAGCAACGCCAACAACGTCGAAAGGATGGGGGAACGATTCGTTCGGTAGGGGATACACACGCAACATAGCAACGCCAACAACCCCAACTGTCCGCGCCATTACTGCATTGACGCATAGTGCGGCCGCAGCTCAAATGTTGCAACGTCTGCACATTTACCGCGCCACACCTACGCCTTACCTGTCGTCGATCTTCCGCAGTTATTACGCAAGGGCGCCGGTATCTTCGCCCCTTTCCCCTCTTTCCGCGCCTGCTCGCGCTTTTTCGTTTCTGTGTACGCCTTGTTGATGGTGATGCGTCCAGACTTGACTTCGTTAAATAGTTTCGGTTCTTTGCGTTGGACGGCTTGGAGGTTGGCCATTGACGACTTTCCTATGCCGGCTTTTTCAGCTAGCTCTATGTGTGTGTGCTGTTTCTCCCGTTTTTCCAGCTCTGGAAAAACGGGCTTTTCATCCCCCCGTCTCAACCCCGCCAACTGCCTCTCCCTCGCCTCCTTCCGCAGTTGCTCGACCAGCTCCTCGAACTCCAGCACGATTGCCGCGCGCTGGCAGGGCGGGTTACACCGTCGCTGCCTTCTACTTCTGCAACTGTCGCACGTGAGACAGTTGCATTTTCACCGCCCACCCACCGCTTGACAGTTTGATGATGCACGCCAAGCCACTCTGCTATCTGTCGAAACGACCGCCCTTCCTGCCGCAACTCAACCGCCTTTGCAATCTTTTCCTCTCGGCTGATTTCGCGGGTTAGCGTGTTAATCTTGTGGGCGCCAGTTGCCGCCAGCGCCCCGCCTACAGTCATTCCGCGGCCAGCGCGCGCAACAACTCCACCGCGGTCATGTCCGGCAACTGCTCAAGCAAATCCGGCGCCACGCCGCGCACTTCGTCCAGCCGCGTGTTGCCGACGTATGTGTACACGCCCTCACGCCCTGTCGGCGCCACTCGGTCGGCAAACAGCGCGTAGCCGCCGCACTCTTGGTCAATTATTAGCGCCGTGTTATCGTCAAGCAGTACGCCGCGAACTGCCGACGTGGTCACCGTGCCGTCTACGTCCTCGATTTCGTACATCACCGTGATTGGCTGCAACTTCGTTTTTACCGTCATTTTGAAATTCCTCCTTGAGTTCTTTTAATTCCGCGCGAAGGTCGCGCAAGGTAAGCGCAAGGCACACCGCCCCGCTAATGCCACCGATTGTAAAGATGACCGCGTTAAGCATCGTGGCCGGCCGCCCCGTTGATGATTGCGTCACGTTCCGCCCGCAGCGGCTCGATCTTGGCGCGAATGGCGGCGCGCTCGGCTCGCGTTAGGTGTGGCGCGGCCGTGTGCTCGACGGCGATTTCGGTCAAGCGGGCTAGTGCTGCGTCGGGCAGTGCCGATAGTTTGCGGTGTAGTTCGATGTCGAAGTTGGACATTGTCGTTGCCTCCTCATTGTGCTAGAATGTGATAGCTGACATGTTGCCATGTCAACATCCTGACTTAACTGTATTTCATTCTACATGGTGAATGTCAGTATGTCAACATGTTGGGCAAAATTATTTTAGGAGGTCTCAAATATGACTGTACGATGCAAGTTAGGCGAAATTATGAAGGCGCGCGGGTTGACGAATAAGGACGTAGTGCGACTGTGCGGTGTTAGCCGCAATACTGTAACGTCACTCGCAGCCAACGCGACCAAACGCATAGACTACGATACGATAGACGGCCTTTGCCGCGGGTTGAACGTCACGCCGGCGGATCTTATCGAATACGTGCCGGACAAGTGACGTGGCCGCGTCGCAGTCGGCCGACATGGCGGGCGGTTGCACTAACTATAACCACCTATTAACGAGAACTAACTAAAAGATTGCGCGTCAAAGACTTGCCGCGCCAGAAGGTAAAGCAATAACACACTCCACGGCGCCCTAATCGCGGCTGTGGGCGCCTTTGCCGCCGATCATGCGTTATTACACTATCGCGCGATATAGCGCCTCACACACGCGCATACGGCGCCGTTTATACGTTAGTGATTAATCATTAACCGATAGCGCGGCGCCGTTGACCGCTAATTGATAACGACATGCGCTAATTGATAATAGAGCGTGCATGGCTCGGACACCTAAAAACGCGCCAAAACGTTGGTGTGACGCGGAAATTGGCGGTTTTCGGTGTGTAGCGCCTTCTTAGTCTTTGATGTTTCGTAGAGAGACCTTCCGCGACAATACAGGACGGGCACAAACACAGGGGCTAACGCCCCGCAAGTCCGGCAAGCCGTCCTTGCTGTCGTAGCTTATTTACCGCGGGTAGTTATTGCGCAAGGTAATATCGCGAGAATATGGCTTGAGGGTGGCAGTTGTTTACAACTGACACGGGCGAAGCCCATACACAAAAGATATCTAGCACATCAAAGGTGCTAAATAAACTCCAAAAGCCTTATGTATCAATGGGTTTTCGCGCTAACCCTTCAAAGGAGGGAGTACGAAGGTGCTAACGTGAAACAACTCGCGTAGTGAATTTAGCACAATAACACACTAAAGGGAGAACCGCCTGCCCACCCCTTTGATCATCTTCCGCGCCGCCCCGCCCACGGCGGGCACTAGATGTAACGGTTTAGGAAAAATAAAGCCTTGCGCCCCAACGGTTTTGGCGCCTGTTTTTCGCGGGCTGGTATGTTACTACCTAAACCGCGTTTTTGGCGTTCTAAAGCGTGACGCGAGTCCCCGTTTCAAGGAGTCGCCTATCTCGCGGCGCATTTACGTTTTACCTGCCGTCGGCCTACGGGGCATGCTACACTAATACTAATCGAGCGCATTTATTGATGGAGGTAGTGTATGGTGAGCAAATTCATACTTAGATGCCATTTAGGCGACGTCTTAAAGAACCGCGGTATACCGGTATTGAAATTGTCAAAGGAAATCAACTGCCCACTCCCTACTCTTAACGATCTTATAAACAACAAGCATATGGACAGCCGACAAATTCCAGCCCAATTAATCGCGAACCTCTGCGCTTATTTTGATCTCGCGCCGAATAAGTTGTTTTCAGTGGAAAAGAAACGCAATTTTATGAAGCCTTACCGGAAAAAGTACTACGTCTACCCCGCGATATTCAACTACGCCGACGACGGTATTTCCGTAAAGTTTCCCGACTTGCCCGGCTGCTTGACGTTCGGCTACAGTGACGAGGAAGCGTGCGCGCATTCCGTCTGGACTCCCCCACCGTCTCAGCGGCGTCATCAAAAGTTTTACGATTATCGGCAACCTTTTTTCTCCTCCCCTCTAAATACTCCCCTTTGCTTTTCCAGTACTCCCGTAAAAAGCTAATAATCCGCGCTTTCTTTATCGGGTCTGTCTCCGCCTGCCCGCGGCGCTCCACGTTTTCCGCGAGTGGCCGAATATAACGCAATTCTAGGCGTTCGAATGCCGATCAGGCGCTATCGTACCCCAGCGACGGCAAAACGCCCCACACACGCCCACAGAGCGCCTACACACGTGTTGTGCAGGCGGGCGGGGGCCAGACAGGCTTTCCGGCAGGGTTTTATTTTTTCCGCGGGAAAATTTGACCGGCTGGATGCCCTTCCGGCGAAGAACATCGCCCTTTAAAAAAAATTTTTTGAAATATAAATATAACCCTTTAAACCCTGTCTTTTATACACATAAAGAGGTGTAAAAGAGACGGCCCCGGGCCCGCCTGCCCTTGCGCCGCCCCCCCACGCCGGCGCTCTACCGCGAACACTTGCCGCAGCACGCCGTAGTAATAGCCGGCAAAGTCCTTGCGCACACGCCCCGCCTTGTACGACGCCACCGCCTCTTTAAACGCCCCTACTGCCGCCCTTACAACCTCCTCCGCGCCCACATGCGCCGTTAGACGGGCTTCCCGATGCGCAAGCACCACACGCCCCCAAGCATGCGCAGGCGTGCATAATGACCGACTGAACGGCCGCACGGCAGCAGCAAGGACATGTGGAATGGTTGACGGTTTCCTCGCGTCGGCTACGTAAGTATTACGTTTATGTAAGTTTGTCTTATTAGCTTTAAAGATATTAGTTTCGGCGGGCTGCCGCGCGGTCTCCGTGCTTGTCCGGCCTACCTTTTGCGGCTCTTCGCGGTACGTCATTTGCGGTACGTCAGTCGGTGCGTCATTGGCCGCCTGCACAACGTACACGCTATGCCCTTGCCCGCCGCGCCTGCGTGCCGTGTGGTGCACCTCGATAATACCGAGCCGCTTTAACGCACGGATCGCCCGCTCGACGCTCGACCGCGACACGGCGGCCTCCCGCGCCAGCGTCTCAATTTTCGTGTAGGCCACGCCCGCAAACTTCACCGCGTAGCCGCTAATCGCTTTCAGTACCTTTCGCGCGGCCGGCGCCAGCTCATACTTGTTGCGGCGTAGGAATGCCGCTATGGTGGCGTCCATTGCCACGCGGTTCTCGAATTGTGCTAACTGTTTAAACGCGGCAACGTCCGCGCTTGTGAGTGTGGTTGTCATTCGTTTTACCTCCCGTTTTATGCGGAAGGAAAAGGCCGCCAAAACACGAACACGTACGCCGAATTTCGGCATTACTAAATAACCCCTTGCATTGCCCGCTTTTTTCGCGTATAATGCAAAGTGATCAATATTTCGTTTTTCGTGTTTTGGTCGCACGCGCCAACGTGCGGCCTTTTCCTTTTTTGTTAATTGGCGTCGCTCCGCTTGATCTTCCGCGGCTTACTGCGGTTTCCTATCACGTGATTAAGCGGCGTGTATTTGCCGTGCTGCCTCCTCACGGACTCCTGCGACAAATGCGTGTAACGCTTAATAATGCGCAAGTCTTTATGCCCTAGAATGAGCTGCAAGTGCCGCAAGTCGCCGCCTGCCTCCAAGTACATAGTCGCGCCGGTATGGCGGAACAAATACGGATAGACGCGCTTCTTGATGCCCGCAACTTCTGCAAACTTCTTTAGCCGATTCCGCAAGTTTTCCGCGGGCAGTTGCTCGCCGTAATTCGTCAAGAACACATAATCGCTGTCGAAGTCGCTGTTCTCGCGGATCAACTCCCGTAACAGGTTCGCCGTCCGCGTGCTAATCGGCAGTACTCGCGTACGCCGACCTTTCGCGACCTCGGCGCGCACCATGATTGTGTTCATATCAAAATTGATGTCGCTAGTTTTCAGGCTCAGCGCCTCGCCCGTACGCACAAACGTATCTAACAGCACGTGCATAATGGTGTAGTCGCGGAAATCGCTGTACAACCGCAAGTTAGGCGCCTTTAAGATGCGCTTAAGCTCGTTCGCGGTGAAAATGTCCGGCAACTCCTCGGCCTCCGCAACGTTCTTAACGCTCTTCATCGGATCGCGGTCGATAATTTCCTCATCATGCAGGAAGCCGAAGAACACGCGTAACGTTTTCAGACGTGTGTTAACGGTTACCGGCGATAGGCCGACACGCTTCTCATAGTCAGGCTTAAAGCGGTGGCCGTCGAAACGCACCTTTTCGCGCAGCATGTGCACGACATACTCGCGGATTAAGTCCGTTGTAATTAACCGTACGTCGGCGCTCATGCCTTTTTCATTGAGGTAGTCCATGAAGTAGCCAAAGTTCTCGCGGTAGCCTCTTAGCGTGCGTTCCGCGCGGCCTTCCGCTACCTTCACACGGTAAAACTTGTCAAATAGCCCTTGCAATAGATGCTCATCGTTTAATGCGTCGCGTTCTTTTTTTGTGGGTTTGCCTTTTCGCTTGGAAGGTTTAGACATGAAAAGACCGCCTCCATTTGCGTTATAGAGACGGTAGAATGGCGTAGGAAGGTGTTAGCAGGGCTGCGTAGACCACCAGCGCCGTGTGACGCTCTTGTCCTCGCCCTGTCCCCGCTTTGTCCCGCGGTTAAAAACGAAAAAACCCGCGACATAGCGCGGATTTCCGTTGGTGTGGTGGGCGGTAGAAGGATCGAACTTCCGACCTCCACCGTGTCAAGGTGGCGCTCTCCCACTGAGCTAACCGCCCACGTATGTAGTTAGGTGCTGGTGGGCCTAACAGGATTCGAACCTGTGACCAATCGGTTATGAGCCGACCGCTCTAACCAGCTGAGCTATAGGCCCTTAAATATTTTAACCGATTTGCTTGGCTTTGTCAAGAGGTTTTCTTAGGGTACTTTCTGGCGGAGCTGACGGGATTCGAACCCGCGATCTCCTGCGTGACAGGCAGGCATGTTAGGCCTCTACACCACAGCTCCAGACAACCATTCCCCTTAAGCCCCTCAGCCTTACAAAAGCTCACTCAACGTTGTTGAAATAACACTTATGGTTGCACCCTTACGGGCACTAGATGTCATTCTAACGCTGTCGAAATAACACTTATGGTTGCGGGGGCAGGATTTGAACCTGCGACCTTCGGGTTATGAGCCCGACGAGCTGCCAGACTGCTCCACCCCGCGGCAACAAAATTAACTATACACGATTACGGGGGATTTGACAAGCCTTTTTTAGGATCTCTTTTTAAAAAAATGTTTTGGAATATTAATATAACACCTTTAAACTTACAACCCTCTCTTGAAAGGCTTTGCGCATTACATAATGACCACTCAATTTGACACAATAACTTGTACCGCGCCATACGAAACAACCGCTACGACATTTTTTTCTCTTGGGGGAACTAATGTTACTGGCGCCAATCGGTGTCAATTCGATTTTACACTGCGACGCGGAATTAGCCCCGGCGAAGGCAGCGGCAAAACTCGGTATCCCCTATATCCTAAGTAACGTAGCGACGATGACCATCGAACAAGTGGCCGAAGCAATGGGCGGTGCCCACCGCTGGTTCCAATTGTACCCTCCGCGCAACCGCGAGCTAACCATCAGTTTCCTCCGGCGAGCAGAAGCCGCACATTATGCGGCCATCGTCGTGACGATCGATTCCACCTTGCTCGGATGGCGCGAACGAGATTTGCGTAACGCGTATTTACCTTTTTTATCGGGAGATGGAATGGGGAACTACTTTTCCGACCCAGTGTTTTGCAGCATGTTAGACGAACCTCCGGAAAAAAACGTCCGCGCGGCTGTGCTAAAGGCGTTAGACGAGGGCAACAACACCGCCTTCACTTGGAAGGAACTCGCCTTCGTACGTGAACAAACACAGTTGCCGCTGCTCATTAAAGGTATTACCCACCCGAATGACGCCGTTTTAGCTGTCGAACACGGTGTCGATGGCCTCATCGTCTCTAACCACGGCGGTCGGCAGCTCGATGGCGCTGTGGCCACCCTTGACGTTTTACCTTCTATTTGTGAAGCAGTGAAAGGCGATGTCCCCGTTCTACTCGACAGCGGCATCCGACGCGGCGCCGACGTCATTAAAGCAGTCGCCCTCGGAGCCACGGCAGTCCTAATCGGGCGTCCGTACGCCTATGCACTAGCTGTTGCTGGCGAAATGGGTGTAAACCGGCCGCAAGTCTTTTCGCGACGTCGACCAATCGCTCGTCATAAAAGTTACATAACAACCCGATTTTTACTTACTTCCCCGTATTCCCGCACGACAACTTCTGCTTTTTCCTTGGAAACAAAAACACCTATTACGGTGAGGCGCGCAGCGGACATGTCACCAATCATTCATTCGCAAAGCTACTGCCGCACCACCGTAGTAGGGCGTACCGTGCCATTTTCTACAGGGAATTGTAGCGACATGCGGAAGCCATGCTAAACGTGTCGGGGGCTGGGCCTTCGATTACTTTCTGAAAAAAGGGGTTGTATCTTTTGCCAAACCAAAGCAAAAAGCTCCAGAAACAACAAGCTATACAAAAGGCTAAGCAAGCGACCGCTGAGGCAACGAGTTCTGCCCAAATGCTACAGCAACAGGCGCATATGAAGGCGAGTATGAAGGCGAGCCAACAGGCCGCGCAAACGGCTGGCATGCAGGCAGGTGCTCAAGCTGGACAACAGGTTGGCATGCAAGCAGGTGCACAAGCTGGCCAACAGGTTGGAATGCAGGCTAGTCCGTCAGCGACTACGCAACAGCAAGCGGGGATGCAAGCTAGCCAGTCAGCTGGCATGCAGGCCAGTCAACCAGCTAGCATGAAGCAGCCAGTAGGTATGCAAGCGGGACAACAAGCTGGTATGCAAGTAGGCCAAGCAGGACAGCAATCGGCTATGCAAGCTGGGCAACAGGCGGGCGGCTTGCAGGCTAGCGCGCAAGCTAGCCAACAAACGGCGCAACAGCAACAAGTCAATACCCAACTCCAACAAATCCAGCAGCATACGCAGGCGTTACAAGCCGAAATTGGTACGTTAGCTGGGCAGGTTAAGCAAAGTACAAACCCTCAACAAGCAGTAAATCAAAAAGCGTCGCAAATCCAACAACTCGCACAAAAAATTAGCCAAACATGTAGCCAGTTGCGGTAAACGCCCCCCCTGATGATTCGTGAGGATGAGTGCGTCAACAGTAAAATGACGGCTCATCCTCACTTTTACTGTTTCGCACATGGACTAGATGTTGGGATCGCCAGTGTTGGGATAGCAACACATTTTTATTTTTTGCCTAATCACCCTTTTTACAGCTTGCATACGCTAATATTACAAACAAACCTTGGCCTTTTTTTAGGCCAATCATAATGTTCCCTCCTCTTACATTTAATGCCGAGCCCCCGTCTCGGCTTTTTTTAGCGGAATTAAAAAAACCCTATAACAGGGTCTTTTGCCCTTTTTACAGGGCGCTACTGTCCTCGTTTACTACCTTTAACGCTTCTTCCTCATCGCGTAGCCGGTGGGCCAACCGACTGGAGGCAGAAGCAGCAATGCTCGCCACGAGATCGTCTAAAAATGTGTGTACTTTACCGTTGCGCTTACGGTCAAGTTCGCGAATTATACCCGTTTTTTGCTTATCCAGATAGCCGAACGAAGTGACGGCGATACTGCCGTACCCGAACACCGAACCGAGCGCTAACGTCTCGTCACACCCGAACAGCCCTTCGTCGGAGGCGACAATCGACTGCAACGGTTCAGAGAGCTTCCCTTGTTCCGCTAACTCGTCCAGCTCCACGCCGACGAGAATCGCGTGTTGGATCTCCCGCTTTTCCAAAACGGATACGACACTTTCTAAGCAAGCCGCTTTCGTTAATTGCGGACAGTAAGGTACTTGTAACTCGTATACAATATCAGCGATATCTTTGAGCGCGACACCGCGTTCCTCTAGCCGTTGTAGAGCTGCACTTTTTACGACATTACTGTGGACGTGTGACATCGTACGTCTCCTTTCCCATTCACTTTTTTTCTATTACTATACATTGTACATTAATACGTTTAAAGATTGTAATTGTCAACCGTGCAAAAATGAGGTACACTATTCAAAATACAACTGTCCCAAAAAGGAGGCAGCCACATGAAATACGGTATCGTTATTTTTCCGTCCAGAGAAATTCAAGACTTAGCGAATCCGTATCGTAAACGTTACGACTCAAATTATTCACTCATTCCCCCGCACATTACTCTTAAGTACGATTTTTCGCTGCAAGATCGTAAACTCGCTGACATCGTGACCCATTTGGAAAAAATCGCACGTGAGACGGCGCCTTTCGAGATTGAGTTTCACAAAGTGAATACGTTTTATCCGACGACGAACGTGATCTATATGGCGATTAAGGACGAAGAACCGCTGATCCGTTTGCACGAAGCGTGTAACTCAGGACTCTTAGACGACGGACAGGCGTATAGTTACGTCCCGCACATGACGATCGGACAAAAACTGTCAGACGGGGAGCTGCACGACGTATATGTTAGTTTACGCATGATGCAGCTCAATGCCACGACGACCGTTGACCGCTTCCATCTATTATACGAAATGGACAACGGCATGTGGACAGTGTATCAAACGTTTTTATTATCTGAACAACCTTAAGGAGAGACAGTTTTAAATGACGATCACTGTAAAAAAAATAACGGCAGATGAGCAATCAGACGCTTTTGCCATTCGCCACAAAGTATTCGTCGAAGAGCAACACGTTCCCCCGACGCTCGAACTCGACTCACTCGAAAACGAGGCGACCCACTTTTTAGCTACCGTGAACGGCGAATTGGCGGGAACTGCGCGCATGCGTCTCGTCACACCGCGATCTGCTAAAGCCGAACGGGTCGCTGTTTTATCCCGCTACCGCGGCAGCGGGGTTGGACGCGAGCTCATGGCGGCACTCGAAACGGAAGCTATGGCGCAAGGGGCATCTGAGGTCGAACTTCACGCACAGACACAAGCCCAACCGTTTTACAGTACACTCGGTTACAAGCCGTATGGGGAGTTTTTTTTAGACGCAGGTATTGAACACATCGCCATGAAAAAAGAACTGTAACATTGTTCACAAAGGTGCTGAATCGTCTCAGTGCCTTTTTGGATTAAAAAAAGTTTGCCGATTTGAAACACGCTGTCGCTGCATACGTTTATATTAATAAGCAAGTACGTGAACAACATGCCGCTAAGGAGGTTCCATCTTTGCATTTTGAAGAATCTTTGCTCACTGGAATGGTGAAACCTTTTCCCGTCGTCGATCGGATGTTATGCGCACAAGGGTTCACGCGCCGCGGAAACATAGACTTCACATACGACATGCGCATAGAAGATGCCGCTTCACGAACGATGTACTATTTACGCATCCCAACCCATTATGCCCGTCAAAGAGCAAACGATCGTTCACTTTTACAGTTGGACCAACCTTATATCGGCAAATATCCTGGGCCAAATCGCTTTCAACGCGCACAGGCCATTCCGAACGAAATAGTAGAAGCCGCGCAACATAAAGTGGCGGAAATCGCCTCTTATTTAAGCACCGTCCGTTAAGGACGAAGAAGCTGTCTCAAAAAAGTCCTTGAAAATGAAGGGGCTGTCCAGAAAGCCGGTAAAAGAGCGGCTTCCTGTCGCAGCCCCTTCAAACGCACGCCATCGACAGAACCTCTCCAATCTCCGCTTCACCTTTCATCTTCAAGTGTGACAAAGCGTTCACAAAATGTTAACGTTTTCGAAGGCGAAAATAGGGTATCATATAAACAGGAAGAAAAAGCGCTTGCTTTATTGTGATAGCGCTCACGTTTCGCACATAATGGTTCAACCATTAACATAAAGATAGCTTATGCTCGTAAGGAGGTAGTGACAGTGATTAAACGTATTTTACTGATGGAGACGCACGCTCAGGCGTCTGCGGTGGAATCGGCGATTAAGAGCCGGATCTTGCAACTAAATGAACAAGCGCACAAACGCGACTTATCTGATAAAGAACGAAACGAACGTTCACTGTTGAACGAGGCATATGAACGAATGAGTTCATGCGGCAAAACGATTCCTTCTTCGGTAACGCCGTCGACTTGGAACGAGTGGCTAGAATCGGAAGAAACGTCGCAACTACTTTAGTCTCACCGTTTATAATTACGGCAAATGTTAAACGCTTTCGGGTACGCGGATCCGAAAGCGTTTTTCTAATTTCGGACCATGCTTTTCTGCAAAAAAAAGAGCGTTGCCGTGCGAAAGGCAACGCTTAAAAGGGAGGAATCTATTAGAAAGGGGTCATTCACTAGTTATTATACACTATTATATCGAATTTGTTTAGGTTTAATTTTATCCTGTAAAAAAATAAATTCACGGGGAGGCGGTAAGCCTTCCGTTTCCGGCTCACAGCGCCAAAAAAGCCCCAGCCACTGAATGTAGCTGGGGGCGTTCCTCCCAAAAATGTCTTACAAAGTATGCCGTTATTTCAGGATATACACTTTGACGCCTTGTCTTCCCCATTGGTTTGCTTCGCCACAAGAACCGACGAAAACGTCAATGATGTTGCCTTTGATCGCACCACCAGTATCCTCAGCAACCCCAAATCCGTATCCTGAAATGTACAGGCGCGTCCCTAGTGGAATGACCGACGGGTCGACGGCGATCGTTCCGCGCTTCGGAACGGTACCAGTTGCCGTACGGCCACCACCGTCATTTCCTTTACAGTAAGCCGTTGCCGTCATCGATAGGACTCTCGAGTAAGGCTGTCCTTGAATCGTCCCCGGATTGGAAGCTGTTGGCTTTCCAGGTCTTGGTTTGGATGGTTTTGGGGACGGTTTAGGAGCCGGTTTTGGCGACGGTTTAGGAGCCGGTTTTGGCTTACTCGGCGCACTTTGCTTAGACTCGTTGTTTTGTTTGTTCGGTGCAGACTGATTGGACGTCTGCTCCCGCTGGCGATTAGCTAATTGCGTGCCCGACTTCTTAGGTGTATGTACTTGTTGTTTGTCTGCTGCAACTACTTTCTCTTCCTTCGTACCTACGGCGATTATTTTGTTAACCGGCTTTTTGTTGCGGATAACTTTTTTATCCTTCGCAATTAGCTCGCCATTTTTATATCTGTATGTTATTTTTGTGACCTTTTGCCCGGAAGCCCCTTGACGCGTGACGACTTCCTTGCCTTTTTCTAGATCGGCATCCTCTTTTTTCTTCGTATCAAAGGGAAGTTTTTCTTTCTTTGTTACTACCTTCTCTTCGATGCGGTCGATGACTATTTGCATGTCATCTGTCAATTGATCATCAAGTGATACGTTAACTTCGTCTAAGTCTCCAACAGTTATGCCTTTTTCCTCAAAAAGGTCAGTTACCGTCCTATTTTCTGTCTCTACTAACGACTTCTTACCGGCGTCAAATAACGTCACCCGGTAAAACCGCGTCAAATCGACTTGGACGTCCCCTTCAATCGGTTGGGTCCACGGTACACTCGTGCGGTAATGTTTCTTCAACTCTTCCACGTCGAAGTCGGCTTCGGCCAGTGCATCTTCCACTGTGCCCATCCACACGGTCACTTTCGCGTCCTTCTTACCGTCGTTAAACGAAATTGTAACATCCTTCTGCATGGCAAATCCGACCAATAACCCAGCGACAGCGAATACCGTAAGAATCCCCATGCCGAGTATGACCTTATGTCTCATGCAACACCTCCGAAATAGTATAGGGAGGAATCACCAATCTTGCGCCTATTGTAGCAGACTTACCCGCGCAATGCTACTAGTAATTTTTTGTCGAATGACGCATATATAGCCCTGATCGGCTATTTGTGCCAAAAAAAAACGTTCCTAGGCGCCCTCACTACCGTTTTTGACGTCTTTCGACACGCTTCCGCGATTGCTTCGTATGCCGAAACGGTTATGAAAGCGGTTTATGACGTTAGATCGCCGATCCTCATTTTCTATTAAATGGAATAAAAATAGCTCTTTTCACCCCTCTCAAGTCACGGAAGGGGATGGAAAAGCATATGATGTAACAACTTCTTTCTGGGAGTAGCGCGATGTATCCTTTCGCTTATGTCGCCTTGGGCGATTCTATTACAAAAGGTAGTAACGTCCCGTATAGGAACCGCTATCCGACGGTTTTGGCGGAGATGATCGAAGGCCACGTCGGACGGCCAGTTTTTTTTAGTAATTTAGGAAAAAGGGGGCTGACGAGTACCGGGCTACTTAAGTTAATGCAACATGCGTCGGTGCTACGATTAATGAGCGACGCCGACCTCGTAACGGTGTGCATCGGGGGCGACGATCTTATTTACGCGTATGTACGTTGGCGCCATTCTGGTAATAGTTACTACCTCGATCGCGCCCTAGCCAAATTCGAGCACAACTTCGCGACCATTTGTTATACGTTGGCTAAATTGCATCGTTCGGTCGTCGTCGGCACGTTTTATAACCCTTTTCCGAACACGCCGCTCGCGCGTGAACTCGTCGGCATTTGCAATGAGGGGATCATCCGGCAAATAGCCTCCCGTTACAACTTTCCCGTCGCCGACTTGTATATGGCTTTTCAAGGGCGAGAGGCACAACTTATCAGTTATTACCGCAATGGTGTACTCGAGGAATACCGCCCCTTCACCTTGAAACAGCCGATTCACCCGAATGCCCGCGGCTACCGTGTCATCGCAGATACATTTGCTTCCAGTACGCCCTTTTTTAGGCCGTAGTATCTGGCGCAGCGCGGCTTCATTGTCACAAAGCCCGTCGACATTGGAATGGAAAGCTTCAATGAGCATCAACACCCATTCCGTTGTCGACGGGCTTCAATTGTTTGTCATAAAATGTTACATCATTCGTTGGAAAGCGTCTCGATTCGTAACAAAAGACAACTAATTACTAACTAATCTTCAGTCACAAAATGTATCGCCAATCGTTACTATTAGTCACACCTTGTGTCTTCGCATACCATTCGCGTGCCATTAATGGGCAGATCTGCCCGATCCTACTTCCCTGCCTTGGCCAGTTTTCTCTGAATCGCATGGACGACGCGGCTACCGATAAGGCGGTCCGCTGCCGCAATCACTTCCTGTACCCGCGATAACAGATCAGACTCCCCAGTCCAATATTGTTTGACGATACGCTGATCGACGTCGACGAGAATTCGCTTAACAGCGTAAACGGCCAACACGATGTCGTCGAGCCAGCCAATACCGCCTAGAAAGTCGGGAATGATATCGATCGGAGAGACGATATAGGCGAGCGCGACGCCAGCGAGAACTTTCGCCTGTTTCGGCACGCGCGCATCTCGCACAAGGCGGACGAACAAGACGAATAGGTCCGGGAGCAGCAGTAAGTATTCGGCGGCTCTATTTCCTAATTTTTCCTGCCATTGCTTAATTTTAGCGGATAGTTGCTTGCGTAACCGATCGTAAAACCGCTGCTCCTTTTTGTTCATTGCGACGAGCTGACCGTTCGCTTCGAACGGATCACAAGAGTCAGTCATACGAACACCACCCTCATAAAGGTTGTCAAAGCGGTTTTCCGTACTTAGTTTGTTCCGCTGGACACTTTTTTACGCGAATAAAAAATTGCGGCAGTAGCAGCGGTCATCCGTACAGTGCGGGAGTTGTCGACCTTGCATCAGGCGGTGCATCTCGTGTAACGAATGAACCCACTTCTTTTTTTTCGATGCGAGTAAATCCGGTTCCACTCGAATGGAAACGGGGGTGTCGCGTTGTAAAAAGTACAGCACCGCGCGGCGAACACGTACTTGCAACAGCTGCTTAACGACTAACGCATACAGTTGCAGTTGCACCTCGTAGTCGGTTACTAGCTGCTTTAAATGGTCGTCGTCGTGCACATCGTTTGACTTAAAGTCGACGATCGTCGCCGCACCGTCCGCATCGATGTACAAGAGATCAATGACCCCGGAAACCGTATGCCCCGCCAGCTGGAAGTGAAACGGAAACTCGTGCCACACGCGCTGTGCCGCTTCGGCCGCGGCGTATATGTCACTCCGGTAATACGTTTCCGCGAGGGGGTGTACGCGCGCAGCGACGTGCTCATAAACGGTTTTGTCTAAACGCTCGGCGCGGCATGCTTGCGCGATCGCCGCGTCGAGAGCCTCTGGCCTTCTCCCCTGCTCGAGCACGCGGTGTAAGACATTGCCGACGGCAGTAGGTGGCACGGCGACGTTGCCGAGAAGTGGCACGGCGACGTTGCCGAGCGACTCACCCACCGCTAATTGTGCCGCTGCCGCTCTCTCAGACGCGTCTAGCGATGTCGCATCTGGCACCGCTGCGCCTCTTTCAGACGCGTCTAGCGATGTCGCATCTGGCACCGCTGCGCCTCTTTCAGACGCGTCTAGCGATGTCGCATCTGGCACCGCTGCACCTCTTTCAGACGCGTCTAGCGATGTCGCATCTGATGCCGCTGCCCTCGGACCAGTTTCCCCGGCTGTCTCCTTCTCCCCTGCTTGCGGTTGCTGGACCCCGGCGAAACTTTGCGGCAACTGCAATCGATTTTTTAACACGAACAGGCGGGCGCACTTCTCGTAATCCATTAAGGCGGACACCGTATAAACCGCTGGCTCTGCCGTCCCCACTTCCTCGACCGAAAGTGGGCGGTACAACGGATAGGCATCCTCCTTGGCACTGCTCATCCGTTGCTCGGTACCGTCCCTGCGAGTCGCGTCCGTCTGCTGCTCGCACAGAGGTCCCGCATCGCTAGACGCCTCGCGCGCGGCTTCTTCCGCTAAATCCCACGTCACTCGCATCGACCAATCGGCAGCAGAATTGTACACACCGTCCGGAACCTCAGCGAGCTGGCGATATCCTAAATGTTTAACCACCCAGTCTAGCCAGTTATTTTTCAGTTCTTCACTCGGTCTTTTCGTCTCTTTTTGCGAGCCGACCATTAGCAAGTAATCGCGTGCCCGCGTCGCTGCGACGTAAAAAAGACGATAAGATTCCTGCAAGTCCCGCGCCCGCTCTTTTTTCGTAAACGCGTCGTACAGGCCGTCCCCTTCCGCTACGCCGCTCACTTGGCGCGAGCAGCGCACAGCTACTCCCTGCCCCGGCGCGTACAGCGCACGGTCATACGTACCTTTTAACCCTTCCCGGGCGAGATCGGGCAGGACGACGACAGGAAACTCCAACCCTTTCGAGGCGTGGACGGTCATAATGACGATCGCATTGCCGCGGTCGCGAATCCACTCCGCTTCAGTTTCTTGTACATCCGCTTGCACGAGTTCGTCAATCCACTGCAAAAACTCAAACAAGGTGAACCCTTCGCCGTCTGCTTCGCGCGCGATTTTTAGCAGCTTCTCGACGTTCAACACAGCTTGTTCGCCGTTCGGCGCCGCTAGCAAGATGGCTAAATAGCCGGTCTCGGAGACGATGTCGCGCATTAACGTATACACGTTTTCCGTCACTTTCATCCGTTCCCACCGTTTGAATAAAGTACGCGCGCGGAGGAGCCTCTCCCAGTCGTCAGCGGCGACTCCTTCTGGGGCGCCATCGGTGTAGAAAAAAGCTTGTGTAAGGGATGCTTCACGCGTCAACCAGTAAAGTGCTTCGTCGCTCAAGTGGACGAACGGCGCCCGCAAAAAAGAGAGCAAGGCTACTTCATCGTCCCTATTTTGTACGAAGCGGAGCACTGTGAGCACATCCCACACTTCTTGTTGTTCGTAAAAGCCGCGCCCGCCGACGACGAGGTAAGGAATGCCTTCGTCGGAGAGCGCTTGTTCATACGTGTGCAAATGGGTGCGCGCCGCGAGTAAAATGGCCATATCGCCATAAGTGACTGGACGCGCTTCTTCTACACCGCCGGTGCCACTCGCTCCGTTGCCGGAGCCACCTTTTGGCCGCTGCCAAACGACGGGCTCGCGTCGTTCGACTATCGTGCGCAACCGTTTAGCCATACGCTGCGCTTCTATTTCCCGCGCCCGATCTGCCATTTCTTCTGTAATCGTTAGCGGGAGCAACTCGACAGATGCGTTTGTATGTGGTGGCTTACGGAAAGCGACGAGCGGTTCGTAAGCGACGACGTCATCCGGATCGTCTGCCTCTTTTTTCATGAGAAAACGGAACAAGCTGTTAACGTACGCAATGAGTCGCTGTTGCGTGCGAAAGTTCACATCGAGAGAGACTGCCGCTCCCCCTTGCGCGCAAATCTCAGCACCTGTACGGTGAAAGACAGCGACGTCGGCGCCGCGAAACTTGTAAATCGACTGTTTGCCGTCGCCGACGACGAAACGTTTCACCGTACTCTCCGCTCCACACAAACTGTCTAATATTTCCTTCTGCAAATTATTCGTATCTTGGAATTCGTCAACCATTAAGTAGTGGATGCGCTGCTGCCAGCGCGCCGCAATTTCCGGGTGCGTACGTAACATGGCGAGGGCGCGCTGTTCCAAATCGTTAAAATCGAGTGCTTGCCGCTCACTCTTTTTTGCTTCGTACGACGCGTGTACAGCTGTTGTCACGTCGAGTAAGGCGTGGAGCAACTCACGGTAGCTAGGCGCTTCCGTGTGTAACAACCACTCGTCAAGCCCGTCTTTTAACTGTGCATGCAACTGTTTCAAGTCGTCGGAGCCGCTCTTGCGCCATATACGCTTTTGCAGGTCGTGGACGCGGTCGACAAAGTGCGCCTCGTACGTGCCGTCCCACTCCTCAGCCTCAGTTAACAGCTGCGAAAATGTTTGCAGCCAAGGTTGAGCGGTTTGCAAATATTTGGGCGGCGGCTTTTTTCCATTGCGATCGAGCGCTTCTTGTACGAGGTGTTGCCCGTGCACCGCTAATTGTTTGAGCTCTTGTTTTAGCTGGTGAAACGTCTGCCGCCGCGCATCCAACGTCGCCGTCGTTTCCTGCAACAATTGCTGTTGTGACACGTTGTACGTGCGAATTTGCGCAACTAAGGCGTGTACGGCGTCCTGTACAGCCCAGCGGCCGCCGAGCTCGCGGTACAGCAGCTCAGCCTGCGCTCCCCCTTGCGCTAACCAATCGTCGACGACTTTTCGCTGAACCCGCCGTTCCAACATGGCTGCCTCGGTTTCATCGAGAATGCGGAAGCTAGGGTCGAGCGTCGCTTCGAGCGGCGCATCTCGGAGTAATGTCGTACAAAACCCGTGAATGGTCGTAATCGTCGCCCGCTCGAGGTCGCGTTGACACGTTCGCCAGTAATGAGCCTCCTCCATACTTTGCGCTGTCTGTTCCATATGGGCAAGCGCCGCACGGATGCGCATCTTCATCTCTGCCGCCGCTTTTTTCGTAAACGTAATCGCTACTATTTGATCTGGCCGCGTACCGCGATTGAGCATTTCAATGTAGCGCTCCGTTAACACCCATGTTTTTCCAGAACCTGCTCCGGCTGAAACGACGAGATCGCGGTCCAATTGCGCAATCGCTTGTAACTGTCCCGGTTGCGGTGCCGGGTCGCGCACAATCTCTCTTTTTGGCGCTACGCAATCAATCACGTGCCTCACCTCGCTCTACCTGTTTCCGTTGTCGATCCCCTTGTCCGTCCGTAGCCGTGTCGGTGGTACGCTCCGTAGTCTCATCCGTACTCTCGGCGCATGCCACTTCCGCTGTACGATATTCCGCCTCACGCGCCTCACGCGCTTTACGCGCTTTTACGTCTCGTATGCGCCGCTCGGTGCGATACAGCGCTCTGTTACCGTAAAACGTATTCTCTTCGTGCTCCGGTAGCAAGTAGAAGCGCCCGCTCTTAATCGCCGCCATGAAGTTAGCGATGCGCACCAACGCTTGCGCCGCTTCTTCAGCCACGTCTTCGGTTACTCCCGCACGCGTGCGCGGCGGCAAACCTAAATCGGCGAGCGACGCCTTTTCCCATAGGCCGATCAGCTGGAAATTATCTTGCGGACGCAAACTGTAAAAACCAGCTCCTGCCGCTTTGCCCTGTTCTCCTTTATCTAAGAGTAATCGCTCGTAAGCGAGTGCGTACAGCGGCAGTTGAAAGTTAGTCGTCTCTGCCATATTGTGGCATCCTTTGTAGCGCGCCGTCGACAACTTGTAGTCGTACAACACAAAGTTGCCATCGCGATCGCGGTCGATGCGGTCGATGCGCCCGACGAGCCGTATCGTCTCCCCCCCGAGTGAGAGCTCAATCGGCTCGGAGACAGACTGCGGGTCGCTACCGTCTCCAGCAGGTAGCCCAAACGCAAACTCTAGGTGCTGGGGCGTAAAGCGCCCGCGTCCCATCCGCTCGACCTCGTGCACTAACCACCGCTCCAACTGACTTAACAACCGCTGTTTTTCTAGCGGCCACAGCGGCGACAACACGTGCTGCCGCTCCGCTTCCCACTCCGCCGTCACCTGGCAGAACACGTCGTGCAGCATGTCTCGCCACGCGTCGAACGACTGCTCGCTAAACAGCCCCTCCCTAGCACTCAACAGGCGGCGCAGCACTTCGTGTAACACGTTGCCCGTCTCGAGCGGCGACAACATCTCCTCCGCCTCTTCCAACTGGCGCACCTTCAGTACGCGCGCAAAAAAGAAGTACAGTGGGCACGCCGCATAATCGTCAATCCACGACACGCTGTACGTGCGATCGGGGGAAAATTCAGCCCGCAACCTCGCGTGGATTTGCGGATCCTGTAGATGTCCATCCCAGCGGCTGTAGGGCCCTTCGCGCCGTACCCGCTCAATCGCTGCGTGAGTGGTTAACCGATCGAGTGCACTTCGCTCTGCGTGGTAAAGTGGATCCTGCCGCAACACCTCAGTCTCTCGTTCCGCTCTACCCCAATGCCACAACGCGCGGTTTAAATACTCTTGCCCCGAAGAAACGGCTTCTCGTTCGGCCGCAAACAGGCGGCTTTCCAACGCTTCGCTAAAACGCTCTGGCGCAAGCCACTCGCCTGGCGCAAACCGCCGCTGCAGCTGTTCCAAAAAGCGCGAGCGTAGCACTTGCTCGTCCACTTCCGGAGAAACATAAGACAGAATGAGCTTCTCGCGCGCTGGGTGAGTCGCCATCTCAAAAAACAGCTGCTCCATCTCGTCCCCAGCGTAACTCGCGGGCAAACGGGCTTGTCCGAACTGTAACGTTACGCGCTCTGCGTCGCGAATTAACCAGTCTTCGCGGTTATAGGCTGGAAAACTCCCTTCATTTAAACCGAGCACGCACACGACGGCAAAACTAGCACCGCGAATCGCCGACGGATCAAACAGGCGAATGCCCCCTACTTGACCACGGTGCGCCGTCACGTTTTTTCTACTAATCTGTTCGCGCAATTCGCTGACGAGACCAGACCACGAATGAGTTATTCGCTGTGCGTACAGCACTCCCTGCTGTTTCATCTCCTGCAACAAGCTACACAATGCCTCAAAGACAAGTAAATCGCGGCAATAGCCGTCTAACTCGCCGCGTTTGATCTCGTCCAACCAGACACGGCGAATACTGGCGCTGATGTCCAACTTTTGCCACACCCGTTCGACGGCCGCGAGCCGTTCCTCCCACGAAGTCGCAGCAGCAAGGTCGTCCACATAACAGTGTACCTCGTTTAACCAAGCCGCAATGCGCCGTACATGCTCCTGTTGTCGTGCAAGGCGCGCAAGTAACTTCGCCCGTTCCTCCTCGGGAAGCGACGAAGACTCTTGGTCGCGCGCTAACCGCTGTAGCCGAGCCAAGTCGCGCTCACATGCGAGCCGCCAGTCGCCGCTCTCACTCGTCAGCCCAATTTGGCGTACCCACGTCTCTATGCCGTGCGGCGGTTGATGTTGCCAGCGGAGGTAGCCACCTTGTGCTAAACTGAGCACGTCGCGCGGCTCCCAGCCAGCCCCTGGCAGTCGCAACAGTGCGAGCAGTTGTCTTACGAGCGTCGTCTCGTGTAAAGGGACGCGCTCATCCGTATAGAGCGGGATCCCGTCGCGCCGCATCACTTCGTGCAAGAGCGGTTCATACTGCGAATCTTTCACTACGATCGCGATGTCATTTAACGGAATGCCTTCCAAGCGCACGAGCCGTTTTATCTCTTTCGCCACTTCTTCCACTTCGCGCTGTGGCGAACAAGCGGGTAAGCAAGAAAGGCCAGCTGGCGCCGGCGGCAGCTTGTCCGCTTGACCAGTCCGCGCTGATCGTTCCCATCCTTCACCGGTCCTCTGTTCGCGTTCGAGTAAAGGGAACGCGGCGCTAGAAAAGAAAGCACCCTCGTCTTCCGCCTTTACCTCGGCCTCAGGCAGCCAATCGCTTTGCAGTCGCCGCATAGCTTCCTCTGTCGTCAATCCGTCAAGGGGCACGTGTTCGACCCCTAAATCTGCTAACTTGTAAATCGTTTCTTGTAGTTGCGCACTTAAATGAGGCAAATCTTTTTCGTGCTGTGCAGGAAAAGGAATATAAATGCCGACTTCGCTCGCGGCAGCCGTTAACTCACACAATAAATCCATCTGCAACGGCGTAAAGTCCGTGAAGTGGTCGATCCATAGGACGCGTCTTCCGACTAGCGGATCTGCAGCTAAATCGCCGACCGTTCGCAAGCGTTCCGTCGCGATATGTAACAGCTCTTCGTGGTCGACAAGCAGCTCGTCGTGGCGGTATAATTCTTGTTGATATAGAAAGAATAAATGAGCGATCGCGTATTCCCGCGGAAACTCGTGTGCCGTCGCGCGGTAATCTTCCAAATACGTCTGCACCGTTTCTTGGCGGAAGCCGTACCGCTTCATTTCGCCAATTGTGCGCGCAACCGAAAAAGCTAACCCCGGTTGGTGGGCGATCGGACGAAACACGGCAAGCGCCGGATCGCCCTCGTGTTGCTCTAGCAATCTCTGGGCGATTTTTACGCGGACATACTCACTGACGAAGCGAGTCGCACGCCCGTCCTGCTCGGCGAGGTGCTTAGCGACATCGTCAAATGTTTGCAGCGGAACTTCCGTTAAACCAGCTTGTCCCGTTAGCAGCCGTTGCCGTACCGTATGTAACAAATAGCGCGTCGGCAGCAGCCACAACCAGTCATCGCTCGCCATCCGCTTCGCCTTCGCAATCCAAACATTCCGGTAAACAGCCGAAAAAGGCCCTGTATACAAACGTTTCATGCGAACTAAAAGACCCTCCTCCCTTAACGTATCTCTTTCAACTTTACCAATTCCCGCGGTAAACGGCAATGTGGGAAAAGCAGCAGAAATTCGCTCTGCGCGCACGATCTCCGCGGCGGCGGATCGTTGGAAGGTTCACCGAATGTTACTCATGTCGAGATGAAACTGGCGCTTCAACCGTTCTCGCAACTGTTTCATATAACGCGGACTCAAGATCCCGTCGGCACCGCGCAATATTTCGCGTAAATACGTCTCACTTGGAGGAAGTTCAGGAAAATACTTGTCGATTACTGTGTACGTCAGTACGGGGGAGAGCACTGTGCGACCGACAACAACCTCCACCCATAGGTGTTCGTAAGCGACGCCGCGCCCTTCCCGTTCATCTAAATAGGCGACACCTTCTGGCGGCAAGCGATAAACGATCCCTTCGACCGAATGGCGGCGATCCTGCACGATGTCAGCGTAAGCGTAATTCCCTCGCCTACGCGTAAACGCTAAGCGATAGCCACTCAGTACCCCGGCTCCGACTACATCCTGAAAGAAATGGTGCACCCCGTGTTCCCGTAACCTCTCTTCGTCCATGCACGAACCGTAGGCGAAGTACAATGTCGTTCTACTCGGATGTCCCACTGACGAAATACCCCCTAAATTAAATCCTACCTCATTATATGAGAACCTTCTGTTAAACGTTTAAACGCTCGCGACTTTTTAGTAATATACACGAATTAAAAAAACCGCCCCTAGGGCGGCTCACACCATACAAACTGGCATCATACGTAGTTCAAGCCGGCAGAATACGGAAACGGAATTGGAAACAGCCGTTTTAACTGTGCCTGTAACTGCACATCGATAGCCACGCCAAAGTTAGGCTCGGGGTCGAACAACAGTGAAATGAACGCTTGTGGGGTTAACTGGGTACTTGCGTCGGCGACCGAGACGACCGTATCCCCGTTCGCCAACTGGCGCACCGTTAACTGCTCACTTACCTCCGCATCTCGCGCGTGCAAATACGGTCTCAGCTGCGCGAGGAGGCGCTCCGCCTGTATCACTTTCACCGTACCGAGATTTTGCTCCTGTTGTTCTTTCTTTTCCGCGAACGGTTGCTGCAAGCTTTCGAGCAGCGCCGTTTCAAACCATGAGACCGGAATTTCCAACTCGGTCAACGCGTAACGGTCGACCGCTGCCGCCGCTAGCAAGCGTATCGTTTCCGCATCGCCTGCCCACTCAAAGGCGTGCGGCGGCCGTTTGGAACCGTTCGCATAAGGGACACTAGCGACGAGAAAACCGCGCAATTGTCCATTTTCTTCGGCAACGAGCACTTTGTGTGCTAACTTAATGCAACTCGCGTACGCTTCTGCGTCGATTAGCGCCGCCAAATCCCACACGCTTTGTTCAAATCGCACCGGACGCGCCGCTGCAAGTGCCGCGAGTTTCAACCAGTCAGCCGGTTCCAATTCACGGATCACGACGCCTGTCGGTGCCTGCGCCAGCAGTGACCGCGCGTGCGTCGGCTTGAGTACGAACCGCGTCACCGCCCCAAACAAGTGGCAACCGATCCGCGTGTATAGTGAGCGAGTGCCCGAGACGAGCATGAGCGCCCCGTCGGCGCGGTCGATATGGGCCATCGCTTTCGCTAACACATCGCTCGCAAGCCCATACCCGCGGTAGTCTGGATGGGTGCATACAGCGCCAATCGAAAAAACGTTTAACCGCGCATCCCCAACGTGGACGACCGTCGGAACAACTCCCATGAAAGAAACGAGCTTTCCGTCGTCGAACGCCCCGTACGACTGTTCCCGTAAACTGTGCGAAAAAATGTTCGGAAACGCCTGTGCCATCGAAAACTGTTCCTCGTCGCGAAACGTCGCATCCGCAAGCGCTGCCGCAGCTGCTAGCTCACCGACCTGTAAGGCACGAACTTCTACCATTGCTATTTCCCCTTCGCATGAAATGACTTGATCGCCCATATTTTATCACATTTCCCGCATAAAAGAAGCCAAATGTGGGTGAATCCACCATTCTGTCATGGATAGAAGAAACTATTTTTCTGACTTCTGCTTGATCCTCTGTAGCAAGTCGTTAAATTTCGGGTCCATTTTTTCTAACAGTTGTTTCGGATCTTCGTTCTTCAAGAAGATCGGCTCTGATTCGTTCGTTAAGAAAGTCAAAATTTCCGCGTAACCGGAGAGCAAGTGGTTTGGCGATTCTTTGCCGTTCTCAATCGCCGCTTCATTCAACTCCTTCAAATACGCCACGTCGATATTGTCTTTGAAGCGGCTGTACCAGTCTTCGTACGCCTCCGTATCGGCTGGCGGAAACCCGGTCACTTCAACCCACATTTTTTGCGCTTCCGTACTTGCCAAAAACTTGACGAGTTTCCAAGCTTCGTCTGGATGCTTACTTTTCGAAGAAATCATTAACGGGTCGACGTACAAGATCGGGGTTGCCGTCCCCGCTGGACCGGTCGGAATCGGGGCAACGCCGAACTTCATTTTTCCTTTCTCGTAGTTACCTAATCCCCATGCGCCCGTCATATTCATTGCCACTTTGCCAGCGACAAACGGATCGCCCGTCTGTTGTGCCGCTTGCGTAATGTCCGCAGTCGGCGATACTTTTTCTTTAAAAATAAGATCGCGGAAAAACGTCACGGACTCGATAAACTTCGGTCCTGTCAACTGACTTTCCCCGACCATCCCGCTTTTGTACGCCTCGTCGCCGTAAATGTCAGCGCCCCAGTCCCAGCCATACGTGTCAATTGTGTCTCCTAAATTCATTGTAAACCCGTATACACCGTTCGGCTTTCCATAGTCTTTCGTTAGCTGTTTGGCCATATCGACCACTTTGTCCCAGTTCCATTCCGGATCGTTCCACTTGTACTCTGGGTAATCGATCCCCGCTTTGTCGAGCAGTTCTTTATTATAATAGAAGAAACTCGTAAAAGACGAGAACGGGATCCCATGCTGTTTACCGTCTATGTTGTAAATATCTAACAATTTATCCTGCATCTTACTTTTGTCAAAGTCGTCCATGAAAGGAGATAAATCAGCGATGAGCCCCCGCTTGTAATAATCGGCGAACCCACTTTGCCCCCAGTGACTCCACACGTCAGGCGGTGTCCCCCCAGCGATGAGTGTCGACAACTTCGAGTCGTATTGATCGTACGGCACCGACAAGACGTTCAATTTAACCCCCGGATTTTCCTTCTCGAACGCAGGTTTCACCTTATCTTTCAAAAAATCGACCTTCGCTCCCGCGTTGATCAGCACCGTCAACGTCACATCGCCGGACTTGCTGTCACCCTTCTTGCCATCCGAGCCTGCCTCTTGACTACAACCGCTTAAAACAGTAACCATGACGACCGCAATGACGACAAAAACTGTAAAAAAAGCCTTTTTCACTGCCTCATACCTCCCGTTTTACATTTTTCCTACACCGTACGACAGTGCCACTAACGCATGATGCGCTAATTGACAACAACTCCCGTATCGCTCACCTCCTTTACTTCCTTTCACCATTACTTCATGCCAGAAATGACGATGCCGCGCACAAAGTACTTTTGGGCAAAGAAGAAAATAACGATCGGCGGTAACACAGCCACGAGCGTCACAGCCATCAACAAGTGCCACGGAATAAGTGTGTACGGACTCATAAAAGAGGCCAAAGCAATCGACACCGTATATTTTTCCTCGCTGTTCAGGTAGATGAGCGGTCCTAAATAGTCGTTCCACCGACCCATGAACCCGAAAATCGCCGCACTGGCGAGCGCCGGCTTACTGAGCGGCAAAGCGATCTTCCAAAAGGCGCGAAACTCGCCGCACCCGTCTAACCGCGCCGCTTCAAACAAATCATTCGGTAGCGTGTTAAAAAACTGTCGCAGCAAAAAGATAATATAGGCCGAGCCAAAAAAAGCGGGCACGATAAGCGGCAAGTACGAGTCCGTCCACCCGAGCGTCTTAAACAGTACGAACTGCGGAATCATGACGACCGGATACGGGATCATCATCGTCGCTAACACGATGAGGAAGAGCACATTGCGTCCCCAACCGCGGTAGCGCGAAAAGCCGTAGGCGACGATCGCCGACGACAGCACCTCGCCGAACGTCCCGACAATCGCATACTGCGACGTATTAAAAAAGTATTGCCCGTACGGCCCCGTCGCTAGCGCCTCGGAAAAACTGGCCCAGTTGAGCGGATTGGGAATCCATTGCGGCGGAAACAAGAGCACTGTTTCTTGCGTTTTTAGCGCCGTGGACAACATAATAAACAGCGGTAACAACATCAAGCCACAAATAAACAATATCGCAAGGTACACAGCCAACCTCGTCACTAAACGGTTGCGCCGGACGCTTTGTCCGAGGTGCGGCGGGAGCGGGGTGGTGCGACGGGAGTCGGTCTCTGTTACCATCCTTCCTGTCACGTTATTTCCCTCCTTCGTAGTACACCCAGCGATCGGAAAACTTCAGCAAGATCGCAGTGAGAATGACGACGGCGATCAGTAAAATCCATGCCATCGCCGACGCGTACCCCATGTTAAACGCGCCGAACGCCTGCTGGTACAAGTAATACACGTAAAAGTACGACGCGTAATTCGGCCCGCCTTGCGTCATGACCGCAGCTTGAGTGAATACTTGGAAAGAACCGATCATCCCCGTAATGAGTAAAAACAGCGTCACCGGCGATATCATCGGCAACGTAATGTGCCAAAACTGCCGAAAACGCGAGGCCCCGTCGATTTTCGCCGCCTCGTACAGATTAGATGGAACCCCTTTCAAACCAGCCAAGTAAATGACCATTTGATTGCCGATCCCCCAAAAGGACATCAGAATTAAGGAAGGAATGACCCACGTTTCACTGAGCAACCACTGCGGTCCTTCTACGCCAAACACTTTATAAATTAAGTAATTGACAATGCCGATTTGCGGGTTTAGCAGCCACACCCACAACAGCGATAAGGCGACACCGGAAATGACGGACGGCAAATAAATGATCGTGCGAAAAATGCGTTGCCCCGGAATGTCAGCGTTTACAAGCATTGCCGTCATAAGTGCCAGACCGAGCCCGACAGGCACGCTAAGCAACGTGTAATAGAGCGTTACCCCCGCCGCTTTCCAAAACAACTCGTCTTCAAACAACTGCTCGTAATTTTGCCCGCCGACAAACACCGGAGCGCTAGCAATGTCGTACTGGGTAAAACTGTAATAAGAAAGCAAAATAATCGGACCGCCCATAAATAAAATAAATCCAGCAATCCACGGTAGGACAAACACGTAAAAATACTTCGTCTCGCGACGCTCCTCTGCTGACCAGCGCCGCTCCTGTGCTGACCTGCGCTGCTTCTTGCGCCCGGGACGCTGCGCGTATTTTGCGCCACTCGGCGCTTTGCGATTGGCCACTTATACAAACTCCTTTCACCATGAACAATTAAAGGCCGGATAAAAACTATTCGCTATGAAACGGCAAATTCCTGCATGTTTGAAAAAAACGGCCGACAGTTTATCTACTAATTGTATGAGCAAAACTTGTACGATATACTAAGGTTATAGAATGTATAGAAAACGTGTCGGGTGTGGTTGCGCTGCGGTCACATGCCGTTGCGTGCGCTTGCCGTAAACGATTGGCGGGAGGTGATTGCTTGCTCGTATACGCCTTCTCACTCGGTGCGTGTTGTACTGCGGTCGCCTACCTTTACGTATTGAAACGGCCGTATAGTTGGCGGCATCTCGTACTGAAGCCGAGTGCGATGTTTTTTATCATTTTAATAGCGGCTACTAAGTTACCCGCTGCCGGTGTATACGGTTGGCTCGTCTTGATCGCTTTACTGTTTTCCGTCGTCGGCGATGTATTTCTCGTGTTACCGTCCAACCACTTTTTACAAGGACTGGTCGCCTTTTTTATCGCCCACGTCTTTTACGTTATCGCCTTTCCAGCACCATGGCGATTAGACGCACTCGATCCCCCCGCCCTTCTATCCACAATCGTATTGGTTGCGCTTGCCGCGAGCTATTACGCGCTACTTGCACCTGGTGCAAATAAAGAAGGAGGCCGTGGGCTACAGTTTGCCGTTATCCTTTACATTGCGGTTATTTCGCTAATGGTTTGGCGCGCCGTACTCTCCGGCAACCCGTTAATCATTGTCGGCTCACTACTGTTTTACGTTTCTGATGCCCTACTCGCTTGGAACCGATTCGTCAAAAGCGTCAGTTGGGGCGATTACGGAGTGATGGTCACGTATTACAGTGCGCAGTACTTGTTCACTCTCAGTTTATGATCGAATCCGTACAAGGCCATTTAAGTATCATCGCTTTTTCGCGAAACCAGAGGCATGCTGATACGTATATATAGGTAGACAATAGTAGCAAAGCCCGATAACAAAAGTTCTGCGCAACTAACTTAAACGGGAACGCTGTAAAATAACCGCTGGAGGTGGTAAACAAACAACTGTTGTATACGACAAGACTGTATTAGGAACAACATTTAGGCGATGTGCGTCCGCCCCCTACTGTGAATAGTGAAAGTAGCAACGAAAGGAGTGGCCACCGTGGATATGGAAACTGTATACTGGACATGTTTTATCGGCGGGATCGCCGTGACGCTGCTTACAGTCATCTTCGGTGATTTACTCGGCAGCTTGTTCGACGGACTATTCTCCTTCGGCTCCGCACTGTTTCAACCCGTAACGTTCGTCGGGGCGGTCACGGCCTTCGGCGGTGCTGGCCTCATCCTCAATCGCGTGACCGACTGGCCTAGTACATATATCGTGCTTTGTGCCGCTGGCATCGCCGTCTTCTCCTTTTTGTTGCTTTACTTTGTCTACGTCAAGCCGATGGACGACACAGAAAGTTCGACTGGGATGACGATGGATGAATTCACTGGATTAGTAGGGGAGATCCTTACGACCGTTCCGGCAGAAGGATACGGGGAAGTACTCATTCACACAATTAGTGGAAACACGAACCAAATTGCAGCAAGTTTTGACCGCAAAAAAATAGTCGAAGGAACGCGTGTCGTCGTCGTAGAGGTGAAAGATTCTGTTCTTTACGTCTCACCGTACGATACGCACGAAAGGAGTGCACTAGATTAAAATGGATGATGCTATCATGATTGTCCTCGTTGTAATCGGGGTGTTCGTCGTATTAGGTCTGGCGTTTTGGTCCCGTTATAAGACGGTCGGCGCAGATGAGGCGATGATCGTCACGGGTAGTTTATTAGGGGGCAAAAACGTCCTCACTGATCAATCCGGGCGTAAACTAAAAATCATTCGCGGTGGCGGTGCATTTATTATCCCCATTTTCCAACGGTCTGCGCGACTCAGCCTACTCTCGCACAAGTTAGATGTCTCGACTCCGGAAGTGTACACCGAGCAAGGCGTACCGATCGCCGTCGACGGAGTCGCCATCATTAAAATTGGCGGGACGTTAGACGATGTCGCCACTGCGGCGGAGCAGTTTATGGGCAAGTCGGACGCTACGCTGAACGATGAAGCGGGCGAAGTGTTAGAAGGTCACTTGCGCGCCATTTTAGGCACGATGACCGTCGAAGAAATTTATAAAAACCGCGAACGGTTCGCCACAGAGGTTCAATCGGTGGCGGCGAAAGACCTGAAAAAAATGGGTCTACAAATCGTCTCCTTCACGATCAAGGACGTACGCGACAATAACGGCTACCTCGAAGCGCTCGGACGGCCGCGCATTGCCGTCGTGCGGCGCGACGCCGATGTCGCGGAAGCTAACGCCAAACGCGACACGGAAATCCAAACGGCAAAAGCGCGCGAAGAAGGGATGAAAGCACGGCTTATCTCGGAAACGCGAGTCGCCGAAGCACAAAAAGAAAAAGAATTGCACGTCGCTCAGTTTAAAATCGAACAAGACATGAAGCGGGCGGAAGCCGACCAAGCGTACCAATTACAAGAAAACCGCAACCGACAACAAGTCGTCGACGAGGAAATGAAAATTGAACTCGTGCGCAAACAGAAAGAAATCGAACTCGAGGAGAAAGAAATTGTGCGCCGCGAGAAACAATACGACGCCGAAGTGCGTAAAAAAGCGGACGCCGACCGCTATGCGAAAGAACAAACCGCGGAAGCGGATCGTTTTGAACGGGAAGCGCAGGCGCGTGCCGAAGCTGCTGCCATTAAAGCGAAAGGGATGGCCGACGCCGAAGCCGAGCGAGCGATCGGTTCGGCCAAAGCAGAAGTCGAAAAAATGGAAGGGATGGCGCAGGCCGATATTATTCGCGCCAAAGGTTTGGCCGAAGCGGAAGCAAAGCAAAAACTGGCCGAAGCGTTCGAACAGTACGGGCAAGCGGCTGTGCTCGACCTCATCGCGAAAATGTTGCCTGAGTTGGCTGGAAAAGTGGCCGAACCGATGGCGAACATCGACCGCTTAACGGTCGTCGACGCTGGCGAAGGCGGCGACGGCGCGACGAAAGTAAGCAATTACGTGACTAAGCTAATGGCGCAAGCACCGGAAATGGTGAAAGAAGTGTCCGGCATCGACGTCAACCGCATGATTCAACAGCTCGCACAAAAAAATGACTCCGTACCGACACACGTAGGGGCGGTCGGCGAGCTAGCTGCGGCACGCGACGACGACGCAGGCGAGTGACGACGACACAGGCGAGTGAGGGGAGACTGTTTCACTACCGCGACAAACGGATTTTTAAACAGATCCACTTCCGATTTAAAGAGGCGGTAGCTAAATGGCGGAAGCGGCGACTTCCGCTTCGTGAAGCTGTGTGACATTGAATGTGTGGCATTTGCATGCGTGACATTGAATGTGTGGCATTGAATGTGCGACATTGAATGCGTGGCATTGCATAAGGCCGTCCCCCGAACAATTGGGGTGATGGCCTCGTTGCATCTCCTGTCCTCCTGTCATTAGCGAACATGTTCAGGCGCAAGTACTAACTACCTTCAAACGCTTGTGTCAGCGCGGCTAGCTTTTCTGGGATCATTTCCCGGTACGTTTTTATGTACGCCCGCGGCTCTTTCGGGTTAGGCCAACGGATGATCTTCGCCGTACCAGGCGGCACGATTTTACTTACTGCACCGCAACCTAAGCCGATAATCGTCTGGCGCTCCTCCATAATCATAATGTTGTACAAGCTTTCTTGCCCGGGGAACGCATAACCGACGTTCTCTTGATTCCCGAGAATGTTCTTTTGCCGGTACAAATAATAGGGCACGTATCCCATTTCCTTCGTCCTCTTTTGCGCCATCTCGACCATTTCAGCCACTTCTTCGGCACTGGCCACTTCGTATTTGCGCTTATTTTGCGTCATGCGCGACCCACGCTTAAAAGAGAGCGTGTGTACGGTGAGCGATTCCGGCCGAAGCTGGGCGATCACCCGCAGAGACTGTCGGAACGTCTCGCGTCGTTCCCCCGGCAACCCGATAATTAAATCCATATTTATGTTTTGCATGCCCATTTCCCGGGCGAGTGCATATTTTTCTACCGTCTCCGCAACCGAATGGTGCCGCCCGATTGCTTGCAACGTTTCCTCTTTGAAACTTTGCGGGTTAATGCTGATGCGGTCGACATGCCACTTTTTCAGCACGCCCAGCTTTTCCTCGTCGATCGTGTCCGGCCGCCCCGCTTCCACCGTCCATTCGCGCACGCGGTCGAAGCCGTGTAGCGAGTGGTGCAATTCTGCAAACAGCGCCTCCAGCTGCTCCGCCGTAATCGACGTCGGGGTGCCCCCGCCGAAGTAAACTGTCGTCACGGCGATGTCGTGGGCTTTTAACCACGCGCCGACCGCGCGTATTTCCTCGTGTAATCCGGCGAGAAAGTCTTCTACTGAGCCGCTTTGCCCTTTAATCGCATAAGCGGGAAACGTGCAGTACGCGCATTTCGTCGGGCAAAACGGAATGCCAATATACAAGCTCACTTCGCGATCGAGTGTGTACAAGTCGGGTACGATCGCCCGTTGCCGCGTGACGATTTCCTCTAGCAAGGCGCATTTGACCGGTTGCAGTAAAAATTGTCGCTGCAACGTGTCGCGCGCCTCGGCGAACGAATGCCCTTGGCGCAACATCGCGTGCAGTAGTTTCGTCGGGCGTACCCCTGTCAACACGCCCCACGGCTGCACAACGTCAGTCGCTTGCTCGAGCACTTTTAGTAAGGCGCGGGAGATGGCCTGCTTCACCCGTTTGCGCTGTTCGCGTACTTTGGTTTGATCGGACGGACGTGTACTGATAGTTCCTTCTAATGCATTCGCGGTACTCTTTCTGTCCGTCACGTGCCGTGTGTTCGGTGTGGTTCGTATGTTTGTTGTATCGGTTGCTTGCCACCTCTTGCCGCTAGTTAAGTCGTGTAAGAGAGCTGTTACAGCGATCGAGGTGCCCACACGATCGCCTTTATGACCGTCTGTATGATCCGTATGGTCGCCTGTATCTTGACGATCCTGACAATCGCTCCCTTGGCCGACGATATGATCTGGATGGTCGCTTGTTTGACCCTGTTGGTCGAACTCGAATACGAGCGAAGCCTCCGCGTTCGTTCCACCGACGTTCGATCCGTCGGCGTTCGTTTCATCGACGTTCGTTCCACCCTTACACGTCTTCTCGTCCTCGCTGTGTTGTTCACCGATGACTTTACAACCGGGAAAGAACAGGCCGACGATGCGTTCAAGATCTATATGAATAGAGGGATCAACCCCCGCGACGCGTATGCGTTCCATCTTTTGCATGCCACTCCTTCTTCGTATGAAAAACGGATTAATGCTCAGGTTAAGTACTTAGGTATCATTACGATCAATATGTAAGGACAATTTCCCCCTACTTATACCCTTCATAGTGTAGTCGAGCCACTGTGCGAAATCAATAAATCAACCCATTCCCCGCACATAGTATAACGACCTGTAGTGGGAAAAGTCAATAAATATTTTCCCTCATCTGCCTATTGGTGTATCATTATATATATCGGGTCGATCCGAACGAAACATTTGCGAAACATTTTTGTGAGGTGCATACACCATCGATTTCACCAAAATAAAAGCAATCGTTAACGAAAGTTCCAATGTCGTCTTTTTTGACGGTGCCGGTACGTCGACAGAAAGTGGCATCCCCGATTTTCGCTCGGCTAGCGGATTGTTCGCATCGTTGCACGACGACCGCTACTCACCGGAAGAACTGTTAAGCCACGACTTTTTCATGAACCATACCGAACAGTTTTACGATTTCTATAAAAAGAAGATGATCTACAAGGACGCGAGACCTAATCAGGCACACCTTGCCCTCGCCAAGTTAGAGAAAAGGGGCAATTTGCAAGCGATCATTACGCAAAACATTGATGGCCTGCACCGGCAAGCGGGAAGTCAGCGCGTACTTGAACTACACGGTTCGGTACAACGCAATTATTGTATGACATGCGGCACGTCGTTTTCTCTCGAATACATTTTACAAAGCGAACAAGCGGTACCCACATGCGATCAATGCGGGGGGGTCGTCAAGCCAGACGTCGTCCTCTATCAAGAGGCGCTACCCGAAGATGTCTTAGAAGAAGCCTTAACACGTGTTTCGGAAGCTGACGTGCTCATCGTGGCTGGGACGTCGCTGAAGGTATACCCTGCTGCGGCTTTACTACAGTTTTACAACAACCAGAAACTGATCCTCATTAACAACTCGACGACTCCGTACGACATGTACGCTGACTTCGTCATTAACGACAGCATCGGCAAAGTGATGCAACAGCTCGTACAATAACACCATCATCTTACAATAGCGCCGGTTCGCACACAGCGGCAAAACGACATGCGACGAGGCATCAAAGCACGCCAGACGCAAAGATCACTCCTCACAGTAGAGTGTCTTTGCGTCGTTCGTCAATGGAGTCGACTTCAAGTTACTCTATCTCCTTTACTTTCCCGTTCACATTCGCGAAATAAATGACCGCCACCCCTACACCTGCCCCGACAAACAACCATCTAACCGGCAAATACTCGGCCCACAAACCGGCAGCCAGAAGCGCAAACGGCACCGTCAGTTGCATCAGTGTATGGGATGTTCCCGCGACGCGACCGAGCAAATGATTCGGAGTCAACTGTTGCCGCAACGTCAAATAAAGGATATTCGCCACCGTTGTCGCAAAATAGCGGATCGCGACCGATAGCGCGATCAGCCACCACGTGTACGCAAACACGAGTAATGCATAACTTAAAACGGATAACAGTAACCCCCACAGGAGTAACTGGCCGCGGCGGTATCGCTTTTGCAACCGCGAGACGAGAAGTGAGCCAAGTAAGCTACCGATCGCGCCAATGCCGAACACTAGACCGATCTCAACTTTACTCGCTGCCACGACGTCAGCGGCAAAAAAGATGAGCACCCCCGTGACAGCGCCGTTAGCAATGTTCAAAAACAAAATAAGTAGCGTCGGCGCGAGTAACAATTTATTACCGAACAGTTCGCGCATCCCTTCTTGCAGTTCTGTCCGAAACGAACCGCGCTCCCCCGCTGCTTGGCGTTCGTCTTCCGGCTCCTGTCGCGCGTTTCGCACGGGCGGACGTACGAACAAGATCAGGAAGAACACGAGCAGCATACTCACAAAATAACTGGAAAATGTCAGTTCGTAGGCGTAACGCACAATGATAAAACCGACGAGCCCAGGGGCGGCCATACCGATAACCGTTTCGATGAAGACGAGTTTTGCATTAGCGGACGTTAACTCCTTATTTGGGACGAGCTGTGGCATCAAGGAGTGATGGGCATTCACGAACAGTTGCCCAGCAGAAGCGATCAAAAAGACGGCGACATACACGTGCCAAAGCTGTAATTGCGCCGCCGTCAGTAAATAAAGAAGTAACGCAGTAGCGACCAAGCGGAGGATCGTCGCGTATGCCATCATCCATTTACGGTTAAGGCGGTCGGAGAGCACACCGACGAACAAACCGAGAGCGACGCTCGGGATAAAATCGACGACCCGCATCACGCTCATCGCCAAAGCAGAACCGGTCAAATCGTAAATGAGTAACGGGAAAGCGATCAAATACAGTTGAAACCCGTATTCGTAAAAGAGCCAACTCGACCAAATACAAGTGAAATTCCGGTTGATCAACCACGACTTTGAACGCGCTTTCAATTGTTTATGGACACTAACCCCCACGCGATCCCCTCCTGTCACACTGTCGGCGATAAAATTCCCTTTTCTAATAATATCTTCTAACCGAGCCGTTCATGTTTTTTTTACTTTACGGCAATCGACATGTTATAATATTGCAATTCCGCTAAGCTCAAGGATAAACATGTCCCCTGGTTTAGATGCCTGGAAAGGAGCAACACGAATGCATATGCTAGAACAAATTTTGGACTTTAACGAAAGCTTCGTCCGCCAAAAGGCATATGAAAAATACGCGACGACGAAATACCCCGACAAAAAACTCGTCATTTTATCTTGTATGGATACGCGGCTCGTCGAATTACTCCCGCGCGCCATGAACTTGAAAAACGGCGACGCTAAAATCATTAAAAACGCCGGTGCCATCGTCTCGCACCCGTTCGGGAGCGCAATGCGCAGTATCCTTGTCGCCATCTATGAACTAAAGGCACAAGAAGTGTGTGTCGTCGGCCATTACGATTGCGGCATGAGCGCTGTCCATCCGCCCACCGTGTTACAAAAGATGCACGAAAGAGGAATCTCTGCTACGACGACGGGTACACTCAAACACGCTGGCATCGATCTCAAGAGATGGCTAAAAGGATTCGACGACGTCGCGGCAGGAGTAAAAAACAGTGTCCACATTATTAAAAACCACCCCCTCCTCCCGCGCGATGTACCGGTACACGGCCTAATCATCGACCCAGAAACTGGAAATCTCGACCGCGTCGTCGACGGTTACAAACCGGAGTAACATTCGCTTAACTTTGTGTCTCGTAAGGCTAGGTGGCGACACACACCGCTGAACAGCTCACACAATGCAACATTTTGTTGACGGACGCATATACTGTTGACAAATCTGAAACATCAGCCCGATATACCGGGCTTAATCGTTAATCGAGGTGGGACTTGCATGTGTGAACAGAAAGAGCATCCTAAACTCGGTCTCGTCATTAAATCGTTACTAAAAGAACGCGCGCTATCGATGCGGAAACTAAGTGCCCTGACAGGGATTGACACGGCGACGATCTCGCGCATCGCTAGCGGAAAACAAACGCCGAAAATCGAACATTTAAAACAATTTGCCTCTGCGCTCGACGTACCGCTCAAGCAATTACTGGTGGCGATCGGACTCGACTTAGGGCAGGACGAACTAGACCTCGACGAAAAAAAAAGTCTTAATTCCGACATGCACCTGCTCGTCAACGCTCTCGACGCGACGCACTTCGTCGACGTACAACATGTTGCCACCCGCGTAAAAAAAGAACTGGACAACTATGAACAGTATGCGCGCACCGCTGAGGGACAACGCGTCATCCAGGAGCAGTTTCCGCTCAAAGTGCAACAAGTTGACGGGGCCGGTCCGTTCATCGAGCGACTACAACAAATGTACGAGAAACTATCCGACGCACACATCTCGGACAAAGAGCGGTCAGTGATCGGCAGTGCGTTGCTGTACTTTATTTTGACGACAGATATCATTCCCGACTATCTTTTTCCAATTGGCTACTTAGATGATGCCTTCGCCGTACAGCTCGTCAGCGAGCGACTAGAAACATTGAACAATACGTCGTAACACGTCATCGTGCAGCTTAAACAGGTCGTCGTCTACGCGACAACGTAACGAATATGGAACCGACAAATTAAGGTCTTTCCTGCCGCTTAAGGCCTTTCCTGCCGCTCTTTCGCGCGAAGGAAGGCCTTTATTATCGAGGGGTTCAGTATCTTAAAAGAAAGCGGTAAAGGCGATCAAAAGCAATATCGCCCCGCTTATTAGCGTCCCAAACTGTCCGACCGAGAACGACCCGATGCGGATGTGGGTCATTTTGTGCCCTAAGGCCACACCCCACCAAACGGTTAAATAGCTGCCAATCGACGCAGTTAAAGAAATTGCGAGCGGTGACAAGCCGAGCAACCCAGCCCCTAAGCCGTTCGTTAGTGCGTTAGCCGAAAGGGCTACCCCGAGCACACACGCTTCAACAAATCCAATCTGCCCTGATTGGTCAACGTCGACGTTCTCCGGATGTTTCAAAATACCCTTCATGCTGTGGCCGTGTGCACCGATTGGACGGTTGGCCGCCGCGCCAGACACCTCTTTTTTACGCGGAACAGCTAACAAAATGATGCGCAACCCGATCACGAAAATTAAGAAGGATCCGAGCAAGACAGGCAATATGCCCGGTAATACGGTAGCAATCCACCGTCCGAACAAAATGCCCACCATGCTAAACAAAAAGCAGATGACGGCAATCAGCAAATTTTTGAAATGACTGATGCGTATGTTGCGAATGCCGTAAGAGACACCTACTCCTAAATTATCGATACTTGACGAAAAGGTAAACGCCAAAATGAGCAACCACGCCAAACCAATCAACTCCCTTTCCTCCATATTTTCACTTTTGTTGCACTTCTTCACCTCACATGGCCCGATAGCGGACACTCGACATCCGTTTGAAGCAACTGTTACGAATGCGCGGCATCCGTTTGCGCACGGCGTGACACATGCGGGGCACTTCGTTCCAAGCGCACGGCAATTCCCGTCGCATCATTCGTCTTCCCCTTCCTAAGCTGTCGTTGCCCTCATGTTATGTACGTGTTGAGGATTTGTGCTTATCCCTCTCGAACTTGTTGATAAAAAAGTAACATCCGTATTGAAGCACATAGACGCGGAGGAAAAAAATATATATAAGAAAGCGCTCCCTATAAATTATAGGAATAAATTTCTAAAGAAACCAAGCCGACAACTATTATCGTTAACAGTAGTATTAACAAAATAATGTAGCAGACGGTTGTAAAGAGGATATTTTGGGAAGACATACTAGTAAGAAGGAGGGGGTGTACGATGGAACAACCGATCGGTGAGCAAGTTAAAAAATATCGCATGCAAAAAGGACTAACTTTATCTGAACTCGCTGAACGCGCAGGTGTCGCTAAATCGTATATTAGTTCCTTAGAGCGCAATATTCAGTCAAACCCTTCCATTCAACTGCTGGAAAAAATAGCTCAAGTCCTAAACGTTTCTATCGATACGTTACTATACGGATCAGATAGAACCAAAGCACAAGGCGAACGAGAACTGCCTGACGAATGGATAGAACTCGTGCAACTGGCGATCGACTCGCAAGTAACGACGCACCAGTTTAAACAGTTCCTCGAAAAAGCGGGGAAAAATACCGACCGGAAACATTGACGGCCAGAATCGTCCATAGTCATTGAAAAGTAAAAGGTCGACGGCATATACACACGTCGACCTTTAATCTTTAGGGCTGTGGACACACGATCCGTTCGATTAGAACGTCTGAACAGGCTGCGGCTCCGCATCCAAACATTGCGCTTCCGTTTCCAACCAAGCTTCGAGCGCCAAACTACTAGACACATCGTCCGGAAGGTCGATGTCTGTAAAGGTGAGCGTTTGCCCCGCCGCCACCGGCCGCTTCACGACGGCATTCGCCAGTAAGCCGATCGGTACGTGGCCACGGTGTTCGGCAATCGTCACACTCGACCCCCGCACCGCAAAACTGCCGATGCCGCGGACAATTGTCTCCCCTGGGGAGAGGTCCCGCTTGGCAACTGCAGCGACACTAACTGTCGGAGCCGGTGAATTATTAAGTAATACCGTACCGCCATTCAGGACGCGGCGAATCGTTTTCGGGATTTCCAGGTGGCATAAGTGGTACGTTTGCAGCAACGTGTAGTACGGACCGCTGCCCATTTTAAAATACTTTAGCGCGTCGCTCTGAGCGTCGTCGTGGGTAGCCGTAATAAACACGCCCGCAGGCGCTTTCGGTGCTAACACGTAATCGCTAATCGCCTGACCTAAGCGTTCAGCTTCACGCGCCAACTGTGTACCCCCGTCGGATACACCGCCATCCGCAACGTCAGCGTCAGCCGTTTTAATGCCAAGCAATCCGTCGCGTGCAATCGTCGCTCCTAACCCGTTCGCTACTAACGCTTGCTCGATTTGAATTTTCGTCCCATCCGTAAACGATGTCGTCATGTTGACGCTAATCCCGTTGCGTTCGGACCAGTACAACATATCGTCTTCCGTCGGGTTATGGTTGAGGAACCCTTTAATGTTACCGTATACGAGTGGCTTGAACCCCATCTGTACGGCATTTTCATGCAACGCGGCCAAACAGCCTGGCTGGTCGCCTTCTGCTTCGGTAATCATGCCACGGCGCGCAAAATACGAACCAGTGACTACTTGCAATTCCGCATTCATCGTCACCACTGGCAGGCCGACTGCCATCGCTTGCGCCACCACATCCGAACCGTATAAGACGTCGCCGCTACATTCGACGATCACATCGGCATGACTGATCAGCTCGTCCACACTGTTCGTGAGCAAATCGGCATATGGGTAATTCGCCATCGTATGTATATTTCTGCGGGTCAAGACGTGTGACACCGAAAGGTCCGGTTGCTGAGCCAGGGCGAGAAGAAGACCACGGCCGATAAACCCTGTACCGACAATCCCGACCTTTTTAACTAGTTCCGTCCCGTTTCCTATTGTCATCTCGTTTCCTCCTTTTCCTGCAACGTTTCTGAGTATATCTGCTGCTGTCTATTCTTCTTCGATGTAAAACTGGGCTTTCTATCCTTATCCGACGCACATGTCCCGCTAACTAGGCGATTGTTGCTTGGCCAACCGCCGTAACAACTTGTCAGGATCGACCGCTCCCGTTAAATGCGCTTTTAACCACGCGTCATCGCGGGCAAATACGTTTAACTTGAGCAGCTCCGCGATAATCTTTTCATCGAAACGGTACTTGATGATTTTCGCAGGTACGCCGGCGACGATGGCGTAAGGCGGCACATCTTTCGTCACGACTGACCCTGCGGCACAAATCGCACCCTCTCCGATCGTTACCCCGTCCAATACGGTCACGTCCGCACCGAGCCATACGTTAGCACCTATTTCCACAGGCGTGAATTCACCGTAGTAATTGCGGTCTACCCACACTTCGCCATTTACTTGCCCGACGGTAGAATAAAAAAGTGGCGACGTACTAACGAAGTGTGCCGGATGACTACCTAACCCGATGCGGCAGTGCGGGGCTATTGAACAAAACGGACCGATTTTTGCGTTCATGACGATACAGTTGCGGCCGAAATACGTGTAGCGGCCGATTTCCGCTTCCGCCACATACGAGTACGCGTTGATCGTACACCCTTGTTCCGCCCTCGTCGTCACTGGATCGACTTCGACGCCGTGTCCCACGAACACGTCTTTATTTCTCAGTTTAAACTGCCGCCGTTTAATCGCTCGTTTAACTGATGCGGGGAGCAGTTGTTTCAGCAACCGTTTCACTCGTGACGCCCCCTCTTTTCCTTGGAAACTTCTTGCAATAAACGCTCCAAAGGCCACTTTTTTCCTGTTTCCTGTATCTTGAGAATTGACCGCCGCCGTTTACGCAGTGGCTACCACTTATTTACTGCGTAATTCCCCTTTTCCTACGCGATCGTTGCGAAAATCTTTGAACGCTTGTACAATTGCGCGGCGGATACCGCGTGAGGACTTCCCTTTCGCCAAGTGGACCGCGTATTTAACGACATTTTTTAGTAAAAAAAAGCACCTAAACGTCACGTAGTGTCGTTTTTTCGCATAGCGCGACATGAACAATAAATTGTTCCGCGTGCCGTAATAATTCGCCAGCGGGGAGCGGTAGCCAGTTGACACAGACACCTTATGATACACGAGCGATTCCGGCACATACCTTAGTTCGTAACCGGCACGCTGAATGTCGACACTAAAGGCGACATCTTCGAAGTATAAAAAGTAGTCTTCGTCCAAGTAACCGACTTCCTCCACGAGACCCGCCGGAAACATGAACACGCACCCGGTAAGAAAGTCGACCGTACGCGGGGTCAAGTCATCGCGCGACGCTGTCTCGTGATACGGTTTGCCGATCGGCCACTTTATGCCTCCCCCGCCGTACCACGTGTCTTGCGGGGGGTCGTAATAATTGATGTGGGCACAACAAGCGCCAACAGACGGACGGCGCGCAAACTCGGCGACGAGGGGCTGCAAAAACCCAACATCGACTACCGTGTCGTTATTGAGTAACAACAAGTAATCGACGTCTAATAACTGTTCGCGCGCATACTTGATCGCCACGTTGTTGCCGCCAGCAAATCCGAGATTTTCTTTTAAGGGTAAAAAGTGGACGCCGTTTTCAGCCGCATACTGCTCCAGCGCACTTATGTCGCGAGAACAATTGTCGACGAGGACGACGTCCACGTTGCTGTAATCGACCGCCTTAAGTGATTCCAAGCAAGCGATCGTGTCCTCGGTCGTATTGTAATTGACGATAATAATACACACTTTTGGCTCGTTACCCATCGTTTGCTTCCTGCCTTTTCTTCGCTTTCACCACGTGATAAAAAAATGCGACGTTGCCGATGATGTAGCGGCGCCAGAGTCGCTTCGGTTCCAGTAACAGGCGGAAAGCCCACTCCATTTTTACTGCGCGCACGAAGCGGGGCGCGCGGCGCACGTTACCGGAAGTGAAATCGAAGAACGCACCGACCCCGGTCATAACATGTGCGTTTAACGCGGCACGATGGCGACTAATCCATTTCTCTTGCCGCGGTACGCCCATCCCGACGATGAGCAAATCAGGCTGTAAGCGATTCACTTCCTGTACGATCGCCGGGTCGTCTGCGGCAAAAAAGCCGTCGCGGTAGCCGACGACATTCAATGTCGGCCATTTGCGAGCAATTTGTGCCACTGCTTTTTCGATCACTTGCCGCTCCGCGCCGAGCAAATAGACGGAGAACCCTTTTTCAGCCGCCAAGTGTAACAGTTTCGGCGTCAAATCGGTGCCGTTAAGGTTCTCCGGAAACGAAAACCCGTTCATTTTCGCTCCGAGCTCCACCCCGATACCGTCATTGAGCAGTAGGTCCGCCTCATTCAATATACGGCGGTATTCCTCATCGCCTTGCGCCAAGTTAAAACAGTGCGCATTCAAATAGTAGAGCGTCACCTGTTCTTTGCGCCGGATCACCTGCTCAACAACGTGGAGCACTTCCTGCTCTTCGGTGACACAAACGTCCACATTTCCTAAACGTTTCCGTTCCATCCGCCAAACCAACCTCTCTCACCGCGCCTCGCGCCTATCCGATTTGCTGTGCCAAGCGAGCCTTCAGCGGTTCCCACCAGTCGCGGTTGTCCAAATACCACCTAACTGTCTCGCGGAGGCCTGTTTCAAACGTGTAGCGCTGCTCCCACCCTAGCGTCGTGCATATTTTCTTCGGATCAATCGCATAGCGGCGGTCGTGCCCTAAACGATCGTCGACATACGTAATGAGCGACGGCGATACGCCGAGCATGTCCACAATTTCCGTCACAATATCGATATTGTGACGCTCGTTGTGCCCGCCGACGTTGTACACTTCACCCGGTTCGCCCTTGTGCAACACGAGGTCGATGGCCGTACAGTGATCGTAAACGTGTAGCCAGTCGCGCACGTGCTTTCCGTCGCCGTAAATCGGCAGTTTCTTCCCTTGTAACGCGTTCGTAATCATGAGCGGAATGAGTTTTTCCGGAAACTGGTACGGCCCGTAGTTGTTCGAGCAGTTCGTAATGTTCACGTTCATCCCGTATGTACTATAGTAGGAGCGCACGAGCATATCGCCGGCCGCTTTACTCGCGGAGTACGGGCTGTTCGGCGCATACGGGGTCGTCTCGGTAAAGTACCCCGTTTCTCCGAGCGTTCCGTATACTTCGTCGGTCGATATTTGCACAAACTTGTGAATGTCGTTCGCTTTCGCCACCTCGAGTAGCACCTGTGTCCCTAATACGTTGCTTTGTACAAACACATCGGCTTGCTGAATGCTACGGTCAACGTGCGATTCCGCCGCAAAGTTAACGATCGTATCGATTTTATGCTGCTTCACGACCTCGTCGACTCGTGCACGGTCACAAATATCACCTTCGATAAACGTGTACTGCGGGAGATGCGCGACGCCAGTTAAGTTTTGTAAATTGCCACAGTATGTCAGTTTATCGTAGTTGACGAGTGTATAGGACGGGTATTTTTCACACATGTAGTGGATAAAGTTGCTGCCGATAAAACCGGCGCCGCCAGTAATGAGTAGCTTCACTTTCTACGTCTCCCTTATTTCCTTTTTTCCGTTATTTAAAAGTTAGCTTCTGCGTCTTGAAAAAGCGGAAAACGCGCATCTCTGTCCGATAGAATTGGATCCCCCGTCGGCCAGTCGATCGCCAGTGTCGGATCATTCCATATAATCCCTCGCTCACATTCGGGCGCGTAATAGGAGTCAACTTTGTAAAACACTTGCGCGTTGTCGGTCAGCGTGCAAAAACCGTGCGCAAAACCTTGCGGTACGAGCAGTTGCCGCTGATTGCTTTCACTGAGCACAGTCCCGAACCACTCGCCGTACGTCGGCGAGGAGCGCCGCAAATCGACGACGACATCGTAAATAGCACCTGCTAACACGCGCACGAGCTTCGTTTGTGCCTTTGGATACAACTGGTAGTGCAGTCCGCGCAGAACGCCCGCCTCAGTCGACAACGAATGGTTGTCTTGCACAAACGTATGGTCGATCCCGTGTGCCTTAAGTTTCTGCGCGTTGTAACTCTCCGTAAAAAAACCGCGTTTGTCCCGAAACACGTCGGGTTCAACAATTTTTACACCGGCAAGTTTCGTTTCCGCAACTTTCACCGAAACAACCTCCTATCGTCCTTGTATGCGGCGGTACTCGGGATGACAGTTTACGGCTAAACGGTCACGGTCGATGCCAACTCCGGCGCCGAGTCTTTTTCTTCCGTTAGACGCCAGTCGACATTTGACGCTAAATCGTTCGCGCGCATGAGCGAGGAAAAAGTGCCCGCGTCTGTCCATTCCCCTTTGAGCACCTCATACGTTAAATTGCCGCGACGAATGTAGCCGTTGTTGACGTCGGTTATTTCTAATTCGCCGCGTGCCGACGGTTTGACCGTCTCAATAATGTCAAACACTTCCGCATCGTACATATATATGCCTGTGACCGCGTAATTCGACTTCGGGTGCACCGGCTTCTCTTCGATCGACACGATGTGGTCGCCGTAAATTTCCGCTACGCCGAACCGTTCCGGATCGGACACTTCTTTCAACAATACTTTAGCGCCCCCGCCTTGCTGGCGAAAGCGCGCGACGTACGGCGCCAAACTGTCGGCAAACACGTTATCGCCTAATAGCACCGCGAGTGAATCGCCGCCAGCGAACGTACGGGCCAAACCGAGTGCCTCGGCAATGCCACCCGCTTGTTCTTGCACTTTATACGTCAAGTGCACGCCAAACTCAGCGCCGCCCCCGAGCACTTTGACCATGTCGCCGAGGTGCTCCCGCCCGGTCACGATTAACACCTCATCCAGCCCCGCTTCTTTCAGTTTAAAAATGGCGTGATAGATCATCGGGTACTTTCCTACTGGCAGGAGGTGCTTGTTCGTACCCTTCGTTAACGGATACAGTCGCGACCCAGTACCTCCCGCTAAAATAACACCTTTCACCGTCATCACCTCTCACATAAAATGAACTCCCTCAACATTAGGTACCTTCACACTGCGCACTAGCGACTTCTCACAAAATACTTTCCTAACGAACCTTAACGCGGGCATTGCCAATCCGACTACGCCGTCTGCTGATCGGAACGATTTTGTTTGCGGCGCAAAGCGTCCAACAATACATTTACATCTAAATCTTTGCGGTAAAACGCAAGTGCCACGTAGCCGATCATCGCCAGTGTGCCACCGAGAACAAAGGCGAGCCGATGGTCGATGGGCAAAAACGAAAACAGTGTGTAAATAACTAAAGTCGTCGCCCCCGACAACAGAAACGTTTTGGCAATCATACCGTACGGCAGCAACTCTCGCTGCTTAATCGCAAACACTTTACACACGTCTTTTTGCTGCAAGTAAATGCCTAAGTACGCAGTAAGCACCGTTGCGACAGCGATCCCGACGATACCAAAAGCGAACATCATGACGACGCTCAATAGCAAATTGACGACAACGACGATGACCGCATTTTTGAGCACTAACTTTTGCTTCCCCGAAACGAGTAGCAGCGTATAAAAAACGGTAAAACTTAACGGAAACTTCAACAAATAGATGATAAAAATGCCTGCTCCTTCTAAGTAGCTAGCAGAATACACAATCTCGATAAACGCCCGGTTGTAAAACAACAGCACCCAAAACAGCGGAAAAATAATGACCGCTAACGCCTTACTCGCATCGACCCACATTTTTAACGTCCGCTCTGGGCTGCGTTCGACGTTGAAAATGGCGCTTAACTTCGGCAACATCGCTGTAACGACCGAGACAGTTACCGTGTAAACGAATGGGATCTCTTTCGAGGCGATCGAAAAGACGGCAAACTGTTCGAGCGGATAAAAACTGTTCACTAATATTTTGTCAGTAAATAGTGTGAGGACATTTGCTGCCGTCACTGCCCCGACGACAAGCGTATAGCTCACTTGCTCTTTTAGTAACGGTAAGTTGAGACGTAGCGATAACGACTCTACCCGATTGAAAATGACGTGTAACGCAATAACCCGCGCACACTCCCACAAGGCCGTCAACTGGACGATGAGCAGTAAATCTTGCGTCATCAGCGTCACAGCGACGATCGTCGCAAAGTAGCCCACATAGTAGAGCAACATGAACAAACTAAACGTTTTCGCCCGCTTTGTAGACACGTACAAGTTTTCTAAGTAACTACCGCTAATCATCGCGCTGCACCAGAGTGCCACCCATAGCGAAAAGCCCGCTGTTTTATGCTCGGCCATCATCCAGCCGCGGTCATACAACAGCATCAATACGAGAAACGTCACTAGACCGAGGACGAATAACGTGAAAAACGTGTTGGCGATCACGCTTTGCTGCTGTTTTTTTTCATTCGTCTTATTGAAAAAATAGCTAAAGGATGTCGGGAGCTCAAAAGGGATAAACGAACTTAGCGTGACAGTAATAATGAGTATTTGTTGATAAATCCCCATCTCGCCCTTCGTCAATACGCGGGCGAGAATCATCGTAATGACCAACTGTGAAATCGACTTGGCCAAGCGATGCCCGGACAGTAAAATAGAATCCTTCAGCACAACAGTCACCAACTTTACTCCAAAATGTGCGCCCTACAATGCGTACGCGGTCAAAACGCATCCTTGTCGCCGAACAACACTTTAACCGTTTTAAGGATGAGCTTTAAATCATAACGCACACTTCGCTTAGAAATGTACTCGAGATCTAACGCCACCATTTCCGCAAAGCCGAGATCGTTGCGTCCACTCACTTGCCACAACCCAGTGCAGCCAGGTGTCACGAGCAAGCGCTGCTTCGCGTAATCGTCGTATTCTTTCACTTCGCGAGGAAGTGGCGGACGCGGGCCGACGAGGCTCATGTCCCCTTTGATCACGTTCCACAGTTGCGGGAATTCATCGATACTCGTCTTGCGGATAAAGCGCCCGACTTTCGTCACCCGCGGATCGTTCTTCATTTTAAACATCGCACCCGAAACTTCGTTTTTGTGCAGTAAACTCGGTAATAACTCTTCCGCGTTGGACAGCATCGAGCGGAACTTGTACATATAAAACTCGCGTTCATTCTTGCCTACCCGCTTTTGCTTGAAAAAGATCTTACCTCGTGGATCCTCTAGTTTAATGCAAATAGCGACAATGAGGAAAAGCGGTGAAAGAATTATGAGCCCTACTGAAGCTAGTAAAATATCGGCTAAACGCTTAATCAGTAAATATGTCTTGTGATCGGCAACGTGGATGACCGGTCGTTGTTGTTGAACCGGATCCTCTTTTCTAGCAGTTGCAGTAGACACGTTCATTCTTTTTACGCCCTCCTCACTTTGTTACTACTTCTGCTCGCAGTAATTTTTGTATTTCCGAGGAAACCCGATCCTTTATTTCCTCGTTTTTTAAAGCAAAGTGAATCGTCGTTAAGACGTAGCCGAGTTTCTCTCCGACATCGTACCTTGTCCCGTCAAAATCGTACGCATACACGTCTTGTACGTCGCACAGTGATTGAATGGCGTCAGTCAGTTGAATTTCGCCGCCGACACCGATCGGCTGATTCTCCAAAAAGCGGAAAATTTCCGGTGTTAAAATGTACCGCCCCATGATCGCTAAGTTAGAAGGGGGATTTTCTTGTGGCTTTTCGACGAGGTCGGCCACTTTGTACAGTCTCCCTTGCTGTGACTCCGAACAGATGATGCCGTACCGATGCGTTTCCTCTGTAGGTACGGTTTGCACGCCGATCACGGACGACTGCGTCACTTCAAACTGTTCGATCATCTGCTTTAGGCACGGCTTGTCCGCTTCGACAATGTCGTCTCCCAAAAGAACGGCAAACGGCTCGTCGCCGATAAATTTGCGCGCACACCAGACGGCGTGACCTAAACCTTGCGGTTCCTTTTGCCGAATGTAATGAATGTCGACCATGTTGGAGATGCGCTGCACTTGTTCTAACAGCTCGAACTTCTCTTTCGCAATCAAATTCTGTTCTAATTCGACCGCGTGGTCAAAGTGATCCTCAATTGCACGCTTTCCTTTACCCGTCACGATAATAATGTCTTCGATGCCGGAAGCAATCGCTTCCTCGATAATGTACTGGATCGTCGGTTTGTCAATAATGGGAAGCATTTCTTTCGGCAGTGCTTTCGTCGCCGGTAGAAACCTCGTTCCAAGCCCCGCAGCAGGAATAATGGCCTTCTTTATTTTCACCATGCGATCGTCCCCCCATTGTTGTAATAGCTTACTATTTATTCATCATTTCGTATTTTTTGTATCTGATTCTTGTTTGAGAACGCGCCGCTACACGAGGTCCAAGGGCGGTGCAGTGTACGACATATAACACGGGAACCGTATACGGAACTCGTTCATTGAACACCCGCAACGCATTTTACGCAACGTACGCAACGGGTCACGCGACATTCACGCTTCGAGTGCAATACGAAACGCTAGCTGGTGCGCTTATTTAAGATGACACCTAACAGTCGTGCCTCCGCGCTCGTCAACAGTTGTTTTGCCTGTAACGCCGCCTCCTGCGCCGTCTCGCCGCTATTTAGTAGTAAGATCGATCCTTGACAGTGGTTGGCCACAATTTGAGCGTCGGCGTAAGTGAGGATCGGTGGGCTATCGAGAAGGACGTATTCGTACAACTGCGTCGCTTCCTCCAATAGAGCAGCAAACTTCTCCGCGGTGAACAAATTAGCCGGATGGCCACTTGGCAACGGTCCACTCGTTAAACAAGTGAGCGACTTGACGCCCGTTGCGGTAACCGCCTTAGCGAGCGTACGCTTCCCCGATAGCACACTCGTGAGACCGCCGTCGTTCGCCTGGCCCTCAGTAAACACGTCGTGCACAGCCGGGTGCCGCAAGTTCGCATCGACCAACAACGTTTTTGCACCACGCGCTGCCAGTGCAACCGCTAAGTTGCTAACTGTCGTCGTCGTTCCCGCTCCGCGGCTAATAGATGTGACCACTACCGTGTGCGCCGCGCCTTCCATGTTCGCAAGTATGCGCTGATATTGTTCCGCGACTTTCGATGTCGGGTCCGTATACGTATACTTTGCCGTCCTCTTCGTATTTGCGAGTTGCTGACGATTCAACGTTTTCCCCCCTTTAGTGTCTTATGCGCTCACACAGTATGAACTGTTGACATCTATACGTTTAATTGCTCACGTAATGGCAATACTTCTCTACTTCTTCCCACGTATCGTAGATCGTTACCCCACTCTCGTCAACTAGTTCCCGACCTGTTAGTACTTCGACAAACTCAAGTTCACTAAGCGCCTTTATCCCGTGTTTGGCTGCGATTGGGATTTGCACCGTATCGCCGGGTACGACTCGTTTGATCTCCCCTTCGAGCACCAGCTCGCCTTCCCCCTCTACAATGGTCCATACGGCACTTCGTTTCAAATGCTGTTCATAGCGAATATGTTTACCGCTTTTCATCCCGATGCGCCGCGTTAACACTTCCATCCCGTGCGCCGTTTTTTTATAATCGAGTACTTTGTACGATCCCCAGCGGCGTTCCTCATACATCGGACGTTGGTTAAGACCTGCAATGATATCTTTCACCGCCGGACTCTTCTCTTTATCTGTTACTAGGATCCCGTCTGGACTGACGGCGACGACGGCATCGGACACACCGAGCACGGCAACTGGAATGTCCAGCTCATTGATGAGGTGTGTATTTCTAGAGTCGGCACTTACGACCCCACGACCGATTAAAGCCGTACCCATCTCTTCGGTAAGCGTGTTCCACGTGCCGAGGTCCTTCCAGTCCCCGTCATACGATAAGGCAACGATTCGTTTAGCCTTTTCTACCACTTCGTAGTCAAAACTGTTGCGCGGTAGACGGTTGTACTGCTTTATAAGTTCCTCGTAGTGCAGCGGCAACTGCTCCTTCTCGAGTAAGGAAATGATATATTCGAGCTTAAAGGCGAACACGCCGCAGTTCCAAAGAGCCTGCTCCTCATTTATGAGCGCCGCCGCTACCTCTTCACTCGGCTTCTCTTTAAAGTGGCTAACCGTAATGGCACCTTCCGCCGCGTCTGCCACCCCTGTTGACGCCTTCTGCGGCACGATATAACCGTATTTCGCCGAAGGGTACGTCGGTTTTACGCCGATTAACGCTATTTCCGCATCCGTGGCACGAAGTACTTGCTCCAATTGTACAACCCGCTTATAAAAACGGCCTTCCACGTACGGATCGACTGGCAGGATGCCGACAACCGTATCGAGGCTAGCGCCAGCGACGGAATAAAGATATGTAGCCGCTAAAGCAATAGCAGGGAACGTGTCGCGCCGCTCAGGTTCAATAATGAGCGGAACGTGTGTCCCTAGTTGGTTCTCAATGGCATCGACTTGGTTTTTGCTCGTTGCAATTACGGTAGATTCGTTTAGCCCGCAAGATTGCAACTGTTTCCAAACCCTCTGAACCATCGACTCTAGCTCGCCTTGTTCGTTTTTTAACACGTGTAGAAACTGTTTGGAACGAGAGTCATTCGAAAGTGGCCACAGTCGCTTCCCCGATCCGCCGGACAAGAGGATCAACTTCATGTCCATCATCCTTTTTATGACATTCACAACGAAGCTCTTCTTCTGTTCTTTATTAAGAACAGGACATTATGATTATAACAGTTTGACTCAGTAAATCAATCCTTCATCCCCTTGTTTTACGATTTGTTATTAAAATGCCATCACAGTTTGTGCATCTTCAAGTCGACAAAAGCATAAGTGTTTCATTTTAAATCTTACACCTGTTTGATAATTTTTTCAATAGTTGACGACAATCGCTGTAGTAAAAAAGGAGGGAACCATTCCCTCCACTCGCCGCACAACATGCTACCTTTCTGTTGTCGGCCGATCCTTCTTTATTCTCTTTTCTTACACGCCTCAGCTGGCTGTGCGACTAAGTTTTCATAAGTGTTCAGTAAGAAGACGGCGACAGTTCCCGTTAAAAGTAGCGGTGCGCTTATGACAGTTACGAGTAATAGCGCGCCAACGGTAACAATTTGCAATACTGCCCCCGCACTATACAAACCGTTACCTAAAAACAATTGCAGCGACCGATGAAAACTAGTTAGGATGCTGCAATCTTCACTGACGAGAATCGGTACGGTGTACATGAACGCCAAGTTCACGAATACATAAAAATACGTTTGAAATAAAGCGATCACAAGCGGAAAAAACGTCTGGTTATGCCAATAGTACCACCAAGAGGTAACTAAAATAAGTGTAAAGGCGGCCATAACGAGACCATACGTCAACGCCCGACCGTAAAACTTCTTAAACCCGGTAAAAAACACTGTATACTTAAACGTTTGAATCGACCGCCGCTCTAGCTTCTGTCGCATAGCGTAAAAGGCGGCGGCGAGCGCAGGGGCGGCCGTGAGCAGCATAAAAACGATGCCGAATAGCGGGGGTTTCAAAAACAAAATCCCCGGAGCGACGACTAAAAAAGACAATACGCTGACGCCGACGACCGTTAAAATGTTTTCATACACTTCGTGGCCGCTTTTTTTCAAAACGTCACTAACGGTGCCTTTCGCCGAATGACCTTTCGTTTCGGGACCTCTGTTCATTGTCGAGCCATTTCTCGTTCTAGACATCGTGTGCGTCGCCGAACCTTCTCTCGTTCCGGAAATGGTGTTGGTGTCCATCGCCGTCTCCCTCCTGTTTGAGGATAGCTTTGTCGCCGCATCCTTTTTCGTTTCTAAAACGGCGTTCGTTCCCGTGCATCCTACTCATCGCGGGCAAGTGCCTCTCCCGTCTCTTTATCGAAGAGGTGAATTTTGTCGGTGCTCATGACGATTTTCGCGCGGTCACCCGCTAGTAAGCGGCTTTCTGCATCGACGCGCGCTGTAAACTGCTGCTCGAACTGATCGAAGTAGAGCAAGTTTTCGTTGCCGAGCCGTTCCACCACTTTCACCTCAATGTCGAAGCTTACTTCATTTTTTAGCTGCTGCACCGTCTGTGGATCGAACATATTTTCCGGGCGAATCCCAAGGACGACCGTCTGCCCATCGTAATCCTGACACGAGGCGCGGTACTTTTCTGGGATCGGAAAGGATAGGTCCGCTAGTACGAGCTTGTCCCGGTCGACGCGGCAGTCGACGAAGTTCATCGAAGGAGCGCCGATAAAGCCGGCGACAAACAAGTTGCTCGGTCGGTGGTACAGTTCGTCGGGAGTCGCAAACTGTTGGATCGTCCCTTCGTTCATGACGACGATGCGCTGGCCTAACGTCATCGCCTCGACTTGATCGTGCGTCACATAAATGATCGTCGTTTGCAGTTCTTTGTGCAGCTCTGCCAATTCGACGCGCATTTGCAGCCGCAATTTCGCGTCCAAATTAGACAGCGGTTCATCGAAAAGAAACACTTTCGGGTTACGTACGATCGCGCGTCCGATTGCGACCCGCTGTCTTTGACCCCCGGACAGTTCCCGCGGCTTGCGATCCAGCAAATGTTCGATGCCCAAAATGTGTGCTGCATTTTTTACTTTCTGTGCGATCGCCGTTTTCTTTTCCCGCAAATTACGCAAGCCGAAGGAAAGGTTTTCGTAAACGGTCATGTGCGGGTACAACGCGTAGTCTTGAAAGACCATCGCAATATCCCGCTCTTTCGGCTGCAACTGGTTCACGACTGTATCGCCGATCGATATATTTCCTTTCGTCTGTTTTTCCAAGCCAGCGATCATGCGCAGCGACGTCGATTTGCCACAACCGGACGGGCCGACGAAAACGACGAACTCCCGGTCTTCGATCGTAAAGGAGACGTCGTCGACAGCGTTGAAGTAACCCCTTTTTTCATCTTTAAACGTTTTCGTTACGCGCTCAAACACTACTTGTGCCACTTTTGTATACTCCTCTCGTTCATAGCGGTCTATCGCGATCTACTCCCTAAAAAAGTACTTGCTACTTCTCCTACGGGGATAAGTGCCCTAGCTTTGCCCCCCGGGTACTACCCTCGTCTTTAACCTTTCAATGCCCCGATCGTAATCCCTTGCAAGAAATAGCGCTGCAGCGAGAAAAACAAGATGATCATCGGGACGGAGGCAATAACCGCTCCGGCCATCATCGGGCCAAACTGGGTGCTATCGGCAAAGCGGAACGAAGCTAGTCCAACCTGGATCGTACGCATCTCGCTCGTCTGCGTCACGAGAAATGGCCAGAAAAAATCGTTCCACTGCCCGACAAACGTGAAAATCGCTAGCACGGCGAGACCCGGCTTTGCCAGCGGCAAGATTATTTTCCGAAAAATGCCGAATTCCGTACACGCATCGATCCGCGCGGCATCAATTAATGTCGACGGGATCGACGTTAAATATTGCTTCATTAAAAAGACGTTAAACACTGTTGCTAGCGATGGTAAGATGATCGCTGCATACGTATCCGCCATATCAAACACGTTAATAATCAAAATGTACAGCGGGATCAGCGTCACTTGCCCCGGAATCATAATCGCACACATCAAAATCCAAAAAATCGTGTTTTTCCCGGGAAATCTTAGTTTGGCGAAGGCATAACCGGCCATCGCGGCAAACAAGACGTTCGATGCCGTAATGACGGACGAAATAAAAATAGAATTAAACAACCAGCGCCACACGTGTTCGTTAAACGTAAAAAAGTATATGAACGAATCGAGTGTAATCTCTTGCGGAATAAGCGAAAATCTAAGTGCCACCGACGCATTTGGATCGGTCAGTGCCGATGTCAACATCCAGTAAAAAGGAAAAAACGTAAAAACGGACCATAAAATGAGCACCGCATACGTCAGCGTGCGGCCGATGTAAAAAGACGGCTTTTTCTGCTCCCTCAGTATAGGGACTTCTTCAGTGCGCTGTATTTGCAAGTCAGACTCCATGTTGTCAGCCCCCCTTAATATTCAACGTCAGATCCTAAATATTTAAACTGCAATACAGAAACGATCACGATCATGACGGCTAACACGAACGATTGCGCTGCTGCAATGCCGAATTCAAAGTACTCGAAGGCATTTTGATAGATTAAGTAGGCAATCGTCGTTGTCGCATGATCCGGTCCGCCTCCCGTCATCAAGTAAATCGGCACAAATACTTGGAAGGAACCGATCACGCCGATGACGAACATGTACAATGTCGTCGGCTTTAGCAGTGGCCACGTAATATTTTTGAACTTGGACCACGCACTCGCCGCGTCGATGTCAGCTGCTTCATAAATCGTTTTTGGAATGCCGCCCAAAGAAGCAAGGTATAAAATAATGCCTGCACCGTGGCCGCCGATATACGTCATCAGCATTAAAGAGAACAAGGCGGTGTCTTTTGACCCTAACCAGTTCACATTGGAGACGCCGAACACGTTTAACAACTGGTTAAACAACCCTTCCGGCATCGGGTCATACATCCACAACCACACGAGAGCCAATGTGACACCGGAGGTGACGGCCGGTAAATAAAAGGAAGCCTTAAAAAATGTCTGGGATTTTTTTCCTAACTTAAAAATAAGGAGTGCCAAACCGAGTGAGATGAGCACGTTCACAGGGACCGTCCCGACAGTGTAAATAACTGTCACAATAAACGCTTTGCCGAACAACTCGCTCGTGAAAATGTCGCGGTAATTCTCTAGACCAATCCACTCGGAACCAGACACGTTATATTTTTGAAAACTGATCAAAAACGCATGCACGATTGGATACAGCGTAAACGTTAGAAAGACGAGCACCGGTGCCGCAATAAACACATACGCCCAGCCGTGATCGCGAATAAATTGCTTCAACTTAAGCTAGTCTCCTTTCTCAAGCCCTTACAGTTAATGGCTACTTTAGAACACGTACAGTGCTCGCCGCTCCGGGGAGAACGGCGAGCACAACGGGGCTGTTTCTGTTGTCAAGGCTTACGCTATTGATGTCCGATAAGCCTTTGCCACGCACAGACTGGCACAGACTGTCACAGACTGTCACAGACTGTCACTTCACGATGTTGTCGCCAAAGTCTTTCTCGGCCCGCTCTACAATCGCTTTGTGCATATCTTCGGCCGTGACATCCCCACCGAGTAAGGCCGGGTATTTCGCTTTAATGACTTCGTCGTAAAGCTTGATCGCTTTTTGCGACAACTCCGGATCAACTTGCACCGGCGGCACGACTTTTTCAAATAGTCGATCCAACATTTCTTTGTTTTCCGGCTTCATTTCATACTTGTCTTTCCACATTTCGTCCCCTGACTTCGTCACCTGCGGCAATCGTAACACGACCGCAGACGCGCCAGCCTCTTTCGACGTCAAAGCGACGAGAACGTTAGCGACGTTTTTCAAATGCGTGTCTTGATCGACGTTCCCTTTATAATTTTTCTGCTTAAACATCGCGTAGCCGTCGACGCCACCCGGTGTCACCGCTTCCGCATCTTTGTGATGCGGTTCGGGTAAAAGGACAAAATCGACTTCTTTCTGACCAGCGGACGCTTTTTTATCTTTCACGTCTTGATTGTGATTGCCGATGACGACTTCGTAGTACGGCATCGCCTTCCCGATAATCATCGCCTGCTCGGAGTAGAAGTACTCCATGCGCTTCGTCGGCGTAATCTGGTTCGACTCTTTCGGCATTAAATCCTCGTCTATAAGCGAGCGGATAAACTTAAGCGTTTCCAAAAACTTCGGGCTCGTGTACTGATACTTACCGTCTTTGTCAATAGCGGAAATAAGACCGTTGTTCAAGTTCATATGATCGAGCAGTTCAGTCGGATCTGTCTCGGCTCCGTGAAAGACGAACGCGTACTGTTGCTTGCCGTCCGCGTTTTTCTTCGTTCCCTTCTTGATCGCCTTTTTAAACTCGTCCCACGTCCAACCTTCTCGTTGGATCTTCTTCCAGTCGAGCCCGATTTCATCCATCAATTTCGGGTTACCGGCAATCGTATGCAACTTCATGTACAGCGGTAAACCGTACAGTTTATTGTCGATTTTCATGTATTCGAGTGCGTTCGCATCAAAGTCTTCCAAAGCACTCGCATCGGCGTAGTCTTCAACCGGTACCATTAAACCTGTCTGTGCGTATTTGGCCGAGGGCGTAACGAACATAATGTCCGGCGGATTACCTGCGTTGATCGCCGTGTCAAACTTCTTTATCCCCTCTGCCCAGGAGAGCTCTTCTTTTTCAATCGTAATATGCGGGTTCGCCTCTTCGAAAGCCTCTTTAATCCTGGCAAAGTTGTCGTTGTATTCCGCCTCTACGGGAAATGTCCACACTTTAACGACATCTTTTTTCTTCTCGTCGCCCTTAGCCGCCGGTTCCTCGGTCTTCCCAGAATTGCCATTATCCTCCTTGTCACCCGAAGACGTGCCACTGTTACACCCGGCCAGGAGCGCCACCGAAAGGACCGCCACGAACAGCAAATACATGATTTTCTTGTAACGCCTCACTTTACTTCCTCCCATTTTCAATTTTTTAGATACAATTTTTAGATATCCGCTCAGCCTTTTGCCCGATTGATATCGTTTACACTTAGTCACACTAAACTTGCAAGCGCCGACACCACCCCCTTACTAATCTGTACGAGCTCACAAGGGACAACGCCTTTGATGCTGTTTGTATCCTTTGTGCCTGCAACACTCTCCGTTACCGCGATCAAGACGCCTGCGCTTAAGTTATGTATATGGGCATCTGCGCAAACTTCGTACAGGAAGACGCTTTCTTTTTGCGCAGGAATGATGACTTACCTCTGTGCTCTTGACCCGGGATTGTCGCCTTTGTCGCCTTTGAGCAATTGTATAGACCACCATATGTTAGTATAAATTACTATATTCGCTAACAAAAACGAAATTCCTGCTTTTCCGTTATAAAAAAATGACAAATTTGTAAGCTAGAAAAACCGCACCACTCCTCGTGAAGCGATGCGGTGTCGTTTCTATGCCACAATTGACAAAACTGGTATTTGTACAACGTTACTAGTGGCATTGTCCGCCGCGCATGATGCTGCGAAACGTTATACAATTATTTCTTTTTTATCTTGAGCGTCACGGCGGCAACTTTCTTCTGCTTCACTTTAATTTTCTGCTTTAGTTTGACACCGTTCACGCGCACGGTATACTTACCCGGCTGTAAGTCGGTCGCCCCGAAGTAACCGTTGCCGTCGATCGCTACTGTCACCGCATGATTTCTTTTGCCGTCTTTTAACAGCTCGACAGTACCGCTCGTTACCACTTGCCCGCGCTTGTCGACGATACGGCCGAGCACGTGCCCTTTTTTCGCTTTCTTCCAATCGGCGACCGGCGGTTTTACTTTCTTCGTAAAGGGTGGCTCACCGTCGTTGTAAGCGGTCGGTTGGGACAGCGAACGAATGAGATCCCCTTGCGGTTTGCCGTCGTTACTCCAAACGTTGTACACGTACGGGCTGACACCTTCGGCAACATTGCCCGCAGGCGAAGGTGCCAGCGATTTTTTGATCTGAACGATACTATCGGAAATGCTGTTCAAGTATATGCCAGGGCCGATGACGATACCCCGTGTACGTGGCATGTCTTTCTGCCATTCAATCCATTGTTCGAACCGTTCGGAGCGGCGCGGGTCGGCCTCCGGATCGTAGTTCATGACGAAGGCGTAGTCGAGGTACCCGTGTTGTACCCACTTTTTCCAATCTTGATGCGCACGCTGTACCGGGTCCATCTTCTGCCAGTCGGACGTGCGCGGGTCGGCAAAGCCCCACGAAAGCGCCGCAGCCGTTACGTGAACCTTACGATTGAGCTTCATAATTTCTAAGTAGATGCGCTGTGTCGCTTGATCGACTTGCCGCACTTTCCATTGTAGCCATTCCGGATCGCTCGGTTCGGGACGATCGGTACGCCCTGTCTCCAGCTGAAACCGCTGCAGTGCCGTCGGGTTGTACCCGTACCAACCGTTCGGTTTGCCACCCGGGTTCTCCGGGTAACGGATGTAGTCGAGGTGAATGGCATTCACGTCGTACTTGCGCACGATTTCTCGCACCATCTTCACGAGGTGTTCGACGGCGTCGGGATTGCCGAGGTCCATATACGGCTGCATGTACGCGCCACTCGATCCGTCGTAACCTTTCGTCACCCACGTGTCCTCATCGGGAGCATCCGGTCCGTGCTTGTGCCAAATGTGGTTCCGATTTTGCGGCGGTCCACCGTACACCGTGCTCCACATTGGGCCGACGGCTACCCAGGCGTGCACTTCAATATGATGCTTTTTCGCCTTTTTGATCAAGTAGCCGAGTGGATCGAACCCTATCGGGACGGCGGGATCCTCTGTCCGTGGCAAATACGTACTATTGTAGTAGGCATCGTGTCTACGACTAATTTGCGCCACGATCGCGTTCATGTTTGCCGCTTTCACGTCAGCGACGAGTTGATCGATCTCCTGTGGCGTTTTCAACCCTGGTTCAAAAGCGTTCACCCAAAACGCACGGTAATGCCTTTCTTCCTGTTTGCCTTTCGCTGCTACTTCCGGCGGTGACGTACTAAATCCTACCCATACAGTCGTTAATACGAGGGCAAAACAGACAGCGACGACAGCTACTTTTTTTAGCAAAACCTTCAGCTCCTTTACCCCATTTTTTTGATAGCGCTTACCTACTGACGATTACTAAATTCGATACAGTCTTAGTAAATTCCTGCCCGCCAAATAAGCTTGTGAAATAAAATGATGACACGACGACTGCATGTAAACTTGGTGTGCAAGCAGTAGGAAAGCAACGACAGGCGGACAAAAAAACAGACCGGTGCGTTGATTCGACCGATCTGTTCTTGTCTGCTTAACACTGTTCGATTAATCGGGCGAGAAGCGCGATGCGAGTCGGAATGTCCTCGATGAGAATATGTTCAGTCAGCGCATGGGCGCCCCCTCCCCTTATACCAAGCCCGTCCAACGTCGGTACGCCGCAGTTAGCGATAAAGTTACCGTCGCTTACGCCGCCAGTTGCCGCTTCTTGTAAGTTGAGGCCGAGTTCTTGCCGGGCAATGCGCCGTGCAAGCATAAACAACGCCTCGGTCTCGTCTGTTCGCGGCATCGGCGGGCGCACAATCCCCCCGCTAACCTTTAGTTCTACCGCCGGAAGAACGGGTTTCATTTGGTAAATGGACGTTCGAATGTTTGCCGCCTCTTCTTTGTTTGCCACGCGGACGTCGATACTCGCCTCTGCTCGGTCGGCGATTGTATTCGTGCTCATGCCGCCTTTAACGATTCCGACGTTGACCGTCGTCCCTGTCTCGTAATCTGTTAGCGCATGTAGCTGCCGCACTTGGTGCGCAAGTTCCTCGATCGCTGACACCCCGTTTTCAGGATTGACTCCGGCGTGGGCAGCAACGCCGCGAATGGTCAGATGAAACCGACCACTGCCCTTGCGCGCTGTCTTCAACGCCCCACCCGGTTCCTGCGGTGGCTCGAGCACAAACGCGGCGTGCGCGTTCTTTGCTTCTCTTTCAATCACTTGTTGCGACGTTGGACTGCCAATTTCCTCGTCACTATTCATAAAGAAGACGACTTTTTTATCGTGTGGAAAACTTCTTGTGTCGTGCAGCAGCTTAAGTGCAAACAGTGCTTGGAGTAGTGACGCCTTCATATCGTACACGCCCGGTCCGTACGCTTTCCCCGCGGAAATGGTAAACGGGCGCTTGGATACCTCTCCGACGGGCCACACCGTGTCGTAGTGACCCGCCAATAACACCGTCTTCGGACCGTTCCCAATTTCGCAGCACAGTTGGTCACCGTATGTTGCATTCTCTTGCCGCCGCACCTCCCCTCCGACGATGCGCAGAAAATGACGGGTGTGCCAATCGGCCATGCGATCGTTATGTGTTTTACTCGTCGACGGTGAATCATGATTGACGCTTTCCTTAAGCAACCGCATGAATTCCGGCATATAGGACTGAGCGGCAAGTGTAAAAACGGACATCGTATGCATACCTTTCTACTAATGGGATTGCGTATTCAGGCCAAATAAGCGATCCAACCCGTACACTTTTTCGAGCAAAATGATAAACGCGAAACTGAGTAAAATAACGATCGACGAAACGGAGGCGACTAAAGGATCGAGCGTTTCTTGCATGTAGCTGAATATCGCGAGCGGCAGCGTCGTGTTTTCCGGAGAGATGAGAAATAGGGACACAGTGACATTGTCAAACGATGTCAGGAACGAAAAAATTAATCCTGACACGATCGCCGGTTTCAACAGAGGCAGTGTAATGTGCCAAAAGACGTGCACCGGTTTCGCACCTAAAATGTAAGCCGCCCGCTCTAGCGTATAGTCAAACGTACTTAATCCAGTCAGTACGAGTCTGACGACGTAAGGAATAGAAATGAGCACGTGCGCCGCGAGCAAGCCAAAAAACGTCCCCGCAAGGCCGAAGCGCGTAAAAAACTGCAAGGCGGCAATCCCGATAATGAGCGCTGGGATCGTCAGTGGCGACAGCAGTAGCGTATTGATTGCCTGCCTCCCCGGAAAGCGAAACTTCGCCAGCGACAGTGCAGCAAGCGTCCCGACGATCGTCGCGAGGACAGCCGTTACTGTCGCGAGCTGCAGGCTAAAAATAAATGAGTCGATAAACTCGCGACGCTCGGCAATTTTGGCGTACCATTTCAACGACAACCCTTCAGGCGGAAACGATAAATAATTCGCCGCCGTTAGCGAGCTCGGAATAATGACGATGAACGGCGCCGTGACGAACAACAGGACACAGCAAGTGACGAAACCGAGTAACGAGAAACGCCTGCTCACGATGAAAACACCTCTCTATATCGCTTTCTTTCCACCAGCCGTGTAAAGACATTGACGAGTAATACTGTAAAAAACAACAGCATGAACGAAATTGCCGCCCCGAGCGGCCAGTTCAGCGTCGTCATGATCGTCTCGTACGCGATGACGGGGAGCACCTTCACCGATGTCCCGCCCATGAGCGCCGGTGTGACAAACGCACTCATCGACAAACTGAACACGAGCGTCGTCCCGGCGACGATCCCTGGGAGGCTAAGCGGAAGCGTAATGTCAAAAAACGCCCGCAACCGCGACCCGCCGAGAATGGACGCCGCCTTGTACAACGACGGGTCGATCGTATACAAGCTTGTGGCAAGCGCCAAAACCATATAAACGATAAACGAATCCGTCAAACCGATGACGATGCCGAGCTCATTGTACAGTAAGCGTAGCGGTGCATCGATCACCCCTAATTTCAGTAGCGTCTCGTTAATCCAACCTTTCTCGCCTAACAACGTCATCCAACCGAAGTTGCGAATGACGACGCTCACTAAGTGCGGCGAGATGATCAGAAAGGTGACGACCCCACGCAATCTCCCCGACACTTTAGACATGAACAGAGCGACGGGAAAGGCGAGCACTAAACAGGTGAGCACTGTCCACAAACTGACACGAATCGTGCGCCACAATATTTCTAGGTAAAAAGGATCCTGTACGAAGAGCAAGTAGTTTTGTAGCGTAAAAGTCTCATCATAGTTCTGAAAGCTCTGTAAAAACATGAAAAAGAGTGGGAGTACAAACACGCCAATCATAACGATCAAACTAGGGACGAGCAATAAAAGCGCCGCATATGCCGGATGCCGTTTGCCCGACGTCTTACGTTTCGCCATCACTCTCGCACCTCTTCGGGTAAAATAAATACACTTTGTGGATGCCACTGTAAGTAAACGGCTTGTCCTTGCGTCAAGTTTGGCGGCCGCTCAGACATTGGCAGCTTGACGAAGACGGTTTGCTCCCCGACCTGTACGTCACATTGCATATAGGAACCGAGAAACGACATGAGGCGGAGACGTCCCCTGACACTATTGAGCGCATCGCTTCCCGTAGCCGCTGGTGCACCTGTTTGACTGTCGAATACATCGCTTCCTCCATCGGCCGTCGCACTAATTTGGATGTTTTCCGGACGGACGTAAAAATTCACTTCCGCACCAGGTGCCATGCGGGGGAATGAAGTTGTCCGCTCTGCCGTGGCTGCGCCCTCTGCGCACACGGTCGAACCGTCGGCCATGCAGATCGTCACCCGTTCCGCTGTCACTTGCTCGATTTTTCCAGTAAAGCGGTTCGTCTTCCCGATAAACGTGTGAACGAAGGTGGAAGCCGGTCGGTTGTAAATGTCCCACGGCGTGCCAATTTGTTCGATCTTACCGTGATCGAGCACGACGATCCGGTCGGATAAGTACAGTGCCTCCTCTTGATCGTGTGTGACAAAAATCGTCGTCACACCGATTTGCTGGTGCAAGCGGCGAATTTCTTCTCGCAATTCTTCCCGCAGTTTAGCGTCCAAATTGCTGAGCGGCTCGTCCAACAGCAACAGTGACGGTTCGACGACAAGTGCTCGCGCGATCGCGATACGTTGCCGTTGTCCCCCAGACAGCTGTTTCGGATAACGATCCCCAACGTGTGGCAGCCGTACGAGCTGCAACACCTTTTGGACGCGCTCATTTATTTCCTTCTTCGCTATTTTGCGCAATTTCAGGCCGTAAGAAATGTTTTCGGCTACCGTCATGTGTGGAAATAGCGAATACGTTTGAAAGACCATCCCGAGGTCGCGCTTATTTGGCGGCACGCCGTTCATTTTTGTTCCTTTAATGTAAATCTCACCTTCATCGGGTTCTAAAAAACCGGCAATCATATTTAACGTCGTCGTTTTGCCGCAACCGGAAGGGCCGAGGAAGGAGATGCACTCCCCTTTCTCGATTTGTAAATTGAAACGGTTCACGACGACGTGATCGTCAAACCGCTTTTGCACGTTGCGCAATTCTACATCAATCGTTTTAGCCAAGCTAATCACCTATTTCCCCATCTTCGTTGCCGTTTCTTTGTTGAAGCGATCTAGCCATTCCGACATGTGCGTGCTGATGGCACCGTAGTCGAATGTCACGACTTTGTCACGGTCAAACGCTAGTTTTTCTGCCACGTCATCCGACAGCTCGACAGAAGTTGCCGGGTTGTAAAACAACGCTTCACCGTACAGTTTTTGTACATCGTCGGACAGTAAGAAGTCGATAAACTGTTTTGCCGCGTGTTCATTTTTGGCTCCTTTAACGTGTGCAGCGACGTTCGGGACGATGTTCGCGCCTTCTTTCGGAAACACAAATTCAATGGGCAAGCCAGCTTCTTTTTGCACTAAACTTCTCGCCATCGTCCACGTCGTATACACGGCCGTCTGATCTTGCAAGCTTTGCTCTAACTGGGCGGCACTTTTCGCAAATGTCGGCATGTAACCGGCAATCGTATTCAATTTGTCGAATCCGGGATCAATTTGCTTCTCTGATCCCCCGTTCGCGTAGGCGAGCATGATGAGCGTCGAACGGCCGAAGTTACTCGTTACTTCAGTGAGCGACAAGTTGTCTTTCATTTCCGGACGCGCCAAGTCGTTCCACGATTCCGGTATGGGAAGCCCTTTTTCTTTCACTAATTCCGCGTTATAGGAAATGCCCATCGGGGTGAAATTGACAGTAACGCCACTGTTGTCAGTTACTTTTAAATCGTCGGATACTTTGGCTATGTTCGGGATTTCCTTTTCATCTAACGTTTCCCACAAGTCTTCTTTGCGTCCCGCCTCTTGCTCGCCCCCCTCAACGACGACGACATCGATTTGCGGCGCGTTCTTTTGCGCTTTCACTTTCGCGACAATTTCTGTGGACACACCGCTCACGTACGTTAATTTAACGTCGGGGAACTTCTCGTTAAACTTTTTGAAGATCTCATCCTTCATCAGTTTTTCTACAGTTGCCCCGTTACCTGCAACGACGAGTTGTTTTTCGAGCTTCCCTTCCTCGCTTTTTGCTTGTCCGGCATCTTTTTTGTCCTCGGTGCCTCCGCATCCTATCAACAGTGATCCGACTAACATCACACTTGTCACCGCGGCAAACCACTTTTTCTTCATTGCACATGTCTCCTCCCTTGTTTCCCATACGGAAACGTGTTTTACTATACATAAACTATGATTGACATCATAGCATACGGGAGCGCTTACGGCAATAACAATTTTCCGAGTACTGAAAGTCGACCTAATGGGGTGAACGCTCATAGTCGTGACACTACCTGTACAATAGCCGTCATTTTATGGTACACTATCCGAAAAATGCGCATGAATTGTTCGGAATCTATCACTGTGAGTGAGAAAAGGATGATCCGTTGTGGATAATTATTTATCATCGGTTAAAAAAAGCTGTTTGTTAATGAAAACGTTTCTCGATTCCCCGCCAGAAATGGGCGTCACCGAACTAAGTAAGCGGCTCGGGATTTCCAAAGGCGCCGTCTACAAACTGCTCGCGACACTCGAAAGCGAAGGGTTTATTAGACAAAACCCGGCGACAAAACGTTACTCTCTCGGTTATACGTTGCTCGAACTCGGACACAAAGTGATGAACGGTCAAAACCTCGTCGAACTTTGTACCCCCGACCTCACAACTCTCGCCGCTAAGACGAAGGAGCTCGTCTGTTTATGTTTACGCGATAAATATGACGCCATCTATATGCAAAAAATCGACTCGCCCCATCCGATCCGCTTTAACGTCGATACTTACAGGCGGTTCCCGTTATACGCGACGTCTGCCTCGCGAGTCATTCTCGCCTTTCAAGAAGAGGTGTTCATCGACCGAATTCTATCTGATGAATTAATAGTTTATACAGAGCGCTCGATCACTGACCGACAGCAAATGAAAGAACGCCTTACAACGATTCGTCAGAAAAAGTACGAAATCAGCTCGGACATGCGCAATATCGGGGTTACTGGGGTCGCGGCACCTATTTTCGACTCGCTCGCCGAGGTGCACGCGTCGATCAGCATTATTGGGCCATCCGATCGGATGAAACCGCAATTGGAACAGCTAATCGCTGCCGTAAGGGCGACAGCTACAAACATTTCTACCCGTCTCGGGTATAGTCCGTTGCAAAAAGAAACTCTAGGTGAATAACGTAGAGGTAATGGGAAAGGCGCGTTGATGCGTCGAGCCTGAGGTGAGTATAAAATGGGAGAGCTGGTCTACAACTCATTTTTTACCTTTCTTTATGACTGCAGTCGGTGTGAGCCCTGCGGCTGTTTTTTGAATAACAGCCGCAGGGTCCTAATCAGCATGCCTTTCACCGCGGAAGGGATGTAATCGTTACGGCTTTGTTACGCTACTCGCACCTTGATACAGTACCTTTCTCATCTTTCTGATCGTTGTTTATCGAGCGACACTTACTTTATCCCCAAATAAGCAAGTAGCTCGTCCAGTGAGTGCACGACGACGTCGGGGATGGCTTCGGTAGGGAGCGGCGCAGCAGATTTCCCCTGCTCTTGCCGCCACCGCGTGGTACATAGGTCAATCGTCGCGTCGCTGTCTTGCCGATGCTGCGGCGCCACCGCGTGTAACTTAGCGGGCAGTTTCCGTATAACCCACACAGACGTCACGCCACTCTCGTTCGCCAAGCACACATCGTGATCGAGCCGATCGCCGACGTGGGCGACGATTTCCCCCTTCTGCTGTAGAGGGGCGAGCATACGCGGATCGGGTTTGCCGTAGCCGACGCGCTCCGGTGTTATGACGGCATCGAATAGCGCGTCGATGTTCAAGGCTTCCATCACTGGCGCTTGATACTTATAAAAACCGTTTGTGACGACGGCGAGACGGTAACCGCTTTTTTTTAACGCCTTTAACACATCGTGCACACCGTCTTCGAGCAAGTAAATTTTTGGTGGTAGAGCATGTTTTTTTACTAAACTAGCAACGTCGATTGTTAGCTGCAGCCCCAGCTTGGCAACGCATTGTTGCACGATGTCGTCCCAGTCATACGCGGCGACCCACTCGCGTGCCCGCATGCGTCTCTTATGTTCGTTGAAGATTTTCTCGCGAATCTCCTCGAGGATACGCTTCTCCGCTGCCGATATCTGCACTTCCGTTGCGCCACCAGCTTCGTCGGAGCCACCGGCATCGTCTGCTTCGTCGGGAACGTCAGTATCGCTAGCATTGTTTGGCTCATCTGCTAGATCGCCAACATCGTCCGGCACGTCGGAATCGCGGGGAACCGCCGCCGATTCCTTCTCCACCTCGCCCAACACGGCCATCATTCGTTTATTTCCTGAGTTGCTAGAAAGAGGCGGTGCACCCTCCACCCCTTTAGTAGCGGAGGCATCCGCCTTTCCGTGCTGTGCGTTTAACGCTTGCAAAACAGCTTTAGCGATTTCCGGGAACACCCAACCGACAAACGGGTTCTGCATTAACGTACCATCTAAATCAAACGTGATCCAACGGTTTTTCATCACTTAACAGCTCCTGACGTCAGTCCGTCGATAAATTGTCGCGAGGCGAATAAGTAGGTGCTGACAAAGGAATCGTCACTGGCAACTTTCCTTGAGCCTCGGTTTTACCGAAAATGACGTCGGCACAAGCGCAGAGCGCGGGAAAAGTAAACTCATACGTCGCCACGTAGGCAGGCACATCCGGTACGGCCATTAAGTCGTACGGGTTGCGCATAGCGACGACGATGAGCCGTTTATTTTTCGTCAATAGCGTACGAACGAGTTCAGCTTGTGTCGGCTTAAGGTGCATGTTTACTGTACCGACGATTACCGTATCGGCTGACTGTGCTTGGACGACAAGCGATTCCATTTCGGCGTCGCTAACCGTGCCATCTACCGAGAACGTCACCTCGGTCACGCGACTAGAATGCGCACGCAACGCATCAGCGAGCCTATAGTCTGCATATTCGACGTCTTCGACTAACGTCGACACCGCTTTTTCCGGCGTTACGACGAGGATGTCGCCCGAGGTAGAAGTAGAGTCGTCTAGCGGTAAGATTCCTTCGTTTTTCACCACTGTGACCCCGCGAGCGTACAGCCGTTCCGCGAGCTGTTGATGCGCCTTACCCCCGACGGGGGGTGGTACATCATCCCACGTCAACTTGTTCTGTTTCATGTTCAAGACACGTGCCACAGCCGCGTCGAGTATTTCTTCTGCAAGCTCCCCTTGTTCCACCGCTTGTACAATGCGTTCTATGGCCGCTTTTTGTTCATGTGCCGTATGTGAAACCATAAGAATGTCACAACCGGCTTTTAAGGCGCGGAGTGCCCCTTCGGCTGTGCCAATTCCTTCTGAGATAGCTTTCATTTCTAAGCAATCGGTTGTAACGACTCCGGAAAACCCCATCTTTTCGCGCAAGAGCCCGGTGACGACCGCGCGAGATAACGTTGCTGGAACGTCTTTGCCCGGTTCCAAAGCGGGAAAGTAGACGTGAGCGACCATCACACATTCGACGCCCGCTTGAATGCCCCTCTTAAACGGAACGAACTCGACTCGTTCCAACCGTTCTAAATCGTGAGCAATCGTCGGTAAAGCGAGGTGTGAATCGGTATGGGTATCTCCGTGCCCGGGGAAATGTTTGGCCGTCGCGAGTACTCCGGCTTCACGGTAGCCGGCAATCGCCGCTGTACCGTGCGTCGAAACTTTTTCCGGATCCTCCCCAAACGCACGTACGCCGATGACCGGATTATGCGGATTGTTATTGACGTCGAGTACGGGTGCCAAGTTCATATTAATACCAAGTGCCTTTAATTCTGCACCGGTTGCACGGGCTACTGCGCGCGTCGCCTCCGGTTCATCGATTGCCCCTAGCAACATATTTCCCGGGAAAAGGGTCGGCCCCTTCCCTAGACGACGTACGGCACCGTTTTCTTGATCGATGGCGATCAGAAGTGGATTCGGTTGTGCCGTCTGTTTGGCTACCGCTTGAAGGTCACTCGTCAATCGCAACACGTCACTCGGTGTGCCAATGTTGCGCGCGAACAAAATAATGCCTCCGACGTAATCCTCCGCGATCAGTTGACGTATGTCCTCGCTCACTGTCAGCCCGGAAAAGCCGAACATCATCAGTTGCCCGACTTTTTGCCTTAAGGATAGTTGGTTAACGTCCACCGCGTCATTCATCCTTTCTGAACATGTCTGTCTGTTTATATCCGTTTATGTGTACACGAAAGTTCCACATAAAAAATCTAAACAACTTCTAAACGTTTCCTTGTCCTTATTTTTGACTGCCGTTACCTCAATCGCTTCGTCTTTCATAAATTGCAACGCGCATAACATACCAAAATAACGGAGCGATCAGCGTTGCCAAAGGACCGGGAAGATCGTATCGTACACGATTAACCTATCGCTCCATCTCGGCATACAGTTTGTACCTGTCGCCGCGGTAAATCGATTTTACGAACTCGATCGGCGCTCGTTGCTCGTCGAGCGTGACGCGTTCGATGAGTAGAATCGGGATGTCTTCGCTAATGTGTAACAACTCTTGTTCCCGCTCGTTTGGCAAGCCGACTTCCATTGTCTGTGTGGCAAAGGACGTTTTCACTCCGTAATGGTCGTGTAAAAATTGATAAAGTGACGTGTTACTAAAATCTTGTTGTTCGAGCGCGGGAAAGCGCGAGAGCGAGAGGTGAGTCGTCTCTAGCGCCATCGGTGTGTCGTCCGCCATCCGGACGCGTGTGACGATGATCACTGCTTCGCGCGATCCGATATTTAGTTTAGGTTGCACGCTCTGCGGGGCGCGCTTCACGGCGACATCTACGACTCGCGCCCCTGGCGTCATGCCGCGATTCAACATGTCTTCACTAAAACTCGTCAATTTCAACAACCCTTGACTTATTTTTGGCTCGGCGACATACGTCCCCTTCCCTTTTTCACGCACGAGTTTTCCTTCGTTGACGAGTTCGAGCAACGCCTGCCTTACAGTCATGCGGCTTATTTCGAAACGTTCACTTAGTTCACGTTCTGATGGAATGAAGTCTCCTGGTTTCAATTCGCCGCGCTCCATCTGGTCCAACAACCACTGCTTCAATTGATAATATAGCGGGATGGGAATATTTTTATTGAGCACGTGCTTCATACAATCCCTCTTTTCCTCCAAATAAGCCACGAGCTACGGTGCAATGACACTTGCCGCCACCGCATTGTGAAAACAGGCGCGCAACCGAGCAATCGACGTTTCGCGTCCGAAATGCACGCGGTTCGTTAGTAAGACCGCGTACAAGCTGCGTTCAGGATCGATCCATACACTCGTCCCGGTAAACCCTGTATGACCGAAAGTCGCCGTTGAAAAAAGATCTCCCGCTGCATCAAAACTGTCCCCTTTTAGCGCCCATCCTAGCCCGCGGTTATCCTGTAGGTGGGTTGTATAACTGCGTGTCGCGAAGGCGACGCTAGCTGAAGAAAGAATGCGTTGTCCCTCCCACGCGCCGTTCGCGAGCCACATCGCTGCGTAGTGGGCAAGATCGCCCGCGGTCGCAAACAGCCCCGCGTGTCCACTGACGCCTCCTAAGGCAAGAGCGTTTTCGTCGTGCACGTCGCCGCGTTGATAGCGCCCGAGGTGCTCGCGATATTCAGTGGCGGCGATCCGGCTTTTTAATCCGTCCGGCGGGCAAAATTGGCTATCGCGCATCCCGAGGGGGTGAAACAATTCGTGTGCAGCGGCTTCATCTAATGGACAACCGTAAAGTTTTGCTGCGATTTCTCCTAAGACGATAAATCCGAGATCACTGTAAACGACTTGCGTCCCACTCTCATAAGCTAACGGCTCATTGCACACGGCCGCTTTAATTTGTTCTGCAGTCGTATCGTGCGCGTAAAACGGTCGGTGAGCCGCTAACCCTGACGTATGTGTTAAAAGTTGCCCAACAGTGACCGCATCTTTTCCGTTAACGGCAAATTCGGGGAGAAAAGTGGCAACCGGTTCATTTAAGTGTAACTCACCCCTGTCCAGCAAGATCAAAATAAGCGGTAAAGTCACGACGACTTTCGTCAGCGACGCGCAGTCGAATAGTGTATCCATTTGCAAAACTTGCTCTTCTTGCTCACATTTTACCGCATAACCTACCGCGTGTCGTCCTGCGATGTCAGATCCCCTGCCGATCACAGCAACCGCCCCGGGAATAGCCCCCGACTCTACCGCTTCGTCGAGCAATTGAAACGCAGCGCGCAGACGCGGGCCGTCGATCCCGACTTTTTCAGGACGCAGCGGCAAATTTCCGTTCATCGTTCCACCACCAAGCGACTGTATTTGTAAATTTGTATTGATTGCCAATTTGCGCCAATATTGTATAGACCACCAGACGTTTATATAACTATTCGACGCCATAAACGATATTCCTGCAACAACAATAAAAGACTTTTTTGTGACAGATTTTGCGAACAAAGTGAAAAAAGTAATGCCACCCTAGTCAAGCATGGGTGGCATTACGACGCGATATGGTAAGGTTCTTCGACGCTAGGTAGGTTAGTCGTTAGTCACCATAAGTGACATCTCGTCAAGGGTAGTCATGATGGATAGTCAGTCTACAATGACCGTCCTATTTTCTTTCCCATGCAACCTTAGTCGACCGGCAACCTACCGTTTATATCGCTATTAGTTTTTCTTAAGCCAACTGCTAAGACCGCCTCGAGCTTATGCGGCACTCACGACTTGGGCGGGCGATTTAGCAACGGCACCTATTCGACGTTAATGAATAATTTACCTGCTGCCGTTTTGCGAGCCTCGTTTTTGTAGTCGTCGACGACTTTCACTTCGATCTCGGCACCTTTCGCGAAGGCGTTCGAGGTGGCCGTCCAGTAGCCGACATAATGGCCATCGCCCATTTCCATCATCGGCAGTTCGGTGACTCCCGTAAGTTTCGCCCTTTCGTTCACGAGCGGCATGCGAATGGTGAATGTCGCCTTAAGTCCAGGCTCACTGTCAAACGCGATCTTCACCGTTTCCCCAGCTTTCAAGTGCTTGTCCTCTGTCGGCTCCAAGTTGTCGATCACTGGTACTTCGTACTTCGCGTGCACTGTCACTTTCTTCGTCGTTTTGTTGCCAGCTTTATCTTGGGCGACAACTTTAATCTCGTTCTTGCCGTTGTCGAGCAAGATGCGCTGAGCAAACGATCCGTCATCGTTAACGTTCGCTTTTTGACCGTTCACTTTCACCCAGTCGAGATGGTCGTCGATCGCTTTACCTTCGACCGTCACTGTCTCGCGGTTCGTTTTGGAACCGTCTTTCGGGCTGTCGATGGTAACCTCTGGTTTTGTTTGGTCGAGCGTGACGACAACCGGTTCAGACGCCTCGGTTCTACCATTTTCGGTAGAAGCGGCAGCCGTGAGCGAGTTTTCGCCGACTTGCAGCTCGACGTCAGTAGAGAACTTGCCGTCCTTCGTCGCAGTCGCAGTCGTAACTTCTTCTCCGTTGTTCATAATGTGTACATTCGTGTCCGCGGTCGCCTGGCCTTCTACTGTAATCGTCGCATCGTTCGTGAACGACCCGTCTGTTGGCGACGTAATCGTCGGCGTCTCTACTTCGTAATTCACGCGGGCGCGGATCATGTAGTTACCTTCGTCACGCGGCGATTGGGACCATGCGCCGCCAACGAGCTGCCAGCTGCGTCCGGACCATTGACCGCTTTCATCGGTCGCGAGGCCTGGAGCGTTCGGATGCACTTTTGTCTGGATGTAGACAATGTAGAAGTCGCCTTCAACCATGATCCCTTTATCCGACAAGTCGACAACCGTCCAGCTACCGTCGCGCTTAGCGGTCGCGTCGATCGGTCCAGCGAGCTTCTTACCCGGAGCACCTTTGTCGCCACTCGCATCGTATACGGCAACTTGGAACTCCGTACCTCCCGGAATCGGCCATTCCGTATCCCAAAAGCGGAACACGCCAGCCGTGAGCAACGCACGCTCCTTGCCTTCGGCGAGCGACATTTTTACCGCCCAGCCGTTTCCAGCGTCATAGAAGGCGCGGGCATTATCTGGTTCGCCGCTGTCGTAGCCAATTTCACCGGGGTAACCGATAAACGGCTTCAAGGTGATGTCTTTTGTCGTGTCGTCGTTACCGGACACTGTCACTTCAACTTCCGTGCGATAGTAATTCGGCGCCGACACGACTAGCGTGTACGTGCCTTCGTAGGCGGTTAGCGAATAAGCGCCGTTTTCATCGGTCGACACCGGTTGTACCGCTGCGTCTTCAACGACGTACAACGTCGCATTCGCCACCGGTTCACCCGTCGATTTATTCGTGACGGTACCGGTAATGTTTCCTTGCGGAATCGGGTCGAGCGTAAAGTTTGCCGTCACTTCGCCGTCGCGCGAGACCTCCACGGCCTGATCGGCTGATCGGAAACCGTATGCTTCTGCCTGCATCGTGTACGTTCCAGTGGCGTGAGTAAGCGAGTAGCTGCCGTCTGCCGGGTTCGTGTTCACTTGCCGTCCCGACTCGAGCACACTTACTTTCGCTGCTAACGGCAGGGCAGCCGGTTGTTTACCGTTGTCTTTATCCTTTTTATCCTTGTTCTTTCCTTTGTTCTTGCCCTTGTCCGGTTTTTTTCCGTTCTGTTTGCTGGCAGCAGGTGCCTTCACGTTTTTCGGCGCACCTTGCTTGGCGACAGCCGGCTTGCCTTTTTTCTCAGCAGATGTAGCGGCGCTGCTTTTGTCCGCTTTTCCTGTCGCAGCAGCAGGATCGTTTTTATCCGCCTTATCGCTTTGCTTCGGTTCAACCCCCAACTTCGCTTTGCTTTCTTTGTTCAGCGATGTGTTCGTTAAGGCGACTTGATCGATGTACCATCCGTCCCGCGTCACACTGAAGTCAGTCGCCAGGTGGAACGAGAGGTACACGCGCTGTCCGGCATAGTCGGACAAGTCTACTTCTCCGTCAACCCAATCGTTAGAAATGTTCGTGTACGTCTCTAACGTCGTCCAGTTTTCCATGTCGGTTGACACGCGCACGTATCCAAAGTCCCAGCGGTTCTCTAAGTTGTACCAATGCTTATACTGCAAGTATGCGGGCCCTTCGGGCAAATCGACTGGCGGCATCATGAGTGTCGCTTGCGAGTTGTTGTCGTACATACCACTCAAATTGGTCGCGTAGACGTTCTCGCCGGAGAAGGCGCTGCCCGGTCCCGACGTCGGTACACCCCACTCCCAGCTGTCGTTCTCGCCATAGGACACCCAGCCGACCGGATAGCTTTCGAAGTCTTCGCTGTAGCCGATCGTAATGCCCGGGGATACGTTCACGTCGTAAACGTCGCTCGTCACTTCGTTGTTGCCGAAGTCGGTAATTTTCCAGCGGTAGTGCAAGGATGACCCGCTAATGTCCTCACCGGGTATTGTCGCTTGATACACCCCGTCGCGGAAGTCCCCGCTAATGCGTTTCGCGTCAACCGTCGCCCAGTCGTCACCGCTATTCGACCGATACTGCAGTTGCACACTCGTGACGCTTACATTGTCGCGCGCTGTCACGACGAGGGGCAAATCCATCCCTTCGTAAGTCGTACTCACCGAATCATGTTCAAAAGTGGGCGGTTCATTGTCTTCGCCCTCTCGTACGACTTGTCCTTGCACACGGCCCAATCCGTCCATGACGGAGGAAACGGCGTCAAACGCATTCACTAAGCCGTAGCCGTAGCCATTGTTCGGCGATTCTGGGAAGGTGCTGTCCGTCAACGGCGTCGCCGTATCTTGCAAGATCTGTTCGATTTCGTCGACTGTCAGCGATGCGTTCGCTTGCCGCAGCAGAGCAACGACAGCAGACGTGTGCGGTCCGGCCATCGATGTGCCGTTGTAGTTGCCGTAGCCGTTACCCGGGATCGCCGAACGGATGTTGACGCCCGGTGCACTCACTTCTGGTTTAAGCTCGCCGTACGGCGACGGTCCCTGAAGCGAAAAGCTCGCTAATTGGTCGTTAATGTCAGTCGCACCGGTTGCAAACGACTCGGGGTAGTTCGCCGGGTTAGCGACGGAACCCGGTCCCCCCGGGTTGCCAGGACGCGTGTTCCCAGCGGAAAACTCGGGGAAGATGTCAGCGGCGCGCCAAGCGCGTACCATGTCCCGATACCATTCGTCAATGCCCGATCCACCGCCCCACGAGTTGTTTACGACGTCGGGTGCCATATCAGGGCGCGGGTTGCCTTGCGCGTCTTTCGGCGCGAGGATCCATTCGCCAGCAGCTAACAGATCACTATCGTATCCGCCTGCTGGCGTAAACGCTTTAACGGCAATCCATTTCGCCCCCGGAGCGACACCGATTTGGTTCGCACCGTTTGGCTCGGCACCGACCATCGTGCCCATCGTATGCGTGCCGTGTCCGTCGTCGTCGTACGGCGTGGTACGGCCGGCCGTCGCGTCGAACCAGTTGAAGTCGTGGCTAGGGTTGTCCGGGTTAGCTTCATCGTAACCGCGGTATTTTTCTTTCAACGTCGGGTGTTCCCAATCGACCCCCGTATCGATGTTCGCGACTACCGTTCCTGTGCCGTCAATCCCCATTTGCCAGGCGGCGGGAGCCCCTACGCGGTCGATGTTCCACTCGATGTCCGAAAGGTTGGAGTCCTGCTTCGCTTTTCCGTCCTTAGCTTTAGCGGTACCTTTCACTGCGGTTTCCGCTTTCGCTTTTACTCGCTCTGCCGGGTGTAGCTGCCGCAGTTCGTTCGGCAACACTTTCGCCACTTCCGGGAACGAAGCGAGTTGTTCCATCACTTCTTGCGAGCCTGTTACAGCGATCGCATTCACGATGTAGTACGATTCGTACGACGTCACGTGACCAGCTTTTTTCTGCTTGTCCAAAAACGCTTTGACGTCCTGCTGAGTCTCGTTGGCAGTTCCCCGCAAAGCCGAGACGACGGACGAACGTTTCGCCAGTGTCGTTTGCGCGGCAGTCTGTTTTAGCTTTTGCGCTTTTTTTGCCGCGTCTTTCGCTACTTTTTGGGTATCGACTTGTTCCTGAAATTTAAGCAGGAACGTAACCGTTTTCTTTTCTTTGAACTGTTTCTGTAAGCGGTCGGCGATCTTTTCCTTGGCCGGTTTTTGCGACTTTTCGTGGACGGATGTGTGGACGCCTTGATCCGCCTTCGCCTGCACCGTAGAGAAGAAACCGAGTGGCAGCACTAAGCTGAAACAGAGGAGCACACTGAGGAAACGTATCAAAACACGCTTATTAACTCTCATCTTTAATTCTTTCTCCCCTCATTCGATTTTTAGTAGATTGAAACGCTCGATCCCCAAAGCTTACACGACAACGACACATTTGGCTGGATAAAGAGAGCGCTACCACCTCCGATATTATAATTTGATTAAGAAATGGGGTCTGCTCATGATGTTAAATCTATCATATAACAAAAAAAACAATATGCAAGAGCAAATTTGCGAAGCAGGCAAATTATTTTATATCTGTGATAAGTAATGTTGTTTTAATAGACTATTTATTAGTGGAAATGCACAAAAAAAGGGATTTAAAACGGCCTCTATCTTACTGTAAAGCTGTAATATTGTATAGAGTAGGAGTAAGTGTTAACGCCTTAACTCATCCAATCATATCAAGCCTTGTATGAAGTTCGTGTGCCTCAGACCGGAGGTTTGCCGCCCGCTTCCTTCAAATTCCGCGTCGCAGCGGACACCCTTGCGTTAGGCTAACTGTTACTTCTGCCTTCACAATTCGAGATTTGCCCCCTATAGACTGCGCCCATGCTGGGCGCACCTAAAAAAAAACAGGCTAGCAGCCTGCTTAATTAATTTCTCTTTGCTATTTTTGTCACAGCCCAGACGATCAGTCCAACGATGAGACCGAGAATACCGACCATACTTGCGATGAGGATACTCAAATTCACAGTTTACAACTCCTTCTATTGGGCTCGGGACCACGATCTTACGCCTCATCGCCTCCATCGTTTGCCGTCGCTCACTGAACACGGCACAACCTCGGGTCGCTGCCACATTACCCTCGATGCGGCCATAACAACCGCTCCCGCTCAGTTGTTGATCCACCTCGCGCACGAGCAAGACGTACACTTTTTTCACTGCAACCAGCCCCGTTTCCTACCTAGTAGTTTTGACCGCGACGTAACAGGGTAATGCTATTAGTAGGGTAAGTGATAATTTATCGCAAATGCTATATATACAATGGAGGGATGACGATGACGAAAAAAGTGTTAATTGTCGCTGGAGACGCTGTCGAAGCACTAGAAATTTATTACCCGTATTACCGCTTACAAGAAGCGGGCATTGAAGCGACGATCGCTGCACCGACTAAGAAAAAACTGCATACGGTCGTGCACGATTTTGTCGATTGGGAGACGTATACAGAAAAACCTGGGTACTTAATTGAGGCTGATGTGTCCTTTGCCGACGTCAAGCCGAAAGAATACGACGGGCTCATTATCCCCGGCGGTAGGGCGCCCGAATATATCCGCCTTAACGAACACTTGCCTACGATCGTGCGCCATTTCTTCGTCCACGAAAAACCAGTTGGGGCTATTTGCCACGCCGCCCAAGTGTTGGAGACGGTCGCCGATGTCATGCAAGGGCGCAAACTGACCGCCTACATCGCCTGTAAACCTTCGGTAGAGGTGATGCAGGCGACATACGTCGAAAGTCCGCTCTACGTCGAGCGCAATCTCGTCTCTGGTCACGCGTGGCCAGATCTACCGGGCTTTATGCGCGAGTTCCTCAAATTACTGCACAGTTAATCTTTAAGCCTATAGACTAAATAACGTCGGACTATGCACAATTGATCGAGTGAAATGTATACTGGGCGTTTCGACGCCCTGCGAGGGGTCGAAGGCCTAAGCGCTCGGCCGCTCCCGCTGCTCGTCAGCCAACTGTTTGATCGCGGCAGCGATTTCGTTCGTAACTTCTTCGTAATCGGTGCTTTCGAATTGCAGCGGTTCCCCGAAGACGACTCCAGCACGAGCGAACCAGCCGCCTTTGACTCCGTAAATATACGTCGGAATGACGGGCGACTTACTTTTCGTCGTAATAAAACCGACACCTTTTTTCGGTACTTGCATTTCGCCCGTCTTAGACCGTGTCCCTTCAATAAAAATGGCAAAAATGTTCCCCTCTTGCACTAAGCGGATCGACGTCTTCAATGAACGGATATCGCCTTTTCCGCGTTTAATCGGAAAGGCGCCTAGTTCTGACAATATTTTTCCGAAAAGCCGATTCGCAAACAACTCTTCTTTTGCCATTGTATGCATTTTGCGCGGCGTATGAATGCCGACCATTACCGGGTCGTAGTTACTCGTATGATTCATGGCGAGAATACAGCCGCCCTCCGGAATGTTTTCCAAGCCTTTAATCGCAATGCGGAAACGTACATGCATATAGGCGTAGACAATCGCTCGTACAATTCGATAAAACATGACGAACTCCTCCCTGACTGTAGAACTTCTTAAAAGGGTCACAGCCACTCTGTCCCAACAGTATACCATTTTTTCCAGGTTATTTTAGAACCTGTTCAGGCCATGCGTCTGGGCAGTGCGGCTCTATTTCTCTTTGCGTATCTTCTCGTGTCCGACGTGCGTCCTCATTCTCGTCTAACTCATCTCGCAACAACCTTTGTCTTGTATTTTTCCGTGGCTAACATAATGCGTCGCTTTACATTCCGCAAGCGTTGTGGTACGTTTTGCAACAAATACATCCTTACTCAAACAACTTTTGTAGCAGATTGAAATGGTGGAGGAATCTATGGGTAATCGGCCTAAAAATCTCCCGACACTACCATTCGACTCGCCCACTGTCTTGACATACCGTAAGCAATGTCAGAAAGGGCGCGAGCTCGAAGACGTCTGGTCGTGGTATGTGCTCAGGAGGCTGTCCATCTACTTTGCGATTTTGCTCAGCAAACGAAATGTACGGCCGAACGCCGTCACTTGGATCAGTTTACTCGGGATGATCGCTGCCGGGTACAGTATGGCGTTCGCGAGCCCGACGTCGTTTTTACTCGCCTTCGTTTTTTACAATATCGGGTATATGAGCGACTGTGTCGACGGCGAAATGGCCCGCATCCAAGAGCGGACGAGCCGTCGCGGCTATTTTTTAGATATTTTGATTCAGGCCTGCAGCATTCCGATTTTTTCTTCGATCGGCATTGCGCTGGTCGAGCTACATACGGGACAGGCGCTCGGCGCTTTGTACGCCGCCGTTCTCTACACGGTAATTGTCGTCGCCACGATGTCGTTATTTATTCCGATCGCGCTACAATTAACGCAGGCGAAGACGGAAGAAGTCGACCCGGTGAAGCAAATTCGCGTGAAGTCGAACTTCTTTGAATGGGTCGCCTTCTTTACCGGGTTGCCTGGCTTTTTCTTCGTCTTATTATTACTCGCCGCCTGCACGTTGTGGATATCCCTGCCAATTGTATGGATCAAACTGTTTTTTACTGCTTTTCTCGGCATTTTTATGGCCAAAGCGGCTGTGCGCCTCGTCATCACGCTGTCCTCGATCCGCGATTAGCTTCGCGCCTCATTTACGAGGTGGAGCTGGTGCGGAATGGGGCATTTCGTGCGGAAAAACGTGAGATAAAATTGCTGATCAACCGTCACTTACGACCGTATGCACCGTACGCCTTATGAGTACTCGATGCGTACGGTCGTTCCTTCATCTACCGTCGCCGGTAGGACGCGAATTTTGCGGTGTAGGCGGTTTTGCAGTTCTGGGACGTGGCTAATGAGGCCAATCGTCATATGTTCGTAGTGCAGTTTTTCCAACGCCGTAATGACGACGTCGAGCAACTCGGGATCAAGTGTGCCAAACCCTTCGTCAAGAAAGAAAAACTCGAGCGGGCATTCGCCCTTCAGCTGAATTTGCGACGACAAGGCGAGGGCGAGAGCGAGTGATGTCAAAAACGTTTCTCCTCCCGACAACGTGCTCACCGGCCGCCGCATCCCGCCGTTACCGTCGTCGCGCATGACAAAGTTGCCATCTTGCGCGATTTCGAGCGCATAGCGGTAGCGCGTCAATTTCCCCAAATGGCGCGAGGCGTCGGCGGCGATCCCTTCCAAGTGTTCGCGAGCGACAAATTCGACGAACGCCTTCCCTTTCAACACTTGCTGTAAGTCGTGCGCATCGTCGAGCTGCCGCTGCCATTTCCGGCGCTCCGCTTCAAGTACTTTCCACTTGCCGTGATTTTGCTCCGTCTCCCGATGCGCGTGTTCGGCGCTAATGGCTGCTTTTTGTGCCGCTTGCCACACCTCGGCGAGCGCCTCGCGCTTGGCAGTCATCTCTTGCCACGCTTCCTCAGTCAAGGTGCGTCCGGCGAGGAGCTCTTGCAATCGTTGCCGATCGCTAGCCACTTTTATTTGCGCCTCGCGAAACTCGGTCAACGTAGCGGATAGACGTTCGCGCTCCTCCAGTTGGAGGGTCCCCGCTTCCACTTCCGCTACACTCGCAAACTGGTAAGTCGCGAGTTTGTCGTTAAGCTGCTGCTCCGCCAGCTGTAACTGTGCCGCGTGATCTTCTGCTTTTGCCTCTAGGGCGGACAGCTGGCGACTCGCTTCTTGCCACGTTTGTTCCGCTGTCCGCAAGACTTCTTCCGTACGGGCCAGCTGCTGTCGCAACTCATCGGAACGAGCTACGAGTTCGGCGAGCAATTGTGCGGCTGGCTGACCGCCGGTTATCGCGTCGATCGCCGTCGTCAGGCCTTCCCGCCGCTCCCGTACCTTCCGCAGCTGTTGCTCCGCGTCGTGTGTCGCTGCGCGCCACTTATCCTCTTCTCGCCGCCCGTCGTCTAACCGCTGTTCCGTCGCTTCCTGCTCGCCAGTGAGTGTTTCGCGAGCCGCTTCAACCGTTTCCCGTTCCCGGTCGAAAGTTTCGACTTCGCGTAGCCGTTCGGCGAGCCCAGCAAACGTCCACTCGCCGCGCACCTCTTCCCATTTTGCCCTCGTTGTGGCGACGCGTTCCCGCCACTTGGCGACAGCTGCTTCCGCCGTTTGTGCCCGTTCAGCGGCGTGTTGCGCGTTCGCCTCCGCGGTCGCCGTCTGTTCCCGCAGACGGTGATACGCGAGCTGGTACGCGTGTAACTGTTCTTCTTTCGCGGCGACGTCTCGTTCCCAAATTGCGAGCTTACGGCGCTCTTCCTGAAGGTTATCTTGTTCCCTACGGAGGTGTTCCTCCGTCTCAGGCACAGTCGCCCCCTGCAGCCGTCGCGGCAGCGCCTGCTGCTGTTCCACTATTTTCGTATGTCGTTCGGCGAGTATCTGTTCTGCCCCTTCGCGCTGTGCCTTGCGATGGGTGTACGTTTCCGCGAGCACTGAGCAGTCCGTCTGTCGTTGATGCAACTGTTGCCTAAGCGTGGCGACCGCTTCGTTGGCGCGCTGGAGCTGTTCGTCGTGCACACGCCCCTCGTCTGCCTGCTCCGCCGCGTGCGCCCCGGTCGCCGCTAGATGCGGGTGGTCGGTTGCCCCGCACACGGGACAAGCGGAACCTGCCTCCAAACTTGCCGCAAGTTGTGCCGCCATATGCTGCTCCATGCGGGCTCGCTGTGCCTTTTCTAGCTCTTGGAGGTGCGTTTCCGCTGCAGTAAGTTTCGCGGCGCACTGCTGGCGCTGTTCGTCTAGCTGTTCCCGCCGCACGCGTACGTCGTCCAGCTGCTTCGCGAGCGCTGCTACATCTCGACGTGCCTTTTGCCGATCCGCTTCTAGCTGAGCGAGTCGCTCCACGCGGTAGGCGTAATCGTGCAGCTCGCGCTCACGCTGTTGCAACTTTTCTCCGGTTGTCGGAGCCTGTCCTTTAAGCCCTTCGACAGCTTCACGCAACGTTTGCCATTCGCGCGCTTTCGCCTCCTCCGCTGCGACGGCGGCCGCTCGCGCATCTGTCTGCGTGCGCCAGTGCGCTACTTGCGCGGTAGCCTCTTTTTCCGCGTCAGTCAATTGTTTTTCCGCCGCTTCGACGTCGGCCTTCGCCGCTTCCGCCACGCGCCAGTGCGCTACTTGCGCGGTAGCCTCTTTTTCCGCGTCAGTCAATTGTTTTTCCGCCGCTTCGACGTCGGCCTTCGCCGCTTCCGCCACTCGCAGGCGGCGGCGTTCGTCGGTCGTCACGCGCAGCTCTGCCGCCCGTTGCTGCAGCTCTGCTGCGCGGGTACGCAGCACGGCCAATTCCTGTTGCGCCGTTTCAACTTGCGTTTTCGCACGCTGCCAGCCGTCTGTCACGCGCTGTAGTCGCTCGGCACGATCCTGTTCCTCCCGGTCGAGCGCCGCGCGCTCTTTTTCCCGTTCTAACGCTTCTTCGAGCTTCACTTTCCGTTCCGAAAGATGCGGCGCTTCTCGTTCCCACGCTTCTTCAGCCGCACGATGTGCAGCTTGTGCCTGTTCCCGTTCCTCTGCGGCCGCTGTGATCGCTTGTTGTACCTCCTGTAGCGCCGCTTTTGTCACTTGTAGCTGCTGCTCCCTCTCGCGGTACGTCGCGGCGTACAGCGAGACGCGTTCAGCGCGCGCCGCCGTTTGCAGCGCAGCTTCGAGCACTTGCATCTCCCCTTGCCGCGCGTCAAGCTCTTCCTCGCGACGCGCGACGTCACGCAATTCTCGCATATGCCCGCGAACTTTTTGCCACTGTTCGAATTCGTGCCCAAACGCGTCGCGGTTTCGCGTCGCTTCGGCTAACTTACCTTGCGCCACTTCAAGTTGTCTTGCAGCTTCCTTAACCGCCTCGCTCGTCGCCTCGCCGAGCAATTCCTGCTGGCTCTCCAAACGGTTCACTTCACTTTCCAACGATTGCAAGCGAGTGAGCAAACGTTTCCTCAGCGCCTCGCCGTACGCGTCGAGGCGGAAAATGCGCTCTAACATGTCGCGGCGCTCTTTGCCTTTCAGCTTCAAAAACTCTTCAAACTTCCCTTGCGGCAAAACGACAGCGCGCGTAAAGTCGTCGACGCTCAAACCGAGAATGCGTAAAATGCCGTTATTTACCGCCGTTTCTCGATCTTCGAGCACCTTGTCTCCTTCCGGCGTACAGGCGATGAGCCGCGCGTGCGACGACTGCACACTGTGTCCGTCCTTGCGCTTATATGTCCGCTCGACGCGGTACACGTTTTTACCGCTGCTGCTACTAATTTGAAAGGTTAACGCCACGTGCAACTGTAGCTCGTGTTGGTTAAGGATACCGTAGCGGTTTCCGCCGCTGCGCTCGACACGCCCGTATAGTGCTAGCGTGATCGCGTCGAGAATCGACGACTTGCCGCTCCCCGTCGGTCCAAAAATGCCGAAGATGCCCGCATCGGTCACCCGCGTAAAGTCGATCGTCTGCTCGCGGCGAAAACTGTGCAACCCGGCGATCGTCAACTTAAGAGGCTTCATCGGCGACTTCCTTCCTACTATCTGTCCCATCGACGTCCGCTTCCTCGTGCAACAGCTCCAAAAACAGATCTACCACCGCTTCGCGCGGCTCGCCCCCCGTGCGTTCATTGTAAAAGCGCCGGAACAGCGCCTCCGGACGCTTTGCCTCTGGCGTACGGACATGCTCTGTTTCCGCCTCGCCCTCGGGAAAAACGGGGCGAATGTGCACAAAACCGCGGTGCATTTTGCGCACGCGGCGAATGTCTTCTTGCGAGAGCGGGTGCGGCACGTGTAGTTCCAAATCGATCCACGCCTCGGCATCTTTCCCCTCACTACACCACGTGTCTAATTGGGTCAAGCCGCCTGTGACCTCCCAGCGCATGAGCGGCCGGCCAGAAGTGAGTCGTATGAGGCGCGTCGTCGCAGACTTGCCCGGTTCGGCTTCAATGAGCACGACCGACTTCTCTTGTCCTGCCTCGGAAAAACTGTAGGCGAGCGGCGATCCGGCGTAACGCGTCGGCGCTAAGGCCGCTGCCACTTTTTGCGGGCGGTGTAAGTGGCCGAGCGCGACATAGTGCGCGGTGCGAGGTAGCTTGTCCGCTTCGACCGCATACGCGCCGCCGAGTTGAATTTGCCGCTCCGAATCGGATTCCTGTCCCCCGTGCACAAACAAGTGACTCATCGCCACATTGACCGTGTCCGGACGAAAGTATGCCTCCTGCGCGGCGAACCACTGCCCGATCCGCTCCGAATAAGCGGCGCGAATGTCGCTCACCTCGGCACTCGCCGACAGCAGTTCTTGTAGTCGCGCTTCCGACGGGTACGGTAATAGCGCAAGAACCGCATGATGTGCACACGTCGGCACTGCCAGTTCAAGCAGCCCCGTGCGGGCGGCGACAGCTTGGACACTGTGCGGACGCGGTAGTTTTGACGGTGTCAGCTCATCCTTCGGCAAGCCGACTAAATAAACCCCTTGCTTGTCGGCGAGCGGGTTGGCGGCGCGAATGCGCTCCGGGTTGTCGTGATTGCCGGAAATGACGACGACTGCGCGCTTACCAAAGTTGCTAAGCCGGTGAATCGTCTCGTAAAACAAGTTTTCCGCCCACGCCGGTGGATTGACCGTTTGGTACACATCGCCGGCAATTAAGACGAGGTCGACCGCTTCCTCTTCCGCAATCTCGCAAATTTCCGCCATCACGCGGTACTGCTCTTCCGACCTGTCGCGTCCTTCCAACGTTTTTCCGAGGTGCCAGTCCGCCGTATGTAAAATACGCATCGTACAGACCTCCTTATGTATTGAGTGATATATAAACGATTTGTCGTAAATCTCGTATCGGATGATGCATCAAGAAAGTAAAATAACGTCGCCTAAGCGACTACCCGTTTCTTACTAGTATAGTAGAGGGGGGCGGGAATGTCAGCAGAAGGCCCAACCCATTACTGATAATAGCACTGGCCTTATTCATAAGCTGACTTTGAAATTCCCAATAACTTTTAAACTAATGGATCTAACGGATAAACCCCTTAAAACTGGACATACATAACTACAAGCTCACGTTATCTCTGGTTCTCGCTTCCTTTCGTCAATAGAAGTGTAGTCGCTTCAGACCTTCCGTCAAGGGTAAAGGCTACGCCCTCGCTTTCGCTCGCCCTTGACGTCACGTCTTACAGCGGCTGTTGGCTTGGAAGACGAAAGGGAAGGATCAGAGTCGAACGGCTTTCGTGCGCAACGAAGATGTTTGATGCGCATGGAAAAACTGCGCGGGGCTCATGTCCCCAATACTACCGTGTATGCGGCGGTTGTTATAAAAGTCCATAAAGCCTATGACGGTACGATATGCTTCCTCGTACGTCTCAAAGGAATACTTGTTGAAGCATTCGTCCTCAACGATCCGATGAAACGCCTCAATATGGGCATTTTTATTCGGTGTGTTCGGCGGAATACGTTCGTGCTCACAACCGTAGTGTTCACAAGCTTCTTCGAATACTTTAGATACGAACTGTGGACCATTGTCCGTCCGGATGATCGGCTTTTCTTGTGCCTCCTGAAGCCCGCGTGTCGAAAGCGCTCGTTGTAGCACCTGAACAGCGTCTTGACCTTCGCAAGCTAATCCAACATGATAGTCAATAATCGAACGGTCATAAACGTCAATGTAGGAAAGCAGGAAGAAAAAGCGGTTTTCTCCGGCAATGTACCCATACTTGATGTCTGTTTCCCACAGCTCATTCGATCGCTCAACGAGGCGGTTACGTGCAAGGCGCCTAGGGTGGCGGATTCGCTTCCGTCGCTGCGGCAGTAAGATGCCTAACCGTTTGCAGAGACGGTACACTTTTTTCTTATTAATGACTAAATCGTACGTCGAACGGAGCGCCACCGTTAATTTTCGGTACCCATACGCGTAGCCATCACCCGAGACGAGCTCCATAAGCCATTCTTTAATTTGTTCGTCGGACACTTTTTGCCCGCTGTTTGTGAAGGAGTAACCTGGTGCCGGTCTCCCCCCACTTACTTTCTTCTCCTTCACCCGATAGTGTTTCTGATAGTAATAGGTGGAACGCGGTACGTGGACAATCCGTAAAACGGTTTGGATCGGGTATCCCTTAGAAATCCACTTGTCCGCTACTTCAATCTTTTCAGCAAGTGAGGGTGCTGCTTTTTTACAAGATCACGCAAAATGGCAATTTCTAAATCCTTTTCGCCCAACAACCGTTTTAGCTGATCATTTTCCTGAGCAAGATCACTGAATTCGCGTGGTTGGGCGGATTCGATCGGGACGTCCCCGTAGTGCCCGTCCTTATATTCGCGAACCCATCGGTTAAGCAAGTTAGAACCGAGATCATAGCGGCGAGCAACTAGCGCTTGGTTACCAACCTCCATGGCTTCCTTTGCGACTTGGATTTTAAATTCCTTGGTGAACTGACGGCGTTTCATTTGATTCTGCCCCTTTCATCACTAGTATAACTTAAAGTGTTTAGTGATGTCCAAGTTACTATAGGGGCTTAATAGCTAAGTCATTTCATTAGATCTGCCCTCTCTTTTAATACACATATAGCATTTCATTCTATTTACACCTATCTTCTCCTTACTAATAGATCACCTATACTTAACAAAAACCAATTGATTGAGTATATCATTTTTTTAGCCTTATACATAAAGTTCCAATTAACACGACAGAACTGTTAAAATATAATTTACTATTTATGATTTTTTTGTTGTCATGTAAGTAAATTTGTGATATTATGCAACTGTCAGTTAGGAGATTACATCTAAGATTGCAGGAATGCAAATTGGTGTCTAGAGGGGGTATATTAGAAGCAATCTATTAACTTGTGATGAATTTACTTTGAAAGCGCTGTAACAATAGGTCTGGAAAACGAACCAATCCATAAAAAATGGGAGTTGAGACAAATGCGTTTAAAGAAAATCGTCGTTTCCGTCATTGCCTTCTTTGTTCTTGCCGCTGGCTCTTTCACGACTACAGTTGACGCTTCTTCAAAATCTGCTTTGGAGGCAGACATCAAGAAGAAGGCGAAGGAAACAGCTGAATACAACAAAAACTGGAGCAACAAACTGGACCAGAAAGCGATCGATCAAGCATTGAAAGACATGGGGGTGAGTAAAAAAGAAATAACGGGTATGGCCAAAAAGAAGAAGAAAGATAGGGTGGGCGCCGTGCTTGTCACAACGGACACTGGTGCTTCCCTTGGCAAGTTAGTTGGTCATGCAGGAATTATCCACCCGGATAGTAAACTTAGATATACAGTTGAAAGCTATCCGAAGAAAGGTGTCCAAAGACACAAAAATAACTGGACTAGCCGTTACAAACACCTTAAGAAAATGTACGTCAAGAAAGCGTCGAAGAAGCAGTATACTAAGGCAGCTAATTATGCCAAAAAACAAATTGGAAAGCCTTACAACTATTTCTTTGCCGATAAAAAGACGTCTAAGAAGTTCTACTGTTCCCAGCTCGTTTGGCGGGCTTGGAAAAATGCGAGCGGTAAAGACCTAGATCACGATGGCGGTCCCTCTGTTTGGCCTGTAGACCTAATCAGAAGTAAACATACCGTGGCGTACTATTCCAAGTAACCTTTCCGTGGGGGATGGCGTTGCCATCTCCTGCGATTGACTATTTAACAGGAAGTGATCACATGCGACTCAAACACGTTATACCTGCTCTTCTAATTTGCATATTTTTAATCGCTTGCAGCCCCTCAGATACGGTTGATTCTAAATATTCTACCAAAAAAACCACCCATAAAAAGTCGACGAAAACGGTTGACTTAGACGGGGGATCCTTCGGTCTACTCTATACTTCATCCATCGAACGAGATGCCGCTTTTGCCGTTGCGGATGAACAAGGCGATATCCTTTCCTCTGTCAATTTTAAAGGGCAAGGCGTGGAGCGCATCGGGTCTGATGGAAAAGGCGGTTATTTACTTCCAGCTACTTTAGGTGATGACACAAGAGCTCGTATTGACCGTAATGGAAAAATGACCGTCGCTGGATTCAAGTATCAACATACCTTTGCGGATACGCAGAATGACGTACAAGTGATCATTTACAATACGACTATGGACGAAAATATTATGGAAATCCGCAAGGGAGAACACGTTCGCAAAACCACGCTTCCCAGCTTAACCCGTTCCGCACTCGTGTACGGTAAAAATGTGTACGTTGCTGTCGATGCGGATCATTATAGCTACCTATACATCGTTGATATCAAGAGCGGGAAGATAAAAAAGAGAGTCGCTATGGTAAATGATTATGGTGCAGTCGACGATATGCAACTATTCCAAGGGAAAATTGTAATGGCCCCTTCGATAAAGGGGAATGAATTTATAGACCATATAGTCATTTTCGACCTAAAAACAGAGAAAATGAAAAAGGTATTTCTCGCCAAGGACGTCACCCCGCAATTTTTAGCGGTAGACGGTGACACCCTCTACGTCTCTACGGAAGAAGGTTACCTTTTTAAGCTCGACCAAAACTATCGCGTGCAAAAACGTGTGAAAGAAGCCGACGATGAGGACGATCACTACCTACAGCAGATTCGAGTAGACAAGGACTACGTGTACACTTTAACGATTATTCCTCGCGGTGACAACACCCGTGCCGGTTACATCGGTGTTTTTGACAAACAGACGCTAAAAAAAGTAAAAAATATCGATCTGCCGATCATGCGCGAAACTATTCTAAAGGACTTTGTGTTACTTAACGGGAAGGGAAGTAGTCTACGAAATTAACCTACAAAATACCTTAAAAACGACCGCGCAGCCGCCCCAAAGGTCGCGACCCATCAAGCGGAGTTTGAAAAAATAGCCGCCAGCTTCCGCCCATTAGCCGGAGACGCTGGCAACGCAACTTCCACCACCAAAGAGGCACCGAAGAAAATAACAATAGGCAACTACAAGGCGCTGCAATTTGAGGCGACCGGGGAAATGAGTAATACAAAGTCGCTTATTTGTACACTGTCGTCGAAACGAAGACGCACTTCTACCAAATCATGGCATGGTCCAACCAAGACCAATTTGCCCAGAGCAAAAAGACGTTTCAAAGAATGGTTAATTCCTTTAAGGATCTGAAGTAAACATCGGGCGACTATCGGGCAACTAATTAAACCGCTGCATCCGCTGCAACAACCATTGCGCGGTTAAGAACAGCGCACCGCTCGCCGCAAGCACATACACCGACCACTCCCGGAGAAGGTCTCTCTGAACCGGTGCATTGTTAAACAAATAAACATTTGTAAACGGCAGTAAGTGTCCCTCGGTCAATAATTGCGTACTCGTATAGACGATGAGCACGACGAGGGACCAGCCGGAATTAGCCGTCACGACCATCGTGAAAAAGCCGACCGCGGCGAAGAAAAACGATTCGACGCCCAGTTGGTACACGAGTGGGAAAAACGCGTCCGTTCCCGACCAGTATACTGTTAAAGCGACGACGAGGACGACGAGCGCAAAGTAGCCTAAGAAAAAAACACCCACCCGCAGCGCCCCTAACTTCCACCGCGCCAAAGGATAACTGAGGATCGTTTCCGTTCCTTCTTCCTCGAGCACGTCGTAAAACAAAAAGATACTCCACCATGCCGCAAAAACGGGCAGCGTAAACTCTAACGCAGGCAAGACGATCCCCAGTTGCGCCTCCTTCAAACGTACATATCCGATCACGGCCACGACGACTGCCAGCGGAAAGTAGGCCACACTCCCCATCGCCCGCCAATCGAAACAGAGATTAAGTCTTCCTGACACGCCGATCCCCCCACTTGTCAGTTATTCGGTTTATTTTCTATGAAATTATACATCGTCCTTTTCGTGCTCAGTTTACAAGCGAAGAACCTGTCAACTTTTTTGTAGCAAATGTAAATAGCCGTCTTCGAGATGCGGTTGACACGCTTCTGCCCCGTGGGGCGGTGTTTCGGAAAGAAAGCGGATTCGGTAGTGCCCTGCCGCCTTTTGACTAGAGACGATGTTCAGTTCTTCCGATAGCTCATAAAAATCTTCCTCGGCAACTTGCATTTCCCATACTTTCCCTACCGCCTGTTGCGCGACTTTTTCCGTAGAGTCACATATTCGTACGCTACCATTTACTAAAACGGCAGTCTGTTCACAAGTTGCAGCGACATCTTCGACGATATGGGTCGAAATGATGACGACCGTTTCCTTACTCAAGCGACGCAAATACTTGCGAAAGCGGATGCGCTCTTCCGGATCGAGTCCCGCCGTCGGCTCATCGACAACGATAATTTCCGGGTTCCCGAGCATCGCTTGTGCGATGCCGACTCGCCGCACCATCCCACCTGACAGTTTCCCAATCTTCACGTCGCGTTGCTCGGTAAGGTTCACTTGCTCGAGTACGCCGTCTACTTCCCGCCTCGCCTCACCTTTGCGCATTCCTTTTAAAGTCGCTACGTGCAACAGCGCTTCGCCCACTTTAATGTGCTTATATAAGGAGAATTTTTGCGGCAAGTAACCGATGATTTGCCGTACTTCGTGCGCATGGTGCCAGCGCACGTCGCCGTAAGTCAGTTCGCCTGTAGTCGGTGGGAGGAGTGACGTCACGATGCGCATTAACGTCGTTTTCCCCGCCCCGTTTGGCCCGAGCAGTCCAAACATCCCTTGCGGGATCTCCAGCGTGACATCGCTCAGCGCGCGTTTATTTCCGTAGTCTTTCGTTAAATGGCGTATGCATAACGTGTTCATCGTCCTTGTTCACCTATCCTTTTCCGTATTCACTAATGCGGCGTCAAGTCGTTTTGCGAAAGCGGGGAAGGTCAACTTCTCCCGTTCCAACGCTCCTACCCACCACCGGAAAAATTGCTGCACGACGTGCTCATTCGCGTCGTGCGCTTCTATAAACTGCGCCAGTTTTTTAGCGATTGCCTGTTTCTGCGGGTCGTCCGCTGCCGCCGGCGGTTCGATTTCGTACCGTTCGCCGTCGGCGTTGCGCACTCCGAAGCGACGATCGTACCAATAAACGTACGCATCGACGAACAATCTGCGCATGTCGTCCTCCTGATAGAACGACTGTTCACCCATCTGCGTCGCTGTTACGAGGATGTCGGGGACAAGTTCGCCTTCGCTAGGAACGAGTTCAGGATCGTTGTGGAGTTGCTTGACGGCGATCACCAACTGATCCGGCAACAACAGCACCCCGGTATCGTAGTATTCGGAAAAAGATGGCACCGATAAAAAGAAAATATGGGGAACGTCGGTGTGAATCGTTTGACCGAGATCGGCGCTCACTTGACGTGCCGCTGCTTTTATGTTGGCTACATACTGTGGCATGGCAACTGCCAATAGAGCCATCGACGACGGATAAACGACGCGCGCGCCGTTAATCGTTTCCGTACTGAGCTTACTCCCCACGACGGTTAACCCGCTCAAACTCGTCCCGCGCCAAACGCCGTTTTTGACCGGTGCAAGGTTCGTCTCTAAGGCGAGATCACCGTCGTACGTCAGTGTATAGTCCACTTTTTGATCGAGAACGACGGGAAATTGGCGCAACTCCCCCCCTTCGGAGTCATGCATCGCATCATGAGCGCCTGGCACAGGGTACCACGGAAAATAGCTCGGAAGCATCATCGCCTGTTCGTTAGCAAAAAAAAGAGGGGAACTGTTACCATCATAAACAAACGTAAGGGCGATCTTGTCCTCTTTTGGCACCGCTTGTGGCAATCGTACGCGCAGTTGGTCGCCCCGCTGCTCAAAGTTAACATGCGTCTTTCCGCCCAACGACACACTGTCGATGCGCAAACGATGATACAGCGTGAAAGCAAAATCGCGCGTGCGTTCTTGCGGAGCCAATTCGACCGTCACACGCGCCGATAAATGGCGTATGTCGTGTAGTTCGATGTTGTACGCGTGAACGTTTACATCCGGCGCCCGCTCTTTCGCTACAGCCCGTTGTTGGCGGTAATAGTCGTGATCGACTGTACCTTTCGCTTCTTGACCGTAACGGATTGTTACCACTTGACTCGGTTGCCCGTAGGCATAAAGGAGCGGGACGAATAGGACGATTCCGCCGAGGGACACGAGGAAAACGTTCTTTAATGACGCGCGACCACTTTTCGTAAGGATCGCTAAGACGAATACGGTTAGTAAAACCGTTATCATCATCCCTTTCACGACCCACCGCTCTGTCTCTAGCGGCAACCCGTACACCGGATCATACATCGCATGCGGTTCACTTTGTCCTAAATTAAGAAACATAAGCAGTGGCGTAAAATCGATGCGGAGCACGGTAATAATCGGTTCGCCGACCGCTAAATTTAACGGCCCGAGTAACAGCCAGCAAATGACTAACAATATATACGCAAAGCGCGACTGCGTAAACGAGCCGACGCTCATCCCGACGAGGCCAGAGACAAAAAAAGATAAACCGAAGTAAAGCGATATGTAAGTGACGGCCTCAGCATAAAAAAAGCGCGGGATCGGGTGAAACGCGTACACTGTATACAACACGGCGAGTGCGACAAGGCAAAAGGCGATGACCGCGGTGAGTAACGCCAAACATTTGCCGCATGCCTTGACGAGAAAGCCGTTCGGGAGCACGCGAAAAACTTCCGCACTCGCTGTAGCGTTTTCACTATTCATCAGCGAAAAACCTAACATCATACTCGCAATCATGCCACCTTGAATGATGAAAGCAGTCGACGTTAACGCGTCGCCAGGATCTTGCGGCAAAAGGCGGTTATAGTGGAGAGCGAGCACGGGGAGCGATAGAAGCAGTACAAGCCAAACAAAAACATTTCTCCGCAGCAAGGTGAGTTCTATTTTCCAAGCGTCGATTATTTTCATAGAGAACCCTCTTTCGTTAGCTTGTCCTAAAAAAGGGGGGAGTAATGAATCTACACCCCCTTTTCAAGTTAAAATTACCTCACAGCTTTTCCCCAACCGTTACAACCCGTATACCAAGCGCCGTCGGGGTCAAGGTGAATGTAATAGGTACCTGCTGGATTTTTTCTGACGGTCCAGCTAGCTTTACCTCCAATTTGCATTTTTCTATTAGATATTAGAGGATCCGGTCCGGTAACATCTTGGACCGTCTTCCCCATCGGAAACAGCATGAATCTTGGTGTAGCTAGTCACCCAACATCCGTAATTGAAATACACTTTAAATCCCTTTTGATTCTTCCCCCCTTTTGTTCTACTACTTCCGGCCTAATCTTGATGTCTAAGCGAGATTATACTAAAAGAATAAATAAAAGGAAATACTCCTTTTGATAGAATATAGACGTCTCCTTCCGAGCTCATACGTGTCGTGTAATCGAGTGGTGACGCAAGTCAGGCCGCAAACCCCGTAAAAAAACAGTATGAAACTAACCACACATCCTATATACTTTTACATGTAATTACAAGAGGCGGTCGAACGACCGTACCTCGCCGACCGAAAAACCATTTGGAGGTATGGACGAGATGCACGTACAAAGGAACAAACTGGGGCAACTGCTCTTAGCCGTAGCATGCGCATTTGCTCTACTCGTCGGGTGTAGCTCAGCCAAAAGCGAGTCCGCAGGCGACAAAGAGTCTACAACCGAAGCGAGTGACAAAAAGAAAAAAACAGCGAAAGAACCTACAGCAAACGAAAAAGACGACAACAACGGTAAGGAAGACACGGATGAGGACGAAAAAACTGACAAGGACAAAAGTGACGACGGCCCCTCGCAAACAACTCTCGCCTCAGAGCAAGAGAATGTGCGCAAAAGCCCCGACGGTTCATTTCAAATCGAGGCACCCAAAGATTGGCGAGAGCGAAACGACTTAAACCCGCAAGCGACACTCGGCCTTGCCAATTTAATTAAGGAGAAATACTTGATTATTTTGTACGACAATAAAAAGGACTTCGTCAAGGGCGCCAAACTCGATGACTATTACGACATTGTGAGTACCAATATGACAGACGGTGCAAAAGACGGTAAAGCGAGCAAACCGCAGAAACTGACGATCAATGAGCTCCCGGCCCTTCATTTCAGTATGCCCGCGAACGTAGAAGGCATCGATGTCCAGTACATCGTGTATCTCGTCGAGGCGGACGACAAGTTTTATCAACTCGTCTTTTGGACTGTAGATGAAAATGTCGCGACCCATCAAGCGGAGTTTGAAAAAATAGCCGCCAGCTTCCGCCCATTAGCCGGAGACGCGGGCAACGCAACTTCCACCACTAAAGAGGCACCGAAAGGCGAACACGTCGTGAAAGACGAGAAGAACAAAGTACAGCTGACCGTTCCCGGCGGGTGGGAGTCGACGGACGATCTGAACGACAGCGCCGACATTCAAGTACAAAACTTGCAAGGGGACGAATACGCCATCGTCATTTTCGATGAAAAAAAGGAAAATGAGTTGGTCTTAGACGACTTCGTCGATTTCTTCCACGAAATGACGGCCGATTCGATCGACAACTTAAAAACGACCTCCCCGAAGAAAATAACAATAGGCAACTACAAGGCGCTGCAATTTGAGGCGACCGGGGAAATGAGTAAGTACAAAATCGCTTATTTGTACACTGTCGTCGAAACGAAGACGCACTTCTACCAAATCATGGCATGGTCCAACCAAGACCAATTTGCCGAGAGCAAAAAGACGTTTCAAAGAATGGTTAATTCCTTTAAGGATCTGAAGTAAACATCGGGCAACTAATGAAACCGCTGCGTGCGCTGCAGCAACCATTGCCCGGTTAAAAACAGCGCACCGCTCGCCGCAAGCACATACACCGACCACTCCCGAAGGACGTCGCTCAGAGCCGGTGCGTTGTGAAACAAACACACGTTTGTAAAAACGGCAGTAAGTGTCCCTCCGTCAACACATGCGTACTCGTCTCATATAGACGATGAGCACGACGAGGGACCAGCCGGAACTCGCTGTTACGACCATCGTACAACGCCAAATTAACATGTTCCCATTTTAATCATTTAAGAACCTCATTTCTTATTTATGTAATTTATTCTTAATTTCTTTAACCTCCTGTTCTGATTTATCAATTTTTTCCTTTAGTTGTCTGGAGTCATCGCATTTCCTTTTCACAGTTTTATTAACAGTTCTAAATAACGCAGCGATACTAAGGACTAATAGTATGATCGCCATAAACATCCAAATGTATAGTTCCATGTTAATCCCAACTTTCAGTCTAATGTTATACCAATAATACAATAACGAATCATCATACACTTAGCAAGCGAAACTTAAAGCAACCGAGCGTTTAAAAGGTTCTCATAGACGAAAGCTGGCTCTTTTCACGTAATGGCGAAAAATATCCCAATGTAAACCTCAAAAAGAACCAGCCCTGTAGGAGCTGGTTCTTTTCGCCAATCTATATTGTCTCTATATCCTCAATCTCTGCGATTACCTTCTCGTTCTCTCACATCCCTGTTCACGATTCGCAGGACTTACCTTCCTACCGTTTCCGCGCACAAAAAAAGACGCGCTCATCCTCGGCACGAACTCCTCCCGTCGTTCGGAAATCACCCGTCACCATAAGCACCTCAAACCCGGCGTCGACCAGCCACTGGCGCACGACGTCAGGCGGAAACGTCCGCTGGCGATGCCACTCGTCGAACCGCTCGTAGCATCCGTCTTCACCTTCGACAAACAAGGTGAGCGCTTCGTCTACAGCACACGCCGCCTCGTCGAGCTCATTGTGCCAGACGCAGTACACACCCGACTCCTCCCACGCGTACACTTCATTACCGAACACGGTGCGCACCTTATACTCACTGTGAATGTCCAATAGAAACACGCCGTTCGGCTGTAAGGCATCGTATACTGCGCGGAACGTCTCGCGCCAATCTCCTTCCGTCAGCAAGTAGTTCAGACTGTCACAAAAACAAACGACGCTGTCCACCGCTGCTGGCAATTGCAGCTCGCGCATATCTTGCTGCAGCCACGTGACGGCACCGTCTCGAGCGCCTGTGGTACCTCTGGCACTTCTGACACTTCCGGCTCCTGCGACGCGATCAGCACCTTGCGTACCACCCCTATCCGCCGCTTTCTGGTCCGCCACGGCCAACATGTCGGTGGACAAGTCGACGCCGATTGCTTGACGACCCGTCTGTGCTAGCGCACGAGTCAGTGTCCCTGTCCCACAGGCTAAATCGACGACTTGGCGGGGATGACTACCCGCCAAGCGCCACATCTGTTCAGCCCACGCCAACCACTCGCCGTAAGGCGCATCCCGCATGAGTAAATCGTAAACATAAGCTAATTGCCGGTAGCTATCGTCAGTCGTTCGCAAAAGGGGCGTCACTGCGCCTCGACCCTTTTCGCGTCTCCCCATAGACGTTCTAACCCGTAAAAGTCGCGTTCGTCGCGGTGAAACACGTGAATGACGACGTCGCCAGCGTCGATTAACACCCAGCGGCCTTGTTCGTACCCTTCAATGCCGCGAATGTCGATTCCCGCTTCGGCCATCGCATCTTTGACCCCGGTGACGATCGCCTGCACTTGTTTTTCCGAGTTCCCGGTCGTAATGACAAAGTAATCGGCGATGACCGATAACCCGCGAATGTCTAAAATGACGGAGCGGTGCGCCTTTTTGTCCTCGGCCGCGTGAACGGCTAACTTAGCTACTTGCAATTCATCCAATGTTATAACGCCTCCTTTTTATGACGAGCGGCTATTTGCACTAACAAGTCATTGCGCGCCGCAATCGTTAACGGGAACACCTTGCGGTCATTTTGTAACAGCCACATGACGGTATTGTTGAACGAACGCAATAGCGCCCGTTCCAGGTCGTGCTGTGCGAGATCGCGCACGTCGTCGATGCCGGGGAACGTACGCCCCGGCTCAATATAATCAGCGAGACAGACAACTTTTTCTAACGGCGTCATCCCCGGCCTTCCCGATGTATGGTAACGCACCGCGTTTAACACGTGTTCGTCGTCAATCCCGAAGCGCTCGTGTACAGCAGCAGCGCCGACAAACGCGTGCCATAAAGCCGGTCCGTAGTTTAACAAGTCATCTTCATCTAACTGCCGATCGACGATCCATTGCCTGAGTGTCGCCCGCGGCCAGCACTTGCAGTAATCGTGCAGCAGTGCCGCCAGTTCTGCTTTGGCGGGATCTGCACCGAACCGCCCCGCCAATTCGACGGCCGTTTTCGCGACTCTCAGCGTGTGCTGAAAGCGCGCATCGTTCAACTCGCTCTCGATCGCCGCTAAAAGTTGTTCACGTTGCATATAACTGTTGCTCCTCAATGTAGTTTCTCACTTGATCCGGTACGATATAACGGATCGAACGCCCTTCTTTTACCCGCTCCCGAATGTCTGTCGCCGAAATGTCGACGAGCCGCAATTCGGCATACTGTACCGCCGCCGCAATCGGGGGTGGTAACGGCTGCCGTGCGTACCCGGGACGCGTCATGCCGACAAACTCCACCAAGTGGACGAGGTCGTCGACGCGGTGCCAGTTCGGTAAATTTTGTACCATATCCCCACCGATCATAAAGAAAAAGTCGTGTTCCGGATACCGCTGCCGCAAAATGGTGAGCGTATCGACGGTGTACGAACGCCCGCGCCGTTCAAATTCAATCGTGCAGACGCGAAAATGCGGGTGGTCAGAAACGGCCAAACGCACCATTTGCAGGCGATGCTCTGGGGCGGTAATCCTCTGGCCGCTCTTGTGCGGCGGCACTGCTGCTAGTAAAAACCATACTTCGTCTAAGTCCAATTGTTCCTGTACATGATCCGCGGCGATGAGGTGCCCGAGGTGAATCGGATCAAACGTGCCACCCATTAGTCCGACCCGCATCCTAACCTCTCACCGCCCTATCACTTACTTCTTTATGAGCGACCATCGCTTGGCTACACAGCCTGTACTGCGCAATTTGTCGACTGTATCTTATCCTAGATGTGCTTTCTTTTCTTCCCACCGTAACGATTCGTCCCTTTCCGAAGCGACAGATTGTAAGTATATCTATCAAACGTTTTCCGGGCAACACTTCTTCCTATTGCCCTATTTACAGATCTACTCCTGCCTTACTATATCTTACGACGAAGCGGCAGAGCGCATGACGTCTAGCGGTGCGGGCTTTCCCGTCCACTTCTCGTAGGCGAGCGCCCCTTGGCGAATAAACATCCCTAGCCCGTTATGAATCGTACAGCCGCGTTTTTCCGCTTCCTGCAAGAGCAGCGTCTTCGCCGGATTATAAATTAAGTCACTCACGACAGAGCCCGCTGGTATGAGCCGTGGGTCGAGTGGCGTGGCGTCCGTGTGCGGTGCCATGCCGACAGACGTCGTATTGACGATTAAGGTGCGGTCGCTCGTGCACGCCGCTACCTCTTCCAAGGCAAGTGCCGATGTCTCCGTCCACTGTGCGACAAACGAGGCGAGTTCGCGCGCTCGGGAAGCGGTACGGTTAGCGACGACGATGTGTGGTACACCAGCCCGCGCCAGCACGTAGGCGATCGCCCGCGCCGCACCGCCTGCCCCTAAGATAAGCACCCGCTGCTCACGGAGCGTTATTCCCGTCTCCTCGCGCAAGGACGCCAAGTAGCCCGCCCCGTCCGTATTGTAGCCGATGAGCCGGCCACCGTCGTTCACGACCGTATTGACGGCGCCAATTTCCCGCGCATCTTCGTCAATTGCATCTAGAAAAGGTATAATCGCCACTTTGTGCGGAATCGTGACGTTCCAGCCGCGTACCCTGAGTGCACGCAACCCACTCACAGCTTCCTGTAACTCTTCCGGCCACACGTCAAAGGCAAGATACGTCAACGGAAGCTGCTGCGCATTTAAAGCGGCTTGATGCATCTGTGGTGACTTTGAATGGGCGATCGGGTGCCCGATGACCGCTAAAAGCTGTGTGTGTGCCGTCGCCTGAACCGTCGTCTCCATGTAACCCCTCCCGTAGAACACACTGTCGCTATGCTATATAATTGCCGGTCGAACGGATACAGCGACGCCGCGCGGCACGTACACGTCAATGTCAGCGGCATCGCCGCGGCACGTCAGCCAGCCGAGCCCAGAAATGACGATGTCCGTCTTCTCACCGTCGATCCGAAAAGACCGTTTGACCGTCAAGTCAAGTGCATTGGCGGCTACTGGATCCCCTAACCGCGAATCGTTAGATATAGGATCCCCAGAGACTGAGCCCTCCCTTGAATCAGGCAAGCGATCTGCAGGATTGCTAGCAGCGACTTCTCCTGAAGCAGTTGGCGGCACTAACAGTTTTCCGCGCTGCTCCCTGTACAACTGGTCGGCGTTCGCCAGTTTCGTGCGGTGGATGTACAGCTCCCGTCCCCCATAACAGACGAACGGCTGTCGTTCGCCGCGCTTAAAGTCGAAGCGAGCCAACCCGCCAAAAAAGAGCGTCTGCTCTGCGTTTAACTGGAACACTTTCGGATTTAGGCGCGCCGTCGGTACGACATAGCGCAAGTCGTGCGGCGCGATGCGCTCACTGAGGCGGTCCTCGTTGACAATACCCGGTGTGTCGATTAGCTCGCGACCGTCTTCTAAAGGGATGCCGACTGTGCCGAGCGTCGTCCCCGGGTAAAACGAAGTCGTCATTTCATTACCTTCACCTTCCCCGTAATCCTTTAAAATCCGATTCATGAACGACGACTTGCCGACATTCGTCGCCCCGACGATGTACACGTCGCGGCCATCGCGGTACTGCTCAATTTTTTGAACGACATCTTCCGTGCCTGTCCCTTTTTTCACACTGCACAGCGCGACGTCTAACGGGCGCACGCCCCATTCCAGACATTCGTGGCGCAGCCATTGTTCAAGGCGGCGCCAGTTGGTCGACGCCGGTAGTAAGTCCAGTTTGTTCGCTACGAGCAAGAGCGGGTTGGCGCCAATCCGCCGCGGCAGCCCCCGTACCCAACTACCTTCGAGGTCAAAAATATCGACAATTTGTACGACGAGCGCCTCCGACTGGCCGATTTGGTCCAACACGGCGCGGTAATCGTCAGCCGTCAATTCGACCGGTGACACTTCGTTGTAGTGGCGAATGCGGAAGCACCGTCGGCATACCGCTCCTTCCTTCGTCAGCGCGCCCTCTGGCACATACCCCGAACGGTTTTTATTTTCAGTTTGTAACCGTGCGCCGCAGCCGGCACAATAATGTATCGCCTCTGTCAAACTTATTCCTCCCACCGCTCGATGCCGCGCTTTTTCATCCACGCGTAGACGAGCTTTTCCAAACAGCGGTTTATTTTCGTCCCCAGTCCTTCCCGCTTCGAGATCGGGGTAACTAAAATCGTATACAAGCCGAGCCGATTGCCGCCGAGTACGTCCGTAAACAGTTGGTCGCCAATGACGGCGGTCTCCTTCGAGGTTGTCTCCATCCGTTGAAGCGCCTTGCGGAACGACGTGTTGAACGGTTTTTTTGCCGCGTGTATGTACGGAATGCGGAGCGGTTCCGCGAACCGGGAAACGCGCGTCTCTCGGTTGTTGGAGACGATCATCACGCGAAAGCCTCGTGCTCGTATTTCCGCTAACCAGCGGACTAACTCGGGCGTCGCATCTAGGCGGTCCGCTTCGACTAACGTATTGTCCAAATCGGTAATAATCGCCTTAATTCCGCGGCGTTGCAAGTCGTTATAGTCGATGTTGTACACATCTTTGACGAACATATCTGGAATTAGCTGCTTCAACGCCTTTATTCACCTCAAATGCACCTCTAACGGCATTTCTTGATGGCATAAGCTTACCATATTTCCCCGCCCTCCCGCAAAAAAGAATCTCAGTGGAAAGGTTCCCCGGCATAAATTCCCCATCTAGCGGAAACAGCCCACCTTCTAGCGACTTTTTTTATTCTTCGGTGCTAACGAAACTATTGGGGGATTGACTCTATGTCTGTTATTATGTTATATTCGGACTTGGATTTGCACTGTCCCTATTTGGCCTGCGGGAGCACAACGTTAGAATTGATGAAGGTGTTCGTAAAGAAGATCTCGGGGTGCCAAAATGGTAAGCGCTTTAATAGTATGTGCGACGCACGATGGTTCCCTACGCTGCACCTGTTTTCTATGCGTGTCGGTCACAGACTTTAACACGTTACCACATAGCATCATCAATGTGTAACCGCTTTACGTTGTTAAGTACACATTAGTAGTAAGAGTGAAAGGAGAGATCGCGCCAACATGATCACACCACTAACGCCACTAGACTTTAAGCGGAGAGCTGTCAAGCTGTACCACAACAAACTCGCTGTCATCGACGGTGAAAAACGCTTTACTTATGTGGAGTTTGCCGAACGATGCGATCGGCTATCCCACGGGCTGAAAGACCTCGGTGTAAAAAAGGACGTTAAGGTCGCCGTATTGGCACCGAACACGCATGAAATGTTGGAATGCTTTTACGGTATTTGTCAGTTAGGAGCCGTCCTCGTCCCGCTGAACATTCGTCTTAAAGAAGAGGAACTGCGCTACATAATCGATCACAGCGACGCCGAGGTGATCGTCGTCGATTCCGAATGGGGAGCGACGATTGACACGATTTTGCCACAGTTACCCAAAGTCCGTCACGTTGTCCAAATTGACAGCGGTTACGAATCGCCGCTGAAAGGGATCGACTACGAACAACTACTCGCTCAGTCGAGTGCAGATCCTATTTTTGTCGCGATTGACGAAAATGATCCGATCACGATTAACTATACGAGTGGCACGACGTCTAAACCGAAAGGAGTCGTGCTCACCCACCGCAACACGTATATTAATGCGGCCGACTTCTTGTTTCACTTACACATCTCGGTTGACGATGTGTATTTACACACACTCCCGATGTTTCACGTCAACGGCTGGGGAGGCGTTTGGGCCGTTTCTGGTGTCGGGGCAACCCACGTCTGTCTCCGCAAAATTGTCCCAAAAGACGTCCTCGCATTGATGGAAAAAGAAAAAGTAACGCTCGCTTGCGGCGCGCCGACGGTACTTAGCATGTTATTGCAGGCACCGAACATCGACAACATTGAGTTAGAAGCGCACCCGCGCATCGCCACGGCCGGTTCCCCGCCGCCAGCGGCCGTCATCGAAAAGGTGCAACAGCGTTTAAATATGACTATTATCCACGTTTACGGGTTGACCGAAGCGGCGCCTTTCATCTCTTACTGCGAATGGCGCGATTCCTTTGCAAACTTGCCGATGGATGAAAAAGCGGCGATGATGAGTCGGCAAGGCGTGGAGATGATTTTTAGCGGTGAAACGACGGTACTGCGCGACGACGGTACAGAAGTAGCGTGGGACGGGAAAGAAATTGGCGAAATCGTCGCCCGGGGCAACACCGTCATGAAGGAGTACTACAAACAGCCGGAAGAGACGGCCAAAGCGATCCGCAACGGTTGGTTTCACACTGGCGATCTTGCGGTCATTCACCCGGACGGCTACATCGAAATTGTCGACCGTTCCAAGGATGTGATCATTTCCGGCGGTGAAAATATTTCTTCGATCGAAGTAGAAGGTGTCTTGTTCAAACACCCGGACGTCCTCGACGTCGGCGTCGTCTCGAAGCCGGACGAAAAATGGGGCGAAGCCCCCGTCGCGTTCATCGTGCTGAAAGAGGGTAGCAAAGCGACTGCCGCCGAACTGAAGCAATTTTGTCGCTCGCACTTGGCCCATTACAAAGCGCCAAAAGAGTATATCTTCGTCGATCAACTACCGCGCACAGCTACGGGAAAAATCCAGAAGTACCGCTTACGCACCGCTTGGTGGAAAGATCACGAAAAACTCGTACACTAGAAAAACTCGTACACTAAATGTTGACGAAGGGTCACAGATGCCATGCGTTTTTGCGGAATAAAAGCGGAATAAAATTGGTAATAAGTTTTGAACCGGTTCTAAAAAATGGGCGGTGCTAGCCTGTGTAACGCACCGTCTTTTTCTTTGCGCACCGTTATTCACACTTGAAAGTACTTTACAAAATATCGCTGGTTATATAAAATACACAATATCATAATATCTAAACTTGCCAAACACATTTATGAGCTTTATGAGGTGTAGGTGAGACACAAGGCGACGTATATGTCCCGCCAGCGCCGCAGAACAGTACGTCAGATCACGCTTTGTCACATGAAAGGTTGTTAGAGAGGAGTGACTGTCGATTACATGTTTAAGAAAGCGATCCGCCTTATCGTCCAATTAAGTGGGCTGTATGTTTTGTATCTCGTCGGCACGTGGCTGCAGCGCGCGTTCCATTTGTTCGTTCCCGGCAGCATCATCGGCATGTTGCTCTTGTTTTTCTTTTTAATGACTGGACTCGTTAAAGAGGAGTGGCTCGCATCCGGAGCTGATCCGCTGTTGCGTTATTTACCACTCCTATTTCTTCCAACAATCATTGGCGTCATCGATTTCTTGCCCTTTTTTAAAGAGGAGGGCATATGGGCGGTCGCCATCGTCATGGTAAGTACCGTCGCCGTTTTATGTACGTCGGGGTTGGTCACGCAGTGGATGGCACGTCGAAAGGAGGCGGCACGCGATGAAATGGCTTGTCGGACTGCTCACCATCAGTGTAACCATCGTCCTCTTTCTGGCGATGAAGCGCCTTTATGAATACGCCCCCTTCCCGCTGTTGCTGCCGCTTTTGACGTCGGGGGCGGCAATGGTCGCGCTATTACTTTCTCTCGGTATTTCGTACGACACGTATATGATCGGCGGGCGGTGGCTGAACGAGCTCCTAGGCCCTGCCGTCGTCGCCATGGCGATCCCGCTGTATCGCCACCGGAAGATGGTGAAACAGTACGCTGTTTCGATTTTATGCGGCGTGACGGTCGGTTGCCTACTGGCGCTCGCTAGCGGTATCGCGCTAGCTCATCTCCTCGGTTTCGACGAAGAGCTCATCTACTCCATCTTGCCGAAGTCGGTGACGACCCCCGTCGCGATGGATATCGCAGGCACGCTAGGGGGCATCCCACCGCTTGCAGCCGTCTTCGTCATGGTCGCTGGCTTAACTGGCGCCGTGTTCGGCCCGTATGTATTCAAATGGTGCCACATCGACCACGCTCTCGGTAAAGGCGTCGGCATGGGAAGTGCTGCCCATGCGATCGGTACGTCCAAGGCGTTGGAATACGGCGAAGCAGAAGGCACCGCAAGCTCCGTGGCGATGACGTTGTGTGCGGTATTCACCTCCATCCTCGCCCCGCTCTTCATTTTACTTTTATTCTAAAAGGTCTTTTCCACCTTTTAATCGTTCCATTGGCCCATAAAAGCCCAGGACGCATCGTTATGTCGTCTGGGCTTTTTCCATTCACGTAAAAAAAGAAGATAGACGCGAGAAGCGTTCACACCTTAATTCCTTTCGCGCAGTAGTTTTTCGTTGCGCGCCATCATCCGTTCGCGGTTGCGTTCCACACGAGCAGCCTCCGCAGCAAAAAGTGGCGTCGCCCTTAGTTGCGGTGCATGCTGCTGTAAGACGTCGGCAGCGCGCCCTTTTAACTGTGTGACCGTTATGTCCGTCTGGAGTAATTCAGCGAGGGAGGCCATCGTTTCCGGGCGAACACGCGGGTAATCGAAGGTCGACGTCCGTTCCCGGTCAGCGCGATCATAAAAGTGGCGCACGAGCGCCGCGCGCGCCGCACCTGACCCTGCGGCGAGCAAAAATGCCTGCACGGCCACGCCGCACCTGACCCTGCGGCGAGCAAAAATGCCTGCACGGCCATCCCGCCGCGCGTCCGCCGCTGAGAAATGCCGCCGAACTTACGCCCGCCGATCGACAAGTCGTAACGACCCGGACAGTACGATCCGACTATTTCCCCCGTCGCCACGCCCTTTCCGAACGGCAAAATCATTTCGCGGACGAGCTGCCACATCGTTTCATAGCCGAAGTCGATGCCCCCGAACACGTCTGGCGCTGGAGCGATGAGCGAAACGTTAAGCACGGCGGCGTCGAGGACGACGGCGAGCCCCCCCGAACTGCGGACGAGCGTATGGTAACCACGTCCCTCTAACTCTGCAAGTGCCTCGGACACAAATGGTAGCCGACTGTCTTGTATACCTAGCACGACGGTCGCATCGTGTACCCAGAAGCGCGCCACCGCTTCCGATTCGTTGGCGCCGACGGCTGCGCACAACGTATCGTCGATCGCAAAAGAATCGAGCGCGGCAAAGTTTGTGCCGAACTCGGTATGGTCGATGATGCGCCACGCCGGTTGATCGAGAAAAGTTTCTAAAAGTGTCATCGAGTCGTACTCCTGTCCTTCAAGGAATGTCGATCCATCATCTCCTTATCATACACGATTATGTGCCGTACGGCATTTTTTTATATGTCTTTAGAAGGTACGGATCCGACATAAACGGACTGTGGCCGGAAAATGCGATTATATGCTGCCTGCTCCAACACGTGCGCCGTCCAGCCGATGATTCTGCTCGCGGTAAATGTCGGCGTGTACAGCGTGGAAGGCATCGCAACGGCCTGTAGGACATGAAGTGGTTGAGAACATTTGTGACGGCTGCTCACTACGAAAATTTCCACAAAACAGCGGAAGTACTCTTTTTGGCACAACCGACGGTGGACGCCGTTTTCTGACCTATGCAAAAGAGATAATAAAAAGTTACGACGAAAGCGTTCACGATTTGCAAAGTTGGCGGCAAGGATACTACAACGAATGCGATCACCCTTTTTTATGGAAGAACACCTTTTTACGAAAAAAGGGTTTACAGAAGGGCGTAACATGCGTATAATAGCAATTGTAATTATTTCTAAAGGAGGTACGACAGAATGACTGACGTTGTGAACACACTGGGCAAAACTGCATACTTCCATTCTCGTCGACCTCGCGCTTTATATTTAATTACGAGGGGAACCGAACGCTAACGGCTGTTCGTAGCTGTTCAGTAGTTCGCTAAGGTTACTCTCACATCACATGGTATAAAGAGCCGCAGGTCGAACACCTGTGGCTTTTTTATATTTTCGGGCGATTCAGCGCATGCTGTCAAGGGGTTAAGTTGCGGACGTTAATGCCATATACTTTGTCGAAGTACGACACTCGACATTAACGACTCTGGCACGGTCCAATTTCTTGTCCTCTCCTTCTTACTCCCGACAATAACTTGCGCCCGCTTAAAAGCCACAGGTGGTTACCAACCTGTGGCTTTTTATTTATTTTTAGGCACCCAAAGGAGGAAATGTTATGAGCAATGTACGTTTTCAGACAGTCTGGTTTTTATTGGTGGAAGGTTCGACGTGAAAGAAGACACACACATATAGGGGGTGAACAATCGTGTTTACTTTCCACTTACTATTTTTTACAGTAACGATCTCGCGGCGAGAACCCGCCATCGACGCGACACGCGTTCAAAGCGCTGAACGAATCGCGCACCTTATGGAAGAAGTAAGCGATCGACGAGCCAAACATTGGCACATGTTTTATTAACGACGTCATCTAAAGGTACATTTGAAAACCCCGCAGGTACGCGCCAGTTCATCTGCGGGGTTTCGTTATTGTTTCATGTCGTCAAAGGTCGTTATGTTCCAGTCGCAATAACAACGTTTACAAATTAGCTATTTTGATTTTGGTTATATAGCAGTTTAGCTGTGAATTTAATGATGTCCCTCCGCCTAATAATACCGATAAAGCTTTTTTGGTCATCTTCGACGGGAATAAAGTTCTGGTCGATCGCGAGTGTCAATAAATCTTCAACTTCAGCGTTAATGGACACAGGCACGTTGTGGACGCGTTGCGGAACGTCTTTCAATTTCGCCTTCAACACGTCTGTGCGGCCCTCGTCCAACGCATTGTTAATAAACCACAATAAGTCTCCTTCGGTAAGCGTCCCAACATACTGACCCTGTTCGTTAATGAGCGGAACCGACGTGTATCGATGATACTTCATCTTCTCTAGTGCTTGACGCAACGTCGCTTCTGGATTTAAAAACTTCACTTCGTCTTTAGGCAGTAAAAAAAAGGCAATGTTCATCGGAGCACATCCTTTTCCACACCTTGTTATCTACCCTAATTATACGGCATTTCACGCGATAGTTACCAACATGATTTGCTCATTTTGGAGCGAAAAAAATAATCGTGTTTCCAACATCGTCCGGGCCTTGCACATCGCCGTCGTCACAGCCGCAACGACGAATGCAGACATTACCGCAAGTGGCGGCGAACTTCACTGATTACCCGCGATGACACTGCGCGGGAAAAGGGCGGCTTTCCTCGTCCGCCGTGCACAAAGCAGTCTTCATTCACATTGACAGACCCGCACAAAAAGTGCCGAAGCAGCAAACAATTGTGTTAAACTCTTAGTAGCATCGCTTTTCTTTGCGGGGTAGACTGGCGTTTTTTAAGGTACACGATCCCCGCCACCCCAATAATATCACATCGTACATAAGGAGGATCCGATGGAAGCTAAATTGAAAGAGCTTAAAGAACGGTTACGCGAGACTAACGACTTGTTCGCTGCCGGTGCCGTGCTGTCTTGGGATCAATCGACTTACATGCCGCCGGCCGGTGCTGAAGCGCGCGGTCGACAAATCGCGACGCTGGCGCGCATTGCACATGAAACAATCACCGATGATAAAACGGGCCAGTTGCTCGACGACTTGCGCCCTTACGAAGAAAGTTTGCCTTACGATTCCGACGACGCGAGTCTCATCCGCCTTGCTCGGCGCTATTATGAAAAATTGGTCAACATTCCATCTGACTTTGTCAGTAAACTTAATTCCCATTCAGCCGTCACCTATTCGGCTTGGACGAAGGCGCGCCCTGCAAACGACTTTGCGGCCGTCGCGCCGTTACTAGAAAAAACGCTCGAGTTAAGCCGGGAATTTTCGTCTTTCTTCAAAGCGGAGCACGTCATGGACCCACTCATCGGCTTCTCCGATTACGGGATGACAGTTGCGACGATCAACCCGCTATTCGCCGATTTGCGCAACCAACTCACGCCGCTCGTCGAAACGATTACGGCACAGACTCCGCCAGAGGACGGCTTTTTAAAAGCCCATTACCCGGAAGACAAACAAGAAGCGATCGGTCTCGACGCCATTCGTCAATACGGCTTCGATTTCGAACGCGGCAGACAAGATCGCACACACCATCCGTTTATGACGAAGTTTTCCCTCAGCGACGTACGGATCACCACTCGCTTTAACGAAAACGACTTATCCGATGCACTGTTTTCGACGATGCACGAGGCCGGCCACGCGATGTATGAGCTCGGAATCGACCGGAAATTTGAAGCCACGCCGCTCGCCGAAGGCACATCTTCCGGCGTACACGAAAGCCAATCGCGCTTGTGGGAGAACATCGTCGGACGCAGCCGCGACTTTTGGACGTATTTTTACCCGCAACTACAAGAAGCGTTTCCGAGTCAGCTAGGCGACGTCTCGCTCGATAAGTTTTACCGCGCCATTAACAAAGTGCAGCGGTCGTTAATTCGTACGGACGCCGACGAAGTGACCTACAATTTGCATGTGATCATCCGCTACGACTTAGAGCGCGAACTGCTCGAAGGCCGCCTCGCTGTACGCGATTTGCCCGAAGCGTGGCGCGCACGCTACACCTCCGACCTCGGCGTCACTCCGCCGAACGACCGCGACGGCGTCTTACAAGACGTCCACTGGTTCGGGGGGACGATCGGCGGATCGTTCCAAGGATACACGCTCGGCAACGTTATGAGTGCCCAATTTTTCGACGCTGCCTTGCGCGCTCACCCGAACATTCCGGTCCAGATCAGGCAGGGGGATTTCGCTACATTGCACAACTGGCTGAAAGAAAACATTTATCGCCACGGCAGTAAATTTACACCAGAAGAACTCATCGCTCGCACGACTGGCGGCGCGCTGTCGAACGAACCGTATATGCGTTATTTACGACAAAAATACGGCGAACTGTACGAACTGTAACTGTGCACTTAACGGGTACCGCGCCACGACCGAAGGGCTGAGCGGTACCCGTTTTTGATACGTTTGTTTCAATAGTTATATAAATTACGTAATTGTTTTTCACGTCTCAATTCATTTTTGAGGAGTGAAAAGGAGTGGCACAATGGACAATAGGAGTGACAACATGAACAACAAAAGTGGCACTACTAACAACGTGAATATTGCACTCGTCGGCTACGGATTTTCCGCTTCCGTGTTCCACGCCCCGATCATCGACGCGATCGACGATCTAACGCTAACGACAGTCGTCTCGAGTAACGCAGGCAAAGTGACGCGCGACTATCCCGATGTCGCCGTCGTCTCCGACATCGATGAGGTGCTCAAAGACGAAACGATCGACGCTGTCGTCATTACGACTCCTAACGATACGCATTACAAGTTCGCCAAACGGGCCCTCACGGCGGGCAAACACGTCGTCGTCGAAAAGCCGTTCGTCCTCCACGCGGAGGAAGCAGATGAGTTGGTGCAAATCGCCGAGGAGAGCGGACTCATCCTGAGCGTGTACCAAAACCGCCGCTGGGACAGCGACTTCTTAACGTTAAAAGCGAACATCGCCGACGGGACATTAGGCAATATCCACACGTACGAAGCTCACTTTGACCGCTTCCGTCCACACGTGCGGGATCGTTGGCGCGAACGCGATGTCCCCGGCGCGGGGCTGTTGTACGACCTCGGTTCCCATCTCATCGACCAAGCGATTCACCTGTTCGGACCGCCAAAAACAGTATCGGCCGATCTCATGTTACAACGTCCTGCTGCGCAAACAGTCGACTACTTCCACCTCGTACTCGGCTACGACGACCCGCTACGCGTCATTTTGCACGGCGGGTGCCTCGTACTACAGACAGGACCGCGCTTTGCCGTTCACGGTGACCGTGGCAGTTTCTTCAGTTACGGCCTTGACCCACAAGAAGCAGCACTTAAACAAGGTCACAAACCGGGCAGCGCCGCCTGGGCAACTGCCGCCGACGCCGCTCGCGCCATCGACGTCGCCGTCACTACCTTGCCCACAAGCGGAGGAGAGCAAGCAACAAGCGGAGGAGAACAGACAACAAGCGGAGCGAACTTGCCGACAACAACCACTAAAGTAACGCCTATTCCCGGTTCATACGCTTCCTATTACCGCGTGTTTGCAGCAGCAATTCTGCACGGGGAGGCACCTCCCGTAGCATCCGTCGACGGTCGGGAGACGATTCGCGTCATCGAAGCCGCAATGCGGAGTCATGCCGAAGGAAGGGTTGTGTCACTGAAAGCGTAAGGAAAATTTCTCCCGAACAGGCACGCGCCCACTTTATCCTCATAAGGTAACTTAAGAGGGCTTGCGACAGTAGAGAGCAAGTCCCTCCAACTTATGGAGGTGACACGTGGTGCCGGGCCTGTTTGCCTTACTTTCCTTAATGTTCCGCGAGATCGTGTTGTTCGTGTCGTACATTAAAAACAACGCCTTTCCCCAGCCACTTTCCGAAGACAAGGAGGAATATTACTTACGTAAAATAGGCGAGGGGGACAAAGTCGCGCGCAACATGTTGATCGAACACAACTTGCGCCTCGTGGCACACATCGTAAAAAAATTCGAGAATACCGGCGAAGACAGCGAAGACTTAATTTCCATTGGAACGATCGGCTTAATCAAAGCAATCGAAAGTTACCGTCCGAACAAAGGAACAAAACTCGCCACGTACGCCGCCCGGTGTATCGAGAACGAAATCTTAATGCATTTGCGGTCCCTAAAAAAGACGCGCAAAGATGTGTCACTCCACGATCCGATCGGCACTGATAAAGAGGGCAACGAAATCACGTTAATCGACGTCCTCGGGTCAGATATCGACGAAGTGATCAAGCTAGTGCAACTCAAGATCGAGAAGAGCAAAATATACCGCTTCATTCACGTGCTCGACGAACGCGAGCAAGAAGTCATTCGCGGGCGCTTCGGGCTCGATAACGGCGAAGAGCAGACGCAACGAGAAATCGCTCGCAAACTCGGTATCTCGCGTTCCTACGTTTCCCGCATCGAAAAAAGGGCACTAATGAAATTGTTTCACGAGTTTTACCGCACGAAGGAGCAGAATAAGTAGTGTAAGCTTAAAGGCTTGGTGGATGGCCCCTTTTACAGGGGCTCTTTCAGGTTCCTTTTTCGAAGAATACGCTGACAGAAGCACACCTTTTGTTATGGTATTCCTTAGATAGGAGCTACGGTGATCGGCATTCCGCACACCTTTTATACCGTTGCGTACATCGTGACGTTCTCTAAAATAGATCATAGCCGATTCCACCGGAAAAAGTTATGCAGAAGCTTAGCGCAACAGATCTACTTTTCTTTCTCTTACTATCTTCTTGGATCTCCGACCTCGACTTTAAACCACATGACTTGGCTTAAATGGGTTGGCCTTACTTCTGGTACTATTTGGTTCGTACTTACAGCGATCAAATTCTGTCTACCCGCAAAGAAGTCATGACATTAAACAACATCCCGCTTCCTCTCCCGCCGCCACAGCAGAAGCAGCGTCAGCACACTTGCGACAACGGTCGTGCAGTACGCGGTGGGAGCGACCTATTGCGGCACCGCTATGTTGATGATGTCGGTAGACCTCTAACGACCTTCCGCCTATTCTCCCTTTCACTGTATATCTCATTGCACTACTCCCCTTCAGTGACAATCAACACCGCTCAACACGTATTTATGCCTTTAATCGACAGTAAATCGAGAAGGTCCTCACGACACCAACTCGTTTGACACAATTCTGGCAGTAGAAGAAAATCTGTAAAAGATTAACCGTAGGTCACCCATGCTTCTGCTATAATAAGAAAAGCTATAGCAATATGAACGGCTAGGTTCGCAGCACTAGATGGAGCAACCGACTCGATACGGATGAAAGTCGAAAACAGAAAGGAGGACCGCCATGGACGACAAATTAGACCTGATTCTGGGTGAACTGCGACAGTTAAACGAGCGCGTTGGCAACGTTGAAGTGGACATTTCGACCATGAAAGCCGACATCGTGGCGCTCAAGGACGATACGGCCATGATCCCAGCCATTGCTCAAGCTGTTGAAGAAATTGATGACCGCACTGCTAAAATGTTGGAACAAATGGTGATGAAAGCCGATCTTGCCTACTACGATCAAATGATTGCAAAACATGACCGTGACATTTATAAACTAAAAAATGCCTAGCCACCACATAAAGAGGAAGCTGACCCTTATACAATACGTATGAGGGTCATTCTATTGTCGAGAACTTATTAATTAATTAGCCTTAATGCTGGGTTTATGGCTTAACAACGCGTTAACTCACCTCTTAATAATTTAGGATCCACACCGCCCAGCCAACTATAAAACTTATTTTTATCAAGCTCGTATCCAATTTTAAATCCAATAACCTTTGTGTCATCTAATGCGATATTAAATAGTAATCCTTTTTTATCTTTTATTTTAATAGGTAAGTAATTCCGGGTGTCAAATATCACTTTGTACAAGTCTAGGATGCCACTCATTATGTGGCTTGCAGCAATGGTTTCAAAAATATAGTATTTAATGTCCAACAATCATTCGCCTCCCTTAGCGTCCATGATGAGATTTTATATCTTCCTTTCATACCCGGTTGAGTAATGACGCGAGTTATCCTATTATGGTAATCATACAACAACAGGCACTTTTGTGCGACTTAACAATGTGCGGAGAAGGGGAATCTGAATCAAGCCTGTCAATCCCCCACTACTTTCCTGAATCATAGCAAAAAGGAGTTTTTCAACTTTGGCTAATATAATCGATTTACAAAATGTGAGTTGGCAACGCGACGACCGCTATATATTGCATGCGGTCGACTGGTCAGTGAGGCGTGGGGAGCACTGGGCGCTCATCGGTCCGAACGGCGCAGGTAAAACGGCACTCTTGAATATCGTCTCCGGATATATGTGGCCGTCACGCGGTTCGGTTGCCGTGTTAGGTAAGTCGTTTGGGCACGTCGACCTACGCGAGCTACGCCAATCGATTGGGTGGGTAAGTGCGACCTTATTTGATCGCTTCTATCGCTCACAACGACGAGAAAATGCGCTAAATGTCGTATTGAGCGGCAAACATGCGTCGATCGGCGTGTACGAAGCAGTCACCGAGGAAGATCGGCAAACCGCACTGGAGCTGTTGCAGTTGTTTGGCTGTGAACAGTTAGCCGACAAACTGTTTCACACGTGTTCCCAAGGCGAAAAACAGCGCCTCGTCCTCGCGCGGGCATTGATGAGCCGACCGCAATTGCTCATTCTTGACGAGCCTTGTACGGGCTTGGACTTAACGGCGCGCGAACAGCTGCTTGCGACTATTGAACGCCTTGCGGAACAACCTGACGGACCGACAATCGTCTACGTCACGCACCACGTCGAAGAGATTTTACCGCTCTTTACACATGCGCTACTGCTAAAAGACGGGTGCGTGTTAACGAGTGGCGAAAAAAAACAGTCGTTAACCGACTGTCAATTAAGTACATTGTTCGATATGCCGCTGGAAGTAGAATGGCAGAAAGATCGACCGTGGGTCAAACTCGTGTAATAGGGGGTTATCGAACTTGTAACTGTACGGGCTGGTCGCTCGCCGCCCCGGAGCGTCAAACCCCTATTAGGGGTTTACCGTACCATGGTGTATGTATGGCGATTAACCATTTTAAACACATAAGTGGCCCTTACACCGGCGGCACAAAAAAGAAACGTCGGACAAAAAAGGGGGGTTACCCGACCATCCCGCCCGACGTTTTCCTTGCTCCGTCTAGGCCACGTCTCGACAATTCGTGCAACCTCACCTACTGTTACTGGCAAATCATTCGATAGTACGCATCGGCAGCGCGCTCCCATTCGTCGTCGTCGGCAACGTCTTCGACGACATACCCGCCCTCCTCGTGCCGCAGGACGCGAAATAAATACGCGTCTTCACGCGGATCGCCGTGCATCTGTAGCACGGCGTACGGCTGTTCGTCGATTTCCATCTCCGCCAGTATGCGGTAACGTTCGCCTTTCGATCCACCATTTTCCAATACGAGTTCTGTACCGAACGCGTCTGTTAAACAGTGGCACACCTTATAAGGTTGCATCCTGCTCACCGTCGTCTTCTTCTTGATCACCGAGCAGCGTGTTGAACGTCTCTTCGACGACCGCCCATTCGTCCTCGTCCTCGATAAGGTAGAGGTGGAGATGGTCATCGTCGTCGGTGTACCGAAACGCGTACACCTCTGTATGCCCGTCCTCGTCAACTTCGCCGTCGGCCGGAGTGACCATCATATATTTACTGCCGTTGTCATCCCGTTCAAACGTCATGACCACTTCAAATGCTTCGTCATTACCTTCGTCGTCGGGAATATAAATGACTTCCCGCTCATCGCTAGCCCCATTTTTAGGCATGCGTATTCCTCCTTTGCGCGTCTAAAAAAGCTTGTAAAATGAGGGATGCAGCAAGCTTATCGATTACCTGTTTCCGCTTTTTGCGACTGACGTCGGCCGATAACAACGTCCTTTCCGCCGCGACGGTCGTCAACCGCTCATCCCATAAGATAACGGGCAATCCGAGCGCTTTTTCCATCTCTAGCGCAAACGACTGACACGTTTGCGCGCGCGCGCCGATCGACCCGTCCATATTTTTTGGCAGCCCGACGACGATTTGGCTCACGTCGTTAGCTTCAATAAGTTCTTGTAGACGCGCGATGTCCTGCGCACGGCTGGCACGGCGGATCACTTCCACACCTTGCGCAGTCAAACCGAGTCCGTCACTGAGCGCTACCCCGATTGTCTTCTCCCCGACGTCTAATCCGATAATACGCATGATGAACCCCTATCGTGTATATTATCCAACATTGCGCCTACTTATTTGTGGTTCTCTAAATACGACTTCACTAACTCCTCGATTATTTCGTCCCGCTCCAATTTGCGAATCATGTTACGGGCGTTTTGGTGGCGGGGAATGTAGGCCGGGTCGCCGGATAGCAAGTATCCGACGATTTGATTGATCGGGTTGTATCCTTTTTCCTCAAGTGCTGCGAAAACGCTCAACAACACTTCACGTACGTCAACTGGTTGTTCATCATCTTTAAAACTAAACTTCATCGTTTTGTCCATCGAACTCAACCTAGCCACCCCTTACCTGAAAAAGTAGTTAAAAACTCTTTCTCGCTCTCTACTTGTTTCTCCTGCCTCAGCCGTGTAATATTTGTGAACTTACGCCATACGGGCGACGAGTGCTGGCACTTCGGATAACGCCGCTTGCAATTTATCCGGTTCCTTCCCGCCAGCCTGCGCTAGATCTGGGCGGCCACCGCCACCACCGCCGCAGCGGGTCGCAACCTCTTTTACAAGTTTACCCGCGTGGTAGCCGTCCTGCACCAAATCGGGGGACACGCTGGCGACGAGTTGCACTTTATCACCGACAGTTGCACCGAGTACGACGATCCCTTGCGGTAACTGCTGTTTCAGAGCATCGACCGTATTGCGCAAGCTGTTCATGTCCGCCGCGTCGACGCGGGCGGCAAGTACAGGCACGCCGGCGACGTCTTGCACTTGGCGGACGATTTGTTGCGCTTCCGCTTGCGTCAACTTCGCCTTCAGTGACTCGTTCTCGCGTTCGACTCGTTTTAGTGTGTGTTGCAACGCCTCAATTCGTTCCGGCACTTCCGCTACTTTACTTTTGACGAGCTCGGCCGACTGCTTCAACAATTGTAACTGGTCACTCAAATAACGGTACGCGTGCTGCCCAGTCACGGCCTCGATGCGGCGTACGCCAGAGCCGATGCTGCCTTCGCTCACAATTTTAAACAAGCCGATTTCCGCCGTACGGGATACGTGTGTCCCACCGCACAATTCTAAGCTGTAGTCAGCGACTTTGACGACGCGCACGACGTTACCGTATTTTTCTCCGAAGAGCGCCGTTGCACCCATTTCTTTCGCTTCAGCGAGCGGCTTGACGAGTGTGTCGACCGGTTCGTTTAACCAAATACGCGCATTGACACGCTGTTCAATCGTGGCCAGTTGTTCGGCGCTCAAGCTTGCAAAATGCGAAAAATCGAAGCGCAAGCGGTCGGGTGCAACGAGTGAGCCCGCTTGGTTGACGTGTTCGCCGACGATTTCTTTTAACGCCTTGTGTAAAAGGTGAGTCGCGGTATGGTTTTTCACAACATCTTGGCGCATGGCCTGGTCGACCGCCGCCTCCACGGCATCTCCCACGCGAATTGTCCCTGATTCGACGAGCACGTGGTGAATGTGCTGGCCGTTTGGCCCTTTTTGCACATCTTCAACTGTTAATTGTGACTTACCGCTAGTAACCGTCCCCCGGTCAGCCACTTGACCGCCGCTCTCAGCGTAAAACGGCGTCCGATCCAGTACGAGCAAGCACCGCTCGCCGCTCGAAACGACCTCTACGCTATCATTCTCGCTAATGAGCGCTGCAACGTGCGCACTTGTCACCACTTCATTATAACCAACAAATTCGCTTTTAACCTTTAACGAACTGAGTGCGCCGCCTTGCACTTGCATGCTGTCGACGTGCTCGCGCGCCGCGCGGGCCCGTTCCCGCTGTGCTTCCATCGCCCGCTCAAACGCTTCCCGATCGACGTCGAGGGTGTGATCGGCGGCAAAGTCGACCGTTAAATCGAGTGGAAAGCCGTACGTATCGTACAGTGTAAAGGCATCCTCCCCGGACAGTTGGTTCTTTCCTTCCGCTTTCGTGCGTGCTACGATTTGCTCTAAAATGACTAATCCGTCGTGTAACGTCGCGTGGAAACGCTCCTCCTCGCCTTTAACCACTTTGGCGATAAAATCTTGTTTGTCGACAACTTCGCGGTAAAACATGCCCATCAACTCAGCGACGGTCGGCACGAGCTGGTACATGAACGCTCCCTCGATCCCGAGCGTTTTCCCGTAGCGGACGGCGCGCCGCAATAAACGGCGGATGACGTAACCACGCCCTTCGTTGCCCGGCAACACCCCGTCGCCGATGGCGAAGCAAGCCGTACGCACGTGGTCGGCAATGACGCGCATAGCGACGTCCGTATCACTGTTTTCACCGTAACGCACTCCGGCGATGGCAGCCGTCTGTTCAATGAGTGGACGGAACAAGTCCGTATCGTAGTTCGTCTCGACGTCCTGTAACACAGATGACATCCGTTCCAGCCCCATACCCGTATCGATGTTTTTCTTCGGAAGCGGCGTGTACGTGCCGTCCGGATTGTGGTTAAACTGGGAAAAGACGAGGTTCCACACTTCTAAGTAACGGTCGTTTTCCCCTCCCGGGTAGCATTCGGGGTCATCCGGATCGCATAGGTGGGCGCCCCGGTCGTAAAAAATTTCCGTGTTCGGCCCGCTCGGCCCTTCGCCAATGTCCCAAAAGTTGTCTTCCAACTTAACAATCCGCTCTGCTGGCACGCCGACCTGATCGCGCCAAATGCGGAGCGCCTCATCGTCTTCCGGATGGATCGTCACGGACAACTTGTCCGGTGCAAAGCCGATCCACTTCGGCGAGGTAAGAAATTCCCACGCCCATAAAATCGCTTCTTCTTTAAAGTAGTCGCCGATGGAAAAGTTGCCGAGCATTTCGAAAAACGTATGGTGCCGCGGTGTTTTTCCGACGTTTTCGATATCGTTCGTGCGAATCGACTTTTGCGCGTTACAAATGCGCGGGTTATCTGGCGTGACCCGCCCGTCAAAGTATTTTTTTAACGTGGCTACCCCACTGTTGATCCACAGCAATGTCGGATCGTCATACGGCACGAGCGAGGCGCTCGGCTCGACCCGGTGTCCTTTTTCTACGAAGAAATCAAGGAACTTTTGACGTATTTCGTACGATTTCATCCTATTTTTCTGCCTCCTTCGGAGCGATTCGCCGCATTGCATACAAAACAACCTTCTCCTCCCCAACGTTCGGTTAGGGACGAGAAGGTTGTTTTTCCCGCGGTACCACCCTCATTACCCTTCGCTGTATCGCCTACAACGAACGGTCACTCATCGTTTAACGGTCGGTTAACCGGCAGCGGGTTCGCGATCGTTAAAGAACGGATGCGCCCGACTGTTTGCCTGCTGTCTACGGTGCCTAACAGTTGAGCTGACGCATTTGACCGTTGTCCCAATCGCCACTGCTGCAACTCGAGAACTGGCCGTACGGTTGCCTGTCCGGGGGGCCTCTCTCAACCTCGGAAGTCCCTCTCTGTCCGGTGTGCAAGCATACTCAGGTTCTGTCACCGTCGCTCACATGTCAAGTTTGCTTGTATTATACCGTTCGCGTGTAAGGATGTCAATTTTTCCAGCGAATTATCCTTCCGTATAATAGAGCACGATGTGACTGACGATCACCTTTCCGACAGCCAACAACGGTACCGCAAAAATCATACCGACGATACCGGCTAATTCCCCGCCGACGAGTAAGGCGAGTATGATTGACAGAGGGTGTAGTTTTAGCGTGCGGCCGACAATTTGCGGTGAGACGAGATTGCCTTCGAGTATTTGCACAATGGCGTTGACGACGAGCACGAGCACGGCCAGCTGCCACGACTCGCTCAGCCCGACGACGGCCGCTGGCGCGGCTCCGATGTACGGGCCTATATACGGAATGACGTTCGTCAAGGCGACAATCGCCGCCATTAAAAATGCATAGGGCAGTCCGATCAGCAAATAGCCGACGTAAGCGAGGCCACCGACGACGACACATACGAGTATTTGACCGCGAATGTAATTCCCGAGCGCCTCGTCGATGTCGCGCAGCAATCGAAACCAATTTTTTCGGTTTTTGCGCGGCAGCAGCTGCAGCAAGTACCGCTCGACGCCCTTAAAGTCTTTTAGCATGTAAAACGCGATAAACGGAATTAATAACAACACCAGCACACGACTTAAGGCACCCGTCGCGCTCGTCATAAACAGTTCCACACTTTCGGACACGTTGTCTCCCATATTTTGCAGCGCGTCGTCTAACCCGTGTTGAATCGTCTCGGGAAGGGCGCTTTTACCGTCCAAGACGCGGTGGATCCACGATTGTAACCGATCGTTCCACGCTGGTAAATTCTCCGCCAGTTCGCGAAATTGCTGTGATAAAAGCGGAAGAATATTCATGAGAATAATGAATGTGGAGACGATAAAGGTGGCGTAAATTAACAACACTGCGACTGCCCGCGGTACCATGCGGCTGCTGAGAAGCGTCACGATCGGATGTAACACGTAAGAAATAATGACAGCAACAAAAAAAGGTAACAACACCGTTTTCAGAAATTGAAACAGTTTACCGATGAGTGGGCTAACTTGCATGAGTAAATAAAGGTTCGCGAGTACGAGCAGTGAAAGAAGCGCCATGAACAACAGTGAACGTCGTTTATTGGGTTCCATTTTCGTTCTCCCCAAGCGGTAACAGGCGCGTGCGACGAAGAGCTTGTCTGTGCAGTCGCCTGTTTGCTGTTGTTCCAAGTATATGTACAAACCGTGCCGCTTACGCATGTCGAATCACGATACCGATAAAAAAGAAGGGGGACTGCCCCCAAACACTTCAAACCGTTCGCGAAGTGTTTGGAGCAGCCCCTGGTGGTGTTGCAGAACTTATCGGTCGTTTACCGAGCCATACGGCGCATCATTTTCCTAAATGGGCGGATGTTTTGCATCGGTGGAATAATTGCCTGTGTGAGCCGCTGCAACCAATTGCGCTGCGTCATTTTCCTGCGCCGCTTGTTCATGCGCCGCATAATGACGGCAGCCGCCGTACTGATTAACGTTGTCCACAGTAACCCCCGACCGTTCATTCACTATGCCCCCTTTTCCCCCTGTATACCGAGGGAGTTACCCGCATCATCTTGAATAAACAGATCATCTAACGAACTGAGACTCCCGTCTTCTTCCACTTGATACACCGCGCCGATTTCGCCGTTGACAACGGTGAGTTCGATAAAGCAACTCCAGCAGTAATATTGATTCGTTCCGACTTTTCCCAAATCGTGTGACTTACAGTTTGGACAGCGTACCACTTGCGTTCCCTCACTTTCTGGTGGAGACCGGCTTAAGATCGGACGAAACATTCCCCGGTACGATCACTGCATCAGTCCCCCACGTGAGAGGTTCCATCGTACAGAGCGCCTTTCGCCCTTCCCTTAGATCGCTCAACAACCCGTCCGTTAATTCGTACCCTATTAACGTGCCCATTTCTTCCATAAAATAAACGTTCTCCAAAGTTCCTAACGCTCGTCCAGTCGCCGTCACGACCGGTAACCCTTTAAGCTTACGCTGCCCCGAGCAAACCCCCATCACGTCGTCACACTGTTCGAAGGACTCGCACACGTCTTCACTGTCCACTGTCACTGCGTCCAGACCGAGCGAGGCGATGCGGTCTGCGGGAATGTAGCGTCCCCGCGTAAACCACCCTTTGCTTGCCAATAGCAACCCAAACAAGTGTTGCTCGCGGTTAAACAGCAGGTCTTGGACGACACCGATTTGTTTGCCGAAACGAAGGCAATACACTGGTAACCCAATGACATCTTGGGACTTGCGCAAAAGGAACGCCTCCCTCCCGCACGTGTAGTATGCGGCGGGAGCTTGTCCCTTATGATGCACATTATTGCCACTGTCAAGACGCCTAAGTCACGTGCGCTTACGTTACGCCTGTTTTAAACGTTCACCGAGGCGGCTGTTGCGGTCGAAGCCGCTCACTTTTTTCACGCCGTCGGCGAAAGCTTGTACTTCTCCACACAACATAAGGTACGCCTTCGCCCGCGTAATCGCCGTATAGACAAGGTTTCGCTGCAGCATGCGCCGGTAGGCACTGACGATGGGCAAAATGACAATCGGGAATTCGGATCCTTGCGCTTTGTGGATCGACGTACAGTACGCCAAACTCAATTGGTTGAGCTGTGCCCGCGTGTAACCGACCTCGGTCTGGTCGAAACGGACCCATAAACAAATATCGTTACTGTCGCCGTTTTTGCCGCTACCACCACCACTGCCGCCAGGGGCACCGATGGCGATCACTTCGCCGATATCGCCGTTGTACACCGACTTCTCGGCGTTATTCGTTAGCTGCAACATTTTATCCCCGAGGCGAAAAACGTTGTCGCCCCAAGCGACCTCCTTACTCCCTTTTCGTTTCGGGTTGACGACTTCTTGCAGCGCGCGGTTTAAGCGGTCTACTCCTGCCGGACCGCGGTACATCGGCGCGAGTACTTGTACATCAAAAATCGTATAGCCGCGCTTCAGCGCTTGATGGACGAGTTCGACGACGAGCGGTGCGACCTCTTCTTTGCGGCACGTAAGAAACCGCCGATCGTCCGTCGGTGCCGTGAGCTTAGGCGGCAATTTTCCCGCCTTCACTTCGTGGGCGAGCTCAATGATGGAAGAACCTTCGTCTTGGCGGTAAATGTGGTCTAAATGGATGCACGGGACGACCCCGCTTTGGATCAGGTGACTGAACACTTGTCCCGGTCCGACGGAAGGGAGTTGGTCGGCATCGCCGACAACGATCACTTTCATCCCCTCGGGAACCGCACGCAGCAACTGGTATGCGAGCCACACGTCCATCATCGACGCCTCGTCGACAATGAGGACGCGTCCCGTCAACGGATGTTCAGCGTCGCGTTCAAAGAAGTCGCCGCGCCAGCCGAGAAGGCGGTGGATCGTCATCGCTGGCAGCCCTGTCGCTTCAGCCATCCGTTTAGCTGCCCGTCCCGTGGGAGCCACTAAACGCACAGGATACGGATCCTCCTCGCTGTCCGTCACTTGATCGAGTGAAAAACCTTCGAGGTGGGATAATAAATGGCAAATGCCGCGGATGACGGTCGTTTTCCCTGTCCCAGGACCACCCGTCAACACCATGAGCGGCTGCGCCGCCGCCGTTAGCAGTGCTTCCCGTTGCGCGTCGGCAAAGGACAGCGAAAACGCCTCTTCCAGTTCCCCGACGATGCGGAATATGTCGTCGGCAGCGTATTCTGCCTTATCTTGCAGCGCCAACAGCTGAATTTTTTTGGCGATCCCGCATTCGGAGTAATACAAACTCGGCAAATAAACAGCATCGTCATCGACGACGAGGTGGCCTTCTTCGCTCATTTCGAGCACATACGTCGTAAAAGCACTTTGCCACGCCTCATCGTCGCTGCTGCGCGCGAGCAGCTCTGCGACATCTTGCGCGAGCTGTCCTTTTGGCAAAAAGACGTGCCCGTCCGCGTGCGCTGCTTGCGTTAACACGTACACAATGGCCGCCTTTGCCCGCTCCGGTGCCTCCTCCGTGACGCCTGCGGCACGGCCAATCGCATCGGCGCGAGCGAACCCGATTCCTTCAATGTCGTAAATGAGCTGATAAGGATTCGTCCGCAGCACGTGTATCGTTTCCCGTTGATACGTCTGATAAATTTTTAACGCTAACGCGTAACCGATATGACACTCGTATAAAAACAACAGTACTTGTTCGAAATCGGCATGTTTTTGCAAGTTCTCGGTGACGATCTCCGCGCGCCTCCGCGACAACTTCGGCAGCTCGGACAACCTGTGTGGTTGCCGCATGATTTGTTGCAGCGGATTGTCCCCGAGCTGATCGACGATGTAGGTCGCCGTCTTCGGACCGATACCTGGAAAAAGGTCACTAGACAAATATTTGATCACGGACTCCCGCGACTGTGGCAATTCCTGTACCATGCGCTCAACGTAAAACTGGCGTCCGAAACGCAGGTGTGTTTGCCAGTGACCGTAAACAGTGTACGACATATTTTCTTGCGGGAGTCCCATGTAACCGACGATCGTTACTTCTTTCTCCTCAAGCGGTTCGGAGCTTTCGTCCACGCGAAATAAACAAACACCATAATTGTTTTCGCTATTATAAAAAATTCCCCTCACGATACAACCCTTGACAAATGTTTCATCAAAAAGGGATAATCGTTGTTGATGCACGAGTGAAACACCTACTTAACACTTTCTTCTTCCACTATATAGTATAAGAAAAAACGGTGTGTGACTAGTTGTTTTTTTAGGCGAGAGGAGATGAAGGGATGCACACCCCCGCACTTCATACGGACAAATACCAATTAAACATGATGTACGCGCATTGGAAAAACGGCTCCCATCGCACGCGCTGTGTGTTCGATGTATATTTTCGCGAATTGCCGTTTCACAATGGCTTCGCCGTGTTTGCCGGGTTAGAACGGGCGATCACGTACTTGTCGGAGCTTGCGTTTACCGACGAGGAAATTGCTTTTTTGCGCGGCGAAGAAGAAAAGTACGATGAGGCCTTCTTAAAAGAGCTCAAGGAGTGGCGCTTCACTGGCAATGTTTACGCGATGCCCGAAGGGACACTCGTCTTCCCAAACGAACCACTCGTGCGCGTCGAAGGTTCGATCTTCGAACTGTTACTCATCGAGACAGCGCTACTGAACATGATCAACTACCAAACCCTCATCGCTACGAAGGCGGCTCGCGTCCGCCACGTCGCTCCGGGCGACGTGTTGCTGGAATTCGGTTCGCGCCGCGCCCAAGAAGTCGACGCGGCGATCTGGGGAGCACGTGCCACGTATTTAGCGGGTTTTGACGGCACGTCCAACGTGCGTGCGGCACAATTGTTCGACATTCCGTGCAAAGGGACGCATTCCCACGCCTGGGTACAACTGTTCGACGATGAAATCGAGTCTTTTCGGACGTTCGTCGACGCACTGCCGTCGCAGACGACACTGTTAGTCGATACGTACAACACCGTAAAAAGCGGACTCCCACACGCGATCAAGATCGGCAAGGAACTCGAAAAGCAAGGGAAAGAGTTAAAAGGCATTCGTCTCGACAGCGGCGACCTCGCTTACTTGTCAAAAATCGCGCGACGTATGCTCGACGAAGCCGGTTTGACCGAGACGAAAATTTTTGCTTCCAGCGATTTGGACGAGCATACGATCCTACACTTAAAATCGCAAGGGGCGAAGATCGACTCTTGGGGCATCGGGACGAAGCTAATCACCGCCTTTGACCAGCCCGCACTCGGCGCCGTCTATAAAATGGTCGCAAAAGAAACAGCGGGAAAATGGCTTCCGACGATTAAAATTTCTTCTAACCCGGAAAAAGTGACGACGCCGGGGCGCAAAACAGTTTACCGCATTATCGACAGGGAAACGAACAAAGCGAGTGGCGATTTGATCGCTTCGGTGGAGGAAAGAGTGGACGTAAGTAAACCGTTAACCCTCTTTCACCCGGTGCATACGTACCGCAAAAAGGTCGTTAGCAGTTATGTGATCCAAGAGTTGTTGCAACCGATCTTCCTCGACGGAAAGCTCGTCTACGATCAGCCGACACTCGCCGCCATACGCAAATACCATTCCGAACAACTGTCACAGTTCTGGGAAGAGTATTTGCGCAACTTAAACCCGGCAGTATACCCGGTCGATATGAGCGAACACGTGTGGCAAACGAAACAAAACCTGCTCGTTGAAACGCGGGAAAAAGTGCGCCGCGAACAAGAGGCGCCAGAGGAGTAAAAGCGGCGGTTCGTTAGCGATGACACGAGATTTTACGTTTAAGCACTAGGCGAAAAGCAGGAACCGCATAACTTCCGCACCGTCATACAGAAAAAGCAGATTTACGATAATAATAAGCTTAGCGAGTTCCTTTATCATCTAAGGGGACTCGCCTTTTTCTTCATGCTAGCAACATTGTATGTGTCTTACGGAAATGAAAAGTAAGCATTCCTGGAGACATAGGCTAACAGGCGTGAGCCGTCGGCCGCCATCTGTTAGCCTATTTTGCATACGCGACGTTCACTTCTTCAACCGCTTCACGACCGCTACCATTTCTTCCGCAGCCCGCGTCACATCTTCCACCGTATTCCCCCGCCCGAAACTGATGCGGATCGCCGAAGCGATCACCTCGTCGGAAAGCTGCATCGCCTGAAGCACGTGCGACGGTTGCAAAGAACCGGCTGTACAGGCAGAGCCGCTGCTACAAGCAATGCCCGCCAAATCGAGGTTCATCAACATCGCTTCTGTATCGACCCCGCGGAAGCTAATATTTAAGATGTGCGGTAAATGCGCTGTCGGGTGTCCGTTGATGACAACATCGATGCCGTTCTCCTCCCATACCGCGAGCATCGTCCGCCGCAATGCCGCACAGTGTAATCGCTTTTCTTCGACTTGTGCTGCAGCGATTGCTGCCGCTTCCCCAAAGCCGACAATGCCAGGGACGTTCTCCGTTCCGGCACGCCGCTGACGCTCTTGTGAGCCCCCGAACTGTAGTGGCGCAAGGTGCACCTTCGGTGCGACGTACAAGGCGCCGACACCTTTTGGCCCGTTTATTTTGTGCGCGGCAACCGTTAGTAAATCGACCGGAAGTCGTTGTAAATCGAGAGGAATACTACCAAAGGCTTGCACCGCATCGGTATGAAAGAGAACCCCCTTCTCGCGTGCGAGCGCGCCGAGTTCGGCAATCGGTTGCACCGTCCCAACTTCGTTGTTGCCGTACATGACACTGACGAGAACCGTCTCATCTGTTAAGTGGGCGGCAACTTCCTCTACGTGCACCATTCCCGTCCCGTCGACCGGTATGTACGTCACGCGGTACCCAATCTCCTCTAAGAAGCGACACGTATCGAGTACTGCTTGGTGTTCAATCGCCGTCGTGACGATGTGCTTGCCGCGCGCCCGCAACGCTAAGGCCGCCCCAATGAGCGCGGTATTGTCTGCCTCTGTGCCGCCGCTCGTAAACACAATCGTGCGCGAGTCGCAGTTAAGACTTGTTGCCACCTGATCGCGCGCCTTGTCGATCGCCGCCCGAATTTGCCGGCCATAGCGGTGAATACTCGACGGATTGCCGAAACGCTCGTCCAAATACGGCAGCATCGCCTCACGTACGGCGGGATGAAGCGGCGTCGTCGCAGCGTGATCTAAGTATATACTCATAAAAGCCATCCTTCGTTCAGAATTAAATAATCGGCCACTAAATCGGCTACAAATATAGACAAATACTTTTAAATGTAAAACATATAATAGTCGTTATTTCCTTTGTCCTCGAACGTAATCAAATCCTGTAGCGTCGTCGAATTGAGCACCTCGTTCACACTGTCGCGGATACGCAGCCACAAATGGCGTGTCGCAGGGTCTTCGTCTTCCGAACATTCAACGAGACGAATCGGACCTTCCAAGACGCGAATGACGTCGCCAGCGGTAATATCCTGTGGCGCGCGGTTTAATTTGTAACCGCCGTAAGCGCCACGTATACTTTTCACTAATCCGGCATTGCGGAGTGGAATCACTAACTGTTCTAAATAGTGATCAGACAAGTTGTGACGTTCGGCAATGCTCTTTAACGCAACCGGTCCTTTACCGTAATGGTTGGCTAAATCCATCATGATGATTAGCCCGTACCGGCCTTTGGTCGAAATTTTCAACGGCAAAATTCCCTCCCACTAAGTACGTTATCCATTTTTGCCACATTTTTAGAGACCAATGCATAATCGGCCCGATCCCTAGCGCGGCCGCTAGCGTTCCGACAAACACCGGGCCGCCCAACATCCAGCCGATCGTAAGGGCGACAATTTCGATGGCGATACGCGTACGCCCGATCGGCCAATCGATGCGCTTGGCGAGCGCAAGTGTAAAACCGTCGCGCGGTCCTTCCCCAAATTTCGCCACGACGTACATTCCCGTCCCGAAGCCGACGACAAAGATTCCCGCAAGCATTAACAATACCCGCCATAGCCAAAAGTCTGGTGTGGGAATGCCGAGCATGAGAAACAAGTCGATACAGGGGCCGATGTAAAGCATGTTGACGATACATCCGAGAGATGGACGCCTCCCGAGTAGCATCGTAAAAATGATGAGGATCACACCGACTAAAATCGTCCACGTACCGATCGAAAGTGGCGTCACCTCCGCTAGGCCGACGTGTAAGACGTCCCAAGAGACGACGCCGAGGCTCCCTTTAATCGCTAGCACACTCCCTAAACTGATAAGCGCCATCCCGACGAAAAACATGGCGCTGCGCAAAAGTAACTCTCTGGCCCTCTCCATCTTTTTTCCCTACCTCTCTATTTGTTCCAACAAACACTTCTCGTTACCGGGTACCTTTTCTCGTAACAGGCACCTTTTCTCGTTAACAGTTGCCCTTATGTGACAACTTGACTTTCTTGTCACGAACTTGATTTTCTCACGAAGACTGCGTGATGCTCCTTACTTGCGTCATTCGTTACTCGTGTAAGGCGATATTCCATATCGATGAAAGGCCGACAATTTACAGTTACGGACTCTCTTTCGTGAGCTCCGCGACTCGTTCCAAATACGTGCGTAACCTTTTCTCTACCCCGTGGTTGACGGGTCGGTAATACGATTTACGGACGCCCTCGGGAAAATACGTTTGCTTTGCGACATTTCCCGGGTAATCGTGCGGATAGAGATACCCTTTGCCGTGGCCGAGTTTCTCTGCCCCTTTATAACTCGCATCGCGCAAGTGGAGCGGTACGGGTCCGTGTCCTTCTCGCTTCACATCGGCTAACGCCTCATTAATGCCGACGTAAGCGGCGTTGCTCTTCGGGGCAGAGGCGAGATACGTCGTCGCCTGAGCGAGTGGAATCCGCCCCTCCGGCATCCCGACTAATTCGTAAGCTTGGAACGCGCTCATCGCCACTTGCAGTGCTAGTGGATCGGCGTTACCGATATCTTCGGCTGCGGCGATAACGAGGCGCCGCGCGATAAACCGCCCGTCTTCCCCGGCATCGATCATTCGCGCCAACCAATAGAGGGCGGCGTCGGGGTCAGAGCCGCGAATCGACTTAATAAACGCAGAAATCGTATCGTAGTGGTTGTCGCCAGTTTTGTCGTAGCGCACCGCACGGCGCTGAATACTTTCGACCGCAGTAGCTAAATCGATATGGATCGCCCCGTCATTCTGTGGCGCAGTCGTCGTCACCGCCAATTCTATCGCGTTAAGCAGGCGCCGCGCGTCGCCGTCGGAAAAATACAGCAGATGCTCCTTCGCATCGTCGTCAAAGCGGACGTCGTACATGCCGAGGCCGCGATCCGCATCGTCTAACGCTTGCGCCATAATGGCGGCTAATTCTTCGTGACTGAGTAGATGCAGTTGAAAAATTTGCGACCGCGACAAGAGGGCTGCATTCACTTCGAAAAACGGATTTTCCGTCGTCGCGCCGATTAAAATGATCGTTCCATCCTCGACATACGGAAGCAATGCGTCTTGTTGCGACTTATTAAAGCGGTGAATTTCATCGATAAACAGTGTCGTCCGCTGCTCATACATACCGCGCCGCTCTTTCGCCTCGCGGACGACGTTGCGGATATCGGCGACGCCAGCGATGACAGCGTTCAAATCGGTGAAATGTGACTTCGTCGTCGCAGCGATGACGCGCGCTAACGTCGTTTTTCCCGTGCCCGGAGGTCCGTAAAAAATTAATGAAGAGACGCGGTCTGCTTCAATCGCCCGACGCAACATTTTACCGGGACCGACAATGTGCGTCTGCCCGATATACTCCGCTAACGTACGCGGGCGCATGCGCGCTGCTAGCGGGGCTGTTTGTTTCTTATCGTTTTCTGCTAAATAGGAAAATAAATCCACCGCGCATCTCTCCCTTGAAGAAAACTCTCCAAAAACTGCGAATTCATACCTGTTTTGTCAACTAAAAACGTATTTACGTGACGGTATCACAATTGGTGACACACTCATTTACCATAAAATAAGCGACCCACACAATGCATCGACTCGTGTACGATGACAGATGGGTCGCCTCTATTATATAAGAAGAAGTGGTTGTCCTTCAATGTGTTTACACGGTTTTTACGTCGAAAGGGTCCCAGCGCTCACTTTTGGCATCGATTAGCGATTAATTCCTATTTTCAGACGTCATCTGCGCAATTAATTCCGGTACATCGCGCCAAGCGGTGATGCGCGGTACGTTGTAAGCTAGCTTACGGTTGTACGCCGCGTCCACGACGACGACCGGAACTCCCTCTTGCACGAAGCGCTCAATGTGGTCCGGCGCGTCTTCAAAAAACAAATCGAGCTGCAACTCCTTAGCTTTTTTAGCTTTGTTTTGCATGTTCATAAACAAATTGACACCGTTAAAAGGAAAGCGATGCTTCTTCAGCCACGACTCGGTAATTTTTGTGATGTGTGGAAAGCCGGGCCGCGCTGTAATAAAATAGATCAAATGTCCCGTCTCATTTAGATTAGTTAACACTTCGGCGGCGTGCTCGAGGGGTACTCCGAGCGAGTATATTTTCGGCTCCAGCTTCCGCCACAGCTTTTTGCTCTCCTTCTTCTCCAAACCGTACGCTTCGTCCAAGTGAAAGGTGCGCACATCTTCTAACCGCACCTCTCTATGTAACTTTTTGTTAAAAATTTCGACGGCGGCGCGCTGCGTCTGTTCAATCGTGCCGTCAATGTCGACACCGATCCTCAACATGGTCACCCCCCCGATCGCAGTTACTGTCAACTGTTATTGTTATTATAGTATGTGTTATTGACACGCCATACAATCCATCGTACAATACGGCGGATCTAAGCCGTTCGAACGGAGAATGACTTCTGCATGGAATGTTTTTATTGGCAATCTGCTACACGAGAAAGGTGAACACATTGCGTATGAAAAAAGAGAACACATTGCAAAGACCGTTGAATCGACATTGGTTCGTCCTCATCGTAGCTGCAGTCATTGAAGTTTTTTGGGTGATCGGGCTGAAGCACGCGGAAGGGGTATGGGCGTGGAGCGGCACATTTGTCGCTATGGTCGTGAGCAACTATTTATTAATCGTCTCTGGGCGCGTCTTGCCCGTCGGCACAGCGTACGCCGTCTATGTCGGACTAGGTACCGTCGGTACCGTACTCGCCGAGATGACGATTTTCGGCGAACCGTTCGAACTTGTCAAAGTGCTACTCATTCTCGTTTTGCTGAGCGGTGTGATTGGGTTGAAAGTTGTCACCGAAGAAAAAACACCGGAAGGAGCTAACTCGTAATGGCGTGGATCTTACTCATCGTCGCGGGGCTGTTTGAAGTATTCGGTGTCACGATGATAAACGAAGCGGCAAAAACGCGCAAGTGGTACGCTTATGCGCTATTAATCGTCGGCTTTAGCTTAAGTTTTTTCTTCCTGCACGTAGCGATGCGAACACTGTCGATGGGGACGGCGTACGCGATTTGGACCGGGATTGGTGCAGCGGGTGGCGCCGTCGTCGGGATGCTGTTTTACGGTGAGGCGAGGGACTGGCGGAGAATCTTATGGATCAGCGTCATTATCGCAGCTGCCGCTGGGTTAAAATTAATGACCGCATAAGACGGAAAAAAACATCAAAAAAAGAGAGCCCCATTATGCCGTGGCTCCTTAGTTTTGAACCTGCCTAGGCAGGTGGGTTTCCTGCACGGCCATTCACGGGTCCGCGTATGACACGGCATCCAATCCTGATCGTGACGTCCAGAATCCCGTTGATAAAGTGTTGGCTCAAAACTGTCGGGGTATCACGTACATCGCAGGGCTCATCTTTTTGTAACTTCATGTTACCACGCGGGCGACTTTTATGCAAGCGTTTCTTTTACGCTCGTCAATAAATATTCTTAAATTGTTCTTTTAGTATTAAAAGAACCGCACCCAGATAGGATGGACATCGCTTACGTCGATGTAGTTTAACTTTTTCTATTGAAAGGCAAATCAATTTAACGCTGTCCGCTGCGCAGGGTCGCTTATTGTGTGCAAACTGCCCCATCACTACGCGAACGGTTCTTCTTCACTGACCTTAAGGTGCAAGTCTTCTAACTGTTTTTCGTCTACCGCACTCGGCGCGTTCATCATTAAGCAGCGGGCGCTCGCCGTCTTCGGAAAAGCGATGACTTCGCGCAAGTTGCTTTGGCCGGCGAGCAACATGACGATTCGATCGAGTCCTAAGGCCATGCCGGCGTGTGGCGGTGTCCCGTATTCAAACGCCTGCAGTAAGAAGCCAAACTTGTCGTGCGCCTCTTCTTCCGTTAACCCGAGCGCCTTAAACATCCGTTCTTGCACGTCCCGCTCATAAATGCGCATGCTGCCGCTGCCGAGTTCGTAGCCGTTACACACCATGTCGTACGCTTCCGCCCGTACGCTTCCCGGATCGGTTTCCAGTTTGTCGAGGTCTTCGGCGACAGGCATCGTAAACGGATGGTGCATCGCCACGTAGCGCCCTTCTTCTTCCGCATACTCGAGCAGCGGAAATTCCGTCACCCACGCTAGCGCAAACGTGTTTTCCGGAATGAGGTTTAAGTCGCGCCCGAGTTTTAAACGCAGTTGGCCGAGTGAATCCGCAACGACTTGCGGCTTGTCGGCGACGAACAACAAGAGGTCACCCGTCTCAGCCGCAAGTTCCGTCGATAGTTGCGCCAGTTCTTCTTCCGTGAAAAACTTCGCAATAGGACCTTTCAGCCCGTCCTCTTTAACGGCGATCCACGCGAGTCCTTTCGCCCCGTACGGCTTTAAGTAATCCGTCAATACATCGATGTCCTTGCGGCTGTAACCGGCACACCCTTTAGCGTTGATCCCTTTCACTTGTCCGCCCGACTGCGCCGCTTTTGCAAACACTTGGAACTTACACTGTTTCACGATGTCGGTCACGTCATTGAGCTCCATCCCGAAGCGTAAGTCCGGCTTGTCGGAACCGTAGCGATCCATCGCTTCGCGGTACGTGAGACGCGGGAACGGCAGCTGCACCTCGTAGCCGACCGTCTCTTTCAGCAACTTCGCCATCATTTGCTCCAACTGCTGTTGCAGCGATTCCGGATGCAAAAACGACGTTTCCAAGTCGAGCTGCGTAAATTCCGGCTGTCGGTCGGCGCGTAAGTCTTCGTCGCGGAAACAGCGTACAATTTGGTAATACCGTTCCAAGCCAGCGACCATCAACAACTGCTTGTAAATTTGCGGCGACTGCGGCAAGGCGTAAAACTCGCCAGCGTACAAGCGGCTCGGCACGAGATAGTCGCGTGCCCCTTCCGGCGTGCTCTTGCCGAGCATTGGCGTCTCGATTTCCAAATAGCCGTTGTCGTTTAAAAACTGGCGGATCACTTGTGCCGTTTGGTGGCGTACAATGAGGGCGCGCTGCATCGATTCGCGGCGCAAGTCGAGGTAGCGGTATTTGAGCCGCACCGCTTCGTCGACATCGATGCGAGAATCGTTCAGGGTAAACGGCGGCGTTTTTGCCTTGTTCAGTATGTCGATCTTCGTCGCACGCACCTCGATTTTTCCGGTTCCCAGTTTCTCGTTGACTGTTTCGGCTGCGCGGGCGACGACGGAACCGGTAATGGAGACGACGTACTCGCTGCGCACGCTGTCCGCGATCGCGGCAGCTTCCGGGGAATACTCCGGGTTGCACACGACTTGCACAATGCCGTAGCGGTCGCGCACGTCGAGGAAAATAACCCCGCCCAAGTCGCGCCGGTTGTTCACCCAGCCGTTTAATTGCACCTGTTCGCCGATATGTGAGTCGTTTAATTCACCGCAAAAATGCGTTCGCTCTAAAAAAGACATGTTACTGTTCCTCCTGTTCGAGACATTGCTGTAAATAGTGCACGAGATTGTCTACAGGCACTTCTTCTTGCCCACCGCTCGCCAACTGTTTCACCTGTACGGTGCCGCGTGCGAGTTCATCTTCGCCGAGTATGGCGACCGTGCGCGCGTTCAGTCGGTTAGCGGCCTTCATTTGTCCTTTCATTTTTCGCGCCATGTAATCCCGTTCGGTACGGAACCCGTTTTGCCGCAGCGTCTGCACGAGTGCGCTCGCCTTGTCATCCGTCGCCTTGCCGATCGCGACGACGTAACAATCGATGCCAACCGCGCTCGGAATCTGTACTCCTTCCTTTTCCATCGCCAGCAAGAGCCGCTCGAGCCCGACGGCAAAACCGACGCCAGGCAAGTCGTCGCCGCCAATTTCCCGCACGAGGTTGTTATAGCGGCCGCCAGCAAAAATCGTACTCGCTTGCGCGCCGAGACCTTCACCGACAATTTCAAACGCCGTCTCTGTGTAGTAGTCGAGTCCGCGTACCATGCGGTCGTTAACGACAAACGGAATGTCCATCGCTTTTAGCTGCGCCTGCACAGCGGCAAAGTGTGGCTCACAACTGTCGCACAAGTAGTCTAGAATCGATGGCGCGTCCTTGGAAATGGCGCGGCATCGTTCTTTTTTACAGTCGAGCAGGCGGAGCGGATTGCGGTGAAGGCGCGCTAAGCAGTCGGGACACAACGCGTCCTTATGCTTCGTATAGTACGCGATCAGCTCTTCGCGGTACACGGGCCGGCACACGTGGCAGCCGACACTGTTAATTTCCGTGCGTAGCTGTGTCAGGCCGAGCGCGCGTCCGACTTCGAGCGCTAAGGCGATTACTTCAGCGTCAGCAGCTGGCTCTTTCGTGCCGAGCAATTCGATCCCAAACTGGTGAAATTGGCGCATTCGCCCCGCTTGCGGCCGTTCGTAGCGAAACATCGGCCCCATGTAATACCATTTTGTCGGGAGCGGTTGTTTGTCGTATTTGTGCTCGACGAAGGCGCGAACAGCACCCGCTGTCCCTTCTGGACGCAACGTGATATCCCGGTCGCCGCGATCGCGAAACGAGTACATTTCCTTTTCCACAATGTCGGTCGTCTCCCCGACACCGCGGCGAAACAGCTCCGTGTGCTCAAAAATGGGCGTACGCACTTCACCGTAGTTAAACGCTCGGCAAACAGCGCGTATGTTGTCCTCGACGTATTGCCACTTCTCTACTTCGCCCGGTAACTGGTCAACTGTACCGCGCGGTGCTTTAAAGCTCATCAGTCATCTCCTCCTTTGAAAAGCTCGCAACGAACGCCAAACGAAAAATTACCGCATGTTCAGATATGGAAAAAGGGTCGCGTGCAGAACATAAAAAATCTCCCGCCACTGACTCGTTTAGTCAGGGACGAGAGATTACTTTGTCTTATTGTGCACACATTTCCCGTGGTACCACCCTTGTTGGAGCAAGTCTGCTCCCACTTTAACCGGGTAACGTCCGGGACGACGCTGTCACCTACTGCCGGCATTCTATGCACTGCGCTTCTATGCGGACCGCCAAGTTTACCGCTCTTAAGTGCACCAATCCGGGTTCAGTGAAAGTCCTCCGAGAGGTCGTTCACTATGGCACGTTAGAAGGGTGCTTCCAGCCTACGACACCCTCTCTCTCGCTAAGTGGACATAGCTACTCTTCTCATCACTGGCAGTAACTGTTCAATTATAATGTCCCACATTATAGGCAACTTGTGTGCATTTGTCAACTGTTAAACCTCCCCACCTGTAAAGGTGGGATCAGATTAAAACGCGTCGGCGAGCAATTCGTAGGAGCGCAGCCGGTCTTCATGGCGATACGTAATCGTGACGGCGATCACTTCCTCGACGCCGTAAGCGGCGGCCATTGCCGTCAGCTCGTCTTTCACAGTACGCGGACTGCCGACGACCATGCGCTGCCGGTTAGCCGCAACGCGGGCGCGTTCGAACGGGCTGTATGCATACGCCTCGGCCATCTCGATCGGCGGCGTGCCCAAAGATGGCTGGCCGCTCTCCAGCATGAGTAAGGATAGATCGAGGCTTGATGCGATCCGTTCAGCTGCTTCGTCGGTATCAGCGCAAATGACGAACACGGCGACACTCGCCTGTGGTTGCTCGCAAAAGGCTGACGGTTGAAAGCGTTCCTTATACGCTTGCACCGCCGCCTGCCCCCCCTCACCGTTAATGAAGTGAGCAAAGGCATAAGCGGCCCCTTGTTCTGCGGCAACGGCCGCGCTTCCGCCGCTTGAACCGAGGAGCCATAATTTCGGCACCGTATCGATGAGCGGGGACACCTTCAAACCGTGCAGCGGATGGTCAGTCGGCAATGTATCGGTTAAATAAGCTTTTAACTGTGCAACTTGATCGGGATATTGGTCAACGTTCCGTCTTCGGTCGCCATTAAGCGCAATTGTCGCCCGCGGCATCCCACCCGGAGCGCGTCCGACCCCGAGATCGATCCGCTCCGGGTACAACGCCTCCAGCATGCGAAAATTCTCCGCTACTTTATACGCACTGTAGTGGGGCAACATCACCCCACCCGATCCAATGCGAATGTGGTTCGTCTTCGCCGCAAGGTGGGCAATGAGCACTTCTGGCGTCGAACCGGCCAGTGTCGTCGAGTCGTGGTGTTCAGATACCCAGAACCGTTTATAGCCAAGCTTCTCGGCAACTTGCGCCAGTTCTACTGTTTGCTGTAGCGCTTCTCGCGCATTGCTACCGTAAGAAATCGGTGACTGGTCTAGAATACTTAACGTCAGCATCTAACTTCCCCTCCTATACTCCATACCCGTATTATCCTACCACCGCCGCACCTTGTCCAGTCAAGCCCCCGAACATATGACGCAATTACCCCTAGCCAGCCTATCACTATTATTATACCCATGTTTCTGTATAAACTGTTAACTGCTTTCATTGACGAAAGCAATCGTTTATGCGGCAATAGTGTAACCTTTTACAATGACAAACGTCTATATTTGTGAGGGAACTTTTTTCCCATTATACAATACCTCAAGAAAGATACAATTCAAGAAAGGGGCAGTCCACGAAAATGAAAAAAAGAATTTTTAGTATCGAAGAGCTACCGGCTGTCGAAATCGTCGCGGAGTTGGGCGACGAAATCGTTGACACTGACATGCGCACGGACGATGCCACGCACACAGACCAAGTGGAACAAACGGCGCTAGAGAAGGTAGGTGAAGAGGCTCATACACTCGCACACGGTGCCGCGAGCTCACCTGCGAAGGCAACCGCCGCTAAAAGCCTCATCAGTAAATGCACGAGCAAAACATCAAAAAACACCGCTGGAAAACTGCAAATTAGCGGAATGACACAAACGACCACAAAAGTAACCACCGCCGCCATTACATACACACTGCAATGTTATACCTCTAAGCAGTGGAAAAGTGTGTTTACGACAAAGAAATACGAACGGCACAACAGTTCCTCAGTGAGTAAAACAGTGATACTCAATGCGAAAAAAAAGCGGAAATACCGCACAAAAGCGACCCACTACGTCAATCAGAAAGGACAGAGCGAAACGCGCACTACTTATTCCAACACGATTTACTACAGCTGAAAAAAGGGACCTAAAATAGGTCCCCCGCCCGCTTAAGGGCGCAACGATTCGGCAATGCGAATCATTTCCATTGGCGGCAAATAGCCCGACATATCAAAACTTACCTTATTGGCTAACCATACGAGATTGACAGCCCCGTTCTCCTGCTCGACTAAGGCGCCTTTCTCCGAATGAATGCGCACAATCTTCGACTTTGTTTTCGAGCCATTGAAATAGTAAGTCCCAGCTCCTTCGCCGGAATATTCCTGCCGAATCTCTAAAGTGTTTTTCCCTTTCCTATAATAAAGGGTCACCGAGTCACTTTTCACACCAGGGATGACATCGAGCATTATCTCGTGCAGTTTGTAGCCATCCGGCATGTATTGCGGCAACCTAATCTGAAAGGAAGTCATTTTTTTCGCCCGTTCGAGACTCTTCGTCCTCACTTCTTCGCTCTCGCCTACAATCTCGATATCCTCATCCGACTCGTCCGAACCGAAAGACGTGAATAAGCTAACCCCATCTCCCTCCGGTTTGAGAACAAGATTCTTAAACCAGTTAAACGCCGAACCAGTCTGCGGCAACATGAACACGATAAACAGGAGCGACGCCGCAGCGACGACGATGCCTAACGGTTTCCAGAACCGCCTGAAGGGCTTGCGCCTTTCCTTCGGGGCTTCCTGTTGCTCGAGTGCGTCAATTATATTTTGCCACGCCTCTTCTTTCGGCAGCAGAGCGTCAGGCGCCCGCGCCATCCCCTCTTCGATTGCCGCTTTCAGTAACTGCCCCGCACGTTGGTTGCGATCGTTCATAAGCTCTCACCGTCCATTAAGCGGTTTTTTTGCAGTATCGCACTCAGTTTTTGTTTTGCGCGAAATATTCTCGATTTGACTGTGCCGAGTTTTACATCGAGCGCCTCTGCAATCTCTTGATCCTTCAGTTCATGCAAATACTTCAAAATCAGGACTACGCGTGAATCCGCGTCAAGCGAATCGATTTCCCGCAAAATTTCTTCGATCGCAAACGCATCTTCCACCGTTTGCTCCACCGAAGAAGCGACTTCCCGCTGAAAAGCATTATTTTCTATTAAGACGTTATCGAAGGGCAAAGCGTTCCTTCTTTTTTGCTTTCTTATGTAATCAATCGCAGTGCGCGACGCAATGGTCGCCAACCACGCCCCGGCCCGTTCCCCGTCCGGACATTGCTCAATGTGGCGAAATGCCTTTATAAACGTATCTTGCAACACGTCCTGTGCTAAATGCTCGTCTTTAACGATGTAATAGGCCGTTTTATAGACGCGTTGATAAAACATTTCAAACAAAATGCGCTGCAACTCATGCCCTTGTTGTATCGTGGTAACCCCCTTTTATTACACCAATCTATATGTGTGACGCTGTCACCCGACGACAGCGCGCGACGGCATAAGTATGACACATCACTCGTTAAATCATTGTAAAAAAAGACATAAAAAGCTAAACGGCCTAGTTGCAACCGTCTAAAAGTCGAAAGTTTCTACAGCGCAAATCTTTCCATTTGTATTCATTATACTATAGCCGTACAGAAAGGGTAGGCCAAAAAGCACCCTCTACCGTAGTTGTAACCCATTGTGAACAAAGCCTTTTTTGTGCGCTGAGTGAAAATAACTCTTGCACTCAGTGTATTAGGTGATATAATACACTTATCACACACCACACGCTTGAACTTGTTGATCGGAGGGTGGCCAATGGATGAGCGGCGAGTTGACAACTTACTGTTTCGCCTCGATCTTAGCCAACCGCTCTACGAACAAATTTTAGAGCAAATGCAAAGTTCGGTTGCTAAAGGGGAGATTGCGTTGGGGGCGAAAATACCGTCCGTGCGCGAGATGGCGCACGCGTTGAAAGTTAATCCGAACACTGTCATGCGCGCCTACCAAGAGTTAGAGCGCGACGGGCTAACCGAGACGCGCCGTGGACAGGGCACATTTATTACGACCTCGGAAGAACGCGTGCACGCCTTTCGCACGGCGTTAGCCCAGCAATTGATCGAGGAATTTCTTACGAAGATGGCCCGCTTAGGATACGATTGGGCCGATATCCAGTCGTACGTCCTACGAAAGGGATTGTCAACAGGCATTGACAACACAGAGGAGGGAAATTAAAACATGACCGACTATGCCTTGCACTGCCACAACGTCACGAAAACATACGGCGCCAAGCGCGCGCTCGACTCTCTCGAGTTAGCGATCCCTGGTGGCCGCGTCAGCGGCGTGCTCGGTCCGAACGGCTCGGGGAAATCGACGCTTTTTCGTTTGACGATGGGCTTAAGCCGGCCCGACAGCGGCGACATTTCTGTACTCGGTCAGCCGCCGGGATGGGAAACGAACGGCAAAATCGCCTATTTACCCGACCGGGCGCGCTGGTTTCCCGATCACACCGTCAGCGACGCTTTCCAGTGGGCAGCCCACTTTTTACCTGGTTTTAACGCGGAAAAAGCGGAGGAGCTGGCCGACTTCATGCACATCGACCTGGAATCGCGGGCAGCCGGCATGTCGCGGGGCGAAGAAGCGCGCCTCATGCTCACTTTGTGTGTCGCTCGCGACGTGCCACTGCTCTTGCTCGACGAACCGTTCGCCGGCATCGACGTCGTTTCGCGCGACCGCATCGTGAGGGGATTAATCGACCATATCGGGACTAGTGAACAGACAATCCTAATTAGTACGCACGACATTTACGAAGTGGAAAGCCTATTCGACCATGTCGTCTTTCTCGACCGTGGCAAGGTGAAATTAGCCGGCGACGTCGACGACTTACGCCGCGCACACGGTTCGATGGACTCTCTGTTTAGAGAAACGTTCCGCGATCGCTTGTAACTCATTGTCATATAGACGATTTGAGACGTTTACTTAAGTCCGGTCCATAGGGACACTGTTCGTTATTATGAGGAGGTATTGCTATGCCGGAACAGCGCGTGTTTCTTCCACTGCTCCAGCACGAGTATATGTGGCGCCACGAGCGACAGCATTACCGAGAGGGCAGAAATAAGTGGTGGTTCGTTTACGCGATTCTACTCACACTGTTATGGCTGCCACTCTGGACGTATTTAATAAACACCGGCAGCGTCAAGCTGCACAACGTTTGGTATTTCACGCTCGGCTTTCCTTACATGGCCTTCTTTATTAGTTACGGTAACGTGATACGCGAATGGAAAAACGGTACGCGCGATTGGTGGTTAGCGCTCCCGCATTCGCGCCTCCATCTCGTCGCCGCAAAATATGTTGCGAGTTTGTTACAAGCGTTACTAGTTACTGTCGTCTCGTTTGCGGTAGCTTCAATTCTTGGTGCATATACCGCCGTAACGAGTGATGTGGTCGACGCTGACACACTCATTCGATTCCTGTTAACAGGCGCATCGTGGTCGGTTATATTGATCGCGCTCTATCCGCTCCTGATCGCCCTCGGTATGTTCATCGGAATCGTCGGCAGGTCGCGGGTAAAGCCGCTCACACCACTGCTGTGGATTTTGTTTTTTCTCGCAGCTAGCGGGCTATACACTTACTTTGGGAGCGCCGACGACACCCACAATTTGTTTCTCCTATTTTCCGGTGCGGAAAGTGTCACCGCGTCGTTCCCTTATCCGCCCGGCCTACCGTTCGTCGTCACCGCGAGTTGGCTTGCCGCTTATTGCCTCGTCCGTGCGACGGCGCGCGTCCTCGAACGGCATCTCGACATATAGTGTTACGGTGAACGTCCCGCGACATGCGTTCGCCCGTGCAACATAAACCGCGCGGACTGCTGGAAGTACGCAACTGCAGCATAAAGATTTAGCCGCTCCGTTAACTGAACATAAACAAAACGATATGGGAGTGAAAGTTGTGGAAACAGTTTTACATGTAAACAGACTAACAAAGGCATACGGTAGCAAACGCGCGCTTACCGACGTGACCTTTTCCGTGCGGCGCGGGTCGTGTGTCGGCTTACTCGGGCCGAACGGTGCCGGAAAGTCGACGACGATGAAAATTGTGACCGGCATTGTCGACGCTGACAGCGGTACGGCCAACGTCCTCGGGTTTGACAGCGAAAAACAACGCCGACACATTAGCCGCAAAATCGGGTACGTCCCACAAGCGATTGCGTTGTATGAAAAAATTACCGCTTACGATAACCTCATTTTTTTCGGCGAAATGTACGGGATGAGTGGCAAGGAACTGAAGGCGCGCATTGACGACGTGTTACAGTTCACCGGCCTTGCCGACCGCGCGAAACAACCGGTACGCAATTTTTCCGGTGGGATGAAGCGACGCATAAACATCGCCGCTGCTCTCCTCCACCGCCCCGAATTGCTCATCCTCGACGAGCCGACGGTCGGGATCGATCCACAGTCGCGCAACTTGATCTTTGACATGATTCGCAAGTTGCAAACGGAAGGGGTGACGATCGTCTACTCGACCCACTACATGGAAGAAGTGGAAGCCCTTTGCGATGAAATCGCGATTATCGACAGCGGCAGCGTCATCGCCCAAGGCGCCTTGCACGAATTGCTGGAGCGCTACGGCGAGAACGCGATCTACTTTGAGGCGGACGATTTAGAAGCGGGTAACATGGAGCAGTTACCGCAGTTCCGAGCGGTGACAAAAGCGACCGCGCAAGGCCGCGGCTGGAAGTTAGAGAGTGATGCCGTGCAAGAGACGATGCAACACGTGATGCGCACTGCAATCGAACGAAAGTTTACCGTGAAAAGACTCGAAGTCGTCCGCCCCTCACTAGAGACAGTGTTTCTCAATTTAACAGGTACGTCGTTGCGCGACGAGTAAGGAGGAGTTAGCGTGAAAAGTATTATTGTAAAAGAACTAAAAATACTATTGCGGGAAAAGGGAAACTTTTTTTGGTTGTTCGTGCTTCCGATCGTGTTCATCGTCTTGTTTGCCACCGTGTTCGGGAGTGTCGCCGATACGATTACGATCCACTACGTCGACGAGGACCAATCGGAAGCATCAGCTGCTTTTGTTAAAGGTTTGGAAAAAATTAAGGGATTTGCCGTAAAACAAAACGATAAGCTATCAATCGAGGAGCAGGTCACGCAACTCAAAAAGGGAAAAACGAATTCGCTCATCGTCATTCCAAAAGGGTTCGGAAAAGCATTTGACGCGCGGAAGGAGCCGGCGACCATCACATTTTACCGCGACGCCGCGGCGGACCAAAGCGTCGCGCCAATCGAAGCCGTGCTAAAAAACATGGAGAGTCACTACCGCAACGCAAAGCTAAAGGCAGTATTCGGCGAGATGGGCATTGGGCAAAAAGACTCAGAACAACTGCTAGCTGCACCGATCCGCATAGAAGAAGTAAAAGAAAACGCGGTGAAACTCGACATGGTCACCCAAGTCGTCCCCGGTTACACCGTCATGTTTGTCTTCTTCATCATGATTACGATGGCTAACCGCATGCTAAAAGATAAAGAAGGTGGCACCCTCGCCCGACTGCGCAGCACGCCGATGAAGCCGCTCGACTATCTCGTCGGCATGTGGGTCCCGCCGTTTATCGTCACGTGTATCCAATGTGTTGTCCTCCTTGCGTTCGGCTATTTCGTGTACGATTTACACGTCGGTGACGTGCTCGCCGTATCACTGCTCATCGTATGTCTAAACGTGTGCGCCACTGGCCTCGGCCTCGCCTTAGCGCTCTTCGTCAAAAACGAAAACCAAGGGGTCGCCTTTACGCAAATTATCGCTATGGGTGGCGCCGTCTTCGGGGGGCTGTGGTTTCCGTTCGAATTCATGCCGCGCATTATGCAAGCAATTGGCCAATTTACGCCGCAGTATTGGGCCCAGCGCGGGTTGCAGGACGTCATGCTCCGCGGCGCCCACACCGGAGACGTGTGGTTGTCGCTCGTCATCTTACTCGCGTTTAGTTTCGTCGGCGTGTCACTCGCCTTACTCCGCTTCAACCGATTTATCCAATCCGCGGAAAGTTGAGGGGGTTCGTAAGCATCTCTTGGCGGCTTTTTGTAACTCGGATAAGCAAGTATGTTAAAATAGGGCTGAACTATAACTAAAGGAAGATTAGCCAATGGACATACAACGGATCGAGCAGACGAACGACAATTTTACGATTAACACACTGCGCTACACACCCGACGCGCGTAAAGCACGCAATCTGGGCATCGTCATGGGGCACGGCTTCAGTGTTTCTAAGCACCACCTCGACGGCTTAGCTTCGTACCTCTGTTACATCGGTTACGAAGTCGTCAACCTCGACTTCCCCGGTCACAAAATGGGCGCCAGTCGCGGTAAGTTGACCCATCCAGAGGACTTAATCGAGGCGGTGCAATTAGCGCGCCGCAGTACGGAGCAATCGCGCGTCGTCCTCCTCGGGCACAGTATGGGTGCGGCGGCTGCGGTCGGTGCGGCCACGCAAATCGACGGTGTCGTCGGGTTGGTCACTCTCGGGATGGGTGCGAATCCGGAAGCGCGTTTTAACAATAAGTACGTGACGAGTGCGTTAAAGTGGGGCTCGATGTACGTCGAGGACTTAGACGGTGAACAGTTTTTGCAGCACATGAAAAAAGAACTCCTCCCCCGCATACAAGACGTCACTGTCCCCGCGCTCGTCGTCGGTGCGACGAAAGATTTTATTATCCCCGTGTCGAGCGTGAAACAGTTAGCAGCACTAGCCAGCGGACCGACGGCTGTCGAGATTTTAGAGACGAGTCACCAAGACTTGCCGGAAGACGCGAAAAAGACGGTACGCCGCTGGCTCGAGCAGACTTTCCCTGCCTAACCGATACGCTGAGACAACGTGCGACAACACCGTAGATTTCACAACCCTACAGCGTGCACCAAGCGCGTTCGCTCGTTAAGGTGACATACAAAACAGACGGGAGTTCCCCGTCTGTTTTTCTTTTCATATGCTGTTATTTCGTCAATCATTATCCCGTATGCTATTTTTCCGTACTTGTTACCATTGACTAGTTATCCTTGTAAGCTGTCACCTGTGCTTGCGCCTGTCATGGCGTTTGCCTTTTTCGTCTCCTGCCGAATCAGCTGTCCGTCACGTTCAGCTGCCCATTGCCCTCGTCAGACAGCAATTTACGAAAGCGCGCATACATCGCGAGCCGCCACGGCGCTAGCATCCCGAAGGCCAAAATAAAAAAGATACTCGCCGTCTGTTCCAAACTGACGTAGTTTTGCACAACATCGTGGAGCACGATGCGAATCGCCAGAAAACCTAACAGTATGAAGGGGAACACTTTCGAGGGCTTCAAGTATACGTCTCCCCCGTCAACGGCCATTTTGCTCGTTTTAATGAGGGGGACCGCAAAGAGACAACCGACGAGCAACGCAAAAAGGGCATAAGTGAGTGGGATGTGCGTCTGGGGGAAGACGAACATGAAAAACCCGGTACTCATCCCGATCGGTGGCATTAAAATTTTCTTTGCGGACGTCGGCTTTTTCGTCGCCCTCAGGCGTAACACGATGACGAATAACGCCATGCACGCTGCGCCGATCGTCAACAAGAGCTGATAGTTCACTCCTGCCGGTAAGGGTAAGGCCATGTCAATTCTCCTTAGTTGTACGTTGCGAAATATTGTCGTATAAAATGTGTACCACCATTTTACGACATAACGCTACACCAGCACAACCCAGCCTGCGATACGAAACCGGAACGATCCCCCACGTACGCGAAGACTCGCACGACGCAAGCTCTAAAAACACCTGCGAAAAATTATCCCTTGTGCAATAGAAACATCTAGTAGCACTTGTACATATGTGTTCCAGCTACCGATCCTTCCGATCACACGCTCGCGGCTCTTAAGGATTTTAAACGGAGGCCTGTTCCCCATTACCACCCAAACGCCGTACCACCCATTGCCGCAAGTAAGGAAACAACAGCGACAAAACGGTCAAGACGAACAGTACGAGCGCAATCGGACTCGTCACGAACACGGACCAATCACCGTTCGAAATCGTTAGCGCCTGCCGCAGCGACTGCTCCATCATCCCCCCTAGAATGAAGGCGAGAATAAAGGGCGGTGCCGGAAACTCAAACATGCGCATCAAAAAGCCGACCACACCTAAAGCTAGCAACAAAAACAAATCAAACGTATTAAAATTCACCCCGAACACGCCGATAAAACAAAAAATGATAATGAGCGCGATGAGCATTGGGCGCGGAATAAGTAAAATGCGCGCAAAATACGGGATGAGCGGCAAGTTGAGAATGAGCAAAAAGATGTTGCCGACGTACATGCTGGCAATGACGCCCCAAAAAATGTCCGGATGCTGCTCGTACAAGAGCGGCCCTGGTTGAATGCCGAAGACGAGCAATGCCCCTAATAGCACAGCCGTCGTCCCCGACCCGGGAATACCTAACGTCAACAGCGGCACGAACGCCCCGCTACACGCCGCGTTGTTCGCCGTCTCCGGCGCCGCGACACCGCGTATGTCTCCTTTGCCGAACTGGGACGGGTCTTTCGCTAACCGCTTTTCTGTCAAATACGATAAAAAGGAAGCGATCGTCGCCCCGGCGCCGGGCAGCACCCCAACGACGAACCCGAACAGCGAATGCCGTGTGACCGGGCCACCCAGCTGCTTCACTTCTTTTTTGTTCAAGCGCAAACTGCCAATGCTCTTTTTATGGGCAAACTTCTCGTGCCGCGCCAAAATTAAAAACACGACTTCCGCCAAAGCGAACACACCGAGGGCAATGACGAGAAAGTCGATCCCGTCGGCCAAGTGCGTCGAGCCAAACATGAACCGCTGCGTCCCCGTTTGCCCGTCGACCCCGACAGTGGCCAACATGAGTCCAGCGACACCGGCAATGAGGGCCTTTACTGTCGATCCGTCGGACAAACTGGCAATCGCCGTCAGCCCCATCAACATGAGGGCAAAATACTCAGTAGGTCCGAAGGAAACGGCAAAATCCGCCATGAGTGGCGCCACCATCATCAGTAACACGACGCCGATTGTCCCCCCGGCAAAAGAACAAATCGCTGCGACCGCGAGCGCTTTACCCGCTTCGCCCCGCTGTGCCATCGGATAACCGTCAAAGGACGTCGCCACCGTACCGGCGACCCCCGGCGCATTCAACAAAATGGACGACGTCGAGCCGCCGAAAATCGCGCCGTAATACACACCGGCCATCATAATTAACGCTGAGGCTGGACTCATTTGATAACTAATCGGAATCATAATCGCGATCGCACTTATCGGCCCGAGCCCAGGTAACATGCCGATCACCGTGCCTGCTAATACGCCGAGAAACACGAACAAAATATTTTCCGGCGCAACCGCCACTTGTAGGCCTGTTAATAAACCATCTAATGCATCCATCGTTTCACCTCACTAACCGGAACATTCCCTTCATATTGCATAAATAACAACAAACGTTCATGGTTTAATGTACACCCCTGCTCAAATACGTGTCGCATTCAAAAAGGCAAGATGCCGCGCGGCAAATAAATGAGTAGTACGTAATTAAACGTGTAGTACATCGCGCCGGAAAAAATGAAACTAACGAGCACGTTAGCCGACCACTTGCGGTAGCCGAGAAAACGCGTCGCGAAGATGAGAAAAGCTACAGTCGTCAACAAAAAGCCAACGCGTTCCAGCAAAAAGACGTAAAGCAGCATCGCCCCAAACATACTTATGAGCACACCTATATCTTGTTTGTCCAACCGGCGTCGCTCCGCGGCGACGCTGGTAGGTTTACTTTGCACAAATAATATGACAGAAAGTAGCGCAAGCAAGTAGCCTAACCCTTTCGGGATGACGTCAGCATCCATCGGCGTATACGGAAATTCAGGTAAACGGTAGGCTCCCCACAAATAAAAAACCGCGGCGGCAAACAACACGATTGCAATTTTGCGATCGGTGGATAGCGACACTCTACATCTGCCCCTTCTCTTGAATATAAACAAGATCTACCCGCTTAATTGCCTTTCTTTAAGCCGATCTCCTGCATCAGTTTTTCAAACACGTCATACTCTTTATCCAAGAAGTTGCCAAACTCCTCACTTGTCATAAAGTTCGCTTCCCAACCGTAACTTTCCAATTTCTCTTGCCATTTATCAGTTTCCGTCATCTTCTTTAACGTTTCTTCCCAATACTTTACGGCTGCGGGATCCATATTCGGAGGCCCCATAAAACCGCGCCATACGATAAACTCATCGTCAATGCCTTGTTCTTTTAGTGTCGGAAACTCGGATACCGTCTCCTCCTTCAACCGCTCCGGTGCGGTAATGGCGAGGACGCGCACTTTACCAGCTTTCGCTTGTTCCGTCGCTTCGGCGAGACCGGTCGAATACACGTCAACCTGCCCGCCGAGTAACATCGCCATCCCGTTACCGTCTTGCGAAGACACGAATTTAATGTTCTTTGCATCGACTTTCGCCGCGTGTACCGCTTTTACAAACTGCATGTGATCCATACTGCCGGGTGCCGAATCGCCGACGACGGAAATGGCGCGCGGGTTCTTTTTTAGATCGACGACGAGATCTTCCATCGTCTGCCACTTCGCATCCGCTTTCACGACGAACGCCGCGTAATCGGCGATGAGCCCGGCAATCGGGGTGAAGTCTTTATGGTTATACTCGGACTGGCCGTTAAGCGGCACGAACATAATCGGTGGCGACGTGACGAACAACGTGTGTGGATCCCCATCTTTTTGATCGTGAATGTATGTCCAACCGATCGCTCCGCCACCGCCCGGTTTATTCACGACCATAATATTTTTTTCGACGAGCCCTTCTTCCGACAACACTTGTTGCACCGTACGTGCCGTCGTATCCCATCCACCGCCAGCTCCAGCAGGCGCGACGAATTCAATGGGCTTTTCCGGCTCCCACACGGCATTTCCTTGCGCCGTGGCGGACTTGGCCTCCTTTTTTCCCGAATCGCCTTTCCCTTGTTCACTCTCGCTGTTATCTGCTGTCTGGCAGGCGGCTAATACGAGTGCCATCGCAAGAAGGAAACTAAATACGACACTAATATAACGCCTTCTTCCCATTACATAACCTCCTCAATAATCGCGCGTCGATCACTTCGCATCGCTACCGCTTAGAAGGGAACGATCGCACACAAAAAGCAAAGCGCTTTCAATGATTGTTTTACTATACTGTGTCGCAGATTGTTTGCCTAGTTTATACACTTAAACGGCTTAATGAGTATAAACATCATTTTGTGCATAAAGTGTATGAAAAAAGGCACTCACTTTTGGCGAGTGCCTCTCACATATGTTTCAAGCTGCGTACGATATACTTTCGCTCCGGCCGCCCGACAGTACCGTAGGAAATCGTTGTCTCGAGTTCGCCTTCGGCGACGAGATATTCTAAATAGCGCCTCGCTGTCGTCCGGCTAGCCCCGAGCTTGCGCCCGACTCGTTCCGCCGTTAGCGCCCCCGCTTCCGACTCCGCCTTAGCTGCAACGATCGCGCGCACTTGCCGCAACGTCGCCGGGTCGATCCCTTTCGCGTGTATTTCACGTTGCCTTCGTCGCGCGAGCTTTTGAAACAGCTGATCGACTTCCCGTTGCCCCACACTCCCACGCTGCAATAGTTCCCGTCGGTACTGCCGGTAAGCGATGAGTGTTTCTTGAAAGCGTTCGAACGTAAACGGCTTGATAATATATTCGAGCGCACCGCCGCGCAAGGCCGACTGGACTGTGTCAATTTCTTTCGCCGCCGTAATGAAGATAACATCGATTTTTAACTGTTTCCGGCGTATCTCCCGCAGCAAGTCACTGCCCGATAATTCGGGAACGTATTCATCCAACAAGACGAGATCTAGCTCAGTTGCCCTGAGTAGCTGTAACGCCTCGTTGCCCGTTCCAGCGACTCCGACGACGGTAAACCCTTCGATGCGTTCGGTAAACTCCCGATTGAGATGAGCGACGCGAAAGTCGTCTTCCACAATTAAGACGCGGATGAGCTCCATCAATTGTTTCCCTCCTGTGAAATATTGCCCTCCTGTAGAGTGCTCCTTTTCTGAGAGATGCTTCCCTTCTGCGGAATGCTGCCCTCTAATAGAATGTTTTCCCTCTGCGGAATGCTGCCCTCTAACGGAATGTTTTCCCCCTGCGGAATGCTGCCCTCTAATGGAATGTTTTCCCCCTGCGGAATGCTCCGCATCAATGGTGCGTTTCCCTGCTGTGGAATGACGACGGTAAATAGGGCTCCGCCTTCGTGTTGGTTGTTCACGTGAATCGTACCGCCTAACTCCTCTACGGCGCTTTTGGTCAACGCGAGGCCGATCCCGCGGTGTTCCCCACTCTTCGTCGAAAAACCGCTCGAAAAAACGTACGGCAAATGCTCCGGAGCAATTCCCGGCCCACTGTCACTCACTTCGATGTATATGTCGTCATTGCCGTCGGTCACAAACATATCGACCCGGCGTTCGCGCGGGGGTGAGTGGCTCACCGCTTCTAACGCATTTTCCAACAAGTTCCCCAAGATCGTCACTAATTTGTGGCGGTCGATTTCTGCTGCAACGTGACAAAGCGAACTTTCGGGTTCGATCTGTAAGTTGACTTTTAACTCTTGGGCTCGGCTGTATTTTCCGATGATGACGGCAGCGATCATTTTATCCGGAATGCGCTCCCGCAAAAATGCAATCATGTCTTGGTGGTCTTTTTGCAATTCGGCAATGTATGCCTTCACTTCGTCGTAATCGCCAATTTGCACCATACCGGCAATCGTATGTAATTTGTTGTCAAACTCGTGTGTTTGCGCCCGTAGCGCCTAGGCGTATCGCTTGATACTGGACAGTTCTTGATGAACGCGATCGAGATCAGACTTTTCACGGAAACTGGAGACGGCACCGATGACGGCACCTCTTTCGTATATCGGCACGCGGTTGACCACGATGAGCCGCGAACCGATCATCATCTCTTCGTCCGGAATGCGTTCCCCCGTCGCCAGCACGTCCAACATGCGCGTATTCGGAATGACTGCTTGAATGTGCCTGCCGATTAGTTCGCCTAGCACTTGCAAAATGTGTTCCGCTGCCTGATTCGCCACCGTGATGACCCCCTCTTGATTAATCGCAACGAGACCTTCCCGCACCGACTGCAAAATCGCGCTGCGCTCTTTCAGCATGGCGTTGCGTTCCCGTAACAAATCAGCGATTTCGACGGGTTCCAGTCCGAAAATGTCCCGTTTGATGCGCCGCGCAAGTGCGACGGCCCCGGCAATGCCAGCTAGTAAACAAGCGAGGCTAATGAGAACAATTTTTTGCACGTAAGCCATCGTCGCCTCCTGTATGTTCTTCATGAGAAAGCCGACCGACACGATGCCGACGATGTTACCCTGCTCGTCTTTGACTGGCACTTTTCCGCGCATCGAGCGCCCGAGTGTCCCCGTTGCCACGGAGACGTAAGCTTCCCCGAAGGCAAGCGCTTGATCGTTGTCGCCGCCGACCATGTGCGCCCCGATCCGCTCTGGAACCGGATGCGAATAACGGATCCCGTTCACGTCGCCGATGACGACAAACTCAGCCTCGGTCGCGGTGCGGATGTGTTCCGCCAACGGCTGGATCACCTTCGATGACGCTGAATCACCTCGTGCGAGCGCCTCTTTTACTTCCGGCATTTCAGCGACCGTCCGCGCCACATCGAGCGCGTTTTCACCGATATGTTCCTCTAATGTAGCCGTAAACATATGGATAAAATATACACTTGTAACCGCTAACACAACGGCTAATAAAAGAATCGTCAAAATGACGATTTTTGTTTGGAGGGTGACTGTCCGGCGGCGGGCGGTCGCTGTTGTTCTTCCAATTGAAGTTGTCGTCCTGATCATTTTCCCTCGCCACCTTAACTGCTAATACCGTGGCGATGGGCGTAAATCGCCGCCTGCGTACGGTCCTCGACGCCCAGTTTACTTAAAATGTTGCTAACGTGCGTTTTCACCGTTTTAATGCCAATAAAGAGCTGATCGGCAATTTCCTGATTGGAGCGCCCTTCGCCAATTAAGGAAAGCACTTCTAGCTCCCGTGCCGTACACTGTTCGTGTGGCAAAGGCTCTTGCTTCCCACGTGCAAAGCGGTTGATGAGTTTGCCCGCAACTTGTGCCTCAAACACGGATTGCCCCCGATACGCTTGTCGTACCGCTTGGGCAATTTCCGAAGCGCGCGCCGTTTTCAGTAAGTAACTGAACGCGCCGGCTTCAACTGCCGGGTAGACTTTATCGTCGTCGTGAAAGCTTGTCAGGACGATGACTTTTGCCTCGGGATACACTTTTTTGATCTCTTTCGTCGCGGCAATTCCGTCCATCCCTTCCATTACTAAATCCATCAAAATGACGTCCGGTTTCGTCTGCACGGCAAGTTTCACCCCTTCCGCGCCGCTCGACGCTTCACCGACGACTTCAATCCCTTCTTCCGTCGATAAAAAAGCAGCTAGGCCCATACGCACCATTTCGTGGTCGTCGACAAGCAATACCTTTACCTTTTCTTCCACGTCTAGCCCTCCCGCAAGGTGAGTTGTTACACGACAACCGTTAAGTCTTCGCTCGGCGGCGTCTATTCTCCTGTTTCTCTTTATGTCACTCTTTGACGACGAGCGGGACGGTCACTTCGACCATCGTTCCCTTCCCCGGCGCAGAAGAAATGTTTAAAACACCGCCAATTTCGGCAACGCGCTCCCGCATGAGCATCATCCCGTACGAAGACGCCTTACTGTTTTCCTCTGCAGAAAAACCGACACCGTCGTCCGTTATTTTTAAGCGGATGTTTTGCCGGACGACTGACAGTTTGATCTCGATTTTTTTCGCCTTCGCGTGGCGCAGCGCATTCGAGAGCGCTTCTTGTAAGATCCGGAACAGGTGGTCTTCCACACCTTTAGGCAATTCGGGTAGTTCGCCAATCGACCACACAAAGTCGAGCGTATGCTTCCCTTGTAGTTCGCTTAACAGCTCCCCGACTCCTTGCGTGAGACTCTTCCCTTCCAAATGCGCTGGTCGCAAATGGAGCAACAGCGCCCGCATTTCCGACTGGGCGGCAACTGCCATCTCTTCCACTAATGCCACTTGCTGTACCGCCTTGTCCGGATTGTGTGCGAACGTGCGCTTTAAGGCGGCCATCGTCATCGAGATGGCGAACAGCTGCTGACTGACGGCGTCGTGCAATTCGCGGGCGAGGCGATGCCGCTCTTCCAGAATGGCCCCTTGTTTCACTTGGTCGGTCAGTTCGACATTCGTCGTCGACAACCGTTGTAGCGAAGCGACTTGCTGTTGAAAACGCGCCGACATGTCGTTTAATTGCCGCCCGAGTTGCCCGATTTCATCTTCCCCTAAATCGGGTATACGCGCCGATAAATCGCCCCGTTCTAAACGCAGCGTCGACTGTAACACGACTTCCAGCCTTTTTTTCAACAAGTTACCTCTAATGTAGCCAATTGGCGCCCCGACGACGACGGCAGCAAGCCAAAAGATGACGATAGAAATAAAGGCAAAAGCGATCCCAGGAAACGCCGGTAGCGACCATCCCCACTGCGTGTCCATCCACGACTTGAGTGAGGCAATTTCCGCTAAGGCGTACCACGCGTAAAAAAAGAGTATCGCTCCGAGCGTCACGGCACTAAGACACGCCCACAGCAGTTGGCGCATGTATTGCCACTGAATGTTAGGCAGACGCTTGACTGGCATACGCTGCCCTCCCTTACACGTAAATGACGTCGACGTCGCCGATAATCAAATTAATGACAATGCGGACGCGTCTCGTAGATGTCTGATAGTCGGCTGTCTCGATCGTCACACTTCGGTTAAGACCGCCGTCTTCGTTGCCGAACACATTAATATCGCCGATGTTGACGTGACAGGATACCGCCATATCTAAATCGTACGGGACAAAAATGTCGATGTCGCCGATCCAGCCGTTCACAATGACGACCGTCTCTCCCTCGTGCACGAAGGCGCGCGACAGGTCGATCTTCACATCGCCAATCCCGTGCCAAATGTCCATATCGGTAAGTTCCCACCGCGGCCCGGTCAAATATAAGTTACCGATGAGCGAGTGCGTCACCTTCGGTGAACGGTCGGCAAATGCCCGTGCCCGCGAACGCGCGCGGCGAAACTCACCGCGTCTCGGATCTGTACGGTAGTAATAGTCTTGTTCCTCTCGTTGCCAGTCGTCTTCAGTCCGCTCGCTGCGCCAATCCGCGCTGTCGCTGTGATACTCGTAATACTCGTGCCGGTCGTCCGCATCTCGGTACTCACTCCGGTGCTCGCGGCGCGCGTCGCCTTTCCTGTACGCGCCGCGGTACTCACCGTTGGCGTCGCCATCGAACTCCGCGCGACCGCCCCTCTCGTCCCGACGGTAATCGCGGCGGTTAGCATCGTCCACACTGTCGCGGTAAAACTGGCGCTCACCTTCTGCTGCGTCGCTAAACTGCTCTCCCCGCCGCTCTTCGTCGAACGGCTCGTCTCGTCGATTGTCGTTCGGTGTCTCGTAACGGTTCCCAAACGTCGCCCCGAAGTTCTTTTTCAATTGCTCAACGCCCTGCTTCAGCGTTTGTTTCAACTCTTCCGGGCGGATATTTTCTTCAATGTCGCGCCTAATGTCCTTAGAGAAGTCCTTTATATTATCGGTAAAACTTTTGTAATATTGACCATCCGTCGTATAGGAGTGATCATTGCCATACTTTCCGTTATTCCCGCCCGACGGATCGCCGTTGTTGCCACGATCGCGGTGATCGCGGTCATCGCGGTCATCGGTGTCACCGCTCCCCGCCTCCCGATGATCGCTGCCTTTGGCGCGTTCGCCGGATAACTCCTCCCAAAGTAGATCGTCTTCCCAGGGGCGCTCGCCGTCGGTAGTGTCACCACTTGTACTATCGTCCTGCTCCTTAGGTGAAACAGTGAGCTTCGTTTTTTTCGTCCGGATCATGCGGTAGCCAAAATAAATAATCGCAAGCGATAGAGCAAACCCGAATATACTGCCAATATGAATGCCGAACACTCTGAGTAGTAAACCGATCCCGATTAGGAGGCAAACGCCGCCACCCGTCGATTGCCCTTGATCCAACAGTTTAAGCCCGAAATAAAGTAAAATCGCCGGCGCAATGAATGAACTAATGTGCAAATCGATGATACCTAAATTTTTTAATAAAACAGCGGCACCGACGCCGATCAAGACGATTCCGAGAAAGTAAGTCGATATCCTCGAGTTTTTCACCGTTTCGCTCACCTCCGCTAGCAGGAAGAAAAAGCAGCCATAGCCCGTTGCCAAGCTATGGCTAAGCTTACTATATCATAGCCCGTAACGTTAGCTCAACGAAGTAGGGCCATCTTTCTCTTCGACCGCTCCTTTTTTCGCTGCTTTTATTTTTGCTAGTTCCGCCTCTACTTTTTCACTGTATGCAAAGCTCGTTCGCCCAAAATGATCGGGTTGGAAGGTCGTCCGCAATGATCGGCTCGCGTCAGCGTCTGCCTCCATCATCATGACGCGCTCTTCAATGCGCGAAAATCCTTTGGCAGCACTGTCTGTATCGATCGCACTCATCGCCGAATTCATTTGCTTCGTCGCTTGCGCCACGTTCACGCGTGCGACGAGGGCGAACTTTTTGCTCCTCAGTTCATAATACTTATCCTTTAACTCCTGTAACTGTTCCAAAAGCTGGCGCTTCTGTTCTTTCGCCGTTTCGTGTTGGCGGCGGTATTCTTCTATTTTGGATAGGCAGTATTCTTTGTCGGACAGTGCGCGCAGGGCAATCTCGTCGTCGCCAGTGTCGACGGCAAGCTCAGCTTGACGCGTCCGTTTGCTCGCGCGATGCTCCATTTCTTCCGTAAGCGCGCGCCACCTTTTTTCCATCGCGTTTTGCCGGGCAATCGCTACTTCTGCGCGCGAAATCTCGCTTTCCATGTCGCGCATGTATTGGTTGAGCATCGCTACCGGATCTTCTACTTTATCCAACGCCTCGTTAATCGTCGCCACCGTTATGTCGCGGAACCGTTTAAAAATACTCATTATGTGTACCTCCTAAAGTTAGTTAATTCAGCTAGCCGTTACTCAATCGCTCGTTTCACAGCTACGTTTCACACCTATGGTCAATAATCGCGGTCTCGCCTTCTCACGTCCCGTTCCCAGTCGTCCAAATCGTCGCCAGCTGGCCGATGTCCTCTTCTTGGCTGGCCGTAGTCGTTACCTGCGTACCAGTGACGGTCATACGCCTCCCCATCGCCGTTGTGCCCGAACATCCCACTGTCACCCGCATAAGAACTGTGCGCACTCGCTGGGGCCACATCCTTCGCGCTACCTTTAATTTTTCCCCAACCGTAATAAATGAGGAGCACCGCAATCGCTAAGCCGAACAAAAAAGGAAGTAACCCTGTCATCCAGAGTACGCCGAATACGATAAGAAAAATCCCTAGCATCCGCCTAGCACCACCTCCCGAACTGTTTAACATGCCCCACCCTTTGACGATCAAGAATAGTGCGATCGCAAACATGAGGAGACTGCCGATCCCGATCCCAAACTGCCCTAACAACATCATCGCGCCTAGGATCACGAGGATAACCCCGAAAGCGTAAGATCCGGAATGTTTATGTGCCATGTTTAACCTCCTTCCAAGACGCTTACTCTGTATTCTCAAAGCAGTATCCTTTGAGCTTGCTTTTATCTTAACTAAAAAGCGCATCCCCCATAACTGGCCACAGCACGATTTCGTCTCCGCCTCGAGACGGAGATACGTCTCAGTCCACGAAAAAATGGTGAAAAAATGGTATAATAGAGCACGGTCGTTTCTGTGGACAAGTATACGATCCCATACGTTTAATGTAGTGAATCTGATACGATGAGTTTGGTATTATAAAAAGCGCTTATTGATACAGGGGTGAATCACATGTCGGACATGTTTGGCACCTTTATCGTGTTCTGGATGTTATTTTTAGTTGCCATGTTCGCGATTGGCGGCTACTTCATGTTCCGCAAGTTTTTGAAGAGCATGCCAAAGAAAGACGGCAAGTCGGCTCTCGATTGGCAAGATCACTACGTCAGTAAGGCACGACACTTGTGGACAGAAGAGACGCTCGCCTTTCTGGAAGAGCTCGTGCAACCGGTCCCGCAGTTGTTCCGCGACACGGCACGACACTCGATCGCCGCGAAAATTAGTCAGATTGCACTCGAGGAAAAAGCACCCGCGATGACGATGGACATTATCCTTAGAGGGTACATCGAAGCGACACCGAAGCGCGATCACAAATGGCTCGTCGCCCATTTACAGGAAAAGCAAATCGACATTACGCCGTACCGCGCGTTGTTAGACCGGTAACAGACACGTCGAAATAGCTAGGCACAGTGACCCGTCACAAATAGTGACGGGTCTTTGCGTTTCATAGCCCCTTGATCGCTCCCGCACCGGCAGCCCCACCCCCACGGCACCGCTCCCCCCAACGAGAACACGGCAATACGGTTCGTGTGTGACAGACCAAAGCGACATCCAAAAATAGTACGCGATTCACAGCCGTAAATGGTATAATAACCGTATTTGAATTTTATGGGTCTCATTTACTCCATAAGAAAACAGGGGGGGTCTCTCCTTGGACAACCACGTATCGTTAACCTCACTCATGATCGTCGTCTCTGTGTCCTTCGTCGTACCGATTGTCATCAACCGTTTAAAGTGGACATTTATGCCCGTCGTCGTCGCGGAAATACTAGCCGGCATCCTCATCGGTAAGACTGGCTTCAACATCGTTCAACAAGATGCGACGTTACAACTACTGTCGACACTCGGGCTCATATACTTACTCTTCCTCAGCGGTCTGGAAGTCGACTTCGACAGCTTCCGCTCCAGAGGCAAAAGTAACACCGCCAGTCCCCTAAAAATTGCGACCGTCGCCTTCGGCCTCATTTTAATCGTCTCTTTTGGCTTGGGGCTACTAATGGTCCCGTTAAACTTGACGCAACAACCGTATTTGATGACGCTCATGATCGCCACCGTCTCGCTTAGTATTGTTTTACCAGTCTTAAAAGAGAATAATTTAACGAACACACCCTTCGGACAAACAATTTTGTTGATCGCCGTCATCGCCGATTTTGTCACGATGATTTTACTTGCGGTGTTCGTCTCCATTACGTCTCACAGCGGGCCGCACCCGTTGTTGATGTTTACCCTCGTACTCGCCTTTTTCGCCTTGTACCGCATTACCAAACCGCTCGCCGAACGCGATTGGCTGCAGCGACTGGCCAAAGGAACGGTACAAATCGGTACGCGCGGCGCGTTCACCCTTATCTTGTTTTTCGTCGCGCTGTCGGAAACGGTCGGGGCGGAAAACATCCTCGGAGCGTTTTTAGCGGGGCTGTTCGTCTCGCTCATGTCGCCTAAGCCGGAACTTGTACACAAACTGGAATCGTTCGGCTACGGGTTTTTAATACCGATCTTTATTGTCATGGTCGGCGTCAATCTCGATTTGCGCACCTTATTCGCTGACCCGCTCGTGCTCCTACTCGTCCCGTACTTGTTATTTTCTTTGTTCGCTTCGAAAATTGTGCCGCTCCTCTTTTTGCGCAAATGGTTTTCTTGGCGTGAAGCTTGGTCAGCTGGTATTTTACTTTCGGCGACGCTCAGCCTCGTCATCGCGGCAGCTACGATTGCCCTTAAGCTAGAGTTAATCCGACCGGCCGTTCACGACGCCTTCATTGTCGTCGCGGTACTGACGTGTCTCATATCGCCGATCGCGTTCAACCGCGTCAAACCGGAACAGCCGCAGGAGGAAATGCCGACTGTTTCTATTGTGGGGGTTAACGGTGCGACCTTACCTGTCGGACTAGCCCTAAAAAAGAGGGCTTATCACGTCACACTTTACGGCGCGAGTCAACAGAAGATTGCACCGGAATCCGTCACCCAGGAAGTTAAATTTCCGCTCGTCGATCTTGAAAAAATGACGCTACCAGACCTAGTGCAACACGACGTCTTCGCGTCCGACGTACTCGTTCTCGCCACCGGAAACGACACGTTTAACAAGGACGTTGCCCTTTACGCCCGCGAACGCGATCCGGAACAGCGCATCATCGTGCTGTCTGACCAAGCAGCGACGCAAGAACAACTCTCGGAACACAACATTACGTCCTTTTCGAGTCTTTTTGCGACGAATACGTTGCTGCGCGGTTTGATCGAGTATCCGGCCGCCGTCGCTTTACTGACAGATAAAGGCGATGACTTACAAGAGATCGTCGTCGGCAATCGGCGCTATGACGGCGTGCTTTTGCGCCAGCTCCCCTTCCTCGGAGACACGCTCGTCCTGCGCATTCACCGTGGCGGAGACTCGATCATTCCCCACGGCGATACACGCATTGCACTCGGCGATCGGCTACTCGTTACCGGCAGTCCGGAACATATGCAAGAAATGCGCACCGAATTAGAGTGAAGGCGAACAGGCATGTCCTATGGAGTAGATAAACGATCGCATGTCCTGTAGTTGTTTGTGGAAAAAGTCGAAGGGCTGTCCAATCGTCGGTTAACCCGGCTAATGGACAGCCCTTCCTGTATGCGTCTCAAGGTTATACATCACATGTCTTACAGTGATATTTCATACGTGTACCTAACTGTGATACTTCATACGCGTATCTTACAGTAGTGTTACTTCATACGTGTGTCTTACTGTGATACTTCATACGTCCTACGACGATACATCATGTATGTAGACATCCGTCTCGCAGTGAATCACCCAGCACTTAACCATCTCGTGGGGACTCACCCGCGGCATTTGCCCCAGCACGAACCATCTCGTGGGGGCTCACCCGCGGCATTTGCGCTACTTACTGTCGACAATGAAGGTGACCGGCCCGTCGTTCGTTAGCGACACTTGCATATTAGCGCCAAAAACGCCGGTGGCGACGCGGACGCTGTACGAACGGAGTCGCTCGTTAAACGCATCGTACAGCGCGGCAGCGCGGTCAGGTGCCGCCGCTTGTGTAAAACTGGGTCGCCGCCCCTTCCGGCAATCGCCGTAAACGGTAAACTGGGAAACGCTGAGGATCTCTCCCCCGCTGTCTAGCAAGGAGTGATTCATCTTCCCTTCGTCATCGGTAAAAATGCGCAAATTAACGATTTTGTCCGCGACATAGGCGATTGCGTCGGCGTCGTCACCGTGGGTGAACCCGACGAGGCAGACGAGGCCGTGCGCGATTTCCCCTGTCACCTCGCCGTCGACCGTCACTCGCGCTGGCCCGCTGCGTTGAATAATGACGCGCACATGGGACCCCCCTTCCGACTGCCAAAGTTACTTAATATTGCCCGCGGTATTTCCCACGCATGGCGTTCTCCGCGTACACTGCTCCAGCATCATCTGCAAGAAATGAAGCCGCGCGGCGTTACTGCATCACGCGCGTCACACTGTATACGTCCTTGATTTGCTTTATTTTTTCTACGACGGCGTGTAAGTGGTCCAAGTTTTGCACCATAATGGAAACGTTAATGACGGCCATGTTGTTGCGCGTCACTTTGCCCGCTACAGCAGTCATGTTCGTCTTCGATTCAGCGACAACTTGTAACACTTCGTGCATCATACCGCGCCGATCCATCCCGTATACTTCTAAGTCGACGTTGAACGACTGGTTGGACCGCTCTTCCCACTCGACATCGATTAACCGCTCCGTTTCGTCCGTACGAATGTTGGGGCAGTCCGAGCGGTGCACGGAAACGCCGCGACCGCGCGTGACAAAACCGACGATGTCATCGCCGGGCACCGGATTGCAACATTTAGAAAAGCGGACGAGTAAGTTGTCGACCCCTTTCACCCGGACGCCTTGCGCGACGCTTTTGTGCGGTTTTGGCACGACTTTAGCCTCGGGGGGGATCGCGGCATCTTCTGCTGCGCGCAACTTCTCCGTCAGACGGTTCGCAATTTGCGCTGCCGTAATGCCACCGTAACCAATCGCGGCCAGCATGTCTTCTTCACCTTGGAAGTTAAACTTGGCGATCACTTCGGCAACGGCATCTTCCGTTAACACGTTGTCGACATCAAAGCCGTATTTTTTAATTTCGCGCTCCAGCGCTTCCCGCCCTTTAGCGACACTTTCCTCGCGGCGCTCTTTTTTATACCAATTGCGAATCTTGCTCCGCGCGTGTGACGATTGAGCGATTTTAAGCCAATCGCGACTAGGCCCGTAGCTATGTTTTGACGTTAAGATTTCTACAATGTCACCCGTTTTTAACTTGTGGTCGAGGGGGACGATTTTCCCGTTCACTTTCGCCCCGATCGTCCGGTTGCCGACTTCTGTATGAATGCGATAGGCAAAATCGAGCGGCACCGAATTCGCCGGCAGTTCGATAACGTCCCCCTTTGGCGTAAACACGAACACAACGTCGGAGAAAATATCCATCTTCATCGATTCCATAAATTCTTGCGCATCGGAGACGTCTTGTTGCCACTCGAGAATTTGCCTGAACCACGTCAGTTTATCTTCGAACGACGGCTCTTGTTTTTGCTTCCCTTCTTTGTAAGCCCAGTGGGCAGCGACGCCGTACTCAGCCGTGCGGTGCATTTCCCACGTCCGAATTTGAACCTCTAGCGGTTCACCCTTCGGACCGATCACCGTCGTGTGCAACGACTGATACATATTTGCCTTCGGCATGGCGATATAATCTTTGAACCGTCCCGGCATCGGCTTCCACAACGTGTGAATAATACCTAATACGGCGTAACAGTCTTTAATATTGTTGACGATCACTCGTACGGCCAACAAATCGTATATTTCGTTAAACTGCTTGTTTTGCAGCTTCATCTTGCGATAAATGCTATAAATGTGCTTCGGCCGACCGGAAATGTCGGCTTCTATGTCCATATCTTGTAAGCGCTGTTGCACTTTTTCGATCACGTCATTCAAATACTCTTCCCGCTCGGCCCGCTTTTTTTGCATCAAATTAGCGATGCGGTAGTACTCTTGCGGACTCTTGTAACGCAAGGCGATATCTTCTAATTCCCACTTGATAGCGGAAATGCCTAACCGGTGTGCCAGCGGGGAAAAAATTTCCAACGTTTCACTCGCCGTCCGCTGCTGTTTTTCCCACGGTTGGTATTTGAGGGTACGCATGTTGTGCAGACGATCCGCCAGTTTAATAAGGATGACGCGGACGTCTTGCGCCATTGCCACGAGCATTTTGCGGTGGTTTTCCGCCTGCTGCTCCTCTTTAGACTTATACTTCATTCGTCCTAATTTCGTCACTTTCGTGACGCTGTCGACTAAGCGCGCAATGGTCGGACCGAACGCCTCTTCGATTTCCTCGAGTGTCACCTCTGTATCTTCGACGACGTCGTGTAACAGCCCAGCCATAACCGTCGACGTATCCATCCCTAACTCGACCAAAATGTAAGCCACCGCTAGCGGGTGACATATAAACGGCTCGCCAGACTCCCGTTTTTGCCCGCTATGCGCTTCGCGGGCGACCTCGTACGCCTCCTCTATGCGCGACAGATCATCCGCGGTCATGTACTGGCCCGCTTTTTCTAGTAAGCGTTCGATCGTCATCATCGGATTCACCTATCTACAACGAAAACCTTAGTCTAATCATTATCGGCGATAGACGCTGGAATGTAAAGACATACCGCGTCAGGGTCGCCAAGCGCTTCAAACGACACCTACGTCAATACTGCACTAACGTAAAAATGGGGTGGTCACCTAACTTGTCTCGCCCGTTTAAGTAAGTCAGTTCAATGAGAAAAGCGACCCCGACAACCTCGCCGCCGACGCGCTCTACTAAGTCGACTGTCGTGCTGATGGTTCCACCTGTCGCCAACAAATCGTCGGCGATGAGGACACGCTGCCCTGGTTGAATGGCGTCGCGGTGAATGGCGAGCTTACTTTTTCCGTACTCGAGGTCGTATTCCGCCTCAACGACTTCTCCAGGCAGCTTGCCTGCTTTGCGTACCGGAACGAAGCCGGTGCCGAGGGCGTAGGCAAGGGGAGCGCCGACGACGAACCCCCGCGCTTCCGGTCCGGCGATGAGGTCAATGTTTAAGCCTTGAAGCTCGCTCGCCATTTGATCGATAGCCGCTTTGTAGCAGGCTCCGTCTTGCAATAACGTCGTAATGTCTTTAAAGCGAACTCCCGGTTGGGGAAAGTCGTGAATGACGCGTATTTTCTCTTTGAAATCCATGGTCGTCTCCTCCTGGAATGTGGGCAGCCTGTTCCGCCCTCACTTTCGTAATCTCCTCGAGCAGCTGGCGCTGAGATGCATAGTAAAACGCATCGTACGCCTTTTTGCGCCTGCGCTGCCGGGCGAGGATCGCGGACTCGTTTAGCGACCGCTTCGGCGCTTTGGCCTGAAGTGCTACTACTTGTCCCTTTTCTACAGTAAACCCTAGTTCGTTAAACACGTCGAGCGCGAGTGCGACCGTCGGAGTCGCCATACCGATGCCCCGTGCCACCCGGTGCAAGTCACCTTTATGCATGCGCCGCTCTTTATGCAAAACAGCGTACACTTTTTTAAAGTCGTCGCGGCTCGGGACGGCGTAAAGCGCTTCGTCCGCACCAAAAAAGTAGACGCGCTCTAACGTCGGTACGGCACGCAATATACGGTGATACGTCGCCTTGTCTGTCGGGTAGTCGACAAAGGCGAGACAGCAACTGTCCGCAAGCGCCGGCGGGACAGCTGTCGTGTGCTTGTCGGCACTAGCTTCTTCCTTAAGGCTACTTTCGCCAACAGTGCCAGCGGTATAGACTTCGGAGCGATCGCCGTCCTCAACGCGATTCGTATCGCCCCAGCTCGTCCCGTCACTACCGTCGCCTACGACATGGCCGTACCCGTCCCACAGAACAAGCGACGCCTCGCGCCCCGGCAACTGCCTGCGTGCCTCGGCCGCACTCAGCGGATGAAAACAGTTGAAGACCGTGCCGTTATCAGCTAGTTGCTGCCAATCCTCAGACGTCACCTTGCGACCGCGCCAGTCGAACAGTTGCAAGTGGGCCACTTCTATGTCCTGGACGATACATTGCACCGAACGGTGGCCATTCCATTCGTTGACAGACAATTCGCCGACAACTTCCGCCTCTGCCCCGACAGCGAGCTCGTTTGCCGCTGCACCCATTTGAAAGGCAACCGCTTGGACACTGTCAGCATCCGTCCGGAGTGACAGGCGCAAGTGACTTTGATCCCGCCCGATCCGCTTCACCTCGCCGAGCTGTCCACCCGTCAAGCAGAAACGCGGCGTACGGTTGCCGATCCCGTACGGTTCGAGCAGTGACAGTTGTTCCACCCACTCGAGGGAAAGGTCGGCGAGTGTACAAGACAGATCGACGGTGGTGGACGGGATAAAGTCTTCCTCGGAGAGCCAATCTGCAGCAATCCCGTTCAACCGCTGCCGCAGCTCGCCAATGTCGTCCACGGCGAGAGTCATACCCGCTGCCATCGTATGGCCGCCGAAGTGCGGCAGCAGTTCTTGTAATTCGGAAAGTGCTTGAAACATATCAAACCCTTCGATGCTACGGGCCGAACCTTTCGCCTGCCCGCTCGCTTCGTCGATGGCGAGCACGATCGTCGGCCGGTAGTAACGCTCCACGAGACGGGAGGCAACGATGCCGATCACACCGGCGTTCCAGCCCGGTCGCGCCACGACGATCGCGTATTGGTTATCGCTTTTGTCTTTTTCGACGAGGGCGATCGCTTCCTTCGTGATCTCGTCGACAATTTGTTGTCGCTCGCGATTAATCGCATCTAACTGCTGTGCCAATGCGTAAGCCTCGTTGCGGTCGCGGGTCGTGAGCAGTTTAACTGCGGGATCAGCGACGTGCAAGCGTCCGCTCGCATTGAGGCGCGGCCCGATAGAAAAGCCGATATGTCCCGCCGTCACTTCTTTGTTTGCATCGATGCCGGCGACCTCTAACAGTGCGGTCAAACCGATGTGCCGCCGTTCGTTTAGTTTTTTTAACCCGAGTGCCGCGAGCAAGCGGTTCTCGTCCGCTAGCGGTACGAGGTCGGCAATCGTCCCGACGGCTGCGAGTGGCAACAGTTCTTCCGGCACGCGCCCGAGTAACGCGTGCGCCATTTTAAACGCGACTCCGACCCCAGCCAGCATGTGGTCCGGGTAGCGGCACAACGGGTGTTTCGGATTAATGACGGCGTAAGCGTCCGGCAATTCCGGCGGCGGCTCGTGATGGTCAGTAATGATGAGATCGAGTCCGAGCGCACGGGCGATTTCCGCTTCTTTAACCGCCGAAATACCTGTATCGACAGTGATGACGAGCGTGACGCCACGCTCAGCCGCTGAGTTGAGTGCGGCGCCGTTTAAGCCGTACCCTTCGGTAAAGCGGTTCGGTATGTAGAAGTCGACCTCGTGCCCGAGGGCACGAAACGTCTCCAGCATTAAGCTCGTACTAGTTACTCCGTCAACATCGTAATCTCCGTAAATCCATATTTTTTCGCGGTGATCGACGGCGCGGCGAATGCGGTCGACCGCGACGTCCATGCCGTACATGGCAAACGGATCGTTAAACGCCTCTGGCGACACGTCGAGAAATTGCGCCACTTGCTCTCTGCTGTCCAAGCCGCGCGCTTGCAAGAGGCGGGCGATGATCGGATGAACGCCCGTTACCGCGGCCAGCGCTTCCGTCTCACTGTTTTCCGCTTGCTCTGCCGCGGCTAAGGTCCACCGTGTCTTGGGGTGGTACACGATGTATTCCCCCTTCCCTAACCTCTCTATTATAGCTAACGAGCAGATTGAGGGGCAATACTCCTTTGCAATACATAAAACAGGCAGCTCAGCCGCATGTTAACAGTATGTCCACGTGTAGCACCTAGTAACGGAACAAAACTAACGGAACGAATCGTGGAAGCGAACAAACAGGTGTGTCCACAACTTGAGGCGGCATCGGGACGACACCGGACGATGCGTGATGTGTATACTTTCAGACTAGGGGAGATCGAAGTGGCTAATCGCTACGTCCAACGACCGCATCCAGGGCAGACGGAGCAAAAACAGCAACAGCAGCCGGCTTCCACGTCGCTACAACAGAACGCGGCACAACTGCGCGAGCTGTTTGGTAACAGCGACGACTTTTCAGAGCGCAAAATAGTCTTTAACGGACGTGTTGGAGCCCTCTTTTACATTGCGACACTGATCGATGAACAGAAAGTGCAACACGGTATTTTGACCCCGCTCGCGCAAGTGTACGCGCGCGATCCCGTCGTTGAAGACGGAACAATCGGTAGCGGTCTCGACGCTATATTGACGACGACAACGATGGATGTCACTAACGACTTACGACAGACCGCCGCACAAATGGTCAACGGCAAGTGTGCCCTTTGTCTGAACGGTAGCGATCAGCTGCACTTGCTGGACGTCGGAGCGAATCACCAGCGAAACATCGATGAGCCAGAAGAAGAAAAGGTCATTTCCGGGGCACACGATGGCTTTGTGGAAAGTTTAACAATTAACACGTATTTAATCCGCAACAAATTGGAAAATACGTCACTCACCGTGCGCTATTTTTCGTTAGGACAAGAGACACATACAAAAGTCGCCCTCATCTATTTACGCCATCTCGCCGACCCGGACACCGTCGCTAAAGTGACACATCGGCTCGAAGATATTGCGACCGACAGTATCATTGCGGTCGGTACGATCGAAGATTATATCGAAGACGAGCCACTTTCCCCCTTTCCGCAACTGTTGCGCACGGAACGCCCTGATCGAACGGTCGCGAATTTGTTAGAAGGGAGGGTCGCCCTGTTAGCGGAAGGGGCGCCTGGGGCGTTTATTATGCCCGTCTCGTTTTTCTCCTTTTTTCAAACGCCGGACGACTACAACAACCGCTGGTACATGGGCACTTTTTTTCGCTTTATCCGCTTAATTAGCTTTTTTATGGCGCTCGCCTTACCCGCGTTCTATATTGCGATCGTCTCGTTTCACTTTGAAATTATTCCCGACGGGTTAGTATTGGTGTTCAAAGAATCAGTCGATAAAGTCCCGCTACCGCCGCTACTCGAAGCGATGGGGATGCAAGTGACGCTAGAGTTAATCCGGGAGACCGGGATTCGTTTGCCGACGCCGATTGGGCAGACGATCGGCATCGTCGGCGGTTTAGTCATCGGCGATGCCGTCGTCAAAGCTGGCCTCATCTCGTCGCAAATGATCATTGTCGTCGCCTTGACAGCTCTTGCTTCTTTCGTCATCCCAACGTTCGAAATGAGTACACTCGTCCGTCTGTTAGGGTTTCCGCTCATGCTAGCGGCGGCGACATTCGGTCTACTCGGTATCGTGTTCGGCTTTATGGTGATGTTTATCCACTTGTGCAAGCTAGAGCCGTTTGGTTCACCTTACTTTGCACCACTAGCCCCGTTACGGGCACAAGACATTAAAGATACATTTATGCGAGTACCACTCTGGTTAATGAACACGCGTCCGCTAGACAGTCGCCCACAGCGACTGCGCCGCGAGTGGTATTCGAGAGGGTGGAAACGACGTGAAAAACGCCGAAAATAGTATCACACCAAACCAACTGTTTTTTTTACTGTTGCAGACGCAAGCCGGCATCGGGTTAACGTCGCTCGCCTATGCCGTGTTTACAAAAGCAAAAGAGGACAGCTGGATAGCGGTACTGTTGTCGGGCGCCTGCGTCCAAGTTGTGCTCATCCTTTACTGGGCGCTCGGGCGACGCTTTCCGTCGCTGACACTGTATGATTACTTGCCGCAGTTGTTAGGGAGATTCCTCGGAAAAGGGTTGGGCCTCTTGTACATTTGCCATTTCGCTGTGGTCGGGGCATACGTGTTACAAGTGTACAGTTTCACGGTTAGTGCGTGGATGTTGCCACTCACACCGCGTTGGGTGATCCTCGCCGTGTTTGTCGCGGTCTGTTTGTACCTCGTCATGAGCAATTTGCGCATTATGGCCCGTTTTTATGTGCTCGTGTCATGCTTACTCGCTATTCCGCTCTTACAAATGATCAGTTCCTACACATTAGGCATCTTGAACGTCTATTACATTTTGCCCGTCGGAAATGCTGGCTTGAGCGGTATTATGACTGGTGTCAAAGAAGCGTCCTTGTACTTCCTCGGCTTCGAACTACTGTTAGTCGCCTACCCGTATACGACCGGCAGTGACAAAGCAAAACTAAAAGCTGCTTCACTCGCTAATTTGGTCGTCACCGTTTTTTATACGTTTGTCGTCTTCACCGTCATCATTTTCTTTGGCCCGAACGAACTGGCGCTCATTCCCGAGCCAGTCCTGTACATGCTAAAAGGTTTTACGATCAGAGTGGTCGAACGGCTCGATTTGTTCTTCTTTTCTATCTGGACCGTGTCGATTGCGACGACGTTCGCCAGTTACTTATTTCTCGCGGCAAAAGGGGTACAGCAAGTGTTCCAGACGAACACTTTTGGGAAAACAGTGCCGTACACCGCCGTCGCCTGCTTTGTCATTGGACTGCTCTCGGGCAATACGCTTGCCGTTGCCCACTACGCGCAGTGGGTCGAACGTTTAGACCTCGTTTTTTTCGGGATTGTTCCGGTGTCACTGTTGATCATTTCGTATATTTTCATACGTACGGAGACAAAGGGGGCAGGAGGATGAAGGCGAAAATTGTGAGCGTATTCCTTTGTGTGAGCCTCGTTTGTACAGCAGGGTGTTGGGATCAGCGCATGTTGCGAGACTACACGATCGTACGCGGGTTTGGGCTCGATCTCGCCGCAGACGGGCGCATCTTAGTGACGTGTTCGTTGCCTAACTTTACGAAAATGGTTCAGTCGCAGTCAATTGTCGTCAGTGGAGTCGGCGACACGCCGGCGGATGCGTTCGAAGTCATTGACCGCAAAGTAGCGAAAGAAATCGACCGTTCGAATAACCGGCTCATCTTTATCGGCGAGGAACTAGTAAAAAAAAGGGGCATGTACCCGTTGTTAGATTTTTTGTACCGCAGTCCACGAGACTCTTTGAACGCCCACCTCGCCATCGTCCAAGGAAGGGCAAACGACTTTAAAAAAGCGCAAGTCGGGGAAGCGACGCTACTCGCCGACTACTTAGACGATTTGATCAAAAGTGCGGAACTATCGACGCAAATCCCGATTGTCAACGTGCAGTCGGTATCCCCCCTCTTTTTTAACCCGGGCGAAGACGCCTTCCTCCCGTACGTACAGTGCCATGACAATGAAGCAAGCGTTAACGGCATCGCACTGTTCAACGGGCAGCGGTTGTCAGGAAAGTTGTCGTTTGACGAAGCGATGCTCTTTTTACTGCTCGCCGATCGCAAAGGAAGGGAAGCAAAACTGACGCACCGGGTAAAAATGGGTGGCAAAAAACGTGACCTAAACCCGTTCATTACAGTTAACGTCGAAAGCATGAAACGAAAATTGAAAGTGTCCGTGTCTAAAACGGGTCAACCGTCATCTGACTTGCGTCTTTTATTGCGCGTCAACGTCATCGAGTTTCCGCGCGACCAGTTGAACAATGCGCGCGAAGTGCAAGCGTTAAATGAACAGCTGTCCCGTTACTTTACCGAACGGGCGCAAGCGGTCGTTCGCAAACTGCAACAGGCCAACTGCGATGCCCTCGGCATCGGCCGCCGACTCATCGCCTTTCACTTTGACACGTGGAAGAAATTAGACTGGAAAAAAACGTACCCGCACATGACAATCACCCCTCACGTCACCGTAGAAATCGTCAAGCGCGGCATTATTGATTAGGCAAAGAAGCCCGCCCGCGACTAATAGAACAATTCGGTCGGGGAGAGCCTCTGAAGATCTCGTGTAAGTTGAGCCAAGCGAGCGGCGTTTAACTTCTATCACGCAGTTGGACAGCCAGGCGCTCGGCGTTTAACTTCTATCACGCAGTTGGACAGCCAGGCGTTCAGCGTTTAACTTCTATCACGCAGTTGGACAGCCAGGCGCTCGGCGTTTAACTTCTATCGCGCACATGTCGACCACCTGCACACTGCCCTTATTCTGCCGCCGCTTTGGCTGGTTGCATGCGCTCTTTTTCCATGGAGCGCCACTTCCACAGCACCCAAATTTGGCTGGCGATGAAGATGGACGAATACATCCCGATCGTCAGTCCGAACAGCAAGGCGAGGGCGAAGTTGGCGATCGATTCACCGCCGAACAAGAAAATGGCGCCAGCCATAAACAACACCGTCAAACCCGTGTTAATGGAGCGAGCCAACGTTTGCTGAATACTGACGTTGACCAGATCCCGCAAATCGTCGAACGTCTTCAACTTAAAGCCGTTCATATTTTCGCGAATGCGGTCAAAGATGACAATCGTGTCGTTGACCGAGTATCCGACGATGGTCAAAATCGCAGCGTTAAACGTCAAGTCGACCTCTATTTGCAGCAAGGAGAACATGCCGACGGTAAACAGTGCGTCGTGCACGAGTGCGAGCACTGCCGCGACCGCAAAACGGTATTCAAAGCGGATCGCGACATAAATGATAATGCCGACCAAGGCGATGAGCGTCGCAAATAAGGCGTTGCGCGCCAGTTCCCGCCCGACGACGGGCGAGACGACTTCCGCTTGCACGTTCACTTGTTTGCCGTAGGCGTCGCGGAACGCTTTTGTAAGCCCGTCGACTTGATTTTTGTCCAGTGCATGGGGCACGTTCACGATGGCAAACGTGTTGTTGTTCCCCCCAGCACGCACTTGGGCGTCAGTCATTTTTTGCTTCTCTAACAGCGTCTGCACGTCTTCGACCTTGAACGTTTTTTTAATTTCAACGTCGAGCCGCGTCCCGCTGACGAAGTCGATCCCTAAGTTGAGCCCGGAGACGAGGAGGGAGACGATGCCGACCAACAGCAGCAAGGCCGAAACAAGGAAATACGCTTTGCGGTGACCGACGATATCTAATTTATAGTTCACCGATTTCCTCCCCTTTCACTCCGAACAGACTCGGCTTTTGAATGACGCGCGCTTTGAGCAACAAGTTCATAAGCAAACGCGATCCGGCAACTGCAGTGATGAAGCTCACTAAAATGCTGACGATGAGCGAGACGGCGAAGCCTTTAATGCTCGAGGAGCCGAAGTAAAACAGTACCGCCGCCGCGACGATCGTCGTAATATTGGCATCAAAAATCGTAAGGAAGGAGCGCCGCGAGCCCGCTTTAATCGACGACGGAATCGATTTCCCGTGCCGGATCTCGTCTTTAATCCGCTCGTACATGAGAATGTTCGCGTCCACGGCCATCCCGATCCCTAAAATAAACGCGGCAATACCCGCAAGTGTCAGCGTGACGTGTAGGAGCGAGAACGTCAGCAGCACTAAGTAGGCGTAGGCAATGAGGGTGATCGAGGCGACTAAACCAGGAATGCGGTAGTAACCGATCATAAAGATGAGGACGACGAGCGTCCCGTAAAGCCCCGCTTTTAAGCTTTGCGTGAGCGACAACTGCCCGAGACTGGCGGCGACTGACAGCGACTGGATTTCTTTCATGTCGACCGGCAGTGCCCCGGAGTTAAGTAACTGAGCAATTTCTTGCGTTTCTTCCACCGTCATTTCGCCGCTGATCGAGGCCTCCCCCGTCGGAATTGGTTCTCTAATATAAGGTGTGCTGAGCGGTGTTTCATCCAAATAAATAGCTAACGTTTCATTGATGTGTTCGCGTGTAATTTTGGCGAATTTCTCAGCGTCTTTCAACTTAAGCATAACGGCAGGTTGGCCAGATTTTTCTTCGATTCCCGGTTCTGCCTTTTTTAAATCGTTACCGGTTAATACAACTTCTCCGTTATCGAGCCGAAAGGTCAGTTTCGCCGGCGTGCCCAATATGCGCCGCGCCTGGTCTTCGTCTTTCACCCCGGCCAGCTGGACGCGAATGCGGTCTTTCCCTTCGATGGAGACGATCGGCTCTTGTACGCCTAAGGCGTCGATCCGTTTATTGACAGCAGCTACCGCTGCTTTCATCGTATCCTCTGTTATTTTTTCTCCTTTGTTGAGCGGTTTCGCTTCGTATAGTACCTCGAATCCGCCCTGTAAATCTAATCCGAGCGTGACATTTTTCGCTACATCTCCCGCTGTCCAGCCGATGACGCCGAACAGGGCGAGGACGAGGACGATAAATGTCATCAGTTTACCCCATTTGATCATTTTAAAAACGCTACCTCCCTCTTGTCCAACACAACAATTATCGCAAGTCGGACAAGCGATGTCAATTACAGACAAGGGAACATTTCACTGTCAGGCTGCGGGGCCATCACCCTCCTGCCAGAAACCTGCCTTTATACTTTTCTGCCTACTCGGTTCGTAATGGAGCCAGCGACAACTCCGTGTCAAACGGTATACCCGCTGAAAAATGCGAAATCCCCTTCCCGACGTTGAGCAACCGTCGGCTAGGGGGGATCTCCTCTCCTTTAGTAAAAAGGAAGTCACTACGACTCGCTTACAACTGTTACCAACGCCTTTTTGTTCATATGATCGACAGGTAACGGGAGGTGAGTCATACAGAGTAGGCGAGCGTGCGTAACTGTCACAGGGCATTGAGAGCCTGCAAGTTCACTTTGATGCTGCCTTTCACATTTTGCCACAACTTTACTTTATAGTCTTCGAAGGAAAAGTCTGCTTCGTTCAGTTCACCCGCCGCGAACAGCTCCTCCACCAGTTTTTGCGTTAACAGCAAGTCCTTATAGTTTTGCACAACTTCCGGGTCGCGCCAATAGGCGTCCTCGGATAGCCCGCGGATGTCGTACAAATGCTGCTGTACCTTTTGCACCTCGTCCTTTACATCGCCCGACAATTCGTGTGCGAGCACATCCCGCTGCTCAGAGATAAACGCTTTTACTTCTTCGTCCAACGCAGTAATGCCCCGTTTCGTCGCCTGGGCGACGGCCAACTTTTCTTGCGCAAGCTCCGCTAGCAGCTCCTCGTTGGAGGGTGTCGTTTGCAGATTGTTCCATGCGGCGATCAGTTCTTTGTTCGCCTTGTACTGTAAAAACTCTCGCTGCGTTATTTGAATGCCCTTCCCTTGCGCGACGACCTTCGCACCGTTGCGGTCGTCAGCGTGGTGCATTTTTTGCTTTAGTTCGCCAAACAACTGATCGAGGGACTGGTTAGAGTCTTTCACTGTAGAATTGGAGTTAGCGACAGCATACGTACCACCCAATAGAAGCGCGAGGCAACCGGCAAGTAAGAGAGACTCGCGAATCTTTTTCATCACTTTCACATCTCCTTTCAAAATACGCCCTTGTGTAGGCCGTTGTCCTTTATTTTCGCTTAAACGTCCACTTGTCTTTCACGTTATTTTTGAATTGCAAGCATTTGGTATCCTGTTAGCGCTTACTATATCCTTTATTTGTATATATGTCAATGTATTTGCAATCATTTTTCCCGGTTATTTCCTGCCAAATAACTTAAGACAACCTTATGACTATTTTTAAGGTCAACGTCGTCTTTCACAGAAAAAAAGTCGACCTACGTAAGGTCGACTCCTTTATACGCGTTCACGGTCATCCAGTTCATGAAGTCCGTGACTTTTAGCGATAGTATATCGTTCACTAACTTATGTAATGCTGGCAACTGTTCCTCATACCCCTTGGATACGCACAACCAAATCTCGCGACCGGAAATGTTTTCGTACCCGTAAAATTCAAATTCCTCCGCTTTGCTCGCACATAACTTTTCGATGACGTCTTCCAAGTCTTCCTTCTCCCAAGATGTGTTAAGATCGTAATCTGTCACCTTAGTCCCTGCTTTCTCATACTTTTTTTGCGGAATATCATATTCGACAAAATCCACCAAGCTCCTGCTACATTTGAAAAATTGCCACAAACGTTCCCCATGGGGAAAAGTCGTCATGAACCGCTCCCGCCCGCGCATAGGCTTGTATTACCGAGACGTATAAAAAATCTTAGCAACTCATGCAAAAAAGGCGTTCCAACCTGCCCATTGAGAGACAACCGCATAGAAGGGATGGCCGAAAGGTTGCGCAAACAAACATTTTTGCAAGGTACACTTATTTTGGTAGCTGCCGGTTTTTTAAATAAAGTGTTAGGTTTCGTCTACCGCATCACGTTAACGCGCTTGATCGGGGACGAAGGAATGGGATTATTTCAAATGGCCTTCCCGTTCGCTATGCTCGTCATCACGCTCGCTACCGTCGGTTTAAATATTACCATATCCAAACTCGTTTCGGAAGCTGAAGCGTTAAAGGATGAACGGCGCGTGTACGCGGTTCTTTACGTGTCGACCGGCGTCGTCGTCGTGACGAGTGCAATACTTACGACGCTCATGTTCGTCGCCTCACCTCTCATCGCCCGCTACGCACTCACTGATCAGCGGGCGATATACGCCTTAATGGGGATCGCGCCGATGGTGCCGATCGTCGCCGTCTCTCACATTTTTCGCGGCTACTTTCAAGGGAAACAAAACATGTTCCCTTCCGCTTCCGCTAGTGTACTGGAGCAAGTCGTGCGCATTTTTACCGTGTTATTTTTTGCCTCGCTGCTACTGCCCCGCGGCATTGAATTCGCTGCTGCCGGCGGCATGATCGGCATGGTCGTCGGCGAGTTTACCGGCCTCTGTCTCATGATCTATTTTTATCAAAAAGATCCGGAGCGGCCGCGCAGCCCACGCGTCAGCGGACAGAAGCGCTGGCCACCGCCGTCCGGATTGTTGCGCGACATGTTTCGTATCTCCGGACCTGTCACCGCCAGCCGCCTCATCGGACACGTGACATATGCCGCTGAACCGATTCTCGTCGCACAGAGCTTAGCGTTGGCCGGTTTAGCGACGGCGACTGCGACATCGCTGTATGGGCAGTTAGCAGGCATGGTTGTACCGCTCGTCTTTTTTCCCGGCTTTCTCACGAATGCGCTCTCCGTATCGCTCGTACCCGCGATTGCCGAGGCAGCAGCGCGACAAGACGAGCTGGCCATTCACTGGCGCCTTAAACAGTCCTTCCGCCTGTCGCTGTTCGTCGGCGCCCCGTGCGCCGCTGTCATGGTCGTGCTAGCGGAACCGCTGTGCCTACTCATCTTCGGCAACGCCGATGCGGGCCGCCTGATGCAATTGATGGCGCCTTTTACGATTTTGGCGTACGTACAAGCGCCGTTTGCTGCCGTTCTACAAGGATTAGACCGCGCCAAGGACGCCACGCGCAATTCAATTGTCGGAACTGTCGCCAAATCGGTGCTCATTTTGCTACTCGGTTCACAGCCGTCGCTCGGCATCGACGGCGTCGTCATCGCGATCAACACGGGCATCGTCATTGTCACCTTGTTACACATCGGCTCGATTGCTAAAATCGTAAACTTTACGTTCGACTTGCGCGAAATCGCAAAAGTGCTGCTAGCGATGCTCGTCACTGGATGGACGTGCTATTTATGTGTATCCCTTTGGTTCGCTTCGTACCCGTTACCGCTAGCCGTTGCACTCTCACTCCTCTGCAGCGCCATTGTGTACTTCGGTGTCGTCGTTTGGTTGCGCCTCCTCGCACAAAACGACGTGCAGTACATGCCGCTCGTCGGCAAATATTTAGCGCGTCTTTTCCCAAAAAAATAACGGTCTAAACGCGTACAGGCTGTCATACGATGTAGTGAAGTCTGACAATGTCGGAGGTAAAAAGATGGATCGCTTTCTCACGCGCTCGCCGCTGCTAGCCGGGCTACTCACTGTGTGGTTGTTCGTCATCGTCGGCTCGTTTTTAACGTCGCTCGTCCTCAATTACACCCGTGTGTCTGAAGCGAGCTTTTATTCCTTTAGTTACGGAATTAACATCGTCGCCTTGCTCGCTGGTGGCTGGATGTCCGGGCGTCGGAGCGGACGCCGCGGTTGGTACCACGGAGCTGTGACGGCGCTCTGTTACGCACTGTTAGTGTTTGTGATCGGGCTGCTGGCGTTTGATTCCCCTTTCGGTTGGCAGAACGTGCTCCACCTCTGCGGCGCCCTCGTCACTGGTGCCTTAGGGGGAGCCATCGGCGTCAACACGCGCGCATAACCGTTGACGCCTTCCCCCTCCTACCCCCTCCCTAAGCCTTCACCCCTCCCCCCCTTACTACCTTCACCCTGCCCCCTCTTCTAGACCTTCTTCTATTGCTTTTCCTAACGCCCTCTTTCCTTAATAAAGAAACAGGAACTTCCCGAGGGGGAAAATTCCTGTCTCCATACGCGATCGTGTTCTTTTTTATTCCTGACTGTTCACCGCATTGATGGCACCGCGCTCGAACACGAGTTTCGTACCTTCTGCCACTTTGAGCGTCACTTGCTCTTCCGTAATGTCGACAATCGACCCGTGTAGTCCCCCGATCGTGACGACTTGATCGCCCCGCTTCAACGCTTGCAGCATCGCATTGCGTTCTTTTTGCCGTTTTTGCTGAGGACGAATCAGCAAGAAGTAGAAAACGACAAAAATAAGTATAAACGGGATCAACGATGTTAATAAGTTTTGATCCATTATGTATCGTCCCCCTTTTCTTGGGAAGTAATAAAGTTGCTTTAAAAAGCTTTATATGAACCCTGCCCGTAGTAACGAGCAAAAAATTCATCCCGAAAATCTTGTAACCGATCATCCACAATCGCTTGTCGCACGTTTTTCATTAGTTGCAGCAAAAAGTACAAGTTGTGGGTCGTCGTTAGTCGCATGCCAAAAATTTCGTCGGCCTTCATTAAATGGCGAATGTACGCCCGACTGTAGTTGCAGCACGTGTAACAGTCGCACGCTGGATCGAGCGATCCGAAATCGCGGGCGAACTTCGCGTTGCGGATCACTAAGCGACCGGTGCTCGTCATCGTCGTCCCATTGCGCGCGATGCGCGTCGGCAACACACAGTCAAACATGTCAATGCCGCGCAGGACGCCTTCGACGAGTGCGTCCGGTGAACCGACACCCATTAAATAACGCGGTTTGTCCGCCGGTAACAGCGGGGTCGTCACCTCTAGCATGTCATACATTAATTCCTTCGGCTCGCCGACGGAGAGACCGCCGACGGCGTACCCGGGAAAGTCGAACTGGGTCAATTCGCGTGCACTTTGCTCGCGCAAGTCGCCGTACATCCCGCCTTGCACGATGCCGAACAACGCTTGCTCACCGGATCGCTGATGGGCGTTCAAACAGCGCTCCGCCCAGCGCGTCGTCCGTTCGAGCGACGCTTTGACATAGTCCCGCTCCGCCGGATACGGCGGACACTCGTCGAAGGCCATGACAATATCGGCGCCGAGTGCGTGTTGTATTTCCATCGACTTTTCTGGCCCGATAAAGAGCGGTTCCCCGCTAATGTGGGAGCGGAAGGCAACCCCCTCTTCACTAATCCGCCGGAGCTTGCTTAGACTAAACACTTGAAACCCGCCGCTATCGGTCAAAATAGCGCGGTCCCAGTTCATAAACGCGTGCAGTCCGCCAGCTTCGGCGACGATGTCGTGCCCCGGGCGCAAAAACAGGTGGTACGTATTACTTAAAATAATTTGCGCCCCAATCTGTTTCAGTTCTTCCGGACTCATCGTCTTCACGGTAGCCAGCGTGCCGACTGGCATAAAGACCGGCGTGTCAATCGTGCCGTGTGGTGTATGTAAGCGCCCTAAACGTGCCCCTGTCTGTCGACACGTTTTAATGAGCTCGTAGCGAACAGCCAATACAGTGCCTCCTACTACTGATCGTCTTCATTATATCTTAACATAGCAATGAATAAAACAGCGCGCGAGAATTTCATTAAATAACAGGCATTAAATAATGCATCAAATAATGAGCATCGCATCGCCGAAACTAAAGAAGCGGTACTCTTGCTGCACAGCTTCCCGATAACTCGCCAGCACGCGTTCGCGACTCGCAAGCGCACTGACGAGCATAATCAACGTCGACTTCGGCAAATGGAAATTCGTCACTAACGCGTCGACGGCGCGGAACTGAAAGCCGGGGTAAATAAAAATGTCGCTCCAACCGCTCGCTTCTCGCATGTCGCCGTACGTCTTGACGACCGTCTCTAACGTGCGGCAAGACGTCGTGCCGACGGCGACCACTCGCTTCCCCGCTGCCTTCGCCGCGCGGATCGTCTCCGCTGTTTTCCGACTTACTTCGAAATATTCAGCGTGCATCTCGTGTTGCTCCACTCGGTCGACCGTCACCGGCCGGAACGTCCCTAACCCGACGTGCAACGTGATCGGTGCGATGCGCACACCTTTTTGCTCGAGCTGTTTAAGCAACTGGGGCGTAAAGTGCAGGCCAGCCGTCGGCGCGGCAGCTGAGCCGAGATGGCGTGCGTACACTGTTTGATAGCGGTCGCGCACCGTTAACTGCGCTTTTATGTAAGGAGGCAACGGCATTTGCCCTAACCGCTCGAGTAGTTCGAGTAGGACGCCGTCGTAGACGAGGCGAAACACGCGTCCACCGGCCACTTCTGTCCCTTCCTCCGCGACGGCGACGAGCTCCCCTTCGCCGAAGGAAATGCGCGTTCCTTCGCGCACCCGTTTGGCCGGTTTCACGAGCGCTTCCCAACGGTCACCTGTGAGTTGCTTTAACAACAGCAACTCGATCGTCGCTCCGGTGTCTACCTTGCTACCGATGAGGCGAGCAGGCAATACTTTACTGTCGTTGACGACAAGGACGTCACCGGCATGTAAATAGTTAGCGATGTCAGTAAAGTGCCGGTGGGTAATTTTTCCCGTTGTGCGATCTAACACGAGTAAACGCGACTGCGACCGCTCCTCGAGCGGCGTTTGCGCAATTAAATGCTCTGGTAACTCATAGTCAAACTGTGACACATCCAAAGGCGTTCGTCCCTTTCCAGTACACCTTCCTGCATACCTGTACCACTATAGCAATACCGCTTAGTTGGAGTCAATGGAACTGTTGTGAACGAAGAGGCACTTGCTAACGAAACAAGCGGACAAACCACAGGACGAGCGACACGACGATACTGAGGACGATGCACGTGACGATCGGAAAGTAGAATTTGACGTTTTCCTTCTCTACCACAATATCACCGGGTAACCGTCCGAGAGGTAAAAACTTTCCGCCGAATTGCCAAATGAGTCCGACGACGATCAGGACGGCGCCCAAGCCGATGAGTAGCTTCGGTAAATCATTCACGACGGTAGCTCCAATCCGAAGTGGCGGTAACAGTTAGCGGTGACGGTGCGGCCGCGCGGCGTACGGTCGATAAACCCGATCTGTAGCAAATACGGTTCGTACACGTCTTCCACCGTTTGCGGCTCTTCGCCGATGACAGCGGCAATCGTATCCAGGCCGACTGGTCCCCCGCGAAACTTCTTCATAATCGCATACAAAAGTTTATGGTCGACTTTGTCTAGCCCTAGTTTATCCACTTGGATTAATTCTAACGCTTCCCGCGCCATTTCAGCGGTTATAATGCCGTCGCCCCGCACTTGCACGTAGTCGCGCACCCGTTTTAGTAGCCGATTTGCCACCCGCGGCGTGCCGCGTGCGCGCGTCGCAATTTCTTCCGCACCGTTACCGTGTATGTCCACTTGCAAAATTTCCGCCGCCCGGCTGACGATCGTCGTCAACTCTTCTGCACTGTAGTACTCCAATCTGCTGTGCACGCCGAAGCGGTCGCGTAGCGGCGACGACAGCGAGCCGGCGCGCGTCGTCGCTCCGATTAACGTGAACGGCGGCAAGTCTAACCGCACCGAGCGGGCACTCGGTCCTTTGCCAATCATAATGTCGAGGGCGAAGTCTTCCATCGCCGGATAGAGTACCTCTTCCACGCTCCGGTGCAGGCGGTGAATCTCGTCGATGAACAGAACATCTCCTTGTTGCAAATTCGTAAGTAGCGCTGCCAAGTCACCAGGCCGCTCGATCGCCGGGCCGGACGTCGTCCGCAAATTGACACCTAACTCGTTGGCGACGATCGTCGCCAGCGTCGTCTTACCGAGGCCGGGTGGTCCGTACAGCAACACGTGGTCGAGTGCTTCGCGGCGCCCTTTCGCCGCCTCGATAAAAATTTGTAACGTCTCTTTCGCTTGCGCTTGCCCGATATATTCGGCGAGATAACGAGGGCGCAGACTCAACTCCACTTGATCGTCTTCCCGCATATACTGCGTCGATATGACGCGCTCGTCCATTCCGATCCCTCCTCGCGTGCTAAACACGTCTCCTAAGGCGCCTTACGGGGTAACGGGCGTGCGGTGCCCTTCTGTACAAGCCGCGTGTCGTCAAGCACACCCGTATGGCCGACGTGTCGTTTCGAAGTCGCGACGCCCCCCTCGTCTACGACACGTGTGCCCGGACGTCGTAGCTATCGTCGCTTCGTTCGCCCGTAGGCGCTCACGAGGGCAAAAACGCCTGCAGCGCCTGCCGAATGAGAATGTCGACAGAAACATTTTCCTCGTCCAATTGTGCTGCCGCCTCTTGCACCGCGCGGCTCGCTTCTTTTTCCGTATAGCCGAGCTGCATGAGCGCTTCTCTCGCCTCACTTAAGGACCCGCCCGCTTCCACCTCCGCATCCCCCGCCTGGGCAGCGTTCTCCCCAAAGTCGGTTCCTCGACCCGCAGCGATCATGTCGTTCAGCCACACGTCGAGCGACAACTTGTCCTTCAGGTCGAGCACGATGCGTTGTGCCGTCTTTTTCCCCACGCCGGGTAGCTTCGTTAAATAGCGGTAGTCTTCCTCGTAAATCGCCCGCACGACAGCAGCCGGCTCACCCGCGCTCAAAATGCCGAGTGCGACTTTCGGCCCGATGCTGGAAACGTTCAACAACTGACGAAACAGTTCGCGTTCCTCCACCGACGGAAAGCCGTATAGACCGATAAAATCTTCCCGTACGTGTTGGTGCGTAAAGACGCGTAGCCGCGTCCCTTCGGCGCCAAAAGCGCGCGGATCCGGACAAAAAATGTGGTAGCCGACCCCGTACACCTTCACGACGATCGCCTCGTGATAAATGTAAGCAAGTTCTCCGTCTATAAAATCGATCACTCGCTCTTCCTCCTGCTTCGCTGCTCCGCAACATGAAGCTGACGCTGTAGCTGTGCCGAATGCGCCTCGCAAATCGCGATCGCCAACGCGTCGGCCACGTCGTCTGGACGCGGAATTTCCGATAACGACAACAATACTTTTACCATCTCTTGCACTTGCCGCTTTTCGGCTTTGCCGTAGCCGACGACCGCTTGCTTCACTTGCAGTGGCGTATATTCGGTAATGGCGGCACCTGCTTCCTCTGCCGCCAGCATAATGACACCTCGCGCTTGTCCGACAGAGAAAGCCGTCGTCACATTGCGATTAAAAAAAAGCTTCTCGATCGCCACGACGTCCGGCGTCGTCTTCGCCAACAGTTCGGTGCACGCGTCGTATATTTGTTTTAGGCGACGCGGCGTCGGCAGCCCGGCCTTCGTCTCGATCGTGCCGTACTGAATCGGGGTGATGCGGTGCCCGTGCTGCTCGACAACGCCGAAGCCGACAATGGCGATCCCCGGATCAATTCCCATAATGCGCACAAACTTCTCTCCCTAGTTCGCGCTGTGCTGCTGCAACGCTTCCTCGTCTAATTCAAAATTGGCGTAAACGTTTTGCACGTCGTCGTTATCTTCCAACGCATCGATCAGTTTCAACATTTTCGTCGCGTCGTCGCCGCTTAACGTCACCGTGTTTTCCGGCTCCATCGCGATTTCTGCTCGCGCGAACGTCACGCCTTCTTCAGAAAGTGCTTCTTTTACTTGTTCAAACTGCTCGGGGGCTGTCGTCACGTCGTACGTCTCTTCTTCTGCAGCAAAATCTTCCGCCCCGGCCTCTAAGGCGAGCATGAGTAAATGATCTTCGTCAAGGGTGGTGTCCGCGCGATTGACGACGAGTGTCCCTTTGCGCGCAAACATCCACGCCACACAGCCACTCGCGCCGAGATTGCCACCGTGCTTGGAAAAAATGTGGCGCACGTCGGCAGCCGTACGGTTGCGATTATCGGTTAGCACTTCGACTAAGACAGCCACGCCAGCTGGTCCGTATCCTTCGTAAGTGATTTCTTCGTAAGTGACACCGTCGAGCGCACCGAGCGCCTTTTTGATCGTACGCTCAATGTTGTCGTTCGGCATGTTCGCCTCCCGCGCTTTACTCACAGCTAGCCTTAGGCGCTGGTTGGCGGACGGATCGCCGCCCCCTTGGCGTGCAGCGACAAAAATTTCCCGCGATATTTTCGTAAACGTTTTTCCCCGGGCCGCATCTTGGCGATTTTTACGGTGTTGAATATTTTTCCATTTAGAATGTCCAGCCATAGTTATCCCCTCTACAATTAGAAAGATTTGCTCATCCGCTAACCATTTCTTACCAGAACGTTAACGTCCGTTAATCGTCCGCTTTAGGAAACGGTGGAGGGATGGGCGGTGTATGGCGTTTATGTTCCGTACGGCGGTGCATGTTTTCGATGACGCCGCGGTCGCGCGCTGCCACGGCTTCTCCCGCGAGAAACGCATCGATGGCCGCATACGTCGTCCCCATTTCCGTTTCGTCTTCTTGCCCTTCCCACAACCCTGCCGATGGTGGGCGATTGCACACACTTTCCGGGACGCCGAGGTGACGGGCCCAGTCGTACACCTCCCGTTTCAACAAGCGCGCCAGCGGCTGCAAATCGACACCGCCGTCGCCGTACTTCGTAAAATACCCCGTATAATACTCGGCCCTGTTATCCGTACCGACGACGAGATAGTTAAAGTCATTCGCTACCGTGTACAACGTCGCCATGCGCACGCGTGCCCGTAAGTTGGCGTCTCTCAGTCGTTCGATTTCTGGCCGAGACGCCACCTTCCCGGCTGCCGTTAACTGCGCCTCGACCGTTTGCTGCAGCGTGCGGTGAGGGGCTGAGACATCGATGGTCACGCAGTCAATCCCACTCGCTGCCACGACTTTCTGCGCATCCTCTTCGTCGCGTGCGTTAGAGTGACACGGCATGATCACGCCGAGAGAATGATCTGGACAAGCTTGTTTAATCAAAAAAGAAACAACGGCACTGTCGACGCCGCCGCTAATCCCTACGATCAAGCCGTCCGCCCGCGCCGCCTGCACCCGTTCGCGCAGCCAAGTGACGACGTGTGCGATATTTTGCTCGATTTTGCTCACAACTGAGTATCCTCCTATAAGTGCGCGACATCGTCTTGACATATCGTCTGTCACGATCGTCTTTTACTATTGTTTATGATAGCACAACGCCACCATTCTACCAAGCGACTCCGAGCCAGCGCAAAAACTGTAGCCAACGCGGACGGTCTTGCACCATCATTAATAAATACGGCGCAACTTTTTGTAGGGAATAACCGCGGCGCCCTTTTAACAAGCCAGTCTGTTCGCGGAAAAAATCGTTCGGAAACATGAGCAAGCGATCGAGCACAACTTGCTCTTCGGGGCGCAGCGGACGAACCAATTGGTAGTTAGCTAGGATCGCTTCGTAGACGCGCGGATCCCAATGCCATTCGACGAGCGTACGGCTCGTCATTTGCCACACATCGCCGATTTGCGCATCGAAGGCGGCCGTTTCAAAATCGATCAGCCACGGCTTCCCGCCCTTGCCGATGACGATGTTGTGGCTCGCCAAATCGCGATGGGCTACTGCCCGCTTTGCCTTCTCAAACCGCGTCACCGCGTGAATCGGTGACGCCTCGATTTTTCGCAGCGCCCATTCGCCCCAGCGGCGGTAGTCATCGCGCACAGCCGCAGGTAAAAACGAGACGGGCTCGCGACACGACTGTTCATACTGTTCGAACCGTTTTTGCACCCTTTGTGCGAGCGTGGCCGCTTCTCGCCCTCGTGTGGCACCGCTCTCGATCCCCCGCGCGGCAACGTGAAAACGCGCCAGCAACTGCGCACCGACCATCACGTCCCGATAGCGACTGTAACGTGCTTGTCGTCCGGAAATGAAGCGCATGACGAGCCACTCGTTTTTCCACACAAAAAAGTCGGGCATCGACGTAAAGCCGCGTTCCCGGATGGCGCGGTCGACTCGCTGCCACCAAAGCACGTGGTGCCTATCTGCGATCGGTTTTAGCAAATATTTTCGCCGCGTGGTCTCGATGTATAACAGCCCGTGTCGTTTACCCGTCCGAACGATCCGTTCCCCTAGGTACTCCGCCAATTCCCGCACATTTATACTCATTGTGTTCCCGCCTGTCAAAAAAGTCGTCGCTCCTGCCACGGATGGTCGTGGAAACTTAAGCTCCCTCACGCACCATGCGTCGCTCCGTTAAAACGAGGAAGAAGACGAGCTGCTACTCCCATCCCACCAATCGATCATTTCTTGGTAACCGTGCGGTGCGTACCCCCCGGAGCCGTACCCATCGTATGGCATGGCGGTCATACACGGACACGGCGCCCTCATATACGGCATAGCTGGCATCCCCATCGACAGGTGCGCGTCCGGTGATTCCATCGGCACCCCCAGATGTGGGATTGCGGACAATTCGACTGGCGGCACCGGTGGCACTGGAGGCACTCGGGGCACTGGGGGCGCGATCGCATAAGGTGCCGCATATGGCGCCACCGGCATCCCAAGCTGCCGCATGGGCATCGCGAGGGGTGACGGCGGGGAAATGGGCGCCATTGCCGAGACGTGCGGATCAAACGGCCCCCATGGCTGCTGACCGGGCAGCCCGTACATCGCCCCTGTCATCGACACCCACGGCTGTTCAAACCACCCGCCGATGCCAAGAGGTGATAAGTCGCTTGAAGATGAGCCAAAAGTTGACGAAGCAGCGCTAGAATCTGCGCCTTGTTTGCCAACCGAGCTAGACATGTGATCGAGCGGAAGCGCCCCGACTGGCTGCGGTTCAACTGGAGTGGGCTGTGACGTCCGTTCAGTGGGCTGTGACGTCCGTTCGCTAGCCGGCCTACGCGTTTCACCCGGAAGTACATCTATGCGCTTTCGCTCAATCGGAGAGGGTGAAGCGACCTTCTTACCTGCCGCTGGTTGCGTTTCGGCCGGGGCAGCCGCTTGCCGCCTCGGCTTTATGGGCACGCCTTCCGTCGCTATGCGAATTTTCGTCCCCGCCTGCAAATTGTTAGGGTCTTGAATATGACGGTTGTCGTCAATAATCGTTTGCAACGACACGTTATACTGCTTAGAAAGTTTCCACAGCGTATCTCCTTGGCGGACGATATGGATTCTCATGTTTTCCCTCCTCGTGCGTAATTTCTCCTACCCGCTGCCGCGCGCTGAGGGACGCACCCGGCGAGCATAGGCTACTTCCATCCTATGCACCAATTAGGCGAATTGCGCATAAAAAAGACCTAGGGAGAGGAAATTCCCCTAGGCCTTGTGACGCGGCACGACGCGGCGCCATTTTTTCTGCGCCGCACGCTGTTCGAATCGTTCGCCGTCCACTGCTCACTATTGTTTGGTGCAACTCGCAGGACGTCGTCCTACCGCGTGGTATGAGAGACAGGTTCGTACGCGTTAAAACCTTCGACCTGGACAATCTTGCGGAATTCTTCCAGTAGTTGTTTCGTCACCGTACCGGGCTTCCCGCTACCGATCTTGCGCCCGTCGACGTCGACGACGGCGATGACTTCTGCAGCCGTCCCGGTTAAAAATGCCTCGTCCGCGGTATACACGTCGTAACGCGTAAACCGCTCTTCTTTTACCGTATAGCCGATGCGCGCACATATGTCGATAATCGCTTGCCGCGTAATGCCTTCCAGCGCCCCGATTGCGCTCGGTGGCGTGTACAGCACACCGCCTTTGACGAGGAAAATGTTGTCGCCCGAGCACTCAGCGACATACCCGTCGTTACTTAGCAATAAGGCTTCGCCAATTCCGGCGCGGCTCGCTTCGATTTTTGCTAATACGTTATTTAAGTAGTTGAGCGATTTGATTTTCGGGTTTAGCGCTTCCGGGATGTTTCGCCGCGTCGGCACAGTCGCAATCTCCAACCCGTTTTCGTACACTTCCTGTGGGTACATGGTCACCTGATCGGCAATAACAATCACACTCGGCTGTGAGCATTTCGCCGGATCTAACCCGAGATCACCGATGCCGCGTGAAACGATTAGGCGGATATACGCGTCGCGCAATTCATTCTTTCGCACCGTCTCAGCTACGTGCTGCTCTAGCTCTTCGAGCGTGTACGGGATGTCTAGCATAATGACTTTCGCCGAGTCGTATAAGCGCACCATATGTTCGCGCAGGCGAAAAATGTTGCCGTTGTAGACGCGAATACCTTCGAAAATACCGTCCCCGTATAAAAAGCCGTGATCAAAGACGGATATGGTCGCTTCCTCTTTTTTTACGTATTTTCCATTTAAAAATATCCACCGCTGTTCCACGAGAAGCACCTCCGAAAAATTATGACAATATGACAGGTGATGACAATAATAAAGTTATCGAAACATTTCAACGCAAGAATGATTTAGAACATATTATATTACTGTCTCTTGACGTTGTCAACGCTTTACAGCGGTAAAATCAGTGCTAACTGCGTAACATGGGTAAGAACCTAACTGACGCAGTCTACATCCTAACGCGTCAATTTCACGCATCGCCCCTTGCAGCAACACATCTTCTGCTGACGCTTCCGCGTCGATAAAAAAGTGGTAACTACCGAGACCTCTTTTCGTCGGGCGCGATTCGATCCGCGTCAAGTTAATTTTCCGCCAAGCGAACGTTGCCAGTACTTGATATAACGCTCCCGGGAAATCTTCCGGTAACGTAATAAGTAAACTCGTTTTTTGCGCGACGGCCTTCGGTTGCACCTCGTGCGGCGCTTGGCCGACGACGATAAAGCGGGTATAGTTGTGCGCGTAATCAGCGATCGCTACCTCCCGCAAATTTAAGTTGTATATTTGCTGTGCCAAGCGCGTGCCGATCGCCGCCCAGCGGTGCTCCGGATGTGTGCTTACGATGCGCGCCGCTTCGGCTGTGCTACTGGCGTACTCGATTTCTGCACCGCTCATGTTATCGCGTAAAAACAAGCGGCACTGCGCAATCGCCTGCGGGTGGGAGAGCACTTTCGTCACCTCTGCTAATGGCAGTTGCGCATGCGCCTCGTGCACGATTAAATGTTGTGCTACGGGATAGACCAATTCGCCGACGATCGGCGCTGCCACTTGGTGCACGAGCCAGTCGAGCGTCAAATTGACGGACCCTTCAATCGCATTTTCCACTGGTACGACGCCTAAGTGGACCTCCCCGCTATGCACAGCGCTCAGCACGTCGGGAATCGTCTTGTACGGAACTGTTTCATAAGCTGTCTCCGGTAACAAATAGTGCGCTGCTTCTTGTGTAAACGTTCCAGCCGGCCCTAAAAAGGCAACCGTTTGTTTCATTGAAAATGCTCCTTTTATTTTTCTCATCACTTTACACGGTTCGTTTTTCCGTGTCAATCGCGTGGCTGCCCCTTTGCACGGTTGCCCCTTGTGCCCACGGTGTGAGGTGGCGGATGTGTGCACGCGTCCCATGGCGCGTAAACGTCTCTTCTAAATAGTGTGCCAGCCGCTCCTCTTCCCCGCTTTGCGCAAAGGCGAGTAACGTCGGGCCTGCGCCGCTCAAGGCAATCCCTTGCGCCCCGTGCCGATTAGCTGCCGCTAACATGTCGGCTAACCCCGGGACGAGCCGGCCGCGGTAAGGGTGGTGAAACGTATCTTGCATCGCCGCCGGGAGCAACCCCCACCGCCCTGTTAGCAGTGCTGCCGTCAACACGTTCGCCCGACTGCTAGAAAGGATCGCCTCGCGGAACGGCAATTCGCCTGGCAATGCGTCACGCGCCTCCGTCGTCGAAAGCTCGTATTCCGGGATCGCGACGACGACGGGGAGCGGCGGCGGATCTGCTTGCACGACCGCTGCACGGCGTCCGTCCCACGATCCGATGACGACTCCGCCGAGTAAACTCGCCCCGATGTTGTCCGGATGACCTTCCCACGCCGTCCCTAACTGTAACAACTCGTCCATGCTGAACGCGCCGCCGAGCAGTTCGTTCGCCGCCACGAGTCCGGCAGCGAGGGCGGCGGCACTGCTACCGAGGCCGCGCGTCATCGGTATGTCACTCCACACGTGCACGGCGAGCGAAGGGAGCGCCTCACCCCGTGCCGCGAAACATTTTTGCATCACTTGCACGATTAGGTTTGTCTCATCCGCCGGCAATCCGGTTAAGTTGTCGCCGTGTAGGACGACGCGCGTTGTGTGCGCGCGCTCGACGCGCACGGTCGTGAATACATTGAGCGCCATGCCGATCGAGTCGAATCCGGGACCTAAATTGGCCGTACTCCCCGGCACGACGACTTCAAATGGCTCTATTTTCGACGCCCGGTTACACATGCACACTCCCCCGTTTCTGACCGATCGCCGCCAGTACGTCGGTCAGCGTCGAGCGGACGACTGTCGGCTGCACCTTCCCGGCGTCAATCGCCGCCTGAGGATCTTTTAACCCGTTACCAGTTAGGACACAGACGACGCGCGTGCCGTCGGCGAGCTGCCCGCGCTGCCGCTGTTTGATGACGCCAGCGAGCGAAGCGGCGGAAGCTGGTTCGGCAAACACCCCTTCTTTTTGCGCCAACAGGCGGTAAGCCGCGACGATCTCTTCATCGCTCACCATGTCGATCACACCGCCGGATTCCTCGGCTGCCGCAACCGCACGATCCCAACTCGCCGGATTGCCGATGCGAATCGCCGTCGCGAGCGTCTCCGGCTGGGCAATCGGTTTACCCTTCGCAATCGCAGCGGCTCCCTCTGCCTCAAATCCCCACATCTCGGGCGTTTTAGCAATCCGCTTCGCTGCCGCATACTCCGTAAACCCGCGCCAGTAAGCGGTAATGTTCCCCGCGTTACCCACGGGGATCGCCAGGACGTCCGGCGCACTTCCGAGCGCGTCGCACACTTCGAACGCCGCTGTTTTCTGGCCTTCGATGCGGTACGGGTTTAACGAATTGACGAGCGTAATCGGGTAGGAATCCGTAATCTCGCGCACGATCGCCAGCGCCTCGTCAAAATTGCCGTCGACGGCGACGATTTCGGCCCCGTAACTGACAGCCTGCGCCAATTTGCCGACGGCAATTTTTTTGTCGGGGACGAGCACGATGCAGCGGAGTTTAGCCCGCGCCGCATAAGCTGCTGCCGCTGCCGACGTATTCCCCGTCGACGCACACATAATCGTATCGCTTCCCGCCTCAATCGCCTTCGCGACCGCCAATACCATTCCGCGGTCTTTGAACGACCCCGTCGGGTTCAATCCTTCATATTTTAAATACAACTCGACGCCGAGAACCTTTGATATGTTCACCGCGGGAATGAGCGGTGTATTCCCTTCGTACAGCGTCACTCGCGGCGTCGCCTCGTTAACTGGTAAATAATCACTGTAATGGGTAATTAATCCTGGCCACATGTCACATTCTCCCTTCCACGCGGTAACTGCTCACAATGTCATTCACAATGTCTAGCTGCTCGAGTTGTCGTTTCACTTGCTCAAACGCGTGCTTGCTCGCTTCGTGCGTAATGAGCACGATTTCGGCAAGGTCGCGGCCGCCCAGCGGGTCTTGAATCACTTTTTCCAAACTGATCCCGTAATCGGCGAGCAGTTGCGTGATTTTCGCCAACACGCCGGCGCGGTCGACGACGAGCAAACGCAAAAAGCATTTCGCATATTTTTGGTCGTCTGCTTTCAACTTCTTTTCCCGGTAGAGGGGCGCGCCGCTTTGCCCCGTGGCACCGAGGCGCATGTTTTTCACGACGGCGACGAGATCGGCGACGACTGCCGTAGCCGTCGGCAATTCCCCAGCACCTGGTCCGTAAAACATCGTTTCCCCAACCGCTTCCCCGTAAATGTAGACGGCATTAAACACACCGCCGACGGAGGCGAGCGGATGCGCCACCGGAATCATCGTCGGCTGCACCGACACGTCGATCATTCCGTCGTCTTCCTGGGCAATCCCGACGAGCTTCATTTCGTAACCGAGTCGCTTCGCGTAGGCAAGATCGGCGGGCGTCACGTCGGTAATGCCCGTCACATCGACATCGTCCGGCACGACCGGGGTGTGAAAGCCGAGCGTGGCCAAAATAGCCATTTTGCGGGCGGCGTCTAGTCCACCGACATCGGCTGTCGGGTCGGCCTCAGCGTAACCGAGTTGTTGTGCCTCGTGCAAGACGTCGGCGTACGCCGCACCATCGTGACTCATTTTACTTAAAATGTAGTTGGTCGTCCCGTTGACGATCCCGATCATTTTTTTCACGCGGTCCGAGGAGAGTCCTTCACCTAACGCCCGCAGCAGCGGGATGCCCCCTGCGACACTCGCTTCGAAAAAGACGTCGCACTTGTTGGCCGCGGCCAGCTCAAGTAATTCAGCACCGTGCTGCGCCATTAAATCTTTATTGGCAGTTACGACGTGCTTGCCGTTTTCGAGCGCCTCCGTCATGTACGTGCGCGCCGTATCGACCCCGCCCATCACTTCGACGACAACATCGATGTGCGGGTCGTGCAAGACGTCGCGCGGGTTGTCTGTCAACTTGTCGGCCGCGACAGATACTGTCCGCTCCTTGTCCAACTGCTTGACGAGTATTTTTGCAATCGCGATGCGGCAGCCCGTGCGCTGATACAAATCTTCTTGGTGGCGCTCGATAATGCGGACGACGCCGCTACCGACCGTCCCGAGCCCGATGAGTCCCACGTTAATCGTCTGTTTGTTCAATGCGTCCACTCCTAAAAAATGTTAGATTTCCTAAATCGTTTCGCTGCGCCCGACAATCAGGGCCCGTTTGACGCCGTCTACTGTTTGCAACTCCTCCAAAAATTGCGTAATACCTTTGGCCAAATGAGTCGTATCGATCGACATCGCCACGTTAGCCATCCCCTGTAGCGGAATCGTTTGGTTAATTGTTAGCACGTTGCCACCCACACCCGCCACATAACTTAACACTCTGGAAAGCACACCCGAACGGTGCTCTAAGTTCATCGAGACGGTAATGATCATCTCCTTCATCGCGGCACTGAACGGGTAAATACCGTCCTTATACTTGTAAAACGCGCTGCGACTGAGTCCGACGCGGCCGACAGCCTCGCCGACCGTCTCCACTTTTCCGGAGGCGAGTAGTTTTTTTGCTTCAACCGTCTTCACAATCGCTTCGGGTAAAATATCAGCCCGTATTAAGTAAAACTGTTCGTCACCACTCACAGGTAACAGTCCTCCCAAAACAGACATATGTATGCACGTTGTGGACATTATAAATGCTGCAAGCGCTAACAGGCAAGGGCTTTTTTTTTTAATACTTACTTCGGCTATGGTACAAGCAAAACCGACGGTTACACCATACAATACATAGAACGACTATTGGCATTTAAAGGAACTAAGGAGAGAACGTCAGTGACCGCAGACTTGACAGAAGCGATTGAACAGCTGCAAAATCGCGTCTATAACCTCCAACGACGATGCTCAGAACAGCAAGAACAACTGTTAAAACTGCAACAGTCGGAGCAGTATTTGCAACAGCGCCTACTTTTTTTTGAACAGCTCATCCTCTTGGAGTACCTCGAGCTACTCGAACTGTGGAAACAAAAGCTCCTCCAACGAGAATCGCAGCAACGCCCCCTTCATTAAAGAAATGAGGAAAGTAGCATAACACATTAGACAACGACAAAAAGGAAGGGAGTAAAAGATTCCCTTCCTTTGGCAAACTTAGGAGACCGCCCTCCGCAACATGTGTTTAATCGAATCCGAAGCAGTCGTTCACGATGAGTTGCTTTTCCCGAGCAAACACTTCAGTCGTTAATAGGTCGTTGTCGTTATGCAGCTCCGTTACCCACTTTTTACTATTTTCAGACATTTTATCACAAAGAAGCTTTAACCTATACGTAGAATCGTCCGTGAACAACTGCTGCTTGTTAATCGTTTCGCACACGTTTTTTAGCAACTGTTTCGCCTCTCGCTTCCGCCCTTGCACGATCAACAATTCGGACAGTACTAATTGTGATAGCACCACCCCTTCCCGATCATCGAAATCGCCACTAAGCATAATCGATTGTTGTATGGCTTGCTCTGCGGACACGTACTGCTCTAAATGACAGTAGTTGATCCCACGTATGCGCCAAATGTTAGCCAGAGCATCCGTGTATCGGTTCCGTACGGCAAGCTCGTGCGCCCACTCGAGGCAGTCGTTCGATTCGCGGTATTGCCGATAATTTTCCCCGAGTAAAAGAGCCTTAAAGATGACGGCTTGCAATAGGACGAAGGTGTGACTGGACTTATTGACCAGCAGGAGCACTTTCTCTAAATCGGCAAAAGCCTCGCGGAAATTGTTTAACCGGTAGTTGCAAAACACGATTTTTCCGAGTAAAACAGCTAACATGTATTCGCTGTCCTTGTTTAGTGGCAGGTGATTGATCGCCAGTTGGTAGTGCACAATGGCATCTTTATATTTTTTGCAATCCACGCCCAAGTTCCCTAATTCCCGGTAACAGAGCACATGCACGTTCTTCATGCCGAGCCTTGTTAGCTCTCCGTGTTTGTGTAGCGATTGCTTCAGCAGACCGGCCGCCGCTTGCGTCTTCCCTTGTGCCCGCAATAAAAAAGCTCTTAACAATTTAATGTACGCGTCCATGTACTCGGTATGAGGCGGGAACGGATACTGTTCCATTTCACGAAGAAAGTTGTGAAATTCTTGCAGGCGTTTTTGCTTTAGCAGCGATCGCATCGTCTGATACAACAACCAGAACAGGTCCGGTTCCCGCTCCTCCCGCGACACGTGGCTTAATTCTTCACAAATGCGCATGACATTGCTGCGCTCAAACGGAATGCCCCTCTCACTGTATACGTTAACTGACACCACATTCCCCATTAATAAATTCTTCCCTCTCTATATGTTGTTATTTTTTTTTGTGTCATTATTAAGGCTTACTTTTTTTACTCTTCTCATCTTGCACGATCGCGCGCAATTGCTCTACCGAGAGCCCTTCTTCATATACTGCGCCCCCGATGACGAACGTCGGCGTGAATTCGATGTTGAGATCATTCGCTAATTGCCTGCCGTTGTCTACTTGCGTCTTCAACGTTTTACTCTTGAGCGCTTTTTCGAATGTCGCCTCGTCGAGCCCGAGCTCTTGTGCGTAATCTAACAATTTTTTCCGAAAATCGTCGTCCGCTAACTTCGCCCATTCTTGTTGCTGTGCAAACAGCAGGTCGTGCATCGCCCAATACTCCCCTTGCTCTCCGGCTGCCCGTGCGGCCACTGCCGCTTGCGGCGCGTTCGGATGCATGTTCAGCGGGTAATCTTTGAACACGTAGCGCACGTCGCCGTCATCGATCAGTTTTTTGAGCGTCGGGTGCAGCATTTGCACACTCATTTGACACGCCGGACACTGGTAATCGGAAAATTCGAAGACCGTCACCGGCGCTTTTTCTTCCCCTAACGTTTGGTCGTCTGCGTCAAGCGGAACATCTAACCCCGTCCGTGCCGGCTGCGGCAACTGATCGCTCACATCTCCTTCAGATTGAGCTGCATCGTCCGAACCGGTCCCTTCGGCTTGCGGAGGCTTGTCCGTTCCCGTTGACCCACTTTGGGACTGCACGAGTAGCGGGATGACGATTGCGAGTAAGACAACTAACACGACTCCCCCAAAAATAAGTTCGAGTTTACGATCCGTTTGCTTACGTTTAGCCAAGTGACTCCCTCCACTCGTCCATTGACACGTCTAGCTTTAGTCCACTAGCTTTGTCCACTATCTTTCGTCCACTTCACTTCTTACGCGTCTATGCACTTCTTTTATTTCTTCGATTTTCCGACGTTACCGGAACGCCACTGGTCAAGGTATCTCTTCGACCTTCGACAATCGCCTTCGACAATCGCCGACCTCAGGCCTATTCGACGAACTCGAATTCAAGCTCGCCGATGCGCACGGTATCGCCGTCTTGCGCCCCTCTCTCCCGCAGGGCATCGTCAACTCCCATTTTGCGTAAAATGCGAGCAAAGCGATCGATCGAGTCTTGATAAGCAAAATTGGTCATCGTCACGAGTTTGTCCAGTTTAGCACTTTCGACGACGAACACTTCGTTATCGCGGCGAATGACGAACTGTTCCTGTTTTTCGGCAGCGCGGTACAACTTGTAATCCGTTTGTTCTGCGGCTTCTCCGCTGCCGCCACCTGACAAGGAGGCAGCTGGCGCCTCGTCTAGCGCGTCGGCAATCGCGTACAGCAACGCTTGCACTCCGTCGCGCGTCGCGGCGGAAATAGGGATCACCTGAACGTCGTCACCTACTTCAGCTTTAAACAGCGCCAAGTTGTCCTCCGCCCCGGGCACGTCCATTTTGTTTGCTGCGACAATTTGCGGCCGCTGCGCCAACGACTCGTTGTACAGCGAAAGCTCGGCATTAATTTGGTGATAATCGGCGAGCGGATCCCGCCCTTCCGACCCGGCCATGTCAATGACGTGTACGAGCACGCGGGTGCGCTCGACGTGCCTCAGAAACTGGTGTCCGAGTCCGACGCCCTCGTGTGCGCCTTCGATTAAACCAGGCAAGTCTGCCATGACAAAATCGCGCCCGTCGCCGACGTCGACGACCCCTAAGTTAGGCGACAACGTCGTAAAGTGGTACGCCGCAATTTTCGGCTTGGCCGCCGAGACGATTGACAGGAGCGTCGACTTACCCACACTCGGATAACCGACTAACCCGACGTCAGCGAGCAACTTCAATTCGCAAATTATCCAACGCTCCACGCCAGGCTCACCGTTTTCGGCAATTTCTGGCGCCGGGTTAGCCGGGGTGGCGAACCGCACATTACCTCGCCCGCCGCGCCCACCGCGCGCGACGACCACTTCGGCACCGTGAGTCGTCAAGTCGGCGATCACGTCCTCCGTCTCCTCGTCCATCACGACTGTGCCCGGCGGCACTTTCACTCGAAGCGGTTCCGCGTTTGCGCCGTGCTGAGACTTACTTCGCCCGTGTTCCCCGCGTGCCGCTTTATAGTGGCGTTGGTAGCGCAAATCCATTAACGTGCGCAACCCTTCGTCGACGACAAAAATAACGTCGCCCCCGCGTCCGCCATCACCGCCAGCTGGCCCGCCTTCTGCTACGTACTTTTCGCGCCAGAAGGCAACGATTCCTCTGCCGCCGTCGCCCCCTTTCACATACACTTTTACTTTATCTACAAACATCCTGCTCACCTGCTGCTTTTCGTAAGATGAAGGTGCCAACTGCTATTATACCCGTTATTTAGCTTGTCCGGCAACGCGCACCCCACACTCGAGCGTACGGCCGTCCCAGTCGATCGTTACATCCTCGCACCACGGGCCGAGCTGTTTTTGGACGAGTGCCCAATTTGTGTTTCGGAGCGCTTCGTAAACAGCGGGGGGCGGTGTGACGTCGACGTACAAGACGTAACTGCAACCGCTAGGCACTTTGTTTTCACTGTCGTGTAGCGCCAAGTCGATCGTGACGACGTCCGTCGCTTTTCTGGTACACGCAGCGGCGATCACCTGCTCGAAGGTGCAAATCGCTTGCAACAAACATTCCCCTACTTGCGCCTTGAGGCGCGTCACATTTGCCGCAATATGTACGTTGAAAGCGGTGTCTTTGGCAAAAATATTGTAGGTGAGCAAATAGTGAGCGAGCGGGGCGTAGGCGATTTGGAAGATTTGCCCTTCCCGTTCTGCTTCGTCGAGCACGCGAGTCACGTAGTTGCGCAACCGGTCATACTCTCGTAACGACAAATATCCTGTCATTACTTGCAGATGATTCAACCAATCGTGTCGCTTGAAGTTCAAACACGTTAACAGTTTATGTTCCTCGTCGATTTGAGCAGCTTTCTGCATGACTTCCCTCCGAAAAAAACGGCAATGGCCAAGCGCGTAAGCCGACACCAAACGGCCCATTTATATTGTACACAAAGTTAATCTATTTTGGAAATCAAAAAAAGACCTCCAGCCGCTGCTAGAGATCTCGTTTGCGTAAACGTGTTTAAGCTTCTACGCTTTCCGGGTAGACGCTCACTTTTTTCCGTTCGCGCCCTAAGCGTTCAAACTTGACGACGCCGTCGACTTTCGCGAACAGCGTATCGTCGCCACCGCGTCCGACGTTAAAGCCAGGGTAAATTTTCGTGCCGCGTTGGCGGACTAAAATACTACCGGCGCTCACTTGCTGTCCGTCGCCGCGCTTCACGCCTAAACGCTTGGAAATGCTGTCCCGTCCGTTTTTAGTAGAACCGACACCTTTTTTTTGCGCGAAAAGTTGTAGATCCAGTTTTAACATATCGTGTCACTCCTTTCCCGAGTCGCGTATCGAAACGAAAGAAGGATATTCTTTCGCAATGGTCTGTAAGGAAAAAACGAGTGTTTCCAGAAGTAGTTGCACGCGTGCGGCAACTTGCTCGTCCTTTAAGTCAGGTACGCGGCACACGGCGTGACCGCCCTGCTGCTCAAGCGTTAATGAAACGTGTAACAGAGCTTCCACGGCGTTGACGATGTTGATGTAAACCGACGACACAGCGGCGCAGACGATATCTTTCCCGTAATCGTCATACCCCGCGTGGCCACTCAACGTCACTTCCCGCACCGTTTGTGCTACCTTGTCCCGCTTAACCGTAATGTTAATCATGCGTGCCTACTACGCGTTAATTTTTTCGACCGTCACCTTCGTAAACGGTTGACGGTGGCCTTGTTTGCGATGGTAATTTTTCTTCGGTTTGTACTTAAAAACAGTTAGTTTTTTGCCGCGTCCGTGTGCTTCTACTTTTGCGGAGACGGTCGCCCCAGCGACAGTCGGGCTGCCGACTTTTACACCGTCTTCGTTTGCTATGAGCAACACGTGGTCGAATTGTACCGATTCGCCCTCGTTCGCCGCTAGCTTCTCGATAAAGAGCACGTCGCCTTCTTGTACTTTATACTGTTTTCCACCTGTTTCAATAATCGCGTACATCGTAGTCGATGCACCTCCTCATACTTTAGACTCGCCAGCATGAGGTGTCCTTAAGACTTCGTTACCTCTGCCGTGCGGTTCAAGCACATAACAAAAAAATATTACCACAATGTGCATCAGCGGTCAAGGTTGGCACTTCGTTTTGTTGTTCATCGGGTATGTTGGCTTGCGTCACCTCGACATTCGCTTCCGTCGCCCCGCCAATTCCGCGCGTCGTTACGCCTCGGGCTTGAGCGTGTGGTAAGCGCCGGAATAGTACAGTAGCGGTTCTCCGCCTAATACGTTCATGCCGGCTACTTCGCCGACGAACAGCGTGTGATCGCCGCCGTCGTAATTCGCCCACAGCCGACAGGCGATCTGTACCGAACAGTCGGCTAATAGCGGAATATCGTCGTGCCACTCGTATTTTAACGCAGCACTTACTTCGGCACTCGCCTTACCGGCAAAGTGATTAGATAGCGCGGCTTGCTCCGCGTGCAAAAAGTTCACCCCGAAGCGCTTCGCTTCCTGGATGTAACGGTGCGTATGCGCCCGCCGATCGATAGATACTAAGATGAGCGGCGGTTCTAGCGACACGGACATAAAGGCATTTGCCGTCATGCCGTGGACATCATCGCCTTCAATTGGTGTCGTCACAACAGTAATTCCGGTCGCAAATTTGCCCATTGTTTCTCGGAACAGTTTTGAATCGATTGGTGTGTGCATTGGTCTCCCCCAATATGTCGTTGATGAGTAAGGGCTGTCCACCATGTAGGTAGCCACCCGTGCAATATCTAAATAAAATACTTTCGAATGTCTGCTTTATACATTATCATACCTGGAAGAGAATTTGTACCTAATCGCGCACAGCTTATGTGACGTTTTTTAGGGTAGGAAAAAACTGCCCGCCAAGCGCGATGAGGGCAGTCCTTATGCTTACGGCAGTTCACCTAGTGTGCTATGGGGAGAAGCAGGCCCAAACAGGTGGCGGAGCACCGTTTCTTCAGTCAAAATGCGCCGAATGTCCCCGTGGCAATCCCGGACGACAATGACGTGGCATTCCTCTTTTTTTAACTTTTTCACGACGGACCAAAGAGTTTCCTCAGTTGAAGTGAGGAGGATACACTGTTTACACACCTCGTTTGTTTGCACGAGTCGCTGCGCCAGAAAACGCATAAACTGATACTCTTTCTTCCGCCACATCCGCACGTTTGCGAGTAACAAAAAAAGAGCCAGCAATAACAAGTTAACAAGCGGTGGAGCTCCGAACAGTGCGGGAGCGAAGCTAACGACGACCATCACTGCCGCCGCGGCCACACTTAGGCGCAACGTCCATACAATACATGCGCGGTACGGCCATTTATAACTGAGCAACGCTTGCAAAATACGGCCCCCGTCGAGCGGGTAGACGGGTAACAAGTTAAAACCGCCCAGCCACAAATTCGCCGTCACGAAATAACGCGACCAGTCAGGAGTCCAAAGGCCGCTCACGTAACAAATCGCCCCAAAGACGATCATTGCGCCGTTGTATGCAGGTCCAGCAATAGCGACGAGTATTTCTTCGCGCGCTGGCACCGTGCCCCACTCGTCCGTCTTGGCGACGCCGCCGAAGGGCAGCAGCTCGACTTCCGTCATCCGCCAGCGAAAATAGCGGGCAGCGCTGACGTGTCCTAGTTCGTGGATGATGACGAGTGCAAACAAGGTGGCTATTTCGACGAAGTAACCACCCCACACCGCCAAAATAACGACGAGCCAAAAGCAGGGGTGAATGCGAAATCGGAGCTTTCCGAAAGGCGCGCCTGTCACGTCAGTCACGCGCAATCACATCTAGCGGATCGACGAATTCGCCTCCTCGTTTCACCGCGAACTGGACATCCCCGCCCACCTCATCGAGTTCCCCGAGCAATTGCTGTGGCTGCACCCAATCAGACAGTTTGATGCGCACCTGCTTTAAGTTTCCGTACCACGTTTCGAACTGGCCCGCGTGCTGCACGATGACGCATTGTCCCCACCCGTCTTTTTCCCCGACGAAGGCGACAAGACCTTCCGCACTGGCGACGACCGGCGCATTCTGAAAGCCTCGAATCGTAATGTAAGGATGCGCCGCCGCATATTTTTTCTTCACTTCGCCGTTAAGGGGTAGCAACCAATGAGCTGGTTGTAAACTATTTGCTCCGGATGGATTGGCATTTTTCGTCCATGTAGGAATAATGGCTGGCATGCCGCCGATCGTTTCTTCATACCAAGTAGCGACGTCGTTAAAATTAAAGTCTTGCGCCATAATGTCTCTAATCGCCGTTTGTGCTTGGCGGAACGTCGCACTGTCCACCTGGAAAATGAGGTAAGTAAAAAGAAGAAGTACACACGACAGGACAGTTTGCAAGAATAACTTACCTTGCCCCCGCAGCTCGCGGCGTTCTGGTGACGGCCGCCTCACATCGCGGTAAGGTGCTTGCTCTTGCAAGGCGCGAATCCGTTCATCGCGCCGCCGTTTGATCCGCTGATCGACCTCTTTCACCGTATGCTCAACCCTTTCTCTTCCCGTTTGTACAACCTATGAGAAAGGGGGAGCTGATATGAACAAGCTACCTGCCCATCAGGCGTTGCCGAACCACTTTTTCATCCGCTTCCACCAGCTCGTCTTTTCGTAGAGTGGCATCAGAGGCACCGCTTCACCGAGAATGCGTTTAGAGATGTTGAGGTACGCGCGCCCTGCACGCGAGTTTGTGTCCATCGCCAGCGGTTCCCCGCGGTTCGACCCTTTAATGACGTTTGCGTCGTCCGGCACAACCCCGAGCAAGTCGATCGCTAACACTTGCACGATTTCGTCCACTTCGATTATATCGCCGCCCCGCACCATGTCTGGACGCAAGCGGTTAACGATTAACTTCGGCGGTTGTATCTCCTCTTTTTCTAGTAACCCAATGACGCGGTCGGCGTCGCGAATCGCGGTGTTTTCCGGCGTCGTAACGACAATCGCCTCGTCGACTCCGGCCACGGCGTTGCGAAATCCTTGTTCAATCCCTGCTGGACAATCGATGATCACATAATCGTACTGGCGTTTTAGTTCCGTAGTCAGTTGTTTGAACTGCTCCGCCGTCACTGCCGACTTTTCCTTCGTCTGCGAGGCGGGAAGCAAGTACAAGTAATCGTCAAAGCGCTTATCTTTGACGAGTGCTTGCTGCATACGGCATTTATTCTCGACCACATCGACCAAATCAAACACAATCCGATTTTCCAGCCCCATCGCGACATCTAAATTTCGGAGACCAATATCTGCGTCCACGAGGACGACCCGCTTGTTTGCTAGCGCTAGACCGGTCCCAATATTGAACGACGTCGTCGTTTTGCCGACGCCACCTTTACCGGATGTGACAACGATTGCTCTTCCCAAGGCGATTCCTCCTCTAAACCGACACGTGCGCGGCAGTCGTTATGCGAATTGATCGTTTAATTTAACGGCCGTTACGGTCTCTTGAACCAGTTCCGGTCGCACGCGATGTAGGTGAACGACAGGCTCAATCGCAATGTGTTTGCCGTTTATGTAAGCAAATTCCATAGATCCGACGTGACGTTTCCCCTCGTCCGGCGGTCGGCTAAATGCCGTCGCTATTCTGAGTTGCGTCGGCATCATTGCCGCTGCGACGATAATGGCACTGCCTTGACCGCTACAACCGGCGTGTACCGTCCCGCGAAGCGAGCCAAATATATAGATGTGACCGGCAGCGCGAACGATTCCCCCTGGGTTCACATCGCCGAATAACAGCAAGCTACTATCTGTTTCCAACACTTGCCCCGCACGCACTCTCCCAGAAGCTTTCTTTAACAGTTTGAAGGGATCGTGATCTAGCCGGTAGTGCCCCGCCTCGGAACTGATGTGCGTGATGATTAAGTTGGGCCGCTTCGCGAACGACGCGCGTAACGCGCGTTCTTCCTCGCGCACAATTTGCCGCTGTCCCAGTTGGATGCGCACAGACGTATCCGGTCCGTCCAACAACTGTCCCTGTTCTTCTGCCAATTTCTGCTCTAGATCCGCAAGCACGTCTGTAAACGCGCACTGATCGTCCAAACGGAAGAAGAGTCCGTCTAACGTGCCTTTGATCACAACGGGTGAGCGCGTTACCTGTTCCATGGCCGTCACTCCATCCTATTAAAATGCAATTCGTCACGAGTTCCCGGTATTCCTGCCTTTAGAAAAGAAATTGACGAAACCTCTCACCTAATTTGCTAGAAGGGCGCCAGACGTACCGAGAAGGGCGCTAGCGAAAGAAATGTTCATCGACGGTTGCCTTTAGTTTATTTACCCAAACTTTTAGCGGCCGCAACATGACGAGAACAAACAGTAAATTAAAGACGGCCGTAGGGATGAGTACCTTGTAGAGCATCAACCGCCAGTCCATCTGCGTCACGCCAAACAACACAAATAGACCGTAAACTGACGCGACTTGTAGGATGACGCCAACGACGACGGTGACGACGACGAACACGTTACTTTGGTGAAACTGCTTGATCACCGAACTGACATAATATGTGATCAACACGTAGCTAAACGTATACGCACCGAGCATTAGCCCGAATGCGAGATCGTGCATTAAACCGAACAGTGCCGCGTAAATAAGACCCCGCCGCTCATCGAAAAAAATTGCGACGAGCAAAATGGCGACGAATGACAGGGCAGGTACGAATGTCCACGTCGTTCCCCACGAGTCCGGAACGAGCCACTGTAAGAGCGTCCCCTCCAGTAAAAAAAGGAAGAAGAGGAAGCCGATGAACAACGCGCGTTGTATCATCTAATCCCCTCCTTTAGCTCGTTTGTCTGCTTTGTTTTCTTCTAAATGTTTTTGTACCTCGAGTTTACCCGTATCGCGTACGACCATGACGTAACGTAAACGATCGAAGCTTGCTTTCGGTTTCACATACGCTGTCTGATCCAAACCGTAATTGCCTTTGCCGACTTCTTGAACCGTCCCGATTAACAAGTTAGGCGGGTAAATCTCCGACTGTCCGTACGTGATGACCGTGTCGCCTTTATGCAGTTTCGCTTGGGAGTCGACCATTGAAAGAATAAGTGCCTTCTTGTCGTGGTCGTAACCTTCGATGATCCCGAACGCGTTTCGCTCTTTAATTTCCGCAGCGATCGCAGGAGCTTTCATCAGGTTTTCTTGCCGCGAACTCGTCAGTAGTTGTACGTTAGCCATTGAATCGGTAGCACTCTCGACGCGGCCAATAAGCCCTTCGTGCGTAATAACCGCCATGTTCGGTTTAATGCCCTCGGCCATGCCGCGGTCGATCACGATGACGTCGTTAAAACGGTCCGCACTGCGGGCGACGACTTGTGCCACGATATGTTCCTGTTTGTGTTTTTCGTAGTAACCGACAAGCTTCTCGAGCTCCTTCTGTCTGGCGCGCAAATCGTCTCGTTCGTCCGTCACGTCGATTTGTTTTTCTAACTTCGCCCGCAGTTTCGTGTTTTCTTCGTACAACGTACCCATATGCGCGAGGTCGTCAATAAAATCGGTGACTGCGCCAGCCGGTTTATAGACGAGCCCTTGCAATTTTGCCAACGTGCTTTTAAACGCTTTTTCCGGCCACGAGAGCTCCGTACGCCCGTTGCCAGTCACGCCCATGAGAAGAAGCAACAGCACGAGCGAAGTCAGCAAAATGAATAGCTTTCGATTGCTGAACAGTCGAAACCACATGAACTAAGCACCTTATTTCCGGTCAGAGCGCAGCGTCGCTCCGGGACGCGAGTTAAAGAGATGGATGTTTTCCAGCGCGCGCCCAGTCCCCAAAGCTACGCAGTCTAACGTATTTTCCGCGACGAGGACAGGCATGCCCGTTTCGTTCGCCAAGAGGGTATCCATGTTGCGTAAGAGCGCGCCGCCACCAGTGAGAACAATTCCCCGATCCATAATGTCTGCTGCCAGTTCCGGCGGTGTTTTTTCCAAACAAATCTTTACGGCGTCGACGATTGAAGTCACTGTGTCGGAAAGCGCCTCGGAAATTTCTGTCGACGAAAGTTGCAGTGTTTTCGGCAAACCACTTACTAAGTTGCGACCGCGAATGTCCATAAATTCCTCTTCCTCAGGAGCAATCGCAGATCCGATTTCCATTTTCAACGCTTCGGCCGTACGCTCGCCAATCATTAGATTGTACATGCGCTTAATGTATTGAATGATCGCGCTGTCCATCTCGTCGCCGGCGACGCGAATCGATTTCCGCGTGACGATGCCGCCGAGGGAGATGATCGCCACTTCGGTCGTCCCGCCGCCAATGTCGACAATCATACTACCGGTCGGTTCCCAAACGGGTAAGTCAGCCCCGATCGCTGCGGCAAACGGCTCTTCGATCGTAATCGCACTGCGCGCGCCAGCCTGCTTCGTCGCGTCTTCGACAGCTTTCTTTTCTACGGCCGTGATCCCGGACGGGACACATACCATGACGTTCGGCAACCGTCCAAACAGCGACCGCTTGCGCTGTGCTTGGCGGATGAAATATTTGAGCATAGCCAGTGTTGTATCATAATCGGCGATGACGCCGTCTTTGATCGGCCGTTTGGCGTTAATGTTGCCCGGCGTACGTCCGAGCATCCGTTTGGCTTCGTCGCCGACCGCCTTGATCGTCCCGTTGTCGATGTCGATCGCGACGACGGAAGGCTCGCGTACGACGATGCCTTTTCCTTTAATATATACAAGTGTATTGGCAGTCCCTAAGTCAATTCCTAAATCTTTAGTAACTCCGAACATCTTTCTAGTGGCTCCCTTCGTGTCACTGCAAGTTTCATTTGTCCCGTGTAAGCTGTACGTTCCGCTTGCCTGTTTCGCGTACGTTACATTAGCCCGTTGTCTTTCATGCTGTAAAAGCGTTGTTCTCCGATAATGATGTGATCCAAAACGTCGATGCCGATGAGTTCCCCGGCTTGTTTCAGACGTTTCGTCACGTAACGATCCTCTCTGCTCGGCGTCGGGTCACCGCTCGGATGGTTGTGCAAACAAATGATCGCGGCGCTCACGCGACTAATCGCGCGTTTGAACACTTCTCGCGGGTGCACGATCGAGGCGTTTAAACTGCCCACAAACACCGTTTCTTTCGCTAGGACCTCGTTTTTCGTATTCAAAAACAGGCATACGAAGTGTTCTTGTTGTAAATGTTGTAGCTCGTCCATCATAAGGTCAGCAGCGTCTTGCGGCGAGCGGATGGCGAAGCGTTCTTCCGGCAATGCGCGCGATATGCGGCGTCCGAGTTCGACGCCCGCGAGCACTTGTACCGCCTTAGCCGGTCCAATTCCTTTAACTTGTGTCAACGTTTCGATCGAACTATCCGTTAACCCTTTTAGCCCACCCGCTGCGGACAAGATGCGTTCGGCTAAATGTTTCGCTGACTGCGACGATGTGCCGGTACGCAGTAAAATGGCGATGAGTTCCGCGTTAGATAGCGCTGTGGCGCCGTATTGCATCAATCGTTCGCGCGGCCGTTCATCTACAGGAACGTCGCGAATCATTACGTGTTTCGTCTCTTCTTTCACACCCCGTGCCTCCTTATGACAATAGCGCGATGACCGTCTTAAGTCACAACGTGCCGTCCGCGACCGCAACGGTCGACGAGTACTTGTCACTAAAGTAAATAAGGGGCAACGAAATTTTCAAGATGAACATCTCTGGAGGCATATTTCGCTGCTTAAACGATAACCCCTATATGCTAACGTTCATTCAGCTACATCTTTCGTCAAAAACGAACAGATTATTTACTCCTTCGACTTTTACCTAACGTCCAGTTTAACAAAGCGAACCCGCAGTGACAAGCTCAGAAATGGTCGTAAACAGTAATTGTTTGTAAAAAGTTTTCTAGCGAATTTTCCGTTCATAGGAAGTAGAAAGGACACTCCCGGTACCCGCCTGTCGGTCGAAGGCGTCAACCTGTACGCCCATGTCCACCGACAACCGTTCGCGCGCATCTATGCGCGTCTACTAAGCGACCATTTTTTTCGATCGTAGTCGACGTGCGCGCCCGCTGCTGTCCGCCGACTAACATTCGTTCCACGTCGTTAAACGCGTGCCACCTGTTGGCCAAAAAACTGTGCGTTTAACGGCTCCCCAGTCGCTTTGATGATTTTTTCCTGCCATTCCCAGCGGGCACCAGGGGCGAAAAACACTTCCCGTAAGTACTTGCCGACTTCTGGGGTGAACCAATCGTCACTGACGTGTGTTTCAATGTAGTGCTGCAACTGTGACGCCGTCAATTCGCCCAAAATGTAGTTTTGGTACGAGACAGGCGCGAGGGAAAAGTGCATTTTCGCCGCCCAATCCGGATAATGCGTCTCCTCCGGAGGATGAAGCTGTTGAATATCCGCCACTATTTCCCACCAGCGACGATTTAAATCTTGCTCCGGCCGTTCGTACAATTCCCGTTCGAAAAAGACGAACGCCAAAAACCAGCGCATGCCTACAAGTAACTCCCGCTGAAGGGCATGGGCGCCGGCAGCAGCCACCTGTGACGCTCTGCCGCGGCCACCGTTTCGCCCCTGGATTCCTTCGCCATCCGTGCATAAAAACTTGTCGATCCAAGCGGGCGTTTTGTTCAAGCGGCCGAAAAACATAGCGACGCCTTCTGTCGTCAACGTGTGCGCGTGACATCTGAGCAAAAACGGCAGTGCGCGGTCGACGTGTTTATAATAGACGGCGTGGCCAAATTCGTGTAAGAGTGCCGTCATCCAAAATTGACTTGCGTCCGCATTGACGAGGACGCGCACATCCCCTTCGCGATCCATACTTGTACAAAACCCGAAGGGGTATTTGTTCTCACGCGGGTAAAGGTCGCTCTTCGCTAGCAGATCGGTAATATCAAAGCCCATACTCGCAAAGGTGTCTGCAGTTAGCTGTTCCAAATCTTTATTTTGATATAGCTCGTCCACCGCCACTCGCGGTTCCGGTGGTGCCCCTTGAAAAAAAGGATCGCCGTAGTGCCACGGCCGCAGTTCGTCTAGCGGGAGGGAAAACTTTTCTGCCACCTGTTCGTCGATTTCCCGTTTGACGCGTTGATACGGCTCCTCTGTCAACGCACGCACTTCTTCAAACAGGGCGAAGGTCTCGTCCAAATCTAGTTCCTCGGTGGCGTAACTCATGTGATAGAAATTGTCGAATCCGAGCGACCGCGCCTCGGCGTTCCGCTGCGCGACTAAGGCGAGAATGTCTCTCTCGGCCTGTTTAGCGATCTGCTTGCTCGCGAGCCAAGCTTCTTGACACTCATGTGAATCGTCACTTTCCTTCAAGATCTTAAGCAGATCGTTGTTCGTGACGGCTTGTCCATTCAAGGTGGGGCGAAAGGTCGTGAAAAGGTGCGACAGCTCTTGCGTCATTTTTACCGTGCGCGCGGCGAGATCCCCGTCCAGCTGATTGCGAACCATGTTTATGTACAGGTCGTCCAATTGACGGCGCTGTAGGGGGTCGAGCGTTGCCTGTTGGCGGTATGTCATCACTTGCTCAAAGCGCGCTTCGTCGGCGAAAAAACGGTAATAGGCGTGGAGCGCCCGTTCCCGTCGCGTGCTCCACGCCTCTTCCCCCGTCGTCGCACTCATCCACGCTGTCAGCGCGCTCTCTTTGTACAATGGAATGAGTGCTTCGTTTTGTCGTCTTAAAAATTCAGTAATAGCCATGGTGATGATTCCTTTCTACCGTTATACAGCCGCCACATAACTGCGAATTATGACAGCATTTGCTTTATAATTTTATAAATCATTCCGCTGCGTACGCCTACTAACCTCCAGCCCTCAATTGTTAAACGAATCGCACCCCGAGTTGGTTCACTTCGCTTGGCCAAGTTGCCAGTAGGCGATGAGGTAGTTGATCATCCCCTCTTGCGCCTGCCACAAATACGACGTTTTCGCTTCTTCCGCATACTGTTTCATCGCTGCGACCACTTCCGACAGGCCTTGCGCCATCACTTTCACTGCTTCCTGCCCGTCTCTAGACAGCTCACCCTCGACGTTTTTAAGCGCCGTTAAAAAGGTGCGATGCGCCTGTTCGATCGTTTTAATCTCGCGCTGTATCCCGCCTGACACTTTTTCACCGGCTATGCCTTGCGCTGTTAAACGGGCGACTCTGTCTAACACCGTTTGGCCAGCAACAGCTGCTTGTTGCAGCTGTTGCCCCTGCGCTTGCGCGATGTTTGTCAGCGGCACTAGCGGGATGGCGATATCGTCTTGTAAATAGACGTCTGTGCCGCTGTCCTTAATTTCGGCGGCCATCTTAAGCGCATCGTCTCGATTAAAGCTGACTCCTAAAAACACGCGGTACTGATCGCCCATCGGGACGACTGCAGACGCAAATCCATGCTTGCGCTGTGCAGCTGCCACCTCTTCCGCACCACTCTGCTTGGCGAACACGCCCCCCTGCACCCAGACGGCTTTCACTTCCGGGAGGTACACCGCATCCGAACCGTCTTCCGCCGCTGGCACACCTTGCCCCGCCCCACTCCCCGGCGTCGATTGCTTATCTCCTTCGCCTGACTGTGACGATTGCTTACCTGCCTCGGGCTGGGGCGATGTCCCGTTACCCGTCTGTGACGGCTGCCCCTTACCGTTCGCGCCTCCGGTCGCGCCGCGCAGTCGATCGTCGATCGTCCCCGTCTCGCCTTGCCCGTCTCCGGTAACGAACACGTTTAAAATGAACAAGCCCATCAGCGTGCCGATTAATACGGCACTTAAACCGGCGATGACGAGTTTTGTCGCGATATGGCCCCCGCTTACCGCCCGCTTTGCTTTCACCGTAAACGGCTGTTTGCCTTCCGATCGCCGCGGCTTTTTGCGTTTCCTTCTGTATACGTAGTGCGACCAATAATCTTGATCCGAACGCCGTTTGCTTACTCCTTCGGGAAGCTCGTGCGCGTTCGGCGCGTCGCCTCCGCCGAGCCAATGTTGCCGTTCCTGCCCTCCGCCAGCCGACTTAAAGATCCGCTTATTTTTACTGCGCACGTTAACCCGCGGTTCACTCATTCTCATCTTCTCCCTAGTACGAGCTTGTTTTACTCGTATTGTATGAAAAAGTAGAGAAGATAGAACCGCAGATACGCATTTCTTCGTTCCCGCTTACTGCCACTGTCGCATAACCACCCATTCGTCGCCCTAACAACCTATATGTCGCCCTAATCACCCATACGTCGCCTATCTACTCATACGCTGTCTATTCTCGCTGATCACTTTTGCCTTTAGCCCGCTCGCGTTTATTGCTGCTGCCGTTAGCCTCTTCGTCCTCCTCATCATCCTCCGCCTCGTCGGGATCCCACGGATAGAGGATATAGCCGTCGCCGTCTTCGTTCGGTTTCAAAATAAACGGCATGTTCAAAATGACGCGACCGTCACGCTGGTGCTTATCCTCGTCCTTTTTCGCATCGTCGTCATCCTCTTTCGGTTGCGGCGCGCGAGGCAACACGGTAAGGGCACGGCCACCGTCCGGAGAAATGTTTGGTGCCGGAAGCAGCGGTAAGGCGGTCAGTTGTTCATCTTCGTAAAAAAACGCTTTGACGCGAATGCGCACGTGGCTGCTGTTCTCTTCGTCGGGAAGGACGAACCGCCAGGCGACAACTTCTGTCAATCGCTCAATCTCTTGCATCTCCGAAAAAAAGTTCGCTAGATTACGATACGACGTTTTTAAGTAGATGTCGGTCCATACGGCTTTGACACGTTGATCGTTATCTTTCTGTTTAGCGGTGGCTGTTTGTCGCTCGGATGCTTTTACGCTCTCGTCCACTTTTAACAGCGGCGACCGTTTCTTAGGCGGGGGCTCTGCCTGTTTGTCCTTTTCCCCTTTTTTTTCTGCGCCGTTTTTTTGCCCAAAGGCCGCACGCCACTCACGCTTTTTTTCTTCGGCAGCCGCTTGCTGTTCTTCTTCCGGTGCAAAGCCCGGCGCTACAAGCCGCTCATTCAATTCCTGCTCACTACGTCCGAAGTGGAGGCCGTTTAGCGTCGCGCCCGCGCGCTCGGACGCCTTCGCGAGTTGCTGAATAAAGCGCGGAATTTCCTCTTGCACCGGTAACTTCTGCTGCAAGTCGGCGAGCGTCGCGTCGTCTAACGGCGCCGTCGGACGCTTTTCTTCTTTCTTTAGCAACTTCTTCCCCTTTGCAATGTACGCTTCCATCGATTCTTTTTGTTTCGTTAACGCGTCGATGCGTCGCCACTCTTGCCATATTTTTGGTGCAAAATAGCCGAGGAGCCCCGCCAGTGACACGAAAACGATTATTACGTATACGAGTAGCATTCTGTTCCGCCATAGTTTAACTCTCATTTTCGCGCCACCTCACCGTTCGCACGACTGTACGACCTATACCGTCACGGCCTTAATAACCGTCCGTACGGCCATACTGTCCATGCCGTCTCAGCTTTGTTAACCGTCTGCACACAACTTGTCGGCCATATGTATACGGCCTTATTCACGTCAACTAAAGGCCATCCGCTCGCACTAATCGCGCACATCGTCCTTTGCTTCCCCACCGTGAGCGTCGTCCCTACCGCCCCCGCCGTGAGCGTCTTCCTCAACTGCGTCCGCGTCGTCGCGAGGCGCCTCGTCATCAGCGTCGCCAGACTCCGAAGTTTCCGCTTCTGCCACTTCGACTTCGAAACGAAAGCGGAAAATGTGGGCACCCTCGTCCTCGACGTACAGCGGGACAAACTCTGTCGGAGTATTGACCGTCTCCAACGCAAAGCCGCTCACATAAGGGATTCCTTGCATTTTTTCCATAAACGAGGCAGCACCCTCTAGCGAATGGACTACGGCAAATCCTTGCACGGTCGTACCCGTCACCTCGAGGCGAAACAGTGCCCCGCCATCCGGCAGCACTTTTTCCATCTCAGACAGGATGTCGCCCCAATACAACACGCCTTGTGAAAGCTGTTCGACCACCGTTTCATACGCGACGTACGGTTTGTTTTTTTGCCAAGACTTTTCCCGCTGCTCATACTTTTTTAACGCTGTCGCCATGTTTTTTTTCTCCCTTGAAAGCTGTTCGACGTGCTTGTCCAATTGACTGGCGACGGCGCGCTGTTTATTAAATAACTGCTGGGCAAAACCGGCGAGAGCGATGAGGGCGAAAAGCGTCAGCACCAGCCAGACATAAAAAAAACGGCGAAACAGCGGTTCACGCGGCATTAAGTTAATGTTCACGTGCGAACCAATCCTTGCAGCGCCAACCCCATGGACACGCATAGCCCGTTTTTCACCCCCGTTGGCGGTTTGTAAAGGAGGGAGTCACTCACCGGTATTTCCTCCGAGAGGACGGTGACGCGATGCGCCAATCGCTCCTGCAGGAGGTGACTGAGTGGGTACAAAGGGAGCTCATCCCCAGTCAACACAACTTCTGTCGCGAGATCGAGGTCGTACAATGTGACCATCTGTTCGAGTAAGGCGGCGAGTTCGTCCGCGTAAGCTGTAACCAAAGCGCGATCTTTCACCGTAACGCCCGCTTGCGACAAATAAGTGACGTTTCCGGACTTTTTAGTATGGCGCGTACCGTCACCGCGTGTGCTTCCTGTTGGGTGTCCATCTTCCTCGCCGTCGATCCACTCCGACGTGCAAGCAGCTTCCTCTTCATGGGCGCAGCTAGATGTATGTACCGGTTTCTCGCTTCCGATGCGCCCGACGACTTTGCCAGAAGCTTGCGCGACGAGTTGGGTGCGAAGGTCGGCCGCGACGACGTGATCAGCGACGTTAACCGTCAAACGACGCGACAAAACGGGCACGTCCTGCGCGAATAAAGCGACCTCTGCCACCCGCTTGGACACATTGACGACGAGGACGCTCTGTACTTCGCTTTGGTCCGGACGCACGTACTTTAGCCAGCGGTAAACAGCTAGCGGCGCCAAATCGACGCCGACCGGTCGCAATCTGCTCGCCCGTACAACTTCGACGTAGTCGCGTACGAAAGCGCGCGATGCGATAGCTAACAGAAGTTTCCATTCGTTGTTTTCGTCACGTTTGCGTGGGCGTTGCAAATAGGCGACGTCGTATAGCGGATCGTCGTACGGTAACGCCATCTGTTCGTGCACGTCGTGCGCGATCACTTTTTTTAGCAACCGTTGCGACATGTATGGGTACACTTTTTTTCGCAAGCGAAAGTGTGGGCTAGCAATCGACACATGTACCTTGCGCTTGCGCAGCATTTCGTCTTTTGCGACTCGGTGCAAAAACTCGGCGAGTTCCACCGGTTTTTTGATGCGCCCGCCCTCGATCCAACCTTGCGGCAAGCGTTCATACACAAAATGCTCCAGCTGCACGCCGCGGTTTCGGCGACTCATTTCTACGATTTTTACATAGTCATCTTTTATTTCCATTCCTAGAAAAGATCGTGAACCCCACACCGTCATGACTCCTTTACCGCGTGATGACAAAATTAAAGCAACCGATCGTGCCAGTACGACTGCCACATTTGTTCGCCCCATACGTAAGCGCAAACGATGCCAATCGCTAGAAAAATACCGAAAGCAAGTGTATCTTTTCTATCAACTTTTCCCGTTAACAACAGGAAGGTGCCAACGACTCCCCCGCTGAGCGTCGCCAAGGCGAAGGCGAGCAAACTTTGTTGCCAGCCGAGAGCGAGGCCCGCTAGCGCCATCAATTTAATATCTCCCCCGCCCATCCCGCCGCGACTAGTGACGGCTATTAACAACAGCAATCCCCCTGCGGCAAAAAAACCGAACACGTAATCTTGCCACGGCAACGGGTGGTACAGGAGCCGCACGAAGGCGAAGTAAACCATCCCGGGAATAGTGATCGCATCTGGAATACGCTTTAGTCGCGCGTCGGTGTGGGTGACGATCGTCAGCAAGGCGAACAGTGGCAAGGCGACGCCTAGTTCCCCCGACCAGCCAAAGCGCCAAAAGGCGAGGACGAACAGGAGCGCTGTAGCGATCTCCATAAGCGGATAGACGAAGGGGATCGGCGCCCGACAATAGCGACAACGTCCGCCTAGGACGACGAAACTGAGCACGGGAACGAGATCACTCGCCTTTAGCTGGGTGGCACAAACCGGACAGTGGGAAGGGGGCTCGACGACCGATTCGCCGGCTGGCACGCGATAAGCGACGACGTTATTGAAACTGCCGACGACTAACCCTACTACGGCAAACGCGGCGTACGCTCCAACTGTTTCCACTCTTCGCCCTCCCCTTGCAACAAGCTGGTCGCCTGCCCTTGTATGTCGCGTGCTATCTTAACTCTTATTATTCATGAGATTAGTTGCGGTGGCAAGCCTTCTGACAAAAAAAACGGCGGAACTAAAGTCCGCCGCGTTCTGAATGACCCGATTCAATTTTTAACACTTACTCACTGTTTGCCCGTTTTAAAGGATAGGTTTTCAAAGCTTGTGATAAGTTTTTTGCCACCTTCCAAATGTCACCCGCACCCATCGTCAGCACACAATCTCCCGGCCGTACCCGCTCTAGCAAATAGTTCGCCACATCTTCCTTCGTCGCACAGTACGTCGCCTGTGGATTGCAGTTCTCGCGGATTAATTCCGTTAAGCGGCGCGCGCTAACGCCTTCGATCCGCTCTTCTCCGATCGGTGCATAAATGTCGGATATGACCACTTCGTCCGCTTCGCCGAAGGCGCGGCTAAACGCATCGAGTAAAAAATACGTGCGCGAGTACCGCTGTGGCTGAAACACGGCGATAATGCGCTGGTCGAGTGCCTTCGCCGCCGCAATCGTCGCTTCGATTTCTGTCGGGTGGTGCGCATAGTCGTCGACGACCGTCACCCCGTTTGCCTCACCGACAATTTCGAATCGCCGTTTCGTGCCGCGGAAATGCGGTAAGGCTGCGGCAATGTCGCTAAATGAGATGCCTGCCTTCAGACAGACGACGATTGTCGCCAGTGAATTGTACACGTTATGGCGACCAGGAACGCCCAGCTCGACCTCCCCCAAAAGCTGTCCGCGATCTATTACGGCAAATCGCGTGCGCATCCCTTGCATGCGGATGTCGGTCGCGCGCACGTCCACATCTTCTCCTAACCCGTACGTGGCGACAGGGGCTACGACTTCAGGTAACAGTTCGCGGATGTAACGGTCATCGCCGCAAAGGAGTGCCTGTCCCCCCGGCTGCACTTGACTCAAAAACTGGCGGTAAGCGGCTAACAGATTGGCGAACGACCCGTCGTAATTTTCGAGATGGTCTGCTTCAATGTTCGTGACGACCGCTAGGTATGGATGGTACGCGAGAAAGCTCCCGTCGCTTTCATCCGCTTCGGCGACGACGTAGTCGCTTTTTCCCGCTTGCGCATTACCGCCCAAACCGACCACTTCGCCACCGATCACATACGTCGGATCAGCGCCGCTATGTGCCATCACATGCGCAATCATCGAGGACGTCGTCGTTTTTCCGTGTGCCCCGGCGACGGCAATCCCTTTGCGCTCGTTTAACAACTTGGCGAGCATTTCCGAACGGTGTAAAAGCGGAATCTCTTCCCGCTTCGCCGTCTGTAACTCGATGTTGTCTTTCGGGACACCCGTTGAATAGACGACGAAATCGGCGCCATCTATATTTTCTGCCGCGTGGCCAATATAAACGGTCGCACCCCGCTCTTTCAATCGCACGGTCAACTCTTTTTCCGTGACGTCTGAGCCGCTGACGCGGTACCCCATATCTAACATAACGCGCGCAATCGCACTCATGCCGTACCCGCCGATCCCGACAAAATGAACGTGTTCTTTCGTCACTGTCACCCACCAACCTTTACTTTCGTTTGCACTAGGTGCTTACGCACACGACTCATCAAGTCGTGACTACCTGCCACTACGATTAAATCGTTTGTTTTACAATGCCTCATCGCCAACTGGACAGCCGCCTCTGGCGCTGCGACCGTTCTCACGCGCTTTGCCGGAAACGCCTCTTTTAGCTGTGCAGCGAGGGTGGAAGCCGCGACATAGCGCGGGTTATCACCGGAAGTCGCCACCATGTCATCGGCTAACTGGCCGAGCGGCTCCGTGACCGCTGCAATGTCTTTATCAGCAAAAATTCCAATGATTAACCAACATTTATCGTATGTAAAATACGTCTCGAGCGCCTGCTTAAGTTGCACGGCGGCTTCCCGATTATGTGCGGCGTCGAGTAAAAGCAGAGGCTGCTCCTGCACAAGCTCCATCCTGCCCGGCCACTCCGTTGCAGCTAGTCCGCACGTGACGGCTAGATCGCTTAAGTGCACGTACCCTTCCCGCTCGAGTAGTTCGAGTGCGAATAAGCTTAAGGCGGCATTTTGCACTTGGTGGTCGCCGAGTAGCGGAATCGCTAACTGCTCCCACTCATGTACTAGCCCTCGGTAAGTAAAGCGCTGCTGCCGCCTGCCGCTCCGCTCGTTACGGTCGTGCGCGCGGTGCGTACGACCGTTTGGATGATCTTGGTGATCTTGGCGATCTAGGCGATCACCCACGCGAGCGTGTGCCTCGCCGTGAGCGTCCGAGCAGGCGCGTGCCTCGCTGCGATCGTGAGCTCCTCTCCCTTTCCCGGAACTGCCGCCGGTGTGCACATAGTCGGACAAGGCATAGAAGGGTGCCTCCATTTTTTCCGCTTGCGCGCGGATGACGCCTGTGGCCGGTGGCGCTGCTGCGGTAACGACGGGGCGCCCCTGCTTGACGATGCCAGCCTTTTCTGCGGCAATTTGTTCGATCGTGTCGCCCAATATCGCCATGTGGTCGTGTCCGACGTTCGTAATAATCGAAAGGACCGGATCGACGACGTTCGTCGAATCCCACCGTCCGCCGAGGCCTGTTTCCCATACGACCCAATCGGGACGCACGGTACTAAAGTAAACGAGTGCGAGTGTCGTCATGACTTCAAACTCGGTCGGCCGCTCGTCTAACTGCGCGGCGACCGTCTGAAGCGTCGCGACACACTGTAAAAAATCCCCGTCTGTGATCCTATCCCCATTATACTTTATACGATCGAGTTCATGCATAATAGCCGGAGAAGAAAAAACGCCGACCGTCTGCCCGTGCGCGCGCAATAGCTGCGCCGTAAACGCACCTGTCGACCCTTTTCCGTTCGTTCCGGCAATGTGCAAAAAGCGGAGCCCGCGCTCGGGGTGACCGAGCGCCGCCAGCATCGCCTCCATCCGTTCCAGTCCCGGACGGATGTGAAAACGATCAAAACTTTTTAACCAAGTGAGTGCTGCTGCTAACGACTGTGACTGTGATGTCGACATACGTTTTACTCCCTCTGTTCAGTACATGCGCGTGAACGTCTCACTCGCGACAAGGACCTTAAAGGATACCTTATTACCTTTCCCGTGCCCCGTTACTGCTTGCACTACTCCCACTGCTTACGCTTGGAGCGTAGCGAGTTGTTCGCGCACTTTTTCGCGCTGCTGTTCGTAGTCGACACCTTTTTGCCGTTCCGCTTCGACGAGGTGTGCCGGCGCCTTCGCCACAAATCCTTCATTACTCAGTTTTTTGGCGACTCGGGCCACCTCTTGGTCGAGGCGCGCCAGTTCTTTCTGTAGCCGCGCCACTTCTTTTTCCAAATCGATAAGGCCTTCGAGCGGCAAATACAGTTCTGCGCCGGAGATGACAGCAGACATCGCTTTGTCCGGACGCGTCGCCGTAGGATCGATCACAAGTTCGCTCGTCTTCGCCAAGCGCGCGATGTAATCTTCTCCGGCCTGTACCGCTCGTAACGATGCTTCGTCGGGACGGACGATTAACGCGACCGCTTTGTTCGGTGGCACGTTCGATTCGGCGCGAATGTTGCGCACGTGGCGCACGATGTCCATGACGAGCGTCATCGCCGCTGTTTCCTCTGGAAAATCGTGAGCGCTGTCCGTTTCTGGCCATGCCGCCGTGACGATACTCATACCTTTCGTTGGTAAGTGTTGCCATATCTCTTCCGTAATAAACGGCATAAACGGGTGCAATAGGCGTAGCGTGCGGTCGAGCACGTACGTGAGTACCGACTGTGTCGTCCGCTTCGCCGCTGCATCGTCTCCGTACAGCGACAGCTTGGCGAGCTCAATGTACCAATCGCAAAATTCGTCCCAAATAAAGGCGTACAGCGTGCGGCCGACTTCCCCGAACTCGTAGCGGTCGATGCCGCGCGTCACTTCGGCGGTCGTCTCGTTCAAGCGATGTAAGATCCACTTGTCGGCAAGGGACAACTCTCCGGACAAATCGACGTCATCTGCAGTGAAGCCTTCCAAGTTCATCAGCGTAAAGCGCGACGCGTTCCAAATTTTGTTGGCGAAGTTGCGCGCCATCTCCACCCGCTCCCAATGGAAGCGCACATCTTGCCCCGGCGTGATGCCCGTCGACAGCATGTAACGCATCGCGTCCGCACCGTACGTGTCGATCACTTCGAGGGGGTCGACGCCGTTGCCGAGGGACTTGGACATTTTCCGTCCTTCCGCATCGCGCACTAAGCCGTGAATGAGCACGTCGTTAAACGGAATTTCACCTTTAAATTCGAGGGAGGTGAAAATCATGCGCGCCACCCAGAAGTAAATGATGTCATACCCGGTGACGAGCACGTCGGTCGGGAAGTAACGCTGTAAGTCTGCCGTCTCCTCCGGCCAGCCCAGCGTCGAAAAGGGCCACAGCGCCGAACTAAACCACGTGTCGAGCACGTCTTCGTCTTGCTTGAGCGACTCGCTGCCACAATGGGCACAGGTGTTGACGTCGTCCACAGACACCGTCGTTTCCCCGCAGGACTGACAGTACCACGCTGGAATGCGGTGTCCCCACCACAGCTGCCGCGAAATGCACCAGTCGCGAATGTTTTCAATCCAGTGCAAGTAAATCTTTTCAAACCGTTCGGGAACGAAGTTGACGCCGTTGCCGCTTTTTTGCTGGGCGATCGCTTGCTCCGCCAGCGGCTTCATGCGTACGAACCACTGCGTCGACAAATACGGTTCGACGACAGCTCCAGTACGCTCGCTGTGCCCGACGGAGTGGACGTGCTCCTCGATGTGGAAGAGGACGCCCGCTTCTTGCAAATCAGCGACGATCTGTTTGCGGCAGGCGAAGCGGTCCATCCCTTGGTATTTACCGGCATTCCCGTTCATTTTCCCTCTTTCGTCCATGACGAGCACTTGCGGCAACTCGTGCCGCTGCCCGAGTTCAAAGTCATTCGGATCGTGGGCCGGCGTAATTTTTACAGCACCACTGCCGAATGTTTTATCGACGTACGTGTCGGCGACGATCGGAATTTCCCGCCCGACAATCGGCAACACAACCGTTTGCCCGATTAAGTGCTCATACCGTTCGTCGTCGGGGTGTACCGCGACGGCTGTATCGCCGAGCATCGTCTCCGGACGAGTCGTCGCCACCGTAATGTGGCCGCTCCCGTCTTTAAGCGGATATTTCATATGGTACAGCGCACCGGTCACTTCTTTATGTTCCACTTCGATGTCGGAAAGAGCCGTCCCCGCCTCCGGGTCCCAGTTAATGATATACTTCCCACGATAGATAAGCCCTTTTTCATACAGGCGGAGGAACACTTCGCGCACCGCCCGCGACAACCCCTCGTCCATCGTAAACCGCTCGCGGGAGTAGTCGACAGATAGACCCATTTTACGCCATTGGTCGCGAATCCTCTGGGCGTAATGTTCTTTCCACTCCCACACGCGCGCGAGAAACTTTTCCCGCCCGAGGTCGTGGCGCGACACACCTTCTACGCGCAACTTTTGCTCCACTTTCGCTTGCGTCGCAATGCCCGCGTGGTCTGTCCCCGGCAACCAGAGCGCATCGTACCCTTGCATCCGCTTCGCCCGCACGAGAATGTCCTGTAACGTAAAATCGAGGGCGTGCCCGATGTGCAAAACGCCGGTCACGTTTGGCGGCGGGATGACGACGGAAAACTTCTCCTTGCGCTTAGCGCGCCTGTCGTCGTTCGCGCGAACGCCGGCATCGGTTTGCTCGGCTGCTGTGGGATCTTTATCTTCATTTGTGTCTTCTACTGTATCGCGGGCTGTGTCACGTGCTGTTTCGCTTGGTGTGTCTGGTGTTTCGCTTGGTGTGTCTGGTGTTTCGCTTGGTGTGTCGCTTGGTATTTCACCTACACCTATGTCCCCAGCACGAAACAGATCGTGTTCGAGCCAATACGCATACCACTTGTTTTCTGTTTGTTGTGGGTCATACGTCTTCGGAATGTTTAACGGCTGCTCGTTCGCTGTCGTCGTTTGTTTTTCGTTGGCCATCGTTAATCCCCCAATCGTCTGAACGTAGTGGTAACAAAAAAATAAAGCCCTCCGTCCACAAAGGACGGAAGGCATTCGTTCCGCGGTACCACCTTAATTTGCTACGTCGCGCAGCGCATACTAAGAAAATGCATACCAATCGAATGATCAGTTGGAATCGTTAGCGCGTACGTCGCACACTTTGACCTGTTAACGGAGGTTTATCCGGTCAACCTTACTTTGTCTTGCCACTCGTTCGGGTTGACAGCTTCGGGACGACTTCCACAGGTTCCGCTTAGTTCGCGTTGCAGCCGATGCGCGAACCTCTCTAAAAGCTTTCGCTGTGTACTCTTTCCCTGCGTAGCTTTTTCTAAGATCGGATCAATTGCATAGCGGATCCGTCACCAGTGAATGCATGGAAGCGACGAATCGAAAGTAACAATACGTTGGGAACGATCTATATAAAAACTCGTTCACGCTAACGTTCACTCTCTTCAATGTCACTAAACAGTTGATACGTACAGTATACGGTCAATTTCCAATATATGATACCTCAGTCGCCAAGGATAGTCAATTATTTTTTTGATGCGTTGTCGGTTGTGGGAGTTATTGTTGCGCGCTTATAAGGTTGTATCCCTCCGGAACACGACATGCAATCAGTTGCAACAATTACTCCGCTGGTGGTTCTTGCACGTCGACGACGATGGAGTCGTACAGTTTATTGTTAATGAAAACGTCCATGCGCCATAGACCTGGTGTAGGGAGTTCCACCAGTGTAGGTAAATGATAATCTGCTCCCATATGAGGTGAACCCAAACCTTCACGATACAGCAATTTCTCCTTTTCTCCCGTCGCTTTACTCGTTCCAATTACCTCAAAGGGCGGTACTAAATCCCGTTCCTTCCTCCAGATGAGCCACATTATCTTGTGAGGCTGTCCAGCGATAAACGGGCCTGGATCTACAAATGCAAGCTTCCCTTTCTTGCCGAGCAGTTCAATTGGTTCCTCATTTTTCGAACCTTCTTCATCCCAAGGGTGAATAAACACAGGATCAACCTTCCAATTGCCATTGTCATGCTGATCTCGTTTTTTAGCGGATGAAAGCCCTTTCTTATCGTTAACTTGTTTCGTGTCTTCCTTATTGACAGTATCACCCCCATCCTTAGATGTTGCCAACGCCTTCTTTACATCTATGACCTGATCCTTATTTTGTTTTTCGCCACTTGAGCAACCAAGCATCGTCGTAAGTAGAAGAAAGAAAGCCAAGAAAACAACAGCTTTTTTCATATCCTCACCTCATTAGATGTCTGTACGCAACCGCAACTGGTACCGATAAACCGACTGCTTGAAAGAACATAATCTTCATGTATATTCCGATCGATTCTGTGACTTTGAATATATGTAGTTCGATGTCATAGTTCGTTGCACTATTTTTCAGGAATTGTATGACGTATGGCGATGTTAGGTATGAGGCTATGAAAAATAGTAAGAATGATGTGATGGAAATTAGTAGTCTTTTTCGAAGTTCTCTCAAGTGGTCTATGAACGGTTTTTGTAGTTTGTGGGCGCTTTCAATGTTAGTCGCCATATCTCGCCCCTCAATGTATTCTGTTTATTGCGAGTCTAAACTATCAGCAACACTTTTTTGTGAAAAAACATTATTCCATACTTCCATTTATCTCTGGAGCATAATTCCATGATCTTTTTCATGTGCTAATACAATTTAACCTAACGCGCACTACCCCACATTGTGCCGCTTCATTTCTTCCTGTACGTATTCCGCCGTCCGCGCCGCGAGTGCCATTACCGTGTTCGTCGGGTTTCCACCTCCGGAAGTGACGAACAAACTGGCACTGCACACAAACAAGTTAGGAATGTCGTGCGTCTGACCGAAGCTGTTGGCGACAGACGTCTTCGGGTCGTCCCCCATGCGGCATCCACCCATGAGGTGGGCCGTATCGTCGGTCACAAATTCCGGCGTACCACCTGCAGCGCTGACGATCGCCTTCATTTTTTCCACGGCGTGGTCGATTAGTGCAAGGTCGTTAGGGCCGTATGAAAAAGAAACTTCCGCAATCGGGAGGCCGTACGCGTCTTTTTCCGCGGACAACAAGACACGGTTATCAGGATTTGGTAACACTTCCCCGACGAGCGTCACCCGCCCGTAAAAATTGTAATCCAGCATCGTGCGGCGCAACTGTTCTCCCCACAAGTTAGCCGCTTTAGAAATCCCTTTCGCCATCTCCAACGGGCGCGAACCGTGCGCGTGCAACGTATAGCCGCGCACAAAACCGCGGGAGCGGTCTGTTTCATAAAAATCTTGCGTCGTCGCCAACACCGGCGTCCCTTTATACAGTCGCACCTCCTCAGGAAACTTCGCATACACGTCGTTACTGCTGTGTGGCATAATCCCTCTTCCGACCCAACCACTCGAATTGGCGAGACCGTCAGGAAATTGTGCATTGGCTGAATTAAGCAGCAACCGCGGCGTCTCAATGACGAAATTAGCTAAAATGACGATCCGCGCCTTTTGTTCGTGCGTTTGTCCGTCGTGAACGAAGGTTACGCCTGTGACTAAACCTTTTTTGTCGGTTAAAATTTGTGTGACCATACTGTCGGAGATCACTTCTGCCCCTTGCTGAATCGCCTTCGGAATGTGGTGAATGAGCGTACTAAACTTGGCATTCGGCATGCACCCTTGGTTACAAAAGCCGCGGTTAATGCAAGGGGGACGACCGTCAAAAGGGGCGGAGTTAATCGCCAGCGGACTGACGACACTTTTTATCCCCAGTTTTTCACAGCCGATGCGGAACATTTCTGCGTTGGCGCTAATCGGCTCCCGCTCTGGATACGGATAAGGCCCGTGAAAAGCGCCCCAGGGGAATTTTTTCGGACCGGAGACGGCAATGTCCTTCTCAATTTTGTCGTAATAAGGGGCGAGGTCGTCGTACGCGATCGGCCAATCGTCGCCGACGCCATCTTCTGTCTTCGTACGAAAATCACTTTCGTGAAAGCGTAAGAACACACCGGTAAAATGGGTCGTTCCCCCGCCGACGCCGCGACCTGAGTTGTTGTGCCCGAGTTGCAGCGGCGTACCGCCACTGACGAGGCGCGTTTCTTGCCATCCGAGGTGGGTCATCGTTAACTCATCGCTCGCAAAATCCGTTTGCGGGTTCCAAAATGGACCCGCTTCGATGACGACGACGTTTAGCCCTGCCTTGCTCAATTCGTACGCCAGCACGCCCCCTGCTGCCCCGGCACCGACGATACATACGTCTGCGCCGTCGGCAAATTTCCGTTGTCTTAAATTGTCGTAACGGTGTCCTTCATAGTGGTCGACATTGTGTGTCACCGGGTCTCGATGATTAGCCATTCCGTGTCACCTCTCGGAAAAAGTTAAATAATTGCCCTGTGGTTCGTGCTATTTCTACGTGTCGCTTTTTCTACGTATCACTTTTTCTTTTCGCATGTAATCCCGGCGAGGCCGTCACCGCGCTTCTGCCAGCCCATCCCAGCGATACGCCTGGAGTAGGTTTTCATCTACCGTTACGCCGAGCCCGCTTCCCGTCGGCAACGTCACCGCGCCATTTTGCGGACGAAGGGGAAACAACTGCGTAAGCGGGTTTTCCATCACATCCCACTCCACCGGTTCAATATTTTCGCCGCTCATTTTACTCCAAGCGGGCAAACACGCTTGGGCGATCAACGCATACAGCCGCGTCAGCGGACCGTCGTAGCAATGCGGACTTACCCGAAACCCGTAGTGGCGCGCCAGTTGCAACGTTTCTCGGAAGGCGTCGACTCCTCCGACATGCAATACATCGGGATTTAACATGTCGAGGGCGCCCTTTTGCAGCAAGGGAAGAAACCGCCTGACGGACGGCATGTTTTCCCCGCCGGCAAGCGGGATCACGCTGTGGCCGCGCAACATACGGTACTCGGAAATGCGCCACATCGACATCGGCTCTTCGAACCAGAGCCATTGGTCGCTGTTCGCAAACAGCTCGTTCCAGCGTAGCGCCGTCCCTCGGTCATAACTCGCATTCGCGTCGAGGGCGAGTTGCCCTTGCGCGCCAAGCACCCCGGTGAGTGCAGTAATGTGTTCCCGATCTTCGCGGTAAGGCTTCCCCCCGACCTTCACCTTTAACTGCGTAAAACCGTTCGCTAGCGCCTGTTCCACGAGTGTCAAGGAATGCTGCATCCAGTCGGGACGGTCACTGTAAGATTGAAAAGAGGCGTAAACAGGTACTTCCGTCCGCAGCGCTCCTCCCCAAAGATCGCTCACCGACAGCCCCGCCTGCTGGGCGATAATTTCCGTGAGCGCCATACTGACACCTGCCGCGATGCGCGGGTGCCATTTTTCCACCGCTTTTACGAGTGTGGTGCGCGCCACGCTCTGCTTTCCCACGAGGTAAGGAATGACCCACGTGTGAAATTCCTTTTCTAGAACTGCTAACGAATCGACGCACTCGCCCCACCCTTCTAACCCAGAACGCGTGCGCAGGCGAAACAAGTAACAGCTGCGATACGTTTTTAATCCGTTCGCATCCCCGTAAGGTTGTTGAAGCGGGACGTACAACGGAAAAGTGTCAACCGAGTGAATCTCGATACGCGCCACCTTCTTAACTAACAATTTCCTCCAATACGAAGGGCAGAATATGTACTTTGAAAGCTATTTTAGTAGTCGCTTTAAGGGGTAGCTGCTTTAAGGGCTACCTTTTGCCCTCCCTTTTCGCTTCCCACGGATCCGTTAACCCCCACTCCGTACGAACATAGCCTCGCGGGTAAGCCGGACCGGCGTAGCCGATCTCCGACCAGACGAAGGGGTGTGAATAATAGGCTGACACCGTCTCGACCATCACTTTATTAATAAAATCTTTTGCCGGCACACTGGCTGTTCCTACTTGCAATTGTAAATTTCCTTGCACCAAATCCCCGACGATCTTCTGCTTGGTCGTCTGATCTAACTGAGGGAATTTTTTTTTATACGTCTCATGACACATTTGGTTGAGTAGTTTGAGCCCGTCGCGCAATAAAACAGCTTCCGCAGGAACTCCCACCTTGCGCTGTGCCTCACCGAAGTTTGCCTGTAGTTTCGTATCGAAATGGTGAACGACGAAAGCGATAATTTCTGCTCGGTCGTCGTCGACTAACACCTTACACAAATGTAGTAAACTGTCTGCCTCTTCTTCCGTAAAAAACTGATACGTACGCCGATCCACCTGCAGACGTTTTTCCACAATTTCTCGCGTATGGTCATCCCAATGTCCTTTCTCCTTAAGGACGTCAAAATCCGGGTCGTAACTCGTATATTTGTCCATCGTCTTACCCCCAATAAAGGGCGATCAGCCCGATAATGCTCATCGCTGTCACCATCCCGGGTAACGTCAGCGGCGGTCCGATTAAAAAGTTACGGAGCTCATAGCCGCCGACTCTTTCCCCGACGCCGCGAACGTGTAATACCGAACCGAGCACACCGGCTAGCGCACCCGCTGCTAACAAAACGGCGACTAGTGTAAACAGCCATCCCGACTTATAAAAGGTGAACACCACCATGGACGTCCCGATCACCGGTGTCGCCACGACGGGAATCCACATCGCCCAGTGGTGAAAATTTTGCCGGTAATGAAAGAGAGTCACTTGCACAAAGATGACTAAAAACACTAACCCGGTAAACAAAATGAGAATCCTGTCTAACGACCACCCGTCCCAATTCAATCCCATCACCATCTTCGCTCAATATATGTTTACTGTGCCATTAATTGACGTTTATTATGCCGTTAAAGAATGCCGACTATTCGTTGGAGGACAAAAACTAATAATCGTGCCCATGCAAAGGAAACATAGTGACAGGATGAGAAACATATGACAGGAGGAGTTGCCGACGTGTTACCTTCATCCATCGATAAAAAAATGGCTGGCGACATACACAGTGCCCCGCAAAACGTGGCGGAAGTGATCCTCGCACAGTTACACATACTAGGAGTTACACGCCTCTACGGCGTTACCGGAGACAGTATTTTCCCCTTTTTGGACACCCTTGCCAAAGAGAACCAGATTCACTTCATTGCTGTCAAACACGAGTCGGTGGCAGCGATGATGGCTGCTGCCGAAGCAAAACTTACGGGTGAACTCGCTGTTTGTACCGCGCATCAAGGACCCGGCTTAGGTAATCTATTGAATGGACTAGGCGATGCGTGCGCCGATCAAGTGCCCGTATTAGCCCTTACGGGACAAGCCCCCCGCAAAAAAATTGGTACCCGCTACAAACAGTTCATCGATCAACAACAATTTATTCACCCCGTCGCCCGGTACAGTACACTCGTGACTGACCCCGACGCCATCGTCGACGTGTTGAACGAAGCGATTTACACGTCGCTAACGGAACGAGCGGTTAGTCACTTGTCAATCCCGCAAGACGTTTTTCTACTGCCGACGACCGCCATCCCGCGCCCTAAAATGATCCGGTCGGCCGCAAGACCGGACCAAAAAACGCTACAACAGGCCATTCACGTCATGCAAAGGGCTGAACGCCCAATGATTCTTACTGGGATTAGCGCGAAAACAGCGGGGCGAGCGATTGGCGACCTAGCCACCCACTGGGGAGCGGGCATTGTGACGAGCCACGGCGCGATCGACGTTTTGCCACAAGAGTCCCCGCAACTGCTCGGCAGTTTGGGACCGAGTGGTCACCCGCTTGCGTCACATTTTTTTAGGCAGGCGGACGTCGTACTCGTCATTGGCACACAGTACTGGCCCGAAGCGCACGTGCCGAATGCCCGCGTCATTCAGGTGGATCGAGATGCAAGTAACCTCGGCATAGGCATTCCCGCGGAAATTGGGTTAGCCGGAGAAGCCCATACGGTCATCCACCTGCTACTCGCGCAAATGGCGCAACATCACCCAATGCCGAAGGTCTCAGAGCAAAAGCACAAAGACACTAACTTGAATCAGCTACCAAGTCTCCCTGGGGAAAGCTGGATCAACCAGTTGCGGGAAGCGAAACAGACGATCTCACAGCAACTGGCCACAGAAAAGGAAACCTCCGGCTTTCCTGTCGCACCGGCCCGCCTCGTCCGTGCACTAGAAAAAACAGCTGCCCCTAATGCAATTGTTACGTTAGACACAGGTGACGCTGCACTCTGGTTACTGCGAACGTTTCACCTCACGGCACAGACGGTTCTCTTGTCCGCCCACTGGCGGACGATGGGATTCGCCTTACCCGCCGCTCTTGCCGCCAAAATATGTGACCCCGAGCGGCAAGTGATCGCCTTTACCGGAGACGGTGGTCTAGCGATGGTCCTCGCGGACTTGCTCACTGCCGTGCGCAAACAGTTAGGGATTGTCGTCATCGTCGCCAACAACGGCACCTTACAAATGGAATTAAACAAATCACTGCTTAGCGGTTATGCCCCTGTTGCCACCGATCTGACAAACCCCGACTTTGTCCAATTGGCTCGTGCCTGCGGCTGGGAGTCGTACCGCATAACAGAAGAGGAACAATTGGAACCGCTCATCGCCCGGGCCTTACAGTCCACCAAACCGACACTCATCGAAGTGCCGACGCAAACGATCCCGTACCCGAATCATCAACTTCCAACGCAGTAAAGCAAACATGGATGCAAACTAACGCGAAGCAACACAAAACGAAAGCAAAAGGAGCAAAATAACAATGAACAAAGTCATGAATCCAGTAACGACTTATCCGGCACCGCCTTACCCGGCGCAACATCAAAATCAGCAACCGGGATTAGAAACAGTTATGACGCCGCGTCCGTTCTTCGACAATCCCGCCTACAAAGCGAGTGGAAAACTGCATAACAAAGTCGCCCTTATTACCGGTGGCGATAGCGGCATGGGACGAGCGATCGCCGTCGCCTTTGCGAAAGAAGGGGCAGATGTCGCCATCGTCTATTTTAATGAGCACGAAGACGCGGAAGAAACGAAACGAATCGTCGAACAGAAGGAGCGTCGCTGCATGGCCATTGCCACCGACATTAGCCAAGAAACGGCTTGCCGCGACGTGGTGGATCAAACGATCGCCGCTTTCGGACAGCTCGACATTCTCGTGAACAACGCCGCCGAACAACATGTACAAAACAAGTTGGAAGACATTTCAACGACGCAAATGATGCGCACGTTTCAAACGAACTTTTTCGCCACCTTTTTTTTAACGAAAGCGGCTCTCCCCCACCTCCGCCCCGGCAGCGCCATCATTAATGCTGCCTCACTCGCCGCCTACGAAGGCAATGAGCAGTTAATGGACTATGCCGCGACAAAAGGGGCGATTGTCGCTTTTACGCGGTCCTTATCCAAATCGCTCATCGGGCGCGGTATCCGCGTCAACGGCGTCGCCCCGGGAAAAGTGTGGACCCCGCTCATCCCCGCCTCATTTCCCGCCGACCAAGTTGCGGACTGGGGCAGTACGAACCCGATCGGGAGAGCCGGACAGCCCCAGGAGATCGCTCCGGCATACGTTTTTCTCGCCTCCGACGACGCTTCGTACATCTCCGGACAAATCATCCACGTCAACGGCGGAGTTGTCGTTAACGGGTAAATGGCGGCAACGTCGCCTAGGTCATACCGACAACTTCGCAAATAAAAAATCCCGCTACGCGAGCGGATTCAGCGCCATTCGTTTCTTTAACTAACTAAGCGACAGTTCAAGGCGCGCTTTCAGTTTTTCTACCATTGCGATAAAATAGATTGATATAAATAGCGAAAACTTGCCGTGCACACAGCCGGGCGAGATCATCCAAAGGCACTACCCGCAACAGTCCAAATTGGCCTCCAAATTTGTGAAATCTGCCTTAGGGTTACGGGGGATTGTCTGTGTCGTCGAGCGGCCGGGAAAAATAGCCCCGGGAGACGAGGTCGAAGTGATCGTCTACGATCCGCCGAAGGTACGGAAGTAGCCAAAGCTGTTTAGGGTGCCCCCTTGTGGACGCACTCTAAACAGCTCAGCTCGCCTCCGCTCCCAACAGCCTCACAGCTCGCCCATTCATATTGCACAGCCTAACCCAACAACCTAACCCAACAAGAGGTCTTCTATACTAGTGACGTATCGCCCGCCATCTGAGCGGTAACGGCACGGTCCCCTCATCGCTCGTCGTGCTACTTTTTTTGTTCGAGGGAGGCGATCAGCGCATCGACATATTGATCGACGACCGCTTCCTTTTCCGCCGAGGATAACTTGAAAAAAGGTGTGTCAGCTGGAAACACAATGTGACTTAAATAGATGCCTCCCAACTGCCGCGCACAATGTTCGATATTTACCGCCTGCCCAGTCGCATCAAAATGAGTGGCTAAACTTTTTTTAATGCTATCGTACAACAGGGCAGGTAAGTTAATGTCGGCACTTACATGCCCCATTAAACTTTCCGATAGGAGCATCTTGATTAATTGTTCATTTTTAGAAAAGACGTCCAACCTGTTGGAAACGATCTGTCTCAGTAATTGGCGCGTGTCGTTCGTTTCTGCCCGCCGCGTCATTCCCGCCTCAAATTGATCGTCGATGACCGTTCTCACGACGGAAAGGAATACGTTTTGCTTCGTGGAAAACTTACGGTAAAGGGTAACTTCCGCAACCCCTGCTGCTTTCGCTATTTCTTGTGTCGTTGCTTGGGTGAACCCCTTCTCTGCAAAGATATCGATCGCTGCGTCTACAATTCGTTCAGCCGCACTTTTCATCCATCATCCTACTTTCACCTACTAACCGTTTTACTAGCTTCGTGTGCACGAATCGGTCTAACGCGACAAGTATGGCAGGCTTAACGACGACCGTGCTAAACAAAGCGAGGGAAACGTTAATTAACGTTATTATACCAAAATTGTCCAATATGGCGAAATCAGAGGCGAGCAGGGCGCTAAAGCCGCAAGCGATTCTGTCATCTTGACATAAAAAAATCCCGCTACGCGAGCGGGATCCCATGGTACCAATCGTACCATACATGTGATATGCGACTCCCATCCCGTCACACACTAACGGAATCACGACGTTATTTCATCTACCAATTCCTCTTTGGTAACCTCAACGAGCGTTTTATTGTCAAACTCATACACGTGATCACAGAGCAAATGAATGTCGGCACTCATATGACTACTTAATAAAATGGTCGTCCCCTGTGCTTTTAAAGTCAGCAACAACTCCCTAATCTGCTTAACCCCTGTCTTATCCAAACCGTTCATCGGCTCATCCAAAATTAACATCTGTGGTCTCTCCATAATCGCTTGGGCAAGCGCCAATCGCTGCTTCATCCCTAACGAATACTTTTTAACGCTTTTGCGGCTATTCGGATCTAACCCGACACGTGCCATCGCCGTTTTAACCTCATCGTCGCCAATTAGTTTACGGATCGAAGCTAAATACTTCAAGTTCTTAAATCCGGAGTATTCAGGTAAAAACCCCGGGGTTTCGATTACGGCGCCCACTTTGTCTGGAAAGTCAATGTCTTTTCCTAATACTTGGCCAAATATTGATACGGTTCCTTTATTTGGCAGCAAGATGCCACACAATACTTTAAAGAAAACTGACTTGCCACTCCCGTTATGCCCGACAAAACCGTAAATACTTCCCGAAGGAAGCTCCAAATTAACGTTTTCGAATACAGTTTCCTTCTTGAACGATTTCGTTAAACGACTCACTTTTAACGCAGTTGTCATCGTGATCACCTTCCTAGGTTACCTTGCTATTTAAAATTTCCTTTGCCAAAACAGGCGACATAGTAACGAAATGAACAGGACAATCCACACCGTGTGAACGGCGAAAAAGATGGCGACAGAGTACTCCCCACTGCCAGCAGCTAGTACGCCATACTTCTCTAGCGTTACGTGGCTCCCAATCCACACATTTTTAAGAGGAAAAATGAACGCCAAAAGATAGATCAAGACGACTGACAGATAGCCGTAACCAACCCGTTGCGACAACGCATTAACGTACAGCTGCCACAAACTGAGCCCGAAAGCGCCACTGACTTGGATTAGCAACGAAAAGAGCAAAACGAACGGCACCGGATAGAAGTGATCAAGAGACGCCGTTTCCGTCCAATACAGGACCGTTACAGCGCCGTGTTCGTAAAACAATGGCAAAACGACCCACGCAATCGCGTAATATAAGCCAAGAAATACGACGTGCATGGCAAACAAGACAGCCAAGTGCGAAGAAGCCCAAAGGTTTATCTTTGTTACGCGTAAAAGCGTGTACAGTAAATTGTCGTTTAAATTGTTCTCCGTATATAAGTCGACAAAAAAAGCTAGAATCAAAAAAGGGAGCAACGTATGAATGACAATGATAAAGTCGGCTCCGCCGAATATGCTGAAGTGGTAAATAAACGCATCCAGCAGCGATACGGCGTGTCCTCCGTAATACAAGATTGTGAAAAAGGTCGACAAGCAAAAAGCTGCGATCGCACACAACCATTGCTTATACGTAAAGTGACGGACATTAAATTGAACAAGCGTTAACCATCTATGCATCGTTCACGACTCCGTAAATTGTAGTTTAGATTTTCGCCACCAGAGTAGTAAAACGATGAAAATAATCGAGGAAAGAACGGCTGCATTCAACAACATCGCCGCCTGCCACCCATTTTCGTCGACTCTGACAACATGGATATATTGATTGTGAATGTAAAGAAAAGGTGCGAACTTAACAAAGAAGCCGAAAGCGAATAGATGATTAAAGATGAGCAGCATCAGTGTGACTATGCCCGCTGTGATATTTCTAAACCTAGGTGCGTAACTGTATACAAGTAAATAACACATACTCACGAACCATATGCTCAAAAAATGGCGTATAACGATCAAGATAAAACCTGCGCCTGGTCGTATGTCATCGACGAATTCCCCGTGTGCAAACGCCATTGCTCCCGCACTCCATGTAACATCGTAACCGTACAATAAAAAGGCGCTAACGGTTATAATTGCCAAATAAACCGACGTATATAACGTACTCATAATTAATACGAGTAGCCCTTTCGCCCACAACCAAGTCGCTTTCTGCTTTAACCGGAGCAGGATAAACTGCATAATTGGCCGATCGTCGCAAATGTCGCGCACGACGAACAAAAAGAAAAGCAGAAACAAAAAAAGTTGGTAATACGGATGAACAAGCATGCCATATATTAAATCCCACATATTGAGTGAGTCACGTCCAACTGATCGTAAGGTGCTATTAGCAAGGAACGTCGAAGCGCATACGAGCAACACAAACAGTTCTGTTTTCCGATTTTTTATTACCTGTTTTAGTTTTTGTTTACTATAGTTGCACAGGACATCCCCTTGCCGTGGCCATGCTTCATCCATTTACTCTCACCCGCTTCGATTGCCAAACAAACAACAAGCAGCATGCAATCAAAATAGTGGCCATAGAGCCATATACGTACAGTGGGTGTACTTCTGGCCACATTTGGTACCATGTCGTCGGGGAAAATTGATATAGACCGAGGATCGCCCCTACAGTAATCTCCCAAGCGGCAAAAATAAGAAAGGGCGCGATATAAACGACCGCTTTTTTCTTAACAAAACTAGAAAGGCAAAGTGCCATTGCAGCAAAGCAAGCCCCGAGTAAAAAATGCGTCAAAAAAGTAAGCTAAATGTACGCTTCCGGCGATGTATTAAAAAGTGTATAAAACAAGCCTTCATCTTTTAAAATGCGATACGGCGAGTCAGCTTCGTTTTTAAAAACGATCGAAAGCACAGCGTAAAAAATAATCTGCGGGATAAAGATCGCGAGCCCGCCGACCATGGTAACAACCAAATATTTACCCAGTACATACTGATCAGCAGATTTCCTCATTTGAATGAAATAATAAAACTTGTGCGAACGATCTTCTAAAAAAGAAGCCGCATAAGGAAAAACGACAATTAAAGGAAATAATAATCCTAAGTGGTATAAGGTGTTATCCCAGACATTGTATTTGTTATGTCCTTCCTCATAAAGACTCTTAACCACTTCGGGATTGTCTTTCAAATCGGGTGCGTCTGGATCGAAAAAAGTCCCACTATCTAAAATTCTGTCGTAAACGGTCCAATACATGACGATTAAAGAAAGTACACACGTTACTAACATCCGTCTATTCAAGATGCCTCTTTTAAACTCCGATAAGAACACTAGTCATCTCTCACTTTCTGCCTAGTGAATACACCTAGTCCTTAAAAACTATCCGGGTTCCAAGCGCCTTTGATCTTAAAGGCGTCAAAGTATCCTCCTTTGTTTTTCCAAAACTTTAAGCGATAGCTATCTATCTAACGTAAAATGTTGCAAATAATGCTACATATAACCTCTCTAATATTAACCGCTTTCAGTTTAATATATTTAAATATTCCTGTCAACTGTTAACTCAAAAAAAAATTGTTCGTCAGTGATATGGTCATATTGTCACACATCAGTGAAATTGTCACTATCCCTAAAAAAATAATCCCGCTACGCAAGCGGGATTAACCGTATGTGTCACATATGTTCTCTTTTACAGTCAACCTATTCCTCGTCGAGCGGTTCATTCGGCCGACCGCTTTGCCGATAAGAGCGTTGGATCGCTTTGTTCACTAACCCTTCGGAGGCAAACTCCGTGTCTTCAATAGGTGGTAGCGATCGCCTTGCCTTCGGCTTATAAGGCTGTGACTGCTTTGTCCGTTGTCGTCCGTTTTTGAATGGTTTCATTTACACACTACCCCTCTTTCCAAACTTTCGGATCGGTAGTAGTGTGTCCATTTTATACCTCATTCATGTCCTACTAATATCGATGCCCCGCACCTGTGTTACATTCACCGTACCTAGGCACCTAGGCGTATCATGTGCTTAAAGCACCGCATCGATAAAGAGTGCCGCGTAAATGACGACTAAATACATGAGCGAGTAACCGAACATTTTTCCAGCCCAGCGCTTACCGTCTTTTGCCTTACCTAGCACCCCTTGCAAGGCGCAATAGACGTACACACTGCCGAGAACAACGGCGACAGTTAAGTAAATGTAACCGATATTCGGCAACAAAAAGAACAGTAGCGACGATGGCACTAACGCCGCGACCCACAACAAAATTTGCCATTTCGACTCGTGGTCATCGACGCTTTGCGGCAGCATTTTAAAACCGGCATGTTTGTACTCCTCGGCCCTGAGCATCGCCAAGGCGAGAAAATGCGGTGGCTGCCACAAAAAGACGAAAGCAAATAAGATCCAAGCCGCCGCGTCCAACGTTCCCGACACGGCACACCAACCGATCATAGGCGGAATCGACCCGGGAATGCCACCGACGACGGTGTTGAGAGTGCTCGTCCGCTTAAGTAAGGCCGTATAAACGACAACGTATGAAAAAATACCTAAAAAGCCTAACACGGCAGACAGGATGTTCACGAACGACAAAACGATAACACCTAAAATTCCAAGAACGAGTCCGTAGCTTAGAAGTGTTTTTGGCTTCATTCGCTGTACGGAGGGACGATTTTTTGTCCGTTCCATTAAGCGGTCTAAATCGCGGTCTAAATAGTTGTTGAGCACAGTACCAGAGGCCATGACGAGCGTCGTTCCAAGACACGTATATAAAAAAAGGAACAGGGTATTCCATGCGGACGCTTCGCTTAATTGAAACGAATGCACCGCTAACCAAAATCCGACTGCTGTACTCAATAAGTTGGAACGTAAAATGCCCGGCTTCGTCACCGTCACGAAGTCGCGCCAGCCCACTTGCTGCGAAGCTACATGCGATTGCTCCTGCTGCAGCGAAGACTCCGTTCCCGTCCCGCAAACCACTTCTCTTTCCACGCAATCACCTCCTACAACACGCTTCGCCATTTCCTCATTCACAACGCGTAAATATAAGTCCGTTGATCGACACATAAATAGCCATCCCGAGTAAATAGGCTTAACCGTTCGTTTTAAGTATCACTGCTACTTGCTGCATATTATCCACCACTTGCGGGCCGAACCAAATAAAACCGGCGATGAACAGAGCCGGTACAATCGTCCAGATCAACAGGCTGAACATTTGGCGGCGCTCACCCTTTATAAATTGCTTCGCAAGCGACGTCATATGTACGACCCATATGACGAAAAAAACGGCAACGCTAACAGCCATGATCGCAAAAAATAGCGGATCTACATTGTAAGCGAGAACGACATTTGGTATCATTGCTGCCCTCCCAGCCCGCGCTTCCTTATACACAATAATGTCGACACTTTCGACAATGGTATCCATCAACCATCATAACACATTTAAACGAAAACCGACTATGCCTAGATATTACACTATAAAGTATAACGTGTCGGTTGACAAAGGCCGAATTGAATTTCTGACAAATAAGTGACGTTCTCGCGAACACGATTGACTAACAAAAAATAAAAAACTACGCAAAGTTCCGCGCATCGTTTTAACGATGGGCATCGCGCAGTTTGAAAAAAAAGGAGCCGATTAGTTTTTTACAGACATTTTTTGCCTTCGCGCGCTTCCGTTACGGCGTGTGACGAGCTGCTTGGCCAAGCGCTTCACGACCTGATAACGGGCGATCGAAGCCTTCAACTGTTCGACGCTAGCCATTTCTTCGCGGTGTTCATCTCTGTCGTAGTACCGTCTGAGTTGCCGAAAGACGTGGTCGGGATACGCTAACAACAACCCGAGCAACCGCTTTTCCCGCGCATCGATTTTTAACGCTTGTTCGTACGCTAGCAACACGCCTTCTAACGTTTGTAAGGAAGTGTCCTCACTAACAAACCGTTGCAAAAGGACGGCTAAATCGCGTACGGGAACATCAAGATCCGCTTTGTCAAAATCGATCCACTTCCACCGTCCCCCTCGCTTCACGACGTTGTGTCGGTGAATGCTTCGATGGCAGTACACCTGGCGGAATGGCTTCTCCGCAGCGAGGACCGCCGCACGCTGTATGCCTTTGACAGCGAAAGTGGCCCCTTGCTGTAGTTCTTCCACATTTTCTAAAAAGGTTACGTCAAACGGCGATTTATTTGTGCGCTGCTCAGCTGTCTCGGCATATGCCCGCAACTGTTCACTTTGCGCGTTAACACGGCTGGCGGTTTGTGTGAGCGACGCGGTTGACGACGAACTGCTTACTGTTACATCTTTCGTCAATTGGTGCATCTCCCCGAGTGAACGCGCCAATTCCCCGATCGCTGGCGACGATTCGGACGAAAACTCTTTTCCATACCACGGGGTCGCATAAAACGCCTGGCCCTCGTGTAGGAAAAATGGATCCCCCCGCCTCGTCTGCATCCACGGCAGGACATGCTTATAGTTTTTGTCTAATAAGTGCACCGTCATTTTGTGCAAAAAAGATAACCGCTCCTCTGTCGCTCCAATCGGTTTAAGGGCGAAGGTGTTACTGGATGTCTGTACGCGAAATGCACCTCGTACCTTTCGTACACTAAGCGGCTGCCAATGGTATGCGTGGAATACGCGTGGCAGGAGGCGTTCCCACTTTTGTTGATCTGACAAAACTTACACCTCCTTTTTGTCCTATTCATTTATACTTGTTGTCGACTGACGAAACCGTTGCCCCGATTAAAGAAGTACATTTTTCCACTATGCGCGTCAGCCAGCTATGCTACGCCTTCTTCTGCGGGATGTACACAATCTCCCCCGCCTGCAGTTCACCACTTTGCAATCGGTTGACTTGTAACAGTTCGACCGAGGATAAATTATACCGGTCAGCAATACTTTCCAACGTATCTTCCTGCTGCACAATCACTATTTTCACTTGGTGAAACCGGTCATCCTCTCCTCCTAGCTTTTTTTTCATCCACTCAATCGCTTGACTGTGGCTGTCTTCTTCTCGCCCGTCTGTATCGGTGGCCTGCTCTTCACCCGCACCCGATGGCGTATGGGCGTCTGGGTAGTTACCGCCGTACGAATGTCCGTCATCGTGGCTGTCGTGTGCATTGTCGCCGTAAGAACGGCCGTCATAGTTGTCGCTGAAGGTCACTCCGTCGTATGCCTGTCTGTCGAATTTACTTCCGTAAGTATTCCCGCTGCGGGAGGCAAATTCCTCGCTCGCCTGTCCGTCATGACCGAAGGGCTCTTCTATTCCCGCTCCCTCGGGATGCGAACCGCCCATGCCGTCGAAGCTGTGCACCGTCTCACTCGCAGACGATTGTTTTTTCTGTGTGCCGGTGACGGGAGACGTTTTTTCATCCTTTTTTTGGAACGTAATTTTTGTCCCGCCTTTAGGTGCACTGTCGGTTATGTCGGTTGCACGTTTTGAAACTGATTCTTCCTCTGTAGGCGAAGCACTCCTTTCCGCTTCGTCTTGTTTCCCGGCGCGCAAATCGTCGTGCAGATCGGCCTCGTCGTCCCCCTTTCGTTCCACCGCCCGTTCCTTTGCCGACGCGTGACCGTCACCTGTACGCGCGCGCGTGCTCTCTTCCGTCCTTGCGGTACCGGGCGCACGTTCAGCGCTGCCGGGCGCAGGTTTATCAGAGACCTGCTCGCCACCTGCGCGCGTGCCCACCTGATGTGTCGGGTCCTCTCCCTCACCTGCACGATTGCGAGCCCATTCTCTCGGTGCACGATCGTCGTATTCTGTGCTGCGGGCGTATGCTTCCGATGCTTGATCCGCGGCGTCCTCTACCGTACGTTCCTCTTGCCCCATCGCCGCCCGCTCCTCTTGCCAAGGAGCTTGTGACTGATGTGACTCGACCGCTCGTTCATCGTCGTCGGATACGTTGTGCACCGTAAGTTGCGGCTCCTCCTGTATCGTCTCCGCCCATTGTTCGCCTGCAGAAAAGCTTGCATGCATATCGTTAGCCGCTTTCTCCAAGTGTAAGCCGTCAATAAGAAGCACCGCTTGAATCGCCAGTTGGCGGGAAGATAAAATATCGTAATCGAAAGACTCGATTTGCGCGCATATTTGCTCGATATTTTTCACCCGCTCGGCAGGCATCGTAATTTCCACCGGAATGACGTATTCAATTTTTTCTCCGTTCAGCTCGTCCTCGAGTGTAATCTGCTCTCGTGTCTCTCCTTCCTTCAAATAAGTTCCCCTCAGCCGTAGCACGCCGCTTAAGCATACTGCGTCACCTAGTTCATCAATTTGAACTTCGGGAACGAGATCTAAGGAAAGCAGAGTATCGATTCCTGGTTGATCGTAGTGCACGGTTACTTTTTCGTAAATATCGAACCGCAGTTGGGATTGTCCGTCGCTCGTCAATGCTCATCCCTCCCAAAACAATCGCTCTCTACAACATATGAAGAGCTGTAGGGTCATAGAACAGTGTGTGCGGCGACGCCGTCATCGGCTTCCTGCGGCTGCAAGCTCACAATATCGATGGCAACATATTGTCGCAGGGCGGCGCAACGAACATGTACATCCTAAAAAAAGACAGGCCCCGTGCTAATGCACGAGGCTTGTCGCCGTCAGTTTTAATTGAGTTGTTTTGTATAGTTAGACGGGTCTACAGTAGTTCACTCCTGTTGTACCCATCACTCACAAGTTGCACACTTTCACCAGCGAGTGACCGTTCACACAAGCTGCTTGAGCGCACGACGGTGTGCCTCAATCGTACGGGCAATGTCGTCGTCACTGTGCGCCGTCGACAGGAACATCGTTTCGAACGGCGACGGTGCGAGCATAATGCCTTCTTCGATCATTGCGCGGAAGTAGGCGACGAAGCGCTGTTGATCCGCTCGCGACGCTTGCTCGTAATTCGTTACTGGTTCTTCGCTGAAGAACATCGTCATCATCGAACCTATTTGGTTAATCTGTAGCGGAATGCCGCTTTCGTCAGCCGCCTGCTGCAACCCTTCTTTTAACGCCTCTGTTTTACGCACTAATGCATCGAACACGCCCTCTTTACCGAGTTCGACGAGAGTCGTATAGCCGGCTGTCATCGCTAGCGGGTTGCCGGAGAGCGTCCCCGCTTGATAAATCGGGCCGACGGGAGCGACGTGCCCCATAATTTCCCGCTTTCCGCCGTAAGCGCCGACGGGGAGACCGCCGCCAATCACTTTGCCTAGCGTCGTCAAATCTGGCGTGACGCCGAAGTGACCTTGTGCCCCACTGTAACTGACGCGGAAGCCCGTCATCACTTCATCAAAAATGAGTACAGCGCCGTACTCATTCGTTATGTCGCGCAAACCTTGTAAAAACCCGGGCTCTGGTAGAACTGTCCCCATGTTGCCGGCGACTGGTTCGACGATGACCCCGGCAATGTCTTCACCGTACGCCTCAAAAGCGCGGCGTACGCTCTCCAGATCGTTGTACGGCACTGTAATCGTATGTTCAGCGACACTGTGTGGCACGCCAGGGCTGTCGGGTAAACCGAGCGTCGCTACTCCCGACCCTGCTTTAATGAGCAAACTGTCAGCGTGGCCGTGGTAACAGCCGACGAACTTGACGATTTTGCTGCGCCCGGTGTAGCCGCGGGCGACGCGGAGCGCACTCATCGTCGCCTCCGTACCGGAGTTGACCATGCGCACAATGTCGAGTGAGGGAACGATGTTGGTGACCAGCTCCGCCATCTCCGTCTCCAGCTCTGTCGGCGCTCCGAAGCTCGTTCCGTTCGCTACTGCTTCGCCCAGTGCGGTAACGACCGCTTCGTGTGCGTGTCCTAAAATGAGTGGCCCGTACGACAACACATAATCGATATAGTCGTTCCCGTCGATATCGTAGACGCGCGACCCACCCCCGCGGGCGATGGCGATCGGCGTCATCCCGACCGCATGATAGGCGCGCACGGGGCTGTTTACTCCGCCGGGTATCACTTGTTTCGCTTTAGCAAAATTACGTTCCGAATTCGCAAAAGAACGCGCCATAGTAAGCACCTTCTCCCTTTATGAATAGTATGTGACTCGATGAATACTAGCACACACGAGTTATTCGCGTTCTCGCAACCAGCAGGCTGCGTCCTTCGCGTGATACGTCAAGATGAGGTCAGCCCCTGCCCGCTTCATACTCGTCAGCATTTCCAACACTATTTTTTGCTCGTCAATCCACCCGTTTTGCGCCGCCGCTTTCACCATCGCATACTCGCCGCTTACGTTGTAGGCGAGCAGCGGCAAGTCGCACGCCTCGCGCACGCGGCGGATAATATCCATGTAGCTGAGCGCCGGTTTGACGATGAGCATATCGGCCCCTTGTGCAATGTCCGCGTGTGCCTCGCGCAGCGCTTCGCGGGCGTTAGCTGGATCCATCTGATACGTTTTGCGGTCGCCGAACTGAGGAGTCGAATCAGCCGCATCGCGAAAAGGCCCGTAAAACGACGACGCATATTTGACCGCATACGAAACGAGCGGAACTTTTTCGAACCCGGCATCGTCTAACCCGGCGCGAATCGCAGCGACAAACCCGTCCATCATATTGGACGGGGCGATCGAGTCTGCGCCGGCTCGTGCTTGGGAAACAGCCGTCTTGACGAGTAACTCTAACGATTCGTCATTAGCGACGTCGTTCCCCTCAATGACGCCGCAATGTCCGTGATCGGTGTATTCACAAAGACACGTATCAGCCATGACGTGTAGCGTTGGCACCGCTTCTTTAGCCAAGCGAATGGCTTGCTGTACGATGCCATCGTCTGCGTACGCCTCGCTACCACACGCATCTTTATGTTCGGGAATGCCGAACAGCATCACGGCGGGGATCCCTAATTGTTCAATTTCGCGCAACTCGCGCGTGAATGCGTCGAGGGACAATTGATACACGCCGGGCATCGAAGGAACTTCTCGTTTCACATTTTCTCCTTCGACGACGAACAACGGTATGATCAAATCGTCAACTGAGAGTACTGTTTCCCGCACCATGCGGCGAATGGTCGCATCGCGCCGCAAGCGGCGGTGTCTCGCAAATTTGAGCATCGTTACTCCCCCTTTTGTTCAATGGCAGCTTGGATCGCTGTCAGTAATCCCTCAGTCGTATAATCGGTGGCGACGATGTCCACCTCGAGGCCAAGCTCGCGCGCCGTGCCGGCCGCAATCGGCCCGATACAAGCAACTTGTACACCTTTCATCCACTGCCGCCAAGTTGTTCCCGTCGCCTCAAGCGCTTGAACAAAGTTGCGCACCGTGGAAGAGCTCGTAAACGTAGCAATCGACAGTGACCGCCGCGCGAGTAAGCGCGCCACGTCACCCGCCCGGCTCGCATCGGTAACTGTACGATATGCGTCGACGTCCGTCACGTCGCAACCGAGTGCCCGAAGTCCATCGGGCAATACGTTACGCGCAATATTGGCGCGCGGTAGCAAGATGCGATCACCTTTCATTACATTCTTTTCCAAAACGGTCAAAAGTGCTTCTGCCCGGTATTCCCCGGGCAATAAATCGACTTCCAATCCTTTCTCGGCTAGTGCTTCTGCCGTTTTCGGACCGACCGCGGCGATGCGCGCGTCCGCCATTTGCCGAATGTCGACCCCGGGCACGGCGCGAATGCGGCGAAAAAAGTGCTCGACGCCGTTGACACTCGTAAATATAACCCACTTAAAACTCCCCAATTGACGAATGGCCTGGTCGAGCGGCCCGTAATCGGCGGGATCGACGATGCGAATGGTTGGAAACTCGTACGGCTCACCGCCGAGGCGTTCAATGGCGTGGACCATACCCCTATTTTGCCCGCGCGGCCGCGTCACAAGTACGCGGTGGCCGCTTAACGGTTTTTCCTGCAGCCAAGCGATTCTCCGGTCCACGCGCACGGGTTCTCCGAAGGCAACAACACAAGGTTCCCCCAACGCTTGCCGGCTAACGTGTGTCGCAGGACTGCCTGAACCGTCTCTCTCCTGCTCGCAGACGTGCAGTCGCTCCTCCGCATACAATTGCTCCGTAATGGTCGCTAACGTGCCGTCGAGCACCCTTTGCTCCCCACGCGTCCCGTGACAAATAAGGGCGACAGGTGTGTCGGCGCGATAGCCGTCCGCCATTAACTGACCGCAGACGGCTGCGAGTTCTTCCGCTGTCGCCACAGTTGTATCAAAAAAAAGCACCGGTTTATGTACGTCCTGCGTGTCTTGTTGGGACTCCCGGTCTAGCCATGCGGTCAGTGGCGCGTTCATCGTATACGCCGCCTCTCCGACGGGAATTCCGGCATACGTGGCTGCCACGACGGTCGCGGGCACAGCAGGGACGACTTCGCAGCGTACGCCTCGTTCGCGCACATCGCGCACAGCCCGGACGCCGTCTAGGGTGGTGAACGGATTATCGTACATTAACCGGACGACCCTCTTCCCTTCCCGTGTGCGTGCGACCATTAACGCATTGACCCCGTCCGCATTTATAGTCTCACTGTCCGCGGCAACATCGTTTTTATCGAGAACAGCGGTCCCGTCATCACACCCACATGCTGCGGCACTATTGAGTAACGGTACCTGCTGAGCAGTATGCACGCACAGACGCTCCGCGTACTCAGGAGCAAAATACAAGAGGCGTGCATTGAGGCAAGCGTCATAAACGACGACATCCGCTGTTTGAAGTGCGCGCATCCCTTTCACCGTCATCAAGCCGACATCTCCTGCTACTGCGCCGACGAAGGTGACGATTCCTTCTTTTACCCGCTGACATTGATCGTTATGCTCACATTTATCGCCCATTACTACGGACTCCCCTTCGCAATCGAGTGCAAGCTTTCTCCTCTTCTCCGATCGACACACGCGAAAAGTATTCCCTTACCAGTATACACCCATATCACTTGATCAGCGCCTAATCAAAAAGAACCGAGCGCGACCGTCATTAAGTGTCGTTGCCGTTAGCGAGCGACGCTAATATTTCGTCCGCGCCCTGCGCGATTAGCGCATCGGCCAGCTGTACTCCTAATTGCACGGGATCGCTGCCGGTCCCCGCATGCTGTATAATTCGCCCATCCGCAGGATCGCCGACGAGGCCCGACAAAGCAATCGCCTCCTGCTCAATACGCGCGTAAGCCCCGATCGGAATTTGACAACTCCCGTTTAAACGGTGTAAAAACGCTCGCTCCGCCGATACAGCTCGTGCCGTGTCGGCGTCGTTCAGCGCCACCAGCAACGCTTGCGTGTCTTCGTCGTCGGCGCGGCACTCTAACCCGATCGCCCCTTGCCCGACAGCAGGTAGGGACACGTCAACGTCTAAGTAATGCGTTATGACATCCTCCCACCCTAAGCGGATGAGCCCCGCCGCCGCAAGTATAATCGCATCGAACTCGCCTTCCCGCAACTTGCGCAACCGCGTATCGATATTGCCGCGCACCGGTTTTATCTGTAAGTCCGGACGGTAATGTTGTATTTGCGCCTGTCGCCGCAAGCTGCTCGTACCGACGATTGCACCTTCTGGAAGCTCGTCGAGCGATTGTCCCGTTTTGGAAATAAAACAGTCGCGCGGATCTTCCCGTTTACAGATCGCCGCGAGCGTCAAACCGTCTGCTAGTTGAGCAGGCATGTCTTTCATACTGTGCACCGCGACGTCAATTTCTCCGTCCAGCAACGCCTGTTCAATTTCTTTCACAAACAAACCCTTGCCGCCCACCTTGGACAAGGTGACGTGAAGAATCTTATCGCCTTTCGTCACAATTTTTTTCGTCCCAAGCTTGAGGTGCGGGAACTTCCCCCGCAATTCCCCCATTACCCATTCGGTTTGTGTGAGCGCCAACGCACTTTGGCGCGTCCCGATTGTGAGTGAATTCATTCAACTGCCTCCCAACGGCCTAGCCATCCCAACTCGTACTCTATTATATCGCGTATCAGAGATCCGACACGACGTGCACCGACATCGGGTACCGTGCAAGAACACAACAGTAGTTGTTTTCGAATCAGCAATGATGCTCAGCAAAATGTCTCACCAACGGTGAAACGAATGTCCAGAATTAGAAATAATCAAGTTGAATAGAATAATTGTAAACGCAAAGGCGTTACAATAAGCGAGCCATCTCCCACTCCAATGCTTTGACTTCCGCTGGTACAAGTAATAAATATAAACGGTCAGAGCAAAAAAAGAGAGCCACACTTTTGGGTCATACCAAAAGCCGTGAACAGCCTGTTTTTGCGCCCAAATCAATCCTAAAATGAGCGACAGCATATAGATCGGAACGCCAATCATACTGACGCAATACGTTAAGTGCTCGAGCTGGCTTAAACTAGGTGCCCGTTTCACTAGCTTATTCCACTGTTTGTTTTTAAGCATATCATTGAGTAGCAAATAAAGCAGTGCCAGCAGTAACGAAAGTAGAAAAAACGCGTACGCGACTAAGGCAAACGTCACATGAATCACTAACAGTTCGGACAATAATCGTTCACTGAACGACGGCGGCACGTCATGCCGTACAAACAAACTCAATGCAGCTAGCGCAAATCCGACTAAATTAGCGAGAAAAACAAACAAATCCATACGATAAAACGTATTAATAACCATGGAAAAGCTCACAATCGCCCACGCATAAAAAATGAGCGAGTCAAACGTCGTAAAAAAAGGGACAAACTGGCGCTCTAGCAGCCGCAGGACTAAAACAGTAGCTAATGACAGCCACACGACGACGAGTAAGCCGAGCGCCGCACGATTCATCCGGTGATTAGGTTGCAAAAAGTCGCTAAAATACATAAGAACACTTAGCGCATACGTGTAAATCGTCACATCGTAAAGGTATCTCTCGACTCCCATGTGCCCTCACCTTGCTTAGTACGTGCGTACTTTAACCTCTCCGATCGCAGCTTTTTGCGGAGCCGTAGCGACCTTTTGCACCTGCTGTTGCTCTTCCGCCTCATGCGCCGCTAGCAGTTCTTCTAACGCGAAGAAGTGTTCAAACAGCGCTAGCGCCTCTCCACTGTCGGGATCTGCCGCCAACTCCTTTAAACGTTGGATCGGATCGCGCAACAGTTGGTTAATGATACTTTTCGTCTGCTTGCTAATGACACGGCGTTCGCGCTCAGAGAGATCCGGCAATTTGCGTTCAATGCGCTGCATCGCCTCACCTTGTGCCTGCAGAGCTTTCTCGCGCAGGGCGGTAATTAACGGCACGACGCCTAGCGTATCCATCCACGTGTTGAAAGCGTCCAATTCGGCTGTGATCAACGTCCATACTTTCGCCGCTTCCCGTTCTCGTTCTTCCATATTCGCCGTGACAATACCTTGTAAATTGTCGATGTCGTATAAATAAACGTCTGCTAGGTCATTCACCGCAGGGTCGATATCGCGCGGTACAGCAATATCGATCAAAAAGAGTGGACGACTGCGACGCTGAAGCAACGCACGCGCCACCTGCTCCTTGCTGAGCACGATGCCTTCTGCCCCCGTCGACGCGATGACGACATCCGCGCGTACGAGTGCACTGTCTAACTGGTCAAACGAATACGCCTCCGCCTGTATGCGCCGAGCGACTCGTTCCGCGCGTTCGCGGGAGCGGTTTACGACGAGCACCTTTGCCGCCCCATTCCCCTGCAAATGTTTCGCCGTTAGTTCACTCATTTCTCCCGCACCGAAGACGAGCACTGTCTTTCCTGTAAAATCGCCGAAAATCCTTTTTCCTAATTCGACGGCAGCATAACTAACCGATACGGCATTTTGGCCGATCGCCGTTTCACTGTGCGCCTTTTTTCCAACTGTTACTGCTTGCAAAAACAACTTATTAAGAATAGTGCCTGTCGTTTTTACTTCTTGAGCCGCAGCAATCCCTTGCCGTACTTGCCCTAATATTTGCGTCTCGCCGATTACCATCGAGTCGAGACCGCACGTCACTTTAAACAAGTGGCGTACCGCTTGTTCCGCTTCCAAAATATACAAATGCGGCACAAACTGCTCTTTCGGCAACCCAAACCATTGCTCTAAAAACGTTTTTATATAGTAACGCCCTGTGTGCAATTGGTCACATACGACGTATATTTCCATTCGGTTACACGTACTTAAAATAACACATTCCAAAATGCCTTTCGATTGCCGCAACTGTTTGAGCGCTAGAGGCAACGAATCTTGGGCGAACGCAAACTGCTCGCGCACTGCGACAGGGGCTGTTTTGTAATTTAGGCCGATCGTCATAAGGTGCATCGTATAACCCCCACTTAAAAATAGAAACTAGACCGCCCCGTCCGCGATCGATGACAATTATTATTAGTCATGTCCCATTATAACATAAGCTATTCTAAGCAAAGTTCCAGTTTGTGAAGACAATGTGAATCGTTCCACTAGAGCAAAAGCTCCTTGTTGGATGTTCCCCTAACGGTACGACTTCGTGAGTACGCGTCAAGAACGATCCAGCAAGGAGCTACATGTTATTGATTATCCTCTTTTTCTATTTTGCACTTGCTGTGCCGTACTTACCCCGTTATTGTTTGTGCCGTCACGTTGCTAGATGATCCCGAGCCGTTACGGCGTGTACGTCCATGCCATCAACCACAGACCAACCGCAAAGACGGTGGCAAACATAAGACCCGATCCCATAAACAACATCTGGAACGCTTGACTTTTCGTATTCAAGTGCATGAAGATATAAATCTGTGCAAACACTTGAATCACACACAAGAAGAGGATAAACGGGATAACGATCGACGCCGGCATGAGTTTCATTCCGACAGCCAAGAAAGCGACCGCCGTCATAATGATCATAATTGCCCAGCTAACGACATGCGTCCAAATCGGAATATGTCCCTTCTGATGGTTGGATTCTGTTTTAGCCATAACGTCTGTTTAACCCACCCTTCCGAGCAAATAGACGACCGTAAAAATGACGACCCACACGACGTCGACGAAGTGCCAGTACAGACCTGCAATGTAAAATTTAGACGCATTTTGCACCGTTAACGCTTCGTCAGTCGTAAACCCGTGGCGATCCAACGATTGGAACTTCAATACCGACAACCAGATGAGACCAAACAATACGTGTAGCCCGTGAAATCCGACTAACGCGTAAAACGCGGAGCCGAACGGACTGCTTTGCATCGTTAAGCCAATGTTGCTATACTCGATAAACTCGTAAATCTGGAAGGCGAGAAAAACAAGTCCCAGAAGGATCGTCGCCGTCAGCCAGCGGTGCATCATTTTAAAGTCGCCGCGCTGCATACCGACTGTCGAGATCACACTCGTCAAACTACTCGTCAACAAGAGAAAGGTCATCACAAACACGAGCGTCAAATCGAACGCCTCTGCAGGTCCAGGACCTTTGCCATGCTGGCCCGCAAGCGTTAAATACGTTCCGATAAAGGAAGCAAAGAGCGCACACTCTCCCGCCAAAAAGAACCAAAAACCTAACTGCCGGCTACGTGCCTGCAATGTCGCACTTTCTAGCGAGAGGGAGCCAGCTCCCCCCGCCGTGTTTTCCGTCGCTTGGTAATTACTCACGCCTTGCTCCCTCCCTCAGTCGCTTCAATTTCAGAGGTGCTTACATAGTAGCCTTCATCTTCTTCCAGTAAGTAGGCGATGACGACACCGAGCCAGAACACGAGACCCACAATGGCGACGCCCCACGTCAACTCGCGGTGGAAAATCGCACCGACACCGGCAATCGCCAGCCCCAGAGCAAACAAGAACGGTTTAAACGTCGACGACGGCATGTGAATCGGTTTAAGCGGTTCGGCGGCCGTCACTTTATCGTTGCCTGCCATCTTTTCAATCCACAGCGTATCGAGACCGCGTACGAGCGGTGTACGACCGAAGTTGTAGTGTGGCACCGGCGTCGGCAAAGCCCATTCCAACGTGCGGCCGTCCCACGGATCAGCTGGGGCTGGATCGCCTTTCCTCCACGTGTGAATCACGTTGTAAATCAAGATCAACAGCCCGATCGTAATGAGGAACGTCCCAAACGTACTGAGCTGGTTTAAGAAGTTAAAGCCCATGCCGTCTTGGTACGTCCACACGCGCCGCGGCATCCCCATCAAACCGAGGAAGTGCTGCGGGAAGAACGTAATGTGGAACCCGAGGAACAAGAACCAGAAATTCCATTTCCCGAGCCGTTCATCCAATACGCGGTTAAACATTTTCGGGTACCAGTAGTAGAATCCAGCGAACAAGCTGAGCACTGTCGCCCCGATAATGACGTAGTGGAAGTGGGCGACGACGAAGTAACTGTCGTGGTACTGATAGTCTGCCGGCGCCATCGCGAGCATGATGCCGGTCACTCCGCCCATGACGAATGTCGGAATAAAACCGACGGCAAACATCATCGACGTCGTAAACCTCAGTTTACCGCCCCACATCGTAAATAGCCAGTTGAACACTTTAATCCCTGTCGGAATCGCAATTAACATTGAACTGACTGAGAAAATCGCGTTAACGAGAGGCCCTAATCCGTCCGTAAACATGTGGTGCACCCAAACCATAAACCCTAAGAAACCGATGACGATCGTCGACAAAATCATCGCACTGTAACCGAACAGCCGTTTCTTGGAGAAGGTGGCCACCACCTCGGACATAATGCCGAACGCCGGCAAAGCCAAAATGTACACTTCCGGGTGACCAAAAATCCAGAACAAGTGCTGCCAAATGAGCACGTTTCCGCCCGCGGTGAAGTCGAAGAACTGTGCGTCAAACAGGCGATCGAACATTAATAGGAAAAAGTTAACTGTGAGCGGTGGGAACGCGAACAAAATGAGCGCCGATGTGACGAACGTCGTCCACGAGAACAGCGGCATGCGCAAAAAGGTCATCCCCGGAGCGCGCATGTTTATGATCGTCACGAGAAAGTTAATACCGCCCATCAGTGTCCCGAAACCGGAAATTTGTAGCCCAATATCGTAAAAGTCAATCCCTGGTCCTGGGAGGTACTCGTTCAACGTTAAGGGGGCGTAAGCGAACCAACCCGCCTCAGGTGCACCGCCTAAAAACCAACTCATATTGACGATGATCGCGCCGAAGAAATACAACCAGTACCCGAGGGCGTTCATCGATGGAAACGCCACGTCGCGCGCACCGATTTGTAGCGGCATAATATAGTTCATTAGCCCGAGCAACATCGGCATTGCCGCTAGGAAGATCATGTTCGTTCCGTGTCCAGTAAACAGCTGGTTAAACGTGTCCGCCGCGACGAGTTCCAAGTTCGGCCCAATGAGTTGCAAGCGGATAATAAACGCTTCGAGCCCAGCTACGGCAAAGAAAAACGCCCCAGTTACGAAGTACATGATCCCGATCTTCTTGTGGTCGACTGTCGTCAACAAATCCCACAACGCACCCCAAAATCCGGTTTTTCTCTGCAAGTTCAACGGCTCGATGACCGTTTTATTTGATTCCTTTGGTAAACTAGCTTGGGACAATGGTCCCCCTCCTTTCTTTCGTCACCGTCATTTTAAGCCTTCCAAATACTCCGCGAGCGCTTCAGCTTGCTCGTCACTCATGCCGGTATCCGGCATTTTATTGCCAGGCTTAATTTTTTGCGGTTGTTGAATCCACTTAATCAAGTTTTCGCGGTTGTTGTCCATAATGTGTGCCGCCAGTCGCTTGCGATTACCGAAGCCCGTCAAGTCCGGACCCATACGGCCTTTTGAATCCGTCCCTTCAATCGCGTGGCAACTCGCGCAACTTTTGGCGAAGATTTTTTCCCCATCTTCAGCCAAAGCTGTTTTCGGCTTCGTCTCAGGGTTTTTCATCTTTTCCACCCAGTTGTCAAAATCTCCTGGCTTGTGCGCAACAACTTGAAACGCCATCAATGCGTGGGAAGGACCACACAGTTCCGCACATTGCCCCGAATATGTACCCGGTTCCGAGGCGTGTAGCTTCATGTAGTTCGTCTGTCCCGGTATGTTATCCAGCTTACCAGCTAATTTTGGCACCCAGAATGAGTGAACGACATCCGTTGATTCGAGCGATACCCTCACATCTTCACCGGCGGGAATGTGCATTTCGTTAGCGGTAATGATTCCTAATTCAGGGTACTCAAACTCCCACCAGTACTGTTTACCTGTGACCTTGACATGTAACACGTCCGATCCTTGCGGTACTTCAGCGATCTCGTAAGCAGCCTTTACCGTCGGAATGGCGAGAATCGTCAACAGCACTGCAGGGATGACGACCCATACTAATTCCAACTTTGTGCTTCCCTCAGTTTGTTCGGGAATGACGTTCTCTTCCCCTTTGCGCGTACGGAAACGGATCAACACAATAACTAAGATGACTGCGACAACAACTGTGACGAAAGTCATCACCCATACACTCATCCACAGCAAGTCGAGTGGAATTTGCGCCATCGGCCCTTTCGGATCAAAGACCGACTGAGGGACAGTACAGCCAGCCAAGCCGAACGCCATAATTGCCAGCATGAGTAAGACGTACCGTGCACGGCGATTCTTGTTCATTAAATGATCGCAACCTCACTTTCTCCGCTTTTCTAAACAAACGACACATATTTGTTAAATAAATACCCGTTTACACCATAACACATACCTCTCCCTTGTACAACGACTAACGTATGATTCCTCTCTTACTCACGACACTCGTGCACGACTATATCGCGGTTAGGTCTAATGTAACCTAATCGCGACATACCTTCACGTTTAGCGAGTTAATAAACATCTATTACGAACTATTATAGAAAAGTTTTCGTCAGCCATGTGTGACAGTCTGCCGAACTTTTTATCACAATGTGTTGTCTAACGGAAAAAACCCTACCGCTTTCGGCAGGGTTTTCGACTCTTTATGGATTAACTTTCGGTCATTGTATGGCAAACGTCGTTTCATTCTTTTCCTGTTCGGCATATCGCTCGAACGCGAGGGCGATAAGGCGCTCGACCAATTCGCGATAAATTAAGCCTGAGTGCTCCCACAGTTTCGCATACATACTAAACGGGGTAAAGCCTGGCATCGTATTAATTTCGTTAAGTAGTACCTCTCCCGTATCGCGCCGTACAAAAAAGTCGACGCGCGCGAGTCCAGAGCAATCGATCGACTGAAAGGCGGTGATCGCATACTCGCGGATGCGCTCGACTGTCTCCGCCGGTAGATCGGCGGGAATTTGTAAGACTGACTTGCCATCGATATACTTCGCCCGATAATCGTAAAATTCGTTGGACGACATAATTTCACCGGGTACGGACGCTTCCGGGTTGTCGTTACCGAGAACGGCGACTTCTACTTCACGCGCCGGAATAAACTGTTCGACGACGATCTTGCGGTCGTAACGGCAAGCGAGATTGATTGCTGCGGTGAGCGACTCGCGGTCCTTCGCTTTAGAAATGCCGACACTCGAGCCGAGGTTCGCCGGTTTAACGAAGACGGGATACGTAAACTGCCGCTCAATGGCAGCGATGACTCCGTTCGGATCCCGTTCCCAATTCCGCCTGATGACGGCAGTGAAATCGCCTTGCGGTAATCCCGCCTCCGCGAACAGGCGCTTCATCATCACCTTGTCCATGCCGACAGCTGACGCGAGTACACCTGCCCCGACATACGGGATGTCCGCCATTTCTAGCATGCCTTGGACGGTGCCGTCCTCCCCGTACGTCCCGTGTAACACCGGAAAAACGACATCCGGTTTTTGTCCGGCCATGAACGCTAGTCCTTGCGCCGAGCCCGTTAAAGGAACGCCACCGCCCCCAGCAGTGGTCGCCGCAGCGTCAGCCGTGGTAGCCTTATTTGCAGGGGAAGCCGTCGTAGCCTTATTTGCGGGGGAAGCCGTCGTAGTGCCCCCGTCAGCTGCATCAGAGTCACTTACGGATGCGACATCCGCCGTCTGAAGTGATAACTTCTCAGCATCGAACCCTTCTCCGAGGAGCGCTACTGCCTCACGGTTACTCTTCCACTCGCCTTCCCGCGTAATGGCAATCGGAATAATGTCAAACATATCAGGGTTGAGCGATTCGATGACTGAACGCGCGGAAAGTAAAGATACTTCGTGTTCGCCGGAGCGTCCCCCGAAGAGGACAGCGATTCGCTTTTTTTGTGCCAACCTGTTCACCTTCCCATTAGATCTACACGCTATTGTCGTTTTTTACACTATGACCGCGGCTTTCCTCTCATGCCTATATCAGATACCCTTATCGTATAGCCACAGTATTTATCTCGTCGTTTAAGTGATAAACGGCGTCAACGTTTGCCACAGCGTCTCTTTCCCCTCGCCCGTTTCGGAAGAGAATAGCACAAACGGATCCTCACCTGTGATGTGCAGTGTGTCAGTAATGTTCCGCACATGTTTTTGCCGCCGACTGCGGGATATTTTATCGATTTTTGTCGCGACGACGACTGTCGGCAGGCCAAAGTGTGTGAGCCACTCGTACATTTGAATATCGTCTTTTGAAGGCGGGTGGCGGAAATCGACCACTTGTACGACGCACTTAAGCTGCGGACGCTCGATTAAATACCGTTCGATCATTTTCCCCCAAGCAGCTTTCGTCTGCTTTGACACTTTCGCATAGCCGTATCCTGGTAAGTCGACAAAATAGAAGGCATCATTAATTAAATAAAAGTTCAACGTCTGCGTCTTACCGGGTGTCGCACTCGTGCGCGCGAGCTTGCGACGCCCGAGCATACAGTTAATGAGCGAAGATTTACCGACATTGGAACGCCCGGCCAACGCAATCTCCGGCCAGGCGCCCTGCGGGTAATCTTTCGGTCCCACGGCACTAATTACAATTTCGGCTGCTTTTATTTTCATCGTCATTCGCCCCGCACTTTATGTCATCAACGTTTACCTGCTAATTAGGTTGCTCGTTTATTTGTTCGTTCTCTTCGATCGTCATGTGCACGGCATTGGTTTGCACCAGCTGTTCGTCTGTCTGTGACGGTTCCGCATCCCCTCGGGCGCCCGCTTCTGTTTTCGCACCGGTGAGCGCGTGCTCAAGAACCGTATCCATATGTTCGACCGGGACAAACCTTAAGTCGTTCCGCACACTTTCCGGAATGTCATCCAAATCTTTTACGTTTTCCTTCGGAAACAGCACAGTCTTTATCCCCGCGCGGTGTGCCGCTAGCGATTTCTCCTTCAACCCGCCGATCGGCAGTACGCGTCCGCGCAGCGTCACTTCGCCGGTCATCGCTACCTCACGAGACACCGAACGGCCTGTCAAGGCGGAAATGAGCGCCGTCGCCATCGTGATTCCCGCCGACGGTCCGTCTTTCGGGATCGCGCCTTGCGGTACGTGAATGTGAATATCGTTTTTCTCGTTAAATTCCGGATCGATGTTGAGCGATTGCGACCGCGAGCGAATGTAACTGAACGCCGCGTGAGCCGATTCTTTCATCACGTCACCGAGCGAACCGGTAAGGATGAGCTTTCCTTTACCCGGTAGGACGGATACTTCGATCGACAGCGTATCCCCGCCGACTTCGGTCCAAGCGAGCCCTGTCGCCACGCCGATTTGATCTTCCTCTTCCGCCATCCCGTAGCGATATTTTTCCGGCCCCAAAAAAGTGGCCAAGTTTTTAGGCGTGACGATGACACGCTTTTTGTCGCCAGAAACAAGTATTTTTGCCGCTTTGCGGCACAGCGCGGCAATTGTCCGCTCCAAGTTGCGTACACCCGCTTCACGCGTATACAGGCGGATAATTTTTAGGAGCGCCTCTTCTTGTAACTGCATTTTATCTTTCGTTAGCCCGTGTTCCTTCAGCTGGCGCGGAAACAAATACCCTTGCGCTATGCGTAATTTCTCTTGCTCTGTATAACCTGGAATGTACAGCATTTCCATCCGGTCTAACAGCGGCCGCGGGATGTTGTGGGCCACGTTAGCCGTCGTAACAAACATCACTTTCGATAAATCGTAAGGCAGTTCAATGTAATGGTCGCTGAACGAATGGTTTTGCTCCGGATCGAGCACTTCTAACAACGCCGATGCCGGGTCACCGCGAAAATCCATCGCCATCTTGTCGATTTCGTCTAACAGAAACACCGGGTTCACACTACCCACTGTTTTCATCCCTTGCACGATGCGCCCCGGCATTGCCCCGACGTACGTGCGCCGGTGCCCGCGAATTTCCGCTTCATCGCGCACGCCGCCTAAGGAAATGCGGACAAATTTCCGCCCAAGGGCGCGGGCGATCGAGCGCGCAAGTGATGTTTTACCGACGCCAGGTGGGCCTACGAGACACAAAATCGGGCCTTTTAACTTTTGTACCATTTGTTGTACGGCCAAATATTCTAAAACGCGTTCCTTTACTTTTTCTAACCCGTAATGGTCATCGTCGAGCACTTTTTCCGCTCGTTTAATGTTAAGTTGATCTTCCGTTTCTTCTGTCCACGGTAAATCTAACAACCACTCGACGTACGTACGAATGACGCTACCTTCGGCCGACGTAGATGGCATTTTTTCGAGACGATCAATTTCTTTTTCCGCCTTTTCAATCACAGCGTCAGGGGCCATCGATTGCACGAGTCTTTCCCGCAGTTCCTCGATTTCCCCGGCTCGGCCTTCTTTTTCCCCCAATTCGCGTTGAATGGCTTTCATTTGTTCGCGCAAGTAATACTCTTTCTGTGTTTTTTCCATTTGCTTTTTGACGCGCAAACTAATTTTCCGTTCTAGTTCGAGGACTTCCCGTTCGTCGCTCAACAGATTGAGTAACGTCTGCAGCCGCTTTTTCACGTCGACGACTTCTAATATTTGTTGTTTATCTTTCAGTTTCAGCGGTAAGTGCGACGTAATTAAATCCGTTAACCGCCCCGGTTCGTCAATGTCTTGCACTGTCATTAACGTCTCTGGCGTCAATTTTTTCGTCATTTTAATGTACTGCTCAAACTGCTCTAACGCCGCACGCATCATCGCTTCGATTTCTGGCGTTTCCTTCACGCTAATTTCCAGTTGCTCCACTTTTACGAGGAAAAACTCGTCTGACTGCACGAACTCAACGAGTTTTCCGCGTGCGATTCCTTCGACGAGTACGCGCATCGTGCCATTCGGCAACTTCAACATTTGCCTAACTTTAGCGACAGTGCCCATTTTATATATTTGCTCGGCCTGTGGCTCTTCGATGTTTACCTCTTCTTGAGTCGCAAGCAATAATTCGTTATCTTCTAACATCGCGCGATCTAACGCTTTAATCGATTTTTCGCGGCCGACGTCTAGATGTAATACTGAACCGGGATAAACAATTAATCCTCTCAACGGAAGCAAAGGCAACATTCTTTCCGTTTTCTTCATCCCCATCGATGGGCACCTCCGCCTAATACATACGACATAATGACTAAAGACTGAAAAAAAGGCAAAAGAACGTATGAATCACGACACATTAATACTCCGTAAATTTTATCTTAAACGATCTACTTTGTCCAACTGCAGAGAACCTTTTATTTACCATTCATCCTTCATACGTTACTTCCTGAGATACATCAGAGGGAGTTTCGCGCTTCCGCTACATAAGGGCGGGGCGAATGCATTCATTCCGCCCCCACCATCCTACAATTGCCGCGTCGCCGGGGAAGCCGTCAAAATATCGGTCGGCTCCAAAGCGCCTTTCGGCTGTCGCTCACTTTTTTCTTCCGTCACGAGTGCCTGCTGTAACACTTGTTCGATCTGTGTGACAGGGACGACCTCGATGCCCTTGATTTCCTTGAAAATGCTCTGCCAGTTGTCTTCCGGAATAATCACCTTGCGCGCCCCCGCCTGCAGCGCCGCGTTCACTTTCGCTACGACGCCGCCAATCGGTTTAACCCGCCCGTGAATACTGATTTCACCGGTCATCGCCACTTCGTTGTCAATCGGCACCTGCTTAATAGCCGAATATATAGCGGTCGCCATCGCAATGCCGGCGGACGGCCCGTCGACAGGCATTCCGCCAGGAAAATTGATGTGCAGATCGTAGCGGTACGGTTCGACTCCCAGCCGTTCGAGAATCGTTAAGACGTTGTCGACTGAGGAGCGGGCAAGGCTTTTGCGCCGCAAAGAACGCCCACCGCGCCCTTCGCCGAGCGTCTCTTCGTCGACAGCGCCAGTCGTGTTTACCGTGCCGCGGCGAATGCCTTCCACCTTGCGTGCGGTCACTTCAATTTCGAGTAACGAGCCGATGTTTGGACCGTACACGGCTAATCCGTTCACGAGGCCGATTTGCGGTGCAGTAGGGATTTTTTTGTCCGGACGTGGGGAAATTTGACTGTTATGCGCTACCCACTCGACGTCGGAAGCAGAAATGTGCTGCCGATTTTCGGTCAAAGCCAAGCCGTACGATATTTGCACCATATTCACCGCTTCACGGCCGTTCGTTGCGTACTTTTGCACGACACTAATCGCATCGGCCTCGGCCGTAACGCGCAATTTTTCCACCGCTTGTCGCGCGATTTTTTCAACCTCACTCGGCAAGAGCGCCCGGAAAAATATTTCTAAACAACGGGAGCGGATCGCCGGCGGTATTTCTTCCGGCGTTCGCGTCGTCGCCCCGACCAAGCGGAAGTCGGCGGGTAAACCATTTTGAAAAATGTCGTGGATGTGGCTCGGTATGTTTGCATCTTCGGAGTTGTAGTATGCACTTTCCAAAAATACCTTGCGGTCTTCCAATACTTTCAACATTTTATTCATTTGAATCGGATGCAGTTCCCCTATTTCATCGATAAACAATAGCCCGCCGTGCGCTTTCGTCACTGCCCCCTGCTTCGGCTGAGGAATGCCGGCAACCCCCATCGCACCCGCCCCTTGATATATTGGATCGTGCACGGATCCGATGAGTGGGTCGGCGATCCCCCGTTCGTCAAAGCGAGCCGTCGTCGCATCGATTTCGATAAACTTCGCGTCCGCTTTAAAGGGCGAAAACGGATTTTTACGCGCCTCTTCCATAACGACGCGGGCAGCTGCCGTCTTGCCGACGCCAGGTGGTCCGTAAATGATGACGTGCTGTGGGTTCGGGCCACACAGCGCCGCTCTGAGCGCTCTTAAACCCTCTTCCTGCCCGACGATGTCGCGCAAGCTGGCAGGCCGCGTCTTTTCCGCGAGCGGCTCAGACAGCGATATTTTGCGTAGCCGCTGGAGCTTTTCCAATTCTTTCTTCGATTCACGGTTAACGGCTGTTTTGTTCGACTGTTGGTTTTTTAGCATATTCCAAAAGTACATGCCGATAATCACGCTAAAAAACACGTTAACAACGAGTAAAATAGTCTGTATGTTCATGAGCGGTTCCTCCCGGGCAAATGATTCGTACGTTTAGTATTGCCGCGAGGAAGCCTCAGTAACCCAAATAAAATAAAAAACCGGGAATGACTCCCGGTTGCACACCTATAGTCGAACGGCTGTTACCGTTTAATCGTTATTGACTAGGATTCGTCCTTAAACTTCTTAAAGCACCTTTGCTCAAGGACTTCCTTTAGGCACTTTCTTCCGTCTTGTCGCGATCGACGACGTCGCCTTCGCGCGTCGTCAAAATCGGATCGACGCGGTCGCGCACCGTTTCTTCACGGATCAGGCAGTGAGTAATGTCATCCCGCGACGGCAAGTCAAACATGACGTCCAACATCGTCGATTCAATAATCGCCCGTAACCCCCGCGCCCCTGTGTTGCGTTTGATCGCTTCACGGGCAATTTGCACGAGTGCCCCGTGCTCAAACTCGAGCTCGACGTCGTCCATCTCCAACAGTTTTTTATACTGTTTGACGAGCGCGTTTTTCGGCTCGGTCAGGATGCGGATGAGCGCGTCTTCGTCGAGTTGTTCCAGCGTCGCAATGACCGGCAATCGGCCGACAAATTCCGGAATGAGCCCGAATTTCAGCAAGTCTTCCGGCAACACTTTTTGCAGCAGTTCACTGTTTTCGAGGTCTGTCTGCTGCGAGTCCGAACCGAATCCGATCACGCGCTTACCTAAGCGGCGTTTAATGATCGATTCAATGCCGTCGAACGCCCCACCACAAATAAAGAGGATGTTCGTCGTGTCGATCTGAATGAACTCTTGATGTGGGTGCTTGCGGCCACCTTGCGGCGGTACACTCGCAACGGTTCCTTCTAAGATTTTCAGTAGCGCCTGCTGCACACCTTCACCGGAAACGTCGCGTGTAATGGACGGGTTTTCCGATTTGCGGGCAACCTTGTCAATTTCGTCGATATAAATGATGCCCCGTTCCGCTTTTTCCACGTCGTAGTCGGACGCTTGAATTAACTTGAGCAAAATGTTCTCGACATCTTCGCCGACGTACCCCGCTTCGGTGAGCGACGTCGCATCGGCAATCGCAAACGGCACGTTCAAAATTTTGGCTAGCGTCTGCGCGAGCAATGTCTTCCCGCTCCCGGTCGGCCCTAACATGACGATGTTGCTTTTTTGCAACTCGAGATCGTCGCTCTTTTGCATCGTATTGATCCGCTTATAATGGTTGTACACCGCTACCGATAGCGCTCTTTTCGCCTTATCTTGACCGATGACGTACTGGTCGAGCACCGCACAAATTTCTTGAGGCTTAGGCAATTCTTGCACGTCGACTTCGTCTTCGTGTCCTAATTCTTCTTCGACGATTTCCGTGCACAACTCGATACATTCGTCGCAAATGTAAACGCCGGGACCTGCCACTAATTTGCGCACTTGGTCCTGTGTTTTACCGCAAAACGAACATTTCAATTGCCCCTTCTCCTCGTTAAACTTAAACATCCGGATCACCCCTTCATTAGAAATCATTGGGTGATAACCTCATTGTATAAGCCATTCGCCCAATGGCTCTTGAGCACCCAAACACAACCGCCCCTGTGAGACTTGCGCAACAATTGTTTTTATTAAGAGCGATTGGTCATAATCTCGTCGATCAGACCGTATGCTTTTGCTTCGCCAGCACTCATAAAACGGTCGCGATCTGTGTCGCGTTCTATTTTCTCCACCGGTTGCCCCGTTCGTTCGGCGTAAATGCGATTTAGTTTTTCCTTGGTCTTTTTAATCCACTCGGAATGGATTTGAATGTCCGAAGCTTGCCCGCGCACCCCGCCCAGCGGCTGGTGAATCATAATTTCGCTGTTCGGCAAGGCGAAACGCTTGCCCTTCGCACCGGCCGCCAGTAGGAACGAACCCATACTCGCAGCCATCCCAATGCAAATTGTAGCGACATCGGGCTTTATGTATTGCATCGTATCGTATATGGCCATCCCCGCCGTAATGGAACCGCCAGGGGAGTTGATGTATAAGTTGATATCCTTTTTTTCGTCTTCAGCTTGCAAAAACAACAGTTGTGCGACGACGAGATTCGCGACTTGATCGTCGATCGGCGTTCCGATAAAGATAATCCGGTCTTTCAGTAAACGGGAATATATATCGTAGGCGCGTTCTCCCCGGGTAGTCTGTTCTACGACCATGGGTACTAAAGTCACGGTCATCTCTCCCTCTGCCAAAATAAGGCACGAATCCGTGCCTTATTTTTCGTTTTTACTTCTCACTTCCATTATGCCGCATTTTGGCTGTTCGATACAAGTAGTTCAATCACTTTTTGAATTTGCAGATCGCCTTTTAGCGATTCCGGGGGAAACAACTGGCGGATTTCGTCGGCGCCACGATTATACAGCTCGGCGCGCTTCTCGATTTCCTTCTCGATCTCTTCCTCGCTTACCTCGACGTTTTCCGCTTTCGCGATCGCGGCGAGCACGAGGTCGCTCTTTACCCGTTTTTCGGCGTCCGCTTTAAATTGCTCGCGCAGCGCATCGTCTTCCGACCCGAGCATTTGCTTGTACATGTCGAGGTTCATCCCTTGCATCGCCAATTGTTGTTCGAAGTGGCGAAGCGCATGGTCGATTTCGTGCTCGACCATCACTTCGGGGATATCGACGGTCGCGTTTTCCACCGCTTTGTCAATGACGGCGTTACGCTTGTAGTCTTCTTCCTCTTTTTCTTTTCTCTCCTGCACTTTTTTCTCGATGTCTGCTTTCAATTCCGCTAACGTGTCAAACTCGCTCACATCTTTGGCGAACTCGTCGTCGAGTTCCGGCAAGTTTTTCCGCGTTACTTCGTGTACGGTCACTTTAAACAGCGCATCCTTGCCCGCCAGCGACTCTTGGTGATACTCCTCCGGAAAAGTGACATTCACGTCTTTTTCATCGCCGGCTTTCGCGCCGATCAGCTGCTCCTCGAAACCGGGGATGAACTGGCCAGAGCCGATTTGCAAGTTGTAGTCACTCGCCTCACCGCCTTCGAACGCTTCGCCATCGACAAATCCTTTAAAGTCGATTTTGACAAAATCTCCGTCGGCCGCCTCCCCTTCAATCGTTTCCAACGCCGCGGCGCGCTCGCGCATTTGATTCAACTCAGCTTCGATATCTTCTTCCTTCACGGAGAAGTCCTGCGCTTCGATTTCCAAGTCCTTATATTGCCCGAGTTCCACTTCCGGTTTGACCGTTACCGTCGCTTTAAAAATAAACGGCTTGCCTTTCTCGAACTGCTCGACGTCGATTTCCGGCTGGTCGACTGGCTCGATGCGAGCTTCTTCTACCGCTTGGGGGTAGCTCAGCGGCAATAAGTAATCTAACGCATCTTGGTACAACGCTTCAACGCCGAAACGCGCCTCAAATACCGGGCGCGGTACTTTCCCTTTGCGGAACCCGGGAACGTTCACTTGAGTCCGCACTTTTTTAAAGGCGACGTCTAACGCCTCGCGAACTTTTTCCTCTTCGACTTCAATCGTTAAAACCCCTGTGTTTTTCTCCGTTTTTTCCCATTGGACGTTCATTATTGTACTATTCCCTCCTACAGTAAGTCCGGAAAAAGCATCATCCTCTTTTTCCAAACAGCGAACACTTAACAATCAATTTATTATAACACAGCCTGTTCTGTTTACAATAGAACCAAAGTAGTGACTGAAGGACTGTCCATGACACAAACTCCATTATAATGGAAGGTGCAAGAAATTCAAGCACCTTTCTCATAAAACGGTCACCGCGGCTACCGTTCCCCTGTAAGTCCTGTGCAGCGTCAACCAAATCCTCCGACTGACCCCAGCATTTCCCTTCTTCACAGTTTGTTGTCAGAATCGCTGTCTACAATGGAACGCAGCATACCACTTGTCGTCTCCTTTTTATTATAACGGGAAATTATAACGGGAATTTATTACGAGAATTTATTACGGGAAGTTATAACGAGAAATTATAACGGGAAAAAACGAATGAATTGGCAAGAGGATCCACCGCCTGGTACATGAGATGGACTTTACGCGTATTGACGAACGGCAGGAGATCTCGTATACTGTACAATGTACGTTTTTACGTTTACTTGTGTTTACTAAAGAACGTTTATTCGTTTAGGACGTGCGCGCGTTATGTGAGTGAACGACGCGTATATCGATGACGTCCTTGCTTGTGATGAAGGACATGTACGGTAATAATACGTCCCAGTAGCTCAGTCGGATAGAGCAACGGTCTTCTAAACCGTCGGTCGGGAGTTCGAATCTCTCCTGGGACGCCAATAGGTCTTTTTTAGGCAAGATCAACCAACCTTAAAGCGCCTGAAATCGTAGTTATATCAACGGTTTTGGGCGTTTGTTATTTTATGGAAGTTACGTCCAAAAACGATAGGAAACGAAACTTTTTTACACATATTTTACACACGGGAGCGCTAGGTTAATACGCGCTCCCGCTTGTTTTATTAACCTTCACGTTTCTGAAAGGCTACCTCGAAAAGTCCGGTAGCGGCCAATCCTGCGAGCGCGCCAGCCCATGCACGTAGGTCGGCACTTGCGCTTGTGAACGGGTAAAACGCAAGACCGAGCACAACTCCCGCGGCAAGGCTTATGAGGGGCAGTAGGCGGGTCGGTACACCAAACGAACGCTTTAGCACCTCTACGAACGCGACGGTGATCGGAGAGATAACCGTGACCAAAACTAACATAGCTTCCATCAATTCCTGATTAAAGGCGGCTTTTAAGTCGTTTTATGCAGTATATAAAACCCTTATGTATCAACGGTTTTTCAAATACACCATTCAAATAGATTCAAGGAATTCCATTTTTTTGTGGGTGTTTTGTGGGTGTTCGTGGGTGGCAGAAACAGCCCTCCCGATCATCGCGGGAGGGTTTCAATCCTGAAAGCGTTTGAGTTTTCATATGAGAACATGATAACATTGGAATGTGTTATTGAAAGGAAGGAGAGTAAAAAAGTGAAAAAGTCATTCCTATTGTTACTGTCTATTTTCCTTGTGTTTAGTTTAGTCTTAGTTGCCTGCGGTGATTCTTCGGATGAAGCGGAGCCTGGCGATGAAGTGGAAGCAGGCGAAACCGCTGCAGATGTCGATGGGTCGGATGACGACAGCAGCGAGCAAGAAGACGAAAGTGACGATCCGGATCCAGAGCAAGAGAAGTTAAACGAGCAACTCAAGAAAGAAGCAGTCGAAGCTAATTTCGTCGAGTTGAACAGCGATGATGCAGAAGACGGAAAAAAGGTCTTCGCAGTCGGCGAGATAACCAATATTCAAGAAGAAGGTAAGCTCGGTAAGTTCACTCTAACAACTGAAGAGGAGAACGGCAACGGAATGTATACCGTTAACAGTATGACAGTCAGATATGAGCCCAAAGAATCTGACCGCGTCAAAGTGTACGGTTCATATGATGGTAAGGATGAAACAGGAATGCCGATTATTACGGCGACCATCATTGAGCCAACCGAAAAAGAAAAAGGCAAAAAGAAAGCATCGAAAAAGGAACCTAAGAACACATCCGGATCCCAGGAAGCAAAGAAGCATTACGACCGTTTAAACCAGCTATACAGCGATCTGCAAGAAGAATATGAAGTACATAAAAACGGCATGGATGATGCTGCTTGGGGAGAGTTCGCAAGAAACTGGAAAGACAGTGTTGAGGAAGTTAAGGAGGACATAGAATCCGCGGACTACGACAAAGGGTTAAAATTCTCTTTGGGTGCAGCTGCTGGCTATTTACAGCAAACATTTAACGGTTATGTTCAGGATCTGCAAGGACGGGGTGACGCAAACATCACCAAAGACATGGAAACAATGTTCCAAGACAACATGAAGGATGCTGAAAATGATTTGAACTAGTAAATCCCTCCCGAACATAACGGGAGGGAACTTTTTTATCTGTATTTTTGTGAGCGGCAAAAAACGGCCTTCTATTTTCGTTTCTGAGGGGTTTCCCTATGGGTTTGAATGCAATAGGTATCAAAAAGACGGGAACGCGTAGGAGGTGCGTTCCCGTTCGTCTATTCAGTTGTACCATCAGTTGTACGAAATTGTGACATCGAATTTAGCCTTTTTCGCCCTTGTCGCTAATGCCCCAGCGTTTTTCCGTTCCCTGAATGCTCCGATCTGCACCTTATATAACGATCCTTCTTTTTTGATCACCGCGTCGAAGCCGACCTTCTTAGCTTTTGCAGCTGCGGCATCCGCGTTTTTCTTATTTGCGTACGCGCCGATCTGAACACGATGAAGTTTGTCGCCAGGCTTCGGTTTAACCGGCGTCGGCTTCTTACTTCCCCCAGAGTTCTTTTTCTTCTTTATACCGAAGGATTTTGCTAACCCTTCTACGTGAGCCCTTGCAACCCTGTCGATCCACGCCTTACTCTTCATGAGTTTCGAATCCGTTTTTGAGTCGATGAATCCGCACTCTGTGAGCAATGCAGGCATGTAGCTTTCGCGGCAAACGTGCAAGTCAGCTTTTTTGATTCCACGGTCTGGGATCCCGATTACCTTAGCAACTGCAGTGTGGATATTCTTCTGAATGCTGTTTGTTTTGACATCATTAATGCCGTTATACGTGAAGCTCTCGAAGCCTGTTCCACCGCCTGCGTTAATATGGATGGAAAGAAGGAAATCAGCTGCCCAAGCGTTTGCGGCGTTTGTGATGGCCGATAACGGTACAGTCTTGTCAGTCGTACGGCTCATCTTGACCGCTACACCCTCATATTCGCTAAAAAGTATATCGCGGATTCGTAGGGCGATCGCGAGAGTAATATCTTTCTCCTTCAGCCCGTTAGCGACCGCACCCGGGTCCGTACCGCCATGACCACCATCGATCATAAACTTAATCACTGTTTATCGTCTCCTTTCTGGTTTAGTACATCAACAGCACCTTTAAGCTTCGCCGGAATAGGCAGCCCCATTACCCCAGCGTTCTCAATGATCGACAATACTTCGTTCGCGAGATAGAAGAAAATAGTTGCATCACGGAAGACATGCGCCTCGCCGATCGCCGTGTCGATGAGATGTGCGACCGCAACTATGGCGAAAATAAACACCTTCTTTGCGATCCCCCAGCCGCCTACTTCGGACGATAGCTCACCCTGCTTTGCTGCTGCCAGCACTCCGGACGCGTAATCAATGACCACGAATGCAAGTAGAATCGACAACAACGACGACCAACCTCCCCATAAAAAAGAAGCAGCCGCACCGGCTACCGCTACACTTGTTTTTATAATGTTTTCCATTACTCGGTTTCCTCCTTGTAGTATTCAGGCTCAACCGGTTCGGGCTCCGGTTCCCCACCCCCCGGATCGTCCACGTCGCCAGTTCGTACAAGCATGATGTCTTGTACATAGATGTCCTCAGCATCGTTCTTAGCGTAAAAGCACATACTTAGTCGTTCGTACTGACTTGCCGAAAACTCAAATGCAAAGTTGTACTGTTGGTATATCTCCTCAAGATGCAAGGTATGCCCGAAAATGGTTCTATCGTCAATATAGACGTCCATCCATGCTAGTGAATCGCTTTTTGCATTGAAGGACAACGTATACTGACCTGGTTCCAATACGATACAGTTTACCCCGTGTTGCCATCCAACAGGCAGCGGCGTAAGGTCCTTCGGGTTACCTTTCTTTGTCCATACGTTTTCAACTGGCGGCTCAGGCTCTGGATCCGTTAGATTGAACGGGATCGATGGGATGATGTGCACCCTGTTGTAATCCTCTACGGGTTGTGTCAATACCCTGCCGTCGGGAAACACTGCTTTAAATTCAGTTATGTGTGTACCAGGGCGTCTCGTATCACCGTTCTGGAATTGATACTCCACCTCACCGGCCGGACCATCCACTACGGCTCCTTCACCCTGTGCAATGACTTCTCCCTCCTCGCCGTCTAGGCTAGTTGCCATCACGAGGTATATTTTACAGTCTGTCACATCGACGGCTTCTTTGTTGGCGTTCCTCATGACGCCACGCATTTTTTCGTACGTGTCGCCCTGCTTGATGATTAGATCCGGTTCGCGTTCTTTCACACTTTCCATCCGTCTACCTCCTTATTTCTGGTGAGAATTGGTTTAGTTGTTGTTTTATTTTTTTCATTAGTGTTGGCTGACTATTTCCGAACGTAGGTTCTACCTGCATACCACCATGCTCATATATCTCTCGAACGGCAGTAATTCGCGCATCAAGTGTCAAGTTCCAGTTGGGTTCTCGTATCGTAACTATGTCCCCGAGATCCCAGTCCTCTTCGTAGACATACGGGCTCTCTTCGAATACTTTCCCCTCGAGGGAGAATTCGTGAGCGTGCTCGGCGAGGTTCTGTTCGCCTCGCTCTCTTAGATCTGCTACAATCTCGGGATCCGGTCGCTTTTGCGGCGGATCGTCTTCTGTTTCTTCCGAAACATCGCGAGCGTCAACAAACATCTCGTGTCGATCGAGGCCAGATGCGTCGCCCACCTTGACGATACGGCGCTTTGCACCTTCCCCCTGGCCTCCCACGTATGCAACGTTTCGGTAATCCATGTAGCTATTTACGAATTGTAAGGAGCTTAGCGCGTCAAACTCAGTGCTGAATATAACGGGCGGGTGTTCCGTTTGCCCCACGGTGAGGTTGCGGCCTTCATACACATCGAGCACCCATTTTCTTTTGCTGTAGTCCAGCGCAATCCACCAGCCGAGGCCGCCTAATTCTGCAAGAGCGGTCAACTCTTCGTTTAGCTCTTTGTATCTCGATTGCCACTTTACTTGTTTACCCCGTCCTGGTGAAAGCGCCCTTTCGAGCATTGGAAAAGCTCGTTTCGTATCTACAGGAGTAATTGCGTTCCTATCGACAAGAAACTTCATAGCTGTTTCTGCGGTATTGTTAAGTGTTTCGTGTGACTTTCCGGACGGCGGTACCGTGATCCTCTGTCCTAGTATCGCCTTGAGTTCGTAGCCGCGAATAACCCATGTCTCACTACCCCGCCCGCTCTCGTCAAATGAGATTTCGCAATGCCGGATAATGCCGCACTTGTGCAAGTCTTCCCCAAGTACAATTATGTTGTTCTTTAGTAGCTCGTTTACGTGCTCTTTATGCCTGTTTATGTGGATTTCAAACTCGCCGATCTCACTCCAACTACGCTGGAATTGTAGCGATTCATAATTATCTATCTCCGATCTGAGCTGCAAATCTGGCGTAAATACGCGTAAAGTCTTCATACGAGTTTCACCACTTCAAAGCGCGTGGATGGCATCCCGCGCACCCGTGTAAATGTAGATATAGAACTCCATAAGTACAACTCAATATAGTCCCCTACGTTCAAATACACCATACCGGTTCCGTTGACACCGATCGGGTACCGAGAACCAGGGCGCACATAACCCAGTCGACTGTAATTCGAACCGTTTCTGTAAACGGCCAACTCGAATGCGCCTTCCTGTATACGGTCGTCCAGCTCTACATAGCCATTGACAAGATAATAGCCCGAAACCTTCGCCGTATAGCGTGAGTTTGATGTCTTGTACTCGGTTCCTCGGCTATGTCTAATCTTCTTGAACTGCAATTTCGTCCACGTCTGGAAAAGAAGTTTTTGATACTTATCCGCGTACGCCCATACTAGCGGCTGATACGGATACGACACGGTTCCTTCCTGATTGATGCGGAACACGGTCCTATCATATTCACGCTTGTTCCCATCCATTTTGTATACGTTGATGTTGTAGTCCCCTGTAGAGGGCGACTCAGTCACTCCGTATACATCCTTGTCGTTATTCTTGTCTGCCAAAAAGACACGGTTCGTATTGAGGACATCGTGGTTATCTGCGTCAAGATACCCCAGCAATTTGCCATCTTTTGCGCGCAGGGCGCCGATCATCTCGGGTGTAACGACAAAGTTGATCGGCTGTCTTTCGTCTTTGATCTGCGATTGCTCAATGAACGATTTTCCCGCTTTCACCGTCACCTGCGCGATCGCTATTTCTTTGATCTGCTCAGTGTTCGTCAAGCTCGGCGGCTTTGGGTTTGCTGCAGCTGTTCCCTTTTTAACAAACGCCCTCACATATCGCTTGTCTACGTTCTTGTCAACTCGAACGACTATACGATCAATCCTGTCTAACGAAGCGTCTGCCGCGCCGATGGTCAAAGCTAGCGACGTCGTATTGATATACATATAGCCATCAACCACAGCGCTACCGGTACCCACCGTCACACGCATGTCTTGGCCGTTTGCGGTGACCTTCAGCTCCGCACCGTCCTTATAAACGCCGTCGGCCATGAACCTGCGGAAATAACTTGCAAACTCCTCCGCGTCGTAAACTCTGTCGCCCTCGACGCTATTAAAAAACATTGATTTCTCGGCCATGATTTACCTCCTAAATGCCCACGTACCTGCTTCGCCAACGGACGGCTACAATGGCCCCGCCACTCCCTGGATCCGAACTGTATACTATTTTGTTCTCGCCAACCTGCAGTTGGAAGAATTTAGATTTTAAGTCTATCCAGTTAAACGCGTTGGATCGATTCCCTTTTTCGTCCTCAATCTCGACACGCTTTTTTCCGAACGATGTATCGATAATGAGTTTTTGGTTAGCCGGCACTTCACGGTTAACCTTGATGTACTCTCCGGTTGTTCGATTCGTCACTTTCGGATTTACAGCCGGACCGCGTATTTCTATGATCACAGGCGTTGGAACGTCCCCATCGTTTTGATAGGTCTGTTCTTCTTCGAGTTCGCCCATTTCCGTTGGGATTTCGAGCGGAAATTTAAACAATCCACGGTATTTTAGACTGGGTTCCGTCGAGCTCTCTATGTCTTTTAGGTACGGATCCGGACAGATTAAATCGATAACGAACTTCTGAAAGATGTCCTGTCCTTTTTCCGGGAAATCCGGCGAGCCATCCGGGACAGCCTCGATCTCTTTTTCTACGCCGTTTTGCTCGATGTACAACATGCCCAAACCTAACTTTGGATTGAACACCCGTTGGAGAAGTTGTCGTTGCTCTCCGATCTCTATCGGATCCAATGACCGAAACTCCCCCTCAATGCTGACCGGACGAGGCTCTAATCGCGTGCCGACGTACAACGAACCATCTTGGAACGGTGCGCCGGCCATTTGTATTTCCGCGTCAACCTTGCTCAATCCGTCTAGTCCTGTTATAAGAAAAGGGGAGAGGTACAACTCGACACTCTCTCCCCGTCCATTCGTAAACGTTATTCTCCTCAACGTTACACCCCCAGCTCCATTGCCAAACGACGGGAGGCTTGTTTTGTTCTCCGTGCTACCTCGGAAGGTGGCGGCGATTCAGAAGTGTAGAAGTTTAGATTTTGAGTGATGCCACTGGCACGAACGATCGGCGCCAGTGCCTGCGCTATTTCATTTGCTATGATGCTAGCTGCGTCTTTAACATTTGCTGCGCTTGTGCTCAGCCCTTTGACTTCGGGGAGCGCCCCGAGCTCACCGCCCAGCTGCGACCACAATTCTAGCGATCGCTTACGATACCGCGGTTCTGTCGTGATCGCGTATTCTCGGAAGCCGTTCTCGCCGAGCATAGCTAGTTGCGGCTTGTTGATGATGCCGCCACTTGCATACCCCATGTATGGACCGCCCCGAGCCATCGACCGGATTCCAGGCACGTTGAACACATTGCCGTATCGCGCAATGATGTAACGGATCGCCGCGACGGCGTTGTGCACCGGATTCCAAATGTCGTTCATTCCTGGCTTTTTGTACGCCTGAAATGTTGGATCGATTGTCTGCATGAGACCCTTACTCGGAATTCCCGCCTTTGCATTCGAATCCCAGAGGTTGATCGCCTTTGGATTTCCGCCAGACTCTTTTTGTGCAATCGTAGACAGTGGACCGATCCACGATTTTGGAACGCCGGTGATACTTACAGCAGCAGCGATCCATTTGCCTATGTTGCCCTTCGCTGAACCGTCTCCTATGCTCCCAAAGCTATCCATAAAGCCTTTGACCTTGTCTCCAATGAACTTTAGGCTTTTATTTTTTAAAAATGATATTATGCCAGCGCCCATTTTAGAGAACATTCCGCCAATGTCTATGCTGGGTATTGGAAACTTGCCCCAAACCTTGTTCATCAAGTACCGCGGCCCCTCAAATACCCAGTCGAAAAAGTCCCCGACACCGCCCGCGTATCCTGGGAAACCGTAACTTTTCAGCGTCTTTTCAGTCTCTCGGTTCGGGAGAACAGACGAACCCCGTGGCAAATCCCAAATGAGTTCCGGCCCCTTAGTACCGACAAGAGTCACACCTTGGCCTGGTATGTGCGCAAGTTCGCGGCCTCGTTCACCGACGATCGCGGGGCCTCCAGGGTGGCCGCTCGATGGCGTTCCTGTCGCATAGTACCCAATACTCCCGCCCGGACCCTCTGTATTGCGTCTTGCCGCTGGCTTTTTGCCCTTGGAGTATCCTTTGGGCTTCCAATGTGGGATTTTATATTTACCCATCCCGATCAAATCGAGTACCCAGTTGATCCCATCGCTTACGGTATTAACTGCGACAGCTACGCCCGCAATCATTTTGTCCCATCCGGTGAGCACTTCGCCGGTTGCCCAGTCGACGTGTTTTGCCTGACCGCCGGCTTGGCTCTTGGCATGTTCGACAACTTTTTTGTGTTTGTCTTTTGCAGCTTTAATAGACTTATCTTTTTGTCGCCGTGCTTCCTTTATGATTTTATCCGCTTCTTTTTTGCTGATAGATCCTGTAACGGTGCTCTCGTAGATTGCCCACTCCTCCACTTTTTTGAACTTCTTTTTAGCGTCGGATATAGCACCGTCTCTTGCCTTCTTCGAATTTTTAACCGTATCGGCGGCTTGCTTCGCTGTGATACTCCCTGATGATCGTTTCAACCGTTCAAGTATTATAACTTGTTCTTTTTCGTTTTTTGACATCGTTTTGACTGCGGTGTCGGCCATTTTCTGTTGTATATCGTTGATTTCATGGCGTTCATTGGCTGTCAGTTGCCGTTTTTCTTTACGCGCTTTTTCCATGATCTCTTTTATTCGGGCTTGATAGCCTTTGACAGTCTTTTGCTGTTCTTCATGCTTTTTCTTCACATTGTCGAGGATCGCTTGTTGTTCTTTGCTGCTTATCCCTTTGCTGTTACTTAAAAATTCTTTCAGTGCGCCATAGCTCTCATTGAAATTCGATTTAAGGCTACCAGATATTTGACTACCCATCTCGCCGAACGTTTTTGTCAAATTCTCAGCGGTTTTCTTAGACACTTTTTGACCTGACCAGTTCAGTTCATTCAACTGTGTCGTTGCGTCATCGTTCAGCTTTTTGTAGCCCAGCACAGCTTCAGTCGTCGACTCGCTGACCTCGGATCCAAAGTCATTGACTGCGGGAATACTTTCTTTTGTAAGCTGTTTGTATAGCTTATACCCACCTTCCGCAAGCAAAGTTATACCCGTTGTAGCGAGCCCCACGGGACCGCCAAGAACGCTGAACCCTGCACGAGCAATACCAAGTACTTTGGTTAGGCTGCCAAGGTTCTTAACAAGGCCTAACGCTTTGCCCCCGAAGCCGGCGATACCTTTAACGGCACCAAGAGCCTTACCTGCGAGTCCGGCAAATCCCCTGGAAGACTTCCCCACATTACCAGCCAAATCTACGTTGGCTTTAGAAGCTGTTTTAGCATTACCGCCGAATTTCAGGAGGTTGCCAGCCGATGATAGGGCGTTGTTCCCAAACGTTAACAAGCCTTTTCCGCCTTTCAAAATTCCTGGCAGAAACACACTTGCAATTCCGGCAACGCCACCCCATTCGCCGCCAAACGTAGCCATCGCAGCCCCAGCTAACATCGCGCTGCCTCGTAGCCCCCGCATACCTTTCGAAGCACGTCCCATTGTGGCGTTCGTGGCGTTTATTTTTGCCACGGCGGTTGTTGATGTTGCGGCAAATGTTTTCATTGACTTGTCTGTAGTGGCGAGGTTGGTTCTATACCGCCCGAACCAGCCAATCGTTTTTGATAGCCCGCCCGTAATGGTTCCTAGGCTCTTTACGAATACGCCCATACCGACGACGACCGGTCCTAACGCTGCGGCAATGCCAGCGATAGCTAAAATAAGATTCTGCGTTCCCGCGTCCATTTTGTTAAATTTGTCTGTCGCCCTACCAACCCATTCAGCAATAGCGCGGATCGCCGGCGTCAGTTTGTCTGATATGACAATTCCGGCCTCTTCTAGCTTTGAGCGTAGCTCTTTCATTGCTCCGGCGAAGTTATCCATCATAGTGTCAGCCATTTTCTTCGCTGTGCCGTCGCTGTTCTCAAGCTCTTTTGTCATATTCTTAAGGTCTTTGCTGCCGGTGTTAAGAAGAATCGACCAGTGTTTGTACGCTTCGGCACCAAACAATGTTGTAAGGGCAGCGGATCGCTGTTTATCCGTGAGGCCTTTTGTGCCTTTTTCAAGCTCACGTACGATGTCTGGCATGGACTTCATTTGTCCATGGGCGTCAAAGAATGATATGTTCAGCTCTTTCATGACGCCCTGCATCGCCTTTGTCGGTTTAGCAAGCCGTCCAAGGGAAGATGCAAACGCCTGGCCAGCGATTGATCCTTTTAGCCCTTGGTTAGCCAAGGCCATCATCGCCGCTGAAGTACCCTCTAAACTCCAGCCCATGTTGTTCGCAACCGGCGCCAGATACTTCATACCTTCCCCGAGTTGCTCTACGTTTGTGTTTGCATTTGCCTGTGCGTACGCAAACACATCAGCGGCATGGCCGGCTTCAGAGGCCTTCATTTTGAAAGCGGCCATGGTATCACTAGTGATGTCTGCGGCACGACCAAGATCGAGCGCGCCGGCAGCGGCCAAATCAAGCATGCCAGGCATAGCAGACATGATGTCTTTCGTCTTCCAACCAGCGAGTGCAAGATACTCCATGCCTTGCGCAGCTTCAGTCAAGTGTTATGATAGCTGTTTAGACTATCTCTCCGATTTTCATCGGAGTATCGGACTATATCATCACCTTCACCGTTACGTGGTCAGGTGGTTGGCGCTCGTGGGCGTTTCTTCTGTTCTAGATTACTTCGCCTAGTCTCTACACCTTCGCAATATCCCTAATGCGCTTGGCTCGGGATTAGCATAGTTTATCCTTAGCCTCCCCCGAATTCACCAACTGATTTATGCTGCGAGTTTCCCCGCAACCGGCCAGTTTCTTCTAGCCGAAAACTGCGTGCCCGCGCCGAGATCGCGCGCCTGTTTTCTCAGCGCGTCAAAATCCTTTCCCGTCGCACCGCTGATTGCCTGAACTTTGGACATTTGTTTGTCGAACTGCATGCCCGTCCGGATCGCGGCTGTCGCAATGCCGGCGATCGGCATCGTGACGCCCATTGTTAGGCTTCTCCCCGTCGATGTCATTGCACCGCCGACCTTGTTTGCTTGGTCGGAAAACGACTTTAGGGACGACGAGGCCTTGTACCAACGGCTTTCCTGAAACCGTAGTTCCTTGGTTACCCCCTGGAGCTCATGCCCCATTTTGTTATACGTAGCAAGCGCGTTGTTGTATTTTGCAGCAGCACGCAACACCGTGTCTGATTCAGCGCCATGAGCTGCGGCTAGCTCCTTATACTGGTTACGCAACTGCTGAACTCGTACACCTTGGAGCTGGTATTGCTTTGAAAGGTTTTGTTGTTTCAGGCGCAGACCATCTACTGTTTTTCCAAAGTTGGTGAACATAGAAGAAGAAGCCCTAAGTTCACTCTTAGCTAGTGCCATGCGCCTGTTGACGTTTTTAAGCCCTTGGTCAAACTTTTTGTCATCGAGGCCCACGCGAACGACTAGACTGCCCATATCGGCAATAGTGGCCATGATCGTTCACCTCCCTCAAAACACCTTGTCAATCGGGACGACCTTGCCACGCTTACGCGCCCTTGCCCGTTTCGCTTGTGGTGTGTTCTCATGCTTAAACTCTAGTAAATCAAAATAAAAATGGACGTCCATCTCATCGATTTGAGACAGCGCCCATTGCCTAGTTTCCATCAAAAACAAAATGTGCTCTTTCAACTGGTCTATTCGTTCGTCGATTGTGATTGCTGGAGCTCCATCAGATACTTCCCCTGTTGCTCCAGTTCGTCCAAAGGGGCGTATCCAAGCACCCCTACTCCGATGATGTCGTAAATGACCTCTCCATGATTGATTGTGTTCAGACCATTCTCGAGATGATCTTTCGTGAATTGCTTGTCGAAAATCTCAACAATCAACCGCAATCGGCGGTCTAGCAGCTCAAATTCGTCGGAATCCGGTTCCGCTGCGTATTTTTCGATTTCAAGCGCCTTCCGGTAGAACTTCAGAGGAACAAACTCCTGCACGAACGTTTTATCTTCGCCGTCGATTCTAAGTGTAATTTCCACTGTTTATCGCCTCCCTTAACCTTCTACTCCGCCGCCACCGCCACCGGTGAGCTTCGAGAGATCGAAAACCTCAGTGAAAAACTCGTCCTCATACGTGAATTCTTCGACTTCGGTGTCAGCCACAATCTTAAACACCTTGTCAAAGTCGCGACGGATGAACGTCCCTTGGATTTCCGCGTTCTGGAATTCCGGAGAATCTTGTTTCGTGTTCCATTCATCCGACGGAATAGTAAAGCGGCCTTTCGTAAGCCAAACAAGGCGTTTCTTACCATTTTCCTTGTTGCCTGTAAAGCCTAAAGCTAAGTAAGGCGCCTGAATGTCCTGCTTGTATGCAATAACGCCCTTAACCATTTCCTGCCCCAAAATATCGGCCAAAACTTCCTGCGGAATTTCGTTGACAGTCAGGTTTAACGTTGTCTCCCCGATCTGTGTAGCAACCGCAATTGGTCCATTGTCCGCGTACTGCGTGGCGCTGTCCTGGGCTGTTTCGACTGACGCGGTGATAGCCGGCGCGAAGGGTTTGACTTCTCCATACTCTACTGCATCTTGAGTGTCGCTAATCAACTTGGCGTAAACAATGTTCTCTAAACCAACGATCGAACTAGCCATTGTTTCATTCCTCCAGTGTTACTTTAGTAGTGAAGCGCAGCACTTTACGCGTCGCGCCTGTGTCTTCCTCATAGAAAAAAGCCACCGACGTTCTTTTAAAACTCAGTGACTTCATGACACGGTTTATTGCTGTTTGCAGTTGTGCGGGATCGCCCCGCGTCCATAGATCGATTTGTATTTCGATGTCGCTCGCAACCGCGCGGTTATCGTTATAGTCATTATCAACGTTATCAATTTCCACCACGCGGATATACGGATATTTATCTGCTGTTTCATCCGGTACCGTCCAGCGAAATATCTTTTCGCCTACTAGTCGTGATACTTCCGGATCGCTTTCTAGCGCATCGATGACTGGGGCCTCCATGTTGATCATTTCAGCCCCATCCCCTTCCTAACTGTCTGTTTGATAGCTTCCTTTACCTGCGACTTAGAACTTTGTACGGCACGTGTCATAAACGGCTTAGGCGGTGTGTACTTGACTGATCCATACTCATGGAATTTTAGATAAAAGTACGGTGAGTTGTCGCCTTTTGGTACACCGACATCAACAATCTTAAAGCCGCCTACCGTCTTGACACGGCTAACCCTAATATTGTCCGCCGCGTGTTGGCCGGTACGCCAGCTTTGCGAGGGTGAAGTCGGTTGTCTCGGTGATGCGCTTCGTGGTGCTTCTTGTGCCATAGTCTTACGCAGCACTTCGCCGCCGGCTTTGACTGCAGCAGCTTCGACTACTTTGGCCTTAGTGCCTAGCGACCGTAAGTTCTTTTGAATGTCTGCGTACCCGTCGATCTTGACGTTCGCACCCACTCACACCACCTCCTTACATTGCAGGGACACAAACCGCTTGTGCTGTAGGTCGTATTTCACGTGTTCAATCAAATATTTATGATCCTGATAAACGACTCTCATACCAGGCTTAATGCCGTCCTTCTGTCTGATTTTAAACCATGTGGCGTACTCGAGGTGAGCAACCGCAGCCTGATAAAATCTGTTGCCTGTCGGTTGCTCGATCTCAGCCCAGCACTTATGGATCGTCTGCCATTTTTGTTTCGTTATTTTTGTGTCAGGATCGCGGACCGCTGTTTTATGCTGTATCTCGATACGATTTTTAAGGCGACCCGGATTCATCGGTATCGCCTTCTTTCGATTGCGCATACTGCAGTTGTGCCGTGATACTGGATACGGTGAACCGTACTTTTTCGCTGACTTTACCAGTACCTAGCTCACGGTTTTCGTACCAATCAGAAACAAGTACAAGACACAACAGCCTTGCAAGATCGCTTTCCGCGTCGTATTCAATGCCGGTTGCGTTGTACAGGTACGATTCTGCGGCTTTAATCAGCATTTGGATGGTGCCGTCCTCTTCGTCACCATCAACACGCAACCACTGTTTTGCTTCTTCAAGTTCTAAAATCACGGTTTAACACCCCCTAAGGGGGCGAGGGATCAACCTCCCCCGCCTTCCAATGCGTCGACCCGTTCAACGAGCGCGTCCCACTCGGCTTTCGTTGGTGCGCCGTCCGCGCCTTTTGGACCCTGTGGTCCGGTGTCACCTTTTGGCCCTTGCGGTCCTGGGTCACCTTTTGCCCCTTTATCACCTTTTGGTCCTGGAGGGCCACCGCTTGCAGAGCGAATGAGCTGTGCAACGTCGCCGGCATTGACGGATTGAGCCACGTAGCCGATGCCCGTCCCGGTTGAAGGCACAATTGTACCTCCGTCTCCTGCCTCAACGTTACTACCAGCCGGGATGTCTGCACCGGCTTCTATTGGCCAAACTGGTGCTCCTTTGATAGTTACAGTCACGACCTCATCAACCTTGAGGCCCCGTTTTGTGTAGAAATCTGGATTGCCTCCAGCTGAAGTTAAAGAAATTGTTGGAAGATCATCACCGCCTGTTAGAGATAACAGGCGAGCAGCCGGTGATTCCTCGGTTACTTTCGCCTGGAATTTGGTCATTACCCTTCAACTCCTCCGCTGGTTACCTCGATTTCACCATAGACAAAGGCTTCATCATCGCGCAATTTCAGATCCAACCGCTCAATTGCTCGGAACAGCGTCACGTCTGTCAAATAGGCATCACCCGCTACGTCACTGGCCGAGATTTCCGTAGTTTGTCGGTCGAACATGACAACAGCCTCTTTCAAATCGCCAATGATGACCGGCGCTTTAGAGCTGTTAGACGGCATATCCTTGTTAGACACCACCTGGACGGGGACACCAAAAAGCATTTTACTGCTGTCTTCAGCTACGGTCGGCTGAAGTAGATAGTTGCCTGTTTCGTCTTTCAACGTGTCTAGATAGTTGTATCCGTCTTGGTTCGTCACGATCGTGGATGTATAGCGGAACGCTGGGTCAAGCGTCACGTTCAACGCCGTTTTAATGTCGTCCGGTCCGCTGAATGCTGTTTTCTCCTTCGCTCCTAATGCTTCTAGGATCAACTTATTGCGCGTTACACGGCTTTCGTCGCCAATCCACTTGGTTAACACACTTGCGATAGCTTGGTCACTGTCCTTTAACAGTTCATTGGTGACTTTCATGAAACCTGCGTATTTGTCCACATCGTACATTAGATTCGTGAATTGTGGTGTGGATTTCTCTGGAATGTTCCCCATCTCATCGACTTTAGCAAACCCTGTTTGCTGTGCACGCTTTTTAAACACGCGGCTACCCGATTTAGTGGAAACTGGCTCAACGGTCACGAGGTTTTGGAGCGCGTCTTTGCTCTCGCGATATTCGTTAATCTGCGTTAGAATGTCCTGCGGAACGATATAGCCACCATCTTTTCCAGACCCCTCGTGCATTGCGTTTTTAAACCGCGTACGCACATGGTTTAAAAAAGTGTGCACATCATTTTGCGCCTCGATCGGCTTAAAGTTTTCGGCTTGCTCTTTCTCCTGTTCGTAAAGATCCTTTGCAACGTCGAATTCGTTTTGCAAGTCCACAACTTCATCTCGGATCGCGGCGGCTTCCTCAATCTTGTTGTCAGCTAGTAGCTTCCTAGCCTCCGCTTTTCTGTTTTCGATTTTTTCAAGGAGCTCACGTAATTTTTTGTTCACTTAAATCACCTCGTTAAATTAAGTCAAGATAGAGCGCTAGTTTTTCTTTGTCATCGTATGGTTTATTGATCAACTCAACCGCTTTTTTAACAGACCGCTGTGCACTGTTAACGATTGCCAAGCGGTTAAAATTAAAACCTGCCATGTTTGCAACATCAAGTTGTTCATCTTGGTACAGCACTCCGTCGGCAAAACCTTGCTTAACCGCCACATTTGCAGACATCCATGTTTCGTCATCCATCATCTCGGAGATCTCTCCTGCGGGCTTACCGGTTTTATCGACGTATGCATTTACGATCGACTGTTTCACCTCGTCAAGTATCCCCGCCGTCTTGCGTAGATCCCGCATATCCCCATACGCGTAAGTCAGAGGATTATGGATCATCATAACGGATACTGGCGATATTAGTATCTCGTCACCAGCCATCGCGATCACAGAAGCCGCACTCATGGCCTTGCTGTCAATTTTGACCGTAATTCTGCCATCGTGTTCCCTAAGCGCGTTATAAATCGACGCGCCGGCGAATACGCTGCCGCCGTAACTATCAATCCACACGGTTAGATCTTGCCCTTTGTATTCGGTTAACTCTTCACGAAAAGCGTTTGGGGCTGCCGCAGGCTCACCAAACCACTCATAAAACCACATATCCTCGTCATCGACAATATCGCCTTCGATGCGAAGCTCCACGGTTTCTATATTGTCGTCTGAAGCCTTGTTCCTAATGAACTTCCAAAAGCTCATTGACTTTCACCCCCTCTCTGATACTGCTCCCCGACCATTGTTACAGGGATGTAATTACCGTTGAGCATTAAAACGTCTCCTCCATCTAAGGCCGGCTGGTTTAAGTACCCCCTTGCTTCGTTTGGAGTATAAATGCCGTTATTCACCCCTTTAGCCAAGGCTTCCATTTGCGTTTTAATATCGGCTCTCAAAATAACGTTGACGTTAAATTTAAAGTGATAACCTTCCTCTACAAGTTGCGAACTTAAAATCTTATAAGTGATCTCTTCCTCATACTGCTTCAAAATGTAAAGAAGGGTATCAACGTAAAAAGCCAAGTTTTGCGCCTCAGCTGAGGCGTAACTTGACTTCTCATAATCATTTATTTGATTTGGTTTAATGCCGAAGGCTGCAGCGATTTGCAGCGCGGAATACTTCTTAAGTTCGAAGAACTGACTATCCGTTAATTTGATGTCAAGCGGTACGAGTTTCATACCAAGCGGTACGGGAATTATCCTTCCGGCGTTCTTCGACCCGTTTGCAAATTCTTCGAACCCTTTTACCAACCGCCGCTTTGCCTTCTCGTCAAGGTCCCCGGTGTACTCGAGCACGGCTTTACCCGTTAACCCTGTCTTGTAAAGATTGTTCATAAACCTTTGACTCTCCAGCGCGCCATCTACCGTGGTTTTCAAGATGTCGCGGATCGGCGCACCGCTGATACCATCAAACGTTGTTGATGTTTTAAAATGCAAAACCTCGTCATGGTTAAACGTGTATAGAATTCCTGTTTTTTTGTCGGTATACTTGTACCAAATCTTATCCGTCTTGCCTAATATCCCCTTATCGTCAATTACGATCGACACGTTTTCGCTAGGCATGATCCACAGGTCTTTCACCTCCGGACCCTTATATCTTTTCCAGACATAGGAGTTTCCGTAGTGGTTCCTGTTCATCTCAACCGTCGACCAGAATGTAGCGCTCGTCATGTACGGATTAGGCCTAAGCTTTAATAAGTTATACAATTCTTCTTTATCGCTTGCTACAATCCCCCTGTCAGTCTTTTTTAGCATGTGTAGCGGTAGCTTCCCCATGCTTTCTGACAAGATTTTTAAACAAGCGAAGTAAGTCGCCTCTGACAACTTATCTCTCGGTAAATTGGCGTCTATACCGAGCCATTCCAAAAACTTTGGGTGGTTTAGGTCTGCACTCTCGTTTTCGTTTTTAAACATTCTCTTAATCCAGTTAAACATCGTCCCACCTCCTACCACCCCATCATTTGAAGATAGTCGCTAGTAGCTTCTGTGAAATCAATCTCGGTACTTTCAAACATCATTGCAGTCGCCATGGCGTTTATCAGCGCTACCGTCACGTCGATCCGGTCTTTCGATTTGTTTTTCATCGGCTTTATATTCTCGTTGCCGTCTACTGCTACAACAACGTTACCCCAGCACCACCGTGCGAGCGGGTTTATTTCGTGCGTTAAACTCCCCGACTTCATTAACCGCTCGAGGGTTTTCATCGCCAAGCTTTGACCAGCAAAGTTTTGCGGTATCTCCACAACATCAACACCTTCACGCATCAATCGCTGTGTGAGCATGCGGCTGTTCCACGGGTCAGTGCCAAGTGTCTGTATGTTGTACTGTTTGTTTGCCGTTAGTATTCGCGATTCAACAAAGCTGTAGTCGACTACGTTGCCCGGCGTGGCGTGTAAGTATTTCTGATTAACCCAACGGTCGTAAGGTACTTTATCGCGCAAAACACGTTCTTTCATGTTGTCCTCCGGGATCCACGCATCAAATATTGCCCGCCAGGCAGAAAAACCCTCTTGTGGCGGAAATAAATAGCATACTGCCGTGATATCCGTCGTACTCGACAAGTCTAACCCGGGGTAGCACTTCTTGCCGACAAGTTCCGACAAATCCCAATCGCCGTTAGTCTGATCCCAAAGGCTTAACGGCTGCCACCCGATCCGTTTAAGCGAAACCCACTGGTTAAGACGTAGCCAACGGAAAAGTCGTTCTGACGCCTCGCTGTTGCGAGCGGCTAGTGCTTCCTGTCGGACTGCTTCGATATTGATAGTGTGCCCTAATGAAGGGTTCGCCTCATACCACACTTGTTCGTCGAATATGTTTGCATCTTCTGGTGCGTTGTATATTTTCACGTACCATGATGGATCCACTAGCTCGCCGTCTCTTATTTTTACTGCCTGTTCATGTACCTCCCAGCCAATCGACGTACGATCAGGATCGTCGCCGGCTGTAGTGATTACCCACCAAAGAGGTTCCTTCCGAGCGGCACCGGCACCAAATGTCATCACATCCCATAGGTCACGGTTCGGCTGGGCGTGAAGTTCGTCAAATATGACGACAGTCGGGTTAATACCGTGTTTTGTATACGCCTCTGCAGACAGTACCTTTAGCGTTGTCCCGGTATGAACGTTTATTATTTCTTTCCGGCTGTTCAGGACTTTTAATACCTTTTCAAGCTCGGTATCCTGTTCAATCATTCCGCAAGCAGCGCGGTAAACAAGCTGAGCTTGTTCCCTGTCTGCCGCACAACAATAGATCTGTCCTCCCGGACCGTCGCAAACTAAATGATAGAGAGATAGCGCGCCGATCAACGAAGTCTTACCGTTCTTTTTTGGCACTTCAAGGTAAGCAAACCGATATTGCCTTAGTCCGTCGTCTTTAACTGTTCCATATACGTCCCATATCGTTTCGTGTTGCCAGTCGAGTAACAAAAGCGGTTGACCGTAAAAATCGTCAACCGCGTTAAGCATTTGTATAAACTCGATCGGCTCCAGTGCTCTGTCCTTGTCAATCTTAGGCATTGCGCTCACGGCTTTTTAGGAATTTAGCCATGGGCGACGTATCCTCTTTTTCAGGAGGTGTTTTCGGTATCGCCTTCACCCGCGCTGTCGGGTTCAAAAATAGCCGATCCTCCAACTTTAACAGCATGTCTCTTGTTTGATTGAGCTTTGTCGTCGTGCTTGTTATGAGTTTAAACATCTCGATCTTTTCACCTGGGCCGTCTAACTCGTTAGATATTCCCTCCAACTGGGCTATTCGCTCTATCAAACTATTTTCTTGGCTTACCATCATGCAGTAACGGTTAATAATTTGTTCGTCAAGCCCATCGACATATTGGATGTACTTGTATAATTTCTTTAGTCTCAAAAACTCTTTGTGCGCGATCGGGTCGGACTTTACGGCGGGAGACTCCCTAAACTTTGTCCCGGTGTATAATGATTTTTCGGCCTTTTCCCGATGCGCCAGTTCTTTTTTTGTCCGGTGGCTTTTCCCTTCCAGTTTGAGCAGTTGCACCGGCTTACTCGGTCTCCCCGCCATCGGAAAACACCTCCCTGTCAAAAAAATGTCATTTTGGGAAAAAAGTTCGCACGACCCTGGCGGTCGGTCTCTGAGCGACGTCTAAAAACTTTTTGCCTCCCCCCACCCCTAACACTCTTTCCCAATCGAAGTATCAATTATCAAATCTTCTTCAATACTGTCGCAAACTTCAAACAGCACGAAGCAACGGCTTACGCAATCCCTTTTCTTCCCACAACTTCCCAAGCTCATTTAGTATTCAATCCTTAGCCTAGTTACGACACGCAAGGTTGTTAGTCCGTTACTTCTTTTTCTATCCCTGCAATCTGCTGTCGCAGATAGAAATCTCTACGACACTTGTCACAGTATACTGTGCCGTGCTTCTCTTGTCTCTTCCCTTTCGTCTGTCGCATTACATCCCGTACCTCCTTTTGTCTTCCGCGGTCTTCTTGTTGTGGCAGCTGTTGCAAAGCGATTGTAAGTTCCTTGTGTCTAGTCTCAGGTGCCACGCCTTCCGGATCGGTACGATGTGGTCAACCATATCGGCCATCGTGATACGCTTCCGCCGCAGACAATGTTGACACAATCCACTGTCGCGGTTCAATGCACGCTGCCTCACTAGCTTCCACTCCGGAGACCTGTAAAAAGTTCGCGCCTGTTTGTCGCGATGGTGGCGGTCGTAATACCTGTCGCGCTCTGCGCTTTTGTGTGCGTGCTGCTCACAGTACTGGCCGTCTGTAAGGTTCGGGCATCCAGGTGCAGCGCACGGTTTCTTTGGTCTACTTGGCATACCTAATCACCTGTTAAAGAAGTCGTAAGCTAGGCGCTTCTCGTATTCCCCGACATCTTCTAATGCCTTCGCTATTGCCTGTCCCACGGCCGCGGTCGTATTGGCTGCTTGTTGTACTGCCTTCAGGGACTCAAGCTCGTCTCCGATCTCAGCGTTGTCGGCTACTGTCTCTTTTACTCCTAACACCATCTCAGCCATAGAAACCACTCCTTTTCATTTCATCAAATCATCAAAAAAGCACCCTCGCGGGTGCTAATCGCACAAATCAAATGACGGAACAGAGTTCGTAACCCTAGGGTTATTCCTTTTTATTAATAACGTATATCTTTTTCCCAACCTTCTTCACCCTAACCGAATCCCTGTTGCATATTTTATCTGCGCTTTTTTTCGATATAATTATTCTATTACCCTGATCTTTATACACATTAAAACCAGATAACGTAAATAGTACATTTAAATAAAACTGATTACTATTTACGTAAAAAATACCAACAACAGTAAACAAAATGATATTAACCAAAATAGAATTTATATTGTTTTCCTCTAGCGTTGTTAATGGTACAACATAAGTTATGAAATATGTTAATATCTCACTATTAACATTCTCAACCTCTCCAAAACTCTCTTCACTATTTAGTTCGCAAAACAAAAAATACATAAAAGTAATTAAGGAGATGACGATTAACGAACCAAAAACAATAAATGATTCAGTATGGTTAATAATGTTGTATGCTAGTGGTTTGTCAAATTCGTAGAACTTAACCAGTAGTATGACATATAGTGGAAAAAAAGATGAGACAAACAGAATTGACTTATACAAATTCGTTAACATCTTATCTTTCCACCTCCCGAAACCCTAATTAAAGTCGTCTATACCCTTTCTGTCTGCCAATATCGTCCTGTAATACGCATCTCTCATAAGCATCGTGATGTCCTTCAGTTCATCTTTATGACTATATACAATTTTTGTGTTATCCTCATTGAATGAGATATTCAAATCAAACAATTCCACGACCTCTTGTGCGTTTGAAAAGTACTCATGAAATAGTTTTACAATTCTTGGGTTCGAATGCATTTTAGTTAGCCTTCTGGTGATCCTTACGTCATTTAAACACTCTTCCTTGAATTCATCAAAGTTATCAATTCTGCCACCGTCCTCTATCTCGTTTAATACCTTTCGGGCATTTTGCGCGAACTTCTCCCTTAAATTAAAAATCCTTTCTGCTGAAATATGAGAGAAGAATGCAAGTTCATCTTCAAACGCAATGGCATCAATGCTCCCATCTATCCCTATCAAGTCAGAATCTGACAGTTTATCATATGTATCGGATATCTTTCTAATCCAAAAGCCCTTTCTTATATTCTTTAACTTATGGTTTTTCCTGAATAAGTAAAGATACTTTATAGGATTTTCATCTTCGTTAATTCTCAGCCTGAAAATCAAAAAGTTTATTTGATCGGCTCTCATTTCTTCTTCTTTTGTATTTTTGTACAAACTAGTTACCTCGTGGAAGTTTCCGACGTATTCATAACTGCAAACCGAGTACTCATCATTCGGTTGCCCACTTGGATTAAATTCCCTTTCCTTTAAGTCTTTTGCAATTATAGTTTCCAGGTGTTCCTTAAATAGCTTAATTACATCCTGTTGAACTTTGTTAGAAACCTGCGGTTGATACGCTTGATACTTCGTTCCTTTTTTACTTACAAATAGAACTGATAATTTCCCCTGGGATTCCTGGTTCTTCTCCAACATTTTTGCTACTTCGTTTATGTTCAATATTTCCATCCCCTTTTGTCTGCCATATTAATATCATTTCGACAAAAGGAGGCGTTTTCCTTCAATGTTCGTTATTCCGTCACAAGTTGCTTTAACTCTTCCTCATACCCTCCGTCAATCCGATATTTTTTAATAAACTCCCGCGTGAACTTATCAATGTTTTTCGGTCTATATATGTTGTACAGTTCGACAAAGGATCGTTTAACTGTATTACGTACTCCTGACAACCCTACTCACTCCTAACATTAATCCTGTCATATTATTGCCAGGATATGCTTTTATATACAAAACAAAAAGCACCCTCACGGGTGCCCGTCATCCGTCCTATTTACTTTTTTCGCGCAGCTCCATTATACACGCAAGCGGCGACGAAAAACAAATAATGTCCGGAATGTCAGATGTGTCATTTACGTCATTTCTGTCAGAAGTGTAAACCTCTGTTACCTGTCCTTTTTAAACCAGGCTGTTACTTCTTTCTTTCGTTGAATGACGTCATCCTTAAAGAACCAACGGTCACGCGGCAATTCCTTTATTGGTGCAAGCTTACCGCGTTTAACCATGTCGGTTAAGTTTTGCCTAGTACATTCGAGTATTTGTGTTGCCTCCGAGGAATTAACTACCTCGGAGGCGACGAACGCGGCTAGTTCGTCTTTCGTCTTAAAGTGGTACATACCTGTTCACTTCCTCATTACAAATAGCTTTACCGCCATGAGTATAAACCAAACGCTAACTGCTCCTAATCCGATCCACTGAACCCATGTCATGTTGTTTAGGTTAAGATCCGATACCCAAGCTAGGAACAGAATGAAGAACAGTACATCTACAGTGCTAAGTTTTCTCATTTTGTTTCCGGTGGATTTTGAGTTATAATTTTGGTAAGGGGGTTCATCGCAGGTTTCCCTGCTCCCCCTCCCCCAGATTAGGCTTCTTTATCGCCTTTCTGGGCTTTCGTCTGGCGGTGTTCCTTGATTCGGTCGTAGAACTCTAGGATGATCTTGGCCGAACCGAGGATACCGCCAATCGTTATTACCAGGTCTTTTAAATCCACTCTGTTCACCTCCTTTCTAACTATATTATAACAAATTACTTTACGTATGTCAAGTACTTTTATAAAATAAATCCGCCTTTTTTGACGGATTTTTTTTCATGCGCCTTTTAGTTCGTCCTCGTACATCTCCCATGCAAAACGCTTAATAACGCTACGCTTAATCTCATTGAGTCGCTGCCGCGATACGCCAATATGCCTAGCAATATCTTTCATCTTCCAGCCACTTAAAACGCAATCGATGAACGATCTTTCTTTGTCGTCGTCAAGCTTCCGGATGGCTCGTTCTATCTTGTGCACTTTGATTTGTAGCCGATCCACACGATGCTTCAGCCTCTCGATCCGCTGCATCTCAATGTCACTAACGGGTATTGTTCCTTTAGGTTTAGGCATGACCGCCTCGATCCCGTATTGAGCAGTTAAGTGTTCGGGAGGCGATGAAACTTTATACAGTTCACTGTTAAGCCGGTTAACCTCTTTAATCATCCAGTTGTAGGAGCGTAAATCCTCCCACACTTTTTCTACGACTTCGACGGCCGGCTCAATATCCAAAAACGATAGTTGGCCGTCGCCGTCTTCTTTGATTTGTCGTTCCCACTCCGGACAGGTTTCTATTTGTGAAATGTGCTTATCATGCACACGGCAAATACTTTTCTTACCCCAATGTGTCCCGGGACAGTTTGCACATATGTTTTCGAATTCGCTTGTCATCACATCTTCACCCCCGGTATAATTTGAATGAGGTAAGGTTTCAAAGTCTGAACGCTTCCCCCGTCGCCCTGCACGGCTTCGGGGATTTTTTTAACGGCTCCACTCGTCAACGTAACCCTGCAGCAACTCAATGAGATACTTAGTCCTGCTAGGCGTTAGCTCGATGTATGGTTTATCATCACCGTAAACTTCAATGTACAGCATGACCTTCTTTCTGTTGTCTGACGGTCTGACGGACAACGTTCTTTCTACGTCATTCCGGAAAGTGCTGATTTCTTCTGTATACATTGGCATTAGTCTTTCACCTCCTCTTTCAACAACTCAAGTAACAACACACGGCAATCCTTGCACAATGAAATCGTGTTTAGACGATAAGATTTACCGCATGAAACATCAATGTCTTTGGTATCCTTTCGAGCAAAGCATGAGTTGCAACGGCGCTTGGCGCTCTCTTGTTGGCTGATTCGGATCACGCCAATCACCTCCGATATTGACTAGGATGCTGAAGTTGGTACCGTCTCCCACTGACTTCAATCACTGTCGGAACACCCTTTTTCGTCTTTGCCACCGTCACGATCGGACGGTACCGCTCTCCCTTCTGCCGCTGTTTCATACTACCCGCCACCCTTTACGCAAACGGCTCTTCAATTCGTACTTTCTGAGCGGCTCGTACAGGTAAACTTGTCGGCCATCCTCGAGACGAAAGAGCAAAAACCACTTTCTTTTTCGTTTGCGCTTTTTGGCCATGAGGTTCACCCCTTAAGAGATTTTCCCTACTAGCATCCTGTGTTTCTCGTCCCAAAATGCTATGATCTTGATCGGAGAACTAAGATTCCACTCCAGCGTGGAGATCAAATACTTACATGAAATCTTTAAGGCTTTTGAGCCCTTAGCCATAAATGCTCGATAACCGTTTGAATTCGATGTTACAGGACGAACAGCAATAGCTTTCGGAGCAATACCAATCTCTACTCGAAAGTAGCGGTTTTCAATTAACTCGGCTTTCTCTTCGAACGTGCGGCCGGCAGCAGCAGATATTCGTATTTGACCATTCTTCGGGTGGATCGTGATCGCTTTTTCTCCCTGCACAGCTTTCTCGTTCGTCCCTTGGTGCCACTCGAAAAACTTCGGGTCATAACTAACTTTCATGTTTATTAACCTCCTCTATTCCGGATATCCGGATTTCAACTCGCGGCTTTTCGCCGTACCACTTACCTACCGAGACATTCACAACCTGACTGTCATCGCGCCAAATCACACCGTTAAGTGCGTCCTTTACGCTTTTTAGGTAGTTGTCGGCATCGGGCTTTGTCACAGGACGAAGCTCGCCGGCGATTGCTGCAGCCTTCTTCTTTTTGCTAAAACTCTTCGGGATCCGGCGGTAAACTCGTAGGTCCATCGCTAGTGGACCTTCGAGCAGTTTGTCTGGCGCATGTTCAGCAGCTAAGAACCGTAAGTACTCCTTGTAGTTTCGCGACTTAGGCGGATCGTACATCCGCACCCGCCCATTTACCGTTGTCGCACGCGGCCGGCCTTGAGCAACCGGATCGCCATAGACTGCAAACACAATCATGAGCCGGTCACCTCCAACTTGTGGACTTTGCCTTCTTCAAACATCGACAGCTGTTCAACCTCTTTTACGACCTGCCCGAACTTACGCACATCCGCCATCCATAGGCCGTACTTCCGAACGACTGCTGAAAACTCCTCGACATCATGCCCAACCGTCTTGTACATTGGCCGTTTGTTCTCGTCCTCTTTCGGATTGCCCATGGCATCGGTCATTTCTTCAAAATGGCAAAGCTCGTGATAAACTAGCGCCTCACGCTGTTTGACGTTAAGGTTACCCCAAATATCGCCATTCACGATTACGGCACATTCCGCGTCAGTCTCGAAGCGTTCAAACGGTGTTAGCACCTTTGCCATGCCAAGTTTTATTTTTCCCCGCGAATTCCAAGTGCCATAACGGAACCTCGTTAAAATTTGCGCGTGACGCAAACACTTAAACTCACTGCAGTTATACACAAGTTTATCCACAAGCATTTTCACTTCCGGCGCGTCTTTGAACGTGGTGGCCATTTAACAAACCCCTCTCAAGAGATAATAAAGTTTTGATATGTTCTTAGCCGCGCAAACGATCAGAACCCCCGTCGGATGTTGTGGCTTAAAATCTCTTAACACTTCGCCCGGCTGAACGCTCACTTTTTCGTAGTGCCAGTTTCTTTCGCCCCATTCGACAATAGGATTTCCAAACCCAATGCTGATCGCATACAGGCCGAAGTTATAAAAACTAGCTTCATGCACATCGAACGGTATGCGGTGGATCGCCGGGCCATCTGTAACGTACCAAGTGCCCCGCCGCTCATTCTTGCCGCCAGCCATGACGCTTTGATTGGGACTGTCGTCTCTTTGGTCTTGCTGCATCTTGCGTCCCTCCTGTTGCCGCAAGGTTCCCGAAACGGGCAAACTGCTTTGTAAAGCTTAGCTCCTGAACACCTACTGGACCATTACGGTTTTTTGCAATCATGATCTCCGCAATGCCTGGCGAATCTTTCGGGTTGTAATACTCCGGTCGGTGTATAAACCACGCCTGATCCGCGTCTTGCTCGAGACTGCCACTATCACGTAGGTCTGATAGCATTGGCCGATGATCGCCTCGTTTTTCTGTTGCTCGGTTAAGTTGCGACAACGCCATCACTGGGACCTGTAAACTCTTTGCCATCGCTTTTAACCTCCGTGAGATCGCGGTTACGATATCGTTTTGCGAGTTCTGTGCGCGTTCTGGTTTGTCTGCTATCAGCTGCAAATAGTCGATCACGATCAACGCAAGGCCGCTTTCACGTTTTACCTTTCTTGCGACGGATCGCATGGCCGCTGTCGTGCTTACTTCGTCATCGATCATCAAATTGAGCTGACTAATTTCAGTCATCGCTTTACTTCCGCGATCCCACTCTTTTTCCGTCAGGGTTCGATTTTTGATCTTCACATGATCCAATCCAGCCTCAGCGCATATTAGGCGATCGACCAGCATGTCTTTCGACATCTCGAGACTAAAATAAAGCACTGCACCTTTGCCGGCTGCCGCTATGTTCTTCGCGATCTGTAAGCTAAGAGCTGTCTTCCCCATCGACGGCCGTGCAGCGAGTAAAATAAATTCTGCCGGCTGCAAACCGCCAAGCATGTTATCGACGTCTACGAAGCCTGTTTTTACGCCCAGCACGCTTGGATCGTCCTTGGTGTGGTAAAGGTACTCCCATCGACGGCCGGCCGCTTCTGCTAGCGATTCCGGCCCCTCTGTGTCACCTGTAAACTGCACAAGGGATAACACGTGTTGTTCTGCCTTATCGAGCACTTCAACAGCCGGCTTGTTGTACTCTTTTGCTTGCTGCATAAGCTGTTGACCGGTGCGGAACATTTCCCGGCGTAACGCTTCTTCTTGGACACGTTCAATGTGTCGTGGCAATGTCGCTGTGGTCGGTACAGCATTAGCAAGTTCAGTCAAGTATGAGATGACCTCTTTGCCTTTAAAGGCTTGGTGATTGGTTAGGTCTGTCCCTAGTGTCACGAAGTCGATCGACTTGCCGTCTTCCGACTGCTCGAGCATCGTTTCAAAAATCAGCCGGTGAGCCGCAATGTAAAAGTGCTCTGGTTTAAGCTTATCGGCTGTTTCTGCGATCAAGTTAGGCTCAAGTAGCAGCGTGCCAATAACAGCCTGCTCAGCATCCACGTTATGCGGGAATAAAACTGTCTCTGCTGCCATCAGTCAGCCTCCTCCTCGGGTGGCACATACTTTTGCCAATACGGCGGCACATAGCCCGGATCGTCATCGGGTTCGTCACGCTCTTTCTGCCACTTCGCCGCTTTAGATACCCAAGTCCGGAACTGCGAACGTGCATTGCTTTTGCCAGGAATTAACGGCCTATCGAGCTTGTATGTCTGCCATTTGCGGGCCTCTGACAGCAAGTCGACGGTCTGGTATTGTTCTTCAAGCGTCCGGATCAGCGTGAGGTCTTTACCCTCATCAGTCGGGTAGTGATCAACTTGCTGTAGTTCGCTCATCACATCACGCTCATACTCCGAGATGTCTGAAAGAGGGAGAGAGGGGGAAGGAGGCGTCGGTGAACTGTCGGCGACGCCCTTTCCTTTCTCTTCTCTTCTCTTCCCTTCTCTTCCCTTCTCTTCTGGCGCCGGCTGTCCGGGGACATGTCGTGTACCTGTCCCCGACACGTCGTCGACGCTTTCTGTATACTCCTCATAACTGCAGGTATAATGCCACTGGTGTCGCTTCTCTCCCTCTTGGTTAAAATGCATCCAAGGAGGAAGCGGAAGCGTTGGCGGAGAAGGCTTATCTAGCTTCTGGTGCTTATGGAAATTCTTCAGCCAACCGTATTCTTTGCCACCTGATTCGAACGTGATGACCTTCTCAAGCTCTACCAGTTTTTCGACATACTGATCGATCTGATTGAGATCGATAGGGTCACCGGGGAATATTTTCATCTTCAGAGCGAGCGCAGAGAGTTCAAATACTCCACTGTCTTCGGCGACACACCACAGCCCTTGATAAAACAATCTACCTGCAAAATCTAACGAACCAACAACCTCGGCGTCGACAAAGAATTCCGGGTTAAGCATACGTCTTCGCATCGTCGCCACCTCTATCACCACCGTTATATGACATGTCGTGTACCTGTCCCCGACACGTCGTCGACATGTCTTTCTTTAGCCGTCTCTGTTAGGAATATTGACGGCTCCACGTCCTTGCCTTGGTACCGATCGAAGTAACTCATGTAAAGCAAATCTCTCGCACGTGTCATGCCCACGTAGCATAACCGTCGTTCCTCGGTACACGTATTGGGCAATATCTGTCCGTCAACATAGCCGACGGCGTTTTTATGCGGTAAGAGATCGTTCACCATACCGGTTAAGAACACCGCCGGGTATTCCAGCCCTTTCGAGCGGTGGATCGTCATGAGCTGCACACGATCGTCGCTATCGTCATTTGACTGTGAGCGGGAGGTCATCATCTCGACAAACTGTAGGAAGCTCGTCAAGTCGCTGTGCCGGCTGGCTGCTGACTGCAACTCGTTCAAGTTTTCGATTCGCGCATTCTCGCCGTCCGTGTCGCCGTCCTCTTTCTTTAGCCATGCATCGTATTCCGTCAGTTCGCGGATCAATTGAATGGTTTGTGCCGGCGGGTACGAGTGACGACGCAGCTCCTCAATCAACTCCACGAACTCGCTAATGTTTCGTTTCTGGAACATCCTTAGATTGTCGATACATTGCATCGCGTCATAAAAACTTAAGCCGTTTTGAATCGCGAAACTTTCGACGTTCTGAATCAACACACGACCCAAGAAGCGATTAGGGACATTCAAAATGCGTTTGACCGCTTCGTCGTTATTAGTGTCTGCGATCACCTGCAAATAACCGATCATATGCTTAACTTCCTTGCGGCCATAGAAACCGGCGCTTCCTACGATCGTGTACGAAATGTTTGCTCGGACAAGTTTGTCTTCAAATGCTCGCGACTGTGAATTTGTGCGGTAAAGGATCGCTATCTCACCCGGTTTTGTGCCATTTTTAATGAGCGTTTGAATCTCCGACACTATCAACTCCGCCTCATGCTCTTCGTCTGTCGCGTGCAACATCATTGGTTCGCGACCGGGATCCCGGTGTGCAAGTACTGTCTTCGGATACTGGTCTTGGTTGTTCTGAATCACCGCGTTACTGACATTGATAATTTGAGAGTTCGAACGATAGTTGGTGTCTAACACAACAATTTCCGCTTCCGGATACCACTTTTGGAAGTTGACAATATACTCCGGACGCGCACCACGGAATCCATAGATTGACTGCCAGTCATCGCCTACGACAAACAAATTAGCTTCTGGATCCGCAAGCATCCGTATGATTTCCCACTGTGCGTGATTCGTGTCTTGAAACTCGTCAACAAGGATGTACTTGTATCGTTCTTGGTACTTTGCGAGAATGACCGGATTTTCTGCCAGTAGGTAATAACAACGGATTAGCATGTCATCGAAGTCTAGTTTTCCTTCCTGCTGCTTCCGCTCTTCGTACAGTTCGTAAGCTCTCGCGTACCTGCCGGCGTCATTAGCGTCATAGTCAACGATCCGCTTTTGAAACATTTGAGCGGTCACTAGCTCGTTTTTCTGCTTGCTGATAACCCCTAGTACGTCTCCGACGTCAGCGCCCCAGTTCATGCCATCCGGGTTCTTTGGGCCGGCCGGCGCTAAAATATCTTTGACGTAACGTTTTTGCCAGTAGTCATTCAGTATTTCGTAGTCTTCGCCGGTGTTACGCCATTCCTCGCGGAGAATTCGATAACACATAGAGTGAATGGTCCCGAGATTGAGTAAGTCCGCCTCACGCCCTACTAGCGGCTCTAGACGCTCTGTCATTTCGCTTGCTGCCTTCCGCGTGAACGTACATGCCAAAATCTGTTCTGCAGGCACTCCCTGTTCAATCAGGTATGCAATGCGGTGGGTAAGGACCCGGGTTTTACCCGAGCCCGCCCCCGCGATCACACAACACGGTCCGTCAATGTGTGTGGTAGCTTCCAACTGTGCTGGATTCATTCCGTCTAAATTCATCGATGCTCACCCTCCTAAAATGGCGGCTCAAAGTTGTCGTTTGGCGGCGGCACATCTCCGTAAATGTCGTTAACTGATGGTGGCTGTGGCCGGCTGCTGCGCTGTGCTGTTTGTCGTTGCTGTTGCGTTCCGGCTGGTGCGTCCAATCGTTTTTGGATGTAACAGTTTTGGAATTCCCCGTTATTCTTTAAAACGACCGCAACTTTCACATCCAAAAGTTCCTTTAGCTTAGAAGGGAGCTCAGAAAGCTTCCCAATCATCAAACCAAGCTTGTAACAATCTTGTTTGATGTACTGCAGCCGATCCGGATCATCCAGCAAGTTGTTGTGAAATATTAAGCGCCCCTGGTGGTCGCCGGAAATAACTTTGAAAGTGATCTTCCAAATCGGACGCCCTTCCTTTTTGGTCTGATCAATCAATGTAGAGTCGACAACCACCTGATACTCGCCCTCTGGCAGTCGGACGTTGCCCGACGGATCGACGTCGATACTTGCGAACTGCTGGTCGAACTGCTGTAAAAGAGATTCCCAATTTGTCATTGCTTAACAGCCCCCTCGTAGGTTTTCTTAAATGTGTTGAAGTCCAGCGGCAATTGTTCCGGCATGTTCTTTGCTCGGCAACCGGCTTCCCAATACTTGCCGGCGCGCAAGCGGATAATTCGTTCTTCGCCCTCGCCGGTGTCTTCCATATCTGCAAATAGGATGATGTCACAAAACGGATAAATGACTTCAAACGCCTGTTTAGGCATCGTGGGCATCCACTTGTCGTACTTCTCAGTGCGCGTTTTAATCTCTTTAAGCTCCGCGTGACTGATCATGAACAAGCCGTACGGAAGCGATGCGAGTTTGCTTATAACGCGCATAAACTCGTCTCTAACAATGGCCCAACCTTTCCCCCACTCCATGTCCGATTCATGAATGATTCCGAGCCTTGCCCGCATGTATTGCGAGCAGTACTTAAACAGGTTGTCGATCGTGTCAATAACAATGTTCTTGAAGGGATGTTCCCCCTTCACGAGCTCAGCGCAAAACGTCAAAAATGTTTGCCAGTCACTGATTGGCTTTTGAAACACTTCAAGATCGTGCAACCCGTCCTCTGTAGCTGCAAATATTGGCATATTAAGTTGCGCTGCAAAAGATGACTTACCGATCTTCGGCGGACCATACAACAAAACGTTTTGGTCCTCTAACCGTGTCTTACGGGGTGTCGGTGCTGTGGGCAAGAATGATGATCCTTTTACTTTTTCAGCTGTTTGCTGCTGTTTTTCTGCCACTTACATGCTCTCCTTCCTCGAGTAACTCTGGGTTTTGAACCTCATATCTGAACAGGTTTTCCGCGCCTTCGACGCCCCGACATAGGGGCATGTACGGGCAGCCGCCAAACTCCGTACAACGGCTCGTATTCTTGTAGTGGATCCCCGAACGCTTCGCGAAAAGGTACTCCTGTGTGAAGCCCCATAACTCGTCCTCAAACGCCTGTAAGTCTTCCTGTGACCGATACAACTGAAACTCGTGAAAGTAAAACTCCGGCCGGTTCTGATAGTCGGCGATTAGGCGCTGGCGATACTGCTCGAGCGTCTCTTTCTTCGTCTGCCGGATCGACGGTTTTCTTGCGACGCGGTAAAACACGCCGTCAATCGTTATGTCAAACTCGCGCTGCAGACCGTAAATGTAAGTGGTAATTTGACTGTCGAGATCCAGGCGATCGACGTAGGCCTGACCGATCTGTCCGGCCGTCTTGTATTCGATCACCCACCAGGATCCGTCCTCGAGCTGAACGAGCTCATCAGATTTGCCAGCAAGGCGAAACTTACGAGAGGAATGACCGGTGCGCGGATTGATGATCGGAATTTCGAATTTGATTTCTGCGCGTCCATCTCCAAGTATTTTCCACTGCTCGAGCGCTCCGCTGACCATTGCCTCCACAATCACTTTCGCTGTTTCAACCTCGGTAACTTCCTCTGGACTACTAGCGAAAGAAGTACGCATCAGATAGTCAATTGCCTGCTGCACGGATCGCGTCTCCATGCCCTTGTGGAAGGCTCCGCCAATGCTCAGCGACTGCTTACGCTTTAGTGGGGATAGTCCGCGTATGTTGCGCCAGTAGTCAGCTTTCGGGCAGTTTTTCCGCGTCTGCAAACGCGTGTGCGTTAGTATTTCCACGTTGATCCTCCTTGTTTACGGGTATTGCGTGTGCTACAATAACCGTAAGTTGGTTAGTTAGTGAGTGAATGACCTGCGCTGCAACGTGGGTCATTTTTTGATTCGCACCTTTTCAGCGATCTTTAACGGCGTATTGTCACCGCAAATCGGACATTCAATCAACTCGTGATCAATATCATTTGGTCATCTCTTTCACCTCCTTTCAAAATTTATTTGTGAGCTCGGTCAGCTCGATTACGATCCGTTCGACCTGGTTAGCTTCCAAGATGCGGTCCTCAAGTTTTAACGCGCTCGCTCGAAGTTTTAAACGACCTACGTAGATACTTAAGCGAACGTCGGGTGTTGGCGGCTCCATTCTTAGACCGGCGAGCCCACAGCTTGGGCATCGAGGACAAGGTGCGTTCTTTGTACACTCGTCTTCATGCTCCGGCGGAGCAATTCCAATATCTTCACATACACAGCACCCCATTTTACTTGCTTCGCTTCCTGACCACCCGCAAAAGTAACAGTACAATTCCACCTAATCACCTCCCTTTCCGCCACCGCCTTATCTTTGGAACAGTTTGACCGTTCCGGCACGACCCCGTTCGATGTACGCGCTAGAAGGGTTGAACGCGCGACCGAAGTCGTGACGCAAGGGTCAAACCTTGCGCGCGTACCGCGTATTGTGGTACGCTTGTTCTGTCGATTCTGGCCGCTTTAAGCGGCTTTTTTTATGCCTACCAAAGGCTATCAATCCCAGCGACAAGTACGAGAACCGCCATGATGAGCGTCGCAGCGATCCAGTCTTTCCATGTCAGTCTCTCTGACCGTTCCGCTTCCGCCCCGCAACGCGGGCAGTATGCGGCTTTACGCGTTGCGACAATCGGCATCGCACATATGATGCAAAGTTGTCTTTCAGCCTTCATCACGATCGCCTCCGTGTATTTTTCGTGCCCGCCGATCGGCGTCGCCTGATACTTTGAACAGAGCTGCAAACCCGAATCCCGCGTAAAAACCAACTGCACCGGCTATCACGATCCATACCCAATCCATTAGTGCGCAACCTCCTTACAACGATTGGGGAATACGACAAACTGACCTTTGACTAACTTGATCTCCTCCGCAGGAATGAACCCGACAAAACCTTTGAACGGACCGTTCTGCACCTCGAGTACAGCACACAGACGAAAGTTATGAGCCTGCAGCGAAAGGAGCTTTGCCGTTTGCGCTTTTCCGGTTGATGCGACGAACTTTACAACTTCGCCTTTACGTGGTGTTCTCATCTCTGGCTCACTCCTACACCGTATTTTTCGCGATACTCGTCGACGAGCTTCGCAATACGTGTGATCTTCTCCGCCAATATTTTGTTGGTCATGAACTCTTTAACGTGTGCTTTGTGGAACTCTTGCGCCTCACGGATCGCTCGCAGGTCAGCGTCAAAGGAGCTAAAATCCATCGGCAATATCTCCCCGCGATCAAACATTGTCAGGTCGGACTGTATCCGGTTGATGCGGTACAGGATCCCGTGGTATACCGCTACTGTTACGCCAGATGCAACTTTGTTCATCTTCAAAACTCCTCTCAGTCGAAAATTTGATGAAAGTACTTGTCGAGAAACTCCGCCATCTTCGATGCCTGGAAAGCCCAGGTTTCACCCCGCGTCTTCGGGTAGTACACAAACCCTCCGTTTGCAGTATCGAGCTTCTGCCGGAAGCGGGACTGATAGAGGATCCGCTCTTTCAACCACTCACTCTTGCGCTTCGTGCGACGCTCGAGGTCACCCATCGTCCAGTACACGCCTGCGAGCTCATTTTGCTTTAGCTGTTTGAGTTCAACTTTTGAGATAAGTACACTGTCTTTAGGGATCGGGATTGACAATCTGACGTCCAACTGTTGCATGGTCATGCCTCCTCACCTCTCTTAGAACAGCTTGATTTCAACCCCATCCACTAACACGTAAACAAAATCTGTGTCGTCTGGATAATGGCGCTCGACAAATTGAGTTAGTGAGATTAAATCGCCACAGGCATCGATGGGTAAAAGCCGATTGATGCCATCTTTTTTTGTGTAAATAATGATCCTCTTATTGCTCATACCGTCACCTCGCTTTCGACACGGTATTGAATCGCCATTTCCTTCACAATCGCGAGGTAGACTTCTGTAAGCCTCGCGTCGTCCGCGATCACGTCCATCCGGTTTGTTTTGTCCACTCTGGACTTCGCAACGCCTTCCTCTAGCATCTTTCGTCGTTTGTTGGTTAGACGGCGGGACAAGTCGCATCGCGCACGCTCTTCCAGCTTTTGGTAGCTTTCCTTGCGCACCTCGCGGTAAGCATCGAACCCCCCGCGAGCCTGTGCGATTTTGCTTAGGAGCGAGTTCGTCTTTTTCCGCCACTCGGTCGGATTAAGACTGAGCACTTCGGTAATCTGTTCCTGGCGCTTCTCCACGCCGGCCAGTTTCTTTTGCATCTCGGTGTGTCCTAGCTCGATCCGGGCGACGGCGTTAAAGATCTGATTGAACATTTGCAGCTCCGGCGATAATGCTGATGTGTCCAAGCTGGGTTGCTTCACGCGATAGTAATCATCAACCAACATTTCGTAAGCGTCCCACGCCTGATCGGTGTTGAGCGACTTGGCATGCATCCAGGCGCCCTTTTCCGTCCAAAGGTAGAGCACTGGGGCGAATTTAAGGTTTCCCGAAATTTCCGTGGAAGCCTTAAAAGCCTTGAGCTCCTCGCCTCTTAACTCAAAATAATGTTTGCCTTGGGCGTACCTCTTTTTGTTACTGTAGAAGTTATCGTTGACGTTCTTGCTGTCGGTACCGTACGCCTCAGCAAGCTGAGCTGTCGTTAAAACTCGTTGGTCTTGGTGATCGATCGGGGTAAGTTTATTCATGTTAGATCGCCTCCTGTTTTTGCTCTTTTTGTTTAACCTTTATCTCAAGATCGAGCACTTTAAAGGTTTTGTTCAGTGTCGTTTCATTCCAACGCTTATCCCCCTTTAATAAGCTGTGGATGTACTGGGGAGAATAACCAGTTAAACGGGCTAACTGAGACGGTGTTAGGTCTTTAACCTTTAGCGCTTGCTTCACCACCTCGGAGAAGTTCACTTTTTTCACCCCTTTGATTAATGATTGATCTGTTAGGTTAATTATTAACCATATAGTTTAGTTATTCAAGCCTCATTATTAATCAAATAGGATGATTAACTAGCAAATTAAACGTATGGGGTACCTAAATCTCCTATTTGGTCAAATATGCTCCGTTTTGCTTAGTAAGCAGCCTATTCAGAAATTGAACCTTAAACTAATAGATGATAAAATAGCAGTAAGAACATACCCCAAAGGAGGGGGAAACAAATGTGCAAACAATCTTATCGCATACGCGCGATTCGACGGAAGAAAGATATTAGTGGAACAGAAATCGCTGCAAAGCTCGGCATTTCTGCCCAGTACTATTACAGTATTGAGCGAGGGCAAAGAAACCTAAGTGCTGAAATGGCTAGTAAGTTAGCCGAAATATTCGATGTAACAACTGACTACCTTCTAGGTCTATCCGATAACCCTAATAAAGAAGGCGACAAGCAAGACGGAAGCAAGCAAAACAACTTTGCGGATCTAGATGAAGGTGTTCGAGCTCTTGCGAGGGAAATCCAAGATCTTGATGCTGATTCGCAGGAGGTTCTAACAAAGCTAGTCAGATCCATGCGTAAGCGTGGGAAAGAGGCGTTAGATGATTGAAAAAGTTTCCTAAGCGTACAAGGTACGGCAAGATCATGCAAACTGTGTATAGCTTTTTCGTCCAAGAAGAGATTACTGAACTTCCGCTAGACCCTTTTGCGTTAATCAAAAAGAATAAGTGGGGTTTGGTAACATATTCTAAGCTGGCCAACGAAAACGGAATAACTGTTGATGAGGTCATAAATGGTTTCCAAAGTGAAGATGGCTACACTATTTGGGATGGGGAAAATTATACGATCGCTTATAACGATACGATCACAAGCCCAGAACGAATTAGATTCACTTTAATGCACGAGATCGGGCATATCAAGTTAGGCCACCTTACCGATTTCGAAGAAACCATCCTTAGACGTAGCGAACTTACTGAGGAAAAGTACGAAGTATTAGAGCGGGAAGCCCATGCATTCGCAAGGAATTCTCTCGCGCCTGCTGCAGTCGTGAACAGGATTAAAGCAAATAGACCGTTTTTTATAATAAACGCCCTAATGCGTTATTTTAGGATTTCATATAAAGCAGCGGTAGTTAGGCTTGAATTCCTTAGTTGGGATTCCATAAAAGCAATAAGATATTCGTATTTTTTCTCTAAACGTTTCAGTGACTTTATCCAAAATGTAGTTTGCAGACGGTGGTGTCCCGAATGTAATCACGTCTGTATAAACAAAACAGCAAAGTACTGCCCAGTCTGTGGAAACGACAGTCTAATAAGTTCAATGGGGGATGAACCGGAAATGATCTATTCTAAAATTGATTTGGACGAGCTTCACAGGGCCGTAAGGTGTCCTAAATGTGACAATGAAGTGGTAGTCGGTGATTATTGCCAGATATGTGGGTCATATTTGGTCAACAGATGTACCGGCGTTCTCTACCCGAACAGCGATATTGTTCCTCATAAATTAGAGAAAGATGATAGCGCCTGCAAAGAGTTTTTAGACGGTGACGCTCGATACTGCACTCAATGTGGTTCTGTATCAACTTTTTACCTGTCTGAACTTCTAATGGATTGGCAAGAGGAGAGGCAATCTACAAGCTCTAATGAAGCCGCCGCTACTGTTGATGACCCGTTCACACCATCTAATGTTGTAAATATCGGCGACGACGATCTGCCTTTTTGAAACCGATTAATTGTGAGGGGGGCGTTTAAAATCGCCCCTCCCTTTAGGAGGAATAAACATGGCGAGTTTTCAAAAGCGCGGTAAGACTTGGCAGTACACTGTGAGCGCGAAGCCGAAACCGATCCGTAAGGGCGGCTTTCGCACGAAAAAGGAAGCGCAAGTTGCGGCTGCCGAAGTCGAAGCGAAGTTGCAAAAAGGCGTTGTGCCACACCTGCGTAAGGAGCCTTTCGATGAGTATTTTGAGGGATGGATACGGACGTACAAAACAGATATCGCTAAAAACACGTTGGAGCGTTATTACACGACGTTGGAAACAGTCCGCGAACATTTTGCTGGTGTGCCGATTCAGAGCATCACAAAACGGTCGTATCAATCTTTTTTAAACGAATATGCCAAAACTCACGCTAAGGCTACAACACGGAAGCTCAACACGCACATACGGGCGTGTGTAAAGGACGCGATTGATGAGGGTATCATAGCTATAGACTTCACGCGAAACGCGACACTTACGGGAAATTTGGCCGCCAAGAAGCCGGAAGAAAAACACCTCAGCTACTTCGAATCAAAAAGGTTGCTTGCCGAGCTATACAAGCGCCTAGACAGCGGGCTTACGTACTACCTGCTATTACTGGGTCTAACTTCCGGTATGCGCTTCGGTGAGATGGTCGGGCTAACGAAAAAGGATTTCGATTATCGGGCCAACACGATCACTGTAAATAAGGCGTGGGGTTATACTCGTCGAATGCCGTCCGGTTTTTGCAAGACTAAAAACGAGCAGTCAAACCGTGTAATCCGCATGGATCGGCACACTATGGATGTCTTTAAGAATTTGATCGAAAGCGGGCCGGCGAACATTCACGGCCTAGTGTTTTTTAGCCCTCGTTCTAAGTATCAAGTGATATCAAACACAGCTGCAAACAAAGTTCTCAAAGGTTTGCTCGAAAAAATGAACATCGAACCGATCTCACTGCACGGCTTGCGCCACACACATGCCAGCATATTGTTGTATAAACGCTTATCGATTTACTACGTCTCAGAACGTCTCGGACATAAAGATATCCAGACCACGCTAGACACATATGCCCATGTTGTGAAGGAGCTCAGAACCGAGGATGAGATGAGCGCGGCGGCTACCTTCGAGGCGATGACAGCGGGATTTACACATTGAATTATTTTACACATTTTTTACACATCGTACACAAAAACCGTTGATATATCAATGGTTTAATGGGTTTAATAGCGTCCTCCTGGGACGCCAACCGATATGCTTTAGTCGTGATAAGACGTTCTAAAAACGCCCGAAATCGTAGTAAACTTAACGATTTCGGGCGTTTTACATTTCGCGTAGCTCCTTAAATCGCGTGCCCCTCTGCGCGAGGATGAGCTGTTACTTCTCCCACTTCGCTCGCCCAGTGGCTCGGACGATCGCGTAACTGTTCAACACGCCCGCCTTGGCCAGTGCGTCACTTAGCCATTTGCCGAGTAGCCCGCAGACGAACAGTGAGCCAATCGTACTTGACGCAAAGTTAGTCACTTGGATGAAAATCGTCTTTTGTGCGTACCCCCAAAACATGTAATTGACAATGTAGCCACCGATATTCGAACCGACAGAGGCCAACATGAGCACCGGTAACGTCCACTTTTTGTACCCAAACGCTAAAAAGACGACTTCGGCCCCGAGGCCTTGCATGATTCCGCTCATCGCAGTGGACAATCCGTACTGCCCGCCGGCGATCATTTCTAATGATGCAGCCGCAAATTCAGCCACAAAAGCGACGCCCGGTTTGCGAATGATGTAGGCGGCGATAATGCCGGCGATATACCACATCGGCGAAATCGCCTTCCCTAAGAAAGGTACGAAACCGCTGACCCATTCGTAAACCGGAATCCACGCCATATACAAAATACCGCCTAATATCGAGATAACAACCGTTAAAATCGCTTCTTTCACCGTAATTGCTTTACTCACTTATACAACCTCTCCTCAATTTGTTATATAAAAAACGCCGGCCCGGATAGTCCGAAACGGCGTTTTGTTACTAATAAGCAATGTGAGTCGGTGGAATTCCACAGAGTGATCCACATTCCTTGCGAACCGTTACTTCCTCCCGCTGGTATTATCCAGAATCGAGTTCAGAGGGTTAACGCGAACGAACGTCGCGTTTCTCAGCCGATTTTTCCGGCACCCCTAGCAACACAGTAGTACGCTCTGTAATTGTCACATTAATGCTCTGCTATAGCCGCATTAATGCTCTGCTATAGCCGCATTAATTATAGCGCGTCAGCGTGCAGTTGTAAACTGCAAATGAATACTATTCCTATGGCTTACTTCTTCAAACGGAATGTACCGCCTAACTCGTTTACGCGCTCCCCTTCCGGGGTAAAATAGGCTACCTTTACCTTACCGCTTTCCGCCTCCAAGACGGCGTACGTCGGCTCGGGGAAACCGCGTGGCGCGACTAAGCTACCAGGGTTTATAAATAGCGCGCCACCGCGTGCCACACACTGCGGAAGATGCGAGTGCCCGAAGCAAACGACGTTGGCGGCCACTTCTTCCGCGCGATACGATAACTGAACGAGTGATGACTTAATGCCGTACTGGTGGCCGTGTGCCACTAAAAACCGTAGCCCCGCACCTTCCCACAGCGCTTCGTCGGGCACGCCGGGCCTGTCGCAGTTCCCGCGCACGACCGTCAATATTTCCGGCTGCGGCAAGCGCTCAACTGCAATACAAAAATCCCCGCAGTGAATGATTTGATCTGGATCTTCCCGCAGGACGACGCGCTTAAACGTCTGTTCGTCGCCGTGCGTGTCACTTATGATGAGTAGTCGCATAAAGGGGGACCCCACCTTACTTTGAGACTTCACACGATTGAAACGGCGACCTTTCCGTCGACCGTTTTTGTCATACGCTGTTTAAAGAACGTATACGCTGCTAAAACACGTATTCCTCGCGCAGTCGCTGCACGAGCGCGGCCAACGCTCTGGCGCGATGACTGATCTTTCCTTTTTCTTCTAAAGTTAACTCCGCCATCGTCGTCGACTGACCTTCGAGTTCAAACAGCGGATCGTAACCGAACCCGTGCGTGCCGCGCGGCGCATACGCGATCCGCCCCGGACATTCGCCGCGGACGACGATGAGCGGGCGCTCCGGAATGACGAGCGCGAGCACCGAGACGAATCTGGCACTCCTCTTTTCTACCGGAACGCCCGCCAGTTCCCGCAACAACTTGTCGTTGTTCGCCGCATCGTCGCCGTGGGCGCCCGCGTAGCGCGCGGAATAAACGCCTGGCGCCCCGTCTAACGCGTCGACAACTAATCCCGAATCGTCGGCGACGACCGGCAGTTTTAGCATATCCGCTGCGACGCGCGCTTTTTTTACGGCGTTTGCCTCGAACGTGTCGCCGTCTTCCTCGATCTCGGGCAAATCGCTCACTTCGTCTAACCCGACGACTTCGATCCCGTATTCGTGCCGAAAGAGCGCTCGGAGCTCGGCTATTTTATGTGTATTATGACTGGCGAGAACGACTCTTGGCCATACCCACTTTTGTTTCTGCTGGCCCATTGGCCTTCACTCCAATTCTGTTCGCTGCATCTTCGAGTACATCTTTTTGGAGGGCGACCATTTCGGACACACCTTTTTGTGCTAAGTCGATTAACGCGAGGAGCTCCTCAGAACTAAACGGCGCTTCTTCTCCCGTACCTTGAATTTCTACAAATTTTCCTGCTCCAGTCATCACGACGTTCATATCGACGCGCGCGGTCGAGTCTTCGGTATAACTTAAGTCCAACACTGGTTCGTCCGCGACGATCCCCACGCTCGTCGCGGCTAAGTAGTCGCGAACTGGAAATGTCGCAAACGGTTTTTTCTTCTCCAATTTCACAAGCGCGGCAACCATAGCGACAAAGGCGCCACTAATCGACGCCGTGCGCGTCCCACCATCGGCTTGAATCACATCGCAGTCGAGCCACACCGTCCGTTCACCGAGCGCCGTCAAGTCGACGACTGAGCGCAAGGAGCGCCCGATGAGCCGCTGAATCTCCATCGTGCGACCGCTTAGCTTACCTTTCGCCGCTTCGCGGATGTTACGCGTCTGAGTCGCACGCGGTAACATCGAATATTCAGCGGTCACCCAACCACGTCCTTCGCCGCGCATAAACGGCGGCACGCGCTCTTCGATCGACGCCGTACAAATCACTTTCGTCCCACCGACCTCGATCAATACAGACCCTTCCGCATGCATATTAAAATTAGTCGTCATTTTTACCGTTCTCAACTGATCGGCTGCTCGCCCGTCACTTCGCAAAAGCTGTCCCCTCCATCTGCTATTTCACTTATATAGCATAACCTTGTCATACGTCTTTTAGCAACTCAGGCGCTCACTAACTACTTGCAAAAACTGAAAACGACAGCCCTGTGAACGAAAAGCCACCCCACGCAAATTGGGATGGCTGGCGCACGGCGACGTTTCTAGTAGTTATAAGCCGTACGGGTTCACTTTTTTCGGGCGCAGCACGGGTTTGGCGAGCGAAACTTGCTGTGTATTGACGTTTGTTTTTCCGTTTACAGATAGTTTTACTTGTTCGGCTCCAGTATTTTCTGTCAGCGACAAGACGATTGCTTGAATCGCTCGCTCGGACACTTTGTCTTCCTTGCCGTATTCTAATAACTGTTCACCGAAGTCAGCCTGCACGAGCCGCTCCTTCACAGTGACGTCGTTCACGACTAAGTTGTCGAGCAAGTCGGTGCTTAAATGCGACGCTAAGTTTGGACCGGCGATTAGTTGCTCTAAGGCGACTTGCGCGATATTCCCATCGCGTGGCACCATCCGCGTAATCGGGACGAAATACACGTGCTCGCCCGACTGCCCTAAAAAGTACAACGTCACCGGCATGCTGTTCGATATTTGCACCCCGTCGCCTAACTCGACGTTAAGGGCAGTGTTTTGCCGGGTCAGCCCCTTTGCCGGCGTCTTTCCTTTCGGCATTGCGTCAAGCTGTTTGCCGTTCACCCATACATTGACCTGCTCGACGCTGTTCCACGCTGTCAGCGCCCACGTTAACGCCCCTAACAGCTGTTCCTCTTCCTCCTCCTTATAGTTCAAAAACTCCTTTGATAAGTCGACGTTAGCCACTTTATTTTTCTTATTTATATCTAAGCTAATCGTCGTCCCTTTGGGCAATAAGGCCGAAAACCCTTTCGGCAACTGACCGCTCTTTTCCAATTCGCTACCTGCTACCATTTGACTTAGCGCGGCCTTGGCAATCCCCTCTTCCGCGGGAATGGTTATCGAGTAAGGGACGACATACCCTTCGGCGCTCTTAAAGTACAATTCGACTTCCGCTTGACGACTGCTCGCTGTTTTTTCCTCGTCGCTTTTCCCGTCTGTACTATTTTTCCCCCCGTTCGCCGCACCATCTGTTAGAGGCGACGAATCACCTGCCTTCCCATCCGTTTTTTGGCTGGTCGTAGCCTTATCTTGCGGCGGGTCGATCTCCTGTTTCGGAGCAGCCGGTCCGAAGAGACAACCGGCCAGCAACAACGGAATGAGGGCGAGAATGAGCACTTTATACGAAAAATGACCGCGCATGGCGTTTCCTCCCTGGGCACGTTTTATTATATGTATACGAGCCCGGACAGGATTTATACGTTCCATTTGCACTAGATTTGTGCTTCTGAAACGTTAACGTTTCGACGTAAAACGAAACGAAAAAACGTCGGAAAAACATCCGACGTCTTTCAATGTCACATACACACATATACACGTGTACACATACACACATATACACGTATAGATGCTACGGCAATAACATATGATTTATGATTACGGCAACGGCACCTAACTTATTGCGCTTGTTTCAGTTGAACACTTTGCACGGAAATGTCGAGCCCTAATGCCTTTTTTGCAATTTTCCGAAATAACTGCGGTGCGCCGCTCGTAAAAAACTGGTGCTCCCCGTTGTGCGCGCTCAAGGGCGGTGCGAGCAGCTCCTGATGGTGCAGCACGGCACTTAATTCACGCGCAACTTCCTCCGCCGAACTAATGAGTTGAACGCCGTTCCCCATCACGTGTGAAATATGTTTATGTAATAGCGGATAGTGCGTACAGCCGAGAATGAGCGTATCGAGTGCTATCCCCTTCAGCGGTTTGAGCGCAGCTTCTACGTACGGCAACGTCTCCGGAGCCTCAGCCTGACCACTCTCCACGAGCGGTACGAGCGTCGGACAAGCGTGGCTAACGACGTGCAGATCGGCATTAATTTGTGTTAACGCACGCGCGTACGCGCCACTTTTTATCGTTCCTTCCGTCCCAATTACCCCGATGCGCCCACTGTTGGTCGCCTTGATCGCCGCGCGCGCCCCTGGGTGGATCACCCCGAACACTGGAACGGTCAGCCACCGTTTGGCTTCTTCCAGGGCGACTGCAGTCGCTGTATTGCAGGCGATGACGAGCGCCTTTAACGAAAATGTCTGTAAAAAGCGGACGATATCAAACGTAAATTGACGCACTTCATCCGCGCTGCGCGGTCCGTACGGGCAATTGACTGTATCCCCAAAATAGACAATGCGTTCGCGCGGTAGCTGCCGCATCACTTCGCGCGCAACTGTCAAGCCACCCACACCCGAATCTAAGATGCCAATTGTTTCTTTCTTTGTTGTCAAGCGGAATGCGCCCCTTTTCTGTGACCATTTATGACATGACAGCCGTTTATGACAGCCGTTTATGAAGGCTTACCGTCCATGTGCCGCGCGAGTAGGCGCAACGATTGGTCCAATTGCTCAACCTCTCTCGCGCTCATCTTTTCCAGTATCGTTTGCAAGTACGCGCGGCGCGCAGCAAGCACGTCGAGAATGATCGCTTTTCCTTTTTCTAAAATATGTACCTTCACGACGCGGCGGTCTTTGCTTGAGCGTACACGCTCTACTAAGCCATTTCGTTCCATTCGATCGAGCAGATCAGTCGTCGTACTGCAAGCGAGGTACATTTTTTTACTGAGCTCGCCGGTCGTCATCGGCCCCTCGTCACCGAGAATCAACAGAGCGGAAAACTGCGGCGGAGTAAGGGGAAAACCGTTTAATATATCCCGCCCCCGTTGTTTGACCATCGTCGAAACCGTACGCAACACGCGTTCAACTTGCGCAACTTGTTCGGGTGAATACGTTCCTTTTACTTCCATAATATCGGTTACCCTCCTCTACCGAACCCGACAGGTGTTAATTCGCCTCTGGAGACACCCCGGGTGTGAGTGTGATCAACGTGTGGTTGTTACATATGATTAAGCGTACCGCATTTATGTGTTCCCTACAAGTTCAACGCCATGCAAAGCCCTCTTAAATCTATGCGCATCCTCGTGTGCCACGCAGGTGTCCCGTTTTCTACACAAAAAGAAACCCCAAATAACTAGGGGTCTCCCGGTTCGCAAGGGCGCTATATTTGCAACTCCCCAAGTCGAACTAATTCAACAACAGCCTGTGACCGACCTTTGACGGTTAATTTTTGCATGACGTTGGAGATGTGGTTTCGGACTGTCTTTTCGCTAATAAATAATTGTTGTGCGATTTCTTTTGTCGTCTTGTCTTGCACGAGTAGCTCAAATACTTCCCGCTCCCGGTTCGTCAGCAAAGGCTTCCCATTTTGTTCCTTTCGCTTCAAAGCGCGCCACCCCTCCTTGCTAAGTCTCTCAGTCACAAGGTCAAGGGATACAGTCAAATTATTGTATGAGAAGCGCGAACCCTTGGTGCAGTATGTACAACATTTAGGCCTGTTCCTTCGTTAAGGCGGTTATGACCCCGAGTAAACGAATTAATCCCACGGGGCCCCTACAGCGACCTGTTCACGATGAAGTCCTCACGAGTGATTGACAAAAAAGGCACTTGCGGCAACTGCGCAGCAAACCATGCGCGTGCCTCAGAGTGGCGACTTAAAACGAAATGGGCGTCCCGCAAGTCAATCGCGCACACCCCCCCATTCGTGACGGCTCAGCTGGAGCCTCGGATACGGAAGCGCGTGGAAAACGATTAGCGTGTCACCGAAATACAAACATTCCGCGCAACAGGTCAAAAACGAGTAGTCACTACTGACGTGCAAAAAATGTACGGGTTCAAAGCCAAATTGTTCAATGAGATGTTGCGCGTCTCGCCGCCTTGCCTCGGAATCGTCGGCCGTTTTCGGTATGGCTCGCAACACCGGATAATGTTCTGGTACGTATTGAAAAGGAATGCCGTGAACGAACACAACTGCCCTCCTTACAGAAGCAGACAAACCCCAGTCGTTTTATTATTATCGTAGTATGACCAATCGCTACGTCAGACTAACACCTTAGGGGAACTCTCGCTCCGTACTGGCGTGGTCGCTTGTCCCCCACTGACGTCCTTCTAATCCAGAACATTTGCCGTCCCTTACGTCCTTCTACCCTGGAACATGTGACCTGCGGAGGGGTTACCGTTATGGAGAACGCAGTCGCCTTACATGCGCAGCTTGGCCCACCGCGCGCGCAGTGCCCAGCGCCGCTCTTCTTTCTTTATATATTTGGGTGATGTCGCGTAATACTGAACCGCCTGTTCAAAGGAGGCTTTCGCTTCGGTCCGCCTGCCAAGCTTTTTCAGTAGCTGCCCTTTGCGGTAGGCTAGCTGCGTGTTCACTAAGCCCGCCTCGTCACAGCGTTCCAAAAACTTAAGCGCCCGTTCGTAAGCGTTTTTGCGGGCAAAATACTCTGCTACTTTCGCATACGGTTCTCCGTAGCGGACGCGTGGGTTTAACGCCAATGCCGCTTCAACTTTCGTTAATCCATCCGCTTCCCGTCCCGTGTACAAGTAACTTAACCCTAAGTAGTACAATCCTTCCGCGTGCTCCGGCATACGCGCCAGAGCTTCTTCTAAATAGGGAATCCCTTGCGCATACCGTTTACGTGTGGCGTACAAGCGACCGACTTCGAGTTTATCTGTTACATTGTAAGGATTTAACGCTAACTCGCGCAAAAGCTGCCGCTGTTTTTTCCACCCTTGCAATCGCTTCAGCGAGCGCGGAAACAAGCGCATATAACGCTGGTCGATGAGGAGAAAGATAAGGACAATAATAATGAATGCAGCAAGGGGATCACGGAATAGAACAAATAACAAGTAAAAACCGAAAAACTTCGACATTCCACCACTCCTTTCCCGATCGTGAATAAAAAAGGAGGTACCACCTTTATCGCCGAGCCGAAAAGGATACCTCCTTAAAACTTAGAGTACTTAAAGTACGCGTGTCGCGAGCGGCACGACATTCTGCAATTTACGACGCGGGCAAAATGACATCGTCGCGCGCAGCGATATGACGTTGCCGGGTGACGCGAATCTATATCTTTGCTCGCTTGTGAACCGCAGCCTTGTCATCTTCCGTGCACTGCCAACGCCGTCAGACGGGATTTATACAGCAGAGCCCGCACCCGTGGACAGAAGCCCGTACGCCGTAGCTGGAGCTCCTTGTTCCAAAGAAAGAGCCCCTTGCCCTAACAGAGGAAGCGGAAAAGCCACTTGCGCACTTCGCATCTCTGGCGCGGGTGGCACGATCGACGCAGCTAGCGCCGAATCGCTGCCACCGCCGAATAAGCTGGCAAACCAATCGATAATCGCTTTAAAAAACGAGACAATCGCGTCGAGCGCCTTCTGCAAAAAGTTGCGCCCTTCCTCCGAATTAATCATGTCACCTAAATTATTGCGCACCTGGTCCACTTGGTTTTTTAACTGATCCCAATCGATGTCCAGCTTAGAAATCCGCATCATCAGATCGTTAATTTTATCGACATCGGCATTGTTTAGATTTATGTTCATATCACCGGCGACATTAATGATGAGCTGCTTCATCTCTTCTTTCGACTCCGGCTTGTTTTTTGCAATTTCTTCTTTAAGCCGCATCATGAGATCCGCAATTTTATCCTCGCCGTACGTTTCCCCGAGTTCACCCGTTTTAACCATTTCTTCGTTAGCCACTTGTTTCTGTTCTTCGCTAATCGTTTCGTCCATCGCCACTTCAAATGCTTTAATAATCCCGGTTAACCCAGCCGTCCCCGACACGAGTACCGGTGCCGTCACATACACGTCGGCGTCCTTAACCCCTGCCGTCACTAACGCGTTAGCGTAAATCGAGTTCGCTAACTCGACGTTGTTCGTGTCGACATTAATGCCGGATCCGCCTTTCGTCAGCGTAATTTTCGCCGAGGAGATCGCACGCGTGCCGATCATCGCTTTACTCATATAATTGCCCAAGTACTTGTGCTCTTCGGCATTCGTTACTTCTAATACTTGCACCTCGTTCTCGGACACGCCCATCTCCTTCAAAATTTGTTGTCGCTGCTCCGGCGTCAAGTTCGCCCCTAATGTCACGACCGTCTCCCCAACGACAGCATCTGCTAGAGCGACGCTCGGCAAAAGGAACGTGCACACTGCCAACAGCGCACACCAAACGCCTATTTTTTTCCATCTGGTAGTCATCTTGTTGTTCATTGATGAAAAACCCCCTTAACAACTAGACGTAAGAAGCACGAAAAAAGTTTCGCTATTTTATCCTACTACATTGTCACCCTCAGTTCCAGTAGGCTTGCAACATCCACCTGCTTTCTCTTCCCGTTTGACCGTCAGAACGATACGATCAGCCACTAATCTGTATCCTAATCTGTATCTATCTGTATCTATTAATAAACAACCCAATGCGCCTGCCTAGACATCGACCTTTGACCTTTCGTCAACCATTGATCAATTCCGTCTACTTCCTAACCGTAGTAAAGGAAAGAATAATTTTTTTCCAAAAAAACGGTTTCCTATTTTTCATAATGTGTTATAATAAAAGTGTATTTTTACCAATCCGATTTTAGACGGATTGTGCAAAGAGAGGGGAATTAGCAAATGAAAGTGCAAAAAGTGCTCATGGCCTTCGTCCTTGCCATCGCCCTGCTCGTCGCGGGCTGTGGCAAAGACGAGAAAAAAGATGCTGCGGGTGAGAAGGAAATGCCGAAAGCAGAACAAGCGAAGGACGACAAGAAAGAAGACAAGCCTGAAGAGGATGAGGCGAAGGACGAGGACAAAGACGGTGACGACGAGCAAAAAGAGGAGGGCAAAGATGATGCGCCCGCAGGTAAGGATGGCATTTTGAATCCGTACATCGAAGAAGAGTCGGGGGGAGATGTCTCGGTCGTCTACACAAACAAAGAACCCGATTACGTGCACGATCAGAACGGTTTTAAAGTAACGGTCGACGAATATCAAATTGTGCATGTGAAAGACGTAAATAAAGACTCTGAATCCTACTTCAAAGGTGCAACTGAAGGCTACGTTGTTACTGCACGAGTGACAGCTGACAACCAGACAGGCAAGGTGAAGTTCTATCATAAACTGATGAATATCCAAATAAAAGACCAATTCGATTTGGCTAATGGTAATCCGACAACTTTTATTAGAGAGGAAGATCGGCTATTATCAAAGGCTGGTAAAACAGGTAGGATGAATGAGGTAGCTAAGTTTGAAGCGGGTGAAAAAGTAACAGGCTTTATGACGTTCATATTGACCGAAGAACGATATAAAGCGCTAGCTTCTGTCCAGCCAAAATTTATAATTAAGGGGAACGCTGCTGATGACAATGAAGGGAAGGGAGGATTTAAAGGAGATGCCACCTTCGACTTCATCTACAGCGACGACCAAAAAAAGAAGTTGGCCGAGCAACCGGATTTTTATGAAGACGAGATTGTAACCGATTACGTTGCGGATAAGGAAATGATTTTCGAGAAAACTGACATCGACGAGACAGAAAAGCTGAGCGGTGTCAACGTGACGCTAGAAGGTGTCCAATATACAGAAATTACGCCGACGGAATCTACCAAGGGAAAGTTCAGAAACTTTGGTGACAGTGGAATTGTCGCGATCACTGTAAAGTTCACCTTGGACAACCAGTCTAAAAAGTCGATCAGTGCAGTAGATTCACCGTCGAAAATCACTCTTGACGATAATCGCGGTTGGATTCACTCGGGTAGCTTTGAACCAAGAGAGCCTGATGAAATCAAACCGGGGGAAAAAGGCGAAAAACTAGCGGTGTTTTTAATGCGCAAAGATGAATTTGGCATCATTAAGAAGTTTGAACTTGAATTCGGCCCGATTAGAGATATGAACTTCAAAGATGTATCCAAAGGTCACACCGTTAAGTTCACGCTACCAACTCCAAAAAAATAACGTGATTCTGCTATACATGTAAGCCTGCTCAGAAACACTCTGCAGGCAGCACGTTGACGCCAAACAGGAAGGATTAGCCCTTCCTGTTTGGCCTGTTCAAACCACCGTAACAGCAACCTTGGCATCGTCACCGATTCCAATGACGTTTCAGTCCTCTTCACAAACAAAGACCCAAAATACGAGCAGGATATGGACGGTTTCAAAGTAACGGTGGACGAATACCAAATCGTACAAGTAAAAGATATGCACGCCGATATGGCCATGCGTTTTAAAGATGAGACGGACGGCTATGTCGTAACGGCTAAAGTAACGGTCGACAACCAGACGGATAAAGCGATGTACTACCCGCTATCGATGACTATTCAACGAAAAGACATGTTTGATGCGTCCCCTGCTGACACCCATACGTTCGTCCGTGAAGAAGATCGCTTAAAATCAAAAAAAGAATCGGAAACAAGTAAATTTGCCGCGGGGGAAAAAGTGACTGGCCTCGTGACCTTCCGAATGACGAATGAGGAGTTCGACGGATTGGCGAAGGTCCAACCAAAACTCATCATCGACGGCGGAGCTGCCGATAACAAAGATTTCAAAGGAAGGTTCCATGGAGAAGCCGCCTTCGACTTTATTTATAGCGATGACCAGCAAAAAAAGTCGCCGAACAACCCGATTTTTATAATGATCGCCTCGTCACTGACAACATGGCCGAGAAAAAATGATCTTTGAAAAAACCGACATTAACGAGTCGGAAAAGCTGAAAGACGTCAAAGTGACGTTAGAAGGTGTGCAATATACCGAAATCACGCCGACAGATTCCTACAAAAAGTCATTTAAAAACTTCGGCAACGACGGCATTGTCGCCATCACCGTCAAGTTCAGCTTGGACAACCAGTCCAAACAGACGATTGGTACGACGACATCTTCCAAAATTTCCGTTGACGGCAACCGCGGTACCGTCTTATCAGCTGGGTTAGATCCGAACGCCCGAGACTTAAAACTTGGAGCAAAAAGCGAAAAACTGGAAGTGTTCTTGCTGCGCAAAGATGAATTCGAGCTCTTCAAGACGTTTGTCATCGCGTTCGGTCCCCTTTACGACGAGAACGCCAAAGAAATTTCTAAAGGCCAAACCGTTAAATTTAAGTTGCCGAATAAGTAATGCGACGCACACGGGGCGATCCACAAGTAAATCAAACAGCTTGTGGGTCGCCCCTTCCATCAAAACGGTTTGAGCCCGAGCCACTGTCCCCCGTCCATCGTGACGCACTCGCCGTTTATGTACGCCGCCTGCGGCGAAAATAAAAAGCTGGCGAGGTCAGCGATCTCTTCCGGTTGCCCCAAGCGGCCTAACGGCACACTTTTCAATGTCCGCTTGTACGCTTCCTCCGACTCGAAGAGACGGTCGGCACCGCCCGTGTTGGCAATCGGTCCAGGTGCAATCGCATTGACGCGAATACCGTACTTCGTCCCCCATTCGACGGCGAGCGTACGCGTCATCGTCAAGACACCTGATTTGGCGCATGCGGAGTGAATGACGCCCGCGCCGGCTGACCAAGCGTACGTGGCGACGATGTTGAGAATACTCCCTTTGTGGCCTGTAGCGATCCAGTCTTTGCCGACAGCCTGGGAACAGTACCACGTCCCGTTGAGCACGATGTCAATGACCGCGTGCCAGCCGTTAATCGATAAATCTTCTGCCGGACATAAAAAGTTACCCGCTGCATTGTTGACGAGAAAGTCAATTTTCCCAAACGCCCGTTTCGTCTCCTCCACTGTGTGCTTTACTTTTTCCGGATCGCGCACGTCCATCGGTACGGTGAGGACTTGTCCGTCCGCCTGTTCGATCTCAGCTTTAGTCGCTTCTAACCGCTCCACGTTCCTTCCGGTAATCGCAACGCGCGCCCCTTGCTGTGCGAATTTTTTCGCCATCGCTTTCCCCATGCCACTACTTCCGCCTGTTACAATGACAACCTTATCCTTCATGAGATAACCTCCGTGTTTTACCGTATTTTCGTATCACGCGTTTGCGTTCTGGCAATGATTGTTCGATACTACTTTACTATCCATCGCTGTTTCATGGCCCGATACTTTTTGCTATTTCATGGCCCGATACTTTTTCGCTATCCGGTACCATTTAACGGCCTCATACGCTTTGTTGTCCGTTACCGTTTTATTGCCCTGTAAACTGTGGACGGCGTTTTTCATAAAATGCTTGCACGCCTTCCAAGTGATCGGCAGTCTTTCCCGCCAACGACTGCGTGCGCACTTCGTTTTCCAGCACCGTATGCAAATCATTTTCAAAACTTGCGTACATCGTGCGCTTCATTAAACCGATCGCTTGCGTCGGCATGTGTGCCAGTTTCTTAGCAAAAGCTTCCACCTCACCGGCAAGCGCCTCGTCAGCGACGACGCGGTTTACTAACCCGATCTGCTCTGCCTCGTCCGACCCGATTTTGCGACCGGTAACGGCTAACTCTAACGCTTTAGATAGACCGACGATGCGCGGTAAAAAATACGAACTGCCTGCGTCCGGTACGAGCCCAATATTTACAAAAGCTAAGCTAAAAACGGACGATTCCGCTGCTAGGCGAAAATCACACGCGAGTGCTAAACTGAGCCCTGCACCGACCGTTGCACCGTGCATTGCCGCAATAATCGGTTGTTCGATTTCAGCCATACGCAGTAACACACGGTTGTACGTGTGGCGCAAGTGCTCCCCATGATCAAAAGTCGCCAATTGGTCTTTGTCAATCATACTTAAGTCGGCGCCCGCACTGAATCCTTTCCCATTGCCGCGCAGCACGATCGCGCGCACTTGCCGGTCACTTCCCGCCCGTTCGAACGCTTCGTACAAGTCGTTGTGCATCTGTTCGTTAAACGCGTTGAGTACGTGCGGGCGATTCAATGTGAGATAAGCAACGCCAGCAGTCACTTCATACAAAACGTTTTTTTCCAAATCGTCCCCTCCTCTGTAATGAACAACTCTCTCTAGAGCACCTGCTGCCTCCTGTTAATGAGACAGTCCTAAATGACAACGGCATAAATCACAAGGGCACTTCACACGTCGATAGCGTTTCTTTTTATGAATGAACAATCACTCATGTTTAGCGAACGCGAGTTCACACCGTTAGCGACAAAGCGTCGAGCCCTTCGCGCACCAATCCCGTCACTCGCTCCAGGTTACTTACGGAACTCGCTCAGTTAACCGCTCCATCCTTCCTCCTCATGCGAATAAATTGTTAGCGCATTCAATACAGTTATACCATTCATAAGGTACATTGTACAGTCTTTTCCGCAAAAACGCGCGCGTTTTCTAAACCTCAGTCACATCTTTATGTACAATTTCTATTGATCGACTGCGATTTCCCCGGCTGCGCTAAACGACGGAAGCCTCGTGCCGGAAGAGACGTTTGACATTCGGCTCACGCTGCCGCCACGTTTGGACGTTCAGAGATCATGGCACGACCTCGTCTTGATTACTTCGTTCACGGTTCACGCGCCACGTCGTTTGACCGCGCCACCTTCCTCGTTTACTATATATAGGATGTTCCACAATCCGACGACCAACCGTCGACATCTACACTCACTTTTTTATGGGAGGCTTCCGTTTTGACACGAAAAGTAGCCTTAATTACTGGCGGAACGCGCGGGATCGGGAAAGCGATTGCGAAAAAATTCGCCGCAGCAGGATACGACCTCGCTTTGAACTTCATGCGCAAGAAAAAAGATGCAGAACAAACGAAAGAGGAGCTCGAAAAAACATACGGCATTGACGTACACCTTGCCAAAGCAAACATCGGTGAAGTCGCGCAAATAGAAAAACTGTTTACCGAGGTCGAAGAAACGTTCGGCCGCCTAGACGTCTTTATTAGTAACGCCGCTTCCGGTGTGTTGCGCCCACTAATGGAAGTAGCAGAAAACCACTGGGACTGGACGCAAAACATTAACGCCAAAGCGTACGTGTTTGCCTCCCAACACGCCGCCCGCCTGATGGAAAAGAGTGGCGGCGGGGCCATCGTCGCCCTTTCTAGTTTAGGTGCGATCCGCGCCTTGCCGAACTACGTGACGGTCGGCGTGTCTAAGGCGGCTGTCGAGGCGATCACCCGTTACTTAGCGGTAGAGCTCGCGCCAAAGGGGATCGCCGTCAACGCCGTGTCGGGCGGCGCGGTCGACACCGACGCGCTCAAACACTTTCCAAACCGCGAAGAACTGTTGGGTGCAGCCAAAAAGCGAAATCCGGCAGGCCGCATCGTCGAACCTACCGATTTAGCTGAAACAGTATTTTTCCTCTGCTCGCCGGCAGCGGAAATGATCCGCGGGCAAACGATTATCGTCGACGGCGGATTATCGTTGTTAGCGGAGTAAGTCGAGCGCTTCTTTTTGTTGCAACACGTAGTAGCGAACCGGTTCGTCCGCGGCGCCGATTACCGCCGTCGCGGCATAACCGTTAGCAAACAGCGTTTGAAACACGCCGCGCGTCTTCTGACGCCAGTCGTGGGCGAGACTGATTGCCTCCTTTTTCATTCGTTGAAACTGCGCAGGTACAGGCAGCAACCAATGTCCAAGTCGGTTGTCCCTTCGCCGCTCCGGTTGGCGCAGGTTCTCGTTCGCTAGCTCGCTTGGAAGTTCGCTAGGAAGTTCTCTTGGAAATTCTCCCGTTCGCCCGCGCTTAAGCCCTGCGCCTATTTTTTCCGCTATAAGGCGCCCGGCCCCATCCGCTAAAACGGGGAACCCCTCTTCTCCCATTTGCCAGTCGACCAAAATAGAATCGCGATCAAAACTAATGTTCCTGTTCGGTCTCTCTGCCACGTGACGACTTTCAATCCACCACGCTACTTGAAAGCGGTCGGAAGCGAGGCCGCGGTTGAGTGGATCGGCCATGTCACCGTAACAGTTTTCAATGTACGTGTCACAAATCGCCCCAAGCTTACTCAAATTGAGAAACGCGTTCACACTTTCAAGTGGGTCATACGTCCACGTAATGAGCCGATACCCCGCTTCGCTGGCAACCTTTCGCTGATATTGCTTTAACTTCTCCCCGATCCCTGACCCGCGGTAGCGGGAGTCGACAGCTAACATGTGCGAGCACAAATAAATGTTGTCTCCATTAAATCCCGGGAACCCGTAACAAAGACCGATAAGCTCCTCGCCATCGAACGCGCCGAGGACAATCCCCCCGTTCCTGGCGACGGTGAGTGTTTGGTGTAGTGGGATCGCGTCCTGTGCCCACACCTCACTGTCTAACCGTTGCATCTCCCGTAAATCGTCGATTGTCGTTAGTGGGCGCACCGTCACCTCTGCCCGCGGGAGTGTTGTCGTCATACGAACACACCTTCTTTCTCTTTCAAACATATGACGCCATACATGCGACATATTCATTGCATACAGCCAACACACCCATGCCGTCAGCCGACATGGTCACTCCGTATAGCGCAAACACATTCATCCGTATCGCCCACGTAGCAGCACAACAGCAATCGGCCGCCACGTTAAACGTCACTTTCTTCCGAATTTGCGATAAGCGGCGTGGTACGTCGGTCCGCGTTTGTCACTGCCGATTGCCCCACCGTAACGAATCGCCTCGGTGATGAACGCCTTCGCTGTTTGCACTGCTTCACGCATCGGCTTGCCGTGCGCTAGCTCCGCCGCAATCGCGGCAGAAAACGTGCAACCGGCGCCGTTCGTATGGGTCGTGTCGATGCGCGGTGCGTCGAACGAAGTAAATGTCGTGCCGTCGTACAAAATGTCGGTCGCTCGCTTACCCGATAAGCGGCCGCCTTTCACGAGCACATACTGCGGGCCGAGGGCAAAAATATGAGCAGCTGCTTGTTTCATATCGTCTACCGACGTAATCGCTGTGCGCCCGCAAAGCTTCTCCGCTTCCGGAATGTTTGGCGTCACGACGGCAGCCAGCGGGATCAACTGTTCCTTTAGCAACGTTAGTGCCTCTTGCTCCAACAGATCGGCGCCGACTTTTGTCACCATGACTGGATCGACGACGACATTTTTTAACGCGTACGATTGAATTTTTTCCACTGTAAGCTGAATGATCTCTGGGGAAAACAACATCCCCGTTTTTAGTGCGTCGACATTAATGCTCGCAAGGACGTTATCGATTTGATCCTCGATGCACGCCCGCGATTGTGCGTATATTTGTTGCTCCCCGCGCACATTACGCGTGACAAATGCAGTAAAATTACCCCCATTCCGAACACGTCGCGCTCTTGAAACGTTTTTAAATCTGCTTGCACGCCGGCACCGCCGCGACTGTTCGAGCCGGCAATAGATAACGCTTTATGAATGTTCATGGTGTCTCCCCCTCATCTATAAGCAACTTACCACAATTTTTAGTTGTGAAAAAGAGGGGGAGACAAGTTTCCCTAACTCATTAAATGTTCGTTTCCGTTTGCGCGGCGAGCGCTCCCTGCTTTCTCACTCGCCACCGCTGTAATATAAAGATCGCCGCGACACCAGCTAAGCCGATCCCGTCCGTCAGCACACCCGGAACGATCAAAACGACCGAACTCACAACGATGACGATGCGCTCCCACCAGGCCATGTGCTGCAACAACCACCCTTCTACGCCAGCGGATACGCCGTATATGCCAATAATTGCCGTCACGCACGTTAACACAATGTCTAGCGGTGTCCCATCGAGTAGCAAAGACGGTCCGTAAATGAAAATAAAGGGCACAATGAACGCAGCAATCCCAAGGCGAAGCGCGACCAGCCCCGTACGCATCGGATCCGAGCCGGCGAGTCCCGCGCCGGCAAACGCTGCGAGTGCCACTGGGGGCGTGATCGCGGAAACGATCGCAAAATAGAAGACGAACATGTGCGCAGCTAGCGGAGCTACGCCGAGTTCGATTAAAGCTGGGACCGTGAGCGCCACTTGCACAATATAGGCGGCTACTGTCGGCAACCCCATCCCGAGAATAATCGAACTGACCATCGTAAAAATAAGCGTGAGGAACAAGCTACCCCCAGCTAACTGGATAATGACGCTGCTAAAATTAAGCCCTAGCCCAGTAAGCGAAATAAGCCCGATGACCATCCCTGCAGCAGCACAAGCAACCGCCGTTTCGATCACACTTCGCGCCCCTAAGTCCAGTGCCTTGACGATTGCCCGCCACCCGAGTCGCGTACGCGCTTTCATTGCTGCCACGACGATGACAGCGACAATCGCGTACAGTCCTGCCTTCATTGGTGAAGCACCCGTGCCAAGCAAATAGACGATGAGCACGAGCGGCACAAAAAAGAGAAAACCTTTCTGCAATATTTTTTTTACATCGGGCAACGCCTGTGTCGGCACACCTTTTAGTCCTAAACGTAGGGCACGAAAATCCACCTGAAAAAACAAACAAAGATAGTAGAGGACAGCCGGAAGCAAAGCTGCAAGAGCGACTTGAAAATAAGGTATACCGAGGTACGAAGCGATAATGAACGCAGACGCGCCCATAATCGGTGGCATAATTTGTCCCCCGGTAGAGGCGACAGCTTCCACCGCGCCAGCAAATTCCGCTTTGTAACCTGTTTTTTTCATTAACGGAATCGTAAATGTCCCTGTCGTGACCGTATTCGCCACCGCGCTGCCGGAAATCGTACCGAGAATAGAACTGGCGACAATCGCTGTTTTCGCTGGTCCGCCGCGGTACTTGCCCATCGCCGCTACTGCGAGATCGATAAAAAATTGCCCCGCTCCAGTCAGTTCAAGGAACTTGCCAAACAAGATGAACATGAAAATAAACGTCGCAGACACGCCGAGTGGAATTCCAAACACGCCATTAGCCGTAAAATATAGCTGTTCCAATACCCAATCATACGAAAACTGACGGTGCGCGAGAAGACCGGGCAAGTTTTCCCCCCATAACGTATAGGCGAGGAAGGCGAGGACAATGAGCGTCAACGCCCACCCAACCGTGCGCCGCGTCGCTTCTATTAACAGCGCGACCGCGACCGTGCCGACGATGAGATCGAGTGTCGTCAGCTCGTCGATGTACGGCATGCGCTCGGCAATGTCACCGGAGTAGTAAATCAAGTAGCCAAACGAGAGCGCGGCAAGCAGAGTGAGGCCGTAATCGTACCACGCTACCTGCCCCCGTCTCCCTTTCTTTCCCGGCTTAAACACGAGAAACGTCAACACTAAAGCAAACCCTAAGTGCGTGGCGCGCTGCAGAATCGATTCAAACACGCCGTACATCGCCGTGTAAAGGTGAAAAAGTGACATGGCGATTGTGACGAGCGATGTCAAAACCGCAGGTAGTCCGCGTAAGGTGCGCGTTTTCCGTTCAATGACCTCTTCATCCGCTACCACAGAAACAGTATTCGTTTGCCGATTAGTAAACATCTCCTTCACCTCGATTTCTTCCGTTACCGTCGCTCCATCGCAAGCGAACGCTCTCATTTCTTCATAAAACCTTTTTCTTTGTAATACTTTTCCGCCCCGGGATGAATCGGTCCGATCATGTTGTCGACCGAGTACTTCCCGTCGAATGGCGCCATTACCGTATTCAGCGCCTTCCACTTATCGGCGCGTTCGACGATTAATTTCGTCAACGTGTAGACGGTATCCTCGTCCAAATCTTTACTCGCCAGCAGCGTCGTATAAGCAGTAAATGTGGGAATGTCGTCGGGCACACCGGCATATGTCCCTCCTTTGATCGTGTACGGCTGGTACCCTTCGTTCGCTTTGTTCATCTTCGCAACAATGTCGTCCGGCAGTGGGAGCACGCGAATGCCGATCGTCGTATCGAGTTCCTGAAATGTCGACAACGGCACTGCGACGATCTGCACAATCGCATCGATGTGCCCGTCGCGCAATAAATCGCCCGCGTCAGCCGTGCCGATATACTCAATTTTAGCCAAGTCGTCATAAGACATGCCGTACTGTTCCAGCACCTTTTTAAAGGCAAGTTCGCCACTGTAGCCTTTAATCCCCGGACTGACTCGCTTCCCCTTTAAGTCTTCAATCGACTGAATGTCCGAATCGGCGCGCACGACGACTTGAAACACGTTCGGGTACAATGTCGCGATCCAGCGAATTTTTTCTGCCTTCTCTTTAAATTCGCCGCTACCTTGCAGCGCTTCCGGTACGGCCTCGCCGTTAGAAAAGCCTATTTGGAACTTACCCGCTTCGATCCCTAACACATTCGAAATCGAACCGCCTTCGACGACAGCGACAGAAGAACTGGCGATTTCTTTTTTAATCTCATCCCCGAGCGCTCCAGCAAACAAGTACCAGAAGCCCCCTTGCGTCGCAGCGCCGAACGTAAACTCGTTAGCTTTTCTCGCTGTGGCATCACTTTTACCTTCTGTTTGACTCCCTTGATCCGCTTGCTTCCCCTGTTCCATACAAGCGATGGAAAAAACCACAAGCAGTCCAATGACAATCCAAAGGAACGTCCGCTTTGTTGCCTGTCCGATCGTTATCACTACCAGCCCCTCTTTCTTGAATCTTTTTCAATAATGGTCGGATTAATCTAACACTTATCTGTACAATGCAGTTACATTAACTCATGCAAAAACAGTGCCACCCTGTCGGATTAATGACGCGAACGACCGCGAAGATGCGCCCCGCTTATCATGTAAACGCGTTCAACCGGAGTAAAGAGGTCGTAAGAAACGATATGATTTATTTTTGCATTATTTAATGCATAAAAACATTAAAGTACCTTACACATGAAAATGTCACATTTTCGTCAAATGTTTGCTGTACCCATTTTCCGTCATTCCTGTTACAATAGCAATCAATAAGGACTCCGTAGCCGAGCGCGGCACTGAGTTCTTATTTTCTTTTCTAAGGAAAATAAAAGGAAACTAATCGGATAGAAGCTTAACCGCGATCACAGGCTATAGGAAATAGCCGCTGACAGTGATCGCGAAATGTGGAAGGGAGTCCCCTACGATGGGCAAAGAAAAAAAAGAAGGTCAGTTGCGTGCAGCAAGTTATGAAAATAAAGTTAATATGCCGCCTACGGCTAATAAAGCAAGTGGGGTAAGTGAGGTAGATCAAACGTCGCTTCACATACAAGAGGTCGCTGTAGAGTCCGATCACGCCCCTTACGACCTGTTATTGTTAGCGGATCCAAACCGACATATCGTCGATGACTACCTCTCCCGCGGCAACTGTTATGTCGCACAATACGGCGTGCACACTGTCGGCGTTTACGTGCTCCTCAAGACGCGTCCGCTAACGGTAGAAATTGTCAACATCGCCGTTGCACCGCCGTTTCAAGGATGTGGCATCGGCAAACAATTAGTCAGTGACGCCATCGTCAAAGCAAAGACGCTAGGAGCAACTACTGTCGAGATCGGCACAGGAAATTCGAGCATCGCGCAGTTAGCGCTATACCAAAAATGCGGCTTCCGACTGCAAAGTGTCGACCGCGACTTTTTTCTAAAGCATTACGAGGAAGACATATTCGAAAACGGTATCCAATGTGTCGACATGGTTCGTCTGGCGCTAGACATCTAATCGAAAAATCGTCACCGTCTTGCACCGTGCCGATATGAAACAATTTGTATGTAACGTGCTATGACATCGTAGGAAAAGGTATTACGGAGATATAAAAATACGCCGCCCGCCATGCTGCAATCCATTGAAGTGAACGATCGCGCACAGCAGGCGACTTCTTGATCCCCGTCGCGCAGCAGAACCGCTGCTACAGCTAGCGTCGTGAGGTGACAGACAGTCATTTTTAAAGACAGAGTACGTTAAACTCTCCGGCCGCACTCGCTACGTAAACATAGTGCCTCGAGTCACGCCCTAATTGACAGCCGTGGCGAGTACGTGTGCTTCCGCTTGTACTGCCTCCCCTAAACACGGGCGCACCGTGTGTGCAAGCACTTGTAGCGGCAGTTTTTTCGCTGACAACAACTGGGCGAGGCGTTGTTCATCCCACTCTGTACAGACGAAGCCGACCCAAGCGAAACCTTCGCCTTGCACAACTTGTACGTTCTGCACCCCGAGTGCCACCTGTGTGAGCGCCGACCGTACCGCCGTTACTTTTTTTCCGTCGATCACTCCGGCTCCTTTCAAGCCGACATATGTCAAAGGCCGCTCCCGCTCCCCTTCGGCCATCGGCTTCGGCAGCGTAAATACAGGCGTACGCGCCCGTGTCGCCATGCGCCCAACGTTAGCAATATCTTCGACGACGGCACTCGCTGTCGGCAGTTCTCCGGCACCTTGCCCAATTAGCGTTACGTCTTGCACGATATCTCCTTCGACGTGCAGCGCGTTGTAAACGTCGTTAACTGCTGCGAGCGGGTGTCCGTCGGCGACTAACGTCAGCTGCACACCTAAGGTCGGCGCCTCTCCCCGCCGTAGTTCCGCGTTCGCTAACAGCTTTACTGTATACCCCAGTTTTTGCGCCAAGCGAATTTCTTCTAAAGTGATCGCCGTAATGCCTTCGCGCGTAATGTCCCGAAGCGGCGCGTCGATCCCGAAGGCGAGGCGGGCGAGAATCGCCAGTTTGTACATCGCGTCATACCCTTCGACGTCGGACGTCGGATCCGCTTCCGCGTAACCGCACGCTTGCGCTTCGGCGAGTACGTCCGCAAACGATCGGCCGTCACGCGCCATTTGCGTTAAAATGTAATTCGTCGTCCCATTCAATATGCCGGAGAGACGCGTGACGCGATTAACTTTTAAAAAGTGCTGCAACACGCCGATCAGGGGGATCCCGCCTCCGACACTCCCCTCGTACAGCAGCTCTACCCCGTGCTCCCGCGCCTCTTTCTCCAAGGCGAGGCCGTGTTTCGCCAGTAGTTCCTTGTTCGCGGTCACGACGTGGCACCCTTTGCGCATCGCCGCCGTTATATACGTGATTGCTGGTTCAACCCCGCCCATCACTTCGACGACGACATCTGTCTCGTCTAGCAAGTCTTCGCGAAACTGGGTCGTTAGCAGCGGTTCTATTCCCGGCAATGGCCGCTTTTTGTCTGCATTTAGGACGAGAACTGACTGGACAGAGACATCCAGTCCTAGCCTTTCTTTTAAAAGTTCACCGTTTTGCTTAATCGTTTTATACACACCGCTACCGACAGTACCACAACCGAGTAACATGACGCGAAGTTGTTTCATTCCATTCTCCCTTTCTCGTGTACGTTCTCTGTTCACAATCCTCGTGATATGCGCGATTCCTTCCGTACGCACAACCATCTCAAACACTTTTTTAAAAAGAAAAAACCCCTTCACAATGAAAAGGGGTTACACGTGTTTCCTAATGGTGCACCCACTTCTCATCTTTCAAAGCACTAAAAAAGCGCTCTGCAGGAATTAGCACCTTTCTCACGGTGTCCACAGGACACAGGTGAGACGGTTGCCGGGTTTCATCGGGCCAGTCCCTCCACCACTCTAGATAACAAGCTGGTGTTTCACACAAAGTATCCAATTGTCAATTGTTTTCTATTATGCCATACGAAATAAAAATGTCAACAGCGATCGCGATCAGGCGCTCGTAACGTCAGGACTTTTCGTCTGACGAGCCGATACCAAACACTTATTTTACACGTCGCTTACAGACGGAATTCCAGGGATACTTTTCGCGGCCGTCACCGCTTGTAAAATCGCTTCGGCAACGACGTTCGCGGCGAGGGCGCCGACTAAGTCGACCGTCGCTTGTACTTGCCCCCCAGCGAGCGCGAACAGTGTATCCCCGTCCATCATCGTGTGCGCGGGTACGACCGTGCGCGCTAAACCGTCCTGCGCCATTTGTGCAACTTTCGTCGTGCGCGCTTTGGACATTTTCGCATTCGTGGCGATGACGCCGATCGTCGTATTGGCTCCGGGAAAAGTTAGTTTCTGGTCACTGTTGTCTTGTAGCCACGCCACCGTATCGACGAGCGTGCCGTCCCCCTTGCGTGGCCCAGCGACAATGTCGCCACTGGCAGGGTCGACGATGTGACCGTAGGCGTTGACGGCGACGAGCGCGCCGACGACGAGTCCGTCGGACAAGCGGACCGACGCGGTCCCGATGCCTCCTTTCATCGCGTGCGCCATCCCGAGCGCCTTTCCGACCGTCGCGCCGCAACCCGCACCGACATTGCCGACAGCTACTTCGGTTGAAGCAACTTCACAGGCGCGGTAACCCATCGTATCGTCTGGCCTCACCGCGGCATCTCCCACCGACAAGTCATATAAAACGGCTGCAGGGACGATTGGCACCCGCGCGTCGCCCGTATCGAGTCCGATCCCACGCTCTTCCAGGTAAGCCATCACCCCAGTGGCCGCCTGTAAGCCGAATGCACTCCCACCGCTCAACAGCACCGCATGGACGCGTTCGACTAAATTAATCGGTGCGAGTAAGTCCGTCTCCCGCGTCCCCGGTGCTGCGCCTCTCACGTCGACACCGCAGACCATCGGCTTGTCAGCCAAAATGACCGTGCACCCTGTTAGCGCCCCTTCTTGTTGCGCATGACCGACCCGCACACCGGGTACATCTGTAAGTTGTCCCATCTCCATCCCCCGCTTCACTTATCGTTAATGTCCATAGTTCGCGCTGTCCATTCGCAATTCCTTCTAACCGCGCAAAAAAGTGTTCAACAGACAACGTTTGACACTAAGCGACAGCAAAACATTCGACAGGAACCGCACGATTAGCTTACGGAAAGTGTAAATTTGTTAAATGAAACTCACTGCTCTCGCTCAGCCAACCGTTGTTGCGCCATGCGCACCATTTCCTTGACCATTCGTCCACCGATGTAACCCCCGACCTTTCCCGCACTGCTCGCCTGCAGTTGACCGTTATACCTCCGAGACAAAGGAACGCCCAATTTCCGCGCGACGACGTATTTCACTTCATCGGCCGGAATCGTACGCCCGTAATTCCGACTAATGACGTGTGCTTGTAGCCGTTCGAGTCCTTCGCGCGATGCCGGATTCAACTGTTTGTTTCGCTGTGCCACATCGCCACCTCCTAATTGTCCATAGTAGAATTGACCACTGCTGTGTCACTCGGAGAAGACCACTTGTATGTTTATTGTTTGCCTTTATGTACAAAAAAAACGCCCCCCTTTAAGAGGGACGTTTCCGACTAGCGAGGCGAGCACTAACGAGCAAAAATATGGCGTCCAATTTTCACTGTTTGCGCACGACTCCAAATCCAGGCGGAAGTGGCCGTGTCTGGGTTGAAGTAATAGAGCGAATCATGCGTCGGGTCTTCTCCCCGCACTGCATCGCGTACCGCGCGGCGCGCTTCGTCGTCTGGCTGCAAATTAATTTGACCGTCGTTCACCGCGGTAAACGCGTCCTTTTCAAAGATGACGCCTTTGATCGTGTCCGGAAAGTCTTTCGAAGCGAGACGGTTCATAATGACAGCGGCGACTGCGACTTTACCTTTATATGTTTCGCCACGCGCTTCACCGTGCACTGCCCGCGCCATCCACTCCAGCTCGTGGTCAGAAATACTCGTCTTTTTTAATGCCTTCCACGTATGGTGTCCAGCGACCCCATCCTTCTGTAAACCACGATCCTTTTGAAATTGCACGACAGCTTCGCGCGTCGCTTTTCCGAAGTTCCCGTCCAACTTCATATCGTAACCGAGTAAGATCAACCGGTGCTGCAAATCCCAGACGTCGCCGTTCTGACTTCCCGTTTTAACTGTTCGCGGCGCCTGCGCTTCCGCCTGTGAAGTTGTCAATGGCATCATTAGAATAGCAATCATAAAAAAGGCTAATCCTAAACGAAAGTATTTATAAAAAGACATGAAATCCTCCTTAAAGTTAGTATGAATTTAGTATAGGGACACGAGAATTCACTTTCAATATGACTCTATTGGGTAAAATGGAAGGGATTTCATCGCACTGAAAAATATCACAGTTCGGTGGCCCCATTTTGACTAACTGTCAACTTTATAAACATTTATGTTGATTTATTCCCCGCTTTTGTTCATAATAAGTAGTAGAGATCGCGTTCGGGACTAAGAGCGACATCTAGTCCATGCGACATCCACAACTTACATAAGGAGGATTTTTTCTCATGGCTAAACACGAATTACCGGCACTTCCTTACGACTATAACGCCTTAGAGCCACACATCGACGAACAAACGATGCGCATCCACCACGATCGGCACCACGGCACTTACGTGAACAACTTAAACAACGCATTGGAAGGTCATGCTGACCTCGAAGCGAAAAGCTTAGACGACTTGCTCGTTTCACTCGACAGCGTTCCGGAAAATATTCGTACAGCTGTCCGCAACAACGGCGGAGGTCATTCGAACCACACCTTCTTCTGGCAAATCCTCAGCCCAAACGGCGGCGGTGCACCGACTGGCACCCTCGCGGACGCCATTAACGACACGTTCGGTAGCTTTGACGCGTTCAAAGAGAAGTTCGCCGCAGCAGCCGCTGGACGGTTCGGAAGCGGCTGGGCTTGGTTGATCGTCGACAACGGCAAATTGGCCATCACGAGCACGCCGAACCAAGACACGCCGATTATGGACGGTCTCACGCCGATCTTGGGGCTCGACGTGTGGGAACACGCCTACTACTTGAAGTACCAAAACAAGCGTCCGGAATACATTAAGGCGTTCTGGAACGTCGTTAACTGGGACGAAGTCAGCAAACGATACGACGCCGCGAAATAACGACGGGATGTACGATCCGTTAGCTAACGACAAAGCGGGGCTAACCGAGAAAGGTCACTTTTTCAGTGAACCTTCCGGTTAGCCCCGCTTTCGTTATCCTATGACAGTACCGTCAAATAGTAAAACATTATGCGATCGGTCAGCCTAATGCACTCGCCATACGTACTTAAGTTCATTTTGAACCGTTTATCTCCCAAGAACTTATGACGCTAAAATATACTCTCCAGTTCTTTATTTAAGTAATATATCCTCTAGTCCCAACACGTCGTCACAAATGTAATCGGCAGCGAGCTCGGTGAATGTCGCTCGCGCTTCCTGCCCTGATAACCCGGTTAATGTAGCCGCAAAGCGGCAGCCGATGCTGCGCGCCGCCATGAAGTCGGCGACCGAATCGCCGACGACGAGCACGTCGTCGCGATCTTCGTACGGTAACATAACCTTGAGCACCTCGTCGTCTGAACAGGAACGTCCCATGATCCCTTTCACATACGTATATGGCTCCGGCTTGCCGAGCGGCGCCTGTTCGCGGAACGCAGCCTCGGCTGCTACGACATCGGAAGCGGTAACGATACGATTCGCGTCAAACAACTCCCATAACCCGAGTGCCTGTAACGGAACTTCCGCCTCCAACCGCGGTCGCCCCGTACCGATGCCGAGCGTTAGCCCTTGCGCGCGCAACTGCGAGAGCAGCTTGCGGAGTCGTGCTGGCTCGGCAAGCGGTACCTCGTTGTCTAAAAACCCGCGTTTGCCCTTCGTGCGCGGTGGCTCCCCTTCGGCGCGCGCGTAATACGCATCTCCTAAATACCACTCTTGATAAGCGCGTTGCCCGAGCCGCCACAGTCCACTGCTTTTGGAAAAACAGTCCGTCTCAATCCCAAGCCACTCGCGAGCCAATTCGTTCAGATAAAGGATGATATCTTGCTTGTCCGCGTCACAGCTGGCGAAATCGGTGACGAATGCGCCATAATCGGGTGTAAAAGCGACCGCATCTGCTTTTACCGCACGGCCAATCGCCTGCAACGCGTCTTGCTCGAGCGAGGCACTAAGCGCATCCGCAACGAGTCCTGGATGGTGTGGTTTCAGTGTCGCTAACAGACGCAGCAACTGGTAAGACGCACTTAAAAAGACCATATCCCAGTTCGAATTTATACCGCGCGCCTTAACAAAGTTAAGCACTTGATTATCGTGAAACACTTCCCGGCGCAGACGGCGAATGTCTCGCTCCGCCGGCGTTAGGGAAAAGCGTTCCCCTGCAAGACCGACATAATCCTCACTGTACAGCAACTCCCACACCGTCAACGCCGACGCGTCAAAACAACGTTCTTCACTTAAAAACACACCGTCTACATCAAACAATACGACTTTGACCAATAGCTTAGCTCCCTCCACTATTTTCTTTACTTTATCAAAAATAAACGCTTACGGGAATAGCGTACGAAGCGTTTCTTACGCCGGCCACCTTGTAGCTCCGAAAGTTGCTGGAAGACGCTTCAAAAAGCAAGTACCCCTGCCCTTGCCACGACCACGAGAGGCGGTCGCAGTCAGCAAAGGATCAGAGGTACTAGATATATACTGTAACTCCCTGTAACTCCATAGATGCCAGGTTTCTCCATTAGCACACAAGCCGCCACACTGTTACTCAGCCGCGGCAGCTGGTGCCAAACCTTTCTTATTCGTCTTTACCGGTAACAGAAGACGTTCGAGCCATCCCATGACGAGGTCGACGACGATCACCATCAGTGCCGAAGGAATTGCGCCGCCTAACACAATCGCTTCTCCGTTCGTGGCGTTAATGCCGCGCACGATGATCGACCCGAGTCCGCCACCGCCGACGAAGACTCCGATTGTCGCAATACCGATCGAAAGAACCATCGCGATCCGCAGCCCGGCCATAATGACGGACAGCGCGAGCGGCAGTTCGACCATTTTCACCATTTGCCACCTCGTCATTCCCATGCCGCGCCCCGCTTCGCGCAACGACGCATCGACGCCGCGAATGCCAGTGTACGTATTTTTAATAATCGGTAACAACGAGTACAAAAAGAGCGCCATGACGACCGTGTTCGGTCCTAACCCCATCACGAGCATAAGCAACACTAACATCGCCAGCGCCGGTACCGTCTGAATCACATTGGCCAAGCCGATGACGAAACCGCTCAAGCGGTGATGGCGCGCAATAAAAATGCCGATCGGAATACCGACGATTGCCGCAAACAACACGCCGTAAAAGGCGAGCAGAAAGTGCCGCAGCGACGCTTGCAATAAATACTCGGTGTTTTGCGTAAAGTAAACGAGCACATCTGATAAAATATCCAGTTTCACTCACCTCCAACCATTCTAACCTCCAACCATTCTAAAAAACGAGCTCATGACCGAGAGCTCTGCTTAATAACGCCTCCCCTGCTAAACTGACTGCTGAAAGGGGCCATTATCCTACTTCTCATACTGCTCGCTCCTCAATCGAAGTAATTGTGTCTTTCGAGGAAATTTTTGGCAACCAATGCCGGCTCGAGCAATTTCACGTCTGCTTCATAGTTGAATTGCGTCGCAGTCTCCGTATCGATTTTCCCCTCTAGTTTCTTGATTGCCTCACCGATTTCCGGATATTTCCTAAGCACGTCATTGCGCACGACTGCCGAACCTTGATACGGTGGGAAGAAACGCTTATCATCTTCCAGCGGTACTAAATCGTACGCCTTCACCCGGCCATCCGTCGAGTAGGCGAGTACGACGTCCATCTCTCCGTTGTTAACGGCGTCGTACACTAACCCGATTTGCATCGGATATTTCTTACCAAAATCGAAACCGTACGTCTTCACAAACGCTTTGTAACCGTCGCCTTTGCGCTGCATCCACGTACCGTCGACGCCGAAGCGAACGTTTGAAGCAATCTTCTCCAGATCGGACACCGTTTTTAAGTTTTCTTTCTCCGCCAACTGACGCGTCACGGTAAACGCGTACGTGTTTTCCAACCCGTACGGAGCAAACCACGTTTGGTCAAAACTTTCGTCAAACCCTTTTTGCACTTTTTTCAACGCGCGCTCTGGATTCGTATCCGGCTCTTCTTGCAATGCCCCCGTCAGGTCAGTGCCGACGTAACGCACCGCGGAAATGTCAATTTGTCCACTCGTCATCGCATTGTGGACGACTGTCGTCGCCCCCATATTTTCGACGAGTTCCACGTTGACGTCTGTATCATGCTCAATCATCAGTTTAAGCACGTACGCGAGTACCGTCGGTTCGGTCATGTTTTGCGCACCTATTTTTACCGTGTTCTCGGAAGCTGTGCCGAGACCAGGCAACGTACAGCCGCTCGCGACCGTCGCGATACTCGCGATCACAACACAAACGATTAACATCTTCCATCGCTTTGTCTTCACTGTATCCAAGATAACCCCCAGTCTACAAAAATCGCCAACCGATCATCCATAGTTAATCCGTGTTAAACGAATGATACTTTTACGGTACAATCTAAATTTCGAACCGTACGATCCAATGTGCCATCCAACGCGTGCAGCCCATGTGGCGTCCAACGCGTGCCTCATGTTCCACTAATAACACCCTTCAGCCCTTTAGCGAAAAAAGCGTCGGCTTGGCACGAATGGCTTTACCCGCAGCAACGTTTTAACTTGCAGCGGTTTGTTTCATCTTGCGCAATCCGATCGGTGTCGCCCGTCTCTCCAATCGGGAAAGTAGGAAATCGGCTATGAGAGCGATCGCTGTCGCAGGAATGGCGCCAGCTACGACTAATTCGGTACGGTATAAATCGAGACCCGTAAAGATCAAGTCACCTAATCCACCAGCACCGATGAACGAAGCGAGTGTCGCCCAACCGATAATGTACACCGTCGCCACCCTTACGCCGGCCATGACCGTCGGCATCGCCAGCGGGATTTCGACGTCGCGCACGAGTTCCCACGTCGTCATCCCCATCCCGCGACCGGCTTGCACCAAGTTGCTATTCACTTCCGAGATGCCTGTGTATGTGTTTTGCAAAATAGGCAAAATCGAGTACAAAAACAGGGCACTAATAGCCGGAACGGTTCCCAATCCTAACACCGGGATAAAAAAAGCCAGCATCGCCAGACTCGGGATGGTCTGTAATACACCAGCTACCCCAAGCACAACTTTTGCCGTTTTCGGCATGCGCGTAAGCACGATGGCGAGTGGAATGGCAAGTAACGCCCCTAATAACACCGCAATAAACGAAATGTACAGGTGTTCCCATATTTTTTCTAGCACTAAACCGGATGATTCATTCAAAAAGCTGATGATGTTTTCCATCGCGATCACCTAATTTGCTTTCCCAGCAGGATCTGCTTCGCTTTCGCTCCAGAGCGAATCGTACACGATGTCGACGATACTTGCCCGCGTGACAATACCGACGAGGCGGCCGTTGTCGACAACAGGTACGTATTTCATCCCGCCTTTTAAAATTTTGCGGATCGTATCGCGCAGCAACGTCCCTTTTTCAACAGTGTACACGTCTTCGACCATGACGTCTCCGACGAGTAACGCTTTCCGCCGCGAACGGTCGACCGTTTCAATGTCGATGTATCCAAGTAAGTGCTGCTCCTCGTCGACGACGAGCAACGTGTCGACGCGCCGCGTTTTCATAAGTTGGATCGCCAGCTCGAGCGGCTTATCCGGCAAGATCGTCACCGGTTTCTCGTTCATCATTTGCTCGACCGTCTCAATGCTCGGCCTTACTTGCACGAGGCGATCCTTTCCGATAAACTCTTCGACGAACGCGTCCGCCGGTTCACGCAATATGTCGTCGGGCGATCCGACTTGCACTAACTTCCCAGCACGCATAATGACGATGCGATCCGCTAGTTTCAGCGCTTCGTCCATGTCGTGGGTCACAAACACGATCGTCTTGTCTAACGCTTTTTGTAGTTTTTTAAATTCTTCCTGTAACTGATCCCGCGCAATCGGGTCAAGTGCACCGAACGGTTCGTCCATTAAAATAAGCGGCGGGTTAGCCGCCAGGGCACGCAAGACACCAATGCGCTGCTGCTGACCACCGCTTAATTCGTGAGGGTAGCGATGGGCAAATTTTTGCGGATCCATCTGTACTAATTCCAACAGTTCTTCAGCCCGTTCACGCCGCTTTTTTTCCGGCCACTTCAGCAACTTAGGAACGAGCGCGATGTTTTCTTGAATCGTCATATGTGGAAAAAGTCCGATCTGTTGAATGACATATCCGATCGAACGTCTCAGTTTCACCGGGTCTTGGTCGAGAATATTCTCTCCCTCGAGATAAATTGTTCCATGCGACGGTTCGATTAAACGGTTCACCATTTTCATCGTCGTCGTTTTACCGCAACCACTAGGCCCGATGAGTACGACGAACTCACCTTTCGGAACATCGAGAGTCAATTCGTCAACTGCCTTGACCCCACGTGAATATATTTTAGAAACACGGTCAAATTTTAACAAAAGAAATAACCCCTCCTGCCTTCTTTACTTATTAATGTTAGTATTTTTCCCGAAATCATGCAAATATCCTCTGCTACGCTAAGAACGGCTATACATGGCTGAGGCGGGATTCTTTCACTAGCGGCTATTTCATTCATAGTAATACTCGCGGATAAACCGTTATCATCGCATTTTCTACGTTTTCGCCTTTTTTCCGTTAAGGAATATGTCCATTAACTAGCAATCTTTAACACGACAAGGTGCAAATAGGTGAGTTCCCGCTTATTTCCCCTTTAAAAAATTATTACACTTGGCCTTTGCTGCCTTTCTTCTTGACACTTGAAGGTTAAAAAGGTAAAAAAAAGTGGGAGGTGAGACACACGTTCACCTCGATGGTACGGTATGGCGGAATGTCTTCAATATGCGCGCAAGTGCCGCTGGCTGTTCCAAAGGGACATAATGTCCGGCTGCCGTTACAATTTCCGTTTGCACACTCTCGTTTTGCGCGGTCAATGCCTCCCTCGCTCGCGGCGGCAGTAAACGGTCGTCGCTACCGTACACGGCTAGGAGCGGAATTGTCAGCTTGGCTACGACCTCGGCGCCGCTTTTATACTCGTCGCACGCCCGAAAGTCAATATGTGCCGTCAGCGGCGGGCAGTCATTCAGTGCCGCGCGCTCTTCTGCCAGTAGCGCGTCGTCTACCTGTTTACTGTAAGAGGCGTAAAAGAGCGCCTCCGGATACTCCCCTTGCGCCAGCTGCGCCAACAGCTTCGAGTGTACCGGCAGTTCGAAATGGCTGTTAACGAGGACGAGCGCCTGAACTAGCGGTGACCGCTTGGCGAGTTCAATGCCGATGAGGCCGCCCAGCGAATGGCCGACGACAATGAGTGGTTGTCCTGCCAACGGCACGCGAGCTGGTGCACGGCGTTCGCATCGCCCGCCGTAAGGCGCCACACCTTCCTCATCGATCCGTTGCCCCATGCCTTCGCCGCGGGGCACCTTCACTTCTGTGGACGGCTGCTTCCCCGCCCCTTCTATGGCTCCTTCGAGCAACGACTGCACATAAGCAGCTTGCGCCTCGACCGTTGTCAGCGGGCGGCCGCAATGCGCGCCGTGGCCGGGTAAGTCGATTGCGATGTAAGGGTTATCAATATAAGGTAGCACTTTACGCCACTTAGCGCGTGAACCGCTAGCCCCGTGAATGAATAAAAAAAGTGGATCTTGTTGTCGGTTGTTCATCACCTGCTGCCGATTATTCATTGCTCGGTGTCACTCCCATTCAAATAGCGTATCGTTTTTCACTTTGCACTTCAACAAAGCGCTCATACAAAAAAATACATAACTATGTTGTCATGATTTTTTCTCCTTAAAAGTGATCGAGACCTCTTGCTGTGAAATGGCAAACACTTGATTCGCATATGATTTCGCAAAGCTGTCTAAGTGTGTTTTTATGTTTTGTAAAACATGAACGTTTTCCTTTGTTTTTTCGTCCGTCTTGGTACGAATCTCTTTAAACATTTTGCCTTTACTTCTTTCAGCTTCATCGTCAATCGACTGTTTCCATTTTTCGTTGCTCTTAACGAGGTGATCGATATGCTTGTTGAGAGGTTTGCTCCGTGCCCAAAGTTCTTCAAAATCGACATCGATCAATAGGAGATCAATTGATATTTGATCAGTATCACTCAAAGTCTTTTCCCCCTAACCGATCTCAAAAATTGCGGATAATTTTTTGTCCGCTTCAAATAAATCCTCAATGCTCTTACGCATCTTACGTACAAAACGGCGCCCCGCGATAATCTGATTGTGAATCGTTGGCGCTACACTGCCGATATCAGACATATTTAGCGACGAGAAGGAATCGTTAACCGATACTTTCACGATCTCAGTCGAACCGTATAAGCTGGAATTCGATGACCATATCGACGTACGCATTTGATTTTCTTTAATCCCTCCTAAGCTATAAAAGCTTTTAGGGTTTGCTTCTATGTGATTAATCTTATCTCGAACTCTCTTTACTCTCGCTTGATAGTCATTAACAAACACCTGTTGGAGAGTCCCGCCAAACTGCTCCAAAATGCTCTCCTGTTCGTCAAAAATAGCCATTCCCTTCTGATACATGCTATTAAGCCCCTATAGTAACTTGGACATCACTAAACACTTTAAGTTATACTAGTGATGAAAGGGGCAGAATCAAATGAAACGCCGTCAGTTCACCAAGGAATTTAAAATCCAAGTCGCAAAGGAAGCCATGGAGGTTGGTAACCAAGCGCTAGTTGCTCGCCGCTATGATCTCGGTTCTAACTTGCTTAACCGATGGGTTCGCGAATATAAGGACGGGCACTACGGGGACGTCCCGATCGAATCCGCCCAACCACGCGAATTCAGTGATCTTGCTCAGGAAAATGATCAGCTAAAACGGTTGTTGGGCGAAAAGGATTTAGAAATTGCCATTTTGCGTGATCTTGTAAAAAAGCAGCACCCTCACTTGCTGAAAAGATTGAAGTAGCGGACAAGTGGATTTCTAAGGGATACCCGATCCAAACCGTTTTACGGATTGTCCACGTACCGCGTTCCACCTATTACTATCAGAAACACTATCGGGTGAAGGAGAAGAAAGTAAGTGGGGGGAGACCGGCACCAGGTTACTCCTTCACAAACAGCGGGCAAAAAGTGTCCGACGAACAAATTAAAGAATGGCTTATGGAGCTCGTCTCGGGTGATGGCTACGCGTATGGGTACCGAAAATTAACGGTGGCGCTCCGTTCGACGTACGATTTAGTCATTAATAAGAAAAAAGTGTACCGTCTCTGCAAACGGTTAGGCATCTTACTGCCGCAGCGACGGAAGCGAATCCGCCACCCTAGGCGCCTTGCACGTAACCGCCTCGTTGAGCGATCGAATGAGCTGTGGGAAACAGACATCAAGTATGGGTACATTGCCGGAGAAAACCGCTTTTTCTTCCTGCTTTCCTACATTGACGTTTATGACCGTTCGATTATTGACTATCATGTTGGATTAGCTTGCGAAGGTCAAGACGCTGTTCAGGTGCTACAACGAGCGCTTTCGACACGCGGGCTTCAGGAGGCACAAGAAAAGCCGATCATCCGGACGGACAATGGTCCACAGTTCGTATCTAAAGTATTCGAAGAAGCTTGTGAACACTACGGTTGTGAGCACGAACGTATTCCGCCGAACACACCGAATAAAAATGCCCATATTGAGGCGTTTCATCGGATCGTTGAGGACGAATGCTTCAACAAGTATTCCTTTGAGACGTACGAGGAAGCATATCGTACCGTCATAGGCTTTATGGACTTTTATAACAACCGCCGCATACACGGTAGTATTGGGGACATGAGCCCCGCGCAGTTTTTCCATGCGCATCAAACATCTTCGTTGCGCACGAAAGCCGTTCGACTCTGATCCTTCCCTTTCGTCTTCCAAGCCAACAGCCGCTGTAAGACGTGACGTCAAGGGCGAGCGAAAGCGAGGGCGTAGCCTTTACCCTTGACGGAAGGTCTGAAGCGACTACACTTCTATTGACGAAAGGAAGCGAGAACCAGAGATAACGTGAGCTTGTAGTTATGTATGTCCAGTTTTAAGGGGTTTATCCGCATGCGCACAGCTGAGGAGATATTCACTTCGATCGGTTCGCCTCCTTTCCCACCTTTATAGTACAACATATCTCCCTCGCGATAGCCTTTCCACAATCCCTCATCCTTCCCTTTCACACGTTGTAGCGCATTGAGCATTTCCTCAACAGAGTGGCTCGCTTCAATGGGCGCTAATTTTTTTAATAGCTCACTAAAAGTATCAATCCGCCCCGATGCCCGTTTGTATATTTTAACCAATTTACGGACAGCATTGATGTACTCGGAAGGTAACAACATTGTCTTCCAAGAACCGCGGAAATAATTCTTTTCCTGTATATCTTCAATTAATTTTTCGTGGCTCGCAATCAGATCCTCAACAACTTGATACAGCGCTTGTAAATCCTCCTCTAGCCCAGTTAATTCGGAGGTAACCTCCTTCTTTTGCGCCTCTTCGATGTATCCACCTTCGACCAACGCTGATAATACGGGGTCAGCATGTTTTCTTATGTAAGCGACCGCAGCCAATACGTTAGGAAATTTCTCGCGCATACTTTGAATCATTGCGATTAAATCTCCGCTTCGGTTTGATATAGTCGAGCTTGGATTATCCGTTAACTCGTTAATAAGGTCCAAGTCAATGCCGATCGCTTCCCGAAGTACTGCTTGCAACCCACCGTTTCTGTAACTTTCCCTATATTCCACAAAGAGGGCTTGGATCTTCCGTATTTCCTCTTCCGGAATTTGCTCCACATAGTCGCGTAAACCGGGATAGTCCGGATTTGTCTCGATTAAAATCATTTCGCCGACATCGATAAACCCAGCCTCCCGGATACTCACACCGTAAAGCGGATCGTTACGCGACACGTAGCGAACCATATTATCTGTGACACTAATGCCGTCTACCTTCTTGTTTTTGTAGTATTCTTCTGCGAATTTGGCGACTTCGACGGGAGGGAGGGTGAAGATGGCGTTTTTATCCCGGTGATCTACATTGAATTTTTTAGCCACTTCCCACTGGAAATCATCATCAATAAGCCAGAGAAGATTAATGTTTGGTTGTGCCCCGTTAACGCTGTACAATTTATCAAAGTACAGTTTAACGTCGTCGCTAGCCGCTAATCGAAGATTGAGGTGATGGTTATCGGCCTGTGAATGGCCTAAGCCGATCGTCAGTGGCTCCTTGCCCTTCGCCAGCTTTTTTGCTCTTTTTTCGACCTCATCTACAAATATGCGTGTGTTCACATACTGACTATCATCTTGTCCACTCAAAATACCAAAAAAATTGTATAGCCAGTCTTCCATAGTCTGACTCCCGCGGGATACGACATACACTTGATTAATTTTTTTCTTTTCATCGTGAAAGTGAATCGCAATTCCGACATAACCGGACTCGTCTTTGACATTTTTTACTTCTCGCGAAGGAATGATAGTGACGTTAGCCGGGAGTTCCCTTCCCGTCTCTTCCGCATAAATTCTGCGAATTTCCTTTTCGTAACCCGCCTCCTTAAGATCTTCATAACTTAATTCAGAAATACGTAGCCTTAACTCAGGTGTATTAAAAATTTCTTCATTCGCCATCCTGATCACTCCTTTCTTCCAAATCGGCATCAATAAACGTCACGGACTCCATCAACCGTTTCGCCTTCTCTTCTTCCTTTTCCACATCTAAATTACAGGGCTTCTCTGCATCTTGACAGGTGGCACTGTACATAAATCTAATTCCTTGGTGGCGTTCTTTCGCTTTTATGTAGCTGAAAAAGGCATACACTGTATCGTTTTCATGTTCGAATTCCTTTTTCCCACTTCCGTAATAGATCGTTTTACCTGACATGCTTATCTCTTCAAATTCACCATCTTTTAAAAACCGACGCAGACTATTTAACTGACTGTCGACATGGTCTGCATATACATCGTTCTGGTATTTAATATCGACTGAATAGACCTCGTTCGATTCCTTTAAACCGTAGTCACCACCGAAGCTTGTATATTCATAGTGATCACCAGGTGCTGAATACACCTTATCCGCCATCTTCGCATTCTCTGGAAATAACATCGTAAAACCGTTAACCCCCGAACGGAATAAGTAATAACCTTCCTGCACAGGTTCTGTAGAGTCCATAAACTTGCGAGTGAATTCATCCTGAAAAGCCGTGACTTGTGGCAATTCGCCCTCTGGTATCCCTTTCATTTTGTCGTGTTCTTTACTTTGATAATTCATTTGGCAACCCCCTAGCACTAAAAGTAAGCTAATGAAGACGGCACAGATGGGATGTCTCAAAATTGTAACTCCCTTCATCTTTCGCTCACCTTTTCTATATGTACGATTATGACTATTTTTTATTATGGAATCAAGGGTTATTTTGATCTATTTTTATATCTTTAGCGGGATGGCGCTTTCGCCCTTTCTGTTCTTCCTTTTTCACATCTAAATCACATGGTTTTTCTGCAGCTTGACACGTGAGTTACCCACAACCGTTTATAACTAAAGTACCAATAACCCTAATCCCCTGCCATGTTATAATCGTCAATATACGACAAACGACTCGGAGGTCACTATGAATCGTACGGATCGGCTGTTAGGCATCTTGCTCGAATTGCAACGTCGACGACAGACGCGGGCGGAAGATTTAGCAGCGTTGTTCGAAATTAGTGTGCGTACCGTCTATCGGGATATTCAGGCGCTTTGCGAAGCAGGTGTACCGATCGCCGCTGTCCCCGGACAAGGGTACTCCCTCGTAGACGGGTACTTTTTGCCACCGGTCGCCTTCCTTCCTGAAGAGGCCATTGCGCTACTTTGCGGTAGCGAAGTGATGGCTCATAAACTCGATGCCGAATGGCAGCGTCACAACCGTTCCGCTCACGCTAAAATCGAGGCACTCCTGAGCGAACGCCAGCGCATGCAAGTACTACAATTGCGGGAAATGATCCGTTTTTTGCCCGACAGCTATGTCCATTCCGCCCCGCTGCGTGCACACGTCATGAGCGAACGCGAGAATGAATACTTAACCACCTTGCGCAAAGCAATCGCCGACTGTGAAGCTGTAACATTTTCGTATCGGAAAAAGCACACAGGCGGTACAGACGACGAGACAGAGCGAAAAGTCTATCCGTACGGCCTCGTTCATTTAACGGATTCGTGGTACTTAATCGCTTTTTGTTCGTTGCGGGAAGCGATCCGCCATTTCCGTTTAGACCGCATGCGCAAGTTGAAACGACTACCTGAGAACTTTCAGCTACCCGCAGATTTCTCACTATCTACTTACTCGCCGCCGGACGATCGTCGGTTACGAATTGTCGTACGTTTTTCCCCGTCGATCGCTCCTGCGGTGTTAGAATCCCGTTTTTACTACATTGACACGTATGAAGAACGTAGCGACGGATTGTACGTCACGTTGCGCGCACGGCACGAGCGGGAAGTCTTGTCATGGATTCTCAGTTGGGGAAGTCGTGCGTTCGTGCTCGAGCCCCAGTCCTTACAAGAGACTATACGCGAAGAAATACAGGCGATAGCGCGTGTATATCCTTAAAAACTACTGACATAATGGTGTCAGGAGCACTTGCGTACGATGGTTATGGACGGGTGAACGACATGTCATTTACCGCAAAAATATTTAAGCAGTGAATGGTAAATCTACCGAGCGTTCAACCCGCCACCCATAAACACAAGGGGGATGACGAGATGAAACACACGACAGAGGCAAGAAGCGCACAGACGACGCTACAAGAACTTGAGGCGTTAATTCAACATTATGTGCAGGAGCTGGACAACTACACCCTCAAACAACTGACGTACAAACCGCAACCGGAACAGTGGTCGCTCGGACAAATGTACAACCACCTGATCAAGTCAGCACTTTACATGCAATTTCCGGCCGTTGAACAGTGTGCACTAGTAGAGGCAAGCGATGGCGAAAAGACAGCGGCAGGAGAACAAATTTTCCGGAACGATGCCTTTCCGCCGACGAAAATTAAAGTGCCCCCTTCACCGGCATACACACCGCAAAACCCCGGGGACAAAGATGAATTGCACACAGGTATGACGGCAGTATTGACGCAAGCGCGTACCATCGCCGACAAACTTGAGACGGTATCCTCGTGCGGCAAGGTGCGGCACCCCGGGTTTGGCGCTTTAAACGCACACGAGTGGTTTCAACTAACCGAAATGCATTTCCGTCACCACTTACGCCAGAAGAAAGAAATAGACAACCTTTTACAACAATAACCGGCAAACACCCCTTATAGCTCGTACTCGAGTGAAGGGGTGTTTTTCCGCTATTAACGTTTTGCGGGCCACTTCGGATGCAATCTCGCACCTTGAGCAAGTAGACCGCAAATTCACCGTATGGTAATGTAATGAGTAACATTAGACAAAAAAATGACAAGTGGAGGAGATTGACGATGCAAGAGCAAACGATGCGCGAGCAAGCGATGCAAGAACATGCCACACAAGTGCCAGAAATCCAGGAACAAATGAAGCAACTAGACCAACATCTTACTGACTACGTACGCCCCGCAACGTTTCCCTTAGCCGTACGGGTCTTAAAAAAAGATGAGCCACTCCCCCCGCGCGCAAAGCGCCCGCACCGCGATTTAGGGGTCAAACTAAGCATTTGTCAAGGGGTGACGATGGCGCGCACGTACGGCTGGGCAATCGCCTTAGGGGGCGCAGACGTGTCCTGTCCGATTGCCAAAGCAGTGTTTCACTTCGAAGAGCCCGTCGATTACTACACCGACGGCCACTTAGCGTGCGGCATGTACACAGAGACGGTCGAGGCTGGCGTCAAAACGGAGGAAGCCGTACCTAAGTTTGCTAAAGATGAAAGCGGCATCATCGCGATCGCACCGTTATCCCGGACCACGTTCGAGCCAGACCTCGTCATCGTTTACGGAAACTCGGCACAAGTGATGCGCATGGTCGCTGCCGCCTTGTACAAAAAAGGGGGCGCCCTTACCTCGACATTTTCTGCCCGCGCCGACTGCGCCGATATGATCATTAAGACGAAACAGAGCAACGAACCACAAGTCATTTTGCCGTGCTACGGCGACCGCGTCTTTGGCCAAACACAAGATCACGAAATGGCCTTTACACTACCGTTCGGGCACGTGGACGATTTTCTCGTCGGTTTACAAGGGACGCACCGCGGCGGCGTGCGCTATCCGATTCCGCAATTTTTACAATATGAAGCAAATTATCCCGCTACATACAAAAAGCTGAATGATCTGTGGGAGCAGAAGACGCAGGAGTGAGAGGCACGTCAAACATAACGCACGGGACAGGCTAGAGGGTTGATGACTAGTGACGACATCGATGACTAGTGACGACATCGTTATACTATTTTCAGCTGACATTCTGTACATCATCTAAACGTAAACACTCGCAGCGTACAACAACAGGCGCAACTGCCGTTCATACAGCGCTGGAAACTGTGCCAAGGCAGGCATACTTACTTCGACCGTATACGCCGGACGGCGGAAGGTGCGGATGAACCAATCTTTAAGTGCCGACTCACCGTCCGTATACCGTGCCGATGTGTACCCGCTCACATGTGCCAAACGATTAGCGATCACCTCGGCCTCGCGCGGTTCCAAACCGTTATAGCCCCAACTAATGTGGTCACTTCCGCGACAGAAAGAGATCACGAGGCGAAAGTTGTGTCGGGTTATAAAATTGGTAACGGCTCTTGGTGTACAGGACGACGCTTGCTGTGAAACTGGGGACGAGTGCCTGCGTCTCTGCCCATCCCAATCCTTTTCCCTCCCCCCTTCTCGTTCCCGACCGCCCACTTGACCGCCACCCTCTGCTAAGTGGGCAACAGTTGCACGGCTCGCCACGACCTCCGCCACAAGCCCGGCCGGATTAGGCGTCACGGCCGGGTCTGGCGTCCCCATCCGCTCAGCCAAATCCATCGACAGCCCCCCTTGTGCGTACCCGCCCCGCTGGCCACTCCCCGTCCAAAACTGCGGCCATTCCGACAGTGTACGCCCATTTTCCCCAGCGCCATCTCCCCCCGCAATTGCTCGCTCGACGTCGTCCGGAGCGACAAGCGGGACGAGCCATATCGCCGTCTGCCGAAACAGTTCTGCCATGCTATACCCCACAAGCCGGGTGCCATTGTGGAACGCGGCACAGCAGTCCTCGACAAACCGCATCAAAAGTAGCGTCGTACACCACGCGTCTCCGCTCGAGGCCGCAAACAGACCGAGTTCCTTCGAACCGTCCCCGAGACGAATCGCCAACAAGGGCTTCCCTTCCTCCGAGTGGCCGATCGTTTTTACAAATAAAAAAGGGTACCGTCGCTGCAACCGCCGTAAATCGGTACGTATTTCCTCGTACCCGTACTCCTGATCCGCATGCACAATCCGTGCGGTTGCCAGCGCCAGTGGAATGGCGATCACCTGCCCTGGGTACAGCAGGTGTGTCCTAAATTGCGGATTTACAGCGCGCAGGTGTGGATTTATAGCAATAATGTCGCGAGACGATACGTTAAATTTTCCCGCAAGCCGATCGATCGTGTCGGCAGGCTGCATGACGTATTGCCGCAGTTGTTCACGCGGGATGTAGACGATCTCTCCCGGTACAAGCCGTGCATCGCTGCGCAACGCGGGATTCGCACAGAGAAGCGCCACTTCATTCACCGCAAACCGCTTCGCAATCCGCAACAACGTATCCCTTTTACGGACGACATACGGCCACACTTGCATCTGACACTCCCCCCCACCTGTTGAGCAATCCGTACAATCACGCAGCTGTACGTCCGTTCGGTCTGAACCAACCGTTCAGCTGTTTAACCATCTTTTGTACCAAGATATGTGCCTACCGTGCGACTAGTACCTCCCCGTCATTAGCAACGTGGGATTAACAACATTCCGAGACAGCTATGCCGCACATCGCTCGGTTCTTTTCTCCAGGCAAATAAGCTATACTCAAAACAGCTAACAAGTGAACACAACTTATCAACCAATGACGAACAACTCCGTCAACGACTACATCATTAGAAAAGGAACATCCGTCTATGTCCCATTTACCTCGTACTTTACAACAGTCTTTGCCAGATGCGTTCTGCCGTCAAATGCAAGACATGCTACCGCCACGCGAGTACGACGCGTTTCTCCAAACGTACAGTGAACCGGCAACGCGCGGCCTACGAGTCAATACGTTAAAAACGACTCCGTCCGCGCTTACAAATGCGGTTCCATTCGCACTTAAGCCCATCCCGTGGTGCGAGACGGGCTTTTACTACAAGCAGGCGGATCGCCCCGGGCGCCATCCTTACCACCACGCCGGCGTATACTACATCCAAGAGCCGAGTGCAATGGCCGTCGTCGAACTGCTCGATCCTCACCCAGGGGAAAAAATATTGGACTTATGCGCCGCGCCCGGAGGTAAGTCGACCCATATCTCGGCAAAATTAGCGGGAGATGGGTGGCTCGTGAGTAACGAGATTCACCCGCAGCGCGCCAAAGTGCTCGCCGACAACATCGAACGGTGCGGTGTCCCGAATGCCACCGTATTAAACGCCGCGCCAGACGAATTAACAGACCGTTTCCCCGCCTATTTTGACCGCATAATAGTCGATGCCCCATGTTCCGGCGAAGGCATGTTTCGTAAAAACCCGGAAGCAATTGGCGAATGGGGGCCGGAGGCAGTTGACCACTGCGTGCAGCGACAACTCGACATCCTGCGTGCCGCACTGCCGATGTTGCGCCCAGGCGGTCGCCTCGTCTACTCGACGTGTACGTTTAACGACCGCGAGAACGAAGGTGTCGTGACGACTTTGCTGCAGCAGTTTCCGGAACTACGCCTGCTCGGCGAGTCTTGCGCGCCATTCGCCGACCAAACAAACGACAGTCGCGCCGCCATCGAACGTCATGCACTCGTCATGGGGCAGTCACCTGAGAATGGCTGTGTGTTCCGCCTCTGGCCACATCACTTGCGAGGAGAAGGTCACTTCGTCGCTATGTTTGAAAAACGAGAGGAACAGCTTCAGTCCAGTCGTACCACTCGTGGTCAGCACAAACAAAAGGCCAAGAAAAAAGCAAAGTCGGGGCGCACACTCGATCGCGGCCAGCGCCAGCTCCTTGACACATTCATCCGCGAGACTCTACAGTTACAAGCGGGCACACGTCAAACACAAGAGGGAATACGTCAGACACAAGCGGGGATACGTCAGACACAAGTGCCCGCTGGCACCGGCAATTACGTGCTGTACGGCAACCATTTGTACGCCACTTCGTCCGACTTACCTCCGCTCGACGGCATTAAAGTGGTGCGCCCCGGGCTTTACTTAGGCGAGTTCAAAAAAAATCGCTTCGAACCGAGCCACGCGTGGGCAATGGCGCTCAAAGCGACAGACGTGCAGCGTACTGTCGCCCTTACCGAAAAAGAACGCCAACACATTGACGCCTATTTGCGCGGGGAAACGCTCTCCGCGGAGCAGTCAAACAAAGGATGGGTGCTTGTCACCGCCGACCACTTCCCGCTCGGCTGGGGCAAACAAGACGGCACCCAAGTGAAAAACCACCTACCTAAGCACTTGCGCCTCCATACGCGATCACAATAAATAAATACGGGGGTGACCGAAAGCAACCTTCGTTTTTCGGTCTTACCCCTTTTTCACACGTCGCTTCCGATTACAGCGACGGAAGCGTCTGTCCCTTGTTAAAATTATGCATATTCACTTCGTACGTCACCTTAACCGTGCGCGCCTTCTTGCCTTTCTCTTTTGCCTCTAAACGATAGGAGAGCGTCAGCGAACGAATAACCTGCTGTTTCATGTCGACAGTGACGCGTACAACCGGGTGATCGCGTAACTTGTACGTCGTACCGCTCATGTCGACTTGCGGCAGTTGCTTCACTTTTGCGCGCGACTCCAGGCCGTATTTCTTGCGGTCGAGCGTCACTTGAAACTGGCCGTCTCCTTTAGGATTAATCGTGAGCACACTGTCCGCCATCCCGAGCAACATCTCCGTCGGGCTATCTTTGTAAGTGATGCCCAACATCCGTAAATCTTGCGCCGTCGTCAACTTCCACCGTTTGTCGCCCGTCAGCTTGTAGTACAGCTGATCGTTTACCGCTAGAATGTTACCGGTACTTTCAAATCCGGGTAATTGTACCACTGCTTGCATACTGTAACCTTGATCGGCAACGTACGCTCCTTCCAACACGAGAAGTTCTGCGGGCGCATCTGCAGCCGCTTGCGTTTGGATTTTGCTATCAAAATCGTAAGATTTTTTCTCCATCTTTTTAACAATTTGTCGCACATATTTTTTCGGGTCCTTTTCGTTGTGTGAGCAGGCAATCAACGTAAACAAAACAAATACCACGCCTAACAACAATCCCCTTTTACTCCCCATAAGGTGCAGATCCCTCCTAGATGGGATGTATTATACCACGACACGAGCCTAGAGGGAAAGCGCTTTATCAGAAATTGGCTAGTCGAGACCTTTCTCCAAGTAAGTCATTACAATCCCTTGCGGCATTAACTGCTCTCCTATTTCGATAAACCCGTGCCGTTTATACAACTGAATAGCCGGGCTGTTCCGCGCCCCCGTTGCGACCGTTAACGTCGCAGCCGCCCCCGCGGCGAGCTGCTTCTCCACATACCGCAAAAGCGCACTCGCAATCCCCTGCCGAAAATAATCCGGGTGAACCATTAAGCGGTGAATGTCGAGTACAGTGTCCTTCGTTTTATACGAAATCGCCCCCGCTAGCCGCTCCCCGTCAAAATATCCGTAAAACTGTTCACCGCACTGTTGCAATTTGTCGTACGAATCGCGCAGCAGTGGAATTTCGTCGCTGCCGAGCAGCTTCGCCTCAACGAGATAGGCCGCCATTTGAACCGACAATAAAGCTAACGCTTCCCGACGATTATGTAAATCAAGTGCCCGAATCATGCTGTTTGCCGCCTCTCCATTTATTAAATACAAGGGCCAATCGACTGTTGTCTGCCGCGATACTTCTCGCCTTCATTTTCTGTTACAATAGTTGTACCTAGGTTAATTGGGAGTGGTTTTCAATGCTAAAAATCGGATCACACGTCTCCTTTTCCAAAAAAGGTCTACTCAACGCGACAGAAGAAGCACTCGGCTACGGCTCGAGTTCGTTTATGATTTATACCGGTGCACCGCAAAACACGCGCCGCAAACCGATGGAGAAGCAATACGTCCCCGAAGGACTCGAACTGATGAAGGCCAACGGGATCGACGATATCGTTGTACACGCCCCGTACATCATCAACCTCGGCTCTTACAAAAAGAACACGTACCAACTCGCGATCGACTTTCTCAAAAGCGAAATCGATCGCACCGCTTTTATCGGAGTGAAAAACATCGTCCTTCACCCGGGCGCGTATACGGACAAAGACGCGGCGTACGGTATCGACCGCATCGCCGAAGGGCTGAACGAAGTGCTCACTTCCGATCAGACGGTTAATATCGCCTTAGAAACGATGGCAGGCAAAGGAACGGAAATCGGACGCACGTTCGAGGAACTGGCCGCAATTATCGACAAAGTGACGCACAACGACAAGCTGACGATTTGCCTCGATACGTGCCACGTGCACGACGCCGGTTACGACATCGTGAACGACTTCGACGGCGTCATCGAACAGTTTGACCGCATCATCGGCCTTGAGCGGCTAGCCGTCTTACACGTCAACGACAGTAAAAATTTCCGCGGCGCCGCGAAAGATCGCCACGCCCCCCTCGGTTCGGGGCTCATCGGCTTCCATGCCCTTTACGACATCGTCAATCACGACGTCGTGAGAGACATCCCAATCATTCTCGAAACGCCGTGGATCGGCAAAGAAAAAGCGAGGCAGCGCCCGATGTACGAAGCAGAAATCGCGCTCCTCTCCGACAATGCCGAGCAGCGCTTCGGCGCTAACTTTTACGAAGACGTAGAGAAGCTGCAGCACTTTTGCAAAAAGGAGTCGCTCGACAGCCGTGAGTTCATCGTCGGCACGTGGCAACTGCTGCAAGATAAAAAACAGAAAAAAGCAGACAAACGCGAACCGATGGAGCGCTTGTACGACCTCGTTACGGAAGCAGAGCTGTTCCCCGACTACACGGAAGAACAAATTAACCACCGACTCGTCGCCCTGTTTGCACAAAAATAAAAACGACAACGCATGCGCTTCATATTCCCTAGGTTAACATACCTTAAGTAAAAAAGTACCGTTCCCAGCCAGTCTATATTGGCCGGGAACGGTATTTCCTTATCACATGCCGATCTGTACCGTTCTGAACCTAACTATTGTCAGACAAATGCTTGAGATCGTAGCGAAAGGAGCGTTCCGGGATCCACTCCTTTTGCAAGTGATTGCGACTGTGAATGTCTAGGTAATCGTCGTACACCTCAACGTATACACTTTCGCCGTGACGCATAATCGACGAACTGCCGAGCATCAAAAAACGGTTCGCGTGCATTTGTTTCGTTTTTTTTAAGCCGGCGTGCGTATGTCCGGAAAAAAAGACGACTTCCGGGTGCTCCTCTAAAATATTTCGTAATTCCTTGTGTTGCCAAATCATCGCTTCCCCTTCCGATCCCGGCAACGTGTTCGGCAGCGGATGGTGAAAGAAGACGAACGTCGGCCGCTTGCTACCCCCAGCCCCTCGCGTCCCCAGTAGCTTTTGTTCCCGCGTCTGTTCCTGCGGCTGCCGCTCCTGCAGCTTCTGTCGTAGCCACATAAGTTGCGCGTCGCTTATAAAGCCGTTGCGACCATGCGTCAAGCGACTGTTCACGTATTTTTCGTGCGACATGAAAATAAAGTGGTATCCGTTCAGCCAAACGTCGTGGTACGGACGCTCATAACCGGTAAACCGCTGGAACAGCTGCAGCGCCTTCTCGTTCGACCAACTGTTCGGAAAGTGACGCAAGTCTTTTTCCTTGCGGTCATTGTAACGCATGCGGTAAAAGTCGTGATTACCAAGGGTAAAATGTAACGGTGCATGCGGTGTTCCCTCTATTAAGCGCCGCAAAATCGTAAAGTGCTCGGGAAAGCCATTCGTTAAATCGCCGTTTACCGCAAGTAGCCCGATCTCCCGATTTAACTGCCAATAATCTTGTAACGCTGCCGTAAAGCGGCGGTGCACATCCTCGTTGTCTTCATAAATATGGATGTCACTCATGACGGCGAACGACAGGCGGGGCTTGTCAGCAGCGACGTGTGCGATCTCTCCTGTCGTTGTCCTCATTGCTACTGCCGACTCTCCTGCGGTTACACCTATTGTCGCTACCGTCTCTCCAGCAGGTGCTCGCATTGCCGCGGTCTTCACTACCGGCATTGCCCAGCCAAAACCGCAGGCGAGACAAACTACTGCGAAAATAACGATAAACACCTTAACGTTTCGTCGTACAAAGAAGTTACCCATTTCGGTACACGTACCTTCCTACATTTGCAGATTCAACTGTTAAGGTGTCCTAACGCGTCAATCTCACACGTAAAAAGGAAAATTTCCCTTACTTACCAGATCACTTCCTTGCGCTAACCGTCCTGTTACTTCGAAGGTATCCTACCGAGCCCCCTTTGGACCTCACACATGTTTTCTGCAAACGTATTTCTCGAGCGCTAACCGTACCCCATCCGCATTGTTTGACGCCGTAACAGCGTCAGCCGCAGCCCGTAATTCTTCGGGGGCGTTAGCGACGGCAACTCCTAAACCGGCGTAGGCCAACATTTCCGCATCGTTATAATAATTGCCGATTGCTAGGACGTCGGCCGCCTGCAAGTTTAATTGCGGCACGAGCCAGCGCAGCGCTTCGCCTTTGCTCGTCCCGCGCTTCATAATGTCGATGAAATGTTCACCGCTCTGCACGATTGTTAAATCACTACCGTATTGTTCGGTCAGGCGAGGGATTAACTGTTCGATCGTTTTTTCCTTTTCGCTGAAAAGCGTACACTTCGTCACCTCTTCGGGAATGTCGCGGAAATCGCCGATCTCGAACGGTGCGACATGATATCGCTCATACAGGGCTATCATTTCGGGCGCCATCTGTTCGACATACATATTTTTTTCCGTAGTCAAGTCACAGTGAACCGAGTATTCATCGCATATATCCCGAAAGATCCCTAGATAGCGACGCGGGATCGTCGCCGTGTACAGCGTCTCAGCAGAGGAGGCGTCGATCACAGTCCCGCCGTTATTTGTAATGACGTGGGAAGCGAAGGTTGTGTTTTGTAACAACTTCCGAACCGATTGCGTCGAACGCCCTGTACAAATCACGATATATTTTCCTTCCTGACGCAAACGTTGTAATAGTTGCTTCGTCTCTCGCGTTATTTCTTTCTCGTCAGTTAGTAATGTGCCGTCTAAGTCTAAAGCGATCAACTCGTATGTCACATGGAGTCATCCTTTTTATAATAATTATAGTTTGCACAATTAATGATTCTTGTCTGAGGAAGATGAAAGACAAGTAATCCATAGTATATCATTATAATCATAAATACAAACACTCATTTACAGAGGTATGTGTCAAGCTTTACTCGACGACCTTACAGGATCAAGGATTTAAAGACCTAAATATGTCATTCCCTAACGTTCACTTGTTGTCCGCCCTTGAGGAGTTAACTCTTCAAGGACGGCGATTAACCACCTTATCCAAATACCCAATAGCACTTGAAGCTGATGCGGCACCTACTTGGATCCTGCCAACTTGAACCCCAATGTGATCCGACTTACCTATTCGCCTCGCATGGCGTTTTAGTTTTTGTGTCACTTGGCGGTTGGGCCAGACAGTTAATAATGCCTGTCTCAACGTCCCATTGGTAACGCCTTGTTGTACTTTGGCGATGGCTTGAGCCCCTTCTTCACTCCAGTACATGCCACGACGTTTCATGCGGTATGCCAGACGTCTCTGGTTCGATTCCATGCATCCCATCCTACGAGCATTTTTTGGCACGTCTGGACTAACCTCACGCCAGTCGCAGAGGATCTCCCAGTGCCCTTCAAGATACTTCTGCATGTTCTCGATACGCTTTTCCTCTCGCTCCGTCTCTGCATTTCCCTGTGCCGTATCAATCACCGCTTTAAACCTATCCTTATTTTTTTCGGATATTGCCTTTTCAATTTGAGGAATGAGCCTTGGCTGGCGGCTCAACCCGCGACGAATACTCCTCTTTACGTGAAAAGGATCCAATTGGCGGACAACCGATGTCGCTTCAGAAAAGGTATTTTGAACGCGTTCCTCAGAGATCCATGAAGCCGCATCCGCATTAGTCGCCACATGTGTATGTGAGAGATCCCAACGATGTCGAATCGCTGCATAACCTATTTCCCAAAAGTCATCCACCGATTCAACGGTAGAAAAGACGTGACGATCTGTTAACGAGACACGCTGTCCGTTTTGCTCCCACCCGGTATAGGCAAGCATATTTTTGATCTCTATTCCTTTGCCTCTCCCTTTGACGTATAAGCCATCTGCTTCGCAATATAAGTGCTTAACGGACGGAGAGTTAGGAATTACCGTATCCTCAAAAATTCGATCCCTTTTTTCAGCATCCATGACAGCTTGAGCTTCACCTGCTTCTTTTACTAAGCGCTGAAACGTCGTATGGCTGATCGTTATACCGGCAAGTTTTTGCGTGACCTCTGAGGCGAGGCGGTAGGTCATTCCCGGCGCTGCAGCTAACTCTGCTCCGAGCATCATAAGGTCTGGGCTGTATCTTTTACGGCGTTTTAAACCGATTGCCTCATCGACAGGGTAATGTGCGTTTCCGTTTCGGTCGTACATCAAGTGGCGTTTATAGGACACTGTCCCAAAAAAACTGGTGAACTCCCGGCTGTCCAATCGCTCACTTTTCCAACCGTATTTTTCCTTGTAATGCGTCGTCATCATCTGATCGAGCTGCTCCAAAAATTCTCCGAACAGATCAGCCATCACTTCCATCAGGCGAATACGTAAGCTTTCCCAAAACGACAACATATCTGTAGACTGTTCCAAGATAGTAGCGATTTCTGGTATAATGGTTTTCAAGGAAGACCTCTCCTTTCGTGGTGGTTAGGAGTACTATTTAGGTCTTCCTTTTCTATATTCTCCCTCCAAATTCCTGCTAAAACCCTTCGAGAGAAATGTTACACATACTTTACAGAGCAACTTTCATACGGACAATCGACTCATCAGAATTTCGTTTTATAGACATAGAAAAACGCCTCCTATCAATATTAAGAGACGCTCATCGACGAGGCACTTCTCCGCAGAAACCAAGGGCGCCTCGTTGTAGCTTGCGGGACTGCCTCGTTGTAGCTTGTTGTATGCAATATTTAAGCCCGTTGGCAAACTTCGCCAACGGGCTTAAAACGTTTATATGACGGGCTTTCCCGCCGTTGTGGTGGAGCTAAGCGGGCTCGAACCGCCGACCTCCTCGTTGCGAACGAGGCGCTCTCCCAGCTGAGCTACAGCCCCATAACCTATTATTCATTATACGCCCATTCGGACGGCATTTCAAGTGAATTGCTTCGCAAAAAAGTGAACGAATAATGGTAGCGGCGGAGGGGATCGAACCCCCGACCTCACGGGTATGAACCGTACGCTCTAGCCAGCTGAGCTACGCCGCCAAATGTTTCACGCGCGCACACTTTTTTTCAACGAACAAATACAATTATATTACTGCTTGTCGTTCTTGTCAATGCACATTCGCATTTTTTTTCGTGTTACAACGGTGTTTGATAAATGCGGTATTTTTCCCATTTAATATGGCGCAGGGGAAGGATCGCTTCAAACTAGCGACCGATTGTCCCTACGACTACAGCTGAAAAATCCCATAAAATACTTCGTTAACCGTTTTGCACTGTTTCTAACTCGTTGACTAAAATTCGTGTGCCGTCGACCGACACAACTTCGATTGCCGTTCCTTGTTGTACCCACGTACCGTTGGAAATGGCGTCATACCGTTTGCCTTCGATTTCGATAATGCCGGATGGGCGTAACGTCGATGTGACGACACCACGTTTTCCGACGAGCGACGTAAACGATTCATTGATCGTACTGTACCCTTTCTCTTTCGTCAGGCGATCGCGCAACGTCATCCGTTCCCACATATCTCTTTTCGGGAAAATGCGAAACGACAGCATGCTCGTTAAGAGCCCTAAAATGACCGCAGAGGCGACTCCCGCTCCGAGTGCGAGATCGTTTGTCGGTACGACCATCGCGATTAACATTAATACGACACCGACCGTAGCTAAGGTACCGTCTTGAATAAGCTTGCCATCCACGACCATTAATAGTAGACCGATGACGAATAAACCGAGCATCCAAGAAGAATAGTCACTATTTCCTGTCGTACTGTAAAAATACATAGCTAACGAGCCAAGTCCGATCACTCCGGCAATCCCTTTTGCCTTTACTAAAAATTCTGTAACGATAAGCGCAATTCCAATAAATGCGAGTAACAGGATTCCCCACGTCGTTCCCGTCAGGACTTCTAACAAGCGGCCGAACCTCCTTTGTTACAAACATAATACCTCTTCATATTCAGTATACACCTTCTGGCGGCTCTAGAAGATATCGTTTCGTCGTACAGTACAATGACACAATGAAGGCATGGGCGATTGTTAAACGTGTCATCGCCCTACACGAATCGCTTACATATATTATACGGAGAAAAGAAGCAGAAGTTTCGCTTCTGCCCCCTTCAATTTTATGGATACGGCGCGCGACTGTTGCCTATTTATCTTTTCCGCCATTCTGTAAATGTTAGGCGTCCGATCTGCCTTTTCGGCATTGACACATACGGCCAACGCATGCAGTCTTCGTCGTCCACGTCGAACCCGTCGACGACAGTAGCATCTATGTATCCATTTGGCTGATCGTCAGAACTGTAAGTCTCATGGTTACCCACCGTCTGTCCCCCCTTACACGAATTTCCCCTGCACTGCAAGAAACACTATCCGCCTTAATGTGAACCTGTGCGAGCCACTGTTGTGCGAATAATAGTTAGTATTCCCCGGGAAATGGACCGCTATCGTCTGTAGACGAACAATTCGTCAACCGTTACACCCAAAACTTCCGCGAGACGAAAGGCGAGTTGTAATGTCGGATCGTACTTGTTGTTCTCAATTGAGTTAATCGTCTGCCTAGTGACGCCGCAGCGCTTTGCTAATTGACCTTGTGATAGACTCACCTGTTTACGCAACGTCCGGATGTTGTTTTCCATCTTATGTTAACCGCCGACGAGCAACGACGAAAAAGATGGCATAAGCGATGAGACCTACGATCACGACGTCGAATCCGTGCCGCAAGAAGTCGCCCACCTGCTCGGGGACGAGCGCTGGAATGCTCACGAGCGACCCCCGCTGCGCTTCGCCAAACCACGGAATCGCGAGGATCCCTCGTTGCAAACAATACGCAATTATCACTATCCAACTTGAAAGCGTCGCCCGTCGCCGAATTTCCTTCTGTCGCTCATCGCCTTTCGCATCTTTGCCTCCAGATAAATAAATACAATAAAAAATTGCTCCCCCAATTATTAAGCCACCGACAATATTGGGCAAAACAACGCTAGCTCCCATCGCATTCCCTCCAAGTGTAAAAAGTATTTTACACCTCAATCATACATCATCTCACATGGGTGTCAAATACTTTTTACACAAGCGCCTCTCGCCTTTGGCGTTTTGTTTACCCGCCATGCCGACCTTTGGCAAAAAAATAGGGCTACCTCCGCTGCCACTTATACAGTGACGTCTGGTGTAGCCCCATAACGGAATACTTATTTTGCCAGTTCGTAAATCGCCTGCGCGTAAATCGCCATCGCCCGGCACAAATTGTCGACGTCGGCGTTCTCGTCTCGCTGGTGCGCCGTTTCCGGTTCACCTGGGAAGAGGGCGCCGAAAGCGACGCCGACATCTAACGCACGACCGTAAGTCCCGCCACCAGTCGACAACGGCTCGGCGTTCTCGCCCATCTGCTCACTGTACACTTTCAATAGCGTTTGGACTAACTCGTGCTCTTTCGCGACGTGATGCGGCACTTGATCCATCACATCCTTACCGAGCGCAAAACCATAGCGCTCGCCTGCAGCTTCGATCGCCGGTACGAAGCGCTCTGAGCGGTCCGACACAGGGTAGCGCAAACTAATGCCGAGGCGCGCTTCACCGTCGTACGCGTAGTTAAGCGTACCGACGTTAACAGTAAGCGGGCCAGTCACTTCGTCCGAAAACGCAATCCCTAACTTCTCGCCGAAGAAGCTGTCCACGAAGTAGTCGTGTACGAGCCCGATAAATTGGTGCCCGCGCGCGTCTAAATCGAGCACGTTAAGGAAGCGTGCCAGCGTGAGGCCGGCGTTCAACCCTTGATCTGGTTCCATTCCGTGGTGCGATACGCCTTTAATTCTAATATACAGTTGCCCCTTGCGTTCTTCGCATTTTCCTTCGAGACCGTGTTCCATCACGTACGACTGAAAGCGTTCCTTCACCGCAAACACGTCGCTCGTGCCGACTAGTGTCGCTTCCGCTAGATCAGGCACCATGTTCGTGGCGTTGCCGCTCGTGAAAGACTGTAGGCGCCAGCCATCTTGTCGCTCGGTGGAAACTTTGCCCGGCTGCTGTACTAAGTGAAAGTTAAAGATACCTTTCTCAGCGTTAATGAGCGGGAAATTCGCATCGGGAGCAAAGCCCATGAGCGGCATTGGCTCAGCTTCAAAATATTTCTTAATCCCGATCCAGTCGCCGACCTCTTCGTCCGTTCCAAAAATGAGACGGACTCGTTTGTTCAGCGGCAAACCGAGTTCTTTAACCATTTTCAACGCAAAGACGGCCGCCATCGTCGGGCCTTTGTCGTCGATCGCTCCACGAGCGTACAGTTTCCCGTCGCGTACTTCCGGTTGAAACGGATCGCTCGTCCATCCATCGCCCGCGGGAACGACGTCTAAGTGACAAAGAACGCCGATAATGTCGTCCCCATCGCCATACTCGGCGTGCGCGGCGTAACCATCGACGTTATGTGTTTTAAACCCGCTTTCCTCACAAAACTGCAACATAAAGTCGAGCGCTTTAGCCACTTCCTTACCGCTCGGCTTCCCGGGTTCTGCTGTCGTCTGATCGTACACACTCGGAATACTAAGTAGCTCTTTCGTCTTCGCGACAAACGCTTCTTTACGATTTTCCGCTTCTTTTTTCCAATTTACCGTCATACGAGTCAGTCTCCTTTCATATGTGTATCCTTTTTTGTACTATTTTCATAACCTGTAGCGCCTACTTCTTGCAACGTACGCAGCACTTGTTTGTGAATGTGGCCGTTCGTGCCGAGCACATTCCGCACATTTAAGTCAAACGGCTCCCCAAGCGTGTCGCTAACGCGCCCTCCCGCTTCCCTTACGAGCAACCCGCCCGCCGCCACGTCCCATGCGTTCAAATCGATCTCCCAGTAACCACTCATTCTTCCCGCTGCAACATAAGCGAGCTCCAGCGCTGCCGAACCGAGGTTACGCATGTTGCGCACTTGACCCGTTAACGCAAAAACACCTTTCTTTTTACTCTCGCAATGATGTTTTTTCAGACCGGAAAAACCGGTCGACACGACGGATTCAGCCAGCGTCTGCTCCTCTGATACGTAAATCGGCATGCCGTTTACCGACGCGCCACACCCTTTCTCCGCGATAAAACACTCGTCGCGCATCGGGTCGTAAACGATTCCGAGGCGCACCACGCCGCGGACTGCGAACGCAACAGATACCGAAAAAAAAGGAATGCCGTGAATAAAGTTAGTCGTGCCGTCAATCGGATCGACAATCCACAAATACTCCTCGCGCGCCGCGACTCGGAGCGCCCGCTTCGCGGCTTCAGCACCAGGCTCTACTCCTTCCTCACCTAAAATCGCATGCTCCGGAAAGACCTCCAAAAGGCGCTCGCGAATGATCTCCTCCGCCTTTTGATCGACATCTGTCACTAGGTCACTCTCCGACGATTTATAAGAAATTTGTTGGATGCGATCGACTTTGCTGCGGATGAACTGCCCTGCTTCCCGGGCGACAGCGATTGCCACTTCACGCGCCCGCTTCATCTCCATTCACTTCATTCCTTCCTTTTCTTTATCCACTTATAACTATATCAAATCCACTTTCTTAAAGGTATGCCCTTTAACCGTATTATAAAAAATAATCTTCTCAGACAACATTTTTAGAATTTGTTAAACGGTGCATGCCAACCGTTCATCGTGTTGTACGAGCGCCAAAACAAGCACGCTCGTCCATAAGCGAAACGAAAAAATGTCTTTCTTGCGCACACGTATGTTACACTGGTGACAGTGATTAACTGATTATTTCTCGAGGTGACAAACGGTGCAACTTCGCAAACAGCTTGAACAGCTACGCGCAATTTTATACACAGGCAAACCGCAGGAAGCAGCGCCTACACTAACACAAGAAGAATATATTGAACGATTTGAAGCGCGAATCGCGCGTGACCCAGCAGTGGAATGGCAGGCCCTCGTCACGTATGGCCGACCGCTCGTGCCCCAATACCGAGCGCGACTCGCCGACATTCACCGCATGGCTCGTTTACTACAAGGGGATGACGCACCAGCACCTCCGACAGACGATGAGGCGTTACTGAAGCAATTGTACGAAGAGATGATGGAATTGGAAACCGAACAGGAGTGGCAAACGTGGGCCAATCAATGGTCCGAACAAGTGGAAGACCGAAAGTGATAGTTTAAACGTCGCCACCACTTGCAACGCGCTCCCGCAGCAAGCGATCTTTTATGTCGATCGTCAAATCGTAAAAAGCGAACGGCTTTGTTTCATACGCTTGTAACTTCTCCAAGTACTGCTGCGCCTCCCGCTTTAATTTTCCGAGGTCAATCCCCATACAATCGTCAGGGAACGGCGCCAGCTTCTCTAAGCCGCCGCGAAACAGTTTACGCGCCCCGTTCACATTGCCGTTGCCGAAGTGGTACAAGGCGACGGCAACTTGCAACAAACCTTGGTACAAAGGATGGCGCCCTTCTGCCAACCACAATTCTTCTAACACTTCGTGGCACTCGTAATAATCCCGCTCGATATTAAAATAGTAAAGAAACGCTTTGTACAACGTTGGGTATGTTTCCGGTAGCGACCATTGCGACCATTTCACGCCAATCCCTCCCGCTAAAAAACTTTTGTACAGGTACTTATATCCATTACACTCAATTGACATCCGTTTCGTTTATTAGTATAGCGAGCCTCCTTGGCTACCCGGCTTGCGTTCCAAGTTATTACTTATTACTTGTTGCAACGAACAGCGTATGAAATTTCAACGCGTCAGCTATTGTTGCTCTGTCGCCGCACAATCGATACAGTAACCGACAACTTTCCCTACGATTTGCGCCCCCGAAATGGGACCGTATGCGAGGTGATCGCCACTGTGTGCACCGTCGTGTGTGCGATCTTGGAGCACGAAAAATTTCTCTGCAGCCATTCGCCACTCGTACGTAGCATCCCCCGATTCGTTACCGCGCACATTCGGCACTGACAATTCTCGATTCGGAAAGTCCGCTATTTCTTCGCCGTCCACCAACACCTTGCTGTTCACGATTTTCACGGTCTCACCCGGTAATGCGACAACTTCATACACCGTGTGAGTAGCACTGCTGAAGTCCCCGTCCGGTTGTCCGTCGGACAGTTGCCCATTCGATGCGTTTTTCACCAACAGGAGTGCGCCCCTCGACACAGCATCAGTCTTGACATTAGGGTCAATGACGAGTTTTTCACCATCTGCCGCCGTTTGGAAGACGACCATGCCCTCTTGCGGCGTGACGTGTGAAAGCTTGTGCTCCCTTCCGTCTGTTGTGGCAGACTGTTGTCCCTCTTTGTGATCAGACGACCTTTCTTCCCGTCCGCCAGGCTTGGCCGAATCGCCTCCTTCCTGCTGTAACTGCTTATCGCGGTGCCCCCCACCTTTGTACGCATCACCTGCATCACTTTTTCCGTTACCGCTCAAACCGCTCGAACCGTTTGAGCCATTCGAACCATCTCGTACGTCCGCTGCACCAGATTCCTTTTGACCGCTCGTCTCGTTCGCTGCATCTGACTCGCTTGGGCCATTCGGCGCATCCATGCCGATCTGATCGTTTAACTCGCTCTCGCCAATTCTCTTTCCCACCATCTCCTCTTCCCCTAGGTCCTCTCCCGTGAAATCTGACGGCGTTCCGAACGGCGCGCCGTAGACGACGTATACTAAACAAACGAGGACGGAAGCAGCGAGGACGAGCGACAAATTGCGCCACCGTTTACGCCGCTTTACCCACCGGACGCCGCTTCCGACGGCAACTGCCTCGTCTTGCGCGTCAACCGTCCCCCCCCTCACTTCGTCGCTCAATCGCCCCGCTTTTTCGACTTGCTCGCGAACAACGTCGCCCTGCTGCACAGTTACCTGTGTAGCAGTTTCTCTTGCAGCAGTCATCTGTTCGGCTCGCGTACATATATGTTGTAACATTTCCTGTTGTTTCTCCTCGCTCAAACGCGGACGCGGCATACGGTCAAGTTGCTCCAACAGTTCTTCTTCCGTGATCGACCGCTCATTTTTGTTCCGTTTCATATGGAACACCCTCCTTCCGCTTTTGCTCGTAAAGCCGTTTGAGCTTTTTGATGGCGCGGTGAAACGTATACTTCACTTTTCCTTCCTTCCAAGCGAGCACTTCTGCTGTCTCACTAACCGATAGTCCTTTAATACCGCGTAAAATGACGACTTCACGGTAGTTCGGCTGCAATTGATTAATAGACGCGTACAGTTCGCGAACGTCTTCGTTCATTTGCAAGCGCTCCTCCGGCGTACGCTCAGCTGACGTATGCTGTTCAATCGCTTCTTCCGGAACGAACTGAATAACTTTTTTCCTCCGCCCGCGGTCGATGGCGAGGTTACGGGCGATCGACAATAACCACGTTTTTGCACTCGAGCGACCTTGAAACGTATCGATATGTTCGATTGCCTTTATAAAAACATCTTGTAGGATGTCTTCGACATCGACGTTATTCGTATAATAAACTAAAAAGTGATACACGTCTTGGCTGTATTGCAGGAATAGTTCCTCAATGCGTTCCATCTCGCCCCTCCCTGCGACAATCAGAGGCGTTTCGTTACTCTAATAGACGTACGAAACAGCTAAAAGTCGCACCTACAAACCTTTAAAAAACACTTTCGGCTGTTGCCAATTCCAATTAGTTGCCAAATGCCGAGCTGCTTCTTATTTTACGGGATAAGTGGGTTATTAGCTACAGCATTTTTCATATTATTCGCGGGTTTGCTAGTCGTACAAACGCATGTAATCGTTTATAATAGGGGGCGACCGCTGCGCAGGGCGAGTTTCTTAAACAATTTTGACTGAACAGGATGTGAACATCGTTGAATTTACAAGAAGCGACTTCAGAAAACATGGCCTTTATGATTACGGATCTAAAAAAGCGTCTTAAAACGGTTAACGACTCTTTGATCAATCCCGACGATTTTCGCCTCGAAGATTACGCCGAGTTACGCGACATTTACGAGTTGGTTGCCAAGCGGGAGTCGCTGTCGATGATGGAAATCGAAGGCATTTTGACCGAACTGAGGGAGTTGCGGGGACGGAAGTAAGAAGTAGCAACCCCCGACGCATAGTAAGGTGCCACGCCATAGTTAAAGCCCCGCCGCTTTCGCGACGGAGCCCTTTCGTGCAGCATGGACGCCTATTGTGCATAGGCTGAGCACGAGTCAGTATGCTGGCAACTGTATTTACAATTTAGCGCTGAATGTTGCTTACTTGTTCGCGGTATGGATCGCGTGTCCCATAATGCCTTCTGCCGCTTCAGCAATTGCTTCAGGCAGCGTCGGGTGGGCGTGAATCGTCAGGGCGATATCTTCCGCCGTCGCGCCGAATTCGATCGCCGTTACCGCTTCGGCGATGAGCGAGGAAGCTTCCGGTCCGACAATTTGTACGCCGAGGATGCGTTTCGTTTCCTTTTCGGCGACGACGCTGACGAAGCCGTCTGCGGCGTTCATCGTCAGGGCGCGTCCGTTAGCCGGGAACGGGAAGCGGAACGAGGTCGCTTCGATGCCTTCTGCTTTCGCTTCGTCTTCGGTCATGCCGGTGTAGGCAATTTCCGGATCGCTGAAGACGACGTACGGCATGGCGCGGTAGTCGACGATGCTCGGCTGGCCGGCAATTACCTCTGCAGCGACTTTCCCTTCGTAGCTCGCCTTGTGCGCGAGAAGCGGCTGGCCGGCGATGTCGCCGATGGCGTAAATGTGCGGCACGGACGTTTGCATTTTTTCGTTCACCTTAACGAAACCTTTCTCGTCCAAGGCGATGCCGATTTGCTCTAAGCCTAACTCATTTGTGTTCGGCTGGCGCCCGATGGCCACTAAGACGACGTCGGCGTCAATCGTTTCTTCCGCACCTTTAATTTCCGCCGTGACGGTCACTTTGTCGTCACTTGCTTCCGCTTTTTGCACGAGGGCGTTCGTCTTAAACGTCACTTTGTTTTTCTTCAAGTTTTTCGTGATGAAGCGGACGATCCGCTTATCGGTTCCGGGTAACAGTTGGTCGGTCCCTTCCAAAATTGTCACGTCGCTGCCTAACTTCGCATAGGCCGTTCCGAGTTCGAGGCCGATGTAACCGCCGCCGACGACGATTAATTTACCCGGTACTTCTTGTAAACTTAACGCTTCGGTCGAAGAGATGATCCGCTTGCCGTCGAAAGGAAGTCCTTTCAGCTCAAAGGGACGCGAACCGGTAGCGATAATGCAGTCATTGAACTTATACGTCTGACTGTCGTCTTCCGTCGCAATGCGCACTTGGTTTTCGCCGGAGAAATAGGCCTCCCCTTTGATTACCGTCACTTTGTTCCCTTTAAGCAGTGAGCCGACGCCTTTAGTCAATTGGGAAACGACCTTGTCTTTCCACGCTTGTGTTTTCGCGTAGTCGACGGACACGTTGTCCGCCATTAATCCGAGGTCACCAGCGTTTTGCATTTTTTCGTACAGTTCTGCCGCCGTAATGATCGCTTTCGAAGGAATACAGCCGCGGTTCAAGCAGACGCCGCCTAAGTCACTTTTTTCCACTAAGGTGACGTCGCGGCCCAGTTGGGCGGCGCGGATGGCAGCGACATAGCCACCCGGTCCGCCTCCGACGACTAGTACATCGACTTCGTTCGCAAAATCTCCCACTACCATTTACTTCATCTCCATCATTAAAAGTCGGGGATTCTCTAAGTAATGTTTGACTAACCGCATAAAGCGGGCTGCTACGTCTCCGTCGACGAGGCGATGGTCGAACGTCACGTTGAATCCCATCATTTTCCGAATGACGATCTCACCGTCTCGTACGACAGGTTTCTCAGCTATCGTACCGATACCGACGATCGCTACTTCAGGATAGTTAATGATCGGGGTGAAGAACATCCCGCTACCGACCGACCCTAAGTTGGAAATGCTGATCGTGCTGCCTTTCAACTTATCAGGCGCAACTTTGCGATCGCGCGTTTGCGCCACCAAGTCGTTAATTTCGTCCGCTAACTCCCACATCGTCTTTTGATCCGCATGTTGGACGACGGGCACCATTAACCCTTCGTTCGTCGCTGCGGCGATGCCAATGTGATAGTAGTGCTTAATGACGATTTCGCCAGCTTCTTCGTCAATGGATGCGTTGAGCGTCGGGAACTCGCGCAACCCGGCAATAATCGCCTTCACGATAAACGGCAAGTACGTCAGTTTGATCTCTTTTTCTGCAGCGAGCGGTTTTGCCCACTGACGCAGTTCGACGAGTTCAGTGACGTCAACTTCGTCCATCGCCGTCACGTGCGGGGCGGTGAACTTCGACTCGACCATGCGCTCGGCGATCACTTTGCGAATGCCTTTAAGCGGAATACGCTCTTCGCTGCCCGGTTCGAAGGTGCGCGCTACTGCTTGTCCTGCTGTTCCACCTGCTTGTGCAGCCGGTGCTGCAGCTTCTGGCGCTGCCGGCGGTGCTGCTTTAAAGTTTTGCACGTCGGCCGCGGTCACTTGACCTCTGTTGCCGGTAGCCGGTACTTGCGTAATGTCGACGCCTAGTTCGCGCGCTAACTTGCGCACGGAAGGCATAGCGAGTACTTTCTTCGCTGCCTCGCGATCGGCACCCGCATCTACCGCTGGCGGCGCATCTGTTGCCGCAGCTTGTCCTGCTTGCGCCTTCTCAGCCGGTGCGGTTTCTTCCGTAGCCGCAGCAGACGGTTGCGCTTGTGCGTCGTCCGCACCAGCATCTCCCGCCGGGTCGTCGTCGGTCGCAAACGTAGCGAGCACTTGCCCAACTTCTATTGTATCACCTTCGCTCGCATTTAACGAATTCACTTTCCCGGTAACTGGAATTGGAATTTCAACGACCGCTTTATCTGTCTCAACTTCAGCGAGCACATCGTCTTCTTTTACGTCGTCGCCTACTTTAACGTATAGCTTTAAAATTTCTGCTTCATGTATTCCTTCGCCGATATCCGGAAGTTTAAAATCGTAAGCCACTGTTGTGCCTCCTTTTGGCTATCAATCAAAGTCCAATACTTCGACTAACGCTTGTCGTACCCGATTAGGCGTCGGCAGCCACTGGTCTTCCATCATGGCAATCGGGAAAGGCGCGTCAGGTCCGGTCACCCGTCCAATCGGTGCTTTTAGATGTAAGATCGACTGTTCACTAATGCGCGTAATAATTTCCGATGCAGCCCCGCCAGTACGCGCGTGTTCTGTCACGACGACGACGCGTCCCGTTTTTTCGACAGAAGCGGTGATCGTCTCCATGTCTAACGGTGACAGCGTGCGGAGGTCGATCACTTCTATAGAAACCCCGCGCTCTTTTTCAAGCTGTTCGACTGCTTTTTGCGAAATGCGCACCATGTTGCCGTACGTCAAAATCGTCGCGTCGGTACCTTCTTTAACGATATTCGCTTGACCGAGCGGTACGATGTACGAACCTTCCGGCACGTCTTGTTTTACCGAGCGGTAGAGCGGCATCGACTCCATAAACAACACGGGGTCAGGATCTTGAATCGCCGCGAGCAGCATCCCTTTCGCATCGTACGGGTTGCTCGGAATGGCGATTTTCCAACCCGGGCTGTGCCAAAACAACGTCTCTAAGCTATCCGAGTGCAGTTCCGGCGCTTTGACGTAACCGCCGAACGGCGTGCGGAGCACCATCGGCACGTTGAAGCGTCCGCCGGAGCGCGCGTGCATCCGCCCCGCTTGGGAAGCAATTTGGTCCATCGCTTCAAAAATAAAGCCCATAAACTGAATTTCAGCGACCGGCTTCATCCCGACAGCGGCCATCGCGACCGCGTGTCCGATAATTGCCGATTCGGCGAGTGGTGTATCCATGACGCGGTGATCGCCGAACTCTTTTGCCAGGCCGTCTGTCGCTCGGAACACACCGCCGTTTTCACCGACGTCTTCCCCGAACACGACGACATTGTCGTCTTCTTTCAGCGCGACGCGCATCGCGTCACAAACCGCTTGTACCATCGTCATTTTAGCCATTAGGCTTCCCCTCCCTTTTGCAAGAACACTTGTTTAAAGGCAGTGTAGTCTTTCGGCTCCTCTGCGTACACCGTATCGAGCAGCTCGGCGATCGACCCTTTATCCATTTGTTCCACTTTCTTTATCGTCGCCGATATTTCGTCGTTCATTTCGTTCACAGTCGCCTCTTCTTCAGCGTCGCTCCAGAGGTTTTTGCTTTCTAAGTAGTTGCGGAAGCGAGTCATCGGGTCGCGTTCGCGCCACTCGTCTTCTTCCGTTCTTTCCCGATAACGCTTCGGATCGTCCCCGGACATCGTGTGCGGCCCAAGGCGGTACGTCAACGCTTCGATCAACGTCGGACCTTCACCCTTGCGCGCGCGGTCAGCCGCTTCTTTCGTCGCCTGGTAAACGGCGAGCGGGTCGTTTCCGTCGATTTGAATGCCAGCCATATCGTAGGCGAGCGCCCGCTGCGCAATCGTCTCGTTGTTCATTTGTTTATGCAAAGGTACGCTAATCGCGTAACGGTTGTTTTGGCAGAAGAAAATGGCAGGTAACTTGTATACGGCAGCAAAGTTCAACGCTTCGTGGAAGTCACCTTGCGACGTCGCGCCGTCGCCGAAGAACGAAATCGCTACATCGTCTTTGTCGCGTAGCTTCGACGCCCACGCGATGCCAGATGCGTGCAACAAGTGCGCAGCGATAATAATTTGCGGCGGGAACATATTTACATCGTCAGGAATGCGTCCGGCGCCGCTTTGCCCGCGGGAATACAAAAACACTTGCTCAAGCGGAATCCCGTGATACATCGATGCCCCCATGTCGCGGTAACTCGGCAACAGCCAGTCGCTCTTCCTGAGGGCAGCCATACTGGCCACTTGACACGCTTCTTGTCCGCCGAGCGGTGCATAAAAGCCCAATCGGCCTTGTCGGTTCAGTTTAATGACGCGTCCGTCGAATACGCGTAGCCGCAACATCCAGCGATACATATCTTTTAATTCGTCGTCGCTAAGATCCGGAACGGTTTGCCCAGCATTAACTTTTCCGTCCTCGGATAAAATCTGCTGCATCTCAACTTTCAAATCAGGACTGATTAGGTCCACAGTAACCACCTCGCATACAGTAATAAACGCTTGTTGCAAGAAAAGGGTAAAATAAACTGTTCTATATGAAGATTTCACTCTGTTTATTTTATCTTCCTTGCGTAAACGTGTGATGACAAACTAACGCAGCGATAAAAAGGTAAGTTTCTATTGGTGTTTCTTCGCATTCACTATTATATACCCTTTTGTTTCAAAAAGAAAGCCCCTGCTGTTCTATACCTCAAACATAATCTGTTATATATCTGTGATAACGTTTGCTGCCACCTATTGCGCACACAATATGACAATCAAGTTTAGAATCCCCGAAACTGGTACGATTTATAACCGTTTCGCGAGCAGAAACTGCGCGCCTACTTGCCGACCGTACGAGTAACTTCTCACACAAAACTCATGGCGTAAGTATATAGCCAATAGGGGGCAAAAAGAAAAACAAGCCGATACTCCTCAATCTAAGGGGTTTCGGCTTGTTTTGTCCTATTGTGAACCTCGTGCATCACCTGGCTTATTACTTACACCTAAGCGAGCACTTTTTTAAACGCTTCGGTCAACTTCGGTACGACGTCGAACAGGTCACCGACGATGCCGTAATCGGCCACTTTAAAAATATTCGCCTCAGGATCTTTATTGATCGCGACGATCACTTTCGAGTTAGACATACCAGCCAAATGTTGAATGGCGCCAGAGATGCCGCAAGCGATGTACAGATCGGGGGTGACGACTTTACCGGTCTGGCCAATCTGCAGCGAGTAATCGCAGTAGTCGGCGTCGCACGCCCCGCGCGAAGCACCGACGGCGGCACCGAGTAAGTCGGCTAACTCGTACAGCTGCTTAAACCCGTCGGCACTCTTGACGCCGCGGCCGCCAGCGATGACGACGCGCGCTTCGGAAAGGTCGACTCCGGACGATGCCTTTTGTACAATTTCTTCGACGATCGTCTTCAGCGAATCGGCTGCGATAGTAGGTGTGGCGTCACTGCGCGCAGCCTCAGGCGCATCAGCTACTTCTTCTGCAGTAATGTTGTTCGGCCGCAGCGTGGCAAAGACGAGGTTGCCGTCTTTGAACGCTTTTTTGACGAACGCTTTCCCCGCGTAGATCGGTCGCGTAAAGACGACGCGTCCATCGGCATCTTCGACATCGGTACAATCGGAAATGAGACCATATTCAAACTTGGCCGCGAGCCGGGGGCAGACATCTTTGCCGATCGCTGTGTGCGGTGCTAAGATGACGTCTGGCGCCTCTCCTTCGATCACGTCCGCCCACGCTTGCACGTAAGCGTCCACCGAATAGTCCTGTAAACTTTCGTGATCGATGTAAACGACGTCTGTGGCGCCGTAGCGTGCTAATTCCGCGGTAACGTCCGGTAGGCCGTTTCCTGTGACAACCGCCGTGATCGTCCCCCCATCCGTTAACCGCCGCGCAGCCGTGAGTGCCTCAAAAGATACTTGCCTGAGCGTTTGCTCCCTTAGCTCTGTAAAAACTAATATTTTTCGACTCATAAGTCGGTTCCCTCCTTAGTTTTCCCCTTCAAAAAGCGTCATGCGCGTTTGTTCACTAACTGCTCCGCACGCATGTGTGGTAACAAACCAATTAGATGACTTTCGCCTCGTTTTTCAGCAGCTCTAACAATTCGTCTACTTGCTCGTCCAACTCACCCGTTAAAATGCGCCCAGCCGCTTTTTCCGGTGGTAAGAAAACGTCCAGTTCCTCCGTTTTCGCCGCGATGGCGTCCGCGTCGAGAGAGAGGTCGTCAGCGTCTAAGCGGTCGAGCGGTTTGCGTTTCGCTTTCATAATGCCGGGTAGCGACGGATAGCGTGGGTCGTTGAGCCCTTGTTGCGCCGTTAATAGGACGGGTAGCTTCGTCTTCAAGTAAGCGACATCACCTTCGATGTCTTTCGCCACTTTCACTTCGTCACCGTCAATCGAGAGTTCGGTAATGGTGGAAATGTGCGGAATGCCCAATTCCTCCGCCAGGCGCGGCCCGACTTGTGCCGAACCGTCGTCGACAGCCATGTAACCCCCGAGAATGATGTCGTATTCGAGGTCTTTAATGACCGCTGCCAACACTTTCGCCGTCGTATACTCGTCCCCGAACAAAGAATCGTCACTGGCGATGATCCCTTTATCGGCGCCCATCGCTAGCGCGGTGCGGAGGGCCTGTTCAGCGCGGTCGGGACCAATCGTAATGACCGTCACTTCTCCGCCGTGTTCTTCTTTCAACTTAATCGCTTCTTCGACCGCGTACTCGTCGTACGGGTTCATGACGAACTCTACCCCGTCTTCACTAATTTGACCGTCTTGAATGTCGATACGCTCTTCTGTGTCGAACGTTTGCTTAATGCACACGAGTATATTCATGAATAAATCCTCCTTATTTATCCTTAAAATGCGGTTCGCGCTTTTCGATAAAAGCTGCAATACCTTCCCGCTTATCGTCGGAAGCAAACGCGCGACCAAACGCATCTGCCTCAAAATCAAGGCCTTCCGCCAGAGGTACGTCACCTGCCGCCCGCACAGCGCCGACAATTTCTCTCGTGGCGACTGCGCTTTTACCGGCGATCAGCTCAGCAATGCGCCGAACTTCCGGATCGAGTTGCGCCGCGGGAAACACGCGGTTGACGAGGCGAAGTGAATGCGCTCGCTCTGCTGACAGCGGTGCGCCCGTTAACATCATCTCCATCGCCACTGTCTCCCCGACGAGACGCGTGAGGCGCTGCGTGCCACCGAAACCGGGGATGAGCCCTAAATTGATCTCTGGCTGACCAAGCTTTGCCCCCTCCACGGCGTACCGTAAATGACAGGCCATCGCTAATTCCAATCCCCCGCCGAGACAGTGCCCGTTGAGTGCGGCGATAAACGGTTTCGGCGATTGTTCAATGTCGTTTAGGACAGCTTGGCCGCCTTTCGCCAGTTCGCTGCCGGCCGCATTCGCTGTCTCAGCCATCTCCTTAATGTCGGCACCAGCGACAAACATTTTTCCAGAACCTTTAATGACAGCTACCTTGATCGCGCTGTCATCTTTTACGCGTGTAACCGCTTGCTGCAGCTGTACGAGTAATGACCGACTTAACGCATTGGCCGGGGGTCGATCGATGGCGATATAAGCGACGCGATGAATGACTTCCAACCGAATAAGGTCGTTCACACTCTCCCTCCTTGCAATGTTACGTGATAGCGAGCGCCACAAGTTGCGGCGCTACTAATCACTTTATTTATATAATGATCATACCAATTAACGCTAAGCTTTTAAACCTTGTAAAAACAAATCGTGCACAGGTTCGGTCATCTCTGTGATCGAATACTTACACCCATTCATAATCCACGAGGTCACAATTTCGTCTAGCGTACCAAAAATCATCTTTCGCGCTAACTTCACGTCAAGGTTTTGCCGAAACATGCCGATTCTTTGCCCTGCCCGGACGATCTCGTCGATGACACCCAAATACGACTTTAATATTTGTCCGATCTCTTCCCGCACTTCCGGATTCGATTGCCGCAACTCAATTTGCGTCACAATCGCAAGCTCCCCATCCGTCTCTAAATAGCGGAAATGGGAAGTGATCAACGTTTTTAGCTGCTCCGCCGGATTGGCAATCGTCATCATCGTTCGCTCCATATCTTGGATGAAGCGCCCCATTTTTTCTTTAAACAACGAGATGAGCACGTCGTTTTTATTTTCAAAATAAAGGTAGATCGTGCCGTCGGCAACATTTGCCTCGCGGGCAATTTTGGACACTTGTGCGTTGTGGTAGCCGTTGCGCGCGATCACTCTCACAGCGGCATCAATAATTGCCTCGTATTTTTCTCCAGTACGTTTCGCCATAACGATCCTCATTTCTCTGTCTTAAGCCCCGCAGCCGTTGTCAGCGCGGTATACAGACCCCACGGCACATACAAATTCATCTAAACACCCCAACGTCCGAACATCTAAACGACTAAACGTCCTTAACACGTGCAGGTCTGGTCGCTTAGACGTCCGCACGCCAGTCGTGTGAACATGGTTTGTAGTGAATGGCCGTTCATTCATTTATAGTTTAGTACGGTCTGACGAGAATGTCAAACGAAAAATGCACCGCTACTCGAAAAAAATCCCCTTACTGTCGTAAGGAGACACACACTTTCACCGTTTATGTGCATTAAAATCGTCTGCCATGTCGCCAGTTTTATATGTTTATTATACACTATTTCTCATGTGAACACACCTGTACTCGATCAACCGTCTAGACAAGCGACAGTCGGTCATGTGGCAACCCCGCTTTTCCCGACCGTTCGGCCTTGTTACTTCTCTGTCGGCGGCGCCGGTTCCGTTTCAGCCAGCTGTGCCTTCTTTATCTCTTCTTCGACGAGTGCGCGCCTGAGTATTTTTCCGACGAGCGTTTGCGGCAGTTCATCCCGAAATTCATACAGCCGCGGGACTTTATACGCAGCTAACCGCTCGCGACAATACGTTTCAAATTGCTGAGCGCTTACATTTTTTCCTTCCTTCTGTACGATGTACGCTTTAATCGTCTCACCCCGATACGGATCAGGTACCCCTGCGACAACAGCCTCTTTGACCGCCTCGTGTTCGTAAAGCACTTCCTCGATCTCGCGCGGATAAATATTAAAGCCGCCAGCGAGAATCATGTCTTTTTTGCGATCGACAATGTAAAAATACCCGTCTTCGTCCATGCGCGCCATGTCTCCTGTGAGCAGCCAACCGTCCTTAAATACGACAGCGGTTTCATACGGGCGTTGCCAATACCCTTGCATCACCTGCGGTCCGCGCACGGCGAGCTCGCCGACTTCGCCTTGTGGGAGCGCCTCTCCTGTCTCTAAATCGATGATTTTGCATTGTGTGTCGGATAGCGGGATGCCGATGCTACCGGCTTTGCGTGTTCCCCACAGCGGGTTAAAGTGTGTGACGGGGGACGCTTCCGTCAAGCCGTAACCTTCGACGAGACGCCCACCGGTCAGTTGCTCAAACTTTTGCTGCACTTCGAAGGGCAGCGGAGCGGCACCACTAATGCATGCCTCAATCGAGCTGGTGTCGTACTTTGTAAACTCGGGATGGGCCAACAGACCGATATACATCGTCGGCACACCGGGGAAAAACGTCGGTTTGAAGGCGTGAATCGTTTTCAACACGTCGGTAGCTTCAAAACGCGGTAACAAAATTAATTCTGAAGCGAGGCGGATCGCCAAGTTCATCGTCGTCGTCATCCCGTACACGTGAAAAAACGGCAGGACGCCTAAAAACTTCTCTTCGCCCATACGCATCTTGTAACACCACGCCTTGATCTGTTCCGTATTGGCGACGAGGTTTGCATGCGTTAGCATGACGCCTTTAGACAGTCCTGTCGTGCCCCCAGTATACTGGAGCAAAGCCAAGTCGTTCGCGGCGACGTCTACTTTTTGCAATGGCGGCTGGTCGGAACACATAAACTGTTTCCAGTGAACCGTTCGGTCCCCTTGCGAAATGTCTACCCCTAACTTTCCACCTTCTTTAAGCTTCGCAAGTCCTCCTCCTTTGCGCTCTCCTTCTTCGCGTTGTAAGAGTGATTGCAAGACGTGTTTCGGAAGATAATCATACACACTCGTTACAATGACGTGCTCAATAGCCGTCTTAGGCAAGACGTCGGCAACTTTCTTGTAAGCTTGGTCGATACAGACAATAACAGTCGCACCGGAGTCGATTAATTGGTGCTCCAACTCTCGTTCCATGTACATCGGATTCGTTTGCACGACGACGCCGCCAACTTGCAGCGTCCCGTAGTAGGCGATGACGGCTTGCGGACTATTCGGCAACATAATGGCGACGCGATCGCCCTTTTTAACCCCTAGTTGTTGTAACCCTCGAGAAAAAGTTTCTGTTTCGCGAAATAAATCGCTGTACGTCATTGACATGCCTAAAAAGTTGATGGCCCGGTGCGATGCATACTCTCGACTCGCCGTTTCTAAAAAGTGATGTAAAGGGACCTGCACGTCGTTGAGCGAATGCGGCACCTCTTTTTCGTAATGCACTGTCCATGGAGCTTGAACCCCTAGCATGCATTACCCCTCCTATCCTTTTTTTTGAATGATTGCTCATTCATTTTTTGGTATAGTTTTTCTCTGTATTCTACTATTGTATGGCAAAACAATGAATAATGATAGTGTTTTTGTTCACTTTTTCTTACACCAACTGCGTTGCTAAACAAATTCGCGAGAAGGCACACAGTAAGTTGCGCGCCCAATTTCCTGATCACGAGATTCACGTAGGTGCGGCAACGGCTCGGGTAATAGCGCATACTCGCTCCGAGCCGTCTATTAACGACTGCTTTGCTGCATTACTTGTCTTCTGTATCGGGCGGTTCCGCTTCACCCTGCTTCTCTTTTTTTATCTCTTCTTCGACGAGTGCGCGCCTGAGTATTTTTCCGACGAGCGTTTTCGGCAGTTCTTGGCGAAACTCGTACAGTCGCGGAACTTTGTATGCTGCTAACCGCTCGCGGCAATACGTTTCAAACTGCTGAGCGCTTACATTTTTTCCTTCTTTTAGTACGATGTACGCTTTGATCGTCTCACCGCGGTACGGGTCAGGTACCCCTGCGACAACTGCCTCTTTAACTGCCTCGTGTTCGTAAAGGACTTCTTCAATCTCCCGCGGGTAAATATTAAAGCCGCCAGCGAGAATCATATCTTTTTTGCGATCGACAATGTAAAAATACCCGTCTTCGTCCATACGCGCCATGTCACCCGTCAAGAGCCAGCCATCTTTTAACACGATAGCGTTTTCATCGGGACGCTGCCAATAACCCGCCATCACCTGTGGTCCGCGCACGGCCAGCTCGCCGACTTCGCCTTGCGATAGCGCCTCTCCTGTCTCTAGATCGATCACTTGGCACTCGGTATTCGGGAGCGGGAGCCCGATACTGCCACTTTTGCGTTTTCCCCAGATCGGATTGGCGTGTGTCACTGGTGACGCTTCCGTTAAGCCGTACCCTTCGACGAGACTTCCCCCGGTCAGTTGCTCGAACTTTTGCTGTACTTCGAGTGGTAGCGGTGCAGCACCGCTGAGGCATGCCTCAATCGAGCCAATATCGTAGTTTTGAAGTTCAGGATGGTTCAACAGGCCGATATACATCGTCGGCACGCCAGGGAAAAACGTCGGTTTGAGCTTGTTGATCGTTTTTAACACCTCTGTCACCTCAAAGCGAGGCAACAATATCAATTCCGCAGCGAGGATCACGGCCAAGTTCATCGTCGTTGTCATCCCGTACACGTGAAAAAACGGCAGGACCGCTAAAAAACGTTCTTTCCCAGGTTGCGCTTTGTAACACCACGCTTTTAGCTGTTCCGCATTGGCGACGAGGTTTTCGTGCGTGAGCATCACGCCTTTGGAAAGTCCCGTCGTGCCGCCTGTATACTGCAAAAGCGCCAAATCGCCCGCGGCGACGTCCACTTTTTGCAGCGGAGGCAGCGCACGGCGCATCAGGTCGGTCCAGTGAACAGTCACATCGCTTTTCGGGATGTCTATACGCATCCCTTCTTTGCGTTGTTTAAGCGGATACAAAATGTTTTTCGGAAACGGAAGGTAATCCTTCACGCTCGTCACAATGACGTGCTCGATGGCAGTCTTCGGCAAAACAGTGGCCACTTTCTCATACACTAAATCGATACAGACAATGGCTTTTGCGCCCGAGTCGACCAATTGGTGTTCCAATTCCCGCGCCATGTACATCGGATTCGTCTGTACGACGACGCCGCCGACTTGCAGTGCCCCGTAGTAGGCGATGACGGCCTGTGGACAGTTCGGCAACATAATGGCGACGCTGTCTCCCTTTTCGATCCCTAACTGTTGTAACCCGCGAGAAAAAGTTTCCGTCGCGCGAAACAAGTCGCTGTAGGTAATCGTTTTGCCCATAAAATGTAAGGCGCGGTGCGCCCCATAGTCTCGACTCGCAGTTTCTAGAAAGGAATGTAAAGGAACTTGTGCGTAGTCGAGCGCATGCGGCACCTCTTTTTCGTAATGCACTGTCCACGGAGCTTGAACCCCTAACATGCATTACCCCCTCCTTATTTTGTGAATGATTACTCATTCATTTGTAGACATATCCCACCTCACTATTCTACTATTGTATGGCAAAACGATGAATAAAGATAGTGTTTTTGTTCACTGTCTTGTGACATCTTGCGGAGAAAGTGCGCTGGGTCGGTTTTTCTGCATCGGAATCGGCGAACGCACGAGGACGTCGAGCAGGGCACTGCCGTTAAAGGGGATAAGCGGCCACAAATACGGCACGTTCAAGGAGCGCATCGACAATAGCAACGCAATCCACAGAGCGACCCCAAAGACAAACCCGAGCCAACCGCCAGCCCAGGCGCACAACAGAAAAAAGATACGCACCAATTTGTTCGCTAACCCGAATTCGTAGCTCGGCGTCGCAAATTGTCCAATGACAGCAATCGCCAAGTACAAAATGACTTCATTGACGAATAACCCGACGGTAACCGCCACTTGTCCAATTAAAATGGCGGAGACGAGACCGAGAGCCGAAGCGAGCGGTGAAGGGGTGTGAATGGACGCTAGGCGCAACACATCGGCCCCGACCTCCGCGAGTAGAAACTGAGCCATGAGCGGAATAGGCGTCGGTTTTTCGATCCCGACAAACGATAGCGACGCCGGCAATCCTCCCGGGTGGCTTGCGAGTAAATACCAAGCAGGCAATAAAAAGAGGGATAACAACATGGCAAAAAAACGCACCCAGCGCAAATATGCGCCGACAATTGGCTTTTGCCGGTACTCTTCCGCGTGTTGCACGTGATGAAACAACGTCGCTGGCGTAATCATCACGCTCGGGGACGTGTCGACGTACATGAGTACGTGCCCTTCCAACAAGTGTACCGCCGCGACGTCGGGGCGCTCCGTGTAACGCGCCAGCGGATACGGATTCCAATTGCGTTTAAAAATAAATTCTTCCAAGCTTTTTTCAGCCATCGGCAGTCCGTCGATACTGATGCGATCGATCCGATCTTTTAATAGGTGTACGAGATCGGGGTCGGCCACGTCTTTTAAATACGCGAGGACGACATCTGTCTTCGAGCGCTGACCGACGTGCAGCACTTCAAAGCGTAGCGACGGATCGCGCAGGCGCCGACGTGTCAAGACCGTATTGACGACGATGTTTTCCGTAAACCCATCGCGGGCGCCGCGCACGACGCGCTCGATGTCCGGTTCCTCCGGACTGCGACCCGGGTAATGGCGTACATCGATGACGAAGGCCCGCTCCGAGCCGTCCATCAGCATCACGAGCGGCCCAGTTAACACGTTGTCGACGACGTCACTCAATTTCTCGACCAGTTCCACTTGACTGTGGCACAAATACGTCTTGAGCATTTTCACAATCGTGTCGTGCGTTAGCTGTTCCGGCTTCAACTCACTCAAGTGGGCGTTGACGAGGTCCAACGTGTGCGAATCGATAAACCCGTTAATAAAGTACATCGCAAACGGTTTTTTCGCAAACTTGAGCGGCCGATAGATCACGTCATAGTTGCTCCCGACTCCGAGCACCTCGTTCAGTAACTCGACGTTAGCCGCGAGATCGGTTGAAATGTTTTGCTGCGTAAGCTTTTGGTTCTGTTCGCGGTTCAAGGTGTTCCCCCACTTCCTGGAAAAACAATCCACGTTAGTATGAACCGCACGAGTAGTCTTTATGCAAGAAACATGTATGCCAGGCCGACGATTAAAAAAATCAGTGCAATCAGACCTAGCAAGCGAGGGAGCCGTTTCATCGCCAATCGCCAGCCTTTCTGCTACATACTTTTCGTTAGGATGATAACGATGCCGGACCGGGCAAAAAAATCCCCCTTAAAACGACTGCCAATCTACATGCTCGTAATGCTTGCCCCGATGACAAACGAGAGGGAGACGGAGATGAGCAGCGAAATGAGCCCGACGGCTAGATTACCCTGTTCAATCTCGTGATCGACGTGAAAGGCGGGTGTTAAAAACTCGAATAAAAAATATGCGATGAGCAGCAAAATAAACCCGTAGCCACTCCAGAGGAGCGCCTCCCACATCGTATCGTTATGCGCAATACTGTGACTAAAAATATTGGCGATACCAAAAATTTTTCCACCGGTTGCCAAAGCGACCGCGACGTTGCCTCTTTTTATTTCCTGCCAATTGCGGTATCGCGTGACGAGTTCAAATACGGCGAGAAACACGATAATCGCGACGACAGCGACCGCGTAAAAACCAGCTGTTTTTATAAAAGGATTTTGCCAAAACGCCTCCATTGAACCATCTCACCTTTTTCGTAGCGTTAACGTTATTTCAATTCCACGACTGTCGCACCGGAACCGCCTTCGCCTTGCCCGCCGAGACGAAAACCGTTTACGCTCCGGTGACGGCGCAAAAATTGGTGAATGCCTGCCCGCAGCGCTCCGGTACCTTTCCCGTGAATGATAGACACCTGCTTCAAACCGGCTAAGACGGCATCGTCCAAATATTTATCGACCTCGAGCACAGCTTCATCGATCGTCTGCCCACGCAAGTCGAGACTGAGACCAACATCGGTCTTCGCCCGCTTCACCGTAGTCGCTGGCGCCTGCACGGGCGCTTCCGATGTGCGTTTTGTCGGGATCGGCTCCAAGCTGCTTACCGGGACATTCACTTTCATCATCCCAACCTGCACTTGCCACTCTTTGTCGTTCATTTTTTCCACGACGACACCTTTTTGGTTAAACGACTGCACGAACACTTCGTCACCGACGGGTACGTCGGCGATGCGCATCGTTCGCTGTGGTTGTTTTGCCTCGCCTTCACTATGCACCCCAGTTGTACCTTTCCAGACGTGTGGCGCGTAGTCCTGTTCGTCCAAGCGCTTTTTCAGTTCGATGAGACGATGCTCTTTAACCGTCGTTTGCGACGCTTGCATTTTGCGTAATTCCTCTATGATTGTCTCTGCCTCGCGCTTTGCTTTCGCCACTATGTCCCGCGCGTCTTCCTCCGCGCGCCGCCTTAATGCCGTCTTCTCCCGTTCAAGTTGCTCACGTTCCTGATCCGCCGCCGCGCGCAACCGTTCCACCTCGCGCCGCAAGCGTGCCGTTGTTTCCCGTTCCCTCTCCGCCGCTTTTCGATTGGCCTCGAGGGAAGCGATCATATCTTCGACGCGGTTCTCTTCGGTCGATAGATGTGTTTTGGCAATCTCGATAATTTCTGCGGACAAACCGAGGCGCTGCGCAATCAAAAAGGCGTTACTACGTCCCGGGACGCCGATGAGCAGGCGGTACGTCGGGCTGAGCGTCTCGACGTCAAATTCGACACTCGCATTCATCACGTTGTCGCGACTGTAAGCGTACGCCTTCAGTTCGTTGTAGTGCGTTGTCGCCACGACGCGGCAGCCGCGGCGGTGAATGTCGTCGAGCAGCGCGATGGCGAGGGCCGCACCTTCTGACGGATCAGTCCCCGCCCCTAATTCGTCGAGTAACACGAGACTGTTCGCACTTAATTGGCTTAAAATGCGAATAATATTCGTCATATGACCGGAAAACGTGCTTAAGTTTTGTTCAATACTCTGCTCGTCCCCGATATCGGCAAACACGTTCTCGAACACCGCGACTTCGCTTTCCTCCTGAGCCGGAATAAACAGTCCGGACATCGCCATTAACACGTGTAACCCGATCGTCTTTAACGTAACCGTCTTGCCGCCCGTGTTCGGACCGGTGACGACGAGAGTCGAATACTCGGCCCCGAGTATGACATCGATCGGTACGACGTGCTCGCGCGCGATGAGCGGATGGCGCGCCGCCTTTAATTCAATCACACCGCGATCGTTCAGCCGGGGCATCGTCGCCTCAATGTGACGGGCATACCCCGCCTTGGCAAAAATAAACTCCAACTCAGCGATCGCTGTCAAGTTGTCCTGTAGCGCATCGACGTGCAAAGCGACCTCTGCCGACAATTCAGCCAGCAATCGTTCGATTTCGCGCTCTTCTTTCAGCTGCCACTCATTTAAGCGGTGATTGAGGGCGACAATCGCCTCAGGTTCCACAAAAACCGTTGCGCCGGATGCCGACTCGTCGTGCACGACACCGCCGAAGTGGGCACGGTATTCTTGCTTGACTGGAATGACGTACCGGTCGTTGCGCACGGTGACAATCGCTTCTTGTAACATTTTTTGAAAGCGGCTGCCCTTGACGATTTGCTCCAGTTTCGCTTTAATGTCGCGCTCCGTTTGTCGCACGCCCATGCGAATGCGCCTCAGTTCTGAACTCGCCCCGTCCCGAACGTCGCCGTTTTCGTCGATGACGCGCAAAATGGCTTGCTCCAGTTCCTTTAATCCTGTAATTTGCGCCGCCCAAGCGGCGAGAATCGGGATTTTCAGCGTCTCTTCCTCGCTCGCACGCTCCAAAAACCGCTTTAAACGTCTGCCGCTCGCCACGGTACCAGCGACGTCTAGCAATTGCCCAATCGACAACGTCGCCCCGATCTTTGCTCGTTTCAGCGCTGGGCGCAAATCGCGAATGCCTCCGAAAGGGGCGCCACCTTTCAGACGCAGTACGTCCGCGCCTTCTGCCGTCGCCTTTAGCGCGTCCTGTGCGACCACTAAATCGGACGCTGGCCGCAGCTGTTCAATTTTTTCTTTACCTAACCGCGAAGCGGCAAAAGGCAAGAGCTGCTTTAAAACTTTATCGTATTCTAACGTGCTAAACAGTCGCGATTCCACATGCGTCACTCCTTAGGCATATTATACCACGGAAATAATAATTCGCAGGTAGTTAGGTAAAGCTAATACATATTAACAGTTTAAAGGAGGGACAAAAACTGTGACCATTGTCCGCCACATTATCCGCTTTGCCGTGGCAGCTATTGTGCTATGGATCGTCGGTTTTATCGTACCCGGCTTCCAAGTATCCGGCTTTTGGAGCGCTCTCCTCGCCGCGCTAGTCATCGCCGCGATCGGTTGGGGTGTCGAAGCGATCGCCGGACGGGACATCTCCCCTTTTGGCCGCGGAGTCGTCGGTTTTTTAGTTAGTGCAGCTGTCATTTACGTTACCCAATTTATCGTCGGAGGTGTTCGCGCCAGCGTCATCGGCGCGCTACTCGCGGCGCTCGCCATCGGAGTAGTCGACTTGTTCATCCCGACCAAAGTCTTTGCTACCCCAGATCGAAATGAAGATGGGCGCAGAGATTAAATGAATCGCGTGAAACGTTAAACAAGCGAAGGTCACATCTCATCTCAGACGTGGCCTTCGCTTTTCACGTTGGCGAATATCTACATTAGATCAGTGAATATTCGTATCAGTGAATGATAAGATACAGACAGCAAGAGGACATGGAATGACGACCGTGTCCTCTTGCCCTGTAGCCCTGTAAAAAACAATCAGTTAGTTAAAGATGCACCTCGATGCGACTGGCCATTAGAAACATGTTAACCTGAACGGGAACCTTCCGTCAGTGGGCAAAAATGTGCTTGCCAATCCGTTTAATGACTGGACGACTGTAAATCCACATACTCGTCGTCTTCGCCGGGTTGTAGTAGTACAGTGCGCCACCCGTCGGATCCCATCCGTTGATCGCATCGCGCACTGCCTTGACCGCCTCTTTGTTCGGTGCCAACCATATTTGTCCGTCGGAAACAGCAGTAAACGCACGCGGCTCAAAAATGACTTGTGATGGCGTGTTCGGAAATTGACTATTGTCGATGCGGTTCAAAATGACGGCGGCAACAGCCACTTTCCCGATATAAGGTTCACCTCTCGCCTCTCCGTGTACCGCGTTGGCGATGATTCGAATGTCGTTCTTCGAAAATCCATTGCTGTTTTGAATCACCGTCTTGCGTTTTGTCCAAGCAGTCACCCGCGGAGCCGCCCGCCTTGCACCTTTTCGCGGTACGACCTTCGGCCCCCGCGCCGAAGGTCCCGGACGCCAATGTTTTGTTGCCTTCCACAGTTTTAATTTTGTCTTCGGACCGACAATCCCGTCCACCCGAAGGCGGAACTCATATTGAAAATGGCGGACGGCCCAGTACGTGCGCCAACTAAAAATGCCGTCGATTTTACCGGTATAAAAACCGAGTAATTTTAACCGGCCTTGCAATTCGTAAACGTCCCCCCCCCGCGCGCCGACTTTCAACGTGTGTTTGCCAAACGCTTGCTGCGACGTCTGTCGGCTCAATGTTTCTCGTTTCGCAAACATTTGTTTCGTCGCTTGTGTGCCGACAGCTTGCGCCGTGTTTACTGCACCAGCGTAAGCGCTAATGACACACGCGGCACAAAAGGCGAGCAACACCAAACCGAGCACAATGTTGCGCTTACTCACTCACATCAACCTCTCTCGTTAGGGAATAGAAGTACACCTAATGTTGTCCCCTATTATCCCTAGTCGACGGAGTAACTATGCGCTATTTTTTGTGTGGCTGCACGGCCCTTGCTCGAATTAGGCTATCGTAGCAACGCGGTTTGCGACGCGCGACCTCGTTTAATGTCGCTTCCTTTGTAAATAAGCGAACAACTTGTCAGGCGACCACGCGTTGACGACGTCGGCGCCCGTGAGCCATCCGCGGCGGGCGGTGCCGATGCCGTAACGCATCAAATCTAAATTTTCCACGCGGTGCGCATCCGTATTGACGGCAATTTTTACCCCAAAATCTTCGGTCGCCCGCCGGAGTAAGCGATCGTTCAAGTCAAGGCGGTTCGGATTGGCGTTCAACTCGAGAATTGTTCCCGTCTCTCCAGCTCGTCTAAACACTTCCTCCACATCGAAAGCGTACGGGTCGCGCCGGTTCAATAGTCGGCCCGTCGGGTGGGCGATCTGGTGCACGTACGGGTTTTCGATCGCTGCTAACAAACGCCTCGTCATCGTGCGCGCATCTTGTTGCAGCCCACTGTGCACGGCCGCGATGACGTAATCGAGCGATTGCAAGACGTCGTCCGGGTAGTCGAGTCGCCCGTCGGCTAAAATGTCCATCTCCACTCCGGCAAGTACGCGAATGTCAGTTAGTTCGCGGTTTACCGCAACAATTTCTTCTCGTTGCGCGAGTAGCTCCTCAATACTTAGTCCGCCTGCAACGCGCAACGATCGCGAATGGTCTGTAATCGCAATGTACTTATAACCCTTCGCCCGCGCAGCTTCTGCCATCTGGCGAACCGAATGGTGACCGTCACTCCACACGGTGTGCATGTGCAAATCGCCCTTAATGTCGCTAAGTTGCACGAGTGCTGGCACGTCATCAGGTAAAGCTTCCCCTTCCCGCAATTCCGGCGGTATATAAGGGAGACCGAGTTGTTCGTAAAAAGCAGTCTCCGATGGGAACGTCACGATCTCCGCATCACTCTGTCGCTCCACACCGTATTCATTCACCTTCCACCCTTTTTGCTTAGCGAGTTGCCGTATGCGCACGTTATGTTCTTTCGAACCGGTGAAGTGGTGCAACGTCGTCGCAAACTGCGCGGGCTTCACGAGTCGCACATCGACTTGCAACAGCTGTTCACTATCGAACAAAATCGTGACCTTCGTCTCCCCGTGACTAATAACTTCCGCAACATCTGGTAGCCGGACGATCGCAGTCGCCACGCGTACCGGATCCGTCGTCGCGACGATCAGGTCGACGTCTTTTACCGTCTCGCGCATGCGCCGTACACTTCCCGCCAAGCAAGCCTTTTCCACCCCGGGGATTACTTGAATGTGCGCGTGCAACGCTTCCGCAAGCGGCAACGCTTGTCCGAGCAGCAACCGTTCCGGACGCTTACCGAACCGCTCAATGCCCGCTAAGATGTTGGCCTCTTTCTTCGGGCCGAACCCGGGTAACTTACGCACGTTCCCTGCCACAATCGCCTGTTTGAGAGAAGGAATGTCGGTAACACCTAGCTTTTGGAAGACTGTTTTCACCGTTTTTGGTCCAAGGCCGGGAATGTGTAGTAATTGCATCACACTCGCGGGCACCTTCGCCTTGTATTCGTCCAACAGTTGCAACTCACCCGTTAGGGCGATTTCCCGAATCACGGCGGCAGTTCCTCGGCCGATCCCCTCGATGGACGTCAATTCGTCCAGTTGCTCGTTTAATGGGCTTTTCAAATTTTCAACCGCCTGCGCTGCGCGCCGGTAAGCGTTCACGCGGAACGGGTTCGCGCCGTCGACTTCCATATAGTCTGCTAACGTAAAGATGATCGTAGCCACATCCCGATTACTGAGCAACACTCTTCGCCTCCATCGTACCTCTTCCATTGTAATTAAGCTCCGAAAGATCCGCCTGGCGCGAGGATTACGGCAACCCTGTCGTCCACTGAATCAACCACTCGGAAATTTTCGGGGAGATGGCGAGGAGCCACGAAGCGATAAACGAATGGTGTAGCAGCGACTCCATTTTCGGTCCCGAAAGTAAATTGAGCGTGTTCAACACTAGCAAAAGAATAATGGTCATTTGTACGAGGGCGAGCGCGACACCGGCTACCCGGTTTACAGTGTTTAAACCAGGCAAATTCATAAATTTGTTCATTGTGTTAGCGAGTAAGTTCACGATGTATTTCGTAAGTAAAACGAGTATGGCAAAAGCCACGAGCCGTGTTAACAGTGCGTCGGTCGGTAGCCCGGCAAACCATGACGTAGACTCGGTCGTCGCCTTCGGAAACTGAATATACTTCGATAGAAAATCTGCAAGAGACGGACCATAGGTAAAGGCGACATAAATGACTAACAAAAAACCAAGTAAACGAGCGGCCTGCAAAATGAAGCCGCGCCGGACTCCTACTAAAACCGTTCTTGTTATTATAACGATAATAATAACGTCTAATACGTTCAGTTTTAAGGCGCCTCCTTATGGATGTTTTTTCTTATTCGTATGGTTCTCTTGTTTCTGTTGGCGCTCAGCAGCAAGTTGTTTCTCTAATTCTTCACAATAAAGTCGTAGCTGTTGATAGTCGTCGGCGATGTTCACCGCGGTTAAAATTGCAAGTCTCACCGTATCTAAACGCGCATTTGCTTGTCCGATGCGATTCATCGTCTCATCGACGTAACTCGCTAACGCACGCATATATTCAGGGCTTTCACTGCCAACTAGCGTATATTTTTGACCAAAGATCGTTACCGTCAACCTTTTTTTTCCTTCTCCCACCGCTGCCCCTCCGTTCTCGCTCTAAGACGAGTAGCAACAAATAATAGTTCGTTATTACCTTATGCAATTTCTTACTGTTCGTCAAGGAAGAAGCGACTGATTTTGCTAAATAAAAAACGACCGCTGTCCCCTGCCAGCGGTCTCTACAGTGTCGATGAACAAGTCGAAAGCGAAACGCCTCTATCGTCACTGTTCCTCTATTTTCCCTCTATATATACGACTGAGGACAGATATAACTACGAGTGACGTGCTAGCGTTTTTTGAAGACGAGCTCACTTTTTAGGACGCACTCACGTCAGAGCCGTTAGCGAAGCTTCGCCCCGTGCTGCGCTCGAAGCGCCTCAACGACCTCTTTATGTTGTGCGCTAATCTCGTCATCGGTGAGCGTCCGTACGGGATCGCGGTAAACGAGGGAGAAGGCGACACTTTTTTTGTCACTGCCAATTTGGATGCCGGTAAAGACGTCGAACACGGCGACCGACTCTAATTGCCGCCCCGTACGTTTAATCGTCTCGACAAGTGCGGCGACGGGGACACCTCTGTCGACGACGACAGCCATGTCGCGCGTCACTGCTGGGTAACGGGGCAAGGCCGCATAACGGACCGTATCGGCCGTCGCCGCCTTGTAGATCGGCTTAAGCTGCAACTGAAAGGCGTAACAGTCCGGCAAATCGTGTGCCGCAGCAACGTGCGGATGAAGTTGCCCTATACAGCCGAGAGAAGTGTCTCCTAGCCGGATTTCCGCCGTCCTCCCCGGGTGGAACCCGCTGTATTCGCGCGTGACGTAACTAGTTCCTTCGATCCCTAATCGCGCAAACAGCGCGTCGAGGACACCCTTCACCGCATAAAAGTCAAGTTGCTTCTCTTTTTCCAACCAGTCGGGCGTTTGCCGCGGACCGTAAAAGATACCAGCCAACTCTTCCGTCTCTTGTGGCAACTCCGTCAGCTCTTCTTCTTCGGTCGTAAACGTCCGCCCCAGTTCAAACAGGGCGACCCGCTCTTGCTGGCGGTGCGCGTTGTATTCAGCCGCTTCGATGAGGTGTGGAAGGAGTCCCGTCCTTAGTTCACTGCGCGCTTCACTCATCGGCAACTGTAGGCGCACCGGGCGCACGTCTTCGTGTAGCGAAGCGACTTCTTGCGCCTTTTCCGGGGAGGTCAAGGCGTACGTGACGACTTCGTTAAGCCCAAGCCCTTGCAATGTGCGGCGGATGTTCCGCTTCACTTTTTGTTCACCCGTTAAACGTCCGATCGTGCCACGCCCTTCGAGCAGCTTTTTCGGGATGTTATCGTAACCGTACAGGCGCGCTACCTCTTCGATAAGATCGACTTCGATGGAGATGTCCGGCCGCCGCGTCGGTGCCGTCACGAGTAGATGATCCCCTTGTTCCTCATACGAGAAGCGCAGGCGATCAAAAATAGCTTTCACTTGTTCTCGGGCAATCGCCGTCCCGAGTAGTTCCTCCATCCGCTTATAGCTGAGCCTCACCGCCTTCGGTGCGGCCTCACCGACTTGTTCGCTTACTTCTCTCGATGCGACTTTGCCACCGGCGTACGCACAAAGGAGCGCCGTCGCCCGCCGTAGCGCCGGAAGCACTCGCTCCGGGTCGACTTTTTTCTCAAACCGCGCACTCGCTTCTGTCCGTAAGCCGAGCTGCCGCGACGTTTTACTAATCGATGGGGCGTTAAAATAGGCCGATTCAAGCAACACCGTATGTGTATCAGACGTAATTTCCGAGTTTTCCCCGCCCATCACACCGCCGATGGCGACTGGCCGCTCGCCGTCAGTAATGAGTACTGTCGATGCGCCCAGGGTGCGTTCGACGCCGTCCAACGTGACGAACGTTTCCCCATCCGCCGCGTGTCGCACGACGATCGTTCCGTTCGTCACTTTTTCATAATCAAAAGCGTGCAGCGGTTGCCCGTATTCGAGCATGACGTAGTTCGTAATGTCGACGACGTTGTTGATCGGACGAATGCCGGCCGCCGTCAACCGGTTTTGCATCCATTGCGGTGAAGGCCCGAGGCTCACATTTTTCACCACTTGCAATGCGTACAGCGGACAGTCGTCACCCGCTTCCAAGCGAACCGCCGCCGGCAACTCCTCACCGGTACCTTCCGTTACAGACTGCGGCTCACCTTGACTTTCCTGATCCACTTCCGGTAACTTTAACTCCCGGTCAAACAAAGCCGCCACTTCGTAAGCGACGCCGATCATACTTAAACAGTCGGCGCGATTCGGGGTCAAATCGAGTTCCAACACTTCATCGTTGAGACCCAAATGGTCGGTGATGTCTGTACCGACTTCCGGCGTCCCCGACAACGCGAGAATGCCTTCCGCCTGCTCTTTACTGAGCATTTTTTCATCGAGTCCGAGTTCTTGCGCCGAGCATATCATCCCTTGCGACTCGACGCCGCGCAATTTCGCTTTTTTTATTTTTATATCGGGTAGTACACCGCCGACTTTTGCTACCGGAACGTACTGCCCTTGCGCCACGTTCGGCGCCCCGCAAACGATCGTCACCGGATCTCCTTCGCCGATGTCCACTTGGCACACGCTTAGTTTGTCCGCGTTCGGATGTGCCTCTTTATCGGTGACGTAGCCGACAACGACATTTTTTAACCCGGTATCGCGCGCGTGGATAAGGTCGACTTCTACCCCACCCAGCGTCAGCTTGTCGGCAATATCGCGGGCCGTTAGGCCTTCGATGTCGACGTATTGCGCTAACCATTCCATCGAAACGAGCATCTTTTTATTCCTCCTACTTAGGGCGATCTATACTCTGACACGATCTTCCTTCTTGCACGATCTTTTTTCGTTTCACTGTTTTTCCACTGATCATTTCTTCACTGATCGTTTCTTGACTGATCTCCGAACGACTGCTGGCACTCGTTCTGACACCATTCGCTTCCACGTGCTACCGCGTGCCATTGATCCGTTATAGAGTACTAAACTGCCGCAAAAAGCGCAGGTCGCTGTTAAAGTAATCGCGAATATTGTCAATACCGTATTTGAGCATCGCCACGCGCTCAATGCCCATGCCAAAGGCGAACCCGGTATATTTTTCCGCATCGTAGCCACACATTTCGAGTACGCGCGGATGAACCATTCCCGCACCTAATATTTCTAACCATCCGGTATGTTTGCAGATGCGACATCCTTCGCCGCCGCAGTTGGCACACGATACGTCGACTTCTGTCCCCGGCTCGACGAAGGAGAAGAAGCTCGGCCGGAAGCGCACGCGCCGTTCCTCGCCGTACATTTTATGCACAAACGTTTCTAGCACGCCGTTTAAGTGGCTCATCGAAACCCCTTCGTCGACGACCAACCCTTCGATTTGCGTAAACATATGTGAGTGGGTCGCGTCATCGTCGTCGCGGCGAAAAACGAATCCAGGACAAATAATTTTTACCGGTACTTCACCTTTGCGGCTCTCCATGACCCGCGCCTGTACCGCCGACGTATGCGTCCGCAGCAAGATGTCTTCTGTAATGTAAAACGTATCCTGCATATCGCGGGCTGGGTGGTGTTTCGGCATGTTCATCGCTTCAAAGTTGTAATAGTCCCACTCGACGAGCGGTCCGTCGGCAACTTCAAATCCCATGCCAATAAAAATGTCTTCAATTTGTTCAATTATGCCCGTTAACGGATGGATACTGCCCAAGTCGAAGGCGCGCCCCGGCAAGGTGACGTCGATCTCCTCTTTGGCCAACTGCTCCGCTAACGCCCGTTCTTTCAGTTCTGCCTCTCGCGTCGCAAAAGCCTGTTCCATTGCACGCCGCACGTCGTTCACGTGCTGCCCCATCGCTGGTCGCTCCTCGGGAGCCAGCTTGCCGATTTGCCGCATCAGTTGCGTGAGGTCGCCTTTTTTTCCTAAATATTTCACTGACAAATCGGATAACTCTTTTGTCGTACTAATGCGTTGCACTGCCTCTAACGCTTTGTCCTTCAACGCTAACAGTCGCTCGCGCATACTAATGTCCTCCTTTGTTCCACGTATGTTCTTGACAAACACATATGGACACACTTCTTACGCGGTCCACTTTTACAAAACAAAAAAAGCCTTCCGTCCCAGTAAGGGGCGAAAAGCCGCGGTACCACCCTTGTTCCAACGCACGGACACTGTGATCGGGCCACGTGCGCAGACACTTCCTTTTAGATAACGGTAAAATTACCGGTTCCCCCCCTACTGATCGAACAGCTCTTGGTTACAGTCACTTCCAAATCCAATCGCCTTGTCGACCGTTCAAGGGACAGCTCCGGAGTGAACGTGTTCGGCCTTTTTCTGCGGAATGCTTCCAGTCTGAGACATCCCGTCCCTGACAGTAAGTACCGGCACCCTTCTCCTTCGTCGCTCTACACGTATTAAAATTGGTTAGACTAGTGTGTCCAAACTAGCGGATCAAAGCCGCCTCGTTTAAAGATAGTTGAACACGAATGAACATGTGCAAAGTTTGTTTACCAGTATAAGCGAATTTTCCATAACATGCAAGTGACGCCATAAAAATTGGCCGCGATCTTAAATCTTATCCCACTGCCGTACGACTTCGTATAACAGCACGGCACTCGCCGTCGCCACGTTAAGGGACTCCGCCCGGCCAGGGAGTGGGATCCGCACCTTGCGGTCGATTAACTGCAATAAGCCGGACGCGACCCCTTGCCCTTCGTTCCCCATTAAGATCGCCGTCTGCAACGGGTAGTGTACGCGGTAATGCACGTCCCCCTCGCGCACTTCTGTCCCGAAGACGGTGCCGCCCGCTTGGCGAAACTGCGCCATCCACTGCGGCAGATCGACGGTATCGAAAGCTAAGTGGAACAGTGCGCCCGCGGCTGAACGGACGACTTTCGGGTTAAACGGATCCACCGTTCCTTTTCCGAGGCCGACAAACGATACGCCCGCAGCGTCCGCAGTACGCAAAATCGCGCCGAGGTTACCGGGATCTTGAATGCGGTCGAGCAGCAAGACGAGCGATGGCACGCGATCCGGTTGAAAACGCGGCCTTGCTGGCATGTCGATGACGGCAGCGATCCCTTGCGGCGTGTCTGTCTCCATTAGCTGGCGAAAAAGGGCGCCGCGCACGCGGTAAAACGGGATGTGCTGCCTAAGCGCCCACTGTTGCCAGTCGCGCACGGGAGACTGATCTGCGTCCGCGTCGCATAAAACAGCGTGAAACGCACAATCGCTCGCCCGCGCCTCGGCGAGCAGCTTGTCCCCTTCGACAAGGAGTTGCCTTCGGCGGTATCGCTCTTTGCGGCTTTGCTGCAATTTACGCCACTGTTTCAGCTTGTCGTTCTGTGGTGAAGTTATCTCGATGACTTGCATCGCTATGCGCGCTCCTCCAGTTGTTGTAAATCGTTATTGTGTCCGATGACGACTAACACATCGCCTTTTTGTATCACATCTGTCGCCAGCGGCGCAATATTAATGTTATCGCCGCTCTTAATCGCCATCACGTTACAGCCAAACTTCGCCCGGATATCTAATTCCATTAACGTTTTTCCCGCAAAAAAATCGCCAGCACTTATTTCTACGATGCTGTAGTCGTCTGCCAGTTCAATGATGTCGAGAATGTTCGGCGAGATGAGATTGTGTACGACGCGAATGCCCATATCCCGTTCCGGGTAGACAACTTTATCGGCGCCGATTTTAAACAACACTTTACCGTGAAGGTCGTTTTGTGCTTTTACGACGATTTTTCCAACGCCGAGCTCTTTTAATATGAGTGTCGTTAAAATGCTCGCTTGAATATTTTCGCCGATCGAGACGACGGCGATGTCAAAGTTGCGAATGCCGAGCGCCTTTAATACGTTCTCATCCGTCGAATCCGCTTCGACGGCGTGTGTCACGACGTTGGCAAAGTCTTGTATGCGCTGCTCACTTCGGTCGATTGCCAACACCTCGTAACCCATGTCACTGAGCGTCTGGGCGACACTCCCCCCGAAGCGACCTAAGCCGATGACGGCGAACTGTTTCTTCACGATGCGCTCCCCTTTTTTCCACGAAAGAGGTCGTCCAACCCCTCGTGCGTTCGTTCATTTCTTAAGTGTAGTCGAAGCGGGGGACGATGACAAGATGCTCATATTTTCTTCTGCCCGTGGCATACTAAGCAAGGTTTAACAACGACAACGAGCAGAGAACTTCAAACGTAAGGGAGGATTTTACCTTGGGACTGGAAAGTATCGATATTCGTCAGGCAGTCATTCACAACATTTACGAAATGGATGAAAAACAGCTGCACGAGATGGTCGTCGATTCAATCGAACAGCACGAGGAAAAACTGTTACCTGGCCTAGGAGTCGTGTTTGAACTCATTTGGCAAAACAGCGACACTGAAAACAAGCGGCAAATGATCGAGACACTGCACGAACATTTGCCGCAGGAACCACAAAAACCGTTTTAGTTTAGGATATAACGCTCACCCTGTACAGGGATCGTATAAAGATATTTGTCGCTTAATGCGGGTTATTCATAATGTGGTCGACCGCCTGGCGATCCATTTTCTTTATGAGAGCGACGAGTAGACGCACCGTATGGTCGATGTCGTCGCGGTGAATGATCGACGCATGCGAATGAATGTAACGAGTCGGCACGCAAATGGCGAGTGAAGGTACGCCTTGACCGTGCAAAAAGAATCTCCCGGCGTCTGTGCCGCCGCCTGGCATCGCTTCAAATTGGTACGGAATGCCTTCGCTTTCCGCTGTTTCAATGACGAATTCCCGCAAGCCGCGGTGTGCGATCATCGTCGCGTCGTACAGCGTAATTTGCGGTCCTTTACCAATTTCCCCTTGCGAATCGTCCGGCTTCATCCCCGGGGTCGAGCCGTCGATTCCGACGTCGATCGCAAAGGCGATGTCCGGTTTGACGGTGTGAACCGACGTTTGCGCCCCGCGCAGGCCGACCTCTTCTTGCACTGTGGCGACGCTGAAGACGGTATTTGGATGCTGCTGCTCGTGCAGTTGGCGCAGCACCTCCAAGGCGACGATACAACCGAAGCGGTTGTCCCACGCTTTTGCCATCAGCATTTTTGGATTGGCCATTTCCGTAAACGGACAGTCTGGAACGACAGAGTCGCCGGGACGGATGCCGAACGATTCGGCTTCTTCTTTACTTAACGCGCCGACATCGATGAACATGTCTTCGATTTTGACCGGTTTTTTCCGCTCCTCTGCCGGTAGCACGTGTGGCGGTTTAGAACCGATCACGCCCATCAATTCACCTTTGCGCGTGAGTACGCGTACGCGCTGCGCGAGCATGACTTGATTCCACCAGCCGCCGAGCGGTAAAAACTTCAGGAACCCTCCTTCGGTAATGCGCGTGACCATAAAGCCGACCTCGTCCATATGTCCGGCTAACATAATGCGCGGTCCGTTCGCCTCACCTTGCTTGCGCGCAATCAAGCTACCCAAGTTGTCCACGGTCAGTTCGTCCGCGTACGGCGCCATCAGCTCGCTCATGATGTGACGCACCGGTGCCTCGTGCCCGGGAACGCCAGGCGCTTCCGTTAAGCGCCGGTATAAATTTAACGTCTGTTGTTCTTTCTCGCATTGCTCTCCCACTATGTATAAGCCCCCTAACGAAAATAGCTACTTTCTTATTATATCGCAACGCGGCAAGGGGGGCTTACTTTTTTTACTGTGCAACTGTTTGCGGCAAGGGAGGCTTACTTTTTTACTCTGCAACTGTTAGCGTTTCGTAACTCTTTATGTTCAACGGCCGTGCATGCGGCGATGTCTTTTTCCCCTATGCCGTTTCGGAATGCGTACGGTAAGTACCTGGCCGTCTAATTCAGTTGCAAGCTTTTCCACCTGTAAATGATTAGGAAGCGGGATCACCTGACTAAACGACATCGCCATTTGGTAATGCGTTTTTCCGCAGTCGAAGGCATTTTTCCGAACGTCCTGGCTGTTTCCGGTTACGACGAGCGACCCGTTCTGTACGCGCACGTCCACTTCGTGCTGCGGGGTGAGCCCGGGAATTTCCATCATACACACCCACTCGGAATCGGTCTCATACGTATCGCTGTTTAGCCACGCTGGCAGTTCTAGCGACTGGGAAAAGGCGTGGCCTAACATATCGCGCCACATGCGCAAGATGTCGTTAGGAGAAGAAAACCACGGCGTTAGTTTGGGCACGCACACCACCCCTAGGAACAGTTTTTCCACATTGTATTCACCGCCGCAAGAGGACGTGTACCGCGTACACACCCAAGTTGTTTTTTATAGAAAAAAGAGCCCTCCTGTTTATCGGACAGGGAGCTCTTTTTGGCGCAACTTTGTTTAGTATACTGGCGGGTAGCCGCCGTAACCGTCGGCACCATCGAAACCGTCGTATCCGTCGTAAGGGTAATAGCCGTATCCATTCCAGCCGAAGCCCCACCAGCCCCACCAAAAAACGAGGAAGAAAAAAAATAAAATGATCAGGACCCACCACCAGGCGAATCCTCCGAAGAAGCCCCCCTTCGTTTTTGCAGGCAAGGTACTCCCTCCTTCCCGATCCCTTCTCTTAATTAACGTATGGTGAAGATAGGGGGAGGGAATGGACGCACGCCCGCTAAGAGGAGTCTAAATTGCCGTTCGGAACAACATTGCGGCTAAGCGATGTTTGGACGAGCAAAGCGAAAACAACGGCGACAGCCGTCAGTAGACAAATCTGCAACGCACAAACTCACAGTGAGTGAGGAAGAAATTTACACCCAGCTAGCGGCTATATTCTAGCACACTTCCACTTAACCACGCTGTTACTGTTCTAGATTAGCGACAATTTTGTCGCCACATGCTTCCGTACTGAGCGCCTTTTGCCCCGGTGCTACGAGATCGGCCGTACGCAATCCACTGCTTAGAACGCGCGCCACCGCTCGTTCGATCGCGTCTGCTGCAGCCTCGTCGCCGAACGAGTACTTGAGCATCATCGCAACGGACAGGACGGTCGCCATTGGGTTAGCCTTTCCCAGCCCTGCGATGTCGGGAGCAGAGCCGTGTACCGGTTCGTACAGTCCGCGATTGCCGACACCTAAACTGGCAGAAGGCAACATACCGATCGATCCTGTTAAAATTGCAGCTTCATCGCTTAGAATATCACCAAACATATTTTCAGTCACGATGACGTCGAACGCCTTCGGTCGGCGTACGAGTTGCATGGCACAGTTGTCGACTAACATATGCTCAAGCGTCACGTCGGGGTAATCCGGCGCGACCTGTTCCACGACGGAACGCCACAGGCGCGAGCTCTCTAACACGTTCGCCTTATCGACCGACGTCAAGTGCTTGCGGCGCAAGCGGGCGATGTCAAACGCCTTGCGCACGATGCGTTCCACTTCGCGTTCACTGTATACGAGCGTATCGATCGCCACTTCGCCATCAGCCGACTGCTCACGCTTTTTCTCCCCGAAGTATAGGCCGCCCGTCAACTCCCGCACGACGAGTAAGTCGACTCCGCGCACGACAGCTTCTTTTAACGTCGAACTGGCGATGAGTTCTTCGTGCGGCGCTGCCGGTCGCAAGTTGGCGTACAGTTCTAGCTCCTTGCGCAAGGTGAGCAGCGCTTTTTCCGGCCGCAAATGACCCGGCAACTGATCCCACTTCGGACCGCCGACCGCGCCAAGCAACACCGCGTCCGCCTGTTTAGCGAGTTCCAACGTTTCAGCGGGGAGCGGGGCGCCCGTCTCATCGATCGCCGCACCGCCGATGCTGCCGTAATCAAACGTAAACTCGTAATCAAAAATGTCTGCCACACGTTCCAGTACTTTGACGGCTTCTGCAACTATTTCTGCCCCGATCCCGTCACCGGGCAATACTGCGATTCGCTTCTCTTTCGCCACTACACGTGCACCCTTCCGTATACGATGTCATCTTTGTTTCACCTGCTGTCTATTCGCTAGCAGCGTTCGCTTCTCAGTCCATTGCGCCATTGCTGCAGCTCGCGCGGCAGGCCAGCGGCAGCATGTCGCTACTCGCCGTTTGCCGCTGGCCGTCGTTCGCGCCGTCTTTGCGCTGAATTGGTGCCTAATTCGCATTCAGTTTGCGCTGAATTCGCCCGAGTGAGTGCCTCGTTCGCCCGTTTAGCTTCCCAAAGCGCTCGCACCCGCCACAGCGCCAACTGCGGCTGGACGGCTGTCGTGGCCGAGGCGCACGAACAAACGGTTCACCGCTTCAATATAGGCACGGGCACTCGCTTCGAGCACATCGGTACTGACGCCGCGCCCTTGCACCGTGACACCGTCTTTGCGCAGCTGGACGAACACCTCGCCGAGCGCGTCCTTACCGTGTGTCACGGAAGCGATTTTGTAATCGACGAGTTCGACGTCGACCCCAACGACGCGGTCGATCGCTTTGTAAATGGCGTCAACCGAACCGTTGCCACACGCCGCTTCCCCGATCACCTGTTCACCTTTATAGGTGACGCGTACCGTCGCTGTCGGTACCGATTGTGTCCCGTAAGACAAATGGAAGTACTCCAAGCTAAATATTTCTGCACTATCGTCCAATCGCTCTTCGACTAACGCAATCACATCGTCGTCATCCATCGTCTTTTTGCGGTCGGCCAATTTTTTGAAACGGACAAACAGTTGATTCACTTGCTCGTCGGCGAGCGTATAGCCCAGGTCTTTTAACCGTTCGCGGAAGGCGTGCCGTCCCGAGTGTTTTCCGAGTACCAAATTCGTCCGATCGTGTCCGACCAATTCCGGACGCATAATTTCGTACGTCGCTTCGTTTTTCAACATGCCGTCTTGGTGGATACCCGATTCGTGGGCAAATGCGTTCGCACCGACGACCGCTTTGTTCCCGGGGACGAACATCCCCGTCAACTTACTCACTAAGCGGCTCGTGCGGGCAATTTCCCTTAAATTGAGCCTAGTTGCAGCCGGATAAAAATCTTTGCGCGTCTCTATCGCAACGGCTACTTCTTCGATCGCCGCGTTACCGGCTCGCTCACCGATGCCGTTAATCGTCCCTTCGATTTGCCCCACGCCCGCTTCAACCGCGGCTAAGCTATTAGCAACCGCCATCCCTAAGTCGTCGTGACAGTGGGCGCTGAGGCGCAACTTACCGAGGTCTGGCACTTGTTCGGCGACATATTTAAAAATGTGCGCGTACTCTGCCGGTGTTAAGTAGCCGACGGTGTCAGGCAAGTTAAGGACGGTCGCACCGTTCTTAACAGCCATTTGCGCCACTTCGACTAAAAAATCCAATTCGGTACGTCCCGCGTCTTCGGCGGAAAACTCAATTTCTGAGAAAAACTTCTTTCCGTACGCAATCGCTTCGGCTGCTTGTTCCAGCACCTGCTCCTTCGTCATGCAAAGCTTGTACTCGCGGTGAATCGGCGACGTCGCGAGAAAGATGTGCAAACAAGGGTGTTCGGCATCTTTAAGCGCCTCTCGCGCCGCGTCGATATCTTTTTTTACCGAGCGGGCGAGACTGACGACGCTCGAGTTTTTCACAGCTTTGGCGACCGCTTGAACCGAGGCGAAGTCACCGGGTGAGGCCGCCGCGAACCCCGCTTCGATGAGATCGACGCCTAAACGCTCGAGTTGGAGCGCAATCTCCACCTTTTCTTTTTGGCTTAAGTTGACCCCTGGGGACTGCTCACCGTCGCGCAATGTCGTATCAAATATTTTTATCGTTCGCACGTTGTTACCTCCTCCGTATGATTACTTGCCTTGTATCCACTTGCTGCGGCGTCCCCGGGTCCACCGTTAATGCCTTCCTTAATCCCTCAACTCCCTCAACGCCTCGCCGGGGACGCCGACCATTTGCGACTTTATGTGTGTCCGTTACTTCTCGATCCACGACATCATGTCGCGCAACTCTTTCCCTACTTGTTCTAATTGGCTATCTTGATCCTCTTGTCTCATGCGGTTAAAGTTTGGCCGACCACTCTTATGTTCCTCGATCCACTTTTTGGCGAACGTCCCGTTTTGAATGTCTTTCAATACGTCTTCCATCGCTTGCTTCGACGCTTCCCCGATGACGCGCTTGCCGCTCGAGTAGTCGCCGAACTCGGCCGTATCGCTAATGGAGTAGCGCATCCCGCTCAGTCCGCCCTCGTACATGAGGTCAACGATGAGCTTTAACTCGTGGAAACATTCGAAATAGGCGATTTCCGGTTGGTAACCGGCGTCGACTAACGTTTTGAACCCGGCTTTGACGAGTTCGGTCACACCGCCGCACAGCACTGTTTGCTCGCCGAACAAGTCTGTTTCCGTCTCTTCTTTAAACGTCGTTTCCAAAACGCCCGCTTTCGTCGCCCCGATCCCTTTCGCATAAGCCATACCGATCTCGAACGCCTGCCCACTCGCATTTTGTTCAACCGCGATTAACGCTGGCACGCCAAACCCTTCTTCGTACACGCGACGCACTAAGTGACCCGGACCTTTCGGCGCGATGAGTACGACGTCGACGTTTTCCGGCGGCACGATTTGTTGGAAGTGAATGTTAAAGCCGTGCGCGAACATGAGCATTTTTCCTGGCTGTAAATGCGGTTCGATCGCTTCTTTGTACGTGTCGGGTTGCACTTCGTCCGGCAACAACAGTTGAATGACGTCACTCGCTTCGGTCGCCTCTGCCACCGTTTTAACGGTAAAGCCGTCTTTTTCCGCCTGTTTCCACGATTTTCCGGGACGCGCGCCGATGATCACTTGCACCCCGCTGTCGCGCAAATTTTGTGCGTGCGCGTGTCCTTGGCTCCCGTAACCGACGACCGCGACCGTCTTCCCTTGCAATACATTCAAATCTGCATCGTTTTCGTAGTACATTTTTACCATTGTGTGTGCCTCCTGTAATTAAGAAAAGTTAGTTAAAAATCAAAATAACGCCTTTGAGGTTGCATCGTGTGACTGACGCAAGGTAATAATGTCTCGTGTCAATGGCGACAGCGCTGGACGGGTTCTACCGCATAATGTCTGATGTCGCCTTTTGCACTCTGCCTGCCGCACGAGTTACCGACTTAGCGGCGCTCGCGCCATTGCTGTCACGCCTGTACGGCAAATTTCTTTCACCCCGTACGGAGCCATTAATTCGACGAGGGCATCGAGTTTCTGCCTTTCGCCAGTCGCTTGGATGACAAGCGAATGAGCCCCGACATCGACGACAGCGGCGCGGAACGGTTCTAAAATGCCGTTCACCTCGGTGCGCTGCGCCGGTGCGACGTCCACTTTCAGCAACATCAACTCACGCGCCACCATCGGGTTTTCACTTAAATCGAGCACTTTAATGACGTCGACGAGCTTGTGTAGCTGCTTTTTCACTTGCTCCATCGTCTGGTCGTCCCCGTCGGAGACGATGATCATACGCGACAGTCCGGATTCTTCTGACTCGCCGACACTGATGCTGTCGATGTTGAAGTTGCGCCGGCCAAACAAGCTGGCGACCCGTGCTAACACCCCAGGTGTGTTGTTGACGAGTACGGATAACACGTGTTTCATTCGTCATCCTCCCCCATGATCATCTCGTCGAGGCCGGTGCCCGCCGCCACCATTGGATACACGTTTTCTTCCGGACGGACGTGGAAGTCGACGACGGCTGGTCCCGGAAAGGCGAGCGCTTGCCGCCACACGTCGGCCGCTTCTTCCTCCGTCGTCGCCCGGAAGCCGCGTACGCCGTGCGCTTCGGCCAACTTAACGAAGTCGGGGCTACCGGACAAATCGATCTGACTGTACCGATTTTCATAGAACAACTCTTGCCACTGCCGCACCATCCCGAGACATTGGTTATTAATAATTGCCACTTTTACCGGTATATTGTGAATTGCGCAGATAGCCAACTCTTGGGCGTTCATTTGAAAACCGCCGTCTCCGGTTACGGCAATAACTGTTTTCCCGGGGTTTGCCATTTGCGCACCGATTGCTGCCGGAAAGCCGAAGCCCATCGTCCCTAGGCCGCTAGAGGATAATAGCGAACGCGTTTTGGCAAAATGAAAGTACTGCGCGACCCACATTTGGTGCTGCCCGACGTCGACCGCTACAATCGCGTCGCCACCTGTCGATTCATACAAATGCTCAATCACCCACTGCGGCATCAACGTATTCGGATGCTTTTTGTACGAAAGGGGATACTCTCGCTTCCACGCGTTAATCTGGGCGTGCCAGTCCTCCGACTCAGTTTGCGGTACGCGCTCGTTCACAGCTTGCAAGACGCGTTTCACATCGCCGACAAGCGGGATGTATGTCTCGACGACTTTGCCGATTTCCGCCGGATCGATATCGATGTGGACAATTTTTGCCTTAGTCGCAAATTTGTCGAGACGCCCCATCGTAATTCGATCGTCGAAGCGCGCCCCGATGCCTATGAGCAAATCGCAGTTGAGTAGCGCTTGGTTCGCCGCGTACGTGCCGTGCATCCCCGGCATCCCTAAAAATAGCGGGTGCTGCCCGGGAAAGCCGCCGAGCCCCATTAACGACGTCGTCACCGGAATGTGCGCCGCTTCGGCAAAAGCGACCAACTCCGCATCGGCGCCGGCAGTGATGACGCCGCCTCCAGCCAAAATGACTGGCCGTTTCGCCTCAGCAACCGCTTGGCGCAACCGCTCGACTTGAAGCGGGTGCGGCTTCGTCGTCGGATTGTATCCGCGGAGCGAGACGCGCTCCTCCATCTGGAAGCGAATTTTATTGTTGGCGACGTCTTTCGGAATGTCAATCAACACCGGACCGGGCCTTCCTGTCGTCGCAATGTGAAAAGCTTCCTTCACGATGCGCGGTAAGTCGCGCGTGTCGCGCACCAAATAGCTGTGTTTCGTAATCGGCATCGTAATACCCGTAATGTCCGCCTCCTGAAACGCGTCCGTGCCAATTGCCGTCGTCGCCACGTTCCCGGTTATACAGACGAGCGGAATCGAATCCATATGCGCCGTGGCGATGCCCGTCACTAAGTTAGTCGCCCCCGGACCCGATGTCGCAATGACGACCCCCGGCTTACCCGAGGCGCGCGCGTAACCGTCGGCAGCGTGCACGGCGCCTTGTTCGTGCCGAGTGAGGAGGTGGTTTAGTGCACTTGCGTACAGCGAATCGTAAATCGGCAGAACCGCCCCACCCGGATATCCGAAAATGTGCTCCACGCCCTCTTGTATGAGACAGCGCAGTAAAATTTCCGCTCCGCTTAGCTCCTCTCCCTGTTCCTCCTTAATCCGTTCCAAAAAATTTTCGGCTGGCATAGCCTGTGCACTCATGTTCGTCTCCTCCTTTACGTTCACGTGATCCCAGACTTGCAATGCCAATAAAAAAATCCTACGCCCTCCGGAAAACAGCATACGTTTCCGGATTGGGGCGAAGGATTTCGCGGTACCACCCAATTTCGCCACACCCTTGCGGACGTGACCTCGGTAAGTGCAATCTCGCACTTTTCGTTCATATCGGGAACGACCCGTTCACAGCCTACTTCGTCCTATCGGTTCAGCGGAATGCTCCGAGGTGAGCAGATCATTGAAGCGGTGATCCTGTTCTCAGCATCCAGGATTCTCTGTTGCACCGGCATTCCAATGTCTATGTCCCCATCATCGCGTTTTTTCCTTGGGTTGGAATTTTCTGAAGTCTAGGCGATAACGTGAGCGCCGTTTACGCCTTAGTCAGCTACAGGTTAATCCATAACCTCCGGTATCGGCGGTGCGACTCTTTTCCAACCCGATATTATTTTTTCACGAACACATTCGCTTTGTTACAAACACGCATTAAAGTGCGAACGTGTGTTGTCTGAAAACAATTACCTTTTGAATTTATTTAGATGCTATTATAGGCGGTATCCACCACTTGTGTCAATAGGTTTTTATAAATAAATTTTGTATAAGCGCTTACATGCGGAATTAGGCACAATCGCAATAACGACGGGAAAATTTCGCTCCTGGGTGGAAACGTTATCATTGGAATATATGCATATAATTGTATAAAGATACACGAACACATCTGGCGCTTTCTGTAAAAAGAGGCTAGTGCAGAAGGGGCTTCACACGCTCACGAGTTCACAACGAAAACGAAAAACTTACACGTGGGATTGGAGGGCGAAGACATGCCCTCCAATCCGCGTGATAAACATGCACTATAAACATGCACTATAAACATGCGACGCACGCGTGCGATCCGTCGAACGTCTTAATCCGTAATGGCTCCTTTCGACGCGGAAGAGACGAGAGTCGCATACTTGTACAGCACGCCTTTCTCGTAGCGCAGCGGCGGCGCTTGCCACTCTTTCCGCCGCGCGGCGAGCTCCTCCTCGCTTAGGGCAACGGACAGTTGTTGTTTGTCGCTGTCGATCGTCACGAGATCGCCGTCGCGGAGGAGCGCAATCGGCCCACCGACTTGCGCTTCCGGCGCGACGTGACCGACGACGAGGCCGTGCGTACCGCCGGAAAAACGACCGTCCGTAATTAAGCCAACCTTCTCCCCTAACCCTTTGCCGACGAGAATCGCCGTCAGTGACAACATTTCCGGCATACCGGGACCGCCTTTCGGCCCTTCGTAGCGAATGACGACGACATCCCCCGCTTGGACGCGGTCATTCACAACCGCCTCGGTCGCCGCTTCCTCGGTGTCAAACACTTTCGCCGGTCCGGTGATCGATGGCACCTTCAAACCCGACACTTTGGCGACGGCGCCTTCCGGTGCCAAATTCCCGCGCAAAACGACGAGTGGCCCATCTTCCCGCATCGGGTTGTCCAGTGAACGAATGACATCTTGCCCTTTACTGAGTGACGGCTGCCCCTGTAAGTTTTCTGCCAACGTCTTGCCGGTGACCGTCAAGCAATCGCCGTGTAGCAGCCCTTCTGCAAGCAATAGCTTCATTACCGCAGGCACGCCACCTACTTCGTGCAAGTTTTGCATCACATAGCGGCCGCTCGGTTTTAAGTCGGCGAGGTGTGGTACCCGTTTTTGAATGCGCTCAAAATCTTCCAATTGCAGGTCGACGTCGACAGCGTGTGCCATCGCCATTAAGTGCAAAATCGCATTCGTCGACCCGCCGAGCGCCATGACGACCGTAATCGCGTTCTCAAACGCCTCTTTCGTCATGATATCCCGGGGCGTAATCCTTTTGCGCAACAGCTCGAGCACTGCTTCGCCCGCCTTGCGGCAGTCGTCCACCTTCTCCGCTGATTCGGCAGGGTTAGAGGCACTGCTCGGCAAGCTCATCCCCATCGCCTCAATCGCCGACGCCATCGTATTCGCCGTATACATCCCGCCGCACGAACCGGCGCCTGGGCAAGCGTGACACTCGATCTGGTGCAATTCGGCACGGTCGATCTGTCCGCTGTTGTACTGCCCGACTCCCTCAAAAGCAGAAACGATGTCGATGTCTTTACCGTGCAACTTTCCGGGTTTAATCGTCCCGCCGTACACGAACACGGCCGGCAAGTTCAAACGGCCGATGGCAATCATACAGCCGGGCATGTTTTTGTCGCAACCGCCGATGGCGACAAACCCGTCCAGCCGCTCCCCGCCGACGACCGTTTCGATCGAGTCGGCGATCACTTCGCGGCTCGGGAGCGAGTAACGCATCCCTTCCGTCCCCATCGAAATCCCGTCTGATACTGTAATCGTGTTAAAGACGAGCGGCGCCCCACCCGCGTCGCGCGCACCGGCCTTCGCCTCGAGCGCTAACTTGTCGATGTGCATGTTGCAAGGCGTCACTTCGCTCCACGTACTGGCGACGCCGATCATCGGTTTTTTAAAATCGTCGTCACTAAAACCGACAGCGCGTAAGTAGGCGCGGTTCGGCGTGCGCTGCTCCCCTTCACTAATGACGCGGCTTTTGATTCGCAAATCTTTCGTCTCTTTTGTGTCTGACATCCGCCTCGTTTCCTTTCTGTTTAAAATAGTCGCTTTTTTGACCGTACAAAGATGACCATTCATCGTACCAAAAAAAGACGTAAAAAGGTTATATGCTAGTTTAACGCAAAAAAGCGTTTCTGTCATTAAGTAGGGGGGAATTGGGGGAGAAAACGAGGGAAAACGGAGGAAAATGGGGAAAGCAGAGGAAAAAGGAGGAAAACAGAGAAAAGAAGAGGGAAACGGGGAAAAAATGAATAATAAACGTAAAAAGGGTTGTATAAACATAAAAAGCCAAGCAGGACGCGTTGCGAAACATATGTTCCGCAATGTCCCACCTAGCTCTTTTTTCACTGACATACCCGTCAGTAAAATTATCTAAAAAACATTAGAAATATCACCATGCAACAAATCGACACGCGAAGGCGTCCGCATCAGCATAAACGTCCAGTAAACACTGGTGAACGTCCAGTGAATGCGTGACTAGTTTCACTGTTTCATACGTCATATATCGTTCGGTGCCCACATCCCGTAGTCGTACACTTCTACTGCTTCATGCCGAAGGCCAGCCACACGTCGTAGTGGTACACGGCGACAGCCTACTAGTTCACTGTGTCACAAACCACGTTCACAGTCAGCCTACTTACGCGTTACCTTGCGCTTTTGCAAGATTGACGAGTTCAGAAAACGCCTTTTCATCGTACACGGCTAAGTCCGCCAGCATTTTGCGGTTAATGTCGACGCCAGCCACTTTCAAACCGTGCATTAATTTGTTGTACGACAATCCGTTCGAACGCGCAGCTGCATTAATACGCGTAATCCACAACTTGCGGAATTCGCGCTTGCGCACCCGACGATCGCGGTATGCGTACATGTGAGATTTCATCACTTGTTGCTTTGCTGTTTTAAACAAGCTATGTTTTGAACCGTAATATCCTTTTGCAAGCTTTAATACCCGTTTGCGGCGCTGACGCGTCACCGGGCCACCTTTTACTCTCGGCATAGTCGTTCCCTCCTAAAAAATTACGCAAAAATAATTATTTATATGCGATCAATTGCTTCGTACGTTTCACATCGCCGCTGGCCATAATCGCCGAACTGCGCAAACTGCGCTTTTGCTTGGCCGTTTTGCAACCGAAATTGTGGTTGCTGTATGCTTTGAAACGTTTAATTTTCCCCGTTGCGGTTTTGCGGAATCGTTTTGCTGCACCGCTGTGTGTTTTCATTTTTGGCATAACGAACGCCCTCCTACTGTTTTGGTGTTTTAGGAACTAAAATCATAATCATGCTCCGCCCTTCGAGTTTCGGACGGCGCTCGACTTCCGCCTCATCTTTCAACTCTTCCGCAATGCGGCCCAAAATTTCGCGCCCAATGTCTTGGTGCGTAATTTCCCGCCCGCGGAAGCGGATGGAGCATTTCACTTTGTCCCCAGCTTTGATGAACTTCTTCGCGTTGCGGAGTTTCGTCTGAAAGTCGTGTTCCTCGATTGTTGAACTGAGGCGAACCTCTTTAAGGGAAATCACCTTTTGTTTTTTACGCGCTTCTTTTTCCCGCTTGGATTGTTCGTAGCGGTACTTCCCGTAATCCATTACCCGACATACAGGTGGCCTCGCATTCGGTGCGACATTGACCAAATCTAAGTTTGACTCCCGTGCCAGTTGCAGCGCATCGCGCAACGACCGGATCCCCAACTGGTCACCTTTCGGACCAATTAACCGCACTTCCCGCGCCCGTATGTTCTCGTTAACTAACATATCCTTGCTAATAGTGCGCCACCTCCACATTGGCTTGATCGTTTTTTTAGAAAAATAAAAAAGTGCGGACGAAATCGCCCACACGTCTCCTCACACATATGCAGTGAAAAATTATTACTCGTAACCTGCCAACAACCTTAAAGCACGTCAAATCGAGGGGTGCTTAAACAGCGTCGACAAGGTGAGAAGCGGGCGCTTCTACTTAAAACCAGTCCTGTATTCAACTATTATGGCGACTTTTTTTGCAACGAGCGAATCAATCGCCCCTAGACAACCATAGTCACCTGATTAAATGTATCATACGGGGTGGCAGCTGTCAAGGGATGAACTCGTGGAAAGAAAAAAAGTGTTGTTCGTTAGAGATATTGTCATATTGTCGTCTTGTCACCCTGCAGTGAAAAAGTGACGGACAGTCTTTGTGAGTATTGTAACGGAAATATTAAGTAGATGCAATACTATTTGATCAAGTCCTACTATTTACCGTCTTCATGGACATGCTATTTCATAAATCCCTGGTTTAAGCATCAGTCACGCTCACGCCAACTGCACCCCGCGTAGCAACTTCCGCCCGCACATCAGCGACAAATTGAGCCACCGGCAGCGCCCCCTGATCGCCGACACCGCGCTTCCGTACCGCGACCGTGCCGCTCGCCGCTTCCGCTTGGCCGACGATGAGCATGTACGGCACTTTTTGCATTTCTGCTTCGCGCACTTTGTACCCGATCTTCTCGTCACGCGCATCCAACTCGGCGCGTATGCCTGCCGCTGTTAACTCATTGACAACGTCCTGCCCAAAACCGGCGTAGTTGTCGGCAATCGGCAAAGCTTTCACTTGCACCGGTGCGAGCCACGTCGGAAACGCCCCACCGTAATGCTCGACCAAAATGCCGATAAAGCGGTCAAGCGAGCCAAAAATGGCGCGGTGAATGACGACGGGACGGTGGCGGTCGTTGTCTTCCCCGACGTATGTGAGGTCAAACTTCTGCGGCATTTGGAAGTCGAGCTGGATCGTCGCACATTGGTGGCTACGCCCGATCGCATCTTCGATATGAAAGTCGATCTTCGGACCGTAGAAGGCACCGTCTCCTTCGTTGACGCGATACAGGACCCCGCGCGCCTCGAGTACGCGCTGTAGGGCTGTTTCCGCCTGTTCCCAGAGCGCATCGTCGCCCATCGAATCTTCCGGCCGCGTCGACAGTTCGATCGCGTACGGAAAGCCGAACACACGGTAAATATCGTCGACGAGCGCCATCGCGTGGGCCACTTCTGCCTCAATTTGATCCGGACGGACGAAAATGTGCGCGTCGTCCTGCGTAAAGCCGCGTACCCGCAGCATCCCGTTGAGCGACCCGGACAGTTCGTGCCGGTGCACGTGGCCAAACTCGGACAAGCGCAGCGGCAAATCCCGGTACGAACGCCGCTCATTTTTAAAAATGAGCATATGCCCCGGACAGTTCATCGGCTTCAGTGCAAAAGCTGTCGCATCCACTTCCGTAAAATACATATTTTCCCGGTAGTGGTCCCAGTGCCCCGACTGCTCCCACAGGCCGCGGTTCATCATGACGGGCGTAAGCACTTCCTCGTATCCGACACGCGCTTGTCGTTCGCGAGATAATTGTTCCAACTCATTGCGCAAGACCATCCCGTTGGGCAAGTAGAACGGCATGCCCGGCGCCTGGTCGGAAAACATAAATAACTTTAGTTGACGGCTGAGTTTGCGGTGGTCGCGCTTTTTCACCTCTTCCCGTCGCTGTAAATACGCGTCTAAATCCGTTTTTTTCGGCCAGACTGTGCCGTAGATGCGCGTGAGCATTTGCCGCTCGCTGTCGCCGCGCCAGTAGGCACCGGCAATACTGAGCAGCTTAAACGCCTTGATCCGCCCCGTCGACGGCACATGCGGCCCGCGACACAAGTCAAAAAACTCTCCCTGCCGGTAAATCGTAATGACCGCTTTTTCCGGTAAGTCGCGAATGAGTTCCAGCTTGAGCGGATCACCGGCTTCTTCGTACAAACAGAGTGCTTCCTCCCGGGAAACGACGTGCCGCTCAATCGGCAAATCTTCTTGGACAATGTTTGCCATTTCCTGTTCAATCTTCGGTAAATCCTCCTCGGTCACATGCTGTGGCAGCTCAATGTCGTAGTAAAAACCGTCAGCGATGACCGGACCGACACCTAACTTCGCCCCAGGGTACAGCCGTTTCACTGCTTGCGCCATCAAGTGGGTCGTACTATGTCGGTACACTTCCAACCCTTCTTCGTCTTTGAGCGTCAAAATCGCTACGTGTGCATCTTGGGTAAGCTTCGTCTGTAAATCGACGAGTTCGCCGTTAACTTTGGCCGCTACTGCCACCTTGGACAAACTTTTACTGATCGCTGCAGCGACTTCTCCTGCCGTCGTGCCGGAGCGAAACTGTTTAACTGCCCCATCCGGCAACGTAACGTGTACATACATGGTGCCATCACTCCTGTTTCACAAATAGTTAGTCATACGGGTCTTAATAATCGGTTCCTAAAAACATGTCTAAAAACATACAAAAACGCCCACCATCCTCTAGGGACGAGTGAGCGTCGTGGTTCCACCCTAATTCGGCCACCCTTACCAATACTCGCACTTCGCTTACGTACCGGTAGGAGCATTCAATACAGATCACGCATACGTACGGTCAGGTCATTCATACGAATCGTACATTCGTACAGTCGACTAACAGCGTACGGATCTCACTTTCGTACGGTAGACGAACCTCATACAGGTCGTATTTTTGTACAGTGAACCTGATATAGATCGTGAACCTAATATCGATCGTATGAATGGGAGGCCCTTCATTGACAAGGTTAACGGTCTTTAACCGGCAGCAGTTACTTGCGGGTGTAAGGAAAATTCGCGTAGGTCACATACTCGCGCATAGATCACCCGTCCGATACTTCCCTGTGCGATCCTGTCTGTGCCATCCTTCCCGTACGGTCCTTCCCTGTGCAACTTCCCCGTACACTAAGTGTGCACTTTCACGCTTTCCCTGCTGCAGCTCCAAGGTGGTAAGGGCCAATTTCTCATTAAGGGTCTCGCAGCCGGTGAACCCTCTCTCTGCTAACCATCCATTGGTCCTCGTGTCCTTTTCATCGCGCGATCATCTTAAGTTGTTATTGGTGCCGGTTATAGTTCTACTTATTCAATCACTTATTCGTGCCGTGCGATTTGTGCCGCAACTTCTGCGGCAAACTGCTCCAACGCTTTTGCCCCCACGTCCCCTTCCGACCGTTCCCGCACCGCAACCGTACGGTTTTTCACTTCTTCCCCGCCGACGATCAACATGTAGGGGATTTTTTGTATTTGCGCTTCGCGAATTTTATACCCCATTTTTTCATCGCGGCGGTCGACCGTGACGCGAATGCCTTTTTCGCGCAAATAATCTTCCACTCCGTTCGCATAGTCGAGAAATTGGTCGGAGACCGGAATAACGCGCGCTTGTTCAGGCGACAGCCACACGGGTAAGTTGCCGATGTAATATTCGAGCAGAAACGCGACAAACCGTTCCATCGTGCCGACGATGCCGCGGTGAATGACGACCGGGCGGTGCGGTTGTCCGTCTTCGCCGATATATTCGAGATCAAACTTGTTCGGCAAGTGGAAGTCCAACTGCACGGTCGACAGCGTCTCGTCTTTCCCGAGCGCCGTCCGCACTTGCACATCGAGTTTCGGCCCGTAGAAAGCAGCTTCCCCTTCTGCCTCGACGTACTCGAGCGCCATCTCGTCCATCGTTTCCTTCAACATCGCTTGTGCCTTTTCCCACATCTCGTCGTTTTGTACGTACTTTTCCTTATCCTCCGGATCGCGATAAGACAAGCGGAAATAGTAATCCTCGATGCCGAAATCGCGATACACGTGCGCAATCAATTCCACGACGCGCTTGAATTCATCCTTTAACTGTTCCGTACGGCAAAAGATGTGGGCATCGTTGAGCGTCATCGCCCGCACGCGCTGCAAACCAGTGAGCGCACCGGACATTTCGTGGCGGTGCATCATCCCCAGCTCGGCGATGCGCAACGGCAAATCGCGGTAGCTGCGCATGTCGTTACGGTAAATCATCATATGGTGTGGACAGTTCATCGGGCGCAGTACGAGCTCTTCGTTGTCCATCTTCATCGGCGGGTACATATCGTCTTGATAATGATCCCAGTGTCCGGAGATTTTGTACAATTCGACACTCGCCAAGTGCGGCGTATATACGTGCTTATAGCCGAGCCGCTCTTCCAAATCGACGATGTACCGCTCGATCTCTCGTCTAACCGTCGCCCCGTTCGGCAACCAGAGCGGCAATCCTTGCCCGACTTCTTGCGACAGCGTAAAAATGCCTAACTGCTTACCGAGTTTGCGGTGATCCCGTTTTTTCGCCTCTTCTAGTTGTTTTAGGTACTCGTCCAACTGTGATTTTTTCGGCCAGACGGTCCCGTAGATGCGCGTGAGCATTTGTCGGTCGCTGTCACCGCGCCAGTACGCGCCAGCGATACTGAGTAACTTAAACGCCTTGAACTTACCCGTCGACGGCACGTGTGGCCCGCGGCACAAATCGTAAAACTCGCCTTGCTCGTAAATCGTAATCTCTTCCTCGTCCGGCAATTCGCGAATGAGTTCCAATTTAAGCTCATCGCCCGCTTCCTCGTACAGCGCGAGCGCTTCTTCCCGCGAGACGACTTTACGCGTAATCCGCAAATTTTCTTTCACGATTTTGTGCATCTCTTTTTCGATCTTCGGCAAGTCTTCCGGCGTCAGTCGTTCCGGCAAAGCGATGTCGTAATAAAATCCGTTCTCGATCACCGGACCGATGCCGAGTTTCACCTCGGGATAGAGCCGCTTAATCGCTTGCGCCATCAAGTGGGCGCAGCTGTGCCGGAGCACTTCGAGCCCTTCTTCGTCGTTCGTCGTCACTATTTTGACGGCGGCATCCGCGTCAATCGTGCGGGATAAATCGACCACTTTTCCGTCGACGACCCCGGCCACCGCGTTTTTTTCCAAGCTTTTACTAATCGAAGCTGCCACATCGGCGACGGTTACCGTGGAGTCATACTGTTTGACTGAACCGTCTGGCAGTTGTATATCAATACTCATTCGTCTTTCCACTCCTTAAACGATCGTTAGATTCAAAAATAAAAAAACGCACCACATCCCGGCAAGGGACGTGTGCGTCGCGGTTCCACCCTTATTCAGCATGCCTAACATACCGTCATCGGTCACGGTCAGGCAAGCCCTCTAATCGTCTCTAACGGTTTACACCGGCAGCAGTTACTCACTATCGAAAGCACTTGCGCGTCGCTGGCCAAGACTACATGCACGATCCACGTGCATCGCCCCACCTTCATCGCACCGTCTGTCTGTCGATGCGACCGGCACCGTCTGCCAAAGCGGACAGTCACCCGTACCAATGCGACAGATCGCATGAGCCGAGGCGACTCCCCGCGCAGTCGTTCACGCGAAGTGCCATAGTTTTTCCTACTGCAGCTCCAAGGGGGTAAGTGTGGGAACCGTGTTAAGGGACTTGCAGCCGCGATCCCTCTCTCTGGCAACCGGAGCTTCCACACCGTTGTCCTTCTCATCGCTTACATCTATCGCTCTTCATATTAGTCACTATTGTAACGAAGGTCTATTCCTTCCGTCAACCTTCGTTCTGTAAGACTAATTATTAACATTAGCCGTACAGCTCATACAGATGACGACGGGCTCATCTTCGCCTACAAACTAATCGTCGCCTTCATCCGAAAAGAACTTTCGCCCGGATACTAAACTGGATACTAAACAACATGCCAAACCACATGCTGGATGTGATGACACAGTCACTTCCACTTACAACTTGCGGTTGACGACCCACCAGCCGCCGAGCGCGAGCACGAGCATCCCAAATCCTAACGTTTCGTGGTGGTACTGTTGCGCCTCGATCGGGTTTTTCTTCAAGAAGTCGGCGACTTCAGCGAACTGTTGTCCCGCGGAATCTTCTAACTGTTGGTTGTCGGCTGGGCTGACGAACACGTACTCGCTTTTCGTCATCGTGCCGAGCGTGTTCCCCCCGAAGTTAACATCGGCGACTGCCACGGCAACTTGCTGCGGATATTCCTTTTCCGCTAGTTCTTTCACTTGATCTTCTTTCCCTTTAATTTCTTTTTGGACTTTCTCTAAATCTTTCTCCGTCTTCTTCAAGAGCGACTCGACGTCTTTTTTTGCGTTGTCGTCAGAGCTTTTCCGGGCGAGCTCCTTCAGGTCGTCGACTTTTTTCTGAGCCACTTCTTCCTTTGGCCGCTCCTTCTCTATTTCGCCGTTTAATTTTTCAATTTGCTCCTGATCGTCTGCCTTTAACGGCGACGCATCGACATCGATGAGCGTCCAATTGCTAATGCTAACGTATTTTTCGTCGTAGCTGTCGTCTCCCTTGTACTTACTCGTGTACTGCCCCTTCACTAATTTGTTCCAGTCTTGCGCCTGCTGCTGCGAAGCTTTCTGTTCGGCGGCAAACACGGGGGTCGCAAGCAAAAGTAGCAATAAAGACATTAGGGCGATTTTCCGCACTGATGATCCTCCTCCACACGAACTCATACTTTCCATATATATTACTATCCTATCAAAAAAACAGACAGCTTTGTAGTTTAACTCGCCACGACGACTCATTGTCACCATTTAGACAAATTTAACGTACCGTATTTAATTGCCTCGTTACAATTAATCCTACTCATTAGGTTTTAATTATTTTCGTTTAATGAGGCAAGTGCTCTGTTAAGACAATTATTTTCTGTCCATCTATAAAATGATAGCGACAAATCGGAATAAATGACAAGAAGCCGCCATACTGTAAAGGTACAGCGCGAATTGTCGCTCGTTTACGAGACGGGTAACGCCGCGACCTGCCTTGTAAACGGATACAATCTTTTGTCAGTATTGGCTAACCCTCTCCTCAGCACAGCGACACTTTTAATTTAGCTAAAAATTTAGTTTACAAAACGGTGCATCTCTCTTTATAATTGTTTATAAATAGCGGAATGTTTCGGTAGTCGCTGCTCAGGAAAAAACAATTGCTTAGGGGGAGATATGCGGTGAAGCACCATGTAGGAGAACTCATTCGACGGAAGCGAAAAGAACTCGGGTTAACGTTGCAAGATATAGCTGGTCCGACGTTGTCCGTACCGACGATCAGCAATATCGAACGCGGGATCACCCGCAACGTCTCGCAAAAAAAGCTGGATTACATTTTGCACAAACTTGGCATAAATTTAGCTGAGTTGCTCGATGTCGAGCAGGAGGAATCCGAGCTCGAAGACTTTTTTACCGTTAAACTAAATCAAGTGAACGCCCTAATTTTGAACAACTGTTTTGACGAGGCCGACGAGCGTCTGAAAGCATTGGAGCAAGAAGTGAAGAAAATGAGCAATGCCGTGCATACGTGCCGCCTCAGTCTGTACCGCGGCAAACTGTTTATGTACGAAAAAAAGTTTGACCGCGCTGAGTGGGAATTTCACAATGTCATCCGCCGCTGCGAAGAGTTCGACGTACCGTCGGACAGTAACCTCGTGTCCGAAGCTTATGGTAACTTAGGTTACATCGCTTACCACCAAGGCAACTACAACAACGCCATTAAGCACACGAACAAAGCGTTACACACCTTCGAGGCGACCGGGGAACGGCGCTATTTAAAAGGGCGTCAACTGTACAATTTAGCGTTGTTTTACGAAAGCATGGGGAAAGCGAATAAAGCGTACGGATTAACGTCGCAAGCACTCGCCATCGCTAAAGAAAACGGCGACTATTCCAGCATGATTAACGTGTACATTTTAAAGTCGATCATTCAACAAAACTACTTCAACATTAACGACGCACTCGAATCCCTCAAGGAAGCGCAAAAGTTTTTGCACTTGACGAATGACCCAAAACTGACGGGTATCGTGTGGAACAACCTCGGGGAGAACTATTTCTTGCTCGGCAACTACGACATGGCGGAACTGTGCTTTGAAACGTCGGTCGCGATCAAGCAAAAACATTTGGAAGACGAGTTTCTCATTCGATCCTATATGTTTCTCGGACAAATTTGCGCCAAGCGGGGCAATTACAGCCAAGCGAAAACGTACTTGCATGAGGCGATCGCTCTCTCCAAAAAGGCAGGTAACCAAAAGTATTTAGTGGAGTCGCTATTGTCTTTGACGAAAGTTTATTTGACGTGTAAAGAGACAGACAATGCCAAAGACGTCTTGGAAACCGCCTACAGTTTTGCGAAAAGGCACTCCTTTACAAAAGAGCTGCGGGAAGCGACTGTCTGGTTGGCCCAACTGTACGAGAAAAGCGATAAGGAGAAGTTCCGCAAGTATACGGATGAACTTTACACGATTGAAAAAGAAAGCTTACTGGAAGGAGGTATCGTTTAATGGCGAATATGTTAGTGGGTATCGTGACCGCTATTCTGTTCGTGCTGCGGACTCCCGATTATTTGTTCGGCGAAGCTTATCCGATCGTGATGTAGCGACAGTTGTGGCAAGTACCCGCACAAAACCTTCAATTCCGTTTGCCCGGAGTTGGAGGTTTTCTTTTATTCAAATGTGGTTGATGCCGAGGCCGAGCACTTCGTGCTCTGCGCCTTTAATCGGCGCGCCGATTGTGCCGTAAAGAGCGACGGCAATCCACTCACCTTCCGCACGCGCAGCAGGCGACTTTAAACCGCGCACGACGGTATAGCGTAAACCGACTGTACGAAGGACGCCGCCAAACGAAATTTGCCCGCGACTAATGCCGGAGAGCGCCTCCATCAAGGCGTGGTATAGCGCGTGTTGCTCCCGGTACAAGTCACTGTCGACGAGAGCCGAACGCTTTGCCGCCGACTCGATCGCGCCGACGACTTTTTGTGATTCCATCGCGCCGACATGGCCGGTAACAATTAAATAACCTTTTTTTCTAACAGCGTCAATTAACTGTTGCTCGTTGTTGCCGCCCAGCAACAGAGCGGTCATAGCGGCAATTTTGCCAATATCGCCTTTTAATAACGGCGACCACTTCTCACTTTGATCGATGTTGCGCTGCTCACTTTGCTCGGGACACATTGCGCGCTCACCTCTGCCCTCATTTAGTAATCAATACGCCAAGTGTTGTAAGCCACCGTGTCCCCCACGTGACGCGATTTCAGCGAACGCATCGCGTCTTTACCGCATATTCTAGGTGCGTAACGAGATTGACGGCTTGCGGAGGGGGTCTTCCCGGTGAACGCGTTAACCATTTTATTATTTGCTGCCGCCGCCAGTTTAGACAACTTAGCTGTCGGCATCTCCTTCGGCATCCGCCGCACGCACATTCCGCTCTTGTCCAACGCGATTATTGCCGCGATTACGATGACGGTCACTTACGTCGCCCTAGTGGCGGGGAACACTTTCACCCATTTGCTTCCGGAGAGGTGGGCTCAGACCGCTGGCGGAACGTTCATCGTCGCGATCGGGCTCTGGTCGATCATTAGTAACGTGCACAAAAAAATGACCGCCTTAACAGTAAGCCACGTCCCAGCTTCACTGTCAAGCGTGCTGCGCAACCCCGCGACTGCCGACCGCGACGCGAACGCCGTTATTTCTTGGAAAGAATCGTTTTTGCTCGGTACAGCACTCGCTTTAAACAATGTTGCCATGGGAATCGGCGCCGGGGCCGCAGGCCTTTCCCCGCTTTGGACGACGCTAGCAGCCGGTGCTTTCTCATTGCTTGCTCTCGGTGGTGGCGCCAGTCTCGGCAATAAGGTAGTCAAGACGTTGTTCGGTAGTTATTCAAACCTCGTTGCCGGCGTCTTGCTTATCGCCATCGGCGTATACCAGATCTACTTTGCATAACCATCTGCTACGACAGGACAATCTTTTTTTCTTTGCGCGCCGCTATGCGCCGCCGCGACGGTTAGGACCACCGACGTAGTACGCGTCCGTTTCGTGGCGAATGCGTTCCATGATGCGCTTCGCCTTCAACGCCTCGAACCCATTTTTTTGCGAATACGCCAAATGCTCTTCCAGTTCTTCGTAAGACAAATTAGACGTGTACACCGTCGCCAACTTATTGGCTACGCGATATTGCAAAATACTGCCCAACACTTCGTCGCGAACCCACGGGGAAATCACTTCTGCTCCGAGATCGTCGAGAATGAGCACGTCGACCGTTTTGACTGCCTCAATTTTGTGCGCAGAGGACCCATCTTGTAGCGATTCTTTGAGCTCGCGAAAAAACTCGGGCACGTAAACCATAAATACAGAAATGTCCCGTTGCGCTAGCTCGTGCGCCATTGCTGCGGCGATACAGCTTTTTCCGACGCCGAAGTCGCCGTACAAGTAAAGACCGCGTGCGTGCTCTGACGGTTGAAAACTCGCCGCGAACGTCGATGCGGCGATGATCGCCTCCTTGCGCGCGCCGTCAAAATCGAGCGTTTCAAACGTTACGGCCAAGACGTCTGCCGGTACGTAGTGACTGCGAATGCGCGCCCGGCGCTTTTTTTCCTGCTCTTCTTGCCGTTTGAGTGCACAAGGCTGCACGTGTAAGTCGATGTACCCGGCATACGGCACGAGAGTAGGCTGGTGCCCCGAAACGACATTCGGACATTGCGTTAGCCCTGGACAGCGATCACAATGATCCCGCTCTCGTACATACTGCGCAATCCTGTTGAGCGAGCGCTCGAATGCGTCGCGCGTAAGTTCCGGGTGCTCGCGCCGAAACTGTTGCACGAGCGGGTGGCGCAACAATGTTTGTAAATGCGCCTCCGCACTGTCCCCTCGCTTACGCGGCAATTGTTCGGCCAGTGAACGCACCGCATCTTGAAACGAATGCATCGGTTTCTACCCCCCTCTGTTTTTCCGCAGCTTTTGCAAAATGGCCGCAAACTGCGCCTCATCCTCTGCGGTCACTTCTTCCGTTTCGTTCCGCGCGGGATTGCGCGCCTGTTCACGCCGCGACCCGGTTGAGCGGCTGGCGGAGGAGGTACCGCGCGATTTTGCCTTTGTCGCATACGGCCCTTTCCGCGCCTTTGTGTACGGGTCCCGCCCTGCGCGAGTCCGCGGCTGTTGTTGCTGCCGTAGCGCTAATGCCTGCGCTTCTTCCACCGTCTTTACGTTGGCGCGGCGCCAATGTCCCGCCATTTTTTCTACGAGCGGACGCGGTAGTTTATACTCGTTGGTCAAGAGCACGTACTCGATGAGCACGTTAATGACACCCGTCGGTAAGCCATACTGTTCGTACAGCGCTTCGACGAGTTCGATGTCTGCTTCGGGGATTTTTCCTCCGCGCTGATATCGTTCCAACAATTCCAGTGGCGACAGTTTGGACAACCACTGACGGTGCATGTCTTCCACGCTCTGTTGTTCCCGCGGCTGTCGCTCCCCGCCTTGCGCACCTTCACCCGTCCCGCGCCCGCCGTCCGCTTGGCTGTCGGGAGAAGCTGCCGCTTGATTCGCTGGATGAGAAGCAGCGGGTTGATTCGCTGGATGGGAGGCAGCCGATTGATTCTTCGTTTGATCAGTCGATCGATCAGCGGTAGGCCCAGGCAACGGCTCTACAGCGGGCACCATCGGTTGCTTCACGCGTAAATCGGGCGCCACGCCGTAACGAAACCGATACTCCTGCTTAATGAATGCGTGTAGGCGGTCTAGCTTAAGCGTGTTTGCTTCATCGTATAGGCGTGGATTTTGCAGTGCCTTAGCCAGTTCTATTTCCTCCAACTGATAAAAAAAAGCCCACCCGGCGATGATGTCTCGCTCTTCCGCCGTCAATGCCTCAAGCGACCCGACGGCAGCGGCGTGTGCCTCTAAAAACGACCAGTCTAGCGTATCCCCTGTAAAATTCGGCCCCGTTTCAACGTCTGTAGCGGCGGCCGTTTCCAACTGCGCGACGAGCGGCTGTAACTCGCTGTCCTCGCCGACGGTTAATTCGGACGGCGTAATGCTCGTAAACACTTCGCCAAATTTTTTCGTTACTTCTTGTGCCTCTGTTTCCCCTTCCGCTTGCTCCCCCGCTGTGAACTGCTCCCGCAAAAAGCGAAAACGTTCTTTGCCTAACCGGTTCAACAACGTAATACTTAACACGTCTGTCTTAAAAAAAGTGCTCGGTTCGAGCGGTGGCATCACGACATAACGGTAGTGATTGCCTAATTCCTCACCCCGTTTGAACGTTTTGAGTAAGCCGACTGCTTCTAATTTGTGGCGTGCTGCGAGGATGCGGTCTAGGGGCAATGCTAGCAGTCCTAGCAAAAAACGGTGTGTATGCGCAGGCGATTCCGCGGCAACGTAAAAACTGCCCTGCAGTGCAAGCGTAATGTATAGGGCGGCCGCTTCGACCCCGATGATCGGTTGGTACAAATGCATCAGCGCACTGATCTCCGCAGCTTGCAGCGGACGGTGCGTTTTCACGGTCCAACTGTCGCCCGGGCTCAATTCTTGCCATGCCCAACTCATCAATTGCTGCCCTCCACATTTGAAACGTTAGTTGAAAATGACAGACGTTAACCACCTAGAAAGCGTCCCTGAAACGATTTAGTAGCATCTGTCCCGCTACTGTCCGTTCGCTTTATCGAGTAAGTCCGTCAACTCTTTCATAAACACACTAATATCTTTAAACTGGCGGTACACTGACGCAAAGCGGACGTACGCGACTTCGTCCAACGGGTACAGTCCTTCCATCGCCATCTCGCCAATTTTCCGACTGGAAATTTCTTGTTCTGACGATCCTTGCAAGTCGCGGACGATGCGCGACACGAGATTTTCCAACTCGGCGAACGGCACCGGTCGTTTTTCACACGCGCGCACGAGGCCGCGCAACAACTTTTCCTGACTGAACTCTTCCCGCGAGTTGTCTTTTTTAATGACGATTAACGGCTTCTGTTCCACCATCTCAAAAGTGGTAAACCGTCGGTTACACGCTTCGCACTCGCGCCGTCTGCGGATCGATTTGCCTTCGTGAGCCGGCCGCGAGTCGAGCACTCGCGACCCGTTGTGGTCACAATAAGGGCATCGCACTCGAAACACATCCATTCATAGGAGTCTCTTAGACTTTAGGATTTCTCTCTATTGTATCGAAAAACTAGCGGCTTTTCCACAAAAACAGCACGGTATATTCCACAAAAAGGAAATGTAAGCGTTTTGCAAGAAAATAATAAAAAATGGCCATAAACATCATCGAATGCTTGTTTCATTTACACCTTGTAACAGGTATAATTAATTCGGTTTGTTCTTTACTTATTTATGTGTACCGTTAGTTCTCTAACTATTTTATGAATGAACGGGAGGATCGTAATGGACGGCATTTCCATACGCGAAGTCATTTTTCTATTCCTCGGTGGCTTAGGTCTTTTTTTATTTGGCATCAAGTACATGGGGGACGGACTAGAAAAAGCGGCGGGCGATCGGCTTCGCCAAATTCTTGACCGCTTGACGAAAAATCCCGTCATGGGCGTACTCGTCGGCATCTTTGTTACTGGAATTATTCAGTCGAGCTCCGGCACGACGGTCATGGTCATCGGTTTCGTCAACGCTGGTCTCATGTCGCTGCGACAAGCGATTGGCGTCATCATGGGGGCAAATATCGGCACCACGGTAACGTCGTTTATTATTGGGGTGAAAATTGAGGAATATTCCTTACCAATTATTGCTTGTGGGGCAATCATTCTCTTTTTTATAAAACAACCGCGCGTCAAAAACGTCGGACAAATCATTTTCGGCTTCGGGGTACTTTTTTTAGGGTTACAGACGATGGGATCCGGTCTTAAACCGTTGAAAGACTTATCCTTTTTTCACGATATGATGACGACGCTCGGGCAGCAGCCGATTTTAGGGGTGCTCGCCGGGACGCTGTTCACCGTCGTCGTACAAAGTAGTAGTGCAACGATTGGCGTTTTGCAGCAGTTAGCGGAAAACGGCGGCATCGATTTACACACGGCACTGCCGATTTTGTTTGGGGACAACATCGGGACGACGATAACCGCGGTCATCGCGTCGATTGGCGCTTCCCTCGCCGCCCGCCGCGCCGCGTGTGCTCACGTCATCTTTAACGTCATCGGGACAGTTATTTTTATGCTCGCCTTGCCACTCGTCGCGATCGGCGTCACTTGGTTAGGGGACGCGACTGGTGCCGATATACGCATGCAAATCGCTTATGCCCACGGGTTCTTTAACGTTGGCAATGCACTCATTCAACTGCCCTTCGTCTCCCTACTGGCGCTACTCGTGACAAAAATTATGCCCGGTGAGGAACCGGCGATCACTTACGGCGCCAAAAACTTGGACGTGCGCCTCTTGGCCAACTCTTCGGTCGCCCTCGGACAAGCGAGTAAAGAATTAGACCGCATGGGCAACTTGTCACAACAGGCGTTTGATTATGCGACCACGTATTTTTTCGAAGGCAACAGCAAAAAGGCGGAAATGGTTGCCAAGTGTGAACAAGTTGTTAACGACTTAGAAGAAAAAATCACCGATTATTTAACAAATATTTCCACGAGTAACTTTTCTCCCGTCGAATCGCGAAAACATACGACGCTGATGCAAACGATCAACGATATTGAACGCGTCGGCGATCACGCCACCAACATTAAAGAGCTCGGCGACCATCGCAAACGGCATAAAGTCGCCTTTTCTGAAGAGGCGACGAACGAACTTAGCAACATGTTTCAAGTGACGATGGAAACCTTTCAAATGTCACTACAAGCCCTGCATACACTCGATGAAGGGCTCGCTCGCCGCGTCGTAGAAAACGAAGAACAAATCGATAAAATGGAACGGGAATTTCGCAAATCGCACATTTGTCGCTTGGAACGAGGACTGTGCAACGGCAGTGCCGGCGTCATCTTTTTAGACTTTATCAGTAACTTGGAACGGATCGGTGACCACGCCATGAATATCGCCCAGTCCGTGCTCGGCGAATATTGAGAAGTAGTTAAGAAAAGGAAAAAAGCCGCCCCTGCAGTCTTATAGGCACGGACGGCTTTTTTTAACTTTAGCTATACGAAAAACGATCAGAAACTGTTTTGGAGAGCGGTTACGAAGTGACTAATCCTCTTATTCGCCTCACGTCGTGACGGGCACCTTTTCTTCGCGCTGCGCTTGCTGGCAGCACGTACCGGATGCACGGTCAGTCGAGTCGATTGAATCGGAAGTGTCGCTCGAACCTATTGAGCTGGTCGAACTAGCCGAATGGCTGCTCCAGTTGCCGGCCATGCGCTGTACCATGTCGACGACGCGACAAGAGTAGCCCCATTCGTTGTCGTACCAAAGGAGTAACTTTACTTTGCGCTTGCCTAACATCATGCTGGCACCAGCGTCTAAAATGGCCGAATGGTCGTTGCCGACAAAATCGGTCGAAACGAGCGGCGCTTCACATACATCGACGATCCCTTTCATTTCGCCTGCACTCGCCTGTTTATAAACGTTTACGATTTCCGTAAGGTCGGTGTCGCGCTTCAAATCGGCGACGACGTCGACGACTGACACGTTGGGGGTCGGTACGCGCAGCGCCATTCCAGTTAAACGCCCCTCGAGTTCCGGCAACACTTTCGCTACAGCCTCAGCCGCTCCAGTGGACGTCGGGACGATCGCTTGTGTCGCGGCTCGGGCACGGCGCAAGTCTTTGTGCGGATTATCTAAACTGCGTTGGTCGCTCGTAAACGCATGCACAGTTGTCATCATTAATTGTTCGACGCCGAACGAATCGTGTAACACTTTCACAGCTGGCGCTAAGCAGTTCGTCGTGCACGAGGCGTTCGAAACGATGTGGTGTTTACTGTCGTCGTATGCGTGGTCGTTCACCCCCACGACAACGGTTAGGTCTTCCTCTTTCCCCGGTGCTGTAATGAGCACCTTTTTTGCTCCGGCGGCGAGGTGACGAGCTGCGCCTTGACGCGTGCGAAATTGTCCAGTCGCCTCGATCACGACGTCGACGCCTAACGCTTTCCACGGCAATCGATCCGGTTCGCGTTCGTTCACGATGCGCGCACGTTGCCCACCTGCACACAGAAATTCGCCGTCGGCAGTGACCGGATGGCGAAACGTACCGTGCACCGTGTCGTACTGTGTTAGGTGGGCTAACGTTTCGACGGGATAGCTCGCGTTAATCGCAACAACTTCGGACACAGTTTGTTCGCATAACCGTCTAAATACCATTCTTCCAATTCGGCCAAACCCGTTAATGGCCACACGTACTGTCATTTATTGTCACCTTCCCGAATGTCATACACTAATACGCGTATCATCACAATTAGTATAACACATTCGATCCTTAACGGGTACCATTATATGACTTAATTTATACAGTTCCCGTCGCTAGTCTATTTCCAGTTCATGGTGTATCTCGCGATACTTCTCGTAATAGTACAACACCTTCTTCACGTATTTACGCGTTTCGCCGAACGGAATCGCCTTAATGCTCTCTTCCTCGCCGTCCCATCGCTTCTCTTTCAGCCACGTCGCCACACGCCCGGGACCGGCGTTATACGCAGCAATCGCTGCGATCGGCTTCCCCTTAAACTGGTGCATTAATTGCCCGATATACCAACTGCCCATATGAATGTTGGCGGCCGGTTCCCCGATGCGATCCAAAAACGAACGCTCGAAGTGCCCGTCGCTAACCATCCACTCCACGGTCTCGGGCATAAGCTGCATGAGCCCGTGTGCGCCTTTATGCGAGCTCACATCCGGACTAAAATTGCTTTCAACGCGGATGATCGCCAAAATGAGGAACGGATCGACGTCGAAGGCGCGTGCACTAATTTCGACCTCTTCCGTATATTCGACAGGATACATCGTCTTTTGGACAAACGGGGATTGAATGAGCAAAAAAAGCAGGAACAACATGACGACGAGCAGAAGAAAGGCAGTTCTCCACGACCATTTGAACGTTACTCGACTTGTCCGCTTTCTCGGCACAAAAAATCCCATATCGCTTCCACCTGTCGTTTCGTATTGGCTATGTTTGCTGAGTTGTCCACGACGTAATCGGCGTACGGTTTTTTCTCGTCGAGCGACATTTGTGCCGCGATGCGCTGCCTTGCTTCCGTTTCGCTAAGCGCGTTGCGTGCCATTAAACGCTCAAGCTGTACGTGGAGAGGTACGTACACTAACACGATACGTTCAAAAAGGTGCATTAAGTCGTTTTCGATCAAGAGTGGAATGTCGACGAGAACGGGAACGTGCGGAGCCGCTTGTTCGTGGGCTACCATCTGCCGACGCATGTCCGCGTTAATAAGCGGGTGCAACAGCGCGTTTAAGGCCTTGCGCTTCGCCTCGTCAGCAAAAATGAGTTGCCCTAGCTTGGCGCGGTCGAGTGTGCCGTCACCACGCACGTACGCTGCACCGAACGCTTCCACAATCCGCTGTAACCCTTCTGTCCCCGGCTCCACCACTTGCCGTGCGATAACGTCTGCATCGATCACGGCAGCGCCACACTTTTTAAAGTGGGCGAGGACAGTGCTTTTTCCGGAGGCGATCCCCCCCGTCAAACCGACGCGCACACTGACGCCTCCTTTTATTTATTGATATTTATTTATTGATACTCGCTGCGATTTCCCTTACTTCGGTTACCTTACTTTTACGTGCACCTGTAAGTGACGAAGCTACTTTTGACACTGCTCGCAAAGGTGAGTGCCTCGTCCCGCCACGACGGTTCGCACAATCGGTTCCCCGCAAGCCGGACAAGGTTCCTCTTTTTTCCCGTATACTTGAATCTGCAGTTGGAACATGCCCATTTCCCCTTCGCCGTTTACATAGGAACGGACAGATGCCCCACCTGCTGCAATCCCCCGTGCAATCACCTTGTTAATTGCTTCGTACAAACGCTCTGCTTCCGCCTTAGTCAAGCTATCAGCTCGACGCTCCGGATGCAACCGCGCCGTAAACAGCGCCTCATCTACATAAATATTCCCCAGTCCGGCAATAAATTCTTGATTGAGCAGCAGCGGCTTTAACCGACTCTTCCGCCGCCCGAGTTCGGTCGTCAACCAATCCGGGTGAAAGTCGTCTGTCAGCGGTTCGGGACCGAGTTTGCCGATCGACGTCTTCGTCTCGATCTCGTCCTGCCGCACGAGCTGCATCGTGCCAAACTGGCGCACGTCGCGGTAGCGCAGCTCTTCCCCGTCATTAAAGTGAAACACGACGTGCGTGTGCTTTTCCATCTCCTCTTCCGCCGGAGCGACACTGTAGCGTCCCTCCATGCGCAAGTGGGAAACGAGGACGTAATTGTCAAAGTAAAACTGCAAAAACTTCCCCCGACGCCTCACGGCGCGAATAGTCTCGTCTTGCAACATGAGCGCAAATTGGGCACTGTCCGCCGGCTCGCGTACGATGCGCGGCAAGTGCACCGATACGCGGGCAATCCTCTTGCCTACGACGAGTTTTTCTAACGTACGGCGGACAGTTTCTACTTCTGGTAATTCCGGCAAAGCCTTCTCCTCTTTCTACCTTTATGCACTATAAGCGAGTAAACGATATTCGACGAACGAATGACGTGACTTCGAGTAGTAATAACTACTTAGCACTATACCACGTATCGCCGACATTCACATCCACTTTCAGCGGGACGTCGAGCGCCAATGCCTGTTCCATCGTCTCGGTGACAAGTGTCTCGAGCACAGCGAGCTCTTCCGGCGGCACTTCAAAGATGAGTTCGTCGTGCACTTGTAATATCATCTTGCTCTGAAGCTTTTGCGCCGCTAACTTGTCCGCAAGTTGCACCATCGCCCGTTTAATAATGTCGGCTGCCGACCCTTGAATCGGCGTGTTCATCGCTGTCCGTTCAGCAAAACTGCGGCGGTTGAAGTTTTTACTGTTAATGTCTGGCAAATAACGCCGCCGCTGTAACAGTGTCGAAACGTAACCTTGTTTTTTCGCCATTTGGACGATCTCTTCCATGTACCGCTTCACACCGGGGAAGCTGGTAAAATACTTCGCAATAAATTGTGCCGCCTCCTTGCGCGTGATGTTCAAGTTTTGCGATAAACCGTAATCGCTTATCCCGTAGACGATTCCGAAGTTGACCGCCTTTGCCGTACGGCGCATGAGCGGCGTGACTTCTACGGCCTCTACGCCGAATACATCCATTGCCGTCCGCGTATGGATGTCCATGCCGTCGTGGAACGCCTTGAGCAACGCCTCGTCTCTGGAATAATGAGCGAGCACGCGCAATTCGATCTGGGAGTAGTCCGCTGCAAGGATCTTCCACCCGGTATGCGACGGCACGAACACTTCGCGAATGCGCCGCCCTTCTTCGAGGCGAATCGGGATGTTTTGCAAGTTCGGATCGGTGCTGCTAAGCCGTCCCGTCGCTGTCACCGTCTGTTGAAAGTTCGTATGGATTTTACCCGTCTCCGGCTGAATCACTTTTAACAACCCTTCGACGTACGTCGAAAGCAGTTTACCGACTTGCCGGTAGTGTAAAATTTTTCCGACGATCTCGTGCTGTGGTTCTAACTTCTCTAGCACGTCGGCACTCGTCGAATAACCCGTCTTCGTCTTTTTAATGACTGGGAGGTTTAACTTGTCGAACAAAATTTCGCCTAACTGTTTCGGCGAATTGATGTTAAACTGTGTACCAGCTAGTTCGTAAATGTCAGCCGTCAACTGTGCGAGTTGCGCTTCTAACTGATCGCCTAACGCCTTTAGGCGCGAGGGGTCAACCTTTACGCCTGCCAGTTCCATGTCGGAGAGCACGAGCGCTAGTGGCAACTCCAAGTCGTAATACAAACTGTGCATGCCGCTGTCCGTTAGCGCTTCGTCCAACTTCTCGCGCAAGCGGTGCATCGCTTCCGTTTTGCGCGCCAAATGTTCAGCCAGCGGCTGACCGGTAAGCTGTTTGCGCTTCGCCCCCTTACCGTACACTTCGTCGTCGTGCGGCAACGGATAGGCGATCTCCCGCTGCGCAATCTCACTTAACGCGTGATCCGTTTCTGTCGGGTTGAGCAAATAAGAGGCAAGCATGACGTCAAAAGTAAAGCCTCGCATGGGTACGCCGCTTTTTTCCAAGACGACCGTCGCTTTTTTCACATCGTAACCGAGCTTTTCACGGCTGTCGTCGGCGAGCCACGTTAACAGCGCTTCGCTCTCCCGTACAAGCGCAAACGGCACGTACGTGTGCTGCTTGCCGTCCGATACAGCGATCCCGAGCACCTCCGCGTCGAAATATGGACCGGTTTCCGTTTCGACGTAAACAGCGAGCGGAGTTTTCAACTCGCCTAGCGTTCGCGCCCATTTGTCCACCGTGTCTACCGTGACGATTGTCGCTTCAATCGCTTCTGTCTCCGTCGACTGGGTGGCCTCATCGCCCATAATCCGCTGCTCCAACGTTTTAAACGACCATTTTTTAAAAAACTGAGCCAGCGTCTCCCGCTCAAACCCGTCGTACGCTAAGTTACTCACCGCCATGTCCATCGGCACGTCGCGGTAAATCGTCGCTAACTGTTTACTGAGTCGGGCGATGTCAGCGTGCTCGCGGACGTTCTGCTGTAGTTTTTTACCAGATAGTTTGTCGACGTTTTCGAGCACTTCTTCCACCGAGGCGAACTGTTTCAGCAGCTTTAGCGCCGTCTTTTCCCCGACGCCGGGAATACCGGGGATGTTGTCGGAGTTGTCACCCATCAACCCTTTTAAGTCTATAATTTGCAACGGGGTGATGCCGTACTTTTCCTGCACAGCGTCTACCGTGTACGCGTCGACTTCTGTTACCCCTTTGCGCGTGAGCAGTACTTCCACTCCCGGAGCCACGAGCTGCAGTAAGTCTTTATCTCCGGTGACGATGCGCGTCGACAAGTTGGCGGCTTGCGCCTGTTTAGCCAACGTACCGATAATGTCGTCGGCTTCGTAATTTTCCAATTCAAAAAAAGGTACGCTCGCCGCGTCGAGCAGTTCGCGAATGAGCGGAAACTGGCCGGAAAGTTCGCTCGGTGTCTTCATGCGCGTACTTTTATAGTCTTTGTAGTCGTCGTGCCGGAACGTTTTCGCACTTGCGTCGAAGGCGACGAGTAGGTGAGTCGGCTGTTCCTCTTCTAATAGCTTCAATAACATGAGTGAAAAACCGTATACCGCATTCGTCGGCACGCCGCTAGCATTCGTCAACATCGGCAAAGCGTAAAACGCCCGGTACGCAATACTGCTCCCGTCGATTAACATCAGTTTGTTCATCAATTATTAGCCTCCACTTATAAAAATCGCACGCTATCGGCAAAATGTTTCACGCGTGCGAACGAAAGAGAACGTTTAGGGATAGTCGTGGCGCACAACTTTTTTACGTGCAAAGAACGACATAATCGCACGAAAGGAACGTAATCTATGTTATTGTATCATGAGGGAAGAGCGCATTCCACGTTACCCGCGCCAACGCCTCACGGCGATCCCCCTCTGACTTCAGCTGTCACCGTTATGACTTCTTATAATGAAAGGAAATTATAATGAAAGGAATGGAGCGCGTGCAAACGGCGATGCCACAGACTGGGGTAGAAACCCGCTCTGTAAAACCTTACATCGCTTTAATTCTCGGAAACATCGCTATCTCTTCTTCGGCCATATTCGTTAAATTGACCGATGCGCCCGTCGGTATTTCCGCTTTTTATCGGTTGCTTTTCTCTGTTTTGGCGATGTCGCCGTGGATCGCCGTCTACTACTGGCGCGAGTTAATCAGTTTGCGCGCAAAAGACTGGCTCTTCGCGGTCTGTTCCGGCGTATTTTTAGCTTTCCACTTCATCTTGTGGTTTGCTTCGTTAAATTACACCTCAGTCGCCAGCTCGGTCGTGCTCGTCGCCTTGCAACCGCTGTTCGCCTTCGTCGGCGCTTACTATTTTTTTAAGGAACGCACGAAGTTACACGCGTTAATCGGCACAGCGATCGCTGTCGGCGGCAGCGCGATTATCGGCTGGGGCGATTTCCACATCGGCGGTATGGCCTTCTTTGGCGACGCACTCGCCTTGCTCGCTGCCGCGTTAGTAACGGTTTACTGGCTGTTCGGGCAACAAATGCGCAAAACGATGTCCCTAGCGGTGTACACCTTTGTCGTCTACGCCGCGAGCACAGTCACGCTATTCGCGTACAACCTTGTAGAGGGTGCCTCGTTCACAAACTACGCCGCAAAGGACTGGTGGGTGTTTGTCGGCTTAGCCGTCTTTCCAACGTTGCTCGGCCATACGGTGCTCAACTGGTCACTAAAGTGGGTCGGTGCTGCTACCGTTTCGGTTAGCATTTTACTCGAACCGATCGGCGCAGCCGTTTTAGCGTATTATATACTCGACGAAACGCTCACTACGAGTCAGTGGATCGGGGGCACCCTTATTCTCATCGGCGTCTATGCCTTCATGCGCACGCAGGCGAAAAAAGTATAAAACTTAAATCATCGTAATGTCGTTATCCATTGTAATGAACGGCGTTTGTAATAAATGACATCCACTAGCTTGTAAAAATACGGTTTTTTTATAACAGTACCAAGTAACTTAGCGAAGAGGTGATTACGATGAAGTATCGGACGTTAGGAAATACGGGTGTGCAAGTGCCTGCGGTCGGACAAGGCACATACGGTTTCGGACAAGACCCTTCTCGCGCTGCGGAAGAAGTAGAAGCGATCCGCTACGGCATCGCGCAAGGGATGACGTTAATCGATACGGCCGAAATGTACGCCGACGGAAAGGCGGAAGAAATTGTCGGAGAGGCGATTAGCGACTGCCGAGACGACGTGTTCGTCGTGACGAAAGTGTGGCCGACGAACAGTGCATACGACAACGTGCTGCGGGCAGCCGAGCGCAGTGTGAAGCGCCTAGGCGGCACGCCGGCGGATCTTTACCTCGTGCACTGGCCGAGTAGTGTGCATCCGCTCCAAGAGACGATGCGCGCCATGGACGCCGTTGTGCGCGAAGGCTTCACTCGCTATATCGGCGTTAGCAATTTTACGCCGGAGTTACTCACTAAGGCGGCCAATTACTTACAAGACAACGTCATCGTGGCGAATCAAGTCTCTTACAGCTTACAAAAACGCGCCATCGAGAATAACGTCATCCCTTACTGTGCCGCACACGACATCTCTGTGATCGGCTACTCGCCCTTCGCGCAAGGCACGTTCAATGATATCAGTGCACACGCACGCAAGCTGTTGCAAACGATTGGCGACAAATATGACAAAACGGTACACCAAGTCGCTCTCAATTGGTTGCTCAGGCAACCGTCTCTCATCGCCATCCCGAAAGCTGGGACGAGAGCCCACCTCGCCGCGAACGCAACTGCCGTGGACTTTGAACTGCGCGCGGCCGATGCTGCCGAGATCGACCGCGCGTTTCCACTGCCGAAAGAAGGTATGCCACTCATCACGCACCCTTTTCCGCAAAAATGAGGTTGCCTCGCTGAAGCAAAATCCCCCGATTGTCACGGACAATACCGTTCAAACCATATACGGATGGTCCAACTCGTCGTACGCCTCACTGCGGTGGGACAAATCGTTCTCAGAGGCAAAAGTTTTCTCAAAAAAGCGGTTGGCCGGACCCGCCAACAGTCGGTAATAGTCGGCAAAAAGGGCGGCGGCGTGTTTACCCATCCACTCTTCCGGTAACAACTCTTCCGGCAAGCCGGGATCGACGAACAAAAACTTGCGGTACTCGTGTACTAACTTCGTCCGCTCGACAAAACAGTCTTCGTCACTCATCACGTGATTTTTCAGTTTTTCTTTATCGACGACATACTTCTTGCTGTACGCTTGAATAAATGCATTGTAGCGAGCACTAATGTCGTCAATATTCCAACAACTTTGCACGAGTTGCTCGTTCGATAACGGCCCGTTGTACGCCGCTTGGAAAAAGTGGACATACGGTTCAATCTCGTAACGGTCGATGATCGCCTGTGTCTCTTTTTCTAACGCATTAGGCGTAATCCATATGCTGCTCTCCAACATGCCAAACCCGCTCCAAACGAGTTCCTGCCGCAATTCGTCGCGTATGTGCCGCTTCTCTTCCGGAATCGTGTAAATCAACATGCGCCACTTGCCGTCCCAATGCGTCGGTCGCAGTTTAAAAATGCGCTTTCCTGCTTCGTCAATCCGTTTGACCCCAATATCCGTCAAATAGTAGTAGCTTTTGTTCCCTTCGCGCCGCGCGGCGATCCACCCTTGCTTGCTCATACGTGAAACGGCTGCACGCACCGACTGTTCATTGTGGCCGAACGGTTCGAGTAGCCGAATCAAACTACCGACCCATATTTCGTTCCCGTAGTGCCGAATATAATCGCCGTAAAGCGTAAAAATCATCGATCGCGTGTTTAAACTCTTTGCAGGCATACGTCACATCCCTTTTTTTAGAAGGTATTTCTTTGCGCACAGTGAGTCGTTTTAAGGCATCTCATACTGTGCACCCGTATCGTTTTTGACGACACCTGCCATCTAGTATACCAAAGCCGCGCCCCGGCACAACGGTTAATCAACCGGCATGCGCCGCAGGCGGGGGACATTTTGCAGTTCGTCACATTAATCAGTGATCACCACCATTGATTAGCCGCACGTCTCTATCGACGAGCACGCGCCCACCATTGCTTAACCGGTCGTCTCCATCGACGCGCATAGTCCCCCGCTGATCCGTACACCCGAAAAGAGTTTATGCTTACATCGCGGCCGTATTGCGCAAGTCGACGATGCGCACCGCTTTACCTTCAGAGCGTGGGAGCGACTTTGGCGTGTTAATGCTTATGCGCATCGAGACGAGACATTTCGATTGAATGATGCGCCCCACTTTACGCTGCAATGCGATGACTGCATCGGAAGTGAGCGACTGTCCGATTTGTTGGAAGAACAGCTCCTTCAATTCGACCTTCAATTCCACTTGGTCGAGTGGCCCTTTTTTGCTCAACACAATTTGATAAAACGGTTCAATTTCTTCCACAGTGAGCAAGTGGTTTTCAATTTCCGACGGGAATACGTTCACCCCGCGAATGATGAGCATGTCGTCAATTCTGCCTTTGACGCGCGACATTTTCACCGTCGTCCGTCCGCACGCGCACTTACCTCGCGTAATCGACGCCAAATCGCCCGTCCGGTAACGAAGGATCGGGAAGCCTTCTTTCGTCAGGCTCGTAAATACGAGTTCTCCGTCTTCCCCTTCCGGTACGTGTTCCAGCGTCTCCGGATCGATCACTTCCACGTAAAAGTGGTCTTCCGCGATGTGTAACCCGTCTTGCACTTCGTGACATTCGATCGAGACGCCGGGCCCCATCACTTCACTTAAACCGTAAATGTCGACAGCTTTAATCGCGAACCGTTCTTCCAATGTGCGACGCAGTTCCTCCGACCACGGTTCCGCTCCGAAGATGCCGTACTGCAAACTCGTGTCGCGCGGATCTTTCCCACGACTTTCCATCGTTTCTGCGATATTCAATATGTACGAGGGCGTCCCGCAAATGACTTGTGGTTTGAAGTCTTCGATGAGTAACATTTGTCGCTCCGTATTCCCACCCGATACTGGCACCGTGACCATGCCTAATTTTTCCGACCCGTAGTGCAAACCCATGCCTCCTGTGAACAAGCCGTAACCGTAAGCGTTGTGGAGCACGTTTCCGGGCCGACCACCTGCAGCGACGATCGCCCGCGCAGTTACTTCTGCCCACACGTCGAGGTCGTGGCGCGTATAACCGACGACGGTCGGCTTACCGCTCGTTCCCGACGAGGCGTGCACACGGACAATTTCATTCATCGACGCCGAAAACAACCCAAACGGATAATTGGCGTGCAAGTCTTTTTTTGTCGTGAACGGCAGCTTTTGAATGTCGTCCAGCGAACGAATATGTTCTGGCTTAACTTCTAACTCATCGAACAACTGCTTGTAAAAAGGGACGCGTTCATAGACTGTAGCCACTGTTTTTTTCAGACGCTCGGTCTGTAGCGCTTTCATCTCCTCTGGTGACATCGTCTCGATCGTTTCATTGAAAATCACTTTTCGTCACTCCTTGTATAAAAATAGTCATTTAATTTAACGAATCCCCTTACACACGTTAACTAACAAAACTTTTTTGTTCATAAAGTCTGAAATTGAACTGTAAAAAAAGTATGCTGCACATCCGTGCAGAACCGCTACGGTTAACCGCCGGACATCGCACATTCAACTTGTCCAGAATCAATTTGCCACGTGATCATCCGCCATGAATAAGGATCGACGACACACACGTAGCTACCAACTTATCGTTCTGCGTCAAGTCGGCGACGACATAGGCCAATTTCCGGCCGCGCTTTTCTACGACTGCCTCAATCGCTACTTCTCCTTCGAACGTCGGGCGGTGGAACGTCGTATCTAGGTCGATCGAGGCAAACCCTTCCGGTTCCTTTAGCATCGACGAGATGGCGTAGGCCATCATAATGTCGGCAGCTGCGGATAAAAACCCGCCCATCGCGACGCCTAATCCGTTGATGTACTTCCGATCGACGCACCAAGTCCCTTTCGCAACGCCGTTTTCCGCGCTGTGGACAGTAAGCTGCATCGTGTCGTCGCAAGGTGGAGGCGCCATTCCCCCCCTCGCGACATTTTGTAAATCGGTAACAGTAAATTTTTTTAGCATGCGCGCCTCCTTCAACCCCCTACTTTACAGCTCATGCCGTAGGTCGTTACTTTCCTTCACCTATTATAATCGACTGCATCACACGGCCTACATCGACTGTCACATACTGCCTACGTCTCGCCTGTCACGCGTTCATTTTTTATATAAACCGTGCCCTCCATTGTCGAGACGAGTTCACCCTTTGCGTTGATCGTACGCATGTCATATACGGCGAGGCGGCGACTCCGCTTCACTTCATGGGCGGCGCACGTAAGTACGTCGCCTACCTTTCCCGCAGCGTGATAAGACATGTGTGTGTTAATGCCGACCGCAGTTTGCCCGTATGCGTTACTCGCAGCGGCAAAGGCATAGTCGGCGAGCGAAAAAATGAGCCCGCCGTTTGCCGTACCGTGGAAGTTCAGCATGTCATCTGTAATTGTCACACGCGTCATTGCATAGCCGGGTTCACAGCGGACGAGTTCCATACGCAGTAACTGCGCATACGGGTCCCGCTGGAAAATTGTTGTTAACTTATCCACACGATTCACCTGCTTCGGATCGTTATTACGGCGCGCGACCCACTCACTCAATGCCGAACGGATTGAGCGGGCGCCGCCCCGTGTAGGAGAGGATGCTCTTCGTTTCCGTATACAACTCGAGCGCTTCGATCGATAGCTCGCGACCAAAGCCCGACTGTTTATACCCGCCGAAGGGCGTGCCCGGGAACGCAGAGAACGGGGAGTTGACCATAATCGTGCCCGCCTGAATCCCACCGGCGACGCGGTGGATGAGCCCCTGGTCTTTGGCCCAAATCGCGGCAGCTAATCCGTACTTCGTGTCATTCGCCAATGCAATCGCTTCGCGCTCATCTTTAAACGGCATGACGACGACGACCGGCCCGAAGATTTCCTCTTGAACGACTTTCATGTCACGCGTCACGTTCGTAATGACCGTCGGGGCATACCAGTAGCCACCTTCAAATCCGTCCACTTTCACCGTGCGACCGCCTACGGCAACCGTCGCTCCTTCCTCTTTCGCCGATTGCACATAGCCGTCGATGACGTCGAGTTGCCCTTGACTAATCACTGCCCCGACGTGCGTTTCTTTCGCTAGCGGGTTCCCGAGTGTTAACTTTTTCGTCTTGGCGATGAACTTCTCGACAAATTCGTCGTAAATACTTTCGTGCACGAGTAAGCGGGAACGCGCTTCACACGACTGCCCCGTGTTGTAGTAAATGCCGAAGATCGACCCGTCGACGGCGCCGTCCAAATCGGCGTCCGGGAAAATGAGGTTCGGCGACTTGCCGCCGAGTTCGAGCGTGACGCGCTTAAGGGTGTTAGAGGCGCGTGCCATAATGTCCTTACCGGTTTCCGTTTCCCCGGTAAAGGCGATTTTATCAATTCCTTCGTGTTCGACGAGGTACGAACCGATACTAGAACCTGGCCCGGTGACGATGTTGACGACCCCCGCCGGCACGCCGGCTTCATGGCATATTTCCGTCATTACGATCGCTGTAATCGGAGTCAGGCTAGCTGGCTTTAACACGACGGAACAGCCGACAGCGATCGCTGGCGCCACTTTCCACGCCGCCATCATGAACGGATAGTTCCACGGAATAATTTGCCCCGCGACGCCGATCGGCTCTTTTAACGTATAGTTGTGAAAAGGACCCGGCATGTTGTTGACGTGCCCGCGAAAGCCGACGATTGCTCCTGCGAAAAACTCGAAATTCTCAATCGCCTGCATGACTTGCCCTTGTGCCGCTGTCACTGTTTTGCCGCTGTTCAACACTTCCAGTTCGACGAGTTCATCGAAACGGGCGCGCATCATCGCGGCGATTTTGTTCATGACGCGCGCCCGCTTCCCAACGGGGTAACGGCGCCACTTGCCATTTTCGAACGCGTCGCGCGCCGCTTTCACTGCGCGGTCGACATCTTCTTTGTCTGCACGTGGAACTTGTGCGAGAGCCTTCCCTGTAGCGGGATTGTACGTCGTAAACGTCTCGCCGGAGATCGCGTCGACTGATTCCCCGCCGATGATCATTTTGTACGCGTCGCGTTTCATCGGTTGTACGTCAGGTGCTTTTTCTACTACTTCATTCAATGGATTCACTCCTATAGATGGTGATGATGATGTTTAACAACTATTCTCGTAACCTATAAGTCTTTTACTACGTCCTCTACAAAATCTTTACTGAAAAAAGCTAGTTGCCGCTAAACTGCGGCTTGCGCTTTTCCAGAAACGCTTGGATGCCTTCCTTGTGATCAGCCGAGCGTCCGGCAATGCGCTGTGCCTCTGCTTCATGAACGAGCATTTCCGTGAAATCGGATTCCCAACTTAGCCGCACATAGCGCTTAATGAGGCCGAGTGCTTTAGTCGGCATCCTCGCCAGTCGCTCCGCAAATGCACGTACGTCCGCTTCCCACGTTTCGGCAGGGACGACGCGCGTCGCGAGCCCCAATGCCAGCGCTTCTTCCGCGTTCACCTTCTCGCCGAGCATTGCTAACTCAAGTGCCTTCGCCTGTCCGACTAATCGGGTCAAGTAGTACAGGTTGCCCGAATCGGGGATGAGCCCAACGTGAATAAACGCGTTAATAAAGCTCGCTCGTTCCGACAGCAAGCGAAAATCACAGGCGAGTGCGAGACTCATGCCCGCCCCTGCCGCCGTTCCGTTGACGGCGGCGACGACGGGTTTCTCTAGAGCCGCCAGCGCCGTCATCATCGGGTTGTATCGCTCGCGCAACACGACGGCATAATCGTCCACATCTTGCACGTCGGCGAGGTCTTGGCCCGAACAAAACCCTCGCCCTTCACCCGTAAGGACGACGCCGCGTACCGTTCTGTCTTTACCCGCCTGTTTTAGTGCTGCCGTCATCTCGCGATTCATCTCGGCCGTGAACGCATTCAACGTCTCCGGACGGTTAAGCGCGATCCAGGCAACGTTGTTATCGACCGTATAGCGGATCGTTGCAAACATGTTATTCCCCCCTCCCTCTTTTCCATTTCACGAACTGCTATCTGCTCCCCTTCAACGCCTCTATCATCCTCTCCCTCTTTTCCTGCAAGATGCCCATTTTAAAAAAATCGTACCGCTGCGGAGGAGGAAGCTAACGTTAACCGGCTCATTCCCCTTTAAACAGCGGCTTGCGCTTCTCGAGAAAGGCGCGCATGCCTTCCTTTTGATCCGCAGAAGCAAAGAGGAGGTAAAAGTTTTTCCGTTCAAACTGCATCCCTTCGTCGAGGGGGTAGTCGATCGCCTTATGTACCGCTTCCTTAATTAAGCGTAACGACAAAGGCGCTTGCTGCGTTAAACGGCGGACAAAGTCGTGCACTTCGTCCATGAGCCCTTCGGCCGCGACGACACGAGTGACGACCCCGAAATGACACGCCTCTTTTGCAGACATCGGTTCACCTAACCAGAGCCATTCCAACGCTTTCGCTTTACCCATCACTTTCGTTAACCGCTGCGTTCCTCCGGCGCCGGGCATGACGCCGAGCTTCACTTCCGGAAAAGCAAATTTGGCGTCGTGTGCAGCAAAAATGAGGTCACATGCTAAGGCGAGTTCAAAGCCGCCGCCGTAAGCTAAACCGTGCACTGCGGCAATGAGCGGCTTTTTCACCTTGCCGATGCGGTCCCACACCGCAAACGGATCGGCCAGTTCCAAATCGAGCGGATCCTCCGCCGCCATCTCCGCGATGTCTGCCCCGGCGGCAAAGGCGCGTCCTTCTCCCGACAGCACAATGACGCGCACGTCGTCATTCTGGTCAAACGCTTCCAACGCAGTGACAATTTCCGTCACCATCCCCCGGTTGAGCGCGTTGAGCACTTCCGGGCGGTTAAGGACAACCCGCCCGATCCCGCCATCTACCGACGTTTTAATAAAGTTAGGCTTCGTCATCGACTTCTTCCCCGATCATCAACGTGACCAGATTTCCGGCGAAGGACATGAGGTCTTTGCCCGATGCTTTTGCCTCGTCTGTCTTCATTGCTTCCTTAAACGCTTCAAGGCTGTCGTAATACATTTCACACATCAAATAATAGTCGCTTTTTCCCATTGGCGAGCCGATCACTTTCGTCACTTTCATTTTGCGCAGGCCAGGAATTTTCTTCGTGACCTCCGTGTGTGGGCCGTAATAGTGCTTGTCAAACGCTTCCTTGTCCTCCGGCTGTTTGTACAGGGCAATCAATTTTACCATTTCAACCATCCTCTCCTCATTTTGAGTACTTGCAATGCCTATTCCGATCTATTCGCGCGGGTCAATACTTGATGAGTCCCAATGAGTGCATGACAATACTTGATCCGTGCCAATCCTTATTTGAGTGCATGCTAGTCTTGATGCGTGACAATCCTTATTTGTGTGCATGCCAAGTTGCGACCGGTTTCATCGCTTCAAACGGATTTTTGCAATTTGTGCAGTAGAGCAAACTGCGACAGGCGGTCGGACCGAAAATGTTTTCCAGCGTCGTGTACGGTGAACCGCAGTACGGACAGTCGACGGTCCACGGTTCCCCTTCTCGCTGCGTAGCCGTCGGGGGAGAAATGCCGTACGCTTTCAGGTTTTCCCGTCCCTCCGGGGTAATGCGGTCCGTCGTCCACGGCGGGTGGAACACGAAGCGCACAGTGACATCGCACACCCCGTCGACGCAACCGACGGCATCTTTCACATCTTGCTCGATGATCCCTAACGCGGGGCAACCGCTAAACGTCGGTAGTAGTTCGACATAGGCGACACCGTCCCGCACGTCGACACGGTGAACCATCCCGAGCTCAGCGATACTGACGGAAGGGATCTCCGGGTCTTTCACGTCGTTAAGTGACTCGCCGACTTTTTCCGCAATAGCTTTTTCTACAGTGGCTTTCATCGCCATGTTTCCAGCTGGCTGTTGCACGGTCACCGCGACCACCCCCTTTAATAGCCGACTTTTATCGTGTCGTGACAATTCCAGCAGTGATCGTCACTATTAATACGCAGACGATTCGACTCCCATTACCAACTCGCCGCTAGTGGACGGATGCGATACACTTCCGAAAGTGTTTGTAACGCCTCCGTTAAATCGTCTGTATGCTCCCCACGGCGCCCGTCTCCGGAAGAGAAGCCCGGTTCGCCGTCGGGCGTATAGTTGACGTTACTAAAAACTGCCTCGATTTCCTTCATAAAGCGCTGTTTCATCATTGCTTCGCTCTCGATTAGCCCGGCGCTCACCATCTCCTCGCCTTTTGGCCCGAGGGTCAACAGGCCGCCGACTTCAGGCCAGACGCGGGCAAGAGCTTGTTCCATGCGCTGGCGCGCCTGACGCGTGCTCGTCATCAACTGCTTAAACCACAATTCCCAATGCATCAGATGGTACGTATGCTCCGTCGCTATTTTCACTGCTGCGTGTACGAGCGGTTCGTACGACGATTGTCGCAATGCGCGAAGCCTTATCTTTTTTACGATGTTGTACATAAGCTGCCTAACGACGGTTAATGCCCAGTCGTACTGGGGCTGGTCGTTGTACTTCCCCGGCCCGTTTTTCCACTCCAACACGATCGCGTTCTTGAACTGAGCCTCCTCTCGCAAGTGGCTAAGATCGTCGGCGTTCCCGAGCCCCAACTTCTCCAGCAAGCCGTAATAAAGTGCGGCGTGCCCCATCGTGTCTTGACTAATTGACGAAAGCGCCACGTCTTCTTCAATGTGCGGGGCTAATCCGAGCCATTCCGAGCCGCGGTACGCGTTAATAAAGTCGTCGTCGGCTAACTGGAACAGCAAGTCGGTAAGCGCCGTCGCTTCCGTTAAATTAGCTCCCATTCTTCTGACCTCCTTCGCCCGCCGTCTCTGCTGCGAGTGCCCGCCACCGCTTCGCATGGCCCGAGTAACCGCCCGCCTCGCGGTACCGCTTGTCCAAACGTGGCAACATGTGCCGTTCCTCTTCCGTCAACATGCGGATGTCCCTACGTTTGACGACCCAAATGTCGAAAATCTTTTCGCGGCGAAAAAAGTTTTCCTTCGCCATCACGACAGCCATATCGTGGTTCGGTGCCAATAAACTAAAATAATGACGCATCGGGGCTGTCGGCTCGCGGCGTGCAAACACTTCGAACACCTCGTAAAACTTCTCTGCGTTTGTGCTCATCGCGACTACTCCTTTCCACTCACTCAACTGACGTCTGCTTCCGCTCCGAGTGCCTCCCGCACCCAGCAGTTGTATTCGTAAGACGCTTGCCGCAGGCGGATTCTCTCTTCAGAACACGGGCCATTGCCGTCGATGATTTGCCGGAATTTTCCCCAATCCGGCTGCGCGTAATGCCAAGCGCCTTCTTTCTCGTCGTAACGGAGAGCCTCGTCAGGAACGGTCATCCCCATTTGCCAAATGTGGGGGACATACTTCGACAAAAACTCCTGCCTTAGCTCTTCATTGGACTTACTGCGCAGTTTGTAGCGGGTGTTAATGTCTTGGTGCGTCGTCCCGACTTCTTTTTTCGAGGCTGGTCCGAAAAACATTAACAACGGTTCCCACCAGCGGTTGATCGACTCTTGTAGCATGGCTCGCTGTTCCTCATTCCCTTCCGCCAACGCTAAGACGAGGCTTTCCCCGTGTTTGGCGTGAAACGACTCTTCTTGCACAACGCGCTTCAGTGCGCGGGCATACGGTGCGTAAGACCCTTCAAGTAACATCGTCTGGGTGAGAATCGCTGCCCCGTCGACGAGCCACGCGATCACTGCCGCATCGGCCCATGTCGGCGCCTCCATATGGAACACGTTGTGAAACCGCTGCCTTTTGGCGAACAAATCTTGCATAATGTGTTCTCGCGTTTTCCCGAGCGGCCTCATCAAGTCTTCCGCCACGCGGATGAGCAGTTGCCCGTGCCCCATCTCATCTTGCACCTTCGCCATAATCGCGAGTTTGCGGTGCAACGTCGGCGCCTTCGGCACCCACTCTTTCTCCGGAAACGCTCCCATAATTTCGCTAATGCCGTGCATGGCGATCAACCGGATGAGTGCCTGCCTGTAGTCGTCGGGCATCCAATCGTTCGCTTCGATTTTTTCGCCGCGGTCAATACGCGCCAAAAACTGCGCCTTTTTTTCTTCTGTCGTCAACGGCACTTCTGCCACTTGTGCCGCTTGTGTCACTTGTGCCACCGTCTAACACCACCTTAAAATATATGACGTTATTTTAACGTTATTATATTATAACGTTATATAGATTGCAATACAGAACTTTATCTCGTTCAGCAAAAGAGGGAATACACTGTATCCCTTGCAAATAAAGGTGTATTCCCTCGTGCCGTTAGTTATACGCGATTGCGCGATGGCCTTGGCCATTGCTGCCGATCACTGAAGCCCTTGTAGGGGATCCGCGGAAACCAGCGTATACTAACGATAGACATACGTATACCCCACGCTACGGCTACACTTTTTCCACAATCGTCGCAATGCCTTGGCCGACGCCGATACACATCGTCGCCAACCCGTAGCGAACGCCCTGCTTCTTCATTTCGTGCACGAGTGTCGTCAATAGGCGCGCCCCGCTGGCGCCGAGCGGGTGACCGAGGGCAATCGCCCCGCCGTTCACATTCACCTTCTCTGAATTTAGTTCCAACTGTTCGATGCAAGCGAGAGACTGGGAGGCAAACGCCTCGTTCAGTTCGACCAACCCGAGGTCGTCCACCGTCAACCCGGCGCGAGCTAACGCCTTACGCGTCGCTCCGACCGGACCTAACCCCATGATGTTCGGTTCTATCCCTTGCACCGCTGTCGTCACGATGCGGGCAAGCGGCTTCACGCCTAGCGCTGCTGCTTTTTGTTCCGTCATGAGCAACACGGCAGATGCCCCGTCGTTAATGCCTGAGGCGTTCCCCGCCGTCACTGTCCCATCCGGAAAGAGCGGTTTTAACGACGCGAGCTTTTCTAGCGTCGTCTCGGGACGCGGGTGCTCGTCTTCGTCGACGACACGCACTTCGCCTTTGCGGTCGCGAATTTCGACCGGGACGATTTCGTCGGCAAAGCGACCACTCGCCATCGCCCGGGCCGTTTTTTGCTGACTGGCGAAGGCGAACTGATCTTGTGCTTCCCGGGACACGCCAAACCGCTGCGCCACTTCCTCCGCCGTCTCCGGCATGCTCAACGTGCCGTACATGTCCGCCAAGCGCGGGTTAATGAAGCGCCAACCGATCGTCGTGTCAAATAGGTGTGCATCGCCGCGCGGAAAGGCCGCTTCCGCCTTTCCCATGACGAAGGGCGCCCGCGTCATACTTTCCGTGCCACCGCCGATATACACGTCACCTTCGCCGAGCGCGAGCGCGCGATACGCTTGGTTGACGGCGTCGAGGCCCGATCCGCACAGCCGATTGACGGTAACGCCCCCCGTTGCAAGTGGTAACCCAGCTAACAGTCCCGCCATGCGCGCCACGTTGCGGTTATCTTCTCCCGCCTGGTTCGCACAGCCAAAAATGACATCTTCCACGTCTGCCGGCTCTACCTCCGGCTGGCGCTTCAGCAGCTCGCGGATGACGAGCGCCGCCAAATCGTCTGGCCGTACGCTTTTCAGCGCCCCCCGGTAGCGGCCGATCGGCGTCCGCACCGCGTCGACAATGACAACTTCCTTCCGCATCATGTGTGTCACTCTCCCGTAAAGTTCGGTTTTCTTTTTTCTAAAAACGCTTTCGTACCTTCCTGTTTATCTGCTGTACTGAAAAGATAAGCCTGCAACGACTTTTCCAAGGCGAGACCACTCGCCAAATCGGCAGTGGCACTTTCGTTTAAGGCAATTTTCGCCATGCGCACCGCCACGGGCGGTCGGCTAGCGATTTTTTGCGCAAACTCGTACACGCGATCCATTAATTCCTCTTGCGGATACACGTGGTTGACCAAACCGAGCGCCTTTGCCTCTGCCGCGTCGACGATATCCCCGGTCAAGATCAGTTCCTTCGCTTTGGCCAAACCGACAATTTTCGTCAGTTGCTGTGTGCCGCCGCCCGCTGGTAAAATACCTAATTTAATTTCCGTCTGCCCCATTTTCGCATTGTCACTCGCAAGGCGAATGTCGCAGGCGAGGGCGAGTTCACAGCCACCGCCTAAGGCGTAGCCGTTAACCGCCGCGATGACGGGCTTGTACGAACGAAACACACTTTGCAGCACATCCTGCACCGCGAGTCCGTAAATGTCGAGTGGCTTTCGTTCGTGTAGCCACTGAATGTCGGCTCCGGCGACGAATGCTTTTTCTCCGGCACCGGTAATGACGATGACCCGCACATCGTCGGCTGCGTTTAGTTGCTTAATCGCCTCCCCTAGTTCGGCCCAGCTGTCCGGGTTCATCGCATTGTTTTTTTCCGGACGGTTAATCGTCACCGTCGCGATCCAATCTTTTATGTCAACTCTTAAATAGTTAAAAGTCATTGGCGTCTCCTCCTCAATCGATTTCCTTCAATTTGCTTTTTGCTTTGCCACTTAATCTGCACTCCGTATACATTCACTCGTGTCGATGGTGCGTCGTGCAGTGGGCGTACACAGTAGGGGGCGCGTGATCACACGGTACGTGTTCTCGTGTGCCCCCGCACGACTCCCGCGATGGCTCTCTCCTGCCGATCCAGTTTGCCCTACCCCTCTTCCTGCTTTGTATAGTCGTAAACACCTTTCCCCGTCTTCCGCCCTAAACGACCCGCTTTGACATATTTCACGAGTAGCGGACTCGGGCGGAAGCGCTCCCCGAGCGTCTCGTGCAAGTACTGTAAGTTATTAAGCCGCGTGTCCAACCCGACGAGGTCGCCCAGCTTAAACGGCCCCATCGGATAGTTCAGTCCGAGTTCGATCGCTTTGTCGATCTCTTCCGGTGTGCCGACGCCTTCCATCAACATGTGGAACGCCTCGTTACCGACTAAGGCGCTTACGCGGCTCGTCACAAACCCGGGAAATTCGTTCACGACGACTGTTTCTTTTTGCATCGCTTCAGCGACCTGCTTAACGACGGCACTCGTGTCATCGCTCGTTTCCAGACCGCGAATAATTTCCACCAGTTTCATCTTCGGCACCGGGTTAAAAAAGTGCATCGCAATGACGCGCTCCGGGCGCTTCGTGAAAGAGCCAATTTCCGTCGGGCTCATCGTCGACGTGTTCGTCGCCAAGATGACTTCTGGACGCGCATGCGCATCTAACGTCTCAAACACATCGCGCTTAATGTCAATCACTTCCGGCACTGCTTCAATAACAAAGTCGGCTGCTGCGGCACTCTCTGCCAAGTCGCGCGTATACGCTATGCGCGCTTTGAGTTGTTCTGCTTCTTCCGCCGTCATTTTCCCGCGCGACACGCCGTTTGCCGCATACCGCTCGATTTCTGCTTGCGCCTTTTTAAGTGCCTTCTCGGACACGTCTTGCACCGTCGTCTGAAAACAGCCCAGCGCACTGGCGTATGCAATCCCCCGCCCCATAACGCCGGAGCCGACGATTAATAACTGTTTAACGTCTTTCATTCAATTTAGCCTCCGTTTCTCGTTTCGTTTAACAATCTGCCACTTTTGCGCAACAATGTTATTCCGTATTGGCGGGATCCGCGTGATTAGCATCTCCGCCAACGCAACGAAAGCGATCTGTCAGCATAGTGAAGAACTGTCTACTTAGCTAGCGGTGCCCCGCACACACCGCAATGGGTGAAGTGCTCCGGTAAATCTTTCGCCCCACACTGCTGGCAGTCGAGCATTGGCGCCCCCCACAAGTGTTCATAGGAGCCACCTGTCGCCATCCGCTGGCGCAGGGCGGCATAGTCCGGCTTCCGCTTCTCGTTAAACGCGCGCATCGCTTCATACGTCTCATAGGCACCACTGTGCACAGTGAGCCAGTCGCGCGCATGGCCGACGGTCATGTTTAAGGAAAACTTTTTCCAGAAGTTGGTCTGTTCCTTCGTATAGCGCATACACTCGGGCAGCTTATTGAGCAGCTTTTCCGCCATACGCTGCACCGCTTGATCGAGTTCATTCAGCGGGACGACTTCGTTCACGAGTCCCCAGTCGAGTGCCTGCTGTGGGCTAATTTCTTCGTTAAGCCACAAAATTTCCCGCGCCCGCCGGTCGCCGACCGTAATCGGTAGCCACTGCGTCGCCCCACCCGCGGCGACGCTGCCGTGGGAATTGCCCACTTGCTGGATGTACCCGTGGTCTGCCATAATCGCCAAATCACAGTTCATGTTAAACTCGTTGCCTCCGCCGACGACGATGCCGTTCAAACGGGCAATCGTCGGCTTGCCGATGTTTAACAACTTCTCGTGCGCCTCGATGAAGGCACCCATCCATTTCCAGTAGTTGCGCGGGCGATCGATCACTTCGTTGTTTTGCTCCTTCAAGTCAGCGCCCGTGCAAAACGCCTTGTCCCCCGCACCGGTCAATACGACGACTCCGATGTCGTCGTCCCACGACGCCAATTCAAAGGCGCGCGTCATTTCCCGCAACGTGTGGAAGTTTAAGCAATTGTACACTTCCGGTCGGTTGATTGTAATCGTGCAGATGTGAGCGTTTTTTTCATAGGTCACGTATTGAAAGTGTGGCCGTGTCGGTTGCAAATAATGATCCACCTGCGCTCCCTCCAAAACTGTTTTGTCCATTCCCCCTTTCTCAATAAGCAACAACTGTGCCAACTGCCACAAATAAGTGCACGTACAAAAAAAGAAGCTCCCCCATCTCCAGTAAGGAGAGATGGCAAAGCTTCGTACACTGTAAGGTTTTTCATGTATATAGCGGTATAGGCGAATAAAGCGCTACAGTGAACAACGCGCCGCTGTTCACAACGGACGGAAGATCGGAACGACAAGGCATTGTTCGATTTTTAAACATAGATTGTTTAATATTTAAACATGATAGTTAAGTTGTGAACCTAATGATTTATGGTTCACAGGATACAGTAGCAGATGAACCTAGGCGTTTTTTGAGGTGGTGCGACGATTACACTGCTACGCTCAGGCGTTCGTCTTTACTTTCTTCCACAACGTCGTGCGGCTGATCCCCAGTTGATCGGCTAGCACTTGCCGGTTTTGTCCGAACCGCGCGACCAAATGGCGAATGATTTGCTGCTCCATCTCCTTAAGCGTGCCGATTTTTACTGTAATCTCTTCGGCATTCATCGGTTTCTCCGATACTCCCCGCTCACGTCCCGGGTATTCACTTTCCGCACCATCCTCTCTCGCCCGTTCTTCACGCGCTATTTCTTTGCTCACCCGTTCCTCGGTCGCTATTCCGTTACTTACCCGTCCTTCCGTCAGGGCGATCTCCCAGGGAAACAACATCTTCTCCATGTCCGGCACCGCCGTCCCGTCTAGTGCGACGAGTCGCTCGACGACGTTTTCCAGCTCCCGTACGTTCCCCGGCCAATCGTAGCGCGTAAACACCTGCATAAGCTTTTCGTCGACGACATCGCCTTGAGCCCCATTTTTAGCGAGAAATTGCTGCACGAGTAGCGGAATGTCGTCCTTGCGCTCGCGTAGCGGCGGCACATGAATTTGTAAAATGTTGAGTCGGTAAAACAGGTCAACACGAAAGTTACCCTGCTGCATACTTTCGATAAGATCTTTATTCGTCGCCGAGATGACGCGCACGTCAACCGGGACGATGCGGTCGCCGCCGATACGCATCACTTCTTTTTCTTGCAACACGCGTAACAAACGCGCTTGGAGGGCGAGCGGCAAATCGCCGATTTCATCCAAAAAGACGGTACCGCCGTGCGCCATCTCGAACAGACCTGGTTTGCCACCTTTTTTTGCCCCGGTAAATGCCCCCTCCTCATAGCCAAACAGTTCACTCTCTAGTAGGTTTTCGGGAAGGGCCGCACAGTTGACAGCGATGAACGGCTTGGCCTGGCGGGCACTCGCACTGTGGATGCTTTGCGCCATCAGCTCTTTTCCGGTGCCACTTTCACCGGTGACGAGCACGTTACTGTCGCTTTGCGCATATTTTTTTGCCATCGCGATCACACCTTGCATCGCCCCGCTCGCACAGCGAATGTCGTCAAACGTATACTTAGCGTAAAACCGCCGTTTGTACAGTTCACTCCGCAAAATGGCGTTTTGCTGCATCACCTCGTCCACTTCTTGGAACGTAATGACCGCACTGTCACCTTGCCCTTTTAGCTTGATCCGATTGACGACTAATTGACTGCGACCTAACGACACAATTTTCTCCCGCGCTTCCGAACCATCGCCTAACAACTTCTTTATTTGTGGAAATTGTGCGTTGTGGAGGTACTCGCCGCGCACACTTTCCCGGTGTACACCGAGCATTTTTGCCGCTAAGTCATTAAACACCGTCACCTTTCCGGCTTGGTCGGTAGCGATGACACCGTCAAACACATAGGAGATGATCGTTTCCAAATGGTGCTGCCGCAATTTTTCTTCCTCGTAAACAGCAGATATCTCCTGAGCACGCTGTAACGCCTCCACGATCGCCTCCGGCGAAGAAGGAACGACGAGGGAGCGAATGCCTCGGTTGATTGCCGTGTTGGCCAAACATTGCGCCGTCCCGACAATCATATCTTTCGCCTGATCGAGCGCCAGCTGTTTAATGATGTATACGATCTCTTTTTCATCGTGAAACGACTCGTGCACGATGCGCATGGAAAGCAATTCTTCGATAAAGGGCAAATCGTACAAGTGGCAGTGGCTGACGTGGTCGAGCAACACGACTTCGTCCGCGTCTTTCTTCGCCTGGCGTAGCGCTTTCAATAGGTCGAAGTTTGTGACGTTTACTTTGACGACGGGAATGTCGAGATGTTCTTTTAACAGCGTCGCCGTGCTACCGCGTGCGACGATCGTGTTGACGTCGTCTACGGCAATCATTTTTTTTGCGCGCGTTAGGCCACGCGTTAGCGCCCCCTCCTCGATTAACACGGATATGCCGAGCTGCGCCGACACCTTCCGAGCAAGCGCCGTAAACTGTGGAGAGGGCGAAATGACTCCGATCTTCGTTTTCACACAAAATCCCCCGCTGTAATCTATCATCATCGTAATGCTATTATAGCGTATCGTTGACTACAATGTTTATTTTCCGAAAAGCAGATGCATCGTGAAGTTAACGATCGAGTTAAGTGTATTAGAATATAGCTGTATCTGAAGCGCTAGAATGACTGTGAAGGTGATTGTTCAAAGCCTATTGGACTGATCAACCATGCCGTCGTTTCTAATCACATAAATCGTAGCCTTATAAGAGTCAAAATCATTTCTTCACAATTGTTAGCTCCCCTGTATTGCTAAGATAAAATTACATTAATTACCGGGATTATAGCCTATTTTTCGTCTTTTTTGCAATAAAAAAAGGGCATGATCACATCTTCCCTTCTAACAAAAAATCGTTACACCACGCCCAGTCACACCAGCAACGACACTTCCTACTTCCTAAGCACATATACAAACGCGGACGACTTCCCTCACTGGGAATCGTCCGCGTCAACTTCCCCGCTCGCTATCAGTAAACGGGAACTATTCACCTACTCGCTCCGATCGTTCCGACCACAACCGATAACAAGTACTTTCATTCCCGTCAGAAATCGTTACTCTCCCGAAAAATACTCCTCCAACGTCAACCCTTCGCTCATCACTTCTTTTGCCACTTCTTTGTTGCCGACGTAGCGAAGGTGCCACGGTTCATACACATACCCCGTAATGTCTTCTTTCCCTTTCGGGTAGCGCAAAATAAAACCGAAATCAGCCGCGTTTTCGGCAATCCATTTTCCTTCTGGCGTTTCACCGAACGCCTCGATCAAGTCAAAACCGGCCGATTCCGACGACACGTCCATCGTCAATCCGGTCTGGTGTTCACTTTGCCCGGGACGCGCACTGACGCGGTTGGCCTCTTCTTCTCCTTTTTGCTCGACGTTAAAAGCGAAAATAGACTCTTGGTATTCGTATGACCGATACCCCGAGACAGCGAATAGGGCGATCCCGTCTTTCTCAGCCGCTGCAAAAAGTTTTTCCAAAGCTTTTGCTGCTTCGGCGCGCATTTTTTTCTGCGGCAAGTCTTCCTCGAACGGAAAACGCACATTCGGGACGACGAGGTCTTTCGGCTCGTAGTCTGCCGGGAGGCTGCGCTTCTTGTTCATCACGACCAACAAGTCGTCAGGGTTCGTGACGACGCCGTCTTTATCGATGGTCTCCGCAAGGTAATCCGCACTCTTCCCTCCGCGACCGCTTGCCTCTTGCTGCTTACCTTCGTTCGCTTTGTCTTCGTTATCGCCTTTTATGGCGCCGTTGTTTTTATCTTGTTTTGTCCCCTTGGCAGTTTGCCCGCTTTTTTCATTCGCTTGCGCCGCTTTGCCACCGTCTCCACCTTTCGTCTCGGAATCGGTATTGCACGCAGTCATCCCGACGACCGCACAGCAGCACAATGCTGTCAACGCGATGCGACGTAACTTACTCATAAACTAGCAACTTCCCCTCTCAAAAGTATCTTTCTGTTTCTCCACAAAATATGGAAACTACCTCAATAAGAATACCATGACACGGAGGAACTGACAACGGCTTACGATAGGCCGAGCAAAACAGCCGCCACGAGAAACACCGTCGCGATCCCGATCCAACCAGCAATTAACTTCCACACGAACTTTACCCAGCGCTCATACGGAATTCCGGCAACGGCCAAATAGCCCATTAACGCCGCCGAGGTTGGAATAATCGAGTTCGTAATCGCATCGCCGTACTGAAACGCTAATACGGCCACTTGGCGCTCAATGTTGAGCAAGTCTGCGAGTGGGGTCATGATCGGCATCGTCGTTGCCGCCTGCCCACTACCGGAAGGGATGAAAAAGTTAATCAGCGTCTGTACGACGTACATGCCGATCACGTTAAGTGTCCCCGGTAGATGACTAATTGTCGAAGCGAGCGAGTACACAATCGTATCGATAATATTCCCTTGCTCCAATACAACGAGAATCGCTCGCGCGAAGCCGACAATTAAGGCGCCGAATGCCACGAGACGCATCCCGCTGACGAAAGACTCAAACAGACGGTTGACGCCGAGGCCGCCGATGAGTCCCGACACGAAGCCCATTATAATGAAAGAAGCGGTCAACTCCGTCAAAAACCAATCCCACTCAAACACTCCGTACATGTTAAAGGCCAAACCGGCAACGATCACCAAAAATACGCCGATGTGGCGATAATTGAGCTTAGTGGCAACTGCTGTAGCGGTACTCGTTTCCCGCTCGCTTCTATAGGCCTGTTCGATGTCGTAAACAACGCTCCGCGACGGGTTCTGTTTCACCTTAATTGCATAACGCGTCACGTACCACATGCCGAACGATAAAAAAACGATATAGGCACAAAAACGGAAGCCGATCCCGGAAAAAAGCTGCACTTCAGCGATCGATTGAGCCACGCCGACAGTAAACGGATTCATCATCCCGCCGATAAATCCGCTCGCAGCCCCTAAGCTGACCATCGCCGTGCCGGTCACTGCATCAAACCCCATCGCCCGTGCGACAGCGATCCCAATCGGCACAAAAATGATCGACTCCTCGGACATCCCCATCGTGGCGCCACCAATCGAAAAGACGAACATCGTCGCCGGAATGAGTAACTTCTCCCGATTCTCCAAGCGGTGGACAGCTTTTTGAATTCCCGCTTCGATGGCCCCCGTTTCCCGAATAATACCGAAAGCCCCACCGACGAGAAAAATGTAAAAAATAATCGTTGCCCCTTTTTCCATCCCTTGTGGAATCGCTTTAAACAAGTCAAACAAGCCGACAGGGGAACTGTCCACCGCGTGGTAGCTATCGCCGACGACGACTGTTTTGCCATCTTCTTCAACCCGCTCGTATTCACCGGCGGGAACGACATACGTCGCGACCGTCGCTAACACAATAATGATGAACAAAATCGCATACGTGTGCGGAATTTTGAATCTCTTTTTTGTAGTTGCCTGTTTAGTTTGCGCAGTCGTTTGCATAACGTCACCTCGATCTTATTGGTTGGTTCTAGACTATTCGCTTAAAACGATTCGCTTAGCTACCCACTGTCGCACGCATCACTGTTAACTCATCCAACACACCCTTGTCAACATCCACGCCTAAGCCCGGCTTTTCCCGCATTTGCACGTATGGAAGCTCGTACGTCAAATTGCCGACGTCGCGACTAAACAGAAGCGGCCCGGTTAACTCACTGCTGCGAATATTTTTCTTCGCAGTCGCCACGTGCAAGCCAGCCGCTGAACCGATCGAAGACTCGACCATCGATCCGATTTGGCACGTCATCCCGGCCATTTCCGCTTGGTGTGTCAGCTGTACGGCCCGAAAAATGCCGCCACACTTCATCAACTTAATGTTCACTTTGTCTGCGGCGCGCTTCGCGATCACTTCCCGCATGTCGCGCGAGCCGCGCACCCCTTCGTCGACCATTACCGGCACCGTCGTCTGCTGTTTCACTTCGCGGAGCGCATCGAGGTCGTCCGCGGCGACCGGCTGTTCAATCCATGCAATGTCGCACGCTTTGATGCGCGCGAGCGCGTACAGCGCGTCGGCACTGTTTTCCCATCCTTGATTGGCGTCGACGCGCAGCGGGACATCTGTGCCGACCGCCTGCCGTACCGCCTTAATGCGGGCGATATCTTTCACTTTGTCCGTACCGACTTTTAATTTTAACACCCGGTAACCTGAGGCGAGTGCCGCCGTCGCTTCTTCCGCCATCTCGTGCGGCTCTTGAATGGAGAGCACTTTCGCCACCGCCAACCGCTGGCGGTATTGGCCACCGATTAAATTGTACACAGGTTGTCCAACCGCCTTACCCATTAAGTCGTAACAGGCGATATCGATCGCCGCTTTTGCTGCAGGGGCGCTGTAAATGCAGCTGTCCATCGTCGCGTGAATTTTTTCGATGTCAAACGGGTTTTTGCCGAGGACGGCTGGCGCGAGGGTGTGGCGAATCACTTCATACGTCCCTTCCCACGTCTCCCCGGTAACGTGTTCGTCGGGAACGGCTTCTCCGTACCCATACAAGCCGGTGTTTGTTTCGACTTTGACAATGAGCGACGGCATAACGTCATACGACTCATAACTGACGACGAACGGAATTTTTAACGGTAAGCGGATACCAAAAATACTAACTGCAGTAATGTGCAAAACAACTTCATCCTTCCCATACGTTTAATAGTTGTCGCTTTATAGTCGCTAATTGTCTTCTATAATATAGCGAATATTGGTCTCAAGTCAATATACAAAATCAAACGACAATGATGCGGCCATGGCGATCCTGTCCATGGCCGCTGTCGCCATCTGAAAACTTCATCTGAAAACTTCCCCCGGTCAATCTGCTGTCTGAAGTCTCGCTTGCCGCACATACGTTTTAAGCCATCGTGTCATCGGCTAGCTCGTAGACAGCGCGCGGTCGGCCGTGCTGGTACGGTTGCTCCTCCCCGACGACGTGAACGAACCGCTCTTCGTGTAACTTTTTTAGGATACGTTCTGCCGTCCGCCGGCTGACGCCTAAATAATCGGCTAACTGATGGGATGTAAAGCGCTCCCCGCCCCGCGCGCGGTTGAACGCTAACACTTTCGTCACATTGGACACACTTAACCGCGTCTGTTGCGCGATGCGCTGGATGTGTTTGTCTACGGTGCGCAAGTGATATTTTTTTCGATCCACCTCGCGTGTGACATTGAGTGGCCCGATGACGAGTTGCTCTTCCGTCACGATAAAGGCGCTGCTCATACCTTCTGTCTGTCTCGCGTGAGCTAGCGCAATTTGCGCGTGCTCTTCGGCGTCCTTCGCCGTCACCCCGAAGCCGAACCCGGCACGTACTGTCATTTGCAACGCTTCCTCTAGCGCGTACAAAAAGCGCATGTCGCGAAAGCGGTTCGTCACATGTTCAACCCCGCCCCGCGTACTGTACAACATCATTTTCCCTTTCTCTTCGTCGACATATTGCACCGAAGCGTTCATTCGGTTCGCAAACTGAGCCAGGGCACGCCGCATTTTATGTATGGCAGTTTTCGTATCGTCATGAGATTGTATATCGTCGTTAATTAGTGTATCTTTATGAGCTTGTGTACCGTCGTCAGTCTGACGTGCCGTCCGATCGAGCGCGACGATGCCGACCGCAATTTGCGCCCGTTTACTTTTTTCTAGCTGTCCGACCGCTTTTGCTCGCTTTAAACTTGCCATCATGTTTTCCTCGGAGTCGATCATGCGCACACAGTCGACACCTTTTGCTTTAAGTCGGTCGTACACGGCGTGGATACTCGTTAGCACGACATCCACTTTGTGCGCTTGCCACAACCGTTCGTGGACGGCCACAAACTGATCCACGTCGAACAATCGCCCTGTCGCACGGTCGTCAAAAATCCACTTGTAATCTTGTACATGTAAGGGTGTTTCCTGTATATCAAGTTCAGCCAACACGCGATCGACGTACTGTCGGTCTGGTATATCGATGGAAATTCTTGCAAGCGGTACGCGTTTGTGGTAATAAATGTGGAATAGCGACAACGTGACCATCGTTTCGTGAAACGGAATGGAAACTGCCGGAATGTCCACTTCTCGAATGGTTTGCTTTGCGAAAAAATAAGGCAACATTCCTGTAAATAAAAGCACATCACAGTCTGTCGCTTGTTTGAGGATCAGCGGCGTCTCTTCCGGATGACGGTAAACGTATGGCACGACAGTAAGATCCGTGACATTCTCCGCCAACGTTACTAGCCGATTTAAAAATTGTTCCGATCCGAAAGCCGCAATTTTGATCGTCACACCTTTTTCCTCCTACATTTAAAAATCCATCGTCATCAACCATCGCGATAAAAACTTGTCTCGAATCGCCCAAACGACGCGCAGCTGCGAACATGCGAACATTGGTGGATATTTTACCTTGCCTGCCAGCTTTTCTTTCACATAACCGACAGAGCCCTCGGCATATAGCTTCAAGGGAATCGTACCATTATTTCGCTTGTATTGCCAAAAGGTGTTTAAAAATAAGAAGCAGCTCCCCCGTCATTTGGGAGAGCTGCTCTAATCGTTACGTTATTGTACGTAATCCTAAGCTACTTATCCTCATCCTTCGCTTTTAGCACACTTAACGTACGCCTTCCTTCTTATTCGCGGTAAAGTAGAGGATCGCCGTGACGAGCGCAAACGCAGCTAGCGCCATCCACCGTCCGAACAACGGCTCACTCGACAAGTTGAGACCGACCGTTACGGCGAGGGCGATCAGCACCCCGAAGAGCGCCTCACCAGCGATAAAGCCGGATGCGAGCAAGATGCCCCGCTCTTGCTTACGTTTTAAGGCAAGTTCATCTTTTTCTCGCCACTCGATTTCGAAGCGGATCAGTCCCCCGACCATAATCGGTGCGGACAAGTGGAACGGCAAGTACAGTCCGATGGCAAACGGCAAGGAGCTCACGCCGAACAATTCGACGGCCAAACCGATCGCCATTCCGATAAAGACGAGGTTCCACGGTAAGTTACCATCCATGATCCCTTCCACGATCATGACCATTAACGACGCTTGCGGTGCCGGCAATTCTTTCGTACCAAAACCGTAGGCCTGATCGAGTAGCACTAAGACGAAACCGATCGTCACGCTAGAGATGAGCACGCCGTACAACTGCGCGATTTGCTGGTACTTCGGCGTCGCGCCGACGATAAATCCAGTCTTCAAATCTTGCGCTGTATCACCCGACAGCGCCGCGGCAATACAGACGACTGCCCCGACGATAATCGAGATAACCATCCCCGATTCACCGGTATAACCGAGACTTTTAAAGATGAGCGCGGTAAAAATTAATGCAGCAATCGTCATCCCCGATACGGGGTTGGTCGAACTGCCGACGATGCCGACGATGCGCGCTGACACGGTCACGAAGAAAAAGCCGAACACGAGAATGAGCAACGCCCCGGCAATACCGACCTCAATATGCGGGAAAAAGGCCAAAATGGCGATGAGCACGATCGTCAAAATGCCGATCGTCGCCAAAGAGATGTCTTTATCTGTACGCAAGTCGCTCTGTTCGCCAGCCGTCTTCGCAAAACCTTTGATCGCCGCACTAAAGGAGGAGAAAATCGTCGGTAACGTCTTGAGCAACCCGACAATGCCGCCGAGCGCGACCGCACCTGCCCCGATATAGCGCAAATAATTTCCCCAGATGCCCCAGTAATCTAGCTTACTGAGCGGTTCGGTCGCCGGGAAGATGGCATCCGGCACGAAACTTCCGAAATAACTAATGAGCGGAATAATGCCTAACCACCCGAGCACCGCTCCTCCGAGCATAAAGCCGGCAATGCGCGGGCCGACGATATAGCCGACGCCGAGCAAAGAGGGTAGCACATCCATGCCGACGGCCGCATTTTTAAACCCTGGAATTTGCCATTCGATTTCGGACGGGAACACCTTGAACCCGTCCATAATCGTCTTAAACAACGCCCCGATCCCGAGCCCGGAGAAGACGAGACGCGCACCGCTGCCGCCCTTTTCCCCGGCGACGAGCACTTCCGCACACGCCTTCCCTTCCGGATAAGGCAACGTCTCGTGTTCTTTCACGATAAGTGCTTTACGCAGCGGAATCATTAAGATGACACCGAGAATCCCGCCGGCGAGGGCAATAATGCCGATCGTCGTCAAACTGGGCTGCAGCTTCCAAATAAATAGCGCGGGAAGAGTAAAAATAACGCCAGCGGCTACCGACTCCCCTGTCGACGTAATCGTCTGTACGATGTTGTTTTCCAAAATTGATTGGCGCTTAATGATGCCGCGCAATAAGGCCATCGAAATGACCGCCGCAGGAATCGACGCGGACACGGTCATCCCGACGATCAATCCTAAATAGGCGTTGGCCGCTCCAAACAGAACCGCCAATATGCCCCCGGTGACGACCGCCACCCACGTCATTTCCGGCTGCGTCTCGTGCGCCGGAATGTACGGCTTAAATGATGAGTTGTCTTGCTGCTTGTCCATTATCGACACCTTTCTTCAGTATAATGCAACAATTAGTACGAAAGAAAAACAGCGGCTCTACTCCACACCTGCGCGTTGTGCTGCTAAACGCATAACGTGCGGCGATCCGCTATCCCTCCCGTCGTCGCGCCACCGCTAACCATTTTTTGTTAGGATGGCGTGCAACGATTTTTATAAATTATATCACACTAAAATTAAAAATGTAAGGATAACGATAAAGTTACATTCTTATTTCGCGATAAATATATTTATAAGGTGAAAACGTATTCAAAGGCATGCAATGGATGTTCAGGCAGTACTCCTAAGCGACGACGACGGTGTCGCGATACGGGCCGGTTTTTCCATAAAAAACCTCCCCACACGACCGTAGGGAGGTTTAAACTCGTAGTATATCGGTCATAAAAATCCGTTTCGTCATGTTAATTCGTTGTCATTTTAACTCGTTAAGGATGGATAAATCAACTAATCCATCGATCGCGTCCTCAGAAATATATCCCGCCTCTTTACTAATGCTGGCCATTTCCTTAATAACCGATTCATTCACGTCAGACGTGACGCGCATGCGCTGAAACGCGGCAGCTAATTGTTTCTCATCCAATTCTTTCCCCGTCAGTTGTTTGATGTGCGCGATGACGAGCTGTCGACTTTCGGCGGGGTGTTTTTGAATGTACTTCACCGCCTTTACATGAGCCTCTAGATAGCTGCGCACCAGCGATTTGTCGGCTAATATGTCATTCCGAGCGACGACGACCGTGTTTGTCGATTCTTCTCCCCAAGCGAACGCATCCCAGTCAAGAAGCAATTTTCCATCTGCCTGTTCTTCTAGTACACCGCCCCACGGTTCTTGTGTCGCCGCGCCATCGACCGATTTTTGTAGAAAAAGCGGGGCGGTATCGCTCGGTGCAGCCGCAAACAATTCGACTGTCCCACCGTTGGACGTCGTTTGAAGTCCGTCCGACTGCAAAGCCTTGCGGAGCATCACATCTTGTGTGCTACCGATGACTGGAATCGCGATCCGCTTGCCGTCCAACTGAGACAAGTCGTTAATCCCGCTGTCGCCGCGCACGACGAGAACAGCGCCACCGTTGACGGCCCCGGAAATAATGTGATAGTCCGGGTTTTTCACGTAAAAGTTGATGACTGGCCCCGGTCCTACCGTTCCGATGTCAATCGCCTTCGTCGCCATCGCTTCCATAAACAATCCACCGTTGTTGACCGTTTTCGTTTGAATAGCAACTTGATCCCCGAACGCCTCTTCGTAGTAGCCTTTTTCTAACGCCACGATCGTCGCGATGTGCGTTAAATTAGGAAAGTAGCCAATGGTCACTTCCTTTTTTTCGCCACTGTCGGTTTTAAGTGCATCGGCAGTCGTGCCTGCACAGCCGGTTACGGTGGCGATTAGCAGGAGAACCGACAACGCCAGGAACGGTAATCGCGAAAGCCTCCGTTTTCTGTAGACCATATCTTCTTCCTCCTCTTTTGCCTAAATTCGTTCCCTTTCTTCGTGTTCTTCGTGACTTCCGATGCGATAAACTTCAAGCCGCCTTAGCCGCCCCCCATTTCGCATGCACACGCCGCTCCATGCGTAGGAAAATGACGTTATCGATGACGACACCGATGATACCGATCACGATCATGACGGCGATGACGAGATCCATTTGACCGAGGGCACGGCCCATTTCCAACAGCTGACCTAATCCTTCCCCGGCTCCGAGCAATTCCCCAGCCATTAGCGCCCGCCATGAAAAAGCCCAAGCGGTGCGCATCCCGGAGATGAGCTGGGGAACCGCCGCTGGAAAAAGGACGGTCCGCAAATAATGGAAAGGGGTTGCTCCAAAGGTGTGCGCCACCCGCTGATAAAGTAACGGTACATGTTTAAACCCCGATGCGGCGTTTATCGTCATCGTCCACGTCGCCCCAAGGGCGACGATAAAAAGAATAGCCTCGTTGTTCAGACCAAACCAAATGATCGCCAGCGGAAACCAGACGATACTCGGAATGGACTGTAAAGCGGTAATGACAAAGCCGAGTGTGTCCTCCACCCACTTCGACCGCCAAATAAAGTAACCGAGACTTAACCCGACGAGGAGTGCAATGGTAAATCCGATTAACAAGCGACCGAGGCTTTTAGCTAGCGCGATCCACAATTGCCCAGTAAGAAGGCCGGAAAGGAGCGTATGTAAAACCTGCGTGAGCGGGGGGTACATCGAGTCGGGCAAGCTAGACATTTTAGGTGTGACTTCCCAAATCACCGCTAACATCGCGATAAAGAGGATGCGCCTCAAAGCAGTAGTCATCGCCCATTTCCTCCTTTACGACTTGCTCAATTTCTTCTTTGAGCAACGTAATAATTTGCTGTTCATAATAAAGAGTCACACTGTCTGGCGCAATCCCATCCCTTGCCGTAGGTACCCGTAATTCAGCTTTCATATGACCGGGACGCGTCCCCATGACGAGAATCCGCTCAGAAAGCTGAACTGCCTCCCGAATGTTATGGGTGACAAAAAGGATCGTCACTTGCGTCTTGCGCCAAATATTGAGTAGCTCGTGATGAAGGACAATCCGCGTTTGTTCATCTAACGCGGCAAAAGGCTCATCCATGAGCAACACATCCGGTTCCATAACGAGCGCGCGGGCGATGGCGACGCGTTGTTTCATCCCGCCAGACAGTTGATGCGGGTACGCATGGACATAGCGACTCAAGTGAACGGTCCGTAGCATCTCAAGCCCTTTTTCCCGGGCCTCTTTCTTCGGCGTGCCAATGCAGCGGAGACCGTATGTGATATTGTCTAGGACGGTGAGCCAAGGAAACAGGCCCGCCTCTTGAAAGACGACGACGCGATCGGGACCGGGTGCTGTCACAGGACGCCCATTCTTCAATATACGCCCTTGACTGCTTTGCTCTAGTCCAGAAATGAGGTACAACAATGTCGATTTTCCACAACCGGAAGGCCCGACAATCGATACAAATTCCCCTTTCTCCACTTCCAAGTCAATGTCTTGCAGTACATCTAACACGCCGGAACTCGTCTGCCCAAAAGACTTACTGACGTGTTCAAGATGTAAAAACATCTCCCCACCCCCATTCAGTCATCAATCCACAAACAAATCAGTCGACAAATACCTTTCACCCGAGTCCGGCGCAATACAAACGACGACTTGAGTAGGCGGAAGGCGTTTCGCTACTTGCATAGCCGCATATACGGAAGCGCCGGAGGAAGGGCCGACGAGAATGCCTTCTTCTTTTGCCAAGCGACGGACGGTATCGTATGCTTGTTCGTCGTCGATTTGGATGATTTCGTCGTAAACGGATCTGTTCAGGACGGGAGGGATAAAACCAGGACTCGTTCCGACGAGCTTATGCGAACCCGGCGCACCGCCAGATAACACGGGAGAACCAGCCGGTTCTACCACGTGGACCGTTACATGCGGGTAACGTTTTTTCAACGTTTCTCCTGTGCCTGTGACCGTTCCCCCCGTGCCAGCGGTAGCGATCAAAGCAGCTAGTTCTGTCCCGATTTCATCCATCGCCGCGATAATTTCTACAGCGGTCGTTTCCCGATGACTATCCGGGTTAGCGCTGTTTTCAAACTGCATCGGCATGAAGCTTCCCGGTATTTCTTTCAATAACCGCTGTGCTTTTTCAATCGCACCAGGCATTTTTTGCTCTCCGGGTGTTAAAACGACTCGTGCGCCGTATGCTTTAAGGAGGCGAATCCGTTCTTCTGACATCGTATCCGGCATGACAAAAATAGACCGATACCCCCGAGCCGCGGCGACCATCGCCAAACCGATCCCGGTATTCCCCGACGTCGGTTCAATAATTGTCGCTCCCTTTTGTAACAAACCTTCCCGTTCTGCGCGAATAATCATGTGGTATGCCGCGCGATCCTTTACACTGCGCCCCGGATTAAAGGATTCCAACTTGACATATACGTCGGCACCATCCGCAGGCCGCAGCCTCGTTAGCTTCACTAGCGGGGTGTTACCGATCAATTCGGTCACATTTCGGAATACCTGCACGTTCGTCACATCCTTTTTGTCCATCGTTCCATTTACTAACAATATTCGGATATATCGTCGGCGTTGACGATCGCCGTCAGTGACGCGAGAATATCATCCAACTGCGCCTGTTCAATCCACCTCGGATTCAACCGCACGTAATACCATAGTAAATAGGTGTGTATTATAAGTTTTATTTTATACACTAACATGACTTAATTTCAAAATCAACTGTTTTTTTCAAGGAAAAGCCCATGAAAAAACACCTCTACACGAGGTGCCCTCCATTACATAGTCCCTATATTAATTTATTATAATCTTGCGCCCCGTAGAAGCAGCGTAAAACAATGACCTCTTTCGCGGCTTCATCCACTTTATAGACATAGAACAGAAGCATTGCGCGGATTCAGTGAAACATTGAGACGTGCACCTTATTTCAAAACGTATACTTTTCCATGGGTGCGAACTTTCACACGACACGAGACAAAAAGTGGCTGACAAACCGTTCCGCATCCACATCGAGGCAGACGTCCATATTCGGCGTTACCACACGGTTCGGGCGACGGTCGGCGATCGTCCGGCCGAGCGACAACTCCCCTTCTGTGTCGACTTGCACGAACATCGGTGTCGTTTTTACGAACGACTCGTCGATAGCGACCCCGACAGCTAACGGATCGTGTAAGGCACACCCATCGATGCCGGGATAAAAATTTTTATAGGCATCCATGTAAAAATCGGTAATGTTAGCGAGAAAACGACTGAACGCGGTTCCTTCCTCCCGCCACCGCTGTAACTCGGTGCGTTTCAACAACGTCTGCATCGTCACGTCGAGGCCGACGAGAGTGAGCGGAGCGCCGGAGCGAAACACGTATTCCGCCGCCTCTGGATCCGCGTAAATATTCGCTTCTGCCATAGGAGTCGCATTACCGGGAACGGTAACCGCGCCCCCCATTACGACGACGCGCGCAATCGAGTGTGCAATTGCCGGTTCACGCATGAGCGCCGTGGCTAAATTAGTCAACGGACCGACAGTAATGACAGTTACCTGCCCAGGCAGCTGAGTCACTTGGTTGACGATAAATTCACTTGCATACTCGTATTTGTGCGTAATTTTCGGCGTCGGTAAGTGACTGTTGCCTAGTCCGTCGTCGCCGTGAACGTTCGTCGCTTTCCCCTTTAAATCGTCACGAAAAATTGGCTTTCCCGCCCCTGGCAACACCGGTATTTCCGGTCGCCCGCTCATTTCGAGCAACGATAGCGTATTGCGCGTCGCCTCCTCAACCGAAATATTTCCGAACGACGTTGTCACCCCTAGTACACGTAATTCCGGTGAGTGCAGCGCGTAACTAAGTGCTAGCGCATCGTCAATTCCCGTATCGACATCAATTATGAGCGATTTCATCGCTGTTCCTCCTTCACGGGTAGTTTGTCATCCATTCGCAAATTGCCGTTTTTCTTGCTGGAAGGATTGTAACCTTTTGGCACATCACATCCACCACCACTTTTTGATCCATCAAATAAACGCCCATAAAATTCAGCAAGAAAACGCTCTCGATCTACGTCGACGCAAACGGACGCGTTATGTCGTTCGCACTGTTTCAGACGCAAGTCGACAATCGTCGCCCCTAAAGAGAGCCACCCTTTCGTTTCAATTTTTACGTACATCTCCTCTTTTTGTACGAGCGTCGGATCGAGTGCGACCGCAACAGCTAGCGGGTCGTGTAATGGACCTGCCGTTACGTGCCCGTCGTCGTACGCCTTCAGACGAAAGCGCAGCAGTTGCGCGAGACAAGGGATTGCTTGTTGAGTTGTCGTAGCTAATTGTGCGAAATGTTCTTCGTCGAAGACGACTTTCCGGGGCACATCTAATAGACGTGCGACATCCAACGGCACTAATGTGATCGGACACCCGGACTCAAACACAAGATGTGCAGCTTCCGGATCCCCGTGCATATTCGCTTCCGACACGGGCGTAACTGTACCGGGGACGCGAACCGCTCCGCCCATAATAACGACTTCTTTTACCTTCTGCGGCAATCGCGCATCTTTTGCCAAAGCGAGTGCTAAATTCGTTAAGCGCCCGATGCAGACGAGAGTCATCTCTCCTGGGGCCGCATTCACCTTCTCCACAATAAAATCGGCCGCATGTGCGGCTAATGCCGTCCGTTTTGGCGGAGGAAGAACGACGTCTCCGAAACCATTTTCACCGTGAACGCGCGCAGCTGGTCCTTCCCAATTCCTAAGCAGCGGTCGCTCCGCCCCGGGGACGACCGGAATTTCGCGATGCCGAGCGGCCAATTCGACTATTTGCAACGTGTTGTACGTCGCCTGCAGCACCGAGACATTGCCATAGCCGGTCGTTATACCTTCTACGACGGCGTTGGGAGAATGGAGCAAATAAAAAATAGCTAACGCATCGTCAATTCCAGTGTCGACATCTAAAAGAATCCTTTTCTGCTCTTGCATCGCGCTCACTCCCGTTCTGAAATAATTAGCTAGTTGCTATAAAATGAAATCTTCCTACCTCTATTTACGCACGAAGTCTAAAACCGTTGCACGTTGAATACGACTCGCCTTCCATGCGAGATACCGCATACATTACCTTGACCATCCACCTAACTACTGAAGCAGCAGTACTGTACGCCTCTCGCCTTTCTGCCAAACGTGTGCTACGATCATTTTAGCACGGGTCGCCGTACGAAAAGCTTAACGACCATATACATAAACGTGTCAGGGGGGGGAACCGTCGTGACTAACACAGCCGAAAAAAACCGTTGGGAGAAAAAATATAAAGAGCGTCCACAGCAGTTAATGGAGCCAGAAGCGTACCTCGTCCAAAACAGTCACCTACTCAAACGTGGCAGCGTGCTCGATTTCGCCTGCGGCGACGGTCGCAATGCCATATATTTAGCCAAGCTCGGCTTCCGCGTCACCGGAGTTGATTTTGCGCGCGAAGCGTTAAGGCGCCTGCACACGTTTGCGACAGCGCGCGGCGTCACCGTATGTACCGAACAGCTCGACCTAACGACTACCGCTCTCGGCGATCTACTCGGTACGTACGACAACATCGTCATCAGCCGTTACAAACCGGATGCGGTGGCATTCCAGCAACTACCGGCCATGCTACACACCGGAGGCATTTTACTCATCAGTACGTTCAACTACCGTCAAGCGCGTGCCAAAGGGATCTCCCGCAAATTTTGCTTGGAAGAAAATGAACTCGTACACTATTTCCCCGAGCTTACCTTGCGCAAGTACGAATCGTTTTCGGACGTGCACGGCTTCCACGACGGCTACGTTTTTCAAAAATGAGCCTTACCTGTCGGAAATTGAAAAAACGTTTTCATACTACTACTTATTTTAAATGTGTTTTATTCACATAGTTGTCGCACACACCCCCTTAAATAATTGGTAAAATGAAAGTGTAATAAGTATCATCATCGTTTATACACACCGTCCCTTGTGAAATTATTCACATGTATGGTCGCACCTGTGTACCGATTGACGATTGACCGATTGAAGGATGCACAGTTCGTTTTTCCTTACGCGGTCTTGTGAATTATTTCACATAATCTCTAAAAGGAGGCCGTTTCATAATGGGAACGACGCAAAAAAAAGAGAAAGTAAAAGCCGTACACACAGACGATGCCAAACAGATGATCGATTCGCTCGTTGCGGCAGCCAAAAAGGCACAAAACGAGTTCATGTCCCTCGATCAAGAAACTGTTGACAACATCGTGCAAGAAATGGCTTTGGCCGGCTTAGACAAACATATGTCACTCGCGAAACTCGCCGTCGAAGAAACGAAAAGAGGCGTCTACGAAGACAAAATCATTAAAAACATCTTCGCCACGGAATACATTTACCACGGCATCAAGTACGACAAAACGGTCGGGGTCATTAAAGACGACGCCCACGAAGGGATCATCGAAATCGCCGAACCGGTCGGCGTCATCGCCGGCGTTACGCCGGTAACAAACCCGACGTCGACGACGATGTTCAAAGCGCTAATTTCGATAAAAACGCGTAACCCGATCGTGTTCGCCTTCCACCCTTCCGCGCAATCGTGTAGCGTCGCCGCGGCAAAAATCGTGCACGACGCGGCAGTCAAAGCCGGCGCACCGGAAAACTGCATTCAGTGGATTGAAAAACCGTCAGTCGAAGCAACGAGCTACTTAATGAACCACCCGGGGATCGCCCTCATTTTGGCCACTGGCGGCAGCGGCATGGTGAAAGCAGCTTACAGTAGCGGAAAACCGGCTCTCGGCGTAGGACCAGGCAACGTTCCGTGTTACATCGAGCAGTCTGCTGACATTAAACGGGCCGTCAACGACCTCGTCTTGTCTAAGACGTTCGACAACGGCATGATTTGTGCCTCAGAACAGGCCGTCATCGTCGACAGCGCCATTTACGACCAGGTAAAACAGGAACTCACTGCGATAGGTTGCCACTTCCTCTCGGAGCAAGAGAAGCGCAAAGTGTCCGCTTACGTCATGACCGAGAAAGGCGTCAATCCGGACGTGGTCGGACAATCAGCGTACGAAATTGCGAAACGGTCCGACGTCACCGTACCAGAAGACACGAAAATTTTAATCGCCGAACTGGAAGGGGTCGGTCCGTCCTACCCGCTCTCAGGGGAAAAGCTAAGCCCGGTACTCGCTTGCTACCGCGTCAAACAAGCGGAAGAGGGCTTCAAGCGCGCCGAAGAAATGATCGCCTACAACGGACTAGGCCATTCAGCCGTCATTCATTCGCGAAATAACGACGTCATCCGCGCCTATGGCGAACGGATGAAAGCCGGGCGCATCATCGTCAACGCGCCGTCTTCCCAAGGTGCGATCGGCGACATATACAACGGCTACATGCCTTCCTTAACATTAGGCTGTGGCACGTACGGCGGCAACTCCGTCTCGACGAACGTCGGTACCATCCATCTGTTCAACGTGAAAAAAGTGGCGAAGAGGCGTGTCAATATGCAGTGGTTTAAAGTTCCGCCAAAAGTGTACTTTGAAAAAGGTGCTGTGCAATACTTGGAAAAAATGCCTGACATCAGCAAGGCGTTTATCGTCACCGACCCGGGCATGGTCGAACTCGGGTACGTTAAAACGGTACTACACCATTTGCGCAGCCGACTCGACTACGTCCACTGTGAAATTTTTTCCGACGTCGAACCGGATCCGTCCGTAGAAACGGTCATGCGCGGCGTCGAAATGATGAACGCCTTCCGTCCCGACGTGATCATCGCCCTCGGCGGGGGCTCGCCGATGGATGCGGCAAAAGCGATGTGGGTGTTTTACGAGCATCCGGAAACGAAGTTTTTCAGCCTTAAACAAAAGTTTCTCGACATTCGCAAACGGGTGTACAAGTACCCGCGCCTCGGGCAAAAGGCGCAATTCGTCGCCATTCCGACGACGTCTGGTACGGGTTCGGAAGTGACGTCATTCGCCGTCATTACCGACAAAGAAAATGACATGAAATACCCGCTCGCCGACTACGAATTGACACCGAACGTCGCCATCGTCGACCCGCAGTTTGTCATGACCGTGCCGAAACACGTGACGGCCGATACCGGCATGGACGTCCTCACGCACGCCATTGAAGCGTACGTCTCGAACATGGCGAACGACTACACCGACGGCCTGGCGATCAAAGCGATCCAGCTCGTGTTTGAATATTTGCCGCGCGCCTACAACGACGGCAGCGACGAACTCGCGCGAGAAAAAATGCACAACGCCTCGACGATTGCCGGAATGGCTTTTGCTAACGCCTTTTTAGGGATTAACCACAGTTTGGCTCACAAACTCGGTGCGGCCTTCCACATTGCCCACGGGCGCGCCAATACGATTTTGCTGCCGCACGTCATTCGCTACAACGCTAAGCGGCCGACGAAACTGTCCGTCTTCCCGAAATACGAGCATTTTGTCGCCGACAAGCGGTACGCCGAAATCGCCCGTTCCCTCGGTCTGCCCGCGAAGACGACGGAAGAAGGCGTGGAGAGCCTCGTACAGGCGATTGTCAAGCTGGCCAAAACGGTCGACATTCCGCTCAGTATTGCCGCCTGCGGCGTCGACGCGAAAGTGTTCGAGCGACAAGTCGACGAATTAGCCGACCGCGCCTTCGAAGACCAGTGTACGACGGCGAACCCGAAGATGCCGCTCGTCAGCGAACTGACCGACATTTACCGCCAGGCGTATAAAGGGGTTTAGCCCCCTGTAAATAGTAGAGGTAAGGTACGCTGGACACAGGGGTAAGGTACGCTGGACAAAAAAGCAACGAAAAAAATATATTGCTACAAAAAGGGCTAACCGGCACGGAGGGGCTCCCCCTCTCCTGCTGATTAGCCCTTAGTTTCTCGCACACACTACCCGGCGCTTTAAGCGCGGCTTTAAAAGGCGCCAGCACCACCGCCTCCCCCCGCTCCGCCTCCGCCGCTCGAACCGCCGGATGAGCTACTCCCGCTCGAAGAATAAGAAGAAGAAGTGGACCACGTGGCCCAAGAGCGATACGTTTCGTTAAATGACGTCGCCGTCGCTAACGGTTCGGCAATAAGCGGAAACATCTCGACCATTTCACTTAATGCGAGCTGTTCCCCGTTGTGGTGCGCAAACTGTTTCCCGACTCCTAAGGCGAGGGCATATTGCATCAGGCGATCGATGCGGCGTGGATCACCGCCTACCGCATAGCCAGGTTCCATGAGCTCGCGGCGCCACTTTTTAACCGCCGAGAAGTAGGGCACCTTATCTTTACGACTGCGTTTAGCTGGCACGAACAGGCATAGAACGATGGACAGTAAGACCGCAATCGCATAAGCCCCTGAAGCGTCGGACATACTTAGTCCTCCACCGCAAAACATAAAAGAACCGCCAAGAAATCCACCGACAGGTAGTATTTTATGATAATAAAACCACGTATAGACGACTAAAGCTCCTAACGCCACACTAGCAAACACCGTCGATGCAAAGGAAGCGACGTCAGCGTTGTACAAGTACACAAGTAGCGGAAATAGCACCGCTAGCAAACTGCGTACGACGTATTTTCGCGGTTTGTACTCACCGTAATACGCGGTGTATGCGTCCTCTTCCGTCACGAGATCGCGCCACTTTTTAAATTTGTCATCAAAATATCTCATTTGCTCCCCATATGCATCTAGCTCACTCACGTACAAATCGTCTGACTCCGTCGGAGGTACGAGAGATTCTAGAAGAAAACAACCTTCTTCACCGTATGTACCGCTAAAGAGCCAATCGCACAAGAAAGCATCCGACTCACTTAACCCGTTAGAGTCGCCTAGCCACACGAATTGGAACGTCTCCGCCGGCATCTCTGCACCTTCGCCACGCCTTAGGCGACTCGGTACTTTTTGTATGTCTACCACCCCGCGTCGGTATAAGGAGAAGAGCGCTGCCACAATATCTAGATGGTGGAGCTCCCCCTTTTGATAAATATAAACAGCTAACAGCGGATCGAGTTTTTCTAACTCCTCGCGCGCGACGTATGACCGGCGCTTGAACAAACGGCTGAGCGCGACAAAAGCGAAGTAAACGATCGCCAAAAGCAGCAACACGACGAAGGCAAACGCGATTTTTTCTCCAACCGCTAACTTTTCTTCCCGAATGGCGTAACGTTGTTGTAACTTATTTTCCTCTTCTAAGATGCTGCTTTTCATCTTTTCCTGTTTTAGAGACGCTTCCGGGAGTAGATCCGGCGGAAATAACAAGCGCAACTCAGATGTTTCTCCGGAAGGCAACAGTTTATTTGTGTAACGGACGAAGTAATCTGTCTGCTTGGCAATTTCTCCACCCGTTTTGTCGTGCAGAAACACGATGAGGGATTCCTTTGGCATTTGCAGCGGCAAGGACACATCGATCGTCAAGTGCTTCAAATCTGTCTCATTGTCGTCGTCAAAAAAAGCCCAATACAGTTCAGCGACGTCTTCGTATTTCTGAACCGCATGTTTCAGGCGATAACGGTAAAACACCCGCTTTGTCTCATCTTGTGACCGCGTGTAAATACGAAAGGTGTCATCTTCCCTTTTTGTTCGCAACGGCTTTGCTTCCTCAAGCGAGAATCCACCTAATTTTTTATTTCCCGGAGGCACATACGCTTCAAAAAACTCGAGCCCGTCGTGCCCCTCGTCCTTAATTTGCCGCGTCGTCCCATTGAACATTCCTTTAAAATTGTACGTGTACAATTCTTCGACATACAAGTCGCCATCTGGTAGTATTTCAGCGTCGATGTGCACCTGATCGATCGAATAGGAGCGGTTCTCCTCACAACCAGCTACAATGAAAATGAACAGAGTTAAACAAAAGGCGAAATTGAATCGTAACGGGCGGCCTTTTTTCATATGATCCACTTCCTTTCCAAACGCTTGCCCTCTTGTTGTTTTACGTACAATGCGGAAAAACGTTTCAACAAAAATTCCCCGCTGATGTAACGTTATCGGCGAGCACTATCATAATCACCGAACTCTTACTTCCTCTTAGCCACACATACACCAAAGATATCACCTTTATATTTCTAAAGCGATTGCATTCCACGATCATTCATGATATCTTGCTATTAGGAGATAAAATCCTCTATAATACTATTGAGGGGAGGGTTTATCCTGTTAATTGACTGAGAGCGTTTTTTTCTTCATGAAACCGTTATCCTACGTTGCAAATCACTGTCTAAAAAAAACGAGGGGTGCTAATGTTTATGAAATCTCAATTAAAGACCGCATCAATTGTATGTCTTGCTCTGTTGTTAAGTGTCTCTCTCTTTGCCCAGTCAGCTTTTGCAGCTTACCTTCCGAAAGACGATCCTAAATCAAACCACGCTTCCAATATCGCCCTTATTTATACGGGGTACTACGACCCTAACAACTATGACGGCGTAAAGGTAGGGGACTACGACAAGGATAAATTTCTGCCTTACGTTGGCTATTTAAATGAAGAAGGCAAGGCAGAAGACTACTTTTTTGATACGTTTTTAATGTTAGCTACGCAATCTCCTTATAAAGGAAGTTTGCACAGATGGTATGATTGGGTGAAAGATTCAAAACCGGGTACTTTAAAAGATTGGCAATGGGCTATGGATCGCATGTTCATCAAAAACCAACAGCTCGATGCACTCAATCAAGCGGTTAAAGAAGTGAGTAAGACGCTTGGCGATCGGAACAAGACCGTAAATGTGTATTTAACACTCCCTTTTCCCGACCCGCAAAGTAAAGACTTCGGCGACTTTAAAGGCGATGGGATCAGTGCTAATTTAGAGAGCTTAGAAACGCGAAATGAACTGGTCAAGTGGTATATTGATACGATGACCGCCAAATTTTACAAACAGGGATATAAGTATTTGAAACTTGCTGGTTTTTATTGGCTCCAGGAAGATTTAGACCCTGCTGTTCCCGGGGAAAAGGAAAATGTAAAATACGCAGCGGATTACTTAAACAGTAAAGGCATGCGGTTAGGCTGGATCCCTTGGTCTGGTGCGGGTGAAAAGGCAAATGGAAATAAATACGGATTTGATTTTTCACTCATTCAACCTAATCATTTCTTCCAGGAAAACACAACAATCAAGCGGATTGAAGAAATAGCAAAATTAGCTAAAGAAAACAGTCAAGGCGTTGAAATAGAATTTGACCTTCGAGCCATTGAAGAGCCGCACTATCGTCAAGCGTTATATAACTATTTAATTGGCGGTGTGAAATACGGCTATATGAAAGATTCCATCCTTGCTTATTACCAGGATGTATATGCGATTTATGAGCTATACCACCATAAAAGTCCAGTCGGCCGTCAGTTTTACACCGACATTTACAAGTTTGCCAAAGGGGAGTTTGAACCTCCGACAGGAAGTGTTGACTTACGTGCAATCGATTTTGATGGCACACCACTCGCAGGTGCAACAGTTAGCGATGAAAGTGGTGTGTTGGGAACTACTGATGAGAACGGCAGGTTTAGGAAAGATGGCCTTTTATCGATTGAACACAATTTTACAGTTAGCAAAGATAGCTTCGGTAGCAAATCCATTTCACTAAGCATCCCGATGAATGAAACAATTTATAAAGACGTCGCCTTGGGCACGGGTAAAGGCGAAACAATTGTCGACACATATACCGTTGGCGATTTTCAAGGTGAGTTTAACGTCGGTGGCAACACTGTTGTTCCAAGATCATTTAGTACGGAGAAGGTACACTCCGGAAGCCAGTCCTTAAAAGTAGATTTTCCAAGCGGGTGGGGACCTGTTCGCGCGTTTATCGACTCTTCTTCTGATAGATTAGCAGATTCCGATCGCGAATTTGTCAATTACACAAACACCGATTGGAGCAGTTACGACACGGTAGCAATGACTGTTTACAACGACACCGATCAAGAACAAAAACTAGTGCTGGAGTTTATGTACGATGCGTACGATTGGGGATCGTCTAAGTCAAAAACAGTAAAACTACAACCTCAACAATGGAATGAAGTAGAGATCCCCCTCGCTGAATTGTCCGCAGAAGGTGCAAATCTGAAAAATATGATACGCATGTCGCTTACAATGAATGAATTTAACACGAGTCGGGCAACCCTTTATTTTGATAATATCACGTTACGTCAATACGAAAAGATGAAGCTCGCTCCCGACTACGCCATCTCCCTTCCTTCAAAGGTACCAACGATGGACGTGGGCAGCGAGTGGACACCGACTGTCGTTAATAGGGCGGTTAAAAACGAACAAGGTCAACCAACCGTCGCTTCCGATGTCCAATTTGAAAGCACCGACCCAGAAGTGATTAACGTAACGGACGATGGCAAGCTTGTTGCCCGTAAAGCGGGAAAAGCATCGATCCGAGCCATAGTTGCTGGAATAGAAGCGGAGTCCGTCACACTTGAAGTATCCCCTTGGCAGTTTAATAAACTAAAGGGTGGTAATTCCATTCTTGAATTGGGCAAAGAAACAACGTTGACTGTACAGAGCTTTTTTGAAAATGGATACCTCATTCCAGCGAAAGATGCAACATACGAATGGTCGATTAAAAAGGGAAAAGCGATAGAGCTAGTCGGTGAGGACAACGAACAGCACCGACAAGTGATTAAAGGTGTCAAAAACGGGAAAGCAACCGTACAAGTAACGATCTCTTATAACGGAAAACAAAAAACATTCATTAAAGTAATCAAGGTAAAAAAGAAACCATAAACAGTTGAAAATAGCTTAAAAAAGGGCTGTTCCACGGAACGCCCTTTTTTATAATGGTTAATTTTTATTTACATGCCTGAAAAGCTTCACACGGTGTACCGAAACGCAATTTTACGAGTAAATCCCTTCGCGCACTGCTTTCATATACGCGTTTAACGACACGACTTCACCCGTCAAACGGGAATGTTCCGCGGCAAAAGCAATCATGTGGCTACGCGCCGACTCTTCACCCGAACTCTTCGCCTCAGTAAAGTTTCCGCTTTGCATGATATTCACAAAATCTTTCATTAAGTTGTAATCGCCCCCGCCGTGATCGCCGTCAATCTGCTCGGGATGAATACGTGAGATTTTGCCGGTGAAGTCACGGACCTCGATAATGTTCTTCTCCATGTGACCGCGAATTTCTCCTTTTGTACCCATAACTTTGAACGTACGCGTATCAGACTCGTCGGTAGAGAAACCGGCCATCGTAAAGGCGACTGTGACCCCGTTTTTAAAACGTAAATTCATCACTTGGTGGTCGACGACGTCGTTGTCACAATAAAAGACGCAACGACCGTAAGGGCCTTCCGCAAGCGCTTGCCACCTTGCTTCCAGTGTCGGCTCGTCGCTGACGACGTTTTGCGGCCAATCGTCAATCTCGTTGTAATACCATTTTAGCGCTGAGAACTGACAAGTTGCCTCGACGGCACAGCCGTCGATACACCTCTCTGCCGCTCCTTCCGGCGCATTGCCGCTATGGAAGTAAGCGAGCCCACCAAAAGATGAGACCGCCTCACATTCATCGCCGACGAGCCACTGCAAAATGTCTGTATCGTGACAACATTTAGCGAGGATCATCGGACTAGAACGCGCACGGTTCCCCCAGTTACCGCGTACGTAACTGTGCGCCTGGTGCCAGTAGACGACATTTTCGTTCCACTGAATCGTCACGATGTTCCCGATCACTTCATCTTCCAATAATTCCTTTAATGCGATAAAGAACGGTGAGTAGCGTAGGACGTGCGCAATTAATAAGAGACGTTCTTTTTCTTTTGCTTTTTCCGCCATCAACAACGTCTCCAATGGATCGTTAGCCATTGGTTTTTCTAACAAAATATGATAACCGATGTCCAAAGCGCGCATCGTCGGCTGAAAATGTAAGTCGTCATTCGTACAAATTAAGATTGCCTCACATAAACGAGGTAGCGCCAACATCTCTTCCCAAGAAGTAAACTGCCCCTCTTCTGGAATGCGGTGCTGTTCGGCAAATTCTCGCCGCCGCGTCTCATTCGGCTCTGCTACAGCTACAAACTGGATGTCGTGCGGCTTACGCAACGCGTACGATGCTAAACGTTTAGCCCCCCGCGATCCAGCACCGATTAATGCAGCTTTAATCATGTTATTACCCCTCTCCATGTGATTTAATTCACAATTATGTGTGCTTGTAAACGCCTCTCTAAGAATAACACGCCTCCAATAGGATGAACGGACGAGACGAATGAAGTTAAAGTGCGCTCAAAAACAACTCTAGAAAAGTAGGCTGAGATTTTTTTGAGCACACTTTCCTTCCCCTTCATACGAAGGTAAACTGTATCATCAATACAGTTTTTCAGATACGGCTTGTGCGGTCCGCTTCCGCGACGAGCGTGCTGCATCGTCCAACTGTAACTCGACGCCTAAGCATAAAATGTCCACGACTGTCAGTTGTGAAATTTTAGCAGCCATTGAACTTCCCTGCAGCGGACTTTCTCGTGCCGCCATCAATAAGTCGACATCCGCCAACTTCGTAATTGGCGAACGGGCGTTGTGAGTGATACAAATAATTTTCGCGCCGGACTCCTTCGCGATTTGTAAGTTATCAATCGTATCCTTCGTACTGCCAGACACTGAGAAGCCAACTGCGACGTCTTTCTCCGACAGTAGCGAGGCAGTCATCGCCTGAAAGTGTGCATCCAGTTTGGCGTCGCACTTTTTTCCGATTCGCGTAAGCGAATGAGAGGCCTGCATCGCCGTTAACCCGGACGAACCTACACCGTAAAACTGGATCATTTCCGCGTTTACGAGTAACCCGATTGCTTGCTCTAATTTAGCTGGCTGTAACAATTTACGCGTCTCTTCTAAAATGCTGCAGTGGGATGCGACAACTTTATGTCCTAACGTCTGAGCGTCATCTTCCGGCGACACTTCCTCTTTCGTAAACGTCGTCGGCGGTTGCACGAGATCTTGCGCAAGCGATAGCTTAAAGTCTTGAAAGCCGCGAAAGCCAAGTTTGCGACAAAAACGAAGAACGGTCGTCTCACCGACGTCTGCTTGTTCGGCCAGCTCTGTTACCGACAAATAAATAACCTCTGACGCATGGGACAAAACGTACTCCGCCACGACTGTTTCAGTTTTCGTTAAGGCGTTTAGATGGCTGCGGATGGCGAGCAGCGTGTCTTGTACATCATTTCCTTTATTCAAACAGACCACCTCCCCAGTTAGTCTCGTAACGTTCAGTCAAAAAAGCTGCTAAACACGATCAACATCGGTAACACTGCCGCATACCTAAGAATACCATCTGATCGGAAGCGGGGCTATCGACAAATCATTATTTGAATCCTGTTAGAGCGGATCCAGCTTGCAAAAAGTATTTTTGCGTGAAGAAGAAAATGATAACCGACGGTAGCGTAAAGATTGCCGCTGCAGCCATTAACAACTCCCATTGCGCACCGTGCTCAGCGAAAAAGTTCTGCAATCCAACCATAATGGTCCATTTATCAGCATCGTTTAAATATATGAGCGGTCCCATGAAGTCGCCCCACACACCGACGAAGGTAAACAGAGCAACTGTCGCTAATACAGGTTTAACTTGCGGCAACATGATTTGCCAGTAGATCCGGAATTCAGATGCACCATCCAGTCGCGCCGCTTCCGCTAATTCGTTCGGAATCCCCATAAAAAATTGCCGCAACAAAAAGATGTAGAACGGTGCCCCGAAAAATGCGCCGATCGTCAACGGCAAATACGTATTCACCCATCCCAGTTTACTAAACACGATGTACAAAGGGATCATCGTTACTTGAGGCGGGAGAATCATCGTAGCAACAATGATCGCGAAGATGACATTGCGCCACCTCCATTCGATTTTGGAAATAGAGTACGCCACTAGTGGTGATGAGATCACCTGGCCAAACACATTAATCAGACAGAGGAGTAGCGTATTAGCGACGTACAGTGTAAACGGCATCGCCTTGATCGCATCGACAAAGTTGCCCCACTGTGGTTTTTCAGGAAAAAACTTGATCGGCACCTGAAAAATCTCCTGTGACGTTTTTAACGAAGTTAACAGGAGCCACACAAACGGAAATAAAAATAGGAGCCCGAGTGTAATCAATAGCAGATGCGGCAAGATGGTTTTCCGCAACTTGTATCCTAAACTTCGCTTCCGCTTTTTCGTGCGTATGGGATGCGGTACGTTAACGGTTGTTTCCACGATCACTCACCTCCATAGTATACCCAACGTAAGGACGTTCTGAAAATGACAATCGTAATTAACATGACAATAATAAACAAAATCCACGCTAACGCAGCAGCATACCCCATATTTAAGAAACCAAAAGCTTCTTGATATAAGTTAACAGCATAAAACAACATCGATTGATCAGGTCCCCCACTCGCACCTTCCATTAAAATGAAGGACTCTGTAAAAATCTGAAAGGCGCCGATTAATCCCATAATTAATTGAAACAGCGTAATGGGCGATAAAGCTGGTAACGTAATATAGCGAAAACGATGCCACCAGTTCGCTCCGTCAAGTTCAGCGGCTTCATAATATTGTCGCGGAATGCCTTGTAAAGCAGCTAAAAAAATCAACGCTCCTGCACCTGTCCCCCAAAAACCCATAATAATTAACGACGGTTTTGTAAACAACGGGTCAGTTAACCATGCGGGCTCCGGCAAGCCAATCGCACCAAGCATTGTATTTAAAATTCCGTACTCTGGATTCAAAATCCAACTCCACAGCATGGCCATCGCTACGGCAGGAATAACTGCTGGAAGATAAAACAAGGTGCGGTAATAGCGGATCCCCTTCACTTTTAGGTTCAATGTCAACGCAATAAGCAAGCAAAGCGTAATATTAATGGGGACTGCAATGAATGCCATAAAAAAAGTGTTTGTTAACGACTTATAAAAATTACTATCTTGAAATATTTCTACGTAGTTAGCAAAACCTACCCATTGTGGAGGTGAAAATAAGTCATATTCCGTCAAACTGTAATAAAATGAGCTAACAAAAGGGTAAACAGTAAACGCTAGAAAACCAATGAGCCACGGTGAGGCAAAAGCAAGTCCTAACAAAAAATTTCGCCGCTTTTTAGATACGGACATGTTGCACTCTCCTCCTTAAGTATAATTCCAGGTCCCATAAATGGGACCCGTTTCTTCGTACGTACCGTATACCCCTCTTTAAACTAGAAGTTTTAATCACGCTCACAAACTGTGAAGTAGCCTTCTATTTTTTATAATGTTTGTCGGCGAGAGGTTGCATCTTATCTTCAATCTTTTTCACCGCTTCATCGAATGACACTTTGCCACGCAAGATAGCGTCGTACTGTTTTGCAATCTCAGAAATATACTGTTCCGTAAACGGCAATGAAGGGAAAGATCTCATATTGTCTCCCTTCGAATACTCGAGAAACTCTTTAAAACCCGGTACTTTGTCATATCCCTTATCGTCCAGCGCACTCATCCTCGTCGGTAGGTTACCAATCGCAGCTGTAAACTTCACCATCTGCTCTTTATCCGTAAGCCAAGATAAAAACTGCCACGATTCCTCCGGATGTTTCACACCTTTAGGGATATATAACACACTCGTTGTCACATTACCTGTGTTTTTCAAATCCGGTCGATCTTTGTCATACGGAATCGGCGCAATTCCGTAATTTAAATCAGGCGCATATTTTTCAATAAAGGTTGGCGTCCATTCCCCACCGATTGCCATCGCATATCTACCGCTAAAAAACGGGTTTTGCTCCGACATTGATTTTCCGAGACTGGCAGTGAATCTATCTAAGTTTGCAGTTCCGTACTCATCCCATATTTCTTTAGCGAATGCGACCCCTTTTTTAACACCTTCATGTCCTGGGGTCACTCGGTTATTACCTGTATCCCAAAATTCTGCACCGTATGCATGCATAATCGTCAACCAATCGACTCCTGGCCACAATCCTAGGCGCTCTAACGAACCGTCTTTTCTGAGAACGCTTAGCTTCTTTGCGTATTCTTGAAGCTCTTGCAACGTTTCCGGAGGTTCGTCATATCCCGCTTCCTTCAAAATATCTTTATTGTAAAATAACATATTAACGTGCATCGTATACGGAACCGCATACGTTACACCGTCGTATTTCCCAGTTTCTAACGCCGCTGGCACAAAGTCGTCCAATTTAGTATCAGTTTTAGCGATCAAATCGTCCAGAGGTGTCATGGCGCCCTTGACTCCCCAAGGCGCAACAGAAGAACCAAACTGTGTAGCAATGTCCGGCGGGTTTCCTCCAGTAATAGCAGTTAACTGTTTTTGATAGTCTCCTTGACTTAGTCCTTTGACAACAATTTTATCTTGGCTCTCGTTAAACTCTTTGATAAGTTCTTCAAGTGCCTCTCCCTCGTGACCTCCCCAACCATACCAAAAATCAAGCGTTACTTTTTCACCGCTTTTTTTGCTACCCTCGCCCTTTTTCCCTTGAACGCCATCAGAATTACTAGACTGTGAACAACCTACGGCTAAGACGAAAACTAAACAGACCGAGAGTAACGCCGCCACAACTGATTTCCATTTCATCGTTAATCCTCCTAAAAACAATTTTAGTGACACCGTAACAGGCCTATATTCATAACGAAAAAAGCAGAACACCTAAACTTAGTCAATAGACAACTTGGCTCCTCACCTCCTTTAAAGCCTACTATCCAGTTACTCAATCGAAAGCGCTTCTGAAGTAACCCTGACTAACCGATTGCGTATGCGTTTTCTTTGTACAACAGATATGTAACTTACGTAAATATCGTTCACATTAAAAATATCACGGCGGGGTATTTTTGTCAAGATTATATTTTAGGGGGAAATTTCCCCCTGTATATCATTTAATCTAATTATTTTTTAAACTATAACGGAATATGACACGCATCTCTACAAGTAGTGGTCTGCCAAATGACTATCATTTTTTTGAAGTTCAAGAGTAAATCCGACCTCGAACATGCGCCGCCACGGCAAGTGAACGTCACTTAACGTAATGGTGTCCCGACACCCTTGTTGTAATTTTTTGTGGACAAAAGTCTCGAGCTTACCAGCAACGATTTTTTCTATTTGATTCTGTCTAGAGGACAAGTCCCTAACGGTAACTCCGAGTGAAGGCAAGTCGTTCTCGCATACGTCTCCTCGGACGACTGCTTGATACCCCCAATCTTCAACTAAGCGTGAATAGTAAAAGACGCGACTCTGCTTCAGGCGATCACTATCGTTGCTTCTAGTCGAGGAGCGAACGGTTACACGATCGACTGAACAGCCGTTTGAACGGTTCGCCGTATGATAGTACGACTCAATCACCGTGTGCGCAATGACTGTACCGAGCGTATTACCCATCGTGTTCCATCCAGCGTAAGCCGCGATGTCAGCTAATAGGCCTAACTTACTCAGTATGTCCATTAGCGTGGAGTCGCTGCCGTTAATGGTAGCGACGTCTGCAAGCGCCACAAGTTTACCTTTCCCCAAATAATTCTCGATGGCGTGTACAAACTCAGGGATGTTCACTTCAGAGTAATAAGACGCGTGCCGCTCGGCAAACGGTTGCCCGTCGGCGACATTCGCTTCTCCTACTGCTGGCGCATGAACCATTAGTATCGCATGTGCATCCCGAGAATGATCTGCCATCACTGCCCCAGCAGCTGTCAACTGATGTTTAATACTCTCGTTTAGTGTCCGATCTTCGAGTTTCGGGATAATGAACGGTGCAAGTGTCGAAGAATAACGAACAAATATTTCCGGTGTATAGCGCATCGTTTCACAAAACACGCGGGCAAACAAGGTACACCCAATTTCGTCAGCTCCCGGGTAAATCGCTACGCGATCCATGAGGTTCATCTCTGCGACTTTAAAAACTAACTGCCGCTGCTCTTGAGCCGTGAAACCGTACGCGGAATTGTCGTCGAGCGGAATAATTAACCGTTCGACAACACCTTGTGACACTAAATCGATGCTGTTGCTGTTAATGGCGCTATTCACATACCGACGCGACATAAAATCGTCTAAATACTCGCCCGGAAGATTAGCTTTAACTTCTACCAATTGCGTCTCCTCTGCTGCTGTCAATTCTCCTCTTGCCGCCTTGTCTGTCAGCCACCCGTACAAATACAACTGTCGGCCATGGTACTCATAGTAATCCGGTTCTTCATCGCTGCTGTCGTAAGCAGGTGTGCGCATGATGAGATTATAAGCGTAAATCTTCAGCTTTGGATTCGCCTGTTTAATTTGTGCGAGTATGTGCAAACGCGCTAAGCATTGTTCCATAGACAATTGGTGCAACCGAGAGGGGACAATTCCCCCGTAGACGAGCAGATCGATCGAGGCAATAAGGTAATCGGCGTCGATCGTCACCTCTTTCAGCCATTCCTGTATGGCTGGTATGTCGGCTGGCTCCTTTTTATTCCCGAGTAACGACCGCTCGGGAACGATGAAATCAAGCGTGGTCATCGCTGCTAATTGCTGTGGATACGAGTAATTACATGGACGTTCATCCAACGGTAAATAAACAATTTTCGCCACCTTTACACGCCCCTTATTAAAATTTTCAATTAGCGAAAAAGAAGTCCTCGCTGTAACGAGGACAGTAAATAATGCCTATATCCGAGAACAGGAAAAGCCTTAAATACAACCTTCATAAAACTTAATTCAAATAAATTTCCTGTTCTTTCTCGCTCGATTCATAAATCGCACACAATATTTTCATGATCTCAACCCCGTCTTCTACCGGTGCGATCGTCTTCTGCTCACCGAGACAACAATGTACAAAATGGTCGATTTCACTTTGAAAGCCATTTTCAAAGTCAAAAGATAAATCGTCGATTTGCGGTACGGCGTTTAGGATCGTATCGTGTTTTTCGCTAACGAGTAACAGTTGTGGCTCCACTTCTACGCCGCCTTTGTCACCGTATAACTTGACGGTCAGTTCATCTTCCTTCGCATGCAACGTAAAACTGACATCGACAACTAGCGACGCCCCGTTTTCAAAGCGAATGACAGCGTTAGCCATGTCTTCTACTGTGTTTAAATCGGGATCGTAATCGGCCGCTTTATAGTATGACAAATTTTCTACGTTCTTCCGGTTACCGAGCTTTTTGTACGTATTGCCGCTGACCGACTTTACTTTTGGCTTGCCCATCAAATACCAGCATAAGTCGATCACGTGAACGCCGACGTCAATCAACGGTCCGCCTCCCGAACGTTCGCGGTCGGCAAACCAGCCCCCCGGGTTCCCTAAACGGCGCAAACACGACGTCTTCGCATAATAAATGTCTCCAAGGTCGCCCGCGTCAATAAATTTTTTTAACACGTTGACGTTCGTACCGAAGCGGCGAACAAAACCGACTTGCAGCACTTGCTCGCTTCTGTGCACCGCCGCTTCGATTTGCTCTGCTTCGGCAACCGTTTGACATAACGGCTTTTCCACGAGCACGTGCTTCCCGGCTTCCAGCGCCGCAATGGCAATTTCGGCGTGCGAGTTGTTCCACGTACAAATACTGACAGCATCAATCATTTCGTCTGCGAGCAGGTCATTATAATCGGTGTAAACATCCGGAATGTCATATTCAGCCGCTTTTTGCCGGGCTCTTTGTTCATTAAGATCACATACAGCGGATATTTTCACCATTTTATTGTTTTTATAGGCTCCTAAATGCATGGCTGAAATAGAGCCCGCTCCAACAACACCGACATTTAATTGTTTCATTACAAAACTCTCCTCTCATGGGTACCTAACACAACATGCACATGAACACAATAAGTCGTCCTTAGAACAATCATCCCGTTATTAAAGTTCTCCCCACAGACGTCTCGCATTTTCCATACTAATTTTTGATCCGAGAGCGCAATCTTCCATCCCTTCAAACTCAATGGATAAATACCCGTCGTAACCGCTGTTTTTGACGATCTTCATAATTTCCCACATGTCAATGTCACCTTGGCCGACAATCGCCCCTCTTAAGTAATTGCCGTGCGATGTCTGGAACCAGCCTTCGCCAGGGTTACGGTAAGATGGACGCCAATAAAAGTCCTTCAAGTGGACGATGGACGCGTACGGCAAGTTGTTTTTCACAGCTGCTACTGGGTCTTCGTCAACACAAAGAAAATTCCCAACATCGAGCGTCGTTTTAAAGTTAGGGCGGTCGACAGCCGTAACTAACTGCTGCACGCGGTCACTCGCTTGCACGTGAAAACCGTGATTTTCAACACTCGTCGTGATCCCGTATTCGCGCGCATAATCGGCAATCCGGCGACACGCTTCCACTAAGCGAGGAAAATCGGCGACAAATTGGTTAATCGACACTTCCCCAATCGGACGAAAAGCGACGTCATGTCGCATGAGCTTCGCACCGAGCGCATGCGCTGTATCAACTTTACGCAACGTTTTTTCAATTTCCCGCTCGAACTCTTCCTCACTATCACAAATAAAATTAGCCCCTACTGCATAGTTCGAGATATCGATGCCAACCGTTTCCGCTTTTTTACGAATGTCCTTGGCGAGTTGACGGTCATCTTCCAATTCACTGCCAAAAGGGACGACTTCTACGTGTTCGCCACCGTGATCGGCAGTCCACTGAATGACATCAAAAACTGTCATTTCCCCAGATTGTACTTTACGCGATAAGCTATACGTACTCAAACCTATTTTCATGCGTGCCTAATACCTCCTGAGACGATTTATACGTAACAGCGTTTGGCAGTATTTGTCTATCTGCAAGTTAAGTTCTATTAGATAGTAACCACCTCCCTAGGAAAGCGAATACACGCGTTTCCATGATAAACATCGATTTTCGTTCAATATACCACTAATATACCAATGGAGCAATAACGTCTTTGTGACACTTCGTTACGATTCACTTTCGGCACTAGGGAGTGTACGATGCTGTAGATTAATAGACAACGTTTATGGGAACAATGCCAGAATGGTGTTGGATCAATCGTTAAACAAAATGCATCCTTTAAGGAAGGACGGACCTCGATTGAAAATTAAGCTAAGCAAAGCGCAGTACATAAAATTAATAGAAGTCGTCTACTTAGGTAATTGGCTTGCTAACAGCTCGCGTGGCGCTCATGAAACCATTGAAGTTTACGAACAAAATCAGCAACATATTTTTTCTTACGCCAAACAATTTGACGTAGGGGACGATGTCCTCCAACAACACGGTACCAAATATTACGCCTCACTTGAAGTTGAGGAGCGGCTGGGGACATTGGTCGATGAGTATGAATCAAAAGCATTCTGGGGCAATCTAGCCTCAAAATTATCTTTCCGCGACTTATTTCGCGAAATAGGGCCGCTCAATCGATTAACCGACGAAACTATGCAACGAGAGTTAATCGATGAGGAATGGTACGAGGAGACGATGGCCTTATTTATTAACTGGATAGCCGACGGACTCGTCGTAGAGAAGTGACAACGATCGCGTCATGTACGGGTAAATTACCGATTCGAGGAAAAACGAGGCAGAAAAAAATTGTTTTCGATCTCTGGTGGCTGACGAGCTGGCTACCGACGTTTTTGTTAGTCAATCGGTTGTTTTACCGGAAATTTTGGCACCGCGTAGATTAGGATTAACACGGCAACTGGGCTTACCCCAATAAAAAGGCCTTCCGCTATAAGTGGGGATGCCCATTACAGACATCCCCACCGATTTGTAAACAGGCGCCTAACAGACGCCTACTTCTTACAAGTTGGCGCAATTTGCTTGTTCGAGCCCGTATAAACGTAAGCGTCAGACACGTAGCCTTTCCCCACTTTATTCCAGAGGGTACTCGTGCCGTATGTACCCTTCACTTTACTTCCTTTCGTCTGGCACGTAATCGTTACTTTTTGCCCGTTCTTCAGCGTACCGACCGCTTTGTACTTCGTGCCCGGGCCAGACCTGACAATTAAGTTCTTACCGCTCGTCTTTACCGTTCCTGTGACTGGCTTTTTACCGCCACCTCCGCTGCCACACTTATTGTTACTCGTGTACGTCTTTTTACCGTAGTAGGTAATCTTTTTGCCGTTTAACTTGATATACTGCAATTTCCCATTGTACCTTTGCTCGTAGTGCAAGTGAGGACCAGTTGAATTACCTGTGCTGCCGACCGTGCCGATTTTCGTTCCCATCGACACTTTCTGCCCTTTTTTCACACTAAACGAGTTCAAGTGTGCGTAGTACGTTTTCCAACCTCCACCGTGGTTAATCACGACGTACTTCCCGTAGCTCCTATTCTTAAGGTCTGTAACGACTTCGACAGTACCGCCCGCGGAGGCGACGACTGCTTTTCCTTTTGCACCGGAACGACTAAAGTCGACGGCAAGCTTAGGACTATGATTTTTCCGCGTGCTTCCTTGCCACTTTTGCCCACAAGGAAAAGGCATTTGGAACTTCGGTGCTGCCTGCACATCGGCAACTTGTGGGATCGGCCCTATTAACAACAACGCAACTAAAAGCACCGCAGAGAGAATCGTCATTGTGACACGCTTCATTACTTTAATTACCCCCTATTGTTTCCTCATTTTTCACTGGAAGTTTCCAAACAATGAGTAGATCTTCCAAAATGAACGACGTCGCGTACCCTCCTACCGTTACATCGTCATCACCCCCCAACGATCAACAGTAAAATGTAACTCCGGTCTGCTTCACCGTATGCTTGTCTACTAGAGATTGAGATATTTTCTGACAAGAAACCCAAGTAGCATCATGGCATTCACATCATTCATTAGCGGATAACAGCGCTTGATAACATGTCGCAACCCTAAATGAACAACCTCTGACGCTATAAGACTTGCTAGAGATCGCTTACATACAAAATATTACCCTTTTTCTATACGAATGTCAACGCAGTTGAGGATGAATCCACATTAATTGTCCTTATGTAATCTCTTAATCTTGCAGTGTATTTCTTTTGGGGAGGCCTCCGCTGATCGCTAACTTGACTGGGGACAATTTCACCGTTGACATTTTTTCCACTGTGCGATATAGTATCCAATAATCTTTACAACACGAAAGACAACACACGAGGCGTTAAGCCAACAGTACACTGAAACAGCAAAGGCGATGACGAGAAAAGTAGCTGCAACTGTTTTTTCTCCAGAGAGCTTCGGTAGCTGAAAAGAAGCAAAAAACGGTGCAAGTGAAAAATGGTCTCCGAGCTGCGTCAACTGAACCGATCCACATCTCACTGGAGGATCTGAGTAGGGGACGACGAGATTTGGTACTCGTTAACAATACCACAGTATAAGAGCAAAGCAGTGCACACATATGTTAAGCCGCTAATCTCAGCTGCTGTCACCTTGTCGATCTTCCTCCGCTAGTACTCTGGCGCGTTGCGACACGTACGCTACGCCAAGTACGCAACTGGGGGACGAAGCAGGCGGAAAAGGCTTGGCATACCGCATTGGAAACTGCGCTCCGTACTTGTCGAGGCTATTTGTGTGAGCAAATAGTAAATCTAGGTGGTACCGCGGGAATTAAACCTCGCCCTTGAATTATTAAGGGCGGGGTTTTTTAATTTATTAGACAAGAAGGAGAGAGACGAGACACATGTCGAACGCTTTAGTATTACAATCGGATTTTGGGACTAGTGATGGGGCCGTCAGCGCAATGTACGGGGTGGCCAACTCGGTCGATCCAAACCTCCGCATTTTTGATTTGACGCACGACATTCCCCAATATAACATATGGGAAGGGTCCTATCGCCTCTTGCAAACTGTCGCTTACTGGCGCGAAGGGACCGTGTTCGTATCGGTCGTCGACCCGGGAGTAGGGTCTACTCGCCGCAGCATTGCCGTGAAAACGACCGCCGGACAGTACATTATTACGCCGGACAACGGGACATTGACTCACATTAAAGACGCGATTGCCGAAGTGCGCACCATCGACGAATCGGTAAACCGACTCCCGAATTCCGGGGAATCTTATACGTTTCACGGACGGGACATTTACGCCTATACCGGCGCGCGCTTGGCTGCAAACGTCATTCGTTTCGAAGAAGTGGGACCAGAAGTACCCGTCGATTCGATCGCCTTATTACCCCTCGTTCCGACCAAGCTGCAAGACGACGTCATTACGGGAGCGATTGATATTTTGGACGTTCGCTTTGGCAACTTGTGGACGAATATTCACCGCTCGCTGTTTACTGATCTAGGAATCGCGTACGGCAAATCCGTCGAAGTAACGATTGAAAACTACACGCGAAAACGGACCGTGTACAAAAATATCATCGTGTTCGGACGCTCCTTCAGCGATATTCGCGTCGGCGAACCGATCGTGTACGTCAATTCGCTCGACAATTTAGGCGTAGCGATCAATCAAGGGTCGTTTGCCAATGCGTACAACATCGGCACTGGCATCGATTGGCGCATCGCCATCCGCAAAGCGCCGAAAATCGTTTACGAATAATTAGCAACATAAATGCGCGTATCCATCATCCGTAACCGTCGATTCGTTGCCGTCGATTCGTTGCCGTTGACTCGTTGCCGTTGACTCGTTGTCGTTGATTCGGACCCATTGAATCGGATTTTGCTCGATTACAAATTATTAATTATTTAGAAAAGGACGTGGTCTGTGTGGGAGAGAAAAAACTTAGTACGAAAACGATCGTCGCCATCGGCATCGGCACGGCAGTATTCGTCATTTTAGGTCGTTTCGTCGTCATCCCTACCGGAGTACCGAATACGACGATTGAAACGAGCTACGCCTTTCTCGCCTTAATGGCGCTACTGTACGGCCCGGTAGCTGGCGGGCTCATCGGCTTCATCGGACACGCACTAAAGGACGCCATTTTTTATGGTTCACCTTGGTGGAGTTGGGTCCTCGTGTCCGCGTTCGTCGGCTTCCTGTTCGGACTAGCCTTCAAAAAAATCAACATTGAAGAAGGCGAATTCGGCGTAAAACAAATCGTGCGCTTCAACATCGCCCAAGTAATTATTCAAGCGATTGGCTGGCCGTTAATCGCCCCGATCCTCGATATCGTCATTTACGCCGAACCGGCGAACAAAGTGTTTTTACAGGGGATCGTCTCCGGTGGGCTCAACATGTTGAGCGTCGGCATCTTAGGAACATTATTAGTCACTGTATACGCGAAATCGCGCACGAAAAGCGGTAGCTTACACAAAGAATGAGGTGTAACCGATCATTAAAGGACGAATGACTAAAGAACCGATCATCGCGTTTAAAAACTTCGGCTTCAAGTACCGCAGCCAAGCGGAACCGACGCTTTACGATATTAACTTGACGATTTACAAAGGCGAAAAGGTGCTCATCATCGGACCTTCCGGTTCGGGAAAAAGCACCCTCGCCCACTGTGTCAACGGACTCATCCCTTTTTCCTACAAAGGTGACATTACCGGAAGCTTGACCATTGCTGGGCGCGAAACGAAGGATAAGAGCATTTTTAAGCTATCAAAAGTGGTCGGTACGGTTTTGCAAGACCCGGATGGCCAGTTCATCGGCCTCACCGTTGGCGAGGACATCGCTTTTGCGTTAGAAAACGACTGCGTGCCGCAAGCGCAAATGCGCACGCGCGTCGAAAAAGTGGCGCAAATGGTCGACATGAACGACCACTTGCCCTCCGGCGTGCACCAGTTGTCCGGTGGCCAAAAACAGCGTGTCGCCCTAGCGGGCGTCATGGTCGACGACGTCGATATTTTACTGTTCGACGAACCGCTCGCGAACTTGGATCCTGCCACAGGAAAGCACGCGATTGAACTGATTGATCTCATCCAACAGCAGACCGACACGACGGTCGTCATCGTCGAACATCGGTTGGAGGACGTGTTATACCGCGAGGTCGATCGCATCGTCGTCGTGAACGAAGGCCGCATCGTCGCCGCTCTGCCGCCGGACGAACTGCTCGCGACGACAGTGTTGGAAGACTGCGGCATACGGGAACCGCTGTACGTGACCGCATTGAAATATGCCGGTTGTGAGATTACATCGGCAATGCGCCCACGGCACATTGCACACATTCAGCTAGACTCATGCAAACAGAAGCTGACGAACTGGTTGGCAAGTACGCATCTACCCGCCGCACGAAGCGACGCTGCCCCGCTATTGGAGCTAAAGAACATTAGCTTCAGTTACGCGCCCGGGAAAAAAGTGCTGCAAGACGTTTCTTTTGCAGTATCTAAGGGAGAAATGGTGAGCATCGTCGGCAAAAACGGTGCCGGTAAGTCGACGCTGTCCAAATTAATTTGCGGCTTTGAACGACCGAACGGCGGGCGCATCTTATTCGATGGGCGAGACATTACAGCGGACACGATCAAAGAGCGGGCATTACGTATCGGCATGGTAATGCAAAACCCGAATCAAATGATCTCGAAACACATGATCTTCGATGAAGTCGCCTTAGGCCTCGTCGTGCGCGGTGTTCCCGAGGCAGACATACGCCCGCGGGTCGAAGAAGCGCTAAAAGTTTGCGGTTTGTATCCGTATCGCAACTGGCCGATCGCGGCACTAAGTTTTGGACAAAAAAAACGCGTCACGATTGCCTCCATTTTAGTGTTAAATCCGGAAGTGATCATTTTGGACGAGCCGACAGCGGGGCAAGACTTTCGCCATTATACGGAAATTATGGAGTTTTTATCGCAGCTCAACCGTCAAGGGGTGACGATTCTCATGATTACCCACGACATGCACTTAATGCTCGAATACACCCCGCGGGCGATCGTCATCGGGGACGGAACGACACTCGCCGACGACACTGCGGCGAATATCCTAACCGACCGCGAACTCATCGCACGAGCTAACCTAAAAGAAACGTCACTTTTTACGTTAGCTGAACGCGCTCATCTAGCCAATCCGCGGCAATTTGTGCAACATTTTATCGCGTACGATCAGGAGGTGCGTGCGACGTGGCAGTAGACATGTTATCGTACATCGAGCGCCAGTCGCCGATTCACAACTTAACTGGGGCGACGAAACTGCTCTGTTTTCTCATGTGGTCGGCGGCGGGCATGCTCACATACGACACGCGCGTCCTCCTCTTTTTATTCGTAGGGAGTATCGTCATTTTTAAAATATCGAAAGTAAAATGGCGCGAAATATCGTTCATTATTTATTTTATACTTATATTTCTCATAATAAACGATGTTGCCATTTTCATCTTTTCTCCGCAAGAGGGGGTGAAAATTTACGGGACGAAACACGTGCTGTTTCCGATTGCCGGCAACTATGTCGTCACAGCGGAACAGTTGTTTTACGAATTTAACGTGACGCTTAAATATTTGACCGTCATCCCCACGGCGTTGCTGTTCATCTTGACGACCAATCCGAGCGAGTTCGCATCCTCGCTCAACCGGATCGGCGTCAGTTACCGCGTCGCCTACTCGGTCGCGATCGCCTTACGTTACATCCCGGACATTCAGCGCGACTTTCGCGACATCTCACTCGCACAACAGGCGCGCGGCATCGACCTATCGCGCAAAGAAAAGTTGTTTAAGAGGATTAAAAACGCCTCCGCGATCGTCTTGCCGCTCATTTTTTCCAGCCTCGAACGTATCGAGACGATTAGCAATGTGATGGAGCTACGCGGCTTCGGCAAAAACAACAAACGGACGTGGTATGCCGCCCGCCCATTTCAAACACAAGATTATGTCGCCCTCACCTTTGTCGCCGCCGTCTTAATCGTATCGCTCATCGTCACCTTCCACGACGGAAATCGGTTCTACAACCCATTTGTTTAACGAACAGTAGTACACGAATAACAGGGAGCGTTCACCGTTTCCCCGTTATTCGTTTACTATGTTCAAAATCCCCTAAAGTACTCAATTCAATATATTTTCGCCGAAATACTTTTCACTAATTTTAGCATGGGTGCCGTCGTCGATTATTTCTTTTAACGCCTTGTTAATTTTCTCTAGCAATTGTTTATTTCCCTTTTGCACGGCAATCGCCATTTTATCTGTATAAAGAGGGTCACCGACCGGTTTCACTTTCAAGCCGTTATGATTAATGGCGTGTTTCCCGACTAATTCGTCGGTAATAACGGCATCGAGACGACCGTCGACGAGTAAATCTTGCAGTGCTGTCACATCGCTGTCGTACGTCACAACTTTATCAGTGTATTCCTTCGCCACCTTCTCAAAACTGCTCGAAACGACTACACCAATCTCTTTCCCCTTTAAATCATCCGCTTTTTTAATGGAAGAGTTTTTATGCGATACGAAGATTTGCGCCCCTGATTCGTAGTACGGGTCAGAAAAGTCAACCTTCTTTTCCCTTTGTTTCGTAATCGCCATACTCCCGATAATCGCATCGAACTTACCCGATTCTAGTGCTGCTAATATCGTCTGCCACGGGTTGGACACGGGTTCAGGCTTCATCCCCATTTTCTCTGCGAGGGCGATCCCAACTTCGACGTCGAAGCCCGTTAACTTACCACTATCTTGGTAGTTAAACGGGGGGTAAAGCCCACTCATGGCAAACGTAAATACCTCACCATCCCCCTTTTTTTCACCATTAGCGCCGTCTACTTGACCGTTTTCCTCTGTCGCACAAGCGACCGCCAAAAGCATCACGGCCAAAATAACAACCAGTCCCCAATACTTGCGCAAATTCGTTCCTCCTCTTATAACACACTATTTAAAAACTGTTCTGCCTTCGGGTGCTGCGGATTGCGGAAAAATTCATCCGGCTTCCCCTCCTCGGCAATGACTCCGTCGTGCATAAATACGACTCGGTCTGCCACTTCGCGGGCAAAACCGATCTCGTGTGTGACGACAACCATTGTCATGCTCTCTTGCACGAGCTCTTTCATCACTTGCAACACTTCCCCGACCAACTCGGGATCGAGCGCTGACGTCGGCTCATCGAACAACATGACACGCGGATTCATCGCTAGCGCCCGGGCAATCGCCACCCGTTGTTTTTGCCCCCCGGACAACTTTTCCGGATAAACGTCTATTTTATCGGCCATTCCTACCTTATTTAGTAGCAATAGTGCCTGTTCTTTTGCATCTGCCTTATTATCGCGCTTGACGTGTACAGGTGCCTCAATCACGTTTTCTAACACGGTCATATGGGGAAATAGGTTGAAATGTTGAAAGACCATGCCAATGTCGGCGCGAATCTGATTTATATTGGTGCTGTAAGGTTCAATTCGATGCCCATCGAACCATAATTGTCCCGCATCTTTTATCTCCAAACAGTTCATACACCTAAGTAACGTGCTCTTTCCCGAGCCGCTCGCACCGAGAATAACGACAACTTCCTGCTCCCCGACATCCAAACTAACATCTTTCAACACCGATACATCGCCAAACTTTTTCTGTAACCCCCGTATTTTAATCATCCCGCCAATCACCTCCTCCCCTGGTCGAGCCGCTTCTCAATTTTGTTCACGATCATCGTAAACAGTAGGATCAGTACTAAATAGTACAACCCAGCAATAGTGTAAAATTCTAGTTGTCGAAACGTAGCTGCAGCCTCACTCATCGATAAGTTGAAAATTTCCGTCACTCCAATAAACGCGACGAGAGAGGAATCTTTCAAACCGATAATAAACTGATTTCCGAGCGGAGGGATTGCGCGCCGTAGCGCCTGGGGTAAAATAATTCGCTTCATCGCCAACGTGTTGGACATTCCTAACGAACGTGCCGCCTCCATTTGGCCTTTATCAACCGACTGGATCGATCCACGGAATATTTCGGCAATGTAAGCACCACTGTGAATCGCTAGTGCTAAAGCACCCGCCCAAAACTTAGACAATACGACAAATTTGGTAATTCCGAAATATAACCACATGATTTGCACAATTAACGGTGTCCCACGAATGATGCCAATGTAACCGTCCGCAATTAACCGCAGCGTACGCCGCTTCGACAGTTTCAAAAAAGCAAACGCGAGACCGATGACAGAAGCTAACAATAGAGACACGACCGTCAATTGCAATGTTACGCCTGCCGCTTTCACAAAACCGATAAACGTCCTAGTAAAACTCTCGACAAATTGATCCATAAATTGTTGACATCGCCTCCACAATGTAGAATAAAAAAAGGTGTTATTTATACAACATGTACAAATAATCACCTTATGTTAATGATTTTTAGTCTATCACTTCAAGATGTTCATTTCAAGGTCATTCTGAGAAAAATAGTTGCATTCTATACAATTTTGTTAAACCGTATCAAACGGCGGCGTTTTATGCATTTTCAAGTATAGACACGTTTTTCTTGACGATTAGCGTAACAAATAAAACACGTAGTCAGTAGACACGCCTTTGTGCCCCATTTGGCGTAACATCGCCGAAATATGTCCCCGGTGGTACGTCCCGTGATTGACGAGGTGATCAACCACATCGGCAATGCGAAGTTGTTTTTTTTCCCAGTTTGGGTGTTCTAGCGTAAAAGTCTTCTCCAAGTCGCAATGTTGTGCGAAAAATGTTCGGCACTCCTCGGAAGACTGGCCAAACATCGCATCCATTTCCTCTAGGTTTTTCGTTGCCATTTCGTCCTTCAACTGTTCACTTAGCTTTGCTACGTCGTCAAAGGGCAGCTTCTTGCGCAACGCCTCTACCCACATTTTATCGGCGACGTACATATGAACGAGCACTTCGGAAATCGAAGGAAAAACGCTAGGAATCTCCCGTCGAAAAATGTCTTCGGGAAGTTCACGCAAGTGGGCAAGCACCTGTTGGTTGGCCCACGTGTGATAGTTATACATTTGTACGGAATGATGTTGCATCCAGCATTCCTCCATTCTTTTTAGATTTCTTCTTTTTTTCCATGGCTTCATCGCTCGACTGGTTCGCTAAATTGGATCGAATGTATACACTTGATTGTATGTGAACTTGCTGTCAAGCATGCGTTTTCATGTAGGTAGACACCTTCTTTGATAAATCGAAAAAATACTTAATTTTTTTCCATAGAAACAGGAATTATTTTTATCAACAGAGACAGGAATTAGCGGATTATTGTCAGATATTGGATATTATAAACCCTAATAACGCTATTAATATATTAACATTTATTATTCTATTAACAATCACTGCTTTACAATTGTTAACTCCCCTATATTGTTAAGATCAAATTTCGATTTGCCTTTGTTTTCCTTAAACCAATTGGCCAGAAGCGTCTCATACAACATATAATGCCGATATTCCTCTATTGTACGCTTTGTGATGCCGTGTTTCTTAAGGAATTTTGTAACTTCATACGGCCTTTCTATGATAATATCGTCTCCATTAGGATTTTCAGTGTAAATCTTGATCAGAAGTTGCTTAAGTTCTTTCCTATTTACAACATACTCATAATTAACTTGAATACTAGTTTTGCTATCGATCATTTTATTAAAACTGAGCAGTAATACCTCCTTGTTTCTATAAAAATACAGATATAAATCTTCGTCATCCCTCAGATAACCACTATTATAAAACTCAGAAATAAAGTCTTTTGACATATAACGAGCGATGTCATCTATAGCTTCCAATATTCTCGTCCCTTTAAAACTCGCTGGACTATAACCGCCAAAAAGCGACGGCACTTTATCGTAATACATCTCATCAAACGCGTTCTTGATTTGACTCGTCTTATAAAGATACAGCGCAGCCACCAATACAACCAAGATAAGTGCAATCTTCCACCGCATTTTCATCGGTAATCACCCATTTCATTTTTCCCATCCTTTAAGCTCCGGTAAAAGTTATACGTGTCGGGTGCTATTTTACGGACTTCTTCCATCGTATCAACCTTCAACTTTGTCAAAATAGCCTTCTTAACTTCTTCCAAGCTTTTGATCTTCCGAAACATCTTAGCCCGCGTATATTTCGCATCGAGGTCACGGTAATATTGATTACTGGCCTCATCATTAGTGGCATCGCCTAACCAACCCGCATTATCATCGGTTTCCCCCAAGGTAACAATATCTGCCAAGGAAGGTAGGGGATTTTCATATGTTAATGTCGCAACGATGATCATTTGGTGAGCAAAATCACCGCAATCTTTCATTGCGTCATACTGCTCTTTCCGTTTTCCTATAACTTGGCACAATTTAGGATATAGCTGCAATCTAAAACGCTTGAATGGAACCATCGTTTCAGATCACATAAATTGCTATCGCCTTAATAATCAATCCTTAACAATTGTTAGCTCCCCTATATTGTTAAGGTCAAATTTCGATTTGCCTTTGTTTTCCTTAAACCAATTGGCTAACAGCGTATCGTACAGCATGTAATGCCGATATTCTTCTATTGTACGCTCGGTGATGCCATGCTTTTTAAGAAAGTCTATAACACGAGTGTGACCTTCAATAACTATGCTTTCACCATTCGAATTTTCTGTAATAACTGTAACGGGAAGTTGGCTCATCTCTCGGTTCTTTACATTATATTCGCACTTTACCCTTAAATTTGTTCTCTCATCAATTAACTTATTTAAGCTAAGGACTATTTTTTTTGTCCCACGATAAAAATATATATTGTATACTTCGTTTTCCTTCAAGTAACTACTATTGTACCCTTCAGAAATATGGTCTTCTGCTATATATCTAGCCATATTATCCAAGGGTTCCAATATTCTCGTCCCTTTAAAACTCGCTGGACTATAACCGCCAAAAAACGACGGCACTTTATCGTAATACATCTCATCAAACGCGTTCTTGATTTGACTCGTCTTATAAAGATATAGCGCAGCCACCAATACAAGCAAGATAAGTGCAACCTTCCACCGCATGCTCATCGGTAATCACCCATTTCATTGTTTCCGTCCTCCAAGCTCCGGTAAAAGTTATACGTGTCGGGTGCTATTTTACGGACCTCTTCCATCGTATCAACCTTCAATTTTGTCAAAATAGCCTTCTTAACTTCTTCCAAGCTTTTGATCTTCCGAAACATTTCAGCCCGCGTATACTTCACATCGAGGTCACGATAATATTGATTACTGGCCTCAATGTAAGATATTTCCTTCGTTTCCATCAAGTGGTGAATGTTCACCGCGTCTAAATCCGCTTTGTAATCGTCCGGCCCCATGCTGAGTGGGCCATCTTTATCATTAGTGGCATCGCCTAACCAACCAGCGTTGTCATCTGTTTCTCCTAGGGTAACAATATCTGCCAAAGAAGGCAGAGGATTTTCATGTGTTAATGTCGCAACGATGATCATTTGGTGAGCAAAATCACCGCAATCTTTCATTGAGTCATACTGCTCCTGCCATTTTCCCCTACCTAGCACAAATTGGAATGTAGCTGTGATTTGAATCGCTTGGAATTATGAAGGTGATTGTTCATGGTCTACTGGACTGGTCAACCATGCCGTCGTTCCGGATCACATAAATCGTAGCCTTATAAGAGAGTCAAAATCATTCCTTAACAATTGTTAACTCCCCTATATTGTTAAGGTCAAATTTCGATTTGCCTTTGTTTTCCTTAAACCAATTGGCTAACAGCGTATCGTACAGCATGTAATGCCGATATTCCTCTATTGTACGCTCGGTGATGCCTCGCTTCTTAAGGAACTCTGTAACATCTGTATGACCGCGAATGACTTTGCTTCTTCCATTAGAGCCCTCAGTAATAACTATAATCGGATATTCACTTATTTTACGTTCATTTACACCATATTCATACTTAACCCTCACATTCGTCTTTGCTGCAATAAATTTATTAAAACTGAGAACTATTCTTGCTTCATCTTTGTAGAAATAAAGATTATATACTTCATTTGACTTTAAATAATCACTATTGACGCTTTCATAAATACTATCCTCCGCCATGAAACGTACGCCGTCGCTTAAAGGTCCCAATATTCTCGTCCCTTTAAAACTGGCTGGACTATAACCGCCAAAAAACGACGGCACTTTATCGTAATACATCTCATCAAATGCGTTCTTGATTTGACTCGTCTTATAAAGATACAGTGCAGCCAACAATACAAGCAAGATAAGTGCAATCTTCCACCGCATGCTCATCGGTAATCACCCATTTCATTGTTCCCGTCCTCCAAGCTCCGGTAAAAGTTATACGTGTCGGGTGCTATTTTACGAACCTCTTCCATCGTATCAACCTTCAACTTTGCCAAAATAGCCTTTTTAACTTCTTTCAAGCTCTTGATCTTCCGGAACATTTCAGCCCGCGTATATTTCGCATCGAGGTCACGGTAATATTGATTACTGGCCTTGATGTAAGATATTTCCTTAGTCTCCATCAAGTGGTGAATGTTCACCGCGTCTAAATCCGCTTTGTAATCGTCCGGCCCCATGCTAAGTGGGCCATCTTTATCATTAGTGGCATCGCCTAACCAACCCGCATTATCATCGGTTTCCCCCAAGGTAACAATATCTGCCAAGGAAGGTAGGGGATTTTCATATGTTAATGTCGCAACGATGATCATTTGGTGAGCAAAATCACCGCAATGTTTCATTGCATCATACTGCTCTTCCCATTTTTTCTTGAACTCTTCCATACTTAACTTGCGACCCGTCGCTTCCTCAAATTTACTTTTATATAAATATGAGTAACCGTCATCAACTATCACCTCCCAACTAAAAACGTTTGGTCTGCCGACTATGAAGTTCTGAATCCGTACCTTGTACCTCAACAATCTATACTCTTCTTCCGATATACCTAATACCTTAGTAAAGTAGAATTCTTCCGTTAAGCGAACAAGTTGCCCATCCAGTGTGAGGTATTCTACATCGACATATGGGTTTCCTGCCGTCGACTCCCAAGCAATTTTATTCCCTAAGTCTTTCCAAATGCTTTCTCCTTCGGAATCGCCATAAACAAACCCTCCCAACAGTCGCGAGAAATACCAGTCAAGCTGTTTTGACGAGAGCTTCGGGTATCTTTTCTTTAATTTCTTCCGTAGTTTCTCCATAATCTCTATTTCGTCGTCGGAAAAACCGTATTGTTCCTTCATCTGGTCAATAAATCGTTCTCGTTCTGTTTTCCGAGAGAAATCCCAGTCCTTCTGCAATATACGGCTCCACGATAGGTCCTTTAGCTGATGGGTATAACGATTCGTTTTCGCATCCCAAGTGCTGTAATAATTGACCGCCCTTAAACCCGCTTGAATCTGTTCCATTAAAAATTTTGCTGAGTCGTATATATCTGCGCTACTGCAGTTAAATTGGCGCAGAGCGGCAATCGTTTGTGCCAACTGTTCAATGTTAAGCTTATCGTTGATGAGATTCTCAAAGTTACCGTTCAATTTATCCATTAATTTTCTCTTCCAATTATTTAGCTCGTCAATTTGTCGTCTTAATTGGTCTTCGTCGATGATGGCACTTGGCGAGGAGTCTACCTCGCTCGTAAACTGCTGGATGAAGCGCTCATTGCCGGCGATCATTTCTTCGTGTACTCGAATCATCCCTTTTGTTAAGGCAACATACGTCGCGTTAAAATAATCTTTTGCTGACTGATAGGCGCTGCCTTTTAACTCTGTATCCTCGACGAATGACTCCAACGCAGCTAGGATGTTATGAGCAAATGTATTTTTCATCGATAACACGCCATTGATCGTTTGGATCTGTTGATGCACTTCAGGCATATGTATTTTTAATCCCACGACTCATGCCCCCTCGTTTTCAGTTGCGCGTATGTGCGTTGCAACTGGTCTTGTTTCACCCTTAACTGCTTCCTTTGCGTTTGCAGCGCTTCCTGTTCTTCGTACAGAGCGTGTTCTATGTGCCGTTTGGCTTCGAACAGTCCGGCTGACGATTGATTGTAGAACTGATGCGCCCGCTCGCCGGACCATCCTGTTTGCATCGCTTCCAAGAGCCACTTCCCCTGCTGCATAGACTGTTCAACTTCGCCTATCGTCTGTTCATTCTGTTCAATTTTCCTTGCGTTCTTTCGCAAATCTTCCTCGGCTTCGGCGATCCTCCCCGAAAGGATCGCCATTTGTTTGAGTCGCTCCTCTTCTTCCATCGCATTTGTCCTCCTTCTCACTAGATCTCGGGTGCAACATACTTTTGCACTCCCCACCTTATAACGACACCACAAAACGATCACTCGTTTTCCCACGAACGCGGTTGTTCTGCAGATGGTTTTACACGACGAACAGGTTTACGCTGTGCGACCGACAGATTTATTCCACCGACAACGGATGGCGCTGAAAAGACTGGCTCGCCCGCTGGTCTTCTTCCGTAAAAGAGTCCCCGATTGACTTTAAACGGTTAATGTCTGCCGCCATGCACGAGTAAAAATCGCCGGCAAGCGTGACATAATCACTGTACGCCTCGATCATACGCGCGTTAGCGGTGACGTTTGTATTTGGCGACGGCGCTAATGGTTCACTCTCGGCGTCATGAGCCATCGAGCGATTACCGACTTCCATTTTCATTGTAAAGTGTTGCAAGGTCCTTAGATTCGACGTAATTTCTGTCATCTTTACCCCCTCTTTCTGCAGCGACTATTAATGACAATTGAATAAGTTCCGCTAGATGCTCTATACTCTATGCTCTGCCCCATAAGAAAACACTTACATTAATTACTGAGATTATAGCCTATTTTTCGCCTCTTTGCAATTGGATTTTTCTAATTTTGTTATTATGTTGGATTACAATCGATGGTCATTAGATAGGGGAGCATTTAAGCTCGTAATAGCTGGTTAATGACTGTCCGGTGCTTAAGAAAATATTGGGGAGTATATGCGGCGTGAGGTAAAAGTTAGAGGCTCTTCGCTCTTTCTCATGGGTAAACCATGGGTTCTTTTTGCGCTTAAAAGGTTCTCATAGGCGAAAGCAGCCGTCAAGAAAGTCACTTTACTCCTGCTCTCGCCTTACCACCTTTCAATCGCTCGAGTGTTTTCTTTTGATCGTTGGCTAGCTTATCTTCGTTTTTAAGCCAAATATATTTGGTCACAAGCGTTGCACGAATTAATGCAAATGCATACCCTAGTGCCCCATAAGCCCTCTATTCCCAGGGCGTTAAGATTTTCTTACTCACTGGCGAGATTGCCCGTGATGCCGCGCTCGATGTTGCTGATCGTCGGGACGGAGACGTTGTCGTTGGCCAGGTCGTTCAGAGTGAACCCCATGTCTTTGCGACGTTTGCGGATCAGTGAACCTAACGTGATTGGATCGAGCTCCATATTCAATGACCCCCATTCGATTGACAGAAAATATTGTTACTAGGAGCATTCGACATTAAATCGCTAATTCCTGCTGCTGATAGAAAAATTTTCTAGTCTTTTTTTTGTGTGTCGTTATAGTAAGGTCGCCTACATCCGGGAACAACTCGGTTTGACGGACGAACTGTTAGGACAAATGTTGAAGAAAACAGGAGATTGCTTTGGAGCAAAATTCTCCTGAAGTGTTGTCGTTGTGCGAAGAGGGATTGCAACTAGCGGAAAAAAGTAAGTTGTTCAATAAAATGAAGGACTTTCACTTCGTTTTAGCGAACTACTACGAACGAGCAGGCAACAAAGAAGCATTTCATAAGGAAGCCGAACATATGTATCAGGTAGAAGCGTTAATTCGCAGGGAGGGAATGTTGTGAAAAGGTTAATTTCGTCGGTCGTTGTAATCGCCCTCTTAGTTATGCCCATAACTGTGTTTGCTGGCGATAGGACACCCCCAGGGCATGGCACGCAAGTAACTCCATTCGCCGATGACATGACACCTCCAGCAACAAAACATTCATCCCATGTCAAACAGGATAATAAGTAGCCGAGCGATCAACGACCAATGACCCGCTAGAAGGGCAGCCGACAACTCCCCTTCTAGCGGCAGTCCCGTTTACAAGATTTCTTACTCATACAGTGCCTTCACTAGCAGTTACCCCTAGATGCCTCCACTAATCGGTACTTCCCAACACGCCCTTCTCACGACGAAACAGCTACGCCCCCGTCACCACCTCACAGTTGCGGTTAATCCCCTCAATAATCCCGATAAGCTCCTTTGCGGCGTCCATATTGTCTTGGAACAAGTCGACAATGCTGCCGACGGTGCGGAATGGCTCTTCTTGCAGCACCCGTTTGTCCATGATCCCGTTCTTGATGACGTAGTCGACGATGAGCTTGACGAATTTCGTTTGGTTTTGGTTCAACCGCTCGTCCGTGAGGAATACAGAAAATGCTTCGTTCGCCGCCTTGGGATCGAGGCCGACGATTTGCCGCACGAGTGTCGTTGCGTTTCCTGTTCGAGAAACTTCACCAAGTCGCGCAACGCTTCGCGAACCGCCTCCAGTTCAAGTAGGTCGGCCTCTTCCCAAAACTCACTCGTCAGCACTTGTTCGATCGTCGCACGCTGGGCGACGACTTGCGGAATGGTACCTTTTTGCGCTAGTTTTTCCGCCGTTTGCACGACGCTCTTGATTGGGCGCGTGGCGTTGTTTTGTTGCAATTTGGCCAGTTCGATCGTGTACATTAAGTAATCGAAGCGCTTGGCGAGTTCGTCGCCAGGGAACGGGGCGATGAGCGGCGCAAGGTGCGTTTTAATCGTGTTGACGACGAGGGACTCGAGAGACCTCCACGCCGCTTCGTTTTTGTACGTGTGCACGTGGGCGATTTGTTGCCGTACGCGGAACTGTGCGTCGTTGAGCGCCGCGACGCTTGCCACGACATCTTCGACGAGTGCCTCGCGGTGGCGGCTGTAAGTGTCAGTCTGGTAGTGCGTCGCTTGCAGCTCGCGGATGATGTCTACTTTGACGTTAAAAATTTTTTCGGTCAAGCTCGGCACGATCTGTCCTTCCGTCCCTTTCTGGTTGGCGCGGAAAAACTCAAAGTTACCGCAGAAGTCAAAGATGAGAAAGCCCTCTTTATCTTGGCCGATGCCGTGCAGGTCGGGGCAGAGCCGCGTCCCCCGCCCGATCATTTGCCAAAACTTCGCCTTGGAGCGCACTTTTTTAAAAAAAACGAGGTTGACAATATGACGAGCTCCAACACTTGGTCAATGATAGTAGCGGTTCGTAATCGCCTCGTCGATGTGTACTTCGTTCAACGGGCGCTGCATGTGGCGGCGGTCGATGAGCAGCGCCAACTCCTCTTTCGTGAAAAAGCCGGACACTTGGCGCGCCGGATAGGCGAGATCGTCCCACACGTGTGTCGTAAACCCGTTCGTATAAAAAATGATGGGGCGCTGCCCGTACATTTTTTCGAGGCAGTGGGCGTACAGTTTCGCCTGTTGCTTCCCTAATACGATTGTAGCAGACGCTAGTGTCAATATCGGTCAGCAAACGAACGTTCGATTTAAAAATGGTCGATTAAAGCTACCCTGGTCATTGCACACGCTCCTCCTCATTAAAGTGAAGTTTTTTGCCCACTCGTTCGCTCCGAGGACTTACTATTATCGTATCAGGTCAATATGCCCAATCCTGTCAGTAAACAGATATTCGTTATCATACTCTTTCTGGTTGTTCTTTTCAGGCATTACATTGTTGAAATCTTCCTGCACTAATGCTAAAATAAGTATATAGGAAGAAAGCGTTGCATACACTATAAAGAGCCTCTGCCGCTGCTACGGCAAAGGCTCCCGGACGCAAGCTGTGGATGCCCACGGCGCGCAAGGTGCTTAAGTAAAAAGCGATGACCCATCAAAGGCGGTCAACCTTACGTGGTGGGTTTTCGCTTTTTACGCTGTCTACGCCTGAAAAAACGGTACAGCTTGCGTATACCAAAAAATACAGTAAACGATGCTGCGACGATTTTCAAAATGATAGAAAGCGTCTCTAGCGTGACCATCGATCAACCCCCTTTAAAGGGAAGTCGCACCGTGGTCTTTTTCCACCGTCTATTGTCCGTAAATACAGTATAACACGATTAGTAGCGGTTATCTATTAAAATTTGCGAATGTATGTTCCTATGCTAATTTGCTGCGGTGTTACACGATCTTCGACATTTCGTTGTCTCCTACTATTGTAACCATGCGATATCCATGCTATTTCAATGCAGATGTTCATGAGATTGCTATACAATCGCTACATTTTTGTCGAAAAAATATGCTTCCAAGTGATATGATAGTAATGTTAGGCGGATGATCCGCTGGTCATCTAAGGGCTACGAATCAGCCGTCGAAAGTGCATCGAAACAGTGTCATTAAGTCGTCGATGATGTTTTTTGGTCGACGATGTTGCGTTATTTTATTTACGATGTGATTGATCGCGCTTCGGAATTGTTTGTTCTAACGACGCTGCAATCGCTTTAAGCATACGTTTTGTTATCGCACAATAATCATTCAAATGGGAGGGATACACGTAAAATGGCACGGATCGGTAGCGGAAATAAAACTGTTCGCTTCGTTATGTCACTCATCCTTTTTGTCGTCTTTATCATGCTCGCGATCGGCTTTGGCGTTGTCGCAGTTATACTGATCATCAACGATGTTCCTTATTCCGCGGCAATTCTGGTCGTTTCACAGATCGTCTTATGGGTGTTTGCATATCGCGGTTCCGAATGGCTTTATAGGTCATACATCGCGGCCAAGAAAGCAAACGAAGCTTCTGCCGAAAACACTGGGAACGCCGATACTGCTATGTGAATTGAGGATGATTTGGCGTTACAACAGAAGTTTTTTGACCTAAGCCCTTTTGCAAAACGGAGGGTGTCTTATAGCCATTAGACATCGCAAACCCACCAGTAGCTATTACCTACGTGGTGGGTTTTTGCTTGTTTCAATCGTGTACGGCATCCGGCACATGTAAGATTTACTACCGGTGACAAGTGTTAAATGAAATGATGCGTGCAAGTTGTTCAACCGTATCTTCAATTTGCCGACGTGCCGTTTCAGCCTCTAGCGCCTCCGCAAGTGTAAGTGGCCTTCTCTGAATGGAAAATACGCCGTCGATCCACTCGTACAGCTCGTCGATCCCGTCCCCTACCGTACCCGCTATCGCAATAACCGGTCTGTCCTGCTTTCCCTGCATCCCCTGCTTTCCTTGCTTTCCTTGCTTTCCTCGCTTCGCCATTTGCGCCACGCGCACCGGAACCTTCCCGTACGTCGATTGACGGTCGATTTTGCCTTCACCCGTTAGCACCCAATCGGCGGCATCGATCTCACTCTGTAGCCCATTCACTTCAGACACAATGTCGAATCCGGGCTGCGTCTTTGCGCGAAACAGAGCGGCGAGTACACCACCTAAACCACCTGCAGCTCCCGCACCAGAAATGCCTTGCAAGTCGATGCCGTACGTGTCAGCGATGAGCCCAGCCAACTGCTGCAAACCGTGATCTAACTGAGCGACCTGCCGAGGGGAGGCACCTTTTTGCGGGCCATACACTAAAGCTGCGCCTTCCGGCCCGTAAAAGGGATTCGTCACATCGACTGCGATTGTCAGGCGGCAGTCGTCCAACGCGGAGAGCTTGTCGCGATCGTCGATACGGGCAATTTTTCCGAGCGGATTTGCCTCGATCCCTAACAGCCTGTCGTCTGTATCAAACAGCCGATAGCCGAGCGCTTGCAACAGGCCGGTTCCACCGTCGGTTGTCGCACTCCCTCCGAGGAAGACGACGATATGTTTGTAACCCCGCTCGGCGGCGTGCCTAATTTGCTCCCCGAGGCCGTAAGACGTTAACGCGAACGGATCACGCGCGTCGTCGTCGATCAATGTGAGCCCGGTACTGCGCGCGCACTCGATAAACGCGGTCGGTGTTCCCTCGTAATCGATGACGGCATAGCTGGTGTGCACAGGGTCACCTGCCGGCCCCCTAACGGTCAGCGCAATTTCCTGCTCGACGATTCGGTCCAAGGAGTCGAGAGAGCCTTCACCACCGTCGGCCATCGGGATGACGACCGTTTCCGCGTTTGGGATGGCCCGCTTCACACCAGTTGCCGCTGCTTCTCCGACTGAACGGGCTGATAATGAACCTTTGAACGAATCGGGGGCAATGACAACTTTTATCTTATGTTCTTTATGTTCTCCGGTCATTACTTTTACGTCACCTCTACGATCTACGAGCAAATGGATTTCTGTACATTTCGTCACCATATATTAGTATACCGCCGCCTCTACGACGGCCGGAATCTTCCCTAAGAAATAATCCTCAATCAGCTCCCAAAATTGCTCGTTCGGTACTTTGTTTTCAAACAAATACGTCAACATGGCCACGGACAGCTTGTGACGGTCGTACACGTTTTGTAAAATGTAGTTGCTATACTTCTCCGGGTTGTCCACACACCGTTTCAATTGAAAGCGCGAGTTAATGCGCAGCGATATTTCTGGGTGGTCGCCACCGTTGGCGCGGTAGACGAGCAGTCCCATCGCTTCGAGCAACCCTAGCAAGATGAACCTTTGCTCGATGTGCGTGCGGCTCGTCTTCGGTAAGTAAAGTTCGCTTACCTGCTCGTTCACGCGCGTAACATTGGCTGCGGAAAACAGGTGCCGCGCGTCATTTTGGAGCCAATCGAGAAAATCGCCGTAACTGCTCCCCTGCAGGCTGTACGAATCCGACTGGTCGTTATACTTGAGGATTTTGTGCGCGAAATTCACGTTCCTCCAACGCAGCCGTTCATAGTTTTCCACACTGTGCAACAGAACCGTCGCTAAGTTATCGCAAAAGTATTTGTCCCGTCCAAATGCGCGACGCAGACCACGCGCAATGTCCTGCGCGCGAAAAAACTTTCCGCTCTTCGCATAAGATCCGAACAAGTCGGCGATTTTGTCCACGTACTGTCCGAGTTCGTTCATAAAACGACCGATGTTCGGCGTCTGTAAGGTCGTTTCGATTTGTAGCACTGGTAATAGCGCCTCGAGGAAGTCTAGTTCTAACGCCTCATCCTTTTGGTGAAATTTGTACTTAAATTGAGGATAAGATAAATGACGATAGTTCGCCTCCCACAGTCGTTTCATATTAAATGAATACACATTGCCAAACACGCCCTGCCCCGCAGGAAAGACATGTTTCTCGCTAAAATACTTGCCATGGCGCGCTAAGATTTTCTCTTCTTCGCCGCGGCGAATCATCACATACTCTTTAGCAAAAACGTTGCGCGGCCGCGCGATGAGCGGTGAGTAGCCGAGCTTCGCCTTAAAGTCTTTTTCAATAATGAGTAAGGCGGTCTTCAATTTATTGTCGACGTCGTCGCTTCCTTCTAGGGCGGCACCTTGTTGAAAAATGTAGCGAAATTCCTCCGCATTAATCAATAAGTTGCGGTGGCGGAGTGCTTTCTCATCGCGGTTCATGATGTGCAACACTTTTTGCATCACTTGAATGAGCTGGTGCTTTCGAATCGTCGAGATGCCGTGGAGCCGGTTAACGTGAACGAAATCTTTAGGCAAAAAGTCAAAGTACGCATACCCTTGTGGCAAAGCCCGCGCTGCACGCCCGATTTCTTGTACATAATCACACACGTTGCCCGTAGGTGCAAAATGGTACACGTTGACGATGTCTGGAATGTCGATCCCCATCCCGAACGCTTTCGTCGCCAGCATGACGAGCGCCTCACCGTTTTTGAACTTTAAGTAACTGGCATTTTTCACCTCTTTGTTTTGCCGACCGAAGTAAGCCGTTAACTGCTCCAACAGCTGTGCGCCCCCGTACATTTCTGCAAATGACTTAAACATGTGGATTAACTTGACCGTCGGAAAATAGACGAGCGTTTTTTGCCCCTGCTTGACAAACGCCTCCAACCGATATGTCAGTATTTTAAACTTATCGTTAAGATATTCGTTGTATTGCCGCTGCTGCTCATTCTGCTTAATTTTCACTTCGATGTCATCCCGTTTGACGTAACCGAAGTAACTGATCGGATTGATCAAATTCAAGCTGTCCCGCGTCTCAGCGTACATGTCTTCCATGCCGCCGTAAATCGCCGTTGCGGTAAACGTGGCGATCGGAAACTGTCGTTCTCGCCGCAGGCGCTGCAAGTAGTTTCCTAAGTACCAGTAGTCGGAACGGAACGCTTTGCCCCACGTCGTCACGATGTGAGCCTCGTCGATGACGAACAGCCCGATTTGGCGCTCGCCGATTAACATTGTGATGTCAGAGCGACTGAGCAACGTCTCCGGCGATATGTACAAAATCGAGATTTGACCCTCTTTAATTTTTTCCCGAATGTCCATCTTTTCCGCGGGCGTAATTTCCGAGTTAATCGTCGCCGACAGTTCCACGTTACGCGAGATAAGGCCTTGCACTTGATCCGTCATCAAACCGATGAGCGGGGATATGACGATCGTCATCAGCCCGTACGTTTGCGCTAAATAGATGGCTGGCACTTGGAACATGACCGATTTCCCCGCACCCGTCGGTGACGTAACAAAAATGTCTTTATACGCTTCACCTTTTTGCGCTTGTTCTGCCTGCTGCACGAGGTCGTCGATAATGTGACTTTGCGGGATGACGACCGTTTCCTTCCTCGCCGTATCATGAATGTCTTTGTACATGCGCAAGTCGCGAAAGCTGTCGTACCCCCAATATTTTTGCAAAATGTCGCGATACGCCGGTTCGTTTGCGATCGCTCTTGCCTCCGTCGTTTTCGTCACGAGTGTAAAACGGTGCTTAGGAAACAACATCTGCATAATGGCGATGCGACCCACATAGTGCAAAGGGTCTACGTCCAAGTCGCCGGTGAAGGAGATGAGGATGTCTTGCGGCAATCGCGCGGTCTGCCATGTCGTTGGCTGCGCGGTCTGCCATGTCGTTAGACGCGAGGTCTGCGATGTCGCTAATCGCGCGGTCGACGTGGCGGAAGATTGTACGGGCGGTTCGTGGTGAATCGTGTTGTCCATAGGGGTGTTTGCCGTCGACGAGTCGCCATCGCCCTCCACGAGCAGTTGCTGCGTCAATAGCAAAAACGCCTCTTCTTCTTCCGACAACTCCAACGTTGCCGTTTCATCTGAACGCAATTTCCGTTTCTCGACAGTCGTAGGTTCCTCGGGAAAAAAACCGATTGCTTCTTCGGTCTCCGCGTACACGACGTAATCTTTTCCCCCGATTCGCCGCAATTCACCGTAATAGTTGTGGAAAATCGATAAATAGTCGTCATGCTCTTTATCCGACGAACGATGGTCATCGTCATCTGGCGTTATACCGCCGTCTTCGCTAAAATACTTCGTGAGCAACCACTCCCGCTTAGGAATGCGGTATAGACACGGATAGGTTCGGTAGTAAAGGTTGTTTTCAAAGACGACACTCCGAAAATAAAGCGACAACACGCCGTGTCCTACCATCGTATATTCTTCCAGCGTACACCAAATCGGCTGACCTTGCGGCAACTGAGTGAGTTTCCCGATCACTTCCAGCAACATGGCCGCTTTGGCTCGATCTAGTTCCACGATGTCGATCGTTAATGGTAGCGATAGTAACTTATCGTACGGCAATTGTTTAAGAAATGCAGCGGGAAAGCCTTTGAAAACGAGAAGCAGTGGTTTTTCGATCGAGGTAGCCGTTGTGGTGGCCCATGTTTGTGAGGCATCTTCCGCTCCGCACGGTGTACCAGCCACCGCTCCCGTATCCATTCCGATTCCTTTTTCTGTTAACAACCGTAAATGCTGTTCAAGCATTTCGTTCATTTTAACGCATGCGTTCATGTTCATTTTCAGATCCACCCCTATCACACCCCGTAAGAGACTTCTGGCCAAAGCCAGTCGTTTCGTTCGTTTTTGCGCCCGATAAGCTTACGTAATCGATGCAGCGCTTTCGCTTCGATTTGACGGATGCGCTCTCGCGTCAAGCCGTGCAATTGCCCGATCTGCTCAAGCGTTTTTGGCTGATCGTCGTGAAATCCAAACCGTTCTAACAACACATCGCGTTCTCGTGGTTTTAAGTAACTCGTTAGCGCTTGCTGCAAGCGCTCGCGAACGTCGCCCCTCTCGATTTGTAACGATGGATTCGCGTACGCATCCCCATAATCGCCGACGAGCGCGTGCGTATCTGCCGACACAAACTGCCCGAGTTGACTGTCTCCATCCCCGTCGGAAACGTCTTGTTCGAGGGAGGGCATTGTCAAAAAGCGGTGGTCAATGAGTTTGGCACGTTCATATGTGTCCGGGGAGATGTCTAGTTCCTCGCAAATGGCCGCTATATTCGGCTCCTGCTGCTTGATTAAGTACGACTGTTCCGCCCGTTTGATCTTTCGTACCGTTTCACACATGTGCACAGGAATGCGAACGAGGGTGCCAGTATCAAAGATTGCTCGGGTCATGCGCTGGCGGATCCACCAAACGGCATATGTAGAAAACTCCCTACCCTTAGACAGGTCGAACCGCTCGATCGCTTGCATTAACCCGATCTTCCCTTCGGAAACGAGGTCGTCGATCGCTAAACTGTGCGACATGTAGTTCTTATATCTGATGGCATATTTATACACGAGCCGCTCGTTATTTCGAATGAGTGCCTCTAAGGCGTCTTCTTCCCCATGAAGGAGGTAGGCGCGTAGGAGCATGTCGTTGGTCGCATATTCGTCCATGCTGTTCTTTTTTGAATGATGAGCCCCTTCGACGGCTTCGTTCCTACTGGCGACGCCCCCCTCTCGAATGGCGACAGTTTCGCGACCTTTGTGGGCACCGCTTACAGCGACGTCGCAGCTTTTGTGAACACCTGCTTCGATATTTGGTTCGATACTTGCCTCGATACTTGCTTCATTTGTATGGCTAGCACCCCTCACTTTGGACACACGCTGGGGCTGCCAGTCGAGCGCAAGGATGTCATCTAACTCTAAATCGAACGCGTCGTAGACCTTTGAAGCGGAAGCTTCTGTTTCTTCCATTGCACTCGGGGATTCTTCTGAACTGTTTCGCGTCGTATGAATATCATTTAAGCGTAACTCGCCACTTTTCGGCTGATCCTCGGCAATATGCATATATCCCTTTTCCCGTAAAAAAGATATTACATACGCCGCGTCAACTTTTACACCGATCATTTGCTCGATTAGGTCTCGCGCCTCGGATAAACGAATCTCGCTTTTATCTGGGTAATAGCTTTCAAACGATTGCAGTTTAAAAAGTAAATGTTGCATCATCCCAACCTCCAGTCAGTCGCTTGGTCGCGTCACGTTGATGTACACATGTTAACACCCCCTACCTGTCAAAGTCGGTCAGCGAACACCAGTTCGAATCGAAGGGTAGAAAAAAAAGCCTCATCGAGATCGCTGATGGGTGCTAATGGGTATTGCTAATGGGTGTTGCTGATTTTGCTGATTGGTATTGCTGATTGCAAAGTTGTCCATACTGCTAACCTAAACACGCCGCTTTAACGCTTCTTTACTCTTAAGCACCAACTGCACGAATACTTCGGCAAAAACGAGCCCCATCGCAATAGCGCCGGAAATCATGAATGCTTTGGCCGCCAAAGGGATCGCCGCCAAGTATTCATTGCTCGCCGCATGGCGCATCGTATCGTAGGACAAGCCCCCGGGAACGAGTGGAATAATGCCGGCGACACTGAAAATAATCACGGGGGTTCTATATGTTTTAGCCATTACGTGCCCGATTAAAGCGACGGCAAAGGCGCCGACGAAAGAGGCTTGCACGGCGTCGACTCCCGCATCGACGAGTAAGATGTACGGAACCCAGCCAACGCTGCCGACAACCCCACACTGGAGTAACGATTTGCGCGGTGCATTGAATATAATCCCGAATCCCATCGAGGCAATAAAACTTAACATAAATTGTATAAGTACATGGAGTAATTCGCCCATTCATACATCCTCCTACACCGCATGAAAAGAAAAAATAACCGCCACTCCCGCGCCGATCGCAAAAGCTGTGAAAAACGCCTCAGCACCTTTCGACAGTCCGGACACAAAATGCCCCGCCATTAAATCGCGCACCGCATTCGTGATTAAAAGCCCCGGCACGAGCGGCATCACGGAACCGATGATTATTTTATCGAGTTGTTCGCCAACGCCGTATGAGACGAGCGATACCGAGACGATGCCGATCACGAGCGAAGCGATAAACTCGGCAAAAAACTTCACCTTTGTAAAGTGGTGAATGATCAATAAAGTAGAAAAACCGATCCCGCCGACGCATACAGCGGAAAAGAAATCGCTCCACACCCCTTTAAACATGATTAAAAAGCAGCCGCTCGCGAGTGCAGCAGCTGTTATTTGCAGCCAAATAGGGAAGGATAAATTTGCGGTATGTAGTTCCGTTAACGCCTGATACGCTTCTTCGACCGACAACTCACCGCCCGCCATCTTTCGCGAGATGTGATTCACCCGTGCCACTTTTTCCAGATCTGTAGAGCGCTCGTTTATTCTTGCGAGATGCGTCGGATTGTTTAAACCTTCGATCGACAAGATAATGCCGGTCGGTATGACAAAGGTTTGGGCATTTTTTATGCCACAAGACGCCGCCATCCGCGTCATCGTATCCTCCACCCGATACGTTTCCGCGCCGCTTTGCATCATGATGCGCCCCGCGAGCAGACAAACGTCAATAACCTTTTGCATCGGGTCAGTGACTTCGCTCTGCATCGCGCCTGTCTGTGCCCTCCCCATCATCTTACTTGGCGTACGGCCTGTCTTTTCACTTTGTATTTTGCCTGTGACGTCTTTTTCCATACCGTCCATGTTCACCCCACTGTTACCCCCACTTCTCACGATACGGGGAACATCTTCGCTGACGGATTTATCTTATAGTATCTTCCCGCGTTTCGCAATGCGAGGACGGCAGAACAGGAGACGGTCATCGGGACTAACAGTCCGGCTAATAGTAAAAACACCCGCACCACACGATGAAGCGGGATGTTTCATGGACAGTTTTTTTATTTTTTTACAAAGAAGGGGATCAATCCCCCCGTTCACGTAGGATTAATCCCTCGCGATTCATTTCGCTCGCTTAACCGACAACCGATTCTTTTGTTTTTAGCCCGGACTCTTCTACTTCGGAAACGTCCGTGGCATGGACGGTCTGTAAGAGAGGCTGCTGTCGAATGACGACGTTTTGCCCGTCTAAGCACATGCCGTACTCGGAAATTAAGCTGTTCACGACTTCGGCGACGTGCTCGGGCTGCATAATTTTCGATTGATCTTCGTCAGGCGCGAGCGTTCTGCGCAATTCTGTCGCACATCTTCCCGGAGACACACAGTACACTTTGATCCCGTACTCCATTAACTCGTCTGACAACGTTTGTGACATACTAATGATCGCCGCTTTAGAAGAAGCATAAGCGAGCCAACCGGGGCGCGAACTAGAACCCGCCGTCGAAGCGACATTTAAAATCTTTCCGCCGGTCTTTTTCATGTATTTCACGACTTCTCGCGTGAGTAGAAACACGGAGTGGACGTTAACTTTGTACGTCGTCTCCCAGTTATCGACCGTCGTTTCCAGCAAAGACTTCGGTTCCGCATACCCTTGGACGTTCAGCAGTAAATCGATCGTCCCGAACTCTTTCCCGATTGCCGCTACTTTTTTTTCGACGTGATCATAGTTTGTTAGATCGATGCTATCGGCGTAAATGTTCTTGTTCGGGTTCATCAGTTTGACCGTCTCGTCCAACCCTTTCTGACTACGCGCCAGTAACACAATGTTGGCGATGTCGTCCCGCTGACTTAAGGTTATGGCGATGGCTCGTCCGATCCCGCGGCTCGCACCTGTTACAATACACGTTTTCATGATAATTTGCTCCTCCCCAACACAAAGTCGCTGTAGATAATTTCGGCAATTTTTCGATCGAGCGGCTTCGTAATTTTAATATTGTACTCGGTTCCTTCGAGAACTTTAATTTTGCCGCCGTTGTATTTGAAAAATAGACTTGCGTCTTCGGTAAAATGTTCTCCCTCCGCGCGGGCCTGTTCGTGGGCGGCAAGGAACGCCTTTGCATTAAATTTCTGCGGTAACTGTATGTTGATCAGCTTGTCGCGTTCCAAGTTTTTCTCGATGTACGCACTACCTTCGAGCACGGTAAACGGAATATCGAGTCCGTAGGTTGCGTTTTCGTCTGGACAGTTGATCAGTTTCATGAACTCATCCTTCGTAACGAAAGGTCTCACAGCTTCATGAACGACGACCGTGTCATTTGTCACGTGTTTTAATGCAAAATACGTCGATTCTTGCCGCGTGCCACCCCCTTCAATCACTTTAATCGGTTTGGTAAACTGGTAACTCTTAATAATTCGCTTCGTTTCAAACAGGTGGTTTTCCGGTGAAGGAATTATAATCTCACTTATTTGTTCTATCGTTTCTAGCTTTTCCAAGACGTGCACGATCGTCGGTTTTCCCCCGAGTAATAAAAATTGCTTCGGAACGTTCATCTTCATCCGCGTGCCAATACCGCCAGATAATAATATAAAACTAATCTTTTTCATCGTTTTCGCTCCCGTTGTTGTTGCTTCTTATTTGTCACTTAATGTCATATCACATATTATAACGTTTTTTTTGTGGCGTAAGATTCAAATGACGTCCAGTTCGACAAAATCATTCGCCTGCGAAATTGTAAGTTCACAAAAAGTACTTCTTTTTAACAAAAATAGGTTATCAAAAGGTAACAGTCTTCGATCGGACGATAACAGATCCACAGAAAAATGGTCCGCGAAACGTCTTATACTATTCTTCCCATATTGTTTCTCCTAAATAAGACGTCCCGCGGGAAAGAAAGGTTCCATGTATGAAAACTGTTTTTATGATACTTCACGTTTTGTGACATGATCTGATAGCTTTCACTTTTACTTTTAATTTTATTTTCACTATCGCCGTCTTGCTCGTTTGGCTTTTCACCAGTTTCGTCTCAGCAGCCTTTGCAGTCACTGCCAAGATTGCGCCCGCCTTTTGCGCCTTTATTTTCACCGTGAAGTTCTCTTTTTTGTCCGTATTCGCCTTACCGAGTACCGTTTTCCCCCACTTTACGGTAACTGTCGCGCCAGCGCGCGTCTTATGTGTTTCCTGCCGCAACAACAGATGTCCCCAAAATGGTTACCGTGGCCGATCAAAAAAAAAGCGACCCCTCGCTCCCATTTTTTCGTACCTTTATTCAGTGTACGCATGTGAGAACGAGGGGCCGCTCACAGTTTGTCGTTAACTGTTTGGGCTGTGTAATATGTTGTTAAAAGATGATCATTTCATCTTTAGAGGCTTGCCCGCCGTCTTTTAGTTCCTTATATTGCAACAAGATGATCGTCTCTTTCGTTTCTTCCAACTGGCCAATGTTGAGCTTCACCGACTTCACTTCTGTGTTTTCGTCGATGTTACTAAGGTCCATCTTGCTCATGTCAATATTTGCATCTTCCAGCTTCCAATAGAAAGCGTTCCAAGGACCCGTAATTTTTTGATCGGGGGAGGCTTTCAAATCCTTACCGCGCTCGAGCTCTCCAAGATCCGTCTTCACTGTGTCTTTCTTTAGATCAATCGCGATATTGTCGATTAGGCCTGTATCCGTACCTTTAATGACGATTTGATTCGCCGACTTTTTCACCGTAATCTTACCCTTACCCGTTTGGTTAAGAGTCGACAGTTCGTCTAACTTCAAAATTTGCTCGTACTCTTCTTTCGTTATACCAAAGTTTTTGTGGTAGGGCAGCGGGTTCGGGTGATGCTTTTTCATATAATCGTTGAACCATTGCGGATCCTTGGCAACACTCGCTTCGAATTTCTTCGTGATTTTGTCCATTTCCTTTGCGACGTCTGGCGACACGCCAATCTCCATGACTTTCACGTCAAATTCTCCGTCACTTAACAACTCGTCAACGGACGAAATATCTTTCCACTCAGGTGTTTCCGTATTGGGTTTATTTTCAGCGGACTTGTCGTCTTCCTCCTCGTCCGCGTCGTCTCCCTCGCTAGCGTCGTCAGCATCTTCGTCACTGTCACCGTCGCGATTACCCGCTGAATCTTCCTTTTTTGCCTTTTCCTCTTTTTCCTTATCCTTCGATTTCTCCTTTTCCGTCACTTCTTTTTCCTTGTCTACATCCTTCGGGGCCGCGTCATTTTTGCTACAACCTACAAACAGTAGCAGCGCCAACGCGATTAGCCCGAATAAAAATCGTTTCCCCATCGATTTCCGCCCTTTCGAACCTTTCTAACTATGTATTTTTGACACATCTCTTACCATAACATTTTTAACTCCAATATCCAACACAAAATTCCCATCCGCTAACGCCACGGGCGGGCGACACACTAATTTCGAGGAAATTCATATTCTCAAAGTTTTCTCATCTCATCCTAAATAGCGTCATCACAGATTTCCCGGAAGTTACAGTAACGGCACGTGCGCTGGGACGGTTGTGGGGTGAACTGTGACATCTCTTTCGGCCGATTCCAATACTCATCGGCTAATAATCCCTTCATTTCTGCCACGCTCTGTTTGATGTGATCTTTCACTTCTTCGATTTGCTGTGCGGTAACGTCGATCGAGCGACTTTTGCCACTTAGCAAGTATTCCGTTCGTAATTCCATATTTTCAAAAGGAACACTATAATTCTCATGCACGTAAAGAGCGTATAAAAAAAGCTGCTCGTCGTCGCTTCCGTTTACCCTTCCCGTCTTCCAATCGACGATGACGACATTCTCCCAATCTCGTCGATACAGCAAGTCTATTTTCACATATACTTTCGTCTCGTCCACAAGCATCGTATTCATTTTTTCTCGTTCAACGACTTTCATCTCGTTAGATTTAGTCAGTTCGGAGAGTGTCCGACTCGCCAACAAGTTTTCGAGACAGCTGTGCTGCCGCTCTTTGATGCGGTCGATTTTTTCCTGACGGATGCCCCCGTCATAATACATTTCCACGAGCATGTTCTGTCGCTTCGGCTGCTTTTTCCACAGCTGCTGATCCAACGATTGGACATATGCGCGGTTCAACATCAATCTAACACCGTCATGCAAGGTGGTAAGTGTTGGCAATACGTTGTGAGTGACCCATTGATCGATCACGTGTTCACAGGCACGGTGGACAGCAGTACCAAAAAGTAAGTAAAGATTCGTCATTTGCTTCAGGCGGTAGGCCTTCATTTGTAGTGGGGTAGCTAATTCTACTAACCAACCGTTGTGCGAGGCATAGTAATGATAGTAGTACTTCCGCAAACATTCCTGAAACATTTGCTCCCGCGACTGGGAAAACGACCATTCTGGGTACCGTTTTATTTCAAATGCCATCCTCATCCGTTACGAAAAACTTACAAGCGGTTGCGTGTTTTCCAGTAACGGCTCCCTCCTTGTTCAGTTGTATTTACGAGAAGCCCTTCTTTAAAACCGCTTAAAGCGTTTAAATGCTTCATCAATAGTAAAGATGGTTTTTTAGACTAGATGTTGTCATGCCTTCCAATGCCATCTGCGACTACTCCGCATCGTACAGTCTAGTTACTTATGGGAACCACCGGTAAAGTGCCCGCGGAACTGCCGATAAAATTCTCGCGCAAGTGACGGGCATTACTCCGTATAAAACGGATCCGCTGGTTCAGCCGTCTGTGGACGCGGTTGCGATCTTGGAACGATCAGTTTAATTGCTAAATAACCGAGCACCACCGCTTGCACCAAAAAGAGGACGCCCCACAAAAACGTCGGGATCCCGGTCAATTGTTTTAATATCGTCGCATCGCCCGCCGCATGGGCGCGAAATAAACTGAGATAAAAAATGTCAAACGCAGACAGTACCGAACTAGTGAGTTGCAACGTCAGCAAGGCTAACGTAATCGTCGCAAAGTTGTCTGTTTCTTTTTGCCTTAGCAGCACGACTAAAAGCGCGATAAAAACGACCAACCACACAATGCCATAAAAGTTGCGTACCCATAAGACGAGGTTAGCAGTGGCAAAAATGAGTAATATGCTAAGGAATGTTTTATACTTTTTCATCCGCCATAAAAAGGCAAAAACAACTGCTGCGACGGAAGAAAACACATATCCGGCGAGCCCTGTCCACAATCGCCCCCAAAACGAGAACGCACTCGCCACCGTCACGCCTTCCGTATTGGAAAACAGCTCAATGCGGTAGACGGTCCCGTTCGTCATTAGCACAGTTAACGCGTGACCCGTTTCGTGAATCATCGTGTCAAACACGCGCAGAAACGGTCCGACGACAGGTAATTTCATCAAAATGATTGTGGCTACCACGATAAAAAAAACTTTTGTACCTTTCACTGAACCAACCCCTTAAAAAAACAGGTCCCATTGCAGAAAAGTGCGGGACTCTACGTGCGGCATCGCCCCCTTAAATGAAAGCGTCGGTCGGTGGATGCGTACGCTTATGTGGCCGACCACATCGGGAACACATGTGATCTCGTCGCGTGTCGTGCGTTATACTAATTCTCCACCGGAACTGCATACGATAATAAGAGCAAACCAACTGCTTGCGGGATGCGCTGCGTCCATGTGTTGGTCCCATTTGTTTGATTATACCAAAATGTTGTTGCTCCTTCCATCCGGGCGTTTAATGACTAGCCCGCCCAAGTTGTTTTACGTTACACATGATGTAACTAGCAAAAACGCGTGGTGAACGAGTATGTTTCAAATTAAGCCGTTAGGCGATTGCGGTCTACACATGCAATTCGGACATACGATTTCAGAGGAAACGAACGCGATCATCCGTGCCATGTCCGCTCTATTGGAAACAGAAAAAATTAGCGGTGTCGTCGAATGGGTGTCCACCTATACGTCACTTTCCTTGTATTATGACCCGTATACGCTTACTTACAGCGAACTGTGCAATATAATGCATCAGCTTTGTCAGCGATTAGCACACGCCGAACAGCCACCAGCGCTAATCATCGACATTCCGACGTGTTACGGCGGCGACATGGGGCCGGATCTCCCGGCCGTCGCCCAGCATAATAGCTTGGATGAGCAAACGGTCATCGACATACACGCAGGAACGCTTTATTTTGTTTACATGATCGGCTTTACGCCCGGTTTTCCTTATTTAGGGGGCATGTCCCGCGACATCGCCACGCCGCGCCTCGCTAACCCGCGGACAGACGTACCGGCCGGTTCCGTCGGCATTGCCGGGGAGCAAACAGGCATCTACTCGCTAGCATCCCCCGGTGGTTGGCGCATTGTCGGGCGCACGCCGTTAAAATTGTTCGATGCGGGGCGAACACCGCCAATGTTACTTAAAGCGGGAAACTATTTGCGGTTTATCCCGATTTCTACTAGCGAATTTGCCGACATTGCACACGCCGTAAGCGAAGGTTCGTACAGACCGCGCATCGAAGCGTGGCACCACTCACGCGGGGGATGAGCACACGGGGATAAGACGCACGGAAAAAATAGGGGTAAGAGCTGAAAAAAAAACGGGATGGGGGTCGGTCGAATGGCGTACAGTGTCGATTTAAACAGTGATGTCGGAGAGAGCTTCGGCGCTTACAAAATCGGGCGAGACGAGAAAGTGTTACCGTTTGTCACGTCGGCAAACATCGCCTGTGGCTACCACGCGGGCGACCACAACGTCATGCGCCGCACGGTGGCGTTGGCAATCGCACAAGGCGTCGGGTTGGGAGCGCATCCAGGACTGCCAGATCTCATCGGTTTTGGACGCCGCCCGATGCAAATTGCCGCAGGCGACGTCTACAACTCCGTCCTTTATCAGGTCGGGGCACTACAAGCGTTTGCCACAGTACAGCAAACGCCCCTCCATCACGTGAAACCGCACGGCGCCCTTTATCACACGGCTGCGACAGACACCGAAATAGCCGCAGCGATTGCCCAAGCCGTTTACGACTTCAATCGGGAACTGATCTTATTCGCCTTATCCGGCAGCGCTTTAGCCAAAGCGGGAACAGACGTCGGGCTCACCGTCGCCGAAGAGGTGTTCGCCGACCGCACGTATCTGCCTGACGGCACACTCACTCCGCGTACACATCCGCACGCGCTCATTCGCGACGCAGACACGGCCCTCCAGCAAGTCGTCCGCATAGTGAAGGAAGGGACGGTACACGCCGTCGACGGTACAATTATTCCGATCCAAGCAGATACGGTTTGTGTGCACGGCGATCACCCGTCCGCCGTACAGTTTGTCAAAAAGCTCCGTCACGCGTTAGCGGCGCACGACATCGCGGTTAAGCGGGTGGGGCGGTAAGATGGCACATCACATAAACGCGCCGCTGACGGGTAGCATGAACCGCAACGAACGAGAACGAGCGGTTCACACGCGTAACTGTCAAGCTACTTACTCGCATAAACATCGGTCTGTACACATACACAACTGCCAAGCGGCTCACAGCGGTAAAAGACGACACCGCGGCCAGACAACCCGACCGGCGCACACCTCACCCGCTCCGCTGCTAGAGGTGCTAAAACCCGGCCTCCTTACTACGGTGCAAGACGTCGGCCGTTACGGTTACCAACCATACGGGGTCGCTGTTTCAGGGGCGATCGATCCCTTTGCCTTACAGGTCGGCAACATACTCGTCGGCAATCACCGCCAGGAAGCAGCGTTGGAAATTGCCCTACTCGGACCACATTTTCGCCTACTTCGCGATTGTACACTCGCAGTATGCGGGGCCAACTTGTCGCCCGCACTCGACGGCGTGCCACTCCCGCTGTGGCAGTCGTTTCGCGCCAAGGCGGGGCAAGTGCTCAGCTTTGGTCAAGCAAAAAGCGGCGTATATGCCTACGTCACCGTACGCGGCGGGATCGACGTGCCGGTCGTCATGGGCAGTAAAGCGACGTATGTCAAAGGGCAGTTTGGTGGATGGAAGGGGCGAAAGTTGCAGACGGGGGATGTACTATTCGGTGGAGTTGCTGTTAACGAACCGGGTGTCGGTCATACGGACGACACAAATCACGCCCTTGATGGTGGTAGACGTGGCAGGCGCAGCGTTAAAGAAAAGACACCCAGCCGCTCGAGCCGGTCATTACATCCTTCGTACATCCCCGACTACAACGCAGATCGGGCTATTCGCGTCGTGCTCGGTCCCGACGACGACCATTTTACTACGGATAGCATACAAACGTTTCTCACACAGCTGTACACCGTATCGCCGCATATCGATCGAATGGGCTACCGACTGACAGGACCGCGCCTGATCCACCGAACCGGCGCCGACATCATCTCCGACGCGGTAGCACTCGGTACGATTCAAGTTCCGGCTAACGGAGAACCGATTGTGCTAATGGCTGACCGGCAGACGACTGGCGGTTACGCGCGCATCGCGACCGTCGTATCCGTCGATTTACCGCTCTTAGCACAACGACCGCCCGGCCGTTCGGTGACGTTCCGCGCGGTGAGTGTGGAAGAGGCGCAAGTGTTGTATGTGGAGCGGGAGAAGCTGCTGCGGATGCTCGGTGTCGGGGCAACGGTTGTTTAAATCGTTGTCCCTTGCGAAATATCGCTACATCACCTTGCATCTAATTTGGAACATCCTTCCCATTTTCTACTATTAAGATGAGCGTGCCTCCTCATCATTGATCAGCACTTTACAAATGAATGACTTTCTTTTCACTGGAACCAATAATTGCGATCGACCGGGAGAATGGATGACTGTAAAGGAGTAAATAATTTGAGCAAACCGACATTAAAGGAAAAAGCTTATATTGAATTAAGGAATTTAATCCTAAAAGGCAGCTTGGAACCAGGGGAGTTTTTAACCGAACGTTCGTTAGTCGAACGGCTGAATATGAGCAGAACCCCAATCCGCTCTGCTCTAGAACGCCTTGAAGCGGAGGGGTTTGTCAAACAATCCCCAAAGCAAGGCATTGTCGTTGAAGAACTATCTATCAAAAAAGCGGTAGACATTTATGATTTACGTATGGCACTGGAATCGTATGTCGGTAAAAAATTAGCAGTTTCCCAATTACCGGAAAAAGGTATTTACTTGCTCAGACAAAACCTTGCAGAGCAAAAAAAATATATGGAGACTGGAGATTATACAGGATTTGTCGCCAAAGATTATGAATTTCATCTCACGCTGGTCCGTCTGTACGATAACAAAGAAATTATCAACATCATTGAACAAATTCAGGACCGTTTGTATCAAATTGCGATTAAAGTCTTGCGAAAAGATGCTGAGCGTATCGTCGTCTCTTATGAAGATCACCAGCGGATTGTAGAAAATATCTTAAACGGAGAAGGGGAAAAAGCAGCTACCGAAATCGTCAATCACCTAGATTTTGGCAAGCGCATCCTGATTCAATAAGGCGTTCATACGCCCCCTTATTGTCCTTTGTTTACCTGAAGCACTTTTTTATCGATGTAATACCCTCTAATTGATCTCATCCTTAAGGTAATCACATAGTGTCCCATGATCCTCGCGCGTAATAGGGGCGTCTAGCCCCTTAACTCTTACATCACTAGCGTCGTGCATATTCCCATTCAAACACCAAGCGAGTAAAATAAAACGCTAACGCCCCAATCGTCGTCAAAATACTAAAGGCCATTACGGACGATAAAAAATTCCCGAAGGAATCGCCTGAACTTGAAAAAACTAATACGAACAAAAAGCTATACGCTACAGCGAGAAAAACGTACCACACGACTCCACTCGTGATCCGCATCACCTGCTCCCTTTTCCACGCAAACAGCGCTTCTCCAAAGATACACCCGACGAACGATAGCGGGATTAAAAAAGTCAAGTAGATGGATAACCCTTCCAGCAACTCACCAAAACTCCTATTTCCGAGAGCCGGTATCACAAGCGTAAGAACGGCTGACAATAACGAAGCCAAGTAGGACAATATAAATCGCAAACCACATCCCTCCTTTAGTTGGATTATGTAACAATCTCATTTATGTAACAGTAACAGTCGTGAAACGAACCAGTCGCATAGTTACTTCCCCTTCCCTCTTTCTTCCCCGCTCCCTTCACTGACGAGGTAGGCTAGACTGTTTCTTTTCTAACGTATAGCGGGTGTAATAAAACGCTAGCAATCCGACGATCGATACGAAACCGAAATAAACAAACGCTAGAAACATATTTTCACCTACATACGATTGCTGGGAAAAAATTAATTCCACTAGCAAACCGAAAGCTAGCCCAAGCGACACATACGTTGGCGTCCCGGATTTTAAACTTGTAAAGTCCTCTTTTTTCAAGGTAAAAACGAGTTCCGCTATCACACACCCGAGAAATGATAGCGGAACCAATAAGAACAACGCAATAGACAACATAACGGTAAAGTAGAAAAAACCGTCAGACATCATCTTGTGTACAAACGGCAACACAAGTGCGACCATTGAAAACAAGAGAGAAACCATATATGAAATGAAAAATTTCAAGCTGTGTCCCCCCCTAACCACTTGGTAAGGCCGCATGGTAAGGCCGCGTTCGTGTCGCTTTTATTGTATCGTATCCAGACGACGATACCAACATGGGCGATGCTGGGACAACAGTCATTTTTGATAAATCCCTTCCTATTATAAAAAAAGGCTCCACCCCGAGCATCTGTTTGACCGTCAATAGTCTCAAAACAGCTACCAGAGTGAAGCTTTACGGATTCCCCAGTGCCTGAACCGAAAAACGTATCGCTACGTCACAAAATGTCTCCACTACCGAACTCCGAAGCAAAAACTCGCGCGTTTCACACGGTGAATCCTTACGGTGGATCGTTTCGGTCAATCCTTGAACGCCCCGACGTACGTTACCGTCTGTGCCGCAACTTCTACCGCGCGTTTGGCGGCTTGCGTCACATCGCGCGTACGCCAATATGTGGCGAGAAAACTTCCAGCGAATGAATCTCCAGCACCCGTCGTGTCAACGGCTGACACTTTGGGCGGGGGCAACGCAACATAAGAGCCATCGCGGTAAAACCAACACCCTTCCTCCCCGCACGTTAAAACCGGCATCGGCACGAATTTCCTTAGTGCCGCGACAATTTTTTGCGGCTCTTTCTCTCCCGTCAACAGTACCCCTTCCTCGTAACTCGGAAACAAAAACGTGACGCCGTCCAAAAATTGTAGAAATGCCTCTTTATGTCGTTGCAGAAAGTAGGTGGAGCTCGGGTCGAGGGCGACCGGTATGCCCGCTTCGCGAGCGACTTCTTTTGCCGCTCGCATCGCCTCGCGCGGCTTGTCTTCAAAGAACGCATAGCCGGACATGTACAAGATGTCGCTGTTTTCAATACCGACGAGGTCATCCGGCGTTAAACGCGTGTTCGCACCGCGATCAGTAATCATCGACCGCTCACCCGTCTGCTCGTCGACCAAGATGACAATTTTCCCTGTCTCCACTTCCGCATCTTTGGCGACCTCACAGTCGACTCCGTGTTTGCTTGCCTCGTCAATGAGATACGTGCCGAGCGGGTCACTCCCTACTTTTCCAATGAGACGACACGGCGCCCCTTCGGACGCGACGAAGCGCGCGACGTTGTTCGCCTGACCGCCCGGACGGAGCTGAATGCGCCCGTCCGTATCTGTAGCAAAATTCGTGGCGCCTTTACTAACCAAAAAGTCAACGACTAAATCGCCAACGACTGTAATCATGACTGGTGGTAGCTGACGGCGAGCTGCGCCGCTACTTTTGCGTTGTTTTTCACGAGCGCAATGTTGGCGTCCACACTTTTGCCGCCGCTCTTCTCCTTAATCGTTGCGAGTAGGAAGGGGGTCGCTGCTTTGCCGCTTATACCTTTTTGTTCCGCCTCGCGAATCGCATCCGCGATCGTTTTTTCGATGAAATCCGGATCGAGTGCATCTTCCTCGGGAATCGGGACAGCGAGAGAAACCGCGTAGTCTAAATCTAGCTGGTCTTGCGTCTTCAGTAACTGCACGAGTTCGTCTTTCGCAATTTTTTCGACGGGAATGCCGGCATCGCGCGTGTAAAACGCGGGGTAGCGATCCGTTTCATAACCGTAAACGGGCACGCCGAGCGTTTCTAAGTACTCTACCGTTTTCGGAACGTCTAAGATGGACTTCACGCCAGCACTAACGACACATACCTTCGTTTTTGTCAACGTTGGCAAATCAGCAGAGATGTCGAATGTTTCGTTGACGCCGCGGTGTACGCCGCCGAGTCCGCCGGTCGCAAAGAAGCGAATACCTGCTAAATGCGCGGCGTAGGCCGTCGTAGCGACAGTCGTTGCACCGATCATTTTACCCGCTAACACGCGTGGCAAATCGCGGTAGCTCGCTTTGAACGCATCGGGCGACGTCGCGAGTACATTAATTTCGTCCTCCGATAGTCCGACGCAAATTTTACCGTCTAAAATAGCGATCGTCGCCGGTACAGCGCCATTTTCACGAATGACCCCCTCGACTTCTTTCGCCATTTTGACGTTTTCCGGATACGGAAAGCCGTGGGAAATAATCGTCGACTCAAGAGCGACGACTGGTTGACCTTCGTCTAGGGCGCGTTGTACTTCCGGGCTAACTTTTAGAAACTCCATCTGTTTTCCTCCTAAATGTGCAATATATAGATTACCTTATTATGGTGTGACAAACGGTTCATCTTATGCCTTCTTATGCCTTCTTATGCCTTCTTCATGCTTTCTACATGACTGTTTCATCCCTGCTTGATGCCTTTAACGCCCTTCCGCCAACGATAGCAAATTTGTAACCTTTACAGCGTAGCGTTCGAAGTGGTGACGGGTTCAATTACAGCGACTATCGTTTGACTGCAGCGACTGGCGCCCAACGACAGTCACTGACGTTAAACTAGAGTGACTGGCTCAACTAAAGTGACTGTCGTTCAACGAGATAAGGTGTGATCACGATCTGCTGGGCGACGTATGCCTTGTCGGTCATTTGCTCGATTAACAGGCGAAGCACTGCTTCGGCAATCTCCCGTTTTGGCGGGGCAATGCTCGTAAGTGGTGGGTACATATACTCGCTCATTTGCAAGTTGTCGATGCCTAAAACGCCGAACTCGCGACCGATTGACAATCCTCGTTCCATCGCCGCCCGATACACGGCGAGTGCGCGCTCGTCCCCGGAAATGAACACGGCGTCAATTTCCTGCTCCTGCATGGCGGCGAGGATTTTTTCATACACCGCTTGGAAGTCAGTCAATCCGAAATAAACGTCGTTCGACAACTGCTGCTCTTGGCAAAACGCGCGAAATCCTTTCGCCCGTTCTTGATTAATGATCGATTTCTCGTTCCCTAAAAAGAGCGGGAACGCTTTATAGCCTTTTGAAAATAAGTGGCGGGCACCTGAGTAACCGATATAGAAGTTGTTCACGTCGACGTAAGACACGTCGTAATCGCGGTGGCTCTTACCGATCAACACGAACGGGATGCCGCTCTGTTTCAAATAAGTGACGCGCTTGTCGTCGACGGTCGAGTCAAAAATAACCGCCGCATCACACAAACCGTGCTTGACGAGGTGAAACCCGTCGTTGTCGTCTTCTTCAAAGCTTTCCGGAGAGGAGGCAGAGATCACCATCCGGTAGCCGCTGTTTTTGGCCAATCGGTGCAACTCGTGAAAAATTTCGTGGTGGTACGCGCCCCAGTACTTCCCGCTGCGCTGGTCGATAAACACGACGATTTGATTCGTTTTTTGTTCCTTCAAACTCCGTGCGACTAAGTTTACTTTAAACCCGAGTTCGTCGATGACCGCTTGTACTTTTTCCCGCGTCTCCCGTTTGACGTTCGGATGGTTGTTAATGACGCGCGACACGGTGCGAATCGATGTACCACTCTTTTCGGCAACGTCCTTAATCGTGATCTTGCGCAACCTACCCTCCCCCTTCTTCCTTTTTGCCAACGTTAGCAACTCTATATTTATCCGTATTATAAAAGATGTGTATGCCACTGTCAACGGACATATCGTCAACGGCCTCATGTTGAAAAATGAATACAACGACGAACAGACAAACGTATGTATATGTATACGTTATCACGTTGGCACCTGCGATTGCATGGCGATTACGTGACGATTGCTTGACGGTTGCTTGGCGCATACTTAACTACCTACATTTTACCAGTATCCCACTAAAAAAGGTACAAAAAGGTACAATTAAACCGACTCGTTCTGTACACCGGAACGGTCAGTTTAATTCATTCTATGTCTATAGGATAATGGTATTTTTACTTAGTACAGTCAGCCAGATTGGTAAATGTTACGTTACAACTTATACACCTGCTCCGAACCCGGCAAAATGTTGCGCGTGTCCAAGATGATCTGCGCGATTTGATCGTAAGCAACTTGTGTATGATCCGTCAGAATGACCACCAAATCGGCCGTGTTAATGCGTTCATAATCTGGGGGAGCGACGTCGATGCGCTTGCCGCCGACCACGATTTCCGAAACGTACGGATCGAAAATCGCGAGATCAGCATCCATTTTTTTTAATCCGCTGTAAATGCGGTAGACGGATGATTCGCGCGTGTCGGCGATATCGCGTTTATACGCGGCTCCCATCAAGGCGATGCGGCTACCGGCGACCGCCTTTCCTTGCCTGTTGAGTAGTTCGACAATGCGGCGCAACGCGTACTCGGGCATGTAATCGTTAATCTCCCCTGCCAGTTCCGATAACCTCGTCCGGACGCCGTACCTGCGCGATTTGTATGTCAAGTAATACGGATCGATCGGGATACAGTGGCCACCGACCCCAGCGGAAGGGTAAAACGGGGTGAAACCGTACGGTTTCGTGGCTGCAGCGTCAATCACTTCCCACACGTCAATCCCCATTTTTTCACAAATTAACGTCAACTCATTTGCCAACGCAATATTGACGTAGCGAAACGTATTTTCATGAATTTTTGCGAGTTCGGCCACTTTCGGACTGGAGACCGCAAACGTATGCGTACCGATCGCTAAACAGGCGAGTTCGGTACATTGTGGCGTCATCCCGCCGACGATGCGCGGCGTGTTCTCAACATTGAACTGTTTGTTGCCGGGATCAATCCGTTCCGGCGAATAGGCGACAAACACGTCTTCCCCGACGGTAAAATCTTTAGCTCGTAAAGCGGGAACGACAATTTCTTCCGTCGTCTCGGGATAAGTCGTACTTTCCAAAATGACGAGCGTCCCACTCGAAATGTGCGCGGCAACCGAGTCAGCGGCACGTTTCACATACGATAAGTCCGGCTGTTTGTAGGCGTCGACAGGCGTCGGTACAGAAATGAAAACAACGTCGATATCGTCCAGCTCGCGAAAGTCGGTCGTCGCCGTTAATCTCCCTTGCCGAACGGTATCGGAGAGCTCACGACTCGGCACGTCCGAAATGTAACTCGTCCCGCGGTTAATTTGCTCGGCCTTCGCAGCGTCCACTTCAAAACCAGTCACTCGATAACCGCCTTTCGCCTTGGCCACCGCATTGGGCAAGCCGACATACCCTAAGCCGACGACGCCCATTTTCGCCGTTTCATGTTGCAGTTTGCTTTTAAGCGCTTGGAAATAATGGTTCTTTACTGTTTCTACTGCTAAAGACATGTCACAATTCCTCCTGCGATTAATTATTTTTCTCGTCACTCTTTTAACGAGTCCCCCAATTGTCTTTCCAAATCGTCAACAACGCGTACAGCCTTACCGGAAAAATAATCGCCATGTGTGCCAGTGCAAATAGTGGCGCCAAAAAATAGCGGAAGGGATTGCGAAAAATGTAGTAAAGGCCGTGATTGAGCGACGCGAGAATCAAATAACAAATCGTATAGTACGCGTACATTTGCCAATTAGTAGCCGTCAGGTTCGTCACCTTCGTTAAAGACTGAATCACTGATGTCGTAAACAGTGCCCACATCGCTCCTTCCCCGATTAGCCAAAAGAGAAAGGACGGCCGTTTCCACGCATATTTCAAGCTCACCATACTGTATAGAAAGAACGAGCGCGCCCAGCGGGTCTGCTGCTTGAAAAATTTCGTCAAATCTTCCGGAACGTCAGTAACCGCAGTAGCTGTCGATTGGTACTTCGTCTTGCCACCCGATTTTAAAGCGGCAATCGTCAGACAGCGGTCATCTCCATTTTTTATGGCGATCCCAAGTCGTTTCTCTTTCATGAAAAAGTCTAGGTTGTCCATGACGACTTCTCTTCGGTGCATCGACAGCGCCCCAGAACAGACGAGCACCGTTCCCGTCACCGATTGCGCCCCTCGACCGACGCGAAACGCTCCTTGGTACAGGATGTCTTGTAGTCGCGTGATGAAACTGTCATTCTCATTGCGCGCGTTAATGTGACCGACGACAGAGGACACTTTCTCGTCCCGAAACTGGCGCAACATTTCTTTGACAGCATGTCGAGAAATATAGCTGTCCGAGTCGGTGAGCATAATAATGTCCCCTGTCGCCCGCTCAAACGCCCATTTCTGCCCCTCTTTTTTGCCTTTGTTCTTGTCGAAGCGGTGGCAACGGATCTTCGGGTTCTCCTCTGCCAACTTTTTGACCGCTTGATACGTCGTAATATCGGCACTGCCGTCGTCGACAAAAATAATTTCGTGCACCGGGTAACTTTGTTTAAGCAAACTCTCGATCATTACTTGCACCGAATAGGTGTTTTCGTTATAACAAGGCACGACGACGGACACTTTATGCTCGCCTGGTTCCCCTTTTGCTGGTGTATAAAAAAAAGAAATAAGCATTTTTAGCAAAAAATAGGCGAGCGTGATCGACATTAAGACACCAAAAATGTAGTCTACGTCTTTTTCCGCACGGAAATTGACATGAAACATTAGAAACACGCACACCGCAAAGATCGTCGCGGCGAGAACTTTCCCTAGCGGCGTGTCGATCGCCTTCGTATTTGGCAACGCGCCTTCGTTGCGGTAAGCGAGGACGCGTTGTCTGCTTTCACTCATGAGCATCACTCCTTTTTTTTTTATAACTTATCATTGTCTTGCGACAACAGTCGGTCAGCGAATGAATGTTCTAGCAAAAAAAAGGCACGCCTTTCCACTCGGCAACGCGAGAGCTCCTTTGCTCGCTTCTCGCATCACCTGTGAAAACGCATGCCTTCATTTCGATTTCTTTGTTTCATCTCCTGTTTTGCCAAGACTTATACCGAACACTTCCGTCACCGGACGATCTTTCCCGTCACCGGGCGACCTTTCCCGTCACGGACGAGCTTTCCCGTCACCGGACGACCTTTCCCGTCACGGACGAAGCATGTGAAGCTACTTTGTGCCTCATTCGTCCCCCCGCACAGCCTCCGCAATCGCCCGGCGCAAATAACCGTCGTGCTTTGCCAACAACTGCGTCACTTGCTCGCCCGTAAGACCGGTGACGAGCGAGAGGATCGCCGGTTTGGCACTTCCGTATGCCGCGAGCGCCCGTTCCGCCTCCTCCAAGCTGACACCCGCGGCTTCGGCAACGATTGTTCGCGCCCGCAACCTTAGCTTTTCGTTCGTCGCAGTGAGGTCAACCATCAAATTGCTGTACACTTTCCCGATTCTGACCATCGCCGTCGTCGTCAGCGTGTTTAAAATGAGTTTTTGCGCTGTCCCAGCCTTCATGCGCGTCGATCCCGTAATCACTTCCGGCCCGACTTCCGCTTTCATCGTATAATGCGCAACCTGCTCCATCGCCGAATGGGGCGTACAGACGACAGCTGCGACGACTGCACCGCGCGCCTTCGCTTCTTCCATCGCCCCAACCGTATACGGCGTACGGCCACTTGCCGCGATCCCGATCACGATGTCGTTGGCGGATACGTCCAGCTCAACCATCGCCGCTTGCCCTTCTTCGGGACGGTCTTCGACCCCTTCTTGCGCCGTTTGAATCGCCTTTGCTCCCCCGGCGATGACGGCGACGATTTGCTCTGGCGGCGTACTGTATGTCGGGGGGCATTCAGAAGCGTCCAAAATGCCCAAGCGACCACTCGTCCCTGCCCCGACGTAAATTAAACGGCCACCTTTTTTTAACTGCTCTACGATCTTGTCTACGACTGTGGCGATCGTCGGTAAAATACCGGCAATCACTTGCGGCACTTTTTGATCTTCATCGTTAATTAATTGCACAATCTCTAACGTCGACAGTTGGTCGATCTGTTCCGTCGCGGGATTTCTGCGCTCTGTTAAAATACTTTGTAAGTTCATTTCCACTTCCCGCCTTTATATTATTTCTTATCTTTTATACTCCGTAAACGAAAATTTTCCCCACGGATTAATATAGTCGATCAAGAAAATTTCCCCTTCGCGGATCCGCCCCACCACGTTCGTCTTTCCGGAGTTCTCCATGTCGCGTCGCGCAATTTGTAACTCGCCGGCGTACTGCCCGTATAAATCGTTTTCGATTAAAATATCGCCGCGCCTAATCGGCTGCGTGTTGTGTGGCGGGAACGGTTGTCCGCGATATTTCACCCGGCTCTGCGTCGAACGAATCATGTAATCGGACACGTCGCCGCGGTAAAAGTGAAATTCGTCAAAAACGATTTTCCGCTCTAAATCAGTAACCCCTTCGTGTAACGTTACTGCGAGGGAGATCATTTCTCGATTGACCTCACTTAAGCGCTGTAATTCCTCTTCCGAAGCGTAAGCGTTGCCGACGATCACATCGTCGATTAACCCGGTCGCGTACAAATGCTTTGCTTGCACGTCGATCGGTAGGTCCCGATGCATTTCCAGTGTCGGCAATCCTTCGACGATCGGCCACGGCCCGAAAGAGGCTGCTTGCGAGGAGACGAAGGCGGCAGTCCGCAACCCGTGCACCTTGAATTTTTCACTGCATTCTATAAAAAAGTCATAAGCGAGCCCGGCGTATTTGTGCGGGTAAAAGTTGTGGCACCCGATTAACCGGTCGCGGTTCGGTTGGTAACACATGATGTTGTCCAAGTACCGCGTCGCATTACTCATGTTGATCTCAATGTTTAACCCGTACGGATTGTACGTCATTTTCGCTTCTTCCAGACCAGAAAAGCCCATGTCGAGACGAATGCCGGCCGCCCCTAACTCGTGAAAGAATACTAAGTCGTCGTATGAAAGCTGAAGTTCTTTTAACACGCGTGGGCTAATGTCGACGATCACTTCCATCCCCAACCGGTTCGCACAGGCGAGCGATTCTTTAAAGTCCGCCAAGATTTTATCCTTGTTCCCGTCCACGGACAACAAACACGTAAACACCCGCTCAACACCGTAACGATGGGCCGTCTCCAAGTAGTCCATATCGCGAGCCACATCCGAATGATGCGGGTAAATCGACACGCCAAGCCGCTTTTTCACGGCGATTCCCCCTTACCGATTCTGTTCTAGTTCACTCATTTTGCGATACATGTCGATCATTTCTTTAATCAGGGACATCTCACTGATCGCCGTCATTAAGTGGTCTTGCGCGTGAATTAGTAGTAACGATTTTTCGAAGGACTCACCTTGCAATTCAGTTTGGATTAATGTCGTCTGTGTCTTGTGTGCTTCCGTTAATTCGTCGTCGGCCTGCGCCATCAAGGCGTCACACGCAGTAAAATCGTACGCCTTCGCTTTTTCTAACGCATCGTAGGCGGTACTTTTTGCATTCCCGCCGTGAGAGATAATTTCAAAAATGCATTGCTCCAAGTTCAATTCACTCATGTCGCCACCCTCTCCTTTTTCGTTGTACACCTTGTACACTTTCATTATAACTATAACCGACTGAAATAATAAATCAACTAATATGTGAACGTCGTTGAAATAAAACTTCAGTCGGTTTATAATAGCGGTGAAAGCCCTTTAGCAGGGGCAGATTGACTGCAGGAGGTGATCCTTTCGAAATTGTCTGTTATGAAGCTCATTAACAACCAGATGCCCCATTTTTCCTCTGCCGAACGGAACGTGGCTCAGTATGTGGCAGACCATTTGAGCGACGTCGTCAATATGACGACGAAACAACTCGCTGCCGCCTGCAACAGTAGTGAAGCGTCGGTCATCCGCTTCTGCAAGCGGATCGGCATTAATAGTTTTAAAGGGTTGAAGATCGAAATCGCCAAAGGCCTTCACCAAGAGCATACGCGGGCAGCGATCGTCGATTCCCCCTTTGATTTTAACGATGACATGCGCACAGTTGTCGATAAAGCTACCGCGAGGTCGATCGATTCGCTTAACCATACGCGTAAAATTCTCTCGCTCGAAGCTTTAGACGCTGCCGTGCAAGCGTTCCATCAGGCCAACCGCATTTATTTGTACGGCGCGGCAGGGTCATCGATCGTCGTACAAGACTTGGCGCAAAAACTGCTACGCATTAACTGTCACGCGTTCCAGTCTAACGACTTTCACGTGCAGATGATGATGGCAGCCAACATGGATGACGAAGACGTGTTGTTTCTAGTCTCGACGTCAGGGGAAACGAAGGAAATCTTGCAACTGTTAACGACAGCGAAAGAGACAGGCACGAAGACGGTGCTACTGACACAGCTAGGAAAATCGACGGCCGCCAGCCAAGCTGACATCGTGCTCAACATTTCCGCGGAGGAGCACGACATCCGCATCGGCACGATGAGCGCACGCATCGCCGAATTAGCAGTCATCGATATGTTGTTCATCGGTTTGTGTATCGAAAAAGGCGACCAAGTGTTTCAACGCATTGTCAATACGCACCACGCGGTCAAAAAAATTAAGCACTTACAGGAGGAGAATTGAAATGAAAGTTTTGTTCGTCTGTTCAGGAGGCATGTCCAGCGCCATCGTTGTAAACGCACTAAAAAAAGAAGCTGAAAAAAATGGCATGGAGATGGAAGTACACGCCATCGGGACGTCTGAAGTAACTTCGGAAATTGGAAAAGGGTGGGACGTATGTATGGTGGCCCCGCAAATTCGGCACCGCTTCGATCAAGTGAAAGAAGCCGCTGACGAAGCCGGCGTGCCGTGCGGCAAAATTCCACCGCAAGGCTATACGCCGCTCGGTGGCCCGATCTTGTTGAAAACGGTGAAAGAACTCACGAAGTAAACAAGTGAGTATACAAATATCGGAACAATCGCTAACGGAGTAACCTTCAGTCGCGGTGATATTCACGCCTTAAACATTAGGAGGGAGAGGGGCCATGAGCAACAAATTTGTCGATTTTCTAGAGAATAAGTTGTCCGGTCCGATGGCAAGGCTTGCCGAGCAGAGGCACTTACAAGCAATTAGAGACGGTGTCATTTCCGCCTTGCCGTTCATTATTGTCGGTTCGTTTTTTTTAATCTTTGCCATGCCACCGTTGCCGGAATCGTGGGGATACACGCAATGGGCGACAGCACATCAAACAGAAATATTAATCCCGTTCCGGATGACGATGTTCATCATGTCGCTGTACATTGCCTTTGGTGTCGGCTACAACTTGGCGAAAAGTTATAAACTTGACCCGTTGTCCGGCGCTCAACTTGCCGTCGCGTCACTATTACTTACGATCGTTCCCCACTTCATCAAAGATGACGGTTTCTACTTGCCAATGGCAAACCTCGGAGGACAAGGGCTGTTCGTCACGATGATCGTTTCGATCGTGGCGGTAGAAATTTTACGCCTCTGTAAAGAAAATAACTGGACAATTAAAATGCCGGAGCAAGTCCCAGCGTCGGTGGCGCGCTCCTTTGAAGCGCTCATCCCAGTGACGATCGTCATTTTACTAATGACGACAATTACCGTCGTTTTCGGGCTCGACTTACACGCATTAGTGCAACAAGCTGTGTCACCGCTCGTTAAAGCGGGAGACAGTCTAATCGGCGTCCTCATTCCCGTGTTTCTCATTACGTTCTTTTGGTCCTTCGGGATTCACGGTGTATCTGTCGTCGGCACAGTGGCACGGCCATTGTGGACGATGTATGAACATGCTAACGCTACCGCAGCGGCAGAAGGGGCAGCAACACTCCCACACGTCGCTCCAGAAATGTTTTACCAATGGTTCGTTTGGATCGGCGGTTCGGGTGCGACATTAGGACTTGTGATTGCCATGCTCTTCTTCGCCCGCTCAAAATACTCGAAATCACTAGGAAGGGCGACAATCGTCCCCAGTCTGTTCAACATTAACGAACCGGTCATTTTCGGGGTACCGATCGTGTTAAACCCGATTCTCATCATTCCGTTCATGGTGACACCGCTCATCACAACGACACTTTCGTACATTGTCACGTCGATTGGGTTGGTGACGCCGACGTACGCGCACCCGCCGTGGACATTACCCGCCCCGATTGGCGCTTACTTAGCGACGGGGGGCGACTGGAAGGCAATCGTGCTCGTACTCGTCAACATCCTCATCTCCTTCCTCATCTACTTACCATTTTTTAGAATGTACGACAAAAAAATGGTGGAGATGGAACAAGGCGAAACGGCGGCATAAGTATGCTGTTACCGTCACAACAAGAAAAGTGGGAAGCGGAAGGGACTCCCACTTTTCCCTTTTCCCAACGTAACGCACGAGTAAACGGATGATCGTTAACACTTTAACGTAAAGAAGGTGATTGCGAATGAAACAAGGTGAGGAAATGGTCATACCGAAAATAGGCTTTAAAGCGGTGTTCGTGTTTATGTTTATCGTTGCAACTGCCTTGTTTCTCTTCCCACCACCGCTCATAAAGATCGGCCTGTCCGTCAAGTGGAGTCTTTACTTAACGACGAGCCTCTCTAGCACGTTTGCGATGACCGTCGCGATCGCAATAAGCAGTAAAAAACGGCCGAAAAAACCGCTGCATAAGCGATTGCTCTTCTCGGCAGCAGTATGTTTGCCCTTAAGTTTTGTCGTACTATTTTTATAGACGATTGCACCCTTTACACATTTGTACAAAAGCATCGCGCGCATGTTTTCGTAGCACTCGCAATATATAAGCATCCTCTTACATTGAAAGGTGATACCAATGACGACTGAAGGTATTAAAATTGCCACTATCGGCGGAGGCTCTAGTTATACGCCAGAATTCGTGGAAGGACTCATCCGCCGCTACGACGAATTGCCAGTCCGCGAACTGTGGCTCGTCGATATTCCGGAAGGAAAAGAAAAACTGGAGATCGTCGGCAATTTGGCCAAGCGGATGGTGGCAAAAGCGCAAGTTCCGATGGAAATCCATTTGACGCTCGACCGCCAACAAGCACTCGCGGGCGCCGACTTTGTGACGACACAAATGCGCGTCGGCTTGTTGGACGCACGGATCAAAGATGAGCGCATCCCGCTCAAGTACGGCATGATCGGACAAGAGACGAACGGTGCAGGTGGGCTGTTCAAAGGGTTGCGCACGATTCCGGTGTTAATGGACATCGCTGCGGAAATGCAAGAACTGTGCCCGGATGCCTGGCTCATTAACTTCACAAACCCCGCAGGGATGGTCACCGAAGCGCTCCTCCGCTACGGCGCGCACGATAAAGTCATCGGCGTGTGCAACTTGCCCGTCAACGTGCGCATGACGATTGCCAAACTGCTCGACGTCCCTTACGAACGCGTCCTGATCAAATTTGCGGGACTGAACCACCTCGTGTACGGGCTGGACGTGTTTGTCGACGGCGTTTCTGTCATGGATCAAGTGATTGAACTGCTCACGAATCCGGACAACCAGCCAAACATGCAAAATATCGCCCCGATTCCGTGGGAGCCGTCTTTTATTCGCTCGTTAAAACTCATTCCGTGTCCTTATCACCGCTACTACTATAAAACGAAAGAAATTCTTGACGAGGAATTGAAAAGCTTCGAAACGGGGACGACGCGCGCGGAAGTCGTTAAAAACATTGAAGCAGAGCTGTTTGAACTGTACAAAGACGAAAATTTAGCGATTAAACCGCCGCAACTGGAACAAAGAGGCGGTGCCTACTACAGCGATGCCGCCTGCAATTTGATCGACTCAATTTACAACGATAAAGGTGACATTCAAACGTTAAACGTGCGCAACGACGGTGCCATTGCCGATCTGCCGCACGAATCGGCTGTCGAAGTTAACTGCGTCGTCACGAAACACGGTCCACAGCCGCTCGCTGTCGGCAATCTCCCCGTCGCCGTCAACGGACTCGTGCAGCACATTAAGTCGTTTGAAAGAGTCGCCGCCGAAGCTGCCGTCACCGGCTCGTACGAGCAGGCACTGTTAGCGATGAGCATTAACCCGCTCGTACCGAGCGACGAGTTGGCGAAACGCGTGCTGGACGACTTGTTAGAAGCACATAAGGAGTATTTGCCGCAGTTTTTTTAAGGATTAGCGTGAGATCTGTTCTGTGACGTGGTCGATCCGTTACGAGATTCTACTAAAGAAACCTTCGGTGCGGGGTGAGGGGGAATCGTTAACCGTTCTCCTCCTTTTCCCTGTTGCCATTGTGATAAAAAAGATGTGTCCAATCTCCTCCCATTTGATCACGCCTAAAAACGAACGATAACGATGTGGCTGGGAAGGTGTATTGGAAACAGCGTGAGTAGATAGCGGAATATGCCACTAGCATGAGCAGGTAGCGGAATATGGCATTAGCATGAGTAGGTAGCGTAATATGCCATTCGCGGTAAGGAGGGACTTTTTGTTTCCTTTACGCTAAATTAGGCGTATTCGCTTTTTTCTAGGATTAGGCGGATGAAATAAAACACTAAAGAACCAACTGTAGCCAAAATAAAATAAAGAAAGTTAAACTTGTCATCTGTAACCACTGTTATAAGAAAGCCGTATCCCAAACCTAGAACAAAAAACGACGAAATTCCAACCCAAAAACGCATCATTTTTTCTCCCGCTAGGAAAAAAAGGAATGCCCCAATAGTACACCCAAACAATGAAAAAACGGTTGTACCTAACACAAAAAAGGGCCACTCTACTATAAATTCATCGGAGTCGAATACGAAGTCGAAAATTGGTAACCCCAGAATAAGGATTGCTGAAAATGTGGCACAAATGTACGAGGTTAGGAACTTCAATGTGCAGCGCTCCTCTATTAGCTTTTTCCATAAGTAGCTAGAAGTGTAGCTAGCATTTAGTTAAAGCCCTTTACCCTTACATCTCTTAACTGATTTCACTCATTCCAATGATCGTAAATGAGCTTCAAAACCTTCCTGTATTCTTCAATTGTGTCCTTTTGGTAAAACTTATTCATTTCTTCTGTCATAGTCCGTTGATCCGATCTCTCCTCAAAACCGTCTTTACTATAATTGGCAGAAAAAAATGTTCGATTCTCTTTATTATCATTCTCGACGGATATTGTTATTTCTCCATTGTTAAAGAAATTATATCTGTAACTAACCCCTTTTTTCTTTTCAATGTATATTCCGGTTACCATCGCTGTCCATTCTTTAGTACTAAAATAAATGTCATATTTATCCAAAATGCTCTTGATCTTCCTAAATGAACTATATGGGTTATAAAACAGCGCATCAGTCTGCTCAATAACACCCTCGCCATCTTGAACCACGCGATAAAACGCATTGGCTTTATAGTCGTAATAAATCTTCCAACTAACAATGATTAACAAAAGGAGCGCATAAATACTCATATAGACCATACGTTTCTTGCTCATCGGTTTAATTCCTTACGTAAGTAGTCAACAAACTCCTCAACATCCTTCAGCAAATCCAGATCTCTAGTACCAATACCGAAAACCCTTACACGAATTAATGAGATTATACCGTAACTTTATCCCCTTTTCAATTTAAATCCCTAATCGAGCTTTTTGCGATGTACCCGTTTCGTCTTATTTTTTGCAAAAGGTTCTTGACAACTTTCCGATTTATGTTAATCTAGTCATTGTTAGCGCCATCATTTGGTCCTGTCAGAAAAAATAAAGGGTAAGTATTTACGGAAAAGGTACTTTAGGGGAAATCGAAACACTACCGCTCTGAAGTCTTGCCTCGCGCACGTAGACGCATTTAATGATTGTAAGCTGATTAGTTAAGGATACTTGACGTGATTCAGACATTTTGGTTGACCGTCAGGTATCTTATTTTCTGTCCTATACTCTTTAAGAAAATCATTTTAATTACTATCTAGAGGTGGTTATCATGAGCAAATTTAAACCTTTTATGGCATTAGTAATTATGTCCATTTTGTTTATTTCTGCATGTACTATTGGAGAACCTGAAAGGTACGATCTCTTTTTTTTCAATGGTGAAAGTAAAAATTGGTCTGTCGAGTTAGAATATGTCGATTGGAGTGAAGGAAGGAGACCCGATGACAAGTTAATTTTTAGCATTAAAAACGACAATCTTAAGGTTGATAAAATTTCTTATCAAATAGGAGATACGGATATTGTTGGCACGGTTTCTTTAGACAACGGTAGGGGTGAAACAACTGTACAGGAATTAGAACCATTAATTGACAGCCTAAAGAATGATGAAAATTTGGTAGACGGGACTGTTAATATAAAATTGTCTTGGGATACATTCGAAGAAGTTGTTTCTCTTGAATATGATACCATGTCAGGTGAAGATGCTCGTTCTTTTTGGGAAATAATAACGAGTATCTTTAAATAAAACTTCCTACCTTAATTCAAGTTTCCTTAATTCAAGTTTGCGATGATCGGCACTCCCTTAGTTTTTTATGGGCGGGGATAATCAATTTGTAATCAAGATGATGTAGCCGCCCCATTCTTAACAAACAAACTATTTTTTAAGATAATTACCCGCTGGTGGATTGCTGTCATGATTAGACGATGATCTTCGATACTTTGTGACCCACTTCAATTCGCAATGCCATTACTGCGCCACACGTCAATCCACCAACGGAAAATGTTCTTTTATCCTTTCACCCCTGTCAGCGCGATCCCTTCGATAAAGTAGCGCTGCAAGACGATAAAAATAACGATCATCGGCAGAGACGCCATTAACGCCCCGGCCATGAGCAGCGGATACTGCGTCGCATACTGCCCTTGGAAGGAAGCAATCCCGATCGAGAGCACGCGCATCTCATCCGAGCTCGTGACGACGAGTGGCCACAAAAAGTCGTTCCACGAAGCGAGAATTGTAAAGATAGCGAGCGACACTAGCGCCGGCTTCGCGAGCGGGAGAATGATGCGCCAATAAATGCCGAAATACGAGCAGCCGTCTATTTTTGCCGCTTCGTCCAACTCCTTCGGAATCGACATAAAAAACTGCCGCAACAAAAAGACGCCAAAAGCGCTGAAAATGCCCGGTACGATCAATGCGTACAGCGTATCAAACCACCCGAGCTCTCGCACAATGACGAAGCTCGGAATCATGACAACTTGCGACGGCACCATCAACACGGACAACAAAGCGACAAAGATGATATTTTTTCCCGGAAAAGACAGGCGTGCAAACGCGTATGCCGCCAGTGAACATAAAATTAATTGGCCGATCGTGCGACCGACGGTAATGACAATCGTATTCCAGTAGTACTTCGCAAAATTAACAGTCTCGAATACTTCGGAGTAATTATCTAACTTCCACGTCTCCGGTAGAAACGTCGGCGGCACGAGCATCGATTCCGCAAACGACTTAACCGACGTCAAAATCATCCAAAGGAAAGGAGTCACCATGACGACCGCCCCTAAAATGAGCACTGTGTGGACAATGATTTTTGATCCTCTCGACATCGACTGCATCGGACACGCCTCCTTTTTATTCGTAGTGAACCCATTTTTTCTGGTAATAAAACTGGATAATCGTCAAAATTAAAATGACGACGAACAACACGAGCGCTTGCGCCGCCGCATAGCCCATCTCGAAGTTTTTGAAGCCGCTTTCCCAAATGCTGTACACGGCCGTTCGCGTCGGTTCTAACAGCGCATAGTTGTCGCCGATCATAATAAACACTAAGTCGAACACTTGCAGCGACCCGATTAAGGAGATGACTGTGACGAAAAATAAGCTCGGCGATAGTAGGGGCAACGTAATGTGGAGAAACTGACGCCAACCGCTCGCCCCGTCCAACGTCGCCGCTTCGTAATACGTCGACGAGATCCCCTGTAGACCGGCCAACAAAAGAACCGCGTTATACCCGACCGTCATCCAAACGGCGACGAAAATGATCGATAACAGCGCAAACCACTCGTCAAACATCCAACCAGGCTGTGGCAAATTCAATAACCCTAACACGTAGTTAATCAAGCCAAATTCGGAGTTATACAGCCACTTCCACACCATTCCGACCGCAATCGGCATCGTCACGACTGGCAAGAAATACAACGTACGGTAAACGACGATCCCTTTAATTTTTTGGTTTAACAACACGGCGACTAGTGTGGCGAGTGCGATGGAAATAGGTACAGACACGAAGGTGTACACGGCCGTATTGCCGAGCGCCCGCAAAAACGTCCCGTCGCTCATTAAGTTGATGAAGTTGTCGAACCCGATAAATGTCGGTGCGGTCAGCCCGTCCCAATCGGTGAGCGACAAATAAAACGACGCGATCGCTGGCGCCATGTAAAAAATGGCCAGCCCGATGACGACAGGGGCAATAAAGGCATACGCCCATAACATCTCTTTCGTTTTAGCCTTTGAGCGACGTGTAGTGCGGTTCGGGCGGTTTGAGATCGAGTCATTCAACGGACTCCCTCCACGTTACTTTTTTTGTTTGTTGGCTAGTAGATTATTTTTTTTGTTCCTCAGTTAAAATGTCGTTCATTTTTTCGGCGATGTTACGTGTCGCTTCGTCAATCGAGCGATCTTTGAATAGCATTTGCTGAATTTCTTGTGACTCGATGTTTTGCCACTTTAACGTGCTTTTCGACACCGGGTAGGGAACGCCAAATTCGAGACTGTCGACAAACATTTGTAAATCTAGTTCGGGAATGGAAGCGATCCAAGCGTCTTCCGTTCCTTTGTACGCGGGGATGCTAAAACCAGATTCCGCTAACATCCGTTCCGCTTCTTCGCCCGACAACGTTTTCATGAGTTCCCAAGCGAGCGCTTCGTGTTGCGAATGGCTGTTTAGCACCCAACTGAGCCCGTGCACGATCGCCGCTTTTTCCTTTCCTTGTGGCAATGGCGCCACGCCCAAATCGTCCCCTAACATATCGTACAGCGTCGGGGCGTTGACAGAAATATTCGGTAGCATGGCTGCTTTGCCCGAACCGAATAATTGGTTGACATGTACTTCGGCTTGTTTCTGCGCCGTAGGGGAAATCCCCTCTTGCATAAGCCTTTTCATCCACGCAAACGCTTCGCGCGCCTGGGGAGAATCAAAGCCAGACTCCGTTTTATCTTCACTAATGACGAACCCGCCCGCTTGATGAATAAGATTGTAGTAACCCGCCTGGTTTGTAGATGGTGCAATGTACCCGTAGATGCCTTTTTCCTTGTCGGTAAGTTTTTTTCCTATTTCTTCGATCGTTTCCCACGTCCACGATTCGTCGGGATAGTCGATGCCTGCTTCGTCAAACATCTTTTTATTGAAGAATAGCCCAATCGTATCTTGAAAATAAGGTAACCCGTACAAGTCACCTTCGTACGAATACAGCTCTTGCAAGGCGTCGTTGTAAACGCCCGGGTCCATTTGATCCCGCTCCATAAGCGGTTGCACGTTCTTTATCAACCCAAGTGAGGCGTATTGGTAAAAGTTCGGACCGTTCATCCAAAACACATCCGGCCCTTTTTTGCCGGCAATACTCGTCCGCAAACGCGTAAAATAGTCGCTGTACGGCGTGTACGTCACCTTTACGTCGACGTTTGGATGCTTTTCTTTGAACACTTTAATCGATTCATCGACGACCTTGCTCACATTTTCATCCCACAACGCCACATTTAACGTCACATTTCCGTCTTGCTCGTTACTGTTACTGCAGCCGACAACTATAATGCTGACGATTGCGATAATAATTAAGATAAGAAGGTGCTGGTTTCGCATCGTATACCTCCTATGTGCGTATACAACCTGCTGTCAGAAACACCGTTACGCAAAAAAAAGTACCTTCTTGAAAGATAGAATGCGCTTGCAATAACACAGTTTAAGAGCCAACCTTACTCTCGTTGGCAGTCTGCTTCCCCCTCTCCGATGTAGATTTATAATTTTATCTGTAATTGTATCTTTAAGGATATCATCAACAGGTTGTTGGGTCAAGGGTTTAGGGATGGATCTGTGACCGTTGCCATATTATATGGTAGTGTTAAAAGACGAACCTCACGGCATACGGGTGATTATTCTCCCGTCAACCGTTCGCGTTCAAGTGATAGATCTACCACGTCAACCTATATAAACTTCGTCGATCCATTGTTTACATCTCGGCGATTAGAGTTTATATAACGAAGGGCTATGTGTTTACATAACAGGAAGTTTAGGGTTTAACAAAATTTACAATTTACATGACGGAGAGTGGGAAGATGCCAAAAGAAACAAACAAGCGTATGGTGACGGCTGCTATTTTGATTTCCACTTTTTTGGCGGCGATTGAAGGAACGATTGTGACGACGGCCGTGCCGAAAATCGTTAGCGATTTAGGCGGACTAGAGCTCATCAGCTGGGTCGTGTCCGTCTACTTGCTCACATCCGCAGTGACGACGCCCATTTTCGGCAAGATGGCCGATTTGTATGGGCGGAAAATCGTCTTTACCATCGGGGCAGTCGTGTTTCTCATCGGATCGATGTTGTCCGGAATGGCGCAGACGATGGCGCAACTCATCGTGTTCCGTGCGCTGCAAGGGATCGGTGCCGGCGGTATTCTCCCAATCACCTTTACCATCGTCGGCGATATATATCCGTTTAAAGAGCGGGCGCGGGTACAAGGTTGGATTAGCGGCATGTGGGGCATCGCCGGTATTCTCGGTCCAGTCACCGGCGGCGTGTTAGTCGATTACGTGTCGTGGCGCTGGGTCTTCTATATGAACGTCCCGTTCGGACTCGTAGCGATCGTCATGTTGTGGCTCTCCTTGCACGAGCAGATCGAGAAGGAGAAAAAACCGATCGACTACTGGGGCGTCTTGACGTTTACAATCGGTATGACCGCGCTCATTTATGCGCTGTTAAGTGGCGGGACGACGTATCCGTGGCAGTCCGGGTTTATTATCGGTTGCTTCGCCATCGCCTTTGTCGCCATGAGCGTGTTTTTTGCCATCGAGACGAAGGTGCGGGAGCCGATGCTACCACTACATTTATTTAAGAACCGCTTTATATCTGTGTCTATTTTGGCGGGGTTGCTGTTGGGGGGCATTTTAGTCGCGGTCGATTTTTACATACCGCTTTGGATCCAAGGCGTTTACGGCATGGGCGCTCTAGAGTCAGGGCTCACGCTCATTCCGATGTCGATTAGTTGGCCGCTCGGCGCGGCGTTGTCCGGTCGCCTGATTGGCCACCTCGGTCTGCGCAAGACGACGTTACTCGGGATGGTGTGCGTCTTTGTCGGCGTCACGGGATTGGCTTTCCTCAACATGGCGATGCCGCATGTGGTGTTGTACGTCATCGCCTTAGTGTTAGGCTTCGGCTTTGGGATCGTAATGACGTCGTATACCGTTACCGTCCAGTCGGCGGTCGATTGGCAGTTGCGGGGCACAGCGTTGGGGTCAAATCAGTTTATGCGCACACTCGGGCAGACAATTGGCATCGTCGTCTTCGGGGCGATCTTTAACTTGCAAATGGCGGGCTACTTGTCTCGGTACGGACAAGACGTCATCACTTCCGGAGACGTCGATGTGAACGAAGCACTCCATCCGGAAGTTGCGGACAAGCTACCGCCAGACGTGCTCCATACGGTGCGGGAAGCGATCGCTTTCGGTCTGCACGATGTGTTCTTCTGGTTGACGATTCTTGCTGCAGCTGTGTTTTTATTATCCTTCTTACTGCCGAAACACGAGGGACACGCCGAGTAGAAAGGGGCGGCAGTACAACTCCATGTACTACAACTTCATGTACTTCAACTCCATGTACTACAACTCCATTACGACTAGCTCGTAAAATGCTATAAGATAAATATCCCGTACGATCAATTTTCTGTACGGGATATTTATCACTCCATTATAAATGGTTACTATACGCCAGATAGGATTTTAGTTTCCGATTAATAGTGTCACAAATTTCGGCACCCTTCTCGTTAATAAAGAAGTGACCACCTTTGAAGTCGTGTAGCTCAAAGGACCGGGTCGTATAACGCTTCCATTCCAATACACCCAGCCGATCCACCAAATGGTCGTTATCACTGAAAAAAAATACAATATCCGCATCAAGTTTCGTACCAGGCGGTTGAAAGCGATATTGCTCAATGAGGCGATAGTCATCGCGTAAAATAGGGAGAAAGATCTTAACTAGTTCCTCGGACTCAAATAATTGACGCGGCGTGCCGCCGATCCGCTCAATTTTTTTTATAAATTCAGAGGCGGGTAAAAGATGCATGTCTCTATCTTTATAAATGTAATGCGGCGCTTGGCGCCCAGATAGGAACAGCACACGGGGCTGGGGAAGGCCAGCCGCTTGGACCGCTACAGCAAGTTCATAGGCAAACACTGTTCCCATACTGTGACCGTACACGGCATAGGGTCGCTCGGAAATACGCGTACGAATCGTTTCCATCATATCTGCAACCGCAGCTTTAACCGAGGAGTGAAAGGGCTCCGACATCCTTCTCCCGTGACCGGCAAGCTCTAGCGGATGAACCTTAATCTTCGGATCGAGGTGCTGCACCCACTTACCGTAAATGGCACTGGCGGAACCCCCGGCGTAAGGTATACAAAATAAATCAAAGTGACTCATACGTTACCCCTCACTGCTCTTTTCTTAACTTGCATCTTTATTAAGTGCGCTATCTCTTCGTCAAATAGTTGACGGATCCTTTCCATCTGTGGCTCGAACTTACACAAAATGAGGAAGTCCAGTTTGTTGTTCCTCACTTTCACTAATCCGTAAAAATCAGCGTAATTTAGTCTTGCTTGACCGTCGTCGTCCAGCTGTTCCATGCTGTAGTCCCAAATCTTATCGTACTCAAGCTCAGCGTTACCCGCGTAATTAAGCAGGAACGGACTATAAAAAGTAGCGCTCGTATTTCTTGCCTCCGTCACTTTTTCCCAGCGCACCGTTGAAGAGTCATCCCACGCCATGTTGAGAAAATTGATGTTATGGTCGTTGATGAGCTGAATGTTCTCCCTAATGACGGCTGTCATGCGAGACGGCTCCTCACGATTGACCGGTACGACAAATGGCACACTATCTAGAACGAGACCGACAACATCCGCGAAGTTCTTATTCTCGTATCTACGATTTTGAAAAAGAAGATCAAAAGGAACGGTATCCAGCTCCAACAATCGCGAGATGACGAGGATATAAATTTGTAACGCAACTTCGAAGGGACCATCTTGGTCATTTTTATCGAAATTGAAGCGTGATAAATCGACACTACTGCGTAATTGTTGAATTCGGCCCAGTGGGCGTTGGTCAATTTTTTCACTCACTATTTTGTTGTACGCGGTGTACTGTCGCAAATTAAAGCGAGCGATCAATTCCTCCGCCGTAATGCCTATTGGGCCTCGATGGATTTGCTTCAAGTAGTCCCGGTAGCTAGTTGAGACTTCCATCGCCCTTCTGCTCCCTTGTTGCAGATCCTTATAACGCTGAAAAAGCTGACGGCGAATCACTTGTCCCGACGATACGTCGAAAATCGAGTGATCAAACTGGAAAAACAAATTGTAGTGCCGTTCGTTCAGCTTAATCAACGTGACGTGATACATTGGGATGCCCTCTACTTTAAAGTCTGCCTCCGATTCCCTCCTGGCCAAGAAGTCCATCACGCGAGACTGTGCTGCCGGAGTAAGCAGCGATAGATCTAATCGCGGTAGAGGTGTTTCTTGCGGCGGTGCAAACTCTTTCCACCGATACTCACCCGTCTGTTTGTACAGACAACTACGGAGTAGCCCGTGACTGCCCACTACATCGCAAAATGCCCGTTCCAATAGCTCCTCGTCCACATTTTCGTGGAACTCAATGAAATACAGTTGCAGTCGGACGTTGCCGCGAAAATGCGTTTTTTGAATATTGCTCAGCCCATAACATTGCAACACGGGTTGCCTCACAATCGCTTGGTTGAACGCGTTTTGCGCAATGGAAAGCCGTTTGTCCAAATCTTCCAAAATACCCTTCTCACAATCACTTAACGCCCCTAACGCGACTAATTGATCCATATTCATGCGGTCGGAAGGACTGTTGGCCAGAGAGAGTGGTAGCACATAGTGCGGGAAAAACTTTTCCGGAAGCTGCATCGATTTGAGCCGTTGGCGAATCTTGGCTACCCCGCTAGCTCCCTTATCTACATCTACAAACAACACATTTTTCTGCTCATTACCGTCATCTACGACACATAAACGGCATTTCGTCCCCGCTTCATCATGCAACTTGTCTTCAATATCGGCTGCCGTTAACATGTCCGTGCTGTTTTGCTGACCCGCTTCATTCAGATAACGAGCCAAAGAACGGATCGTCGGATACTTGTATACCTCATTCATTAGCACCTTATGCCCTTCCCGTTCTAAGTCTACCGTCATTTGAATTAACTTAAAAGAATCCCCACCTAATTCAAAGAAATCCGCATCGATATCTACTTCCCGACCAAGCAGCTTGCTCCAAACTTTTTTCAACATGCTTTCCGTTTTCTCCAGTTCGGAGGAAATCCCCCCCTCTTCCGGCAATAACGGCTTACTCGGTGCTACAGACAAGAATGGATGACGACCGGAACGGATCGCCACGCGTTTCATCCCCGATGTTAACATGGCGTCTAACACACTCGGTATGGCGTCAATGTTCGGATCATCTCCTGACACGTAAATCCTGTAAGTATCTGCATCGGCATCTAGCTTATCGTGTACGATCGCCCACTCTGTCTCACTTTCCCCCCACTTGTCCGTATGGGGGAGGTTTGAGATGACGACGGCTGGTTTATCCCAGCTAGCTGCGTGTCGTCCGACAGCGCGATTGACGCTGTTAGCAATTTCGACTGATTCCGGAATGAGTGGAACGAGAGAACGAAAACGAAAGCTGTTTTCTTTGCTTTCTAAATCATCCCAGGCGACAATGCCGTCAGCGTAGCGTACATCACTTAACGCTTTATTAAGAGCCGGTTCTAACGAAGAAGCGTCCGTAGCTTCCACTGTAGGTAAGAGCCGAATCCCTTTTTCGCCTTCGCGCACTGTCTTGTTTCCAGCTGTGTGCCGAGAGAGCGGCATGCGCCCGATCACGATACCGACATCCATACATTCGCGCAATTCGGGATGGTCGGGGTATACGGTAACCTTTTCTAAACCGAGTGCTCTGAATTGTCCTTCCCATTGTTCTTTTGAAACGAGTGGGGACAGTTCCCGCTCATCCTGGTCAAAATGCCACCATCCGTCTGCAAGACCCCATATGAGATCGACATAGCGACGCGCCTTAGTCCGTTCTAACACGCAAAGTAAAGCGCCGGGCTTTAACAAACGTTGCATATTACTTAAGCTGACTGACAAGCGCTCTGTAGCATGCACGACGTTATAAGCAAATACGATATCAAAAGAAGCGGCATCCAACCCTTGTGCTTCCGGCTCTTTAGTAATATCAAACAGGCCAAAGTGCAAGAAGTCCAATCCCTCTTCTAAGGCGTACTGTTGAAAGTCCTCGATGTAAGAATTTCCGACATCGGTAAAGTAATAGTCAACGTCGAGACCCTTTAAGAGAGGCGCCACCTTGCGTAAAATGGCACCGTATCCGCCACCGGCCTCTAATATACGGATTTTACGGTTTGTGCTCGTTATTTTCGCAAGCATCGTAGAGAAGATCTCTTTAATCAAGTCATCCTCTTTCTCTTGGATCGAACCTATATAAGATTCGCGAAGTAAATCTTCCTTCCCTCCCGGATACAAAACAGCTAAGGAGGGAACGTCCCCGCGTAAAGCTGATCCGAAGTTGTCGACACAGTGTTCTAAAAGGTCCAGTTGTCCGGAAAACAAAGTGGTCGTACGTTCAACGTCGCCACGAATGATTGCCGAACGACGCAGTGATTGCACACGGTCTGTCACCCGATAACACTCATCCCCGGCCTTCTCTAAAAGACCATCTTCACACAACATGTGTAAGAAATAGTCGACATATCGTTCCAGCGAGGAAATGACCCCCAAGCTTCTAGACATTTCCTCCCGTATAAACGTTTTTCCGGGCTTAAGTGGAAAAACAGGATGAATATAATCATAAATTAAGCGTGTCGCATACTCATCTACTAGATCATGCACCTTCGACAAGTTTTGGACTCCATAACGGCTTATATATTTTTCCTGTTCACCTTGTAGCTCCGCGAACACGTTGTCCGGAACGGGTACTTCGGGTTGTAGACGGTAAGGCAACACAGTAACTTCAGCCTCTAAATCTTTCACGAGATTTCGTGGTAGAGCGAGCGACATCGGCAACTGGTCTTCCCGGCTTAAAAAGACAAAACGACTTCGTTGTAACGGTGATGCCGGGCTTAGCCGCTCCACATCCAATGGCTTAAACCGTAATACTTGCCGGCGATTGCCGACATAAGCGACGGCCGGATAACGAAACGCGCGGTCAACGAGTTCATGCTTTAAGACGGTCGCCCATTTTTCCCCAGCCCCTTCGCTGCCTAACGGCGTGCCGGCGTCCAAAAGCCGAATAGGTAGGTTAGGATTCGCCATCCCGATACCGCGCACTTGCGTTACGAGGTGCGGCATGTCGGAAACGGGTGAAACCGGACTAAGAACAACTACTTCGGGTAACGCCTCTTTTAATTCTACTGTTAAAGCATGTATAAGCGCGCGCAGTCCTTCCTCAGTTTGTTTGGCAGTCGTGTAAGAGACGATCACTGTATTGGGCAGTAACGCTTGCTCGTATAAATCCCGCAGCAAAAGGCGCATATGTAATGCATTTCCGCACCGTACGGTCGCCCCGAGTGTTCCTTTATAAAGGTAGCTGTCACCGTCCTGAACAGAATAAAATCTCCACCTTGAAAGATGTTCTGTCAGAGAGCTTACAGCATCGACTTGGTCGGTCAGCACTAAACAGGTCCGATGCTGCTCGGTACGATCTTTAGGCGGTAAAAACGCTGGATCCCAATCGATTTGTCCGGCTTCCAACTGTGTCGTCCCCATCGTTTCTGAATCGTGGGTAGTCATTTCCTGAGTAGCGGCAACTAGTGCCTTCGCATCGGTACCTACTTCTAGCAGTTGAGCAATACCGCCGCTACCTAGCGGAAATTTTTTAGGTTCGAAAGGATACAGTGGGAGCTGCACGCGATTTCGGACTTGACCTTTGTAATAAGCTTTCCAGTTCAACGCTACGTTGTTACCCCACAGTTCTCCTAGCCGCGCCACTAAATACGTATCGTCGGATGTTGTTTCTTTTGGGTGTCGTAACGTATTGACAACTGCCAAAGGCTTCGTGGCATCGGCTTGACGGGCAAAAGTTGCTAACGTCCGTCCGGGCCCTACTTCGATGAGAACAGCGCGTTCATCAGCCAATATTTTTTTAATTCCGGCGGCAAAATTGACACACCCTCGCAAATGCTTCGCGTAATAGCTCGCATCTGTCGCATCTTGGGAGCTTATCCAATCCCCGGTTACGTTAGAAACATAAGGAATCTGCGGTTCTTTCAGTTTAACGCCAGAAAATACGCCTTTAAAAGGTTCCATCGCCCCTTCCATAAGTGCCGAGTGAAAGGCGTGAGACGTCTGTAATTTCGTACTGGCCAAGCCCCGCGCGGCTAGGCGTTGTTCAAACGCTTTAATCGCTTCGGCCGATCCAGAAACGGTGCAGTGAGTAGGACTGTTAATCGCCGCCAACGATAAATCCCTCGTCAATAAGGGTTCCACCGTTTCAGACGAAGCGTGAACCCCGAGCATCGACCCGCGTGGCATTGCTTGCATGACGCTCCCGCGAGCGAGAACGAGTTTGATCCCTTCTTCTAAGGTGAATACCCCTGCCACACAAGCGGCCGTATACTCTCCCAAACTGTGGCCAATCATGCCCGTTGGATGAATGCCCCACGACATCAACAATCGCGCCAAAGAGTACTCCACGACAAAGAGCGCAATTTGCGAAAGGCCTGTTTCTTGTAGCCCTGCCTGATGTTGGCCCTCGCGCCGTTGATCCTCGCCGTTCAAAAGGACATGCCGTAGTTCTTTATTCCCTTCTGCCTCGACGAATGCCAAACAAGCGTCTAGCTCTCGGCGGAAGACGGGTTCAGTTTCGTAAAGTTTTTGCGCCATGCCGCGATATTGCGACCCTTGTCCCGAGAATAGAAAATATACGTTCGGATTGCGTTCTGACATCGCAGAGTAATGTTTTCCGGCGCTATTTTCTTCGTGCAAGCTGGCGGTGAGACCTGCGATTAAATCGTTCATATCGCGATAAGGTAATGCAAATCGCTTCGGCATGTTCTTCTGTCTCGTTTGCAAGCTCCAGGCCAAATCTGACGGATCGACCGACCTCCCCTCACCCGTCAGGTACTCGAGATAAGACTCCTTCAAACGCCGTAACGCGGTGTCAGTGTGTGCAGAAAGGCAAAACAGTTTCCACTCCCTCCCTTTCCCCGATGCACTGCGTTCCGGTGCCTCCTCTAAAATCATGTGGACGTTCGTACCACCGATACCGAACGAACTGATCCCTGCTCTCAGCGGAGCATAAGCGTTCGAAAGATTGGATATGCGTTTCCGCTCCCATCGCTTCGTCTCGGTCACAACATAAAAGGGACTGTTATCAATGTCAATTTCCGGGTTTCCCTTTTTATAATTAATACTCGCTGGAATTTCCTCCTGCTTTAGGGCTAACGATGTTTTGATGAGAGAGGAAATGCCGGCCGCCACATCGAGGTGCCCAATATTCGATTTTAACGAGCCGATCCCACATGACCGTTTGTCAACGTTCTGCCACGCTTTTTTCAATGCCGCTACTTCGATCGGGTCACCTATATTCGTCCCGGTTCCGTGGGTCTCGACGTAAGATATACTTTCCGCCGAGACGCCCGCCATGATGAGCGACCGCCGAATAACTTCAGCCTGCCCCTCGACACTAGGCGCGGTGAAACCGACTTTGCGATTTCCGTCGTTATTGGCCGCCGTGCCGCGGATGATAGCATAGATGTGGTCCCTGTCTCTAATAGCCTCCTCGAGCCGTTTTAATACAACCACACCTAGACCGTTCCCTTCAACGGTGCCTCTCGCCTCTTGATCAAATGGGCGACAGTGGCCGTCCGGGGAATTAATCATGCCATCCTTATACAAATACCCGTTCCGGTGGGGCAAAGTCAATCCACTGCCGCCTGCAACGGCTAAAGAGCACGCACCGGTCAAAATGTGTCGGCACGCCACGTCGACAGCGTAGAGCGACGTTGAACACGCACTGTGGACGACGACACTTGGCCCTTGAAGGTTGAGGCTATAGGCGATACGGGTAGCCGCAAAATCCTTGTCGTTCAATTGAATGGTCGCAAATTCATGGCCACCGCCTTCTACGGTAGCTTTTATCGTATCCAGCTCCCACGCTAAATTACCCGTGGCACCTAGGAAGAGTCCGGTTGTTTCGCGCGAATCTTCAGCGGCGTAACCGGCATCTTCCAAGGCGTGATAAACTTCTTCGTGCAGCGCACGCACCTGTGGATCTAACAGGGATGCGTCCCTAGGCGTATAGTTGAAAAAGTCGGCATCAAAGTACTCCAGCCCCGGAAATACACCCTTAGCTTTCACATAGTTCGGATTGGATAATAGTTCTTGCGTCACACCCCCAGCGATTAATTCCTCATCGCTAAAGAAAGAAATCGATTCTTTTCCCGCGAGTAAGTTGTTCCAAAAATCCTTTAAATTTTCTGCCCCCGGAAACCGACCCGCCATTCCGATGACAGCGATCTCTAACCCCGTATATTCTCGCTTGATGTTCATCTTGATCCTCCCATTTTTTGAATAAGTGACTGCGTTTTTAGAAGGGTCCCACGTGCACTCTCCATCTCTTGCTTACGCGCCTTTTCGCCACGGATGTCAGTTTCCCCTTTCTTCTGTAAGTATGCGGCGATTTGGGCGATGGAAGGATGTTCGAACAGGACGGTTAAAGGGATGTCCCTTTTGAACGCCTTCTTAAGACGCACGTTGATCGTCATCATATTTAACGAATTCGCACCTAAATCGAAAAAATTTTCCTTGACGCTGATCGCCGCAGGGTCGATCCCCAGCACGGAGGCACAAATCGTCGCGACCGTCTTTTCGACTTGCGAGAGGGGACGCATGGCGGAACTAACTTCTGCCCGCTGAAATTGTGGTGCCGGTAGTGCCTGGCGGTCAATTTTCCCATTGACAGTCAAAGGTAAACTATCCATTTTGATAAAGAAGTCAGGGATCATATAGTCTGGTAACTTAAATTTTAAAATACCCTTCCAAGCGTCTAAGTCTACTTCACCTTGAGACGTGTAGTACGCACATATTCGCTTGTCTTCACCAATCTCGCGAACTTGTACCGTCACCTCTTGCAAATGGGGCAGATCCGCCATCACCCTTTCAATTTCTCCGAGTTCAACGCGGTAGCCGCGGATTTTCACTTGCGAGTCAAACCGCCCTAAGTAATCGATCGTACCGTCGGCCAGCCACCTTGCAAGGTCTCCTGTGCGATATAAGCGTCCGCCAGCAACGAAAGGATCATCTAAGAAGCGTTGCGTCGTAAGCTCTGCGCGGTTGTGATAACCTATGGATACACCGTCGCCGCCTACGCATAACTCACCGATAGCCCCAACAGGTAGCAAGTTAAGCCCCCGATCCACGATGTAGACGTTTCTGTTCGACAACGGCCGTCCAATCGGTATTCTTTCCCGTTCTATATCGCGTGCGGTCACGGTATGTGTCGTAGAAAATGTCGTGTTTTCGGTTGGCCCGTAACCGTTCACAATTTTTAGATCCGGGTTCGCCTCCTGCACTCTCTTAATATGTGGAACCGATAACGTATCGCCCCCGACGAGTAAATTTTTTAGGTTGCGAAACAAGTGCGGACTCTGATCACATAGACGGTTAAACAACGGTGCGGTCAGCCACATCGTTTGAACGCCGTGACGGGCGATGTGTCCCTCGAGAGCGTCGGCGTCAAGAATGTCCTCTTCCTCAATAAGGACTAACGTTCCCCCGTGCAACAATGCCCCCCATATCTCAAACGTACACGCATCGAAAGCAGGCGAGCCGGTCTGCAGAATGACTTGGTGAGGGCCAAAGTCAACATAATCCTGACCGAGGACTAGGTTAAGGATATTGCGGTGCGTAATGACACAACCCTTCGGCCGACCAGTCGATCCTGAAGTATACATCGTATAAGCCGGGGCTTCTGGGCCGTGATCGGCAGACACATGCTTCTCCCGAGCGGCTCCCTCTACTTCGTCGAGTAAAAACACGTCAACATCGGTAGGCACGTTGTCTTTTAAATCAGACCGCGTGCAAACGATCGCAATGTCGGCATCTTCAGCAATAAATGCCAATCTTTCCGAAGTGTTAACAGTATCTAGCGGCACGTAAGAAGCCCCTGTTTTTAGAATGGCCAGTATTCCTGCTACCATCTCCGGACTACGCGGGACGAATAGACCGGCCGTAACGTTCGGGCCTAAGCCTTTTGACGCCAATTGAGCGGCCAGACGGTCTGACCAAGCGTCCAACTGTTCATAAGTGAACGTACGCTCTTTCCACTTCAACGCTGTTCGCGTCGGAAATGTGGATGCCACCTCGCGAAACATTTGATCGACCGTACGATCGGCAGGATAGGGGCGCCGGCCGCTATTAAAGTTTTCTAGTACGATCGATTGATCCGTAGCAGCGCACACCCTTAACGTCTCGATCGGTGCCTCTGGATCGTGGCAGGCTGATTCCAGTAAGGTGATGAAACTGCGTTCAATCCCTTCCACTATTTCTTGGGAAAAACAATTGCCATTGTACGCGAAGTTAATGACGATCGCGTCCCCCGGGTTAACGACAACGTGAAAGTCGTAATTCGTTTGTTCGAATACTTTTACTTCCTCGATCTGGTAAGGTTGTTCGCCGTTTGAACCTAAACGTTGCAACTGCTCTGCCAACGGATAGTTCTCAAACGCCACTACGTGGTTCAACAACTTATTTTTCAGCGGAGACTCACCTTGAATTTGGTATAAAGGATAATATTCAAAGGAAGAAACATTAAAGCTCTCCCGCTGCACTTTCGTACACAAACTAGAAAAACTGTCCCCATCCTCCGTTCGTACACGCAAAGGCAGCGTGTTAATGAACAGCCCTACCATTTGTTCAACCCCTGGTAATTCCGGTGGTCTTCCCGAAACGACATTGCCAAATACGACGTCCCGCGTATAGTTGTATTTTTGAAGTAACAATCCCCACGCCGTCTGAAAGATCGCATTGACCGTCCACTGGTGCGAGCGCGCCAATTTACGCAGCCGTTCTGTCAATGCCGCGGGCAAATGGAACGAGTGCGTATCGTGACGATATGACGCGGAAGAAGTGTCGCTAGGCAAGGACACAGGTTTTTCGTAGCCCTCCAGATACTGTCTCCAATAGCGACTAGCTTCCTCTTCGTCTTGACCCTGTAACCATCTAATATATTCATAATACGGGTGTTCGTCCCGTCGGAAACGCGCAACGCCTTGTTCTGTCCCCTCCTCGTACAGACTAAAGAAACTTTGAAACAACGGCGCCAAAGACCAACCGTCCATCAAAATATGATGAAAGGAAAATATAAAACACCACGATTGCTCTCCCGTTCTGAGAAGTGCACCCCGACATAGCACGTCGCGACTCAAATCGAATCCTCTCTGTTTGTCTGCTTCTTTGAAAGCTTTGACTCGTTCCTCGGGAACGGGCTCACCCCGGAAGTCTTTAACAACCCATTCCGGTGTACGCACCTTTAACACGACTTGTCGAGGTTCGTCAGTTTGACGATACGAGAAGATTGTACGTAAGATGTCGTACCGCTCAAACAATTTGTTCAGGGCCCACTCCAGTCGCGGCGGATCTATTTCCCCGCTGATGCGGAAATCAAATTGCTCGGTATAGGCAGAGGACTCGGGATCGACCGCGTGGTTAAACAGCATGCTTTTTTGCATGGGAGACAACCCGTAGATGTCTTGGATGTTTTCCTTCTGAATCATTGCTCTGCTCCTTTTTATCACTTAATATCGAGATCGTCGAGAATGTTCTCCAATTCCTCTTGTTCGAGCGGTGTCACCGTAAAATCAGAAGCTGTTTTTTCTCCCACAGTCTGTTCTGAACAGTGGTAAGCTACTTCAGTAGCAGCTTGATCGATTAGCTTTAATAAATCCCTAAATTCTTCTGCGCTAAAAAGTGCACGGGGATAGCGTATGTCCAAACAAAGAGCCGTTCCTACTTGTGCCGCAACGATATCGAGAACTAAGGAAGTCTCATAGTTCCCGTCCACCGTCACGTCAGCCGGCAGGGGCTCAATCTCAACCGCACCGGGATGCTGTTCCCCTTGGACCCCGAGGTAATTAAAGCTGATGGCGGATTGGAGACTTTCCAGTGCTTCTCGGTCTTCCAAAGTTAAATCCTCCGTTAACGAACGTAAAACCCCAAAACCGAATCCCCGTCTCGGAACAGATCGAACGCATTCCTTGACAGCCTTAACGGTTGCCCCTATTTCTTCTTCTACCTGCAATAACACTGGAAAAACACTCGTAAACCAGCCCGCCGTACGGCTGACGTCTAAGCCGTCGGTAAACGCTTCTCGGCCGTGCCCTTCAAGATTGAATAGAAGTGCCGAACGATTTTTCCAAGCTCCTACGGCTTGAGCCAATACAGCGAGCACTAAGTGTACCGTCTCAGTATGGTACGCGCGATTGGCCTTACTACACAATGCCTCGCCAATTTCCCCCTCAATCCAATGTTTCACGCTTACCGTGTCCTTGTGTAACACTTTTTGCGGCACAAACGGTACCGGCGCCTCTTTAGCTTTTTTAGCTATTCTTCGCCAGTAAGGCAGTTCATCCTTCGCTCCCCCTTCGCCTGCCCATGCTGCTAAAGATTTCGTCCAAACAGGGAACGGCGTTGTTTTTTGTGGGAGTGACTCGTCCGGGCTGTCTAGCGAAGCGAACAAATCTTCCAATAGCGGATCCCAAGAGACGACGTCCACGGCTAAATGGTGGATAGCGATAAATAGCTCGCTTCCTACCCTCCCTCTGCCAACAGCCGCAGCGACCAACGGACCATCCTGAATGTTTATGTGACGCTGTACCTCGATGATATAATCACGGCGTTCACTTTGATCTAAGTCCGCAGGCAATTCGGTTAAATAGAACAAGTTGCCCTCCTCTATCCCCTTAATGCGCATCGTTCCGTCCGCAGAGACTGCCAACCTGAGCGCGTCGTGGTGCTGGCACAGACGGTTAAGAGCTGCTTCCAGCTTGACGTAGTCGATTTCTTTCTTCTTGCGAATCCACATCGCTTGGTTAAAATGGTGCAAATGTCCCGCTGTTCGCATAAACCATGACTGGATGACACTTGGGACACAAAGACCCCGCACTTCTCCTTGTTCTGCCTCAACTTCTCGCTTTGACGTGACATGTGGCGCGAGCGATTCCACCGTCTGATATTGGAACAAATCTGCGACTTGTAAGCTTTGCCCTGCTTGTTGCATACGTGCGACAACTTGGATGGCCTTAATCGAGTCGCCGCCAAGGGCAAAAAAGTTGTCATCGATGCTCGGCTTGCTAATACCTAACACTTCCGCCCAAATATTTATCAGTAAAGCTTCCCGTTCATTGCGCGGCGCGCGCCCTTGCCCCTCCGTCCCAACTGTAGGTTCCGGTAGTTTGCCTTTGTCGACTTTACCGTTTTTGTTTAACGGCAAGCTGGGCAGCGGGGTGATAAAAGTCGGTACCATATAACTCGGCAGTCTCTTTGCCAACGTCTGCCGCAAGTCTTGAACGTCAAACTCCGAAATGCCTGTCTCCGGAACGACCCATAGGCAGAGTATGTGTCGGTCGTCGTGAACTGCCGCAAACGCTTCACGCACGGCTGGATGAACGACCGCATGTTCTTCAATTTCCGTTAGCTCGATCCGAAACCCCCTCAATTTAACTTGTTGGTCTCGGCGGCCTAAATATTGCAGGAACCCGTCATCCCCCCAAGCGACTAAGTCTCCCGTGCGATACAATCGTCCCCCGGGTTGGAAGGGGTTTTCCACGAATTGTTTCTTCGTAAGATTGGGCTGGTTTAAATAGCCAGTCGCCACACCAGGACCCCCGATATACAATTCCCCCGGCACACCAATCGGTTGTAAGCGCATCCGCTCATCGAGCACATAAAGCTCCGTATTCCCAATGCTTTTACCAATTGGAATCGTTCCATCCTCCGGAAGCGTGTCGATCGGATAATACGTCGCATAAACTGTCGTTTCCGTCGGGCCGTAAACGTTGATCAACCGTCCGGGTCCTAGGCGTTCAAAAGCTTGACGCACGTGATGTTTCGAGGCTGCTTCCCCGCCAAAGAGAACCTTCCTCGTACGGTCGAGACAGGCGGGACTCGCATCTACTAAAGCATTAAAGAGAGCCGTCGTAATAAAGAACAGCGAAACGTTGCTGTCGCGAATGCGTTCCCCCAAAACGACAGGGTCGGTCACTTCTTCCTTGTGTAGCAATACTAAACTAGCGCCGTTCAATAACGCTCCGAATATATCGAACATCGCCCCGTCAAATGAATAATTAGAGAGCTGCAGCAGAACGTCTTCCGGAAAAATGGTCAAGTAATCCGCTTGACGGACTAAGCGAACAATTCCTTTTTGCCGGATCAACGTGCCCTTAGGCGTACCGGTCGATCCCGAAGTGTACACAATGTAGGCTAAATCCTCACCGCTTACTTCTATATTAAGATCGTCGTCCGGTAAACTGCTATCGAGACGGTCGAGATCGAGAACGCCCATCTCCTCCTTCCACTCGTCTATCACGTGCCCCGCGAGATCGTTGTGAGTGACTAATAGCTTTGACCCACTGTCCCTCATGATCGTCAGTAACCGTTCCCGCGGATTTTCGCTATCGAGCGGTACGAAGTGACAACCTGCTTTAAGTACCCCTAGGATCGCAGCGATCATATCGAACGATCGGTGCAACAAAAGGGCGATCGCCGTACCAGGAACGCCCCCTTTTTCCAGGATGGCGCGCGCGATGCGGTTGCTACGGCTGTTCAACTTTTTATAACTCATACTCTGGTTATCCAGTACGAGTGCGTTCCGATCCCCTCGCTCGTGAACCCATTGTTCAAAGAGAGGGATAATCCCCCGCTCCCCGGGATAACGGGAGACTGTACCACTCCATTCTTCCAAAAGTAACTGGCGTTCTTCGGGTTCCATTATTTCCAAATCGCCTAATCGCGCATTGGGGGTCTTCACGATCGACCGCAGCATGCACTCATAGCGCTTGGCCATACGTTCAATCGTTCGGCGGTAAAAAAGCGATTCAGCGTATTCCCATTCCATGAGTAGCCCTGTGGAAGTTTCGCGTGCACTGACGGTTAAATCAAACTTTGCACTACCAGGTTCGAAATCTACAATTCTCTCGCTGTCACCTGGCAAACCCATATCGATGTTTTGCAAGGCAAAATACACATCGAACAACGGGTTACGGTTTGGGTCGCGTTCGGGCTTTATATCGTCAATTAGTAATTCATAAGGGTATTCCTGATTCTCGTACGCACCGATGACGGTCTTTTTCAAGCGCTGCAACAAATTGGAAAAGCTCTCCCCTACTTCCGATTTGGTCCGAATGGGCAATGTGTTAACGAACATGCCGACCAAATGCTGAAATTCCAATCGCGGACGTCCTGCGACCGGAGTACCGATCACGATATCCCGATCTCCACCCAGGCGGGCCAATAAATTGTGAAATGCAGCCAGTAACACCATAAATTCCGTCGCACCAGACTGCTTTGCCAGCATTTTGATCTGCTTATGCAAGTCTGCGGGCACCGTATGGAAAAACCGTGCACCGCGATTGTCGCGCACGGCAGGGCGCTGCTTGTCTGTCGGCAAATTAAGTACTGGAATACCGTCTCTAAACTCGTTTTTCCACCACTCCCGTTGCTGCTCCAGATCGGAATCCTCTAAGCGATCGCACAACCACTGAACCGCATCCCGGTAGCCAAATGACAACGGCTTTAGCTGCCGTCCTTTCGCTAAGGACATGTAGTCGGCGAAAAAAACACCCATGGAAATGCCGTCTGTAATGATGTGATGCATATCAATCGCTAAGTAGGACTCTTCGTCACCAAATGTAAAGTATCCAATCCTAAATAAAGGCGCTTTACGCAAATCGAATGGCCGAATAAACTTTTTAAGTTCCTCCTGTAGAACTTCCTCGCGTGTTTTCGTCCCGTTATCGCACAGCACTTTTCGGTCAACTGCAAAGGCGACTTCAGAATTTACCACTTGAACAGGTTTGTTTTCCTCCATATAAAATGACGTGCGCAAGCTGTCGTGTCGTTCGACGAGGATGCGAATAATCGCCTCTATCTCATTAGCACTTTCCCTCTCGGCGAGTTTGATCACACCAGTCACATTGTAGGCGAGAGAATCTGGCATCAAACGATGCGTCAAGAACATTCTGTTCTGAGCAGGTGACAATGGAAATGGTGAGTTCTCTGTTTGGCCTCTACTTTGGTCTTGCGCCAATTGAGATTCTTCTATTCGCGTAAGAGCCATAAGATCGCTCCCGTCTACTCCGAAATCGTGACGCAGCCGATGCACAAACGCATCGAAAGCGGGAGATCCCATCAAAACAGATAGCGGGAGATCGAGAGCAAACGCCTTATTAATGAGATGCACAATCCTCAATCCGGTGATCGAGTCACCGCCGAGCGCATAAAAGTCATCATCGGGATTAATCGTGTCGTACCCTAAAATTTCCGACCACGCCCACGCGGCGAATCGTTCGACTGCGTCTTGTGGTTCCCGATTGAAACGCGAATCACCGATTTGCGCCTGCGCCCACAACGATTTTCTACTGACTTCTCCCTCTTCCTCTCCCTCTTCTGTCTGTTCAGAGACGGCCGGCATTCGTCGCGGTGTTTCATCCCAATAACGATCGTCGTCAAACACTGTCGGGGGCAATGGCGCGCGTCGCACGGGACGATCGACAAACAACGGACTAAAATCCACGTCCATTCCTTGCACGAAGAAGGAGCTTAGTTGTTTCCAAGCGCCCACATCGTGTGATCCTTCAGGCTTCGCTAAGTCCCGCACAAGTTTTTGACCTGAAGCCTCTCGGTCATACGTTATTCCCTGGGCATGAGCGGGTGCATCTGCGTTAGTTCCTAAAAACAAATAGAAGCCGTCCCCTTCGCTACTTACATCACTTATACCGTTGTCCTGCACGTGATCGCTCACTCGCTTCGACAAACAGTCATCCAACGCACGCAAGCCTGCCGCCAATCCGGTTGAGTCGCGACAGAGGACAACCGCACGTACCGCTTCCTGTTCCCGACCGATACAAGCTGTAAAACAGAGGTCCTCCCAACGCACGTCTCGATGGCGCTTCACGTACCGCTCGTAGCGCAACGCTGTCTCCCGCAACAGTTCCGGGGAACGGCTAGAAATAGGGAATATTCCCCATCCTTCATACGTAACCCCCCTGTCGTCAAAAGGCGCTTCTTCCACGACGACGTGGGCGTTCGTCCCCGACAAACTGAAGGAGCTGATTCCCGCCCTCCGCGGTGTTTCTCCTTTTGGCCAGTCAGCCAGACATTGTTGCACGTATACCGGGCTGTTGCAAAAATCGATTAGCTGGTTGGGCTGACTGAAGTTCAAGCTAGGCGGAAGTGCCTCTGCCTTCATCGACAAAAGTACTTTGATCAATGAAGCCAAACCAGCCGCCCCTACAGTGTGTCCGATGTTAGTCTTTACCGAACCGATCGCACAAAACTGACGTCGTTTCGTATGCTTAGAAAACGCACCCGTCAATCCTTTCACTTCAATCGGGTCACCTAAACTCGTGCCAGTGCCGTGGGCTTCGATGTAAGAAATCGTCTCGGGGGAAATGTTCGCCCGCTCCCAAGCACTCAGTAATACTTCTTCTTGCGCTTTGGCGCTTGGCGCTGTCAGACCGTTCGATTTTCCGTCATTGTTAATGGCAATGCCGCGAATCACACCGTAAATATGGTCGCGGTCGGCTAACGCCTTCGACAACGGCTTAATGTATACTGCAGCGACGCCTTCCCCCCAAGCTGTCCCTTCCGCTTGTCGATCGAACGCGCGTACTCTGAAGTCTGGCGACTGGATCTCGCCGTCCAGTTTTCCGGGGTAGAAAAGAAGGTTCGCCCCTCCGATGAGTGCAGCCTCACAGTCCCCATTTACAATAGACTTTATAGCACTGTCTAAAGCTACTAAAGTCGAGGAACAAGCCGTATCGAACACGATTGCCGGCCCGCGAAGATTTAACAAATAGGACAGCCGACTGGCTAACACACCTGTCCACGAACCCGTTAACGCCGTGAAATCTTTCTTATCTAAGAAGGATAAATACGACGTTTCCAAACGGTGTGTGTGATCGTTACCTACAAAGACTCCGATTTGACGTCCGTGAAGTTGTCCTCGATGATAACCCGCCGACTCAATCGTTTCCACAAAAACTTGCAGTAGCAGCCGATGGTAAGGATCCATTTTTTTGGCAACACCCGGAGGGATGTTAAAGTATCCTGGGTCAAACGTATCGACTGCATCGAGATAACCGGCCTTCATAAGTGAAGAAGTATCGCCGCCAATGCGTTGAATATCGTTCACCCGGGCAGCGGGGAGCGATCGGATCGAGTGGCGTCCCGCCGCTAAGTTGTCCCAAAACTCGTCTGGGTCGTTTGCCTCGGGGAAGCGACAGGAGAGACCGATGATTGCCATCGGTCCGACTTTATCATCTGCCCCTGCCTCCAATTCCTTTATATATTCGATCGCCAACTTCGGATCAAGTTCTCTTTGCTTCACTTTATTGAGGAGAAAACGTGCCAGCTCTTTTTTAGTGTCCATTCCTGTACGTGTCATCGTCACCTCTCCCGCAACTGTTGCATAAATTCATCCAAAAACTCAGTTCCCTCTAATTCCTCTTCAATCAAATCCACAAGCCCTCGATCTTCTGCAGCTTTTTCGCTACTGGCGTCAAGAGCGACACTTTGCCCCTGTTGATCGATGTACTCAGCCAACTCATTGACGGACGGATAGGAAAAAATGTCTGAAATGTCTACCGTGTGAGGGAAGTGCGCCTCAATGATATGCAAAAGCTGCGTCGTCATTAACGAATTTCCCCCCAGGTCCTGAAAACTGACATAAATATCGATCTCAGAAAGCCCCAGCAATTGGCCGAAGGCGTCTGCTAATAGACGCTGTGTATGCGTTGGGCTGTTCGTCCCTTTTATCATTACCTCTACTTCACGCGTCGCGCGATTACGATCCTCTCCTTCTGTCGCACGCAAGCGATTTGTCAGTTCCAAAGCCAATCGAAAAGGAACGGTCTCACCTCGTGCTAGCGCGGACACGTTCAAATCCGCTGGCACGAGCCTTTTCTCGGGTTCGACAATTAAATGTTCCAGCCAGTTTAAACCTTCTTCGACGTCGACAGGGCGGAACAGACTTTCCGTTGCATCGACTGCGAAATCGACAGCCATACCCACCTCGCGCCAGCTCGGCCAGTTAACCGCCGTCACATTTAACCCAGCGCGCCGACCCGCTTCTGCAAGGGCATCGAGAAAAGCGTTGGCGGCACAATAATCTCCTTGTCCTTCCCCACCGGTTAAAGCCGTAATAGAAGAGAACAGCGTTAAGAAATTCGTTCCGTCTTCCGATAGAAGTCGCAGTAGATTCACGGAACCGTCTAGTTTCGGATTTAATACGTCGTGGAAATCACTCACATCTTTTAACATTAAGAATCCGTCTCCGGCCACACCCGCTGTATGGAATATGCCGGCGATTCCGCCGTAGCGCGTCTTCAAGTCGTCACCTAATGCAGCTATAGCCGCAGAGTCAGCTACATCTAGCGACATGTATTCTATGTGTCCTACACGAGCCTTCAAGTTCAAGAGCCGCGTGTACAGCTGACTCGTTTTCATATCGTCCGATGTTGATAGTTCTAGCCACTCATCTAGCGCCGCTAGCTGCCGTCGCCCGAGTAAAACTATTGTAGCTTCTCCTTTGTCCGCTAACCGTTCAGCGATGGAAAGTCCTAGCCCACCTAAACCGCCAGTGATGACATAGGCACCTTTCGTTTCGATGGAAAGCTCTCTAGTTGAAGGGACTACGCGCGGTTGCAGTTCCTCGATATAAACACCGGAAGGTCGCAACACCCTAAACCCTGTGCCCCTAAAACACTCTTCGATGACAGAATGTGCCGAAACCGTACCTGAAACATCTAGCACGTCGACATCGATATGGCGGTATTCTTGTCCGATGACTCTCGCGAGCCCCGCCGTAGCAGCGGACAATGGCGATAAACCCGTTTCAGAACCGTCCACTTCCCACGTATCGCGAACTAATACTTTTATATGTTTAATGTTCTTATTTTTGCGTTTAAGCAAACATCTGCACAAGTGGAACAGACCGTCTACGCCAACTTTGCGCCTGCTCTGAAAAACTTCATGCGAGTGTAGCATGTGATCGCGCACATCGTCTTCCAACGTGTAATCCGTAGCGAACACGATCCCTTCGACCCCTCGTTTTTCAGCTTCGTCTAACAAAGCGTCAAGTTGGTCCTCATCCGGATTAAATGTGGCAGCTGTTCCGCCATCCCCTGCCGCTTGCAAATAATAAGTAGCTACTTCCCGTCCGGAAGCGACTAAAGCGTCCGCTAACTGCTCGGCTCGCGCGCCCGCGGTGGCGAGCAACGCCCACGGTGCTGACGATGCCGTCAACGGAATCTCCGGCGTCTCTTCCCGCAGCACCCAAGTCATCTGCATACAGCGCCCAGGTACTTTATCGCTTTCGAGCGACGTAAAATTGTGCACGCGTTTTACGGTATAGTCAGTAATTTGCACTAGCACTCGCCCGTCAGCATCCAAAAGGTCGATGTCGTAAGTCATCGTCTCGCCAGAGCTACCTTTGTCCGTGTGCATACGGAGGTACGTATAAACGTTTCTTGTCAAAGGGGCAAAATACCGTAATTTTTTATACATAAACGGTAAAAATGTGTCTCCAGTATTTTGGCTGGTCAAATTAACCGCATTGTCAAGCATCGAAGGATGGAGTGGAAACGCATCCAACTCATGCTGAATACTCTCATCTAACTTTAAAAAAGCTAATGCTTCCTTGTCCGTTTGCCAGACAGCACGTACCGTATCCCAATGGGGACCAAATTTGAAGACACCTGTATCGCTCTCAAAAATATACGGATCCATGACGTCATCTGCCCGACTCTTAAAGTCCTCAAAGTTTATTGACACGTCAGTCGGTTCGACGTCACATGCCGCTACCCGGCCCTTGACGTGGAGGACCCGCTCGTTCGAATCGGTAATGCTCTCGACCGCAAAAGAATAACCGCTCGATTCCGGGACGAGAGTCAGGCGCACGACCGCCCTTTCCTCGTTTTCCACGACTAAAGGCGCTAGAAAAAACACATCACTAAATACTAAACTTTCCTTTCCGAGCACCTCGCTGGCAGCAAAGCGAACCATTTCTAAATAGCTAGTTCCCGGAAGCACTGCTTTACCGACGATGCGGTGATCCGCTAATAGCCAATGCTTATCGATACTGAGCGTCGTCTCGTAACTGATCTCTCCGGCGTTTGCCGAGACTCTTGTTTCCACTAGCGGGTGTAGTATCTCATACGGTTCTGGACGCACTTCGCTTATTTTCGGATCCGCCCAGTACCTCGTCCGCTGCAGCGGGTAGATCGGTGCAGCCACGCGGCGGCGCCTCTCGCCACGGTAAAGCATCTGCCAGTCAACGGTTGCCCCCTGTACGTATAAACGGCACACCTCTTCCAGTAAATTCACGTTCGTTGAGCCACCGTCGAGATAGCTTTGCAAGGTTGCCTTTGCTTTTTCGCTTAATATTGTCAGTTCGTGTTTGCTGCGCTCACCTTCTTCGCGCTGTACTTTCTTTTCACTGACAATGTGAAAGTGACCTGCAAACGTCCCCGGTATTTGCGAAGCGTGAATGCTCTTCTCACTCAACGCATCCAGAGCACGGCGCAACGCCACCTCGGTTTCGGCAATGACAACGACTCGGTGTTCGTAGTGACCCCGACCGATATTACTCGTGTAACATAGGTCGGCTAACGTCCACTCACCCTTTGCCAAAAAACGCGTATAACGAGTCACGTACTGTTGCAATACGTCCTCGTTTTTGGCACTAATTGTAAAACAATAACGCGGTTGATGAGCTGCCGACACTTCTAAAACTGGCGGTTCTTCGACGACCATATGACAGTTCGTCCGACTAAAGCCGAATGAGCTGAGGGCCGCCCGCCGCGGTACCCCGCCAGTATCCCAAGGTTGCAAGCTGTCGTTGACGTACAAAGGACTGTCCATGAAATTGATATAAGGGTTAGGCGTCTCAAAATTAATGTTCGGGGCTAGTTCCTTGTGCTCGATCGACTTAATGACCTTTATTAAGGAAGCAACGCCTGAAGCGCCGACCAAGTGACCCATGTTCGTCTTTAGCGAACCTACCGCACAAAACTGTCGCCGCGAGGTGAAACGGCGAAACGAGTTACTCAAACCTTTCACCTCAATCGGATCCCCTAACACTGTTCCCGTACCGTGTGCCTCAATATAAGAAATAGTTTCCGGGGGAATGCCCGCCTTCTGCCACGCATCGACGATGACAGCCTCTTGAGTTTCCGCCCTCGGTGCCGTGATGCTACTCGCTGCCCCATCGTTATTGATCGCACTGCCTTTAATGACGGCACGGATGTGGTCCCTGTCTTCGATCGCCTTTTGCAGCGGTTTTAGCATGACTAAGCCGACTCCCTCACCCCATACGGTACCATTCGCCTTAGCATCAAACGTTCTCACTAGCCCGTCACCGGACTCGACATCCGACAAGTTCGCTTTCCCTTGAAATTGAGGTTTTAACTCACCGCCGGAGGATAAGTTAATCCCGCCGGCAATAGCGAGATCACACTCGCCATTGAGCAGCGCTTGCACGGCCATATGGATACTGACTAAACCAGAGGAACAGGCAGTGTCAACAACCATGCAAGGTGCTTTAAAATCGTAAAGGTAGGAAATGCGACTCACCATCAAACTTTCCCACGACCCAGTCAACTGCATCGGATGCCCTGCAGAGTGGTGTCGGTAAAAAGAGTAATTAGTGCCCTCTTTCCCCACATACACTCCGGTGCGACTCCCTACGAGAGAATCGCCCCCGTATCCCGCATCTTCCATTGCCTCCCAAGCAACTTCTAAGGCCATGCGTTGCTGTGGATCCATATAAATCGCCTCAGTTGGGGGGATACCGAAAAATTGCGCATCAAATTTATCGATTTCTTCTAAATACCCCGCTTTGGTGTGAACGTATGGCACATCCTCCTGTCGTATCACTTGCCCGAGCATAAATTCCGAGTAATGGGGGTTCCGTAACACGTGTTCAAAATCGTTAAATCGCGCCTTCGGGTAATCCCGAATACAGTTCACCCCATCTCTCAATAGCTCCCAAAAAGCTTCCGGGTCATCCGCTTTTGGAAAGCGACTGGCCATGCCGATGATCGCCACATCACCTTGCAACGGTTCTTTCGGGTTGCTCTGCAAATCGAGCAACAACGCCTTCGCCTCTTCTTTCGATAATTTTTGCATTGCCAATTGGGACAAAATATATTTTTTTACTTGTTCCATTGTTCGTCTCTCCCCCTTTGTAAAAATATGCGGGTAGAGGATTCTTCGACCGATAGCTCGCCCCGAGAGACTCTTTCGAGGATGTCATCGATGTCCGCATCGTCTCCCATGTCGAGTAGGTGCACTTCTGCGGCTTCCTCAGCCGTCCGTTCAGGAGTGGCAATTTTAGACCGGAGATAGTCCGCTTGCTCACGCAACGTCGTATAAGTAAAAAGATCAGCAATATCCATCAAACCTGGATAAATCTGTTCATACTCTTTAAGCATTTGCGTGGTTAACAACGAGTTACCCCCCAAGTTACTAAATGGTTCGTCCGCATCCACCTCCGCAACGAGCAGCGTCTTCATCCAAATTGTTGCCACTGCGCGATCGACCTCATCCGGGTCACTCATGCCGAGAATCGTTACTTGTTGGCGTTTATCGTCCGCACTTGCCGCAACGTCCACCTCCCCAATACGCTTCTCTTTAGCGGGCGAAAATGTGGGCTGCATCCGTCCTGGCATGAGCACGGGAGGTAGTGATTGGGACGGACATAAGGCGCGTTCCAACAGTTCGAGTGCCTCAGACGTATTCACCGGAGCAAATGCTTCCTCTTCGTTGACAGCCCCCATCCGATAAGCCATTCCCGTTTCACGCCAGGCGGGCCATTGCAGGCTGAGTGCTGGCAATCCCATGCGCCTTCTTAGCTCAGCTAACGAATCGAGAAACATATTGGCCGACGTGTAGTCAGTCTGACCGGGGCTTAGCACGATCGAAGAAATACTGGAAAATAATATAAATACGTCCGGTCGCTCCTGTAAGCTAGCTAAATGCAAATTTAGGGCACCGTTAGCTTTAGGTGCATAAACGTCCCGAAAGACTTCCTCTTGTTTATGGAACAAAAACCCGTCGCCAGCTTTACCAGCCAAGTGAAAAATCCCGCTAATGCGCCCGTATTTACTCCGCAGCTCGGACAAAAGCGCCGCCACTTCCTCATAGTTTTCGAGTCCAGCCGAACGAACTTCGAACGCGTCCAAGCTTTGTTCCAACTCTATCCATGTGCCCAATTTCCGTCTCAGCTCCGCATCGTCCGTCGTTGTCAATTGGTCGTTCCACGCCTCAGATGGCGGGAGCGGACGATGACCGATCAGCACGACACGACGTACGCCCTTTCGAGCGAGGAAAGTAGCCACTTCAGTACCGAGGTCGCCCGTCCCGCCAGTTACGACATACACTCCGTCATTTTGGGGTGCCCAGCTGCTTTTGTGAGGCAGTATGGGATTCGCCGCCAGCGCATGTTCGTAAGCTTGCCCGTTTCGATACGCCAAGAAATCTGGTCGATCTTGCGCGGCCAATTCCCGTAATACGGATGCCATCGGTGTCGCTCTGTCACAGTCCAAACAGCGCATGTGTAACGTAGCGAATTCTAACCGACTCACTCGCCAAAGTCCCCCGAGTGCCGCTTGACTAGGATGTAAGTCCCGATCACTTTCTTTCACGACACACGAATTGAACGTTAGCGCGACTAGTCCTGCTTTTGCTTTATACTTCGCCTTGGACCATGCCTGTAAAAATTTGAAACCTTGTAAAACAGCTTCATCTGTTTCGCTCTCCCGAAGATCGAACGTTTCGCTCTGTGAACTGTGTGGTGCCCACGTGAATACGGCGAGCGCCAACTCCTCACCGTCCAAGCAATGCAAGGCCTGTCCCCAATCTTGCCCCTCGTGAGCAATTTCAATCACTCGCCGCCCTTGGTCACTAAGAGTGGCAACTAACGCATCAAAAGAGGCTGTGCGTTTTCCGGCAACTAACACCGCTCCCGAGGGGAGTTCCCGTTCTGATGGCAGCTTGTATGGACGAAACACTTGCTTGTATCCGTACGCCTCACCCGCCTCGCGTTCCCCCCACGCCTCCGAGGTCGATTTTATGCAGTAATCACGAATTTCCAGTATGAGGCCTCCCGCAGCATCGTATAAAGCCATATTAAAGCGATGAACAGGTGCCCCCGCTTGTCGATCCTCTGGCCTAGCAGTACGGTCTACCTTTTGTAAATGGGCGAACAATCGGGGCGGAAGCGGCTTGTACACGCGCAACTCCCCATAAGATAAAGGCAGGTACAGCTCTTTTTCATCCATCAAATGGTTGGCGGCATTTACAGCTTGGTCCAACAAAGCCGGATGTAAGTGATAAACCGCATCGTGCCCACGGTATTTATTCGGTAAGGAAAGTTCAACCAAAAACTCCTCCGTCTCTTCTGCCTTCCAGCAGCCAATCACAGATTCATTCCAACGGCCACCCAAATGTATCCCGCGAATCAAGTCGTCGGCCGTATCGACCGGTACGCGATCGTTCAACCGCTCTTGCAGAGCGGTCAAATCGACATCTAAATCGGTGCCAGCCTCGCGATCGGCTGTATCTTCACTGAATGCCTCCGCATGTATGACCCAGTCGCCATCCGACGAGCAGCTGGCAAACTTGAAGTGCTTTCGCTTCCCTTCGTCTTGAACTAACATGTGCAATTCCTTTGCCGCCCCGTCTGTCACAGTGAAAGGTTGCAGAAAGAGGATATTCGTCAAGCGTAAGCCGCCGGTTTTAATGTTCGATCGCTCAGCGTAGGCTGCTATCATCTCTATAAAAGCGGTACCCGGTAAAACGCTCGTCCCGCGAATCCGGTGATCGGAAAGCTCCCAGTGCTGTTCCGGGCGGAACTGTTTCCGGATTAACGTATGTCCGATCGTCTTGACCTCCGAATCCCCCAGCAAAGGGTGCGATCCTAAAGATGCTGTTTCACCGATAGTCACCTTCGGCTCGACCCAGCAGCGAACGCCTTGAAAAGGATACGTCGGCAACGGAATTCTGTGAGTTTCCAGACCCTTTGTCAAATAATCCCACGGCAACTCAGCTCCGGCGACATACAGTTCTGCCCATCGTTCCAATACGTCTGGCGAAAGTCGTCCGTCGCAGCCGTTCACTAACGATTGTGCTTCTGCTTCTAAACGTTCCCGTTCAAGATTAGTCAGATCCGTTGGCCTGCGACGGTTTGTGTCGTTTTCAATAAGTCGATGCGCGCCGTAGCGGAGGACAATATCCGGTAGTGCGTCTTTCCCTAACGAAGCGAAGCGGCCCAAAGCCGCGCAAAGCTGATCCCTCGTTTCGAATAAGACCGCGAGGCGTATTTGATGGTGCATCCTTCCCCGAGACGCTGTAAATACAGCGTCAACTAAATCGACGTTCGGATCAGCTAGGCGCACTTGATACGCTTTTGCCAACGTTTTTAACGCCTCCGGCGTTTTCGCGCTCAACGGCAACAACAAGCGTTCGCACACTTCTTCTTCTCGCGACCGCACATGCCTCGCGCGAGCCGATTCCAGCACTAGATGACAGTTTGTGCCACTCAGTCCAAAGCTGTTAATTCCCGCCTGTACAACTTGCTCGGGATCATCTGTCCACGGCACTGTACGGTCATTGACGTATACGGGCGATTCGACAAACGAGATATTCCGGTTCGGTACGGAGAAGTTGAGAGTAGCGGGCAACACCTTTTTCTCCATCGCCATGACGACTTTGGCCAGGCCGCCTAAACCAGCCGCGTTGTCTAAATGACCGATATTCGATTTTACGGCGCCGATCGCACAGAACTGTTTCTTATCCGTAAAATGCCTTAAAGCACTTTGTATACCATTAATTTCGATCGGGTCCCCAAGGCGGGTCGCTGTTCCGTGAGCTTCGATGTAGCTCAAATCTTCTGCCGAAACGCGAGCATCTTCTAGCGCACGAACGATCAAATCTTCCTGAGCGCGAGTGTTCGGCGCTGTAATGCCGTTGGAAGCCCCATCTTGGTTAGTCGCACCTCCGCGTATAATTGCTCTAATACAATCCCCATCCCGCAGCGCATCGTCTAAAGATTTAAGTACAAAGGCAAACGAACCTTCTGCCGTTGTCGTACCGTCACATTTGTCGTCAAAAGTACGCGTGTGACTGTCGGCGGACTGGATGTCCTGAATATCTTTAATACCGAAACCAGTCCCTTTGTCAACGAAAGGCAGTAGATCGAGATTCACGGCTCCCGCGATCGCCATGGTACACTCGCCACTCCTAATGGCGCGACTGGCTAAATATACGGCCATCAAGCCAGAGGAACACGCTGTATCGACGAGTAGCGCGGGCCCACGTAGATCCAAGTGATAAGCTAACCGACTGGCGATGACAGATTTCACGTTACCCGCTACCGAAACTTCCGGTGCGTCAGGATGAAGACGACTAATCATATGCCGGTAGTCCTCTCCGAAATCCGACGTGTATCCTACGAATAAACCGGTATCTGTTCCCCGAATGTCGCTCCCCCCGTAACCGGCATCCTCCAAGGACTTCCAAGCCGTTTCTAAAAAAATTCGCTGGTTGGGGTCCATGTAATTCGCCTCTTGTCGGGAAATACCGAAAAAGCCGGGATCAAAGAGAGAGATGTCTTCTAAGTACGTCGAGCGCAAATATGAACGTTTCTCGTCCGGTCGCCAGGCACCGTGCGCCTTTAAATAAGTTTCTATATCGCGACGCCTCTGCGCGGGGATTTCTCGAAGCCCCTCTTTTTCTTGAGCTAATAGCTCCCAAAATTGCTCCAAGTTTTCTGCTTGCCCCACTCTGCCGTCCATACCGATAATCGCAACCGCTCCGGTGTGAGCCTCCGGTTTTTCTGAACGAATCGCCGCTTCCCCAACGGCCATTTTCTCGTCCAACCCATTCAGATCGAGTGCATCAAGCTCGAGGTCATCTAGATTAATGATCGGCTTATCCATTAACTGCTTCCTCTCCCATTGCCACGTATTGTGGAAAAAGCTCGGTCGTTTGAGTCGTCTCCAAAATGTGCCTAAACCGCCGTCTGCGTTCGGCTGTCGGCGTGCCTTTCGTCTCAAAAATAATATCCAATAGGGACAAGGCGTAACTCATATCCTCCTTTGATACAACCCGTTCCTCCTTTTCCACCTGCTCGTAAAGGGCTTGGATTTTTTGGTACGGTTCAATGACTCCTTGTCGGTAAGCCGTTTCATCCCAATTCGTATTGCGCGTGCATACGGCAGCCCCTAAGCAGAGACCGAACAAATTCGGAAGCTGATCTTTCGATTCTCGCAAAGATGTCAGCACCTCGCGGTCGTCGTCATTATCGTAAGCGTACACTTCGACTCCCGGTAAAGTTTTCAAAGCGAGATTTTTCAATACGTCTTTTGGCCCTACCTCGATCCACTTTTCGACATCTTCATTCGATAGCGTCGAAAGAACGTCTGTCCAACGCACAGCTGCAGTCAATTGGTTGACCAAGGCTATTTTAATATCGTCATTCTTAGCGTATAGACGTCCTTTATGACCGCATATAACCGGGATTGACATCTCCCCTACCGTTATATCTTCCAATGCAGTCGCCAACGCTTCACTAGCACCAACCATAAAGCGGCTATGGAACGGTCCGCTGACATTCAAAGGAATAACGTTCGCACCTAACTCCCGCAACTTTTCGCCAGCCATTTCCAGACCGTCTTTACTCCCGGAAAGTACCGACTGGACAGGACTGTTGTAATTAGCGATTTGCACCTCATATCCTCCAGGATCCAATTCCGTTAAAACCGCTTCAATATCAGCCGCTTTAAAATTCGTGATCGCAACCATGCCGGCCCCTACTCCCGCATCGCAAGCGGCCATCGCCTCACCTCTTGCGCGAGCCAGTCGAACGGCGTCGCGAAACCGGAAAACGCCGGCCGCGGTCAATGCGGACAACTCCCCGATACTGTGTCCCGCCAAATAGTCCGGCTGAATACCTGCCTCCTCCCGAATCGTTTCAAACATAGCTACACTTAACGTTAACAGTGCAGGCTGTGTATTTTCCGTCTGATTGAGTCGCGTAGCGGGCCCATTAAAACACAAATCTACAAGATCGAGCCGCAATTGTTCCGAAGCTTCGTCGAAACGACGACGCACCGATTCGTAACGGTCATACCAATACTTACCCATACCGACATATTGGGATCCTTGACCAGGAAACATGAAGACTGTTTTATTCATTTGACTACTCCTTTCACATGAATGTTCCCGTCCTGTGGCTTAATAACGTACTCAACTTTTAACTGGCTCATGTTTGTTCGAACCTATTTTCTCTCCGACTATGTTGATCAACTTAAGAAAGCGGTGCATATGTCGCTCTAAAGCCGAACCCGCTAGTCGTTTACCGTATTCGAAAATAAGAGAGGTCTTCCCACCCTTTTCCTCAACGGCCAGGTAAAGGTCCAACCTTTTCAGTAACAATCGGCGATCCGGGCTTTTTGCAGATGCAAAGCCCACGCGAGCTTTAGCCTTCACGGTCGGGCGCAACCTGTTTAGTTTTTCATAATCCGTAAGAGTGGGCCGCATCGTCGATAACTCCCTCAGCACATTACCGAGATCCGATTGATCGGTAAAGTCAACTGTCACTAGAGCAGCTTGTTCCGAATCTTTAATGAACCACAGCGGAATCTCGCTTTGCTTAAGGCTTTTGTGCAAATATAGGGCAAACAAAGCACCTAATGTTTCTCGGATCGTCAAACCGTAAGGGACTCCTAACGCTTGAATGGCACGCTTCATTGCCATGTCCAGCGCCATCTCGACGTACCCTTCTCTTCCGTCGGAGGAGGTGAACCACTGTTCCGCTAGTGTCAACACCCCTTGATTATCCTTCGCCCCGCTATTTTCATGTTCAATATGTTCTTTTAATCTGGCGATCGTAGGCAGTGCAAATAGATCAGCCACTGAAACGATACCCGGGAAAACCTTTTCCAATTCTGCGTGTAGTAAAACTAAACGAAAGGAATTCCCACCGACGTCAAAGAAGCTGTCGTGTGTGCCAAACGGTCGATCGCCTAAAACTTTTTTCCAGACGTCCCGTAACACTTGCTCCAATTGTTCGTGTGACGAATCGGTCAGCTTACGGTTTTGCCGGACAGTCGGTACGGGCAAAGCCTTTCGATCGACTTTTCCGTTAGGTGTCTGCGGGATGTCCTCTAGTTCGACTAGGAAAGCCGACACCATATACTGCGGTAATCGTTCCGCTAGCCACGATTTAAGTTCGTGTTCCGTCACAGATGCCCCTGACTTTCTCTTGTAATAAGAGACGAGCACGCGATTTCCCGAACTCGTTTCCCGAATAGCCGCCGCGCCATGCGCGACAGCAGGGTGTTCGCGTAAAACTGCTTCAATTTCCCCAAGTTCAATGCGGAACCCGTGAATTTTAATTTGGTCGTCATCGCGACCGAGGCATTCCAGTTCTCCGTTGTTCCATATGGCACGGTCTCCCGTATGATACATCCTGCCACCGCTATAAGGATCTTCGACGAAACGCTCCGCGGTAAGAGACGAATTGCCGATGTAGCCACGAGCGACTCCCGCTCCCCCGATCCAAAGGTCGCCGGCAACCCCCGGGGGGACCAAGCGCCTATGTTTGTCCAACACGTAAGTGTTCGTACGCGCAATAGGGAGACCGATACTGACATGTTGTGAATCAGTCAGCTCCTTGCACGTCGACCACACACAAGTTTCCGTTGGCCCATAAACGTTAAATATTCGCAACGATTGATGACGCTGCAGTTCAGGCAACAATTGTGTAGGAAAGGCCTCGCCGCCGACAATGACAGCTTCCACCGCTTCGAGCACCTCGTTAGCTGCTTGTTTGTCCGTAAAGAGCAACTGTAGTCGCGTCGGTGTCATTTGCAAACAATCCACCCGACCGTCACGTACGAGATTAGCTATTTGGGCCGGAGACACTGCCTCACTTTCCTCTGCCAGGACCACGCAGCCGCCGTTTGCCATACATATCAACGTCTCTAGTAAAAATATGTCGAAAGAAACCGTCGTTAAACAAGCAGTCCTTCTGCCAGTAGGCCAATCTAGCGCTTGCGACATCCCAGTGATAAAGTTAGCTAACGCCCCTTGTTCTAACATCACGCCCTTCGGTCGTCCCGTTGAACCCGACGTATAAATCACGTACGCCAAATCCTCGGGGCTACTCCTGTACGTCGGCGTTAACACATCCTGCTGACTGCCGACGTCGCTAAGATCGGTAAAAGGTACACTGAACGTGTAACGATCGATGATCGCCTTCTCGCTCACTAATAGCCGAGTGCCGCTATTCTCAATCATGTAGCGTAGACGCTCCTCTGGAAATGACGGATCTAAGGGCACCCAAGCACATCCTGTTTTCATAACTGCCATGAGCGCGGCAATCAGATCGGGCGTGCGCGACAACAAGATGCCGATTGTATCGCCGGGTCTCACACCGAAACTGGACAAGTGAGCGGCTATTGTATTCGCCCTTGCCTCGAACTCGGCAAAGGACATTTCTTTCCCTTTAAACCAAATGGCGGGCTTCCTACGGTGCACTTGAGCGGCAGTAGCTAAAAGCTCAGTAGCTGTTGCAGCCCCCCCCTTATCTTCCGGACCGCGTCCTAGGGCTAGTATTGCCCGTTCCTCTTGTTCCCGGAGAAACTTAAAATCTCCGATCTCACGCTCGGGGTACATAAGGATTTCGTTTAAAAAGTGTTTAAAACGATGCACCCAATCGTCGACTCGCTCGCTAGAGTAAAGTGGTACAGCATAAGTCAAAATGCAAAACAACCGATCGCCTCTCTCTAGCAGGTCCAAAAACAAGTCAAATTGGGCGTAACGTATAGGATGTTCGCCCATTTCAGCGCGGACGCCATCCAGATCGACTACCCTTTGATCGTCATTTTCATAATTGAACATGACATCGAAAAGAGGGTTGCGACTCATATCGCGAGACACTTGCAAATCTTGTAATAAGGCGTCGAGCGGATAATCGGCATGTCCATAAGTACTTAAGCACGTTGACCGCACGGTACCGAGAAAATCCATAAACGTCTGTGTAAACTTAGGTTTTAACCGCATCACGAGCGACTGGGCAAACATCCCGACCGTACTGCCAAAGTCGCCGCTATTGCGCCTGTCCCACGGAACCCCGATACAAAAATCGGTCTGTCCGCTTACACGCCCTAGAAAGGCCGCCCACGCAGATAATAACACCATAAACGGAGTAGTTGCACTTTGCTTAGCCAACGTCTTGACCCGCTTCAGTACCTCGGCCTCTACGGTAAAGTAATGGCTTGCTCCGCGAAACTCGTTCACCGCAGGGCGTAAGGCATCATTAGGCAGATTAAGGGCAGGTGGCAACGGATGTAATTGTTCCATCCACCAATCGCGCTGTTTCGCCGCTTCAACACTGTTCAGAAAGAGCTGCTCCGCCTCTACAAACTGCCGGTAAGGCAACGAAGGTTTTGTCAATGGGGCTCCCTTAAAGACTGCAGCTAAGTCTTGCAAAATAATATTCATAGAACCGCCATCGGAAATGATGTGATGGAAACTGAGAAACAGTTTATGGTCCCCATGTTGATCAACGACTAAAGCCCAGCGCCAAAGCGGTGCCTTTTCCAAATCAAAGGGACGTTCCCAAAACGATGCAAACGACTCCTTATCCCCGGGTTTGCGGAAATCTGCATAAACGTATTCGGGCTCGACAGAATCGGCAATACGGTGCACGACGCCTGATTGTTCCACATGAAAAGAGCTCCGTAGCATCTCGTGGTTTTCTGCGATCATCTGAAACCCTTTTTTTAGTTTCTCCACATCCGGCTTCCCGTCTAAGTCATAAGCACCGCGGATTTGGTAGGCTTCATTTCCACCTTCCAGTCTCGACATGATGTAAATTCTCCGTTCTTCCGACGACAGGGGGAACGGATCGCTTCTGAAATCGCCGCCACTTAGAGTGACACTCACGCCACTTTGCCCGCTTCCGCTTTGGGATCCCCAGCCGTTGCCGCCCTGGGGGGCACTAACGCCCTGGGAAACGCTACTGCTATCGCGAACGACGCTACTGCCACCTCCACCTGGGCCGTTGCCTCCGTCCAATGTCCGAAACTCGAAACCACCTTCCCGCAACGCTTCCACACTGTAGCGGATCGCATCCAAAATGCGCTTAGCGTCTTCTTCACTATGCGCCGCAGAAAAGATGCACGTGCGCCTCTCCCACATATAAACCCCGGCTTCCATCATTAACCGGTAAAACAAGTTCAGTTCGATCGACAACATAGACATATTAGTAGAGACACCAGGCTGTAATCGATACATGCTCCCAAAGCACATTGCATGGAGAGGGACGCGCGCCTTTTGAAAATACGCATTCGCTCGGTCGACAAAGCGGCGCGTCAGTTCATTCGTCTTTGCAATTAAAGCAGGGCCTTCATCCCGTAAGCGCCGCAATACGGCACGACTAGCCGCCATGGACAACGGATGCTTACAAAAGGTGCCGCCAAAAGAAGTAGGCTGTACCGTCGGCCCGGAGTCGTCGTCGAACGACCAACTTCCGCCGTCGAGAGCATCCAAATATTCCGCCTTTCCGGCCACAACGCCGATCGGCATCCCTCCACCGATAATCTTGCCGTAAGTGACAATATCAGCCGTAACACCAAAGTACGCCTGGGCACCTCCCGTATGAATCCTAAACCCTGTAATCATTTCGTCGAAAATTAACGCGATGCCGTGCTCCGAACATAAGGCACGCAATTGTTTCAAATACTCACCTGGCTGCAGTCCTGGGTTACGGCTTTGCACAGGTTCCACCAGTACAGCGGCGAGCTCGGATCCCATCTGTTTAACTAATTCAAGCGATTCCGTACTTCCGTAACTTTGTACGATCGTATCATCGACCATCGTCTGCGGGGTCCCTTTGGCCATCGGTTGACTGTTATCCCCGCTACTATCAGCTAGTACACCGTCGAAAGTACCGTGATACGAGTTAGTGAAGCGCACGACTTTGTCTCTCCCAGTGATCGCGCGAGCGATGCGCAACGCTACCATCACTGCCTCGGTGCCGGAATTACAAAAAGCGACACGTTCCACCTTTGTAAGCTCCCTAACAAGTTCCGTTACCTCTCCGACTAAAGCTGATTGCGGTCCGAGCTCAATCCCCTTTTCCAACTGTTCACGAATGGCTTCGGCTACAAAGTCAGGGGTGTGTCCGAAAAAGGAAACGCCGTACCCCATCGCCGTGTCGACATATTCGTTGCCGTCAATATCCCAAAACTTAGAACCTTTCGATCGTGCGGCCACGACCGGATACACGAGCTCTTTAATATTAAAATCAAAGTTGAGGTTGGCAATCCAGTCAGACAATCCTTCTCGGTACTTAGCTGCATACGCCTTCGACTGCTTTGTACGGCTTGTCCACGATGCGACTAAGCGTTCGACAAGTGCTTTTTGGCGGTTGTTTAGTGGCGCGTTTTCCAATTTGTAATCATCCACTCTCCCACTACTTTTAGGAGATGATTTCGCTTGACGAGATGGTGCACTTTCGGCCACTCGGACCGGTTCAGAATCCCCCCCCTTAATGAGGCGTAGTTGCTCTTCCATTACGACTAACTGACGGCGGATGATGTCCTCTATTCCACTTGCTTCCGCACCGCTGGACGGGATTGACAACTGCGTGCCAACCGGTGCAGCACTCGCTTCGTCGATCGCTTCCGAATGGGGCTCACCGGCATGTTGTGGCGTTTGCGTCACAAACTGACAGTCGTTAGTTTCACCGTGATCGTCTTCAGTAGCCGGGCGGTTTTGCACGATGTAGTGTACCATCGACTCAACCGTATGCAATTCTATATAAAACGTATTGGTCGGGATATCGACACCGTACTCGTCCAAAATAAACCTTCGCAGCTGTACCATCATTAACGAATCGAGACCTAATGAAAACAAATTGACACGATCCGTAATGTCTGCTCTCGGGACACCCGTTACCTTACCGACCATCTCCTTGAGCGCTTCTCCCATACTCGCAGCTTTGGCATCGCTACATCCATTGACATCGCTACCACTATTGGCATTGTTGACGCCATTGGCTAAATATGGCGCTGCCGCATTTAAGGAATCACTTGGCATAACAAGCGTTGATTCCTTGGCCGTCGCTACTTCCCTCACATTGAGATCACTCGCATGGCGCTTAGCGAACCAAACTGTTTTCCGATCGTAAGGCGTATGTGGCAAACGTTCAATCCTAGGTGCTCGGTTGTGGTGTAATCCTTCCCAGCGTATAGAAAATCCTGCTTCCCACAATTGCCCTAAGCTGTTATGTAATTGTTGCCATACGGAACGTCCCTTCCGCAGACTCGGTAAAAACTGCAGGGTGTCTTCGTTATAATTTTGGGCGGCTAGTCCACTGAGTGTGGCAGTAGCACCAATTTCGAGAAACACACGGCCGCCAAACGCAACAGCAGTTTGCAAAGCGTCGACAAATTGCACTGGTTTCACCAAATGATCGGCCCAGTAAACGTCGTCCAACACTTTCCCCTCAGGTACAAAACGACCTGTAACAGTAGAAATAAACCGATGAGAAGGCGGATGAAAGGTCAGCCCGGCGAGTTGCTCTTGCAGCCTTCGCGCATCATCCCGCATAAGCGCCGAGTGAAAAGGATGAGACACCTGTAATTCTTCAACAAAAATCCTTTCTTTGCGCACTCGTGCCACGAGATCGTCAATGCTCGCCTTACGACCGGAAACAGTGATGTTTTCTGGTGAGTTAATGGCCGCAATACATACGTCGTCGTAATCTTTAATAAGTTCCTGAACGCGTGCCTCGTTGGACAAAATCCCCACCATTCGCCCCTCTACTGACGTTTGATCCATGATCTGCGCGCGGGCAGTGACCATGGCGACCGCGTCTTCGGGACTCACGACTCCGTCTACGCAAGCAGCAGCGTATTCCCCAATACTGTGACCGATTAGTAGGTCGGGTATTAACCCTAAAGACTCCCAAAAGTGGGCTAAGGCCATCTGTATTGAAAAAATGAGGGGCTGCGAATACAATGGGCGCGTGAGTGCATCTGTTTCGGGGCCGTATACTAATTCCGTCAAAGACACGCCTATTTTGGGGCGAAAAGCCTTATCCATTTCGTCAAGCTTCTCCCTAAATGCCTCGGATTCTTCATAAAGGGCTCGTGCCATGTTATGGTATTGTGAACCTTGACCCGTAAATAGAAATACGAGAGGTGCCCGTTTTTCCTCTACTTCTCTCCCTAAAGGCTCTGCGGAGTTCGCCACTTTTTCTAGGCGCCTTGCTAACGTGTCTACACTATCTACAGTCAAAGAAAGCCGCCGCTTGAGTGATGCTCGGCTAAGGTTTAAATGTTGACAAAGCTCTGCTATTCCTGCAGTCGGTTGGTGACACCACGCGGCCAATTCACGCACGTATTGGCGTAAGGAGGACTCAGTCCGAGCAGAAAGTGTAAACAGATGCGTGTCTTTAAAAGAAGTAGCTGGCATTGACGATTCACTCGTTTTTAAGGGCACACCTTCTACAACTACATGCGAATTCGTCCCATTGATGCCGATAGAAGTAATCCCCGCTCGGCACACGCCATCCTTCGTTTTCCAATCGATCGTTTCGCCTACGACCTCGATCGGGATTTTCTCCCACGGAATCATCGGGTTTCCCTTATTAAAGTGGAGGTTCGCAGGAATCTGGCCTTCGCGCATAGCCAATAAAACTTTACACAAACCGGCCAAGCCAGCGACCATTTCTAGGTGACCGACGTTTGATTTGACACTTCCTAAATAGAGCTTTCGCTGTCTGCCCTTGAATACTTCTGCCAAGGCGTTAACTTCTTGCGGGTCGCCAATTTTTGTTGCCGAACCGTGTGCCTCCACATAATCGATATCGTCTGCGGTAAGACCCGCATCAGCCAACGCTTGGCGAATGACATTTTGCTGGGCAAGACCATTAGGCATCGTAAACCCGCCGCTACGCCCGTCGTGGTTCACTGCCGCCCCCTTGATGACCCCCCAAATTGGATCGCCATCCCGCTTAGCGTCCTCTAGGCGCTTGAGAACGAGCATAGCTCCACCTTCACTCCGCACATAGCCGTCGGCCGCCTCGTCAAAACTGTGGCATCGCCCGGAAGGTGACAATGACTGCAAGCTCGAAAAACAAGCATGCCCCTCGGCGCGTAAAATGAGATTAACACCTGCGGCCAACGCAACGTCACAGCTGCCCGAACGAAGGTGCATCATTCCTTCGGTGACGGCTACTAGCGAGGAAGCACAAGCTGCATCAATCGCCATACACGGGCCCTGTAGGCCTAACGTGTAAGAGACCCGTCCGGCTGCACTGTTGTTCATTGTCCCGGTTAAATTGTATGCACCCGGCGGATGCCCCAGGTCGCGTCCAACTTGAGCATAATCACTACCCGTTATACCGACAAATACGCCCGTACGACTCCCTGAGAGCGACTTCGGATCCCAACCGGCATCTTCTAACGCTTCCCAAGCCATTTCCAATAATAGGCGATGCTGTGGGTCGAGAGCTTCAGCCTCCTTCGATGAAATCTCAAAAAATAGCGAGTCAAACTGATCGACGTTGTCAATGTAACCCCCCATCGAGTTGGTCATCTTAGATTGAGCAAGCGGATCGTTATCCCAACGGCCAAGAGGTACGTCGCCGATCGGGTCGATCCCTTCCTTTAACAAATCCCAAAACGCGTCAGGAGTGTTTGCATTACCCGGAAAGCGACAAGCCATCCCGACGACTGCAATATCACCTGTTACCCCTTCCTTCCCCTTAGCTAAAGATTGCGTCGTTACCGCTTGCCCTTCCTGTACTTCATCACTCGCTAAGTAATTGGCTAAGACACGTATATTAGGGTAATCTAGCACGATAGTGCTGGACAATTTTACACCTAGTCGCTTCTCCAATCCGTCTTGGAATGCAAGCAGTTGCGCCGAGCTTAGACCGAGATCAAAGAAACCGGTATCCACGTTATCACAAGTGTCGCCTAACAAACTTTCGACTTCTTCTCGCACAGTTTTTAGCATCTCATCGTATTGTCTCGACCGAATGTTATTCACGATACGCCTCCCCCAATCCTGTCAGTTTCCGCCGCCTGTACTTGCGCAACCCGTGGTCGGCGATTAAAACCTGTTGCAGTTGCGATGTACCCTCAATGATTTCCAAAATCTTCGCTTCTCGGAACAAACGCTCGACAGGATACTGATTCCAGCAACCGTTACCTCCAAATACTTGAACAGCGTCAGAAGCAACTTCGAGCGCTACTTTAGAGGTGAAATATTTAGCAATGTTCGTTTCCATCACAGCTTGCTCATCGTTGGCGAGATGCAACTCCCCTGCTTTGAGGCATAAGGCACGAGCCGCGTGAACGCGTGTCACTGCGTCCGCGATCATTCCTTTGACCAGCTGGAACTGTCCAATTTTTTGACCAAACTGCTCCCGAGTTCTGGCGTAGTTCACCATTTCTTCCAATGCAGCTTGTCCAACGGCCACACCTCCCCAGGCAACACTGTATCGTCCGTAGTGCAACGCTGTATTCACAATAAAATTAAAGCCCATACCCAGCTGTCCTAACAAGTTTTCCGCAGGAATTTCCACGTTTCGAAGCGAAATCTCCGCCATATGCGATCCTCGGCTTCCTAACAAGCCTTTCATCGGCCTTATTTCAATACCTGGCCGATCCCGCTCTACGATGAAGGCGCTTACTACCCCGTTGTCAGCGGCAATCAGCAAATAATAGTCGGCGATTTCTGCAAAGGAGATCCATTTTTTCTTTCCGTTGAGGATAAAACCGTTTTTTTTGCTTTCGTAACGCGTATGTACAGAATTCGCATTGCTCCCGCTTTCAGGTTCCGACAGTGCAAAACACCACAGCCGTTTTCCTGCCGCTAGATCGGGCAAATATTTCTCTTTTTGCGCGGCATTTCCCATTTTAACGAGCGTCTCTCCAACTAACGAAGTATGTACCGTCAACAGCGTACGCGTCGAACAACATGCTTTGCCAATAATCTCCGTCAGCTTCCCGTAAGTTACGGGATCTAAACCTAATCCCCCGTACTTGGCAGGAATCGGTGCGCCTAGTAAACCGTGTTCTGCTATACCAGTAATAATTTCGCGCGGTAGGGCTTCCACCTGATCAATATGCCCAGCTTGGGGGCGTATAACAGATTCGGCAAACACAGTCGCACGGGCTAATACCGCTTGTTGGTCTTCACGTTGCATAGGCGCCACCTTTCAAGTCTGTGACTAAGCGAATCATGTTGTCTACGCAATTAAAATTCTCCAGCACGATATACTCGTCCGATACGTCGACTGCGAATTCCTGTTCGATAAAATGAAGCAAACGCATGGCAAAAATAGAGCTAACAAATCCTTTTTCAAAGATGTTGTCAGAGTCACATAACTCCGCCGTCTCGTCGAATACATCCATATTTTCCAAGATGAATTCCCGGATTCGGTTCCTTGCCTCTTGCTCGGTTTGAATCATACTTTTTCCTCCTCAGCTACAATCACTTGAATGTACGGCGGGTAGTCCTGAATTTTGGATAGATCGTTTTCAAATACGGTAATATCCTTCACTCGCTCCTTCTCCTTAAAGTTAGCAAATTGATAAGTCATTAACATCTGGCGGTTACGCTCGGTGCGCCGGAAGTCGGCTCTTAGGACTTTCCCTTCTTCTTTGGCCTTTTTCATTAGGAAGGACAGCAGGACGGTCCCAACTCCCCGCGATACAGTCCGACACGACATAAGCAAGAGGCGAATATGCCAAACATCGCCTTGAATCTCTACTAACACTAGTCCGATCTTTCCATATGAACCGTATCGATCCACGAGCTCGCAAATCCATAAGTGGTGGGTAGGCGATTCTAGCAGCTCTTTCAGCTTATCGTAACTGTATTGGATACCAGTCGAATTGAGCTGATTCGTGCGAACTGTCAACTCTTCGGCTCGTTGCAAATCTTCTTCCCGAGCGCGCGAAATCGTAAATTTCATAGCAAGGCTTTCCAAAAATTTCACAGTCGGCCCTTCATATGCCGCTTCCGCTGCTTGTCGGTTCTGGTCCTCCACATACATAAGTCTGCGACGGCGGCTATCATCCGAAATAACTTTCGGGTTAAGGCGAGGCATTGCAAGCAGCTCCCGATAAGCTGTGGCGTCGAAGACGGTAATCTCCGGATGTACCGACTTTGCCTCGTCCCGCTCAAACGCTTGATCGTCGATAAACGCAATCGTATCCATACCTATATTAAGGGATTGTTTAATTTTGGCTAACGAGGAAGACTTTGCATTCCAATTGATTTGTGGAAACAAGAAATAATGATCGATTCCAAACTCAACAAGCCGTTCCATCGCTTGAGCATGATTGTTCTTACTAGCAATCGATAAAAGAATCCCTCTATTGTCTAGCGTATTAAGAATGTCACGAACGCCAGGTTTTAACTGAACGCGATCGCCCTCTAACAACACACCGTCCCATAGCGTATCGTCTAGGTCCCATACGACGCATTTTATTTCTTTCAACTTAAGTACTCCTCTCTAATAGGTGTAAAACCCTCTTCCGCTTTTTCGACCTAGTAACCCCGCTTCAACCATCTTCCTTAAGAGTGGGCAACATCGAAACTTCGGATCTTGATAATCTTTATATAGCACTTCTAAGGAACGTACGACCGTATCCAACCCGATTAGGTCAGCCGTTTCTAAAGGACCCATTTTATGGCCATATCCCTTCCTAAACATAGCGTCTATTTCTTGCGGTCCAGCGATATTCTCTTGGACTAAAAATGCCGCCTCATTCATAAATAGGTGAGACAAGCGGTTAGACACGAATCCAGGGGAGTCCTTGACGACAATCGGGAATTTCCCGAGGCTCCGCAAAAACTTTTCGGCGGCCTCAACGGTTTGCTCAGACGTATGAAAGCCGCGAATAGTTTCCACCGTATCGTTAAGGGGAACAGGATTCATGAAATGCATGCCGATGACCTTATCGGGGTAGGGCACGCAAGCGGCCAGTTTCGTAATCGAAATACAGCTCGTATTAACTGCAAAAATAGTGTCTGGCCCGCATACGTCGCTCATTTCTTCATAGAACTTACTTTTTGCCTGCCAATCTTCGGTAATGTTTTCGATGACCCAAGCGGCCTGATCAAATCGTTCGTAATCCCTCGTAAACGTGATCCGTCCCAAAATATCTGCTGCATCCCATTCACGTACTTTCGGCGAAACGATGCGGTAGTTGCGGATGTTTCGCTTTATGGCCGCTGGTGCCCCACTCAACACCTCTTGGTCGATATCCACTAAAATTACGTCATATTTATGAGAAGCCAGAGTGGCGGCCACATCTAAGCCCATCACTCCAGCTCCGACAACTGCTATTACCGTCATTTTTGCGCCCCTTCGTCAATGATCGACAATTCCAACTGCCTTCTCATTTTTTCGATAAAATGAGGATTGCTCCCCCGTAACCGAGCACACACCATATCGTCAAATTAATATAGTCTCCGATGCCGGCAGTAAAAGATGAAGCTGCTAACGAAGCCCGCATAACTTCGGCCATTGAATACATTGGCAGAACCACATGAAGCGCTTGTAGCCACTCCGGAAGGCGATCCATAGGAAAGTTAATAGGCGAAAACATAAGCGCACCAAAGATCAGCACTTGGGAAAGCGCCATTGAACCTTGTGGAGGTAACAAGTAAGAAAACCCATATCCGACCCCAATACAAGTTAAGGCAATCAATAGTAAAGCCGGAATGACGGTCCACGTCACGTGATATCCTGGATTAAAAATGAAGTGTGCACAAACGGATGCCACAGCGATCCCCGGTAGCGTAATTAACAGCCACGTCAATGTGTCCGCTCCAAGAATTACCGCGCGATTCACTGGCCACGTGCGCATAAATTCGATATACCCTTCCATCTTTGCGTTGGCGATTTGTTGCGGCAAGATCACTAGTCCGGTAATAATCAATATGAGTGTCGGGGCACCCGTCGCTAAGAAGAGAATGCTCTCCGTATTTGGATTCGGTATCAAGTATGTAAAACCGATGACGATCCCTAAGGAGATCATTATTTGAATGATAGTAAAAAACACTAGATAACCAGAACTCCTTAGAAACTGTATGGCAAATACACTTTTAAAGTCATTTACCGCATTCATACTGCAACTGCCTCCTTATCCGAGGTTAACTCGACATACACATCTTCGAGTGTCGTTGGCGATATCGAGTAGTCTAGAACGGTACCTTCATCGATGCGTCTTCTGGCCCATTCAACAACTTCGAGAGCAGAACGTTGTTCTACCGAAAAAACTAACCGGGTACCTTTGCGATGCGAGGAAAGCGCAAAACTCGGGATGTCGAACTCTTCAAACTCGGCAGCCAAGCTTACCTCAATCCTTATTTGATTGCTAACGGAGCTTTTCACTTCAGAAGGCGTTCCTTGGGAAAGGAACTTCCCTTTGTGCAAAATGGCCACTCGGTCGACGGCCTTCTCAGCTTCCAGGACGTTGTGAGTGACTAAAATGACAGAAGTGCCATCGTCGGTAAGCTTGCGAATCGTATCCCACAAGTAACGCCGACGCATCGGATCGACATCGTTAGTCGGCTCATCGAGGATGACGATCTCACCCGGAACGACGACCGCCATACAAAAAGCTGTCAGTCGACGGATACCTCCTGAGAGTTTCTCGCCTTCCGTATTGGCCCACCCCTGCATATCTAAAGCCTCAAATAATTCATTCATGCGCCGTCTCACTTCACTCTTTTTCCCCTTGCGCATCGAACCCATTATCGAAACTGCTTGTGCGGGAGTCAAATTTCCGAGCGGTATTTGCGACTGTGGCTGCACGGAACAAATTGACCGAGCTCGTGCCGGCGATTCGGCAACAGACTTCCCTAACAAAGTGATCTCTCCGGATGTCGGGGTAAGTAACCCCAAAATCTGGTTAACGAGTGTCGTTTTACCCGCCCCGTTGTGACCCAACAACCCAAGGATCTCACCCTTTTGCATGCTAAATGAAAGATTGTCATTGGCTACTACTTTGGTCTTCCCGTTAGAGAAAACTTTAGTTACTTTTTCGACATTTAGAACCATAGTTACCTCCATATTCCTTTATTCTTTTATTACTTTTATTCAATATTGTTGCATAAATGAACACAGATTTACCCAAAAATAAACTAGATAGCAGAATAACACCTTTAGACAAAAACTGTCGTTATTTTGACGCGCTGTCACGCGGCCATCCGAAATTGCAACGAATTATTTCTCATGGAAGCGGTTTAAAGTTAAAACAAGGGAAATTTGTTGATTTTCTTGATGTGTTGATCTTGACCCATTGGTGTGTTTATCCTGACTCACCGCTATGTGTGTTTCTTAAAAAAGTTGCCCCGTTTAAAGGCCAATTTACATGACGTTTAATCAGAAGCGACCACCCTTTCACTGCAAGGGCTTTCACTAAACCAAATACGACTGATCGGGTTGCTACAGTATTAACGATTCGTTTGATTAACGAATGTTAACGACCTTTATTATATTTAATTATAATAAGGTCGTCAAGCATCATTTGGTAACTTTTTTCGCTTCTCTTGAAGAGGCGGACGTTTCGTTAGAACACGTCGGCCATTTCTACATCCCGAACCGTCATCAAAGTAAGATGGACACCGACGATTGCCAGAACTAGCGGTACGTAAATAATAGAGGCAATCGAAAAAACGGGATTGTGCGAGCTAATGAGTAAGGCGATCACCAACGATGAGGTGATCGTGACGGGAACTGATTGCTTTCGCAGACCGAAGTACAAAGGAATTAGACTTGTTCCCGTTGCACCAATCGCGTAGATCACGATAGTAACTAACTGTCCCATGAGCATGTCAACCGTAATTGGTGCAGCAATAAACTGGAATGACGCATTCGCGACAATAACGATCGACATGATGATGACGTTTGAAAGAACGATCGTAAAAAAAGTCAAACCGACAACACAAAGCACCTTAGCTGCAATGAGTCTTTTCCGGCTAATCGGATACATGAACATGACATGGATCGTCCTGTTCTTGAATTCTTCGACGACGAGTTTCACGTGTAGGACCGCAGCAAATACAATAAAAGTGCCCCGCACGAGAATACCGGGGATAATGAATATTTCCTCAGTGTCAGAAAAGAAAAATTCCACTTCTAGCTGTGCAATGAAAATTATAAGGGCGGTTATGGCAAGAATGATGACGTTTGCGATTACTGCCCCCTTCACGTACCAACCTAACTGAGCCTTTTTAATTTCCAACTGCATTATTTTGATCATTTGCATCCCCTTTCCAACTATTCTGTTTATTATGCTGTTGCAGTAGGCTGAAAAAGTGTTCTTCTAGCGATTTATTCTTTTTACTAATCGACTCAATTTCAATGTCGTGTGCGATCAGAACTTTAGTTATGTCGTTTTGCGAATACGATGCTGCATTTATGCGAATCGTATCATCACTTGCCATCGTACATGTGAGCTTCAGCTCTCGGTCGAGGACAACACACGCCTTTTTCGGACTAGGTGTTACTAATTCAACATACGCCGTGTCTTTCCCGCGAATTTTCGACATAGATACTTCTTCAATCATCCGGCCATCCTTAATGACGCCAAGCGTATCTGCCAACTGTTCGACCTCGTGCAACATATGGCTAGAGATGAGCAACGTGGTACCGTGTTCTCGACTTAAAAAGCGGAACAATTGTATGACCTTTTTAATCCCTGCAGGGTCCAAGCCATTGATCGGTTCATCCAAAATGAGCAGCTCTGGTCTAGTTAAAATAGCTCGTGCGATGCCAAGGCGCTGCTTCATTCCTAATGAAAAAGTGTGAACCGGGGCATCTGCACTCGCCTCTAGGTCAACGAGTTCCAACGTTTCGCCGATCGCACGTCGATCGTTAAGCCCCATGTAGTCGCAGTGTATAATCAAATTTTCCTTGGCTGTCTTTTTCTCGTAAAAAATCGGGTATTCGATCATGCTACCAATTCTGCGTAAATATAAAAAAGATGAAGGTTGGACTGGCTCGCCAAACAGTTCAATCGTTCCTCGCGTCGGCCGCACCAAGTTGGTCAGTATTTTCATAAACGTCGTTTTACCGGCACCGTTCGGACCGAGAAAGCCGTAAATTTCGCCCTTTTCGATCGTCATACTCACCTCTGAAACGATTTCCTTTCCTAGAACGACTTTCGTCAATCGACTCGTTCTTACAATATCTGCCACCTAATCACTTCCCTTCTCAAATACATTTAGGTAATCATTCCTTTCTTCTCTTGCTACTACTTCACTATTCTTACGACTTATGTGTACATCCCCTCTTATTCAAGTATTCCCACCAATTATAATATACAACTTCGGCCGATACAATAAAAAAAATCGCGTTGTTTATTTCCCGACTCTCAAAGAATTGTATATATACAACGGCAGTACTGTTTAAAGCACACGATGTAATTTTAGGTGAGAACGTTTAGGAAGACATATAGAACCTACATAATCGGCAAAAAACCAGCTGACTACTTTGTACTGATGAAATTCCTTAAACTCCAATATGTATACATTTTCCATTTGCTGCATGCTCTTTATTGCATATAAGTAGGGTGAAACTGTAAAACCTGTTCTTAAAACTTTTGAAAGCGCCTCCTTCGCACTCCAAGATAAAGTCAATCCTGTCACGTTTAGCAACAGGTGATCGTATAGTTGCGTCAAATCCTCATTCGTCATGACGGATTTAAGACTGTCTTCTAGCTTCCCTTCTACTTTTTCAATATCAATCCCCATCGGATGAGTCTCCGGAAAAGCAATCGCCGCCCCTTTACTAGCTGCATGCGTAATGCTTACTTGAATGTTGTGTTTATTATTGTGGTGGTACAACACTGGTTGGTTGAAAACGCCACTTAGAATAGAAATTTTCTTATAGTCGCTCTCACCGAGAAGGACACTCGCAGCTTTCTTGGCCGCATATCTTCCTAACAAATATTCTCGCTTTCTTTTATGTGCTGTGTACCCTTCATAAACTAACCGTTCACTGTCACTCAACCACGGGAATGGATGCCATCCTGCCTGTTCTTCTACCTGCGAATAAGTGCTAATTACACTAGCTACTGGGATCGATTTATTTTCCCTCGTAACCTCTATTTCCAAAAAATTATTTTTAACCAATGATATTCTCCCCTTAGTCAAACTACCCACACATCCTCACCGATTCGTCGTGCGCAATTTAATTTCCTTCAGAAACAACGTCAAAACGAAAGCGACCGCAATCACACACGCGCCAGTGAAGAACACGCCACTTAACGCGGTCCCTAGTGCCCCGCGCAACTGGTCGATCAGCTCGGCCACAACCGGTTGTGCCCCGGACGGAAGTCCTGCCTGTAGTTGAGCCAGCTTATCGTGGTCCATCAACAATTGTGGGTTTTGCAGTTCGTCAAGTTGTCGCTGTAACTGCGGCAGCTCGGCAGCTGTTGTCGCGTGGTTGGTCATTTGCCGCGCCACTAACGCGTTCATAATTGACCCCATTGCAGATACGCCGACCGCTCCCCCTAACTGGCGAAACAGTTGGGCGGACGATGTCGCCACGCCGAGGTAACTGTGCGGGATCGCATTTTGCACCGTCAGGGTAAAGATCGGAAAACACGTGCCGAGGCCGAACCCGATGACGATTAAACACGCGACGACAAACGACGGGTGTACGCCCGCACTCAAAAAAGTCGCAGCCACCAACCCACTTGCCATAATCGCTAATCCGCCAAGTGCTAATTTCTTGTACTTCCCAGTCTTTGTCACGATTTGCCCGCTAATCGCACTGCCGGAGACGTTACTGAGCGTCATCGCCATCATCATAAAGCCAGAGGCGGTTGCCGTGGCCCCCATTACACCTTGAATGAAAAACGGCATGTACATAATCGTCCCAAACATCCCGACGCCCAACATAAACCCGACAATGTTAGAAATCGTGAAAATGCGGTTCGCAAATAAATGGAGGGGCAAAATTGGGCTTTTTGCCCGCCGCTCGATGAAAATGAACAGTATAAAGGCGCCTGCGGACGCGGCTAACAGCCCGAGGATAACCGGCGACAACCACGCATAGGCAGACCCCGCCCACGAAACAGCGAGCAACAGCGGGACAAGAGTCAAGACGAGCACGAGGGCCCCAATGTAATCGACCGTCTCGCCCTCACGCTTCGCCTGTGGTGGAAAGAGCCACCAAATGAGACCAAACGCGACCAATCCGAACGGCAAAAACACCCAGAACACCCAGTGCCAATGAAAATGATCGACGATGTAGCCGCCGAGCGTCGGCCCGAACACACTAGCGAGGCCGAAGGACGCCCCCATCAACCCTTGCCAGCGTCCCCGTTCCCGCGGTGGAAAAAGATCCCCGACTGCTGTAAACGCTGTCGACATAATCATGCCGCCGCCTAACCCTTGGATGCCGCGATATGTAATGAGGTGGAAGATTGTGCCGGACGTGCCGTTCAAAAATGCCCCTAACGTAAACACGCCGAGCCCAATCAATATAAACGGTTTACGGCCGTAAATGTCCGACAGTTTGCCGACGAGAATCGCTGTAATACTGGAGGCGAGCATAAAAATCGTAAACACCCAGTTAAAGTACTGCATCCCGCCGATGTCGGCAACAATTTTCGGCAGTGCAGTCCCGACGATCGTTTGATTTAAAGCGACAAACAAAAGCGTAGACATGATCGAAATCATAATCGTCACTTTTTTGCGCGTCGTCAATTCGTCCAATAGCTTCCTCTCCTTTTTACCTCTATGAATCGTTTTGCTGCCCCACTTTTGTGAAACGCTATTGTCTCGTTATTGTACTAGGAAAGCTCGCCATCTGACAAACCGCTTATGATCGTGAATCTCCCTTCCTTGCGGCAAAACGTACACCATCCTTTCCACATTAAGACGTGCGTCGTTTTCTCCGCTCCCGATCCGCGAGTCGTTCAATCACAGCAGAAGCAAAGGAAACTTGTTATACTAAGAATTGACTAGTGACGCGTTTGAAGCGCGTTGTAACTGAAGAAAAAGTGATGGCCAATCGTGTTAACTGGCTCATCGACAATCGACAGCGAGCGGCATGTGACTAATACACCTAGATTGCGAGGGGAGATGAGCTGACCCAGTGAAGAGATTCAGACAACTGCCGATCAAGTGGAAAATTACAGTGCTTTCATGTGGAATTGTCCTTTTTTCGCTGCTGATCGGTACGATCATCTCCCTCGGGTACATCGCCAAGACGAAAGAAACGCAGTTAAGTGAACGGTCAATGGTCACGGCGCAACTCGTCGCCCAATTGCACACCGTGCAAGAAGCGGTGACAGAGCGAAACGCAGCCGACATTTTGCAACCGCTCGCGCAACGCATTCGCATTATAAACAACGACGATTACATTATAATATTGAATATGGACAAAATCCGCTTGACCCACCCGAACCGAGAGCTACTCATGACTCCGTTTCAAGGTGGGGACGAAGATGCGGCCTTTAATGAACATATTTACATTTCCAAAGCGAAGGCGCGCGAAGGGCTGATCATACGGGCATTCGTGCCGATCCTAAACGAGCGGAACGAGCAGGTCGGCGTCGTCGTCGTTGGCAATCGGCTGCCAACGATCCCCGAACTAATCGGCGAACTCGGCCCGCAAGGCGTCGTCGTCCTCGTCATCGCCCTCGCGTTCGGGCTATGGGGGGCGTGGATGCTCGCCAGTCACATTAAGGAGCGGACGTTTAATATGGAACCGGAAGAGCTCGCCCGCACCTTGCAGGAAAAAACGGCAACGTTCAACGCGATTAACGAGGGCATCATCGCCATCGATGCACACGAACGCATAACGGTGATTAACGATGTCGCGCGGCACATGCTCGGCGTCCGCGGCGCAGCGGTCGGTTTACGTATTGGCGACGTCATTCCCGATACGCGCCTGCCGGAAGTGTTGCAGTTGGACGAGCCGCTGTTGCAACGGGAATTTTACATTCAAAACCGTCTCGTGTTCAGCAACCGCATTCCGATTAAAGAACAAGGTAAGACGATCGGCGCGGTAGCCATCTTTCAAGATAAGACCGAAGTGACGCGGCTGGCGACGGAACTGACCGGGATTCAGTCGTTCGTCGACGCACTACGCGTACAAAACCACGAGTATGCGAACAAATTACACACGATCGCCGGCCTCATTCAACTGAACTTAAACGAAAAAGCGCTGCAATATATTTTTGACCTGTCTCAGGAGCAGGCTCAAGTGTCCCAGCTGTTCCGTACCCAAATTCGGGACGAGAGCATTGCCGGGCTGTTACTAGGCAAAATTAGCCGGGGTAACGAACTGGACGTGACGATCACCGTAGACGCCGACAGTTCGTTTACTCGCTACCCGGAAGGGATCGACCGTCACGATATCGTGGTCATCCTCGGCAACCTAATCGACAACGCCGTCGACGCCGTACACGCTGCCGACCGTAAGGAGAAAAAAGTTATCGTCTACCTCGGCCAGGCAGACGACGAACTAATCATCTCCGTACAAGACAACGGCAAAGGGGTCGATGCTGCTGTCAAAGAAACGATGTTCGTGCGCGGCGTATCTACGAAAGCAAAAAATGGACGAGGTATTGGACTATTCCTAGTCAAAGCAATTGTCGACCGCGTCGAAGGAGACATTGAAATGGAAAGCTCAATCGGTAAAGGGACAACGATTTCAGTACGCCTCCCGATGTGGCGAAAGCGGGGTGAACGAGATGGCGGAGGACATCCGCGTGCTACTCATTGAAGACGATCCGATGGTGCAACAAGTGAACCGTCTATTTATCGAAAAAGTGGACGGATTCCGCGTCGTCGGTGCTGCCGCCAACGGCAAAGAAGGAAGAGCTAAAGTCGCCGAGTTACGGCCCCACTTAGTGCTTCTCGACGTGTTCATGCCAGAAGAAGACGGCGTTACCGCTCTGGGCGAATTGCGAAAAGGCGCGTACGACGTCGATGTGATCGCCGTCACGGCGGCCAACGACACGGAAACGGTTAAAAAAATATTGCGGCAAGGGGTCGTTGACTACATTGTCAAACCGTTTACGTTTGATCGCTTGCAGCAGGCACTCATGCAATACAAACACCTCCATCAGCGGCTGGAACAGCAGGAAACCGTCTCCCAGACGCGGTTGGACGAAGTGCGCCTACCACACGAAGGCGCTCACACGCCGAAAAAGACAAACAGACAAACGTTGCCCAAGGGGATCCAGAGACACACGCTGGAACAAATTGTACAGTACATGCAGCGCGTGCAGGAGGCGCAGTCGGCAGAAGAAATCGGCGACGCCGTCGGCCTCGCTCGCGTCACCGTGCGTCGCTATTTACAATACTTAGAAGAGGCCAATGCAGTCACCGTGCAACTGCATTACGGGACGATCGGCCGACCGGTGCAACGCTATCGCTACGTTTCCGAGGACAGCAAACCTTTAACACGAGAGGCACCTGTAGGTAGTGATCCTGCAACATCGGAGACACCTGAAGGTGATACACAATGAAGCGCATCACCGCCATCGTTTCTTTTCTCCTACTCGGTATTCTTACTGCCGTCTACGTCGGTTTCGGTTTTCCGGGAGGGAAGAACGACCTGCCAATCGACCGCGAATTGGAAGGCCTCGAAAAAAAATACGTGATCCGCTTTAGTCACGTCGTCGCGAGTGACTCCCCGAAAGGGCTCGCGGCCAATTATTTTGCCGACCTCGTCAGTGAAAAAACGAATGGTTGGGTCGAAGTGCAAATTTTCCCGAACGGCGTCCTATACGACGCGCAGCAAGAATTTGCCGCCCTCAAACGGGGAGACGTGCAAATGATCGCCCCTGCGTTTTCCGAAGTGATGGTGCACGATGTCAACTGGGCGATTATGGACATGCCTTACTTATTTGCGGACGACGACGACATTCGCGCCGCCTTGGACGGCAACATCGGGCAGCTGTTGCTGGAAAGCTTACAAGCAAAAGGGTATCTCGGCCTCACTTTTTGGGAAAACGGATTTAAGCAGCCCATCAACCGCGAATGTCCCATCCGCCGGCCAGAAGACATGAACAGCTTGCGCATGCGAATCATGCCGAGTGAGGCGCTTGCCGACATGTATACGCTACTCGGCGCCCAGCCGCACCCGGCACCGTTTAACGAAGTGTACCAACTGCTGCACGAGCGTTCGATCGACGGGACAGAAAACACGCCGACGAACATTTATACGAAAGGCTTCTATAAAGAGCAACTGTATCTAACGGTGACGAACCACAATTACCTTGGTTACGTCGTCATCGTCAACGAGTCTTTCTGGAACGGGTTGCCAAGGGACTACCGCAAGGCTGTGCAAGAAGCGCTTGCAGAGGTTTCGCTCAAGATGCACTCAGAAGCAGTCGCCTTGAACCGCAAACACTTGCAAAAGCTCACCGATTCAACGCTCGACGTACACGTTCAGTCAGCGGCGGAAAAAAGGACGTGGATCGAGGCGCTCAAGCCGCTCTATGCGAAATACCGCGCACTCATTAGCCCAGATCTTGCAGCGGAGATGAAAAAACTGCAACAGCGAGAACAAAAAGAACAAAAAGACCAATAAGGACAAATCAGGACAAAACGGTTGGAAGCGCTCTATACTTTATTTATGAACATTCGGTGGCGTTGCCTGAATGATTACATTCATTAAGTGATTTTATTCACCTCGCTATTGATTCAAGCTGTTAACAAAGGCACCGAATGTGACAACGATCGAAGAGGAGGAGACTCACATGAGCGCTTCACCAATTGCTGCTGTCTGGCAAGCGCTTTGGCACGCACACGACCGGACGAAACAACTACTCGCCTTTGCAGTTGGAAGAGGAGAAGCGAGTGCACGGACAACTGAAGGTAAACCTAATCTCACTGTCGAAGAGCAACGACCGCCGAGCCGCAGGCCCGCTTACCGCCCGGCACAAATGATCGGATTAGTACTCGGTCCAACTTTGTTCCTCGCCATAATGGCGATCGCTACCCCGACGGGGATGACTCCCGAAGCGAAGGCGGTGCTCGCAAGTACTCTGTGGATTGCTACTTGGTGGATCACGGAAGCAATTCCGATCCCCGCTACTTCGTTGTTGCCGATTATTTTGTTTCCGCTCACAGGTGCGTTAGAAACGAAAGCGGTCACAGCCGCTTACGGCAATGACACGATCTTTTTATTCCTTGGAGGGTTTCTCATCGCCCTAGCGATGGAACGGTGGAATTTGCACAAGCGGATCGCCCTGTCCATCATTTCCGTCATCGGTACGAGTACAGAACGCATCGTGTTAGGGTTTATGGTCTCGACCGGCTTTTTGTCGATGTGGATCTCCAATACGGCGACAGCGATGATGATGGTGCCGATCGGTACAGCAATCATTTATCAAGTGTCGGAAGCTTTCGCCCGCGAACACAATCGGATTATTAAGCAACAAGACTTCCAATTCGGTAAAGCGATGATGCTCGGAATCGCCTACTCTGCGTCTATCGGTGGCTTAGGGACGTTAATCGGGACGCCGCCGAACACGATTTTAGCGGCAGTCGTCGACGAGATGTACGGCGTCAAAATTTCTTTCGCCACATGGATGCTGTTCGGTGTCCCCCTCGTCGTCATCTTGCTGTCGCTCGCTTGGCTCTACCTCGTAAAAGTCGCCTTTAAGATGGAGACGAAACAACTGCCAGGCGGCTCCAAATTGATCGAGGAACAGAAAGAGGAACTCGGCCGCGCGACGTACGAAGAAAAAATGGTGTTTGCCGTCTTTATTACGGCCGCGTTCTTGTGGATTAGCCGTTCATTCCTCATTAACAAATGGCTGCCGGCCGTCGACGATACAATCATTGCCATTTTTGCGGCTGCGGTGCTCTTCCTGATCCCGTCGCGCAACAGTCGAGGCAAGTTTTTACTCGACTGGGAAGTGACGAAACAGTTGCCCTGGGGTATTTTACTCCTCTTCGGGGGCGGCCTCGCCATTGCCGCTGGCTTTAAAGAGACGGGCCTAGCAGATTGGATCGGCGAGCAACTGACTGTCATGCAAGGCGTGCACTTCGTGCTCATCCTCGCCGTCGTAACAGCGCTCGTTATTTTCTTGACGGAAATTACGTCCAATACGGCTACGGCTACGATGATTTTACCGATTATGGCTGCCCTAGCCACTGCCATGAACGTGCACCCGTACAGCTTAATGATTCCTGCGGCGATCGCTGCTTCATGTGCCTTCATGTTGCCGGTAGCGACACCGCCTAACGCCGTCGTCTTTGCCGCCAACTATTTAAAAATGACGGACATGGCAAAAGCAGGCTTTTGGATCAACATCGTCTCCGTGATCATAATCGTCGCACTCGTCTACTTCTGGCTCCCCGTCTCGTGGGGAATCGATTTAACGAGCTTCCCAGCGATCTTTAAGCCTTAAAAATAAACATGTGCCGCTGCAGTTTGCCTTAGAACAACTGCACGCGGCACTTTTTTTCTGTTTATCAACCGGCCGCCCCCTGTCGGTTCGGTTGCTTTTCCATCCGTTCGGTGACCACCTTGAATACGTCATCCATAACTTCAAGCACTACTTCTACTACCTTAAAGCTTACTCTTACGCTTAAATCTTACTCTTACGCTTAAAGCTACTCTTACGAATCTGCGTTCGCTTGCAGTGCGATGAAGTTCAACGGATGAAAGCCGTAAGAGAGCAACTTCTTCGTCTCAATAAAGCGGCTTTTGATCGAGTCTGTCCCCATAACGACTGAAATGACACGCTTCTCGCCCCGTTTCGCCGTGCCAGTAAAACAATACCCCGCCCCGTCTGTAAACCCTGTTTTTAGCCCGTCCACGCCGGCAAACTGCAACTCTTCCCGCCGCGTGCGAAGCATGAGGTTCGTATTGCGAATGCGCGGCCCACCGCGCTCAAGCTTATAGCGAGGGATGTTGGCAGTGCCCAGCACCTCCGGGTAATCATGCAGTAAGCGATACGCCAACTTGGCAACGTCCTTCGCCGTCATTTGCGATTCTCGGCCATGCTCGTCTAAGCCAGTAGAGTTTATAAAGTGCGTCCCTCGCGACAACCCTAATTGCCGCGCCTTTTTATTCATTAGTTTCGTAAACGCCGCCTCGGAAGAGGCGATGTGTTCGGCGAGTGCAACGGTGGCGTTATTTGCTGAGGCAATGGCCATCGCACTGTACAAATCGCGCACCGTCATTTTCTCCCCTGGAGCTAAGTCGATGCGCGAGCCTTCTGTAAGGGCAGCGTTTTCACTAACGGTAACGATTTCGTCCCACTTTAACTTACCGCGGGCGACCTTTTCCAAAACGATATACTCACTCATCATTTTCGACATGCTCGCTGGCGGCAACGGCTGCTCACTGTTTTGCTCGAACAAAATCTTCCCGCTGTGCGCATCCATCAATACGGCTGCCTTCGCTTCAACATTCGGTGAATCCAATGAGTAATCGTCGCCTAGCGAACTGATGAAGCCGAAAAATGACACAATAAATACGATAGCGTGCTTCGACAATGCAATCTTCATCGACGTACTCCTTTTACATTCACTGGTACTACTTCATCTTTCTAGTTCCGTCGTGTTTGCTCCTTGAGCTGTCGTCGTCATGGCGTGATGGGTTGATAAGGTATGTTAGCCGCTAAAAAGCGTCTACTAGTTGATTGTACTTATCTTACCACATTTATTTTCACAATCCTATGTGTCATACGTTACTCGCTCTAATAAACCTTATGCCCCCTGTGAGGCGTGTCGCCTTAAATCCTCCCGAACAAACGGTGTAAGCACTTGGCGATCGTGCGCGGGTGCGGGTTCTTCACCTCAATGATAAACGGTCCATCGTAACCGACTTCCGTCAGAGCAGCAATGACGTCGCGCCAGTCGATGATGCCGTCTCCGGGCAGCCAGTGCCGTTCGTCGACGCCGTCGTTATCGGAAAGGTGCAGCGTCACGACCCGTTTACCGAGCCTGCGAATAAACGCCGCCGGTTTTTCCTGTAATAAGTGATTGACGTCACAACAGACTGCTACATCGTCGTTACCTTGTAACAACTGCTCCATTTCGTCGCCCGTATTTCCTAAACACGTGCGCGGCAAGCACTCTGCTGCCAACTGTACGCCAAGTGTACGAGCGTTTGTGCCGAGAGTTTTAAGCGCGTCACGGCTGACGGCCAACCGTTTCGGCCGCTCGGCAAGTTGGATCGGCTCATAGCTCGGATGGATGACCGCGCAATGAATCCCCCATTGCTGCGCGTGTTTCAACAATTGTGCATGTGCTTGAACGATCTGCTCCCTCTGTACACCGTTGAGGTGGGAAATATCCCACGCGTGACCGTACGGTAAATGCATCGAAAATACTGTCAGTCCAGCCCGTTTCGCCTGCTCTACAATGGATTGATAATGCGCTGTCGCCGTTTTCCAATCTTGGGTGAACCGCTTGCCATTGAGCACTACTTCGATACAGTCGATGCCTGCGGCTTTAATCTCACCTAAATTCATCGGACCATTCAGCGACGTTCCCCATGTCCACTGCGCCGGCGCGCCTTCTTTCGGCATTGCTACACCACACCCCATACATTTTTTTGCAAAAAAGGGATTCATCCTTTAATCGAGCCGATTAACACCCCTTTGGCAAAGTGCTTTTGTAAAAACGGATAAATGATTAAAATCGGAACGGTAGCGACTAAAATCGCCGCCATTTGAATCGTCTCCGCTGGTGGAGGATGTTGCATGAGCGCTTCTTGTGCTCCCAACGTGTCGGTCGGCTTGTTCACGACGACGATTTGCCGCAACACGACTTGAATCGGCCACTTAGCTGGGTCGTTCAAGTAAAGGATCCCGCTAAAGAAACTGTTCCAGTGCGAAACGGCATAAAACAGTCCAAACGCAGCCATGGCCGGTTTAGATAAAGGTAACATGATCCGCCAAAAAATTTGCAGTTCGTTGGCCCCGTCGATCAACGCCGCCTCAGTTAGTTCCTGCGGAAGATGAAGGAAAAACTGCCGCATGACGATTAAATTAAACGGACTAATCGCCACCGGAATGATGAGCGCCCAAACGGAATCGATTAAGCCGGTCGCATTGACGACTAAGTAAGTTGGAATGATCCCCGCTGAAAAAAGATACGTAAACAAGACAAAGAATAACAGTAGCTTCCGCCCATAAATCGGCCGCGAAAGCGCGTACGCCATCGTGGATGTGAACAACAAATTGACGAATGTACCGACGACGGTTATAAAGGCGGTCACACCTAAGGAGCGAACGAACGGTTCCGACCCTAAAATATACGCGTACGCGTCGGCCACCCATTCTTTCGGCCACAGCAAGATGTCGTTCGCCATGTAGTCTTTCAACGAGGAAAAAGATACGGTGAACACATACAAAAACGGAAATAACATGGTGAGGGCGACGACGCCGAGGACGACCATGTTGAGACCGTCTAAAATACGATCGGCGACACTTCGGTGACTCATGCAACCACTCCTTCCCTTAACCTCTACGACCACGATCCCTTTGATCCATGTGCGATGGCTACTTCCGCTACGATTTATTTACACGAGCCTCTAATATAGACCCTCTTCTCCGAAGCGCTTCACTAACCGATTGATGAGGACGATCAACACGAGGCCGACGAGTCCTTTAAACAAACCGACAGCAGTCGCAAAACTGTAGTCCGCTTGTTCAATCCCTTTAAAGAAAACAAACGTATCGAGCACGTTGCCTACTTCCATATTAAACGGGTTGAGCATGAGAAAAATTTGTTCAAACCCACTGTCTAACACGTGCCCGAGTCGCAGCATGAGTAAAATGACGATCGTACTGCGAATCGCCGGAAGCGTAATGTGCCATATTTGCCGCAGTCGGCTGGCGCCGTCAACCGTTGCCGCTTCGTACAACTGCGGGTTGACGCCAGCTAACGCCGCCAGAAACAGCACCGTTCCCCAGCCCGATTCCTTCCAAATGACCTCAAGCACGATGAGCGGCATGAAGAAACCCGGTTCGGTTAGAAACGGCAACGGCGCAAAACCGAACAGACCGAGCAGCTTGTTCACTAATCCTTCGCTGCGCAAAAAAATGGTCACGATGCTAATAATGACGACCCACGACAGGAAGTGCGGCAAGTACACGATTGACTGAACGACCCGTTTGTACGCGCGGTGCCTCACTTCGTTGAGCATAAGAGCCAAAATAATCGGGACGGGAAAGGCAAAGGCGATTTGCAAAAAGGCTAAGTAAAGCGTGTTCCACAGCACTTGCAACACTTCCGCGTCTTCGAAAATAGTGCGAAAATGTTTCAAACCGACCCACGGACTGTCCGAAAAGCCGAGGAAGGGACTGTAATCTTTAAAGGCAATGACCGTCCCTAACATCGGAATGTATTTGTAGACGAGAAAGTAGAGGAGTCCAGGTAACAAGAGCAAGTAGACGTAGCGGTCGCGCCATAGCCGAGCGCGAATGCGCGCACCCCGTCCGACCTTCGATACCGGTAACCGCGAATGTGTCGTTACTCGACCTTGTTCAGTGCGCACCGTCAACCGCCTCCTTCACCTACGTCTTTGCGCCTCATACAATTTTTCTCTCGTCCCATCCCCTAAACTATTTCTCCCACTCTCCGGAGATGTTGCCCGCTTTAAGTGCTTCGTTCACTTCTTTCACAATGTCGGCACCGCCCTTTTGCAAGTATTGCTGCACCATCTCGTCCCATTCGGCAAGCGGCTTCTGTCCGGCGATCATTTTCGTTTGCTCCCCTAACAAAAACTGATCGAGTTCGGCACCTTTTTGCAAATGCTTTTCCGAATAAATGCGGAAGAACGGGTTTAAGTAGTGGGCATTCTCGTTGTGCATGTTTTCTAGCGTGCCCGCCATCACTTTCATAATCGGCACTTCGTACCCTTTGGCAAACTCGTGCTTACTTTCATCCGGCGGCCACGGCCGTTCATCAGGTAAATAATGCTTCGGGGCTAACCCTGAGCCTTGGCCCTCTCCCACCGGCTTCCCGTCTTTCATTTGATAGCCGGAGCCTTCACGACCGGCGTACCAATCGTAATCTTTGTTGTCTGGCGTATGTTCGCCAAGCGGGTAGTAACGGCGCCCAAAGTCGATCATTTCCAAAATACGCGTCACTTTATCCGGATCGCTGGCCAATTCCGCCGAAAGGGCAGTCATTTGATAGTAACTGCTACTCGCCGTATACCCTTGTGTACCGTCGGGCGCTTCAAACGGCGGGATCGCAGCTAGTTCGGCCTCCGGGTCTATTTCAGCCAAGCTTTCGTAAGGGTCTTTCCCTTGGTTGTACGCTTGCGCAGCGTAAATGCCCCCTTTGCCCGAGAAGAAAATATCGTGTGAGTCTTTATACGACATAACGGCGAAGTCTTTGTTTACCGCCCCTCGTTTATATAAATCGGCCAGCCAGGCGATCCGCTCTTTACTCCCTTCCGCGATGTGTCCCGGAATGAGTTGCCCGTCCTTGTCTTTGTGGTACCATGCCGTACCGTCCCAATAAGCGCCAAAGGCGAAACTCGGGTTAATATTTTCCGATAACACTAACCCGTACGTATCATCTTTTCCGCTGCCGTTCGGATCTTGTTTCGTAAAGGCGATGGCCACCTCTTTCAGTTCTTCATAATTTGTCGGCATGCTTAGTCCCAACTTGTCTAACCAATCTTTGCGAATAATCGGCGTTCGCAAGTGATATGCCGGGAAGTAGCGCGGAATCGCATAAATATGGCCATTTACTTTCATCGAGTCCCAGACGTGTTCTGGCACATTTTTCAACGTCGGATGGTTGGCAATGTAATCATCTAAAGGCAGGAATGCCCCTTGTTTGACCCATTTGAAAAAGTTGCCGCTCGGATGGTCAAAACCGATAATATCCGGTATGTTGCCGGAAGCGACGAGCGTCGCTAACTTTTCCTCAAAATCTTCGTACGGAACGTACTGTGGACGGTAATCGACATTGAACTTCTCGTTGATCATCGCAATCCCTTTGCCGTCTTTCGGCGGGATTTCACCGTACTTTAGATCAAACAGCGTAATGACCATTTTGTCTTTCGTTGACCCTTTTCCTTCGTTTGCCGGCGCCCCCTCCTTTTGACCGCCTGCGCCGGAACAAGCCGCGACACTGACGATGAGACAAAACGCCACTAACACGACTGCTACACGCTTAACCCTCATACAACTCGCCTCCAACCCTCTCTTTATTTGCCGCCACTATTAGTTTAGCGAGCGGTTGTTACACTCTTGTAGAAAACATGTTAATACTTTGTAAACTACGTGTAATAAGGGACGGGTCTGTTTGAGAAATGAGCGGCTTGCGACCTTTGGAGTGACTCTTGGCGGATCGAGTGGAGTGACTCTTGGCGGATCGAGTGAAGTGTTCCTTGAAGTAACCGTAGAAGTCTGGTGATGTAGCTTCAGGACGATAAACTCACTTATTCAAATGTTTCGTTTCCCGGAGTATACCACTGACTAGTTGTTGGGTCAAGGGGGGTAATTGTGAAGTGGCGCTTACAATTGCGATACAATTAATTTCGTGTTAATTAGCTTGACGCTTTGTCCCGATTGTAGTACTTTCACGTAAAGCACGTCTATTCAAAGGTAAGTAAGCACGGCGTTGTAAACAGCTAGTCAGTCTTTATATGGGAATCACGATATGTGAAAAACAGACGAAGGGGAGATTCGATGTTTGTCATTGCCCACCGCGGCGCTTCCGGGACAGCTCCCGAAAATACGATGGCTGCATTTGATAAAGCACTTTCGCTCAAGGTAGATGCGATTGAAACAGATATACAACTAACGAAAGACGGCGTGCCCGTCATTTGTCACGATCAGAGGATTGACCGCACGAGCGACGGATCGGGATTTGTTTGTGACTACACGTTGGAAGAGCTAAGGCAGTTCGACTTTAGCGGCAAGTTTTCCTCCGACTTCCGCGGGGAAAAAATCCCGACATTGGAGCAGTTTCTACAGCGGGTGCAGCACGAAGACGTTATTTTAAATATCGAAATAAAAAATGGCCCGATTTATTACGACGGCATCGAAGATCAGCTGCTCACGCTACTCAAAACGTATGATTGTCTCGGCAAGACAGTCGTCAACTCCTTTGACTTCCAATGCTTAGACACGGTCAGGCAGCTAGACCCGACCGTCAAGATTGGTCTCATTTTGCCGATTAACTTCGCTAAGCTGTTTGACTACATTGACCTACTCGGTTATACGCCTTATAGCCTACACCCGAAATCGTTCTATTTGACCGACGAGTTGATCAGCGGCGCAAAGGAGCGCAACATTAAGGTCTACCCTTGGTCTGTCGACGGCCGGATCGGCGAACGTGTAAACTACGAAGCACTCGGTGTCGACGGCGTCTGCACGAACTACCCGGAACGGTTTATTAACAAGTAACGATCCGCTACTAACCATGTGCTACAAAGCATTCACGGCGTACTCAAGGATACGTTATCTGCACGGATAACACACTTAGTCGTAGCATTTTTTCACGAGAAGCTAACTAACTGTAGTGTTTGCACGAGGCGCACACTTAGTCGCAGCGAAAACAGGAGGTGGGACAGCCCCACCTCCTTACGCATGTGCAAAGCAACGCATCACATACGTTCCGCTAAATAAATTTAACCAATTAAACGTTGCGTCAATCGACGGCTTCTTCTTCATGCAGAAAATAAGCGATTTTCGCAGCTTTAATTTGGCTTTACTAGAATTTTAATTTGGCTCTTCTCCGCGACGAGTGCGTCGAACCCTTCGGTTGCGACGTCGTCGACGTCGATCTTCTTCGTGATCAATTGATCCGCTTTAATTTGACCGTCGGCAATCAGTTTAATGACCGCCGGGAAAATGTCACAGTAAGCGATCGTACCGATGACGTCACATTCTTTGAACAAGAGTTGGTTCGGATCGATCGCAGCCCGTTTTTCCCACACGCTAATGACGACAACTTGTCCGTCAAATTTGATGCTGTCGATCGCTTGGTTCAACACGGCTTCGATCCCGGCCACTTCAAAGCTGATGTCGGCTCCGCCGTCTGTCAAGCGGTGAATTTCTTTCACTGGATCGACTTCCGTCGGGTCGAGGACAATGTCGGCGCCCATTTTTTTCGCGAACTCTTTACGTTCTGGAGACACTTCGACGGCGATAATTTGCGCTGCACCTGCCGCTTTGGCAGCCATAATCGTTAGCAACCCGATCGGGCCGGCACCGAATACAGCTACCGAATCGCCGATGCGCATCTTACTTTTCCGTACCGCGTGCACTGCGACGGCGGTCGGTTCCACGAGTGCCCCTTGTTCGAACGTCATATTGTCCGGGATTTTGTGTACCATTTTTTCGGTCATGACGGTATACTCGGAAAAGCCACCGCCACCGCCGATTAGTCCGTGGAAACCGAGCACTTCACAACGGTTGTACTTGCCACTTAAGCATGCCGGACATTTGCCGCAGTTGTAAATCGGCTCGACGACGACGCGGTCGCCTGCTTTAAATTTCGTTACGCCCTCGCCGACTTCGACCACTTCACCCGAAAACTCGTGGCCGAGGACGACGGGTGCTTTTTCATTCGTTAGCGGATGTGGTTCGTCTCCCGGAATAAGGATCGGTCCCGCTAAATACTCATGCAAGTCGGAACCGCAAATGCCACACCATTTTACTTTAATTTTTACTGTACCCGGTTTCACATCAGGTACTGGAATGTCTTCGACGCGAATATCTTTGACTCCGTGCCATCGTGCTGCTTTCACTACGACATCACTCCTGTGTAGGGGAAATTATTCGCTTACGTCTCTAACCCTAGCAGTGCCCTACGAAATTAATTGTATCAAAAATTAACTAGCTTTCGGGGAAACAAACTTAACAATTTAGCAACGTTTTTTGGGTTACTCGCTACTTTTTTGAAGCTGACCAACGATTACGAAGCTGTTTGAAGAAAAGAACGTCGTTATTACGAGAATACATACAATAATTTAAGGAAGTGGGGCGATCCCACCTCCTTACGTACAATTAGTGTTACATATTATAAGCAATATTTACAGCGTAAAATGCATGTTATTTCGCCTTAGTCTGGTTTGACTAAAATTTTAATTTGGTTCTTCTCTGCCAATAATGCTTCCAACCCATCAGAAACAACGTTGTCGATGTCGATCTTCTTCGTGACCAACTCATCGGCTTTGATGCGGCCGTCGGCAATAAGCTTAATGACTCCTGGAAAAATGTCGCAATAACCAATCGTGCCGATGACGTCGCATTCTTTGAAGAGCAGCTTGTTCGGATCAATCGCGGCACGCTGTTCCCATACACTGATAACGACGACTTGTCCGTCGAACTTGACGCTGTCAATCGCTTGATTCAACACTTCCTCGATGCCAGCCACTTCAAAACTGATGTCGACACCACCGCCGGTTAAGCGATGAATTTCTTCCACAACATCAATTTCCGTCGGGTCGAGGACGATGTCGGCACCCACTTTTGCAGCGTATTGTTTGCGCTCTTGCGACACTTCGACGGCAATGACACGAGCCGCGCCAGCTGCCTTAGCAGCCATAATCGTTAGCAAGCCGATCGGGCCAGTACCGAATACGGCAACCGAATCGCCGATGCGCAGCTTACTTTTTCGCACGGCGTGTACGGCGACAGCTGTCGGTTCGACAAGAGCCCCTTGTTCGAACGTCATATTGTCCGGGATTTTGTGTACCATTTTTTCAGGTGTAACGGTATACTCGGAAAATCCGCCCCCGCCACCGATTACCCCGTAAAAGCCGAGCATCTCGCAACGATTGTACTTTCCACTGCGACAGGCAGGGCATTTGCCGCAATTGTAAATCGGTTCGACAACAACGCGATCGCCCGCTTTATACTTTGTCACGCCTTCGCCGACTTCAACGACTTCACCCGAAAACTCGTGGCCGAAAACGACGGGGGCCTGTTCCTTTGTGAGCGGATGCGGCTTGTCAATCGGCACCATAACCGGTCCTGTTGTATACTCGTGTAAATCAGAACCGCAAATGCCACACCACTTCACTTTAATTTTCACTGTTCCTGGTCTTACCCCGGGTACTGGAATGTCGTCAACGCGCATATCCTTAAGCCCGTGCCATCGTGCTGCTTTCATTTCGACATCACTCCTGTGTAGGGGATTATTCCTTAAATACCTGACTCTTGCTGCTCCGTACAAGATAAATTGTATCAGCGTATTACTTCTTTTCGCTATGACGGGTTTTACAATTTTCGTAACGTCTTTATAGGAACTTTTCATGTTTGATGGTGAGCCCTTTTTTAAATCAAACAGTTACCAGAGCAGTTTGTACCAGTACGAGATCGTGTTTAATATAAAGGAATGGACTTTGGCACCTTGAATAAACGGATAAAAACGTTCGTACGCCCACATTAAATGTTCCCAGCGATAATCGTTCCCATCCTTAACGTATTCCGAAACATCGACAATTTTAGCTCTACCTTCCTGTAGCAACACGTTTTTTAGATGAATGTCCCGCGGATTTAACTTACGGGCACGCACAAACTCGCGCGCCTGTTCGACGTCGATCATCACTTGCTCCGGGACGGGAATACCGCGCAAAAGACACTCGTACAACGTATAACCTCGTTCAAAGCTAAGGGCGAGATAGTTATTCCCCGCCCCATAACATTGCGGAAAAAAGCGAGAACCAGCCAAACGGGCGTAGACGTGTGCTTCTACGTCTTTTTTTTGTATCGCGTCCGCGGTATACACTTTATAGGCATACGCCGGCAACTTCTCATAGCGGAACACGGCTGCATCTGTGCCAATCCCGATACAGCGCAAGCCGGGCACACCACCAGTCACTGTCACTGGCTCGTTGTTTCGATTTCCGATGACATTCACATGTTGAAGCACGTGATCCGCTTGCTTCCATTCCGGAAACATACTGTTCCTTTCCCCTCGTTCGTCGGTCATTTGCTGTGTAACTTGTGCAACAGCTTCGGAAAATGCAGGACTTCAGCAAATAACCCATTTTTTAGTATTATCGCCTTACCATACACGATTTATCATTCACAGGACGTCCGTCTAAACAATCACGCTCTCCTAAGCTCATTCAAGTATAAACTACAATAATAAGAACGACGTTTTCCATACGAAGGCTACTGGGAAAAGTTACAATTAAACAAACATATTTCATCTGTTTGTTCGCGTAAGTTCGAAAGTGGCAGTAGAAAAACGCAAAGAGTCCTCCCTCTATTTGGAGAACTCTTTGCGATTGCGCGCCGACTGTAGGTAGCCGTCGCAAGTGCGTGCTCACTTAATGGTGTTCACTTAATGGTGTTCACTATATCCGATACGACCTACCCTTCGGCGCGGACGACCGCGTGAACGAGTGGCGCTTCTTCTTGTTTAGCGTCAACTAGCGAATAAGCCGCTAGGAGACGCTCGCCGAGCTTCTCGTGCGCTTCGTCCCTCACGTGCAACGTGGCGATTGACTCGTTCGCCTCGACATAGTCACCAACTTTTTTGTTTAAGACGATGCCGACGGAAAGATCGATGTCGTCTTGTTTCGTCGCGCGGCCGGCCCCTAACAGCATCGCCGTGATGCCGACTTCTTCCGAAGCGATGTGGTGGACGTAACCAGCTCGCGGCGCGCACACGTCGAACTGGTGCGGCGCTGTCGGCAGCAACTCCGGTTGTCTCACTTGTCGCGGGTCACCGCCTTGTGATTCGACGAGCGTCACTAATTTTTCCAGCGCACTGCCGTCGCGAATCGCCGCCTGAAGCATGGCGCGCGCCTCGCGTTCATCGTCCGTTTTTCCGGCGAGCACGAGCATGTGACTGCCGAGGGCGAGACATAGCTCCTCAAGGTCCCTAGGGCCTTTTCCTTGCAACGTGTCAATCGCTTCTTTAATCTCAAGCGCGTTACCGACGGCGCGCCCGAGAGGTTGGTTCATGTCGCTAATGACGGCGACCGTTTGGCGGCCGACGTGGGCCCCAATGTTGACCATCGTCGTCGCCAGCGCTTTAGCCGCCTCGATATTTTTCATAAATGCGCCACTGCCGACTTTCACGTCGAGTACGATGCTGTCGGTGCCGGCAGCAATTTTTTTACTCATGATCGACGCGGCGATAAGCGGGATCGATTCGACCGTAGCGGTCACGTCGCGCAAGGCGTAAAGTAATTTATCTGCCGGGGTTAAATTCCCTGATTGTCCGACGAGTGACAGCTTGTTTTTGTTGACGAGTTCGACGAACCGTTCGTTGTCAATTTCGACACTGAAGTTAGAAAACGACTCCAGCTTGTCAATCGTACCGCCAGTATGTCCGAGACCGCGACCCGACATTTTAGCTACCGGCACGCCACATGCGGCGACGAGCGGCACGAGAATAATTGACGTCGTATCACCGACACCGCCCGTACTGTGTTTGTCGACAATTCTACCGTGAATCGCCGACAGGTCGATTTGTTCCCCAGAGTGGACGATCGCCATCGTTAAATCAGACGTTTCTCGCGTGTCCATCCCTCGAAAGTAAATCGCCATCAGCATCGCGCTCACTTGATAGTCCGGAATCTCACCGTTCGTGTAACTGGTAATAAAATACTGGATTTCATCTGTCGTGAGCGTGCCTCCGTCTCGTTTTTTATGAATGAGATCGACCATACGCATTCGAATGACCTCCTGTTTTCGTTGTACATCTTGAGTTGTACATCGTGAGTTGTACATCGTCTTCGTCGTAAACCGTTTACGTAGTAAGTTTTACCCTATTGTCCAACGATGGCATGTTGCAGTCGTCGTTTGTCCCCCGTTACTATTATGATACGAAATGCACATAACAGCAATCGTCTGCCGTCGTCGCGATCACATGCGAGAGCCCCTCATTTCAGTCATCGGCCTTTAATGCAATCTTTCCACGCTACCCATCCATTTTATAGCGCCAAACAGTACTTAAATGTACGATTAGTTATAAAACGTTCAGGGATACGCACGGCGAACAGACATCATATGGGCTACAATAAAGATGGCTAGTTTTTTCCATAGCTTAATTATAACAACAATCGGAGGTATGAATGTTGGGACGTCTTGACGGAAAAGTAGCAATGGTAACTGGCGGTGCCGTCGGCATCGGACGGGCGACAGTTGAACTTTTTGCAAAAGAAGGTGCGAAAGTAGTCGTCGCCGACATTAAAGAAGAGGCGGGACAAGCACTCGCCCGTGAAATTAAAGCGAACGGCGGCGAAGCGCTCTTTTTACAAATTGACGTGACCAAGGAAGAAGACTGGAAACGGGCGATGCAAACAGTCATCGACTCGTATGGCAAATTGCACGTGTTGGTCAACAACGCCGGCATTTCCCTCGCCAAAGACATCGAAGAGACGACTCTCGAAGATTGGAGCAACGTGATGACTGTCAACGCGACAGGCGTGTTCCTCGGCACAAAATTCGCCATCGAAACGATGAAACAGCACGGCGAACCGTGCTCGATTATAAACCGCTCTTCGATTGACGGACAAATTGCTGAACCGGGGCTGTTTGCCTACTGTGCATCAAAAGGTGCCGTTACGATTTTATCAAAATCTGCAGCGCTCGCCTGCGGGAAGAAGAAGTATAACATCCGCGTCAACACGGTCCATCCGGGGTACGTACATACCGATTTGACCGAAGAAGAAGCGCGCGGTTACGGGCTCGAACCAGAAGAGTATTTGAAAAAAGTCGGCGAACTCCATCCGATCGGCCGTATCGGTGTACCGGAAGACATCGCCTACATGGATTTATATTTAGCCTCCGACGAATCGAAGTGGACGACAGGTGCAGAATTTGTCGTCGACGGTGGCTGGACGGCGCAATAGTCGAATGATGTAAGGGCGCTTCGCGAATAGTCGTATGTCGCGGCGCGCCCTTCGGCCCAAGTGTATGATCGACGATCCACTTGTATGATCACAGCTCGGAACGTTATTTTTCTTTCCCGTCACTCGTTTCGATAATACCGTTACCCGTTTCGGCGTGTTTATTTTTTTTGCTCGCTTTATTGCTGCCGTTGACGCCTACTTGCACAATTTTTCCCTCCACTTGCTGGTAGGTGTATTCGGTGTCAGGTTCGTCGGCAAACACCACGGCGACTAACACGCCGTTATCTCCGCCCTGTGCGAGAGCCGCTTCGATTTTTTTAATATCACTCTCTTTATATTTCATTGACTCTGTCAAGTAGCTCCAGGTCTTCTCTTTCGTTTCTTCGACAACTTTATTCCCTTGATAGTTCCAGAACAACGTCCCGCCAACCATTAAGGCTATGACAAAAATAAAAGTGAGAACGAGTTTCTTTTTATCCATAGTTACCTCTCTTATCCGGAGGCGGCCACCTGAGTGCGATCGCCGCCCGCGTTTGCGATACTTTTTTCCCTTATATTGTACCAAATCCAGCTCTGTTGGCAATAATACTGGTAATATAGAGCTATACATGTATGCGATACGCTGTATGTGACGACCAAACAGAGTCGTATGCTACGCGTAAGGAAGCAATAAAAAACGCCACTATACGGCACAATTATTCTGTGGGGTGACGACATGAATCGCAAACAAAACGACACGCACGGCAATGAACACGGCGCAAGTAAACATAAGGATCTTCTCAAAGAGCGCCTAACGGAAATACAGTATGCGGTAACACAAGAAGACGCGACGGAACCGCCCTTTGCCAATGCGTACTGGAACAACACGCGCGAAGGCATTTACGTCGACATCGTATCCGGTGAACCGCTGTTCAGTTCACGTGACCAGTACGACGCCGGCTGTGGCTGGCCGAGTTTTTCTAAACCTTTGCATGCGGAAAAGATTATCGAAAAGGCAGATTACAGTCACAACATGGTGCGTACGGAGGTGAGGAGCAAAGAGGCGGACTCCCACCTCGGCCACGTGTTCCCGGACGGTCCACCTTCCACTGGCTTGCGCTATTGCATCAACTCAGCCGCATTGCGCTTTATTCCAAAGGAAGATCTCGAACAGGAAGGATACGGAGAGTACGTGTCGTTATTTAAACGCGGATCCGACGACGAAATCGAGTAGGAGGGGACGATTAACCTCCTGCCTCGATAGGAGCGAACGACGGCACCACTTGGCTGGCGCATTAGGTGCAGCTATCTTAGAACGTCTATTCAAGCTCAACTGGATCGAACGGCGGTTTGCAAACACACGTGCAGTCAAGATAACAAAAAATGGTGAGCGTGGATTGAGGGACCAATGGGGATTGTCTGTACCACTCAAATAAGATAAGAATTGTAACCATAAAATACAAGGAAAAAACCCACCTCTACACAAAGGTGGATTCGTTGCTCGTTACAACAACTGTAACATACGGCGCACGATGCGGTACGACTGCTCAGCCGCCAACTTCGTAAAAGCAGCAAAATTGACGTCGGCGGAATGGTCGGCTTTGTCGGAGATGGAACGGATAACGACGAATGGTAACTCGTGTAGGTCACACACTTGCGCCACCGCCGCCCCTTCCATCTCGGTACACCACCCGCCGAACACCTCGCGTAAGCGCTGCACGACTTCTGTGTCAGCAATAAATTGATCCCCGGAGAGGACGCTTCCCGTATACGTCGCATGTTCGATTACCTCTTCGCCCGCTTGACGCGCTGCGGCAACAAATCGCTCATCCGCCTTAAACACGGACCGCGGGTGGTAAGGGATTGTCCCTGGCGGAAAACCGAGTGCGCTGGCATCGACGTCGTGTTGCAGACATTCGCTCGAGATGACAACATCGCCAATGTCGAGCTTAGGGTGTAAAGCACCTGCCACGCCCGTAAAAATGATTGCTTCGACCTTGTCAACTGAGATTAAGCTTTCCGTACAAACGGCCGCGTTAACTTTCCCGACGCCGCACTGACAGACAACGATGGAACGATCCATAAACGTGCCGCGGTAATACGTCGTACCGCCGCGTTTTTCTTGCGCATCGACGGTCATATGTCCTAACAACAGCGCAACTTCTTCCTTCATCGCGCCAATAATGCCAAACTTCGTCACAACTATCCCTTCCCCGTTCGCAGCTTCTAAGGATTCCCTCGCAAAAACTAAGGCCCGCGAAAGTTCACCGTGCCATTCGCGGGCCACCCCATATTTATAGAACGCGATCTGTCCCAAGCGGGTTTCCGCATAATAGCGACCTACGCTTTCGTTTTCGTCGAATCGCGCAACATGACGTCGTATTGCAGGACGACGTGGGGATCTTCAACGGACTCTTTATTGATCAACTTCGTGAGTAAACGCATCGACACCGCACCGATGTCGTACATCGGTTGGGCGATCGTACTGAGTAGCGGACGCACCATGGAGGCGATGTCAATATTGTCGAAACCGACCACAGAAATGTCCTCCGGCACCCGCTTGCCCGCGTCTTGGATGGCGTGAATCGCGCCGACTGCCATTTCGTCACTCGCGGCAAAAACGGCTGTTGGCGGCTTGTCCAACGCTAACAGCTCCTTCATGACGTTCATACCGGAGCGATAGCGGTAATCACCGATGCGTACATATTCTTCTTGGAACGGAATTTCCCGCGCTTCCAGTGCTTGGCGGTACCCTTTATAGCGGCTGTAGCCGTTGATCGGGTCGGTTAATGGACCGCTAATGAGGGCAATATCTTTGTGCCCTTCGTCAATGAGAATTTCCGTCGCGTCAATCGCGGCACTCAAATTGTCGATGTTGACTGACGGCCACTGTTTTTCATCGTCAAACGTCGCCGTAAGCACGATCGGCACAGAGGTCGTGCGAAACGCTTCCTTATGCTCGTCCGTCACTTCGCCGCCCAAAAAGATCAAACCGTCGACTTGTTTTTCGAGCAACGTATTGATGAGGCGGATTTCTTTTTCTTTCTTTTCATCAGAGTTGCATAAAATAATGTTATAGTGGTACATATTAGCAATATCTTCGATTCCACGTGCCACTTCGGCAAAGAAAGCACCCGAAATGTCGGGGATGACGACTCCGACTGTCGTCGTCTTCTTGCTCGCCAACCCGCGGGCTACCGCGTTCGGACGATATCCTAACCGATCGATCGCATCCAACACTTTTTTACGCGTCGTCGGTTTGACGTTCGGGTTTGCGTTGACGACCCGCGACACGGTAGCCATCGATACGCCTGCTTCACGTGCAACATCGTATATTGTTACTGGCATCATTATCTCCTCATTTTCGTCATTTTCCATTAATTACCAACGGCGTGCATCCCGTATGTTTCCATAACTTTAGCATACGACAAAACATACAATAGTGTAAACTTGTCTCGCCAACTGTTCAGAGAAAGTTCATGTTATAGAGTACGACAGCTCTTATTATTCCTCAAATTGCTGTCTACTAATCATTTCCTTTCAAAAAACCCAGCAAAAGAACTAACTGGGAGGGTTAGTTCTTTTACTGCCATTTATTTAATGTAGAAAAACGGTTGCCGTATTCAAACGCAAAATATCGTTATGCGATTTAGAAAGTTGTTTATATCAAAAAAGTTTCGTTCGTCGCAGAAAATCACCTATACGACTTTCTGAGGTACATTGAGCAGGCCGGAAGCAACTAAGTCGCGCATTAACGCTTCGAATTGCGGCAAGTCGATTTGTTGTTTCGCGTCAGAGAGTGCCACCGCCGGATTTGGGTGAGTTTCGACCATGATGCCGTTCGCACCAGCGGCTAGCGCCGCTTTGGCGATCGGTAACAAAATGTCGCGCCGTCCGGTTGAATGGCTAATGTCCACTAAGATCGGTAAGTGCGTCTCTTGTTTTAATATCGGGACGGCAGAAATGTCGAGCGTGTTGCGCGTCGCTTTCTCGTACGTGCGAATACCGCGCTCACATAAAATCACTTGCGTATTCCCTTGGGCGACGATGTATTCCGCCGCAAAAATAAACTCGTCGATCGTCGCCGACATCCCCCGCTTCAACAGTACCGGTGTCCGCGTTTGTCCCGCCCGCTTCAATAGCTCGAAGTTTTGCATGTTACGGGCACCGATTTGAATGACATCGACGTACTCGGTAGCCATGGCGATATGTTCTGGAGTCACAATCTCGCTAATGACGGCCAGATCAAACTCGTTCGCTACTTTACGCAAAATTTTCAGACCTTCTTCACCCAAACCTTGGAAGTCATACGGCGACGTCCGCGGTTTAAAGGCGCCCCCGCGAATGAACGGCATCCCCATCCGCTTTAGTGAGGCAGCTACTTGCCGCACTTGCTCCTCGCTTTCGATGGAACAAGGCCCGGCGACAACCATATGCTTACCATTGCCCACTTCTTCGCGGCCGATCGTAACGACTGTATCTTCCTTTTGTTCTTTGCGGCTAACGAGCAATACCTTTTGCTGGTCTTTTAGCTGTAGATCGAGGGACGCCTTGAAAATTTGCTTAAACAAATAACGAACCGTATTGTCGTCGAACGGCCCGGTATTTTTATCTACCAAAACGTCCAACATTTTCTTCTCGCGAATCGGATCGTACGTATTGACACCTTGTTTTGCCTTTACCTTGCCGACTTGTTGCACAATTTCTGCCCGGCGACTCATGGCGTCTAGTATTTCTAAGTTAATGTTGTCGAGTGCTGCTCTAAGCTGCTCCAACTGTGCTTTTGACATATCCATCCCCCGGTAAGCTTTTTGTCATTATAGCTTACCGTCTACTAGATTGCCACCCCGAAGTTGGAACCGAGGGACTTTTTTTTACTGCAGATTTTTAATACGCCCATTCGCCCATTACGCCCGTACACGAAAAGAACCGGGAAGAAGATCCCCCTTCCGCGACAAAAACAAAACCGCGAGCGCCACTTAATGGGCGGCCTCAGTCGAAACCGGAGCGGACAAATTCTCAAACCAGTCAGCGATGTCCCGCTTCGATTCCGGAAATTGAAACGTTTCGTATTCCAGTTGCTCATCGAAGTCGACCATTACCGATGTCGGGTACGTCACATCGGTAAGTGCCGCCGACTTATCGATTTTCGCACCGATATACGCGAGCAGCGACATTAACGTCTGTTCGTCCGGCACGGCGACAAAGACGAAGCGACTGGCCAAATCGCTCCACTCACGTTTTTCTTTCATAAAATAAGGCATCGCACTCGGATAAACTAAAGCAGCCTCCATCTTTGCGCCTTCCCGATCGAGCGCGTGTAAGTCCCCTTTTTCCAACTTGCTAGGACGGACGACGTGTACGTAGTCGCCACTCGGAATATGTAATTGTTCCCCTTGTGCCGCCAACACGGTCACAGCGTGTTGCATCGGCTGTGTCGCTGTATCGTTCCCACGGCCGGAGAAGAAAAACTTCGTCAACGGGAACACAGTCGCAAACGAAACGACAACCGTACAAACAGCGACCCACTTGAGAAAACCACGCAAAAAAACAGGGGTCTCGGGACGTATATCTTGCCGGATATCTTCCAAGGAAGAAACGAGCGCAACCATTTCGCGCAGCTCACTGCGACATTCGGGACACGTGCGCGTATGCTCCAAAAGATGGCGCCGTTCCGCTTCGCTAATCTCTTGGTCGACGTAAAGCTGTATGTATCGATCGACATCACGGCAAGTCATTCAAGTCATCCTTTTCCTTAAGAAAGTCGTTCTTTAAGCATTTTTCGCGCCCGGAAGAGTTGTGTTTTCACCGTCCCTTCGGGTATGTCGAGCGTTTCACTAATTTCGGCGTAGGAAAAGCCGTTGAAATGCCGTAAAATAATCACGCGTTGGTAAATTTCCGGCAGCTTCTCGATTTCTTTTTTAATGCGTTCAACCATCAGTCGCTGCTCGACTTGTTCTTCAACCGATTGCAACTGAGCGTTGTGTGGCGGTTCTGAAGCGATAAACGCGTCTTCGAGCGCCACCAGTTTCAAGCTCTTTTTCCTTTTTTGGTCGCGAAAGCGGTTCGTCATCATCGTGCGCAACCAAGCTTTTAGCGACTTCTCGTAAACGTATTTGTGCGATTTGCGATGCGCTTGCCATATCGTCTCCTGCGTCAAGTCTTTCGCGTCTTCGGTGTTACCTGTCAAACGGTATGCGACACTATATAAATAACGGCTGTGTTGCTGAATGCGCTCCATAAATTCGTCAGTTACGGATTTTGGGTATGCTAACCCTGATTTATTAGGTTTCATGGGAACCTCCTGAATGAATAAAAGATAATAGGATGAATAATTGCGAACGAATAAACTACTAGTCGTGTAATGGATGAATGAATGAATAAATTAGATGAAATAAAAGAATGAATGATAGTGCGACTTTCGTTCAATCGTAAAATCTAGCACCAATATGGTTAACGGATAATAGGGACGAGTTGTTTCACCATTTTATAAAAACAAGTCCCGAGGAGCTGATCCGCCGTCTCGTAGACGTCCTACGAAGTAGCTGATCAACTCCTAGTACGACTCATCGCTATTTAGATCCGCTAGCTCTATATTAACAATGTCTACCCAGAGCTAGCAAGCCAAACTGTCTTGCAACATGAAATAAGTAAATCTCACTCGCGAATGTCACCTGCACGGCGACCGTTATTCCTTCTCAGGTTGTTCGCCCTTAGCTTCCTCTACTTCGCCTGCAACGTCTACCGCATCCTCTGCCGCGGCTGTAACTTGGCCGCCTACGGCGTTTTCTGTTGTACCTTCTCCCTCTGCGTCCTCGGCTTCCGCCGCCTTGTCTCCGGACACGATGACAGCGAGCGCTTTCCCTGAATCTTTCAGTTCATTCAATTCCTCGCCGAGGTCGTCTTTGACACCTTTGAACTTCGATATCATTTCGCTTGATTGATCCTTAACCGCTTGACTGATTTCGACCGTCTTATCTTTTACCGAACGGCTGACTTCTTGCGTCTTATCTTTGACCGTCACCCATTGCCGATTTAAATCGGCCCGCGTATCTCTTCCGGACTTCGGTGCGAGCAAAAGTGCGGTCACACCGCCGATGACCGCTCCAGCAACTGCGCCGACGATTAGGCCCTTTCCTTGTAACTTACAGCATTTTTCTTCCACTGCTCGTTTCTCCTCCATCGTTTTATTCTCCTCTCACTTCGCGCTTCGCCTTTTTCCACATTTGCCATACTTGTAAGCCAAAACCTGTCGCTGCGAGTAGCTTACCGAATTCTTGCTGGTGAGTGCGCGCTTGGGTAGCCACTGACGCAGACACTTGGTTGACACTGTCGCCAACGCCTTTGATCGACGCAAAAAGGCTGTCTAACTGGCTACTTTTTTGCCGTATATCAGCCGCCACTGCTTTCGTCTCCCGCATGACTCCTTCCGTTTCCCGCATAACCGCTTGCGTTTCCTTAAGCATGGCGACAGACTCTCTGCTGACCTTCTCTAAATCGCTTTCTAAGCGACCGACCGTTTGATTTAACGTGGCCAGCGTTTCGTTAATCCTTTTTACAACGGTGATCAAATAAGCGACGAGAACCGCGAAGGCAACGGCAATCACCGCCACACTAATTTCGACAATCAAACCTTTACCTCCTCCATGCATCCCATTCCACATCGAAACGGTGCACTTAAACTAATAACCCGATAATAACACAACAGACTATATATGCTACCCCCCCTTTCTCTCTGCTGAAACACTTTTTTAATTCACTCACATATTATGATACCAAAACTTCGCGGTAAAGGAGGAAAATGGAGTGGCAAAAAAACTACAAATCGAGTTTTCTGATAAGTCGATGGGTGAACTGGAACGCCTTAAAGCTGGAACGGATGCCACCTCTTACGCCCAAGTGTTGCGCACGGCTGTCCGCATTTACAGCTGGTGTATGGAGCACCAGCAGCAAAATCGCAAAATATACGCCAAAGATGCGAATGGGCAGGTCATTTACGAACTATTACTCCCATAACCGCCAGTTTTGTCGCCGCTTCCACCTCCTCCCCTGTCGACAATAGGGTGAAAGTTAGGGAAAAGAGGTAAACTGTACTCAAAAAGGATAATTATCGTTATAATATATGCGGAAGTTGAACCACTTCGAGGAGATGAAAGTATGGCAAGCAAAAAAACTGTCGTCGTCATGAAAGGCGATCAGACAGGTCAAGAACTGTTGGACGAAGCACTTCGCGTGCTCCATCCAGACGTGATCGGATTTGAGATTGGATTTGATGAATACGATCTTAGCTTGGAAAATCGGCGCAATACGAGTAACGAAGTCGTGCACGATGCCGCTCGCGCGATGACGAAGCACGGCTTTGGCATAAAAGCGGCAACGATTACACCGGAAGCGAAAAGCGACATCGGCAGCCCGAACGCCATTTTGCGCAAAGAGATCGACGGAAAAGTGATCGTGCGCACTGGCCGCCGTATTCCGGGCATTCGTCCCATCGGCGGAACGTTCGCTCCGATTTCAGTCATCCGCATGGCCGTCGGCGATGCTTACGGCGCCAAGGAGTGGCGCGAAGGGAGCGGCGACGATGAAATCGCCTACCGCACCGAAACGATTGACCGAAAGACGTGCCGCGCGGTGGCCGAGTACGCCTTTCGCCACGCCAAAAAAATGAATGCCAAAGTATTCGGCGGACCGAAGTTTACCGTTAGCCCCGTGTACGAAGGTATGCTGAAAGAGGAAATGGACGCGGCGAGTGAAAGATACCCAGAAGTCGCCTATGAACCGCAACTGATCGATGCCACATATGCGCTTTTGTTAAACAGTCACGGCGACGACCCGCTCGTCATTCCCGCACTCAACCGCGACGGCGACTGCTTGAGCGACATGGTGCTGCAGCTGTTCGGCTCGATTGCCGGCGCCGAATCGATGCTCATTAGCTTTGACGAGCAACTTAACCCCGACGTGGTCATGGCGGAGGCGCCTCACGGCACGGCGCCCTCACTCTTCGGGAAAAACCTTGCCAACCCGATGGCAATGATTCTCGCCGCCGCCTCCATGCTCACCTACTTCGGCGATAAACAGGCGACGACAGCTTCCCGCGCTATTTACGAGGCGACGATTGAAGCAGTCAAAGAAGGCACCCGCACGGCGGACCTACACGGAAGCGCCACGATGACCGAATTTACGAACGAAGTCATCTCAAAAGTGCAGACGAAACTCGACGTATGGAGCACGATCGAAGGCTTCTAGTGTGTGTTGCGTCGTCTTTAAGATCGAACAGAGCCCGCTGTCGCCTAAGCGACTTACGGGCTCTGTTTGTCTCTTTTTGTGTATATTCCCCTACTGATTTACTGGGTGCGTTGGTGAATGACCTTCCCTCTCCGGAAGACGCGTTCGACGCGGCACGCCTCGTCGACAACGACGAGGTTTGCCAATTTTCCTGCTCGGATGCTACCCATCTCTGTAGCGACTCCGAGCCGTTTGGCTGGGGTGAGCGAGGCCATGTGGACAACTTTGTACAATGGCATGCCACTGTACGCTGTCGTTTTGCGCACCGCCGCGTCGAGCGTCAACAAACTGCCCGCGAGCGCACCGTTTTCTAGCCGCGCTGTCTCCCCGTCACTAAAGACGCGTAATCCGCCTAAGTCGTATTCCCCTTCGGGCATCCCGACCGCGCGCATCCCGTCCGTTATGAGCATCGTACCGTCCGTACCTTTTGCCGTCGTCACTAACTTCACCGCGGCTGGATGGACGTGGTACCCGTCGGCGATCAGTTCGACCGTCAACCGGTCTTCGGTAAGCGCTGCGCCGACTACCCCCGGCTCGCGGTGGTGCAAAGCACTCATCGCGTTAAAACAGTGGGTGACGTGAGCCGCCCCCGCCTCGATCGCCTCCAATACTTGGTCATACGTCGCGTCCGTATGCCCGATGGAGACGTTCACCCCGCGCTTAGCCAGTTCGCGAATCGTCGCCAGCGCGCCTGGGCGTTCCGGCGCCATCGTGACAATACGCAGCATGTGCGACGATTTTTCAACTGCCCACGCCGCATCCTCCGGCGCGGGATCGACGATGTGATCCGGGTTTTGCGCGCCGCTTCGCTGTGGGCAAATCCACGGCCCTTCTAAATGTATCCCTAAAATTTCAGCCCCATCTGCAATCGTCGGCGCTTCGGCGACGACGTTAGCCATCGCTTTTTCCAACTGTGGCTTATCTCCCGTTACGGTCGTCGGTAAAAATCCCGTCACACCGAATTGCGCGACCGTTTCTGCAATGTTGTGGATCGCTTGTGGTGTCGCGTCCATGACATCGGCGCCGCCAGCCCCGTGAATGTGTACGTCGATGAGTCCGGGCCAAATATATCCGTCCGCCTTCACGCACTTCGCGCCCTCTACGTACTCCGCTAGCGGTGAACCAGCGTAGGCAATGCGTTCGCCCTCGATGACGACGATGCCGTCTTCTAAGATGCCGTCCTCAAAAACGACTCGCCCGGACAGTACGGTCCGTTCCTGTTGCTCGTTACTCATTTCCAATATGACTCCCTTCCGATCGTATCCCGTCGTATCCTGTCGTATCCCGAAGAAAATATTTTTTTATGTGCGGCTTGCGAGCGAAGATCGTGTCAATTTTTATTGTACCAAATTACACGAAGGCTGACACCGTCGATTTATTGACACTTTCCGCAAAGCTGCCACCGTGTCGCTAGGCCTTTTTTACGCGCTTCAACTGTGCCAACACGCGGGCGTACTCCCGCTCCAACTCCGCTAGGTCGTCCTTAGACGACGGCACGCTGAGACGGCTGATCAGCTCTGTCAATTTCGTTTCCAAGGCGAGCCGCTCATTATCGTCCCGTTTAGTAGCAGATGCGACTGGAGCTCGTTTGTTAGTAATCGGGGTGTTGGAAGCCCTGTCGTCAGTAACATGGCCGTCACGCGCCTCGGCGGCACGGCCACCAGTAGCTGGGTCGTTGGAAGCCCGCACGCGAGTCGCTGATTCATCGCCGGGAACGTTGCCGCGTTGCGCAGCATTCGCCTCGCCGCGCCGTTGCTTTTTCCACTCCTGGTACGTCCCGGAAAAATGATGCACCGTTCCATTCTCTAACATCCACAGGCTGTCCGCTGTATTTTCGATTAAACGTCGATCGTGCGTGACGAAGAGTACCGTCCCCGGATAGTCCTTAATGAGTTCCTCTAATGCTTCCAGCGCCTCTACGTCCAAATGGTTTGTCGGCTCGTCGAGCATCAAAAAATTATAATCGCCTGTTAAAAGTTTAGCGATGGCCACCTTGACGCGTTCACCGCCGCTCAACACGCCGATTTTTTTGTGCACATCCTCGCGGTAGAAACGTAATCGGGCTAAGGTGGTGCGTACGATATGCTGTGGGAACACGCTGTCTTCCTGTACGTAAGCAAGTACGGTCTTGGCAGCAGGCAGTTTTTCCAACTGCTGTTCAAACAGGCCAATTTTGACGTTGGCCGCGCGATCGACCGCTTCATCTCCTGCGAGCAACTGCTTCATTAGGGTCGTTTTACCACTTCCATTCGCCCCGATGAGTGCCGTTTTGGATCCGGTTCTAAGTGTCAAGCGCGGGATTGTGTACAAGTGGCGCCTCCCGACATGTTTTTCCAAATTGTCGGCCGTTAAAAGTGTCCGCCGATGAAGGGGCGTGTGGAGCGTCAAATCCATTTTAAGTGTGTCCCATTCGAAAGGTTTGTTCACCCGTTCCAAACGCTCGAAGCGTTCGCGGATCATCTTTGCCTCGTGTCCCACTTTTCCTCTTTGCGAGCTCGCCTTTCCTTTGTGCAGTCGCGCTTCCGAATTCCCCATACGCTTGGGCGCCTTTTTCATTTGTTGCGACCGTTGTTGCAGCTGCCGGTATCGTTCTACCAGGCGCTTCTTTTCTTGGGTGTAAGCGGCGTACGCAGCTTCTCTCTGCCGCCGCTGCACTTCTTTCTCACGTTGGTAGTGCGTGTAGTTACCGCTAAATTCCGTAAGCTTTCCGTCGTCCAGCTCCCATATTTTTGTACAAACGGCGTCGAGCATCGCCCGGTCATGCGAGGCGAGCACGAAGGCGCCACGGAAGTACTTTAGCTTTTGCTCAAGTGCCTCGACCCCTTCCCAATCGAGGTTATTCGTCGGTTCGTCAAGCAATAGCACATCGTGCCCTTCGGAAAATAGCTGTTCCAGTTTTAACGCCGTTTTTTCACCGCCGCTTAAGCTGTGACACGGTTCGTGTGGACACGGTTCGTGTCCGTTCTCCGTCGTGTTTAACTGTTCAAACAACCCCACCGACCCGTGCCATTCGACTTGCGGCCTCTCCTCCGTCTTCCCTAACAAGTAAGATAGGAGCAACGTTTTCCCTTGCCCGTTTTTGCCGACCAAGCCGATGCGGTCTCCAGCGTAAAGCTGTAGTTTCGGTATGTTTAAAATCACCCGCTCGCCAATCGTATAAGCAATGTGTCGCGCCTGCATGTACAACATAAAAAAACCTCCCAGTTTTCGTTCCGGTGAGGTTTGTTTGTTATAAATGTGTTTTTTTTTGCTATTGCGTCTCGACGCACCCCACGTCCTTTACATACGGCGCAGGTGCGGCTGATAAACGTATGGCGCAAACGCGATTAACACACGCGTGGCGGCGCTATACGGGATCCGCATACGAACAATGAGCAATGAGCAAAAAAAGACATACGTCACCTATCCGGAACGAGTGTTTTGTACCAAGTGAATCAAAACCCGTTTTTTTTTGCGAAATGGATAGGTTTAGTTTCTCATTGCTCAAATAGTCAGTCCTTTCGTCGCTTGTATGTTTATTATACGCGGAATCACTCCGGGAGGCAAACAAAACATGGGACTGTATGTGGTATGATGAATATAGCAAACAACTAGCAAACATCGTGCCAAGGATTATGTTACGCTTTCGCGTTAGTCGTGCGACGACGTTAAGTCTGACGTCGAACTGGCAGCGAAACGATGGACGATATGACACCATGCATTGTAAACGAGAGGGGAGACAGAATGACTAACTGGAAAAACAACAGGCAACTGATTTTAGGGATTGACATTGACGGAACGATTACACAACCCGATTGTTTTCTGCCGCACTTAAATCGAGCGTTTAGCAAAAATTTCACGCTAGCAGATGTCGAGCAATACGATCTCCATCTGTTGTACGACGTTCCCGAGGCGGTCATGGGCGAATGGTTTTATAATAACAATGAAAAAATATACGCCAGTGCACCACTCAAACCGGATGCGAAACAAGTACTCGCCGAGCTAGCCGCAGCAAGCCACCGCCTGATCTTCATTAGTGCGCGCGAGGAAAGGGACTACGAGGTGACATACAAGTGGCTTCATGCCCATGCGCTACCGTACGACGACGTCCACTTAATCGGTTCCCACGATAAAATTGCTACCGCACGGAAACAGGAGGTACAGCTCTTTTTCGAAGACCGCTACGACAACGCGTGTGAACTCTCGGAAACATTAGCGATCCCCGTCTTTCTGTTTGACACGCCGTATAATCAAGGAGTCCTACCGCCGCACGTCTTCCGCGTGCAGAGCTGGTACGACGTGCCGCCGCTACTCGAACAGCTCCAAGAAATGGCAGTTGACAGTACTTACCGCAAAGCTGCTGGGGGACAAACGCGTTAAACAACCGACCACGCCCAACATATGAAAATAGAAAACAACACAAAAAAATGACCGGACAACTTGTCCGGCCCAAAAGCATGTAAAGAGGGTCAAGATTAAAGGAGTTAAGAAGCGTGGTAGCATCTACCTTTGTAAACAAGAGGGTCAATCTTGCTTACACTAATAATATACCACAGATCCACTCGACAATAAACGACATATTTTTGACAGTTTGTTGAACAAGTTGCGGATCTCTTGACGACGTTTAATCCGTCGTATACAAATACATTAACCCCGGCGACTTCCGCTCTAACAGATCTTGGGCGGACAAGCCCTGATCTTTGCCCAATACGCCGAGCCACGACGGGAGACTGCTGCCTTGTTTGTAACTGACGACGGTCGCTTCCCGGATCCCTGCCATTTTTTCTGCTTCCGCAATCGCGTCGTCTAACGTCCCTAGCTCGTCAACTAACTTTAACTTTTTCGCTTGCTGTCCCGTGTAGACGCGACCATCGGCGATCTTGCGCACTTCTGCTTCCGGTAAGTCGCGGCCCGTCGCCACCACTTCGACAAAGCGGTCGTACGACTCGTCCACTAGTTGCTGTAGGACGTCGCGCTCTTCTTTCGTCATCTCGCGAAACAGCGAACCGATATCTTTCATCTTGCCACTTTTAATGACGACGCTCTTTATACCGACTTTGTCGGCCAACTCGCTCAAATTGTAGCTTTCCATAATGACCCCGATGCTGCCCGTTAGCGTCAACGGGTTGCTAAATATTTTATCGGCGGCTGTCGCAACGTAATAACCCCCCGATGCGGCCGTCGAGCCAAACGAGAAAACGATCGGTAACTTCTGTTCGCGCTTCACTTGCAGCAGTTTGTGGTAAATTTCGTCGCTGGCGACGACATCGCCCCCGGGCGAATCGACGCGCACGACAATCCCTTTAATTCTTTTGTCTTTCACCGCTTGCTCCAACTTGTTTGTCACTTCCCACGGGCTCGTACCTGCCGCGCCGAGCAGGCTTCCGTCTTCACTCTGCATGATCACACCGTCGACACCTAGCAATAAAATGCGGTCTGCACCACCCTCTTTCTCGATGCGGACTTTCCAATCGCCGGCCACTTTGCCGCCATCTCCGGACTTAACAACGATTAGCGTCCCGGCGACTAAACCGATAACTAACAAAATACCGCAACCAACGGTAATCCATACCCACGTTTTTTTCGTCAAAGGACTATCTCCTCTCGCTTAGCTTGCACTCATACGTTATTCATACTTAGATCATACCCATTACAAATAACGATTTCAAAAAAAGTCGTTCCATGCACATGCGGATGATCGTCAAGTGAGCCCCGCCGTTTGCCTTTTCGTGTGCTACAATTGGTTGGCATGGCTGTCGGCGCAAAAGGAGGATCTTGTGTTACACGATCGATACCGTTTAACGGGCTATTCGCTTTTTTCTTTCACTGCACATACACATTAGGGGACGACGCCAAACGTCAGTGAGGGTAGTCGACACTTACTCGTGGAGGGTGGGGATGCCCGCCCTACAGTGGCCAATACAAAGTCATAAAGTTGGTCGTGGTCCGGATTCTTTGGTCGAAAGACATGGATGAAGCAGGAACGAGAAGTAATCGCCAACCGAGAGGAATCGCGGTGAATGTGTCCCTCGGCTAACCGAGCCTGAAACCTAAGATGTATTAGGAAGAGCATACGGAACCCTGCCTCTACCGATTTTTTGCAAAAAATCGTGGAGGTGCGGGTATGAGCAGGGAAACAGAAAATACAGCTTTTCATTGTGAATCGTGCGGGAGACAAGTACTTCCCGTATCGAATGGAAGTTACAGAAACCACTGTCCGTTTTGTTTATATTCAAAACACGTCGACAACGTACCGGGAGATCGGCGCAATCGTTGCCGCGGACTGATGGCGCCCGTTGGCCTAAAACGCCATAAGAAAAAAGGGTACCAAATTGTACACGAGTGTCAGCGGTGCGGCAAACGTCACGTGAATCGGATTGCACAACACACGGTGCAATCGGACGACTGGCATACGTTAATCGCGCTCCCGTTCGGCAACTGACCGACGCAGGCGGACATCGCGGAAACGAAACGTTGAACTAGATGACCAGCAGTTGGAACAAACGCATTTTTCTCGATAATGGCAGTTGGGACGAGTGCGCTATAAACGACAGAAGAACTAACGCAAAGTAACAACTGAACGTACCGTCGTCGCACAGTCATGCCTCGTTTTTTCAAAAAAACACCGCAGGGGCAATCCTGCGGTGTTTTTGCCCATTTAACAAAGGGGTGTCTGTAAGTTTTGCTCAATCGCCGAAGCGATGATGCGGTTCACATCTTCCCGTGCGAGCGTCCCGACCTCACCGTGAATAACGACATCAGCGTCCAATTCTTCTTCCGTCAACAGCGCGTATAAATCTGGCGCCATTGCCTTCACGATTTCCGACAGTTTTAGCGTCTCCATGGAACCACCTCGTTCTTTGCGCTAAAACGAGCGAGCCATTTCGGTTTGTATCATTATATCATTCACACTGTCAGTAAGTACTTTAACACGCACCTATTTATTTCTTTCCGATAAAAAGCGCGTGGTCGACTTTAATACATTGATCCATGACGACAGCCAAGCCGCCTTCCCGGGCAATGCGGGCAGCTTCCTCATTGAAAACACCTTGCTGCAGCCACAGTACTTTCGCTTTTATCTCCACTGCCTGGGTGGCAATTTCCGGCGTGTACTCACTACGGCGAAACACGTTCACGAGATCGACTGGCTCCTCGATGTCGGTGAGCGACGCATACGGCTCTTCCCCTAACACCGGCTCTTTGAGGACCGGGTTCACCGGAATAATGCGGTAGCCGTTCTGTTGCATCGCTTGGGCGATCATATAGCTCGTGCGCTCGGGACGGTTGGACAAACCGACGACAGCAATTGTTTGAGCTTCTTCCAAGATGCGTTTGCGTTGTTCGTTACTCGGTAAAGTATACAACGTGACAACCTCCTAAGCTTATTGTGCCAAATACGACAAGGCAGCACTGCCGAGCGTCTGCGCTGCGACGAGCATCGCCCCTTCGTCAATGTCAAATTTCGGATGGTGGTGTGGATAGGTGACTTCCCAGTACGGATGCCTCGCACCCGTGAAGAAAAACGTTCCCGGTACGTGTTCTAAATAATAGGCGAAGTCCTCCCCGCCCATTTGTGGCGCAATTTCGCTCACGCCTTTTACTGCTGGAACGGCGCGGGCGAGCGTCGCGAGAAACTCTGTCTCGTTCTCGTGATTGACGACTGGCGGGTAACCGCGCACGTAGTTCATGTCGTAAGTGACGTCGGCAGAAAGGCACGTGCCTTCGACGATGCGCCTAATTTCCCGCTCCACGAGGTCGCGCACGTCTGCACTGTACGAGCGCGCGGTTCCTTGTAAGTAGGCGCGGTCGGCGATGACGTTGAATGCATTTCCTGCGTGAAATGAGCCGATTGAGACGACAGCGCACTCAATCGGGTCGACGCGGCGACTGACGAGTTGTTGTAACGTCGTGACGAGTTGTGCGCCGACGACGAGGGCGTCTCTCGTCATGTGCGGCGAACCGCCATGCCCGCCCTGCCCGACAATTTCGATCTCAAAGCGGTCGGCCGCAGCCATAATCGGGCCGGAGCGGTAAAACACGTGGCCCGACGGCAACGTCGCCCACAAATGGGTGCCAAAAATGGCGTCTACTCCTTCTAAACAGCCGTCTTCAACCATGGCGATCGCGCCGCCCGGGGACATTTCCTCCGCGTGCTGGTGGATAAAGACGACGTTGCCGGCCAAGTGCTCTTTTAGCCCGTTCAACACTTTCGCTAAGACCAACAGTGTCGCCGTATGTCCGTCGTGGCCACAGGCATGCATCACACCGGCAACTTGCGACTTGTACGGCACCTCTTTCTCATCTTGAATCGGGAGCGCGTCGAAGTCGGCGCGCAGCGCCACAGTTTTCCCCGGCTTCGCCCCACGAAGCACGGCGACGACGCCCCGTTCACCGACTCCAGTACGCACCTCGTGACCTAACTTTCGATGGTATGCCGCAATGTATGCCGGTGTTTCCACTTCTTGAAACGACAGCTCCGGATGTTGGTGTAAGTACCGACGAATATCGACCATTTCTTGGTACAGCTCATCGAGTCCGTTATATAGTATGTCTTGCAATAGGATCCCTCCCACACAAAAAATCGGGTGTACGACGTGCGACGAATGTATCCGATCACATCGCGGTAGTGCTAATACATATGACTTGGCTCCCCCTCATTTTAGCACAAAAAAACGGGCAAGCTAACGACCGTAACTCGTCTACGCTCTCCCGAAAATTAAACGAATAAACTAACGCGTTCTGGCCGCAAGTGATTGTATGCGCTGCATTGCCTCCTCCAACCGCTCCGTCGCCAGCGACAGCGAGAGGCGAAAGTACCCCTCGCCGTGTGGGCCAAAAGCTGCCCCGGGCGTCACGACGACCCCCGTCTCGGTAAGAAGCTTTTCCGCAAAGTCGGCCGAACTGATCGCCCCAGCAGGAAGCGGCGCCCACACGAAAAAGCTGGCCCGCGGTGGAGAAACGTCGATGCCTAAAGCCTTTAACCCTTCCAAAACCGTCTGTTGCCGCGTCTCGTATACGCGCAAATTGTGTGCTAAGAAGTCGCGCGGCCCAGTTAGCGCCGTCGCCGCTGTACGCTGAATGGCCGTATATTGGCCGGAGTCGACGTTACTTTTGATCGTGGCCACCGCTTTAATCACTTCGCGGTTACCGACGATGTAACCGATGCGCCACCCGGTCATCGAGAACGTCTTCGACAGCGAGCCGAGCTCGACAGCGACGTCTTTCGCTCCGGGAATTTGCATAATACTAGGCGGCTTGTACTCGTTAAAGGCAATTTCGTTGTAGGCGAAGTCGTTGGCGACGACAATGTTTTCCGCGCGGGCAAAGTTAACCGTACGCGCGTAAAACGCCTCGTCGGCGACGGCCGCCGTCGGATTGTTCGGGTAGTTGACGAACAAGATGCGCGCTTGAGCGAGTACTTCCGGTGGGATCTCTTCATAATTCGGTAGAAACCCCTCCGCTGCCCGCAGCGGTAACGAATGATAGCGTCCATTCGCGAGCAAGGTCGCCATCCGATACACCGGGTAGCCCGGGTCGGGTACAAGGGCGTAATCCCCTGGATCAACTTGTGCGTAAATTAAGTTGGCGATGCCTTCTTTCGAACCGATCAGGGCGAGCACTTCACGATCCGGATCGAGTGTGACGCCGTAGTTTTGCGCGTAGTAGGCAGCGACGGCCTCGCGGAACTCCGTACAACCGACATAGCTCGGATAGCGCGAGTTTTCCATTTTGCTTAGTTCCTCGCGCATCTTATCTAACACGTGCGCAGGGGTCGGTAAATCGGGATCGCCCACTCCTAAGTCGATCACATCGACGCCGCGGGCGGAGAGCGCAGCTTTTTTCTTGTTCAATTCGGCAAACATGTACGGCGGTATTTGTCCGACGCGGTCGGACTGTAATCGTAGCGCTTTCATTTGTCGTTTGGCACCTTACCTTTCAGTCACTCATTCGACCACTCATTCTTCCGCTCATTCGACCACTCATTCTGCCACTCATTCGACTAAAAGTCAGTTAAAATATTCTACATTTTTGATTATAGCATACGTCTGCCGATCTAGAAAACGGTTGACATTGCCCTAAGGCTGCGACATAATTGGGTAACTATTGTTATTTGCCCCTCTAGAAAAATGTCTAAGTTTTCGTTCGCCACACACATTCACTGACCCTCGGGACTGAAGGTGGATAGGATGGAGGGTGGATGAGATGGAGGGTGGATGGGGTGGAGAGTGGCATCAGGGGCGCAGTCTCGTTATTAATGCGCGTTGAGGCTTCGATGTTGAGGCTACGATACTGACGCGTTGATGCTAACGATACTGACGATGAGGTTTATTTTTTGTAAGCGGGTACACAGTTTGCGGTTTATGCGCATTCTCAGTAAGAGAGGAGCTAGCAGATGGACGACTTTGGCATTTTATCCTTACTTCCCCCCGTGTTAGCGATTGTACTTGCCTTGATTACGAGGGATGTCATTCCCTCACTTTTTGCCGGAATATGGATCGGGGCGACGATGCTCGAAGGTTGGAACCCGTTTGCGGGGCTTTATACGAGTTTTAGTAACATTATTGCCCCAAGCCTTGGGGATCCAGACAATGCGACAATTATTCTGTATGCCGCTTTTTTCGGCGGTCTCATCGCCGTACTGCAAAAAACGGGCGGCGCTTATGCGATCGCCGAAGCTGTGGCCAAGCGTGTGAAATCACCAATGGGCGCACAATTTGCCACGTGGCTGTTCGGACTCGCTATTTTTTTCGAAGACTATTTTAACGCACTTACCGTAGGCAGCGTCATGCGCCCCGTCACCGACAAATTCCGCGTGTCGCGTGAAAAGCTGGCCTACATTGTCGATTCGACGTCCGCACCTGCGTGCTTGCTCGGACCGATCTCGACTTGGGTCGTATTCGTCATGGGACTCATCGGGACAGAGTTCGCGGCGTTACACATCGCTGACACGGAATATATCGCTTACTTAAAGACGATCCCGTATAACTTTTACGCGATCCTCGCACTAGTAATGGTTCTTTTCGTCATCTCGTCCAAATTTGAGTTCGGGCCGATGGCCACCGCCGAACGGCGGGCACGCACCGAGGGCAAACTGATGCGCGACGGAGCCAATCCACCTTCCGCGAGTGAAATTACAGATGCTCGGCCGCTGGAAAACGCCGTTCCGAAACTGCGCAACATCGTCATCCCGATCGCCGTACTTCTCATTCTAATTCCCATTATGTATTTATGGTCAGGCGGTTATATGTGGACAGGCGGTGCACCTTCAAAAGACCTCTTTACTGCCATTGCCGACGCAGACGGTGGACTAGCAATTACGCTCGCTGCGCTCATCGCCGGTGCAGTCGGAATCGTGCTCGGCATGTCACAAAAAATATTCAATTTCCGCCAAGGTATCGACATTTACATGAGCGGCATTAAAGGCATGACGCTCGTCTATGTCATTTTGACACTGGCGTGGTCGATCGGTGCCGTGACGAAAGAGATTGGTACAGCCAAATACGTCATTTCCATCGTCCAAGGCACGACTTGGCCCGAATTTATCCCGGTGCTCTTATTCGTCATCGGGGCGATCATCGCTTTTACGACCGGCACGTCTTACGGGACGTTCGCGATTATGTTACCGATTGCCATTCCGCTCGCACACCAGTTAGACGTCTCCGTGTACGCCGCGATCGCAGCAGTGTTTAGCGGGGGGATCTTCGGTGACCACTGTTCGCCGATTTCGGACACGACGATCTTATCGTCGTCCGGCGCTTCGTGCGACCACATCGACCACGTCAACACCCAGCTACCTTACGCGCTTACCGCTGGCATCGGAGGCATCGCCGCATTTCTCGTCCTCGGCTTTACAGACTCTATTTTGCTCTCTCTCGCCGCGGGAACAATCGTGTTACTCGCGATCTCTTTCGCATTGAACAAAGTATGGGGGACGGACAAAGTAAAGCCGGGCAATATGACAGCCTAATAAAAAACCCACTGTTGCGTTCGCCCCGCACAGTGGGTTTTTCTTCCTAGTTAGACGATCACGACGGCGCTCTTATACGATGGCTACCTTTTCCTCCGCGACGCGTTCGAGGCCGAATGTACGGTGTAACGCGCCAGCCGCCTCCTGGACACTCTCTTCCGGAACGATACACGAAATTGACAAATCGGTCGCGCTAAACAGTTCAGCGTCCCCGTGAACGCTACGTACACAGCGCAATACATCGGCGCGTACCTGATCCCGGTCACAGTCGCATAAGCCGGCTCCGATGAGCGACACTTGCGCCCATCCCTGCTCATAACGCGCCTTTGCGTTGCGTAACAGTTCCCGCTCGCCTTCGAGTATTTCCAATGCGCGCGGTAAGTGCTCTGCACCGATGCAAACGGTCAGTTCTTTCGCACCGCCGCCGACGAGTAGTGTGTCGTCTGGCACCGATAAGCGAGGGAGTGCTGCAAGTAGATGTGCCCGCAAAGTGCGTACGGATGGTAAATCCGCCACATCGCCAAACGTTATTTTCGCCAATGGCCCTTTACAAGCAACACCACACACGCGGGAACCGCCCTCTCCGATGCGCGTCCCTGCTCCATCGTGGAAACTCGACCGCACGGACAGTGGCACCCGATATTTTTTCGCAAAATTGACAGCCCGCGCATGCAGGACATTCGCCCCAAAGTGCGCCATCGTTAACATCTCATCGTATCCGACGCACGCCAACTTCTGTGCAGAGGGCACGATGCGCGGATCCGCCGTAAACACGCCATCCACATCGGTAAAAATGTCGCACCGTTCCGCGGCGAGTGCCGCAGCTAAGGCGACCGCCGTCGTGTCCGAACCGCCCCGCCCGAGCGTCGTTATTTCCCCGTCCTCCGTTACGCCTTGAAACCCGGCGACGATGACGACGTTTCCTTCGGCCAGCCGCGCGTAAATCCGCTCTTTCGCCACTTCTCGTATTTCTGCCTCCGTATGGACAGCGTCTGTGACAATCCCCGCCTGCCAGCCGGTCAATGAAACAGCGCCAATGCCAAGTTGCTGAAGTGCCATCGCAAAAAGGGCCATCGATACTTGTTCCCCTGTCGCGAGCAACATGTCGAGCTCGCGCGGCGGTGGGCAGGACCTCAGCTGTTTTGCCTTTTCCATTAACTGGTCTGTGTCGTCCCCCATCGCCGAAACGACGACGACGACCCGCTGTCCCTCCGATACTTCGCGGGCGACGATGCCCGCGGCATGACGCACGCGTTCGGGCGAACGTAGCGACGTACCGCCAAACTTTTGAACAATTACGCGCATTTTCCAGCCATCCCTTCTCTATCGAAAACCCGGTTCCCCGATATGTACAATCGTCTGTGTCCGCTCAGTGTGTACATATGTTTTCTTATAATGGACATTTTAACAGGAAAACGACCGCTTGACAATAGCTTTTTGCAAAAAAAAATGCGCGGTTCCCATCCTGAATGACAATCGGATAGGAATCGCGCGAACGACTAGGCGCTTTATTGCCGGAACGTTTGCCTAGCTAAACGCCGCCTTCATGGCCAATTCTGTCATAGCGATCATCGCTTTGTACGCTTCTAACATATTTCTCGCTTCATAGGAGACGATTGTCGTCCCAGCTTCGATTTCTGCCCGTGGCACGAGGCTCGCCCATTCTGCTTGCCCGTAATTGGCAAACTCGATTTTGAGTACCGGGTTGTCCGGCGGCACGAGCGGCTGCACCTTCCCTCTGTTGTGCAGCGCCTCTGCCGTCTTCGCGCGCAGCAACTCGCCACTCTTTTGCGGCGACAAGCAGAGCGCGGCCGTGCGGGACGCTTGTTCCTTTACGACGGCCGCCGTAATGCCCGGGATTAACTGCGCGGCTTCTCTTGCGATTTCGTCGTCGCCCGTCACGAGGACGACCGGGACGCCGTAGTAGCCGGCCAAATACGCGTTGAGTCCGAATTCGCCGACGAGCACGTCGTTTATGTACATATTGCGCACCCCGAAGATCATCGTGTGACTGAGCACGCCCTTCATTGAAGCCCGCGCGTGATAGCCAACAAATACCGCCGCGGAGAAGCTATCGTCCATCCCCTGCATCATCGAAAAAGGTTTCACATCTCCGGAGATGAGCTTTGCCTCCGGATGCAACTGTTCAATAATGATGTTATTCATTTTTGAATGACTGTCGTTCACGATCACTTCTTGACAACCCGTGGCAAACGCCGCCTCGATGACGTGGTTCGCCTCCGCCGTCATTAAGTGCTGTCCCCGCGTGTAATGGTGTCGCGACGAATCGATAAACGTCGGGTCAACGAGACCCGTAATCCCTTCCATATCGACGGATAAAAATAATTTCATCATATCTCTCCTTCGCCTTTTTTTCAATTTAGCAAACGCAAGCCGAATTAGCAATTGCATAAGCGTGTTTTTTTGCATGTATGGGCAGCTTTTTGCGGCGACAAGCGATTTTAAGCGTGACACGTACCTATGCAATCTCTACTGCATAAGCTATGGTGGGCAATAAAAATGGAGGAGGTTTCGACATGAATTCTTCGTTTTCCAGTTCAGAAAAAGAGTGGGCACCAGCTCAACCGGGCTTGATTCGCCACCCTGACGATACGGAAAGCACCTTAAACATCCACGGTTATGAAGGGGCGTACCCGCAGGACGATTCTGGGCAACCGTACCGCGAGCCCTACACACAACCGTACCAAGAGCTGTACCAACAACCGTACCGCGGGCCGTACACGCAACCGTATCAAGGACAGTATACGCCGCCGTACAGACAATCGTGGACCAACCAGGTAGCACAGCAGGCAGAAACGAGTATTTTTCCGTTTTACCCCGGATACCCCTTTTTTGGCCCGTACCCGTATTTCGGCGGACCGTATTATGGCGGTCCGTACTTGGTGCCCCCTTTTTACAGAAGACCTTTCTTCTGGTGAACAAAAGTGAACTGCCACCCCGAGCGCCCGCCCCGGATGTCGCCATTTTCGCGGGCGAGGCGCTCATCCTTCTATCCCGATTTTTTTTCGACAATCCGACGCATTTTTCGCGCATCGGACTGATTTTAATCAGATTTGGACAAGTTTGGACAAGCTTGGACAAGTTCGCGCACAGCAAAACGAACAGCGCGGCGATCACGCACCGATGAGCCCGGAATTAATTTATATGAAAATTTAGTGCGATGTTTCGCCCGGATTTGTTGCAGTCATCCTAGGCTCCTATTAGTGGCATGTTTCCTTTACCCACAGGTGCTATGACGGCATGTAACATTCCCGTTATGACAGATCGACCTTGTACAACGTTGCTCTTATGGTATGGTGCTATGACAGAACGTGCACAGCAAAGGCTGTGATCTCCCGTAGATCCGAGCACATCGCCGAATCACACAATTGAGAACGTCGAAAGATCGCCATCGCATGATACAATAACATAGTATGGATCAGCCACACGTTACGTCCTATAAAGCATAGAAATGGGGGACTTCTTTTAGGTTGGAAGTTAAAAATAACTGCCGTTGGGCGATGTTCCCCGTGAAACACTTGCTTGTTAAATATGAAAATAGCAATATAAACTAATAGTTTTGTTTATCGGTTTGCGTGACGCGAACGATGTCGCAAGGCGTAATTGGTCAAACATTGTCGGATCGCGGCGGCCAGCAATATTTACGGCAGCCAAGTTGCATTGAGGCGCATCTTCTCGTTGTAGAGGCGTGTAAACCGTTAGCTTTTCCGTGAAAATAAGTTATAATACTGTAGGAGAGAAACTTGTATCGTAGACAATTGTAGACGGATAAAAGAGGAGGCAGACGACATATGAAACGGATCGCACTAAAGGACAACCCCATTCAATTAACGCGCGAACAGCGCCTCGTCATTGACGGGCGCGATATTCAGTCGCCCGTACACAAAGTAGACAGTATCGAAGGCGCGTTATCTCTGCTTCATCTAGACGACGATCAGTACTTACTCGTCATGAAAGATATTTCGTTTGCGATCGTCATCGAAAGTAGCGCCGAGCTCGCCGAAAAGCCGCTCCACGCCTATTTTTCGACTCGCGATGAGGAGGAAGAACATGTCTGACGACTCCCAGTTTATCCGCATTAAATCGCTACCTGGCGAGCTCCTATTTTCACAGAAGAAGAGGCAACGCAAATACACACTTACGACAGAGGCGTTCATCTTCCAAAAACCACATACGACGTATCACGTCTTATTGGAAGACATTATCGGCCTTGCGCCGTTCGAACTGCCGCATCGCGCACACCCTCCCCATTACATGCGTACGGTAGGCAAAACGGAACTCGTCAGTAAGTTGCCGCAAGAGTACTATAAACTTTCGGTACGATACGTCGACGTCATTAACCGTCACGGGATGCACACACACGAAAACTCGCATTTAATCCTTCCGTTGAATAAACGGTTCACCCACAAACTCGCCGAGCAGAGTGCACTCACCTCGATTGTCCGCTAGTCACCGGAATTCGATATAGGTGATCTCCTTCTCTAGCTCCTTCAACCCCTCGTTTGCATGTAAAACGATAACGGGCACGATATCGTCCTTCGTCGTGTCAGACAAGGACAGTCGCACGAGTTTCATATCGTGAAACACGTAAGTAAAATTTATCTTGTGCGCGATCGGCCGCCTCCTGTTTATTTGGCGATCGACTTCTTCTAACTCGCCCCGCAGTTTTTCCAACCGTTTAATCATGCGCGCCTTCGTCTCTCGGCTCAATTTGTAATTCGAATAGTGTTCGATGACCGATTTGTACGTATCTGATATATCGCTCAAAACTTTGTCCCCACCCGCACGTTTATACGTGTGAATGTACTTATTCGTTTCCCGCTCTTGATACAGGTGCACGGCAACGATCGTTAATGCAATCGCGATAACGTAAATGAGCCCTTTTTTTGCCCACAGCCGAATATTCACCTTCACTTGCCGATCCTCCCCTGCCAGGACAATGTGCTACATTATATGGACAGGTTGCGAAGGATATGATTTTTTTCTCGCGAAATCGGGACTTTTGCCCGTGCCTACCCCCTTCTGTCTTGCATAAACTGTACCGAGCCGTAAAGGAGTGAACCGGATGAAACGTAAAACTTACCGCATAACGTCTCACGTGCGCACGCGCGCAGCGGACCATCCGAGCAATACATTCGTGCGCATCGTGAGAAAGGTACGCCCTAGCGTTGTTTCCATTGTGACCGAGTCGCAGTCGGACCACGAAACGATGCTGCAAAACCATTGGTTGCGCATGTTTTTACCCGAATTGAACGTACAGCGCGAAACGGTTAAACGCCACTTCGGCTCGGGGTTTTTCATTCACCCTGCTGGTTATGTCTTGACGAACGAACACGTCGTCAACAATACGAGTGCCATTAACGTCTACACGTACCGCCGACAAAAAGCGATGCCCGGGAAGGTCGTTTGGCGAGATAGCGAACGCGATCTAGCAATATTAAAGCTACCGCTACGCGAACGAGCTCCCGTCTGTAAGTTGGGCAGCTCGGCGACGGTCGAAGTCGGCGAGTTCGTCATGGCCGTCGGCAACCCGCTCGGACTCAACCAGACGGCTACGCTAGGTGTCATTAGCGGCTTAAACCGACAGTTGCAAGCATCGGGCCGGGATTACGGCGAAGTACTGCAAACCGACGCCGCAATCAACCCTGGCAATAGCGGTGGACCGCTCGTCAACGTGCTCGGAGAAGTGATCGGTATCAACGCGGCGATCATATACCCTTCGCAAAGTATCGGATTCGCCATCCCGATCGATCACGTGAAGCCGTACATCGCCCATTTTTTACCTTAAACTTGTGCGCCGGTTTCAGACGCATTCTGTTCCCCGCGCCGTTTCCCGAGGAACACGCAGGCGGTGTCTCCTTTACTATCCAACTTGTGCTGGACGTCCTCGAACTCCCACCGTTACCCGCTTGCACCGTGTGGTGATCATCGCGTTCGCGGTTCTATTTGTGATGAACGCCGCTGCGGACGTCCGCCCGAGTAGTTCACCCCATTTTCGACTAATGTCGGTCCGAACTGCGGGTCAATGCGCTGTGCCTGTTGATAACGTGCAGCGTCGTCGCCGTGGACGAGTAATGTATGAGTAGGCTTTAGTCCTTCGACGAAGCGGGCTATTTCCATCGCATCTGCGTGCGCTGACAAGCCGTATTGCGCCCACCCCACCTGACAGCGCATGCCGGCATCGAACAGGAGTCGTACGCCGTTCAACTCGACGTGTACGCAAGATGCCCCGATTTCGCTGCCGCCACCTAGTACAGTTATATTCAAAAAACGAAGCCTTTCTATGTTCAAGTACCGTGTAGCACCTGTAACACGACACTTTTCGAATGGGCGCTAATGTGTTATTAATAGTGGCAGGGCACATGCAACCATTTAAGTCATTTGAATGGACATCACGTTGATGCAGTGCACGTTTAGGAGATAACTTTTTAATTAGTTGGAGGGCATGTTAATGAGTAATGTATACAACGTCGCCGTCGTCGGCTATGGTAATATCGGCAAGTACGCCGTGCAAGCAATCGATGCTGCTCCGGACATGCAATTAGCCGGTGTCGTCAGACGCGCGAGCTCCGCCGCGAAAGATACGCCGCCAGAACTCGTCGGACGCCGTGTCGTCCACGACATCCGCGACTTGGAGCAAGTCGACGTCGCCATCTTAGCGGCACCGACGCGGACGATTCCGGCGTACGCCCGGGACGTTCTCTCCCTCGGCATTCACACGGTCGACAGTTACGACATTCACGGCGAACTCGCTAACTTGCGGCGCGAGTTAGACGATGTGTCTAAAAAAAACGACAGCGTCGCCATCATTTCCGCAGGCTGGGATCCGGGAACCGACTCGATGATTCGCGGCATGCTCGAGTTTATGGCGCCAGGTGGGTTAACGTATACGAATTTTGGGCCCGGTATGAGTATGGGGCACTCCGTCGCCGTCAAAGCGATCGACGGGGTCAAAGACGCGCTGTCCTTGACAATCCCGCTCGGTACGAGCATCCACCGGCGCATGGTGTACGTCGAACTAGAAGCAGGTGCCGATTTCGAAACGGTCAAAAAGGCAATTTTAGCAGATCCGTATTTCGTCAACGACGAGACTCATGTGACGCAAGTTCCTAACGTACAGCAACTCGTCAACGTCGGTCACGGAGTCTCCATGGAACGGAGAGGCGTATCCGGGGCGACGCACAACCAACTGTTCACGTTCGAGATGCGCATTAACAACCCGGCACTGACGTCGCAAGTGCTCGTCGCCGCTGCCCGCGCGACGTTCAAACAGCAACCGGGTGCGTACACGATGATCGAGGTACCGGTAATCGATTATCTCCCTGGCGACCGGGACGACATTATTCGGCGGTTAGTGTAAGTTAGGGCAAGTGGTGGAGGGGCATATTTGCCCCTTGGTGCCGTTAGACGAGTGAAGTGGCATCTTTACTGCTCCGCGTCGATAGACGAATGAAGTGACATCTTTACTGCTCCGCATCGATAGACGAGTGAAGTGACATCTTTACTGCTCCGCGTCGATAGACGAGCGGAGTGACATCTTTAAGCAGTCCGTAGCGCGGAGATGATGGCGGTTGTGATGCTACACAGGAAGAGCGGAAGGGCTGTCTGACTTTCTGTCGCAGCCCTTGTAGCTGGGAATCGATAAGGTCCATCATAAATTAACGCGATACATTTTTTTAAGTTTCTCCACTCCATCTTTTTTAACATGTTTTTAACATGTGATCTTAAAAACTACTGCACGGATCCTTGCCAATGTTTCGCCGTTTGCACGAACCGCTCCTCCCGCTCGGTTAAGCCGCATACGCCGCATTGCACGCGCAAACTTTCTCCGCGGTACGGTACTTGCAGCGGATCCCCTTCCTCGACGCGAGCGACGATCTCCCCTGTTTGCGCATCTTTCTTCACCATCGTCACCACTTGCTCGATCAAATTAAACCGTGTTCGGTTCGTGCCGCACGTCGGGCAGCGATACGGATGTCGTTCCATATAAATAACCTCCTCGTCACACTAAAGCTGTTTGCTCCATCTTCGATTCGCTTCGCTTATACGCCTTAGTATGCTCTAGCACCGACAGACACATTCAGACTAGTATGTTGCCTTTATTTCCACTACAATAACAGTGAACGACAAACTTCATGCGGCATTGCCCCTATGTAAAATGTATTTGTATAGGAAAGCGCTGACACTAGTTGCTCAGAATCGTTCCATCCTATCATTCTAAACCACCACTTCAACACTTGTACACGCACATAGCTTCCTTACGACAAAACGGCGTTCAAAACGGGTTACTTGACGTTTACTAACGGAAGGATACACTTTTGGGAGGGAAGATCTCAGATGGAAAAACAGGCACAACCGCTACTCGATCACATCGTACCGGAAATCGCTGCGCTACAAAAACAACTCGCGGAGGCCGCATGGCAACAAGCGACGACCGGCGAGGCACAGTACAGCGCCCGTCACAGCGAAGTCGAGAAAAAGTTGCAAAAAATCATGACAGACGAAGAGCTACTCGCACAACTGGAATCGTTGCAAAAGCGAAGTGGCGACAGTAATAATGACGACAGTAGTAATACTGTGAGTGCTACTGACTCCACCGCCGATTCCCTTGCGTCCCGACAAGTACAACATCTGTATCTCATGGCATTGCGGCACCGCGCTTCTTCGGAGGATTTTGCTGAATTAACGAAACGGACGAACGACATTTGCGACACGTTTAATCGCTTTCGCGCGACGTACGACGGCAAACTCGTTTCCGATAACGACATCGTGCATATTTTGCAAACAGAAAAAGATACATACAAACGGAAAGAAGCATGGTACGCAAGCAAGCAAATTGGCGAGAAAATAGCCGGGAAGCTAATCGACCTAGTCAAACTACGTAACCGCATCGCACAAAAAAACGGCTTTCGCGACTATTACGCGATGAGCCTCGCTGCGAGCGAGATTGACGAAGCACAATTATTTACTTTGTGCGACGCAGTCAAACAAAAAACGGATCAACCGTACGCCGATATCAAAAAAGAGATGGACACAATCCTCGCTAAACAGTATACCGACTTGCGTCCAGAGGGGCTGCGGCCGTGGCATTACGTCGATCCGTTCTGCCAGCAAGCGCCTTCCGTATTTAACGTCGACATTGACAGCTACTTTGCGGACAAAAAACTGGAGGAGATCGCGGGAGCTTTTTTTCAAGCGATTGGCTTAGACGTGTCCGACATTTTACAGCACAGCGATTTGTACGAACGCGAAGGTAAAAACGAACACGCCTATTGTATGACGTTCGACCGCGAAGGCGACGTGCGCATTTTGTGCAATTTGCGTCCGAACGAAGCGTCGATGCGGACGTTGTTGCACACGCTCGGCCACGCGGCGTACAGCAAATACGTCGATCGAGAACTTCCTTACCTCCTGCGCACCGCCGCCCACAAGTTGACGACGGAAGGGATTGCGCTCATGTTCGATCGTCTCACGAAGAACCCTGCGTGGCTCGCAGCGTATGCGAGCGAGGGTGATGATGTGCCCTCCGAATGGAAAGTCAATACTGAATGGACAGATAACTTACAAAAACAGTATGCGCTCACGCAACTCGCACAATTACGCTGGATGTTAGTCGTCATTTATTTTGAACGCGATCTGTACGCCAACCCGGACCGCAATTTGAACAAACGTTGGTGGCATTACGTAGAGACGATTCAATACATCCCGTGTCCCGAAGCGCGTAACAAACCGGACTGGGCGGCTAATATTGACCTCAGCCTTAACCCAGTTTACTACCAAAACTACTTGCTCGGCGAACTGATGGCATCGCAGCTGTGGGCGACACTGGAAGAAAAGATCGCAAATAGTTCCGCCCAAGCAACAGGCGAACCGGCTCCGGCGCACTCCGCACCGACAGGCGACTCTGTAGCGTCAGACAAACCTGCACCGTTAGGTAAACCTACTCCGTCAAGTAAATCTACACCACCATCGAACAAATCTGAACCACTGGTCGAATCAGCACCGTCGGGTGATTCTGCACGGTCAGATGACTCTGCTCCGTCGGGTGATTCTGCACGGTCAGGTGACTCTGCTCCGTCAGGTGATTCTGCGCGCTCGCACGAAGCCGCTACACGCGGCACCGCCTACTTAATTAGCAATGAAAAAACAGGTGCCTTTTTGCGCAAACACATCTTTGCGCCTGGCGCGAAGTGGCATTGGAATGAACTGCTCCTCAGCGCAACAGGGGAAAAGCTAAATCCAGACTACTATATCAACGCGTTCAAGGCGCTCGTCGAACAGTTCGTCGAAGTGAAAAAGCCGAAAAAGCCAGCGAAAAAGGCTGGCGGACCACGCGCTAAAGGGACAAAGGCAAAAGCTACATCGGAGTCTAAGGCAAAAACGAAAACGAAGGCAGCAGCAGATGTTGTTCCGAAAAAGGAAAAAGCAGCAGCCGCGAAGACGGAAAAAGCGTGAGCGACATGCCTTTCACTCCCACAAATGACACGTGGCGATTGGGAAGGCAATGAATTGGTGGGGCAGTTCGCCCCCACCACCCCGTTTCTCGCCTGCCCTAATCTAGCTTGCACCTAGCAATACCAACCCGACATACTACTTGCTGCTTTTTGTCACGAAGTCATGTCGGCAATTTCCCCTGAAAATTCTATCTAAGTAGGTGGTAACGATTTTACGTGAGCAAATCAAAGCATACGTCTGTCTTACATTAGCCATGATGATTGTAGGTAGTTCAATCGTTGTCGGTAAACTGATGGTGGCGCAAATTCCTGTTTTTTTAGCTTCTGGTCTTAGATTTGCGATCGCCTCTGTCATATTGATTATTATTTTGCTTTTAGTTGAAGGAAAATTCCCTAAACTGACAATAAAGGATGTCGGCATTATTTGCTTGCAATCTTTTACGGGGGTTTTCCTGTTTAGCATTTGCTTACTGTATGGCGTGCAATTTACGACGGCGACGGAAAGTGGTATTATTACGAGTCTGACACTAATCGTAATTGCGGTTTTATCCCTCTTTATTTTAAAGGAAAAATTAACAAAGCGGATTGTTTTAAGTATCGCACTCGCAGTAGTCGGTATTGCTGTGATCAATCTCATTAACGGTGATGGAGAAGCTAGAGGGTATTTTCCATTACTTGGTAATGTTTTAATTATGCTTGCTGTCATTGGTGAAGCGCTGTTTACCATTTTAGGTAAGCTATTGTCGCATAAAGTAAGCCCCTTAGCCATTTCTACTTTTGTTACAGTGATCGGCTTCTTATTATTTTTACCCCTCGCCATATTTGAAGCCGTTACGTTTGACTTTCGTCAGCCGGGTCTTCTCGATTGGGGATACGTATTGTATTTCGCGGTATTTGTAACTGTTGTTGCCTTTTACCTTTGGTACAGTGGAGTGTCAAAAGTGTCCGGGAGCGTATCCGGTGTGTTTACAGGTGTTTTACCCGTATCGACTATTCTTTTATCGTACGTCGTCCTAGATGAACAACTCACATGGGCACACGTGATCGGGGTTGCTTTTGTACTCGTAGGGATTACGAGTATCTCTTTCGCAAATAGGAAAAATAAAGGAACTGATGTAGCAACCATCAGATAAGCAGACATACTTGAGCAACGTCACACAAATGTCGTCGTCGAAAAGATTACGTAAGCTTTTGGCCACGTTTAAAAATAAATGCTTGGCAAAACGGGTGGCGACTGTCCCACCCGTTTTGTGTCTTGATCAATCTTAAACGACCGTCGGCTGCGCTTCTTTCAACCGTTCGTACTCCTGCTTTAACACGTACAGCTTTTCGCGAATTTGCTCCTTGCGCACCTTTTGCTCCGACTGCGCCATTAAGTAATCTAACAACAATGGGTACCAACTGAGCCCCATCACAGCTTGCGTAAAGGCGTGTGCGGCAATCTCGCGCGTCTTTTCGACGGACTGTTTAAACGTGACTGGCCCTACTTTACGCATTTTAACTTTCGGTAACTGCAGATCGGTTCGACCGAACCGCGTCTCCTCCAAGTGGTGAAACCATTCGTGACACATATGTAATGCCATAAAATCTTCCTGTCGCACGCGGTACCCGCTTTTCAAAAAAAAGTGTTCCATCTGTTCCAGCGATGGCCGGTATATATAAATGACGGGCGGCTTTTTTTCATATTGGGCGCGGACAAACTTATTCCCCTCGCGCTTTTTTTCATCGCTGAACGTCACTCGCGTGCCGCTTTGCGCGATTTGTTTCATTAGCGGCGCTAAATCCCCGTCATAACTAAACACCTTTCCCGCCTGCTGACCGATTTGCAAGGCGCCATCAATGTAGGACACGATCGCGCGCGGCGCAATGTTCGCATACAACGGGTCTTGTGTTAATTCCGTGTAAGCGAGTACGTCGGCGCTAACGACCGGCCACACCCGTTCCAAAGAAACGTTGTGCAAATACATCTGTCACCACCCCTCTCTTGCGAAAGAAACCTCTTTCTTCTCCTCTTTCCTCACGACAATGCTCCCCAGCACGAATCATGTGTTAAAGAAGCAACAGGGTCAAACTTCGTTCAAGATAACTTATGCCGTGCGCAGCTTGCTCTATTCGCTTCCTCTTTTTGCGCACCTCTATTTGCGCACCCCTTAAGCTGGAAAGTTGCACAATTACTCGAAGCTGGTGTGCACGGTTATGCATAGAAAATATACAAAACGCGAAAACAGCTTGCGGACGTATGAAATCGACGCGAAATCGAGAAACTAATTTAAATGACTAGTTTAAATGTGTCCGTTTAATCATAGGAACAACGCTGGAACACCGACAGGAGGGAATAGTGTGACGATTGAAAGTTTGAACGTCGAAGAGTTTGTACAACAATTGACGCGTCCAGGCGAGCTCATCGTGCAAGAAATCGGGATGCCGCGGGCGCGCCAGTGGCAGTTTAAGAGCGGGCGGCTCGTCAGCGTACGCGAACAAGACCCGCAAGAAGTGGAATACCCACAAGGTGCAGACGTGTTTTTCGTCTGTGAAGACAGCGAGTCGTGCCGCCAGTACGCGCGAGGGATTGCTGACAGCGGCGTACGTACTTACTTTTTGGCTGGTGGGCATCTCGCGTGGAGTCAATATTTTTACGACGTCGTCGTCGGTTTTGACGAGCAGATTAAAGTGTGGCAAATTCACCGTTTAGCTAAAGGCTGTCTCTCGTACATGGTCGCTGCTGGGGAACAGGCACTCGTCGTCGACCCGGCTTACCACATCGACTACTACTTGGGACTAGCACATCGTGAAAAAACGTCCATCAAAGCGGTTGTCGATACGACCGTACACCGCGATCACGTGTCCGGCGGTGCCCGCCTAGCTGCGAAAACGGGCAGTCCGTACTATGTCGCCCGCTCCGGTGGTACGGTTGTCTCGCCCGAATCTACGGCTGCCGAGTCTGAAGCTACGCATGATGTTGACCTTAAAATGAGCCACGCGGATCGGCCGGCATCAATTCGCGGTAACATCCAGTCGCTCACACAACAAGCGACCTTGCCGCTCGGCCTAGCCCACATCGAGGTCATACCGTTTCCTACGGAACACGCGGCTGGCTTGTTGGTAAATGAGAAGTTTCTGTTGAGCGGAAATGAACCACTACGCCCCGACATGCTGCAGCACGAAGACAAGCGAGACGTTCGCGACACGGTGATCGTCCTGCCAGCTCACACGGAAACATTCGCCTACTTAAACGCACACGGCATGGTAGCGACGACGCTCGGCGATATTCGCGATAAACAAAATATGCAGCGCACACCGATTACCGTGTCCGAGCCTAAAGCGGCGGAGCATGAAATTTACGAGATTAACTTGCAGCAAAAAAAGATCGACCTCGCACAGGCGACTCAGTTAGAACTGGGGCGTACCGAACGCTAGCTAAATATGACGTATTAGCTGTGACATCGGCGTATGCTGGGACTAGGACATCGGTGGGAGTTAGGGGTGTCGAAGTGCTAGCTAGGGCCTCGGTGTATACGAAGGGGAGTCGAATGTCTAGCGGGCCTCGGTGTATACGAAGGGGAGTCGAACGGCTAGCGGGCCTCGATTGTAAGCGGGGACGTCGAATGGCTGGCGGAGCTCGATTGTAAGCGGGGGCGTCGAATGGCTAGTTGGGCGTCGAGTAAGCGTTGCCCAAAATGACCGAAAAACAAGGATGTGCCGCTGGACATTCCACATGTCCCCACGGCACATCCCCGTGTCCGCTTTGGTTAACGTTTGACGAATCTTACGGCGTCGGCTATGATTAAACCTTTCCCATTCGTCCAGCGCGAAACGCCGATTACATTTTTATCTCCCTTTGCTAACGTAAATGTCCCAAGGTGTACCCATTTTCCACCGTTCTTCCTCTGGTCGACGTGCACCGTCTGATTGCCGCTTGTCGTCGCGATGACGTACGGTGTTTGACTGTTATATCCCGCGTTAGCCGGCCAGCGAGCATACACATCGTACTTTCCTTTTACTGGGATGTTAACCTTATACCAGGCGGCGTCGCTAATTTTTTTCGGATCTGTGAAGCGGTACGTTTCTCCGTACTTTTGCGCGCTCCATTCACTCGTACCCCAGTTTTTGCTCGCGGTGAAGCGGCCTTTTGTCCTGTCGTCCACAATAATCGGCTTTGGCGCATCTGTTTTAGTCACGAGCGACATGTAGTAGTTCCAATCCCAATGTTTTCCGGGGTCCGTGTGGCTGGCACCAGGCACTTCGTTGTGACCGATAATGTTCGTGCGCTTTTTCGGAATGCCGTACTTATCGGCGAGCCAACGCGTTAATTCTGCGGACGACTTGTACATCGTGTCGGTGTACCATGCTGGATCGCTCACGTATGCTTCGTGCTCGATGCCGATACTCTTCTGGTTGTAATCCCAGTTGTCCGCGTGCCAAGCGATGTTTTTATGCTTGACCATTTGTGTAATTTCACCGTCGCGCGAGCGGATGACGTAGTGGGCACTCACATTGGAAGCCGCATTTTGAAACCAACTGATCGCGCCACTGTAGGAGCCTTCCGTCGTATGAATGATAATATATTTAATCGAACTGCGGCTGGCTACCGTATAGTTGGAGCTGTGCGCCGGCACCCATCGCGCTTTAGAGTACTCGGCTGTTGCCGCTGTCGAAAACCCGCGCATCATCGTGTCGTATTTACCGCGGTTCGGTTGCACTTTCACGCTCTCAAGAGTGAGCTTCTCCCCGCCGATGGTCCGCTGGGTCCCTTCGCCGAGGATCGTATACACTTCGTCGGCATACCATTTGGCGGTTTCTTGGCTGGCAAAACCACTGTAGGCGGCAACGGCAGTATACCAATCACTTAATTTCGTCGGTACCTTGCCGTTATTTTCCTTTTTGGCCAACTCTCTTAACACAGCGGCCGCTCCGCGAATGTTGTGCTTCACATTCGTCTTCAACTGTTTCTCAGAAATGTTTAATAGTTTGGCCGCACGTTTTAGCGAGTCGTCTTGCGGGTTGTCGGCCAAGTGCATAATACCGTATCCGTTCAGTTGACTCGGCTTCCCGCCGTGGTCTTGCCACCGCGATTCCGCATAGCCGACCGCTAGCAATAACTTAACAGGGACTTTGAACTCTTGTGAGGCTTTTACAAAATGCTGAGATAGCGCGTGTTGCTTCGCCGTGGTCGATGGGGTAGTACCCGGCGCATTCCCGTTAGCAGCGTCGACAGTAGGCGCTGCCACTAGGGCAAAAGACAACACGATAACAAAAAAGCCTGCTAATATCCGTTGCTTATTATTCATCGGTTCCTCCTACAATTCCTTTATCTTTTTTTAGGCCGTATCTTCCAGCGACGTCCTCTAGTGAAATTCGTCATATATTCCCCCAATGATACTATGTCGTTAATAGAAATAACACTCACTCCCCCTTTCTTCATTAAGAACACTAAGTTTCAATTATAGCACATTTTCAATTGGGTCCGCCATCCAATAGATAATATGGTATGTGTCAAGCTTTACTCGACGACCTTACAGGATCAAGGATTTAAAGACCTAAATATGTCATTCCCTAACGTTCACTTGTTGTCCGCCCTTGAGGAGTTAACTCTTCAAGGACGGCGATTAACCACCTTATCCAAATACCCAATAGCACTTGAAGCTGATGCGGCACCTACTTGGATCCTGCCAACTTGAACCCCAATGTGATCCGACTTACCTATTCGCCTCGCATGGCGTTTTAGTTTTTGTGTCACTTGGCGGTTGGGCCAGACAGTTAATAATGCCTGTCTCAACGTCCCATTGGTAACGCCTTGTTGTACTTTGGCGATGGCTTGAGCCCCTTCTTCACTCCAGTACATGCCACGACGTTTCATGCGGTATGCCAGACGTCTCTGGTTCGATTCCATGCATCCCATCCTACGAGCATTTTTTGGCACGTCTGGACTAACCTCACGCCAGTCGCAGAGGATCTCCCAGTGCCCTTCAAGATACTTCTGCATGTTCTCGATACGCTTTTCCTCTCGCTCCGTCTCTGCATTTCCCTGTGCCGTATCAATCACCGCTTTAAACCTATCCTTATTTTTTTCGGATATTGCCTTTTCAATTTGAGGAATGAGCCTTGGCTGGCGGCTCAACCCGCGACGAATACTCCTCTTTACGTGAAAAGGATCCAATTGGCGGACAACCGATGTCGCTTCAGAAAAGGTATTTTGAACGCGTTCCTCAGAGATCCATGAAGCCGCATCCGCATTAGTCGCCACATGTGTATGTGAGAGATCCCAACGATGTCGAATCGCTGCATAACCTATTTCCCAAAAGTCATCCACCGATTCAACGGTAGAAAAGACGTGACGATCTGTTAACGAGACACGCTGTCCGTTTTGCTCCCACCCGGTATAGGCAAGCATATTTTTGATCTCTATTCCTTTGCCTCTCCCTTTGACGTATAAGCCATCTGCTTCGCAATATAAGTGCTTAACGGACGGAGAGTTAGGAATTACCGTATCCTCAAAAATTCGATCCCTTTTTTCAGCATCCATGACAGCTTGAGCTTCACCTGCTTCTTTTACTAAGCGCTGAAACGTCGTATGGCTGATCGTTATACCGGCAAGTTTTTGCGTGACCTCTGAGGCGAGGCGGTAGGTCATTCCCGGCGCTGCAGCTAACTCTGCTCCGAGCATCATAAGGTCTGGGCTGTATCTTTTACGGCGTTTTAAACCGATTGCCTCATCGACAGGGTAATGTGCGTTTCCGTTTCGGTCGTACATCAAGTGGCGTTTATAGGACACTGTCCCAAAAAAACTGGTGAACTCCCGGCTGTCCAATCGCTCACTTTTCCAACCGTATTTTTCCTTGTAATGCGTCGTCATCATCTGATCGAGCTGCTCCAAAAATTCTCCGAACAGATCAGCCATCACTTCCATCAGGCGAATACGTAAGCTTTCCCAAAACGACAACATATCTGTAGACTGTTCCAAGATAGTAGCGATTTCTGGTATAATGGTTTTCAAGGAAGACCTCTCCTTTCGTGGTGGTTAGGAGTACTATTTAGGTCTTCCTTTTCTATATTCTCCCTCCAAATTCCTGCTAAAACCCTTCGAGAGAAATGTTACACATACGATAATATGGTTACTAGTTATTCAAAAAAATGTTAGAACCTACACGAAGAAAAGGGGAACCTCATCGCCAGGCATATTACGACGATGCCCCCCTTTGCAAAAAAACGACTACCTTGTCACATTCACAATTGCACAGACATTACAGTCAGCAAATCCCACGCTCCCACTCACGTCGCTTCCCCTTTTTTCTCAAACATAATAAGAAGAAGATCCAGCGATGCCGCCGATGTCGGTTTCATTTTTCCACACACATCGCAGTAAGGGGATCACTCTCACGTGCTGCCGTCACACCTTCTTAACGTTTGACGACTTTAATCGCATCGGCGATCACGTAACCGGGCGTGTTTGTCCAACGCGATACGGCGACGATGTTTCGATCGCCTTGCGCTAACGAAAATGTCCCGAGCCGTACCCATTGTCCCCCGTTTTTCGTCTGGTCGACGTGAACCGTCTGATTGCCACTCGTCGTCACGATGACAAACGGCGTTTTGCTGTTGTAGCCCGAGTTAGCTGGCCACCGGGCATACACGTCGTATTGCCCTTGGGCTGGGATGTTAACTTTATACCACGCTGAATCACTAATCTTTTCTGGTGTGGCAAACCGATACGTGTTACCGTACTTTTGCGCACTCCATTCACTCGTTCCCCAATTCTCACTCGCCACAAAGCGACCTGGGGTACTGTCGTCGACAATTATTTCTGTCCCAGGTGCAGGATTCCCAGTCACGAGGGACATGTAATAATTCCAGTCCCAATATTTACCTGGGTCCGAGTGAGTCGCCCCTGGCACTTGATTGTGACCGATAATGTTTTGACGCGTCTTCGGAATGCCGTAACGGTCGGCGAGCCAACGCGTCAAGGCGGCGGAAGACTTGTACATCGTGTCAGTGAACCAAGCGGGATCATTCACATACGCCTCGTGCTCGATGCCGATGCTATTTTGATTATAATCCCAATTGCCGGCGTGCCAAGCAACGTCTTTATGCTTGACCATTTGCGTGATTTCCCCATCGCGCGAACGAATGACGTAGTGGGCGCTCACGTTCGATATCGGGTTTTGAAACCAGCTGATCGCGCCGCTGTACGATCCTTCCGTCGTGTGAATAATAATATACCTGAACGAACTGCGGTTAGCCGCCGTATAGTTTGAGCTGTGTGCAGCGACCCACCGCGCACTCGGATATTCAGCAGCAGACGATAACGCAGGGCCACGCTCCACAAGATCATATGTGCCGCGGTTTGGCTTAACCGCCACGCTGTCGAGCGTCAACACTTTCCCGTCGATCACCCGCTCTGCCCCTTTGTTTAGAATGGCATAAACTTCGTCGGCGTACCACCTCGCCATTTCCCGACTGTCGAGTCCGCTGTATGCGGCAACAGCTGTGTACCAATCTTTTATGTTGCTTGGCAGGTTACCGCCGTTTGCTTCTTTAGCCAACTCGGCTAACACGGCTGCAGCACCGCGGATGTTGTCCTCGACACTATTTTTTAGCCGTTCCTCGGAAAGACTTAACAACTCGGCCGCGCGCTTTAATGAATCGTCTTGCGGATTATCGGCCAAATGCATAATCCCGTAACCGTTCAATTGACTCGGCTTCCCATCGTGGTCTTGCCAGCGCGATTCGGCATACCCGATTGCTAGCAACAAATGATCGGGTACGTTGAACTCTTTTGCCGCTTTCGTGAAATATTCGGATATCTCCGCTTGACTCGTTGTCGATTGAGAAACAGAGTTAGAATGCGTTTTCATTTTGGCAGCGTCGACAACAGACACTGCCACTAACGCGAGCGCGAGTGCGAAAACGACAAAACTAGCAAACTTATACCGCTTATTACTCATCGCTTCCTCCTGCAATTCCTTTTTTTTTAAAATACCCCATAATAGATCTGTGGCCGATTAAATCATACACCCTCCTTCACTACAAAACTAGGTCTAGATCATCTAGATGGCCTAGATTATAACATAGATGAAGATAGTAGTCTAGCAACTATTGGAAAGTTACTGATTAAGCGTATTATCCCAAGAATAGGTAAAACACGTTGTACCTATCTTTTTTTCAATCGTTTTTGCAGTAAGTCTTCCAACGTCGTTTGATCTAACACATGGGCGACCGTGTCGCGCACGAGTGCCCACAGTGGCTTCAATAAACATCCTTGTTCCAACGGACACGGTTCGTACGCCGTCACACTCACACACCCCATCGGGGCAAGTGGTCCTTCAAGTTCACGGATGACGCGCCCGATTACAATTTCAGCCGGCCGCATTTTAAGCGTATAACCGCCCTTCGCTCCCCGTTTGCTTTGGACGTACCCTTTCGTTTTTAGCTGATACAATATTTGTTCTAAATACGGTACCGGAACTAGCGTCTCAGTAGCAATAAGCGCCACCGGAAGCACCTCGCCCCCTTCTCGCCCCAAAACGAGCAAAGCGCGAAGCGCGTACTCGCCTTTACTTGACACTTTCACGTGTAGCTCCCCCATTTCTTGCTAACTTCTATTCCGCACCTTATATAACCCTTATACATTCGGTACACATAGACCGTTACTTTCGTGCTTGTCTACCGCTAACCGTCTCGAAAAATCCCGAAAAGTGGGCAGTGCCTTTTTTTTGTTCATTAGGTAAACCACGATACAACGAGACAGCCTCGCTCATATTTTAATCTTGACTCAAACAGTCAACAAAAAAATTGAGGAAAAGTGCGCCATCGTACGTCTTGCACGATGTTGGTGCAGCTACCTTGCAGGAGTGTAAACAGATGCTATTTGTAACGATTGCTCTTGTCATCGGCTTCTTTTTTGCGATGAATATTGGTGCTAGCGGGACGGCTGCGGCGATGGGGGCGGCATACGGAGGAGGTGCCGTTCGGAAAAAGTGGCTTGCCCTCTTACTCGTCGGCGTCTTCGCCATCTTAGGGGCAGTCACAGGTGGGGGAGAAGTCGTCAAGACGATTAGCGGGGGATTCGTTCCCGCACAACTCGTCGATGTCGAAGTGACCATTATTATATTAGTAGCGGCCTGCTTGACTCTCTTTATTGCGAACGTGCTCGGGATTCCGCTCTCGACGAGTGAAGTAACCGTCGGGGCTGTCGTCGGTGTCGGAGTCGCGTTTAAGTCATTGTACGTCAGTCATGTCGTGTTGATCGTCGCCATTTGGCTCGTCTTCCCTTTTATTGCGTTTGGCATGACGTACTTAATCGGAAAATGCGTCCCGCTCATCGAAAAAAAGATCGCCGCATCCGAGAAGCGGCGTCAGCACCAAAAAGTGTTAGTTGGTTTCGTGATCGCGGCCGGCTGTTACGAAGCGTTCTCGGCAGGCATGAACAACGTCGCCAACGCTGTCGGTCCTCTCGTCAGTGCGGGCATTATCGATACAGGGACCGCGCTATGGTCCGGGGCACTATTCGTCGCGCTCGGCGCCCTTGCGTTAGGTGGAAAAGTTTTAGAGACAAACGGAAAAAAACTCACTAAATTGTCGCTGCTCAGGGCGTGTGTCATCTCGTTGACTAGCGGTTCACTTGTCATCACCGCTTCGTTATTCGGTATACCCGTCCCGTTAGTGCAAGCGACGACGATGTCGATCATCGCAATCGGAACGGCTGATCGCGGCCGCAGCATATGGCAGAGTCGCACCGTCAGGCAAGTGCTCAAATTGTGGATCATCTCCCCCGCCGCTTCGCTCGTCGTGTCGTACGGATTAGTTGAAGCAGTCATTTTCAGCAATTATTACGCACTCGTCGCCGTCTTGTGTGCCGTCATCGTTCCCTTCGGCTTTGTTCGCTTAAAACGGGGATCGTCTAACGGCCCTTAGCTAGACAGAAACAGAACGCCCGCCTACGGATCTTTTTCCGCAGGCGGGCGTTTGTTTGAAGGGTTGGAAACTAAATCGGCACGAACCTGTGTACCCGATTAGCTGTTAAACCACTTGCGTAGCGAGTATTTGGTCGCTTCGCGGTTCATCGCGGCGATCGACGTCGTCAGTGGAATGCCTTTCGGGCACGCCTGCACACAGTTTTGCGAGTTACCGCACTCTTGCAAGCCGCCTTCCCCGATTAAAGCTTCCAAACGCTCGTCTTTGTTCATTTTCCCTGTCGGGTGTGTGTTCATGAGACGCACTTGACTAATAACCGCCGGCCCCATAAAACTCGAATTTTGGTTCACGTTCGGACACGCTTGTAAGCAGACGCCGCACGTCATACATTTCGACAATTCGTATGCCCACTGCCGGTCGACTTCGGCCATGCGCGGACCAGGGCCCAAGTCGTACGTCCCGTCGATCGGAATCCACGATTTGACGCGTTTCAACGCATCGAACATACGGCTGCGGTCGATGATTAAGTCGCGCAAGACGGGAAATGTGCTCATCGGTTCGATGCGGAGCGGCTGTTCAAATCTGTCGATAATCGCCGCACACGACTGCATCGGCCTGCCGTTTATGACCATCGAACAGGCGCCACACACTTCTTCCAAACAGTTCGATTCCCACACGACCGGTCGAACTTTTTTACCTTGCTTGTTGATCGGGTTACGCTGAATCTCCATCAGCGCGCCGATGACGTTCATATTCGGCCGATAAGGAATTTCAAACTCTTCTTTATACGGTTCACTGTCAGGATTGTCTTGTCGTGTAATGACTAGTTGAATTGTCTTACTCATGTTTCTTCGTCTCCTCCTTCGAGACGTCGTAACGGCGTTCGCGCGGCTCGATTAGCGAAACGTCAACGTCTTTATACGTTAAAACTGGGCCATCGTCCGTATGCGAGGCCATCGTCGTTTTTAACCATTCTGCGTCGTTGCGATCCGGGAAATCCGGTTTATAGTGCGCACCGCGGCTTTCATTACGGTTGAGCGCACCAAGCGTGATCACGCGAGCAAGTACGAGCATGTTCCACAGTTGTCGCGTAAACGTCGCCGTTTGGTTGTTCCAATTGCCCGTATCGTCGACGCCAATGCGTTTGTAACGCTCCATCAGTTCTAATATTTTCTCGTCGGTTTGTTTGAGTTTATCGTTATAACGGACGACGGTGACGTTGTCCGTCATCACTTTACCGAGCTCTTGATGCAATTTATACGGGTTCTCATCCCCGTCCATTTTGATAATGTTATCGTACATCTCTTGTTGCCGTTTGAGCTCTTGGTCGAAAATTGTCGAACTCGTGTCTTCGGCCGACTGGTCGAGCCCTTTCGCGTACTCGATCGCCTTCGGACCGGCGACCATCCCGCCGTAAATACAAGAGAGTAACGAGTTTGCCCCTAACCGGTTCGCCCCGTGAATGGAGTAGTCACACTCGCCGGCGGCGTACAACCCGGGGATGTTCGTCGCTTGGTTAATGTCTACCCACAAGCCACCCATCGAGTAGTGAACGCCTGGGAAAATCTTCATCGGCACTTTGCGTGGGTCGTCCCCCGTAAACTTCTCGTAAATTTCCAAAATACCGCCCAGCTTCACATCGAGTTCTTTCGGATCCTTATGCGTTAAGTCGAGATAAACCATGTTCTGTCCCTCAAGGCCGAGGCCCATTTCGACACATACTTTAAAGATTGCCCGCGTCGCAATGTCGCGTGGCACGAGGTTGCCGTACTCCGGATACCATTCTTCGAGGAAGTACCACGGCTTTCCGTCTTTATACGTCCACACGCGCCCACCTTCACCACGGGCAGACTCTGACATGAGCCGTAGCTTGTCCTCGCCCGGGATCGAGGTCGGGTGGATTTGAATAAATTCACCGTTCGCGTAATACGCGCCTTGCTGATACACTGCGCTTGCCGCGGTCCCTGTATTGATGACCGAGTTAGTCGTCTTACCGAAAATAATGCCCGGCCCGCCCGTCGCCATAATGACTGCATCCGCCTTGAACGCTTTAAATTCCATCGTGCGAATGTCTTGCGCGATTGCGCCGCGGCAGACACCGTTTTCGTCGCGGACGATACTGACAAATTCCATGAATTCGTATTTATGCACGCGCCCCGCAACTTCCCAGCGGCGCACTTGTTCGTCTAACGCGTATAGCAGTTGTTGCCCTGTCGTCGCTCCGGCATACGCCGTCCGGTGGTGTTTCGTCCCGCCGAAACGACGAAAATCTAGCAGCCCTTCTGGGGTACGGTTAAACATCACGCCCATCCGGTCCATTAAGTGCAAAATGCTGGGGGCAGCTTCACACATCGCTTTCACGGCCGGTTGATCGGCTAAAAAGTCGCCGCCGTAAACCGTGTCGTCGAAGTGCTCCCAAGGCGAATCGCCTTCACCTTTTGTGTTAACCGCTCCGTTAATACCGCCCTGCGCACATACGGAGTGCGAACGCTTGACCGGTACGATCGATAGTAAATCGACGTCCGCTCCCGCTTCCGCCGCTTTCATCGCTGCCGACAAACCTGCGAGTCCGCCGCCGACGACAATAACTTTTGCGCTACTCAATTGGAATCCCCCTTATAATGATGCAAGCTGATCAATAAATTGCGGATCGACGAATGCGAAGATCGCGCGAACGCCTACATAACTGACTAGTACGAACACGACCATACAGACGTACGTCATAGCGCGCTGTGCACGCGGCCCAACCGTAATTCCCCAAGAAACAAAGAAAGACCAGAGGCCGTTACTAAAGTGAAACACCGTCGCGATGAGACCGATTAAGTACAAGGTCATCCACAGTGGATTGGAAAGGGAGTCAGCCATTAACCGACTAAGCTCACTCGTCTCCACGTTACCGAGTGCCACTTGCACACGGGTTTGCCACACGTGAATGGCGATGAATACGAATGCAATCAAGCCGGTGACGCGTTGCAACATGAACATGTAGTTGCGGAACGTCCCGAACGACGACACGTTGTTCTTAGCTTGAAACGCAATGTACACACCGTAAATACCGTGATACAAAATTGGCAAAAAAATAAACAACGTCTCTAAAACGAGTAAAAACGGCAAGTCTTGGATCCACTGAACTTGCTCATTAAACGCTTCCGGCCCCCGCGTGGCGTAGTAGTTGGTCAACAAATGGTTTAACAAAAAAGCACCAACGGGTATGACGCCTAGCAAAGAATGGAGCCTGCGGTTAATAAAACTTTTACTTTCAGCCAACATTCTGTCCTCCTTTGTATTACAGCCACTAGATACCCCGTAGCTGTTGAAAACGTACAAAATGATGAACAAATTTATTGTACTCCTAGGAGGGGGAGGCGTCAAGGAACACGCCCCCGCCCCAAACGCAAAAACGCACGGAAAATCATACATACCAGTATATAAGTTTATTATACCACTTATAATTGTTTAATGATGTAAAAAAAGCAGCGTTTCGCCTCACCGCCAGATGTGGGGACGATTTCCGCCGCCTTTTGACTTTTTTACGGTGATCACGCCGTTGTGCACGCAGTTTTCCGCTAATTAGACGCGCCTACCTCATTCATACTTCAACTTTCGCAGCGTCAAGACCGAACGCGCTGTGCACTTTCTGCATCGCCGCTTCCGTATGTTCCCGCGGGATGACGCAAGAAATCTTAATTTCTGACGTGGACACCATTTTGATCGGGATGCCCGCGTCTGTTAACGTCGTAAACATCGTCGCCGCTACACCCGGATGCGTGACCATCCCCGACCCAACGGCCGACAGTTTGGCTAAGCCTTCTTCAACGATCACACGCTCAAACCCAAGTTTGTCCTGCTGCTGGTTCAATACGTTGACCGCCCGTTCCGCCTCTTTTTCCTGCACACTAAACGAGACGTCCATCGTTTCCGCTTCGTGCTCGCTTTGCACGATAATGTCGACGTTAATGTGCGCCGCGGCCAAGTCGGTAAATAGCACAGATAGGCAGTCGGAGCGGTTTGGCAACCCGAGCACTTTAATCCGCGCGACGTCCAAATCGTGTGCCACACCGCGCACTTTCAATTGTCGTTCCATAAGGCTCCCTTCCTTCACCCGCGTACCTCGTCCTTCGGTAAAACTAGATTTGACAGCGAGTTCTACATTGTTATTTTTTGCACATTCGACGGCGCGCGGATGCAACACGCCTGCGCCTAAATTAGCGAGCTCTAACATTTCGTCGTAAGATATCTCGTCCAACCGTTGCGCCTTCGGGACGGTGCGCGGGTCAGCCGTATACACGCCGTCGACGTCTGTATAAATTTCACAACACGTAGCCTGCACTGCTGCGGCGAGAGCGACAGCTGTCGTATCTGAACCGCCGCGGCCGAGCGTCGTAATTTCACCACCGTGGTCGCCGTTCGTACTGCCTTGAAAACCGGCGACGACTAACACTTCGCCTTGGTTTAAATAGTGCTGCAACGTCTCGGCATTAATCGACGTAATGCGGGCTTTTCCATGTACGTCGTCCGTTTCGATCGCCGCTTGCCAACCAGTGAGCGAACGCGTCGGCACACCAATCCCTTGCAAGGCCATACTCAGTAGGGCGATCGACACTTGTTCGCCCGATGTGAGTAGCATATCCATCTCTCGCTGCGACGGAAACTTTGATATTTGCGTGGCTAAGTGGACGAGTTCATCGGTCGTCTTGCCCATGGCCGAGACGACGACGATACATTGGTGCCCTCGCTCGATCGTCTTTTTTACCCGCTGTGCAACATGCCTGATGCGTTCAATCGTGGCGACAGACGTCCCACCGTATTTTTGTACAACTACACCCATGCTAATCTCCTCTCACCGCCTACCAGTCCGCTGTCCAAAAAAACGTATGATGCCAAGCAGTTCATATGGAAAGATAGTATTAATTGTTTGCCATCATACCATACGGCCCGGAACGATGACAACCGTTTTTTATGCATGATAGCATTTTTTTATACAATGCGTGATCCGTGTATCATTTACCCGATTCCCGCAGCGCCTGTTGGATCGTACGCGCCAGTTTTTCTCCGATCCCGATTTCGCGGAACTCGTCGACTTCCGCTTCGCGGATGCGCTTCAACGAGCCAAAGTGTTTTAAGAGTAGTCGCTTGCGCTTCTCCCCGACGCCGGGAATGGCGTCCAACTGCGAGTGGACGACACTTTTGGCGCGTGTCTGACGGTGGAAAGAAATGGCGAAGCGGTGCACCTCGTCCTGGATGCGCTGCAGCAAATAAAACTCTTGACTGTCGCGCTTAAGTGGAACGACTTGCGGCGGTTCTCCGAATAACGGCTGGGCTGTGCGGTGCTTGTCGTCTTTCACGAGGCCGCAAATCGGAATGAACAGGCCGAGTTCGTCCGCAAGCACGTCTTGCGCCGCTGTCATTTGCCCCTTGCCCCCGTCGACAATCACTAAATCGGGCAGCGGCAAATCTTCGCGCAACACGCGCGTGTATCGACGGCGAATCACTTCGCGCATCGATTCGTAGTCGTCCGCACCGGTGACCGTTTTAATCGTAAATTTGCGGTACTCCTTCTTATCCGGCTTCCCGTCTGTGAACACGACCATCGCCGACACCGGGTGTGCACCTTGGATATTGGAGTTGTCAAACGCTTCGATGTGGTTTGGCGTGCCGATGCCGAGCACTTCCCCTAATCGCTCCGCCGCTAAGATGGTCCGCTCCTGCTGCCGCTCGATGAGACGAAATTTTTCCTGCAGCGCGAGGCGGGCATTCTTGTTTGCTAGTTCGACGAGCTTTTGCTTTTTGCCTCGCTGCGGTGTGTGCACGGTCACTTTTAACCAGTCGGCTAACAAGTCGTTGTCCGCGTGAATTGGCAAATATATTTCCTGCGGCAACAGCGAATTATAGGAATAAAATTGTGTTACATAGCTTAAAAAGTCTTCCTCCGCTTCGCCGTAGTACGGAAACAAGGAGACGTCGCGTTCGATCATCTTCCCTTGCCGCAAATAAAAAACTTGTACACACATCCACCCTTTGTCAACAGCGTAACCGAACACGTCACGGTCTTTTCGATCCAAAAACGTCATCCGCTGTTCGTCGTCGAGACCATCAATCGCCCGAATGAGGTCGCGCATTTCTTTCGCCCGTTCAAAATTTAGCGCTTCAGCTGCCTGTTCCATTTTTTGCACGAGCTGTGCGCGAATGTCGCGATGCCCGCCCTTTAAAAAGCGGACGATTTCTTTCACCATCCCCTCGTACGTTTCCGGTGCGACCTCGTTCACGCACGGCGCTAAACATTGTCCCATGTGGTAGTATAAGCAGACTCTGTTCGGAATCGTGCGGCATTTGCGCAGGGGGTACAGTTTGTCCAGCAGTTTTTTCGTCTGCTGCGCAACGCTCGCATTCGGGTACGGGCCAAAATATTTGCCCCCGTCTTTGACGACTTTGCGCGTCACTTCGAGGCGTGGGTGTGCTTCTTTTGTAATTTTTATATACGGATACGATTTATCGTCCTTAAGCATGACGTTGTAATGTGGGCGGTGTCGTTTTATTAAGTTGCACTCGAGCACGAGTGCCTCGGTGGCACTTTCGGTGACGATATATTCAAAGTCAGCGATTTCCATCACGAGACGCTGCGTCTTCGCATCGTGACTGCCGCTAAAATACGAGCGTACGCGGTTGCGTAAGTTTTTCGCCTTCCCGACATACAAAATATCGCCCGCGTCGTTTTTCATGATGTAACATCCCGGCTGCTCTGGCAATAACGATAGTTTTTCCGCAATACGTGCGCTCATCGCATCATCCCTCCACGTCAGCGAAGTTATCGAACAGTATTTCCGTACGGCAAATCGATCGCGCGTCCAGGTTACCGCTCAAGCCCATTCATCTCTCTATCGTAGCACATCCGCCGCTCCCACGTCATATGCGCCCGGCACCTCCCCTTAACGTTCGCCACAGCCACTTCATGCAGCTCGAGCAAGGGCCTTCCATCTGCCTGACCGACGTGTCACGACGTACATTCACTACTTTCAGAATTAAGGTTGTCCTTTATCGGTCAATCGCGTATAGTACAAAGTAAAAAGAGGGGTGTGAGTCATCGTATGGAATCCTACATGTCACTGCTGAAACGGCACGGTTTGAAGCTGTGGGGAGGCTTTTTACTCGGCAACTTAGCGACGTTCATCCCTGCCTTCGTCGTAATATTCATGTTTATGTTCGTCGTAATCTTTGCCGTTTCCACTAGCGGTCTTGCGCTCGCGGAGCACGCGATTGATAACCCTTTTGCTCTGTTGGAAATCATTTTTAGCCCGTCCTTGATCGCAATTACGTTGCTGTTAGCTTTGTTTGGCATAATTGTCGGCCTGTTTACGAGTACCTTCATCACTGCTGGCAGTATCGGCATTACCGCTGAGGCCGTTACCGCCGATCGCGGCACCGTCGGGGACTTTTTTAGCTTCGGCTTCCGGCGCCTGTTCCCGATGTTCGGACTGATGCTCGTCTTATTCTTGTTGGCTATCCCAATTATGTTTGTCGCCTTTTTTGCCGCCACTTCCTTTGCGGCTGCGATCGATGTCCCAGGTGAAGGAGTCGGATCGGGTCTCTTTTTCCTACTACTCACTTTGTTGCTATTCGCCCTTTACGGACTGATGTTCATGCATGCCCCCGTTAGCCTCATCGTAGAGCAAAAAGGAGTGTTCGATTCGATCAGCGAGTCGTTCAACACGTTCAAAAACAATTTTGGACAAGTACTTTTATCGGGTATTATCGCGCTGGCGATTTCGATCGCGGGCTACCTCGTGCTGACGATCATCTCGTCAATCGTTGGCTTCGGCTCGATCAATCATTTAGAAGACGGGGCGTTAATTAGTTCCTCTTTATTAAACATCGTATTTTTCCCGCTTACTTGCGCCATCCAAGTGTTCGTCGTATCGTCCATCGTCTTTCGCTATTTACGCATCATTAAGCAACCGCCGGTTACAGGGGGCGGCTGGCCGCCATACGGTAGTGAACCGTACCCTGACGGTGACAGCGGATCATCGCCGTACGGTGGTGGCGAACGACAATCTCACGGCGACGGGTCGACCCCATACGGTAGTGAATCGCAACCTTACGGTGACAGGTCTACCCCTTACGGTGACGGTTCGCATAGTTCGCAGCAACCTTACGCTGACGGTTCAGCCCCATACAGTGAAGGATCGCAACCTTACGCTGACGGTTCAGCCCCCTACGGCAACGGCCAAAACCGACATGACCATCCACGCGAGGCTCACGACGAACGCGATAACTACGTCGATCGGAGCGACCGAAATGGCGATTATTAACACGTACAACGCGCACGACAACAACAAGACGCCCTCAGTCACTTAGCCGTGACAGGGCGTCTTGTGCAGTTGAAAAAAGACAACGTTCGCATGCGTTTTACCATACGTTAACGTTACTTATTCTTATTCAATACATGAAGCAGTTGTTCTTTCGTTTGAAAACCAACCAGTTTATCGACGACTTGCCCGTCCTTAAAAACCATCAGCGTCGGAATACTCATAATGCCAAAGCGACCCGCTGTGTCCGGGTTCTCGTCTACGTTAACTTTTGCGATCTTCACTTTATCGCCGATCTCGCTATCCACATCTTCTAAAACGGGAGCGATCATTTTACACGGCCCGCACCAAGGTGCCCAAAAATCGACTAATACTGTGCCCGTGCCTTCGACTTCGTCGGAAAACGTTTGATCGCTGACATTTACGATCGCCATGTATAGTTCCTCCTTCTTACTAGCTGGTAGATATAAAATAGAGTCTATGCCAGTATAACATGCAGTATAAAAAATATCCAATTGTCACACACGAGTCACGCCCTATACGCGTGCTATTGTGCGACTTTCCTATACGATAAATGGTTCCCGTCACACACACAATTACAAAGAAAATTGCCCGTAACGCAAAAAGGGATTCCGATACATGAATCGGTCGACACTCGTGCAAACTAATACTTGAGGGTCGGTAACAAGCCTTCGCGCACAGTGATCGACGAAAAATTAGAATCGAAAGGAGTATCCGCTAATGCCGTTAATCCCATTTGAACCGTTTCGGCAACTCGATGCGTTTCGCAACGAGATGAACCGTTGGATGAACCAAAATTTCCCGAGCTGGGCTCAACAAACGTTTAGCTTCGGTCCGCGCATTGATGTGTCAGAAACGCCTACCGAAGTCGTCGTCGAAGCAGAAATACCCGGGTTGACGCAAAAAGACGATCTACGCATCGACGTCCATGCGAACCAAGTGATGCTGAGCGGTGAAATTCGCCGCCAGTCACACCACAGCCCGCAAGGTCTGGCTGGGAAGCGACAGGAGGAACTAACGCACACAGCTGGCATAACGCCACCCCCACAGCAACGGGAGACGCCATCGACGCATCATCATCAAGAAGGAACAGCAACGCCTTCTCGCGGGGAACGCTTCGAGCCTAAACTAGGAGCTGACGACCAAAGGCAATCAACACGACACGAAGGGCTGTCAGAAACTGAAGCTAACTATTACCACAGCGAACGGTATATTGGCCAGTTCCACCGCGTCATTTCTTTGCCGACGGAAGTCGACGAATCAAAGGCGTCTGCCTCTTACAATAACGGTATTTTAGAAATCCGCATGCCAAAAATAGAAGCGCCGAAAGGAAAACGCATCGACGTCGATTTTCATTAACAAACAAAAAAGAAGATAAAATCGCCTCCCCAGAACTGAACGATCTTTTAGGGGTGGCGATTCTTTTTTTGCTTTACTTCGCCCGCGTCGCATCGGTAAAGGCAATTTTTTTGTGGGTACCGTCGCAAAATGGTTTGTTTTCCGATTGACCGCAACGGCACAAGGAAAACTTTTCTTTCGTTTCAAAGCGGTTGCCTTCCGCATCGACTAGCTCGACATCGCCTGCCACTAACAGCGAACCGTTATCGCGAATTTTAATCGTCGCTCTGGACACACGTACAACCTCCCCTCACCCGTTGTCGTCCCTCACTGAAAAGTATACCATCTACAGGAATCGCGAGCAAAAAACGTCTATTGATCCTTTTCCTTACCCTCCTTATTCTTTCCGGCAAGGCGCAAAATCCACTCCTCCAAGCGGTCTTTGTACACATAGCCGACGACGAGGGAAACGAGTAAAAAAACGCCCAAAACGATCCAAAACAGGCCGAAGTTGCTCACCATGCCTTCAGCGGCCACAACCGTCGTCACGACACTCGGGATGCGGCCAATCGTCACTAAAGCGAAAAAGCGCCGGTACGACACTTTTGACAATCCCGCTAACGCACAAACGGCATCGTCGGGCAAAAACGGCAAAATGAAAATAATGAACAACACGATCCCTTTTTCGTCGAGGACGCCGATATACTTGTTAAATACTTCTTCCCCGACAATTTTAACGACGACGGGACGACCCCAGCGCCGTCCAATGTAAAACACGAGCAAGGAGCCGGCAACTGCCCCGGCTAAACTGAGTGCGATGCCGCCCCACACGCCAAACAATATGCCGCCGACCGCACCGACGACGACGCCGGGTATGGGCGCAATTAACACTTGGAACACTTGTGCCATAAAATACGCGAATGGCATCCACGATCCGAAGCCGAGTATAAACTCGCGAAATTTTTGCGGCGAAGTGAACAGTTCCCACACTTTTCCCAACAAGGGGCGCCAATCGAGCGCAAAATAAGCGTATACGGCTAGTCCGACTAAAAGGATGCACAGCACGACGACCGTCGTCTTGTTTCGCTTTTTGCGGGAAGCCGCTCGCCCTCGTTTCGCTGCAATATTAGCTGAAAATTCTTTGCATTGTTTGTGTTCGTTCGGATGTTGTTCTGATTCAGCTGATAGCTTTTTTGCTGGTTCCATCGACGGCTCCTCTCACACTTACATGATCGTTATCTCCTATCATTATAATAAACGTCCAACGCTAAACATAGGTTCAAGTTATCTTAAGATATCCTAAAAAAAAAAAGCGAACACTCGCTGTGTTCACTCGGAAAAAAGTAAGAGCCACAATAAAACACACGGTAAAGCAGTTAACGCCAGCGCGTTTACTGTCCGGGACAACTTATGCCATTTACGCTGCTTCACCAGTATCTCGCTCTCCCCCACTCCGCTCGCTCGTGCCGTGACGGCCAGGGCGACCGTCGGTAGCGCTCGGCTTACACCGTAGACGATCCCCGCCCACACGCCGGCAGAAGGTGTCGCAAAAAAGCCGACGTACAAATAGGCGACATAAAACGTCACAAAGGGGACGTACGTAAAAACACCAGCCCCTAAGATCGCCCCCCAGACAACCATATCCGTCCACGAGCCCCGCCCGACCCACGCCACCGGAATTTGCCAATGCCTTTGCGGGACGCGGAGTGGCAAAAAGCCCCACTCGCGCAGTGCGAAAACGACTGCCACTCCCCCTAAGACGCATACTTTTACCGCAAACGGCCACCAAGCGGCGACTGCATACACGAGGGTCGCGCAAAGCCAACCAGCGAGGCCGCCGCTTACCGCACACGCCCATAAAAATACGACCGCGTCAATCACGCGCTGCTTTCGCTTCCCCTCCGTACCGGAAGGTGTGACCGCTAAGGTCACATTCATCCCTCACGCCGTACAAAATTTAGTGAGCCCCGCTACGACTGCCAACACGACAATCATCAGCCCATCCACATCCATCTCCGGTTGCCTCCGTCCCTGCCTAATCCAAGCTATAGTGACACGCTACCATTCCGCGATCTCATGTCGACAGCCACAGTCGTGAGCCGATCGTTGCCACGGACTGTACGGTGTGCAATCGCAACATACCGCTGTGCGCGGCGCACCGTGCGCGGCGATACACCAACAACCCGTTTGCACGTAATTCCAAGCGTGAGAGACGCGGTACCCTTGAGGACATTTCGCACGGCCGTCGGGCGGACAGCCGTCGCAAAACCTTCCGTTAGGCGGTACACATTGCGGACTGAGCCACGACTCTTCACACCACGTCTCACTTGCTCGAAATACGTTGATCGGCCGTGTCGCGAAATCCATAAAGCGGCGAAACGAGTGATCGAACCGCTGCCTTAAGCGGGGGATGCCTTCCGATCCTCGTGCCATTCCTTCGAACAAGCGTCTCATCCGTCTCATTGTATCACCCCAAGTATCGCCCCAGTTTTACGAGTAACCCCTCCAGATGCTGCTCGCCGTTGCACAGCCCTTTGCCTCTGACGACCCCTGTCCGATCGAGTACAAAAGCAAAAGGGGTGACCCTCACTTTAAAATCGGTCATGATCGTTCCCTCGTTGTCCATGACGACGTCCCCGTGCAGCTGTTTGCCGCCGACAAGCTGTGTCACTTGCCCTTCGTCCCCGAGTGCGACGAGGACGAAGCGGATGTGGGCACAGTGCTTCCCGTACACGTCGTTCCAATCGTCCAGCAATTGCCGACATGCCGGGCACGTCGGCGATACGAACGCCATGAGCACCGGCACCCCGTGCAACTCCTCGCGCGTAAGCACTGTACCCTCCTCGTATCGCACCCCACAAAACGGTGGCATCGCTGCGCCAAGTCGGATGCCGTCCCGGGCGATCGCCTCCGCCGAGTGCAAATAGACAGCGCCAAACTGCCGAAAGATGAGAAAGACCGCAAACAACAAAAAGATGTTCAGTAGCCAAAGCATCACGTTAGAAAGGATAAGCAGTTGATTCATCCCGACTCCCCCGGTCGCTCCGTTTCCGTTAACACGCGCCACGCCTTGCGGTAACTGATCCATACCTTTTGTGCCAGCAAGATTAACGTGGTCATATACAATCCGAAGAGCACGGCCGGACCCGAAAACCCAACCCATAAGCGGTCCCGGAAAGCGGCCGTCAAAAGCGCAAAAACGATCAGCAGCACCGTTTTCCACAACGTAAAACGGTCGGCTTCCACCTCGAAAAAACGGCCATAACACGCACACTGAACGTGTCGTCCCGTTTTTACGACGGTGTAAACAGCATAGCCGAAGCCGAGCAGCAACACACATAACAACATCGCGCCGCTAAGAGACGTTTTTTCGTTCACGAGTAACACGGCTCCGGTCGCTTCGGCAAACGGCAGAACCGCCCCGTAAACAGTAGCCATTCGCCGCGGCAGAACGTCATACGCTTGCACAAGCTTAATAAATTCCCGCGGCGCAGCCAATTTTAATAGTGCCGACAAAGTAAACAGGGCGACGAGAACGACGACAACTGCGTGATACAAGATTCCCCAAACCATGATGACCACCTGTTATAGCAATACGCAGTTATGCAAAGAAAAGTGTCGCGCAGCACAAAAAAAGTGTCGACATTTTTCGTTTGCACCGCGTCGTCGCATCGTATAGTATATTTTTCGAGCCCAAAAACGACGAAGGAAGGTGATACGCGTGCACGACCGACCGTCACGTTTATTCGTTGCGCTGCCGCTCTCGCAAGACGTACGCGCTGTACTATACAGATGGACGCGTACCGAGTGCGAACGGCTGCCATTTCGCAAGTGGGTACACAGAGACGATTACCATATCACGCTGCACTTCCTCGGCGACTGCGCGCCGTCGCAAACAGAGGCGATCGCGGAGAAGCTCCGCATTGCGGCGGACCAAGTGTCGCCTTTTTCATTGCAGTTGACGTCGCACTTAGGAACGTTTGGGAAGCGTGAACAGCCGCGAATTTTGTGGGCGGGCGTCGCGGGTGACACAAGTGCGTTAAAACGTCTGCAGGCGGCTGTCGTCACGGCTTTAACGCCGCTCGGCTTTGCCGGAGAGGAGCGCCCGTACCGCCCGCACATTACGATCGCGCGGCAATACAGGCGTCGTGACTTCTCACTCGAACGACTGACGCCGCTACATCCGTTCCCCACCACGCCCCGGCAGGAACCTACGCAACAGGAACGAATCATGCAGCGGGAACGAATGACACGACAGCAACAAACGACGAAACGGGAACAATCCGCACTGCAAGGGCCCGTCACCTGGCGCGTCAGTCATATCGCGCTCTTCCGCACACAGCCCGGGCAACTACCGCTGTATGAAACTGTCGCTCATCGTCCACTTCGCGCAACGTAACAAAAACAGCCATCGTCTGATGGCTGTCTCAATAGAGCGCTTCTTCTCGCTTGTGCGTACGTTTAAACTGAGCCGGATCGGGATCGAAGTAATCGTCACTATACTGGCGGACAAACGCCCCTTCTTGCACGTAGCCCGCGCCCCACGTCGGATCCATCGTCAGCCAATTTCCGTCTACTTTTGCCTCCACCCACGCATGCCGTTCGCCGTCTGCGACGCCCCCGACATAACGTGCTTCGACATTTGCGGCACGCAGCAACGCCACCGTCAAAAACGCGTAATCTTGACAAACGCCACTTTTACGACGCAGCGTTTTTAAAGCGCTGTCGTCCAAGGAGAACGAGTCGTCTTCCAATTTTTTGACATCGTACGCCACTGTTTTTGCGACATACTCGTAAATCGCCTTTGCCTTTGCACGGGCACCCTTCTTACCTTTCGTCAAATCGCGCGCCAGCTTGTCAATCGGCGGCGCCGTCGATTGTATACCGCGCGAGGGCATTAAGTGCCGCCTGTCCCTGGCACTACTGAAAACAGTAAACCGCGCCACACTGGCGAATTCGAAATACTCCTTTTTAGTGTCGGGATTGAGCGGGACGCTGAGCGTCACGTCGTACTCTCCCGGACCGAAGCGCAACCAATATTCGCCGTCAAAGGTGCCATTTTTCACTGGGATGAGATAACTTGCCTCTAGATTGTCTTTGTCCGCTTTGCGAGTCGTGACGACTAACTGCTCCACTGCGCGGTTTTCCGGCACGGAAAGTTCGAGTGACCCACTCACCCGAGCCTTCTCTCCCGTGAACGTACCGTTCGTCGCCGGTTCGTATAGATGAAACTTTTGCTCGTAATAAGGGCGGAAAAATGCGATCTTTTTCTGGCCGTAATAAAAATTTTCCACGAAGAGTTCTGCTGCTTCTGCGTAACGGTTTTTCCGCGACAAGTGGGGCACGAGCACTTTAAGATCGTATACCCCTTCTCCATATTTTAACGGGATTTCTGTTGATCGTTTGATAGCATTACCTGGCGTGCGCATAGCGGCAGTGAGTTTCTCACCGGCCGCTGGCTCCTTCGAGCCGTTCACCTCCTCGTCGATAGCCTGTCCGAGTACCCCACAGCCGGTCATCGCCAAGAGTGCGCCCACTACTAACAACGATAACGATAACAACAGCTTCTGCACAGGCAGTCCCCCTTATTCTCCCCCGCATCACACGATATGTCTATATATACGACGTCTGACGCACAATTCCTGCAACAGCTCCGTGCAACGCCTAGTACAATTGCGATCTATATGGCTCTATGCTATGCGCCTACCTCCGCAAAATGTATAGCCAGTTCCGGTAGGATCGGCAAACTGACCCGCTTCGCTAAATCAAAACAGACACTTGTCACCTCTGCCTCGACGACAACGTCCCCCGCGGGGTTATAAATGTTTTGCTGTAACACAAAACTTGTCTTGCCGCGCGTAAGCGGCCGCGTCACGACGGTGAGGCGGTCACCTTTACGCGCTTCCCGCCGATAATTGACCGCGAGCCGGACAACGACCGTCCCAACTTGCCGCTCGAGGTATTCATCCCACGACAGGCCACACTGCTCGTACCAGTCCAACCTCCCCCATTCTAAGTACTCTACGTATTTGGCGTTGTTCACATGCCCTAACTGATCGAGATCGGTCGAACGAACGATGAGTGATAGTTCATTTTCCACGATGATTTACTCCCTCCATTTATTTCGGCAGCTCATATGACCACAAGTCGTGCGCGATGTACGTGTTAGGAAACACTTGCTCAGCTTCCGCCAACAACTCGTTTGCCGCACCCTCGTACCGGGCGCTAATGTGGGTCAAAATGAGCGTCCCGACGCCAGCGTCACTCGCTACGCGTGCAGCGTCCAGCGCTGTCGCATGGTAATATTTCGCTGCTAACGCCGCTTCCGCACGCGCGAATGTCGCTTCGTGCACGAGCACGTCCGCATTGCGCGCCAGCTGCACAGCAGCCTCACAGTAGCGAGTGTCGCCGAGAATCGCAAGTTGACGCCCGGGTACAGGTAACGCGACGTAGTCGCGGCCGTCAATCGTCCGTCCGTCGGGCAACACGACAGTCTCGCCTCGTTTCAGACGGCGATAAAGCGGTCCAGGCGGCACGCCGTCCGCGCGCAACCGTGCCGCTTGCAACTTTCCCGGAGCGGGGTGCTCACACAGCCGATAACCGAAGCTGTCGATGCGGTGTTCGAGGCGCGCCACTTCGACGGTGAACGGGTCGGCCGCAAACGTCATCCCGTCCACCACTTCGACGAAGTGTAACGGGTACGGTAACTGCGTTTCCGCTACGGCGAGCGCCGTCTGGACAAACTGACGCAGCCCACTCGGCCCGTAAAGCGTCAGCGGCGCCTCCCCGCCCTGAAAAGCGCGGCTGCCGAGCAGTCCCGGTAAACCGAAAATGTGGTCGCCGTGTAAGTGCGTGACAAATAGTTTGTCGAGCTTACTCAATTTTACCGGAGACTTTAATATTTGGTGCTGTGTCGCCTCACCGCAATCGAACAACCACACCCGCCCGCCGTGTGACGCCATGCGGAGCGCAAGGGCCGACACGTTGCGCCGCATCGACGGCATGCCCGCACCCGTTCCCAAAAAATGTAATTCCATCTGTCTCACCTACCGGATCGTGAAACTTCTGCCGAGCGCGATTGATAAAGCTTTCAGCTACCAATTACAGGCAAAATAATTGCCGAAGGGTGTGCCCTATCGTGGTAAACCGTCTGCTCGGCAACAGTCACCTCACGCGTTTGCCCGAGTGGTGCTCCCGTATTTAAGTTACGGTCGTACTTCGGAAAGGCGCTCGAGGCGATTTCAATGCGAATGCGGTGCCCGCGTAGGAAACGGTGACACGTGTTCCAACAGTCGACGACATATTTATAAATGGTGCCCGGTTCGATTAAGGACGGTTTGTCCATCCCGTCGCGGAAGCGGGCGCGCACCATGCCGTCGGTTAAACGCTGCGCATACCCGTTCGGCCACACATCTAACAGCTTAACCATAAAATCTGTGTCCTTCGCCGTCGACGCCGCGTATAGCTCCATTTTTACTGGGCCGATCACTTCCGTATCTTCTGCTAACGGTTCGCTACTGTAAACAAGTACGTCGTCGCGACGTTCGATCGCTGCGTAATCGTCCGGCCCGCCGATTTGTGACGACACCATGTCGGTAATGAATGGCACCGGATCGCGCGGGTCGTACACGTACGTATCTGTCGCGGCCTCCGCACCAGTCCCCCCCTGCGAACGATCCACGCCTTCGCCATGCGCCGCGGTCGGCCGTTCTAACGTCAAACGGCCGTCGCCGAAACGGCTGTTCGCCCGCCCGCCACTATGTAAGTAGTAAGGCGTCCACGTCGTACGCTGCAGCGGCCACTCACCCTCGTCGCGCCATTCGTTCGCTCCAGTCACAAATAGCCGTACTGGTGCCTCGTCCATCACCCCGTTATGTTCCCCTTTTAACCAGTAGTCGAACCAACGCAACTGATACCCTTTAAGATCGATCAACGACGTGGGGCCGAAGTCGATGTCACCCAGTTTTGTCGACTGATTAATGTTGTGTGGCCACGGTCCCATGAGTATTTTTTGACTGCGGCGCGCCGCTTCCGTTGCCGCATGACTCGTCATCCCGGCAAAGTTTAACGGCGTCCCGACTTGTTCGTCGTCGTACCAACCTGAGATGTGTAGCACCGGAAGGTCGATCAAATGGAACTTATCTTGATAAGCGATTTGTCGCCACCAGTCATCTAACTGTGGGTGAGCTAATTCTTCGCGCCAGTGCGGCATGTTGCGGCCCGTCAGCTCATCCATCTCCCTTAGCGGCAAATGGGCGTAAATCGATTCCCAGTCGACGACGTCGACGTTTTGCATGACGCGCCCGCTCACCATGTACAACCAACACAAGTGGTGCGGCGTCGGCACCCCTGTCGGCCACTCGACAAACGGATCCGAAGGCGTCACAGCCGCAATCATCGTCCGCAAGTGCGGCGGCTGCGTAAGCGCCGTCAACCATTGGATGCGGGCGAGATAGGAGCCACCCATCGTACCGACTTCGCCATCGCACCACGGCTGCGCGGCAACCCATTCGACACTGTCGTAACCGTCTTGCCCTTCATTGCGGTAAGGGACAAACCTGCCCTCCGAATCGCCGCGCCCGCGTACATCCATATACACGACAGCGTAACCGTGGGTCGCGAAATACGTCGCTGTTTCGTAAATGTCAACACTCGTCTTGCCGTACGGCGTACGTACGACAATCGCCGGATACCGTCCGTCCTGCCGCGGCAGGTACACATCCGCCGACAACGTCACCCCGTCTCGCAGCGGCACGCGTACGTCGCGAGTAACTGTCACTTCCTGTTGTCCATCGTTCTGTTTGTGCAAGTGTGCCTACCTCCCATATGACGATGTTGCATAACACTAGTATAGCGGATTGTACACACAACGAAGCAAAAAAAATCTCCCCTAGAGGGAGATCGTTCCTTCCACTTTTAATTTATTTGCGCTGAGCTTGCTGTTGGTTCCCGAAAAACGTGTCGATGACGGCGCGCTCGTCTGGCTGCAGCACGTCTTCGTGTTTAAAAAACGACATGCCGAAAAAGGCGACGACTAACAAAAAGAACGGCAACAACGACTTGAACCACTTTTTCACAATTCCCATTCCCTTCCTGTTAAGTGTAGCTCGCGTTACTTTCCGACATCCCAAGAGCCGCCGCGACGTGTATCGGCGCCCCCGTAAAGCTTGTCCTTCTTCTTATCGACGACGAGTGCTTGCATACCGCCGTAATAGTGGGGCGAATCTTTCAAAATAACGGTGTACCCGCGTTCACCCAGCTCGGCGACCGTTTCTTCGGAAAAGCCCGATTCCACATATAGGGTTTCTCCTTCGGCATAAAAGCGTGGCTGATGGATCGCTTCGTCGATCGATTCGCCGAACGTGAGGTGACGAATGAGCACTTCTGCCATCATCATCGGAATGCGTTTCCCGCCCGGCGTGCCCATCCCGATGAGCATCTCATCGTTTTTCAAAATGACTGGCGCCGTATAGCTGCGCGGGAGTTTACCCGGCTGATAGTGGTTCGGGGGCTTATCCGATTTACTAAAGTTGGTCAACTGGTTGTTCAAGAAAAAACCGTCGACGTAAATACCGGACCCGAAGAAATTAGCAATCGTATTCGTCGCCGATACCATCATGCCCTTTTTGTCAACGACGACGAAGTGGGTCGTGTTGTCGTAATCTTCTTCGTCTGCCTTTGAATCGTTATAGCCTGATCCGGCAGACGGCGTGTCGGGCGACACTTTTTTGGCCAATCTCCGCGCGTAATCTTTACTCGCCAACTGCTTCGGTTCATTGTAAAAGGCCGGATCAGCTACTCGCTTCAGACGGTCCGCGTTCGCTATTTTGGACACTTCGCTAATGAGATGCACGAAATCAGCTGAATTCTTTTCTGTCTCGCCAACTTTGTGCATTTCTGCCATGCGCAGCGCCTGAATGACAGTTGCCCCGGCAACAGGCGGCGGTGCCGCAATGACGTCAAACCCTTGGTACTTCCCGATGAGCGGCTTACGCTTTTCAACTTTATAGTTGCTAAAATCCGATTGGGCGAGGTTTGGCACGCGCTCGATAATGTGTTGCGCAATTTTCCCCTTGTAAAACGCGTCGGAACCTTCCTTTTGAATCGTCCGTAACGTCTCTGCCAACTCTTCTTGCTTTAACGTCTCCCCCTCGGTTAGAGGATTGCCGTTCGGAAAGAAGTGGGGTACTTCGTCAATCGTCATGCGAAACGTATCTTCACCTAAGCGAGTCGTAAGGTGGCTGTTTACTTCAAAGCCTGTCTCAGCGAGTTCGATCGACGGTGCGATGAGGTCAGCTAGCTTCTGTGAACCAAAATCGGCGTGGATCGTTTCCATCCCTTTTACAAAACCGGGAATACCGATATCACTCTGCAGTGTGGCATTGGACGGTGGGGCGACGTCGCGGTATTCGTAAGCGACTGGCTTGCCCCCGTTCCCGGGATCGATTAGCATTTCCCCGCCACCGCCGATGCCGGACGCATACGGCTCGACGACGGTAAGGGCGTACGACACAGCAACCGCCGCGTCAACGGCATTGCCACCTTTTTCCAGTACGTCCATCCCGACCTTGACCGCTAACGGATGCCCGGCACTTACTCCGTACCCTTCGGCGCTGTCGAGCGGATCGCCATTTCTCACTTGCTCTTGTGACGCTTTTTCTTTCGCCGGGATTATGTCAATCCCAAGTGCTTTATATAAAATGATAACCCCTACGACGACGACAACGAGTGACAGTATCGCAACCAGCTTATTTTTCAAGCTTTGACGCTCCCTTCAAGATGTCAGAATGGTCGACTGTGTACACCAACTTGCCGTCTTCTACTTTCCAATCGTCTTTAACTGGCGTATCTTTCGTCAACTGTCTAAAGATGCGTTTTTGAGCGTACCATCCTTCTGCCGGCGCAGGTGTCGCCTCATTGATTCTTAGCGGCATCACTTCAAAGCGAGCCTTGCCGTCGCCGTACAGTTTGTACTGCAGGAGTGCACTATCTTTCGTCCGGCTCCACCCTTGGTCGAAGATGAAGTTCCCGAGACTGTAAAAAATGACGGTGTCGTTGTACACTTCGACCGAAGAAAGGACGTGGGGATGGTGACCGACGATGAGGTCAGCTCCCGCATCGGCCATCGCCTTCGCCGAGTCGCGCTGCCGCGGATGTGCGGCTCCGTCATATTCCTGACCCCAGTGCACGTTGACAATGACAAAATCAGCATTCTTTTTTGCCTCTTGAATCGCGGGCAAATAATACTCCGGTTTTAAAGGAAGTACACCTGGGCGCTTCTCCCGTACGGATTGCCCGCCCATGTAAGAATCCGTAATGCCGACAGAGGCAACGGTTATACCGTTAATCGTCTGATAGACTGCTTGTTGCGCTTCTTCTAAGTTCATCCCTGCACCGACATAATCCATCGTGAACCTGTTCATCGTTTCAATCGTATCTTGTAACCCTCTTCTCCCATAGTCTAAGACATGGTTGTTTGCCAGGTTGAGGACAGAAAAATTCATCCTCTTCAGTACTTCTACCGCCTCGGGATCCGTCCGGAGATGGATGTTCTTATCCCACTTCTGGTAACCTTTTTCTGCTGTCGGGTTTTCCGCTAGTGTGACAGCTTGCTCAAAGTTGCCGGAGATGTAATCCGAGGCATCGAACATAGGCTTCACAAATTGGAAAAGCGATTCGTAACCGTACCGCTTCGTCACTTCTTCGACGTGGCGACCAAACATCATGTCGCCGACCATCGTCGCCGTAAAAACTGGCCGATCACTCGCTTCGACGCGTGCCGCCTGCGGTTTATTGAAAACCATTAACGCCACGATCAAAACGACACTAATGCCGATCGCCAGCATCGTATGCGGGAGCGCCCTCTGTTTATGGCGCTTCGCCATTTTTAACACCCGTTGTTGAAAGGTCAACTGTTTGGACATATTAACCACCTTAAAAGACTAAATAGTAGCCGAGCATAATAACGAACGTCAATCCGCTGAGCAGCAGTGTCGAGGATAACGTTAGCGCTAGCCCTTGCTTTTGAATCGTGTTCGCGATCAGTCCAGGCACGATAACGCCGATCCCGCGAAACTCGTAAATCTCAAACGGCATCATCGGATAAAAATAGTCGACCAGCAACTTTAGCACAATCCCGGTGATGAGCATCGCGGCAAACTTGCGGCGGCCGTACAAAATCGTGAAGCGGGAAACGCCGTAGCGGACGATGATAAAAGTTAAAAAACTAATAATAAGGATCATTAAAATGAATACGGGTTGATCGAACACGAGCGAAAGGTATCCCGGTACGATGAGGCCCGCCGGCAAAATCCCTGTCTTCTCCGCAAATATTAAACTAAGTATCACCCCGAGAACGAGCGCAATATATAAATCTGAACCAAACATTTACTTTCCTCCTAAAAAAATTGGAACTGACACTAGCTGACACGCTGCTTAAGTTTCAGTTCGTGCAGTTTTTCGATTAACGGTTCAGCAGCACCGTGAATATTACCCACACCAAAGAGGACACGGTCGGCGAACGCGCCTTGAATGGCTTCTATAATTTTATCTACGCTTTGGGCGTTAAGATCGAGTACCTCGTTCGCTTTGATCTTACCGGATTCGTATGCCCGTTTAATCGGGTCTGTCGTCTCTCCGATGAGTACGAGTGTGTCAATGGGCAGATGCGGCAACACGTCCTCGGCAAATTGTTCGGAGCGATCCACCCTGTCTTCGCGGCAATTCATAATGACAACTGGTTTTTCTTTTGGGTATCCGAGCGAGACGACCCGATCCCAAATGTTTAACGTCGACGCCGCGTCGTTCGCAGCAAACGCGTTTACAAAGTAAGCCGGTTCATCCGGATTACCCAGCGGTAATATGCGCAATGCGCCAGGATCGGGGTGCGCATTTAACATCCCTTGGAGGGCGACCTCTTTTTTTATACCGAGCGCTCTCGCCACACCTAAGGCAAGCGCTGCGTTTTCGGGGAAAACCATATACTCGAATTTTTTTAGGAAGTCGTCAGAAACCGTGCCCGGCTTCACGACGGTTACTTTCGTATTTCTATCTCGCGCCACGCGCTTAAAGTAGTCGACATACGGTCCCTCAGAAATAACAAGGCGACCGTTATACGGAATCGTCGCCGTAAAAGCCTCTGCGATTTCGTCTAACGTCGGCCCCATCACGTCCATGTGATCCTCGAGGACGTTCACGATCACACCGATATTCCCACGCAGCATGCGTTCTTGAAACACGATTTGATAGTCAGGCGTCACGGCCATACATTCACTCACGAGCGCATCCGCGTCGAGCTTCGCCGCTTTTTGTACGACGCGCTTTTGCTCACTAATGTTCGGCCCTTCCGGGCGACGCTTAATCGGCTCTTCCTCGTCTTGAAACGAATAAATCATCCGCGCGGCAGTACCGGTCGTCTTGCCGACGGTTTTATACTTTGCTTCGGTTAAAATCCCTGTGATCAAACGGGTCACGGTCGACTTGCCGCGAATGCCGTTCACATTGACGCGAATCGGAATGGCGTTAATGTGCTTCTGATGCTGTCTCCATTCCACGATGCCGGCCACTAAAATCACCGCACACGCTAGCGGGATTAGCCACATGTTTGTCTCACCTGCTCCTCGAGAAAAATCATAGTTCGTCCAAAAAATACTTATCCGCTCTTCCCGGCTTTATTGGTAGACGACTATCATCCACTTTACTAGCTACCAATATAGTATTTAATGTAAGTATGTGACACATATGAAGGGTGCATTAAGTTTATGTAAAATAAACACCCGAATCTTCTAGATCAAAATCTCCTCCCCAACCTTCACTCACCTTCGGCCCACCTTACAATTATACTCAAAAAAAGCGGTTGCCGAATAACAGTTATTTACAATCTTGTTCCTCACGATGTACATCTTTTTTGTTTTTATCTCCCAATTTCGCGAATTAAACCACAGCCACACTATAACAGGATAAACAAAGACTGTTAAGGTTGTCAATACGGCTGCGGTGACCGCCTCGCGCGAATAACTATCAACCACTACATATCTACTAGAACATAGGCAGAAGGGGCTAAATGTAGTAGGTGTTCCCACTTAGAAACGATCACTAGTGACATATTAGCAAACATTTGCAGCTGCCAATTTCCATGGAGGTGACAGCATTATTCTACGGCTTCTCACATAAGAGACGATGGCGCATGAACTTGCTGCTCCTCCCATACGGATCGTGAGGAAAAAATACATGCGGGTTGTGGCCATACAGTGAAAACCGTCTGCGCAGAATCCGCTGTAGGACGGTTTAACCATGCCACGACCCGCAATGCTTTTTTTTTAAAATAACAGCCCCAGAAACTCTTCTTTCGTCACCTGGCCAAAATAATGCGTCAAGTCGACGCCTTCGAGCGCTGCGGCAACCGCCTCTTCTTCGTAACGCACGCCACTAAGCAATTTAGCGACAACTTCTGCTTCCCCGACGCCAAAGAAGTCGCCGTAAATCGTCGCCTCGGCAATCGTCCCTTTCGCCACGTTGAGGCGAACGTCGAACGTACCCGCGGCGAGTCGCTTCGTCTGCCGGACGTTAAACGCCGGCGACTTTCCGTAGTTCCAGTCCCAATTACCGTAGCGGGCGGCCGATATTTCCCGAATTTTTTCCCAATCGGCAGCGGTTAGTTCGTAGCGCAAAATGTCACCGCCCGCAAAAATCGATTCCAGTAGCGATTGTTTAAACGCGTCGATCGTCATCGGCTCCGGTAAAAATTCGCTAATGTTCGCGACGCGGCTGCGGATCGACTTAATGCCTTTCGATTGAATCTTTTCTTTGTTCACCTTTAGCGCGGCCGTGACGTTGGACATATCGGAGTCGAACAGCAGCGTCCCATGGCTAAACATGCGCCCTTTCGTCGCAAACTGGGCGTTACCCGATATTTTCCGCTCGCCGACTTGAATGTCGTTGCGTCCGACCAACGCCGCCTCTACCCCCAACTGCTTTAGCGCCTGCACGACTGGTTCCGTAAACTTGCGAAAGTTGTGAAACGACTCGCCGTCGTCTTTCGTAATAAAGCTAAAATTTAAATTTCCAAGATCGTGGTAAACGGCACCGCCCCCCGACAAGCGTCGCACGACGTGAATGCCATGTGCCTTCACGTAATCGCTGTTGATTTCTTCGTGCGTATTTTGGTTTTTGCCGATAATAATCGACGGTTCGTTAATATAAAATAGCAAATAATCTTCCTCGGGAGAAAGATGTCTGAGCGCATATTCTTCGATGGCAAGGTTGACGCGTGGGTCTGTGATGCCTTCGTTGCTTATAAAACGCATAATAATCCTCCTGATCCACTTTTTATGGGGGGGTATGTACCCGCAACTATCATAGCAAGTGACTGCACCGCGGGGCAAGTCCAGTGACATTTTTTAGATATAATTCCCACCTAAACGAATCAACTCGCGCGCTTTACCGTCAACTGACGACGCCAGTGAACGCAGCGCCTGTCACACGGACGGCTCCTCCACGTTAGGCGGCAATCACCCGTCGTCAACTTACTCTTCTGTATACAGCGACTGTAACCGAAAACTTAACAGCCATTTTCCAAAAATATAGGCGATAAACGGGTACGAAAGCCAGCCGTACCACGGTACGACAGCGATGCCGGTCGGTATTAGTAGTAACGTGAGGGCAGGAACGAGTAACCACTGGTACGCGCGGACGGCGGCGGTGTGTGCGTCCCATGCGGATACGGGCAACACGCGCTGCCGCAGCGGTCGTTCGCCGCTTAGCGCCATAACAAACGTTTCCGTCAGCAACCAGGCGACAAAACAAAAGACGAACAGTCTGAACCACCCGGACGGTGCCACCCACAGGCCGCCAAAACTGACGAAGAACACCTGGTAAAAAAATTTGGCGTGTGACTGCGTACGCACGAAGCGTTTAAGGTGCCATTCGGTCAGCGCACCGGCGGCGGTAAAAGGGCCCCCAAGCTGTCTGCGCATCCACGGCAGCGGCTTCTTCCACCATCTACCGATTACCGTCTCTTGTTCGATACCTAGTAACAGCGTGTTCGCGTTGCGCGCCTTCTCCGTGCGGGTGACGAGCCGCAACCAATCCCACCGCCGTTGCCGCACGACGCCGACCGCCGTAAGCGCGCACAGCGCACATATAATAAGGAACAGCCAAGTTAACGAAACATGCCGTGCGAATAATTCCCGGCCCGCCTCTCCTCCGACCGTTACGACTGTCAGTACGAAAATGAGTGCTTTCACGAGTGGACTAAGTAGGTGCGACACGTGTAAGAGCAGCCAATCGACATTTAACATCGTCCATTGAAACAACGTCGCCGTCACCCACCAGACCCATACATCGGTAGGCATCACGGCTAACGTGTGCCACAACGGGTACAGCAGCCACAGCACGCACAACCAGACGACACTCTCTTTGGCGTACGCCCAAGCAAAAGAGCGAGCGACGAAACAACGGCTTGCGAACGGCATACCCGTAAAGGTCGGGATGTCAGCCGCATTGACGTACGGATTGACACGTGTCATCAGTGCACGGGCGACGAGCAAAACTGACGCCAGGCCAGCTAGTTCCGGACGCAACCACTCCGGCGGCTCATGCAACCACTGCCAGTAAAACACACTCCCGACGACGAGCATAGGGACGATGACGTACAAGGCGATCACCCAGTCGACACTTAAGCGGATCATCTGATAGCGTTGGCACCACTCATACCCGAACCGCTTCCACCATAAGTAACGTTCAGGTGTCATTGTGCGTCACTGACCTCACGCGCATCACTAACCACATGCGCATATATGTCCAGTAAACTCGCCTTCGGCAACCCGACTGTGGCACGCAGTTCATCGAGTGTCCCTTCGGCCGTGAGAGTTCCACTATGTAAAACATAAAATCGATCACACAAGTGCTCCGCCGAATCGAGCACGTGTGTGCTCATTAACATACCGGCGCCGCGAGCTTTTTCCCGTTCTAACCAAGCGACGAGCGTCCGAATCGCCAGCGGGTCGAGGCCGATAAACGGCTCATCGATTAAGTACAGCTGTGGCTTGTGTAACAGCGTACCGAGTAACAACACTTTTTGCTTCATCCCTTTGGAAAACGTCCCGGGAAAGTGGTCCTTAACGTCGCGCATGTTAAAGTCAGCTAATAGTTGCTCGGCCGTTAGTTCCCACTCGTTTTCAGCCATTCCGTATATACGGGCCACAAACCTCAAATACTCCCATAAAGACAACTCTTGATACAGGTCGGGCGCTTCCGGCACGTAACCGAGCGACCCCTTAGCTGCAACCGGGTCGTCCGCAAGCGGCACCCCGTTAACGATCACTGCTCCAGACATGAGCGGAAGTGCGCCGAGAATCGTTTTGATCGTTGTGCTCTTCCCCGAGCCGTTAGCGCCGATTAACCCGACAATTTCACCTGAGCGCACTTCGAGCGACAGATTGCGCAAATAAGGTTTGCCGTCGTAGCCAGACGTCATCTCGGTACACACGAGCGGCTGCTGCGCGTTTAACATCGCTTGCGACTTAGGCACCTCAGACGATCTCGAACCCGCCAGTGACCTTTCATCTCGGTGTCGAGACGTTGGTTGACCGTTAAGCATACATTTTACACATCCTATAATTTTTTTCTCTAAATGTGTCACATCATTATCCACAATGTGTTATACTATTTACACCAACGCAAACTACGTAGGAGGTCATTGTAGTGCAAGTTACACAGTCAAAACACATTCACATTCAGGAGGTAGACGAATTGTTGCCCTCACTTGCAGTAACGTGGAATTTGTCTACCGCTCAATTAGTAGAATTGGCAATTGCGCGGGGCGAAGGACAACTTACCGCGGACGGAGCACTCGCGACGACAACGGGGAAATTTACCGGACGTTCCCCGAAAGATAAGTATATCGTCGATGAACCGTCAGTTGCACATACAGTCGATTGGGGGAAGGTCAACCAGCGCATGAGCGAAGCGCAGTTTGACAGCATTTACGCCCGATTACTTCAGTACATGCAAGATAAACAGTGGCTCGGTTTAGACGCCTTTGCCGGCGCTGACCCCACCCACAGGCTCCCGCTGCGCGTCATTACGGAATACGCGTGGCACCAACTGTTCGCCAAGCAACTGTTTATTCGTCCGTCAGCTGCCGAAATGCAGTCGGCACACCCCGAACCGTTCACTGTCATCGACGCGCCCGGCTTTGGCGCTGATCCGGAGCGGGACGGTACCCATTCAGAGACGTTTATCATTATTCATTTTGCGAAACGACTCATTCTCATCGGCGGTACGGAATACGCTGGCGAAATAAAAAAGTCAGTTTTCAGCACCATGAATTACCTCCTACCGGATCAGAACGTCTTACCGATGCACTGTTCGGCCAACATGGACGCCACAGGGAAGACAGCGCTCTTCTTCGGCCTTTCTGGCACGGGTAAGACGACGTTGTCGGCCGACCCGGACCGCCGCTTAATCGGCGACGACGAACACGGATGGTCACCGCAAGGAATTTTTAACATCGAGGGCGGTTGTTACGCGAAATGCATCAACTTATCGCCAGAAAAAGAACCGCAAATATATCACGCGATTCGCTTTGGCGCCGTCTGCGAAAACGTCGTAATTGACCCAGAAACGCGCATTGCTGATTACGATAATAACACATTGACGGAGAACACGCGCGTCGCATACCCGATCGAGCACATTGACGGTGCCATCATCCCGAGCACGGGCACACACCCCGAGGTCGTGCTGTTTTTGACCGCTGACGCCTTTGGCGTCCTGCCGCCGATCGCCGAGCTGTCGAAGGAACAGGCGATGTACTACTTCCTGTCCGGCTACACGAGCAAACTAGCTGGCACCGAACGGGGAATAACGGAACCGCAAGCAACGTTCTCCACCTGCTTCGGCGCACCGTTCTTACCGCGTCCAGCGAGCGTCTACGCCGGTATGCTCGGGGAGCGCATCGAACAGCACGGCACGCGCATCTATTTAGTCAACACCGGCTGGACAGGCGGTCCGTACGGTGTCGGCGAACGGATGAAGCTGAGCTACACGCGGACGATGGTGCGCGCCGCCATCGCGGGGAAACTGGAACAATTCGCCGTCGAACCGTATTTCGGTCTCTCCGTACCACAAACGTGCCCTGACGTGCCGAGCGACATCCTCAACCCACGTCACACGTGGCAAGACAAGGATGCGTACGATCGGCAAGCCGCCAAACTGGCAAAGCTGTTCGCGGACAACTTCGAGCGCTTTAAAGACGTCGACGACGCGATTCGAAACGCCGGACCCAAGGCACAGCAACAGTAGTCGTTGCTACTGTGCATCATGAGTAGTAGGCGTCAATTAGGCTAAACGCCATTTACCTCCGTATATACGAGAAGCGCCATTCCATGTGCGAATGGCGCTTCTTTGTCCCACGATACCCCCGTGATGACATCGCGATGGCCCCATGATGCCCCGCGATGCCTCGTGATACCCTGCCCCGTAAGCCCCGCAATGCCCTGGAGATGCCCCGTGATCCATGAGCCCCGCTGAACCTATCCGTTTTCCGGAGCGGGTGAATCGAAAAACTGTCGATGCGTCCTACCGCGCCAAAAGAGGCGGTAATACGTATACTGTGCGATGAGCGAAACGGTGAACGCAATCGGGTAAGCCATCCAAATGCCGGTCAGACCGATCGCTTTAGAGAGCAAATACGCCGTCGGCACTTGTACGACCCAAATCGATAAAATGCCGATCGTCGTCGGCCACAACACCGTACCGCTCGAACGCATAATGCCGGAAATGATCATCGCATGCCCAAAAATGATAAACGCCCACAACGAAATGAACAAAATGTCGTGCGCCATTGCTAACGTGTGCGAATCGGTGAGAAACCACGATAAAATCGTCGTACTGAAGACGAATACCGTACCGACAATGATTGCCCCGATCGCGTAATTTAAAACGACGGCACTGCGGATCAGTTCCTGCAACTTTTCTTGCCGCCCCGAGCCGATCATTTGCGCCCCGAAAATACCGACAGCCATCCCTAAACTCATCGCCGGCATTTGCGCGTAGTTGATCACTTGAATGACGGCACCGTACGCAGCTGTCGCTTCCGCGCCATAGGCGTTAATCAAGGCGAGCACCGCCACTTCGGACAGCGACACGAAAATCATCTGCACGCTCGTCGGGATACCGATTTTGAGCATTAACTTCACAATTTCACGGTCGAGCCGCAATTTTTTTAGCGTCTCTTTATCGAGCGCCAGCGGGTGTTTCTTGCGTGCTAAATAGACGAACAACACGATGAGCGTCACGATCGTCGCTGTCACGTTGGCGACAGCTGCCCCCTCGACGCCGAGCACTGGTAGCCCGAACCACCCGAACAAAAAGATAGGCGTTAACCCGATCGTTAACACGGTACTAATGAGCAAAAAATAAAACGGCGTCTTTGAGTCACCCGTCCCGCGCAAAAACGTCGTGTAACTAATATAGACGAACATAATCGGCAAAAATGTAAAGATGATGCGCGCAAAGCGAACCGCTTCCTCAACAATCTCTTCCGGCGTACGAATGAGCGCAAACAGATCGTACGCAAACACATTGCCGATGACCGCCGAAAGCAGTCCGAGCAAAAAAGAAAACGTGAGTGACGTCCCGACCGTCGCCTTCATCCGTTCCACGTTGCCGCTGCCGTAAGCTTGCCCGATTAAGACCGAACTCGCTCCGCCGATCCCGATAATGAACGATATTAAAAAGAACGTAATCGGAAAAACCGTGCTCACCGCGGCCAGCGCTTTCTCCCCGAGGCCGCGCCCGAGATAAATTGAAGTTACAGTCCCACTAATCGACTGCAGCGCATTACTGAGCATTAACGGAATCAGAAATAACAGCAGCGGTTTCGTAATATTTCCCGATAAGTCGATGTTCTTTCGCTGCTGGGGACGGGGACGTACGAGGGGCACGGCAGGTGCCGGTTCCTCCCCTGCTACAGGAGCTGCTTGCTCACCTTCTGTAGGAACTGTAGGCTGTCCTTCTACAGGAGCAGTTTGCTCACCTTCCATTCGAACGGTATGCGTTCCCTCGACGGAAGCTGTTTGCTCACCTTCAACGGAAATTGTTTGCATGTCTTCCTGAGGAATCGTTTGCCCTTCCTCTAATGGCGGGTCATTTATCCCAATAACTGGTCGTGTATCGGGGTTGTTGCTCGCCAAATCTTTGTAGTCATTGGACAAATCGCCACTCTCCTTTCTAACGAAACTTTTTATTTTTATAAACGTAAATTTCGAGTAGCGAAATATTATTCGTCGTTAAATGGAGGAAATCCGCCATACGGAACCATTCGTATAACGCCACTTGATCGAAAGATCGACCATATGCTAACGAAGCTGATCACACGACAGTAAAGATGCCGATTGTACTATTCTTTCCTTTTCGCGCAGAAATGTCAAGACACACTTTTTTCAAGCCAACAAGTAGTGAACCTACTGCCGGTTACGTGACAACTCGATATGGTCACGGATTGACAAACAAGACGCCCATCGTTCGCCGTCACATAGTTTTGTGCACTGCATACGCTAATACGAATAGGCGTTTTACCTATTCGTTCTTTACGTCAAATGGGTCAAAGGAGGTTCATGATGTATCATTACGGTGAGCGAATGGAACTGCGCTTACTCGAAGAAACGTGGTTTTGGAGTGTGCAAGGGCGGGAACACGCCGGCGTGTTAAAAGAACTGCTCGACGTGGAGGAGGAGTTTCGCCACGCTTTAAGTCGTTTCGAAGAACGGTTCGGAAAGTTAGAGGGGCGCGCCATTCAATATGTGGAAGGTCTCGCCCGCTACGGCTACAAAAGTTACCACCTCTCGGCACACACCGTCCGCTTAGTACAAAAAGCTTATCGCGTCAATCAGCAGTTCATCAAGTTCCTCGAGTATTTTCTAAAGAAGAGCCAGGCAGCCAAAAGCGCGACAGCGCGCACATTGGTCAACCATATTAAAAATGAGACCGAGTACTTCCTCGGCATTATTTCCGGTTTAGGCCTGCAACGGCATAAGCATCATACGAAAGAAGCGTAACACATGCACGCAAGCCCCATGAAACCTCATTCTGCCAATCTCTTACCAACTCCGGATGCTTTGCACATGCAACCTAGGTTGGTCTTTTTTGTTCGTTCGAAATATGATGACTCCTACATTCGATAATATTAGAATCTAAAATAACACATCAGCAATATTTTCCCAATCTGCCTTCATTTATTCGTTACATTCGACACCTTTCAGAAGATGACTTACGGTTTCAAGCATTACCGTATCTCGGGCCGGACAAGCAACCGATCCGCGAACGAGCTGCTGGCGGTGACGCAGATACGTTGCACGCCTTGGTGCAAATGACCGAAGGTAGAACCTTTTTTCCCGCCTATATTCAATTTATTGGCACCGTTCCCGTTGTCATGCTAAAAAAGGACGTGTTTATCAAAAGAAGCAAAAGAATCCCCCCGGACGCTCATTCAGGGGGGATCCACAACTATGGCTCACGCTCCGTGCAATCACATCGCAATTATCTCTTGATCAACACATATTGATCAACACATACACGTAATGTTTAATGCTTCATGACTACGAAATCGCTGTCCTTTAATTTACAGTGGAAGTATACTCATAACAATACAACAATACAAGGAAGTGCTTACGTTTAATTACGCGTAATCACGCGCGTTTCGCTTGGTGACTGTGGAAGGCGACGAGGCGGCCTGTCGTATGAAAAATGCGGTACGGGCACTGTTCGCGGTCGCTTTCCGCCAACCAAGCCATGCCTTTTTCCTTTGCCTCTTTGTCGCTGTTTGCTTCGATCGGTTGGTCGTACAACGTCGTCCCATCTTGGTCGTAAACTGTCATATGATACACCGCTAACCCTCCCTTCGCACGTCTAGTTGCGCCAGTTATACCATTTTTTAACACGTTATAGTTGAATTAACAGGATGTCTCCACCTTCGTCAACTTTTTCTTACATCAGATGACGTGGCCACGATCGTTCCTTGTGTAATCGCATAGATCCTCATCGATATTTCAGCAATCGGTCTCACTTCTCACTTTTACTTACAGTATAGCACAGACACGACCACAAATGAAGTCTTAATGTTCTTTGCTGATTTATTTGGTGCTCATACGCTATATCCTTAGTCGCTTATCTGTTAGGTATATAAATCGATATCGATCTTTGCGTTTATCATTTACAAATTCAATGAACTCAGGCTCAAAATACATTGCTGGCGTCTCATGATCTTCTACTTGGACTACGAAGATAAAACGATAGGATAGACCATATTTAGCCCTTATTTCCTTCAAAACATTTCTTCTACCACACAATATTTTCATCAATTTTTACAATTATTCGTTTATATCCAACGATTCTTCGTACTCGGTACATATACTCCAATTCGTCTGCCTTCGTTTGACATTAGGATGTCTCCCTTTAACCGAATCTCCTTTAATCCAGTATTCATCCGGTGGTAAATTAAGTTCTTTCGTAATATCATTGGGGTTAAAGTTATCACCTGAAACTGAAAAGTATGCCATAATATTAGTTTTTTCCACCATAAATCCTCCCTTTTTGATTCCTTGTGAGTAATTGGATTTCTTCTTTACAGTATCGGGATAATTTTATCCCCTCGATGCCTTCCACTTCTGCCGTCTGATCTGCCGCGTGAATTTCATCAAACGCGAGCATGTAGCTATGAGATCCATTTGAAGGGGTGTAAAAGGTATTTTGATCATACTGAAGTACTTCTGATCAGCAACAAAGAAATAACATCCGCACCCGAAGTCATTCACGTGGCACAGCCTTTAAATGGGGGACGGGGATGATGGAGTGATTCACCATGCAATGTGTCATTCCACATTGCTCAAGTGCAAGAAATCATGCCCGCGTAGGCTACATGTCAAGCCATGATCGATGCTCATTCTAGTCAAGGCTATTTCACACAGAAATTAGGACTTAATCCAGCAGCGGCGGTTAGCGCTTACCACTTTCCTTCTTCAAAGTCTTCGTCATCTATTTCCTTCACGAAAACTGAGATGCATATGACCCGATGGGTTATAGGATCCGTTTCGATGTATACCCCTTTCGGACTTTCATAAACTTCCTCGAATTCATCATATTCAAAGGAATGTTCTATCTTTAATACATCGTCAATATGCATGCCAACGTGAATCTGATTGAATAATAAACCCTTATAGTTTTCTAATGCCGTCAATTTATATATTTTTCCATTAATAACATTGAACCAAATTATAGCCTCATTATCAACTTCATAAGAAATTAGGAATTTCCACACAATATCAGCTTCTACATTAAAATCCTGTAACGGTCCATAAAACTCAGAAATATGGGTGTAAAGACTAATCCCACCCAAGCCTTTCCAGGGTTCAATTGGGGCATTCAGGTCGACTTTCATTATTATTTCCTCCCACTATAAATTAGTTTTATCTCGTGTTTCCTCACTCATTCACCGTATTTCAGCCCTTGACATTTGAGTGTGATGGATAATAAGTGCATAACTGTGTTTTTATGGGATCGGGGTTTGGTGCGGGAACAGAGAAATAACACTAAATTCCATATTCCCCCAGTCATTATGCGATGATCGCACCCTGGATCTCCACTTTCACCCTTGCGGTTTACCCTCCCATGTCACACGGGGTCTATTGCCCTTACATTCCTTCGTTCTACCTCTCAAGGGGTGGAGGCCGCTTCTTGCTCCCTTACTGGGTCGTTGCCCTTATGGAAATTGTACTGCGGCTACTCCGTGCTTCAGTTGTCTTTGCCTTCCCTACGGAAAAACTTAAGGTCACACGACGATTGGCTAATTCGTTTTAAGCAGCCATCTGTAACTGTTGCTGGCGCACTGGACCCAGAACATCCTTCGCATCATACGCAATCTGCCTCGTACCGAGCGT